>NZ_WMBB01000010.1 GCF_009708175.1 Nocardia aurantiaca
CAGGCTTCGCCGTGGACCGCAATGTCCCGCTACTGGCCGTGGGCGCCAGCGAGATGTACCTCATGCGCCGCGAGGCCACCCGCACCGGCGACCGCACCTTCCGCTTCCTCTCCGACGCCATGGCGGCATCCTTCGCCTGCTATCTCCCGGTCATTCTCTGGGCTCGCCGCATCCCCCAACTGGGCCTGCTCATGATCCCCAAGACCATCGCCTACCTGGCCATGGCCTTCCGCGTCTACCGCGACTTCTTCAGCGGCACAGCGCAATCGGCCGAGACGGGACCGCAGTCGCGCCCAGGGCACGACTCACTCGAAGGCAGCAGCGAGCCGCGACCCGCCCACCGGTGAAGTGCTCGCCGTGTGCGAACCCGGGTTCTGAAGAGTTCGGCCCGAAGGCCCATAGGCCGTTCCGACATCCGAAGGTTGCTGTCAGATCATCGCTGGCAGCCTTGACACAAAGGTTGCTGATCAGATGCTCGTCAGTGTGGTGATCGCGATCGTCGCGACATTGGTGTCGGTGGCACTGATCTCGCGAATCGCCCAACGGGTGCTCGGGGTCCGGGTGGGGCTTGTCCGGGCCACGTTCGCCGCGCTGGTAGCACTGGGCGTCGAGCTGGGATTCGAATCCCAGGTGGTATGGAAGCAGTCGGTCAATCGATTGGCGTTCCTGCCTCAGCAGATCGGTGTGATCCTGCTCGTCGCGCTGTTGTTCCTGGTCGTCGCCGAGATCGTGATCCCGCGGGGCAGTATCACCCGTCCGGACCAGATGATGCGCGCGGTGCGGCTGCGGACGCAGCAAGCCCGGCGCGGTTTCCAATTGAGCAGAGTGGCAGTCCGGCACGGCATTCCGGGGCTGGCTCGCACCGGCCCGAACGCCGGCACACCGCAGGAACGAATGGAACAGGCCGCTGCGCTGCGCGCGGCGCTGGAAGAAGCCGGTGTCACGTTCGTCAAGCTGGGGCAGATCCTGTCGACGCGCCAGGATCTGCTGCCGCAGGAATACATCGACGAGTTGTCACACCTGCAGCAGCGAGTCGGCCCGGTGCCGTGGCCGGACATCGCGGCGGTGCTGGCCCACGAATTGAAGGATGACCCTGACAAGGTGTTCGCCGCCATCGATCGAGAGCCGTTGGCCGCCGCCTCCATCGCCCAGGTGCACCGGGCGCGGCTGCACACTGGTGAGGAGGTCGTCCTCAAGGTACAGCGCCCCGGCGTCGGTCCGGTGGTCGAGCGGGATCTCGGGATCGCTCTGAGCCTGGCGCGTCGCCTCGAATCGAGCACCGTCTGGGGTCGCTCGATCGGAATCGGTGAGCTGACCGAGGGCTTCGCCCAGGCGCTGCGGGAAGAACTCGACTTTCGGATCGAGACTCGCAATATGGCGGCATTGCGGGCCACAGTCTCCCAGCACGACACCACGCCCTCGATCGTTGTCCCGAAGCCCTACCTCGACTATTCGACCGAGCGCGTGCTCGTGATGGACTTCGTCCCCGGCAAGACGCTGAGTTCGCCCGATGCGGTCGAAGGCCGGTCCGGGGCGGAGCGGAACCGGATCGCCGCTGTCCTGTTCGAATCGCTGCTGCGGCAGGTCATGGTGGACGGTGTCTTTCACGCGGATCCGCATCCCGGCAATATCGTGCTGCTCGACAACGGCGGCGTGGCACTGATCGACCTCGGCTCGGTCGGGCGGATCGACTCCGAACTGCGCGCGAACCTGAGCCAGTTCTTGATGGCCGTGGACCGCGGCAATCCCGAACTGGTCTGCGACACCCTGCTCTCGTTCGTGGTCCGCCCGGAATTCGTCGACGAGGACGGGTTGCGGCGTGGCATCGGCCGATTCATGGCGCTGCACATGACCCCGGGCACCTCGGCCGACATCACCGTATTCACCGATCTGGTGCGGTTGGTCGCCGAGTACGACCTGATGGTTCCCGGAGAGGTGGCAGGAGCGTTCCGGGCCATCGGCACGCTCGAGGGCACGCTGGCCGCGGTGGCACCCGATTTCGATATCGTCGCGCAGTCGCGTGAGTTCGCGAACCGACAGTTCACCGAGCGACTGGCACCGGAGTCGTTGCAGGCCGCGGTCACCGATGAGTTGCTCACGGTATTGCCACTGCTGCGGCGGATACCCAGGCACGTGGACCGGATAGCCTCCTCGCTGGAGGCGGGCCGGGTGACGGTCAACGTCAGCCTGTTCGCCGATCATCGGGATCGCTCGGTGGTCACGGGTCTGGTCAATCAGGTGCTGCTGGCGTTCCTCGGCGGCATCGTCGGAATCATGGGCGTGGCGCTGCTGGCCAACCCGGGCGGCGCTCGGATCACCGACGCCCTCACATTGCACGAAATGTTCGGGTACAACCTGATTCTGGTCAGCGCGGTTCTGGTGCTGCGCGTGCTGTACGTCGTCTTCGGCACGCGCCGCGAATAGCCGCACAGCGCGAATTTCTTGTCCAACACGATGACGATGCGCTGACCGAACCTGCCGGCACACGGCGCCGGCGAAACGACCGAGCCCCCACCTGGACACCGGATGGGGGCTCAGCAGAGTCTCTACCAGCAGCGATGCGCGCGCTGCCTACTTCTTCGCAGAGGCTAATCCGCTTCGGAACTCGACGACGTCGCCGTCAGCCATGACATAGTCCTTGCCTTCCATGCGAACCTTGCCGGCGGCCTTGGCGGCGGCCATGGAGCCGGCCTCGACGAGGTCGTTGAAGGCGACGACCTCGGCCTTGATGAA
The DNA here is from genome assembly GCF_009708175.1 of Nocardia aurantiaca. Lineage (GTDB taxonomy): Bacteria > Actinomycetota > Actinomycetes > Mycobacteriales > Mycobacteriaceae > Nocardia > Nocardia aurantiaca. The sequence continues at coordinate 2,734 of NZ_WMBB01000010.1, forward strand.
GCCGCGTTCGAAGTCGGTGTGGATAACGCCGGCGGCCTTGGGGGCGGTGTCGCCCTGGTGGATGGTCCAGGCGCGGGCTTCCTTGGGACCGGCGGTGAGATAGGTCTGCAGGCCCAGGGTGTGGAAGCCGGCGCGGGCCAGGGCGTGCAGGCCGGGCTCGGTCTGGCCGATGGACTCCAGCAGTTCGAGGGCGGACTCTTCGTCGAGCTCGAGCAGTTCGGCCTCGACCTTGGCGTCGAGGAACACCGCGTCGGCGGGGGCGACGGCGGCCCTCAGCTCGGCCTTCCTGGCCTCGTCGGTGAGGACCGACTCATCGGCGTTGAAGACATAGAGGAACGGCTTGATCGTGAGCAGCGAGAGCTCCTTGAGCAGCTCGGTGTCCACCTGGCCCCGCGCGGCGAAGAGCGTCTTGCCGCTGTTGAGGATCTCCTGCGCCTGCTTGGCGGCATCGGCGACCGGCTTGCGGTCCTTCTTGACCTTGGCTTCCTTGTCCAGCCGGACCACGGCCTTCTCCAGGGTCTGCAGGTCGGCCAGGATGAGCTCGGTCTCGATCACCTCGATGTCGGACAGGGGGTCGACCTTGCCGTCGACGTGAACCACGTCATCGTCGGCGAAGACCCGCACCACCTGGCAGATGGCATCGGCCTCGCGGATGTTCGCGAGGAACTTGTTGCCCAGGCCCGCGCCCTCCGAGGCGCCCTTCACGATGCCCGCGATGTCGACGAACGACACGACGGCGGGGACGAGACGCTCGGAGCCGAAGATCTCGGCGAGCTTGCTCAACCTCGGGTCGGGCAGCGGCACCACGCCGACATTCGGCTCGATGGTGGCGAACGGGTAGTTCGCGGCCAGCACGTCATTGCGCGTCAGAGCGTTGAACAGCGTCGACTTTCCGACGTTGGGCAGGCCGACGATTCCGAGGGTGAGACTCACGAGAGAAGGAGTCTACCCGGGTCATCGTCCTACGCCGTCACCGCAGGTCCGGGGCCCGGGTTCGACAGGCCTGCGGGTAGCGGGGTACCGGCCGACTCGGGTAGGACCGAGACGTGGCGGATGGTGCCGGACAAATCCGGCAGTTGGACGGGTGGGGTCCATGTGCGGAATCCGTCGTAGCTGTCGCTGTAGAAGTATCTCTTCTCGGTGTATGCGTCGAGGTAGATGCGGTGGCCGCTGTCGGGCAGCGGGATTACGCAGTGACCCTCACGGGGCGCGCCCCAACCGGCCCAGTCGCCGGTGCCGATGAAGCGGTAGGGCCCCAGCGGGCCGGAAGCGACGGCGAGCTCGATGTACTTGGTGGATTCGTTCTTGGTGAAGGCGTAATAGCTGCCGCCGTACGGCACGACGGTGGTGTCGATGTAGCCGAGGTGGCCCGGCTGCTGTGGCCCGATCCCCGCAAGCGGGATCGGTGGACTCCATACCGGGCGGGCCGGATCGGTCGCGATGATCAGGTAGGGGCGGAAGCCCTGTCCCGTCGAGATGGAGACCAGCACGCTGACGTATCCGGAGAGACCGGTGAACCATGTTGGCGCCCAAGCGGCTTTGGCTCTCAGCACCGGGACGGGATAGTCGCCCAGATGGGTCCAGGTGAGGCGGTCGGCGCTGCGGGCGAATCCGATGGTGTTGCCGTCTCCGGCGGTGGTGTAGGCGAGGTAATAGCCGCCGTCGGTGTGCCGGAGCAGGCTGGGGTCCCGCACCAGCCCGGCCGGTGGACGGTACGCGCAGGCCCGCAGCAGCGTGAAGGTCGTCGCGTCCTCGGATTCGTAGACATACAGATCGTTGTCGCTGCCGTTGGTGAACGCGGTCATGGTGTACCGCGTGACCGCCGACGCCCGCGCCATCGCGTCTCGACGGCCCATCCCGGCCCCGACCGACAGCACAGCCATCGAAGCCAACACCGATCGGCGATTCCAGCGGATCGTGCTCACCCGCGGCATTATTCAGCCTCCGATAGCTGCCCCATAGCCGACGCGCCGAGGTCAGATCAGGGGGCCGAGATGATCGGCCAGGCGGACTGCCTGCGATCGGTTGGGCGACCGTATGCCTCGAGCAGACGGCGCACCATGCGAAAGGGTTGTACCGCATATCTTCTGGGGCACTCTGCTCGGCATCGAGCAGGTGCGGCGGGTGTCCCCGTTTCCATGCGACGGCGCTCGTGAGCACCCGCCAGGTCGAGCGCGAAGCTGAGGGTCCTGGTCAGCGGCCGCCCAGGCCGTAGAGGGCTATGCCTCGGATGAAGGCTCGTTGGGCCACGGCGTAGATGAGGAGGAGGGGCAGCAGGATCACCGTCGCCGCGGCCATCAGCAGCGGCCAGTTCGTGGTGTATTGGCCCTGGAGGCGGATCAGGCCGAGGGTGGCGGTGGCGTACTCGTCGCGTTGGATCATGATCAGGGGCCAGAGGAAGTCGTTCCAGACGGTGATCCAGGTGAGAACCGCGAGGACCATGACGGCGGGTTTGATGTGGGGCAACAGAACTCGCCAATAGGTTTGCCAGGGGGTACAGCCATCGATAATGGCGGCCTCCTCCAGTTCTCTTGGGAGAGTGCGGAAGAACTGGCGCATGAGGTAGGTGCCGAAGGCGTTGCCGAAGAGGCCGGGGACGATCATGGACCAGGGGGTGTCGATCCAGCCGAAGGCCCGCATCAGGAGGAACTGCGGGATGACGGTGACCGTCAGGGGGACCATGAGGGTGGCGAGATAGCCGATGAAGAGGAATTCGCGGCCGGGGAAGCGTAGGCGGGCGAAGGCATAGCCGGCCAAGGAGCAGAAGAAGACTTGGCCGGCGGTGACGCAGGCGGCGTAGAGGACGGTGTTGAGGAGCATGCGGCCGAGGGGGATGGAGTCGAAAGCCTCGCGGTAGTTGGACCATTGGGGACGCGAGGGCAGGGGTGCGATGTCGGTCAACTGGCCGTCCGTCTTCAGGGACGCCGAGACGGACCACAGAATCGGTACCAGCGCGCACCAGGCCACCAGGATCAATGCCAGATAGGTGAGCAGACCGGCGGTCAAGCGTCGCCACGTGGCGGTGCCCCACCGCCCGGCTCCCCCGCAGCGCCGCACCCGCCCCGCTCCGCCGCTCGACTCGCTGTGCCGGCCCACGATCCCGCTCCTCTGCTCGACTTCCCCGACCGATCGCGCGGCTCCCCCTCGTGGTCCGGCTCCTCCGCGCGACCCCTCACCTCCATCGCGCCTCACAATTCCATCTCCGAACGCCGGGCCAGCCACTGTTGAATCAGCGTGAAGGCCAGAAGGATTGCGAAAATGATCCAGGCGAGGGCTGCGGCATAGCCGACCTCGTAGAAGCGGAAGGCGTTCTGGAACAGCATGATTCCCAGAACATAGGTGCCGGTTTCGGGGCCGCCGTTGCCGCCGGTCAAGGCATAGGCCTGATCGAAGGCTTGCACCGTATTGATGACGGTGATGACGAGGACGAAGGACAGGGCCCCGCGAATCAGCGGCACCGTGATCGAGAGGAAGCGGTGCCAGCCGTTCGCGCCGTCGATTTTCGCTGCCTCGTACAGGTTTTCGGGCACGCCCTGCATGGCCGCCAGCAGGATGACGGTGGCGAATGGGACCGTTTTCCACACCGTCACCAGGCTCAGCGAGACCATCGCCCAGCGGGGGTCGGTCAGCCACGGCACCGGTCCGAGTCCGATCCAGCCGAGCAGGATATTGGCGAGGCCGTCGTCGCTGGCGAGGATGAAGCGGAACACCACCGCCATGGCCACGGTCGACGCCACCAGGGGCAGAAACGCCAGAGTCCGGAATACCCCTACGCCGCGCAGTTTCCGGTTCAGCAGCCAGGCGACGCCCAAACTGATCGCCACCGTCGGCACCAGCGTCAGCACCGTGAACACCGCCGTATTGCGCAGGGCGATATAGAACAGCGGATCGTCGGAGAACAGCCGCCGATAGTTCGCGACGCCCACGAATCGCGGCGGGCTGAACAGATCCCACGAGTGGAAGCTCAGATACAGCGAAAACCCCAGCGGGAACAGCAGAAACACCAGAATGGCAGCCAGATTGGGCGCGACGAACAGCCTTCCGGCGCGCGCCCGCCGCCGTTCGAGCGCCGACCCTCGCCTCATATCGACGCCCGCAGCAGCTTATCGATATCGGTGCTGGTCTGCCCGCCCAGCGACGCGGCCGTGGCCGCACCGCGCAGCACCCGATTGCAGCCACGCTCGAGCAGCGCTTCCACCTTGCCCCACACGGGCGTCACGGCCAGCGGACGCGAATTCTCCGGCCCCTCGGTGAAGACCTCGAGGTTGCGCAGCGTCGGGTGAGCGGCGGCGAATCCCGGCGACCGCATGGCCGAGTTCAGCACCGGCACGAACAGCCCCGATTCCGCGATGATGGCCTGCCCCTCCGGTCCGGTCGCGAACTTCACGAATTCCCAGGCCTGTTCGCGACGCGGACTGCTCGCGGCGATGGCCAGCCCGGTGCTGCCGATATCGGTGATCGCACCGGGCCCGCCCTGCGGCCCCACCGGCAGCACGGTGACATCGAAGTCGAGATCGTCCCGCCCGGTGAACTCCGAGTACAACCAGTGCCCGCCCATGAGCATGGCGGCGCGCCCACTGCGGAACAGGTCCTGCGCCGAAACCGATTGCAGGTCACCGACGCTGGGCGCGACGCGATGACGCACGGCCAGGTCGGCGTAGAACTGCATGCCCGCCGCGAACCGCGGGTCCCCGAGATTGGTGCGGGTGGGCCGCACCGGTGGGCTGAACCATTCGGACCCGTTGTTCATGCCGAAGCAGGCTGCCGAGAAATACGGCACCCAGGCGTCCGCGAATCCCCACTGCCCGACGCGGCCGTCGGAATCGCGATGGGTGAGCGTCCGCGCGGCCGCCAGGAACTCGTCGAAGGTCCAGGCCTGCGACCACCGCGCGGGCGCCCGAATTCCCGCCTCGGCGAACAGCTTCCGGTTGTAATAGAGGAACACCCCCGACCACTGCTCCGGCAGCGCGAACTGCCCGCCGTCCCAGACGAAGGTGTCGCGCAGCGTGGCGTACCCGTCAGCGCGCAGCCGGGCCGCGTAATCCGGTTCGCGGTCCAAGAATTCGCGCAGGTCGATCAGCACGCCTCGATCGGCGAGCCCCGCGTAGAGCAACTCCCAGGCCATGAGCACGTCCGGGCATTTACCGCCCGCGCAGTAGGTGAGCATCTGCTGCAGCGGATCCGGCCCGGACATGATGGTGCGCACCGTGATATCCGGTCGCCGCCGATGGAACTCGTCGATGATGCGCAGCCGGGCCCGGGCCTCCTCGGGCCGTGCCTGGAAGAAGAAGGTGACCGCGTCGTCGTTCCCGCGCGCGCAGCCCCCGGCAGCGAGGAGTGCGGCCAGCGCGGCCGAGCGCAGCAGGGTACGCCGATCGCAGCCGGGCTGCCGGGTGCTCGCGGAGCGGGACTGCACCGGCATCGCGTCTCCTCTGGTCGCGGGCGTTCGCGGCGGATGGAACAGGGCGGCGACGGCGATCGGAACGACATGTCCGTGAACTAAATGAACTAATGCCACCACCGTGACGTAGATCTCGAATCAGCATGGCAGCATACGGGGAGCAACCTGCGACATGTGGAAAACACGCGAACTCGCGGGAACCACGCCGGACCGCACCACCCCCGCGACGCCCGGCGCAGCGTCCGCCGGGCCACCCGCACCCGGCGGTCCGACATGAGATGAACAGCTGGTCGAAGCCGGTTCGCTCGCGTGTCGGTTGGGCTACGTTGTGACCATTTCAGTTAGAAACCGCAGTACCGCAGGGAGTTGTCGCATGGCGACCATCGAATACCTCCGGACCGACCCCGACCTACCACCGGTAGGTGTCGTGGACCGGACGCCCATGACGCCCCTCAAAAAGGGCATCTTCCTCGCCATCGCCGTACTCGGCGCGATCGCCTGGGCCATCCTCGCATTCGTGCGAGGCGAGAACGTGAACGCGGTGTGGATCGTCGTCGCCGCCATCTGCACTTACGTTCTGGCATATCAGTTCTACGCCCGGCTCATCGAATACCGGATCACCACACCGCGTGATGATGTCGCCACTCCCGCCGAGGAGATGGAGAACGCCAAGGACTACATGCCGATGGACCGCCGGGTCCTGTTCGGCCACCACTTCGCCGCCATCGCGGGCGCCGGCCCGCTGGTCGGCCCGGTGCTGGCCGCGCAGATGGGCTACCTGCCCGGCACCATCTGGATCATCGTCGGCGTGGTGCTGGCCGGTGCGGTACAGGACTACCTGGTGCTGTGGGCGTCGGTGAAGCGCCGCGGCCGCTCGCTGGGGCAGATGGCGCGCGACGAGCTCGGCGTGGTCGGCGGCGTCGCGGCCATCATCGCGGTGCTGGTGATCATGATGATCCTGCTCGCGGTGCTGGGCATCGTCGTCGTGAACGCCCTTGCGGCAACGGAGAACAAGACGACCCACGTCCTCGAGGGCGGCAGCCCATGGGGCGTGTTCTCCATCGCCATGACCATCCCGATCGCCCTCTTCATGGGCTTGTACCTGCGCTTCCTGCGTCCGGGCAAGGTCGGCGAGGTGTCGATCATCGGCTTCGCGTTGCTGCTGCTGGCCATCATCTCCGGCAACTGGGTGGCCGGATCCGGTTGGGGCCGTGACCTGTTCACGCTGTCCGGCACCGCCATCTCCTGGATGCTGATCATCTACGGTTTCATCGCCTCGGTGCTGCCGGTGTGGATGCTGCTCGCCCCGCGCGACTACCTGTCCACCTTCATGAAGATCGGCACCATCGCCCTGCTGGCGGTGGGTGTGCTGTTCACCATGCCGGTACTGCGGGCTCCGGCCGTCTCCCAATTCGCGAGCAACTCCAACGGTCCGTCCTTCGCGGGCAGCCTCTTCCCGTTCCTGTTCATCACCATCGCCTGTGGCGCGCTGTCGGGCTTCCACGCGCTGGTGTCCTCGGGCACCACGCCGAAGTTGTTGGAAAAGCAGTCGCAGGCCCGCATGATCGGTTACGGCGGAATGCTCATGGAGTCGTTCGTCGCGGTGATGGCGATCATCGCGGCGTCGATCCTGGATCAGCACCTGTACTTCGCGATCAACAGCCCCAACCTCACCAGCGCGCAGGCCGCCGCGGACAGCGTGAACAAGCTCGGCCTGAGCGGAAATCCGACCAATGCGGACTTCCTCAACCAGATCGCGCAGGACGTCGGTGAATCGCGCGTCTACTCGCGCACCGGTGGCGCGCCCACGCTGGCGATCGGCATGACCGAGGTCATGCACAAGTTCATCGGCGGCAACAGCCTCAAGGCGTTCTGGTACCACTTCGCCATCATGTTCGAGGCACTGTTCATCCTCACCACCATCGACGCCGGCACCCGCGTCGCGCGGTTCATGCTCTCGGACTCGCTGGGCAACCTGGGCGGCGCGGCCAAGAAGTTCCGGGATCCATCGTGGTGGCCGGGCGTGTTCATCTGCTCCGGGCTCGTAGTGGCGGCGTGGGGTTCGGTGCTGCTCATGGGCGTCACCGATCCGCTGGGCGGCATCAACACGCTGTATCCGCTGTTCGGCATCTCGAACCAGCTGCTGGCCGCGATCGCGCTCACGGTCGTCCTGGTGATCGTGGTCAAGAAGGGCCTGGTGAAATGGGCCTGGATTCCGGCGATTCCACTGGTGTGGGACCTGATCGTGACCATGACCGCCTCGTTCCAGAAGATCTTCTCGGGTGATCCGAAGATCGGCTACTGGACGCTGCACTACAACACCATCAAGTCGCACGACGCCGCCGTCCCGAAACGGGACGCCCTGATCGCGGCGCGGAACGCCTTCTCCGCGTCGCATGATCCGAGTCAGCTGCCCAAGGGCATCACCGATCCCAAGGATCTCGACAAGCAGATCGACACCCTGAACACCACGATCAGCAACGCCGAGAAAATCATCCGGAACACCTTCATCCAGGGCACGCTGTCGATCGTGTTCGCGGTGATGGTGCTGATCGTGGCGCTGGTCGGCCTGTGGGTCTGTGTCCGAGCCGCCCGCAACGGCGGCGGCGAGACCACCGAATCGCCGGAGGTGCCGTCGAAGATCTTCGGCCCCAGCGGCTTCCTCGCCACCAAGGCGGAGCAGGAGGTCCAGCAGGAATGGGACGCTCTGATCGCCGAGGGCAAGGTCCGCGCGACCGGCGCGGCGGCCACCGCCGGAAGCCATTAGCGCGCCGATGAGTACCCCCGAAGCCCCGCCCGCCGCGGGTCCGCTGCGGCGGGCGGGGCTCACCCTCGTTCGGGCCGTGAAAGCCGTTGTCTGGTGGTTCAACTCGATCCTCGGCGGCAACGACTATGCCCGCTACGTGGACCACCTGCGGCTGCACCATCCAGGTTGCGAGATTCCCTCCGAACGGGACTACTGGCGCGACCGACACGCCGCCGCCACGAAGAACCCCGCCAACCGCTGTTGCTGAGTGATCGGACGTATGCCAAGGCCACCTCTGATCTCGCGACGTTCGGGGTAACTCGTCGGGTACGTCCAGAGTCAGTTCGCCGCCCAACCGCCGGCACGGCTGTCCAATTGTCAACGGCTCCCAGCCACCCGTGGATATCCGGGGAGGCGGGGGAGCCCGTGTCCGATATCCGCTAGCGGAGGTCGACCAGGACTGACATGGTGGAATGCGTGAGTGCGAACGACTTGGATTTCGAGCGTTGCTACCGCGCCGTGGCGACCAGGGATGCCCGGTTCGACGGGCAGTTCGTGACCGCGGTGCGCACCACCGGAATCTATTGCCGCCCTTCCTGTCCGGCCATCACTCCCAAACGAGCCAACGTCACCTTCCTGCCCACCGCGGCCGCCGCGCAGCAGCACGGCTTCCGCGCCTGCCGCCGCTGCCTGCCCGACGCCGCGCCCGGCTCACCGCTGTGGAACACCCGCGCCGACTTGGCCTCCCGCGCCATGCGCCTGATCGGCGACGGGGTCATCGAACGCGGCGGCGTGCCCGCCCTGGCCGATGCCCTCGGCTACTCCCAGCGCCAGCTCACGCGGGTGCTCACCAACGAACTCGGCGCGGGTCCGCTGGCGCTGGCGCGCGCCCATCGCGCGCACACCGCCCGGCTGCTGATCCAGACCACGCGGCTGCCCATGTCGGACATCGCGTTCGCTGCCGGATTCGCCAGCATCCGGCAGTTCAACGACACCGTGCGCGAGGTGTTCGCGGTCAGCCCGACCACGCTGCGCGACGAGTCCCGCCGCCGCGACGGCGATACGCTCCCGGCCACCAACGGCCTGCTCACGCTGCGACTCCCCTACCGAGAACCGCTGGACAAGTCGTGGCTGGAGTGGTTTTTGTCCGCCCACACCGTCCCCGGCCTGGAACTGTGGGAGAACGGCGTCTACACGCGCAGCCTGCGAACTCCGCACGGCCACACCACCATTCGGCTGTCCATTCAGCCCGGTCACGTGCGGGCGACGCTGTCCCTGCAGGATATGCGGGATCTCGCGCCGACCGTGGCGCGCGTCAGGCACTTCCTGGATCTCGACGCCGACCCGATCGGCATCGACGAGGCGATGGCCGCCGGCATGGCGGGAAACGCAGTGCACGTGGGCGATCCGGGCGACGCCACCGCGCTGCCCGCGGGCATCCGGGTGCCGGGCTGCCTGGACGGTCCGGAATTGTTGCTGCGCACCATGATCGGGCAGCAGATCTCGGTAGCGGCGGCCAACACCCACACCGCGCGGCTGGTGCAGAGCCTGGGCGAATCCATCGCCGGGCCGATTCCGCACCTGTTCCCCACCGCGGAGACCGTCGCCGAGCGCGGCTCCGAAGTACTGACCGGACCCGGGCGGCGCATCGACGCCATCGTCGGCGCGGCCAAAGCGCTCGCCACCGGTGATCTGGTGCTGCACTCCGGCCGCACCGCCGGCGACCTGCGCCGCGACCTGCTCGCCCTGGACGGGGTCGGACCCTGGACCGCGGACTACGTCAGCATGCGCCTGCTCGCCGACCCGGACGTGCTCCTACACTCCGATCTGGTCGTGCGCCGCGGCGCGGGCCTGCTCGACATCGACCTCGCCGATACCGCCCGCTGGTCGCCGTGGCGCTCCTACCTCTCCATGCATCTGTGGAAACACGCCCTCGCCCACCCGTCCGAGGCCAACCGGAGGACCTTGCAGTGAGCTCCGAAACCCATACCACCGCAGCCGATTTCGCCACCACGACGACACCGGCCGGTCCGTTCACCGCCATCGTGGACGCCGACGGCGCGGTCCTCGCCTCCGGATGGACCGCCGACGCCGAGGAACTCCGGGCCCTCATCCACCCGACGATCCGGCCCACCGGCCTGCGGGCCTTCGACTCGCTCGGCCCGGTCTCCCGAGCCGTGACCGACTACCACGCCGGGGACCTGACGGCCATCGACGGCATCACCGTCCGCCAGCGCTCCGGGCCCTTCCTCACCCACGCGTGGGAGATCCTGCGCAATGTGCCGGCCGGAGCCCCCGTCACCTACACCGACTTCGCGACCATCTCCGGCCGCCCCGCCGCCACCCGCGCCGCGGCCAATGCCTGCGCCCGCAATGCCGCCGCGCTCTTCGTCCCCTGCCACCGGGTCATCCGCACCGATGGCAGCCTCGGCGGCTTCCGGTACGGCCTGCCGATCAAGCGCTGGCTACTCGACCACGAATCCGCCTGAGCTCCGCGCGCCCGGACGCTGTCCGTGCCCGGGCGTACCGTGGCGACCATGTGCCGCAACATCCACACCCTGCACAACTACGAGCCGCCGGCCACCCCGGACGAGGTGCACGCGGCCGCTCTGCAATACGTCCGCAAGATCAGCGGGACCACCAAACCCTCCCAGGCCAACCAGGCCGCCTTCGACCTGGCGGTGGAGGAGATCACCGCCGCGACCGCCCGCCTGCTGGCCGGGCTGACCACCACGGCGCCGCCCAAGGACCGCGAGGTCGAGGCCGCCAAGGCACGCGCACGCGCGGAAGTCCGCTTCGCCCGCGGATAGCCGATCGCGCGCGGAGAACCGGCTCGGCGCGCACACAAACGGCACCGAACAACCAACCGGCCCGGCCGGCGGACAACCGACTCAGTGCGCGGACAACTGACATAACCGGCTCCGCGCGAAGACAATCGGCGGGTGCGGGTCGCACCCTCCACTCGGTATTCGGCGGGAAGCGGCGCGGTCTAGACGCCGACCGAGGTTTCGAGGCGGGAGCCGGTGCGGCCGCGGACGACGTGCAGGCGGCTGGGGATGCGCTGCCGCATCTCGTCGACGTGGCTGACCACGCCGACCACCCTGCCGCCGGAGCGTAGTTCGTCGAGGACGCCCATGACGGCGTCGAGGGTGTCGGCGTCGAGGCTGCCGAAGCCCTCGTCGATGAAGAGGGTGTCCATGACCAGGCCGCCGGATTCGGCTGACACGACATCGGCCAGGCCCAAAGCCAGAGCCAGGGAGGCCATGAACGTCTCGCCGCCGGAGAGCGTCTTGGCGGGGCGGATCGCGCCGGTGTAGTCATCGCGGATATCGAGGCCCAGGCCGCCACGACGGCCGCGCGGGCCCGCGGCATCGGTGTGGACGAATTCGTAACGCCCGCCGGACATCCGGCGCAGGCGCACCGAACCGGCCACCGCCACCTCCTCCAGGCGAGCGGCCAGAACGTAGGAGCGCAGGGACATGCGGCGGTTGTTCTCGCCGCGGCCCGCCACCACCTCGGCCAGGCGGGCCAGTTCGTCGTGGGCGCGCTGGCGCGGGGCGATCTGATCGACGGCCGCCCACAGCTGCGAGCACAGACCCTCCAGCTGGTTCACCCGGCGGTCGGCCTCGGCATTGGCGGCCACGGCGCGGTTCAGCTCGGACTCCGCCCGGGCCACCTCGGACTCCACTTCGCCGAGATCGCCGGGCTCGGTGTCCCCGGCGGCCTGGATGTCCGGTTCGGCGAGCACCGCCTCGGCGTGGGCGCGCATCCGGTCGGCCGCCACCAGTTCATCCTCGATGGCCGACTGCTGGGCGGCCGTGCGGGAGCCGGCGTCGACCGCACGGGCGTACTCGCCGAGCACGCCGTAATCCGGCCCGGACTCCCTCATCACCGGCGGCGCGGAATCCACCAGACCCGCATCGTAGGAAAGCTTTTCGACCCGCACGGCAGCCGCCGCGAGCTGTTCGCGGGCGGTAGCCGCCTCGACGCGGGCGGACCGCACCGCGGTGGCCTCCTCGACCAGCGCCGCCAGCCGGGCGCGCCGCCGCTCGACCGTGCCGTCGGAGCCCGCCGCCATGCGCAGCCGCTCGGTGAGTTCGGCCAGCCGCCGATCGATCGCGACGATCCGCTCCGTCGTTGCGCTGCTGCGGCTTTCGCATTCGCGGAACTCGTCTTGCAGGCGGGTCTGTTCCGCCCGCAGCGCGTTCAGCTCGGCGGTGAGCCCATCCATTAGCCCCGCCGCCCGCTTGGCCTCGGTGAACCGCCGGGTCGAATCATCCAGCGCGGCGGCCAGTTCCGCCTTGTCCACATCCCCACCGCGCTCGATCAGCACCTCGACGGCACGCTCCAGCTCGGCCACGAGTTGCCCGGCCCGCTCGCGTTCGGACTCGGCCTTCCGCTCCGCCGCCAGCGCCGCGTCCTCGTCCGCCTTGGACACCGCGCGCTCGGCCGGTCGCGCCGGATGGGGATGCTCGGCGGACCCGCACACCGCGCACGGCTCCCCCTCGACCAGTGCCTCGGCCAACTCCGCCGCCATCCCGGCCATGCGCTGCTCGCGCAGCGACTGCGTGCGCTTCCACGCCTCGGTGTGCGCGGTCCGCGCCCGCTCGAAAGCGGCACCCGCACGGGCGAGTTCACCGCGCCGCCGCTCCAGCTCCACCGCCGCCTCGGCCGAGTTCCGCAGCCGCAGGCACTCGGCCTCCAGACCCGGCAGGGCCGCTGCGGCATCCGCGGCTCCGCGCAACCGAACCTCCACCCCCGCAACAGCTTCCGGGAGTTCCGCCGCCCGCGCGGCCAGCTTGGCCGCGCGCGCATCCAGATCCGCCTGCGCGGTACGCAATCCGGCCAGCTCGCGGGTCAACCGGTTGGCCGAGTCCGCATCGGCCCGCACCTCGTCGAGTGCGCCCACCTGTGCGCTCCACCGATGCACGGCCGCTTCGAGCCCGGGCCGGCCGGCGCCGCGCGCGGCGACCCGGCCGGAAATCGCAGCGCCCGCGCTCCCCCCGCGCGCTGAATCACCGACGGCCGCCGGGCCATCGGTCGCCGGATCCGCGACCGGGGTGAGCTGATCGAGGCCGGTGCCGACCGATTCGTCCAGCCCGCCGTGATCCCCGTCGGCGGCATCGCCATCACGATCGAACCGGTCCTGCCCGGCCGTGCGGCCCGAATCGGTGTGATCCGACTCGGCTCCCAGCGCCGCGACATCGTCGAGGTCGACGGCGAGATCCGTGCCGGAGAGTTCAGCGGCGGCGAGATCCGCTGCGGCCCAGGATGTCCCGGGGAGTTCGGCGGTGGCGGGTTCCAGGAGGCGGTCCGCCAGTCGTTCGGCGGCGCGGGTGGCGTCGGCGGTGCGGCGGCGGAGGGTGACCGCGGCGGCGCGGGCCTCCGCGAGGGCGGCGGCGACGGGCTCGGCGCGGCGGGCGCGGTCGAGTTCGGATTGACGGGCCGCGCGAATCTCGGCGCCGGCGGCGAAGTCGGCGAGCTGGGCGCGGGCCGCGGCACGGCGGCGGAAGAGCTCGTGACGACGGCGTTCGGCTTCGGCGGCCGTGCGCACCCGGGTCGAATCCTGTTGGCGCTGTCGCAGATCGGCCGTGGTGTCGGTCAGGTGGGTGCGGGCGGCGGCCAGCAGGGACTGCGACCAGCCGACCGATTCGAGCACACCCACGGTTTCGATGGCGGGCAGGCCCGCGGCCGTGCCGACCTGGGCGATGAGGCGGTCGATGCTGTGCTGGCGGGCCTCGAGGTCGGCGGAGCTCGCGCGGCGCTTGTCGACCAGCCATTGCTCGGCGGTGCCGAAACGCTCGGTGTCGAAGAGCTTTTCGAGCAGCTTCTCGCGATCCTCGTTGTCGGCGCGCAGGAAGCGCGCGAAGTCGCCCTGGGGCAGCAGCACGACCTGGAAGAACTGGTCGGCGCTCATGCCCAGCAGGCGCAGCACCTCGTCACCGATATCGGGAATGCGGGACAGGTTCTGCCCGCGCCCGTCCAGCCACTCCAGCGTGGCGGTCGCGTTCTCCTTGACCCACCCGGATTTGGCGCGCTTGCTCGGCCGCTGGAACTCCGGCGACCGGATCAACCGCAACCGCCGCCCACCGACCGTCGCCTCCAGCAGCACCCGCGGCGGCGTCCGCTCATCGGCATGATCCGAATGCAGCCGCTTGGTATCGCCCCGCGCCCCCGGCACACTCCCGTACAGCGCGAACGCGATCGCGTCCAGCACCGTGGTCTTCCCCGCCCCCGTCTGCCCGTGCAGCAGAAACAACCCATCCGCACCGAGCTCGTCGAAGTCCACCACGGCGGTCTCCGCGAACGGCCCGAACGCCGTCAGCTCCAACCGATGCAGCCTCATGCGGTCATCCCGCCGGCCGCCTCACCCGGTTCACCCGACTCCAGTCCGAAATCCCCCGGATCGAACAACCCGAGCGCCTCATCCGCCTCCGCCGCGTCCATCCCACGCACCGACCCATCGAACCCGGCAGCACTCACCACCCGCGCAGCCTCGGCAGCGCCCGAGCCAGCCTCCTCGTGCGCGGAAATCCGGAGGGGACCGTCGGTTTCGTGGGTGGCGGCGGCGAGTGCGCGTTCGAGCCAGGTCATTTCGCCGGGCGTGGGGGTACCGCGGACGTCGGCGAGAAAGGTCTGGGCGATCTCGGTGTCGCGGCGGCCGTGGACGCGGTCGCGGTAGCGGAGTTCCGGGTTGCCCTCGGGTCGTTGCCATTCCACGTGGACGGCGTGGGGGTAGCGCTCGCGCAGGCGGCGCAGTGCGTCCACCGGGCGCGCCGCGTCGGTGAGGGTGACCGAGACATAGTGGGATTCGGCTTCGGCGTGCTCCGGGGACTCCAGCAGGGATTCCAGGGGGCCGGTGAGTTGGGACAGGCCGCGGACCACGGGCAGATCGTGGCGGCGAACGGCGGCCAGACCCGAAGCGTCGAGATCCACGATCCAGACCGCCTTGCGGTGTGAGCGCTCGCCGAACGAATACGGCAGCGGCGAACCGGAATACCGGACGGACTCCGACAGCGTCTGCGGGGAGTGCAGGTGGCCGAGGGCCGCGTAGTCGATGCCGTCGAAGGCCGACATCGGCACGGTCTCCACGCCGCCGACGGATATGGACCGCTCCGATCCGGTGGCTTCTCCGCCCACTACGAAGGCGTGCGCGAGCACCACCGACCTCGTCCCCGGTCGCCCCGCCAGCTCCGCGCGCACCATACCCATCGCCGCGTCCAGAATCTCGGCGTGCGAACGCGCCTGCGGCACGCCCAATTCCACCCGGGTGATCTCCGGCTCCAAGTATGGAATTCCATAAAAAGCAACATCGCCGAACTCATCGGAAAGCACGATCGGCCGTGCCACATCCGCGATCCGGCAGCGCAAATGCAATCCGCCCGCCGCCGCGAAACTCCCGAGCGCGCCGAGCCGTGTCGGCGAGTCGTGATTGCCGGAGGTGGCGACAATGGTCGCCCCCGCTGCCCGAATTGCCTCGAATCCCCGATTGCACACCGCAATCGCGTCCGCGCTGGGAATGGAACGGTCATACACATCCCCCGGCAGAACGACAACATCCACCCGCTCGGACGCCACCAATTCCGCCACGGCCCGCAGTGAGCACTCCTGATCGGCCAGCAGATCGACGCCGTGAAAGGTGCGCCCTATGTGCCAGTCGGAGGTGTGCAGGATCCGCATGCCGCAAGACGCTATGCGATTGGCCCGACAGGTTGAGCTACACCCTGGCGAGTCTTCTCAAACACGCCGATGTATGACAACGCGGAGGCTGGCGTTCGCCGACACGACAACTGGTTTCGGGGTAGCTCGCCGGGTACGCCCGAAATCGGTTCCGTCGGCACGGCAGCGGAACGGTCGACGGCTCCCGGGCCTCCGCGAAAGACACGGGGGAAGCGGGGAGCTTCACGACTTTGTCGGTGGCATGCGGCACTATCTCCGCCATGACCGCACCGATGCTGTTCGCGCTGCTGTTGGTGTTCGTATCGGGGCTGGCCCTGGGGTGGCTCGGGCACACGGCGCGCGCGGGACAGCGGGCGGCGGTCGCCGAGGCGCGGCTGGCGGCCGTGCGAGACAACGAGCGGCTGTTGCGGCAATCACTCGGCGCGGCCAGCGAAGACGCGGCCCGGCGACAGTCCCATGCCATCGGCGCGCTGGTCGAGCCGCTGCGGGATGCAGTCGGCAGCCTCGACCGCCACATCCGCGAGGTCGAGCACAACCGCATCAACGCGTACTCCGGCCTGCGCGAACAGGTCGCGGGCATGCAGCGGATGTCACACCAGTTGTCCACGCAGACCGGTCAATTGGTGGCCGCCCTGCGCGCGCCGCAGGTGCGCGGCCGCTGGGGCGAGATTCAGCTCGAGCGCGTCGTCGAACTCGCCGGCATGGCCCGGCACTGCGATTTCGATACCCAGGTGACCCGCCGCGGTGACACCGTGGTCCGCCCGGACCTGGTGGTGCGGCTGTCCGGCGGCCGCCAGATCGTGGTGGACGCCAAGGTGCCGTGCGCCGCCTACCTGGACGCCGCCGCCACCGAGGACCCGCGCGAGCGCGAGGGCCACCTGACCCGCCACGCCCGGCACCTGCGCAACCACGTGGATCAGCTGGCGGCCAAGGAGTACTGGGCGGCCTTCGACCCCTCCCCCGAATTCGTGGTGCTGTTCGTACCCGGCGACCCGTTCCTGGACGCGGCCCTCACCACCGACGCCGGATTGCTCGAATACGCCTTCGGTCGCAATGTGGTCCTGGCGACACCCACCACACTCATGGCGCTGCTGCGCACGGTCGCGCTGGGCTGGCGGCAGGAGGCGCTCTCGGCGGACATGACGGTGATCCAGCAGCTGGGCCGCGAGCTCTACACCCGGCTCGGCGCCACCGGCCGCCACCTCGACCGACTGGGCGCGCAGCTGGGCAAGGCGGTCGACGCCTACAACCACACCGTCGCCTCGGTGGAGTCCCGGGTCATGGTGACCGCCCGCAAACTGCACGACCTGGAGGTCGCCGACGCCCCGGTACCCGAAGTCCGCAGGGTCGAGAGCTGGCCGCGCGCAGTCGGCTTCGCGGATGCGACGGATCGCGAAGGATGAGGTTGGACACAGCAGCACGCCATTCAGAACTCGGTCGGCAAGCGCGCAGAGATTGTGCGAGCGCGCGGAGGCGCAGCGCTCGTTCCAGACTGCGCTTCGATGGACCACCGCCTTGCAGCGGGGAGCGAACGGCTCGATAGACCTGCGCGTTGAAGGAAGAAGGAACGAGACCTTCAGCGCCGCGCCCCCGCCGGGAGCGGAACGGAGGACAAATTTGACAGAGCTTCCGCATACCCGTGTGATGTCGCCTGCCTCGCGAAACACCGACATGCCCTAGTGTGCTTGACGTGGCAGTTACCCAACGCGAGCGAACCGAGGTGCCCCTGTCGCACCGTTCGATCCTGCCGTCGGTTCCCGGCGTCCCGGCCGGAGCCGCGGTACTGATCGCCGTGACGTGCACCTTCGTCGGTTTCCTGATCGACGCTCGCGGCGGCGACGAGCTCACGGGCACCTTCGCGAGCCTGTATGTGGCGGGCTGTGTGCTGGCCGTCCTCTCGGTCCGCTACCGGGGATTGTTCACCACGCTGGTGCTGCCGCCGCTGCTGATGTTCGTCGCGGTGCCGCTGTCCTACCAACTTCTGTTGGGTTCCGCCGGCAGTCTCAAGCTGAAGGACATCCTGCTGAACCTGGCCATCCCACTGGTGAATCGGTTCCCCACCATGGCGCTGGCCACCGTGATCGTGCTCATCGTCGGCGCGGTCCGCATCGCGCTGCACCGTCGCGAGAGCAAGGCCGACGAGAGCGGCGAACCGCGCAAGACCAGGGCGCGTGCCACCCGCCCCGGCGCCCGCGCCCAGCGCACCCGCTCCACCGATGCCAAGGACCCCGCCAGACGACGCTTGCGGCCCGGCGCGGAGGCCGCCGCGGACAGTGGCTCCCCCGAGACCGAGACAGCCCGCTCGTCCCGTCGCGGGACCGGCCGGGTCGCCGCCGGGCCGCCACGGGTGGGCGCGAACCGGCAGCCCGGCGAGGGCCGTCGCCGCCGCGCTCAGGACGCGGATCAGGCCACCGCCGAACGCAATCCAGCCGCCGAGGGCCGCCGCCGCGCGGCGCGTCCGGACCACTCCGGCGCCACCACCACGGAGGGCCGCCGACGGGCCCAGTACGCTGAACAGTCGCCGCGTACCGGCGACCGCCGGGCGGCAACCGGCGACCAGCCCCGTACGGGCGAGCGCCGCACCGCACCGGCCGACCGCACCCGCAACGGTGAGCGCCCTGCCGGCCAGCCGACGCCGGAGGCCGCTGCGGGCGAGGGCCGTCGCCGACGGGCCCAGAGCCCCGAGCAGGCGGCGACACGCGGTGCCGAACGTCATGCCGCTCCCGAGCGCAATCCGGCTCCCACCGAGGGCGGCCGTCGTCGGCGCGGGCAGCCGAGTGAACTGCCGCCGCATCCGCGGCCGAATGTGCGGTACCGCGAACGCGATTCGGGGCGCATCGAACGCTGAACCCGGGTATCGCACCGGCCAGGTCCGGGCATCGCCCAGTTCGAGTTCGGCATCGCCCAGTTCGAGTTCGGCATCGCCCAGTTCGAGTTCGGCATCGCCCAGTTCGAGTTCGGCATTGCCCCGTTCGAGTTCGGGCATTCACCGCAACGGCCGGGAATCCCCCGGCGACACGCGCCGTGAATTTTCGGCAACCGCGAAATCCTGCACGAATCAAGATCATCCGGAAAGCAATTCGCGCCCGCCGCAACGAATGCGGAGGGCGCGAATGTATTTCGCGGATCGAATTACGCGCGCGCGGTGCGGAGTTCGCGGGGCAGCGCGAAGACCAAGGTCTCATTGGCGGTCGTGACCGGTACCACCGCGCCGAAACCGTGCTCCGCCAGTAATTCCAGCACACCCTCGACGAGGATCTCCGGAACCGAGGCGCCGGAGGTGACGCCGACCGTGCGGATCCCGTCCAGCCAGGCGGCATCCACCTCGCGGGCATAGTCCACCAGGTGCGCGGCGCGCGCCCCCGCGCCCAGCGCGACCTCGACCAGGCGCACCGAGTTGGAGGAGTTGCGCGAGCCGACCACGATCACCAGATCGCATTCGGGGGCCATGGCCTTCACCGCGGTCTGGCGGTTCTGGGTGGCGTAGCAGATGTCGTCGCTCGGCGGGTCCTGCAGATTGGGGAACTTCTGGCGCAGCCGGTTGACCGTCTCCATGGTCTCGTCCACCGACAGCGTGGTCTGGGAGAGCCAGATCACCTTGTTCTCGTCGCGCACCGTGACGGAGTCGACGGCGGCCGGGCCGTCCACCAACTGCACGTGATCGGGCGCCTCACCGGCGGTGCCCTCCACCTCCTCATGGCCCTCGTGCCCGATGAGCAGGATGTCGAAGTCGTCGCGGGCGAAGCGCTTGGCCTCCTGGTGCACCTTGGTGACCAGCGGGCAGGTGGCGTCGATGGTGTGCAGATTGCGTTCGGCGGCGGATTCGTGGACGGCCGGGGAGACGCCGTGCGCGGAGAACACCACGAGCGCGCCCTCCGGCACCTCCGCGGTGTCGTCGACGAAGATCACACCGCGCTCTCGCAGCGTTTCCACCACGTGCCGGTTGTGCACGATTTCCTTGCGGACATAGATGGGAGCGCCGTGCTTTTCGAGCGCTTTCTCCACCGTTTCGACCGCTCGGTCCACGCCGGCGCAGTAGCCGCGCGGTTCGGCGAGCAGCACTCGCTTCTCTAATGGGCCCCGTGGCGCGTCGGCATCACCCGCCGCGGACCCGACGATTCCGACGTTCAAAGGGATAGCCGAGGACATGCCCCACAGAATACGGGGTGCGGGTCGGTGCGCATTCGCGCGGAGGTCAGGGGCACAATCATTTTTCGTGGCTTGTCACCTTTGCATCACACGGCGTTTCGGGCAGGCTAGGGGCATGTTCCGACCTCCGTTCCTGGCCCGGGTCGCCGCCGGGGCTGCCGTCTACGCCCTCGAGGAGACTCGGCGGCTACCGACGATGGCGATCAATTTCCCGATCACCGCGATCAGCCAGATGCTGCAGACCACCATGCACGTCCAGCAGTTCGTGACCAGCCTCGCCCTCAAGGGTGACGCTGTTTTCGACCGTTTGCTCAACCCGCCCGAAGAACAGCCCGCCTGGGCCACTTTCGATGAGGACGAGGCAGACGAGCAAACTCCGAGCTTCGCCGCCGAATCGGCATGGAAGAGCCGTTTCGACCTCTTTGCGGAACCGGAACCGGCCGCCGCGGAGCCCGCCCCCGCCATCGAGGAACCCGCCGCGGCCGTCGTGGAACCGACTCCGGCCACCGAATCCGTTGCGGCCGAATCCGAGCCGGTGTCCGCCGAATCGGCCGTGCAGGAGGCAGCCGAACCGGAGGCCACCGAAACCGCGGCGCCCGCAACGGCTTCCAATGCCGTCACCAACGGCCACAGCGGCCGCACCGTCGCCGAGCCGGAGGTGGCGACCCGCTTCGACTACTCCAACATGACCATCGCCCAGCTGCGCGCCCGCCTGCGCCAGCTGACGGTCGAGGACCTGGCGGCGCTGCTCGCCTACGAGCAGGAAACCCTCGACCGAGCCCCCTTCGTCACGATGCTGACCAACCGCATCGCTACCGTTCGAGCCAAGTAGGTGATCCCCACTCTCGGGAGCTCTCAGGGGTTTCACCCCTGAAACCCCTCGAGAATCCGAGGCTCCCGTCCCGGACCCCGGCACGACTTTCGGAGCTCGGGCCTGGAACCTCCACACCACCCCCGCAGGCTCGGGCCCGCAACCACCACACCGTCGCAGGCTCGTCCGCGAAACTGCGACACCGCTGCCTCGGTGGTCCTCGACCAGCGCCGGCCGCTCGGCTTCCGCCCGGGCGGCCGGTGTTTCGTTTTCGCCGTATTCGCGCCGTCGGGCAACGCGCGGATTCCCTGTCGGCGGGCGGTGTGTGCTGAGCGTCGGTGGGCACTGACAGAATCGGTGCGGTGAGCACCGATACGACGCCGCGGCCGCCGAGCTCGTCCGCCGAGAACCCGATGCCGGTGCGTACCGTCGCCATGAAGGTGGCGCAGTGGATCGACCGGTTGGGGGCGGTCTGGGTGGAGGGGCAGATCACCCAGATCAACATGCGGCCGGGGACGCGGACGGCGTTTCTGGTGCTGCGGGACACGGCGGCGGACATGTCGCTGTCGG
This sequence comes from Nocardia aurantiaca, assembly GCF_009708175.1. Lineage (GTDB taxonomy): Bacteria > Actinomycetota > Actinomycetes > Mycobacteriales > Mycobacteriaceae > Nocardia > Nocardia aurantiaca. The sequence continues at coordinate 24,091 of NZ_WMBB01000010.1, forward strand.
TGACCTGTGACCCGGATCTGCTGCGCACCGCGGCGGTGCCGCTGCAGGAGGGCAGCCGGGTCGTCGTCTACGGCAAGCTGTCGTTCTTCACCGGGCGGGGCACGGTGTCCCTACGGGTCACCGAGATTCGGCCGGTGGGCATCGGCGAGCTGCTGGCCCGCATCGAGCGGTTGAAGTCGCTGCTGTCGGCGGAGGGTCTGTTCGATCCACGGCTCAAGCGGCCGGTCCCGTTCCTGCCCAATCGGATCGGCCTCATCACCGGCCGCGCCAGCGCCGCCGAGCATGATGTGGTGACGGTGGCCACCCAGCGCTGGCCCGCGGTGCGTTTCGAGATCCGCAATACCGCCGTCCAGGGTCCGACCGCGGTGACGCAGATCCTGGAGGCCATCGCCGCGCTCGACACGAATCCCGAGGTGGATGTGATCGTGCTGGCGCGCGGCGGCGGCAGCGTGGAGGACCTGCTGCCGTTCTCCGACGAAACCCTGTGCCGCGCAATCGTTTCCGCCAAGACGCCGATCGTCAGCGCCATCGGCCATGAGCCGGACAATCCGATCTCCGACTATGTCGCCGACCTGCGCGCCGCCACCCCGACCGACGCCGCCAAGCGCATCGTCCCCGACGCCGCCGCCGAAACCGCGTTGCTGCGCGAGCTGCGGTCCCGCGCGAACGCGGCCCTGCGCGGCTGGGTGGACCGCGAGGCCCGCGCCCTGGCTCAATTGCGTTCCCGCCCGGTGCTGGCCGACCCGCTGCGCCTGCTCGAGCAGCGCCACGAGGAGGTGGAGCGGCTGCGCGCCGCCGCCCAGCGCGCGGTCGACCACCTGCTCACCGGCGAGTCCACCACCACCCGCCACCTGCGCGAGAAGCTCGCCGCCGTCGGCCCCGCCGCCACCCTGGCCCGCGGTTACGCGGTGGTGCAGCGGGTGAGCGGCAAGGACCGCGAGGTGGTCCGCGTCATCGAGGACTCCCCGCCCGGCACCCAGCTCCGCATCCGGGTGGCCGACGGCGCGATCTCCGCCGCCGCCCTCGGCTCCCAATCCCTGGCTCCCCGCCCGATCCGGAAGGACTCCTGATGACCGACGACGACCGCGCCGAAATCGCCGCCTTCGGCTACGAACGGGCCCGCGACGAACTGGTCAATGTGGTCAAGATGCTCGAGCAGGGCGGCATGGACCTCGACGACTCGCTGGCCCTCTGGGAACGCGGCGAGGCTCTCGCCACGCGCTGTGAGCAGCACCTCGCGGGCGCTCGCCAACGGGTCGAGGACGCCCTCGCCCATCGCACCTCGGAGCAGTAGGGAGATCAGCTGCGCGGCAGCGGCTGCGCCTGGGCCACCGCGGCGGCGAGGGCGTTGAAGGCGGCGCCGTTGCCCGCGCCCTTGATCAGGACCCGGGCGTCGCCGAAGTCGGCGATCCAGGCCGGTTCGGACCCGGGTTCGGCGAAGACGTTCCATTTCTGGTTGCCGCGCTGCTCGCTACCGGAGGGGGTGGCGGTCGGCGCGTACTTCTTGGCGAGGGCGTCCACGGTCGCATCGGACTGGGTCAGCTGCATGTAGGTGCCCTCGGGGGTGATGAACCCGACCGTGCTGACATGGCCGCCGCCGGCGCCGGTGATGGTGTCGTGGCTGCCCGAGTTGGGGGTCCACTTGTCCGGCGGCGTGTCGGGGAGGGCGGGCAGGCGGATGGGGAACGACAGCGACCGAGCGTCGTCGGTGAGCGCGCTCTTCACATCGAAGTTCGGAATCCGCCCCTGCGTCGGACCATTCGCGGAGAACGAGCACTGGCTGGCGATGCCCGCGATGACCAGGCAGATCAGCACCAGCGGGAGCAGGGACCAGACCAGGTCCTTGTAGTCGTGCTGAGTGCGCGGCTTTTGGTACGACACGCACCCAGTATCCACGGGCCGCGGGTGCGACCGAGCTCACGGTCTCGGGAAACGTATGTACGTGCCGGGCGCCGCAAACCGCAATGCGACAATTTACCCAGCTTTAGACAACCAAGGAGGCTCTCGTCATGACCGCATCCAGCCGCCGCGAGGCACCGGACCGCAACCTGGCTCTCGAGTTGGTCCGGGTCACCGAGGCCGGTGCCATGGCCGCGGGCCGGTGGGTCGGCCGGGGTGACAAGGAAGGCGGCGACGGCGCGGCCGTGGACGCCATGCGGCAGTTGGTGGCGACCGTCTCCATGCGCGGCATCGTCGTGATCGGTGAGGGCGAGAAGGACGAAGCGCCCATGCTGTACAACGGTGAGCTGGTCGGCGACGGCACCGGCGCGGAACTGGATTTCGCGGTCGACCCGATCGACGGCACCACCCTGATGTCGAAGGGCTCCCCGGGCGCGATCTCCGTGCTGGCGGTCGCCGAGCGCGGCGCCATGTTCGATCCTTCGGCCGTGTTCTACATGGAGAAGATCGCCGTCGGCCCCGACGCCGCCGATGTGATCGACCTGGCCGCCCCGATCTCGGAGAACCTACGCCGCGTCGCCAAGGCCAAGAACTCGTCGGTCTCCGACCTCACGGTCTGCATCCTGGACCGCCCCCGCCACGCCGAGCACATGAAGGCCGTCCGCGATGCGGGCGCCCGCATCCGCCTCATCTCCGACGGTGACGTGGCCGGGGCCATCGCCTGTGCCCGTCCGGAATCCGGCGTCGACATGCTCATCGGCATCGGCGGCACCCCCGAGGGCATCATCGCCGCGGCCGCCATGCGCTGTCTGGGCGGCGCGCTGCAGGGCAAGCTGGCCCCCAAGGACGACGCCGAGAAGCAGAAGGCCATCGATGCCGGCCACGACCTGGACCGCATCCTGTCCACCACGGATCTGGTCTCCGGTGAGGACGTCTTCTTCAGCGCCACCGGCGTCACGGACGGCGATCTGCTGAAGGGCGTCCGCTACTACGGCGGCGGTGCGTACACCCAGTCCATCGTCATGCGCGCCAAGTCCGGCACCGTCCGCATGATCGACGCCTACCACCGCCTCACCAAGCTGCGCGAGTACGCGTCGGTGGACTTCGTGGGCGACGAGCACGCCACCCCGCCGCTGCCCTGATCGCCGCGCGAAACAGCTTGCCGCCCTGGTGGATCCGTCCACCGGGGCGGCGTCGTCTTCCCTCGCGCCCGTGTTCGCGTATTCCCGCACCCGCGTGTGCGGATTCCCTCAGGCGTGGCACCCCCACGGGGTCCGCGGCGGGCATAGGGTCGGGTTCATGACCGAGGAGACGCAGTACCGCATCGAACACGACACCATGGGCGAGGTCCGCGTTCCCGTCGACGCGCTGTGGCGGGCGCAGACTCAGCGGGCGGTGGAGAACTTCCCGATCAGCGGGCGCGGCCTGGAGCGCGCGCAGATTCGCGCGCTCGGCCTGCTGAAGGCGGCCTGCGCGGCCGTGAACCGCGATCTTGGGCTGCTGGACGAGACCAAGGCCGACGCCATCATCGTGGCGGCCGCCGAGATCGCCGACGGCCGCCACGACGACCAGTTCCCGATCGACGTTTTCCAGACCGGCTCCGGCACCAGTTCGAACATGAACGCCAACGAGGTGATCGCGGGCATCGCCGCCCGCGACGGCGTCACCGTGCACCCCAATGACGACGTGAACATGTCGCAGTCGTCCAATGACACCTTCCCCACGGCAACACATCTCGCGGCTACCGAGGCGGTGGTCAAGGATCTGGTCCCGGCGCTGGACCACCTGCGGCTGGCGTTGCTGGACAAGTCCCAGGAGTGGAAGTACGTGGTCAAGTCGGGCCGCACCCACCTGATGGACGCGGTCCCGGTCACCCTGGGCCAGGAGTTCGGCGGCTACACCCGGCAGGTCAGCTCCGGCATCGAGCGCCTGCTGGCCACCCTGCCGCGGGTGGGCGAGCTGGCCATCGGCGGCACCGCGGTCGGCACCGGTCTCAACGCGCCCGTCGGTTTCGGCGCGAAGGTCGTCGCGGAACTGGAGAAGGTCACCGGTCTGGACCACCTGTCCGAGGCCCGCGATCACTTCGAGGCGCAGGCCGCCCGCGATGGCCTGGTGGAGCTGTCCGGGGCGCTGCGCACGGTCGCGATCAGCCTCACCAAGATCGCCAATGACATTCGCTGGATGGGTTCGGGCCCGCTGACCGGTCTGGCCGAGCTCCGGCTGCCGGATCTGCAGCCCGGCTCCTCGATCATGCCCGGCAAGGTGAATCCGGTGCTGCCGGAAGCGGTGACGCAGGTGGCCGCGCAGGTCATCGGCAACGATGCCGCGATCGCCTGGGGCGGCGGCAACGGCGCGTTCGAATTGAACGTCTACATTCCGATGATGGCCCGCAATGTGCTCGAGTCGATTCGGCTGCTGGCCAATGTCTCTCGCCTGTTCGCCGACAGGTGCGTCAGCGGACTGGCCGCCAATGTGGACCGGCTACGGCAGCTGGCGGAATCCTCGCCGTCCATCGTGACCCCGTTGAATTCCGCCATCGGGTACGAGGAGGCCGCGGCGGTCGCCAAGCAGGCGCTCGAGGAGCACAAGACGATTCGCCAGACGGTCATCGACCGGGGGCTGATCGGCGACAAGCTCACGGTCGAGGAACTCGATCGCCGCCTGGATGTGCTGTCCATGGCGCAGGTGGACGAGAAGAACGAATAAGGCTGTCGGCCTGGGCATGGCGCTTCGCAGCACTGGTCGGTGGGCAGGGCGGTTGCCGTCATGCCCACGCCAGTTCGATGTCCATGGTCGCGGAACCTAGTGCGCCGCGATCAGTTCCGGGTAGTTCCTCAGATCGATGTCGTTCTTGGCGTTCTCGGCGTACTTCGCCATCATCTTGAAGCCGCGTGAGCGCACGAACCAATTGCGCAGGCGCAGGCCGAGCGTGGTTCGCGGCGCCAGGAACCGTCCCGGGCCGGCGCTGTCGGCCTTGCGCAGCAGCCGCTTCATGATCTGCTCGTAGCGCGCGAAGGCCACGATGTGATCGCCGTCGGCCGCGGCCAGTTCACCGGCCATCACATAGGCCCCGACGATCGCCGAACCGGTGCCGAATCCATTCAGCGTGTGGCCGTGCGCGGCATCGCCGATCAGCGCCACCCGGCCCGAGGTGAAGCGCTTCATCGACACCTTGGCGATGGCGTCGAGATAGAACCCGTCCAGGCGCGGGAGTTCGTTCAGCATGCGCGGCGCCTCCCAGCCCATTCCCGCGAAGTGCTCGGCGACGATTCGGCGCTGCTGGTCGAAATCGTCACGCGAATAGTCGAGTTCGGGCGAGGCGAACAGATACATCTGCGCGCCTTTGTTGCCGCCTGTCATGGCGAGCCGTCCGGGCGTATTGCAGCCGAGCGATCGGGCGCGGGCCCGATTCCCCTCCGGCATGCCCTCCCAGACCGACGCGCCCGCGATGGCGTAGTAGTAGCCGTCGTGCGTAACGAAGTCCTTCTCCGGGCCGAAGGCCAGTTTGCGCACCCGTGAGTGGATGCCGTCGCAGCCGAAGACCAGATCGAAGGCCCGCTCGGGCGTGTTCTCGAATTCGACGTACACCCCGTCGGCGGTCTCGCGCAGCGCGGTGACGGTGTCGCCGAAGAGGTATTCGCATTCCCCCGCGGTCCGGCTGTAGAGGATCTCGGTCAGGTCGCCGCGCAGGATCTCGATATCGCCGCCGAGGAATTCGCCTGGCATCACGGCCTGTTCCACTCCGCTCTCGTCGACCAGCACCCAGTCGGTCTTGCCGGTCTGCCGCCGCCGGATGTCCTCGAGCACGCCCATGCGCTCGAGCACGGTCATATGGGTCTCGCCGGTGAAATCGATGGCCTGACCGCCGGTGCGCAGGGCGGGCGCCTTCTCCACCACGGTCACCCGGAAGCCGTAGCGGTGCAGCCAGTAGGCGAGGGCGGGACCGGCGACGCCGGCTCCGGAGATGAGGACGGTGGCGTTGCGCATGTCACTGACTCCTTCATTAACTGCGTCGATCGGACGCTATTGCTTAATAAGAGCGTATGATGGACGCAGTTTCACGTCAAGCTCGTCATCGGGAAGGATGAGGCCATGCCGGCACCGACCACCCTCGAACTGCTCTGGGGCTCGCCCGACCGCCCCCGGCGTGGGCCGAAACCGTCCCTCACGCTGGAGCGCATCGTCGGCGAGGCCATCGATCTCGCCGACACCGAAGGACTCGCGAACCTGTCCATGGCGCGGCTGGCCGAACGCCTCGGCTGCGCCAAGATGGCGCTGTACCGCTACATCCCCGGCAAGGCCGAGCTCACCGCGCTCATGCTGGACACCGCCCTCGGCCTGCCGCCCGAGCCCCCTTGCGGCCCAACGGATTCCGACCCGGAGCCGTGGCGCACCTACCTGCGCCCGTGGACCGAGACCTTCTATGAACGCGCCGTCTCGCACCCATGGGCCAACGAGCTGACCACCGGGATCCGGCTACTGGGGCCCAATGAACTGGCCTGGCTGGAGTCGGCTCTGGCGGTGCTGGACGGCACCGGACTGACCGCCGCCGAACGCCTCGACACCGTCGTCCTGCTGGCCAACCACGTGCGTGGCATGGGGCTGCAGGCCGCCGCGGCGGGCGCGGACCTCGAGGGCGAACTCGCGCGCGAACTCGGCACGGTGCTGACCATGCAGGCGCAGCGCTACCCGCACGCCGCGGCCGCCTTCGCCGAGACCATGTCCGGCACCGCCGCCCAGACCGGGCGCGACAATGCCCTCTCCTTCGGCATCGACCGCATTCTCGACGGCGTGGCCGCGCTCATCGCGACGCGACGATAGTTGCCGCGAATATCTGTGCCGCGGCCCTGATTCGGCCTACGCTCGGCTCATGTCCGAGCTACCCGAGTTGAAGCAGGATCCGGTGACCACGGTGCGCGAGTTCTTCGCGGCGCTGGAAATGAAGATCGTGGACGAGGCCCTCGAACTGGCCGATCCGGGCATCGTCTGGAAGAACACCTCGCTGCCCGATGTGCGCGGCCTCGACCGCGTGCGGTGGGTGCTGGGTCTGCTCAACAATCCCCGCTTCGGTTTCCGCGCCGACGTGCATCACATCGCGGCCACCGAGGACGGCACAGTCCTCACCGAGCGCACCGACTACCTGCGCGCGGGCCCGGTCGAGATCGCCTTCTGGGTCTGCGGCACCTTCGAGTTCCGCGACGGCCGCATCAGCGTCTGGCACGACCACTTCAGCTGGGAGAACTTCCTGCGCGGCACGGTGGTCGGCGCGTTCCGCGCGCTATTGCCCCGCTGACGACGGCCGCGCGCCCCGAGTGCGTCCCGGGGGGGCCGAGCTCCCGAACATCCAACACCTGGGCCGGTACGGCCCGCGATCGATTCCGAGCCGCGAAGGATCGATCCGAGCGGCCCCCGGAAGCGGCTGTGCCCCGCACGAATCATCGTGCGAGGCACAGCGTCTCCAGCAGGTTCAGGGTGGGGTCGCAGGTTCAGGGCGGGGTCGGGCCGTCGGGTGACGACCGCGGGCCCGGATCAGGGACGCAGGTGGGCCAGTTCGGCCCGCGCCTTCTCGCCGTCCTCGCCGAAGTCGGTGCGGGTGAAGATCTTCCACTGCTCGAGCAGCGGCGCGAAGACCAGTTCGGGCTCGCTCGCGCGGTCGTACACCCCGGCCTCGGCGAGGACCTCGTCGCTGGTGCGGCCGTCGGCGAGCTGGACCACGGGGACGTGGAAGTCGGCGACGCGGCCGGCGATGGCACGGATGGTCTGGTCCGGGGCCAGGTCGAGGGCGGCGGCGACCAGGTTGGCGAAGAAGACGGCCTGAAGTTCGTCGTCGGCGGCCAGGCGCTCGGCAATGGCCCCGACGATGACATTGTCGGCCGAGCGCGCGGTATTGCGGTGCCGGACGGCCGCGGCGGCCTCCTCGAAGGCGCAGGTGGCGAGCACGTCGAGCAGGTGCAGGGCGGGGCGGCGGAACCCGGCGGTCATATGCGCCATACGCATTCGCTCCAGCTCGACCGGGTCGACGGCGCGGGTGACCATCAGGTAGTTGCGGATGAGGATCTCGTGCCGGTTCTCCTCCGCGGTCCAGCGGCCTACCCAGCGCCACCAAGGGCCGGTACGCAGGTACTTGCCGACCTCACGGTGATAAGAGGGCAGGTTGTCGGCGACCAGCACGCTCACCGTGAGCGCGGTCTTGGCGACCTCGCTCAGCTCGGATTGCGCCGGGTCCCAATCGGTTCCGCCGAGGAATTCGAAATTGCGGCCGTCGTCCCACGGCACATAGTCGTGGGGCTGCCATTCCGGGGCGGCGGCGATATGCCGCACGAGGTTGGTCTCCACCTCCGCCGCGAGCGATTCCAGCAGGTCTCGATCGGCCAAAACGTTCTGCACTCGAACAACCTAGCGGCAGGTGGGCAAACGCGGGACTCTTCGATCGGTATTCGAATCCGCTATGGCCGCAGCCGGGTCCGGGACGCCGCCGCGGGGCGTCCCGGTTCGGCGGGGCTACTTCTCGGTGACAGTGGTCTCGTTGTCGGCCCAGGTGATGGAGCCGCCGCTGAAATCGCTCTGCTTGCCGCCCGCGATGTCGTATTCGTCGCTGGTCGGGTACCCCAGCTTGCCGCTCGCACCGCCCTGCTCGTCCCAGGCCTTGCGGATCTCGCCCCACACCACCTGGGTGCCGTGGGTCGGGCTGTAATAGATTGCGCCGCCGTCGAATTCCTGCACCATGCCGCTGTCGGGCGCGTCCGTGGCCGGACCGGTGGGCATGCCGAGTACGCCGGTGGCCCCGCCCATCTGGTTGTACTTGTCGAGGATGCCGCCGGCGACGGCGATATCGCCGCCGTCCCGCATGGCGATCTTGGCTTCGGTGGCGTGGGTTTCGCCACCGGCCTGGGTGGCGGGGGTGGTCGAGGCCACCGGTGACGAGGACTTCTTGCTGTCGTCCTTGCCGCAACCCGCGCCTAGTGCGGTGACGACCGCAAGCGCCGCGATGATGCCCGCCGTGCGTCGTGCGTAGTGGTGCATGTTCCATCCTCCCGCGAATCCTGGCCGACAACTCGGCTGCATGGCATGCACACCGCAAGAACGGCATGCACTCCGCAATGATTCGGCGAATCAGACAGCGCTCACCGAAGGTGCAGTCGAGCTGGAATTACAGCGAAAACTACCCCACCACATGTGAGTTGAAACACACGCCAAAAAATTGCCCGGCCGGAGGGCGAGTCGCTCTCCGACCGGGCAGGTTCAGCTACCGGGCGTCAGGAGTTGGGCCCGAACTCCTCCAGCATCTCGGTGACCAGCGCCGCGATCGGCGACCGCTCACTGCGGGTGAGGGTGACGTGCGCGAACAACGGGTGCCCCTTGAGCTTTTCGATCACGGCGGCCACGCCGTCGTGCCGGCCGACCCGCAGGTTGTCACGCTGCGCCACATCGTGGGTGAGCACCACCCGTGATCCGCTGCCCAACCGGCTCAGCACCGTGAGCAGCACATTGCGTTCCAGCGACTGCGCCTCGTCCACGATCACGAAGGAATCGTGCAGCGAGCGCCCGCGAATGTGGGTGAGCGGCAACACCTCCAGCATGCCGCGCGCCTGCACCTCCTCCATCACCTCCGGGCTGGCCAGCCCGTCGAGGGTGTCGAAGACGGCCTGCGCCCACGGCCCCATCTTCTCGCTCTCGGAGCCCGGCAGATAGCCGAGCTCCTGTCCACCCACCGCGTAGAGCGGCCGGAACACCACCACCTTCCGATGCGAGCGGCGCTCCAGCACCGCCTCGAGCCCGGCGGTCAACGCCAGCGCGGACTTGCCGGTGCCGGCCCGCCCGCCGAGGGAGACGATGCCGACGCTCTCGTCCAGCAGCAGATCGAGCGCGATCCGCTGTTCGGCCGACCGGCCGTGCAGTCCGAAGGCCTCCCGGTCGCCGCGCACCAACTGCACCCGCTTGTCCGGCGTCACCCGGGCCAGCGCGCTGCCGCGCGGACTCAGCATGCGAATTCCGGTGTGGCAGGGCATGTCCCGGGCCTCATCGAGATCGATGACGGTGTCGGCGTACAGCCTGTCGACGGTGCCGGTGGCGACCTCCAGTTCCACCATGCCGGTCCAGCCGGAGGTGATGACGTCCTGCGCGTGGTACTCATCGGCCCGCAGGCCGACCGCGCTGGCCTTGACGCGCAGCGGAATGTCCTTGGACACCAGCACGACTCGCTGCCCCTCGGCGGCCAGGTTGAGCGCGCAGGCCAGGATGCGGGAATCGTTGGTGTCCGTGCGGAATCCGACGGGCAATACGGTTGGGTCGGTGTGGTTCAACTCCACCTGGAGTGTCCCGCCCTGGGTGCCGACCGACACCCGCTGATCGAGCCGACCGTGTGCCAGACGCATGTCGTCCAGCATGCGCAGCGCCTCGCGAGCGAACCAGCCGAGTTCGTGGTGCTGGCGTTTGGCCTCGAGCTCACTGATCACCACCAGCGGCAGCACCACGTGATGCTCGCCGAAGCGGGTCAGGGCCCAGGGGTCGGACAGCAGCACCGACGTGTCGACTACGAAGGTCTTCGGTCCGGATTCGGACGACTGCGAGGCGCGAACTCCCCGTGTCGTGGTCCGTCGGCCCTGGTCAGAGCCGGCGTCCCGAGTGGGAGAGGTAACGGAGCGTGCATCAGTCACGGTGGGCTCCTTTGCCACTCGCGCGACACCGCGCGAGCGTTCTCGCTGGGCCGGTCAGCCTTGGGGTCGTACGACCCGAGGGCCGGGTGCCGGCCCCCTCGCACTGAATTGCTCAGTCACGATCAGGACCTCCCGTACGAGCCACACCTACGCAGCCCGCACTCCCGACGCTACCGCCGAAATCGCGATCCGGCTTCCAGACTGTCGGGCGCATTGGTGAAGATCGGGTTAACGCGAGTCCGCTCTGCGCCTTTCATCCGATTCACGCGGCAGTACGGGAACATGGCCGCGCTCCAGGCCTTTCGTGGCCGTGACCAGCGTCAACGGCGTGGCCGCGGCCTCCTCGCGCAGACGCGCCGACCCTTCCCGCGCGGCGTCCGAGCCGAACTCGATTCGCTACTCGCGCTTGAACTCGACACGGCGTGTCTGCGGCGTGGCGTGATACCACTTCCGGAGCTCGCGGGACGAAGGCGCGTCCTCGGTCCATTCGTCCATGGCCGCTTGCTGTTTGCTGATGCCGCGCTGTCACAGCCGACCCGCCCGCACCCGGCGGCAGTCGGCCGCGTCGGGACCGGCGTGCACGCGCTTGACCCGGTACCTCGGTTGCTTCGTCGTGTCCTCCGTTAGAGTCGAGGTCATGGCCGAAACTGCGGATCTGGCAACCCTGCCCACCAAGGAATTGCACGACCGTGCCGTGAAGCTGGCAGCCCGGCGCGGCGACATCAAGTTCCTGTGGGAACTGTTGAAGGCGATCCCGGGCGCCGAGGTGGCGGCGGGCAATCAGGGCGAGGGCGAGGTCGACATCTGGAACACCGCCGCCCTGCTCGACGACTATTTCCACGCCGGCGAGGGAGAGGTCGGCGAGGCGCTGCGCCCCATGTACCTGGACTACCTGAACAAGCACGCCTGATCCCGGCGCGGCCGGATCGCGGGCGCCGCGGTCCGGTTCCGATCGCCATGGGGCATAGGCGGGTTCGCCTCGGCGGTCCTAGACTCCCGTCATGACCGCTGCTGCCACACCAGAACTGGTCGTCTATCGCCGCCCGGGTTGCCCCTACTGTGCCCGCTTGCGCCGCGTGCTCAATCGTCACGGCATCATCCACCGCGAGATCGACATCTGGCAGGACCCCGACGCCGCGGCCTTCGTCCGCTCGGTGGCCGACGGCAACGAGACCGTCCCCACCGTCGTCCTCCGCGACGGCGGCACCGAGCGCAACTGGGTCAACCCGCACCCCAGGCAGCTCATCGCCATCGTGTCCGCCGACGCCCCGCAACTCACCGGCGGCCCCCGCAAGTTCTGGCCCTTCTGAGGGCGGTCGCCGGGATCGCCCGCCTCCGACGCCAGAGTCCGCCGCGATCGTGAGATCGCGGCGGGCTCTTGGTCTTTCGGGGGGCGCTCAGCCCAGCAGGCGCCAGTCCTCGAGGCCCTCGTACAGCGGGAAGTCCTGGGCCAGCGCGGCGACGCGCTGACGCAGGGAGTCCAGGTCGGCCGAACCGGTGAGCGCGGCGGCGATGATGTCGGCGACCTCGGTGAACTGCTCGTCGCCGAAGCCCCGGGTGGCCAGCGCCGGGGTGCCGATGCGCAGGCCGGAGGTGACCATCGGCGGGCGCGGGTCGAACGGAACGGCGTTGCGGTTCACGGTGATTCCGATTTCGTGCAGCAGATCCTCGCCCTGTTGGCCGTCCAGCTGCGAATTGCGCAGATCCACCAGCACCAGGTGCACATCGGTGCCGCCGGTGAGAACCGTGATGCCCTTCGCCTTGGCATCGGGCGCGGTCAGGCGCTCGGCCAGGATCTTGGCGCCGGACAGGGTGCGCTCCTGACGCTCCTTGAACTCCGCGGAACCGGCGATCTTGAAGGCCACGGCCTTGGCGGCGACGGCGTGCATGAGCGGACCGCCCTGCTGACCCGGGAAGACCGCGGAGTTCAGCTTCTTGGCGAACTCCTGCTTGGCCAGGATCAGACCGGAGCGGGGACCGCCCAGGGTCTTGTGCACGGTGGACGACACCACGTCCGCGTGCGGAACCGGCGACGGGTGCAGCCCGGCCGCGACCAGACCGGCGAAGTGCGCCATGTCGACCCACAGGTAGGCGCCCACCTCGTCGGCGATCTCGCGGAAGGCGGCGAAGTCCAGGTGCCGCGGGTACGCCGACCAGCCGGCCACGATCACCTTCGGGCGGGTATCGCGGGCGATCTTGCGCACCTCGTCCATGTCGACGCGGTGGTCTTCCTTGGACACGCCGTAGGCATGCACCTCGTACAGCTTGCCCGAGAAGTTCAGGCGCATGCCGTGGGTGAGGTGGCCGCCGTGCGCCAGATCCAGGCCGAGCAGCTTCTCGCCCGGGTTCATCAGCGACATGAGCACCGCGGCATTGGCCTGCGCGCCCGAGTGCGGCTGGACATTGGCGAACTCCGCGCCGAACAATTTCTTGACGCGGTCGCGGGCCAGATCCTCGATGATGTCGACGTTCTCGCAGCCGCCGTAGTAGCGGCGACCCGGGTAACCCTCGGCGTACTTGTTGGTGAGCACGCTGCCCTGCGCCTGCAGCACCGCGCGCGGCACGAAGTTCTCCGACGCGATCATCTCGAGGGTGTCGCGCTGGCGAGCGAGTTCCCCTCCCATCGCGGACGCGACCTCGGGATCGAGTTCGGCGAGGGACTGGCTGTTGACAGAGGCGCTCGTCTGGGTCACGCCGCCGAGTCTATTGGCCTGCGACGCCGCGCCGATCAGGGGGTTCTCTGTGTTGTGCGTCGGGTTCTGAGAATCGCGCATGGCGCACCTCCGTGGTCCGGGTACCCCGAACGAGTCGGGGATCGCCAGGCACCCAGGCGCGCGGTGCCGGACATCGGTGCTTCCCGGTGGTTGCTTCCACCTCGAGTGCGCCAGTCGCGGTCCGGTCATCTTATCCGTCGCCGGCCGCGGCCGATCCGGCGACGCCATGAGCGATCCCCCCGCCCCGAAAATTGGGGGCATCGGAATCGTCGGCGCAGCGGAAGCCCCCGAAATGTCCGGAGCGGTGGACATCACTCCCAAATCGGGCTATGGCGGGGCAACGAATCTCGGTAATGTATCGCCGCGCTGGCAAAGTTACGCGCCAGTGACATTGGCCCAACCGATCTTTCGAGGAATCTCCATGAGCGCCGACGGCACCACCATCCAGTCCCTGATCTTCACTCTGCTCAAGACCATGTGCACCATGTCCAGCGGCGGCGCGTCCTGCGCCTCCTGGGGCGCGTAAGCACCATCCAGGACATCGGGGAGTACCCCTCACCAACGGCGGATCGCGCCGGGAGTGAGGGGTTCGTCCAAGAGCCGACGGAAACGCTCGGACCGGTCTTCGGCATCGGCCGCCCGGTCCAGCCAACCTCCCAGCAATCGATACCCCTCCACATACGTCGAGATATAAGCCCGCCACAGCGGCGATGACAGGAATCGCAGCGATTGCGCGGCCCGCTCCGGAGTGACCAAACTCCAGCGCTGCAGGAATTCCGCCACCTCGTCGGCAGCACGCCGGCGATCGTGCAACAGCAGTGCGGCATCCTGGCGCACGCTCAGCAGATTCGCGGACGCGTTCGAAATCCTTTCGGCGCGTTCGCCATCGAAGCGCAGACCCAGATCCGCGTAGATCTCCTGCGCCCAGCGGCCCCAGCCCGGGCCGACGATCGACTTCAGGGCCAGATCGGCCAGTCCCTCCGCCATCAGGCACTGCGGAGTGTTGACCACGAACAATGTCTGCTCGTCCTGGCCCGCGCCCACCAGCCCGGCCTCTTTGCGGCAGTGCTCGGTGTGATGGCCCGGGTAGGCCTCATGGGCGATCAGATGCGGCAGCTGTGACATGTGCTGTTTGAGATCGGAATTGATGGCCACCCGGGATTGATAATTGCCCAGGTAGTAGTTGAACCCCGACCACGGCTTGTCGCCCACCACTTCGTATTCCACGTGCTCGTTGTCGGGCAGCGGATAGCGGTCGCGGACCAGTTCCCGCAGCGCCCCGGAAAACGCGGCCACGCATTCCTTCAGGCGCTCGGGCGGAATCTCGTCGTGGCGGCGGTGCGCGGTGATGCGGTCGAGCAGGTCACCCTCGCCGGGCAGCACCTCGTCGAGCTGCCGGTGCGCCTCGCGGTAGTCCTCGGTATTGCCCGGCGCGATATCCACATCGAAGTAGGCGCGCACCTCGTCGATGAAGTTGATGTCCTCGCCGGCGAATTTGCGGCCCGAGCATTCCAGCGCGCGCAGGTGCGCTTCCAAGAATTCGACGCGCTCCGCGGACAGGCCCGCCTCGGGCAGTTCCTTGCGCAGCGCGGCGGCTCGGTGCGCGAGATCGCGCGGCTCGGGCGCGGGCGCGTTCTCCACCTCGCGGCGCAGGGCCGGATCACCGGTGAAGGCGTCGACGAAACCGTCTTCGAGCCGGTTGAATGCCAGGCCGAGCCGCAGGTATTCGGTGACGAGTGGATGCGCTGCTCTGTTCAATGTGCCCTCCGCTTCGCTCCGGGCGGGTTCGCGGCCCCGGAGGTCTCGATTCTTCCCTCCATCCGCTCCTCCGCTTCGCTCCCCCGCTCCAAGGCGGAGGTCTATCAAGCCGCAGCCCAGAATCGAGACGGGCCGCGAACCATTATGTCCTCCAGCCGCCCCGTATCAGCCTGTCGCGCAACCTCACCGAACACGCCCAAGGCCGGAAATGTTGTCCATCTCACTCCGGTTACCGACGAGTAGCAACACCTGGTGTTCACCCGGATGTTGAAGCCGAGCACAATTCGGCTATGCGTGGAGTGTTGGCCGGATCGCCGGGCACGGCGACGATGCGGCTTCCTGAGAGCTGTTGTTGTCGGCCGGCCCGAATGCGGGGACACGAGTAATGGCACGGATCAGCGAGCCCAGCCCCTATGTGGAATTCGACCGCAAGCAGTGGCGCACCCTGCGCAAGTCGACTCCCCTGGTGCTCACCGAGGAAGAATTGATCGGCCTGCGCGGCCTGGGTGAGCAGATCGACCTCGAGGAGGTCGCCGAGGTCTACCTGCCGCTGGCCCGTCTCATCCACCTCCAGGTCGCGGCCCGGCAGCGCCTGTTCGCCGCCACCGCCACCTTCCTCGGCGAGACCCATCCCGACCGCCAGGTGCCGTTCGTCATCGGCGTGGCGGGCTCCGTGGCTGTGGGCAAATCCACCACCGCGCGCGTACTGCAGGCACTGCTGGCGCGCTGGGACCACCATCCGCGAGTGGATCTGGTCACCACCGATGGATTCCTGTACCCGACAGCCGAACTCACCCGGCGCGGCATCATGCATCGCAAGGGCTTCCCGGAGTCCTACGACCGGCGCAAGCTGCTGCGCTTCGTCACCGAGGTGAAGTCCGGTGCGCACGAGGTGTGCGCGCCCGTCTACTCGCACATCGCCTACGACATCGTTCCGGGTGAATACCACTGCGTGCGCCAGCCCGACATCCTCATCGTCGAGGGTCTCAACGTGCTGCAAACCGGTCCGCGGCTCATGGTGTCGGACCTGTTCGACTTCTCGGTCTACGTCGACGCCCGCATCGAGGACATCGAAAGCTGGTATGTGCAGCGCTTCCTGTCGCTGCGCAAAACCGCCTTCCAGGACCCGAATTCGCACTTCCACCACTACGCGAACTTCAATGATCAGGAAGCCACCAACCAGGCCAAGGAAATCTGGCACAACACCAACCGGCCGAATCTGGTGGAGAACATCCTGCCGACCCGGCCGCGCGCGACGCTGGTGCTGCGCAAGGATTCCGACCACTCCATCAACCGGCTGCGGCTCCGGAAACTCTGAAGTTCTTACGCCACGCTCCCCCCGCCTCTCCGGGACTTCAGCGGACAACGCGGTGCCGTCGACAGTTTCGCGCTCCTCCGCCTCTCCGGGACTTCAGCGGACAACGCGGTGCCGTCGACAGTTTCGCATTCGTGCCGGCGGTTGGGAGCCGAACCTGTTTCGGACGTACCCGAGGAGTTACCCTCGACTCACGAAATCAGTCGTCGCCGTGGTCATAGCTTCCAGGCGGGTCATAGCTTCCAGGCGGCATCCAGCCGGGCGGCGACATCGATATCGGTGGCTGCCCGGATGTGCGGCTTGCGGATCTCGTCGGCGATATAGCGCGCCACGAAACGGCGGATCTCATGATCGACGCTGGCCAGGATGCGCAGCAATTCCCCGCGCCGGGTCGCGCTGGCGACATTGATGCGAACATTGCTGGGCCGCGGCTCGTCGATTTCGATGAGCACCCGCAGCGGTTCGGCGGTACGGACGGTCAGATGCAGGTGAATGGTGCCGTCCACACGGAACGGATAGCGATCCACGGCCAGGTCGATGAGCAGGTCGACCTTGAGCGGGATCACCAGGTCGAACGAAATGATGTCGTCCACTTCACGATTCAGCCGCGGCTGGCCCAATCGCACCGTGGCCGAGAGCTTCGCGAGCTTGCCCGGACCCGCGCCGATCGGACCGAACTCGAACGCCTCCCCCGTGAGCTTCTCGAAGGCTGCGACTATCCGCTCGGTGGAGGCGGCGTACTCCAGGAAGCGGCGGCCGAACTCCTCATAGCTGATATGGGGCGCCCTCACGACCTGGGATTCCACCGGGCCGCTCAGCCCCTCGCGTAGCTCGCTCATACCTCCCGACGGTACGGCAGCGACCAGCCCGCGAACACGGAAGCCATTGCACTGCAATGGAACCGTTGAACGACCGTTGCGGGATCATCCGCGCGGTTGGAGACCGCGGAGCCGCCTACACGCCGAAGCGGCGGTGCCGCGCCGCGTAATCCCGCAGGGCGCGCAGGAAGTCCACGCGCCGGAATTCCGGCCAGTACGCCTCGGTGAACCAGATCTCCGAATAGGCGCTCTGCCACAACAGGAATCCCGACAGCCGCTGCTCGCCCGAGGTGCGGATGACGAGGTCGGGATCGGGCTGGCCGGAGGTGTAGAGGTGCTGGCCGATGGCGTCGACGGTGATGGACTGGACCAGGTCCTCTCCGGTCTCGCCCGCGTCCATCTCCTGGCGGACCAGGGAGCGCACCGCGTCGGCGATCTCCTGGCGGCCGCCGTAACCGATAGCGACATTGACGTGCACGCCCGTGCGGCCCTCGGTGCTCTTGGCCGCCTCACTCAGGCGGCGGGCCATCTCGGCGGGCAGCTGGTCCAGGGCGCCCACGATGCGGACGCTCCAATTCTGTTCCGGCGCAGACAGTTCGTCGACGACATCGGTGATGACCTCGAAAAGGGTCTCGAGCTCGTCGGAGTCTCGCCGCAGATTCTCGGTGGAGAGCAGGTAGAGGGTCACCATCTCGATGCCCGCTTCGCCGCACCAACCCACCAGCTCGGCGATCTTCAGGGCGCCGACGCGATGGCCGTGCGAGATATCGCTGAACCCGTTCTCCCGGGCCCACCGTCGGTTGCCGTCACACATCACGGCGACGTGCCGCGGGTGTTGTTTGCCTGCCAGCTGCTTGGCCAGCCGTGCCTCGTATATGCGATATGGGAGTCCACGCACCTGACTCGCAACCTTCACGGCCGCAACCCTACGCCCTGCCCGCCGCACTCCTCCGCCTCCCCGCATCTTTTGCCGGTCGAAGGAGCCACTCACCGTTCCCACCGGACCGGCGGTCGTGGACGGGGCCAGGTTCTGCATTCGACGAGCTACTCCCATCGCGGCGAAATCAGACATCATCATGGGCATCGAAGCTCACAGTGGGCACCCATCCCAACCTACGGTACCGTAGGTTACCGAGGAGGAACTTATGTCGGACACTGTGCGGCCCGCTGTTCCGGCGGTGGGCGTTCTCGAAACCGTCCGGGAAGAGCTGGAGCTCATCAAGCCCCGCATGCGCGGGTGGATTCATGCCTGGGCCGTGGGCGTGGCCGCCATCGCGGTGATCGTGCTGGTATCGGTGGCGAGCTCGGTGTCGGCGAAGGCGGCATGGTCGACACTGGTCTACGGGATCACCGTATGCGGGGTCTTCGGCATCAGCGCGACCTATCACCGGGTGAACTGGAAGACCGCGCGGGCCCGCATGTGGATGAAGCGGGCCGACCATTCGATGATCTTCCTTTTCATCGCCGGCAGTTACACACCGTTCGCCCTGCTCGGAGTGCGCGGCAGCGCCGGGACCATCCTGCTGGCCGGCGTGTGGGCGGGGGCGCTGGCCGGAGTAGCGCTGAAGATGCTGTGGCCCACCGCCCCTCGCTGGGTCGGGGTGCCGCTATATCTGCTGCTGGGATGGGCCATCGTCCCGGTGGCCGGGACGCTCATCCACAATGTCGGCTGGACTCCGGTGATCTTGCTGCTCGCGGGCGGAATCGCCTATAGCGTGGGCGGGATCCTGTACGCGTCGCGCTGGCCGGACCCGTGGCCGGAGGTCTTCGGACATCACGAGTTCTTCCATGCCGCAACGGTGGTCGCGGCGCTGTGCCACTACGTTGCGGTCTGGTTCGTACTGATGAGCTGATCCGAGCAATTACTCACAAACGTGCATTCTTGCCCCAAAGGTCTCTAAAGTCTGCGACGTGACCAGCAGACTCATCCTGTGGGCGCTGCGGGCGCCGGGAGGTCTATCCGCTGTCGTCATGGCGTGCAATCTCAGCGGCCTCGCGGTGATCACCACCGAACTGTTCCTGAGCGGTTTCCTGAGCAGGCTCGGATCGGACTGGATGACCGCCTTCACCCAGGTGTCGATCTATCCGGCCCTCGGCGCACTGGTCGGCATCATGCTCGCGGTGCGGGACCGGCGCCACTACTTCAGCTGGCTCGACCAGCGGCGGCCGCCCACCGAACGCGAGGCGACACGGCTGCTGCGCCTGCCGATCGCGATCACCGGACGGGCGCTGGCCATCTGGCTGCCGGGCGTGTTCGTGGCGGCCGCCGTCTTCGCGCACGCCACCGAGGAGCGCAGTTTTCCGGTGGTGCTGTCCATGTTCACGCTGGGCGGGCTGGAGTCGGCGGCGTTGACCTATCTGATCGTGGACCGGCTCATCCGGCCGACCATTCCGGTGGTGGCCGAGGTGCTGGACGAGACCGCCCACTGGAGCAATACCGTGCTGGCCCGGGTGCTGGTCACCTTCGCGGTGGCGGGCGCGGTACCGCTGTTCATGTTGATCACCGTGCTGGCGGACCCGTCCACCGCTGCCCAGGATCGCATTCGAACCGGCATCTACATGGCCATCGTCGGTCTGTCCGCGGGCGCGGTGGCGACGGCGGCGCTGGCCCGCGCGGTGGCCACGCCCATGCACACCCTGCGCGACGCGCTGGACCGGATCGCCCACGGCGATCTCGAGGCCCGGGTGACCATCAACAGCACCAGCGAGATCGGGCGGCTCGAGCACTCGGTGAACGAGCTGGCCGCCAATCTCAGTGAGCGCGAACGCATGCGGACCGTCTTCGGCCGGCACGTCGGCACCGAGGTGGCCGAGCGGGCACTGTCGGGCAGCCCCAGCCTGACCGGCGACATGCGGGTGGTGACCGCGCTGTTCGTGGACGTGACCGGGTCGGTCGCCATGGCCACCGAGCTCGCCCCGCACGACTTCGTGGCCAAGCTCAACCGGCTGTTGTCGATCGTGGTGGCGGCCACCGAGGACAACCACGGCCTGGTCAACAAGTTCGAAGGCGATGCGGCGCTGTGCATTTTCGGCGCTCCCATCGCGCTCGACGACAATGCCACCCCGGCTCTGAAGGCCGCCCGCCGCATTCGCGACGAGGTGGCCGCGCTGGGCGAACTCGAGGTCGGGATCGGCATCGCCCGCGGGCTGGTCTTCGCCGGCGATGTCGGCACCGACACCCGGCTGGAGTTCACCGTCATCGGCGACGCCGTCAACGAGGCCGCCCGTCTCACCACCGAGGCCAAAAAGGTGCCGCGCCGGATCCTGGCGAGTCAGGCCGTCATAGACGCCGCCTCCGACTCCGAGCGCACACAGTGGACCCTGCACGACACTCTCCACCTCCGCGGCCGCAAGGAACCCACACCGGGCTGGACCGACATGGCGTCCCCCGCGTCGCCCCACCGCAACGGCACCGCCCCGCAGGCCGCCCCCCGACCGGCCGCACCCCGACCGGCGGAGTCCGCCGACCAGGCCGCCGATCGCTAATCATCAACCCGCACAAGGGTCACCCGCGAACGGGACAGGACCTGGCAATATCGTGGGGAAACACGTGATCTGAACACGATTCCGGACTGTAGGACCGCGCGATTCCCGAAGCAACGGAATATGCGCGGCGCGTGGAGCGCGCGGCCTGATCAGGCCGTGGGCGGCGGTAGCAGTCCGGCGCGCACATCCTCGACGGTGGTGACCGGCAGGTCGCACACCGAACCCCGGCAGATATAAGCGGCGGAGGTGTCGCGCACCGGCGGCCGATCGGACAGCAGCGGCTGGGAATCGAGACCGCCGGAGACGATCACCGACCCGCCCGGGGCGGCGGCGCGGGCGGCGGCCAGCAGGGTTGCGGCCCAACCGGATTCACCGTCCGGCCCGTCGACCACCGCCACCTGGATCGGACCGCGGATCGCGGCCTCGGCGACGGCGAGCCAGTGGCCCGCCGAGCGGGGCGCACGGGCGAGCAGGACCGCGCCGCGGGTGAGGGTGTGCTCGGCGAGCTGCCGGTAGCGGGCGGCCCGGTCCGGGTCGCTGAGGGCCGCGGCGGTGAGCAGCGCCTCGGCGAGAACCGAAGTGCCGGACGGGGTTGCGCCGTCCACCGGATCGCGCGGCCGGGTCAGCAGGGTCTCGGCGTCGTCGGCGGTGTCGAACCAGCTGCCGGGAGTTTCCGGATCGGCGAAGTGGGTGACGGCGGTATCCAGCAGGCGCTGCGCCTGGGCCAGCCAGTCGCCGTCGGCGGTCTGGTGCAGGGCGAGCAGGCCCAGGGCCAGCCAGGCGTAGTCCTCGAGCACACCCGTGGCCGCGCCGGGTACGCCCCCCAGGGAGGCGCGGCAAACCCTGCCGTCGGTCACATGGGTGTCGAGCAGATAGCGGGCGCAGCGGGCGGCGGCGGCGATCCACTCCGGATATCCGAGTGCCGCACCGGCTTCCGCGAGCGCCACCACGGCCATGCCGTTCCAGGCGGTGACCACCTTGTCGTCGCGCTCCGGCTGGGGACGGCGGGAGCGGGCGGTGGACAGGCTCGCCCGGATCGCTTCGAACCGTTCGTAGTCGGCCGGTGCGGGATCGGCGTAGCGGGTCAGCACCGAGGTTCCGTGCTCGAAGGTGCCCGCCGTGGTGACACCGAAAAGCTCTGCGGCCCAAGCACCGTCGAGCGCGCCGAGCACGCCGTTGAGTTCGGCTGGCGTCCACACATAGGTGGCGCCTTCCAGGCCCGGCCCGCCCGGTTCGAGGTGGGTGTCCGCGTCCAGCGCCGAGGCGAAGGCGCCCTGCTCGGTGCCGAGATCCGTCAGCAGGAATCGCGCGGTCTCGCGAGTCACCCGCAGCGCCAACGGTTCCCGCGCGCCCGTCGCGCGCTCACCGGCCGATTCGCCGAAGCCGCGCCGCGCCAGGTGCGCGTACACCCGCAGCAGCTGGGCATTGTCGTAGAGCATCTTCTCGAAGTGCGGAACCACCCACGCCGCATCCACCGCGTACCGGGCGAACCCGCCTCGCAGCTGGTCGTAGATGCCGCCGCGCGCCATGGACTCGCAGGTGAACGAAACGGTCTGCAGCACAGTCGGGTTGCCGGTCAGCTCATAGTGCCGCAGCAGGCCCTCGAGCAATGCCGACGGCGGAAACTTGGGCGCGCCGCCGAACCCGCCGTGCCGCTCATCCACATCCTTGCGCACCGTGTCGACCGCGTGCTCGAGCAGTTCCGGCCCGATCCCGATCTCCGCGTCCGGCAGTCCCGCGGTCTGTTGCCGCAGGGCATCGGCCACCTGCGCCGCGGCGGTATTCACCTCGTCCCGCCGATTTCGCCAGGTGTCGTTGACCGCAGCCAGCAGCTGCGTGAACGACGGCATCCCGTGCCGGGGCGTCTTCGGGTAGTAGGTCCCGCAGTAGAACGGCTCCCCTTCCGGCGTCAGGAAGCACGTCATCGGCCACCCGCCCTGCCCCGTCATGGCCACGGTGGCGCTCATGTACACCGCGTCCAGATCGGGCCGCTCCTCCCGATCCACCTTGATACACACGAAGTTCGCGTTCATGAGCGCCGCGGTGGCCTCGTCCTCGAACGACTCGTGCGCCATCACATGGCACCAGTGGCAGCTGGCGTAGCCGATGGACAGCAGAATCGGCACATCCCGCGCGGCCGCCTCCGTCAGCGCATTGGCATCCCATTCCCGCCAATCCACCGGATTGTCGGCGTGCTGACGCAGATAGGGCGATGTAGCGGTGGCCAATTGGTTCACGCTTCCAGGCTCCCACACCCAGGAAGCGCACAACTCGATCACACACGCCCTCGGCGGTCTGTGAACCAGCTTCCACGGTCAGCCGCGCACGTGGAGCCCGAAACTTGTGCGGCCCGCGGGCTCGAGTCCTTCCTTCAGGTGCAGCGAGGGAATCTCGTAGTCACCGAAGTTCTGCCGCCGGAACGCGATCGGCTCGGTCGAGTCCAGAGTGAGCAGGCGTTGCTCCCAAGCTTCGGCGACGTCTCGGTAGTCCTCGTCGGTCATCCGGTCGGTGCCGTACAGCACGAACGGCGGCAGCACCTCGATGCCCGGGTAGTAGAGGATGCCGTGCTGGATCGGGAACAGCAGATCCTCGATGGGGCCGTTGATTCCACGAGCGGCGTAGTGCGACCGCGGGCCGCCGACGGTCACCGACAGCAGAGCCTTCCGGCCCGCGAGGGTGCCTTCGCCGAAGCGCTCGCCGTACTTGACGTCGTCGTGTTCGCCGACGCCGTAGGCGAAGCGGTAGGTGAACACGCGGTCCACCCAGCCTTTGAGGATCGCGGGCATCGTGTACCACCACAGCGGGAACTGGAAGATGATCGTGTCGGCCCACAGCAGCTTCTCCTGCTCGGCCAGTACGTCCGGGGTGAGCGTCCCGGCGTCGAAGGCCCGGCCCGAGTCGAGGGCGACCTTCAGCGGACTCGAGGCGTGAGGGCCGTAATCCGCGGCGTCCACGACCGCCTTCCAGTTCATCGCGTACAGATCGCTCACCCGTACCTCATGCCCAGCGGTCCGCAAGGTGGACACCGCGAGGTCCTTCAGCGAGCTATTGAGCGACTTCGGCTCCGGGTGGGCGTAGACGATCAACGTCTTCATCAGAACTCCTTCGGATCGGGTGCCTTCGATCCTGGGCGCCCCGGCGCCCGGCGTTCAGGGGCTCCTCCTCCGTCGGACGGGACTTCCTGGTAACAGCAGGACCACCTTCACGGGCACCACCGCGGCCATACTGGCGGCATGGACGATCTCGCGGGCTTCCTGCGGACCCGGCGTTCCCGTGTCGACCCGGCGGCCGCCGGCATCCCCACCGACAGACACCGGCGGGTCGAAGGGCTGCGCCGTGAAGAGGTCGCGCATCTGTCCGGAGTCAGCGTCGACTACTACGTACGCCTCGAGCAGGGCCGCGCTACCCAGCCCTCCGAGCAGGTCCTCGACGCGCTCGCCCGCGTCCTGGGCCTCGACGAGACCGAACGCGAGCACCTCTACCGGCTCGCCCGGCAGCGCCGCCGACGCGCGAAGGCGCCGGGCGGGCGAGTCCGGCCGGAGTTGCTGCGTGTCCTCGACCTGGTCGCCGATGCCCCCGCGCTGATCATGGACCACCGCCTGGACGTGGTCGCCGGGAACCGCCTCGCCGGACTCCTCTACGGCCGTTCGATACCGGGCCTGAACACCGCCCGGCACATCTTCCTCGAGGAAGCCGAGCGCGGCCTGTACGCGGACTGGGAGAAATGCACACTCGACGTGGTCGGCCACCTGCGCCTGGCCGCCGGCAAATATCCAGAGGACCCCCGCCTGGCCTCGCTCATCGGTGAGCTGGCGATGGGCAGCGAGCGCTTCCGCCGCCTCTGGGCCCGCGCGGATGTGCGCGCCCGCACACATGGCTGCAAGGCATACCGCCACCCCCTGGTCGGCCTGCTGGAATTGCATCAGGAGAACTTCGCACTACCGGACGAATCAGGCATGGAGCTCATAGTGCTATCCGCGGCCCCCGGCAGCCCAGCCGAGGACGGGCTGCGCCTGCTCGCGGGCCTGGGCACGAACAGCGGTGACACCCATCCCACAATGAACGCTCAGGTCCATGAGTAGCTCAATGACGCCCTTTCACCAGCCAGGAATGCCACGACGCTGACGGCTTGTACGCGATGATGGCCCTCATTCGCAGGTCATATCCCCTCAGCCCGGCTGACCGTGGGAGCCCGCCTCGAGGGTCACGCGGATTACCGACTGGCGCCCGAGCACCCTTTCCCCGCGGCCGTCGACGACGGGCTCGCGGCCTATCGCGAACTGCTGGCGGCGGGTACCGACCCACGGGACCTCGTCATGGCGGGTGACTCCGCCGGTGGCGGCTCGAGCATCGCCACGCTGCTCGCGGCCCGGGAGGCCGGGCTGCCGCAACCAGCCGCCGTGGTCGTCTTCTCCCCCTGGGTCGATCTCACCCTCACCGGAGGAAGCATGCGTTCAAAGGAGGGCGCCGACCCCATTTTCACCGAGGCCGACGTGCGCGCCTACGCCGATCTCTACGTCGGTGCGGGCGACCGGGCGCAGCCACTGGCCAGCCCGGTGTTCGCCGACCTCACCGGACTGCCCCCACTGCTCGTGCAGGTCGGGGCAAACGAGGTGCTGCTCGACGACGCGGTCCGGCTGGCCGGCCGCGCGGGCGCCGACGACGTCGAGGTCACGCTCGACATCGGGCCCTCCCCCACGTGTTCCAGCACCAGTACGGCCGCCTCGACGAGGCGGACGCCGCCCTCGACCGCGCCGCTCGCTTCCTCACCGCCCATGTGGGCGCCGACCGTCTCGAAGCGGTCCGCTGACGCCGTCCCCAAGCGGCCTCCACGTGATGTCGGCGACGCTCGCGGGTGCGCCATCGCCGACTCACGTTCGGCTTAGGTCTCCGGCAGTCGACCATCCGCTATTTACTGAACACAGCCGCGCACACAGTTGAGGGGGAGGCACAGGAGCGCACGTGATCATCACACGATTTCAGCGCAACCACATCTAACGGGAATCAGCTCCGCCATGTTATTGACATGCCGCTAATAACTGTTCGAGAATTGGAAAGCGGCTGTGCCTGTCGCGTTGTGCAACCTCAATGGGGAGGCGTCCGCGATGTACAACCGATTTCGGTGGATACGCGATGACGCGTGGCGTTTCGTCGGTGCGGTACGCGCGCCGACGCGGGGCCGTGGCGAGCAGCGGGCCCCGGCGCTCGCCCAGGGTGCGTATGTCGAGTTGCCGGGGCGCGGGACGACATTCGCCCGAGTGACCGACGGGCCGGCGCAAACGCTTCCGGCGGTGTTGTTGCACGGCTGGACGTGGAACGCTGATATCAATTTCGCGGATGTCATCGAGCCTTTGTCGTGTCATCACCGCGTGATCGCGCCCGATGCCCGTATGCACGGGCGCGGAATCCGTACCAGCGGACCGTGGCGGCTGCGCGACGCCTCCGACGATGTCATCGCCCTGCTCGATGCCTTCGGCATCGAACAGGCCTTGTTCTGCGGATTTTCCATGGGCGGAATGATGGTCGCCGATCTGCTGACCCGATACCCGGATCGGGTCGCGGGGTACGTGATGCAATCCGCCGCGGCCCACTATCGACAGAGTCCACGTGAACGGGCGGTATGGGTCGCCCTACGCGGCTTGCAACCGCTTGCCGAGCGCGGCCTGAACATCACCGCGGGGCGGTACTTCAATGCCTCCCTTCCCGGCAATGCCGCGCTGGCGGAGCGCTGGGATTGGCTACAGGCAGAGCTGGGCCGCCAGTCGCTGCTCGAAATCATCACCGTCGCAGCCGATATCGGGGCGCTGGATCTGCGCCCAACCCTGCGCCGCCCGACCTGCCCGGGCGAATACCATCTGCTGACCATGGACCGCGTGTGCCGCCCGTCCATGCAAGCCGATCTGGCCCGCCGACTCGGCGCATCCATTGTGAGCGTCGACGCCGACCACGACTTGCCTGTCACAGACGCAGCCCGCTACATCGATCTCACGGTCTCCGCGATACGGCGGGTCGCCGCTCAGGCCACCGACCGAACGCGTGCGTCCTAGCCGGTCGTCGATTCGAGGGCACAGCTCGGCCGCTGGTCGCCGGGTTCTCCGCACCTTGGTCGTCGGCGGTGTCCTCGATCATTCCCCCGCCGAACACGTGCGCCAACCGCGCGGGCGTCGAACCAGTCAGCGACCGAATCAGGCGGCCGTGCCCTCCACCGGGTGTCGCTGCCGGTCACCGGAGGTATTCCTGCCATCCTCACCACCGAGATCGCGCAGCCGTACGGCATCGCGGTCAGGCCTTGACGGCGGCGGCTTCTTCAGCGTGGTCGCCGGGTTCCCTTTTGCGGCAAGTGTTTTCGATGCCGCCATCGCGAGTGCGGCCTGGAACCGACAGGCTCGATCAACCGATCGATGGTGCGAGATACTCCAGCGCATAACCATCGCCGGAGGGGGTTACGCGGGCGATGCCGGGTGAGTCGAGGTGGGCGCCGGCTACGAAGTGGTGTGGTTGGGTCAGTTGTTCGAGGAGGGCCGCTCGCGCGGCGCGGGCCTGGGACTGGTTGCCGTCGAGTTCCCAGGACACGTTCGGCTGATCGAATTGGACCGTAGGAACGTGAACGGTGTCGCCCCAGACGAGAAGGTGGCCAGTGCCGCTCCTGACGTCGTAGACGGTGTGACCGGGTGTGTGGCCCGGCGTCGGGACCGCGGTGATCCAGTCGTTGATCGCGACCTTCTCCGACACGGGTACGACCCGGTCGCGGATCGGCTCGAGCCGCCCCGTGAACACCGAGGTGTCGCCCGCGCCGATCCAGACGCGCTCGAGTTCGGTGAACGCCTCTGAACCGTCCGGCGTGATCAGGCCGCTGACGTGATCTTCATGCTTGTGGGTGATGGCCACATCGGTGACATGCGCGCGGTCGATTCCCGCTTCGTCGAACGCGTCGTAGATCAATCCCATGGTGGGGTCGTGCCAGGCGTTGGACGCGCCGGTGTCGATGAGAACCGACCGCGTGCCGTCGGTGACGAAGAAGGCGTTGACCGACAGCCGCAAGTTGTCGCCGGCCAGCGGCACAGCGGCTGGCAGCTCATCGAGCGTGCGCCCATCCTCGCCGCGGAGCCGTGTCGGCGGCATGTCGATGTACCCGTCTCGCAACGAGATCACCCGCAGATCGCCGAATTCGAACGTGGCATGGTGCTGGCCACTCGAGATCAAACGCATGGAACCTCCGTCGTGCTGGCGCATATCGCGCATCTCCTATCGAAGACAATCTCTACTTTAGGAGAAATCTACACTATGGGCAGCAAGGTACCCATCGATCGAGGAGCATGGTGGTCGAGCGAGACGGAAACGTGGCTGAACCACAGCACGGTGACGACCTGGCCGGCGCATTCGGCGCTAACGTGCGGCGACGCCGCGAGGAGGCGGGCCTGACGCTGGAGCAGCTGTCGGCACAGTCGTCGGTCAGCCGGGCGATGCTGTCCAAGGTCGAACGCGGTGAGAAGAGCCCGACGATCGGCGTCGCGTCCAAGATCGCCCACGCGCTCGACGCGTCGCTCTCGGACCTGATCGGTGGGGCGACTGCTGCCGCGTCCGGCGTGGCCGTTGTCCTGCGCAAGAACGATCGCCCTGTTTTCCGTGACCCGGAAACCGGCTTCGAGCGGCACATTGTGTCAGCGGCCCCGGGCGCGGGCGGAGCCGAGATGGTCGTCCACTATCTCCCCGCACAGGTCTCTACCGGGCTGCTGCCCGCGTATCCGCCGGGTACGGAGAAACAACTCATGGTGCTCGAAGGCACCCTCACCGTCGCGATCGGCGGAATCAGCGAGACGCTGAACACAGGCGACTCCCTGTTCTTCCAGGCCGACGCGGATCACGGCTTCGCCAACCGAACCAACGGTCCCTGCGAATACATCATGGTCATCTCGCGCAGAACCTGAATGGCCCAGATCCGAATAGCCGAGCACTGTTTCGAACTGCTCCCACTCGTCGCTGGTTGTCAACCTAACGTGTCTGGTTGCCATCCGGGCTTCAGCAAGATCGACGAAACGCGCTGTAGTGGTTCCCCTGCTTGTCTTCGAATGGCTGATCAGGCAGGGCAAGATTCCTCTGTCGATAGTGCCACACCAGGAAACGCGATTCACCTGCCCACCTCGCTTCGTCTGTCAGCATCCCTCAGGAATCGAAGGCTCTCCTCGCGCGCATCCGGGGCTCGAAGCGGCCAGAGCGGGCGCGGCCGGCAGCGGCCCTGACACCAGTCTCGAGTAGCCGCGCTGACCGAACCGGCCGTCGCGGGACAGGCGACCTTCAGGTGGCTGTATCGATTCGGGGCCGACCGAACATACCGTTGCATGATGACCGTGCAGCGCTCCTCGCTCGGAGATCAACTCGGCTGCTCTGCGGCCTTTCGGTGCATTGTGTAATGAGCCATCTCCCAGGCGTTTCGAGCTGGTTGGCAGTCATCTCGTCGCGTGAACCACGTCCGGGATCCCAGTCGTCGGCTGGCCCGCGACCTGTGGGTTCGTGCTGAAAGTTGGGATCGGTAGGAGGCGCGCGCGGCGTCTACTAACTCCCATGACATCTTCTCAACCTCCCGCGAACCAACCGCAGTCCGCCGGCTTGGACAAAAAGACCAGCGCGATCCTGTCGTACGCGCTGGGATGGCTCACCGGGATCATCTTCCTATTTGTGGGAAAGAACGATCCCGATGTGAAATTCCATGCCTCTCAATCGATCGTCTTCTTCGGGGCGGTCTCGGTGGTCAATATCGTTCTGAACATCGTCGGCTCGCTCCTCGGAGTCCTGGGGATCATCTTCAGCCTCGCCGGACTCGCAGTCGCGGTCTTCGCGGTCGTCGTCTGGATCATGGCCATCGTTCAGGCGATCAACACCGGCGGTGTCCGCGCGGCGCTTCCCATTGTCGGAAAATTCACTGCCCCGTATGCCGATCAGTTGGCCAACTCGGTCAAGTAGCGGCGTATTCGAACTCCCCAGTGGGATTTCGTAATCGATGATGCTGTCGGCAACCCCCGCACGGCGGCCAGATGCGACAGTCCGAAGATCAACGGCCCGAGGTCATCTCGGGCCGTTGGCGTCCGTGCGGAACGTCGGGACTGCCGAATGCAGAGCATTCGTTTCGGGACGGCAAACAGCCCGCTTTCTTCCTACACCCTGCACTGACGGTGTCATTCAGACAGCCGGGCGGCGGGTTCACAACTCGAATGGGCGGGCCCGGGCCATGTTCATTGCGCGCGTGTAGAGCGCATTGAAGAAGTGTTCACCCGGAAGGCCGAACCACGGGTATGTCTCGGGCTCGTAGCCATCGTCATCGTCGTACTCGGCGTCTTCCTCTTCACCCTCGACGACGGTCGACGCTGGCTACCGTCCCGACCGAACTTCGTCGAGGAGAAAGGCCAGCAGGTCGGTGAAGCTGTCAGCGCAGACGAAGTGTCGCTGCTAGTCCCACCCGAAATTGATGATCTGGCCGGGAACTCCGGCGCGATCGGGATCGAGGTCGAGGCCGATGTGGTCCGATCGCGTCGTGTCCGACCACAGCGGAATCCAACCCGGCGAGCTGTAGAGCGGCTTGACCCGTCCCTCTGCACCGGGCATGACGTCACCGAATGCCTGCAGCTGTTCGATATCGCGGCCCTCTCGTACTGCAATCCAGGATGCCCAACACTCCCGGATCAGATGCGTCGACAGGAATGACAGGGTAAGGATGCACGGCACAGCGCCCTCGCCGCCCTGTGGCGATGTCTGTCGCCAGCTGACCGTTGCTCATCCTGAGAACAGCCTTGATGTTACCGGAAGACGTTGGCCCAGAGCATGTTCCAGCTCATCAATCTCGGACGGGCTGGCGGGAGGCGCTAAGTTCTCGAACGCCAGGTTGCGTCCGCCAGAGTGGTGTAGCAGCTCGCCGATCAATCGGATGAGTGTCGAATCCCGGACATGAGGGTGGTCACCGCGTGATCCTCGAAGGACCTTCCACAGTCTCTCGTAGGAGATTTCACGCGATGACCGCTATCCAGCCTATCGATCCAGGCCAGCTGCTGTCCGACCAACTGGCCGCTGCCAGCCCGGACCTGCTCCGCACGATGCTTTCGACGTTCATCCAGACCCTGATGAGCGCCGTAGCCGACGCCGCCCGCGGCGCCGGCTACGGCGAACGCAGCGACGAGCGGGTCAACCACCGCAACGGCTACCGCCACCGCGACTTCGACACCCGCGTCGGCACCATCGACCTCGCCATCCCCAAACTGCGGTCGGGCAGCTATTTTCCCGACTGGTTGCTCGAACGCCGCAAACGCGCCGAACGCGCTCTCACCAGCGTCGTGGCGACCTGTTATCTGCTCGGGGTCTCGACCCGCCGGATGGAGAAACTGGTCGAATCATTGGGCATCACAACACTGTCCAAGTCCCAAGTGTCGATGATGGCCCGCGAGCTCGACGCCCAGGTCGAAGCGTTCCGAACCCGTCCACTCGACCAAGGCCCCTACACGTTCGTCGCCGCTGACGCCCTGGTGTTGAAGGTCCGCGAGAACGGACGCGTGGTCAACGTCCACGCCTTGATCGCTACCGGCGTCAACGCCGACGGCTACCGCGAAATCCTCGGCCTGCAAGTCAGTTCCGGCGAGGACCGAGCCGGATGGCTCGCGTTCTTCCGCGACCTGGTCGCCCGCGGCCTGAGCGGGGTCGCACTGGTCACTTCCGACGCCCACGCGGGTTTGGTGGCCGCGATCGGCGCGACCCTGCCCGGCGCGTCCTGGCAGCGCTGCCGCACCCATTACACGGTGAACTTGATGTCTGTCTGCCCGAAATCCTCCTGGCCCTGGGTCCGGACATTGCTGCATTCAGTGTTCGATCAAGCCGACACCGAATCGGTTGCCGCCCAATATGATCGGATGCTCGACGCGCTCGCCGAGAAACTGCCGAAGGTCGCCGACCACCTCGACACCGCCCGCGCGGACCTGCTCGCGTTCACCGCGTTCCCCAAACAGATCTGGCGCCAAATCTGGTCGAACAACCCACAAGAACGACTGAACAAGGAGATCTGCCGCCGCACCGACGTCGTCGGCATCTTCCCCGACCGCAGCTCGATCATCCGCCTGGTCGGGGCCGTGCTCGCCGAGCAACACGACGAATGGATCGAAGGCCGACGCTACCTCGGCCTCGACGTCCTGACCCGCTCACGCGGACTCACACCCACCGACGAACAGGAGGACCCGGCACCAGCAGAACTGACCGCCTGACCCCATTTCGGATCATGCGGTGACCACCCCAGTTACACCACGCCCCGGGACTTGACCGAACGCCAACGGTACGCTGGCGCGAAGCCAGTCGACATACTCCTCAAAGGTCAAGTCCCGGGCCATCGGAAGATGAACTGAGCGTGCCGATCTGAGGCCGGCGGAACGTCCGCTACTGCCGAAGACCGTGCCTTTGACACTCCGGAGAAGTCGCCGCCTTGTCATGCCCTGCTCAGGTAGGAGCATTTTCGAAACGGCTGCGGTAGAACCACGGCTTCGGACATCGTTCAGGTCGACGGCAGGTTCCGGCCTCGATCAACTCAGCACGTAATTCATCGCTGGCATTCGGGTGATGGACCGCCCGCTCGCGGATCGAAAAGTACTCATCCCCAAACTTTTCGGCCTCGAACTCCGCGGCACGACGCAGCGCTTCGGTCGACACACCGGGGTTGACAATCGCATTCCACCGTACGTATCCGTCCTGATCAACCACGAGCAGAGCGAGGGCATCAGGTGGGGTGTTCGGATTGCGCGCAGCCCACAACCGCACTGGCCGGACCGAATCGACAGCGAGTTGGCGCAACCGACCTGGTGTGGTTTCGGGGTCCCGGGTTTCCAGAACACGGCGGTATCTACTCATCCGCTCAGCACGAGATCGCACTCGCTGCACATCCACCGCGGAAGTCTTTCATCTCACGGGGTAGCCCCCATACCGCAGTTACCCGACTGCACGGCAAACAACAGCTCCAGATCGCGACCATCAAGTACCTCGCTCGCGGTGGCGGATGCTCCCGCGGCTACTCGGTATGCCGCGCAGGGGTTAACTCGATCACTGCCTCCGGGATAGCGCCAAAGGTGGGCAGCTCCAGTACTGGCTATCTGATCCCGGCGCCGTAAATACACTGTTCTGCCGCATACCGCGCTGACCGAACCGACCAGCGCGGGGCATCGGAAGATCAACTGGCCGTGCCGATCCGAGGCCGGCGGAACGTCCGCTTCTGCCGATTTTCGTGCGATCAACGAGCTTTCGTGTGATCAACGAGTCAGCAGTGGCAGTAACGGCGTCAGATGACAGCAAAGGGCCGTATTCAACTGTCCGGTATTCGAGGATGGTCAGGCGGGGCGCTAGCCGCACCGAGGTACGGCGCGGCTACGCGAAGGGTTCGGGGTGGCGGTTCGCTTCTGATTCCAGCCCCGGCGCGACGGCCTGGACGAAGCTGTCGGGGTTGGTCATGGGGCGGCCGTTCATACACGCGACGAGATGACCGACACCGAGAAGGTCGTCCCAGATGCGGGCGCGGTGAAACACTTCGGGGGGGACGGCACGGCGGACGGTGTCCCACCCGTGCCAGGCCATCATCGCCGCGTCGAGGGCAGGGTCGCCGGGCATGGCCAGGTCCCAGTCGAGGATGCCGAGCAACCTACCGTCGGTCGACCAGTGGACGTTGGGGCCACAGAGGTCGCCGTGCACCAAGGCATCGGGGACCGGTTCCAAGGCCAGGGCGGCGTCGAGCCGACGCAGGACCTCGGGCTGCCACCGGACCGGTAGGCGGGGAACGATGTCCGCGGTGATGATCTCCGACCAGTGACGGCCCTGAGTTCGGCTGTCGAGCACGGCCAACAGATCACTGTCGAGAGGCACGGAGCGGACAGCCGACAGCACCTCGGCGATCTGGGCGACGGAGCCGACACCTTCAGGCAGAGCTGCGCCGTCGATCCACGAGACAGCAACAGCGGTTCGGTCGCCGAACATGGCGACGGAGGTCAACGGCTCCGGAACCCGAAACGGCAGGCCCGCGCGGGCCAACCGGCGCAACACTTCCACCCGCTGTGGCATCGCGGCAGCAGCCAACGGTCCCTTGCTGACCCGGACGGCGGCGACATCGGGGATCAGCAGCACGTCATGGATGTTGCCGTCGGCCGCGAGGACGGCCCGATCGAGGCGGACACCAGGCAGGAGAGCCGCGGCGATCTCCAGCAGGTCATCCACGCGCTTCCCCTCTACGGCGGATCGGTTCGCGGCACCCTCCACGCGAAGGCGGACGAAGGTGCCGTTACCCCGAGTGCTGGTCCGGTACTGCGACAACGGTCTTGGGCGACCACGACAGGACGAGCAGCTGGTAGCCGAGCCCACCGGAGAACCTGCCAGGCTGAACGCACTATTCTGTCGCATACCGCACGATCCGAATCGGCCAAAGCGGGCGCGGCCGGCAGCGAGACCGACTGCGGCCCAGGACATCCTAACCTGCCGATGTTCGCGTGAATCAATGGTGGATATCGGCGGCTATTGATTTGAGCGCAGTTTGAAGTGGCCACTTCTCGATACGCCAGGCCACGCAGCGGCGATCTCGGCAGCCTCGCCCTGCCTTCTCGAAGCGGTCTTCCGCATCCAGCACACCGTGCGGCACAGAGGTATTCAGCATCTGTGCCGTGCGCGCCCGCCGACGTCCCGATCAGGGCAGCGATCTGAACAAGCGGGCTCCGACCTCGTTGCCCTTGGCGCAGGTATCGGTCCCGTTGGGTTTGCCACCGGCAGTTCGATACGCGAAAACGATGCTGCCGAATGTCGCTGGTGTGCCGAAATCGCAGGCGATTTTGTTCGTGTCCGCCACCGACCGGTATTGGACGATCTGCCGACCGTAGTATTCGGTCCGCCTGAGATCCTGGTACGTGCCGGGCTCGAGCAGATCGTCGATCGTGCGGTCCGAGGAGGCGATCACCAACTCGAAGGTCTGATCGGCGGACAGCCACTTGCACATCTGCCAAGTGGGGTATGTGGAGTCGGAGATCCGAGACTTGCTCGCTGGGTTCAATCCCGCTGCGGTGATGTCGGATTCCGGCAATGAGCAGGGATCCCAGAAGGCGTCTTTGGCGGGGGCCGGACTCTGCGACACTGTGGCGGGCGGGCCATCGGAGCCGGTGGCGGCCGAACTGCCGGACGCCGTGATCGCGGGCGTGCCCGTGGTCGGAGCCGGTGCGGCCCCTCCACGATCGGCGGGGACCGTCGTGCGCTCGGTGAGAGCACCCGTCGCCGAGGTGGTCCCGCCCGAAGTCGGTGAGGCATCCTCGGATGCGCCGTCACACCCGGCGAGCAGCGTCATCACCCCGCACGCCATGGTCGCGAAGCGACGGCCGATGACTCCGGACCTCATATCGGGATTCCTTCGCTGTCGAGGTGCCGAGCGGCGGACCGTGTGTGTCAGAACGAGCAGTCGGTGGGACGGCCCGCCCAGCCCCCCTTCAAGAATTTGATGACGGCGCAGAAGACGTCCGCCGACGAGGAGCCCACCGGAGCGTCGACCTGAGTCGCAGCGACAGGTGCGGTGACGGGTTGCGCGGCCGCCGATCCGACGGGCGCGGCAAGTCCCGCGATCAGAGCGGCGGCAACGACGAGCTTCTTCATGCGGCGTCCTCTTTCGCATTGGCGGATGGTCGCTGATAGTTCCACATGGAAGTGAACGACCGAAAGCCCCCATTTCCATGGGGAACACTTTGCGCGCCACGCGTTTCGGAACCTTCATGTTCGGAACGCCGTCCCCGCACCGGATTCGGTGACTGTCGAACAACGCGTTCCACCGCCGAGGAGGCTGCTGGATGTCCGTCCCGACACCACCTGTCCGCGGCCGCGACGGAGTCCCCGCCGGCGGCCGGTTGTAGATCGCCGCAGGCCGTCAGGCCGTAGTCGCCATTCCTCTAGCTCGTCGTGTCATGCCAACCCATAGCCTGGTCGGTGACGGTGAGAGCGGCGACGGTCGTTCCGTCACCGCCCAACTCGGCCTCGACCAGGCTATGCAGCCCTCCTCCGGTGTCCAGCGCTGGATTTTCGCGACCGCCGGCACGTCGAGCTATGGCATCCGAGGCCGCACGGACGTCAGTGATGGATCGTGCGCAGCAGCGCTCTACTCATCTCGGCGCAGCGTGTGGTGGCCTGGGCGCACATCCGGCAGTGTTCATGGTGGTCGGCATGTTCGCCGCAGAGCCGGGAGCTGCGCTCGCACGCCAGCAAGCAGGTCTCGAGCGCGGCGCTGAGCAGGCTGGTGTCGGGCCCGGCGTGCCGGGTCAGCAGCCTGCGGGTGGTCGCCACGACGTCTGCGCAGTCCAGGTCCGCGACCACCGCGGAGATCAACGGAGCCGCGTTCGGTTCGGACAGCATGCCCGCCGCGCACGCGGTGACCGCCTCTTCGCATTCCAACAAGATGTCCACACCAGCGGCCAACTCCGCACGGTCGAGATTGCTCTCGACCTTCAAGCTCGCGAACAGCTCCTGAGTATGAGACATGACGGTCTCCTAATCGTCGTAGCTGGTTTGGTCATGTCCATTCTTCGCTTTTGCACCCGCCCCCGAAAGGGAATCCGGAGCATAGAGGCGCCGCATAGCCGGGTGAGCGCGCGCTTGCCAGCGGCGTTGTGGATCGTCACG
Organism: Nocardia aurantiaca; assembly: GCF_009708175.1. Taxonomy (GTDB): domain Bacteria; phylum Actinomycetota; class Actinomycetes; order Mycobacteriales; family Mycobacteriaceae; genus Nocardia; species Nocardia aurantiaca. Next base: position 60,395 of record NZ_WMBB01000010.1, read on the forward strand.
GAAACATCTTGGTGGGCAGGGCGATAACGGCCTGGATCGCGCCCGCCTCCACCATGGCCCGGCGGATATCCCTCTCCTGGCGGTCGGCCGAGACCGCAGCCTGCGCCGGCATGAGGACTGCCGCGACCTCACAGTCTCCCGAAGGAGAACTCACGCGGGCCAGTGCTCAGGCGAGGCGGACCTCGGCGGTGGCGAGGCCGAAGATCTTGCGTCCGTTCGACTTCGCGACAATGACGACAACAGCCGTTCTCGTCTGAGGATCGAGTGATTTGACGCGTCCGGTGAACTCGACGCTGCTGACGGATCGGGCATCGACGACCGTGTAATTCGAGAGCCGAACCGCGTACCTGGTCACCGCTCCCGGGTCACCCAGCCATCCGGTGATGAACCCCGCTCCGAGCCCCATGGTGAGCATGCCGTGCGCGATGACGTTGGGCAGCTGCGCGAGGGCCGCGACGCCCTCGTCCCAGTGGATCGGATTCTGGTCACCGGCCACGCCCGCGTAGTTCACCAGGTCGCCGCGCGTCAGCTTCGCGATCCGAGGCGGGAGCTCGTCGCCGACAGCGATATCGTCGAATCGAACCGCGGTGCGCGGGACTCGCGTTCGAACAACTCCGGACAGGGTCGGGCTGGTGTCCACGGAGGAACTCGGTGCGTCGCTCTCATCTGGCACGACGGTCTCTGCGCCCGAAACCGTGGCCTTGGAGGGCACTTCGAGGTCGTGCATGACGATGCTCCTTATCGCATCGCCGATGCCGGCGTCGACCTCCTCACCGGCGATACCGACGACGGTCGTGTGCATCACCTGCGCCACCTGACCTGTCCCGTCGGTGAAGGTGTTCTTGACAGTGAGCAGGTCCCTGCCCGCGACGCGGCGAACCGACGCAAGCTCGACATCGCTGACCAGTCGATCACCGGTGATCACCGGCTTGTACATCTCGAAGACTTGATCGGTCTGCACGAACACGTCGTAACCGGTGACGACGGTCTCGAACAGCCTGCGGTTGGCCATCATCGCGGGGATCGAGACAAACGTGGTAGGCGCGACCAATCCGGCGTAACCGAACTCGGCGGCGGCATCCTCGCTCCAGTGCACAGGATGGAAATCCTGCACCGCACGGGCATACTCGCGGATCTTCTCGCGCCCAACCTCGTAATAGTCCTCGACACGGTAGCGATGCCCCACCATCGACTGTGAATGCGTGGCGGAATCGAACGCTGCCTCGGTCAAGCTTTGCTCCTCGTTCCCCGTGTTCCGGCTCTTCGGACATCGTAGTCGGAGACCGACAGCACGGTCGATCGGAACACCGTCCGCCAACTCGGCGAGGTCGAGGTCGTACGCGCCTTCACCGACGAGGCTTCCGGCAAGGACACCGGGGCCCTCGGCGAGCAGGTCGCCAGCGCGCCCGGGCGGGCACCCACGCGGTGGCCGTGGTTGTCGCCGGGCGAGGATGTCGGTCAACGCCCCGAGTCCGGTGATTCGCGCTCGTCCAGGGCGTTTTGCAGAGGGCCTGGGCCTCGGCGAGCCGATCCTCGAGGATCACGATCCGACACGCCCCCTCGAGGGAATCACCGGCGTCGATCAGCTCGCGCACGCGCGCGGCGATCCACAGCTGATACCGCGAGTAGCGGCGATGCCCGCCCGTTGAATTGAAAACGGACCGAGGGGAATTCCTCCTTCGGACCGTTCGCGTCGAACCAGTGATCTGCCTCCGGTAACCGGGGTGGATGATGGCCCCATGCTTCCCACCGATCGCTTGGAACAGGTCGACCGTCGCCCAGCGGTGATCGACACGCCCCTGGGCATCGTGTCGTTCGCGGTCGCCCTCGAGTCGGACGCGGTGCCGGCCGGCCCGGATACCGCGTGGCGCTTGCGGAACGGCTCGCACCTGCACCGCTGGCGGCATCGGAACGCGACGCTCGACCTACTGATCGGCAGCATCGATATGCCGGCCTGGGACGGCGGCGCGGCGGTCCCCGTGTGGGCGGGAATCTGGCAGGTGCGCGCCCACACCGCGGTGTCCGCGCTGACCATCTCGGCCGAACTGACCGACCTGCCCGCCGATGCGCGCGGCGGCCCGGACTCCGGCGAATGCCTCGCGGCGGTGAGCGTCGAGAACGAGCACTTCATGGTGTCGATCGGCGGCCCGGATTCGGAACTGCTGGCATTGCAAGCCGCAGACGGCCGGCTCATGCCCGCCGGCTGGGCGGACCTGCTGCCGATCGACGACTACGACTCCAGCGCCGAATTCGGTGTGCGCTACCGGGATCCGGCCGGAATCGAGTGGCGTCTGCCCGGCCTCGCCACCGCGGAGGTGGCCCGGCTGTGCATCGCGACCGCCTGGTGCCCCCGCGACGATGATCGGCCCGCGGCCTGGTTCGCGGTCGACATGCCCCTCGACACCGCGTACCTCCACCTCACCGCCGACCGAGACTGAACGAAAGCCCTATCCAGAAATCGGACCGGAGCCGGCCCGTCGGCGGAACTCGCTGGGCGACTGACCCGCCCGGCGGCGAAAGGCCCGGCGCAATGTGCGCGGATCGGCGTAGCCGAGCCGGGCGGCGATGGCGTCCATGGGCAGGTCGGTGTCACGCAGCAGATCCATCGCGTGTTCGTAGCGGACCGCCTCGACTTCGGCGCGCCAGGTGGTGCCCAGGTCGCCCAACCGACGTTGCAGGGTGCGCGGACTGAGGGCGAGGGTCGCCGCGACCGAATCGAGGTCGAGCGCACCGCGGCCCATGGCCTCGCGCAGCGCGGCGCGGATCCTGTCGATCGAGCCCGGTGCGGGTCGCGCACTGGCGATCAGCAACTCGGCGTAGCCGCGGTGGATCGCGCCCAGGTGCGGGTCGCCGCCGGTGGGCAGGGCTCCCGCGTCGAGGAAGGTGAGCTCGGAACAGGGTGCGTCGAAGATGATCCGGCCGGTACCGAATACCTCGATGAGGTGGCGGTGGTTGCGGGGAGCGCGATGCCGGAACGCGACCCGAACGGGCACCAGCGGATGACCGGTCGCCTCGCGGGCCCGTTGCAGCATCAGCGCGAGCGTGAACTCCTCCACCAGAGCGAGGATCGGCCCCGGTTCGATGGCCGCGGTATCCCGCACGCTGAGCAGCCCTCCGCTCTCCACCACCTCCCCGTCACCGAGCGGATCGGCGATGACGGCCCGCAAATCGACCACGCTGCGCAGACTTTCGGACAGCGTCGGCCCGCTCGTGAACAGGTAGTCCCACACCGTCAGACTGCCCCGCGTGGCCGTGGCCGCCGCGCACAACCCACCCGTCGGCCCCGCCGCCGCGTAGATCAACTCCCAGGCCCGCCAGGCGGAGTCCGTCGGAATCCGCACCAGATCATCGCGCAGCTGATCGGCCCCCACCCGCAGCGCGCTGAACAGTTGCGCCTGCGACGCACCCGCCCGCAACGCCGCGCCCCCAACCAGGGCCGCCAGTCGAGACGAGATGGTATTGCCGATCATCGCGGCAGCTTATCGGCGAGCGGATACTTCCAATCGGGACGTTCCGAACGCTGAGGATCGCAACGCACCGGAATGTAGCTGATACCCCGTCCCGCTGGTGGCGGACGGCTGCTCCTCCGTTCCCCGCCCACGCCGGTCTTTCCCACCGCACGGGTGGCGGTCGAATTCCCGACCGCGGCGATCAGCCCGCTCGGAGAGCTTCGACTTCCGGCGGCGACGCCGTCGGCGAATCTACTTCTATTGCAATGTTTTTCGATCACCGGAAGCTACTGGATCAACTTCGCGACGGCGTGGTTCGCGACGGCCGTCAACAACGCACCCGAACGCGAATTCACCTGGCACGCCTGGCCCCCGACCAGGCCCGAGCGGTGCCTATTTCCGCCTATCCGATGCCCAATCCATACCCCGCGGGCGCAAAATGGCATTCTTCAGGAGTTCCCGCCCCCACGCTCTCGACGCCGCACCCGGATCAGGAGACATCATGGCCGGATTGACCCGCATTCGCCACGTCAAGCTGCCGGTGAGCGATCTGGCGCGCAGCGTTGCCTGGTACTGCGACCTACTGGATCTGCGGCTGGCAGGCGAATTCCGGGAGGAGGGCGAGCTGCGGGGCGCGCAGCTCATGCATCCGTCCGGGTTCGGCATCGCGCTGCGAGAGCGCGAATACTGCGCGGGCACACCGGATTTCGGCGGGTTCGACGTCTTCGCCCTGGAGGTCGAGTCGGTCGACGATCTGCACGCCTTCGCCGCCCGCGCCGACGAACTGGACGCCACCCGCGGTGAGGTGTTCGACCGGGGCGAGTACGGCGCGGCGCTGGATCTCGTCGATCCCGACGACACGGTGGTCCGCCTGCTGGCCAACAACCCCTTCGACGCCACCCGATTCCTCGGCGTGGACATCGACGGCAAGGGCGGTTTCAGCGTGTACGACACACCGACACTGGGCTGAGCGCCACACGGTTCGTCGAACCCATAACCACAGGTAAACGCTACTAAGACATACGTACTAGACAACTGTTCCATGCTTTTAGTACATTTGTCTTAGACGTTGGAGCTAAACCGGAAGGTTCGACACCATGAACACCACCGCCCACTCGCTGCACATCCTGGTCTCCGGCGGCGGCATCGCCGGCAATGCCGTCGCACTGCAGCTGCTCCGGGCCGGAGCCCGGGTCACCGTCGTGGAGCGCGCCACCGCGCCCAGGCCCGGCGGCCAGGCCGTCGACCTGCGCGCCGGCAGCAAGGAGGTCGCCGAGCGCATGGGCCTCATGCCGGGCATCCGCGAGTACCAACTGGAGGAGCTGGGCATGGCCTGGGTGGACCGCCACGGCCGCGAATACGCCGCCCTGTCCATGGAGGCCTTCGACGGCAAAGGCCCGGTCGCCGAAATCGAGATCACCCGCGGCGACCTGAACCAGGTACTGCTCGACCTGCTGGCCGAGACCCCCGGCGAACTCGACTACCGCTACGGCGAGTCGGTCGAGACCCTCGACCAGGACGACACCGGCGTGACGGTCGGTTTCGCCTCCGGCGCCACCGGGCGCTTCGACCTGGTCGTCGGCGCCGACGGCGTGCACTCGGCCGTCCGCCGCCTCGCCTTCGGCCCGGAGGAACAGTTCTCCACCTACCTCGGCGGCTACACCTCCTTCTTCACCATGCCCACCCCCGACGGAATGAAGCCGGGCTGGTTCGCCATGCACTCGGTGCCCAGCGCCGCCGTCGGCATCCGCCCCGACCGGGACCAGCGCACCGCCAAGGCCATCCTGACCTTGCGCACCCCGGAGGACCCCGCGCTGCGCCGCGACATCACCGCCCAGCAGCGCCTCATCACCGACATGCTGGCCGACGCCGGCTGGCACGCACCCGCCGCACTGGCCCACATGGCCGACGCACCCGACTTCTACTTCGACGTGCTCGCCCGCATCGACATGCCGGCCCTGTCCGCCGGACGCGTCACCCTGGCCGGGGACGCCGGCTACTGTGGCTCCCCGATGACCGGCATGGGCACCGCCATGGCACTGGTCGGCGCGTACATCCTGACCGGCGAAATCGCCGCCACCCCACACGATCTGCCCGGCGCGCTGGCCCGCTACGAGGCGCGGGTGACCCCGTTCCTGGACGCGGCCAAGGAACTCCCCGGCGGCGGCATCCAGATGATGCTGCCGAAATCGAAGTTCCTCACCGCCCTCGGCCGCCTCAATATGCGGATCATGACCTCGGGCCCGATGCTGCCGCTGACCCGGAAGCTGTTCGAGCCCAAGGCCGAGGACTACGAGTTGCCGGTGTACGAGACCACGGCGCGCGTCTGAATGCCCGGCCCGCACCAAATCCGGACGCGCCCAGGCTGTTACATGGTGACGCACCTACGCCGCAGACACGCGGGATATCCCCCGCTGTGGCGGCTGAATTAGGCTCCAGCAATGAACGACATCGTCGGCACTCTGAGTCCTTCGCAGGAAGCGCGACTGCGCGAAAGTATCGGGCGCCAGACCTTGCTCACCACACTCGGAATCGGAATCGCAAGCCTGGCGCCCGGCCGTGTCGTTCTCGAATTGCCGTTCCGCCGCGATCTGTGCCAGCAGAACGGTTTCGTTCACGCCGGTGCGATCACCACTCTGGCCGATTCGGCGTGCGGCTACGCGGCCATGTCGCTGCAACCACTCGACCGCGACATCCTCACCGTCGAATTCAAGGTCAATCTCATGAGTCCGGCTGTGGGACAGCGGTTTCTCGCGACAGCGACGGTCGTGCGGTCCGGCCGCACCCTCACCGTCTGCACCGCCGAAGTCGTTTCCGACGCCAACACCGCGGGCCCGGTGGCTCTCATGCAGGCCACCCTCATGGCGATGCCGTCCTCCTGATCGGGCTCGTTCCGCCGCATCCGATCCACCTCCTGAAATGCCACGACCCCGGCCCTCGGGACCGGGGTCGTGGCATGCCGGGAATTCAGGCGGTGCCGTTGGTGGCTTCCGGCTTGGTCTCATTGCGCGGCTCGGAGGTCGTGTCCTCGCCGTCCTCGCGCGCGGCGATGCCGGGCTCGGTGCCCTCGTCGGCCTCCTGATCCGGTTCCGGGTGCTCCGGGGAGAACTCGGAGGGCAGGTTCTTGATGTGCTTGTTCATGTTCCGGATGAGCAGGACCGTGCCCGCGAGCAGCACCAGCACGATTACCAGACCCAGCGGAGAGGCCTTGCCGAACTCCGGTCCGGTGGGTGAGTTGGTGCCCTGGGCGAGCAGCGTGAACATCATCGGGCGGTGTCCTCGATGTCGGTGTCGATGCCGGAATCGACGTCGTCGATTCCCGCGAACAGGTCGGTCTCCGGGATCGCGGTCTTGACCCGGGTCTTGGCCAGCTCGAATTCCTCTGTGGGCCACAGCCGCTGCTGCATCTCCGTCGGCACCGCGAAGAACGCCCCATTGGGGTCGATCTGGGTGGCGTGGGCGCGCAGGGCGTCATCGCGCTGCGGAAAGTACTTGGCGCACTCGATCTGGGTGGTGACCCGCGCCATGATGTCGCCGCGCTCGGCGGCGTACTTGCGCATGCGGTCCATCCACTCCTGCATGGGGAAGGGCTCGCCGAGGCGCTCGTACTCGTCGGCGAAGACCTCCAGCCGGGTGAGGCTGAAACCGTGGTTGTAGTACAGCTTGAGCGGCTGCCAGGGCTCGCCGGCGTCGGGGAAGCGCTCCGGGTCGCCCGCCGCCTCGAAGGCCGCGATCGACACCTTGTGGCACATGATGTGATCCGGGTGCGGGTAGCCGCCCATCTCGTCATAGGTGGTGATGACGTGGGGTTTGAACTCTCGGACCACGCGCACCAGTGCCTCGGTCGCCTCGTCCAGCGGCACCAGCGCGAAGCTGTCCTCGGGTAGCGGCGGCATCGGATCGCCTTCGGGCAGACCGGAATCCACGTAGCCGAGCCAGATCTGGCGCACGCCCAGCGCCTCGGCGGCGGCGGCCATCTCCTCGCGGCGGACCTCGGTGATGCGGTCCTTGACGCCCGGGGTATCCATGGCGGGGTTCAGGATGTCGCCGCGCTCCCCGCCGGTGAGGGTGACGACCAGCACGTCATTGCCCTCGGCGGCGTAGCGTGCGGTGGTCGCCGCACCCTTGCTGGATTCGTCGTCGGGATGGGCGTGCACCGCCATGAGGCGAAGACCACTCACTTCTCGTTCACCTCACCGATCACGTTTTTCACCTCGTAGCGTCGAGCAGTATGTCGAGCAGTATTGATTGGCACGTGCAGGGGTCCTACGTGGTTACGCAAGCTGCCTCCTCCGAACCCTGACTGCACGTGCCGAGTCCAGACACAGGCATCAGATATGCATTCCCTATAGTTCCATCCGATCGTTGTTTGTTCCGACCTACCCCCCGGGAGCGTCCCCGACATGAGTGAAAGACCGGCCGACCGGTACGGGATTGCGCCTCGGAAGACCCGCCGCTGGCTCCCGTACGCCCTCGGAGCGGTCGTCATCCTCGCCGGACTCGGGGTCGCCTACCTGGGCTATCGCACCTACGGGCCGCAGGACATCGAAGCGGATCGGATCGGCTACGCCATCGTCGACGACTCCACGGTCAGCGTGGATTTCAAAGTGACACGCAAGGATCCGGGCAAGGCGGTCGCCTGCTTCGTCCGCGCCATGGACGGCGACACCGACGAGGTCGGCCGCCGCGAGGTGCTGGTGCCCGGCTCCGACTCCGGCACCGTCCGCGTAGTCACCACCATCAAGACCTCTCGACGGGCCGGCGCGGGCAATGTCTACGGGTGCACCGATCATGTGCCGGCCTATCTGCGCGCGGGTGATTAGTCCGTTACGCAACCCGCTTTGATGCTTCTACCAGCGCCTTTTCGAATCGTGCTAAAATGACGCGATACACGGTTCCGACGTTCGGAGCCGTGTTTGCTGCATTGACGGCCGGCGCTGTCGGGACTCTCCCCAGGGATCGCTCTGGCTGTCCACTGCTGCTGCGTCCATCTCCGGATGGACACGGTAGCGGGCATCAGGGAATCCCGGCATGCCGGGGACAACTACTAGGGAGTGATCGAGATGACTGAGACCGTGACTTGGCTGACCCCGGAGTCGCACGAGAGGCTCACGAGCGAACTCGGCGCGCTCATCGCCAACCGTCCCGTCATCGCGGCCGAAATCAACGAGCGCCGTGAAGAAGGCGACCTCAAGGAGAACGGCGGCTACCACGCGGCCCGTGAGGAGCAGGGCCAGCAGGAGGCGCGCATTCGCCAGCTGCAGGAACTGCTGAACAACGCCAAGGTCGGCATCGCGCCCACCAAGTCCGGCGTCGCCCTGCCCGGCTCGGTCGTCAAGGTCTACTACGACGGCGACGAGTCCGACACCGAGACCTTCCTCATCGCTACCCGCGAAGAGGGCCTTGGCAGCGCCGACCTCGAGACCTACTCGCCCAACTCCCCGTTGGGCGGCGCCCTCATCAACGCCAAGGTCGGCGAAACCCGCGAATACACCCTGCCCAACGGCAACACCATGAAGGTGACCTTGGTCTCCGCGGAGCCCTACCACAGCTGATCGACGACCGACGGATTCGCGGCCCCGGTCCACACGGACTCCGGGGCCGCAGTGCTTGTCGGCGCGGCTCGCGAAGTGATCGGCATCGGCTATGAACACGGCGAAGCGCCGCACCACTCCGGTGCGGCGCTTCGCCGTTTCGTCGCCCGGCAGCTGATTTCGCGAGGTCCGGATAATTCACCGGGTACGCCCGGAATCGGTTCGACTCCCGACCGCCGGCCCGGTCGACCGCGGCGCCCGGCCACCCGCGCCGGGAAGCGGTCAAGCCAGAGCTTGCTCGATATCGGAGAGCAGGTCGCTGATGTCCTCGATGCCGACCGAGAGGCGGACCAGATCGGCGGGGACCTCGAGAGCCGAGCCCGCGGTGGAGGCGTGGGTCATGGCGCCCGGATGCTCGATCAGGGATTCCACGCCGCCCAGGGACTCGGCGAGGGTGAAGATCTTGGTCTTGGCGCAGAAGGCGAGGGCGGCGTCCTTGCCGCCGTGGACGCGAACCGAGATCATGCCGCCGAAGCGGCGCATCTGCTTCTGGGCCACGGTGTGGCCCGGGTGCTCGGGCAGGCCGGGGTAGATGACCTGGGCGATCTTGGGGTGGTTGGCGAGGAACTCGGAGATGGTCTCGGCATTGTCGCAGTGCCGGTCCATGCGCAACGCCAGCGTCTTGATGCCGCGCAGGGTGAGGAAGGCGTCCATCGGGCCGGGCACCGCGCCCGCGCCGTTCTGCAGGAACGCGAACTTGGCGTCCATCTCCTGATCATTGGTGATCAGCGCGCCGCCGACCACGTCGGAGTGCCCGCCCAGGTACTTGGTGGTCGAGTGCAGCGCGATGTCCGCACCCAGCAGCAGCGGCTGCTGCAGGTAGGGCGAGGCGAAAGTGTTGTCCACCACCAGCTTCGCGCCACCGGCATGCGCGACCTCGGCCAGCGCGGCGATATCGCCGACGTTCAGCAGCGGGTTGGTCGGCGTCTCGACCCACACCAGCTTGGTGTTGGGCCGCATGGCCGCGGCGACCGCGTCCGCATCCGACACCGGCGCGACCGAGTACTCGATCCCCCACTGGGTGAACACCTTGTCGATGAGCCGGAATGTGCCGCCGTACGCGTCGTTCGGGATCACCATGTGGTCGCCGGGCCGCAGGTTCGCACGGATCGCGCAGTCGGTGGCCGCCATGCCCGAGGCGAAAGCACGCCCATAGGTACCGGATTCGAGCGCCGCCAGATTCGCCTCCAGCGCGGCGCGGGTCGGGTTCCCGGTACGCGCGTACTCATACCCGCCGCGCATCCCGCCGACCCCGTCCTGGGCGAAGGTCGAACTCGCGTAGATCGGAACGTTCACCGCACCGGTCTGAAGGTCCGGATCGAACCCTGCGTGCACCGCCCGTGTGGAGAAACCCAGCTGATCGCTCATGCGAACAGCCTAAAGACGCTGCGTATTCGCCCTTGCTCCGGGGCAGGGGCGGCCGGGTGAGCGGGCTTCGGCGCGGCCGTTGTGGGCGCGGCGCGGACGCCCCTATGGTGGGGCGCATGGTCACCGTAGACGAACTGTTCGCCATCGACTCCCTGCTCAGTGACGAGGAGCGGGCGATCCGGGACACGGTGCGCGCGTTCGCAGCCGAACGGTTGCGGCCGCGGGTGGCGGAATGGTTCGAGGCCGGGACGTTCCCGGTACGGGAGCTCGCGCCGGAGCTCGGGAAACTCGGGCTGCTGGGCATGCACCTGGAGGGCTACGGGTGCGCGGGAACCTCGGCGACGGCGTACGGACTGGCCTGCCTGGAGCTGGAGGCCGTGGATTCGGGTGTGCGCAGCATGGTTTCGGTGCAGGGTTCGCTGGCCATGACCGCCATCCACAAGTACGGATCCGAGGAACAGAAGCTCCGCTGGCTGCCGGAGATGGCGGCCGGGCGGGTGATCGGCTGCTTCGGGTTGACCGAGCCGGACTTCGGCTCGAATCCGGGCGGCATGCGGACGCGGGCGCGGAAGGACGGCGAGGACTGGATCCTCGACGGCTCGAAGATGTGGATCACCAATGGATCCGTCGCGGACGTGGCCATCGTGTGGGCGCAGTCGCGCGAGGGTGAGCGGGATGTGATCCGCGGGTTCGTGGTCCCGACGGACACACCGGGTTTCAGCGCCCGCGAGATGAAGCACAAGCTGTCCCTGCGCGCCTCGATCACCGCCGAACTCTCCCTCGACGGCGTGCGGCTGCCCGCCGACGCCATCCTGCCCGAGGCCCGCGGACTCCGGGCCCCGCTGGGCTGCCTGTCCGAGGCGCGCTTCGGCATCATCTTCGGCGCGCTCGGCGCGGCCCGTGACTGCCTTTGCACCGCAATCGAATACGCGCGAACACGCGAGGTGTTCGACAAGCCGCTGGCCGGCTATCAGCTCACCCAGGCGAAGCTGGCGGACATGGCGCTCGAACTCGGCAAAGGCGAACTGCTGGCGCTGCACCTGGGCCGGTTGAAGGACCGGCACGAGATCTCCAACGAACAGATCAGCGCCGGGAAGCTGAACAGCACCCGCGAGGCCATCAAGATCGCGCGCGAATGCCGGACCATCCTGGGCGCGAACGGCATCACATTGGAATACCCGGTGTTGCGGCACGCCAACAACCTGGAGTCCGTGCTCACCTACGAGGGCACCGCGGAGGTGCACCAGCTGGTGATCGGCGAGGCCCTCACCGGCTCCAAGGCATTTCGCTGAGCGGAACGCCGCGCGCTCATCGTCGAGTGGTCGGCCGAACAGCACCGGAAGCAGCCTCCGCGCACTCCCGCGGGGACGGGATGCGGCGGCATGCGCGATATCTCACAGTGGGGCCTGCCGCTGCCGGTCGATTGCTAGCATCACCGGGTGTTCGTCCCCGGCTCCGCGTTGCTCGTCGTCTCGGCGCGTAAGACCCTGAATCGCTTGCAGCGCACCCACGGAGCCCCCGCCGCGGAGGCCGCGGCCGTCTTCCCCGGCGTGTCCGCAGCGATCGACCAGCATGCCGCGGCCGTCCGCGACATCCTCGACCTCGGCGTCGAGAACTCCAGTCTGGTCCCCACCAGCGTCCTGCTCGCCGGCTACGCCCGCGGCATCCTCGAAGACCTCCGCGAAGCCGAGGCCATCCTCCCCCGGTCACCGCTGGACTGGCAGGACGCCGACTGGCTCCACCTGCGCCTGGCCGCCATCTGCGCGCTGGCCCGCGCCTGCTGAGCATGAAGCAGCCCCGGACGGAATGTCCGGGGCTGCTTCGGTTCTAGATCATGCCGCCGGGGTTGTCCCGGTCCTGCTCGCCGGGTCCGGGCGGCGGCTGAGCGCCGGGACGCGGCGGATGCTGCCCGGGAGGCATTTGCTGCTGTCCGGGAGGCATCGGCTGCCCGCCCTGCGGCATCTGGCCGGGTTGTGCGGGCATCTGACCGGGCGGCGGCGGCATCTGGCCTCCACCCGGCCGGTATTCGCCCCCGTAGCCCGGCTGCCCGTAGCCCGGCTGCCCGCCTTCGGGCTCGGCCCACTTGCCGGGCGGCATCTGACCGCCCATCCCCTGCCCCGCCATCATGGGCCGGCCGGCCGAGCGCTGCGCCATCATCGCCTGCTGTGCCTGCCGCTGGCGCGCCGCATCCTCGCGGCCCCGCTGATAGGCCTGCGCATGGCCCTTCACCTCGGGCATTTCGCCCTCGATGGTGTCGAGCCAACTCTCCCAGCGCTGCTGCATGGGCCGGATCAGACCGCCGCCGAGGCCGACGATGAGGACACCGCCGATGGTCGCCAGCACCGCGATGAGAATCGGCATGGTGACCGAGGTCCCCACGCCGATCTGATTGAGCGCCGCGATGACGCCGATGCCCCAGATGAACACCGCCGCGATGCGGCCCAGCATGCGGCCATAATCCAGACCACTCAGCATGTTCGACACCATCTCCTGCACCACGTGCGCGATCGCGCCCGCGATGCAGACGATGATGATGCCGACCGCCAGCCGCGGCAGCCAGGCCACGATGCCGTTGAGCATGGTGCTCACCGGATTCGGACCGAAGACGCCGAAACCCAGCTGCAGGGCGATCAGGAGAATCGCGTAATACGCCAGTTTGGCGATGAGACCGGTGGCGTCATAGCGGCTGCGGGCGAGCATGTCCCTGATGCCGCCGCGTTCGACCAGGCGATCGAAACCGACTCGGTTCAGGATCCGGGTCACCAGCTTGGCCACCAGTTTCGCCACGAACCAGCCGATGAGCAGAATGACCAGGAAGCCGATGAATTTGGGCACCCAGGTGGCGATGGAACTCCACGCGTCGGAGAGCCCTCGTCCGAACTGGATATCGATAGCCGAACTCGAGGTGTGCATGACCCCGTCCCTTCGCTATCCGTCCCGGCCGTCTGCCGGAACTGCTCCACGGGGTGGTTATACGCCTGGTTGAGCTCCCGATTCAGACGTTTGCGAAATAGTTGCCAAATCGGATGTCCGCTATCTGCCGAAAGGCGAGAAACACCGCGATGGCCCACCCCTCATCAGGCAGGCCATCGCACTGTTGTCCGGTATCGCGCCGGAGTGGATCAGTAGGCGCTCGAGACGTTGTCCATCGAGCCGTAGCGGTGCGCCGCGTAGTTGCAGGCGGCCACGATATTGGCGACCGGGTCCCAGACGTCGAAGGGGGTGCCTTCGACGTGGTAGGCGTTGAAGGTCGGGTCGATCACCTGGAGCAGGCCCTTGGACGGGATGCCCTTGGCGGCGTTGGAGTCGTAGAGGTTGATCGCCCGCGGGTTGCCGCTGGATTCGCGCATGATGTTGCGCAGGATGCCGTTATAGCTGCCGGGGATGCCGTGCTGGGCCATGATGTCCAGCGCCTGGCGGATCCAGCCGTCGAGGTTGTCCGCGTAGACGGGCGGCGCGGGCGCGGGAGCCGGGGCCGGAGCAGGAGCCGGGGCCGGGGCCGGCTCGGGCGCCGGGGCGGGCGCGGGCAGCGGGGCCGGCATGGGCGCCGGGACCACGGCCGCGACGGGCTGCTCGTTGGCGGGAGCGACCGCGGCGGGCGCAGCGGCGGCCAGGGTGGCCTCGAGCGCGGTCGACCGGACGTCACCGCTGGCGGAGCCGGCGGCGGTGACGATGGAGCCGAAGACGCCCAGAGCGAGGGCGGCGGAGCCGACCGTACGAGCGGCGGCAACCACCTTGCTACATCTGGCAGGGTCACTGAGAGCAGTCATAACATTCATGGGCATGGCGAATTTGGATTCCTGTTCGGTTTCGGGCTCGCAGGCCTGAAGAAGGCAGCGCACGACCAGGGCGCGCGTCTCACGACACTCACCTGAGCGCTGCGGTCTGTTGTGGTTGCTGTTGTGAAACCCATTGCGGGTCACTGGAATTGGCGCACTCCACGGAGTACAGCGGAGATCTTCGCGACCTCCCGGCCGCGGAGCCTCATCACATCGATGTAGTGATCACGTTCCGCATGTGTGTTCACATCTCCTTGCGCTATCCAGACTTGCGGTCTGTTTCCGACGAGGTCACAGCTTGATTGCGCGTTGTTAACACAAACTGAACCAAAGTTGAACAGAAAGTGAACTGGCCCGTTGGGCAACTCCTGGACCTGCATTAATACATGCGCTGACCTGGTGATTCAATTCGAAACATAAAGTGTTTCAGATCACAGATTAATTTAGCCCCAAGATCGCGATATACCGACATTTGCCCGATTTGTCGGCGATTCATCGGCGTTTCGAATTCGTCAAGTAACGCTTTGGCAAATCACATTGGTTACCTGAAATCACATTAGTCACATTTGTCACGCGAAGTAGACCCACCGCGGCACATTCGCCGGATTGCACTCGATCCAGGTCGCCGAGCCGGCGTCGACCGCGCCCCTCACCACTGATCCGGCCACCGGGATCCCATTCGAGAAGGGCCCGGCGGTATGCCAGACGGCCGACGCGGTCACCCACCGGCTGGGCCGTGACGAGCTCTGTCTTCGCCATGGAATACGGCCTGCTGTCCATTTGGCCGCATCTCCCGCGACACCCGCCGCATACGTGGCCGGATCGGTCGATCGATACCGGCGCGGTGCGCCGGAAAGCATATGGACGTACCCAATCGGGTTGTAACCCCGGGGAATATCTCCAATGTCCCCTTCCGCCAACGCCACTCACGCCGACACCGTCGTTCGCTCTACCGCGCCATCGAGGCCGGTGACCTTCCGGCGACGTTGCCTGGGACGCCGCCTGGTCCGCCAATACCGCCCAGGCCGCGGGGGTTTCGCGGCCGCGGACCTGTGGCGACACCGCGAAGCTGATCGCCGCACACACGGTCGGCAACCCATGATGGCCTGAAACCGAGTCGAAATGTCCTTACTGACAGACATTTTCACCGCTTCTCGGCGCAACCTGATCGCGATGCCGGTGCTGTTAGCCGGCGGCGCTGCCGCGGTGATGCTCGCGATGGCGGGCACGCACTATTCGCGAGATAGCCCAGCCCCGAGGCCGTTCCGCCACCACCGCCGGCACCGCGGCGGTCATGGCGGGCAGTGTCGGCCTCAGCGCGGCGATCGTCTGGGCGCCTTCCCGCGGTGATCTCGAATGCGGAAGCGGATCCGCTTGTCCCGCACTTTTAATCACAGCGGTGAAAGAAATCCGCCCGCCGGAACCAGCTGCGGTTCCGACGGGCGGCACATGTTCGGCTGCGCCTCAGGCGAGGGCGCCCGTGCTCAGGAAACCCAACAGGTCGTGGCGGGTGATGACGCCGACCGGCTTACCGTCCTCGACGACCATCAGCGCGTCGGTGGACTCCAGCAGCTTGGTGGCGGCCGACACCGGCTCGCCCGCGCCGATCAGCGGGAAGGCGGGGCTCATGTGCTTGGAGACCGGGTCGGTGAGCTTGGCGCGGCCTTCGAAGACCGCCGACAGCAGATCGCGCTCGGTGACCGAACCCGCGACCTCGCCCGCCATGACCGGCGGCTCCGCGCCGACCACCGGCATCTGCGAGACGCCGTACTCCCGCAGGATCTCGATGGCGTCGCGCAGGGTCTCCTGCGGATGGGTGTGTACCAGATCCGGCAGCTCACCGGACTTGCCGCGCAACACATCTCCCACGTGCACCTCGGTGGTCGAACCGTCGAGGCCGCTGCGCAGGAAGCCGTATGAGCTCATCCACTGGTCGTTGAAGATCTTGGACAGGTAGCCGCGGCCGCCGTCCGGCAGCAGCACGACCACCACGGCGTCCGGGTCGCGCTCGGCGACCTTGAGCGCCGCCACCACGGCCATCCCGCACGAGCCGCCGACCAGCAGGCCCTCCTCCCGGGCCAGACGGCGGGTCATCTCGAAGGAGTCGGCGTCGGAGACAGCGATGATCTCGTCCGGGATGGCCGGGTCGTAGGCGCTGGGCCAGAAGTCCTCGCCGACACCCTCGACCAGGTAAGGGCGGCCGGTGCCGCCCGAGTAGACCGAGCCCTCCGGGTCCGCGCCGATGATCTTGACCTTGCCGCCCGAGACCTCCTTGAGGTACCGGCCGGTGCCGGTGATGGTGCCGCCGGTGCCGACGCCCGCCACGAAGTGGGTGATCTTGCCCTCGGTGTCGCGCCAGATCTCCGGACCGGTGGTCTCGTAGTGCGATTCCGGGCCGCCCGGGTTGGAGTACTGGTCCGGCTTCCACGCGCCCGGGATCTCGCGCACCAGGCGATCCGAGACGTTGTAATAGCTGTCCGGATCCTCCGGCGCGACCGCGGTCGGGCAGACCACGACCTCGGCGCCGTAGGCGCGCAGAACGTTCCGCTTGTCCTCACTGACCTTGTCCGGGCAGACGAACACGCACTTGTAGCCGCGCTGCTGCGCGACCAGGGCCAGGCCCACACCGGTATTGCCGGAGGTCGGTTCGACGATCGTGCCGCCCGGCTTCAACAAGCCGGCCTTCTCGGCAGCGTCGATCATCTTGACGGCGATGCGGTCCTTCGAGCTGCCGCCCGGGTTCAGGTATTCCACCTTCGCCGCCACCAGTCCCGAGTTCGGACCCACCACGGAGTTCAACCGGACGAGCGGGGTGTTTCCGATCAGATCGACGACATGGTTAGCGATGCGCATACCCCTTATCGTTGCAGAAAGGAGATACGCCCCCACGCGCGCGTCGGTGATATCACCGCGTGGCGAATTACGATCGGCCCTATGAGGATGCCGACGAGCTTGCCCGCCGCCTCCCTACTCGCCGCCTCCGGCATCGCGACCGTGCTCGTCGCGGCCGCGCCCGCCCGGGCCGCAACCGTCGAATTTCCGCAGGTCACGAGCCTTTATCACGACGCGATGGTGTGCGGCGGCACTATCCGATCCTGGGCGGACACCGGCCCGCAGTGGCCCGGCCGGGCCATCATCAACATCCAGGCGCTGCCGGTCACCGGGTTCGATCCGGGCGAGTACAGCTTCGCTCCGCAGTGCGTCGCCGTGGCCACGGTCGCCTGGCGGAACATGGACACGGGCGCCGCCGGCGAATATCGAGTTCCCGTGCTGGCGGGCTTCTACGGCAGCGAGCACTACGCCCTGTTCCAGAACACGGGGCCCGGCCACATCATCGTCACCGTCTACACCGACATGCCGAACATCCCGGCCCACAGCGCCTTCGACGTACCCGCGTGACCCAATTCCATCCCCGCCGCCGTCGGTCCCCGCGCGCCCCCGATTCCATCCCCGCCTTCCATCCGCACCCGCGCCCCCAACTCCACTCCCCACCTTCCGTCCGCACGCAACTCCGCCCCCGCCTGCAGCCTTGTTCGTGCCCGCGCGACCTCGACTTCTTCGCTGCGCCCGCCTCACTCGAAACCCTGTCCGTGTCGCGCCGCCGGGCAGGCAGCGAGGCATGAGAGCCGCGAGAGTGAGCGATATCCCACAGTTCAATGGTTGGGATACGGGCATACCGGATGTTTGAGCCGAAACACACCCGTCGTAAATTCGAAGCGGATCACCCCAGCAAAGAAGGAGTCCTCATGGCTGAGGCCGTCATCGTTTCGTACGCCCGCTCGCCGATCGGCCGCGCCGGCAAGGGTTCTCTGGTGAGCATGCGACCGGACGACCTCGCCGCGCAGATGGTGCGTGCCGCCCTCGACAAGGTGCCCTCGCTTGCCGTCTCCGACATCGACGACCTGCACCTGGGCTGTGGCCAGCCCGCCGGTGAGGCCGGTTTCAACATGGCGCGCGCCGTGGCCGTGCAGCTGGGCTACGACTACCTGCCGGGCGTCACGGTCAACCGCTACTGCTCGTCCTCGCTGCAGACCACCCGCATGGCCTTCCACGCCATCAAGGCCGGTGAGGGCGACGTCTTCATCTCCGCCGGCGTCGAGACCGTCTCGCGCTTCCCGAAGGGCACCTCCGACGGCTGGCCGGACTCGCACAACCCGCTGTTCGCCGAGGCCGAGGCCCGCACCAAGGCGACCGCCGAGTCCAACGCCACCTGGACCGACCCGCGCGAGAACGACATCCTCCCGGACGTCTACATCGCCATGGGCCAGACCGCGGAGAATGTCGCCACCTACACCGGCATCTCCCGCGAGGACCAGGACCACTGGGGCGTGCGCTCGCAGAACCGCGCCGAGGAGGCCATCAAGTCCGGTTTCTTCGAGCGGGAGATCACCCCGGTGACCCTGCCCGACGGCACCATCGTCACCACCGACGACGGCCCGCGCGCCGGCACCACCTACGAGAAGATCTCGCAGCTGAAGCCGGTCTTCCGCCCGGACGGCACCATCACCGCCGGCAACGCCTGCCCGCTGAACGACGGTGCGGCCGCGCTGGTCGTCATGTCCGACACCAAGGCTCGTGAGCTGGGCCTGACCCCGCTGGCCCGCATCGTGGCCACCGGCGTCTCGGGCCTGTCCCCTGAGATCATGGGTCTCGGCCCGATCCAGGCGGTCCGCAACACCCTGAAGAGCGCGGGCATGACCATCGACGACCTCGACCTGTACGAGATCAACGAGGCCTTCGCCGTGCAGGTGCTGGGTTCGGCCCGCGAGCTGAACATGGACCTGGACAAGCTGAACGTCTCCGGTGGCGCGATCGCCCTCGGTCACCCGTTCGGCATGACCGGCGCTCGCATCACCGCGACCCTCATCAACAACCTGCAGACCCACGACAAGCAGTTCGGTCTGGAGACCATGTGTGTCGGTGGCGGCCAGGGCATGGCGATGATCATCGAGCGCCTCAGCTGAGTCGCACCTGATCCCCGCGGCCAAGCCCGGGAATCAGTTGGGCCGTCCGACCGTAAGGTCGGGCGGCCCAAGTCGTCTTTCGGGGCGAGGGCGGGGCCGAGCGCACACCCTCGCGGGTCTGCCTGAGGCGAGCCATATTCCGGCGGCATTTACCTGGCAGGTAATCGACTTCATTCCTGGCGCGCGGAAATATCAAGGGCAGCAAAGCAATCCGAATGAGGAGCTTCGAATGCCCGGCTACGCTATCGCCAATCTGTGGGACGTCGACGTCAATGCCGACATCGTGGAGTACCTGGAGCGCATCGACGGCACGTTGGCTACGTACGGCGGGAAGTTCATCGTCCACGGCGGCACCCAGCGGGTGATCGAGGGCCCGGCGAGCGCGAGCGTGATCGTCATCGAATTCCCCGACTACCAGGCCGTGACGGACTGGTATGAGTCGGCCGCCTACCAAGAGATCCTGCCGCTGCGCCTGCGCAACTGCTCCAGCGTCGGGCTTCTCGCCGCCGACTGCGGTGAGAATCACGTCGCCACCGACGTTCTGAAGGAGGTGGTGACCAGCGACTGACCGCTCTCGAGCTGGCTACACAGCAGTGGGCGGGCATCGGATTCCGATGCCCGCCCACTCTTTTCGTCTCCGCCGAGTCGGGGTTAACGGGGAGCCTATCCCCCGAAATCTTCTCGGTTCAGCCGCGACGCGGCTGGGGATTACCTGTCCTGGAAGTAGCTCAGCAGGCGCAGGATCTCCAGGTACAGCCAGACCAGGGTGACGGTCAGGCCGAACGCCACGCCCCAGGCCGCCTTCTCCGGAGCCTGGGCCCGGATGAGCTGGTCGGCGGCGTCGAAGTCCAGCAGGAAACTGAAGGCCGCGACACCGATCACGACCAGGCTGAAGACGATCGAGAGGGTGCCGCCCGAGCGCAGCCCGAGGCCGTCGGCGGTGAAGAAGCTCGCGACCAGGTTGCCGAGCATGAGCACCACGACGCCGATCATGGCGCCCACGATCATGCGGGTGAAGCGCGGGGTGACGCGGATCGCGCCGGTCTTGTAGACCACGAGCATGCCGAAGAACACGCCGAAGGTGCCCAGTACCGCCTGCGCGATCAGGCCCGACCCACCGACGCCGCCGAACTGCACATTGGTGAACAGGAATGAGAACGAGCCCAGCAGCAGGCCTTCCAGCGCGGCGTAGCTGAGCACCAGCGCAGGGTTGTCCTGCTTGCGGCCGAAGGTCATGATCATGGCCAGCGCGAACCCGCCCAGGCCGCCGACCGCGAGGAACAGCACGGCCAGGCTGTGGTTGGCCGAGGTGAGCGCGTAGGACAGGATCGCCGCCAGGCTGACCACACCGAGGGTGATGCCGGTCTTCTGCACCACATCGTCGATGGTCATCGGGCGGGTGGTCGGCACGGTCGGCTGGTAGGGCTGCTGGTAGCCCGGGTACTGCGGCTGCTGACCGTACGGGTTGTTCGGGAACTGTCCGGCTCCAGGCGCCGAGCCGAAGCCGGCGTAGCCGCCCTGCTGCGGCTGCAAGTTCCGGAAGACCGGGTTGGATGTGGAGCGCACTGTGCGTCCCTTTCTGGAGTCGCGGCTCACGTCGGTCGTGGCCTTTGAAGCTACCCGTCCAACGCGCTATAGGGGTCCGGAGTTCCCGAACCCTGGCAGAACGGATGAGTCGGACTTTACCCGAGCTTTACTGAACGTGCCGCGCCACAAGGTGTGGTGTGGCCGCGCCGAATCCCGTTCTCAGCCCAGCCGACTCATCACGCGGGTGGCGATGAGCTCCAGGTGATCCAGGTCGGACAGATCCAGAATCTGCAGGTAAATCCGGCTGGTACCGGCGATTTCGGCGTAGCGGCCGATCTTCTCGACCACCTCGTCCGGGCTGCCGGCCAGACCGTTCGCCTTCAGCTCGTCCACCTCGCGGCCGATGGCCGCCGCGCGCCGCGCCACCTCGGCATCGCTTGCGCCGACACAGGCGACCAGGGCATTGGAGAAGGTGATGTCGAGCGGATCACGTCCGGCGTCCTTGGCCGCCTTGCGAACTCGATCGAACTGAGCGGCGCTGGCCTCCGCGGACTGGAACGGCACATTGAACTCGGTCGCGTATCGCGCGGCCAGGCGAGGGGTGCGCTTGGCGCCCATGCCGCCGATGATGACCGGGACGCGCGGCTGCGCGGGCTTGGGCAGCGCCGGGGAATCGGTGAGCGTGTAATGCTCGCCAGCGAAGGAGAAGGTCTCGCCCACCGGCGTCGACCACAGGCCGGTGACGATGGCCAGCTGCTCCTCGAAGCGCGGGAACCTCTCGGCCGGGAACGGAATGCCGTAGGCGGTGTGCTCGGCCTCGAACCAGCCCGCGCCGAAACCGAATTCGACGCGGCCGCCGGACATGGCGTCCACCTGGGCCACTTCGATGGCGAGCACGCCCGGATGACGGAAGGTGGCCGAGGTGACCAGGGTGCCCAGCCTGATGCGGCGGGTCTCGCGGGCCAGCCCGGCCAGGGTGATCCAGGCGTCACTGGGGCCCGGAAGGCCGTCGGCGTCACCCATCTTCAGGTAGTGGTCGGACCGGAAGAAGGCGTCATAGCCGAGGTCCTCGGCGGCCTTGGCGACGGTGCGCAGGGTGTCGTAGGAGGCGCCCTGCTGGGGTTCGGTGAAGATGCGGAGATCGATTCGTCCCATGAACCCTATTGTTCGACGTCGTGCAGGCCGCGCACCGAGCGGGTCACGGTGAACTTGCGATTGCGGCCCATCACATCGGTTTTGCCAACCATGCGCTCCATGACGCCCCGGTAGTTGAGGTGCGTGTTGTAGACCGTCCACAGCTCGCCGCCGGGGCGCAGCACGCGTCCGGTCTGCTGGAACATCTTGATGGCCGAGCCGGTATGCACGGCCGCGCCGACGTGGAAGGGCGGGTTGCACAGCACCAGGTCCGCGCTGTTGTCGGGGGCGCTGGACATGGCGTCGTCCCGCAGGACCGTGACGCGGTCGGCGACGCCGTTGGCGGCGGCGGTGGCGCGGGTGGAGGCCACCGCGGCGGCGGACTGGTCGGTCGCCGTCACTTTGATGCCAGGGCGGGCCTTGGCCAGCGCGACCGCGAGAATGCCGGTGCCGCAACCCAGATCGATGGCGTCGCGGGCATCCGGCTTCATGCGCTTCAGGTGGTCGAGCAGGAAGCGGGTGCCGATATCCAGGCGCGGGCCGGAGAAGGCCGCGCCGTGGGCGACCACCTCCAGGTCCCGGTCGTCGAGCCGGTTGCGTACCGGAAACCGGTGCTCGCCAAGGGTTTTGGGATCGGCCGCGAGCAGGACGCGGGACTTCTGCCGGCCGCGGCTGGCGCGCACCGAGCCGAAGTATTCGGCCAGCACCTCATTCATGGCGGGGGTCAGGTATTTGTCGCGGCCGCCGGCGAACACCTCGACCTCGGGTGCGGCATAACGCGCGATGGCCTCGGCGGTTTCGGCGAGGCCGGAAAGGGCGCGCGGGAGTCGCCACAACACCACGCGCACATCCGAGAGCAATGCGGCGCCCAATTCCCGGGTCGAAAAGCGATCGGTAAGGCCGACAATTCGGGCATTGTTGGCGAGGGCCAATTCACCGGTGAGCAAATCCTGATGTACCCGGACGCCGTGTAGATCGTGCGCGGCGATCGCCCCCAGGGTCAGACCGCCATAGCCGTCGTCGATCACCGCCACCCGGTTGTCTCCAGCGGCTGCCAGCGAATCGGCGGCGACATCCAGCATGAGCCGGTCGGCGGCGTCGACCGCATACAGGTTCACCGCTTCGACATCCGGATATCGCCGCAACCGGCGCAATACGTCCTCGACCTCAACCACACCTACAGTGTGCTAGATCATTGCCGAAGTATTCCATTCGGCACCGTGGGCGGCCATTCTCGAGAATTCGATCAGCCCGGCCTTATTCTGCGATGCCGCAGAACGCATGTCGATGGCGTTCACGCCGAATGGATTTCCGGGTTGCCCTCGCTTCGCCGGGGCATGACGGCCGCCGCCGCGATGAGAACCACCGCCATGGCGGCCACACCCAGGAACACCAGGTGCACCGCCGGGACCAGGTCCGCCGCGGCCGGGCGGCCGACTCCGCCGAGACGGGCATTGACCAGCGCGCCGAATACGGCCACGCCGACCGCGCTGCCCAGCGAGCGCGCGAACATATTGGTGGCGGTCACCACACCGCGCTCCGACCATTCGGCACTGGCCTGGGCTGCGATCAAGGTCGGACTGGCCACCAGGCCCATTCCCATGCCGACGATGAAACAGCCGATCGCCAACTGCCATAGGCTCGATCGCGCGTCCACCAGCAGCAGCGACGCCGCGCCCAGCACCGCGAGCACGCTGCCGATCACCGCCGTGGCCCGGAAACCTATGCGCAGATACACCTTTCCCGCCTGCGACGCCGATACCGGCCAGCCCAGGGTGAGCGCGCCGACGGTCAGGCCCGCGCTCAGCGCCCCGCTGCCCAGCACGCCCTGCGCGAAGGTCGGGACATACGAGGTCAGGCCCAGCAAGATCGCACCCACCAGCAAGGAGGCCAGGCTGCTGACCACCACGATGCGGCGGGTGAAAACCCACAGCGGCAGAATCGGATTGGCGGCCCGCCGCTCCACCAGACCGAATACCGCCAGCATGACCGCGCCGCCGGCGAACAGCACCAGGCTCGCGGGTGATCCCCAAGCCCACGCCTGCCCGCCCTCGAGCAGCGCCAGGATCAGCGCGCCGGCCCCGACTGTGAGCAGCCCGGCCCCGAGATAGTCGATCCGATGGCGCTGCCGCGGAGCGCTTTCGGTGAAGTTCCGCAGGATCATCCACGCCGCCAGCGCAGCGAGCGGCAGGTTGATCAGGAAGATCCACCGCCAACTGATGTACTGCGAGAACACCCCGCCCAGCAAAGGTCCCAGCACCGACGAGGTGGCCCACACACTGGCCAAATACGCCTGAACCTTCGCCCGCTCGGCCACCGTGTAGATATCCCCGGCGATCGTCATCGAAATCGGGCTCACCGCTCCGGCGCCGACGCCCTGCACCGCCCGGAACACGATCAGCGCGGGCATACTCGTCGCCAGCCCGCACAGCAGCGATCCCATCGCGAAGGCCGCGATCCCGAAAAGCATCACCGGCTTGCGTCCCACCATGTCGGCGAGCTTCCCGTAGATCGGGACCGTCACCGCCTGCGCCAGCAGATAGATGCTGAAGAGCCAGGGGAACTGGGCGAACCCGCCGAGCTGATCGGTGATCGTCAGCACCGCGGTGGCGATGATGGTGGAATCCAACGCGACCAGCGATGTCGACAACATGATCGCCGCCAGAATCGGTCCCCGCTCCGACCGCAAGCCGATCGACGACTTCACATCCGTAGCCATCACCGGCGACACCTTCCCACAGCCCGACTCACCACCATGAGTCGAACGCACGACAGGGGCCGCTATTCCGTTGTCGCGGAACGAGCTGGTCAGACGACCGGGGCCAGCAGTCCGTTCTGGTTCGCCACCGGGGTGCGAAGCATCGCGATCGCGGCGCTCACCCGGGCGAGCCGTTGCTGGTCGCGCGGCACGACCAGCCAGTACTTGCGGGCGACGGTGACCTCCTCGGCGAGCACGCGTTCGAGCCGCGGATCGGAATCGCCTATCTGGAGGGGCAATACGGCAACGCCCGGACCGCCGGCGGCAATGCCCTCACCGGCAATGAACTCACCGACGCCCAGCACACCAGCCGGAATTCGATGACAGCGCCGACGCGGTCCGGCAGCAGGACCACCATGAGGCCGCCGTCCTCGGCGAAGGCTTTCAGCCTCTCGCCGCTAGAGGGAGGCCGCCAGGTCGCGCAGGACGGGGAGGCTGACCGAGCCGGAACCCAGCACCTTGTCGTGAAAGGCCTTGATATCGAAGGCGGCGCCTCGGCGTTGCGCCACTTCGGCTCGCCGGCGGCGGATTTCGAGTTGGCCGACCTTGTAGGCGACGGCCTGGCCGGGCATGGCGATATAGCGATCGACTTCGACCCGGATCTCGTCGAGGCCGACCGGAGCGTTGGCGGACATGAAATCGATGGCCTGTTGACGAGTCCAGCCTTTGGCGTGCAGGCCGGTGTCGACGACCAAGCGGCAGGAGCGCCAGGAGTCAGCGGCGAGCATGCCGATGCGGGTGAGATCGTCGGGGTACAGGCCCATTTCGTCGGCGAGGCGTTCGGCGTAGAGCGCCCAGCCCTCGACGAAGGCCGTGTTGGAGAAGGACATGCGCTGGAAGCGCGGAAGATGCTCCAGCTCGTTGGCGATGGTGAGCTGGAGGTGATGGCCGGGGATGGCTTCGTGATACGCGACCGAGGCGGTCTCGTATCGATTGCGGCCCGTGGGTTCGTGCAGGTTGACGTAGTACGCGCCGGGGCGGGAGCCATCGGCGGCCGGCGGGAAATAATAGGCGGCGGGGGCGTCGGCGGCCAGGAATTCGGGGACCGGGACGATGTCGCAGGACTGGCGCGGGAGGCGGCCGAACCAATTGCCCATCTCGGCGTGGGCGGCGGCCAGGTAGGCGCGGGCATCGGTCATGATCTCCTCGCCGTCGCCGTAGCGCAGCGCGGAATCCTCACGCAGGCGGGCGAAGATGGCGGTCTGATCGGTCAGGCCGAACAGGCGACCGGCCACCTCCGCGTATTCGGCTCGCAGCCCGGCCAATTCGTCCAGGCCGAGCTGATGTATCTCCTCGGGACCCAGGTCGGGCAGCGTGGTGTGGTGACGCAGCAGGCGGCGGTAGATGTCGGCGCCGTCATCGCCCAGCCAGCACAGGCCCGGCTTGTCGTCGGGGCGGGCGGCGGGCTCGAGCTCGGTGGCCAGCGCCTCTCGATAGACGGCGAAGGCGGGCCGGATCACATCGCGCACGACCTCGGTCAGCTCCGCGCGCCATACGGTTTCGCCGTCCCAGCCCACCGGACCGGCCAGGGTGGCGAACGGGTCGTCGGCCAGGTCGGAAGCCAGATAGCCGTCCAACTGGTTGAGCGAGCGCTCGATGGCGATGCGCGCGGGCGTGCGCCCGGCCGCCAGGCCGGCGCGGAAGCGCTCCACGGCCTGATTCATCAGGGTGCCGAACTGCCTGTAGCGCTGCACCAGTTTCAACGCGTTCTCCGGTTCGGGCGCGTTCACCTGGGGAGCCATGGTCAGCATCCCGGCGTGCACGCCGGTCATCTGATCCGAGGCCAGCTCGAGGGGGCGCCACTCCAGATGCGAGACCGCCGAGGCCAATTCGGTGCGCAGCAGGGCGCGAGTGATCCGATCCTCGTCACTCAGCCGGGCCGGAACCAGCGCGTCCACTTCGGCCGACAGCGCCCGCCAGGTGCCGAGCAGCCGTTCCTCCGCGGCCACCGACAGATCCTCGATCCGATCATCGAATCGCCTGTCGCCCAACAGGGTTGCCTCACTGGGCGCGGACTCCAGCAGGGTGTCCCAGTACCGATCGGCGAGTGCGATGAGTTCCTCGTGGGCGTCCATGCCGACCATCATGCCCGCGCCCGGCGCCGCAGCGCGGCCGCACGCGAACTTCGCACGCCTCAGCGGCGGGGCGGGACCGGGATGCGCATGAGGTCTTCGGCCATGACGATCTCACCGCCGAAATGAGCGCGGGCGTCGGCAACATGCTGGTCGAGGGTGCGGTAGCGCTGGGAGAAGTGGGCGAGGACCAGGGTGCGAACGCCGGCCCGCGCGGCGACCCGGGCGGCTTGGCCCGCGGTGAGATGGCCGTGCTCGACCGCCAATCGCTCGTCGGCGTCGACGAAGGTGGCCTCGATGACCAGCATGTCCACGCCCCGGGCGAGTTCGTGGACGCCGTCGCAGAGCCGGGTGTCCATGACGAAGGCGAAACTTTGACCGCGGCGCACCTCGCTCACCTCGTCGAGGGTGACCGTGCGGCCGCCTATCTCGACCTCGCCGCGCCGCGCCAGCTCACCGACGATCGGGCCCGACAGTCCGAGTTCGCGCAGGCGCTCGGGAACGAAGCGCAGGCTGTCGACTTCGTCCAAGCGGTAGCCGAAGGCTTCCACCGGGTGGGAAAGCCGGGCCGCGCGGAGGGTGAAATCCGCTCCGGGAGGCGGCAACTCCCCATCACCGGCAATAGGGTGGGGCTGCAATCCGACCTGGCGATGATCGGCGGAGGAGTCGACGAGACGCTCGTAGTAGACCTCACCCGACGCCGGGAAGTACACATCGACCGGGTGCGGCGCACCGTCGAGGCTGAAGCGGCCCAACACGCCCGGCAGGCCGAAGCAGTGGTCACCGTGGAAGTGGGTGATGCAGATGCGGGTGATCCCGCTGGCCGCCACGCCCGCGAAGCTCATCTGCCGCTGGGTGCCCTCCCCCGGGTCGAACAGCAGGCCCTCGCGGTCCCAACGCAGCAGATAACCATTGTGATTGCGCTGTTTGGTCGGTACTTGGCTGGCCGTCCCCAGAATGACCAGTTCGCGCTGTGACACGGGCGCCAGGCTACCGTCCACCCCGCCGATCCTCACGGTGGCGAGCCGGGCGCGTCCCGTCGCAATACCAATAGGGGGTATCCAGCTCGAGCGGGCGGCGGTCCGTAGAATGGCCGCCATGATCGTGCGGCAGTCCCCGGGCACCCGGTTCGTCCGGGCCTTCGGGCTGCTCGCACTGTTGGCCGGACTGGTGGCCATGCACGCCCTGGCCCTCGGCATGAGCCATGAGGGCCTGGGCCATGAGGTCCCCCTGAGCACCTCGGCGGTCATGATCGACCACCACCATGCCGCGATGCCCGTCATGGGAATCGCCCCCGTGGCGGTGGCCGCGGCCATGGGCGAGGACCACGGCATGTCCACGCCCGGCTGCGGCGGCGACTGCGGCGACGGCCACGCCGGGATGCACGGCTGCCTCTTCGTCCTCGCGGCCCTGCTGTTCGGCCTCGGCCTGGCCCTGCTGGGCTGGGTCGGTCTCGGCCGCCGAGACGCCGCGCCCGTGAAAGTGCGCCACCCGCGGGCGAATCACGCCCGTTCACCACCGTGGACGGTGCTCTCCCTGGCCGAATTGGCGATTCTGCGGATCTGATGGGCCGCCGCTGTCGCGCGCATCTCGCACGCGGACGCGGATTTTCGCATGCCCCTTCCCGAATCGTCGCAATCACCAAGGAGTTCGACCATGTTCAGCACCCGAATCAAGCTCGCCGTGATCGCCGCTACGGCAGCCACCGCCTTGATCGCCGCCGGCTGTAGCGGCAATGACAACGACACCGCCAAGACGACGAGTTCGTCCGCCACGACCGCCGTCGATCACGGCAGCATGCCCGGCATGGATCACGGCAAGACCGGCACCTCGGCGCAGGCTGCCACCCGCAGCGACTTCAACACGGCCGACGTCGCTTTCTTGCAGATGATGTACCCGCATCACGCGCAGGCCGTCGAGATGGCGAAGCTGGTGCCCACCCGCTCACAGAACCAGCAGCTGATCACCCTGGCCGAGGCGGTCGAGCAGGCCCAATCCCCGCAGATGCAGCAGATCACCACGCTGCTGCAGAGCTTCGGCAAGCCCGCCCCGTCCGCCGACATGGGCCACGAGGGCATGGCGGGCATGATGACCAAGGATCAGATGGCGAAGCTGGAGAGCCTGTCCGGCACCGACTTCGACAAGATGTGGATGCAGATGATGGTCGAGCACCACCGGGGCGCGATCACCATGGGCAATACCGAACTGGAGCAGGGCGCCAACACCGAATCCAAGGCCCTGGCACAGTCCATCGTGACCGCGCAACAGAAGGAGATCGACCAGATGAACGGCATGCTGAGCCAGAGCTAGACGCGAAGGATGCACGGGTGCGCCGCTTCCGGCGCACCCGCACGCCTCGGTCTTCCGGGGTCCGGGGGCGAAGCCCCTGAGAGTTTCGAGAGTTGCCCTAGCTGCCGATGACGGAGTTCATGATGGTGCCCGCACTGGTGGCGGTGACGCCGCCGATCATGGCTCCGGCGATCATCTTCGGCGATTCGAGGCCGCCGCCGCTCCATTTCTCCCAGGCGAATCGGCCGCCGCCATAGGTGATGGCGGTGACGCCGGAGAGCATGGTGAACCAGGTGAAGTAGCGGACCAGCTTCATCAGCTTGTCCGCCACCGGCGGAGTCTCCGGAGTCGGGTTGCCGATCTGCGCGACAACGGTCGTATAGGCGTCATGCACGGCCAGGAGCATGCTCACGATTGATTCCTCTCGGGATGCTGAAGCGGTGCTGATGGGCGGAAATTGTGGCACAACTCTCACTAGTCGGTAGCAATTGAACCGCATTCCGCGAGGTGGCGTATGAAAGACACACCACCAACACCCAACTCGAGCACCCGATCAGCTACCGGATTTCACTACTCCGCGAGCCAGCACCGAGTTCCAGCGGCCATAGGCGAAGTACACGATCAGGCCCAGCGCCATCCAGATCACGAACCGCAACCAGGTCTCCACCGACAGGTTGAACATGAGCCAGGCGCACGCGATCACCGACAGGATCGGGATGAACGGCACCAGCGGCACCCGGAAGCCGCGCGGCAGATCCGGCCGGGTGCGGCGCAGCACCACCACGCCGATGGACACCAGCGCGAAGGCGAACAGTGTGCCGATGTTGACCATTTCCTCGAGGGTGCCGAAGTCCACGAACCCGGCGAGCACCGCGCAGATGACGCCGACGATGGCGGTGATCCGTACCGGCGTGCCCTTGGACCCGGTGTGCGCGAGGCGGCGCGGCATGAGGCCGTCGCGGGACATGGCGAACAGCACGCGGGTCTGGCCCAGGAAGAGCACCATGACGACAGTGGTCAGACCGGCCAGCGCGCCGATGGAGATGATGTTCTTGGCCCAGGTGACGCCGTGCAGGGCGAAGGCCGTTGCGAGGGTGGCGTCGTCGCCCTGAAGGTCCCTGTAGGACACCATGCCGGTCAGCACCAGCGAGACGGCCACGTACAGCACGGTCACGATGGCCAGCGAGCCCAGGATGCCGCGCGGCACATTGCGCTGCGGATCCCTTGTCTCCTCGGCGGCGGTGGCGACCACGTCGAAGCCGATGAAGGCGAAGAACACGATGGAGGCCGCCGCCAGCAGGCCGTACCAGCCGTAGTGGCTGTTGCCGCCACCGGTCACCAGCTGGAACAGGGTCTGACGCAGGGTGCTCGCGCTGCCGGAGTCCGCGTTCGGGACCGATTCGGGGATGAACGGCTTCAGGTTCGACGCCTTGAAGTAGGTCGCGCCGACCACGACCACCAGGGCGATGACCGCCAGCTTGATGGCGACCGCGACCGCGGAGACCCGCGAGGACAGCTTGGTGCCCAGGGCCAGCAGCACACCGAGGACGGCGATCAGCACGACCGCGCCCCAGTCGAATTTGACCGAGCCGAAGTGCCAGATGGGCTGATGCCCGCCCATGACCGTGCCCAGGTACTGCGACCAGCCCTTGGCGACCACCGAGGTGCCGAGCGCGAATTCCAGGACGAGGTCCCAGCCGATGATCCAGGCCACGAGCTCACCGAAGGTGGCGTAGGAGAAGGTGTACGCGCTGCCCGCGACCGGGACGGTGGAGGCGAATTCGGCGTAGCAGAGCGCGGCCAGGCCGCAGGCGACGGCGGCGAAGACGAAGGCCACCGAGACCGCGGGCCCGGCCATGTTGCCCGCGGTACGCGCGGTGAGGGTGAAGATACCCGCGCCCACCACGACCGCGACGCCGAAGACCGTGAGGTCCCAGGAGGTCAGGTCCTTGCGGAGTTTGGCATCGGGATCGTCGGTGTCCCGGATGGACTGCTCGACGCTCTTGGTGCGGAACAGTCCGGTGGTGCGTTGGGCAGCGGGACCGCCGGCGTCTCGCGGGGAGTCCGATATCGCCACTGTCTCTCCTAAATCTGGCTTCTCGGCAACAATGCAGTTCTCGCCGATCAGTCGCCATCCGGCGAGTTGTCGGCGTCACACGGCACCGTATCACCGGCTGGTACGTACCAGTTCAGCAACGGGTTGGTCACTGAGAACGCGCCCGCGCGCCGTCGAGACGGCACACCGAGGACCGGTGGGTCGGATTACTGTTTCGGTATGGCTTTCGGGGGAGCGTCCGCGGACGGCGACCTGGACGCACTGGATCGGGTGCTCGCGCACGCGCGCGGCGTCCGGGTCCGCGAGATGCCCAGGGACGCGCCGACCCTGCTGGAGGAGTGGGACCCGATTGCCGTGCGGGCGCTGCGGGATGCCCTGCGCGTCGCCGACCTGCCCGGCTTCGTGTGCATGTGCTGGGGCGATGTCGTGCTGGATTTCTTCGACGCCGCCGAGCGTCCCCTCACCACGGTGACCCTGCACCATGGTTATTCGATCCGCTGGGACGGCTGGCCACAGGACGCGCTGCTGGCCGATGGCGTCCGCTCGCTGGAATGGCTTGCCGTGCGCGGAGTCTCCGTTCCGCTGCGCGAATACCACGTGGCCGAGCAGCGCAAGGCCGACAACGACCGCACCGCCCGGCTCTGGGTGGCCGAGATTCCCGCACCGCTCATGCCCTATGCCGACCTCTTCCTCGATACGTCCACCACGGGCGGCGGTCTGACCGGATCCCAGGTGGCCGAGGTCCGCGCCCCGCTCTTGGCGGCGTACCCGGATGCCGTGGATCGAATCCTGCGCCTGTGCGACTGGTACGCCGGAGGCACCGGGGCCTACACGGGTTATCCGACGCACGAACGCATTCCGGCCCAATTCCTGGACCTGGAGAACCGCGCCGACTTCGCCCGCGCCGTCGACCTGGCCGACGATCGCGCCACCGCCGGCGCGGTCCGCTACCTGCTCAGCTGGGACAGTCGAAAACATCTGGCCCGCCTCCTGTCCGCCCTCTCCCCCGCCGCCCGCCGCAAGATCCTCCTGCACGCCCGCGACGCCGAATCCCGCCGCTGGCTGCAACACCGCATCGCGCGGTTGCGGTGACGAACACTCGGCAGGCTCGGCGCGGATGATCTCCTCGGCGCACAACCGCCGCGCCAGTGCGTCGTCGACCACATCGGGGTGTCTGTCGGTGATCTCGTCGTTCGGCCCGCACGCGCACTGCTGATTGTGACTGCGCACGCGCTTGATCGCTCCGGCCGGCCACGGCTATTTCCCGTCGAACCGCCGGAATTCGGCGTCCGGCGCTGCCGCCCCGCGCGCTTCGCCCGCGATGTAACCGCTTGCGGCGCAGGCGATTTCGATCTCGACCACGTGGGTCGAGGCCTCGCATGCCGTCAAACGGCGAGTTCCCGGCAGTGATCCCGGCACGCGTCGCGAAGCTCCCCGGCGAGACCGAGCCCGCCGCAGGCTGATTCGCGTTCCGCTCAGGGCACCAGGACCGCGCGCCCCCGGATCCGGCCCGCGTCAAGGCGTCGGAAGACGTCCGGGCCCTCGGCGAGATCGAAACGCTCGACCTCCATGCGCAGCTTGCCCGCCTGCGCGAGCGCCACGCACGCGTGCAGGTCGCCGCGGGTGCCGCCCAGCGATTTCCGCACGGTCGCACCCCACGGCCAGCCGGGGCCGCCGGCCGGTCCGGCGGTGATGTCCGGTGCGCCGCCACCGATTCCGACCATGCGGTACGCGCCGTTGGGCGCCACGGTCTCGCAGGCCAGCTTCGCGGTGGAGTCCACGCCGACGAAGTCGAACACCGCGTCGGCACCGCGACCGTCGGTGAGGTCGAGGATCTGCTCGGCGGTGTCGTCGCCGGAGAGGATGCCGAGTTCCGCGCCGCAATCGGCGGCCAGGTCCAGCTTCGCCCGCGCCTGGTCGACCGCGATCACCCGCACCCCGGAGATGGCGCGCAGGATCTGCACCGCCACATGCCCGAGTCCGCCGATGCCGATGGCGACCGCGGTTCCGCCGGGCCGCAAGGCTTCACGCGCACCGCGGATGGCGTGGTAGGCGGTGAGGGCGGCGTCGGCGACCGGCGCGGCCTGGATGAAGTCCAGGTCGCCGATGGGCACGAACGAACTCGCCGGAATCCGCGCGTACTCCGACATGCCGCCCTCGACGGTGAGCCCGGGGCAGGGCGGCATGGCGACACGCCCCGCCGCGAGGCAGACGTTCTCATTGCCGCTCACGCACTCCCGGCAGACGCCGCAGGTCCAGAACAGGTAGACCACCCCGCGCTCGCCGATCTCGCGGCCGCTCACGTCGGAGCCGACCGCCTCGATGGTTCCGGCGATCTCGTGGCCGAGGGTGAGCGGGTTCTCGCGCAACTGGATGGGGAAGTTGACCAGGGTCAGGTCGGAGTGGCAGACGCCCGCGGCGCCGACCTTCAACAGCAGCTCGGTGGGTCCGATGTCCGGAACCGGGATGTCGTTGATCTGAACCTTTTCCGGGCCGGTCCACTGGAGTGCGCGCATCGCGGTTCCTTGCCTCGAGCTTGTGATGAGGCGCACACGGTAGCATTCGCTTTACATAGCGTCTATCGAATGACGGAATGTCTACCGATTCTTCCGAAGTATCCCGGCCCACCGATACCGCGGCTCCACTGTCAGGCGAAGGCTCGAGCCACGACCGGCACCACGAACTCCTCGAGCATCGCGCGCTCCTCCGCATCGTCGCGGCCGGGTGCGGCCAGGAAGGAGACGATGATGCGGGTGAGCCAACGCGCCAGGCGGCTGCGTTCGGGATCGGTGAGGGCCGTGGGGGTGAACAGGCCCGCCGCAATGGATTCGATGACGTCGGAGTCCTGGCTGATGCGCCCGGCCGGACCGGATTCGCCCGGCCGGAACCAGGCGATGAGCATGGGGTCGGCGCGGACCGCGTGGATCGCGCCGAGCATCGCGGTGACCACCTTCTCCCCCGGGTCCTCGATCGCGGCCACCTGACCGAACACGCCCGCGGCAATGCGCCGGGTGGCGCGGTGCACGAACGCCAGGCGCACCGCCTGCCGGTTCTCGAAGTACCGGTAGAGCGTCGCCCGGGAGCAGCCGGCCGCCTTGGCGATATCGCCCATGCCGACCGCGGTGACGCCGCGTTCGGCGAACAGGCGCGCGGCGGCATCGAGAATCCGCTCGGCGGCCAGGTCGGCGCGGCCGTCGGCCAGCCAGTCTCGGCTCATGGGTTGTCCTTTCCTGCACGATCGGGGCGGCGGTATCGGCATGGGCTCCGCCGTCCGGCTCGACCGTTCCCGCGATATCCCTTCGATGCGCGCGGGCCCGGCGGCAACGCATGCCACCGGACCCGCTCGCTCACACTCTGCCCGCGCGAAAAGCGAGCGGTGCGACCGGGCCGACACCGCGCGGGGTACGGGTCCGGAGTTCGCGATGCGCACGGCCTTGTGGGACGCGTCGTCCGAGTCCTCGCGGCGCTATCCCGCCGCCTGAAAGGGGACGGAGATCGGCCAGCGCACGTAGTTGCCGTGCGCCCACCGCACGGCGTCGAGATCGACGGTGAAGTCGGGGCAGCGGGCCAGCAGTTCCTCGAGGGCCACCCGCGCCACCATGCGGGCGGCGGCCGCGCCGAGGCAGTGGTGGTGGCCGTGACTGAAGGTCATGATGCGCTTGGGGTTGCGGCGCACGTCGAGTTCGGCGGCGGTGGGCCCGAATTCGCGTTCGTCGCGGTTGGCGGACCCGTAGAGCAGCAGTACTCGGCGTCCCGCGGGGATGGTGACGCCGTGCAGTTCCACATCACGGGTGGCGGTGCGGGCCAGACCCTGCACCGGGGAGGTCATGCGGAGGAATTCCTCGACGGCGTCGGGGATGAGCGCCGGGTTCTCGACCAGCAGACGGCGCTGCTCGGGGAAGGCGGTGAGCAATTGCACCGCGCCGCCGAGGTTTCCCGTGGTGGTGTCATTGCCGCCGGTGATCATGGTGAAGGCGAAGCCGAGCATGGCCAGCAGGCCCTCGTTGTCGCCGTCCGCGCCGAGCCCGGAGGCCAGCAGGTGCGAGATGGTGTCGTCGCCGGGTTCCCGGCGTCGCCGCTCGATGAGTTCGTTGAAGTAGCCGACCATTTCGCCGACCGCGGTGAAGGCGTTCTGATCGCCGGCGGCCAGCCCGGCCCCCTCGACCGCGCCGCCGACGATGTTCTCGGTCCACGTGTCGAATTTGCCCCGATCCTGTTCCGGCACACCGAGATAATGGGCGACCACCATGGTGGGAAGCGGCTTGAACAGGTCCTTCACGATATCGCCCGTGCCCGCGGCCCGCAGCCGCTCGATGTGTTCGACGACGAAGTCGCGCACCGCGGGTTCGACCGAATTCACCTGCCGCGGTGTGAATCCCGGTGACACCCGGCGGCGGAAGTCGGTGTGGTCGGGCGGGTCCATGAACACGAACGGCTTGGCGGCCCCGAATCCGGCGGCCAACAGATCGACGTAGTCGACGGTGAGGCCGGAGGCCGAGGAGAAGGTCTCGGGATCGCGGGCGGCCGCGTACACGTCCGCGTGCCGGGACAGGACGTAGAAGTCGTCGGATGCGCGGCCGCCGGGGATCGCCCGGTGGACCGGATCATGGTCGCGCAGTTGGGAATACATGGGATAGGGGTCGCGCCAGGTTTCCCCGGAGCGCAATTCGAATCGCACCGCATGAGACGCCGTTGAACTCATGAACCGAAAGTAAGACAAAACTCATGATCTGTCTAGTAGTCATGGCAAAAGCGTCCTGATGTACCAGGCGGCCGGATCGGACTACAGCACGCGGAAGCGCACGGGACGGACCAGCGGACGACCCGCGTCATCCAGGTGATGCACCAGGTAGGAGCCGGTGGGCAGCGGTCCGGACCGCACGGCGCCGTCGCCCGGCACGGCGGCCGCGCCGACCTGCCGCAGGCCCGCCACCGCAGCGACTCCGGCGTCGGGCGCACCGGAGGCGACCGGCAGCACCACCTGATCCCCCGTCACCCCTTCCCCCAACACGAGGGTGCG
Organism: Nocardia aurantiaca; assembly: GCF_009708175.1. Lineage (GTDB taxonomy): Bacteria > Actinomycetota > Actinomycetes > Mycobacteriales > Mycobacteriaceae > Nocardia > Nocardia aurantiaca. The sequence continues at coordinate 96,405 of NZ_WMBB01000010.1, forward strand.
CAGCGCGGGTGTCGCGGGCACCTCGGTGGTGAAGCCGCCGGGATCGGCGTAGACGGCGAGCCGATGCCCGGCCACCGCGTTCGCGAGGCAGAAGCTGACCACCAGGTCCCGGCCGGGCTCGTACAGGGACCGGTCCAGCAGCAGCCGATCGAAGGGCGCGGCATCGTCAGCGGTGATCCCGGCCGCGCCGGTCTCCACGAATCCGCGTGCCCGGCACAGGAATCCGGCGTCGGAGGCGGCGCTGACCGAGAGGTCGTACCAGCCCGCGCCCTGGGCGGCGCCGTCGCAGACCATGTCCCGGCGCTCGGTTGCGCCCGCGGCGATGTCGATGGTCCAGGGCCCGTCGTGCCGGTAGGCATTGGACGTCACCAGCACCGAAACCGGTTGCGTCCCATCGTTCTCGAACGACCAGATGAGCTTGCGCTTGCCGGAGGTCGCGGCGGTGGCGGTGACCCGTAGGCCCCCGCACGGCCCGGTGAGGTCACCGGCGAAGCGGCGCTGGAAGCCGTCGGGGCCGTAGACCGAGTAGTCGTAGCGGCCGTTCACGGCCGGGAAGTCGCGCGTGACCGAGCCGCCGCCGATGATGTCGAAGCGGGTCGGCGTGAAATCCGTCGCGAACGCGTTCGGATGCACCCGGCAGTGCACGGTGCCGGTGCCGGCATTGTCGATGGTGAGGGTGATCCCGCCCTTTCCATCGGGTGCGCACCGCGCCTGCATGCGATATGGCAGCGGCACCCGCGCCTTGCTGCCACCCTGCTGTCTCGGCAGCCGCTGCACGAATGGAAGTGGTTGCGCCACACCGGACATCGACTGTTCGGCGCGCGGCGACGCGGTGGGCAGGATGAGGGTGCGACGCGCACCGAAGTCGAACAGCGAGGACAGGTCGCCGCACAGCTGCCGCCGCCACGGGCTGATATTCGGTTCGGCGACGCCGGTGACCCGCTCCAGGAACTTCAGTACCGAGGTGTGGTCGAACAATTCGGAGCAGACCGCCTGTTTGCTCCACGGCGACACGATGATCGCGGGCGTCCGCGCGCCGAGGCCGACATTGTGGCGGCCGAAGTATTCACCGGTTGCGTCCGGCGGTGGCGCGGGCGCCGGGATGTGGTCGAAATACCCGTCGTTCTCGTCGTAATTGAGGATGAAGACCGTTTTGTTCCACACGTCCGGGTGCTCGGCGAGCGCTTCCAGGACACCGTGCACCAGGGCCTGCCCATTGCGCGGGCCCATGACCGGATGCTCGCAGTCGACGTAGGGCGCGACGATCCAGGACACCGTGGGCAGCCGCCCCGTCGCGACATCGGCGCGGAAGGATTCCACCAGCGTGCCGGTGCGCGACCGCAGCAGCCCCTGCTCCACCAGCGCCCGCTGTCCCGCGGCCAGCTCGTCCAGGCCGCGCTTCAGATCGGCGGCGTAGGCGGGTTCGAGGCTCGGATCCCGTTGCAGGTCGGAGTAATAGCGGAAGAAGTTCTCGAAGGCGAGCCCGCGGCCGCCGTTGGTGTATTTCAACGCGGCACGCGCGGCCTCGCGGAACGGCAGGAAGAAGTCCAGCGCGTTGTCGGTGTAGTTGTCCCATTCCTGATAGACCCGCCAGCCGATGCCGCGCTCCTGTAGTCGCTCGGCGTAGGTGGTCCAGGGCAGGCCGAAGATCACGTCGTTGACGTGGCGCCCGGCATCGGGTCCGAGCAGCGCGTCGTAGAGGAACAGATTGCCGGTGCGCGGCGCGACCAGCCCGGCCAGCGACTCGACGACGGATTGCGGCAGGGCGCTGGTCAAACCGTGCACCAGGCCCAGCACGGCATCCACGATCCCGGCGACAGGCAGGCTGCGCATCCAGCGCAGTTTCATATCGTCGGCGAACAGCGAGACCTGCAGGGATTCCGCGAAATTGTCCAGGGCCAGCGGGTTCTGCACGGTGCCGGTGAACAGGTACATGCGATTGGGGTCGGTGGGCCCGTTCACCGAGCAGTGGTAGCCGTCGCACAGGGTGAACGCCTCGGCGAGCTGGTAGTAGAAGCCCAGGCAGTCGCGGTCGTAGCCGACCATGGTGCCCTCGCCCTTGGCCGGGATCCAGCCGTCGTGCCGGCCGAAGGCGAAAGCCTCATGGCCGGTGCGGGTTCCGTGGTCGGTGCCGTCGATGTTCTGCAGCGTGGTGAGATACGGCAGCACCACTCGGCCGTCGTCGGGCTGGTGGAAAACCGAGCGTCCGGTCGGCAGTTGTAGCGCATTGAGGTCGGCGTAACCGCGCACGCCCGCCATGGCGCCGTAGTAGTGGTCGAAGGAGCGGTTCTCCTGCATGAGGATCACCACGTGCTCGATGCGGTCCCAGCCGCCGGGCGGGGGTGGTTCGGCCCAGGCCTGCACCAGGCTCGGCGGGAGCATCGACATGGCTCCGGCCGCACCACCCAACTGCGCGGCGTGCTTCAGAAAACGCCTCCGATCCATGGCAACCCCTGTGAGCTCAGGAACGGTTACCGTCGAGGATCGCCGACCGAGCTTGGGGGGTCGTAGCGGTGAGGGGGATCAGTGATGAAGTATCAGTTAATCATCGGCTCCGGATGTCGTGGATCGGTCATATGGGATTCACCGCTGTTCAGTCGGCGTTGTCCTCGGCGCGGCCCGATTCCGTTCCACCGAGCCCGGATGAGAACGAGCATGCACTGCCTGCGCCAGTGCATGCTCGCGATCTGGTGGGTGCGATCTACGGGTTGAGGTTGTAGACCTCCACGTTGCCGATCACGGTTACCGGGTAGTTGGCCTTCACCCAGGCGGTGATCTGGTCGGAAGTCGACTGGTCGGCTTCCGAGTCGCCCCGGCCGGACTGCTGCGGATCGCCGCCCTGGGCGCCGGTGCCACCCTGCTGTGCGCCGCGGCCCTCGCCGTTGCGGGGGTTGTGGCCGGACTGCGGGTTGCCGGACTGGGTGTTGTTCGGCTGACCCGGCTGCGAGTCATTCGGCGCGCCGGGCTGAGTGTCATTCGGCGCGCCGGGCTGAGTGTCATTCAGCGTGCCGGGCTGAGTGTCATTCGGCGTGCCGGGCTGAGTGTCATTGCCCTGCCCGGGTTCCTGCTGACGCTGGCGGACCAGTAGATAGCCGATCTGGTGGTCGTCGACGTACTGCTGGAACCGGGCCAGCGTCGGGGAATCGTCGCGGCCGCTGAACCCGCCGACCGCCAGCAGCGCCTTGCCCGTGCTCAATTCGAGGGTGCTGACGTCCTGCGCGCCGATGGCGGCCGCGGCCCAGCGGCTGTCGCTGCCCTTCACGAGGTCGGCGATCTGCGGGTCGGCGACGCCGGCGCGCTGTCCCCCGGCGTACTGGCCCGGACCGCCGCCGTGCCGGCTGCTCGGCGGACCGGCGACCGGGCTGCCGCCATTGTGCACCTGGGCGACGGTCTCGAGGGTGTAGGCGGTGGGGCCGAGCAGACCGGCGAGCAGTGCGAAGAGGCCGATGGCGAGGCCGAAGCCGGGCAGCTTCGGGGTGAGCAGCAGCGCGGCCGCGGCGACCACCGACAGGGCGACCAGCGTCCAGCGCAGCCACGGCAGCCATTCCGGGGTGCGGTGCAGCAGCACGAACGACCACCCGCCGGTGGCGAGTGACATGGCCGCGAGGGTGCCGCGCGCCGCGAAATGCGCACGGCGCTGCCATAATTGGGTCGCGCCGATGCCGACGAGCGCGGCCATCGGGGGGACCAGCTCCATGGCGTAGTACGAGTGGAAGCTGCGGCTCATGGTGCTGAGCACGGCCGCGGTGACCAGCAGCCAGCCGCCCCACAGCAGCAGTCCGGCGCGCAGACGGTCGGTGCGCGGCTGCCGGCGGGTCAGCCACAGTCCGGCGATCAGGGCGATCAGCGCGGCGGGCAGCAGCCATGAGAACTCGGTGGCGAGCTCACCGCTGAACAGGCGGGTGAGGCCGGGCCGCGAACCGAAACCGCCGAAACCGCCGCGCATCTGGGAGGGATCGGCATGCGGGACCTGGTCCGGCGTGGGCGTCGGCGGCGTGGGCGCGTGCCCACCGCCGCCCCCGTGTTGATTGCCCAGGACTCGGCCGAGGCCGTTGTAGTCGACGGCCAGTTCCCACAGGCTGTTGCTGGTGGAACCGCCGATGTAGGGGCGTGATCCGGCGGGCCACCATTCGACCAGCGCCACATACCAGCCCGCGGACAGCACCAGGGCCACGCCCGCGGACACCAATTGCGTGGTGCGCGTGCGCCATCCGCCCGCACCGGCCACCAGTACCACCAGGGTCAGGCCGGGCAGCACCAGGAACGCCTGCATCATCTTGGCCAGGAAGCCGAAGCCCATGAGCACGCCCGCGCCGACCAGCCAGCCGGTGCTGCCGGACCAGAAGCGTTCGCCGCGTGCGTCGATGGCTCGCACCGTGCAGTACGCGGCGGCCACCAGCAGCAGGAGCATGAGGGCGTCGGGGTTGTTGAAGCGGAACATCATGGCCGCCACCGGGATCATCGCGAGCCCTGCGCCGGCGATGAGTCCGGCGGTCGGGCCGGCCCAGCGCCGCACCGCGGCGATGAGCAGCGCGACCGCGGCCACACCCATGAGGGCCTGTGGCGCGAACATGGACCAGGAGTTGAAGCCGAAGATGCGACCGGACAGGCCCATCACCCACATGGCGGCGGGCGGCTTGTCGACGGTGATGGAGTTCTGCGGATCCAATGAGGCGAACAGCAGGGCCTTCCAGCTTCGCGTGCCCGACTGCACGGCGGCGGCGTAGTACCCATTGCCCCAGCCCGCGCCGCCGAGTCCCCACAGATAGACGACGGCCGTGGCGGTCAGCAGCGTGAGGGTGGCCGGCCGTTCCCAGCGCGGCCGGCCGGGCGGGGCGATCAGTGTCGCCCATCGCGACCCGCGCCTGCCCTCCGACGCGGCTGAGTTGCTCTCCCCGGCCGAGGCGTCGCCGCCTCCGGAGGAGGCCGCATCGCCCGCGACGCCGGTGATGGTCGACATGCCACCCGCCTTCCTGTGTTCCCCGATTCCCATTGACTGTGGGGAGCCTAGGCGGCGGGTTTTGACCCGAGCTTCACGTCGGCTGGGAGTTCCCTGTGAAGGACGAGCCCGGTTGACCTGGGAAAACGTCTGGAAGGGCACTCATTTCGGGTGCGCTTCCGCGGTGTCGTCCGGTGCCGTGAACGATGTCGTCCGGTTGTGGTGTGCCTATCGGATCGACGCGGTCGCGAACGCTTACCCGGTCCACGCATCGGCGACATCGGCGGGCGCGCAGGGTTTCTCCGATTCGGTGGGGAGCTCGGGCCGAATCAGACGGTGGGCAGGGTGAAAGCGGCGGTGCGGACCTTGTCGGCGTGCTTGAAATCGAGGAAAAGCCGATAGACGCCGCGACCGGGAACCGCGGTGTGGAAGGCGATCTCCGGGCCGGGCGCGGTGACGCCGTCACCGGGCTCGCCGTTCGGGTGCACGTGGACGTAGGCCAGATCCCCGGCGCGCAGGATCACCAGATGGCCGTAGGCGGCCAGATAGGGCTGGAGATCGGCGACGGGCTCGCCGTCCTTGCGCACGGTGAGCGTGAGCAGGCGGCCCTCGCCGGCAACCAGATCGCCGTCCAGGGTGACCTCGTAGCCGTCGACGGTGATGGTGCGCTGCGGTTCCGGCGCGGTACCGGGCCGGTAGTCACCCGCGATGGCGAAATCGGCTCCGAGCGTGATGGTCCGGCCGAGGGCGCGTGGGGCGATATCGGCGAAGGCGCGGTACGCGCCCGCCGCCGGCAGGTTCAGGCGGATGGTCCAGGTGCCGTCGGCCGTGCGCTCCGGGTGCACATGCCAGAAGCCGGTCAGCTCGCGCTGCACCACGATCAGGTGCAGTTCCTTGTCGTGGATGGCGTCGAAGTCGGTGACGGGCAGACCGTCCGGGCCGAGGATGCGGAACCGGAACTCGATTTCGCCTGCGGCGACGACCTTTTCGGCGAGGTCGAGGGTGTACCCGTCCTGGGTGACCTGCAGGCCGCCCGGCAGGCCGCCGTCATGACCGCCGTGGCTGTGGCCACCATGGGCGGTGTGGACATCGCGCCCGGCGTGGGCCGCGATTCCAGCGTGGTCAGCGTGCGCCGCGTGGTCGCCCTGTGCGCCATGGTCGGCATGGTCGGCGCGGACCGCATGGAGCGCGTGTGCGGCGTAGTCTCCGTGAGCAGCGTGGTCGTGGTGGCCGGTGTGCGCCTGGGTGGTCATTTTCTCGTCCCTCTCAACTGCTTTCGGTGCCTTACGAAAGATCAAATTAATACCCCCCAGGGGTATCTGCAAGGCAGTGTGGACTGAATCACCGCCGCATGGGCTGGATTCGGATCACGGTGGTCCATCCGGCACCGCACACACCTGATCCACCCCGCGCGAACACCTGGACCTCCGCCCGTCCCTCATCCGGCGCCGACCCGCCATCGGCGATTCGCTGCCCGCACCCCTCGCGGCGGGAGGCGAATCGCCCGCCATGCCCGCAACTCGCTACGCCTCGTAGCGTTCCGCGACCTGCCACGCGGCAGAGCGGGCGTAGGTGTTCTCCGGGTACACCGTGATGATGTCGGCAACGGCCACCAGATCGGCAGGTACGCAACCTCCTTCGAAATGATCCACGCTGGGCACGATGACGGCCTCCAGGTCGAGTCGCGAGACCAGCACGCGGAGCCGTTGTACCGGCCGGTCGGTCCGTGGACCGAACACCACGGTTCTACGCAGGTCGTAGCCGAGCCGGTGGGCCAATCCGCGTATCCGAGTCTCATCCCTTTGCAGACGTTCGCCGGATATGTCGCTCCGCAACCATCCGATCGCACTGGGTTCCGATGTCATGGCTATCCCCCAGGGGTTTTCGCTGCCGGCGACTGTGCCGACTTCAACGTTGGTCCGCGGCATGCGATTGATCGATGGCGTGCGATGGGGAAAGTACGGGGCAAATGAGGGTCATGGCGGCACGGCAAATCTGTGGAAGACCTATTCTCGGGATAGGTCCAGCAGAGAGGCCGCATGCCGTGACCGGACGGAACGAGCTGCTCATCGAGGCTCGGCTGCGCATGGAATCACCCGGAGCGCCGGGTCGATCGATGACTCGCCGGGAGTTGGCGGACGCTGTCAACGACCACGTCTTCCGGGCCACCAGCAAGCGCGGGGCCGTCGACGAACGACACGTCGGGAAGTGGGAGCGAGGCGAAACGACGTGGCCCAGAAAGCATTACCGAGCCGCACTGCGTGCGGTCCTGAACGTGGCGACCGATGCCGAACTCGGCTTCAGCACGCCGCATCGCACGGCGGATGACGAGGCCGTGAACCGCAAGCAATTCCTCTGCGGCGCGCTCGTGGTGACCACGAACGTGGTGCTGCCGAATTCCGCGCCAACCGAATCCGAGCTCATCGACACCCTGGCCGGACCGACCGCCAACTATCGGCGGATGGAATCCTCGCTGCCCTCGGATCGGCTGGCGCCGGTGGTGTACGCGCACCTGAACCTGGTGGCCGGGGTGGTGCGCGATCGGCTGCGCACCTCGGCCGGCTTCCGTGCGCTGTCCGAAATCGCCGGGCTGGCAGCGTGGTTGGCGGCCGATCGCGGCGACGACGTGGCAGCGCGGCGGCGGTATGCGGAGGCGATCCGGCACGCCGAGCGGACGCATCATCCGCTGCTGGTCTCCTACATGACGGCCAGCCTCGGGCACTACGCGGTCGAAATGGGTGACGCCCGCGCGGGTTCGATTCTGCTGAGGACGGCCGCCGCGCAACTGGGACCCGACGCGCCCGACAGCGCGGGCGCGTGGATGTCGTCATTGTTGGCCGTGGCGTACGCCGCGACCGGGGAGCGCGCGGGTGCGCTGCGGGCCTTGCGGCGGGCGGAGCGGCTGGTGGATCGGCAGCGTGGGGAACCGCGGTGGCCGTGGGTATTCGCGTTCGACGGGCCGAAGGCGGCGCGGTATCAGGCCAGCGCGCTGACCCGGCTGGGCGATCATCGCGCGGCCCGTATCGCCTTCGAGAACGCCGATTCCGCACTCACCGCGGAGAAACCACGGGCGCTGGCAAAGGTCGAGCACGCCCGGGTGCTGGCGCACAGCGGCGACATCGAGGCCGGGTGCGCGCTCGCCACGGAGGCACTGCTGGTCGGGCTGACCTATCACAGTGAGCGAATAACCCGCCTGGTCAGGTCATTCCGCGCCGACCTGCCCGCGCGCACCGTCGAGGCGAGGGCCCTCGATGACGCCCTCGCGACCCTCTACAACCGAGACGATCGATGACAAGGGTCGCCATTGCCGGGCATCACGGGCTGTCCGCGCGCGGATACGGCGGCACCGCCGATGTGGTGGCCATCACCCGCACGAGCGGGATGCCGGTGTTGTGGCCGGAAGGGGCCGCGCGCCCCCGACCGGGCTCGCTCACCAGCGAGCGGCGTCCAGCCAGTCGATCATGATCCGAGTCGCCTCCGGCAGTTTGGTGATCGCGCAGTGCCCGGTATCGGGGAGCAGGTGCACCTCGGTGTCGCGGCGGCCCTCGAAGACCAGGGTGTCGGTTGCCGGGATGTGCACGTCGTCCGCGCCGTTGAGCACCAGCATGGGCGCGTTCCAGTCCCGGTCCAGCCACTGACGCAGGCTGAACTGCGACATGCGCTGGGCCAGTTCGGCATCGGTGGGATCGGCGTCGAAACCCATGGCGTTGCCGATGATTCCGCGCATACCGAAGACCCAGGCGCGGTCCGGGTCGAAGGCGCGCTCGATCGGGCCGCCCAGCACGATGGCGGCATCCACCTCGGCGGCCAGGCCGGAGCGCGCCGCGAACCAGCCGCCCATGGAGACGCCCAGGTGCGCGACCCGGCCGTCGCCGAGGGTGCGGGCGCGGTCGATGATCGCGCGGACCACGCCGTAACCGCCATCGGCCGACATGGGGACGGGCGTCTCGCCGGTGCCCGGAATATCGAAGGCCAGCACGCGCATTCCGGTGCGCAGGGCCAGATCGGCGAACAGCGAGTGCAGATCGATCTTCCAGGAGTCGACGCCGCCGGAGACCAGCAGGACCGGGTCGGCGGCCGACCAGCCGGGCGGGGTCAGCAGGTGCACCGGGACGTCGACGCGCATGCCGCGATAGGGGGCCTCGATGGTCAGGCGGGTGAAATCGAGGCCGAAATCCGGTGCGGCGAGCAGGTATTGATCGACCTGATCGGACAGGGCCGCGCGCTTGGACTCATCGGCCAGGGTGGGGAATTTGGCCCAGCCGTAGGCCAGGGCGGCGAGGCGGTGCTGTCCGCCGGCCACGTATCCCTCGGCCAGGGTGGACCATTCGCGGACCCACCCGCCGGGACCGTCGAGCCACATGTCCGTGATGGCCGCCCGCACGGTATCGACGTCGGTTTTCGGCAAGCCGGTGCCCACCATCTGCGGGTATCGCTCGACGAAAAGGTCCTGCGGGTCGACCTGCCATTGGAACGCCATTCGATCCTCCTGCTGCTAACGCAAGATGCTTGCGTTTAGGACGGTAGACCCGTGTCCCAGTTAATGCAAGATTCTTGCGTTAACATCATGGGGTGACCGATTCGGAAGTTCGCCGCCGCACGGGCGGCCGCTCCGCGCGCGTCCGGCGGGCCGTGCTGGACGCCACCCTGGAAGTGCTGGCCGACAATGGATTCGACCAGCTGAGCATCGGCGCGGTCGCGGTTCGCGCGGGCGTGCACGAGAGCTCGATCTACCGGCGGTGGAAGACCCGAGAGCGGCTGATCTTCGACGCGATGATGGAGCACAGCCGGGAGAATTTGCCCGTACCGGACACCGGATCGCTGCGCACGGACCTGATCACGTTCAACCGGTCCATGGTGGCGATCGTCGATTCGCCGCTCGGCACGGTCCTCGGGCGGGCCATGGCGAGCGCGGGCGACAGCCCGGAACTCGCGGAATCCCGCGCCGAGTTCTGGCGGATCCGCCTGGACGGCGCGCGGGTGATGCTCGATCGCGCCATGGCGCGCGGTGAGCTGGAGGCGGCTCCGGATCCATGGTTGGTACTCGAAACTCTCACGGCGCCAATTCATTTCCGAAAGCTGCTCACTCGGGAGCCGATCTCGGAGGACTACGCCGAACGAGTTGTCGACCTCGTGCTGAACGGGCTGCTTTCGGCCCCTGGCGAGAGGAAATCGGAATGATGGCCCTAAGGGGAGCATCCGGGGAGACGGGTGGCGCGATGTCTCGCCGGAGGAGCTGACGCCCATGGTGTTCAGCCCTGGGGCGGTACGGCGGCGGCCGCGCCGAATCCCCTCGGCGAGGCCGCGGGTTTCCCTCCGCGTCGGTCCCCTGCCTCATCGCGATCCCGTGAGCCAGCTCGCGGTGCCGCTCGGCTGCGCGCAGCCCACTTCGGCGTAGGGTCGATGGCGACCGCTCAGCTATCTCGTAGCCGCACCGCGTGATTCGCGGTGGGAGAGGACGCAGCAATGTCGACCGGGGAACCAGTCATCGTCGCCGTGGACGAATCGGCCGGTTCGGCGGTGACCTGGGCCGCCCACACCGCCGCTCTGCACCACGCGCCCCTGCACCTGCTGCGCGTCCTCGAGATCACCCCCGACGAGGGCCTGGGCCTCGGCACCGCGATCACCACCGAGGACTACGCCCGCCTCGAGGAGCACGGCAACTGGCTGCTGGAAACCGCCGCCCGCGAGGCCGCCAAAACCGCCCCCGATCTCACCATCACCACCGAACTCGCCACCGGCGCAGTCGTCCCCACGCTCGTCGAGCGCACCCGTGTGGCCCGCATGGTCGTCGCCGGCGCCCGCGGCGGCGGCGCCCTTCGCCGCGCCCTGCTCGGCTCCGTCAGCTCGGTTCTGGCCCGCCGCTCCCACTGCCCCTTCGTCGTGGTCCGAGACGGCGTCCCCCTCCCACCCGACCTCGCCACCCGCCCCATCCTGGTCGGCGTCGACGGCACCAAGATCAGCGAACCCGCCATCGCCGCGGCCCTCGACGAAGCCTCCGTCCGAGGCGTAGCGGTGATCGCCCTCCACTCCGAAGGCTCCTCCGACGACCCCGAAATGGACGCCCTCGACGACTACGTCCTCGCCGAATCCCTGGCAGGTTGGCAAGAGCGCTACCCCAACGTCCGCATAGACCGAGAAACCACCCATATCCGCCCCGAACGCTCCCTCCTCGACCTCTCCACCAGCACCCAACTCCTGGTCGTGGGCACCCGAGGCCGAGGCGGCTTCACCAGCAGGGTCTTCGGCTCCACCAGCCAATCCCTACTGCTCTCGGTCGAAACCCCCATCATGATCGCCCCCACTCCCTGACCGCTCCCCTTGTTCCTCCCCGAGGTCGTTCCCCTCGAGGGCCCTCCCTTGTGGATGGCCCCCCGAATACCTGCTACCAGCACGACCGTACGGCTCGGTAGTCTGACCCAGACGCCCCCGTAGCCCAATTGGCAGAGGCAGCGGACTTAAAATCCGCCAAGTGACGGTTCGAGCCCGTCCGGGGGCACATTCCTGCGCAGGTCACGGGCTTTCACGCAGTACCACCGCATACGACGTTGTCGCGCTTTGTCACAGCTCGACCGAAACCGGTCCAGCAGCTTTCAGCGCCCACACTGGCTATGCGTGTACGTCGCTGGCGTGATCGCTGAGGACGCGTGCCCGAGCCAGGCAGCGATGTGCGATCCATTCGGGACTGCCCGCACGATCAGGTGACAGGTTCGGCCACGCGAAATAACCGCGATTTCCGCTGCACAGCAATAAAATTCATTCTAAACCGTGTCACCATCGATCGAATGATACTGCGACACAGGAATTCTGGGCATCGCTGGCGAGTCAATCACGCCTCCGAGAGACGCTCCTCGGCCTGCTGCAAGTGCGACAACCGGCTCGTGTGCTTGTGCACGTCCGATGTGTCCGTGATCCTCGGTTCCGTTGTCCGCCCCGGAACTGGACCTCCTTGAACTAAGGTTCAAGTCAAGTGCCGAGACCATGGGAAAGAAATGGGCATGCTCATGACTATCGGGCGGCTCTCCGAACTCACCGGGGTGCCCGCATCGGCCATCCGCTTCTGGGAACGCCACGGCCTGCTGCCGGAACCCGAGCGGCACAGCGGCCAGCGACGCTATCCGGAGAATGCGGTGGAGCGAATCGCTCTGCTGCGGAAATGTCAGCGCGCCGGGTTGACCCTGGCTGATCTCGCTGAACTTCAGCAGGATCGACCACGGCGAACCGAGATGATCACCGCGAAACTCGCCGAGACCGAACAGCGGCGGATAGACCTGGAACACGCCCGTCAGTTCCTCGAACACGCGGTGCAATGCAGCCGTACGGACATCCTCGACTGCCCGAAGTTCCGAGCGCAGATGGCATTGTGGAAATGAATTGCGCGTGGGCTCATACGTTCGCCCGATGGCGGACGGCCGCGGGAGATGCCCTCGGCCCGCGCGGCCGCCCGATCGGTCGAGGCCTGGTCAGCCCGCGGGCGTGTCGTCGGGAAGCAGGTCGGCGACGATCTCGATGCCGAGCGCGTAGGCCGGGGCGCCGCCGGTGATCAGTGCCGTCTCCGCGACACCGACGAGATCGGCGAGGCCGGCGCCCGCGCGCAGGGCGCCGCGGGCATGCAATCGTGCCGCGTCGCCACGGCCGAGTACCAGCAGTTGGCCGACATGCACGAGCTGCTGTGTTCGCGTGCCCAGAGGATTCTCGTGGAGGACGCGGTGACGCAGCGTCGCGAACGTGTCCTCGATTGTGAGCCGACCGACCGCGCGAGCGACCCGCAGTCGATCTTCGATGCCGGGTGGGACGGATCCGTATGTCACGCGGTAGCGGGCCCGGATCGTGTCGAGTTCACGCGAGTCGGTCATGACGCCGCCCGCGCCATGTATGCCCGTACGGCTTCGAGAGCACCGGCGGGGAAGTCGACCGCCCCACCGAGCGCGCGTGCCGCGAGTTCGGCCTCGGCGCTTTCCTCGATCGCGGTCAGCAGATCGGCCGCCTGCCGCGGGTCAGGCCCGAACACCAGCAGGCCGTGGTTCGCCAGCAGCACCGCCGATGTGGTCGGACGCTGCGCCAGGATCTCCGAGATTCCGCGCACCGAGACGTCCGAACCACGCGGGCCCCACGGCACGACCGGCACTTCCTCGGCTTGCCCGAACCGCAGCATGGGCTCGGTGCGGCAAGGCAGCGGCTGGTGAGCGACGGCGAAGGCCGTCGCGGCGGGCGAATGCGTGTGCAACACCGCCCCGACCTCCGGACGGGTCCGATAGACGACGCCGTGCATGTTCACGATCTCTGTGCTGGCGGATTGCAGTCGTCCCCCGAGCACCTGGCCGTCGACGCCGACCACCGCGACCTGGTCGGCTCGCAGGCCGCGAACGAAGCCCGGGGTCAACAGGAATCGTTCACCGTCGAGCCGGGCGCTGAGATTAGCGTGCCCGGAATGCGACATCACTCCCGAGTCGAAGAGGTGTTCAGCGGTTCGCACCAGCAGGTCGGCGGTTGCCGCGACAGTCGATGATTCGGTCATTTCGATCCTCCAGTTTCTCGTTCCCCCTCGAGGACAACCGTCCGCCTTGAACCAAGGTTTAAGTCAAGGGTTGTGACCTACGCTCTGCTACTCGAGCGATCGTCACGGCGATCAACCCGGCGGCGGGCCGCATGCCTACTACGGCCGAGTTCCAAGTCCTGAGGTAACAACGGCTTTGGCGCCCTTGGGGTCAAGTCCCGGGGCGTGGTGTAACTGGGTGGTCACCGCATGATCCGAAATGGGTGCTTTCGGCTCCGTCGAATGCCTCACGGCCCGTTGATCTTCCGAAGCACTGCACTTGCCGGTTCGGTCAGCCCGGCCTGCGGCACATCAGCGAATTCCTTCACAAACTCGGCTCGCCGTGGGGCGAGAGTCTGTTCTGGCCGTATCGTTCGGACACCGCAAGAAATGTCGGTCGTAGATCCGTGCGGGCCGGGGCTGCGGGTGCATTCTCGGTGACCTTGTCCTCATGGCTGAACAGCTGGGCCCGAATGGGTTGCTCGTCGCTCACAATTGGGTTCTTTCGTTTGTTGGGTCTCACGCGGCTCGTGCCGATCCGCGCGATGTGCGTTACTAAGTGTCAGGGTTCTCGGTGCGATGGATATCGCGTTCCCGCACGACCTCGAACCACGGTCTCGAGAACCATGAAACCCGCGTCGGCGGCGCGGGTTTCATGCTGTCGGCTCCTGGGTCGCGCGGACGCTCTGGGCCTGCGGGCCGTTCGGGCCCTGGTCGATCTCGAACCCCGTCGTCGAGGGACTCGAAGCCGGAGCCGGAAATCTCGGAGTAGGGGACGGAAACGTCAGGTCCGCCGTCGTCTCTGCGCGATGAACCCGAAGCCCGGCTCGATCAGCGGTACTCGGACGGCTAGGCCGGATTCTTCACCGGCTCACTGCAATTCGGTCTTCACCGGCTCACTGCAATTCGGACAGGTCGAGGCCGAGCATGGCCAGCAGATGTACGCAATCGGCGGCATCGTGTGCGTGGTCGGCGACCGTCTTCGCGGCCAGCGCGTTTCGCTCGAGGTGTGCCGCCTTCTCAGCGGCGCGGACATCCGCGAACACGGTCGCCGGACCGGCGAAAGGGTTGCTTCGGGCCGAGGTCATGAAGGCTCCTTGCGGGTAGCCTCGACCGAACACCGAATGCCTGCGATCGAGGGCCGATAACAAATCACTACCCGCCGCATCCTGTGTGACGGCCGATGATCGAATTCGGCTGATACCGACATTACCCCCTCAACCGCCGCGGTACTTGATTACCGGTTTACGGACCAATCTCATGTCCGCAGCGGAGCAGAGACGGCGGGTGTGAATCCCTCAGCATGAGGCGCTGGCCGCCTGCACTTCGGTGAGCGCACGCCGCGCGAGCTCACCGAAGTCGTCGCTGTTGGCGGGGTCGCGCCAGCGCTCGTAGGCGACCTCCCACGCGAGGGCGCCCAATTCGGCGGCCACGCGCGCGGTCAGGCCGGGAACGCCGCGGCGTTCGAGCGCGTCGATCATCGCCGTGGTGAGGCCGAGCCCCTTCAACGCCTCACGTTCTCGCAGTTCCGGATTGGCGGCGATCACCGCCTGCCTCCGGGCGCCGAATTCGCGACGATCGAGTGTGAAGGCTTCCCTCCCGATCACATCCAGGGCGTGCGCCACCGCTTCGAGTGGTCCGGCCCCGGCCGGCGCCGCGGCGATCCCGTCGATCACCAGTCCGGTCATGGTGCCCCCACCGAAGAGCACCTCCCGTTTGTCGGGGAAATGGCGGAAGAAGGTGCTCTTCGTGAGCCCGGCACGCTCCGCGATCTCGATCACCGTCGTGTTGTCGTAGCCCTGCTCCTCGAACAGCTCGAGGGCGGCGACGGCGAGTCGTTGTGAGGCGTTGGGTTGCCAGCGGGCCATGGAAAAAGAATACGGGACTTGGTCCCGTCACTGAGTGTATGGTGATGGGACCAAGTCCCATCATCTTGTCTGCTGGAGGTAGCCATGAGCCGAGCTATCGTTTATGAGACGTTCGGAGGTCCCGAGGTCCTGCAGGTGCGGGAGGTTCCGGAACCGCACGCCGGGCCGGGCGCGGTCCGCGTCCGCGTCACGGCCGCCGGTCTGAATCCCATGGATTGGGGTATCGCCTCGCGGCTCGAAGCGGCGGCGCAGTTCGGCATCACCGTGCCATCCGGCTTCGGTTACGACTTCGCCGGGGTCATCGACGAAATCGGCACCGGCGCCGCGGGTTTCGCCGTAGGCGACCGTGTCTACGGCGGCGCGCTGGGACGGGCCGTTGCCGATTTCGTGGTGATCGAGACACCCACTTCGGGGAGCGAGATGCTCTGGCATACGCCGGAGGTCATCAGCGACGAGGTGGCGGCCGCGCTTCCGGTAGCCGGTATGACCGCGGCCGCCGCATTGGCGGCGATCGACCTGCGATCCGGCGATACCGTCCTGATCGGTGGCGCCGCGGGCGGTGTGGGCATATTCGCGGTACAGCTCGCGAAGCTCACCGGTGTCAGAGTGCTCGGGACCGCGTCGGAAGGCACGTTCGAGTTCCTGCGCCGGCTCGGGGCCGAGCCCGTGGCCTACGGCCCCGGATTGGCGGACCGGGTACGAGCCCTGGCTCCCGACGGCGTGACCGCGGCAGCCGACCTGTTCGGCACCGAAACCGCGGAGACCGCACTGGCTCTCGGCGTTCCGCCCGAACGCATCTCTACGATCGCCGCCGGCCCCAGCCCACCCGGCGGCGTGCGCGCGACCGGCGGTTTCGACGCAAGCCCGGAGTCCATGCGGCAGATCACCGACGCGATCCTCGGCGGCGAGATCACCGTCCCGATCGCCGCGACCTACCCGATCGAAAAGATCCGCGATGCCGTGACGCTACAGGCCGGCCGCCACGTCCACGGCAAGATCGTGGTGACCCTCTGACCGAGATGGGCAGTACGCGGACCAGAGCGAACCGGTTTCGGAACTACGACATCAACGAGCCCGGCCCGGACACAGAAAGATCAAACGCCGCACGATAGAACTACGAGCACAGACCTACCCGAGTGCCATCGCCGTATCACGACGAGATGGCCGCGCGAATCCGGGCGACCAGGGCGTCGAGACGCCGCTGATGTGAACCCTCCCAATAGATTCGGCCGCAATCCGAGCACTGCCGGAAGGTGTCGTAGTAGCGGCGGGTCAGCGGTTCGAGCCGATCGATGATGTCCTGCTTGGCCACATCGGTGACGACGCCGCCGCAGCGCAGGCAGCGACTGAACGGCACCAGCCGATCCGCGAGGTCGAGCCGGCGGACGACCTCCACCATCTGCTCGAGCGGATGGTCCGACCGGACGAATACGCCGTGGGTCACGGTGCGGCGCTTGAGAAGTCCGCGGTCGCGGGTGAGCACGATCCGATGCTCGTCCGCGGCTGTCTTCGCCAGCGCTGCGTCGTCGGCTCTCCAGTCGGCGCGGACGTCGAGTCCCATCAGCCGCATCAGCCGTGCGAGCCCGCCGAGGTTGACGTCGACGATGAAGCGCGGATCGCGCAGCGGACGGGGACGCACCCGGGTCAGCGGCCCGATGTCGAGCGTCTCGAACATCGGGTAGACGACAACCCGATCACCCGGCCGCAGATGGCGGCCGAAGTCGGCGGACTCACCGTTCACCAGCACCAGGTCGACCTCGGTGTGCGGAATACCCGCGGCCTCGACGACGTCCTTCACGGTCTGGTGCGGCCGGACCGGCCGCAGCTGCGCCGCGTACCGCACGCCCGGGGGCAAGAAGTCGTTCAGCTCGGCATACGCCCGCAGTTCGACACCGGCGGTCATACGACCATTGTCCGGCTCGAGCACCCAGCCCGCCCAGGGCAATCTCCAGGTGAGCAATCGACGCCGGTCATCGTCTCCCCCGGATGCGCTGATTGAGAGCGGTCCCGCCCTCTCCCCTGACGGACCACCAGAGCAGCCGGTGCCACTGAACGTCGAGGTAGGCAAGGGACATCCGCCCATCAGTGCGGGCTCAGAAGCGGATACTGTGCGCCCCATAAGGTTTCGGCCACCGCACTCTCCGCTTCGGTCAGCGCGGTATGCGGCATTTGGATTCCCTTGGCCGGCGACCTCACGCGAGATGGTCGAAGGTGCCCGCCCCAAACTCCTCGCGATCCCGCGCAGCGAGTCATCGGCAGCGAAACCACGCGAAATCTGTTCGCGCTCGGCCGGACTCAGTCGCAGCTCAGGTCGCTCTCATCACGCGCTCACCGGCTGCGGCGTGGGGGTCGCTCGCACACCGCGCAGCAGCAGGGGCGTGGCCAGCATGGCGACCCCGGCGACCGTCAGCGCGGTGCGCACGCCGGTCGCGGAGGCGAGCACGCCGAACAACACCGTCAGGGCCGCGATGGACAGGTTGCTGGTCACCGACCAGGACGACAGGGTGCGTGCCGCGAGTTCCCTGGGGGTCTGTTCGAGGCGGTAGGCGGCGAAGATCGGATTGAAGACACCGCAGCTGGTGACCAGTCCGAACTGCACGGCGATGACGAGCGCGAGGCCGGGCACGCCGCGGGGGACGAAGGCCAGGCCGATTATCCAGAACGCGCGCAGCATGCCGGAGGCGATCATGACCTTGTGCCGCCCGAACCGCTGCGCGAGCGGGGCCGCGCTGCGGGCGCCGATCAGTCCGCCGACGCACGGTGCGGCGAAGGCCAGGCTGTATTGCCATGGCGCGAAGCCGAGCTGGCGGAGCATGAGCACGGCGATCAGCGGCTCGCCGGCCATGACGAGTCCGTTGCACAGATTCGTATTGAACAGCAGCGGGCGTAGTGACGGATGAGACAGGATGTGCCGCCAGCCGTCGAGCAGATCCCCGACGCGCATCCCCGGCGTGGCCGGGTGGCCGGGGTGCGGTTCACCTCTGCCGATCGCGGAGATGCCCAGCGCGGAGAGCAGATAGCTGATCGCGTCGACCGCCATGGTGATGACCGGGCCGAAGATCCCGATCGCCGCGCCGCCCAGCGGCGGACCGATGATCAGCGAGGTCCAGGTAGTTGCCTCGAACCGCCCGGTGCCGATGATCAGATTCTGCTGGGGCACAAGCGTTTTCAGATAGGCGCCGCTGGCCGCGTTGAAGGCGATCTTGGCGGTGGCTACCAGCACCACCACGAGCAGCAGGTGGGTGTAGGTGAGGATGCCCAGGAGGTAGGCGGCCGGGATGCTCGCCATCGCGGCGAAGCGGCCCACGTCCATCGCGATCATCACCGGCCGCTTGCGACGCGCCTCGACCCAGGGGGCCAACGGCACCGCTAGCACCGCGCCCACGGCCAGTCCCGCCGCCGACAGGGCCGACACCGCCGCCGGTCCCGCGTGCAGCGCGAGTACGGCGATGATCGAAAATGCCCCGAGCCCGAACCCGGATCCGTAGGCGCTGGCCGCATACGCGGTCCACAGCCACCGGAATTCCTGGCCCAGTGCTGGTCCCCGCGCGGCTGCCCGCCGCGTATTCGTTCCCCATGCCACGGGAGGTGGTCAAAGCGGACGCCGGACCATCGGACAAACAACCGGCCGTCTCCGATACACAACCAACAGTTGTCCAGCCAGGCCGGAATGCGGGACAGTGTGGCCGCAGCGGGTGAAGCGTCCGGGCGTGTCGCGGTCCAGGTCGAAATTCCCTGAAAGCCAATGGTGTTCGGTGCGAAATCTGGCTCGCAATCTTTCGACGCGGAGGGGCTCCCGATCCCGTGCCGGAGCTTTGGGTGCGATACCCTCCACAACCAACTGTTACGCGGATGCGGTATTCGAGGGAGGTGGAGTGACAGACCTGGACCTGGCGGCCGTGCGGGCCTTCGTGACGGCGGTCGACGAGGGGCAGTTCGGATATGCGGCGGCCGTGCTGGGGCTCACACAGCAAGCCGTGTCCAAGCGTATTGCGAAGCTGGAGGGCCAGCTCGGGGTGAGCCTGTTCGACCGGGCGTCCTCGGGCAGCGTGGTCAGCGCCGCCGGGAAGCGGGTGCTGCCGCATGCGCGGTCGCTGCTCGAGATCGCGGCCGATACGGTCGTCGCCGCGCGGCCGGAGACCCGTCCGCTGCGGATCGCCGTGCAGAGCGAGCGAGAGGCGGCGGCGGATTTGGTCCGCTATTACGCGGATCGGCACCCGGAGGCGGACATCGAACTCGTGATCGGCACCGCCTTCCGATCCGGGCGCGACGCCCTGCTCAACGGCCGCGTGGATGCGACCTTCGCCCGCCCGTACGGCGGCCCGCGCCGGCTACCGTCGGGAATCGGCATCGTCGCGGCGCTGGTGGACCCGTGGCATCTGCTGGTCGGTAAGAAGCATCCGCTCGCCGGGCGCCCCGCGGTCACTCCCGCCGACATCGTGCCCTACCCGAGTTGGGCGCCCGGCGCGTCGGTGCCCTCGGAATGGGCGGACTACTACGGGGATTGGGCAGAATTCAGCGGAATCACGATACTCACCGGCCGCGAACCCGGCGGCGAGCCCGAACGGGAGGACGACCGAGCTCGCGGATTGTTCGGTAAGTCGGGTGTGCTGGACCGCATCGCCGCCTCGGATTCGCTGTCGATGTTCGCCGCCGCAGGTCTGCATCTCCCATGGCATCCACACATCCGCCGCCTGCCGGTCCTGGACCCCACCCCCGCCTATCCTTACGCCCTGCTCTGGTCGACCGCCGATCCCCACCCTGCGGCGCCAGACCTGATCGATCATGTCCGGGATAACTACAGCGCCGACATCCTGGCCGACTGCTGGATTCCGGAGTCGGATCGCGCGATCTTCCAGCCGTGAGGCGCGAGGTCCCCTCGACAGGACCGTCAGCATCAATTGGCACTCAACTCGGCATGATGGCTCGGACCGGCAGGGCCACTTGATCTTCCACTGCCAAGCACTGGCAGGTTCGAACCGCACGCCACGCGGCATGTGCGGACATCCAGATCAGCGACGCCGATCCGCCAGAGCAGAACGCGCGGGACGCGGCAAGAGCGGACATTCAGCCCTCGCTGCTCGTACCGCACCAGAATGCATTGGCGCAGATGCCCTCTCGATGTTTTGTCCGTCAGGATGCGTGGTCACCGAGCGGCCCGATAGGGTCGATCTAGCGCAAGAGATGGGGACAACGTGGCGATCTGCTTCGAACGGTGGTCAACTTCGGCGACAACATCGAAGCGGCGCGCTCAGCAGCGCTGAGTCGATCGGCCCCCGCCCCGACCACCCTATCCGTGAGCGGGCGCCGGGTTCCTCTCCACGCACCGATACTCAGCACCGACGGCCCCTACATCGAGTTATCGATCCTGCCCGTAGCCGTCGGCCTCGGCGTCTCACTCGATGGTGACCTTCCTAGGTTCGCCCTGACAGCGCAGGAATTGACCGAACTCGCCAACCAGCTGTACGAGATCCTCACTGGCTTCGATGGCTACGTCGCTGCCATCGTCGGTTGGGATCCAGAATGGATAGCAAACATCGCTGCCCTCGAAACGGAGAACATCGACGACCTCAGGACCGGCGCCTTCCACGGTCTCGTTCTGTGCGAGGCACTGCACACCAAACTCGGCCTGGGGCAGGATTACGTCACCTTTCAACCCGGATACCGCTGGGTGCCGTATCGCGGTGAGGCAGCGACCACCCTCCCCGCCGACTAAGAAACGATCTCCAAGGGCCTGCAAAGATTGGTGCAGCCAACCCCATTGCACCCTCATATAAGCATCCTCAACTCGGCATTTCAGTGCGTTCGGCGGACGCGCCCGGGGCAGCCGCAGAGGCCGGCTGGTGACGTAGATTTCGCGGATGCCGGCACCCGGTTACAGAGCGTCCTCGTCTCGGATCGTGTTGCGGCTGGTTCGGTCTCGCGCCTTTCAAGCGCCGTAGGCTGCTCGGGCGGCCTCGACATCGTCCATGTGTTGTTCGGCCCAGGTCTTGACGGCCTGCATGAGCGGCAGCAGCGAGCGCCCGAGCGGGGTGAGTTCGTAGTCCACGCGGACCGGCACGCTCGGTTGCACCGTGCGCGTGATCAGGCCGTCGCGTTCGAGGTTGCGCAGGGTCTGGGTGAGCATCTTCTGGCTCACGCTGGCCAGCCTGCGCTGCAGGTCGCTGTAGCGCTGGGGGCCGTCGGC
Organism: Nocardia aurantiaca; assembly: GCF_009708175.1. GTDB lineage: Bacteria > Actinomycetota > Actinomycetes > Mycobacteriales > Mycobacteriaceae > Nocardia > Nocardia aurantiaca. Next base: position 117,935 of record NZ_WMBB01000010.1, read on the forward strand.
CAGGGCGTTGATCGCCAGACTCACCCACTTGTCCGAAATCCGGTCCAGCAGTTTGCGGGCGGGGCATTCGGCTAGGTAGGCGTCGTAGGCAGCGCTGCGTTCGGCGCGCAGCTGCGCCGCGGTACGAGTGGGCATGGCGAACCTCCGGGTGCGGTGGGCACTTCGAAGTAGGTACTTCCTATTGAAGAGTAACTCCCCAAGAGTTATGTGCATGAACAGTGCTGAGATGATGCGAGCCGTCGTTGCTCACGGATACGGTGGGCCCGAGGTGTTGCGGCTGGTCGACGTGCCGGTTCCGGAACCCGGACCCGGCCAGGTCCGGATCCGGGTGCGGGCGGCGACCGTCAATCCGGTCGACCTGGTTACCCGCTCCGGCGCGTTGGTCGAAGCCGGGTTGATGGCGCCGCGCGAGATGACGGGCATCGGTTGGGATATGGCCGGCACGATCGACCGACTCGGGCCGTGCGTGGATGGATTCACGGTCGGGCAGCGGGTGATCGGCTTGCGCGACCTGCTTGACGTCTCGCTCGGCGCCTATGCCGAGTACGCGGTGCTCGACGCTGATGCGGTAGCCGCGGCCCCGGCCGAGTTGACCGATGTCGAGGCGGCCACCCTGCCGCTGAACGGTCTGACCGCCGCGCAGTCGCTGGACCTGCTCGGCCTGTCGGCGGGCGACACGCTCCTGGTGACGGGCGCGACCGGCGCGGTGGGCGGCTTCGCCGTGGAAATCGCGGCGCAGCAGGGCATCCAGGTGATGGGCCAGGGCCTCGACGCGGAGTTTCTCCGCTCGGTCGGCGCGCGGTGGACCCTCGCACGCGATGCCGATGTGGCCGCCGAGGCCCGCCGCCTGGTCCCCGGTGGCGTGCACGCCGCACTCGACACCGCCGGGCTCGGCGGTCGAGCTCTCGCCGCTGTCCGCAATCGCGGCCAGTTCGTCACCGTTGTCGGCGGTGCCGATCCGATCCCGTTGCGCGGCATCACTGTCCACCACGAATGGATTCACGCCGACGGTCAAGCTCTCGCCCGCCTTGTCGAAAGAAAGCTCACCACTCGCGTCGCCGCCACCCTGCCGCTGCACGCCGCGGCCGAGGCCCACACCCGCCTCGCTGCGGGTGGTCTTCCCGGCCGCATCGTCCTGACCCTGTGACTGCTTTGGGGCAGGAGTGCCGCATCGAGCACAGTATCGGTAGACCGCCCAACCATTTCCGAACGCTGGAGGGTTCTCTCGGCCAGGTTGGTCTGTCCCTGCCCGATTCGAGGCGGGAGCTCGGCTGGATCGGTCGCGCTGATCGCATGTACGTTCCGTGTTTCGCGCCGGCGCGTGCCACCTCCTGGCCTACGCCTTTCTCGAAGAGCATTCCAACCGCTCCGGCCGTCGCCGCGGCGCACCTACATGCCGAAATGCGTCCGACGGACCGCCTCGACCGCTTCGACGGGGCCGCTGAGTTTGACCTCTGCGGCGCTTCGACGGCCGAAGAGATATAGCAGCAATTCGCTTGGAAGGCCGGTGATACGCGCTGTGGGATTTCCTCGCCGGGCTCGGATGGTCTCGGCTGTGCCGGTCCACTCGAGTTCGAGTCCCGCACCGTGCAGGCGGCGGGCGAGTAGCCATGGCGCGCAGGCGACGTTATGCCAGAGCGCGGCATCCATGGCGGACGAGTTCCCACGGGGACGGCGGCCGTTGGCTCGGCGGACATCTTCATGGTGAACGAAGAACTCGTTGAGGTTGGGGACGCGCCGCACCCATCCGATCCGGAAGAGGCCCGGCGGCGGTCCGGATCGAATGGTGGACACCAGCGAGCGGAAGTCCTTGCGCGCGAGCACCCTTCGCCGCCGCTCAGCGAAGCGACCCCAGGCACCCCGAAGGACGAGTCCGGGTCCGGCCAGCGGGTCGTGTTCGCGGAGCACGAGGTGCGCCGCGAGATCACGCGTCGTCCATGGGGTGAGAAGCGTGGGCGCCGCGGGGCCGAGCTCGTCGAGCAGATCGGCAAGCTGTTCTCGTTCGACGGCATCGAAGAACGGACCGGCCACGCACGAAATTATAGCGAGTGTCGATCTGACGAGCTTCGTTCTGCAATAAGAACATTCGAACGTCGGCATGCACGAGGCCGTCTATCGTGCAGGTCCTGTTCCTCGTCCGAGATTATTCGGATTCAGAACTCGGGTCGAAAGAGCCACGGCTCGCCGACGGTGAGATCCGCTGAAATGCCTGTGCGGAAATTCCTCGAGGATCTCGTATCGTGAGCGGAGCTGGTGGATCAGCCTTCGTCGATAGCCGAGGGGAGCCGGGTCGGGTCGGCGAAGTACACCTGGCCGGCGATGAGCAGATCGCCGGCGGCGGTGAACATCTCGGCCGTCGGCATGGCGACGACCCTTCCCGTCGTACGCCTGGCGAACTCCACGGTGCAGCTCAGGACCGCGTCGGAACCCTCGGTGATGATCCGCTCGCGGACGAAGGCGATGTCGAACAACCCGCCCATCCGGGTCAGCAGGGCGATGTAGGCATCGATGCCGGTGTGGATTCCACCCCGGGGTTTCAGGGACCGGACCGAATTTGGTCGACTAGCCGAGGTAGGGCTACGGCGAAGGCTTGTGCGGCGAACTTCCAGGTGTGGTCGCCGGGCAGGATCGTGAGTTCGGTGGGGATGCCGGCTCGCCGTGTGGCGGTGGAGAGTTGGCTGGCGTGGCGGATGTGTGCCGGCTCGGCGGTGCCGCAGACGAACAGCCCCGTCACGTCGTGGTAGGGACCGTGGTGGGCGAGCACGGTGAGTGTGTCGTGCGCGGCCCACGCCGCGGCATCACCGTTGAACAGTTTGCTGATCGTGCGCTGTTTACTGCCCAGGTTCGGGCCGAGGTCGCCGGAGATGTCGACGAAATGGTAGAAGGTGTCGGGGTGCTCGACGACCAGGTCGACGGCGCAGGTGCCGCCCATGGACCAACCGAGGACACCCCAGTCGCGGGGCGAGGGCTTGGCGTCGAAAGTGGACACTATGTAGGCGGGGATGTCCTTGACGAGGTGGTCCTCGGCGTTGCCGGCGGTGCCGTTGACGCATTCGGTGTCGGTGGTGACGTGGCCGGTGGCGTCGGTGAACGCGAGGATCGGTGCGAGCCCGCTGTGCTGATGAGCGTAGGCGTCGGCGGTTTCGATTGCGTGGCCCGCGCGGATCCAGTCGTCCGGAGCGGCGAACACACCGCCGATCAGTTCCAGTACCGGCAGCTGTGGTCGAGGCCGGTGAAACCAGGCCGGGGGCAGGTAGACGAATTCCCGGCGGTGTCGGAAGTGGCTGAGCGTATCCGGAATAGCGACGGCCACGAGCCGGCCGGTCGACGTCGTGGGTGGAACGGCGCCGAGCTGGGAAAGGTCGACCGCGGCGGGCATCGGCGCATGGGATATCGTGCGCCAGGCGTCGCGGAGCGTGGGGTAATAGCCGATCGCGGCGTTGACGGCGTTGACCGATGTTGCGGTGGTCAGCATGATGGCGAGCAGCGCGACTCCGCGCCGCCACCAACGGTTGCCGCGCCAGCCGACGATCAGCGTGAGCGCCGCGAACAGCAACACCGCGAGCCAGATCCACGCTTCGGTCGGTACGGGTTCGGTCAAGGCCAGCATGGCTGGGACAGCGACCCACGCCCCGAAGGCCCCCACTGCCGCCGCGCCCGCAGTAATCGGCAACCATCGCGCGCGCCATCGGCGATCGCGCCAACCGGTGGCGAGCACCACCAGGATCGCTGACGCGATCCGCAGTGCCCAGGGAAACCACCCGTCCAGTAGCGACACCCTCATTTCGGCCACCTCGCGGGTGTGGTGGTTGTGTAGCCGCGGCTGGCTGCCTTCGGCGCGACAGGTTCGCGACCGAGGAACTCGCGGTCGGCAATTCCGCCGATGCGTGGGTCGTCCGGCGCGGAACACGGATCCGTTGCCATGACCCGGCCCGGTTCATCGACTGCGGCGGTAACCATCCATGTCGCGATCCTACCCGCGGCCCGCTGGCGATACCGCCATACCACCAGCTACTTGCCCCTGAGAAAGTATGTCGAGTAGCTGGTGCCGCCCGTCGATGCCGATGTGGTCACGGATGAACGCCGACAGCCGTTCCGCGCCCGGGCAGCACTCGCCAACGGTGGCGTCCTGCACGCGGGCGAGCAATCATTCCGGACCCAGATCCCGTGTGCCTCATACCATCTCGACCAGGCCGCGACCACGCCATTGCCGGCTACCGGGACTGATCCAGTCCCCGCCCGATCCGACGAGCGCACTCGGGGATCTGGCGCGCTTGCTCGGCCATGAGATCCAGCAGCCCCGTTCCACCGCGAGCACCGCGCTCAGCCGGCTGCTCGACCTGATTCTCATCCGCCCGTTCGCGACGAGACGAAGCCGAAGGGCTGAGTTCGGCGACGTCTCAATGTGATTGATCGTCCGGGCATCGGCACCCATGTCCGGGAGTCGATCGATACGAAACTCGCAAAAAACCATCACGGTTGGTTTGCTATGCACTATTGTCACCCCCGAAGCGCCGAATTTCCGAAAAATAGTGCAGGCCAAGGGCATTGCGGAGGTAGGGCGCAGGGCGGCGGGCCGAGCGGCAAGCCGCACTGCCGGCGCTTCGTGTGGAAGCCGTGAATCCGTCCCGGACAGCAAGGACACACCGTGTACGCACGCAACCTCGTCACCTCCCTCGGTGCGCTCGCCGCCGCCACCGCCCTCGCCTCCGGCACCGCGAACGCCGCGGCTACCCTCACCGTTGACTCCGCCCGCGAGACCAATGGCAATGCCGTGATCAGCGTTTCGTACCAGTGCACCGCCGGGCTCGGCGCGGAACTGTCGATCACGGTCCGCGCCACCCCCTTCCTGGGCTCCGCGGTCAACGGCAGCTCCCTCGCACCCGCCAACTGCATCGGTCAGCCCCAACAGGCCACTGTCACAGTGAATCCCGTCCAACTGTTCGGCGACTCCGCCACATTTCAATCCGGATCCATCACCGACATCACGGTCACCGTCCTCGACCTCACCCTGAATTCGCCCGTCACGACTACGAAGAAGCGATTCGACCACCTCGGCTGACAGGGAGGCCGCACAGAGCCGCGCTGCTGCCGTCCACCGGGGACGCGGACGCGGGCAGACAACATCTACGCCGATGGGCTGGCGATCAAGCACCACAGGGCGATAGCGGGGTCGAGGTTGCACAATCCGCCGGCAACCGGCTCGGCCGGCGCCGGAGCCGGCGATTCGAGCGGAAGGGGGGCGGCCATGGCGGCGCCGCCGCCGACCAGGGTCGCCGCGCCGATCAGGACCCCGACGAAGATTCCACGCCGTGCGAACATTTGAAACTCCTCTGAATATGGGGCGGTTGCGACCGAGAACCAGGGTGGTAGCGAATCAGATGGCGACGCAGGCGGATCCGAGGTTGACGCCGGTGCCGACATCAACGGGCAGCCGGATCTGAGCCGACGCGTTGGGCTGGACGGCGTAGATGTAGGTGATCTTCGTCGAGGACGGAATCCATGTCGCCTTCGCGACGCCGCCGGAGGGCTTCGCCTCGGCGAATCCGCTGGGCCCCTGCCCCTCCTCGAAGAAGTAGACCGTCTGGCTGTCGTCGTCCACCGTGACGGTCACTGTGTACGAACAGGTCGTTCCGTACCGGTGTGCGCCGAGGGTGGACGCGGGCGCGATCGCGATGCCGGTGACGGTCGCCGAGGCCGACGGCGCGGTCAGCGCGGTCACGCTCGCGACGACGCCGAGTGCGGCAACGCCCGCGGCCATGCCACCGGCTCTCGCCGAGAACTGTTGAACCTTGCGCTTTTTGGGGCTCATGGTCCATTCGTCGGATGATCCCCGGACATCGTTAGCACCAGTGCGGCCCCCAAAACCAGGGGCCATCGAGCCACCACATCGGATGCGTCGTCGACCAACTCCGGACCGGCGGTGAGCGGTGATCCGCACGGCGCCTCATCGGGGCCCGATCCCTCGAACCGGCGCCCAGCGTTGTTCGAGCTTGGCCCAGCGCCAGTAGGCGACGGCGATGATCCAGGCGAGGACGAACAGGCCGACAATGCCGAATCCGACGTTGTTGAGGTTGATTCCGGCGATCCAGTCGGTGATGGGGTTGACGAAGTCGGCGTCGTCGTGGAGGACGGTGATGAGTTCGATCGAGCCGACTATCAGCGCTACGGCGATCGACAGGGCCGTGATGGTGAGGTTGTAGTAGATCTTGCGGATCGGTTCGGAGAAGGCCCAGTCGTAGGCCACGTTCATGAACAGGCCGTCGAGGGTGTCCATCAGGCTCATGCCCGCGGCGAAGAGCAGCGGCAGCACCACGATCGCGTACCAGGGCAGCCCGGCCGCGGCGCCGGAACCGGCGAGGGCCAGCAGGGCGACCTCGGTGGCGGTGTCGAAGCCCAGACCGAAGAGCACGCCCACCGGGTACACCTGCGCCGGGCGGCGTACCGCCCGCATGATGGGGCCCAGGATGCGGGCCAGCGCGCCGCGCGCCTGCAAGGCGGCTTCGAGCTCCTCGGCATCGAATTCGCCGCGGCGGGTGCGCTGGAACACGCGCCAGATCCCGATCAGCGCAACCACATTCAGCAGGCCGATCAGATACAGGAACGATCCGGACGCCACCGTGGACACGATGCCGAGGGTCTTGCGGGTGGGCGACTCATCGTCGACCAGTTCGCCGACCACCCGCGCACCGGCCACCACCAGCAACGCCAGCACGAACACGATGGTCGCGTGCCCCATGGCGAACCAGAATCCCACCGACTTGGGCCGCTGCCCGTCGGCCATCAGCTTGCGGGTGGTGTTGTCGATCGCGGCGATGTGGTCGGCGTCGAAGGCATGACGCAGACCGAACGCGTAGGCGGTGAAACCCAATCCGACGCCGAAGACCTGGGAGCCCAGCTGATAGCTGTGCGGCGCCACCGCACCGAACAACAACCCGAACGCGACCACGTGAATGGCCGCGACCACACCGAGCAGCACGCCCGCCTCGATCCAGTCCCGCCGCGACCAGTCGTGCAGGACATGACGCAGACGCCGGCGCGCAGCGGTATTCGGACGGGGTTCGACGGACATGCTCGCTGCGACCTTCTCGGGGAACCCGCGTCCCCGCACGTAGGAATGTGGCGAGGCGAGGTCTGACTCCCGAGCCGTGGTGGCCCGGACACAGTGGCGCGACCGTCCCGGATTTGCACCGGATTCCCGACATCGTCACAAGATGTCCGCCCGACTATACAGAGGCGCTGGAGACCGGCCGTGAGTACTCGAGTGCGGCAGATTCGCGGGCGTCGCGATCTTCATGACGTTTGTCGTCATCAAGTGCACACCACCGAGGAGAACGACGGTGATCCGCGCAAACAAGCTGCGAGTGATCGATCGGGATCGCTCGCGCTCGAGGCGAAATTCGGGGTTCAGGGCCTTGCAACGCGAACAGCGCCCGTGGCGTTCGGCCGCGGGCGCTGTCGACTTCTCAGCTGTCAGTCCTTGACCAGCTCCGGTGCGTGCACGCCGGCGGCGTCCAGCGCCTCGGCGGAATCCTCGATCGGCTCCGGGGATTCGGAACGGTTCGGGAGCAGCACCGCCATGACGATGACGATCACCGCGAGGGCAGCGGAGACCGCGAAGGCCAGCCGCATGCCGTCGAGGTGAGCGTTCAACGGGTTGGCGCCGCCGTCGACCAGGTGGGTGGCCCGCGAGGTCATGACCGTCACGACGAGCGCGGTGCCGAAGGCCGCGGCGACCTGCTGCAACGTGCCCAGCATGGAGCTGCCGTGCGAGTACAGGTGCATCGGCAGCGCGCCCAGGCCCAGGGTGAACACCGGGGTGAAGGCCGCGGCCAGCGAGGCCATCAGCAGCATGTGCAGCGCCAGCAGCACCGCGTACGGCGTGGTCAGCGAGATCTGCGTGAAGCCGGCGAGCGCGGCGGTGACGCCGATCGCGCCCGGAATCACCAGGACACGGCCACCGAACCGGTCGAAGACCCGGCCCACGGTGGGCCCGAGCAGACCCATGGCCAGACCGCCGGGCATGACCAGCAGACCGGTCTGCAGCGGGCTCAGCCCACGCAAGTTCTGCAGGTACAGCGGCAGCAGGATCATCGACCCCATCATGGCCAGGAAGGCCACGGCCATCAGGACGAGCGCCTTGGCGTAGGTGCCGGACAACAGGATTCGCAGATCGAGCAGCGGGGTGCCGTTGCGCTGCAGGTACACCTGGCGGAACACGAAGATGGCGACCAGGGCCAGACCACCGGCGACGATCAGCGCCGGGGAGGCCGCATTGCCCGCGCCGAACTTGCTCAGGCCGTAGACCAGGCTGCCGAAACCGAAGGCCGCGAACGCCACGCTGAACCAGTCGATCGAACCCGTCTGCGGCTCACCGACGTTCTCCAGCTTGCGCAGGCCGAGCGCGGTCACCGCCGCGGCGATGGGCAGCACCAGCGCGAACAGCCAGCGCCAGGAACCGATCTGGAGCACCAGGCCGGAGATGACCGGACCCATGGCCGGAGCCACCGATATGGCCAGGGTGACATTGCCCATCACGCGGCCGCGGTCCTGTTCGGGGACGACGGTCATCAGGGTGGTCATGAGCAGCGGCATCATGACCGCGGTACCGCCGGCCTGGACGACCCGGCCGATCAGCAGCACCGTGAAGGACGGCGCGATGGCGGCCAGCGCGGTGCCGGCCAGGAAGACGCCCATGGCGAGGGCGTACGCGTTACGGGTGGTGACGCGCTGCAGGAACCAGCCGGTCACCGGAATGACCGCCGCCATGGTGAGCATGAACGCGGTGGACACCCACTGCGCGGACCGCTCGGTCACATGGAGATCCGTCATGAGCCGCGGAATCGCATTGATCATGATGGTCTCGTTCAAGATCACCGTGAAGGTCGCGAGCACCAGCAACCGGATGACCGTTGGCGTCCGCTGCTTGGTCGAGCTAGCGGATATGTCGGGCATCGAAAACCTCCGGAGGTGTTCGTATTCGAGGAGTAGCGGTGGCCCGATACGGAGTCGGCGACTGCGCCTTCCGGCGCGCCACATGGATGCAGACGGGCACAGGTCGCTCAACTCATCGGTCGCGGACGAGTATTCCGGCGGGGTCCGACAGAATTCATCCGAATTTCAGTCGTCCGGCAGCCCTGGCGAAGACCGAAAACGGGCTACCACCAGCACTTATCACCACCATCGAGATCGGATAGTGAACCAGGTCACGTAATCTGGGCGCGAGCTCCGATCAGCGCGGAATCGGGCACCGGCCATGATGGATGAGGATGCCCCGGCGCGGTGTGGCGGCTGCGGGGCGGGAGGATGTGAGAACAACCGTGGCCGAACAGGATCCGCCGCTCCGTGGACGGGAGCGGGAACAGGAGGCGCTCGACGCCCTGATCGCGGGCGCTCGCGACGGGCACAGCGCGGCGCTGGTGCTGCGCGGCGAACCCGGGATCGGCAAGACGGCGTTGCTGGAATATGCCGTCACGCACGCGGATGGGTTGCGGGTGCTGCGTGGCACCGGCGTCGAGGTCGAAGCCGAATTGCCTTTCGCCGGACTGCAATTGGTGCTGCGTCCGGCTCTGGAACGACTGTCCGGCCTGCCGGAGCCACAGCGGCAGGCACTGGCGGGAGCCCTCGGCCTCGGGCCGGGCGGGCGCGAGCCCATGCTCACCGGTCTGGCGGTGTTGTCGCTGCTCACGGACTATGCCGACGGCGCCGGACTGCTGGTGGTCGTCGACGACGCGCAGTGGCTGGACCGGGCTTCGCAGGACGCGCTGCTGTTCGCCGCACGGCGACTGCACGCCGAGGGCCTGGCCATGCTGTTCGGTGTCCGAGAGGGCGAAGGGTCCTTCGAGGCCGTCGGACTGCCCGAGCAGCGACTGACCGGTCTATCGCACGAGGCGTCCGTGGCTCTGCTCGATGAGCACACGCTCACCCCGGCCGTGCGCTATCGACTGCTGGCCGAAGCACGTGGCAATCCCCTTGCCCTGCGGGAACTGCCCCTCGCGATGGCCGCCGAGTCGACGCCCGATCTCACCGCCGGCGCGCTGCCGCTGACCGATCGGCTGCGCCTGGCCTTCCACGGCCGCATCAGCCGATTGCCGGAGTCGACCCAGATCCTGTTGACCGTGCTCGCCACCGATGAAACCGGCGAGCCCGCCGTCGTGCTGCGCGCGGCGGCGAGCCTCGGTGCCGGTATCGATGATTTCGCACCCGCCGAGGCGGCGGGTCTGTTGCAGCGCGGAACGGGTACCGACCTGTCGATCACGTTCCGCCACCCGCTGATTCGAGCGGCGGTCTATCAACGTGCCCCGATGGGTCAACGTCTGGCGGTGCATCGCGCCCTGGCCGAGGCCCTCGACGCGCCCGAGCAGGCGGATCGCCGGGCCTGGCATCGGGCGGCCGCGACCCTCGGTCCGGATGCCGAGGTGGCGGATGCCTTGGAGCGCAGCGCCGTTCGGGCGCGCGAGCGCGGCGGGCACAAGGCGGCGGCCGCGGCCTACGATCGGGCGGCCCGGCTCAGCGATCGGCCGGAGGATCGGACGCGACGCCAGGCTCTCGCCGCGCAGGCTGCGCTGGAGTCGGGTGATGTGGAGCGGGCCGCGGACCTGGCCCGGCGCACGGCCCGCGAGGTCGGCTCGGAGTCATTGCGCGCCGGCCTTTCCCAGGTGCAGGCGCTGGCCCGGTTCTGGCAGGGCGAGTTCCCCGAGGCGCACCGGCTCTTGACCGACGCGGCGGCGAGCATTTCGTGCGCCGAACCGGAGCAGGCCGCGGGCTTGCTGGTTCAGGCCATGCACACCGGGTGGTATCTGGGCGAACCAGAATTGACCGAGGTTCTGAAGCAGCTCGCGGACCTGCGGCTGGCGGACGAGCTGGCGGTGACCCCCGTTGTGCGATACATCAGCAGGCTCTTCGATCGAGGCCCTGGCAAACCGCTGTCCCTCACCGATACGCTCGATGAAATCCGCGCGCTTGGTGAGGTTTCCGAGCAGATGCTGTCGATTCTCTGCGGAATCGCGCTGGCGCGCGGGCAGGATGAGCCCGCCTTCGATCTGGCCATGTCCCTGCAGGCGCGGCACCGCGCTGCCGGTGCGGCCGGACGATTGCCGACCGTGCTGTTCTTCGCCGTCGAAGCCGACATTTTCACCGGACGCCTCCGCGACGCGCGCACCACGACGGTCGAAGCTCGCGACCTCGCGCGTGACACCGGCCAACAGCAGTGGGTGCGACAACTCAGCAGTGTGCTGGCGCATGTGGATGCTCTGCGCGGCGACGAAGCCGAGTGCCGGGCGCACGCCGAACTGGGGCTCACCGGGGACAGGCCGGGAGCGATCGCACCCGGTGCACCCTGGGCGCACTGGTCGCTGGGGCTGCTCGAGCTCGGAGCCGGTCGCGCGGAGCCAGCGCTGTCACGCTTCGAACGTTTGACCAAAGTTCCGTTCGATCACCATATCTGCGCTATCCGAGCCGTTCCCGATCTGGTCGAGGCCGCGGTCCGGATCGGAGCCCCGGAGCGGGCCGCCGCGCCCTTCGCGAATTTCGAGGGCTGGGCCGAATCGGTGGGTCAGCCGTGGGCCGACGCTCTGGTTTTACGCTGCCGCGCGCTGCTGCAGGACGATCAGGCCGAAGATCTGTACGCGCGGGCGTTGGCGACCCATGATCGGGAAGCCCGTCCCATCGAATTCGCGCGCACCGCCCTGCTTTACGGCGAATGGTTGCGCCGAGCGCGCCGCAAGACCGAGGCGCGCACCAGGCTGCACGAGGCTCTCGAGGTCTTCGAGCGGCTGGAGCTGGAATTGTGGGCCAAGCGCGCCCGTCACGAGCTGACCGCCGCCGGCGCGCCGGAGGCCGATCCGGCCCCGTCGCGAAGTTCCGCGACCGGGCTGACCCCGCAGGAGTTGCAGATCGTTCGCCTCGCCGCACAGGGACTGTCCAATCGCGACATCGCCGCCCAGCTGTTCCTGAGTCACCGCACCGTCGGTTATCACCTGTACAAGGCGTATCCGAAGCTCGGCGTCACCTCGCGAGGCGAACTGAAAGACATCGCCGCGCAGCTTCATTGATCACTCCGACCGTCGTGCGGGAAACCTGCTGGGCCAGTGCGCTTCCCGCACCCGACCGTAATGGAGCCATCATGCCTTGATGAATTCGAGCAGGTCGGCGTTGAGCTGCTCGGCGTGGGTGACATACAGCCCGTGCCCGCCGGCCGGGTATTCGCGGTAGGTCGCGCTCGGCATCAGTTCGGCGGTGCGGCGGCCGGTCATATCGATCGGCGCCGAGAAGTCGGCGTCGCCGTGCACGATCAGCGCCGGAATGGTGATGGCGCGCACGGCTTCCCGGCTGTCGGCGTGGAAGACCGCCTCCTGGATCTTCAGCGTCGCCCACGGCGCGGTGGACAGGCACTGTCGGTAGGTGAGGTCCGACTGCTCGGGCGACACCTCATTGCCCCACTGCTCGGCGAAGTACAGCTGCGACTGCCGGGCCAGCCACTTGGGCCGATCGGCGCGAATACGGCGCAGCATGTCCTCCAGCACCGCGACCGGCGCACCGCCGGGGTTGTCGTCGGTGAACTCCAGGAACGGCAGCATCGCCGACACGAAAGCCACACGCGCCACCCGGGATTCGCCATGCCGTGCCAGATAGCGCGCGGCCTCCACGCCGCCGGTGGAATGTCCGACCAGGGTGACCTCGGTCAGGTCCAGGTGTTCCAGCAGGGCGGCCAGGTCGGCGACGGTGGTGTCGAGGTCGTAGCCGCCGCGCGGCCGATCCGAGCGACCGTGGCCGCGCCGGTCCAGGGCGATGCAGCGGTAGCCGCGCTCGGCGAAGAAGGGGATCTGGTACTCCCACATATCGGTATTGAGCATGGCTCCGGCGACGAACACGATTGCCGGGCCGGTGCCGTAATCCTCGTAGGCGAGCCTGGTGCCGTCGGTAGGGGTGGTGAAGAACATGGGAATCCCTTGTCTGACAGAGTTTTCGGTGTCGCCCTCCGTCATCTCGGCATGTTCTCGGCCGGGATCCATACCCTCCGAGCGATACCGGGTCGGGTTGGATTCCGGCCGAAAAGCACGCCGGGATGACGAAAACGGGGAGGTTCAGAGCCCGGTGGGGACCTTGTCGAGGAAGCCGTAGACGCGTTCGATGCGGCCGTCGGTGCTGATGGCGGCGACGTCGAAGCCGATGACCACTGGTTCGGTGCCGGGGGCGCCGAGGTGCCAGGTGAAGCGGGCGATGTGGTGGTTGGCGTCGACCGGGGTGCCGAGGCGGAATTCGAGGCCCGGGAACTGGGCTTGGACCGCGGCGATGGTGGCGTCGAGGCCGGCGTGGCCGCGGACGGAGACCAGCGGGTCGGTGTATTCGGCGTCGTCGGTGAACAGCTCGGCGATCAGGGCCGCCCGGGCGGCGGCGTCGGTGGTGTTCCAGGCGGTCATGTAGCGCTCGACCAGCTCGTTGATGTCGCTCATCGTGGTTCTCCTCGGTGGTGTGAAGGTGATGAGGACAACGTTATGAAGATCGCGGCGACCGGGAATCTGTCGCACTTAAGTACTCACGACCAGTCCCGCCGGGACCGGCCGGCGGTCGCATCCGGCCGCGGATTCCTCACCATCCGCCGGAGCATCGGCATACGATTGGCAAATAGTCGGGGGAGGCCACTCAGGAGTCACCGATGACCAAATTCCTCGTGCTCTACAAGTCGGATCAGAGCACCAGACAGCGAATGGCCCAGAGCACCCCGGATGCCCAGGCGGCGGGGATGCGGGCATGGAAGGACTGGGCCGCACGGGCCGGGTCCGCGATTGTCGACCTCGGGTCTCCGCTGGGGCCGGGATCCCTGAACGCCGACGGCGCGATCGGGGGTTTCTCCATCTTGCAGGCCAGCTCCACCGAGGCGCTCGTGGACGTGCTGAAGGGACATCCGCACACCGAATGTGGCGGAACCATCGACATCTACGAATTCCTCGCCATGCCGGGCATGTGAACCGGGTCCACCGATAGCGAAGCCGCCGAACCGAATTCGGCTCGGCGGCCGCGGTTCGACAGGTCAGTGCACGCCCTCCATGTGGCGGCTGATCCAGGGGGCGATCGTCCAGACAATGGCGCCGACGAGAATGGCCACCAGGCCGGTGAGGCCGAAGTAGGCCAGTTCGTGGGAGGGGTCGTAGAACTTGGACAGCACGCCCGACATCGAGGTGCCGATGCCGACGGAGAAGAAGTAGAGGGCCATCATCTGCGCGCGAAAGGCGTTGGGGGCCAGCTTGGTCGTGACCGACAGGCCGATCGGGGAGAGCATGAGTTCCGAGACGGCGAAGGCGCCGAGGATGAAGAAGACGATCACGAACGAGACCGACTTGCCGTGGGCGCCCGCGAAGAGGGTGAACAGCAGGAACGCCGCGCCCATGCCGATCACGCCCAGCGAGAATTTGCGCGGGGTGCTCGGGGAGCGCTTGCCCAGGCGGGTCCACATGATCGCGAACAGCGGCGACAGGGCGATGATCCACACCGGCTCCATGGAGCCGATCCAGTTCGAAGGTGCGGTCCAGCCGACGATGGACCAGTTCATGCGCTCGTCCGAGTACACCGCGAGCACGGTGAAGATCTGCTGGAACAGCGACCAGAACACCGCGTTGGCAATGAACAGCGGCATGTACGCGCGCACCCGGGTACGCTCCACCGCGGTCACCTTCTCGCTGGTCAGCATAACGGCGAAGTAGGCGATCGACGCCGCGACGATCACGACGGTGGTGGCGTCGGGCAGGTTGGACAGGGTCACCAGCTCGGTCGCCCACGCGATGGCGACCGCCACGAGGATCGCCGCGAGGGCCGCCATGACCTTCGTAATCGCGATGGGCGGCAACGGGTTCGGCACATCGCGGCCATGCTCGCCGAGGTTCTTGCGGAAGATGACGTACTGGGTGAGGCCGATCGCCATACCGATGGCGGCGGCGCCGAAGCCGTAGTGGAAGCCCACGTGATCCCGCAGCAGACCGGTGATCAGCGGACCGGCGAAGGCGCCCAGGTTGATGCCCAGATAGAAGAGCGTGAAGCCGCCGTCCGCGCGCGGATCGTTCTTCTCGTACAGGGTTCCCAGTAGCGAGGAGGCATTCGCCTTCAAGCCACCCGAACCCAGTGCGACCAGCACCAGACCGACGCCGACACCGGTCAGCCCCGGAAGGATCGCCAGCGCGATATGGCCGGCCATGACTATGGCACCGCCATAGAAGACGGTGCGCTCGGAGCCGAGCAGGCGGTCCGCGACCCACGCGCCGAGCACGGTCGACAGATAGACCAGACCGCCATAGGCGCCCACAATGCCGGTGGCGGTGGACTTGGCCAGACCCAGACCGCCGTCGGTGGTCGTGTAATACAGGTAGTAGCCGAGAATCGTGAGCATTCCGTAGAACGAGAATCGTTCCCACAATTCGACGCCGAACAGATTCGCGATACCGATGGGATGGCCGAACAGGGTGCGTTCGGTGGCCGGTTTCGCGTTTTGAGCTACTCCTGACATACCCGAGACCCTCCCACACAGGGCAATCTGACAGCAACCTCAGGTATTAACCCATGTCACAATTGCTCAGGGAACGTTCAGGACGAGCAGGGCGATGGACAGATGCCCCGAATTCGCTCGAAAAGGGCTCCGATCAGGCGATGGATAGCGCGATGCCATCCAGGATGTCGTGTTCGCTGACAATCAGCTCACCGATTCCCGCCCGGCGCGCCAGCTCGTCGGCGAGCACTTCGGCTACCACCGCGCCACCGCCGATCACATCCACCCGGCCCGGGTGCATGGGTCCGAGCGCGGCCCGCTCGTCGTGGTTCATGCCGATCAGCCGATCGCACACCCGGCGCAGCTCCGGCAGCGACAGACGCGTGAGATGCACCTTCTCCGAATCGTATTCGGGCAGATCCAGCGACACCGCGGCGATCGTGGTCATGGTTCCGGCCACGCCCACCCAGGTGCGCGCGCGCTCCACCGGCACCACCCCGAACGCCTGCGCCAGCCGCTCCGAAGCGAAGAAGCGCGCCGAGGCGACCTCCTCGCGGGTGGGCGGATTGCCGTGCAGGCACCGCTCGGTGATCCGGACGCAGCCGATGTCGGCCGAGTACGCCGCCTGTACGCCCGATGCGTCGCCCAGCACCACCTCGGTGGACCCGCCACCCAGATCGACCACCACGAAGGGCCCTGCGGCACTGGACAGTTCACCCACGGCACCGGCGAACGAGAGCCGCGCCTCCTCGTCGCCGGTGATGACCTCGGCCTGCGCACCGGGCACCACCCGGCCCAGCTCCACGCCGGTCATGGTGAAGAAGTCCTCGCGGTTCGAGGCATCGCGGGTGGCCGAGGTGGCGACCATGCGCACCCGCGTCACTCCATGCTTGCGCATGAGATCCACATAGTCGCGCAATGCCACCCGAGTGCGTTCGATCGCTTCGGGATTCAGCGCGCCCGCGGCATCCACGCCCTGCCCCAGCCGCACGATCCGCATTTCGCGGTGCACGTCGGTCAGATGCGGTGCGCCATCATCGTTTCGAGTGGCATCGGCGATGAGCAGCCTGATGGAGTTGGTGCCGCAGTCGACCGCCGCGATCCGCTCGTGTCCCTCGGCCGCCGCGCTCCCGGCTCCGGCCGCGCTCTGGGCGAATTCCGCCTTGCTCATCACTGACCCCTGAATTCGAGTGGTACTGAATGCGTCTCGCGACCGGTCCGACTCACGCCTGGCCTGCGGCCGAATCGGTGCGGTACTGATCGTATTTCGGCCAGTCCGCCGGAATCGCGGTGCCGCGCAACCCGTGGTCGGCGGCCAAGGCGACGGCCTCGTCGCCGAGCGGGTTGAGGCCCGGGCCCTTGGCCAGGGAGTGGGCGATCAGGACGTGCAAGCACTTGACGCGGTCCGGCATGCCGCCGCCGGCGAAGTCGGTTCCGAGGTCTTCGATGGCATTGCGTTCGGACAGATAGCTGTCGTACGCGGCGCGGTAGGCGGCGGCGAGTTCCGGATCGCGGGTGAGGCGTTCGGACATGTCGCGCATCAGACCGGTGGTCTCGAGACGGCTCGCCTCGGCGGTCAGGCGGGGGTCCGTCAGGTAGTACAGCGTCGGGAAGGGGGTGCCGTCCGGGAGCTTGGGCGCGGTCTTCACCACCGCGGGCAGGCCGTCCGGAGTGCGGTAGGCGATGGCGAGCACGCCGCGCGGAGCCCGGCCCAGTTGCTCGGCGACGATCGCGAGATCGCGCTCGCTGGGGTCGTTCTCGGCTGCGGTCACCTGGGTTGTCCTTCCTCGGTGGGGGCGGGCGGCGGGAGCGCCGGCGCGGGTGGAGCGGGGGCGGCCACGGGCTGCGGCGACGAAACGCTGTTCCACAGCTGCGTGTACCAGGGGTCGGGCTCCCGCGATTTGGCCGGCTGGGCCGGAATGGCCGGCTGCTCGATCTCGGGGATCTGCACGATGTAGGGCGTCTCGCCCGGCATCACCAGGCGCAGGCGGTCTCGGGCCTCGGCCTTGATGTAATTCGGATCCTGTTGCTGCGCACGACGATCGCGCAGGTTTGCGACCTCTTCCTCGAGCTGGCGATGCTGGGTGGCCAGCTCGCCGGCGTCCGACCGCTGCGTGTAGTAGGTGCGCAATGGCACCGCCAAGGTGAGCGCCAAGCCCGCCAATACCGCGGCCAGCAGCACGGCACGGCCCGTGGATAAGCCGAGGATCTTGCGTTCGCGCCGTTCGGGCTTCGCATTCGCCCTGGTGGCGGTCCGCCGCTTGGCAGCCGACTGCCCGGAGGCGGCGCGGGCGCCGCCCGACCTCGAGGACTTCGAGGCGGCGCCGGATTTCGAGACGGCGGTGGCGGTTTCGGTCCGCTTGGCGCCCGAGGCGTTCTTGGCGCGAACGGAGCGCGACGGGCGCCGGTCACTTCGTCCTGCCGGACTGGTTCCGCGCGCCCGTCGCTCCGTCATCTCACACCTCGAAACTCATCCGATTTTCCAACTCGTGGGGCTCTCGGGGGTACGGGCCCTGAGACCCCTCGAGCCACGTCGGGGCTCGAGCTACCGATTATTCAGCCTTCGAACGCGAAACGCGGGAAGGCGGCGTCACCGGCGTAGCGCGCCGAGTCACCCAGGGCGTCCTCGATGCGGAGCAGCTGGTTGTACTTGGCCACGCGCTCCGAACGGGCCGGGGCGCCGGTCTTGATCTGGCCGGAGCCGACCGCCACCGCCAGGTCGGCGATGGTGGTGTCCTCGGTCTCGCCGGACCGGTGGCTCATCATGGTCTTGTAGCCGTTGCGGTGGGCCAGTTCGACCGCGTCCAGGGTCTCGGTCAGGGTGCCGATCTGGTTGACCTTCACCAGGAGTGCGTTGGCCGCGCCCTTGGCGATGCCCTCCTCCAGGCGGTCCGGGTTGGTGACGAACAGGTCGTCGCCGACCAGCTGGATCTTGTCGCCGATCTGGTCGGTCAGGGCGACCCAGCCGTCCCAGTCGTCCTCCGACAGCGGGTCCTCGATGGAGACCAGCGGGTACTGGCCGAGCAGGTCGGCGTAGAACTGGCTCATCTCGGCGGCGCTGCGCACCTGGCCCTCGAACTTGTAACCCTGTCCGGCGGTGTAGAACTCGGTGGCCGCCACGTCCAGGGCCAGCGCGATCTCGCTGCCCAGCTTGTAGCCGGCCTTCTCGATGGCCGAGGCGATCAGGTCCAGCGCGGCGCGGGTGCCCGCGACGTCCGGCGCGAAACCGCCCTCGTCACCCAGACCCGTGGACAGGCCCTGCGCCTTCAGCACCGACTTGAGGGTGTGGTAGACCTCGGCGCCCCAGCGCAGCGCCTCCTTGAAGGTGGGCGCGCCGATCGGGGCGATCATGAACTCCTGCACATCCACACCGGTGTCGGCATGCGCGCCACCGTTGAGGATGTTCATCATCGGCACCGGCAGGACGTGGGCGTTCGGGCCGCCGACATAGCGGAACAGCTCCAGGCCCGAGGACTCGGCCGCGGCGCGCGCCACCGCGAGCGAGACGCCCAGCAGGGCGTTGGCGCCCAGACGCGACTTGTCCGGGGTTCCGTCCAGATCCAGCAGGGTCTGGTCGACGGTGCGCTGCTCGACGGCGTCGAGACCGATCACAGCCGGGGCGATCTCGTCGAGGACGCCCTCGACGGCCTTCTGCACGCCCTTGCCCTGGTAGCGATCGCCACCGTCCCGCAGCTCGACGGCCTCGTGCTCACCGGTGGACGCACCGGAGGGCACGGCCGCGCGGGTGAGGGTGCCGTCGTCGAGAGCGATCTCGACCTCGACGGTGGGGTTGCCACGCGAATCAAGGATCTCGCGAGCTCCGACCTGTTCGATGATGGCCACGAAACGACACTCCTTCGGCTACTGACTCGGCAGGTCGCACGGCGATCCCGTGCGCTGACGAGCCTAGCAGTGCTTTATTTGCCCCTCCGCTTCGCTCCGGGGCGGGTTCGCGGCCCTGAGGTCTCGATTCTTCCCTCCTCCGCTCCTCCGCTTCGCTCCCCCGCTCCGTCAGTCCAGAATCGAGACGGCCGCGAACCTTTGGGCGTGTCGCGATTAGTGGTGAAGGGCTTTCGTTCAGACCCGGCGGCCGACGCTGTAGGCGGCGGCTCGGTAGCGGACTGTGTTCATGTAAGTGGTGGACTGGTTGTAGGTGAGCAGGGCCTGCTGCCAGCCCGGGGCGCCGGTGAGGTCACCGCCCATCGCGCAGAGGTAGCGCGCGGCGGTCAAGGCCGCGTCGTCGATATTGTCCGGATCGATCTTCCCGTCGCCGT
Organism: Nocardia aurantiaca; assembly: GCF_009708175.1. Taxonomy (GTDB): domain Bacteria; phylum Actinomycetota; class Actinomycetes; order Mycobacteriales; family Mycobacteriaceae; genus Nocardia; species Nocardia aurantiaca. Next base: position 137,687 of record NZ_WMBB01000010.1, read on the forward strand.
TCGCGTCCACGCCCCAGCGTTGCCAGGTCTCCGGAATGAATTGGAACGGACCCATCGCCCGCACGTACACCGGATTCGCCTCGGTGGAACCAATATCCAGAATCCGCGCACGCCCCGGCGAACCGTCCAGCGGCAGTCCGCGAATCGGCGGCGACACCGTCCCGTCATCGGCGATATGCGACCCTCCGTGCGACCCGTGCCGACTCTCCACGCTCGCGATCCCCGCGAGCGTCGTCCACCCGATCCCGCATTCGGGCTTGGTCCGCGCCATCACCGCCGCCGCATACCCGTAAGCCTCGAGCGCCATTACCGGAATCCCCGTCGGCCCGTGTTGCGCCTCCGCCCAGCTCCGCAGGGCGACAGCCGTGCGCCCCGGCGCATCCAGATCGATCACCGGCACGGGCGCCCCCGCCCCCGGCGGCATGTCATCCGGCACCGGCGTGAGATCGCCTGTCCCGCAACCGGTCAGCAGAACCAGCGCGGCGGCCGCGCCCAGCAGGCCGGCGCGGGTCGGTAGGGCCCGTCGGCCGGCCATTCGGATTCGCACCCCTCTCATCATCCAGGTGGATCGGGCGCGCGGCGAGAAACGTGAACACGCGCGCCGAGTCGCGACGCGCGATCGGGTCGGACCGGCCTCCGCCAACAAAGCGTTCAATACTCGTCGGCTATTTCCGCAACACACCGTTAGGTAAGGCTTGCCAAATCAAATCGCGGCTAATACGGTCGTCAGCCGAGCCAAGATCACCATGACACCGCCGAGCCAGGAAGGCCCTCCCCTTGGTGAAAAGCGTTCTCTCCGAACGTCAGACGCTTCACCCCTCGGACATCGAACGGCGCGACCTACCGGAACCCGCCGCGCGCGCGGTGCGTCACCTCGCCTGTGAGATCGCCGTCACAGTCGGCGCTCGCCCGGAGATAGCAGCCACGCTCTCACACCCGATCCTGCTGCACCACATCGACGCCGAGTACGGCCGGCTGCCGGACACGGTGCACGAGGCCATGCGCCCGCCCGCCACCGACGCGGGCGCGACCGTGATCCGCACCCTCCCCGTCACCGATGACGAACTCGGCGCCACGCCACACGATTGGCGCGAGGCGGCGGCCCGGGCCGGGGATCGCGCACAGCGCTCGGCATCCTTCGAGCTGGATATCGCCATGCTCTTGCTGGCCCGGTGTGCCGGTGAGCCATTCGGGTGGGAGGGACAACAGGGCGGGCGGCTGGTGAACAACATCGTTCCGACGCCGGGACACGAGCACGAGCAGTCGGGAGCGAGCAGCACGACACTGCTCAGCCCGCACACCGAGGACGCCTTCCACCCCGACCGAGCGAACCTGCTCATGCTGGGCTGCCTGCGCAACCCCGAACGGGTGGGGACCACGGTGTCATCGGTGCGGCGCGTGGAACTCGATGCGGCGCAACGGGAAACGCTGAGCCGCGCGCTGCTGCCCATCCTGCCCGACGTGTCCTACGGCACCGCGTTCGGCGATGCGCTCGCGCCGCCGGTCGCCGCCCTCGGCAGCGACGAGGGCAATCTGACACTGCGCTTCGACCCCGCGTACACCCCGCTCGACAGCGCCGACCTCGAATTCCGGTCCGCGTATGGACATTTGGCCGCGGAGCTCGAAAGGGTGTGCATCACCGCCGCTTTGGCCCCCGGAGAACTCCTGCTGGTGGACAATGACGTCGTGGTGCACGGGCGGGTGCCGTTCACCCCCCGCTACGACGGCACCGACCGCTGGCTCAAGCGGGTGAACATTCGGCTGCCCCAGCGTCGTCGCGACGCGTCCGAGGCCGCCGAGAACGGGTATGGCCAGCGCGTGGTAGCACCATTCCGCACGAGCCGAGGGATCGATACGTGAATGCCCGACCTACCCCGCTGCGGGTGCTGTCCCGTAGCGACCTGGCCGACGTCCCGATAAGCCCCGCCGAGGTGGTGCGCGCCGTCGAGGACGCGTATCTCGCGCTGGCGAGCGGCGATTCGGACAACCCCCGCAAGCTCAGCGTGGCGCACCCCGACGGCTGGTCGGTGGCCTACGCCATGCTGGGCCGCGACGGCCGCCGCCGGGTGGTGGCCATGAAGACCAGCTACAAGTTCGACCCGCACCACGACAGATCGAACAAGCGGTACTTCACCACGATTTCGCTGTACGACGACTCGACGGGAACCCCTATCGCGCTGATGGATTGCGCACGCGTCGGAGCGCTGCGCACACCCGCGGTGTCGGCCCTGCTGGTCCGCGAGTGCGCTCGCCCCGGCGCCCGCAGCGTGCTGCTGATCGGCACCGGCACGCAGGGCCGCAATGCGCTACCCCACCTACTGGCGGCGAATCCGCACCTGAACCGACTGATGCTCTACGGCACCCACCCCGAGGGCTTGGAAGCGGTGCATCGGCAACTGCTGCACCATCATCCGCAGGCCGAGCTGGACATCGTCAGCGATCCCGACGCGGCGGCCCGCGAAGCGGACGTCATCCTCGCCACCGCCGGCCCCGGCACCCGAGTCGCCATCGAGGCCAAGGACCTCGCGCCCGGCGCGACCGTGGTGCTGGTCGGCTACGGGCTGGCCCCTTCCACTTTGGCCGAGGCCGACCGCGTAATCGCCACCAGCGCGGAGCAGATGGCCCTCACCGGCACCGACATGGCCGGTCCCGACGGCCGGCTGCGCCAGGTGGACGCGGAGCTACCCCGGATCCTCGACCGCCGCGCCGTAGGCCGTACCACCGCCGACGAGCGCGTTTTCGTCTACAACAGCGGCTTGGTCCTCACGGACATCGCCGTGGCACACGCCCTCGCCGATCGCGCCATCGCCGAAGGTCGTGGCACGGAGGTATCGCTATGGGACTGAGACGCTTTCGGACCGCCGGATAGAAGGAGAGCACGCTGACCGACATACTGGATCCGCTGACCGTGTCGCCCGGCATCTTCGATATCACTGCCACCCCACTGCCCGCGCACCGCGACGACTGGGAACGGCGTCTACTCGAGCATCCGAATCTGCTGCGCACGATCGCCGAGAACGTCGGCGGGCCCTTCCACATCATGTATCCCGCCCGGATCGTGGAGAACATCCGCGCCTTTCAGAAGGTGTTCGCCGACGCCGAGGTCAGGGGGGACATCTACTACGCCAAAAAGGCGAACAAATCCCCGAGTGTCGTCGGCGCCTGCGCGAAAACAGGTACGGGCTTGGACGTCTCCAGCGGGGGAGAGTTCCTGGCCGCGTTGCGCGGCGGCATCCGGGGCGCGGATCTGATGGTCACCGGGCCCGCCAAATCCGATGACCTACTGGAACTCTCGGCGCGCTACAGCGCCCTGGTCGCCATCGACAACCTCGACGAGCTCGCCCGGCTGGCCGGGCTCGGCATTCCGTCGCGTGCTCTGCTGCGCGTGCAACCACCGGGCTCCGAGAGTCGTTTCGGCCTGACGGATTTCGAACTCGACCTTGCCCTGACCCGGACCGACATCACGGCGATCCGCCTGGAGGGCTTCAGCTTTCACCTCACGGGCTATGAGGCCGCGCCGCGCGCCGAGATGGCCGCGTCGCTCCTCGAGCGCTGTCCGGAAGCCCGCTCTCTCGGCCACCCGATAACCACAATCTCCATCGGCGGCGGATTCGGTGTCGACTACGTTCCAGCGGAGGCCTGGAATGCCTTCACGAAGCTGGTCAACCCCCGGTGGTTCCATAATGAGCGGTTTCTGTCCCCGAAGTCCTATTACCCCTACCATTTCCCCGAACCGGGCCCCCGCATGCTCGCGGCGGTACTGGCGAACAACGACCTCGGCGCGCGCCTGCGCGAGGCCGGAATTCGGCTGGCCATCGAGCCCGGCCGCGCTCTCCTCGACCACGCTGGTTGCAGCGTCTTCGGTATACAGGGCATCAAAACCCGCATCGCATATGGCGTCCCGTACGACATCCTCACCGTGAATGGCAGCAGCCTCAGCCTCTCCGAGCAATGGTTCAACAGTGAGTACCTGCCCGACCCCATTCTGTGGCCCCAGTCGGCGGGATCGATGACACCGACCAGCATTGGTGGATGTACCTGCCTCGAAGGCGACATGCTCAGTTGGCGGAGGGTTCCGCTTCCGCGCGCCGCGGAAATGGGTGATCTGCTCATTTACCCTAATACGGCCGGGTATCAGATGGATTCCAATGAGTCCGCTTTCCATGATCTCCCCATTCCGCCGAAAGTCGTGTTGAACGATGTTTCGGGAGTGCGAAGTTTCGAGTGGCATCTGGAAGTGCCTCGAACCGTGGACTAACGTGGCCGTCGGCTTCGTTCACGGCTCTGGTCTGCCCTATTCCGAGTAATCATGACCTTTCGAAGGAGAAAACCTCCATGCCGGTTATTGCCAGGCGTGTGTCGGAGCTGATCGGACAGACGCCGTTGTTCGAGCTGGGTGTCAGCCGAACGACCGGGTCGAGGCTGTTGCTGAAGCTGGAGACGAGGAATCCGACCGGGTCCGCCAAGATCAGGATGGCGCGGGCGATGGTGGTGGACGCCGAGCGGCGCGGGGTGTTGCGGCCGGGTGGGCACATTATCGAATCGACCTCGGGGAATACCGGATTGGGGCTTGCCGTCGTGGCGCGGGAGCGGGGGTATCGGTTCACCGCGGTGGTCGATCACCATGCGTGCGCGGCGAAGCTGAATGCCATGCGGGCCATGGGAACCGTGCTCGAATTCGTGTCCGATGAGGGCGATGACGGGCTGTCCACCTCGGCGCGCGAGGAACGTGCGGCCGAGATGGCCGAGCTGGAAGGACCGACCGCCTTCTTCTCGGCGCAACACGACAACCCGGCCAACGGCGTCGGCTATTACGGGCTCGCGGAAGAACTGCTGGAGGCCCTCGAGAAGGTCGACATCCTCGTGGGCGCGGTCGGCACGGGCGGGTCGCTGTTCGGTACCGCCCGTGGGCTGCGGGACCGTGGTTGCCGGCCACGGCTGGTAGGCGTCGAGCCGGAAGGCTCGATCGCCTTCGGCGGCCCGGCGCACGATTACTGGCAGTCGGGGACGGGGACGCCGCTGGGTGCGGAACCCGGTATTCATGTGGATCAGGACCTGCACCTGATCGATGAACGAGACCGGATCAAGGTTTCCGATGTCGACGCCTTCGCGACCGCCCGCGCGCTGGCCGCCGAACTCGGCCTGTTGATCGGCGGTTCGTCGGGCAGCACAGTGCTCGCGGCCCTCACGCGACTCGACGACTATCCGCCTCATTCCGTCATCGTGGCGATCGTCAACGATGACGGGGAGAAGTATCTGGACACGGTGTTCGACGAGCAGTGGATGCACGACCGCCACCTCGTCGACAAGACTCGCGAAATCGAGATCGTGGAATTGCTGCGGCGGCATCGGCCCGCATATCGGCCCGATCCTCGGGAAATCGAACTCATGCGCCATCTCGATCACGCGCTGCCGCATCAGGCGGGCGGCACGGACCCGACCGGCCTGACCCGGCAGGCCGAACTGATCCACACGCTGTCCGCCCTGGGCATGCCCGCCCATGAGATCGGCGACCTCCTGGCCGGAAACGACGATCGGATGCGCCTGGCCCTGGAAGAGCATCGGCAGCGGCTGACCGACCAGGCCGATCTGGTCGCGCGATTCATCGCGACCATGCACGGAACCGCGCGTGGCGATACGTACACCATTCACATGCCGGACAGCGCACCGGCGATCGCGGAGGAGGCTGCCGCGAAATGATCGGGGGGCTACGGCAATCCGATGGGCGGGCGCTGACTTCGCTTGCCGCGCCCATCGCTGTGACCCAGTTGGCTCAGGTCGCGGTGTCCACCACGAATATTGCGTTGATGGGGACGCTCGGGGTGCGGCAGGTGGCGGCGGGCGGATTGGCGTTGGTGTTGTTCAACCAGATTCGGACCATGTGCGTGGGGTTGATTACCGGGACGGGTAATCAGGTGGCCACCGTGGTGAGTCGTGCCGAGAAGCAGGGGCGGGGCGCCGAGGGAGAGGTGCGGGAGGTTGTCAGGTCGAGTTTTCTGATTGCGACCGTCGCCGGATTGCTCGGGGGCGCACTGCTCATCGGATCGGGGTGGACGCTGCGGTGGCTCGGACAGGACGCGGAGGTGCTGGTGCAGGCACGGCCGATGATGGTCGCGTTGGCGCCGGGGCTGGTGCCCTGCCTGTGGTTTCAGGTTGTGCGGCAGTACACGGTGGGGATGCAGCGGCCGCAGGCGTTGCTGCTGGTGACGTTGGGGTCGGTGGTGCTGAATCTGGTGCTGGCGCTGACCTTCATACACGGGTGGGCGGGATCGCCGGAACTGGGGTTGACGGGCGTCGGCGTGGCGACCTCGCTGGTTTTCGCGATCACCTTCGGGGTGTTCTGGGCGATGGTGCGGCGGAATCCGAATCTCGGTGCGACGCTGCCGGTTCGGATGTGGCCGGTGCGTGCGGCGACGGTGCGGGAGGAGTTGCGGCTGGGGACGCCGATCGCGCTCACCTATGGGTCCGAGGCGGGGATGTTCTCGGTGCTGGCGCTGGTGATGGGGAGCCTGGGGTCGGCGGCGCTGGCCGCGCACAATGTCGTGTCTCAGATCGTGTACATCGTGTTCCAGGTGGCGATCGGGCTCTCACACGGTGCGTCGATCCTGGTGAGCAAGGCGGTGGCGCGCGATGAGTTCGCGCACGCGCGGTCGGTGGCATGGCTGGCGCTACGGTGCGCGGGACTGATGGCCGGTGTCACGGGGATCGCGTATGTGCTGGCGCCGGACGGGGTGCTGCGGCCGTTCCTCGCCGACAGCGACTCGGCGACCGTGGCGCTCGCGCACACGCTGCTGGTGATCGCCATCGTTCTGCAGTTCTTCGACGCCGCCCAGAACATCGGAGTCGGTCTGCTGCGCGGACTCGAGGACACCGGGGCCGGCTTCCGGCTCTCCGTGGTCGGCTACTGGGGTGTGGGATTGCCCACGGCGTTGCTGCTGGCGTTCCCGGCCAGCCTCGGCGCGGTGGGCGTCTGGTGGGGGCTCACGGCCGGTCTGGCGACCACAGCCGCCCTGATGCTGCGCCGCTACTTCGCCCTGCTCCATGCCCGTGAGCAGGAACATCCGCGACTGCTGGCCGGTAGCCTCCGCCATTAGTCCCGACATCCAAATCTCACCTTCCCGCAAGCAGGTCGTCACTGGGCGGGGGCAACCTGGAGGAAACACGCTTCGCTATTCTGGCGACGAGATCGGCAAGCTCCGTCGACAGAGTCGGCAAGCCGAGGGGCGCTACCACCAACGCCGGGGAGGATGTCCGTGCACATCTCGCGAGTCGCCGAGTATCCCAGGGCAGATCATGTCCTTTTCCATTTCAGCGACACCCATCTGATCGCCGCCGACACCGGGCTCTACGGCGCGGTCGACGCCGAGGCGCGGCTGTCCACCCTGCTCGAGCAGGCCGAGGCCAGCCGCATCGCGCCGACCGCCATCGTCTTCACCGGCGACCTCACCGACCAGGGCGAGCCGGGCGCGTACCGCGCACTGCGGGACCTGGTGGAGCCGTGGGCCGAACGGATCGGCGCGCCCGTGGTGTGGGTCGCCGGCAACCACGACGACCGGGCGGTCCTGCGCGAGCATCTGCTGGATGAGCAGGGTTCCGGCGCACCGTTCGATGCCGTGCACATGTTCGACGGGCTGCGCGTCATCGCGCTCGACACCACGGTCCCGGGGCACCATTGGGGTGAGGTCACCGACGACCAATTGGCCTGGCTGCGTGAGGTTCTCGCCGAACCCGCACCCTTCGGCACCGTGCTGGCCATGCACCACCCGCCCATCCCCTGCGTCCAGGACCTGGCCGTGCTGGTGGAGCTGCGCGACCAGCGCCGCCTGGCCGATGCGCTGGACGGCACCGATGTGCGCGCCATTCTGGCCGGACACCTGCACCTTTCGAGCACCGCGACCTTCGCCGGGATACCGGTCTCGGTGGCCTCGGCAACCTGCTACAGCCAGGACATGGCGGCCGCGGAGGGCGGCCAGCGCGGCCGCGACGGCGCGCAGGCCTTCAACTATGTCCATATCTACCCCGACACCGTCGTGCATTCGGTGGTACCCATCGGCCACGGCCCGACCGTCGGTCAGCCCGCCGATCCCGAACAGGCGGCCAACCGGCTCGCCGATGCCGGAATCGTGATTCCCCCGGCGGCCCGCATCCCACACGTCTTGCGCCGCCGGACCGAGGCCCCCGAGTCCGACGGCGAGGCAGTCCTCTGAGCGAGGCCGAGACTACTGCGACGGGAGCCGAAACCGCTTCAGCCTGCGCCTGATCCGAAACCGCCCCTGGTTTCACCGCTAGAGATCACTGCGCGAGTGCGGCGATCCCCACATCAGCGCACATATCGTCATGCGCGGGAACGCCTCCGCTGACCGCGATCGCACCGACAACGGCATCGCCTCGCCGGATCGACCGAGAACCCGCGCCCGCGACAATGGGTACACCGGCAACCTGACCCATCTGCACGAACAGCGCGGGCCACGCCTGCCGCAGACCCATCAACTCACGCAAGCTGGGCTATGAATTCGACGACGACGATTGCGAACGCGGCTCAATCAATGCCCCGGATCAGTAGCCAGGTCAGGAGGCGGAGGGGGATTTGAAGGCCCGACCGGCGAACCGCGGGTCATCCGCCAAACGCTTCGCCGTTTCCAAGAACCCACGATCTGGAGAGCGCTCCAGGTCAACGGCTTGCCGTGAGACGAGGACGGTGAGGTCGCAGGTGTGCGACAAGGCGCTGTTACGGCGGGCCGGTGAAGGTGGCCTGGCGCGAGTGGATCGTGCGCGGCATCCGCCGGGACCGCCGCGGCCCGGCGATCTGCTTCGTCTAGATTCTGAATATTGTTGATTCACAATAGAATTCACGTATATCGGCGTGAATCGCATTGATAGAATTGACGTATGAAGTGGAGGGAGTTGGTTCACGCTGACGTGCCCGCGGCGGTGTCCGCGGTGCGCGAGGCGACCGACGACCTCCTGGACCTGCCTCTGGTGCCGTATGCCGACGACGAGATCGTGGACGCGATGCGTGAGGTCGAGGCGGTGCGTCGGCAGTTGGATGTGGTGGCGCGGCAGCTGGCGGCCGAGGCGCAGTCACGGTGCCTGCCCCAGCGTTCCGGGTCGGGCAAACTGTCGACGTTCCTGCGGGAGACGCTGAACCTGGGTCGGGGTGAGGCGGCCGCGCGGGCCGCGGCGGTGGATGTGCTCGCGGACACGGCCGATCCGGTCAGTGGTGTGGTGTAGTCCCCGGTGGTGGTGTGGACCGCTGCCGCCCAGGCGCGTGGTTTGGTCTCGGGTGAGCATGCGCGGGTGATCGGCAAGATCATGGCCCGGATCCCCGGCAGCGTGAACGCCGATGATCGGGAGTTGGCCGATCAGCAGTTGGTGGGGTTGGCGTTGCACATGTCCCCGGATGTGTTGCCGGTGTTGGGGGAACGGATCCTGGCCCACCTCGACCCCGACGGCCGCCGGACCGGTGATGAGGATCGCGCCCGTATGCGCGGGATCTGTCTGGGTGCCCAACGCGCGGACGGGATGCGGCCGGTGTCGGGGTTATTGTCCCCGGCGCTGTCGGCGGTGCTGGACCCGTATCTGGCCAAGGCCGCCCGCCCGGGCATGTGCAACCCCGACGACCCCTGGGTCGCCGATGATCGCCTCGACGCGAAGACGGTGGAGCAGGCCGCCGGGCGGGATCGGCGCTCGACCGCGCAACGCACCCATGATGCGGTGTTGGCGTTGCTGCGCCCGGACTTCGGGCCGGCGAAGTTCGGGGCGCATCGGGGAGTGCCGGTGTCGACGATCTTCACCATGACCGTGGCCGAGCTGGAGCGGGCCGCCGGGGTCACCACCACCGCATCCGGGGGCAGCATCTCCATCCCCGAGGCCCTGCGGCTCGCGCAGAACGCGATCCCGTTCCTGGCGGTGTTCGACCACCACGGGCTCCCGCTGCATTTGGGTCGTGGTCAACGGCTGGCGTCCCCGGCGCAGCGATTGGCGTTGATCGCCGCCGAGAAGGGGTGCACCCGACCCGGTTGCACCGCCCCCGCCACCCTGACGGCGGTGCATCATGTGCAGGAATGGTCCCAGGGCGGGACGACCGATATCGAGAATCTGACCTTGGCCTGCGATGCCTGCCACGGCCTGGTTCATGACGGGCCCGGTGGCTGGAAAACGGTGGTGCTGGGCCATGATTCGGAGTATCCGGGCCGCACCGGATGGATCGCGCCACCCCACCAAGACCCCAGCCAAACCCCACGGGTCAACCACCATCATCAGGCCCCTGAGCAGATGGCCAGAAACCTGGCTCGATCGCGGGACGAGCGGCGAGCATGGCTGTCGAGCGAGCGCACCGAGGGTAGCCCTGTCTGAGGCGGGGCCATCACGGCTGCCCGCCGCCTGCGAGCGGTCCTCGATGACGCGACCACCCAGGAATAGAGCCGGGTGATTTCATGAAGCGCTGAACGAGCGATGCTTTTCACCGGCTGAATTCGCCGTTGGCGACGCCCTTGGTGAAGGCGTCCCATTCGGCGGCGTCGTACTCGAGGGTGACGCCCTGGGGGCCGGCGAGCGTCGCGCATCCGTCGGCGAAGACGTTGACGGACAGCTGTTCTCCGATTCTGCCGGAGTTGGCGCTCAGCACCAGGTTCAGGAAGGCGGGCCAGAGGTCGCGGGCGATCGCGAGCGTCGGCTGATCGTGAGACGGGCCCGTGTACTTGCTGTCTCGGATGAGCACACGGTCGGCGCGGTGCGCGACCTCGACGCAGGTACCGTCCCCGCCGCTGAAGGTGGACTTGAAGAATTCGGCACTCACGGTTTCCACCCTAGTTCTGGCTTGCGATCTCCTTGATCAGCTCGAGTGAACGCTGGTGGTCGAGCGCGATGGATCGGATCTGGTCGAAAAGGTACTCGAGTGCGGTGACTCGCTTCGGATCATCGACGATCTCGAAGTATGCGGCGGCTTCGATCCAGCCCAGCGTGGGAAGTCGCGCACTCTTGAAGTCCAACAGATGGAATGTCGCGGAGTTGAGACTCGCGATAGCGCCGCCTGCCTCGTACGGGATGATGCGGATGTCAAGGGTGTCCGGATGCCGCTCCGCCATGGCGATCAGGTGCTGCAGTTGCCTGCTGCGAATGTCATCGTCGCCGACCCTGTACATCAGGGCCGCCTGTCCCACCACCACCGACAGCTCGAGCGGATCAGGACCTTCGAGTAGCCGCTGCCGACGCAGCCGCGCGCTGACGCGTGACTCGACCTCGGTTGGCCGCCCAGTGGTCACCCGGGCCTTCATGAGGACGCGCGTGTAGTCCTCTATCTGGAGGAGACCGGGTATCACGATGTTCTCGAAGCTGCGGACACTCTGCGCACCGGCTTCCAAGCCGTAGAAGCGCATGAGCTGTTCGTTGAACAGCGCGGAATACTCGGCGAACGGATGGCGCCCTTTCGCAATGTCACGCAGCGCCAACAACTCTGCTCGTTCGTCGATGTCGAATTCGAGCAGCGCCATGAGGTCCTTCAGCTTGTCCTCGGCGAGGGTGCCTCGCCCCCGGGTGAGAGCGGACCAATACTGCTGGCTGACATCGAGTGCCTTCGCGATCGCGGCCGTCTTCACTCCGCGGTCGTCGGCCCGGCTTCGGATGCGCAGCATCAACTCCCAGTTCGCGACCGTTGGAGACGTACCAGTCATCTCGATCCTTCCTGCGAAGAGGCAGCCAACACGGTATAGCACCGGGCAGGTCGGGAGTGCCGCGTCAATGCCTTGCCAGTTGTAACAACCTGGCGTAACTTGTTATTGGAACAACACTTCCGGCAGTGAGGCGTTCGCTGGGCGGCCTCGAATCGAAGCCCAAGATCCGCAAGCACATTCAGCGAGGAGCTGACGTAATGCTGTGGGACATTTGGTTTTTACTTCTGATCAGCGCGTTCGGGACGGCGCTTTCGGCGGTCGCGCGGTGGGGTTTCACCGATGCGCGCACCGCCTCGATGGGCGACTCGTCGCTGGTCGCGGGTGGATTCGCCCGCGTACCGCTACACAACCGCCACCGTGTCCGCGGCTGGCATCGCGCACGGTAGCGATATGTCCACTTCCCGTTCGACGATTCGGAGTCGATGATGACCAACCCCTATATCGCGCCCGCCGATCCGCCCGCGCCCGACCAGTCGGCATCGCTGCGCGATCATCCGGCCTGGCACGCACAGCCCTCACGCCACGCGGTGTTCTCCGATCGGGAGATCGAAGCCCTCTTGCGCGCCCATGGTGAGGCGTGCGCCGAGGCCGGATGCGCGCTGCGACGGCACCTCGTGCGACTGCGCGACGAGCGAGAGGCGCGGCGATCATGATCCGGCTGCCCGACTGGGTCGAAGTCGGCGCTCCCGTGCGGTTCCGGATGACCGGCAGAGACGACGTCGAGTGCACCATCAGCGCGATCACGCCGGCCGGGCGGGTCACACTCTGCAACGGCGAGTGCTTCGACCCGACCGACCTGATGCCCGGAAGTCACGACGCCACACGGTATTTCGAGAAATTCAACCGGCTGTCGGGGATGGTGAAGTCCGTCCGCAAGGCCTGACGCGAATGTGGTCAGGCCGCACCGGATTCGAAGGCCGTCATGGTTCCCGCGGTCGCCTCCGGCTTCTCCCAGGGAGCCGGTTCCGGGAAATAGGTTTCCAGGAATTCCGAGACCGCGCGCACGCGTTCGGCCTCCGGGACCTCCGGGAAGCTGCCGTCGTTGAGGCAGAAGAAGTCCACGTTGCGGCGCTTGGCCAGGCCGTCCAGGAGGGCCAAGCCGGTGTACATGGTGGTGTCGACGTAGCGCATCTTGGCCGCCTCCTGCGGGACCGCGCGGCCGGTGAGCAGGGCGTAGTAGTGGTAGAGAGAATTGGTCACCGAGATGTCGGTGGCGGCGCGGAAGCGACTGGCACGGGTGCGGGCGAAATCCTCGGCGAAGACCTGCTCCATTTCCAGTAGGACGCTGCGACGCAAGGGAACCGGGGTGTGTTCCAGGTGGCGGGTGATGACGTGGCCGAAGCGCCGGGCGAGCAGGGCGCGATTCACCCGCGCCGCGTTCTCGAAGCCGCTGCGGCGTTCGTGATCGGCGCCCGGTCCGATGCGCGTGCCGGCCTCGATGAAACGGCTGATGCCGGCCGGGGTGAAGAACATGGACGGGCGCACCGGGCGCGCGAAGAACATGTCGTCATTGGAGTAGAGGAAATGCTCCGACAGTCCCTCGATGTGCTGCAATTGGCATTCCACCGCATGGGAATTGAAGACCGGCAGCCCGCTGATATCCGAGAAATGGTCCACCGCGCGGACAATGGTGACCTTGGGGTCCTCGGCCAGCCAGTCCGGGACCCGGGAGTCGGTGGCGATGAAGACGCGGCGGATCCACGGCGCGTTCTTGTGCACCGAGCGCAGGGCGTAGCGCAGCTCGTCGATCTGTCGGATGCGGGCGTCCGCGTCGTCGCCCTCACCGACCACCACCTGCGCCATCATTCCCGCGCGGCGAGCGCGGAATTCGGGGTCGGTGCCGTCCACCCAGGAGAACACGATGTCGATATCGAAGCCGACATCGGTCGAGTGGGGGGTGAACATGCCCGCCAGGGTCGGCCAGCTGGCGTCATAGAGCAGCACGGTGGCCGGTTCCACGTCAGCGACGTCGAAGACCATGCGGGTCAGGGCATTCGGGCGCGGGCACTCGACGGTGTCGCCGTGGTACTCCCACAGCTCGAGCTCCACATGATGGGCCGGGTCCAGGTCACGACCGAGGCGGAAGACATTGTGCGGCTTCTCGTTGCAGGAGAACCCGGCTGTCATGGCGGCCCCCAGCACCCGTCTCAGGGCGGCTCTGTGAGCGCTGTCCACGGCCAGCACCAGACGATGGTCGGCATCGCGCACCAGCAGGAAGGGCACCTCCGCGGCGGCCAGTTCGCCGCGCAGGTACCGCAGATCGTCGATGACCGCGGCGGATACCATCAGATTCGCCACGGTCGCGGGTCCTATCATCTCCACCGTCTCCACCATCTCCGGCTGTCCCGGCCCCAGATCCACCATCACCATCTCCGCTCTCTTCGCGCTTTCACCTCACATCTGCAGCACCGTGTCGGCACCGCCGGGCACCGGGTGGAACCCGGTGCCCGGCGCACGCCGTGAAATCTGTTGCGCAGTCAGAAGAACGGAGCGGACAGGGTGGTGCGGGGCGTGTTCGACGGTCCTCGCTGATACGACCGGAATCCCATTCGCACTCACCTCACTCGTTCACATGGCGCGCTCCCGCGCCGGTTGGGAAAAGCTGTCGCGTTCGTCGACGCCAGGTTGGGCGGACGATCTTCACCGGGCGGTCATCGGCCGGTTACTCGCATGACCTCGATCAGTCGAGGGGCTGTAACGAATGATGCAACCGTTATCGCTTCTCGTCAATCCGTTTCCCCGCAGGTCCGGAGGTGTTTTCACAGTCGTAACGGACGAACCTCGCGAATCCGGCATGCCGTGTGACCGTCGCGGAGGCCAGCGGGCCAGTGCGGCAACGGCATACACTTGCGGGCAGCGCAGTCCAGCCCGCTGCACTGAGGTGACGCGGATGGTGGCCGAAGCGCGGGAACGTCAGGAGCCCTCGACAGTGACGCAACCGAACCACACCGACACGCGACCGGATGACGACCACCCCGAACTGGACGTTCTACCCGAATGGCCATTGGACACCATCGCGGTCCTGGTCACCACCGATCCCGCCCCGCACGCCATCCCGGTCTCCTGGCCGGTGCGCGCCGGCGATCGGCGAATCCTGCTCAGCCTCAAGTCCGATCGCGGTTCGCTGGCGCGGCTGCGGGACCGGCCCGGCATCGCGCTGCTGATCCTGGGCGGCGGCAATGTGGCGCTGTGCGCCCGCGGCACGGCGGCGGTGATCGCCGATCCCATGCCCGGCGCGGATGATTACGCGGCGGTGGAATTGACCATCGAGGTGATCGACGACCACCGGCAATCGGCTTTCTCGGTCGCCACGGGAATTCAGCGCACCGTTCTCGACGACACCGAACTACGCTATCTGGAGAAACGGGTCGCGACGCTGAAAGCAATGGCAGCCGACCGCAACTGAGTATCGAAGGAGACCGTGTGTCTGTCAGCTTGGCCAAGGGCGGAAACGTTTCGCTGTCCAAACAGGCCCCCAACCTGACCAAGGTCGCGGTGGCGCTGGGCTGGGACGTGCGCACCACCACGGGCGCCGATTACGACCTGGACGCCAGCGCCCTGGCCTGTGGATCCAATCAACGAGTGCTCTCGGACGCGCATTTCATCTTCTACAACAACCTGCGCTCCCCGGAAGGCACCATCGAGCACACCGGTGACAACCTGACCGGCGCGGGCGACGGCGACGACGAGGTGATCAATGTCGACCTGGCCGCCATGCCGCCGACCATCACCAATATCTTCTTCCCGGTCTCCATCCACGAGGCCGACATCCGCCGCCAGTCCTTCGGCCAGGTTCGCAATGCCTACATCCGCGTCATCGACGCGGTGACCAATTCCGAACTGGCCCGCTTCGACCTCACCGAGGACGCCTCCACCGAAACCGCCATGGTCTTCGGCGAGCTCTACCGCCACGGCCCCGAGTGGAAGTTCCGCGCCATCGGCCAGGGCTATGCCTCCGGCCTGGCCGGCATCGCCCGCGACTACGGCGTGAACGTGTGATCGCCGCCTTCTCCGTGACACCGCTGGGCGTCGGCGCGGACGTGGGCCGCGCCGTCGCCGAAGCGGTCCGCATCGTCCGCGCCAGCGGGCTGCCGAACGAGACCAACGCCATGTTCACCACCATCGAGGGTGAATGGGATGAGGTCATGGCCGTGGTCGAACGAGCCACCGACGCCGTCCTGGCAGTAGCCCCACGCTGCAGCCTCGTCCTCAAGGCCGACATCCGCCCGGGCGTCACCGGCGCCATGAAAGCCAAGGTCGAAACCGTCGAGCGCTACCTGGCCGAGGGGTAGGCCATAGCGCAGGGCCGAACTATCCGGCAAACGCGCTGGAAGTCGCCAATACTCCGACCACGCTCGACAACCCCTACGGCCGCGCTACCTAGATCGGGTGCCGCCTGAAAAACCCTGAACCGCAGTCGGTTCCGTGGTCAGGAGATGCGCTGGCGGAGCCAGGCGGGGATTTCGTCGCCGGCCCGGGGGTAGGTGGCCAGTTCGCGGCGGCATTCGTCGGGCTCGGGGATGGGGAGCCAGTCGGGGATTTCCGTGAAGGACAGGGTGAATTGGGCCTTGGCGGAGGTGGAGCGGAGGAGCACCTGGCCGCTGAGCCAGGTGCCGGTCATCTGGTCGTAGCAGACCTCCTTGAGGCGGTTGAGGAGCATGAGCACCTCCTCGGAGGGCTGCGCCTCCTGCTCCTCGGTCCCGGCGCCGGACAGCTCCAGTTGGATGCCGGCGTGGCCGTCGTCGCCGACCAGGGAGAACCACAGGACCGCCAGGTTCCAGCCGGCGGGGAGCTCGTCGGTCAGGGCGCTGACCAAGGCGCTCTCCACCATGTCGCGGTCGGGCGAGCGGGGCGGGGCGGGCGGCTCACCGGACGGCGCCTCCTCGACGGTCTGGATGACCAGGCCGGGATGATGCTCACGCATCACCTCCACCACGGCCGGCACCGGCACGGGCAGCCGCTCGGCCACGATGAACAGCGGGCGATCCGCATCGCGGCGCACGGTCACGTCGCCGAGAGCCCGAACGCGCTCACGGAATTCGGCGGGATCGCGCAGCACCACCTCCGCGAACAACTCCGCGCGCCCACCCTTGTGCAGCCGGCCGATGCCCAGCCGCACCCGGTCCACCTCGGCCCACGCCACATGCGGGAAGCCGCGGTAGGTGAAGCCCTGATCGGTGACCAGCAGGGTCGGCTGCGGGCGGAGCAGATCGTCCAGCATGGCGTACACCCCGAAACCGAACAACGCCATGACGAACGCGGCCAGCACCCGCATCACCAGCTGCGCGCCGCCGTCGAACACCACGAAACCGGGTAGCGCGGTCATTACCAGAAAGAAGACCAACGCGATGATCGCACCGGTTCTCGGCGGATAGTACTCGGTGATCGATTCACGCCCCGAAGCATGCACCCTTTCGACGGTAGCCGAAACGAGCCGAAGGCAACACCGCCGTTATCGCCCGGCAGCATTGCCGCATGCCCGATCCGTCCGTGAGGCCGGAATCGGTTCAGCCGCACGGCCAGTGGCGATACCAGTCCGCGGCGGTGAGCGCGCGACGTTCGCCCCGATCGCTTTCGGCGGCGTCCTCCGCGGAGCGAATGGCGGCGGCGAAGGCGAGAGTCGCCTTGCGCAAGCGTTCTTCGGCGCTATCGGGTCCGCCCAGCTCCACGACACGCAGCGCGTCCGGAATCAGATCCTCGGGTAAACCCGCCTTGATAGCTCGCGAGCGAACCTTCTCCGCCAGGGCCAGCGCGGGCTGCGCCATGGCAATGCCGTCCAGGCAGGAGCGGCGCGCCTTCTCGGCGGATTTGCGCTCCTCCCAAGCCTTTTCCTGCGCCGCGACCTTGTCGGCGACGGCGGCGTCCGGATCGATGCCGTTGTCGATCAGGTGCGGACTGCGATGCACCAGCTTGGCCACCAACGCCGCCGCCACGTCGGCAACGGTGAATTCGCCTGCGGCCTCGGCGATCCGGGAGTGGAACAGCACCTGCAGCAGCAGATCGCCCAGCTCCTCCTTGATGGTCTCGGCGTCCTCGGCCTGAATCGCGTCGAGCAGCTCGTAGGTCTCCTCCAGCAGGTACGGCCGCAGCGAATCGTGCGTCTGCGTGACCTCCCAACCGCCGAAGGTCCACAGCCGGTCCATCACCTCGACCGCGTCACCCAGGGCCTCCGTCATCCGCGCGATATCCGCCGCGGATTCGGCACTCGTCGGACGACTCATCGCGGAGCCAGCACCTCCGCGGAGACCTTGACATCCACCGCGCCCGGGGCCTTTCCGTCCAGGGCGAGGAGGAGGTCCGCGACGAACTGCAGGACTTGGACGTCCCGGACTCGCGCGGCGCCGACGCTGTCCTCGACCCGCGGCAGCGGCAGCTGGACGATGCCGGTCGCCGCGCGGTAGGTGGCGTTCGGGTAGAGCCGCTTCAGCCGCAGCTGCTTGGAATCCGGGAGTTGCAGCGGAGACACCTTCAAAGTGGTTCCGGTGACGCCGATCTCGGCGATGGCGTACTCGCGGGCCAGCAGGCGCAGCTTGGCCACCGATACCAGGCGGCCCACCTCGATCGGGAGCGGACCATAGCGGTCCACCAGCTCCTCGACCACCGCCGAGAGCGCCGAATCGTCCTGGGCGGCGGCGAGTTTGCGGTACGCCTCCAGACGCAGGCGATCGGAGGCGATGTAGTCCGGCGGGATGTGGGCGTCCACCGGCAGGTCGATGCGGACCTCCTTGACCTCCTCGTCCACCGAGATGGGCCGGCCGTCGGCGGCGGCGCGGTAGGCCTCCACCGCCTCGCCGACCAGGCGCACGTACAGATCGAAGCCGACGCCCGCGACATGGCCGGACTGCTCCGCGCCCAGCACATTGCCCGCGCCGCGAATCTCGAGGTCCTTCATGGCGACCGCCATGCCCGCGCCCAGATCCGAGTTCTGCGAGATGGTGGCGAGCCGGTCGTAGGCGGTCTCGGTGAGGGGCTTCTCCGGCGGGTACAGGAAGTAGGCGTAGCCGCGCTCGCGCGAGCGGCCCACGCGCCCGCGCAGCTGGTGCAGCTGTGAAAGGCCCAGGGCGTCGGCGCGTTCCACGATCAGGGTATTGGCATTCGAGATGTCCAGGCCGGTCTCGATGATGGTGGTGCAGACCAGCACGTCGAATTCCCGCTCCCAGAAGCCCTGCACGGTCTTCTCGAGCATGTCCTCGTTCATCTGCCCGTGCGCGACCACCACCCGCGCCTCGGGCACCAGGTCGCGAATCCGCTTGGCAGCCTTGTCGATCGACGACACCCGGTTGTGCACGTAGAAAACCTGGCCGTCGCGCAGCAACTCACGGCGGATGGCGGCGGCCACCTGCTTGTCGTTGTAGGCGCCCACGTAGGTGAGCACCGGATGCCGTTCCTCCGGCGGGGTGAGAATGGTCGACATCTCGCGGATACCGGCGAGGGACATCTCCAGGGTGCGCGGAATCGGCGTCGCGGACATGGTCAGCACGTCCACGTGGGTGCGCAGCGCCTTGATGTGTTCCTTGTGCTCGACGCCGAAGCGCTGTTCCTCGTCGATCACGACCAGGCCCAGGTCCTTCCATCGCACACCCGTCTGCAGCAGGCGGTGCGTGCCCACCACGATGTCGACGTCCTTGGTGGCCATGCCCTCCAGGACTTCCCGCGATTCGGCCGGATCGGTGAAACGGGACAGGCCCTTCACCACCACCGGGAAACCGGCCATGCGCTCGGTGAAGGTCTGCAAATGCTGTTGTGCCAACAGCGTGGTCGGCACCAGCACGGCCACCTGCTTGCCGTCCTGCACCGCCTTGAACGCCGCGCGCACCGCGATCTCGGTCTTGCCGTAGCCGACGTCACCGCAGATGACGCGGTCCATCGGGACCGCCTTCTCCATATCGGACTTCACCTCGGCGATGGCCGAGAGCTGGTCGACGGTCTCGGTGAACGCGAAGGCGTCCTCCATCTCCTGCTGCCACGGCGTGTCCGCGCCGAAGGCATGACCGGGCGCGGCCTGCCGGGCGGCATAGAGCTGCACCAGCTCGGTGGCGATCTCGCGTACGGCCTTGCGCGCCTTGCGCTTCGTATTGGCCCAGTCGGAACCGCCCAGTTTCGACAGCGATGGCATCTCGCCGCCGACATAGCGCGACAGCTGATCCAGCGAGTCCATCGGCACGAACAGCCGGTCACCGGGCTGGCCGCGCTTGCTGGGCGCGTATTCGATGACCAGGTACTCGCGGCGAGCACCGCCGACGGTCCGCTCGATCATCTCCACGAAGCGCCCGATCCCGTGCTGATCGTGGACCACCATGTCGCCGGCGGTCAGCGCCAGCGGGTCGACCTGATTGCGCCGCCGGGCGGGCAGCTTCTTGCCCTCGCCGGGCGCGGTCACCCGGTTGCCGGTGAGATCGGATTCCGCGATCACCACCAGCTTGGCATCGTCGAACACGACACCGTCGTGCAGCGAACCGCACAGCACGCCGACCAGTCCGCGCACCGGCTCGGCGCCCGCCTCCAGCGCCGCGGCGGGCACCTCGGCATCGGCCAGCCGTTCCAGAATGCGCTGCGCCGTACCATGTCCGGCCACCACGATGACCGCGCGGCCACCGGTGGCGACATGCGCGCGCAACGACGCGAAGATGGTGGCGACCAGTTCCTCCGAACCACGCGCCGAGGCGGCCGCCAGCACCGGAAGCGCGATCTCCCGCGGATCGTCGGCGGCCAGCGGGCTCAACGTCCACCAGGGCAGGCCGCGCCGTTCGGCATCGGCGTGCACCACATCCAGGCCGCGATAGCCGGAGGCAGCCAGATCCAGCCCGTGCGCGCCCAGCGGCGCGGCCCCGCCGAAGGAGGCGGCCGTCCACGACGCCTCCAGGAACTCCTGTCCGGTGCGCACCAGATCGGCGGCGCGGGTGCGAATTTTCTCCGGATCGCAGAGCAGCACATGGGTTTCCGCGGGCAGCGCGTCCACCAGCAGCTGTAGCCCACCGGGCTGCAGCACCGGCAGCAGCGCCTCCATGCCCTCCACCGGGACGCCCTGGGAGATCTTCTCCAGCATCTCCACCAGCGCGGCATCGGCCGGATTCTCGGCGGCGATCCGGGCGGCGCGCTCGCGCAGGGCGGTGGTCAGCAGCAGTTCCCGGCAGGGCGGCGCGACCATCAGATCGATCGGCACCTCGTGGATGGAACGCTGATCCTGCACCGAGAAGGCGCGCAGCTCGGAGATCTCGTCGCCCCAGAACTCCACGCGCACCGGATGATCCGCGGTCGGCGGGAAGACGTCCAGAATGCCGCCGCGCACCGCGAACTCGCCGCGCTTGCCGACCATGTCGACCCGCTCGTAGGCGAATTCCACCAGCCGCGTGAGCAATTCGTCGAAATCGAATTCGGCGCCGCGCCGCAGCACGATGGGCTCGATCTCCCCCAGCCCCGCCGCCATCGGCTGCATGAGCGAGCGCACCGTGGTCACCACCACCCGCAGCGGGCCGGCGAAGCCCGGGTCCTCCGGATGCGCCAGCCGCCGCAGCACCTGCAGCCGCCGACCCACGGTGTCCGCACCGGGCGAGAGCCGCTCATGCGGCAGCGTCTCCCAGGACGGGAACAGCGCGACCGCGTCGCCCAGCATCTCCGTCAGCTCGACGGTCAGATCGTCGGCCTCGCGACCGGTGGCCGTCACCACCAGCAGCGGGCGCTGCTCGGCAATCGTCGACGCCACGAACGGCCGCACGGCCGAGGGCGCGACCAGCATGGCCGACTCCCGCCCGATCAGGTTCCTGACCTGCTCCAGGGCCGCGTCGGCACCGGCCACCGCAGCCAGGCCCGCCAGAGGTGGACGATGGGTGGTCATGGGGCAGACTCCTCGGCGCGGATCAGCGTTTCAGACGGCCAACCGAGTCTAATCACCCGTTGTGACAGGTTCAGCACGCAGACACATTCGTTCGCCACGCAGGCGCACCGGGCCGCGCTCACCGCGCCCGGCTCGCGCTCACTGCACGTAGCGCCGCAGCCGCCGGGCCGCGAATTCCCTGAAGTAGGCGACCTTCTCCTCCGGCACGATGCTCGGCAGCAGGAAGTACCAGGCGCGCTCCATGCGGGTCGCCATCTGGTCGATGGAATCCGTGCTGACCGCGACGATGTGGACGCCGGAGGTCACCTCCTGCAGCAGCAGACCAATGGTCTCGGGATCCAGGTCGGGCTTGAGATCCCCCTGGCTGATGGCGCGTTCGGCGAGCAATCGGTGCGTCTCGCCCCACGTCTTGGCGATATTGTCGCCGCTCGCCCCGCGGTAGTCGCCGATCTGGTGGGTGAGTTTGAGCATCGCGCCGACCATGGGGTCGTTCATGGTGAGATCGGCGACCACGTACGTGATCCCGATGCACGCCTCCAGCGCGGGCACCCGCGGATCGAAGAATCCCTGGCATGCGCTGACAAGTCGCTCGTTGCCCTGATCGACGACCGCGCGCGCCAGCTCTTCCTTGGATCCGAAATGAAAGTACAACGCGCCCTTGGTCACATTCGACTGCGCGATGATCTCGGACAGGGACGCGTTCGCGTAGCCCAGTCGCAGAAAGACATCGGCCGCGCCCGCGAGCACGGAATCGCGAGTGATCTCCGCACGCGCTTGCCTAGCCATCAGATCCGCCTGTCATCAAACCAGCCATCCTGAAGTAGACCGACATCCCGAAGTTGACCGACATCACAGTTCGAACAGCACTCGAAGGATGGGTGAACCGTACCACCCGGCTGCGCGCTGCCAGCCGATTCGAGCATTCGATCCATCCTCCTTCGCAATTCGCTGGTTAACTGTCCAGTTCCGCCGCGCTACGACAGACATATCAGACCAAATTCCAGACCGCAGGGTTCTATAACCCCTTGCCGCTCGGCCATTCCGACGCCAGGACGGGGTCCGCCTCCAGATGCGCGAGGCCGTTCCAGCACAGGTTCACCAGATGCGCGGCCACCACCTCCTTGGACGGCTGGCGCTCGTCCAGCCACCAGGTCGCCGCCGTCGCAACCATCCCCACCAGCGCCTGCCCGTACAACGTGGCCAGATTCGGGTCCAGGCCGCGGCGCTCGAAATCCCCGGCGAGAATGTGCGCCACCTGATTGACGGCCTCGTTCAGCAGACTCGAGTACGTGCCCTCCGCGGCCGACACCGGCTGATCCCGCATGAGGATCCGGAACCCGTCGGTGCGCTCCTCCATATAGGTGAGCAACGCCAGCGCCACCTGCTCGAGCCGCACCCGTGAACGATTCTGGGTGAGCGAGGAGGTGATCATCTCCAGCAACGTCGACATCTCCCGGTCGACCACCACGGCGTAGAGCCCCTCCTTGCCGCCGAAGTGCTCGTACACCACCGGCTTCGACACCTGCGCCCGCGCGGCGATCTCCTCTATCGAGGTGGCGTCGTACCCCCGCTCGGCGAACAGCGCCCGGCCGATCTCGATGAGCTGCTGACGGCGCTGGGTTCCGGTCATGCGCGCCCGCGCCGGTCTGGGACCCTCGCCCGCGGTCATGCTCGCGCCTCCCTGCTTCGCCGTCATTTGCCCTACAACTGTTCCAGACTTCTCGGCACAACGCGGCCAGGGGGGACTCGCCGTCGGTATTCGCCAACGTAACAACCATTTGTCTGGATCGGGGTAACTCCCGGGGTACGGGCCGAGTCTGTCTGTCGTAACCGCCGGTCCGCGACGCGAACCGGCCCGCACCTGACTCGCCGGCAAGAAACACGGAGGGGCGGGGGTGCACAGTTCGACGCAGAGGCGTAGTTCATGCGAGGATCAGACCCGCATGACGCTGCAATCCGCCGTGGTGTAATGGCAGCACAACTGATTTTGGTTCAGTTTGTCCAGGTTCGAGTCCTGGCGGCGGAGCTCGCGAGCAGGGTCGATATGGTTGGCCCCGCACAACATCGCTGACCCACACTGTGGCCCAGCACAACCTGACTCAGCACACGATGACCGGCAGCCGAGGGAGATCCATGCCACAGCAGACCGCCGTCGTCGTTCTCGCCGCCGGAGCCGGAACCCGAATGCGGTCCAAGACACCCAAGGTGTTGCACCCGCTCGCCGGTCGGAGCATGCTCGCCCACGCGTTGCATGCCGCGCACGAGATCGATCCGACGTCGCTCATCACCGTGATCGGCCACGATCGCGAACAGGTCGGCGACGCGGTCGGCAAGGTGGGAGCCGAACTGGGCCGCCAGATCGTCCTGGCCGTGCAGGAGGAACAGCGCGGCACCGGGCATGCCGTGCAGTGCGCGCTCGCCTCGCTGCCGGAGAACTTCGACGGCGACGTCCTCGTCACCTACGCCGACGTGCCGCTGCTGGACGGGCACACGCTGCACGCACTGCTCGATGAGCACCGCAGCTACTCCGACGGATCCGCGGTCACCGTCCTGACTTTCGAACCCGAGGACCCCAACGGCTACGGGCGCATCGTGCGCGATGCCGACGGACAGGTGCTGGAGATCGTCGAGCACGCCGACGCCACCCCGGCGCAGGCCGCCATCAGCGAGGTCAACTCCGGCGTCTACGTCTTCGACGCGGCCGTGCTGCGAATCATGATCTCGCGCATCGACACCGCCAACGCCCGCCATGAGCTGTACCTCACCGACGTGCTCAAGCTGGCCCGCGAGGCCGGGCACCCGGTGCACGGCGCGCGGCTGATCGATTCCGCCAAGGTCACCGGCGTGAACGACCGGGTGCAACTGGCCGGCGCCGCTCGCACCCTCAACCGCTACATCCTGGAACGGCACATGCGCGCCGGGGTCACCATCATCGATCCGGCCACCACCTGGATCGACGGCAATGTGGTGATCGGCCGCGACGCCGTCATCCGGCCGGGCGTACAACTGTTGGGCGACACCGTGATCGGCGAGGACGCCGAGATCGGACCGGACTGCACGCTCACCGACGTCACCGTCGGCGACCGCGCCAAGGTGGTGCGCACGCACGGCGAGAAGGCGAGCATCGGCCCGGGCGCCAGCGTGGGTCCCTTCGCCTATCTGCGGCCCGGCACCTCGCTCGGAGAAGAGGGCAAAATCGGCGGCTTCGTCGAGACCAAGAACGCCACCATCGGCGCGCACTCCAAGGTCCCGCACCTCACCTACGTGGGCGACGCCACCATCGGCGAGTACAGCAATATCGGGGCGTCCAGCGTTTTCGTCAATTACGACGGGGTCAAGAAACACCACACCACGGTCGGCTCGCACGTGCGCACCGGCAGCGACACCATGTTCGTCGCACCGATCACCGTGGGTGACGGCGCGTACTCGGCGGCGGGTACTGTACTGCGCAGGAACGTCCCCCCGGGGGCGCTCGCGGTGTCGGGTGGAGCACAGCGCAATATTGACGGCTGGGTGCAGCGCAATCGCCCCGGCACCGACGCAGCCCGCGCGGCCGAAGCGGCCCTCGCGGCTATCCCGGATCCTCCGGGAACCACCGAGATATCCAACGAGCAAAAGGATGGCGAACGTCAGTGACCGCGTTCTCTACCGATAACCACAAGAATCTGATGCTGTTCTCGGGGCGCGCTCATCCTGAGCTCGCCGAGGCGGTGGCCAAGGAACTCAATGTTCACGTCACCCCCCAGACCGCGCGCGACTTCGCGAACGGTGAGACCTTCGTTCGGTTCGAGGAATCGGTCCGCGGCTCCGACGCTTTCGTGCTGCAGAGCTTCCCGGCCCCGCTGAACCAGTGGGTCATGGAGCACCTGATCATGCTCGACGCACTCAAGCGCGGTTCGGCCAAGCGCATCACCTCGGTGCTGCCCTTCTATCCCTACGCCCGTCAGGACAAGAAGCACCGCGGCCGTGAGCCCATCTCCGCCCGCCTGATCGCGGACCTGCTCAAGACCGCGGGCGCGGACCGCATCATCACCATCGACCTGCACACCGATCAGATCCAGGGCTTCTTCGACGGCCCGGTCGATCACATGCACGCGCAGGTGCAGCTGGCCGAGCACATCCGCAACAACTACGACCTGTCCAACATCACGGTCGTCTCCCCCGACGCCGGCCGGGTGAAGGTCGCCGAGAAGTGGGCCAACTCGCTGGCGGACGCGCCGATGGCCTTCATCCACAAGACCCGCGATCCGCTGGTCCCCAACCAGACCGTCTCCAACCGCGTGGTCGGTGAGGTCGAGGGCCGCACCTGCATCCTGATCGACGACATGATCGACACCGGCGGCACCATCGCCGGCGCGGTCAAGGTGCTGAAGAAGGCCGGCGCGGACGATGTCGTCATCGCCGCCACCCACGGCATCCTGTCCGCCCCGGCCTCCGAGCGCCTCGCCAACTGCGGGGCCAAGGAGGTCGTGGTGACCAACACCCTGCCGATCGAGGAAGAAAAGAAGTTCCCGACGCTGACCGTGCTCTCGATTGCCCCGCTGCTGGCGCAGACCATTCGCGAGGTCTTCGAAAACGGTTCCGTCACCGGCCTTTTCAACGGGAACGCCTAACCGGAACTCTCGCGGGCCCTCCGCTGCGCCTCTCCACGCTCGGGCTTCGAGCGTCCCGAACCCCGCTGCCGCGGGGCCGAGAACCCCGCGCGAGCGTCCGGCCGCACCGAAGAGCGCCCCTTCTGCTTACAGGAGGGGCGCTCTTCGCATGAAATGGGAGCGGCAATCGATGTCCGTTTCGGCGGGCAGGCGGTAGCGTTGAATCCGGACTCAGGGTTTGCTAATGGTGCGCTGCTCAGCGCGGAGAGGTGGTGCCGAATGGCCGACCGGCCCGACGAAGACGATGCCCGCGTGATGGACGAGGTCTTCGACACCGATCACGTCTTCGACAGCGATGTCGACAACCTCGACTACGACCTCGGCGACGACGACCAGGAAGACGAGATCCGCGAGTACGAGCGATACATCTCCGACCCGCCCGAGGAACTGGTCATCCGCAATCGCGAGAACGACGACACCGGCAGGCTCGGCATCGGAGCCGAACTGGACCAGGAGTGGTCGCGTCGCCGGCAACGCGAGGAGTTCGTCGCCGAGGACGACCGGCCCGCGGAGCTCGCCGCCATGGACATCGTGGAGGAACTCGGTGATTAGGACTGTTGCGTAGCATGTCCCGCCCGTGGATATCTCTGAAGACGCACACCACGACCGAGGAGGGCGCGACATGAGCACGCCGCCGCACGAGCCCGGCAAGCCGTCGGACGAATCCGGCACGCCGCCGGAAGAACCCGGCATCGGACCGGCCGACATGTTCAAGAAATCCGACAAACCGGCAGCTGAGACACCCGAATCCGCCTCGGAGGCACCGGTCTCGGATACGCCATCGGTCTCGCACACGCCGCCCGCGGACGATCTCACCACGCGGTACACACCGGACACTCCCCCATCCCAGCCCGAGCCCACCCAATTCAATCCGGCCGCGGCCCCACCGCAGTATCCGGCGGGCGGGGTGTACGGCTACCCGCCGCAGGGCCATCAGCCGCCGGAGGGTTCCTACCCGCCGGGCGGCGGCTACCCGTCCTATCCCCAGGGCTCGCAGCCACCGTATCCGCAGCAGTTCGGGCCGGGCCAACAGCCCTATGGGCAACAGCCGTACGGGCAACAGTCGTACGGGCAGCAGCCGTACGGGCAGTCGTATCAGCCGTATCCGGGCGGCGCGAATTACGGTGCGCCGCCGCACACCGGACCTCAGACGTTCTCGATCATCGGATTCGTCTGCGCGGCCATCGCACTCATCTTCTGCCCGCCGCTGTTCGGCATCGCCGGCATCGTGCTCGGCGTGATCGGCCACAACAAGGGCGAACCACTGGGCAAGTGGGCGGCCGTCGCCGCCGGTGTGGCCATGGTTCTCGGGATCATCATCGGGGTCGCGATCTACGGCTCCGGGGTCATGCCGAACACTAGGTGACCATGACCGCATTCACCGGATTCCCGCTCGCCGGACTGGATTTCTACGAGGACCTGGAAGCCGACAACTCCAAGGCCTTCTGGAACGCCCACAAGAAGGTGTGGGAGCAGTCCGTCCGGGATCCGATGAAAGCCCTTGTCGCCGAACTCGAGCCGGACTTCGGCGAAGCCAAGATCTTCCGCCCGTACCGGGATGTGCGCTTCGCCAAGGACAAGTCACCGTACAAGAACCACCAGGGCGCGGTGGTGTACAGCGCGCGGTATTCCGGGTGGTACGTGCAGATCGGCGCGGCCGGGCTGCGGGTGGCGGGCGGCATGTACGCCGCCGAGACCACCCAGCTCGCCGCGCTGCGGGTCGCCATCGACGACGAGGTGCGCGGGGCGGAGCTGGAAGGGCTGATCGCACAGCTGATCTCGACCGGATACCAGATCGGCGGGGACAAGCTGGTGACCAAGCCCAAGGGTTACGACATCGATCATCCGCGCATCGAATTGCTGCGGCACAAGTCCCTCACCGCTGGAAAGGATTTCGGCGCCCCCACATGGCTGAGCACCCCGCGCGCCGCCCAGGAGATCCGGGCGGCGTGGGAGGAGATGCGGCCGCTCATCGAGTGGCTGGCGGCGGTGACGGCGCAGAGGTAGCCGCCACCGGCCGAGAGCCTGTCCACGCTGCGCGGGCTACCTGCGCTCCGCGAGCACCAGGGCGAACCGCTCATCGGGATCGGTCCACACCCGCTCGGTGGTGAAACCGGCCGCATCCAGCTCGCTGTCGAGGACCTCGCGCCGGAATTTGGCGGAGATCTCGGTGCGCAACTGCTCGCCCGCCGCGAAATCGACGGTCAGGTCGAGGTCCGCGATGTGGACGGTCATGGTCTCGGTGGCCGCCAGGCGCATCTCGATCCACTCGCGCTCAATGTCCCAGACAGCGATGTGCGCGAACTTCTCCGGCTCGAAATTCGCACCCAGGCGGGAATTGAGGACGTGCAACACATTCCGGTTGAATTCCGCGGTGACACCGGCGGCGTCGTCGTAGGCGGGGACCAATACCGCCGGGTCGATGACCAGGCCCGCGCCGAGCAGCAGCTGCTCGCCCGGTTCCAGGACATCCCGGATGCCGCCGAGGAATTCGGCGCGCTCGGCGGGGATCAGATTGCCGATGGTCCCGCCCAGGAAGGCGACCATGCGGCGGCCGCCGCCGGGCAGGTTGTCCAGGGTGGCGGTGAAGTCACTGACCACGCCGTGCACGCCCAGGCCCGGGAATTCCGAGGCCACCTCATCTGCCGCCATGCGCAGGGCGGAGACGGAGACGTCCTGCGGCACATAGCTCTTCAGCGGGCCTTCGGACTTCATGGCGTTCAGCAGCAGCCGGGTCTTGGCCGCCGATCCCGCACCCAGCTCGACCAGCACCTCGGCCTGCGCGATCCGCGCGATCTCGCTGACGACCCCCTCCAGCAGGGCCCGTTCGGTCCGGGTCGGGTAGTACTCCGGCAGTTCGGTGATCTTCTCGAACAACTCGCTGCCGCGCGCGTCGTAGAACCATTTGGGCGGCAACCACTTCGGTTCCGCAGTCAGTCCGCGCCGGACGTCCGCGCGCAACGCGGTCGTCAAATCCTCGTCGGTCAGATGGATTTCCACCGTAGCCGCAGTCATGAATCAGCCCTTCCGATCTCGATATCCAGTGGTTCCACCGCGACCCGTCCGTCCCGCACGCTCACCAGCTGCCGATCGGCAACCAGCCGCCACCGCGGATCGTCATCGAACGGTTCCGAGGCCACCACCACGAACCCGTCGGCCTCCAACACCGACAACGAGTGATGCCACGTAGTCCCCCAAACCCCCGACCCATCCCCCACCAGCAGGTTCAACCGCGCCTTCGGCGACCGCCGCAATACCGCGGCCATGACCAACCGCAACGCCTCACCCGGCTCCAACCCGCCGCGGGCCGAATCCCCGCCCGGCTCCGAACCTCCCGCGATCGGACTCCCCGAACTCCGCCCGGCGCGCCCGGATTCTCCGGCCCGCCACGATACGACGGCGGCCGAATCCGCAGAATGGCCGGCCGCGGACCGGAATTCGCCGGACGCGTCGCCATCGCCCGAGGCCGCGGACCATTCCCACGCCTGGACCCGAGGCGGCTCCCCCGCCGCGGAGGTCACGCGCACGGTCGACCCGAAGGCCACGGTCGATCCGGAAACGCGACTGCCGCCCGGTTCCGATCCGGCCCCGACCGCCGCGGAATCCGCTGCGCGCGTTCCGACCCCGGACTTCACGACCGACGCGGACGACCTCATACGGCGCCGGTCATCGCCATCGGGTCCGGCAGTCGCCGAACCGGCGGCGGGCGGCCTCGCGCCCGGCTCCGTCCCGGAGGCTTCGCCCGGTTCGGGCACGGCGGCGGAAGACCCTGCTTCGTCCGAGTCCCTGCCACGCCCACCGGTCTCTCCCGATGACCGGCTTGTCACGGGAAGCGGGCCTTCGAGCAAACCCCGCAGGATCACCCACAGCGCCGCCGAATCCGTCAGCGATTCGGCCTCCAGCAGGGGCGGCGAATCGAACTCCTCGGCGACGGCGGTCAGGGCGCGCCGCCAATCCGGAATCGCGCCATTGTGGCTGAACGCCCAGCGGCCGTGCGTAAACGGCGCACAGGCCGCCCGCTCCACCGGCATCCCCACGGTGGCGGACCGGACCGCGGCCAGCACCGCCGTGGACCTGAGCTGCGGGAGAACCTCATCGACAGCCGGGTCGGTCCAGATCGGGGCGGCATTGCGGTAGCGGCTGACCATCGAATCACCCGCGATGGGCGAGGTTCCAGCCAGGTGGGCCGTCGCCGGTTCCGGTTCCGGCGCCGTGACGTCATCGCGTGCGGTGGCGGGCTCCTGCTCCAGCGGCCCGGGTCCCGGCGTGGCCGAACCGTCGGAGGGCGAGCCGCCGTGCCAGATGACGCCGGGGCCGTGGTCGGGGGCGGCGGCGTCGGGGCGGTGCCACCAGGCGACGCCGAAGCCGTCGGCATTGATGGTGCCGCCGCCGCGCATGTCGCGGGGGGCCCAGGACTGGGTGCGCAGGGAGTACGGACCCTGGGTCAGGAGGGCGCCCACCGCGGTGGGTGGGCCCAGGTAGGCGAGGTGACGGCACATCAGCGTTCGTCCGATCTCAGGTCCCGGGCGAGGCGGAAGCCGGAGAAGATCTGGCGGCGGATGGGGTGATCCCAGTTGCGGAAGGTGCCGCGGCAGGCGACCTGGTCCGCGCCGAACGAGCCGCCGCGCAGAACCCGGTAGTCGCCACCGAAGAAGACCTCGGAGTATTCGCGGTACGGGAAGGCGCGGAAGCCCGGGTACGCCTCGAAACCCGAAGCGGTCCACTCCCAGACATCGCCGATCAGCTGGTGCACACCGGCCGGGGACGCACCGGCGGGATAGGCGCCGATATCGGCCGGTTCCAGGTGGTGCTGGCCGAGATTCGCCAGAGCCTCGCTGGGATCGATGTCGCCCCAGGGATATCGGCGAGAGCGGCCCGTCGCCGGATCGAAGCGGGCGGCCTTCTCCCATTCCGCCTCGGTCGGCAGGCGCTTACCCGCCCAGTTGGCGTAGGCCTCGGCCTCGAACCAGCAGACGTGCACCACCGGCTGGTGGGCGCGCAGCGGCTGCATGGTGCCGAAAACCCTTCGCCACCAATGGCCTCCGGAATCCTGCTCCCAGAACTGCGGCGCGGTGAGCCCGGCCGCCACGCGGTGCGCCCAGCCGCGCTCGGACCACAGTTCGGCGCGCTCGTAGCCGCCGTCGTCGACGAAGGCCAGATACTGCTCATTGGTGATGGGCGCGGCATCGATGGCGAAGGCGTCGACCCACACCGGGTGGGCGGGTCGCTCGTTGTCCAGCGCCCAAGGGTCGGAGTCGGTGCCCATGATGAATTCGCCCGCGGGCAAGACGACTTCGCCGCTCACCGCCACCCGCGCGCCGGGAGCGGGCGGGGCCGACAGCACCGCCTCGCCGCTCCGCAGCTGGTGGGTGGCGAGCATGGTCTCGTCGTGCTGCTGCTCGTGCTGGGCGATCATGCCGAACGCGAAACCGTCCTGGACCAGATCATTGCCGCGTAATGGGCTGTGCTCCAGCACATCCCACACCTTGTCGCGCACGCTGCCGACATAGTCGCGGGCCTGGGCCGGGTCCAGCAGCGGCAGCGCGGGCCGGTCGGCGCGGGCGTGCTGGAAGGCGTCGTAGAGGTGATCGATGTCCTGCCGCACGGGCTCCCGCCCGCCCACATCGCGCACCAGCCAGAGCTCTTCCTGATTGCCGATGTGCGCGAGATCCCAGACCAGCGGGCTCATCAGCCGCGAGTGCTGCTCCACCAATTCGGCCTCGTCGACGCATTCGGTCAACCCGATGGTGCGGCGCCGCGCCCGGTCGAGCGCGTCCGCGATCCGCCCGCGCAGCCGTTCCGTCTCCGCCCGATCCGATCCCGGCGAATGCTGAATAGTCATGAGAGAACTTTCGATTCGTGAAGTGATGCAGGACTGGAATGTCATGCGCCGCCTCCGGATTCCTCCCCCGTGGGGGTGCGGCCATTGCGACATCGATCGACCGCGGCGGCCAATTCCTCGGCGGCCTCCGGGGTGGCGGCACGGGCCGTGGCCAGGTCGAGCAGCGCCACGGCGGTTGCCCGCAACTCCGCGTCGGCCAATCCACGCCGTGCGGCCTCGGACCACAGATTCGCGGTCGACGCGGCCAGAGCCGTTGCCTCCGTGATGGTTCCGGAATCCGAGAGCAGTGCGTCGAAGACGTGAACCGGCACCGACCACCCGTCGCCCGGCTGCGCGTCGAGGTAGCGGACCTCGAGGTGCCCGGCCGCGCGGACCGGCGGGAACACGGTGGTGAGGTGATAGTCCAGATCCGCGCGGTCGGGGCGGCGGCCGATCTCCTCGTCCAACGCCCCGCACAGCCAGTCGGCGAAGGTGGCCCCGGGCGGGGCCGTCCAATCGGCCGCCTCGGACCGCACGCACAGCAGCGGGACATCCAGCACCCACC
Source organism: Nocardia aurantiaca (assembly GCF_009708175.1). GTDB lineage: Bacteria > Actinomycetota > Actinomycetes > Mycobacteriales > Mycobacteriaceae > Nocardia > Nocardia aurantiaca. The sequence goes on from NZ_WMBB01000010.1 coordinate 170,232, forward strand.
GCGCGTACCCGGCGATGGGATCGGCCCAGTCGTGCACGGGGGGCCGGGTCCGGAGGTGGTCGAGCCGCTGCCAGGCCCGCATGCGCTGGGAGGCCCAGTCCCCCGGCGGTGCGGCGTGCAGTTCCGGTGAACAGGCGAAAGCCGCCAACAGGGCAGGACCCACGGCGTACAGGAGCTGCCACCGGGCCGCGATCTCGGCGGGATTCGCGCCCGCGTCGACGCTCACCTGCGTGGCGGCGGTATTGCACATCATGAGCGCGCCGAACGGGCCGATGCCGGCGAAGGACTGCTCCATGGCCCGGTATCGCGGCAGCTGCAGGAGCCGCAGCGGGCGCCGAGTCGCGTCGGCGGCCGCGGAAAAGGTTCGGATGTCGCGGGATTCGAGCAGCTCCCGCAGGCGTATCGCATCCGTCCGCAAGCGCTCGCACAGTTCGGCGGCGGTGCCGAACGGGGCACTGGACAGTTCGATCTGACCGCCGGGTTCGATGGTGACCCGGCTGCCGCCCGGCAACGGAACGGCCGGGGAATCGGGGGAAATGGACCGTGGCGCATGCGGTCCGAGGGCGTCGGAGAGGACTCTCAGGTCCGGACGCGAATTGGTCGCCGAAAGTTCACCCTGCGCGGTGAGCCACTCCAGTTCGGCGCCGATGAGCAGCGGTGGACCCTGTTTGAAACAGACTTTTCCGACATAAGCCTCGGCGGCGGCGCGCGACGTGAACTCGCCGCCCGGCTCCGATTCGGCCAGGCCACTCTGCAGCACATCGGTCGGTGACGCCGTGACAGCCATTGCCAACCTCCGTCTGATGCGGTCGCCGCCGCGGGTCGGACGGCGACCCAAACCAGAGTAGCGACGGACTATGACAAGAAATCTGACGAAAAGGAGAACACCGCAACCGATATGGTCGATTCCATGCTGGATATCGCTGGACTACGGGCCGAAACGCCGGGGTGTGAAAACCAGGTTTTTCTCGACAGCGCCGGGTCGTCGCTCCCCCCGCGGATCGTCGTCGACACCACCGTCGCCCACCTGCGGCGCGAGGCCGAGATCGGTGGCTATCGCGCCGCCAACGAGCGCATCGACGATCTGCACGGGGTCAAGGCGGCCATCGCCGAACTGATCAACGCCGACCCGGCCGCCCTGGCCCTCAGCGATAGCGCCAGCCGCTCCTGGAGCGACTTCTTCTACTCGGTCCCGCTGGCCCCCGGCGACCGCATCCTGATCTCCGGCTCGGACTACGGGAGCAACGCCATCGCGGCCCTGCAGCGCGCCCGGCAGACCGGCGCGGTCGTCGAGGCCATTCCCAGCGACAGCAGCGGCCAGCTCGACCTCGACGCCCTGGACGCCATGATCGACGGGCGCGTGAAGCTGGTGTCACTGGTCCATGTTCCGACCAATGGCGGCCTGGTCAATCCGGTCGCCGAAGCCACCCGCATCGCACACCGCGTGGGTGCGCTGGTGCTGCTCGACGCCTGCCAGTCCGCGGGGCAGCTGCCGCTCGACGTCGCCGAACTCGAGGTGGACGCGCTGTCCGCGACCGGCCGCAAATGGTTGCGCGGCCCGCGCGGCACCGGTTTCCTGTACGTGCGCCCCGAACTGGCGCTGAGCCTGGAACCCGGCCGGCTCGACCTGCAGAGCGCCGAATGGACCGCTCCCGACGACTACGTGCTCGCCCCCGACGCGAGCCGCTTCGAATTCTGGGAGTGCTCGGTCGCGAACCGTCTCGGCCTGGGCGCGGCCGTGCGCTACCTGCTCGATCTGGGCCCCGCGCGGGTGTACGCGGCCATTGCCGAGCGCGCCGAGTACGTGCGCAAGGCCTTGGCGGAGATCCCCGGCGTGACCGTGCGCGACCGCGGCACCCAGCACGCGGGAATCGTGTCCTTCACCGTGGACCGGCTCGAGCCGATCCAGGTGCGCGACCGATTGGCCGGGGAAGACATCACGGTGACGGTCAGCCACCGCGGCTCCACGCTGCTGGACATGTCCGCCCGCGAGCTGAACTCCGTGGTCCGCGCCGCGCCGCATTGCTTCGTGAGCTTCGAGGACCTCGATCGCTTCGTCGGGGCGGTCCGAAGCCTGACATAAGCGGCCGCATGACGCCGAAACGTGAACAGCCCTCGCCGGACGCGGGATATTTGAGGTGCTGGTTCGGCGTTTGAGGAGTCGATCGTGAGCCGCTTCACCGACGAAATGTATGCCACCGCGCACGTCTCCCGGCGAGGTCTGGTGACCGGGGAGCCGGATGCGCCGGTGCGGCACAGCTGGGGCAAGATCCACGACATCGCCCGCCACATGGCAGGCGGCCTGGCCGCGGCCGGTATCGGCCCGGGCGACGCGGTGGGCGTGCTGGCGGGCATGCCGGTGGATATCGCACCCGCCTGCCAGGCCGTGTGGATGCGCGGCGCCTCCATCACCATGCTGCACCAGCCGACGCCGCGTACCGACCTGCAGGTGTGGGCGCACGACACCGAGACCGTGCTGGGCATGATCGAGGCGCGGGCGGTGATCCTGGGCGCGCCGTTCGAGATCGCGGAACCGCTGCTGCGCGAACGCGGTATCGCGGTGGTCACCATCGACGCCATGCGCGCGGGCGAGGCCGTCGAGCCGGTGCCCACCGGCGAGGACGTCGTCGCCCTGCAGCAGTTGACATCCGGCTCCACCGGCTCGCCCAAGGCGGTGCGGATCACGCACGGCAATTTCTTCGTCAATGCCTACGCCATGTTCGATCGGGTGAAATTCCAACTCGACGACGACGTGATGATCAGTTGGCTGCCGCTGTTCCACGACATGGGCATGGTCGGATTCCTCAGCGTGCCCATGCAGTTCGGCGCGGAAGTGGTGTGCGTGACGCCGATGGACTTCCTGGCCCGCCCCATCCTGTGGGCGGAATTGATCTCGAAGTATCGCGGAACTGTCACCGCCGCACCCAATTTCGCCTATTCGCTGCTGGCCCACCGATTACGCAACGCGGCGGAGGGTTCGGTCGATCTGAGCAGCGTCCGCTACATGTGGAACGGCGCGGAACCCGTCGACGCCGACACCATGGAAGCCCTCGCCGAGGCCGGAAAACGCTTCGGTCTCAACCCCACTGCCCTCACCCCCGTCTACGGCATGGCCGAAACCACCCTCGCCGTGTCCATTCCCGACCCGGGCCTCGGGCAGGTGCTCGACGTGGTCGACGCCGATCTCCTCGAAGCGCTCGGCAAGGCGGTCCCCGTCCGCGATCCGGAACATCATCACAGCGGGCTCCGCCGCCTCCCCACCCTCGGCTATCTGGTCGACAACCTCGAAGGTCGGGTGGTGGACGCCGAACGCCAACCGCTTCCGACCCGCAGTGTCGGCGTCATCGAATTACGCGGTCCCGCAGTGACCGCCGGGTACGTCACGGCCGACGGGTTCCGCTCCGCCCAGGACGCCGAGGGCTGGCTCGACACCGGAGACATCGGCTACTTCACCGAGGACGGCCTGGTCGTGGTGTGCGGCCGCATCAAGGACGTCATCATCATGGCCGGCCGCAATATCTTCCCCACCGATATCGAACGAGCGGCCTTGCGCGTCAAGGGTGTTCGTCCCGGCAACGCGGTGGCGGTCCGCCTCGACGCGGGCCAGAAACGCGAAAGCTTCGCGGTGGTGGTCGAATCCAACGACCATCAGAATCCGGACGAGGTGCGCCGCATCGAACACGAGATCGTGCACGCGGTGTTCTCGGAGGTGGGGGTGCGCCCGCGCAGCGTGACCGTGCTGGGGCCCGGCGCGCTTCCCAAGACCTCGTCCGGAAAGCTGCGCCGGTCGGCCACGGCGACACACCTGTCCTGAGACAGCGACTCTGGCCCGCGACTCAGTGCACTTGGTTCTGAGCGGTTTCCAGGCCCACGCGCAGCAGCAGTTCGACCGCGTCCGCGGTCTGCTCGACGATCACCGGGACCTCTTTGCGCTCCGGCGCGGAGAAAGGCTTGAGAACGTAGTCCGCGGGGTCCTGCCGGCCCGGCGGGCGGCCGATGCCGAAGCGGACACGCAGATAGTCCTTGGTGGTGAGGGCCTGCGAGATGGAGCGCAGGCCGTTGTGCCCGCCCTCGCCGCCGCCGCGCTTGAGGCGGATGGCGCCGAAGGGGAGGTCGAGTTCGTCGTGGATGACGATCACCTCGGTGGCGGGCACGGAGAAGAATTTGGCCAGCGCCGCGACGGGCCGCCCGGACAGATTCATATAGGTGCGCGGTTTGGCCAGCAATACCTTGCGCCCGTCCAGGCGGGCCTCGAGCAGATCCGCGCCCGACTTCTTGTGCACGGTGAAACGGCCGCCGACGCGCTCCGCGAGCACGTCGGCGACCATGAAACCGACATTGTGCCGGGTGCGCTCGTATTCGGATCCGGGATTACCCAGACCGACCACCAGCGCGGGCCCGGCCGTTGCCTCGGTCATCGAGAACCGTTGTGGGAGTAGGGAGTTACTCGGCGGCGGCTTCCTCGGCAGCGGCCTCTTCCTCGGCGGCGGCGGCCGGGGCGGCGATGATGTTGACGATCAGGGCCTCGGCGTCGCCGGCCAGGGTGACGCCCTTCGGCAGCGCGATGGCGCCGGCGGTGATCTGGGTGCCGGCCTCGGCGCCCTCGATCGAGACCTCGATGGCCTCGGGGATGTTCAGGGCCTCGGCCTCGACGGAGAGGGTGGTGGCCTCCTGGGTGACCAGGGTGCCGGCGGCGGCGTCACCGGTCAGGGCGACGTGCACGTCGGCGGTGACCTTCTCGCCGCGGCGCACGATCAGCAGGTCGGCGTGCTCGATGTAGCGGCGGATCGGGTGGACGACGACCGACTTGGTCAGCGCCAGCTGCTTCTTGCCGTTGATGTCCAGGTTCAGCACGGCGTTGGTGCCGTGCTCACGCAGGATGGCGGCGAACGCCAGGGCGTTCACGGCCAGGTGCTGCGGCTCCTCGTTGTGGCCGTAGAGCACGGCGGGGACATTGCCGTCGCGGCGGGTGCGGCGGGCAGCGCCCTTGCCGAACTCGGTGCGTACGGTGGCTTCGAGAAGGTTGGCGTCGGACATGACTGTCTACTCCCTACGGCTCGTCCGGCTGTAATGTCAGCGTGTCGCCAGGCGACTGGGCCGCCCTGGCAAAGGTTGGTCTGCTCGTCGGCGAAGACCAACATGGACGGCCGAATAGGCCGAGCCGCGTCGATCACGGTGGGCAGCTGGGTGCCACACCCTCGCCGAGACAACCTGAAGACTCTAACACGCGGCCGGAACGGCTCCGCGGCACCCCCTCGACGGCCGCGCGGACGGCGCGTACTACGGGGAATTGCGGCGGATTATTTCCGGTCTTGTTTCCAGGAATCTGACACACTAGCATTTCGCATCACTCCGCCTCACCGTCGTTGATGCCCCTTCTTTTCCCGTCTGGGCAATTCGACGGCACGCTGAGTGGCTTGTCTTCCAAGTAAGGAACAGATATATGAAGAACATCCGTCGGATCGGCCTCAGCGCCGTGGGCATCGCCGCCGTCTCCACCGCCGTCGCCCTCACCGCCCCGATCGCCTCGGCCGACTCCAACCCCTGCCCTCCGTCCACCACGGGCACCGGGGGAACCGGAACGGGCAGCGCGAGCTCCCTGGGCCCGCTCATCACCAACATCCTGAACGCCCTGAGCCACGGCGGCGCCACGTCCGGCGGCAGCGGCGCCTCCGTCAGCTGACGAATTATCCCGGTTCTGGTAGCGGGGATTCCTTTCTGATGCTAGGCAATTTGATCGGCACGCTGAGTAGCTTGTCTTCTAAGTAAGGAACAGATTTATGAAGAACATCCGCCGGGTGGGCCTGAGTGCTGCGGGCATCGCCGCCGTCTCCGCCACCGTCGCACTCACCGCCCCGTTCGCCGCCGCGGACACGACCGCCAACGGCCTGACCGTATCGGGCAGCAGCTACACGGTCGGCCAGACCTACACGATCACCGTTGTCACCGGTTCGCCCAGTGTCAGCGCGAACGTGTACGACACCACCGGTTCCAACACCGTGTCCCTCGGCACCGCCACTCCGGCGGGCACCAGCACCTCGGCTGCCATCTACTGGACCCCGTCGACCGCCGGCGCGCACCACATCTCGGTCGCCCTGAACGGCGCCGGCCAGTCGGTCACCGCCGGCCCGGTGGACGTCACCGTCTCCGCCGCCTCGACCTCGGGGGGCACCGGCAGCGCCGGCGACCTGATCCCGGCCCTCAGCGCCCTCAGCGGTCTGTTCTCCGGCTCGAGCAGTTCGGCGCGCGTCAGCTGACACCGTCGGCCGAACGGCCGGTTGTTCGGATCCTGCCCGGATTCCGAACAACCGGCTGTTCGTCTACCCGGCCCCATGCTGTGCGGCCGCGGCCCGCTCCTTGAAAGTGGCTGCGTAGCAGTCGACGTAGGCCCTTCCGGAGCGCCTCACGATATCGGCCATGAGTTCGTCGGTGGCCCGGCGCACGGCCTGTTGGTCGGCGGGCGGGAAACAGCGCGGGCGACCGAAGGAGATGCGGACCTTGGCCGGGCGCAGGAAGCGCCGATTGCGTGGATTGACCCGATCGGTCCCGGACAGCACGACCGGAATCACCGGAGCGCCGGTCTGCATGGCCACCCGGATCACGCCGGTACGTCCCCGATAGACGCGGCCGTCGGGCGAGCGCGTCCCTTCCGGGTGAATGCCCCAGATGCCGCCCGATTCGAGAATGCGCACCGCCGCCGCCAGAGAATCCGATCCCGAGGTACCGCCGGTGCGGTCCACCGGAACCTGACCGGTGGCGTTCATGACGAAGCGATTGACGCGGCCGCGGAAGCCGCCCCCGGTGAAGTACTCCTGCTTGGCGATGAAGGCGACCCTGCGTCGCAGCGCCAGACACAGATAGAGAGAATCCACCACGGCCAGATGGTTGGCCGCGATGATCACCGGACCACCCTTCGGAACATGGTGCAGCCCTTCGATCTTCGGGCGGCCGAGCAACCGCAGCACCGGCCCCACCAGAACATGTTTCAGCAGCCAGTACCACATGGGAGCCCTCCTGAATCACGGCGTAGACAGTGTCTACCAAATGTCTTACCCACCCGCGTAGACAATGTCTACCCCTATCCGGAGAATGTGACGCATGACTTCGGTTGAGCCTCTCCGGGAACGGCTGGTGACCGCGGGCGTCGCCATGCTCGAGGAAATCGGCGCGGGCGAGCTCGGGCTGCGGGCGATCGCCCGGGAGGCCGGGGTGTCGCACGGCGCGCCCCGGCGATACTTCCCCACGCACAATTCGCTTCTGGCGGCGATCGCGGCGCGCGGCTATCTGGATCTGCGGGCGAAAATCGAAGCCGCACAGGGCGATACGGCCGAAGCCCGAGTGCGCAACACCTGCCTGGCCTATATCGACTTCGCGACCGCCCGACCGGAGATGTTCACCCTCATGTTCCGACACGACCTACTGGAAGGCGCCGGCGAGAACCTGCGGGTGAACACGACGCTGCCGATGTTCGCGCGCTGGCGGGAGCTGGTCGCCGAGTGCGTGAGCGACGGAGCGGGCGAGCGCGCCCTGAGTCTGTGGACCCAGTTACACGGCATCGCCGTGGTGGTCGCGAACCGCAGTATCGAGGCGGTCGCGCCGGGCACCGATATCGAGGCGCTGGTGGCGCGGGCCGTCGCCCGGCACCTCGCACCGGATCCGAGCTGAGCCGATCGGGCCGGACCGGCCGGTTGGGGCCGAGGGGCCGGTCGCGTACCCTGGTGCGGTTGCCTCGTCTGCACAAAAGGAGTCCCCCGTGAGTTCCCCGACTGCCAGCGCGACCTCAGCTACCGCCGGTCGGCTGGCCGGCGAGGCGGCGCGGCGGCGCACCTTCGCGGTGATCTCCCACCCGGACGCCGGTAAATCGACGCTGACCGAGGCGCTGGCGCTGCACGCCAAGGTGATCTCCGAGGCGGGCGCGATCCACGGCAAAGCGGGCCGCAAGTCCACCGTCTCCGACTGGATGGAGATGGAGAAGGCGCGCGGTATCTCCGTCAGCTCGACGGCCCTGCAGTTCGAATACGGCGACTGCGTCATCAACCTGGTCGACACCCCCGGTCACTCCGACTTCTCGGAGGACACCTACCGCGTGCTGACCGCTGTCGACGCGGCGGTCATGCTCATCGACGCCGCCAAGGGCCTGGAACCGCAGACGCTCAAGCTCTTTCAGGTTGCGCGCGATCGCGGCATCCCGGTCATCACGGTCATCAACAAGTGGGACCGACCGGGTCAGGCGCCGCTGGAACTGCTCGACGAGATCATCGAGCGCATCGGCCTGACCCCCACTCCCCTGTTCCTCCCGGTCGGCATCGCCGGCGACTTCCGCGGCCTGCTGCGCCGCGGCGAGGAGGGCGCGCCCACCGAGTACATCCACTTCACCCGCACCGCGGGCGGCGCGACCATCGCCCCCGAAGAGCACTACACGCCCGAGCAGGCCCTCGAGCGGGAGGGCGAGGTGTGGATCACCGCGGTCGAGGAGAGCGAACTGCTCTCGGCCGCCGGGCAGGACCACGATCAGGAGCTGTTCCTGGCCGGGCACACCTCGCCGGTCATCTACGCCTCCGCCATGCTGAATTTCGGTGTGCGCCAACTGCTCGACACGCTGGTCGAGCTGGCGCCGCCGCCGCGCGGCCGCAAGGACGTCAACGGCGTTCCGCGCGAGACCACCGCGCCGTTCAGCGCTGTCATCTTCAAGGTGCAGGCGGGCATGGACACCGCGCACCGCGACCGGCTGGCGTTCATGCGCATCGTCTCCGGCGAATTCGAGCGCGGCATGGTGGTGACCCACGCGCAAACCGGGCGGCCCTTCGCCACCAAATACGCGCTGACCGTCTTCGGCCGGGAGCGCACCACCGTCGATACCGCCTACCCCGGCGATGTGGTCGGCCTGGTCAACGCGACCGCCCTGGCGCCGGGCCACACCCTGTTCGTGGACAAGAAGGTCGAGTTCCCGCCGATCCCGTCCTTCGCTCCGGAGCACTTCGCCACCCTGCGCGCGCAGACCGCGGGCAAGTACAAGCAGTTCCGCAAGGCCATCGACCAGCTCGACTCCGAGGGCGTGGTGCAGGTGCTGCGCAACGACGTGCGCGGTGACGCCTCGCCGGTGCTGGCCGCGGTCGGCCCGATGCAGTTCGAAGTCGTCACGGCCCGAATGCAGTCCGAGTTCAATGTCGAGACCCAACTCGACCACCTCCCCTACCAGCTGGCCCGCCGCACCGACGCCGAATCGGCCGAGGAACTCAACCGTCAGCGCGGCGTCGAGGTCTTCACCCGCAGTGACGGCGTCTTGCTCGCCCTGTTCAGCGACAAGTGGCGGCTGCAGTACATCTCCAAGGAGATGCCGAAGCTGACCCTCGAACTCCTGGTCGCCGGAACCGAATAGGCAACGTCAGCCGAGCGCGCCGGACCCGTCCGAACTGCTGGGTTCGACGCGCGGCGTGTCGGCGGGGTTGCGGGCGATCAGGCCCCAGCGGCTGGAGGTCAGGCGCAGGCTGGGCAAGTCCGATAGGGACAGCACCACTTCGTAGGTGCGCTCGTATCCGGTGTGCGCGATGCGCCATTGCCCGTCGTCGCAGCGGACGTAGCGGTCCGAATAGAAGGCCGCGCCGTGAAGCAGCATGTTGTGGCCGGGGATCAGGACCGTGTCGGCCAGGTACCAGGTGCCCGTCGCCTCGTCGCCGTCGACGTCGATCTCCGGGTGGTCGCAGCGATGTTCGGTGATGACGTGCGGACCCAGGGTGTTGCGCATGAAGGCCAGGAAGGCGTCGCGCGATTCGAACTGGAGGTACTCGCTGTAGGTGGCGGTGGCCTCCGGAAGCATGGTGTCGGCGAACTCCTCCCACGCCTTCGTGTCGAGCGCGCGCAGGTAACGGAACTTCAGCCGGCTGATCGCCGCGACGGCATCGGGATCCATACCTTCAACAATCCCATCAGGTGTAGGAAACCTTCAGGGATTGGCACGGATTTGTACCGGATCGCTATCAGCCGGATACCGACTCAGCCGTTGATGCTGAAGCAGGTGTGGCAGAAATCCTCGCCGAACTCGGTCAGGCGCAGACTCTTTCGCACGATCTTGGGCACGCGGCCGGCCTTTTTCAGGGCCTGTTCCACGACCGGCTGCACCTCGAGCACCATGTATCGCGACAAGACCACCGGATCGTCCGAGGTCATGGTGAGGCCGAGGCGGTTCAGATTGATCAGGTAGTGCCGCGACCGGTCCGGGTAGCGGACGCCGGACTGCTCCGGAACCGAGGTCAGATCCCCCGCGACCAGCTCGGAACCGATACCCAGCGGCCGATTGGTGCGCACATCCACCGACGGCTGCGGACCCTGCAGGGCCATGAAGCGCAGGATGCGGGCCTCGTCGGGCGCGAGCTGATCGAGGATCCGGTCGTAGGCCGGGTGCACGTCCTCGGTGAAATAGACGTCGGCCGAGCGGGCCAGCAGCGCGTCGCCGCGGCGGCGCAGGTCATCGGCGGTGGCGGAACGGACCAGCCCGGTGGTGACGGCCGACTGCGGCGCGCCCGTGGGAGTCGGCACATAGCTGACGATCTCGCGCACCGACCCCTCGGTGACGCCGAGCGCGCTGCGCGCGATGGACCGCAGCGCCGCCCCCGTGCGCTCGGCGATATCGGCCGACGACTCGCCGTCCAGCGCGGCCTGGGTCAGCTGTTTGGTGATCTCGACGCTGGTGCCGACCGCCCACTCGGTCCCCCGCACCGCGGTGCCGACCGCCAGCCCGGCCGCCCGGAAGGCGCCGCGAATCAGGCGGGCCTCATTGCTGATCTGCCGCTTCTCCACATCCGAACTGCGTTCCACGGCACGAGGTCCGGGACGGGCCACGTCCTGCCCCGGGATCCTGTCTTCCGCCACGTCCATCTCCGAATATCGCCAGGTGAACCCAATCGTCCACAGATTATTGCCCCCGATGGACCTTCGGGCGCGTTGAACCCGCGAGCCAGAAGGTTACCGCAGTCCACGTCGGCCGACTCAACGACGCACATGACCCCCGACACAGCGCGCGCAAGGCACGATATGGATGTGGTCCCCGTCATTCTCGTGATCCCCTCGAGAGAGACGAACTTCGAGCCGGGCAGTGTGACCGAGATCTCCGACCAGGACACTCCGCCGCTGGACTCGATTCCTGAACAGACAGTAAGGTCCGAACCGCCGAGGGGTTGTCAACGCCGACGGCGGTGCGTTGTGGGTCGGCAGGAGGGTGTCGTGCTAGAGAGTGTCTTCGGGGTGCGTCCGACCATCCTCTTGGAATTGATCACCATCCCGTTGTTCACGGGTGTGATCGGCTATATCACCAACTGGACCGGCGTACTCATGCTGTTCAAGCCCGTCCGTTTCCACGGGTTCCGGCTACCGGGCCTGGCAGCGCTGTTTCCATTGCTGCCCAAGCGCATTCAGGTGCTGCCATTGCTGCAGTACGACGGGCGATTCGGCTGGCAGGGCATCGTGCCGTCGCGCGCGGACAAGATGGCCAGCATCGCGGTGGACAAAGGGCTGGCGAAACTCGGCAGCGTCGCGGATTTCTACCGAGAGCTCGAACCCGACAGGCTTGCCGAACATTTCGTCGAAATCGCGGATCTTCAGATTCGCGACATCGTCGAGGACATCCTCAAACGCGAACATCCACAGCTCTGGTACAACCTGCCCACCGGACTGCGGGAGATGGTCCACAGCCGGGTGCGCGAACAATTGCCCGATATCCTCCGAGAACTCACCGATGAACTCGGCAAGAACATCGATCAGCTACTGGACGTCAAGTCCATGACCATCCGCTACTTCCAGGCGCGGCCGCAGACGCTGAACTCGGTGTTCCAGGTGCTGGGCGCCAAGGAACTGCGATTCATGCAGAACTTCGGCTTCTACTTCGGCGCGCCCATGGGTCTGGTGCTGGTCGCCGTCCTGCATTTCACCGGTTGGTCGTCGCTGGTGGTGCTGCCGGTCGGCGGAGTGATCATCGGCTGGGTGGTCAACTGGATCGGCATCAACCTGATCTTCGAACCGGCCTACCCGAAGTGGTGGTGCCCGTGGCGGCAGGGCCTGCTCATCAAGCGACAGCCGGAGATCACCGAGGGCTACGCGGCCCTGGTGGCCAGCGAGATCATGACCGTCGCCAATATCGGCGACGAGCTGCTCAACGGCCCGCGCGCCGACCGCACCATGCAGATGCTCCAGGACACCCTCAAGCCGGCGGCCGACCGGGCGCTCGGACCGGCCCGGTCGGTGGTCAAATTCGCCCTGGGCAGCCGCGAGTACGACTCGCTGCAGGACTCCTTCACCTCCGAGGCGATGACCATCGCACCCATCGCCTTCGCCGACCCGGCCTTCAATATGCAGCAGGGCAAGCAGGTGCAGGAGTACATCGCCAAACAAATGTCGGCGCTGCCCCCGCCGGAGTTCGTGGACATGTTGCGTTCGGCCATCAAACAGGACGAATGGCTTTTGTTCGTCCATGGCGGCGCGCTGGGCCTGCTGGCCGGTTACGCTCACCTCCTGATCTTCGGAACAGGAGTGGCGACCTCATGGATATGACCGAATCATCCTCTTGCGAGGACGATCCCGCCGATTCGACCACCGAAATCGCTGTTCGCGAGCCCGCGCCGCTGCCGGTGGCGGTGTCCGCGCCGGAGTGGCGGGGTCCGGCGGGGCCGGTGCGCGCCGCCACGGGAGTGGTGCGGGTGGCCATGTCAGCGGCCGTCGAGGCGAGTTTCTGGAGCCTGCACACCGCGCTGGGAGTGACCTCGGTGGTGCTGCGCGGCAGCATATCCGGGCAGCCGCCGCACGAGATCCTCTCCGATGCCGGTGCGCAGGTGCGGCATTCGGTCCGGCAGGCGCTGGGCGTGACCGCGCCGGAGACCGCCGAAGCCACTCCCGAACAGAGTCCCGCCAGCGTGCTGCGCGCCCGTGGCGCCGAATTGCTGCGTCGCTCCGCCGATTTCCACGCCGAGGACGACAACCACCATCACACCGCCTACGCCCGCGTCCTGGGCGAGCTCGCGCCCGATGAGGCGCGCATCGTGCGGCACCTCTACCTGGACGGGCCGCAGCCCGCGATGGAGGTGAAGACCGGACGGACCGCCTACCGCGGTGTTTTCAACCTGCTGGGCGAGGACGCGGCGCTGCGCTATCCGAACCGGATCGACGAGTATCTGACCAATCTGGACCGGCTCGGCCTCGTCGACGTGACCCGGGAAGCGCTCGGCAATCCCAACCGCTACCAGTTGCTGGAGGCCATGCCGGAGGTGCGCCGACTGCTCAAGCGGACCAGCTTCGGCACCAAGGTGCTGTACCGGACCATCGAATTGACCTCGTTCGGCGCGGGTTTCACGCGGACCTGCCTGCCGGTGCCGTCACTGGATCCCCAGGTACTCGAACAGCACGGCTGAGCATCCATCCCGCCACCGGCGAACACCACGCCCTCATTCGGAACACCCGCCCCGCCATCCCCGAACATCGACCCCGCCATTCCGGCGTGTTCTCGGCCGGAATCCACCCGGTACTCGAAGGGCGTGTATCCCGGCCGAAGCACGCCGGGATGACGAGGGGCTCACGCCGGTATGACCAGGACCCTTGCGAGGGTCGTCCAGTACGAGTGGCCCGTATCAGGCGTTGTCGGCCAATTCGAGCCAACGCTCCTCGGTGGCTTCCTTCTCGGCCTGCACCTGCTTCAATTCGGCCCCGAGCGTGACCAGCTTGTCCGGGTCGGTGGCCGCCTCGGCGAGCGCCGCGTGCAGCTTGTCCTCACGGTCGGTGAGCTTCTCCAGCGCCCGCTCCAGCTTGGCCAGCTCCTTGCGGGCCGCGCGGTAGGCGGCCGAATCCGTTGCCGTGGCAGCCGAATTCGCGGCGGCCGCAGCCGCGGCCTTCGCCGGGGCGGCCGGCTTGCCGGTGACGAGGGCGGCGCGCTTGCGCAGATATTCTTCGATGCCGCCGGGCAGGTTGGTGAGCTTGCCGTCGCCGAACAGCGCCCAGGTGGAGTCGCAGATGCGCTCGATCAGGTAGCGGTCGTGGGAGATCACCACCAGGGTGCCCGCCCAGCCGTCGAGCAGGTCCTCCAACTGCTGGAGGGTGTCGATGTCGAGGTCGTTGGTGGGCTCGTCGAGCAGCAGCACATTGGGCTCGGCCATGAGGATGCGGGTCAATTGCAGGCGGCGGCGCTCGCCACCGGACAGGTCGCCGACCGGGGTGCGCTGCTTGGCCGGGGTGAAGCCGAGCCGCTCGGCCAGCTGACCGGCGCTGATCTCCTTGTCGCCCAGCATCATTCGCTGTGCCACGTCCTGAACCGCTTCCAGCACAAGCATGTTCAGAGGCAGGTCGTCGAGCTCCTGGCGCAGCCAGCCGATCTTGACGGTCTGGCCCTGAATCCGCTTGCCGGACACGAGCTCCGCGTCGCCCGCGAGCGCGCGCAGCAGCGTGGTCTTGCCCGAGCCGTTCACGCCGACCAGACCGACCCGCTCGCCCGGCGCGAGCCGCCAGGTCAGGTCGGTCACCAGGTCGCGACCGTCCGGGGTGGCGAGGGTGGCGTGCTCGAGCTCGATCACCACGCGGCCCAGCCGCTTGCGCGCGAAGGAGGCCAGCTCCACGGTGTCGCGCGGCGGCGGCACATTGGCGATCAGGGCCTCGGCGGCCTCGATGCGGTAGCGCGGCTTGGAGGTGCGAGCCGGTGCGCCGCGACGCAGCCACGCGAGCTCCTTGCGGGCCAGATTCTGGCGGCGGGCCTCGCTGGCGTCGGCCTGGCGGGCGCGCTCGGCGCGGGCGAAGATCCAGTCGTTGTAGCCGCCCTCGTACGTTTCGACGCGGCCGCCCTGCACCTCCCAGGTGCGGGTGGCCACGGTGTCGAGGAACCAGCGGTCGTGGGTGACGACCACCAGCGCGCTGCGGCGGTCGAGCAGGTGCTGAGCCAGCCACTGCACGCCCTCGACATCGAGGTGGTTGGTGGGCTCGTCGAGGACCAACAGGTCGAGGTCGCGGACCAGGGCGGCGGCGAGCGCGGTGCGGCGGCGCTCACCGCCGGAGAGATTGGCGACCGGGGTGTCCATGCCGAGGTCGGCGATGCCGATGCCCTCGACGACGGAGCGGATGCGCGGGTTCGAGGCCCATTCGTGTTCGGCCACACCGTCGGTGCGCTGGTCCTCGGCCAGGCCCGCGAGCACGACCTCGCCGACGGTCGCCCCCTCGGGGAGCACGCCGCGCTGGGTGACGACCGCCATACGCAGGTCCCCGCGACGGCTGACACGGCCCGAATCGGGTTCTTCCAGTCCCGTCAGCACCTCCAGCAGTGTGGTCTTACCGCCGCCATTGAGACCGACGACACCGATCCGCTCTCCCTCTTGGATCCCTAGGGAGACCGTGTCGAGCAGCGGCTTGATGCCGAAACTCTTGGAGACCGCCTCCAGGTTGATCAGGTTGGCCATGAACTGTCCCGCCTCTGCGCGCCTTTTGCCGAACCGTAAGAGCCTACGCAATACCGCCTCCCCGGGGCTTCAGCGCCCGACCGAGAGCCGCTGACCGTTGGGCACGGGCGCCCGGCGGTTGCGAGCCGAACCGATTTCGGACACGCCCGGGAGCTACCCGGGAACCACGAAATCAGCTGTCACGGTGGGATTTCGACGGGATCACCCCGAACGTCACGAAATCACGAACGTCACGAAATCAGTTGTCGCCAATAATTCGGCGTGCGCCCGGCACCGGGCCGTGGGCCGTTCGGACGCTGCGGCACACCCCCGCACCCGCGAGCTCGGCGGCGACGGTGACCGCGGCCTCCTCGCTCTCGCAGAGGAACGCGCAGGTCGGGCCGGAGCCCGAGACGATGCCCGCGAGGGCTCCCGCGCCGACGCCCGCGCGCAGGGTGCGGCGCAGGTCGGGTTTCAGCGAGAGCGCCGCGGCCTGCAAGTCGTTGCCGAGCAGCGGGGCGAGCTGCGCGGACTCTCCGGAAGCCAGGGCCTGCAGCAGGTCCTCGGGGCTGCCGAGCCGGGGCGGATCGCCGACCTCGCGCAATCGGTCGAGTTCGCGAAAGACGGCCGGGGTGGACAGACCGCCCTTGGCCAGCGCCAGCACCCAGTGAAAAGTGTTGCGGGACAACACCGGAAGCAGCTTCTCGCCGCGACCGCGGCCGAGGGCGGTGCCGCCGTGCAGCGAGAAGGGCACGTCACTGCCGAGTTCGGCTGCGATATCGGACAATTCCGTGCGCCCGAGGCCGAGTTCCCACAGGTCGTTCAGGCCGACCAGGGCGGCGGCGGCGTCCGCGCTGCCCCCGGCCATGCCGCCCGCCACCGGAATACCCTTGGTGATGGCGAATTCCACCAGTGGCGCGCGTCCGCCCAGGTCGGCCAGTTTGACGGCAGCCTGCCAGACGAGATTGCCGCGATCGGTGGGCACCTCGTCGGCGCCTTCGCCGGTGACCTTCACCCGTAGCGCCGCGGCCGGCGCGATCTGGACGTCATCGCTCAGCGACAGCGCCTGGAACACGGTGGTGAGGTCGTGGTAGCCGTCCTCGCGCAGGTCGCCGACTCCGAGGTGCAGGTTCACCTTCGCGGGCGCGCGCACGACGATGGGGCTGGGCACAACTGAGAGCACGCGCACAGCCTAGTCGACAGATTTCCCATTCGAGTACTTGCGCGAGGTACCCATGGGGGGTATGTTTCTCGATGTCGGGGATACCCCCACACCGTATGAATCAGCGAGCGAAGGAGTCCGCCATGGCCACCAGCACCTACACCGTCACCGGCATGACCTGCGGCCACTGCGTCGGTTCGGTGCAGAAGGAGATCAGCAAGATCGCGGGCGTCACCAGCGTGGATGTGGATCTCGCCACCGGCCTGGTCACGGTAGAGTCCGCGGCCCCGCTCACCGACGCCGATGTGATCGCCGCCGTCGACGAAGCGGGTTACGAGGTGGCCAGGTGAACGATCGACTGCGGTTCGCCGCCTTCGGCGGCGGACTGGTCGTCTTGTTCGGAGCCGCGCTCGGCATCGGCGCCCTGGTGGGCGACCGGTCCGGCGCGGCCCCGACCGAGGCCGGCCCCGACCACAGTCAACATGCGGCCGCGGCGGCGACGGGACTCCAGGACAACCTCTCCGGCTACTCCCTCGGTGAGATCAGCGCCCCCGCCGCTCCCAATCAGCAAGGCGCACTGCGATTCCGGATCACCGGCCCGCAGGGCACCGTCACCCAGTACGACAACCTGCACGACAAGGACCTGCACCTGATCGTGGTCCGCACCGACGCGAGCCAGTTCCGGCACGTGCATCCGAACCGGGCCGCCGACGGCACCTGGTCCATCGACTGGAAGTGGGCCGAACCCGGCAGCTACCGCGTCTTCGCCGACTTCTCCCCCGCCGGCGGGCCCGGCGAACTGATACTCAGCCGCACCGTCGCGGTCGCGGGGAGCGTGACCGACAGGCCACTGCCGCCGGTCTCGAAGACCGCCGAGGTGGACGGCTACCGCGTCACCCTCAACGGCGATCTGAACACCGCGGGCAGCGCGCTCACCTTCACCATCACCCGCGACGGCAAACCGGTCACCGATCTGCAGCCCTACCTGGGCGCGTACGCTCACCTGGTGGCACTACGGGTCACGGACCTGGCCTACCTGCACGTCCACCCCGAGGGAGAGGTCGGCAAGACCGCACCCGGCCCCGACGTCGTCTTCCACGCGCAAGCGCCGAGCGACGGCACATACCGCCTGTACCTGGACTTCCAGCACGGCGGCGCGGTGCACACCGCGGAATTCACAGACGAAGCATCCACTGTCGCACCCGCTTCGGGTGCGCCCGCCCACCACGGAGGAGGTCACTCATGAGCGCCCCGGCTCCCGAGCGTTCGATCGAACTCGATATCGGTGGGATGACCTGCGCCTCCTGCGCGGCCCGGATCGAGAAGAAGCTCAACCGGATGGACGGCGTCACCGCCTCCGTCAATTACGCGACCGAGAAGGCGAAGGTCAGCTTCCAGGAGTCGGTGACGACCGACGACCTCATCGCCAAGGTGGTCGACACCGGCTACACCGCCGCCGTGCACCACACCGAACCGGCGAAAACCGAGAAAGCCGAATCCGATTCGGCTCCGTCGGCGGCGGATCAATTGCGGCACAAGCTGCTGGTGACGCTGGCGCTGGCCGTGCCCGTGGTCGCCATGGGCATGTTCCCGGTGCTGCAGTTCACCAACTGGCAGTGGCTGTCACTGACCCTGACCGCACCCATCGTGGTGTGGGGCGGCTCGCAGTTCCACCAGGCCGCGTGGGTGAATGCCAGGCACGGCGCGGCCACCATGGACACCCTGATCTCGCTGGGCACGGTGGCCGCCTTCAGCTGGTCGGTGTACGCGCTGTTCTGGGGCACGGCCGGCATGCCCGGCATGAAGCACCCGTTCAGCCTGGCCATCGAGCGCGGCGACTCGTCCTCGGCGCTGTACTTCGAGGTGGCGGCGACGCTGATCACCGCCATCCTGGCGGGCCGGTACTTCGAGACCCGATCCAAGGAGAAGGCCGGATCCGCGCTGCGGGCACTGCTGGAACTGGGAGCGAAGGACGTGTCGGTGCTGCGCCCCGCCGCGAGCGCTGGGTCCGAAGGCGGCAGCCCGCGTAACCAGGAAGGGTCCCGGGAGCGGCGCGACGGGCATCTCGTCGAAACCCGCATCCCCATCGGCGATCTGCGGGTCGGCGAGGAGTTCCTGGTCCGTCCCGGCGAGAAGGTCGCCACCGACGGCATTGTGGTGAACGGCAATTCGGCCCTCGACATGAGCATGCTGACCGGCGAGTCGGTGCCGGTCGAGGCCGGTCCCGGCGATCAGGTGGTGGGCGCGACCGTGAACGCGGGCGGTCTGCTGACCGTCCGCGCCACCAGGATCGGCGCGGATACCCAACTCGCGCAGATGGCCGCGCTGGTCGAGGAGGCGCAGAACGGCAAGGCCCCCGTGCAGCGGCTCGCCGATCGGGTCGCGGGCGTGTTCGTGCCGATCGTCATCGCGATCGCGGTGGCCGCGCTGGGCTTCTGGCTCGGCACCGGCGCGGCGGTGGCGACCGCCTTCGGCGCGGCGGTGGCGGTGCTGATCATCGCCTGCCCGTGCGCTCTCGGATTGGCCACGCCCACCGCGCTGCTGGTGGGCACCGGTCGCGGCGCGCAGCTGGGCATCCTGATCAAGGGCCCGCAGGTGCTGGAGTCGACGCGGCGCATCGACACCGTGGTGCTGGACAAGACCGGTACCGTCACCACCGGCAAGATGACCCTCGCAGAGGCGATTCCGGGCGCCGGCGTGGACGCCGACGAGCTGCTGTCGGTGGCGGCGGCCGTCGAGCACGGCTCCGAACACCCGGTCGCCAAGGCCGTGGTCGCCGGTGCGGCCGAGCGCGGACTCGGCGCCGAGCGGGTGGAGCAGTTCGTCAGCCATGGCGGCAAGGGCGTGCAGGGTCTGGTCGGCGATCGGGCGGTGGTCATCGGACGCACCGAGCTGCTCGAGGATTGGTCCATCCCGCTGCCGGAATCCTTGGCGGAAGCCAAGATCCGGGCCGAGCGTGCGGGCAGGACCGCCATCGTGGTGGCCTGGGACGGGCAGGCGCGCGGCGTACTGGTCATCGGCGACGCGGTGAAACCCACCAGTGCCCAAGCGATCTCGGAGATGAAGGCCCTCGGCCTCACCCCGGTGCTGCTGACCGGCGACAATGCGGCCACCGCCCGCACCGTAGCGGATCAGGTGGGCATCGAGCGGGTCATCGCCGAGGTGCTGCCCAGCGACAAGCTGGACGTTGTCAAGAAGCTGCAGGACGAGGGCAAGGTGGTCGCCATGGTCGGCGACGGCGTCAATGACGCGGCCGCCCTGGCCCAGGCCGATCTGGGCCTGGCCATGGGCACCGGCACCGACGTCGCCATCCAGGCCGCCGACATCACCCTGGTGCGCGACGACCTGCGCTCGGTGCCGACCTCGATCACGCTGTCGCGGGCCACGTTGCGGACCATCAAGGGCAATCTGTTCTGGGCCTTCGGCTACAACGTGGCGGCCATCCCGCTGGCCGCCGCCGGACTGCTGAACCCCATGCTCGCCGGTGCCGCCATGGCGCTGTCCAGCGTGTTCGTGGTCAGCAACAGCCTGCGCCTGCGCCGCTTCCGCGGATGAGGAAAACCGATTCCAGCCCCCGGGCCGCCCGAATCATCCGATCCGGGTGGCCCTTTCGCATCCGTCGGATATCGACGCCGCGGCTGCAGGGCATCGATGCCGCGGGGGCGTAGGGCATCGGCGCTGCCGCGAACGGAGCATCGTGTTGAATGGCGGGTGACCACCGCCGCCCCCGCTCGAGGAGCCCAGTTGACCACCATCGCCGAATACCTGGCCACCGCCCAGATCGAGGCCGCCCCGGTCGACCCCGCCGCGCCCGGCGCACCCAAGGTCGCGGTGGGCGTCCCCGAAGGCTGGCGGCACGTTCCGCCGAACATGTTCCCCGGCTCCTACGGCGTCTGGACCGAGGCCCCCGTCAACGGCTGGGCCGACAACGCCGTCCTCCTGGTCGCCACCTTCACCCCACGCGTCGACGCCCGCGAACTGCTCACCCACGCCTTCGCCGACGCCCGCCAACTGCCGAGCTGGCAGGACCTGGAAACCGACACCGAGGACTTCGAGGGCTACCCCTCGGCCGGCATCACCGGCACCTACGTCGTCGGACAGCTCACCCTCTGGGCCTACAACCGCTACATCATCGTCGACTCCGACAACGGCCAGTACCTGGTCCAGCTCACCATCACCACGCGCGGCGACAGCGACGGCGCCGCCCCCACCGCCATCCTCGAGGGCCTGTCCATCTCGGCCTGAGACTTCACCGCCCCCGACGCCGCTGGCAAGAAAGCGGTCCCACTGCTCACCGGAGAACACGAGCGCGGGACCGCTGGGATTCCCGGAATCGCGGACTCCCATCTCGCCCCGGTGCAGGAATGCGACTTCGACGCAGTCCTGACCTCCTCCAGGTACTTTTGAACCATTCGGCTTGGGCCAGCTCACCTTTCACCCTGAGCATTCCTTCGCCGGCCGCCGCAGCATGTTCGCGCTGTCCGCCGCGTTCAACGCCATTCGCTCGATCGTCCCGAACGCGGTCCGATAGTGAGCGACCGTATCCTGCAGTTCGAAGCACATTGCACCTCGATGCAAACCCTGAATCCAGGGCG
Source organism: Nocardia aurantiaca (assembly GCF_009708175.1). Taxonomy (GTDB): domain Bacteria; phylum Actinomycetota; class Actinomycetes; order Mycobacteriales; family Mycobacteriaceae; genus Nocardia; species Nocardia aurantiaca. Next base: position 191,390 of record NZ_WMBB01000010.1, read on the forward strand.
GTGCGCACTGCCCTGAGCGTCCAGATCACCGACATCGAACGTAGGGGTACCTCATGAAGATCGCGGTTCTCGGCACCGGACTCATCGGCTCACAGGTCATCAGCGACCTGACCGCAGCCGGACACGACGCCACCGGGCACTCCCGCGCGACCGGCGTCGACCTGCTCACCGGCGACGGGCTCGACGACGCGCTCCGCGGCGCCGAGGTCGTCGTGAACGTGACCAACTCGCCCACCTTCGACGACGCCTCCCTCGACTTCTTCCGCACCTCGGTGACCAACCTGCTGGCCGCCGCGCAGGCGGCGGGCGTCGGGCACATCGTGACGCTGTCGATCGTCGGCGTCGACCAGGTACCCGACATGGCCTACTACCGCGCCAAGACCCTGCAGGAGGACCTGGTCAAGGCCGGGCCGATCCCGTACTCGATCGTGCGCGCCACCCAATTCATGGAGTTCGTCGCACCGACGATGGACTGGACCACCGACGGCGACGTCGTACGCCTGCCCGCCACCCCGATTCAGCCCATCAGCTCCGCCGAAGTCGCGGCAACGGTCGCCGAGGTCGCCGCGGGTCCTCCGCTGCGGGGCACACGTAACATCGCCGGCCCCGACGTCTTCACACTCGACGAACTCGCCCGTATCACACTGGAGGCCACCGGCGACCACCGTCACGTCGTCACCGACTCGACCGCCGGCCTGTTCGCCCTTGTCAAAGGTGACGTACTCACCGCACCAGAAGGCGCTCACCTGACCGGCACCCACTACCGCGACTGGCTACGGTCACACTGACCGCCGTGAACGTCCACCAGGCCGTCACTACAGCGGACGGCGGGCGGACGCATCGCCAGGCCGGCGATGTTCGCTGTCCGCAGGTGGTGGAGCGCGGTCGTCCAATGCGGTAGTGCCGGAAACGCACCTTCGGCCTGCCGGGCCGCCCGGGGGTCGAACCGTAAATTCGAAAAATGGCCGCTACGAAACCCACCGCACACGTCTTCCTGACCGACTCCGCCGAGTGGTTCGCCCGCTCGGCACTCGGGGCACGACTGATCAACCGGGAACCGGACGAATCATCGAGCGACCCGGGCTTCCTGAGGGTCCAATCCCACTCGATACGAGAGGGGTGGCTGATGTGCTGGGCTATCCTCACCAACCCGGTCACCGACGATGACATGGTCGAGGTGAAGCTTCCCACCCACGCGGTCTCCGGCGTCGTGGTGCTCGAGAACTCCTAGCTTCCCCGTCCTGGATGACGCTCGTACTGGCGGCGCGCTCGCGTGGCCGGCCACCGACACGGGAACGTTTGCTGACAGCCAGACCAGACGACCTGCAAACCTTCGACAGAATTCGAAACCGACAATCATCACTATCCAGCTAACGGGCTCGGACCCTGCCTGACGATCGGAAAGCATGCCGGTGATCCGCACGGATCAAAATGCCGTCCAACGCGACACACCAACCAAGAAATAGCCGTCCACCAGCGCATACACAAATGGATGCGCACATTATGATGTGAAAGGAGCAGCGGAGGAGAAAGCCGACCAGAGCAGGGGCAGGAAAGGAACGAAGATCATGGCGACACCCGAGCATGCGACGCACCGAGAGCACGACCACACTCACGGCGAAGGTTGCGGACATGTAGCTGTCCCGCACAACGGGCACACCGATTATGTGCACGACGGCCACCTGCACCGCCGCCACGACGACCACTACGACGAGTGCGAACCGGCCGGACACACCACGCACGACCACCACGATCACGTCCACGGCGAGGGCTGCGGCCACACCGCCGTACCCCATGGCGACCACACCGATTACCTCCACGAAGGACACCGGCACGCGAGCCACGAAGGCCACTACGACGAGCACTGACCGCGCGAGGCCGGGATGGCGAAACCGCCGGTGCCCGGCTTGCGCGGGATCAGAACATCGACTGATCGGTCGGGACGAGTGAGCGTCGTGGCGAGGGCAGCGCCATCGCGAGTTCCCCCCGTCGAGCAGCCCGCCACCACCGGCGTCCGGAGTCCATGGCACTCCCCATCTTGCGCACAGCGGATACCTGCGTGAGCAGGTGCAGCTGATATCGCCACGGCATCTGCAGCCCGTGCCGAGCCGCCATCGCATAGGCGAACCGCACGGCGTCGCGGTCGAGATACCGGTCGACGTGTTCGAACCAGATCATGCTGGCACGGGCGGCGGCCTGGATCGGGCGCAGCGCGGCGCGGCTGTGCGCATCGTAGTTCTCCAGCGCGTCGGCGAGCTCGGCATGCTCGTACAGGTTCTGTGCGAGCACCACGGCATCGACGATTGCCAACCGGGTGCCCGAACCGATGGTGAAGTGCGTCGTGTGCGCCGCATCGCCGAGCAGCACAACGTTGTCGTGATACCAGGTTTTGTTGGTTACCTCGGAAAAGCGGCTCCACCTTGCGAACTCGCCTCGCGTCTTGCTGATCAACGAGTGGCCGTCGAGAACGCGCGCGAATATGTTCTCCAGAACACCCAAGTTCTCCAGGTTGTCCAGGGAATCGAATCCCAGTCCATGCCAGGTCTGCGGTTGGCACTCAACGATGCAGGTGCTGATTTTGTCGGCGACCGACGGGTAGGCATGGAACCAGATCCAACCGGCCGAGGTGTGTTCGAAGGCGAAGGTGAATCGGGTGAAGACCTTGTCCGTACCGAGCCAGATATATCGATTCTCGCCGAGTGTGACGGATGTGCCGAAATGATGATTACCCAGCTGCCGTACCCGACTGTTCGCGCCGTCGGAGGCGACGATGAGATCGGTGTCGTCGAAGCCGGACAGATCGTGGACCTCTCGACCGTGCTGGACATCGACACCCAGGTCGCTCGCCCGCCGGGAAAGTACGTCGAGCAGTGCCGCGCGCCCCAAGCTGAAACCGTAGCCCCCGAAATGTGCGGTCTGGTCGCTCACATGGATTGCCTGTTCACGCCATAGGACCGACTCGGCACGCACCGCCTGGGCGCTGTCGGGGTCATTGAGATACAGAATGTCGAGCAAGTCGTCCCAGTACACGACGCCCCAGCCAAAGGTGGACCCGGGGGGATCGCGGTCGATAACCGTGATGTCATGGGCCGGGTCGCGCCGCTTCATCGAAATAGCGAAGTACAACCCGGCCGGCCCACCACCGACACACGCAATCTTCATCTCGTCACCAACTCCAGCCCTGGTCGGTCGAAACCCGGCTGGACATGATCGGTACTCGATGCAACCGAGCCCGGCACGCTGTGCGTGTCCGGGCTCAGTCACCGGCGCTAGAAGCTGCTGCCCCAGCCGAATGGGTTCCACCAGCCGGGATTCCATCCCCAGCCGGAGCCGCCACCCCACCCGGGGCCGCCACCCCAACCGGGGCCGTTACCCCAGCCGTGGCCGCCACCCCAACCGGGGCCGCCACCCCAGCCATGGCCGCCACCCCAACCATGGCCGCCACCCCAACCGGGGCCGCCACCCCAGCCATGGCCGCCGCCCCAGCCATGGCCACCCCCACCGGGGCCGTCGACGAGCTGGGTCGCGGACGTGGGCGTCGTCGCGTGCGCGGTAGGCGTTTGCGCCGCGGCTACGGCGACCGGAAGCGCGGCGACCGCGGCTATACCGGCGGCGGCCGCCAGCCGTGCGAACTTTGTGTGTGAATTCTTTCTCTCGGTCATGATAGGGCTCCAGATGCTGTCCCGACCTGCTGGAATTCTACGCGGTTTCGCAACCTCTAGAAGTCGCCGCAATGACCCATATACAATGCCCGGCACATTTCCCACGGTGCCCTGATCCGAGGATATGGGCGCTCCGGGCCTTCGCTGCGATCGGATATTGGTGACGCAATGTCGTCGAGCAATGCGTCAGGGGTCTCGACAATGCTCCCGCTCAGGGTTCGAGATCTGGCACTGCCTTTCCGCTGGAAACATCGAAGGGCACCGAAGCCTGGTCGTGCGTAATCACCCAGCGCCCGTCGAGCCTCCGATAACAGAACGTGGCGCGGACCCACATTCCGCCGGTCTCCGTTCCGTTGTGCAGGGTGCCGCTCAGGCGACCGAAGCCGTGCCCGAATGCCACGTCCTCGCCCACGGTGAGAGTCAGGTCGCGCAGCTCATAGGTCACGTCCCGGAAGAACGTGAATACCTTCGCCCAGTTCGCCAATTTCGCCTCGACGCCGACATGCTGTAGCGGCGGCTCGACATCGAAGGACACCACATCGGTTGCGTAGAGCTGTCCGAGGCTCTCGAGGTCCTTCGCTCGGATTCCTTCGATCAAGTTCTCGATGTGCTGCCTGATAGCGGCTTCGTTCGAAGTCATTGCATTACCCATGGGTAGATATCTTTCGGATAGATGTGTTCAGGCGACCGGTACGGCGGCGCGCAGCGGTGCGAGCGCGTTGCTCCAGGCGATGAGCTGATTCAGCGTTTTGTCCAAGGCGGCGACATGGTGGTCGCGCGGTGTGAAGGTGGTGTGGTTCTCGAAATCGGTGAGCAGCGAGATCGAGACCTGATAGCCGACGTCGGCCATGCCGAGCGTGGCGCAGACCGTCCGCAGTTGCACCACGGCGCGGGCGCCGCCGTTCGCGCCGTAGGAGACGAATCCGATCGCCTTGTCGGTCCACTCCGCCAACAGGTGGTCGAGGGCGTTCTTCAGTACTCCGGGGACGCCGCCGTTGTATTCCGGCGTCACGATGACGAAGCCGTCGAACGGGGCGATCCGCTCGCCCCAGGCGCGGGTGTGTTCATGGGGCGAGGGGCCGAACAGCGGCGGCGCGGGCTCGTCCAGATGTGGTAGCGGGTGGTCGCGCAGGTCGATCAGTTCGAACTCGGCGTCGCCGCGCTGCGATGCCGTGTCCAGAACCCACTGGGCGACCTGCGAGCCGTTGCGGTTGGGCCGGGTGCTGCCGAGGATGATGCCGATTCTGGTCATTTCCGGAACTCCTGCTTTGCTGAACGGGTCATGACCTTCCGACGACGCAGCCGTCCGGAATGTCAGGCCGCCTCACAAATCGGGTCGCTGATTCGTCGATTTCGGTGAGCCACGCACAGACCGGAGGAGCCGACCATGACCGACCCGCACCTGCCCGCGGTGATCAGTGAACGCCGCCAGCTGATCAACCTCGCCTACCGGCTGCTCGGCTCACTGGCCGAGGCCGAGGATGTGGTGCAGGAGACCTACGCGCGCTGGTACGCGCTGTCCGAGCGGCAACGACGCGAGGTGGCGGCGCCCGGCGCATGGTTGACGACGGTCGCCAGCCGAATCTGCCTCGATGTGCTGGGCTCGGCGCGCGCCAGGCGGGAACGGTATGTGGGCGAATGGATTCCGGAGCCGGTACCCGGCGGTCCCGAATGGCTCGACGGTCCCGTCGATCCCGCCGACCGGGTCACCCTCGACGAGTCGATCAGCATGGCCTTCCTGGTCGTGCTGGATTCCATGACCCCGGCCGAGCGGGTGGCGTTCGTGTTGCACGACGTCTTCCGCTACTCCTTCGCCGAGGTCGCCGACATCGTCGGCCGCACCCCCGCAGCCTGCCGCCAGCTTGCCTCCAGCGCCCGCCGCCGCATCGACACCTCACGGGGCCCATCGAGCGCCGAGCGCGCCGAGGTGGTCCGGGATTTCAAACAAGCCTGGGAGACAAGAAATATCGAGGCCCTGATCGGCCTGCTCGATCCGCAAGCGACCGCGACGGCCGACGGCGGCGGCCTGGCACTGGCCTTCCGCGACCCGATCAACGGCGGCGAGCAGATCGCCCACGCCTGGATGGAAATCGCCGCCCGAGGCCCCGCGGTAAAACTGCTGGAACGCACGGTGAACGGCCAGCCGGGCCTGGTAGCACAGCTCGACGGCACCATCATCTCGGTCTACGCCTTCGATATCGCCGACGGCCGGGTCACGCGCATCTGGGTGATCCGGAATCCGGAGAAACTACGGCCCTGGACGGCCGACTGAACGCGCTCGACTCGGCGGTGGCAGACGTTCTGTACCGGACCAGGTTCCGGCCGTCACACCCCCGCACTCGCCCGGTTCAGTCAGCGCGGTATGCCGCAGGAGCGTGCATCGTCATGATGCGCCCGGCCTGATCGACCGGCAGACTCGCGCACTGCGGCAACGGAATTGGCGAGCAGGTGCTGTTCGGTGACGGGTCGTGCGGGTTCACCGGCGCTTTTCGGCGCTCACGTAGTGCGCCTGCCGCATAAGGTCGAGCAGTTCGGCGGGTACATCGGTGATCGGGTGGCCGTAGGTGGCGGCGAGGTCGACAGGGGTGGTGCGGTGGACCGACCAGCCGTGGCGTGACAGCCAGTCGCCCGGCTCGGCGCGGGCGTCGTCGTACCACAGGTCGCTCACGTCCAGGTTGCCGAAGGGGTTGCTGCCGAAGAACCTTTCCTCCGTATCGGCGAAGCGGTGCGGGTCCACGCCGCGGCCGAAGTCGTCGGTGGCCACGCTGCTGCCGGGCGCGGACAGGGCGTCGATGCGTTCGAACAATGCGTCGTGCGACGGACCGGGCAGGAACGGCAACAGCCCCTCGGCCGACCATGCCGCCGGCCGCCCCGGATCGAATCCCGCCGCGGTGAGCGCATCGGGCCAATACTCGCGCAGATCGACCGCCAGCACGCGCCGATCGGCCTTGGCCACGGCACCGTGCTCGGCGAGAACCCGGTCCTTGAACTCCAGCACCCGGGGCTGATCGATCTCGAAGACGACCATGCCCGCGGGCCAATCCAGCCGGTACGCCCGCGCATCCAGACCGGATGCCAGGATCACCGCCTGCCGCACACCCCGCTGCCACGCCGCGGCGAAGAACTCATCGAAGAACCTCGTCCGAACACCCATCAACCGCCCGAACCGTCTGACCTTGCCCACGGACTCCGGGTCGTGCAGCATTTGCATGAAGTGCGGTTCACCCGCCGCCTCGACGAACCACGTCGCGTACTCGTCGTGGATCATCGGCTCGGGATCGATCGTCTCGAGCGCGCGAAACGTAGCCACGCCCAAGGCGGTCAGGCCCACGCTCGTCACGATGTCCCAGCTGTCCCCGTCCGTTCGCATCAAGATCACCCCATGGTGTCAGCGATCGTTTGAGCAATCTCGGAGCGGAGCTGACGCCCCGCACCCACCCGCTCGATTCTGCTCCCATACAGAACCTCCCGGCAACCGACCAGACATCGTGCCCGCCGGGGACACCGTCGCCGCGATGCCAACGCCGCCGACGACCGGCGAATCAGCTCGGCCTTCCCCGCCGCGCTTCCCACCCGCAGACCGGTTCGTGAGTACAGCAATGTTGTGGCAAGCCCGATGGCCGGAAGGCCCGCCATGGTCAACCAGAATGCGGCGTCGGCGGGCTGGTGTGTGGTCACTCCGGCGGGCGCACAGTTGCCCGACCAGCGTCGTCTTACCGATCCCGTGCGTCCGGACACGCCGATACGCGTTCGTCTTCCTCGGATCAGCTCTGCTGGGCGAGGCGGACGTAGGCGGCGGTATCGAGGGTTTCGCCGCGGGCGGTGGGCGCGATTCCGGCTGCGGTGAGGCGCTTTTCGGCTTCGGCGGCGGAACCGGCCCAGCCGGAGAGCGCGGCGCGGAGGGTTTTGCGGCGTTGAGCGAAGGCGGCGTCGATCACGTCGTAGACGCGACGGCGGAAGGCTTCGTCCTGGGGCCAGGGGGCGTCGGCGAAGCGGTCGATACGGACCAGGCCCGACTCGACCTGTGGGACGGGCCAGAAGATCTGCCGCCCAACGGTTCCGGCGCGGCGGACGGTGCCGTAGAAGCCGGCTTTGACGCTGGGGACGCCGTAGATCCGGCCGCCCGGCGTCGCGGAGAGACGGTCGGCCACTTCCAGCTGGACCATGACGAGAGTGGTTCGGATGCTGGGGAATTCGGCCAGCAGGTGCAGCAGGACCGGGACCGCCACGTTGTAGGGGAGGTTGGCCACCAGCGCGGTCGGTTCGGCGGGCAGGTCGGCGTGGGTGACCTTCATGGCGTCCATGGGGACGACCGTGAGCCGACCGGCGAGCTCGGGGGCGCGGGCGGCGACCGTCTCCGGCAGATGGGTCGCGAGGGTCGGGTCGATCTCGACGGCGATGACCCGGTCGACCACGTCCAGCAGCGCCAGGGTCAGCGAGCCCAGGCCGGGACCGACCTCGAGCACGGTGTCCGCGCGGCCCACACCCGCGGTGGCGACGATGCGGCGCATGGTGTTGGCGTCGTGCACGAAGTTCTGCCCGAGCTGCTTGGTCGGGCGGATGCCGAATCGCTCGGCCAGCTCACGCACTTCGGCGGGGCCCAGCAGGGCGGCTTTTCCACGACCGGCGATTTCGGTTTCGGACATTCTGGAAAACCTATCAAGCTGCGTGAATCGACCCGCACCCGGTCAGGCGGCTTTTCGTTCACGACGTGGTCGGGGCGTTCGGGGCACGGCCGGGGCGGCGAAGAGGCCGAGTCCCACACGGTCGGGCGCGACCACCGCGTAGCCCGTGGACAGGAAGAACCACATGACCCCGTCCGCTTTCGCGGCGTCGGTACCGCGTCGAGCCCGATCGCCACGGTCCAGCGATATAGTTCGCCAAGAGCTTGCCGATGCTCGGACACGGGCGCGGCGGCCGCGCGCGGCGGATCAATTACGCCATCTCGCAGGGTTTTTCACGAGGCATCCGAGTAGCGTCGCCACTGGGGAACAATCACCGTGAAGGAGAGTGCATGCCCGCTCGGCGGATTCGACGGCTCGTCCTGGGAGCGACGCTGCTGACCGCGGCCGTCGCGCTGCCCGCCGGACCGGCGAACGCGGACGCGACCTCGGGGCTGAACCGCTTCTACCACCAGGCGCTGGACTGGAAGCCGTGCAATCACGCGGCTCTCGACGCGGCCGGCGCACAGTGCGCCGGTGTGACCGTCCCCCTCGACTACGACGATCTGGGGGGCCGCACGCTGACGGTCGCCATCTCCCGCATCACCGCCACCGACCCGGACCGCCGCCGCGGCATTCTGCTGACCAATCCGGGCGGACCGGGCGGCGCGGGCCTGGCCATGCCGGTCAGCACCCAGAAGGCCATGACCCCGGACGTGCGCGCGCAGTACGACCTGATCGGCATGGACCCGCGCGGCGTCGGCCGCTCCGACGCGGTCAACTGCACGATTCCCGTGCCGACCATGCTGTTCTCGGCCGGATTCGACATCTTCGGCTACGCCCGCGACACCGGCGTGGCCGCGGCGCTGGCCACCGCCTGCGTGGCCACCGACCCGGGCAAGGTCCGCTACATCACCACCCGCAATACCGCGCGTGACATGGATGTCATCCGGGGCGTTCTCGGTGCGGAGAAACTCGACTACTTCGGTGCGTCCTACGGCACCTACCTGGGCGCGGTCTACACGCAGATGTTCGGCGATCGCGTCGACCGCATGGTCTTCGACAGCGCCGTCGACCCGGACCGCTACTACGTCGGGCTCTACCAGGACATGGGCGCGATCAACGAGTACGCCCTCGACGACTGGGCGAAATGGGCGGCCCGCCATGATGACCAATATCACTTCGGCACCACCCCGGAGCAGGTGCGCGCCTGGGTCGAGGATCTCATCCGGCGGTCCGCGGGCAAGGAGATCTACGGCAGCGGCTATCTGGTCGACGAGCACACCATTCCCATGATGCTGCTCGCGCTGCTGCCGAACCCGCGGCTGAACACCAACCTCGCCGAGGTGCTCACCATGGTCGCGAGCGGCGTGGCGGGCGGGCCCATCGACATGGACGCGTTGAAGGCCAAGATCGTCGCCGTGGTGCCGCTGGACGCCGCGAGCATGGCCGCCATCATGTGCGGCGACAAGGCCGCACCGCGCGATCCCGCCTGGTACTACCGCAATGTGGAGGCCGCGCGGCCGACGCAGCCGGTGTTCGGCGCGTTCGCCAACAACATCACCGCCTGCGCCTTCTGGCCGGATCCGGTCGAGCCGCCCACCGAGGTCCGCAATGCGGCGCCGGTCTTGATCGTGGCCAATGTCCACGACACCCGCACCGCCTATTCGGAAGGGCTTGCGCTGCACGCGGATCTGCCCGAGTCACGCCTGGTCACGCTGGCGGACGCCAGGATTCACGGCGCGTTCCGCCCGGACCTGAGCCCATGCGTGAACGACATCGTGAACACCTACCTGGCCACCGGTGTCCGGCCGGAGCAGGACGTGACCTGCGAACCCGACTTCAGCTGGTTCCCGCAGTAAGTCTCGGCATTCTGATTGGGGGCCCGGGGTTTTCACCCCGGGCCCCATGCGGCTCGCGTGGCCGCGACCGCTGTCACGCCACGGTGGGCGTGGCCAGGATCCGATCGGTGAAGGCGCCGATGGCATCCCACATCTGCGGGCTCAACTGGGTGTGGGTGCCGGTGCCGACCACGGTCTGGAAGTTCACGCCATTGGCGGCGAACTGCGCGGCCAGCGCGGCGTGCAGCGGGGACGGCACGGTGGTGTCATTCGTGTTGACCAGCAAGAGGATCGGCGCGTCGTAGCCATTGACCGGCACGGTCATGTACTCGCTCATGGCCGCCTGGAACGCCGGCGTGTTCAGTGGCCGCGACAGCATGTCGCCGATGCCCATCCCGTCGACCACCTTCATGATGTCGGCGAAGCACAGGCTCTGCGACGCGTCCACGGCCTGCCTGCCGCGCGGAGTGAGATAGCTGTCGACGTCGATTTCCGGGTGGGTGTCCCGCAGCCCGGCCAGCATGCTGACCACGAAGCCGTTGACGGCGGTCCCGGCCTGGCCCGGGATCTCCGGCACCCAGGGACCGACGAAGGGCGTGATCATCTCCAGATCGGATTCCGGGTCGACGGTGATGGTCCCGCGGAAGTCGAGGTCGGGAACGAGCGCGGACTGCAGGTGCGCGGTGCCGAGCGCCGCCTGACCGCCCTGCGAGAAGCCGGTCACCGCCCAGGTGCGCGACAGCGCCGGATCGCTGGCGCGGGCCGCCCTGATCAGGTCGACGGTGGACCCGGCCTCGGTGCTGATCTCCAAGTACGGGTGCGGGCGGGTGTCGAAGCGGCCCAGGCCGAGGTAGTCGGGCGCGACCACGGCGAAGCCCTTGTTCACGAAATATTGGATGACCTGGTCTTCCTTCGGCCGCGACATGCGGCTGGTATCGGTCTGCCCGCCGCAGCCCGGTCCCATGCCGGAGGTGCCGTGGTCATACGCCATGATCGGCCAGCCGCCCGCGGGCGCGGGGCCGGACGGAACGAACAGCGCGCCACTGGCTTTCACCGGTTCACCGTTGGAGCGGGTGGTCCAGTAGTCGATGATGGTGCCGTTCGACAGGCCCCGGAAGCCGTCCGGCAGTGCGGTGGTGTCGATGGTGGCGCCCGCCGGATCGGCGGCGGCCGGGCTTCCCGGCAAGACGAGCAATGCTCCCGCCGACGCTACGGCCGCAGTGAAAATCCGCGTCCGCCAAGCCATTGACCGCATGAATCCTCCATCGGGTTCCGACCCACTCACCATTCACATCCGGGGAAGGAGTCTATTCGACCTGGACGGAAGACCAGTATGAGAACATTCTGGCAATTAGCTACTTAGAAGCGGAAACACAACCCATTGACGCGCCCTGAAACTTGTTCTAATTTCGCGCCATGTCGCGCAGATACGAAGGCCGTCGAGTACTTGTCACCGGAGCGGGATCGGGCATCGGTCAGGGCGTTGCCCTGCGACTGCTCGACGAGGGGGCGCAGCTGGTCGCCGCCGACGTGAACGCGGCCGGGCTGGCCGCCACCGTCGACGCCGCCCCCGCCGATCAGCGCGAACGCCTGCGCACCCTCACCCTCGACATCTCCGATCCAGAGGCGGTCCGCACGGTCACCGCCGAGGCGCTCGAATTCCTCGGCGGACTGGACGTTCTGGTGAACGCCGCGGGCATTCTGCGCGCCGCGCACACCCATGAGATGCCGCTGGAAGCGTGGAACAAGGTCATCTCGGTCAACCTGACCGGCACCTTCCTCATGATCCAGGCCAGTCTGCCCGCGCTCATCGAGTCCGGCCACGGCGTGATCGTGAACTTCTCCTCCACCTCCGCCTTCGGCTCCAACCCCTACATGGCCGCGTACTCCGCCTCCAAGGCGGGCGTCAACGCGCTGACCCACTCCATTGCCCTGGAGTATGTGAAAAAGGGCCTGCGCGCGGTCAATATCGTCCCGGGCGGCATCAACAGCGGCATCACCTCCGGCCTGGAACTCCCGGCCGATGCCGACTGGAGCCTCATGGCCCGCCTCCCCGGCTGGATCGAGGGCGGCGCGCTCGGCAAGCCCGAGGACATCGCGGGCGTGGTCGCCATGGCCGCCTCCGATGAAGGCCGCTACATGACCGGCACCGAACTTCGCGTCGACGGCGGCGCGCTGATGTAGCCAGCGGCAGCCCCGCTAGCCGATTCCGAGCCGCGAGGTGCAGGCCGGCCACGCGCCCCAACCCTGACGGGCGCGCGTCACTTCGGCGATGGCGATCTGTTCCTCGCGGGTCGCGAGGTCCGCGCGCGGGGCGTAGCGGGTGCCGCCCTGCCGCTCCCAGGTGCCCTGGTCGAACTGGATGCCGCCGAAATAGCCGTTGCCGGTGTTGATGGCCCAGTTGCCGCCGGATTCGCATTTCGCCAGGGCGTCCCAGGTCGCGCCGTCGCGCACGTCCGGGACCTCGGTGCCGGGCTTGGCGCCCTTGCGCACGGTCTTGGGCTGGGCGGGCACGATCACGGTGGACTTGATCGGATCCTTGCCCGCCTCTTTGCCATTCACGATGGAGACCGCGAAAGTCACGTCCTGCGTGCCGGGCACACCCGGGTTCTCGACGATCGTGCGGCTCATATTGAGCGTCTGATCCTCGATGATGTTCTCCGGCGGATCCAGCGGCACCCGCTCGGTGCGGTTCTCGACGATCTTGCGCGTGACGGTGATCTTCATGCCCTCGGTGAGCGGGGTGCCCGCGGCCGGTTCCACGAAGTCCTGATTGATCAGCGGACGGCCCTGCGCCTCGAGCAGCTGCCCGACGGTCGGGGCGGCCAGGCGGACCAGCGAGGCCGGCGCGCCGTTGTCGCTGAGTTCGACCGTGCGCGGATTGGTGATGAGCAGCTGCGCGCCCTCGAGGGGCAGTGGGGTCGGGCGCGCGGGCGAGGTGAAGACATCGCCGGGCAGGTTCAGCTTGACGATGGCCTCGCCCACGGTGAGGGCGGTTGTCCACGCCTTGGACGGGGTGCCGTCGATGATGAGCGCGACCTCGCGGGCCCGGTTCAGCGTGATGGTCGCCCCGTCGCCGATATGCGCTCCGGCGGAAGGGGATACGTCATCGCGGCTGGTGATCGCGTACCCGGCGTCCTGGAGCGCGCCGCGCACGTCGCCGCGCATGGTGGATTCGGCGAACTTCTTGCCGTCGACGACGAAGGTCACCTGCTTCTTGCTCATGATCGCCATACCCGCGCCGACGATGAGCGTGACGAGCATCGCCGCGATGGCCCCGTACAGCATCGGGGAACGCGACGAGTTGATCTTCGTCAAAGCGTGCATCGGAAATCCCGGCATGGTCACAGTACGATAACGAGAGGGTCAGGGATTGACAACCACTCGTGGCGGAACTGCGATGACCAAAATCACGGCCCGATATCGAACCGCAGGTGGATAACAATCACGCGAGATCATAGTGAGCCGAGACATACTTGGCGAGTCGAGCGCCAAGCCGCTCCGGCCCCCGATAGCGACAACTGATTTCGCACCGTCCGGGCAACTCGCCGGATACGTCCGAAATCGTTTCGGCATCGACCGCCGGCACGCGCGCGTGAGCGGCGACGGCGCCCAACCGGGCGCTGAAGTCGCGCAGAGGCGGGAAAGCTCAGATTCCGTAGACGCGCCGCGCGTTGGCCGTGGTGATCTTGGCCAGTTGCGCCGGGTCCTGTTCGCGCAGTTCGGCCAGTGCCCGCAGCGTGTACGGCAGCATGTACGACTCGTTGGGCGCGCCGCGGAACGGGTGCGGGGTCAGGAAAGGCGCGTCCGTCTCCACCAGGATCTGTTCGTCCGGAACGAGTTTCGCGGCCTCGCGCAATTCGTGCGCGTTCTTGAAACTGACCGTGCCCGAGAAACTCAGCACATAGCCCTCCTCCACGCAGGCCATCGCCATGTTCGCGTCGGAGGAGAAGCAGTGGAAGATCACGGTTTCCGGCGCGCCCTCGTCCAGCAGCACCGCGAGCAGGTCGTGGTCGGCCTCCCGGTTGTGGATCATGAGCGGCTTGCCCAGCCGCTTGGCCAGGTCGATGTGCCAGCGGAAACCCTCGACCTGATCCTCGATCGCGGCGCAGCCGTCCAGCTTGCCGGGCCAGTAGTAGTCCAGCCCGGTCTCCCCCACCGCGACCACGCGCGGGTCCCCGGCCAACTGCTCGAGCTCGGCCTTGGCGGCGTCGTCGAGGTGGTTGGCGCGGGTCGGATGCAGCGCGACCGCCGCGTACACGCGGTCGTCCCAGTTCGCGGCGCGGACCGCGAAGCGCGCGGCCTCGAGATCGTCGGCGACCGTCACCAGCTCGCGCACGCCCACCGCGCGGGCCCGATCCACCAGCGCCGCGACCGATTCCGGATCGGTGGCCCCGCAGGCGTCGATGTGTGTGTGCGCGTCGATGAGCGGCGACAGCGGCTCGGGCGGCTCGGGCGCAGGTCGGCGGCTACTCATGGACGGTGCCTCCCTCGCGGTCACGAAGGTCCTGCCGGCCATCGTGGGTATGGAGGCAGCGCCCCCACAAGGGGATATTCACGCGAGCATCTGCGGGCACGCAGATAGAGTAGACACACCATGAGCGCATCCGATCGCCCCACCTTTTACATCACCACGGCCATCGCGTACCCGAACGGCGCACCGCACATCGGGCACGCCTACGAGTACATCTCGTCCGATGCCCTGGCCCGCTTCAAACGGCTGGACGGCTTCGATGTGTTCTACATGACCGGCACCGACGAGCACGGCCAGAAGGTGCAGCAGGCCGCCAGGGCCGCGGGCGAACCGGAGCGTGAGTACGCCTCGCGCAACTCGGACGTGTTCGAGCGCATGGACAAGGCCCTCGACATCTCCTACGACCGGTTCATCCGGACCACCGACGACGACCACCAGGTCGCGTCGGTCGCGCTCTGGGAGCGGATGGCCGCCAATGACGACATCTATCTCGACACCTACGCCGGCTGGTACTCGGTGCGCGACGAGGCGTTCTACACCGAGGAGGAAACCACCCTCCTCGAGGACGGCACCCGCATCTCCACCGAGACCAAGACACCGGTGGAGTGGACCGAGGAATCGAACTACTTCTTCCGGCTGTCCAAGTACCAGGACAAACTGCTCGAACTGTACGAGACCCATCCGGAATTCATCGCGCCCGCGACCCGGCGCAACGAGATCGTCTCGTATGTGAAGGCCGGACTGAAGGACCTGTCCATCTCCCGCACCACCTTCGACTGGGGTGTGCCGGTGCCGGGACACCCCGATCACGTCATGTACGTGTGGGTGGACGCGCTGACGAACTACCTGACCGGCGCGGGCTTCCCGCACACCGATTCCGAAGCGTTCCAGAAGTACTGGCCCGCGAACCTGCACATCATCGGCAAGGACATCAGCCGGTTCCACACCGTGTACTGGCCGGCCTTCCTGATGAGCGCCGGAATCGCGCTGCCCGAGCGCGTTTTCGTGCACGGGTTCCTGTTCAACAAGGGCGAGAAGATGTCGAAGTCGGTCGGCAATGTGGTCGACCCGATGGATCTGGTGGAGACCTACGGCCTGGACTCCCTGCGCTTCTTCCTGCTGCGCGAGATCTCCTACGGCCAGGACGGCTCCTACAGCCATGAAGCCATCGTCGGCCGCATCAATACCGATCTGGCCAACGAGTACGGCAACCTGGCCCAGCGCTGCCTGAAGATGGTGGGCCGCGACTTCGGCGGCGTGGTCCCGACCCCGGGCGAGTTCACCGAGGACGACAAGGCCCTGCTGGAGCGCGCCAACGGCCTGCTGGAGAGGATGCGCGCCGAATTCGACCAGCAGCAGATCCATGTGGGCCTGGAGCAGCTCTGGCTCACCCTCGGTGAGACGAACCGCTACTTCTCGGCGCAGGCTCCCTGGACCCTCGCCAAGGCCGGCACGCCGCAGGACACCGCCCGCGAGGGCACCATCCTCTACGTGACCATGGAGGTCCTGCGCATCGTCTCGATCCTGGTCCAGCCGGTCATCCCCGGCTCGGCCGGCAAGATCCTGGACCTGCTCGGCGTCACCGACCGCACCTTCGCGGATATCGCCACCCCGCTGCATCCGGGCACCCCGCTCCCGGAGCCGGAGGTGGTCTTCCCGAAGTACGTCGAGCCGAAGTAGACCCCGGAGGAGAAACCTCCGGCGCCGCCCGCCCCCCTTCGGCGGGCGGCCGCCGAGTCACACCCGTCCGCCACGGGTGGAGATTCCTCTCCGAACTCCACCATCGCCGGAACGGGAATGCAGTGCGCGAACAGGCAACTGCCCGATCCGAATGGCGGAATCGGATCGGGCAGCAGCTGATCTCGCCGAACCAGCATCGGGTCCGCCGACGGCGAAGGTCAACCGGGGGAAGCGGCACGAATTGGGGCACCGCCGCTGACCTGCGGGTCTGGGTCGGCTGGCCGTTCGAATTCGGGGGAGTCCTACCTGGACGCGCGCGGGGTGAGCATGAACAGCTGGTAAGGACAGTTGTCCGGGTGCCAGGCATTGTAGGAGCGCATGGTCAGCGCCATCTGACCACCGGTTTCCGGATCCCGGACCAGCACCCGGGAGTCGTTCCAATCCTCTTCGCTGATATCGGTGTTCCAGAAGCGCTCGAATTCGGGGTTGACCCGGCAGGCGTCGAGGATCTGGGCGAGCCGTTCCGGGGCGACGCTGCCCGGCGCGTTCACGCGCAGGACGAACATCAGGCGGTGCACGATCAGCTCCCAATTGATCAGCACCTCACGCGCGAGCGGGGTGGTCATCATCTGCACGATGACATTGGTGGGCTGGTCGGCGTGCTCTTCGGCGGGCAGCAGCCAGGGAAATGCCTCGCGCGCGGCCTGATTTGCCGCCAGGACCTCATATTCGGGCACGCGATGGTAGAAGGCCGGGAACGGCAGTGCCTCGAGGTGCTCGATGTCCTCGTCGCGCAGGGCGGGCGGCCAAACACCGGTCTCAACCGACATCAGGTTCGGCATCGCCACCGAGACCATCTTGCGCAGCAGCCATTCCGGTGCCTCCATGGCCACCGACCAATCGGCCAGTCGTTCCGGAGACATGGGGCGCTCGCCCTTCTCCAGCTTGCGGTAGAGGGAGAGGCTCACGAACATGCGCCGCGCGACGTCCTCCTGCGTCAATCCCAAGCTCTCGCGCCGGTACCGCATGAACAATCCGAGCAGGGGCTGTTCCGGTACGGACCCGATCTCCCCGGTCACCACTTGTCCGCCTACCTCCTGGCTCGAACCACCCCTTCTTCTCGTCCACCTAAGCAGAAACGACGCCGACGCCCGTACATGTGCGCGCGGTGGGTGCGATTGCCCGGATACTCCCGGTCGTTGGCTGGACGCGGCCCCCGCAGCGACACCTGGACCCGGGCGGATGGCGTCGAGTGCAGTCTTAATGCAACGATGTGCATATGGCGTCCATCGGCAGGAGAAGTGACCTTTCGCTGCGCTCCGATCGGCACCGGGCGACTCGGGAGGCGCTGCTGATCTCGCAGCGGGGGCGGTTGCTGGAGGGAATCAGTGAGTGTGTGGAGGTCAAGGGGTACAGCGGGACGACGCTGACGGACATCGTGGGGCGGGCGCGGGTGTCACGGAGCACGTTCTACGAGCACTTCGCCAGCAAAGAAGAGTGCTTCGTGGCGGCCGTGGAGGCGGGGGCGAATCTGCTGTACACGCGGATCTCCGAGGAGATGGCCGGGCTGGAGCATCCGGATACGCGGGCGCTGGTGACCAATTCGCTGATCACGTACTGCGAGGTGATCGTGGCGGAGCCACAGCTGTCGCGGCTGGTGCTGGTCGAGGCGTTCAAAGTGGGCGGGGCGGCGGTGGAGCGGCATGATGCCTCGCTGGATATGTTCACCGCGCTGTGTCGGCAGTTCCATCGGCGGGCGCTGAGTGAGTCGTCGGAGGTTCCGCAGGTGAGCGACGGGCAGCTGGCGTTGATCATCGACGCCGTCGCCGAACGCACCCGGCGACTGATCGAGCGCGGGGAGATCGCGCAACTGCCGCGGCGCATTCCGGACCTGTGCGCGTTCGCCTTCGCGGTATTGCGGCTGCAGCGGGCGTGACCGAATCGGCCGACCTCGATCCCTGACGGGGCGCGTTCGGCCGGTTCATCGATAATGACCATCTGAAGCGACAGCGGTTCAGTGAGAGAGGGATGGGATGCGCGACAGGCAGGTTCGAGCGACGACTATCGCCCCGCACGGAACCACGTTGCGGCGCACCAATTTCGACGAACGACATCGCGCCGCCCGCGACGCCGTGCTCACCTCCCAGCGCGGCCGGCTGCTCGAGGCCATGGTGGAGTGCGTCGAGGCCAAGGGCTACCACACCACCACGCTCACCGATATCGTGGCGCGCGCCCGGGTGTCGCGCACCACCTTCTACGAGCACTTCAGCAACAAAGAGCACTGCTTCGTGGAGGCGGTGCGCACCGGATCCGACATCATCGCGACCCGCATCGTCGACGAGCTGGCGCAGCTGCCCACCAATGCCGGCGCGCACGAGCGCATCGAGTCCATCGTGGTCACCTTCTGCGAAACCGTCGCCGCCGAACCGGATTTCGCGCGTCTGATGCTGGTCGAGGCGTTCAAGGTGGATCAGGAGTCGGTGGCGCTGCGGGATCTGTCGGTGGATCGGTTCGCGGATCTGTACCGCGCCTTCTACGCTCAGGCGCGCGAGACCGATCCGAGCCTGCCGGTCATCGCCGACGCGCTGTTCGCACTCATCCCGGATGCCATCGGCGAACGCACCCGCCGGGTGATCGTGGCCGAGGGGGCGCACCGGGTGCCCGAGTTGGCGCCGCTGTTCGTGGAATTCGTGATCGCGGTGCTCGGGCTGCCCGCGCAGGCCTGACTCGGCACCCGATGTGCCGAAATCCGCTGTCGCTCAGACAGTTTTCGGATCGACGCCACCGAGGCCCACGGATGTGACGCAGTCAGGTGAACTCACTCACAGCGAGACACGTGCTTGGTCGCCCTCGGGCCATACCGATGGCACATAACGAGCGATAGCCGTTGAGTGACCGCTACGCCCGTACGTCCACGTACCACCACTTCAGCGGGCCTGCAGCCCGACAGGCTGGGCGTGAGAGCTTTACGGCACCGCACGTAACACTAAGCGCACGTTCACGTTTCGTCTGAGACAGCTACACGGAACGCTTCAGTTCCCCGAGTTAGTTACCCTCGGGTAGCCTCATCTCATCCGAGCTTGACGTTCACATTCTCTTCCGTGTTTCAGCCTCCCAGTTTCAGGAGTTCCCCTGTGCCGCAATCTCGATTTGAGTCTATCGGCGCTTATCTGCCCGAGAAGCGTGTCACCACAGCAGAATTGCTTTCACAATTGAAGGAGGTCCCCGAGTTCGATCTCGAACGAATCACGGGGGTCAAGGAGCGGCGTTTCCGCGATACCAGGCCGGAGAGCCGCGAGGACTCCTTCGTCCTGGCCATGAAGGCCGTCGAGGACAGTCTGTCCAGGTCATCCTATGCCGCAGGCGATCTCGACGTCATCATCTCCACCTCCATCACACGTAGCAAGCACGGCACCAGGATGTACATGGAGCCGTCCTTCGCCGGGGCCATCGGCCGCGCCATCGGAGCGCGCGAGGATGTCATCGCCTTCGATCTCTCGAATGCCTGCGCGGGCATGATGAGTGGCGTCTACATTCTCGACCGGATGATTCGCAGCGGTGCGGTGAAGCGCGGCATCGTGGTCAGCGGCGAGGCCATCACGCCCATTGCGGAAACGGCCGTGAATGAGATCTCCAGTAAATACGATCTGCAATTCGCTTCATTGACCGTCGGCGATTCCGGTGCGGCCGTGGTGCTGGACGAGGCCGTCGACGACAACGACAAGATCCACTACATCGAGTTGACCACCGCGTCGGAGTTCTCGCACCTGTGTCTGGGCATGCCCAGCGACAAGACCAACGGCGTGGCGCTCTACACCGACAACCGGAAGATGCACAACGAGGCGCGATTCCTGCTGTGGACCGACACCCAGCGCAACTTCATGGAGGCGAACGGGATCACCTTCGCCGATGAGGGATTCGACTACATCATTCACCACCAGTTCGGCGCCGCGGCCATCCCGTTCATGAACGCCATCGCCGAGCGCGAGTTCGGTCACCCCATGCCGCCGGACCTGAATGTGATCGAGAAGTACGGAAATACCTCCAGCACTTCGCATTTCATCGTGCTACACGATCAACTGAGCCGGCAGAGCATTCCGACCGGCTCCAAGATCCTGATGATCCCGGCCGCCTCCGGCGTCGTCGGCGGCTTCCTGTCCACCACCATCTCGTCGCTGAAGGTCTGAGGTTCCGCACATGGGCGTACGCATCAAATCCACCGGAATCAGCCGGGACACCGACACTTTCAGCATCGTGGAGCTCAGCGGGCGGGCCGCGCGGCGGGCCATGGAAAGCGCGGGCGTCGAGCCGGGCCAGGTCGGCGTCATGATCAACGCGGGCATCTTCCGCGACAGCAATACCGTCGAGCCGGCCGTGTCGGCGCTCATCCAGAAGGCCGCGGGCATCGGCCTGGACTATGTGAAGGAGGACCCCCGGTCGTTCTCCTTCGACCTCATGAACGCGGGCACCGGCGTGCTCAATGCCGTGCAGGTGGCGCAGGCGGTGCTGGCCACCGGCAGCGCCGAGCACGTGCTGATCGTGTCCGGTGACACCCACCCGTCGCTGCAGCGGTCCGCCGCCGATGACGAATTCCCTTACGCCACCGCCGGTGCCGCGCTGCTGCTGGAGCAGACCGGCGAGCCCGAGGGTTTCGGGCAGGTGCACACCCGTGCCGCCGCGGGCACGCCGGGCCTGGAGTCGTACGTGGACATCGAGACCATGGGCGACCGCGGCCGCGGCATCATGACGGTGGAGCGGGAAGCCGACTACCTGGACCGGCTGCTGGTGACCGCCGCCGAGGCCGCCCGCGCCGCGCTGGCGGGCAGCGAGATCGACGAGGCCACCACGGCCCTCATCGCCGCCACCCCGAGCGCCGACTTCCCGGCCCGTCTGGCCGCCGAGGTCGGCATCGCGCCGGAAGCGGTGCTCATCCCGGACCTGTCCCAGGGTGATCCGCACACGGCAGCGCTGACGCTGGCGTATCACGCGGCCGCCGAGGCGAATTCGCTGGCCCGCTACCGGGATGTGCTGTTCGTGGCCGCGGGCGCGGGTCCCTCGGCCGCCGCGGTCGTGTACCGGCTTCCGGCCCTCGCCGGAGCCGCGGCGTGACCACCGCGACCTATTGGCAGGCCATCGACCGCTTCCGTGCGGTGGTGGCCGCCGATCCGGACCGTGAGGCGGTGATCTATCCCGCCGGGAAGACCGCCTCCGGCCTCCCGGACTACCGCCACCTGACCTACCGTGAGCTCGACGAGTGGTCCGACACCATCGGCCTGCACCTGGCCGCGGCGGGCGTGGGCCGCGGCACCCGCACCATCGTGCTGGTGCTGCCCAGCCCGGAGCTGTACGCGATCATGCTGGGGCTGTTGAAGATCGGCGCCGTTCCCGTGGTCATCGATCCGGGCATGGGGCTGCGCAAGATGCTCAACTGCCTGCGCGCGGCGAATGCGGAGGCCTTCATCGGCATTCCGCAGGCGCACGCGGCGCGGGTGCTGTTCGCCCAGTACTTCCGGAATGTGCGGGTGGCTCTCACCGTCGGCCCGCGCTGGTTCTGGGGCGGTCCGACCCTGCGCAGCTGGGGCGGCCCGGTGACCTCGGGCCGTCTCGGCCACCGCCTCCGGGCCGGCGCCGACACCGCCGGTCCGGCCGGTGCGAAGGCCGCGGCGCGGCTGGAGGAACTGCTGGCCGCCCTCGCCGAGCGGCGGCCGGCCGGGGAGCACCGCGCCCCCTTCGATGCCTTCACCCTGCGCGAGCGGGTGCCCGCGCCGACGGAGGAGCTGCTGCTCATCGCCTACACCACCGGCAGCACCGGGCCCGCCAAGGCCGTGGAGATGACGCACGGCAATCTCAGCGCCATGGTCGAGCAGGTGCACGCCGCGCGCGGCCGGGTGGAACCGGGCACCTCGCTGATCACCCTGCCGCTGGTGGGCATTCTCGACATGCTGCTCGGATCCCGCTGTGTGCTACCGCCCTTGGTGCCGAGCAAGGTGGGTTCCACCGATCCGGCACACGTGGTCGACGCCGTCAACCGGTTCGGCGTGAAGACCATGTTCGCCTCCCCGGCCGTGCTGATTCCACTGCTGCGGCACCTGGAGACGCACAAGACGCCGGTGCCCACGCTGCACAGCATCTACTCGGGCGGCGCGCCCGTCCCGGACTGGTGCATCGCCGGGCTGCGGCAGGTGCTGGCCGAGGACGCCGAGGTCTACGCCGGTTACGGCTCCACCGAGGCGCTGCCCATGTCCACCATCGAATCCCGGGAACTGCTCGGCGGTCTGGTGGAGCGCGCGCACCTGGGCGACGGCACCTGCGTCGGGCGGCCCGCCGAGGGCGTACGGGCGCGGCTGGTCGCCATCACCGACGATCCGATCCCCACCTGGGCGCAGGCCGAGGCCCGCGAGTCCGAGCTGGTCGCCACCCGCGGCATCGGCGAGCTGGTGGTGTCGGGACCGAATGTGAGCACGCGGTACTACTGGCCGGAGTCGGCGAACCTGGCCGGCAAGATCCTTGAGGACGAGACGGTGTGGCATCGCACCGGCGACCTGGCGTGGATCGACGGCGAGGACCGGATCTGGTTCTGCGGCCGCAAGAGTCAGCGCGTGCACACCGCCGCCGGGCCCATGTTCAGCGTGCAGGTGGAGCAGGTCTTCAACACCCTGCCCGGCGTGGTCCGCACCGCGCTGGTCGGCGTGGGCGCGCGCGGCGCGCAGCTGCCGGTCCTCTGCGTGGAGGCCGCGCCGAGCGCGGACACCACGGTGCTGGCGGACCGCTTGCGGCAGCGTGCGGCCGAATTCGAGGTCACCGCACCGGTTTCCACGTTCCTGTTCCATCCGAAGTTCCCGGTCGACATCCGACACAATGCCAAGATCGGCCGCGAACAGCTCGCGGTCTGGGCGGCGGAGCGGCTCGGAAAGGACGACGGACGATGAAGGTGTCTGTGCTGCGGGCGATTCCGGTACTGGGCTGGCTGTACCTGGCCATGGGCATCCTGCTGGCGGCGAGTGATCGCGCCCCCGCCAACCGGTTGCTGCGCGCGGTGTTCTGGATCGACGCGTTCCTCAGCATCGTGGTGCACGCGGCCCAGATCCCGGCCGCGCTGAGGGCCACCGCGGGCACCGGGCATTCACCGGTCACGACGGCGGCCATGACCCAGATCTTCGGAATCACCTGGTGGAAGACACAGGAGGCGGCGTGACCGGGTCGGGCGCGAACGAGCCGCTCCAACAACCCCCGCGCGCTCGCGTAACCACGCAGCGCTCCCGGGCATGCGGAAAGGACAGGGCATGAAAGCACTCGTGACCGGGGCGTCCGGATTCCTGGGCGGGGCGCTGGTGCGCCGCCTGCTCCGCGACGGCGACTACAAGGTGGCCATCCTGGCCCGGGCCAGCAGTAATCTGCGCGACCTGTACGAGGTGATCGACCAGGTCGAGATCATTACCGGCGATCTCACCGACCAGATCTCGCTCCAACGCGCCACCGAGGGCGTGGACGTGGTGTTCCACAGCGCGGCCCGGGTGGACGATCGCGGCACCCGGGCGCAGTTCGTGGCCGAGAACGTCACGGCCACCGAGAATCTGCTGCGGGCGGCCGCGCGCAATGGCGCCTCCCGCTTCGTGTTCATCTCCAGCCCCAGCGCGCTCATGGACCGCGACGGCGGCGACCAGGTGGACATCGACGAATCGGTGCCGTACCCGAGCCGCTATCTGAACCTGTACTCGGAGTCCAAGGCCGCGGCCGAGCGCCTCGTCCTGGCCTCGAACACCGAGCAGTTCACCACCTGCGCGCTGCGGCCCCGGGCCATCTGGGGCGCGGGCGACCGGTCCGGGCCGATCGTGCGGCTGCTGGGCCGGGCGGCGGAGGGAACGCTGCCGGATCTGTCCTATGGCAAGCAGGTGTACGCCTCGCTGTGCCACGTGGAGAACATCGCCGAGGCGTGCGTGCTGGCGGCCCGGTCCGAGAAGGTCGGCGGCAAGGCGTATTTCATCGCCGACGCCGAGCGGACCGACGTGTGGGGCTTCCTCGGCGAGGTGGCCACCGGTCTCGGGTACCCGAAGCCGACCCGGCAGCCGAATCCGCGGGTGCTGAACACGGTGGTGGCCGCCATCGAAACCCTGTGGCGCATACCGTTCGTCGCCACCCGGTGGTCGCCGCCGCTGTCGCGGTACGTGGTGGCTTTGATGACCCGCACGGCCACCTACGACACCTCCGCCGCCGCACGGGATTTCGGGTATCAGCCGATCGTGGACCGGGAGAGCGGACTGGCCGGTTTCCTGGCCTGGCTCGAAACCCAGGGCGGCGTCGTGGCATTGACCGAGAAGATCTAGGCAGGTAATCGCATGTTCCGCCGTCCCATCTCCCCCACCGAACTCATCTACTTCCCCATGCGGGATCTGGCGCCGCCGTTCCTGATGCAACTGGTGGTGGAGGGCCAGGGCAGCATCGACCCGGAGGCGCTGCGGCGCGCGGTCGCCACCGCGGCCGCCGCGAATCCGGGCGCGCGCCTGGTGCGCGAGGGCAAACAGTGGGTGGACAGCGGGATCGCGCCCAGCGTGTGCGTGGTCGACCACGCGCTGGAGTACCCGGCGCTGGAGGCGGATCCGGTGCTCACCAGCCCGATCGGGCCGACCCCGGATGCCACCGTCGAGGTGCTGCTGCTCACCGCCGCGCCGACCACCCTGGTGTTCCGGGTCTTCCACGGCGTCATGGACGGCATGGGCATGGTCATGTGGGCCACCGACGTGCTGCGGGCGCTGCGCGGCGAGGAGCCTGTCGGCGCGCCCGATCCGATCGCCGATGCCGAACTGGTGCGCAAGGTCGGCGCGCCCGGACGGCCCACGCTCATGCTGCCGCGCTTCCGCTCGGCGGTCGGGCACGGCCGCCAGGAGCCGGGCGAGCACCGGCACCTGCTGCGCACCCGCACCATCAACGCCACCGGTCCGGGCGCGCTCATGCGGGTGGCGGCGCTGCTCGCCGACGAGGGCGGACCGGTCTCGCGCATCATGATCCCGGTCGACCTCCGCCGCCACGATCCAGAGCTGCGGTCCACCGCGAATCTCGCGCTGCCGCTGTTCCTGGACGTGCGGCCGGGCATGGATTGGACGCGGCTCAACGACATCAAGCGCGCGGGGCTGCGGGAGAACCGCGAGCTCGACCAGATGGACAACGGCGGTCTGAAGTATCTGCCGCAGGCGGCGGGGCGCGGACTGCTACGCGCGCTGAACCTGCTCGGCTCGCGCGCCGGCCTGAATCTGGCCTCCGCCACCGTCTCCCACATGGGCCGCTACGACCTCGAGGCGCTCGCGGTCCCCGGCTTCGCCCCCACCGCCATCAAGGTCATGCCCCAGCACAGCGTCGCCATGCCGCTGCTCATCGGCATGACCGAATGCGGCGGCCGCACCGAGCTCACCGTCTCCGCGCGCAGCGGACGCGGTATCCCGGAGCGTCTGGACGCCCTCCTGGACAAGATCGTCCGCACGCTGGAAAGCGAACTGAGCCGAGCGAATTCGGAAACCACCCGCTGACCTCCTCTCGCCCCGAGCCCGGCCGCGGCAGTAGGCCACTCGCACACAAGGATCGGAGTGCCCCATGACCGCCGTCGACAGTTCCGCCGAGGTCTCCGAGGCCATGGAATCGAGAGGCCTGATCGCCGCCTGGGCTCGGGCGGTGGTGGCGCGGCCGAAGACCGTGCTGGTGGCCGCGGTGCTGTTCGCGCTGGCCTGCGGACTGTTCGCGGCGGGGCTGCAGCAGCGGGTCAGTTCGGCCGGATTCGTCGCGCCGCGGGGTGAGTCCGCCGAGGTCGACGCCTGGGTCACGCAGCGGCTGGGGCCGCAGAATCCGGATGTGATCGCGATCTACACCGCGCCCGCGGGCCAATCGCTGGCCGATATCGGGCCGCGGGTGACCGAGGCGATCGGGAAGATCGATCCCGCGCTGCTGGATCGGCCGATCGAAAGCTATTGGAACAGTTCGCGATCGCAGTACCTGCGGTCCTCGGACGGGCGGCAGGCCGTCGCCGTCGTCTTCTCCGCGGGCGATGACGATCGGCGAGTCGCGGAATATCCGAAGATCGCGGCAGCACTGCGTGTTCCGGGGCTCGACACCAAGCTGACCGGGTACAGCGCGCTCGCCGACACCATCAGCGCGCAGTCGCGTCACGATCTGGTGCTGGCCGAATCCATCTCCATTCCGCTGACCGCCATCGTGTTGGTGCTGGTGTTCGGCGGGGTGGTCGCGGCCTCGCTGCCGGTGCTGATCGGCACGCTGGCGGTCGTGGGGGCGCTGGGCGCGGTCGGGCTCATCGCGCGGCTCACCGAGGTCAGCGTGTTCGCCATGAACGTGGTGTCACTGCTCGGGCTCGGATTGGCCATCGACTACGGGCTTTTCATCGTCGGCCGCTTCCGGGAGGAACTCGGACGCGGGCGCACCGTCGAGGAGGCGGTGATCCGCACGCTGGGCACCGCCGGGCGCACGGTGCTGTTCTCGGCGCTGCTGCTCATGTGCGCGTTCGCCGGGACTTTCGTCTTCCCGCTGGCGGTGCTGCGTTCGCTGGGCATCGGGGCCATCGCGGCGGTAGGGCTGGCCGCCGCGCTGTCGGTGACCGCGCTGCCCGCGATTCTCGCGCTGCTGGGCCCGCGCGTCTCCCGATGGAGCTGGCGTGCCGATGCCTACGAGCGCTCCGAGGAACGAGCGCAACGATTCTGGGGCCGGGTGGTCACCGCGGTCATGCGGCGACCCGGCGCCGTCGCCATCGCGGTGGGCGCGATCCTGCTGGTGCTGGCCGCGCCGCTGAGCGGGGTCCGGCTCGGCGATGTCGACCACACCGCGCTGCCCGCGGGCAATGAAACCCGGGCCGCCGTCGGGGAATTGACGACGCGCTTCCCGGCGGCGAACAGCGGCGCCACCATTCTGGTACGCGAAACCGACGGCAGCGCACCGGCTCCCGCGTCGATCAGCCGCGCGCTGCGGGAGATCAGCGGCGTGCGGGGCGTACGCCAGGCGATGACCCTGGACACCCGTGACGACACCACGATCATCCACGCCGCGCTGGCCGCACCGGACCGTTCGCCGCAAGCCCAGGACATCGTGCGCGACCTGCGCGACCTGCGCCTGGACGGACTAGAACTGCGGGTGGGCGGCGAGAGCGCCACCACCGTCGACAGCATTGCCGCCGTCCTGGACCGGCTGCCGCTCATGATCGCGGTGATGGTGGCCGTCACCCTGCTCATGCTGGCGGTGGCCTTCCGGTCGATCGTATTGCCGCTCAAGGCCGTCCTCATGGCGTTCCTCAGCCTGACCGCCACGTTCGGCGTGCTGACCTGGATCTTCGATCAGGGCCACCTGGCAGGTGTCCTGCGCATCAGCGTCGGTCCGCTGTCGGCGGGCATGATGGTCCTGATCATCGCCGTGGTCTTCGGGCTCTCGACCGACTACGAGGTGTTCCTGCTCTCCCGCATGGTGGAGGCCCACGACGCCGGCGCCGACACCGAGGAATCCGTCCGGGTCGGCACCGTGCGGACCGCCCGCGTGATCACCGCCGCCGCCACGCTGCTCGTGCTCATCACCGGCGCCTTCACGCTGTCCCCGCTCACCCCCATGCGCTTCCTCGGCCTGGGCATGGTGATCGCCCTGTTCATCGACGCCACCCTGGTGCGCATGCTGCTGGTTCCGGCCCTGGTCAAGCTGATGGGGCCCGCCAACTGGTGGGCCCCGGGAAATCGGCACAGGGATCGGCCGAAGAGTTCGATCAGCGTCGGCGCCGGCGCGGATGCCTTGACCGGATGAGTCCGGCCGGGCAGTACCCGGCGCGAGGCGCCGATCACGCCCTGCTGCTCCGGTGACGCAGCTGCGTGCCACGGATTCCGCACGTGGGCACACAGCTGCGTTTCCTCGGGACGCCGCGTTCCCCATTGAACGCGTCGCACCCGCAGACCGGGCCGGACCCGCCACGGCGGAACCGATTCGGCCGTCGCGCGTCGGCCCGTGGAGATGGGCGCACAGCCCCCTTCGCCATACGCACATCTCAACGGGCCGACGCCCGGCTCAGGGACGAAGCCGCACCGGCAGTGCGGTGAGACCTCGCACGATCAGGGATTTACGCCAGGACAGTTCGGCATCGGCGGCCAGCTCCAGGTCCGGATAGGCGGCGAGCAGCCGGCTCAGTGCGATCTCGCCTTCCATGCGCGCCAGGGGCGCTCCGACACAGCGATGGATGCCGTGGCCGAAGGCCAGATGGTTCTTGTCGGCCCGGTCCAGGTCCACGCGATGCGGGTCGGCGAAGCGGGCCGGGTCACGGCCGGCAGCGGCCATGGACACCAGAATGCGCTGCCCGGCAGGGATTTCGACGCCGCCCAGGGTGACCGGGACCGTGGTATAGCGGAAGGTGGCCTCGCTCGCCGGGGACTCGTAGCGCAGCACCTCCTCCACGAAATCCGTTACCCGATCAGGGTTCCCGGCCAGCGCGGCACGGACGTCCTTGTCCGCCAGCAGGATCGCGACCGCGTTGGAGATGAGATTGACGGTGGTCTCGAAGCCCGCGACCAACAGCAGCAACACCATGCTGATCAATTCGCGGTGCGAGAGCCGATCGCCGTCCTCGCTGACCGAGATGAGCTCGGACAGCAGGTCGTTGGCGGGCTCGTCGCGCTTGGCGCGGATGAGCTGATCGATGTAGGCGACGAACCGCGCTACCGCGGCGGTCCGAGCCTCGACGTTCTCGTCATTGGAGACCAGGGTGGTGGACCAGGCGCGGAAGTTGTCGCGCTCCTCGTTCGGCACCCCGAGCAGCTCGCAGATGACCAGCATGGGCAGCGGGAAGGCGTAACGGTCCAGCAGGTCCTGGTCTACGGAGGCGTCCACGGCCAGCTCGGTGAGCAGGGCGTCGGCCAGTTCGGTGATGCGCGGGGCCAGCTCGCGCACGGCCCGGCTGCTGAAGGCGCGGTTCACCAGGGTGCGCAGGCGGGTGTGCGCCGGCGGGTCGTAGAAGACCATCATGTCGCCGAACATGGCGCTGGCCACCTGCGCGCCCGCACCGTCACCCGCCAGCGCCGCCCGCGCGCCCTGCGACTCGAGAGCCTTGCTGATGGTGGGGTCCAGGAAGGCGGCCTTGGCCACCTCGTAATCGGTGATCAGCCAGCCCGTACCGCCGTCCGGGAAGCGCACGAGATGCGCGGGCCCGCGCGAGCGCAGCCGGTCGTACGCGGCGTGCGGGTGCTGATAGAAATCGTCGGTCAGCTCGAATGGCTCGATCACCAATTCGCTTGCCGGGACGGCGGTCTCGTGCACCATGATCGGGGACTCTAACAGTGGCTTCGTCGACCCGGCACGCCATCGGCCGACCGCGCCACTGCATGCACTCACAGTGCACATTCCCCGAGCGGATGAGAACCCATACCACCATGGATGAACCTGAGAAGCCTACGCTGGGAAGGCTTTTCACGTCTCCGCGGCAGCGTGGAAAGCAGCGACGGCACACCGCGGGCGCAGTAGTACAGCTGCGGCAGGCCCAGGGTGTCCTCACCCATCACCGTGATTCGCCGACAGCGGCATCACCCCGTGGGGCTACTCGGCGGAACGCGCCGCGAGCACAGCGTCGTAGAGCTCCCGGCGCGAAGCCCCGGTAGCGGCCGACACCTCCGCACACGCGTCCTTGAGCCGCAGCCCCGACGCGATCAACGCCTCGACCTGCCCGACCAGGTCGGCAGGCTCGGCCGAGAGCGGCTGCGCGCCTTCGAGAACCACGGTGATCTCCCCGCGGGCCCCCTCGACCGCCCACCCGGCCAGCTCCGCGAGTGTGCCGCGCACGACCTCCTCATAGGTCTTGGTGAGCTCGCGGCAGACCGCCGCGCGCCGGTTCGGGCCGAGCACCTCGACCGCGTCGGCGAGACAATCGGCGAGCCGGTGCGGAGCTTCGAAGAACACCACCGCCCGCGGTTCGGCGGTGAGCGTGCGCAGCCATTCCTTCCGCTGGCCGGACTTGCGCGGCGCAAAGCCGTCGAAGCAGAAGCGCTCGACCGGCAGACCCGACAGTGCCAGCGCGGTCGTGACCGCGGACGGACCCGGAAGACACGTGATCGGCAGTCCGGCCGCTACGCACGCCGCCACCATCCGATATCCCGGATCACTCACCGACGGCATCCCGGCGTCGGTGACCAGCAGGACCGTTCGCCCGGCCCGGATCTCCTCGAGCAGCATCGGAATCCGGGCGGTCTCCACATGGTCGTAGAAGCTGACGACCCGACCGGTGATCTCGAGGCCGAGTGCCTTGGCGAGTGCACGCGTCCGGCGCGTGTCCTCGGCGGCCACCACATCAGCCGACACCAGCGCGTCCCGCAACCGCTGCGAAGCGTCACCGATATCCCCCATCGGCGTAGCCGCCAAGACCAGCCGTCCGCCAGCACTCGGCACCGCGCTCATCCCGCTCCTACTCCTCGAAGATCCGCCAAACCCGCCCCCCGACTCTATCCACGGCCCCGGCCTCCCCCGCCACCCGTGTTCTTCCGCCACCGCGCCAACCGGGACACTCGGCCACGATGACGACGCCGCGCCGACTTCCGTGACGGCCGGACCGCGCCGAAGGAGCCGAACCGTCTGCGAACAGGCCACCGCGGCAACCGCTCCGCCGTGGGTTTCGCCCCGAGGCTCGGCATGGGGAGCCGAACGGGCGCATATCCGAGCAGCAGGTCTGCTCGGGCGGCTCGCGGCGAACACCGCCGCGGCCTCGGGCTTCGCCCGGGTGGCGAGCCCGGCAGCGGCACGTCGGAGTCGCCGGTGAGGAGACGGGCGGCTCACCGCGGCGGGACTCGAGGCCGGGGACCGCTTACGATCGACGGCGTGACCCAGGTAACCGACGTGCGACCGGCAGCGGTGGGGGCGGAGACGGCGGCGCTGTCGAGTCCGGCTCCGCTGGCGCCCTCACCCGATTTCGGGCCCACGGATTGGGCTCGGGGCTGGGTGGTCACGCTGTTCTTGACGGCCCTCGCCGCGATCACTCGGTTCCTGCGCCTGGACTATCCAACCGATCTGCATACGCCCGTCTTCGACGAGAAGCACTACGCGCCGCAGGGCTGGCAGGTGCTGACCGGCGGCGGCGTGGAGGACAACCCCGGCTACGGGCTGGTGGTGCACCCGCCGGTGGGCAAGCAGATGATCGCCATCGGTGAAGCGATCTTCGGATATTCACCGTGGGGGTGGCGGTTCACCGCGGCCGTCTCGGGAACGCTGCTGGTGCTGCTGGTGATTCGCATCGTCCGCCGGATGGCGCGGTCGACCCTGATCGGCGCGTTCGCGGGCATTCTGCTGATCTGTGACGGGCTCACCTTCGTGTCCTCCCGGATCGGCATGCTCGACATCTTCCAGGCCCTGTTCGTGACGGCGGCTTTCGGCTGTCTGGTGGTGGACCGCGACGATATCCGGGCGCGCATCGCGCTGGTGGCCGCCGAGGGACGCATCGACGACAGCGAGTACGGGCCGCGATTCGGGGTGCGCTGGTGGCGGTTCGGCGCGGGCGTGCTGCTCGGGCTGGCCTGCGGCACCAAATGGTCCGGCGCGTACTGGATCGTCGGTTTCGCCGCGCTGTCGCTGGCCTTCGACCTCTCCGCCCGCCGCGGCTACCGGGTGCGCCGGCCGTGGGCCGGTGTCGCGGCGCGCGATCTCGGGCCCACCGTCTACGCCCTCGTCGTCATCCCGGTGTTCGTGTACCTGGCCTCCTTCTGGGGCTGGTTCGCCAGCGAGACCAGCTACGACCGGTACGCGGTCGGAGTGAAAGTCGGGCGCGGCGGTGACTTCTCCTGGGTGCCGAGCGCGCTGCGCGGGCTCTGGTACTACGGCGGCGAGGTGCTCACCTTCCACAAGGAGCTCACCAATTCCGCGGGCAATCACCATCCCTGGGAATCCAAGCCGTGGACCTGGCCCATGGGCCTGCGGCCGATGCTCTACTACTACGCCGACACCAATGTGAGCGGCTGCGGCCAGGCCACCTGTGTGAAGGCCGTCATGGCGATCGGCACCCCCGCGCTGTGGTGGGTGGCCTTCCCCATGCTGGCCTGGGCGCTGTGGCGCAGCGTGGTGCGCCGCGACTGGCGCTACGCCGCCGTCCTGGTCGGCTACGGCGCGGGCATCCTGCCCTGGTTCCTGGATCTCGACCGGCAGATGTACTACTTCTACGCGGTGCCGCTGGCCCCGTTCCTGGCCATGGGTGTCGCGCTCGTGCTCGGCGACATTCTCGGCCACGCCCCGCCCAGCGGCCGCCGACTCTCGGGCGCTCCAGGCTGGCAACGCCTCACGCCGCCCAGCGAGCGACAAGGCTTGGGGCTCTTGCTGGTCAGCCTCTACCTGGCGCTGGTCATCGCCAATTTCATCTGGCTGTGGCCGATCCTTACCGCCATGGCCATCACTCCGGGCGACTGGCACGACCACCTGTGGCTGCCGAGCTGGCGGTAACGCCTTACGTCATCGACGCCCTCCCCGACCCCGGCACGTCTTCGACCTCCTTCACCCCGGCCGGGATTCCACACCGGGAGCTCCCTGGCGGCCGCGGCGGACTCCGGCCGAGAGCGCGCCGGAATGACGATGGCGCTGTTCGCACCCGAATGACCGGAGCTGCTCTCGCGCGTCAACCGACCGTTGGGGCTTCGCCGAGCGCCGCGTGCACATAGCGCACCGCCGCCGCATCGTCCAGACCCAGCCGCCGGATCACCGCGACGTACTCGGTGGCGGCGCGCCCCGCCAGGTCCCGGGTCGGGTCACCGGAGGAGGCGATGAAAGAGCCCAGCCGCCCGCGGGTTTCGAGGACGCCGTCCTGCTCCAGCTCACGGTAGGCGCGCGCCACCGTGTTCGGCGCCAGCTTCAGCGTCGCCGCCAGCGCCCGGACCGTGGGGATCTTGGTCCCGGCGGCCAGTTCGCCGGAGCGCACCCGGGCGATGATGCCCTGACGCAGTTGCTCGTACGGCGGGACCGTCGAGTGGTGGTCGACCGGGATGTCCAGCATGGCTTCATCACACCTCGTCACGCGACAGCGGGCAGGACAGACAGCGCGGACCGCCACGGCCGGAACCCAACTCGGAGCCGGGGATGCGCAGCACCTCGATCCCGGCGTCTTCGAGCCGCGCGTTGGTGTTCTCGTTGCGTTCGTAGGCAACCACCACGCCGGGGGCCAGGGCGAGGGTGTTGTTGCCGTCGTCCCACTGCTCCCGCTCGGCGGTGACACCGTCCAGACCGGTATCGACCACCCGCAGTTTGCCGATGCCCATCGCCTCGGCCGCCACGCGAAGGAAGGGATCCGGGCCGGAGATGCTCACCCCGTGGCCCTCCTCCTTGCGAATGGTGAAGGCGGACAATTCATCCTGGACGGCCGGGTACATGACCACCGCGTCGACGTCCACCATGGTGCAGACCGTGTCGAGATGCATGGTCGCACGGGTCTGGGCGATCGGCACCACGAGCACGGTGTGCGCCAGATCGTCCTCGAAGAGACTGCGCGCCAAGGCTTCCGCGCCCGCGGCCGTGGTTCGCTCCCCGACCCCGACCGCCACCACGCCCGGTGCCAGCAGCAAAACATCGCCGCCCTCGATGGGCGCGGTGTGCGACTCGTAGGCCCGCCGTACCCCGAGGAAGCGGGGGTGGAAGGCGTAAATCAGGTCGGTGAGCGAGGTTTCGCGGGCGCGCGCCGGCAACGCCAGCGAGGTGATGGCCACCCGCGGCCCGATCCAGAACGAGGAATCGCGGGTGAACAGCAGGTTGGGCAGCGGGTCGATGACGAAGTCGTGCCCGTGGTGCATGCGCCGCACCAGGGAGGTGGCGTCCGCGCCGAAGGGCAGTTCGTCGAATGTCATACCGGACATCAGGATCTGCGCCAGCTCCGGGGCCGGCACGCCGCGCAGGTGGGCCGCCAGCTCGTCGGCGAGCACGTGCCCGAGCCGACGCGCGTCCACCGCGCCCGAGATGCCCTGGATCCGCGCGGCGCCGCTGACCTGGATGGTCTCGGCGAGCACATCGGCCAGCAGCAATACCTCCACCCCACGCGCGCGTAGCACTCCGGCGAAGATGTCGTGCTCCTGCTGCGCGCGCTCGACCCAGGGAATGGCGTCGAACAGCAACTGGTCGTTATTGCGGGGGGTGAGCCGGCGCAGCTCGTCACCCGGGCGGTGTAACAGCACCGTGCGCAGTGTGCCGACCTCCGAGGTCACGGAAAACGGTCGCGCCGTGGGTGCGGCCTTTGTTCCCATGACACGACGGTAGTTCCCCGCGGCACGGATGGCATGCAATTCGCACCCGCGAAAAACCTGGAGTAATGTTCAGGTGTGCAGACCGCGTCGTGGCAGGCGAAGGAGCTGACCCCCGGTCAGCTGGCTCAGCGGGCCGGAGTTTCGGTGTCCGCCTTGCATTTCTACGAGCGTGAGGGCTTGATCACAGCCCGTCGAACCAGTGGCAATCAACGCCGGTACGCGCGGGAAACTCTGCGCCGGGTC
Source organism: Nocardia aurantiaca (assembly GCF_009708175.1). Taxonomy (GTDB): domain Bacteria; phylum Actinomycetota; class Actinomycetes; order Mycobacteriales; family Mycobacteriaceae; genus Nocardia; species Nocardia aurantiaca. The sequence goes on from NZ_WMBB01000010.1 coordinate 226,172, forward strand.
GCCTTCATCCGCATCTCACAGCGTGTCGGCATCCCCCTCGCCGAGATCCGCCGCGCCCTCGACAACCTCCCCGACGGCCGCAACCCCACCCGCCGCGACTGGGAGACACTGTCCACCACCTGGCGCGCAGACCTCGACGACCGCATCGAACAGCTGATCCGGCTGCGCGACAACCTCACCGGCTGCATTGGCTGCGGCTGCCTGTCCCTGGGCGTCTGCAAGATCTTCAACGCCCACGACCACCTCGGCGACGAGGGCCCCGGCGCGCGCGTCCTCGACACCCACGCGGCCGAGAAATGCGCCAAGGCGATCTGCGCACCCCCGGACGAGCACTGAGCCTCCGCCTCCAGCAGCATGGATCCGCCAAGAGGTCCGCGGCCGAGCGCGGACAGGCGGGGCGCTCGATTCCAGATCGCGGCTCGATGGACCGTCACCTCGGAACGGTGGTGCGAACGGCCTCATAGACCTGCGCCTCGGCGGAGGGGAGGGAAGAATCGAGACCTCCAGCGCCGCGAACCCGTCCGGAACGAAGCCGACGGCGAATTCAACGCGGCAGGAATGTGGTGAACAGGTCGTTGGCGCGGCGCATGGCGAACTCGTAGGGCCAGGCGAACTTGCGGGCCCACCAGTATCCGAATCGGATGTCGAATTGGGTGTGGATCAGGTAGGTGCCCTTCTCGACCCCGCGCAGGATCGTCACGGCCACCTCGTCGGGAGACTTGGCGTGACGACGGAAGCGTTTGATCCAGGCCTGGATTCGCGGGTCGTCGCGATTCACGCCGACAATGTCCACGGTCTGCACCAGCGGCGTGTCGACCGCGCCCGGCACCACCAGGTGAACGCCGATGTCATGGCGTTCCAGCTCGAAGCGCAGCACCTCCGAGACGCCGCGCAGACCGAACTTGCTGGCGCTGTAGGCGGCGTGCCACGGGAAGGCGAGCAGGCCGGCCGCGGAGGACACATTGACCAGCGCGCCACCGCGTTTCGCCTCGATCATGGGCGGCACGAAGTTCTCGATGACGTGGATGGGACCCATGAGGTTCACATCCACCATGCGCTTCCAGTGGCGATGCTCCAGGTTCTCCACCGTGCCCCAGGTGGAGACGCCGGCGATATTCATCACCACGTCCAGCGAGCCGAGGTCCTCGTGCACTTTCTCCGCGAAGGCGGTGACCGCCTCGTAGTCGCTGATGTCGAGGGCCTCGGACACCTCCACGGTGCCGCCGCCGGTACGGATGGATTCGACGGTCGCGTCCAGCCCCTCGGCATTCACATCGGTGAGCACCAGCCGCGCGCCCTTGCGGGAGGCTGCCAGCGCCGTGGCCCGGCCGATGCCGCTCGCCGCGCCGGTAATCAAAGTCTTCTTGCCATTCAGGCCACGATCACGCACGTCGATCCATCCCTCATTTCGACAGCCTTGTCAGACCGCACGCTACTACGCGAACAATATTGTTCGCGAGCCGGGCGAACACCTGTTACGCCCTTATTTTCCTGGGCTCACGCACCCGAGTCCCGGATTCGACGAACGGGTCGGGAACGTTGGGGAGTCGCGCTCTCGGAATGGCCGGAACGCGACTCAGGACTGGCCGGGCAGCACCGACCGGCTGGTCCCGGGCAGGTCCAGATCCAGCGCGATCCGCCCCGCCGCCAGATGCTGCTCGACCTCCTCGGCCGGCATGGGCCGCGCGATCAGGAACCCCTGCGCGCGATAGCACCCCAGCGCCACCAGAGTGCGCGCCGCCACGGTGGTCTCCACACCCTCGCCGACCACCCCGAGGCCGAACGAACCCGCCAGCCCCACAATCGATTTCACGATCGCCAGATCATCCGCGCTGGCGCCCAGCCGCTGCACGAACCCGCGGTCGATCTTCACCGCGTCCACCGGCAGCGCCTTCAGATGCGACAGCGACGAATACCCCGTCCCGAAGTCGTCGATGGCGATCTGCACACCCATCCGCTTGAGCCCGCGCAGTGTCACCTGGGTGCGCGCGAGATCCTGCACCACGACATGTTCGGTGATCTCCAGGCACACCGACGACCCGTCGATCCCGTACCTGCGCAGGATCCCCTCCATGGTCTCCACGAAATCCAGCGAAACCAGTTGCACCGGAGACACATTGATGCGCATCACCACATTCGACGCCAGCCCCCGCCGCCGCCATTGCGCGAACTGCTCCGCGGCCGTGCGAATGACCCAGCGCCCCAGCTCACCCGCCAGATTGGTGGCCTCCGCGACACCCACGAACGCCCCTGGCGGCAGCAGCCCGCGTGTCGGATGCTGCCAGCGCACCAGGGCCTCCAGCGCCACGATCCGGCCCGTCCGCAGATCGACCTCGGGCTGATAGTGCAGCACCAGCGAACCGTCGGACACCGCGCCCCGCAGGTTCAACTCCACGTCATCCTGCAACTCGAACTGCGCGCGCATGGCGTCGGTGAAGACCGCCACCCCGTTGCCGCCGCTCGACTTGGCCGACAGCAGCGCGTGATCGGCCCGCCGCAGCACGTCGGCGACCGTGGTCTCGCCGGGAATGCCCAGTGCAACACCGACACTCGCACCGCGACTGACGGTCTCCTCACCAACCGTGACCCGCCGGCCGATGAGCTGCTGGATACGGGCCGCCTCGGCCCCGGCCACCTCGGCGTCCATCGGCTTGGCGGGCACGATGACGAACTCGTCACCACCGAGCCTGGCGATCACGTCGCCCGGATCCAGGTTTTCCCGCAGCCGCGTGGCCAGTGTGCGAATGAAATTGTCCCCGGCAGTATGGCCGAGAAAGTCGTTGAGCGCCTTCAGCCGATCCAGATCGAGGAAGAACGCCGCCACCGGTCCCGGACTGCCAGGTCTGAGCCGGTCCTCCATATGCTCGAGCAGCGCGCGCCTATTCGCCAATCCGGTCAGGTCGTCGTGCATGGCGATATAGCGCAGCCGCTCGTCGGCCTCCACACGCGCCTGCAATTGCGCGAACAGCGCGGCGATCGCCTTGAGCACATTGACTTCTCGCATGCTCCAGTCGCGATCGCCGACCTTGATGAAGCCGAGCCAAGCCCGTGGATACGTCACGCGACACCAAGGGCACCGCGGCGGCGGAAACCTGCGAGAATCCCGTGGATTCCAGGATGAACTTCTGATAGTCGGGGTACTCGCCGCTGTCCCTCAGGACCATCGGCTCCGTGGCGTGTTCGAACTGCGAGAACACCGAATTGGTGTCATCGAAGTACGTCACCCTGAGCGGGTCCGGGTCGACGGCCACCGGTCGGGGCGGCCACTCCGCGATCAGGATCGAGGCACGCTGTTTCTGGTCGGTGAAGCGCAGAAAGCTGAAATCGACGTCGAAATGCTCGACCAGCCACGACAGCACCCGCTCGCTCGCCGACGCCATGGTTGTGGCGTCGACTGCCATCAACTCGGAGGCGACCTGCGTCACCAGTGAGTCGAGTGTTCGCCGAGGCACCTTAGTCTCCGATCACGCTAACCGCGGGGTCCGCACCCGGTATCGGAAGCCGCCTGCTTCGGACGATGGTAGCCGCCGCGTAGCTGAGGCGAAGGACAACCGCCATTGTCTCGTTCCGAGGCACTCCTAACAGGCCCAGGAAGCGGCCTTGAACTGACGCTAGTGTATCGGCGAACTCCGGGGAAACCCTATCCACTTCGTCGGGGCGTCGCGCGTACAGGAAGGCCGGCGAGACCGGCTGCACCGCGAGACCATACCGTTCGGCCTCGATCCACACCCGCTGCACCGCCTCCCCCGCTCGCGCGTAGGCGACCAGTTCCGCCGCATCGTCCGGCGGCGGCGCGTCGAATGTCACAGCCACCACCGCCGAGCTGGTTCGTACCCTTTCCCGGGTCGACTCGCCCAGCGCGAAACCGCCCGCCCAGGCTCGTACCAGCGCCATCACGTCGGCACGGCGGCCTATCTCGAGCTTGGCCAGCTCATCGGGGGCGAGGTCCAGGCTACGCAGATCCATCCCGGTCCGGGCATCGTCGCCGGGCCACCGCAGTTCGGCGAGCATCTCCCGGTGCATGCGGGGAGTCAGATAACGAACCCGGTCCGACTCGCCGAGCAGGAGGGCGAGAGCGTCGATATCGGCACGATCGGTCACTGATCGCAGCACCGCACCGGCGGCCGTGGCCGCTTCGGACAGAGCTGCCAGCACCGCCGGGGGCACCTGTGCACCATTGCCGAAGTTCCGATTGGTGTGCCGGGCGAGCAATGCCGGATAGTCGCGGGCCAGCGCCGGATCGGTGTCCCCGTCCAGACGCAGCACCGCCTCGAGCCGCCCCGGCCCGTCGACGCGCAGCTCGCTCGCACCGAGCATGCCCTGTGCGGCGGCCGCGGCCTTGGCGTTGTACAGCGCCGCCCCTACCGCCATCGCGCTACCGCGGTACGCGATGTCCACGATCGACGAACGTTCGGGTGCAAGGGAGATCGTGACGGTTTCGCCGCCGACGCCAAGGGTCCACGGCTGCGCATTGCCGACCGAGGGCGCCCGCTGCGCGCAGAACAGCACGGCCGCGATCCCGGATTCCGGGGCGGGCTCCTCGACCAGTGGCTGGGCCCAGGTCAGGTCGTCAACTGGATCCGGCTCGGTGAGTTCGTCGAGGCTGCGCTCCAAGTCCAATCGGGTGCGCCCGGACGGCAGCTTCGCGTTCAGGCCGATACGCCGCACCGCCGTCGCGACGCTGGCGCCGCCGTGCAGTACTTCCGAGCCCAGCTGCGGCCAGCTGTTGAGGCTTTCGCCCAGCTCCACCATGCTGGCTGCGGCCCGGCCGGAGAGGTTGCGGCCGTCCAGGATGCGGATGAGGTACGGCGCCTTCTCCCTGGGGGTCAGCCCACGCAGTTCAGCGGTACCGATATCGCCGATCAAGCCATGGAACGGCGGCCGGTCCGGCTCGAGGTCGAAGCGTTCCACATCGAGCAGGCCACGGTCGCTGGTCTGCATGAGCAGGGGCAGCCGATGCCGACGGGCGCCCTCGCGCACCGCGAGCTTGATGTCGAACGAGTCGCATTCCTCGACGACGATCGACAGATCAGCGAGGAACTCGTCGAGATTCTCGTCGGTCACGCCGGCATGGAAGACTTCCACCGGCAGGTACGGATCGAGCTCCGCGATCCGCCGCGCGGTGACCACCGCCTTGTTTCCACCGATGTCGAACAGGGTGCCGGGAATGCGATTCAGATTGACCAGTTCTATCGCATCGAAGTCCGCGAGCCGCAGTCGGCCGCAAATACCTTCCAGCGCAAGGGTATACGCCACAGCATGGCCTACGCTCTGCCCGACCACGCCGATGGACAATCCACCGAGCTGTTCCTGTTCGGCGTAGGTGAGGTTGTTGCGATTGCGGTCCAGCCGGACGATTCGCAGCAGCTGCGGGCCCGGCAGGCCCAGCACCCGATGCCGCCACGGATAGTAAACCCAGCGATCGGCTTCCGGCCCTTCCGTCAAGTCGGGAGGGGCCACGAGGTTAGCGAATTCCGCTCGCAGCAAATCGCGCAAATCGGAAAATTCGACGTTCGAATCGGCGCGCAATGCTGCGAGCAGCATGGCATCCTCCGGATTCGATTCATCGAGCAGCAACGGACGGAATTCACCATCCGAAGGAATATCGGCGACCATTGTTACGCGAGTCCCTCACCCCGAGCCCACGCGGTCGGCAATTTCTGGCCTGATTTCGCAAATTCCAGCACTTCGGAATCGATCAACCGCACTTGGGATTCCGTGGCGACAGACCGATAGGTTTGCATGTCGTACCAGACCGGCACGGTGCGATAACGGTCATCGGGATACGACGACGCCGGAATCCACCACGCCACGTTCGCACCGCTGCTCCGATAGCACCTGAGGGCATGCTCGGGCGCGACGCCAACCTCGTACCGGACGTCGAGCAGCATCATGGAGTGGACATAGGCGCGAGCGATCCAGTCCACCAGCACGCCGCGATGCTCGACATCGCGCGCGGTCCAGCCCGCCTTGCCCTCGATCACGCCCGCCGGGATCTGATCGGCGACCATCCGGCGGAACGCGACCTCACCGGGCAGTCCCGCCCAACTCGCCACCGCGTGCACTTCGTCCACGTGCTTGTAGGGACCCGAGACGCGCATCCCAGCCACGGCCCTGCCATCCGAGTCCAGCGCTACGCCGAAAAGCGTGGTGGAACGGCCGTCGATCACTTTGTCGTATTCGAGCGCGTCCTCTGTGCCGAAGTTTCGGTAAACCTCTCGCGCTCCATCCATACACTTGCGCCATAACCCGAGATCCGCCTGCGGCGGCCCGATCAGGAATGTGTATCCAGACTGCGGATCCCGTGATTGGAACATGCCGTCACCAGGCCCTTCCGCCGGGACGAGCGCGATCGGTTCGACTGCCATGTAGTTCCGCTCCACTAATGCGCTGACTTCGCGCAATCCTCCTGCGTCCACGCCCGATACGGCCGTGCTTCGACCATGCCCGGCACGGGCACCTAGGGGAGTATCCGTCAGCCAACTGAAATTGTCCAGGCATCCGGCAAATGCTCCGAAACCCAAGAGCAGTTCTCGAAATCACCCCAGGTCAAACCATTGCTTCCAGTCATGAAATACAACGACAAGACCAGTTGGTTCTCATTCGGTTAACGTCCAGCAATCAGACCAGGATGGAGATGAAAAGCTCCACTTCGGCCGGTCCGTTCCAGATCTCGATCTCTTCACGGTAGGCGCGGGTGATCTCGGCCGACGCGGTCGCGTCATCGACCTGAGCCCAGACATCCTCGGCCAGATCGTGGTAGTCGCCGTTGGGGCGGAAGCGGGCGTAGACGCCCTTGGGAACGCGGATGAGAACGTCGCCGACGGGGACGTCGTCGGGGCCCGGGTACTCGTAGGAGACCAGGACGTTGTAGTTGCCGGCCGGGTCGGGGACGTAGACGGTGGCCAGCGGGCGCTGGGTGTCGTCGCGGTCGCGGAGGCGGTCGCGCAGGAATTCGATGAGCTCGCTGTTGGAGACCTTGAAGCTGGGACGTACCCGCGGCACCACCAGGCCGCCGTAGACCCCGCCGGGCCGGACCACGATCGAATACGTCATGAGGGTTCGACCGCCAGATAGAGATCGATCTTGTAGGCGTGCGGGTAGGTCTCGAAGTCGCCGGTGTGAATGCGCTTGATCTGCTTGTGTTCCTCGGCGTAGGCGATCTGGGTCCACAGGTCGGTCATGACCTGGGGAAAGTTGCCGACCGAGGAGAAGCGGGCGTAGGTGCCGCGAGGCAGACGGGCCACGATGTGGCCGCGGGTCACCTGGTCCAGCGAGCTGCACTGGTAGCCGACGATCTGGGTGTTGTAGGTGCCCAGTTCGGCTGCGTAGTCGGTGTAGGCCGAGGCCAGCGGGCCGCCGAGTTCCTGATGCAGGACAGCGGCCCAGGCCACCTCCAGATCGTGGTCACGCAGTTCACCGAGCGCACGTTTGGGACTGCGCACCGGCAACCCGGCGACCCATGTCTCGTCCCGCTCGACGATCTCGAACTGCATGTGGAAGGAACTCTCTCGAGGTGTGATTCACAGCCAGTCGGCCAGGCCTTCGCCATGCTATCAATCACCCAGGACCGTGCTCGGCGACACGACAGAGCCGCTCACCTCTCACCTCTCGGCGGAACTTCCATCGCGGCGGCGGTGCGGGCGGGCCATCGGAGCGTGCCAGTGCCGGTACAGCGCGAGCAGGCGCAGACCGACCGCGCCCGCCCCCGCGAAACCACCTGTCCAGTAGGTGTATTGGCCGTAGTGCAGCAGCAGTGCCGTCGCCACCGAACCGAGCAGGGCGGGCACGGCATAGAGCTCGCCGTCACTGAGCACGCTGGGCGTGACACCCGCGAGCACGTCGCGAGTCACACCGCCGCCCACCGCGGTCACCAGCCCCAGCGCCGCCGAGGAGGTGGCCGACATGCCGTGCTGAAAAGCGGTCACGGTGCCGGTCACACAGAAGATGCCGAGGCCGATGGCGTCGGCGACTTTCAGCGGCGTGCGGACCAGGCGCGCCGGTGGATGCCAGAAGAAGATGACAGCCGCGGCCAGCAGTGCGACGCCGGCATAGGAGACCTGGACGAAGGCCAGCGGCGGGATGCGGCCGATGACGAGGTCGCGAATCACGCCGCCGCCGGTGGCGGTGGCGACCGCGAGCACCGCGATGCCGACCACATCGAAGCGGCGGCGCACCGCGAGCAGCGCGCCCGACGCTCCGAATGCGAACACGCCCAGCAGGTTTCCCACACTCTGCGCCGCGTCGACAGGGGTGCCGAGTTCGACGAGATCACTCATTGCGGGACCCACTTTCCTTCCCTATCGCTAACTTTCGGCTACCGACGTATAGTATGCCCGTCCGCCACACCGGCACTCCGCCGCACGGTCGGAGCCGCTTTATGGTTGAGTCGCCCCTGTGTGCCGCACAATTGCCCAGCTAGACGCGGAACTTACCGCGTGTCGCTCCTGCCCCCGACTGGTGGCGTGGCGGGAGCAGGTCGCACACGAGAAGCGGGCCGCGTACAGTGACGAAAATTACTGGGGCAAGCCGGTTCCCGGGTTCGGTCCCGCCGACGCCCGGCTGCTCGTAGTGGGCCTGGCCCCGGCCGCGCACGGCGGCAATCGCACCGGACGGATGTTCACCGGCGACCGCAGCGGCGACGTCCTCATCGCCGCTATGCACGCCGCCGGGCTGACCAATCGGCCCACCAGTGTGTCCGCCGACGACAGCCTGCGCCTGCTGGGCACCCGCATGACCGCGCCGGTGCACTGTGCGCCACCCGACAACACACCCACACCTGTCGAACGCGATACCTGCCGCCACTGGCTGACGGCCGAATTGACGCTGCTCGCACCCACTCTCCGCGCGATCGTCGTGCTCGGCGGCTGGGGCTGGCAGGCGCTGCTGCCCGCCCTGTCCGAATCCGGCTGGGCGATACCCAAACCCAAGCCGCGCTTCGCCCACGGCGCGCATGTCGAGCTGGCTCCGGCCGCCCACGACCGAGCCCCGCTGCACCTGTTCGGCACCTATCACCCCTCACAACAGAACACCTTCACCGGCCGCCTCACTCCGGCCATGCTCGAGCAGGTCCTCACCGACGCGGCCCACGCCGCCGGGCTGCCCGGCCACCGCCCCTAGACCGACCGCGATGGGCGGCTCGATTCGACTGTCCGGGCATCGCATCCGACGAGGTCGCCGACGCCGGGACGGACGGTCGCAGCGGGTGCGCGGCACTCGCGATGGTGGGACCGTCGGACCGGATACGATGCGGTCGTGAGCAGGGCCGATAACGAATCCGAGCGGGAGGGGACGGCCGCCGACGGGGCGGCCGGGGGTGTGAAGGCGCGCCGCAGCCGGGCCGAGACGCGGCAGCGGCTGCTGGACGCGGCGTTCGAGGCGTTCGCGGAGGAGGGTTTCGGGCGGTGTTCGGTCGAGCAGGTGTGCGAGCGGGCCGGCTTCACCCGGGGCGCGTTCTATTCGAATTTCACCTCGCTGGAGGAGCTGTTCCTGGCCATGTGGGAGCAGCGGTCGGCCTCGATGCTGGCCGAGGCGGCGGCGGTGCTGGACGCGCCCGGCAGCGTGGCCGAGGATGCGCGGCGGGCGGTGGAACAGGTGCTGGCGGCGGTTCCGGTGGACGACAAGTGGTTTCGGATCACCTCCGAATTCACCGCACACGCGCTGCGCAATCCGGCCTTGCGGCAGGTGATGGTGGCGCGGGAGGAAGCGATCGCCGCGGCGCTCACGCCGGTGGTGGTGGCACTCATACGGCGCAATGGCCGGCGGGTGCCGGATCCGGCCGCGCTGGGACGGGCGCTGGTGGCGGTGCACGACGGCACGCTCGGCCAGTGCCTGCTGGAACCGGACAATGCGGCCGTGCGCGAGTATCGGCTCGACCTGTTCCTACGGGTACTCGATTCCTATAGCGAGCCGGTCGAGGATTGACTGCCCAGTCGCGCCGGGCCGGTGCGGCCCGAAACCCCGCACCCTTTCGTCTCGGAATTCCGGCGAGTCGTGCGCGATGGCATGCAGCACGTGATGGCGTAGCCGGCGCAGGATCAGAAGCGGGGTTTGACGATGAAAAGTCGTCGAGCGCTTTTCCGCGGTAATCCTGTACGCGCCGAACGAATTCCGCCGCGATAACGAGCAGATGGTCGAGGCTCGCATGCGCATGCATCAAAACCGGCTGTAATGAAAATTCCGCTCACCGGCCCGAAACTCACCCAGCGCCCCGCGCGCCCCGCTCCCCTTCGCCATCCGCACCACCTACCGCCCGCGCCCACTCACCGCACCGCCACTCGGTCCCCCATCCCCAGCACCGCCGCCCCGAATCACCCCACTCCCGCCGACACCCCCCGCACCCACACTCCACCACCCGCCAATGCCCCTCCACCCCCACCCCATCCCAAGAAACCACCTCCAACCAGCCGATTCGTCGACTCCCCGCCACACCTGCTAAAGTTCTCCAGCGCGGGCCGGAAACGTCCCCGCGGGGCTATAGCGCAGTTGGTAGCGCGTCTCGTTCGCATCGAGAAGGTCAGGGGTTCGATTCCCCTTAGCTCCACCAAATATCCCTTACTCGAACCCGGTACCGCATAGATCCCGGCGAGTAAGGGAATTTCTCGTTTCGGGGGGCCTGCTCGGGAGCCTGCGGCGGCCTTCAGGGTGGTCGGTGTGAGGTAGTGCAGCGGCCGGTTCCCCGCCGTGCGCGCAGTGTGGCCGCTTCCTGGAAGCCCCAGCGGTACCGATCTGTGGGCCTACCGAACCGCACCCGAACCCGCGCCGATCCCGGTTCGAATACCGTGATCTCGAGAGTCTTGTTACACGGATCTGCGAAGGACGCGACCGAGGCGTACCTGTTCACCGGCCCACCGGAGGTCGGATCGTCGTGGCATGTGTCAACCTGGGGAACTCCCCACTTCTGCTCGATGCCAGTGGCCACCCGTCAAACGAGGAGCACCCTTATGACCACCCCGAACACTGTCCTGATCACCGGCACGTCCTCCGGCATCGGCTTGGCCACCGCCATCGCCGCCGCCCGTGCCGGTTGGACGACCATCGCGACCATGCGTGATACGGGCAAGGCCGAGGTGCTGTCGAAGGCCGCCGCCGATAATGGTGTCGCGGACCGCATTCAGGTCAAGCGCTTGGACGTGGTCGACCCCGAAAGCATCGCCGCCTGCCTGGACGAGGTGATCGCCGAGCACGGCCGCCTCGACGCGCTGGTCAACAACGCCGGTGCCGCCCAGGTCGGCACCATCGAACTGAGCAGCCTCGACGAGGTCCGCGCCGCCATGGAGGTGAACTTCTTCGGCGTGGTCGCCACCACCCGCGCCGCCCTGCCCCATCTACGCGCCGCCCAGGGTCGGGTAATCACCGTCACCAGCGTCGGCGGCGCGGTAGGCCAGCCCTTCAACGAGGCGTACTGCGCGGCCAAGTTCGCCGTCGAGGGCTTCATGCAGTCTCTTGCCCCCGTCGCCGCCTCCGTCGGCGTTGATATCACCGTGGTCGAACCGGGCGCGGTCGCCAGCGAGTTCGTCGCCAACCTCGGCGTGGACAGGCCCGCCCTGGTCGCGGCGGCCGGGCCCTACGCCCCGGCCCTCGAGGCGTACTTTGCCCGCACCCAGCATGCTTTTGACAACGCTCAGACTCCGGCCGAGGCCGCCGCTCCGATCATCGGCGCTTTGACCGCGGACCGCCCGCCCTTCCGCGTCCAGACCTCGGACTGGGCTCGCGACTTCGTCGCCACCACGCTGGCCGACCTCGACGGCTCCGCCGTCCAGACCCTCACCCGCGCCTGGGTCCGCTGAATCACCCGGCGCCGCGCACTGAACCGGGGCTGCGCGTCACCTCCGCCGGTAGGCGCGAGCCGTACGGTGATCCCAGGAAGTGCGATCCACTCACTGCAGCATGGAGGAAATCCGGCGGCGGTGCCCTGGACCCGTGGCCGAGGCCATCATCTACGCCCACCTGTAGCCGCAGAACGTCACCATCCGGGAGATCGTCCTCGCCGCCACCGACAGCAAGTCCGGCCCCCGGAGGGCGTGCGCCGGTTATCGGATGCGCGGCTGCACCGCCACGATGCGCGGCGGTGCAGCCCGGATTCCCTATTTACTCGGCGCGGCCGCCTGCGCGGGGTCTTTGCAGTAGGCGGTATCGGGCGGGCAGGGCGCGAGGATCGTGGAGAAGTATTGGATCGCGGCGAACAATGTGATCGGCCCGCCGGCCAGCACGATCCCGGTCATCGTTCCGACGGCGCCGAGAGTGGCGGCACCGAGGACACAGCCCGCGATGGTGGCGCCGACGAAGGGGACCAGCAGCGCCAGAACGGGACTGGTGATCGCGGCGCCGGCGGCCGCACCGACCAGACACCCGACTCCCGCGCCGAGTACGGCGCCCAGGACCGCGCTGACGGCGGCTCCGATGGTTGCGCGCTGTGCGAACACGCCGAGGGCTTGGCTGTCGCGCGGAGTGAAGGATTCGGCGATCTGGGTGGCGGCCTGATCGGTGGTGATGACCTGGTCGCTCGTGACGGCCTGTGCGGACGGCACGGCCTGTCCGGCGGTCTTGTCGGGCGTGAGTGTTACTGTGCCGCCGTCGATTCGGGCGTTGATCGGGTAGGCGGTATTGTCGATGCGGTAGGTGAGCGGGATCGCGGCGATCGGCCGGTCGGCGGGGCCGGTGAGGACGAGTTGGTCTCCGGCGATCTTCAGGCCGCCGCCGCTGATGCTCAGCAGCGCGGCATCGCCCTGGCGCGTGACTTGGTAGTGGACCTCGGCGTTGTCGTCGCCGGGTTGCGGAGCGGCATTGGCGGTTGCGGCGGTCAGCGCGACGGCGGTCGCGGCGAGCACTGCGGTGGTGGTTTTCCTCATCGGTTGTTTCCTCGGTTCATCGGTGTACTTCGGTGGTGGAATGTGTTGTGGTCGAGATCAGTTCGGTCAGCAGCGAGGTGGCCCGCGGCCATGGCCCGTAGCCCGCGGCGGGGTCGAGATGCCCGACCGGACCGAGATGGACCGGCCTGCTGCCCCAGGCTTCGGCCATCCCGATGACTCGCCGGTCAGTGGCGAATGGGTCGCTGGTGCTGGCCGCGAGGGTGGTTGGGAACGGCAACCGACCGCGCGGGATGGGGCACCAACCGTGTGCCGCGCCGATTCGCCGGATCTCCGGAGCGTTCGTGGGCGGTTTTTCGAAGTCCGGTGGTGTGATGAGCAGCGCCGCCTGTATCTCGCGGCTCGGACGCTGCGCCCAGTGCACGACGGTCAGAACTCCGGCGCTGTGCGCGACCAGGACGATGTCGTCCGTGATGGCCGACACGGTGGATTCCAGGCTTGCCACCCAGGCATCCCGATCCAGGTGTGCGCCCTCGGGCGGACGCGGGACTACGCGGGCGTGGGAACAGGCGAGCTGGTGCAGCCAGTGGTCCGGAGTCGGGTCGTTGAGTCCCGGTACGATGATGACGGCGGGCTCGGTGGAGTAGTTCACAGTGGTGCTCCGATAAGGCTTTTCGGTGTCGGCAAGCGCGAAGGTCAGATCACGGCTCCGCCGTTGGGGCTGATGATCTGCCCGGTGAGGTAGTGGTTCTCGCTCGCGAGATAGACGGCCAGCGAGGCGTATTCCTCGGGTGTGCCCAGCCTTCCGACGGGGATCAACTGATAGAGGCTGTTCTTCTGCTCGGCGGTGGCGGTGGCGAGGTACGCCTGGAACGGCGGGGTGGCAACGCCGCCGCAGGCGATGGCGTTGACCAGGACATTGGCTCCGGCGACATCGAGTGCGACGGTCTTGGTGAGGCCGGCGACCGCGGCCTTGGCGGCGGAGTAGCCGGGGCTGTGCGCGCTCGCCGCCGAGATCCCGGCGATGGAGCTGATATTGATGATCCGGCCGTAGCGTTGCGGCTGCATGTGGCGCAGGGCGGCGCGGGTGCACCAGAACACGCCGTGCACGTTGACGTCCCACCATTTCAGCCAGTCCTCGTCGGCGAGACTCGTTGTGATACCCAGGGTTTGGCGCTCAACCGGCGTGGTCAAGTGGGCGTAGTGCCGGTTGCGGCGCGCCTCCTCGGCCGGTGAGCTCGGCACCACGGCGGCATTGTTGACCAGGATGTGGATGCCGCCGAAGCGGTCGGCGGCCTCGTCGATCATCCGGTCGACCGCGGCCCGGTCGGAGACGTCGACCTGCGCCGGTAAGCACCGACGGCCCAGCGCGCGGATCTCATAGGTGACGGTCGCGAGCGTGTCGTGCCGAATGTCGCACGCGACGATATCGGCGCCCGCGTGGGCCATCGCCACTGCGATGGCCCGGCCCAGCCCCTGGCCCGCGCCGGTGACGACGGCGGTTCTGCCGGATAGCGGCATGGTGTTCTCCCTCTCGGTCGCCGACCACTCATGGTCGGCAATAAGGCTGCGGCGCAGCCGTTTTCAGCGATGGGCGCGGAGTTTGCGCTTGCGGGATCAGGCGGCCGAGCTCGCCATATCCCATCGGGCGAGGCGGCGCAGTCCGGCCGGGTAGGTGTATCGGCCCACAGCCAGGGCGGCGATGGCGCCGAGGTAGGTCAGGGGCACCAGGCGCAGGGCGGTGGCGAGCCCGTAATGGTCGGCGAGGAAGCCCACGACCAGCGGACCCAGCGCGAGTCCGAAGACGTTGTTGGCCAGGGTGACCGTGGCGAAGGCGGTCGCCCGCAGGCTGGCATGGGTCAGGGTGGCCACCATCGAACTCGTCGCTCCCGCCGACCCGGCCGCAGTCAATGCGCCCAGCGCCAGGAGGGTGAGCTGGACGGGACCGGTGCGGAGGCTGAAAGCGACGGTGAGCAGGATCAGCGAGATGGTGCAGTAGACCAGCGCGCTGCTCCATTGACGTGCGGGGTGTCGTCGGCCGACGCGGTCGGTGAGAATGCCGCACCCGACCATCCCGGTCCCGATGAGCAGCACATATCCCGAGGCCACCAGACCGGCGCGGTCGGTGGGCAGGGAGTAGGAGCGGTTGAAGAAGCTGGGCAGCCAGGCCATCAGCACGGCCGCGACGAACAGTTGCAGGCCGCCGCCGATGTAGGCGCACCACACCGACACCGACGAGAACAGACTGGACAGCGGTGCCCGCACGGCGTTGCCGGTCGGTGCGGCGTCCGCTTCCCCGGTCACCGGTGATTCGGCGAAAGTGTGTCGGCGCAAGTCGGATTCGGTGATCAGGATGCGGAACGCGCCGACCAGAAGCAGCCCGAGACCGGCCATCAGCGCGAACGTCCAGCGCCAGCCGATGTGCGCGGCGACGACACCGCCCAGCGCGACACCCAGGACCGACCCGAACGACCCGCCGGCCAGAAACGCCCCGCTCAACGAGGCCCGCAGCCGCGGAGCGAACACCGACAGCATCACCGCGGCTCCGACGCTGCCATAGGCGGCCTCCCCGACCCCGACCAGGAAACGCGCGCCCAGCATCTGTCCGTATCCGGTGGCGAGCGCGCACAGCAGGGTGGCCAGACTCCAGACCGTCGCCATGATCAACATGCTGCGCACGCGCCCCCATCGATCCGCCACCAGGGAGAGGGGAAACGCCAGCAGCCCCACCATCAGGGCCACGATGCTGCTGAGTGATCCCAGCCGCGAATCCGACAATCCCCATTCGGATTTCAGCATCGGGAACACCGCCGCGAGAACCTGGCGAGACATGTAGTCCGACAGCATCAATCCGAAGGTCAGCCCGAATACGACCCACGGGAAGATCCGCGAGCGGCTTCGCGGAGGCGCGGCGGCCGTCGCCGACGAGTCGGTGGGGGTGGTGGAGATATCCATGGCGCTTCCTCGAGCCTGGTGGAACCGACGGACCCGCGTGGCAGGATCCCGTCGACGAAGGGATATTCGGGGTGCGTCGGCCGCACGGGGCGCGACCGACCCACTCACCTGCGAAAGATCAAGCGTGGTGCAGGAATCCGACCTGGCCGGGCTGCCGGTTGGGCGGGAACCCGATCTTGGCCAGCGCGTCGTCGGTACCGGAGTAGACCTCGTCCAGCTTGTAGATCTCGCGAGACTCCTTGCAGGACGCGATGTCTCGGCCGAGCTCGTTGGCGATGCGGACCATCTGCTCGACCTGTTCGACCGACGTGCGCCGTTCGCCCTTGCGGCCCCACAGGTTGTCCTCGATGCCGACCCGCACGTGCTGACCCAACGCGATCGCGACGGTGCACATCGGGGTGACATTGCGCATGATCGTTTCAATGGTCAGCACCGCGCCGTCCGGGGTACGGCGGATGAACTCGAACAGATCCGCCGGATGCAGGCCCGCCGAACCACCGCCGATCGCAACGTAATTCAGCACCAGCGGGCCGGTGTAGTGGCCCTTGCGGATCAGCCGCTCGACCGTCTCGAGCTGATGCACCGAGCCGAGCATGAAGTGCGGCTGGATGCCCGCGGCGGTCAGCCGGCGCAGATGCTCGAGGTAGAACTCCGGCCCGGCCTCGACCACCATGTCGCGATACGCCTTCTGCAGCACGGGATTCTGCAGTGATGTGCCCGCGATGTCGTCATCGGTCAGCAGCTCGATGATGTTCATCTGGCTGGTGTTGATGGCGATGGTGACCTGATCCGGCTTCGGATCCAGGTCGGCCAGCAGGTGGCGGGTGTCGTAGTCCAGCCACTTCGCCTGGTCGGCGCCTTCCGGAGGCGCGAACGAAATCGACCCGCCGACCTGGAGAATCATCTCCGGCACCGCCTCGCGCAGTCGGCCCAGCATCTCGTTGAACAGCTCGAGCCGTTTCGATCCGTGCCCGTCGGCCTCGCGCACGTGGACGTGCAGCACCTGCGCGCCCGCGTTGTAGCAGTCCACCGCCTTCTGGATCTGCTCGTCCATGGTCACCGGAATGTCGTCGGAGTCGCCGGGCAAGAACTCCGGGCCGTAGGGAGCCACCTGAATGACCAGTTTCTCCTGGTTCTCGGGCAGCAGCGAATCATCGAGGTAATGCATGATCGTCCTTCCTGATCTTGGTGGAAAATGCGGGTGCGGTGTGAGATTCAGCGCCGCTCCGCGCGGCGACGCTCGAAGGCGTCGAGTTCTTCGGCGAGGAGCGGGACCCCGACGTTGCAGGCGTGAATGCCCAGCACGCTGGTCAGCTCGAGAACGGCGAGGATCTCTTCGCGCGACACGCCCAGCTCGAGTGCCGCACGAATATGGCGCCGCACTCCCGGTGAGTACATGTGCGTGCACGCGGCGTCGACCGCGATGCTCAGCAGCTCCACGAACTGCGGGGACAGCACGCCGCGGCGGATCGGCAGCGAACCCATGGACACGAACTGCTCGGTCCACTCGGGGTCCCAGTCGAACAGCTTGTCCCACAAGGGATTCCATGCGCCCTGAGCGCGCATGGCGTCGACGACGGGGGTGGGCACGGACTCGGACTCGATGGCCACGGGCAGCTCCTGTGATGCGGGACGTGATAGCCGTCACGCTATGCGGGCCAGTAGCATCATGCTTGACGATATGGGACCAGACGTTTGACAATCTGGGACGCTGCGAAAGAGGACTCCGATGGCTCCGATGGTTCGAAGCGCCGTACTGTCCGGCTACGTCGATCTCACCCTGTCGCTGGGCGTCGACCCGATGCTGTTGCTGCGGTCGGTCGGCATCGGCGCCGCGGCCCTCACAGCCAGCGACACCTGGCTGCCCGCCGTCGCGGTGGGCCAGCTGCTGGAACGCACCGCGCACGAAACGAACTGCGAGGACTTCGGGCTACGCCTGGCCATGTATCGCGGCCTGGCCAATCTCGGGCCGGTCGCGCTCGTCGCCCGCGAGGAACCCGACATCCGCAGTGCGCTGCAGATCGTGCTCCGCCACATCTCCCTGCACAATGAGGCACTGCGCACCCGGCTCACACCGACCGGCAGCCTGACCACCATCCACATCCAGGCCGCACCGGGGACCACGCTCGATCGGCAAGCCACCGAGCTCACCGTCGGCGCCACCTGCCAGATCCTGCGGGAGTTCCTCGGCAAGGAGTGGAATCCACTGTCGGTCTGCTTCGGCCACAGCGAACCATCCCACCGTGGCCGCTCCTACCAAATCCTGGGCCCCTCAATCGAATTCGAGCAGAGCTTCGACGGAATCGTGTGCTACACCCACGACCTCGACGCCGCCAACCCCCTCGCCGACCCCCTGCTCCGCCCCTACGCTCGCGAATACCTGCGAACCCTGGCCCCCACCGGCGAATCCACCACCGAACAGGTTCGCGCCATCATCGAAACCCTGCTCCCACTCCAGCAGTGCACAGCATCCACAGTCGCCGACCACCTCGGCATGGACCGCCGCACCCTGCACCGGCACCTGACCCGCCACGGGGAGACCTTCACCACCGTCCTCAACGCCACCCGCCTGGACCTGGCCCACCGCTACCTCACCCATCGCGACCGCAGCCTCAGCGATATCGCCGCAGAACTCGGCTTCTCCGAACTCAGCGCCTTCTCGCGATGGTTCCGCCAGCGGACCGGCCACAACCCCGGTCACATCCGCTCCCGTTGACGCTCTGGAAAGTCGGGGAAGCGAAATCCCAGCGTGTTCGCCTCCTCCCGGGACGCCATCGCCCCGCTAGTCGGCAACCAGCGTGGCGGGCATGGAGCGGTAGGCGTGCAGGTTTCGCAGGGGATGAGGGATCGGCGGGCCGTCCAAGCGCAGCTTCGGGTATCGATCGAAGAGGGCTCGCAGCGCGATGGCGCCTTCCGCTCGAGCAAGCCTGGCTCCGAGACAGCCATGTATCCCGCTGCCGAACGAGAGATGTTCCGCGGAGTTGTCCCTGGTCACATCGAATTGTCGCGGGTCGGGGAAGACCGCGGGATCGTGGTTGGCTCCTGCCAATGACAGCAGCATGAGCGAACCTGATGCGATGTGCTGATCAGCGATCTCGACGTCACAATTCGCGACCCGGCCCGTCATTCGCACCGGACCGTCATAGCGCAGGATCTCCTCGACCGCGCCCGGCCACAGATCCGGCTGTGCGGCCAGTAGTTCCAGCTGGTCCGGGTGGCTCGTCAACAGGGCGATTCCATTGCCGAGCATGTTCACTGTCGTCAAGAATCCGGCATCCAGAAGCAGGGCCGCGTTGGCTATTTGCTCGCGGCGGGTCAGCTCGTCGTGCGCCACCAACATGCTGAGCACATCATCGCGCGGCTCGGCGACGAGCCCGTCGAGGTGCTGATCGAAGTATTGTTTGACTTCGGTCAGGTCCTTGAGGGCATCGCGATAGGTGGTCCAGTCCAGCCCTCGTTCGAGCAGCGGCGCTCCGGAGTCGCCCCATTTCAGCAAGGTCGAATGCATATCGGCCGGCAGGCCGAGCATTTCGGCGATGATCGTGACGGGCATCCGCGCGGAGAAGTCGCCGATCAGATCGGGTCGAGGATTCGATTTCAGGCGTTCGAGTAGCTCATCGGCGACTTCGGCAATTCGCTCCTCCAGCGCGGCGATCGCCTTAGGGCCGAATGCGTGCCCGACCAGGCGTCGGTACCGGGTGTGATCCGGCGGATCGGTGACCAACATCGAGGGCGGTTCCCCGAGATTGGGAAGTCCCGGATCCGTCTTGTTCAGCATCCAGCGGATCGGCTTCGGCAGGGCTGGATGGCGGGGCGTCACAACGCCGAAGCGCCGGTCTCGCAGAATGAGCCGGCACACTTCGTAATCCGCGGTGACGTACACCCCCGACATCTTGGGAATTCGGCCCCGTCGGCGGATCTCCTCGATATACGGTGATGAGCCGAGCAATCGATCCTGACCGAAGGCGATTTGCCCGAGAGGATCACCGCGGTGCGCCGACCACTGGAGATAGGTCCGCAGGAGGCCGTGCGTAAGAAGCCACCGAGTCCACGCGCGAGTCAACATTTTGTCACCTCTCACCCCAGACCTGCCCCCTATGATAGATAGTCACTATGACTGGCGCAGCTATGACGCGGCCGGTCGGTCGGGCAGAGGACATCGGTGGCCCGGATCCGGGCGCTACGCACGGCCGACATAATCGAGCGCCAGACAGTGATGGAGCGACGTTCTGATCGGGCGAGGGGCCACGATGAACAGGCGCGGTTTCGTCAAGGGCGCGGGCTTGGCAACGCTGCTGGGTCTTGCGGGTGTGGGCACGCCCACGTCCGTCGCGCGGGCCGACGACGTGCGCCCGAGCCCGAAAACGCCGCTCTATCGCGAACTGGTGCCGGAGATCTTCGCACCCCTGCCGGATCCAGCCGATCATGTGCCCGCGATAGTCATCGGATCAGGGTTCGGAGCGTCGGTCACCGCGCTGCGCCTCTCGCAGTCCGGGATCCAGGTCGCGGTGCTCGAGCGCGGGTCGCGCTGGCCGAGTGATCCGTGGCGCGACATCTTCGTCAGCGACACGATTCCGGATGGCCGCGGCTTCTGGCATCGCACCACCTTCACCGGGGTGAACAGGATCCCGGTGCCTGTCGATTCGTTCGGCGGGGTCCTCGATGTGTGCAGCTACCCGGGCATCGACGTGTGGCGAGGAGCGTGTGTAGGAGGCGGCTCGGTGGTCTTCACCGGGGTGATGATCGAGCCGGAGCAGCGGTTCTTCGACCATGTGTTCCGCGGCGTGGTCGACTATCGCGAGATGCACGACGTCTATTACCCCAAGGCCCGAAGTATCTTGCGGCCGAGCGTGATGCCGGCCGACATCTACAACTCCTTCGCGTTCGCGCACTCCCGCGCCTGGGACGAACAGGTCCGCGCGGCCGGCTATACGCCGCAGCCCATCGACGGCGCATGGAATTGGGACATCATCCGCGACGAGCTGGCCGGACGATCGCGGCCGTCGGCGACGGTCGGCTGTTCGAACCTCGGCAATTCCAACGGCGCGAAGTTCGATCTGAACCAGAACTACCTGCGCTATGCCGAGGAAACCGGCTATGCCCGGATCTATCCGGGCCATCGCGTGGACGCCATCGCCAAGGAACCGGGAGCGTCGGGTCGCTATACCGTCGCCGTGACCAAACTCGCCCCGACCGGCGAGGTGCTCCGCACCCGGACGCTGACCTGCGACATGCTGTTCCTGGCCGCGGGCTCCGTCGGCACGTCCGAACTGTTGGTGCGCGCGCGGGCCACCGACGCGCTGCCGAACCTCAACGAGCACATCGGCGAAGGCTGGGGCAGCAACGGCGACGTCGCCTTGGCTCGCCCGCTCACGACGCTCGAGGTGGGCACGCAGGGCACACCGTCCGCGAGCCGGATCCTGGACGAGGAGGGGGCACCCGTATCGCTGGAGAGCTGGTTCATCCCCGGCATGACGCCCTTCGACATCACCATTCTCGCGTCATTGGGCATCGTGCTCGACGACACCCGAGGCCGGTTCGTCTGCGACCCGACCGATCAGCACGTGGACCTGCAATGGCCGGACGACGGCACGGACGGCTACAGCGCGCGAGCGCTGGAAGTCAACGACAACGTGGCCTGTCACTGTCGGACCACGTCTCAACCAGCCCTGTACGCGGACGCGTCCTTCACCGCCCATCCGTTGGGCGGCGCGGTAATCGGACGCGCGACAGACGAGTACGGCCGGGTGTGTGGTTACGAAAACCTCTATGTGATGGACGGGGCGGCTGTGCCCGGTAGCACCGGAACGGTGAACCCTTCACTGACGATCAGCGCGCTGGCTGAGCGCAACATCGAACAGATCATTCGTTCCGGGGGGTAGCGGACGAGTCGAGCGATACAGTCGAGAGCTGTGAACGAGACTCCGGTCACACACCGTGGGCGGCCGCTCGCCGAACGGATGGCGATCCGGCTGCTGTATCCCACATTCCGGCCCACCGAGGAGTCATTACGGGCGGCCGTCGCCGGCAAGGTGGTGTTGGTGACCGGGGCCTCGCACGGTATCGGCAAGGCCAGTGCGCGGAAGCTCGCCGCGGCAGGCGCGGTGGTGCCGATGGTGGCGCGTTCCCGGCCCGAACTGGAAAGGCTTGCCGCCGACATCACGGCCGACGGCGGCACAGCCCACGCCTACGCGACCGACCTGACCGACATGGATGCCGTCGACCTGCTCGGCCGGACGCTGCTGGCCGAGTACGGGCACATCGATGTCGTGATCAGCAACGCGGGAAAGTCGATTCGGCGGCCCATCGCCGAGTCCTACGACCGCTTCCACGATTTCACCCGCACCATCGACATCAACTATCTCGGCCCGGTGCGGCTGCTGCTCACTCTGCTGCCGCATATGCGCGCACGCAGGCAGGGGCATATCGTGAACGTCTCCACCTGGGGCGTGCTCATGCCGCCGAGTCCGCGCTGGTCGGCCTATGGCGCCTCGAAAGCCGCCTTCGACGTCTGGCTGCGCAGCGTCGCCGCCGAAATCGCCGGCGACGATGTCACGACCACCTCGGTCTACATGCCACTGGTCCACACCAGAATGAGCGCCCCCACCGACTTCCGCCGCATCCCCGGTCTGACCGTCGACGAAGCCTCCGACCTCATCTCGCACGCGGTCACCGCCAAACCCCGCGACATCGCCCCCTGGTGGGCGGTCCGGGTCCAAGCCTGGTCTGCCGTCCACCGCGATCGGGTCCAGCGCATCCTGGAACGTAGGTTCCAGCGCTGAAGAGCGGACCGTGCGGGAGGGCGACGGTAACGCTCGGCGGCGCCACTCGGCGGCGCGCGTCGCCATCACTTTTCGGCGACATTCTCGTGGCAGAAATGTCGCGATCCCCTCGAACCAAGGCCGAAAAGTCGCTCGGCCAACTATTTGTAACGAATGCTCGATAAATGAAGTGAGTTTATCCCGAAGGCTGATCGGCGCGTATGCGCGACTATAAAGACGCAAAGATCATTTAGTATTCGAATCGAAATTCAAACGTCCCTGAATCGTTGACGTTCGGCCGCATCGGTGTCTTTGGTGGGCCCATGAGGAGAATCCAAGCGCACTGCGCATCCTCCTCGTGGATATGGAAACCATCCCGGTCGCCGGCGGTGTACAGCAACGTATCCTTCGTCATATACTGGCCGCGGTCGGGGTTGGAAGGAAACAAATGACCGCTCCGCGACCGCAGCTCGACCCCGATCGAGGGGGGAGCAGAAATGCCGAACCGGACGCGTCAGTCATACAGCCAATACCGCTGTCCGCTGGACAGCAGGGTTTGTGGTTGGCGCAGAAATTAAGTCCGGATGTACCGATATCTGAGGCGCAGTATGTCGAGTTCCATGGCGACCTTGACGTCGATCTGCTGCGTAAGGCGGCGATTCAAGCCGGCCATGAGTTCCAGTCGGGATATCTGCGACTGAGAGAGATCGATGGCGAGCCCTATCAGTTATACGACCCGTCGCTGAAGTCGACGGGACCGGTGATCGATATTCGCGGTGCCCCGGATCCCGTCGCGGCAGGCTTGGAATGGATGCGCCGGGAGTACACCGCGCCACTGGACATGACCCGGGACCGGTTGGTGGCGACGGCGATCGTGCAGGTCGGGGATCGGCATTATCTGCTGTACTGCAGAAGCCACCACGTCGCACTGGACGGCTACGGCGCGATGATGATCGTGAACCGGATCGCGGCGCTGTACACGGCGGCGGTGCGGAGCCACACAGCCGAGCCCAACCGGGCGGCCGACATACGCGCCCTGTACGAGGCCGACCGCAGCTACCGGGAATCGAAGCGGTTCACCGACGACCAGGCGTATTGGGTGAACAGACTCGCCGGCGTCGACGAGGAGTTCAGCCTGGCTTCCGGGCACGCGCCGGCGTGCGCGGACAGTGTCGTCGCAATCAGAGAACTGTCGGCGGCGACGGTCGAGCGGATCGATCACTCGGCGAAAACACTGGGCGCCAGCCCGGCCGCGCTGGTGATCGCCGCATTCGCCTGTTATCTGTCCCGGCGGACCGGCCGGGACGACGTCCTGGTCAACATTCCCGTGTCGGGTCGCACGACCGCCGTGCTGCGGCGGTCCGGGGGTGTATTCGTCAATGTGGCGCCGCTTCCGATCGTCCTCGATCCAGGGGACACCGTCGCAACGCTGGCGCTGCGCGTGCAGTCCGATCTGGTAGGTGTATTGCGGCACCAGCGGTGCGGCCTCACCGATATTCGCGCCGCCACCGGAACCCGTGGCGCACAACGGCGCTTCGCCGGCCCGGTGGTGAACGTCATGCTTTTCGCCCAACACATCCAGTTCGGTTCGGTGACCGGGGAATTCCATATCCTCAGCTCCGGCCCGGTCGAGGATTTGCTGGTCGACGTATATCAGACCGGCGATCCGCCGCGGACGATCCTGCACCTCTTGGCCAATCCCAACCTCTACACCGACCTCGAACTGTCGGCCCACTGCGCCGGTTTTATGGAGTTCATCGACGAGTTCGCCGCCGCCACACCGGACACCGAACTCGACCAGGTCCACCCTGGCAGCGCCGCCGACGGCGCGAAAACCCGGCGACGCCGCGAGAACCTGGCATTCTGGCGAGCCGCGCTTGCGGATCTTCCCGAGGAACTTGCTCTGCCAGTGGACAGGCCACGGCCGATAGCGATGTCGAATCGGGGCGCGACCGTCGTCCACTCCGTGGGTGCGGGATTGGTTCAGGCGTTGGAAGATTGTGCGCGGCAGCACAATTCTTCGCTGTTCATGGCGATTCACGGTGCGCTGGCGGTCTTGCTCGCCCGCATGAGCGGAACCACCGATATACCGATCGTCACCCCCATCGCGGGACGCGGCGCGGCCGCGCTCGACGATATGGTCGGCATGTTCGTCAACACCCTGGTGCTGCGGACCGAAATCGATCCCGGAGAACCGTTCGCCGACCTACTCGCCCGGATCCGGCAGATCGATCTGGACGCGTTCGACCACGCCGACATCGCGCTCGAACAAGTGGTGAACCGGCCATTCCGGTCACGGCACCCCTTGTGCCAAGTGATGCTGGCGTTCCGGAACCCGGAACCTGTCGAATCGGGATTACTCGACCTCGAACCGCCGGCGGTCGGCCATTCCAGCGAAATATCCTGCCTCGACCTGCAATTCGCCCTGTCAGCGGACGACGGCGGCGACATGAACGTGGCGGTCACCTTCGCCACGGACCTGTTCGATGCCGCGACGATCGACTCCCTCGCACGCCGATGGATCCGGATACTCGAATCGGTAGCCACCGATCCAGCGGTACCCGTCGGGGCGATCGAGGTACTCGAGCCCGCCGAGCGAGCCGATCTGCTGGCCCGTCGCGGCGCACCCGAGGTGGCGCCCCTCACCCTGCCGGAGCTGTTGGCCAACGCGGTCGCGTTCGATCCTGATGCGGCGGCGATCGTGTCCGACGGGCGGGAATTGAGTTACCGAGATGTGGACGAGCGCTCGAATCGGTGGGCTCGGCAGCTGATCGGGCGGGGCATCGGTCCGGAGGATGTTGTCGCGATCGGCATGCCGCGTTCCGCGGATTCGATTCTGGCGGTATGGGCGGTGGCCAAGGCAGGGGCGGCTTTCCTGCCGATCGATCCGACCCATCCGGTCGAACGCGTCACCCATATGGTGACCGATTCGAGGGCGACGGTCGGCCTGACCGTGGCATCCGCACGCACGCGGTTACCCGATGACATCGACTGGCTGACAGCGGACTGCCTCGACGAGGGCGATGACCGGCCGGTCACCGACGGTGATCGGGTGCATCCGCTGCGTGTCGACGATATCGCCTATGTCATCTACACCTCCGGATCGACCGGGCTGCCCAAGGGCGTCGCGGTCACCCATCGAGGACTGAACAACTGCAGCACCGAACACCGGGATGCCCTGAGCATCGGAGCCCATTCCCGCACAATGCATCTGGCTTCACCAAGCTTCGATGTCTCGGTCCTGGAACTGCTGTTGCCGTTGTGCTCGGGCGCGACGATGGTCGTCGCTCCCGGCGACAGCTTCGGCGGCGACCAACTCGCCGAACTCCTCGACCGCGAACACGTCAGCCACGCGTGTATCACACCCTCGACACTGTCCACCATCGACCACACCCGTTGGCCACTAACGGATTTGGGGCATCTGATCGTCGGTGGCGAAGACTACGGCACCGAATTGGTCCAACGGTGGAGTGGTGATCGTGAACTGTTCAACGAATACGGGCCCACCGAGACCACGATCGCGGCCACGCTGACCGTCTTGGCCACGGGAGAGTTGGTCACGATCGGCCGTCCGATCCGCGGCGTCTCGGTATGGATACTCGACCAGCGTCTGCAGCCCGTACCGGCCGGCGTGGCGGGCGAGCTGTATATCGCCGGCGGTCTCTTGGCTCGTGGGTATTACCGCCGGGCGGGTTTGACCGCTGAACGCTTCGCCGCATGCCCGTGGTTGTCGGGTGAGCGTATGTATCGGACCGGTGATGTGGTCCGCTGGTCGGCCGGCGGCGAGATCGAGCATCTGGGCCGGTCCGATTTTCAGGTCAAGATCCGGGGTCTTCGTATCGAGCTCGGTGAGATCGACTCCGTGCTCGCGGGGCACGAGAGTGTGGGTTATGCCGCCACGATCGGCCACCGCGCCGATTCAGGAGCGCAGTCGCTGGTCTCGTATGTTGTTGCCGCGCCAGGCTATTCGATCGATACCACACTTTTGACCGAGTATCTCGCCGATCATGTGCCGTCCTACATGGTTCCGTCTTCGATCGTGGTGCTGGACCGGATCCCGTTGACACCGACAGGCAAGCTCGATCGTAAGGCGTTGCCCGAACCGGTGTTCGCCGATCACAAGCCGTACCGCGCACCCCGAACGCCGATCGAGCATCTCATCGCCGAGACATTCACCGATGTGCTCGGCGTCGACGCCATCGGTATCGACGACTCCTTCTTCGCCCTCGGCGGAGACAGCTTGGTCGCGACCCGTGTCGCAGCGCGCCTCGGGGCAGCGCTGGATACCGAAATTCCGGTGCGGCTGTTGTTCGATGCGGCCACGATCGCGGAACTGGCCACCCGCATAGAGCAGGCTGCCGGGACAGGGCGGCGACCCCGCCCACCACTGATCGCCGGCCCGCGCCCCGAACTCGTGCCTTTGGCGCCGGCGCAACAACGAATGTGGTTCTTCAATCAGTACGACACCGGCTCCGGGGCATACAACATGCCGATCGTTATTCGGCTGCGTGGCGAATTGAACGTCGATGCCCTGCGGCTCGCCATGACCGACGTGCTGGCCAGACACGAATCCTTGCGCACCCGGTACCCGGACCACGACGGAATGCTGATCCAGGTGATCGAATCCGTCGAACACGTGGACCGAGAACCCACTCTCGCGACAGTCTCATCGCACCAATTGATCCCGGCGGTAACCGAATTCGTGACCGAAGGCTTCGATGTGAGCACCCAGGCGCCGGTGCGCGCCCGGCTGTTCCGCGTGACCGATGCGGAGCAATCCGAACACGTGTTGGCCGTCGTGGTGCACCACATCGCCGCGGACGGCTTCTCGATGACGCCGCTGGCGCGTGACGTGGCCACTGCATACACCGCCCGGATCCGCGGCGAAGTCCCCTCGTGGGCACCGCTGCCCGTCCAGTACGCGGACTACGCACTGTGGCAACGCGCCATCCTCGGCTCGCCCGACGATCCGGAATCGCTGTGCGCCCGGCAGATTCGATATTGGACAGAAGCATTGGACGGAGTCGCCGAGGAACTTCGCCTGCCATTCGACAGGCCACGGCCGGTGGTGATGTCGAATCGGGGTGCGACTGCGAGTTTCTCCGTGGGTGCGGGGTTGATTCAAGCGTTGGAAGATTGTGCGCGGCAGCATAATTCTTCGCTGTTCATGGCGATTCACGGTGCGCTGGCGGTCTTGCTCGCCCGCATGAGCGGAACCACCGATATACCGATCGGCACCCCCATCGCGGGACGCGGCGCGGCCGCGCTCGACGATATGGTCGGCATGTTCGTCAACACCCTGGTGCTGCGGACCGAAATCGATCCCGGAGAACCGTTCGCCGACCTACTCGCCCGGATCCGGCAGATCGATCTGGACGCGTTCGACCACGCCGACGTCCCGTTCGAACAAGTGGTGGACCAACTGGTCACGCGCCGATCCCAGGCTCGCCATCCGCTGTTCCAGGTGATGCTGGCATTCCAGAACCTGGAACCGGTGAAGCTCGAACTGCCCGACCTCGAACTGTCGGTGGTCGACCTCCCCAACAACGTGTCCCGCTTCGACCTGCAATTCATCCTGTCCGAAGACAGCGACAGCGGCGGTATGACAGTGGCGGTCACCTATGCCACGGATTTGTTCGATGCCGCGACGATCGAATCCTTCGCACATCGGTGGATCCGGATTCTGGAGTCGCTGGCCGCCGATCCGACGGTTCCGGTCGGGGCGATCGAGGTGCTCGAGCCCGCCGAGCGGGCCGACCTGCTGACCCGCCGCGGCGCTGCCGCGGCGGCACCGATGACGCTGCCGGATCTGTTGACCGCGGCAGCCGCGCGGAATCCCGACGCCTCAGCGATCGTGTTCGATGGACAGCAGGTGAGCTATCGGGAATTGGATGAACGTTCGAATCGGTTGGCGCGACTGCTCATTCGCCGAGGCATCGGCCCGGAGAACGTAGTCGCGATCGCGATGCCCCGTTCCCTGGACTCGGTGCTGACCGTATGGGCGATCGCGAAATCGGGGGCGGCTTTCCTGCCGATCGATCCGAGTCATCCGAGAGAACGCATCACGCACATGACGACCGAATCGGGGGCCGTCGTCGGCGTGACCCTGACGTCTGTGCGCGCACAGTTGCCCGACGATATCGACTGGTCGACACCGGACAATCTCGACCGCGCCGACAACGTCGACGCGGCCGACAACCGGCCCATCACCGACAGCGAACGGATACGTCCACTGCGTATCGACGACATCGCCTACGTCATCTACACCTCCGGATCGACCGGGCTGCCCAAGGGCGTCGCGGTCACCCATCGAGGACTGAACAACTGCGCCGTCGAGCACCGGGATGCCATCAGTATCGAATCCGATTCTCGTACTCTGCATATGGCTTCACCGAGCTTCGATGTGTCGGTATTGGAATTGCTGTTGCCGCTGTATGCCGGCGCCACCATGGTCATCGCACCCAGCGACGTCTACGGCGGTGACGAACTCGCCGGCCTGATCGCCCGCGAACGGGTCAGCCACGCCCTCATGACACCGTCCACGCTGTCGACCATCGACCACACCCGGTGGCCACTACCAGAATTGACGCACCTGATAGTCGGCGGCGAGGACTACGGCACCGAAGTGGTTCAGCGCTGGGGCGAGCGCCGCACCCTGTTCAACGAATACGGGCCCACCGAAACGACCATCGCCGCGACATTGAGCACCCCGTTGGCGGTGGGTGATGCGGTGACCATCGGTGGTCCGATTCGTGGTGTGTCGGAGTGGATTCTGGATCAGCGGCTGGAGCCTGTGCCGGTCGGTGTGGCCGGTGAGCTGTACGTGGCGGGTGGTTGTCTGGCTCGTGGGTATCACGGTCGGGCGGGTACGACGGCCGAGCGTTTCGTCGCGTGCCCCTGGGTTCCGGGTAAGCGGATGTACCGGACCGGGGATGTGGCTCGATGGACGGCCGACGGGGCGATCGAGCACGTGGGTCGTTCGGATTTCCAGGTGAAGATACGAGGTCTTCGCATCGAGCTGGGCGAGATCGATTCGACGCTGGCGGCTCACGAGACCGTGGGTCATGCGGTCACCATCGGTTGTCGCGGCGATTCGGGGGCTCAGTCCTTGGTCTCGTATGTCGTTGCCGCGCCGGGTCATTCGATCGATACAGCGGCGTTGGTCGATTATCTGGGTGATCGGTTGCCGTCGTACATGGTTCCCGCGTCGATCATGGTGTTGGATCGTGTTCCGTTGACGCCCATGGGCAAATTGGATCGGAAGGCGTTACCGAAGCCGGTGTTCGCCGGTGACAGGCCCTTCCGCGCGCCCCGGACGTCGACCGAGCAGATCATCGCCCGGTGTTTCACGGATATTCTGGGTGCCGAGACGGTCGGTGCGGACGATTCCTTCTTCGCCCTCGGCGGAGACAGCATCATGTCCATCCAGCTGGTGACGCGTGCCAGGGCGGCCGGCGTGGTCTTCTCCCCACGCGACGTCTTCGAGCGCAAAACGGTCGCCGGACTCGCCCAGATCGCCATCAACGAGGGTGCTGCGGGGACATCCCTTCCGGCGGAACTGCCTGGCGCAGGCGTGGGCCCGCTACCGCTGACACCGATCATGCGATGGTTGCTCGATCGGGCAGGGGCCGGGCACAGCCGCTTCTCACAGGCCATGACGCTGGGTCTGCCGACCGGGATCGACCGGCGACAGCTGGCCGATACCGTGCAGGTGGTACTCGATCGGCACGACATGCTGCGCGCGCGACTGACCCCGCCCACCGACGGACAGTGGACGTGGGAGGTGCTGCCGGTCGGAGCGGTTCGCGCCGACGACGTTCTCACGCGGGTGCCGGTGGAAGCGGGGCTGGGACGCGCCGAGTTCCGTGCATTGGCGACGGCCGAGTTGGATGCCGCCGCGAACCGGCTCGATCCGGAAGCCGGGATCCTGACGCAGGTGGTCTGGCTCGACCCCGTGAGCACGGTGGAACCCGGCACGGTGCTGGTGGTGGTCCACCGTTCGGCGATCGATCGCGCCTCCTGGCGGGTGCTGGCGCCGGACCTCACGGCCGCCCTGGCCCGGATCGCATCCGGCGAGCCACCCGATCCGGCCCCCACCGGGACCTCCATGCGGAGGTGGGCGCACGGATTGGTCGAGGCGGCCCAACGCCCGGAGCGCGCCGCCGAGCTCGAACTGTGGCAAGCGATGACCGCCGAGGACGATCCGATAATCGGTTCACGGCCCCTCGACCCCGCGATCGACCTGGTCACGACTGCCCGCACGATCCAAGTCGACGTGGACCCCGAGGTGACCGAGGCCCTGCTGACCGAGGTGCCCGCCGCTTTCCACGGCAGTGTCGACGACGGGCTGCTGGCCGCCTTCGCGATAACGATGGCGAGGTGGCGGCGCGAGCACGAATCGACCGCTTCCGCGGGCCCACCCGCGGACGTGACGATCCGTCTCGAAGGGAACTGTCGCGCGGATGATGTCGTCCCAGGCTCGGACCTGACGCGGACGGTCGGCTGGTTCGCCACCGGTTATCCGATGCGCCTGGATCTGTCGGGTATCGATCTCGACGACGCACGCGCGGGCGGGCCGGCGATGGGGGCAGCGGTCAAGTCCGTCAAGGAACAGCTCCTCGCGGTCCCGGACCACGGGATCGGCTACGGCCTGCTGCGGTATCTCAACGAGGACACCGGTCCGAACCTCGCGACGGCGCCGCCGCAGATCGCGTTCCACTACCTCGGCCGCGTCGCCACGGGGATCACCGAAGCGGTACCGGCGCTCGGATGGGTGCCGGCGGACGTCGGCGGCGCCCAGGGTGATGCCGAACTCGCCGGCACCCAGCATCCCGATGCTCCGGTGCCGGCGGTGCTCGACGTCGATGCCGTCGTCCTGGACGACACGAGCGAGCCGCGGCTGCGAACGATCTGGTCGTACCCCACCGGGGTCCTCACCGCCGATGCGGTACGCGAGGCGGCGGAGTCGTGGCGCGAGGTGTTGACCGCGTTGGCGACGCATGTCCGCCGTGCCGGGGGCGGGGGACGGACGCCGTCGGATCTGGCGCTCGTCGAGCTCGGACAATCCGAGATCGAGCGACTCGAGGACCGGTATCCGGCATTGAGCGACATCTGGCCATTGGCCCCACTGCAGGAGGGATTGCTGTTCCATGCGCTGGTGTCCGAGCAGTCGGTGGACGCCTACATCACGCAGCTGGTCCTCGAACTGCGCGGTCGAGTCGATCCACGGCGGCTACGCCGAGCCGCCCACGTACTGCTCGACCGGCATCCGAATCTGCGCACCGCGTTCGTCACCGACATCGACGCCGGACCGGTGCAGGTGGTCGACGACGACGCCGAGGCTCCATGGTCGGAACCGGACCTGTCCGGACTGGACGACAGCGCACGCGATCGCGAGTGGAAGCTACTCATGGACGCGGACCGCGCCACCCGGTTCGACCCCGCTCATGCCCCGCTGCTCCGCTGGATGCTGGTCACCACCGGGCCGGAGCAATACCGGCTGGTGCTGACCAATCATCACCTCCTGCTCGACGGCTGGTCGACGCCGCTGCTCATGAAGGAGCTGCTGGTGCTCTACGCCACCGATTGCGATGCCGCCATGCTGCCGCATGTGCGCCCCTACCGGGACTTCCTGGCCTGGCTCGGCCGACAGGACCCGGCCGCGTCGCTCGACGCCTGGGCGCGTGCGTTCGACGGCGCCGACGAGCCGACCCTGGTGGCCGCGGCCGATCCCGGCCATCGCTACACCGAATCGCGGAAGGTTCTCGGCGAACTCACCGAGGAGCAGACCGCGGCGCTGACCGACCGTGCGCGGTCGCGCGGAGTCACGCTCAACACCGTGATCCAGGCGGCATGGGCGATCGTGCTGGGCGCGTTGACGTCCCGGAAGGATGTGACGTTCGGCGCGGTGGTCTCCGGACGGACCCCGCGGATCGCGGATATCGAATCGATGATCGGGCTTTTCATCAACACGGTGCCGGTGCGTGTCCGTCTCGACACCACCGAGACGCTCGGACAATTGCTCGACCGAATCCAGACCGAGCAAGCCACGCTGCTCGATCACCAGTTCATAGGTCTGGCCGACATCGAGCGGGTGGCCGGGCCGGGAGCGGCATTCGACACGATGACGGTGTTCGAGTCCTTCCCGGTCGACCGCCACGGGTTGACCGCGGACACCGACATCGCCGGCATGCGGTTGGTCGACGTGACCGGCGCCGACGCGGCGCACTACCCGCTGGGCGTGGTCGGGCGTGTCGATTCGCGACTGCATCTCGAGATCAAATACCTGCCCGAGTTCTTCGACCACGACACCGTAGCCGCGACCCTGAGGCGGATCCAGCGAGTGCTGGGCGCCATCGCCGCCGACCCGGATCTGCCGCTGGCCCGGCTCGATCTGCTCTCGCCGGAGGAATACCGCGAGCTGGCGCCGGTGTCGGGTGATCCCGCGATGCCGGAGCGGGTGTTGCCCGAGCTGTTCGCGGCGACGGCGGCGCGGGATCCGGGGGCGGTGGCGGTCGTGTGCGGGGACCGGCAGTGGACCTACGGCGAACTCGATGCGGAGTCGAATCGGTTGGCGCGACTGCTGATCGGTCTAGGTGTCGGGCCGGAGATGGGTGTCGCGGTCGGGTTGCCGCGCTCGTTCGAATCGGTGCTAGCAGTGTGGGCGGTGGCGAAGTCGGGGGCGGCATTCGTCCCGATGGATCCGCGCAACCCGGGGGGCCGGGTCCAGCACATGCTCACCGATTCGGGCGTGGCGACGGGAATCACGCTGTCGCAGTGGCGGGATCGACTTCCGGGATCGGTGCGATGGCTGGTCCTCGACGAGCCGGCAGTCGAAGCGGAGCTGGCGGGATTGCCGGCGACCCCGGTGACCGACGCCGAGCGAATTCGGCCGGTCCGGACCGATCACGCCATGTACGTGATCTACACGTCCGGCTCGACGGGTGTGCCGAAAGGCGTGGTGGTCTCGCACCGCGGATTGGCGAATCTCGTGGCCGAGCAGTGCTCGCGGTTCGACATCGGGCCGGACGCGCGGGTGCTGCATGCCGCGTCTCCCAGTTTCGACGCCGCGGTCCTGGAACTCCTCTGGGCGTTCGCGTCGGGCGGGCGGCTGGTGATCGCGCCGCCGACCGTCTTCGGCGGAATCGAACTGGCGCAGATCATTTCGCGGAACTCGGTGACTCATGCCGCGCTCACCCCCACGGCCTTGGGCACGGTCGACCCGGCCGGGCTGCCGAACCTCGGGACGGTCGTGATCGGTGGCGAGGCGCCTTCGCCACGACTGGTGTCGCGGTGGGCACCGGGCCGCACACTGTTCAACACCTATGGTCCGGCGGAGGCCACGATCCAGACCAATGCCGGGGCGCCGATGGTGCCGGGTGAGACGGCGACGATCGGCGGACCGATCCGCGGCGTCGGTGAGGTCGTGCTCGACGCCTGGTTGCGCCCGGTGCCGCTCGGAGTCGTCGGCGAGCTGTACCTCACCGGTCCGGGACTGGCTCGCGGTTACCGCAACCGGACGGGTCTGACGGCATCGCGGTTCGTCGCCGATCCGTTCACGGACCGGGGGCAGCGCATGTATCGGACCGGAGACCTGGTGCGGTGGCTGCGGCTGCCGGATGGAGATCTGACGCTCGACTACGTCGGCCGGACGGACTTCCAGGTCAAGATTCGTGGTTTCCGCATCGAGCTCGGCGAGGTCGAATCGGTCCTGCTGGCCTGCGCAGGGGTGGCTCGCGCGGCGGCGGCCGTGCACCGCGGATCCGCCACCGGCGATCGATTGATCGGATACGTGGTGCCCGAACCCGGCGCCGACCTGGACCCGGCCGCGATCATCGCGTTCGCCGGGCAGCGATTGGCCCCGCACATGGTGCCGGCGACCGTGATGGTGCTCGACGCGCTGCCGCTGACGGAGACGGGCAAGCTCGACCGTCGCGCGTTGCCCGAGCCGGACTTCAGCACGGGCCGAGCCGAATTCCGGGCGCCGGTCACCAAAACGGAGAAGACTCTCGCGGGGCTGTTCGCCGAGATATTGGGTATCGACACGATCGGGCTCGATGATTCGTTCTTCGCCCTGGGCGGGGACAGCATCATGTCGATCCAGTTGGTGACGCGGGCCAGAGCGGCGGGTCTCGTGCTCTCCGTGCGTGAGGTGTTCGAGCGCAAAACGGTCGCCGGACTGGCCCGGATCGCCGTCCGCGACAGCGCCGCGGCGGCCTCCCTCCCGGCGGAACTGCCCGGCGGGGGTGTGGGGCCGATGCCGTTGACGCCGATCATGTGCTGGATGTTCGAACGCGGCGGATTCGACCGCTTCTGCCAGTGGGTGACCCTCACGCTGCCGACCGGCATCGACAGGACCACGATCGCGGCGACCATGCAAGCGGTGATCGATCATCACGACATGCTGCGGGCCCGGCTACGGCCCGAACCCGCACACCCATCGGGCTGGGCAATGCAGGTGCAGCCGACCGGGGTATCCGCCGCCGAATTGGTCCGGCACGTCTCGGTGGATATGCCACCGGACAGCAGCGCGTTCGCCGCGATTGCCGACGCGGAGGCGCACGCGGCCGCCGAGCGCCTCGACCCCGCCGCGGGAGTCATGCTGCAGTTGGTCTGGTTCGACTGCGCCGACGGGCCGGGCCGGCTCCTGGTCGTCGCGCACCACCTGGTAGTGGACGGAGTGTCGTGGCGGATCCTCGTTCCCGACCTGGCTATCGCAGGGGCCCAGGTGAGTGCCGGGCAACCGCCGCGGCTCGCGCCCGTCGGTACGTCGATGCGACGCTGGGCGCACGCTCTGGACACCGCTGCCGCGAAGCTCGACGAACTCGACTGGTGGCGTTCCACGCTCGCCGCCGCCGATCCACCGATCGGGACGCGCCCTCTCGACCCGGTCGTGGACGTGCAGTCCACCGTCGCCACCATCCGGGTGACGCTGCCTACCGCGGTGACCCGCGCGGTACTCACTACCCTGCCCCAGGCGTTCCGCGGCAATGTGGACGATGCCCTCATCGCCGGGCTCGCCCTGGCGCTGACCCGGTGGCGGCGCCGCCACGGCGACGACATCGCCGAGTCGCTGCTCACTCTCGAAAGCCACGGCCGCCACGACACGGTCCTTCCCGGCGCCGACCTCACCCGCACCGTCGGATGGTTCACCACCACCTACCCGGTGCGGCTCGACCTGTCCGATCTCGACATCGATGAGGCGTTCGCCGCCGGCGCTGCCGCGGGGGCGATCGTCAAATCGGTCAAGGAGCAACTCCGGCGGGTCCCCGGCCACGGGATCGGCTATGGGCTGCTGCGCTACCTCAACACCGATACCGCCCCCATCCTGGGCGCGCTGCCCGATCCCCAGGTGAGTTTCAACTATCTCGGTCGACTCGACACCATTCCCGACGCGTTGCGCGACATCGGGTGGATGCCCGCCGGCGGCGATGCCGGCGGCGGCGCCCAGCATCCCGACGCATCCGCGGCAGCCGTCCTGGGTATCAACGCGGTCACCGTGGACACGCTGGACGGACCTGTCGTGACCGCCGCCTGGGACTATCCGGCCGGCCTGATCACCTCCGCCGAGGTCACCGACCTCGCGGAACTGTGGCGCGACGCGATGGCGGCTCTCGCCGCGCACGCGTCCCGGCCGGGTGCCGGCGGGCTGACCCCCTCCGACGTCGGCCTCGTCGACCTCGACCAGGCCGCGATCGACCGGCTCGAGGCCCGGTACCCGGCACTGGAAGACATCTGGCCGCTCACGCCGCTCCAGTCGGGGTTGCTGTTCCACTCCCAGCTCGCCGACGGCGCCCGCGACGACTACATCGTGCAACTCCGTATGGAACTCGGTGGGCGCGTCGACGCGGACCGGTTACGCCGCGCCGCGCAGGCCCTCATCGGACGACACCCGAACCTACGGACCGCGTTCGTGCGCGACGCCGCCGACGAGCCGGTCCAGGTGGTGCACTCCCGTGTCGATGTGCCGCTCACCCAGATCGACCTCGCGGAATGCGCCGACACCGAGGCCGCGCTCGAGCAGCTCATGGACAGCGACCGGCACTTCGTTCCGAGCGCGGCGCCGCTGCTGCGACTGACACTGATCAGCACCTCCCCCCAGCGGTACCGACTGCTGCTGAGCATGCATCACATTCTGATCGACGGCTGGTCCACCCCACTACTGGTCCGGGAACTGCTGATCCTCTATGCCGGCGACGGCGACCCCGGCGCACTGGCCCCGGTGCATCCCTATCGCGACTATCTGGTGTGGCTGAAAAGCCAAGATCAGGGCGCGGCGGAAGCCGCGTGGGCGCGGACGCTCGAGGGCGTCACCGAGCCGACTTTGCTGGCGGGCGCGGGCCGCGGCCGCCGACATACCGCCGCCGCGCGTGAAGTGCGGGTGCGGCTGAGCGAACACCGCACCGCGGCCCTGGTCACCGTGGCCCACCAGCAGGAGACCACCCTCAACACCGTCGTCCAAGCCGCCTGGGCGATCGTGCTCGCGAGCGCGACCGCGCGTGAGGACGTCGTCTTCGGCACCACCGTCTCTGGTCGCCCCCCGCAGATTCCCGGCATCGAATCGATGATCGGACTGTTCATCAACACCGTGCCGGTCCGGGTCCGGCTCGACCATGGCGAAAGTCTCGGCCATTTGATCCGGCGAATCCAAACCGAACAAACCGCGCTGCTCGACCACAATCACCTCGGACTGGCACGGATCCAACAGGTGGCCGGGCCCGGGGCGATGTTCGACACCATGACCGTCTTCGAGTCTTACCCGGTCGACGCGACCGGGTTGTCCGAAGACACCGATATTGCCGGGATGCACGTCCTCGACGTGCACGGACGAGACGCCGCGCACTATCCGCTCGGCCTGATCGCCCACCTCGACACCCGGCTGGAGCTGACCTTCAAATACCTGCCCGAACTGTTCACACAAGCCCAGACCGATGCTCTCGCCGGCCGGGTGCTGCGTGTGCTCGACGCCATCATCGACGACACCGATCTCTCGCTCCGGCGAGTGCAGCTGCTGTCGCCGGACGAGCTGTCCACGCTGATACCCGTTCGTGGCGGGCCCGACGCGGCGCCGTCGCTCCTGCCGCAGGTGTTCGCTGCCGCAGCGAGATCCGATGCGGAAGCGGTCGTCTGTGACGGCGAAAGGTTGTCCTACCGCGAGCTCGACGAAATCTCGAACCGGTGGGCGCGGGTGCTGATCGACGCCGGAGCAGGACCGGAATCGTTAATCGCCGTGGCGTTACCGCGCTCGATCGATGCCGTGATCGCCGTGTGGGCGGTCGCCAAAACCGGCGGCGCGTTCGTTCAGATCGACCCGGATCAGCCCGAAGACCGGATCAGCGGCATCCTCACCGATGCCGGTGCCATCGCCGGGCTGACAGTCGAGACCTATCTGGAACGACTGCCCGACGCCACCACGTGGCTCAGCCTCGACAGCTCTGGATTCGCCATGAAGGCAGCGTGGGCGCGCGCCACCGCGATCGAGGACCGCGAGCGCACGGCCGCGCTGCGGCCGGAGCATCCCGCCTACCTGGTCTACACCTCGGGCTCCACCGGGACCCCGAAAGGGGTCGTGGTCACCCACACCGGGATTGCGAATCTGGCCGCCGAAGCGCGGGAACGGTTCGGCCTCAGCCCGTCCTGCCGAATGCTGGCCGCGGCCTCTCCGAGCTTCGACGTGTCGATCCTCGAATGGCTCAGCGCCGCTGCCGCCGGAGCCACACTGGTCCTCGCTCCAGCGGGAGTGGTCGCGGGCGCCGAACTGGCCGAGCGGATCAACGCCGAACATGTCACCCATGCGGCCTTCACCCCCACCGTGCTGGCGTCGCTGCGCCCCGGCCAAGTCGACACCCTCCGCACCGTGATCGTCGGCGGCGAGGTGTGCCCACCGGATCTGGTGAACCAATGGGCGCCGGGCCGCACGTTGATGACCAGTTATGGGGCCACCGAGACCACCGTCGCGAGCTGCGGCGATACCCCCCTGACGGCAACCATGGACAGCCCGCCACTGATCGGCGGCCCGACCCGCGGGTTCTCCGCCGTCGTGCTCGACCGCAGACTGCGCCCGGTCCCGCGCGAAGTGACCGGGGAACTGTACTTGTCCGGGCCCGGGATCGCCCGCGGCTACCACGGGCAACCCGTACTCACGGCATCCCGATTCATCCCCGACCCGTATGGGCCGGCCGGGACGCGCATGTACCGCACCGGCGATCTGGTCACCTGGACCGGCGACCGGCGACTGCGATACATCGGCCGCAGCGACCTGCAGATCAAAGTCAACGGCCATCGCATCGAACCCGGCGATATCGAAACGGCGTTGTGCAGCCACCCCGGCGTCTCCCGCGCCGCCGTCGCGGTCCACACCCGGCCCAACGGCACCGACCAGCTCACGGGCTACGTGGCGCCCGCCCCGCACGCCACGCCCGACACCGCGGAGCTGACCACACATCTCGCGACCCTCTTGCCCACCCATATGATCCCCACCGCCATCGTCATGCTCGACCGGATGCCGCTCACGGCCACCGGCAAACTCGATCGCAACGCCCTGCCCGTACCCGACCTGCGTCGGCAGTCTCGGTTCCGAGCGCCGTCGACGCCGCTCGAGGCCACCGTCTGCGAGGCCTTCGCCCACACCCTCGACATCGAACGAATCGGAGTCGACGACGGTTTCTTCGACCTCGGCGGCAACTCGCTGACCGCCGCCCAATTGGTGTCGCGGCTCGCGGAGTCCACCGGTGTCACCATGCCGCTGCAGTGGCTGTTCACCGATCCGACACCGGAATTGCTGGCCCGCCGCATCGAGAGTCGCCGTGACGGCCTCGCGGGGCAGGACTTCGGTGAACAGGATCTCGCCGAGGCGCTCTCCGTCATGCTGCCGCTGCGGGCTTCGGGAACCGAACCGCCACTGTTCTGTATCCACCCGGCGATCGGATTGGCTTGGGGTTTCACCGGACTCGTGCGGTACCTCGATCCCGACCGTCCTGTCCGAGGGCTACAGTCGCCCGCGCTGACCGACCCCACCGTGCGGTTCGACACACTCGAACAACTCGCCGCGCGCTATGTGCGGGAGATCCGGTCCGTCCAACCGCACGGTCCCTACCACCTGCTCGGCTACTCGCTCGGCGGCACTATCGCCCATGCGATCGCGGTCCGACTCCGCCGCGAAGGCGATTCCGTGGCCACCTTGGCCATGATGGACACCCGCGTCGTGACGGCC
This sequence comes from Nocardia aurantiaca, assembly GCF_009708175.1. GTDB lineage: Bacteria > Actinomycetota > Actinomycetes > Mycobacteriales > Mycobacteriaceae > Nocardia > Nocardia aurantiaca. The sequence continues at coordinate 265,909 of NZ_WMBB01000010.1, forward strand.
GACAGCTTCCGTGCTCCCACCCCCTCGGTGGCGACGATGCTCGCCGAGTTCGGCGGTTTCGCCGTTCCGGACGGCCCCGCCGAGCTGACCGTCGAGGCCGCGACCGAGTTGCTGCACGGGCAGGGCGGGCTGTTCACCGCTGTGACCCCCGCGCATCTCGTGAGCCTGCAACGCGACTACACCCGGCTCGTGGACCTCACCTGGAACCATCGGCCGGCACTCTTCGACGGTGATCTGATCTACTTCAGCGCCGCCGACGACCGCGTCGACGACGGGTCCTCTCCCGCCGATGCTTGGAGCGACCACGTCACCGGGCGCATTACCGAGCATCGGATTCCCGTTCGACACGAACGGATGACCGAACAGGATTCGCTTCGCACCATCGGTTTCGTCCTCACCGAGCATTTGCGGTCAACCCGGACCGCCCCCACGGAGTCACCCACCCCAGCAAGGACAAGCGGATCATGAACACCGACCGAATCGTCGGAACGCGTTCCGGCGTAGAGCCAGTCAACCTGTTCGACCCCGACGTAGCAGCCGGTATCGACCTTTATCCGCATGCCGCCGAATTGCGCCGATGGACGATCGAATACCTGTGCCAGTCCCACCCCGACCTCGGTCGACCCGGCCCGGTCTGCCCGTACACCAGCCGCGCCATCACACAGCGATCTCTGTGGGCCGCATTCGTTCCGGGCCGTGATATCCATCGCGGCCGCATCACCGCGATAGTCGCCGACCTGTACGACCTGTTTCCGGCCCTGCCGCCCCAGGACGAACCCGATTCCAAACTCAAAGCCGTCCTTGCGGTCTTCCCCGACCTCACCGAATACGCCGACCTCGACACCGTTCAGCACGATGAGAAATCCAGGTTCGTCGAACAGGGTCTGATGCTCGGGCAGTTCTATCCGGGCTGCACGGTCCCGGGGCTGCACAACCCGGCTTTCCCCGCACTCGACGCGCCCTTACCCATGCTCGCCGTCCGCTACATGGCCCCCACCGATTTCCCATTTCTCAACGCTCGCCACGAATGGATGGACTTCTATCTCAAGATCTTCGCCCCTGCCATTCCCAGGTTCATCGCCACCGCCATGTCCGACAGGCTTGTCCGGACACCCGACGCCCCGAACGAACTCGGTCCTGATGACCGGTGACGATGCCTTTGCACCGGGAACCCTCGCCGCGGATCGACACCGAGCCCACACTCGCGAGTCGCGCATCGCCCGTTCGAGTGGCTCGCGGGATCACCTGCCGTAGAGTATGGCCTCCGGTATTGATCAGGTCGCGTGCCCGGGCGAGTGATCCCGTGCCGTGCAGAAGGATTCGCGCACCCTGCGCGCCCCCGGTCCGCACTCCCACGGGCGAATGTGGCTTCACGGGGCCGATTCTGGTCCGTCGATGCCGCGCTCGAGGAGGTCGTAGTCGAGCGCGGCACCGAAGCGTTCCCAGCGGGGGCGGGCCATCGGACGACCAAATGATCGATCCGCCCTGGTTGCGATCCGGTGGTCAGTTACCTTGGGCGGCAATGGAAATCGGCTGCCAGGTGCGCCAGGTCTGCAGCCGCGACTCGTAGTCCGCGGTGGCGATAGCCAGCGGGAGCTCGCCGAGGAAGATGCGCAGCGGCGGCTCTTCGGCGTCGACGACGGCGAGGATGGCGGCCCGGGTGGCGGCGGGCTCGCCGCGGCGGACCGACGAGCGCTGGGCGGCGCGGGCCGCGCGGGCGTCGTCGTAGGCGGGATTCGGGGTGGCGTGCCGTGAGGACGGCCCGGCCCAGTCGGTGTCGAAGCCGCCCGGCTCGATGAGGGTCACATGGATGCCGAAGGGCGCGACCTCCTGGGCCAGGGACTGGGAGAAGCCCTCGAGGGCCCACTTCGAGGCGTGGTAGGCGCCCAGGTTCTGGAAGGCCGAGATGCCGCCGATGCTGGAGACCTGCAGGATGTGACCGCTGCGCTGCTCACGCAGGATGGGCAGCGCGGCCTGGGTCACCCACATCGCGCCGAACACATTGGTTTCCAGCTGGTCCCGGAACTCCTGCTCAGTGAGCTCCTCGATCATGCCGAACTGGCCGTAGCCGGCATTGTTCACCACGACGTCGAGCCGCCCGAAGTGGTCGGCCGCCTGCCGCACGGCGGCGAAGTCGGCATCGCGGTCGGTGACGTCGAGCCGAACCGCGAGGAAGGTCTCCGGATACTTGGCGACCAGATCGTCCAGGGTTCGCAACTCGCGCGCGGCGCCGGCGACACGGTCCCCGCGCTCGAGTGCCGCGAGTGCCCATTCCCGCCCGAAACCCCTCGATACGCCGGTGATGAACCACACTTTGCTCATGTGATCCGACCCTAGCCAGCTGGAGTGCACTCCAAGCAAGAGCTTGACGACCATGCCGCTGTCCATCTGGCATCTCACGCTGAGACCAGATCCTGCCGCCGCCCTCGGCGAACCAGCTCGTCGAAACCTATAGCCAGCATCCCGACGCCCACGTGACCTACGCCGGGGACCGCGCCGGCGAGCACGTCGTCGCCCAGGTCATCGGCGGTCCCGCAGCCCTCATCGGGTGGGCGCGTTCGAGCTGGTGGCGGCCCTGGGGCCAGGCCCTGTTCCAGGTCATGGCGCTGTGATGAACCATTCGCGTAAGTAACGCTCGGATCTCCCCCGACGACGTCTCCGGTGGTAGACGGCCCGACGCGCAGGGCCTGACAGTTCACTTGTCGGGGTGAGATGGGGATTCGGGCATGGATATTCGTGATTTCGTGAAGCGGCATCGGATCGCGTCGGCGGTCGCGGCGCCGGCGGCGCTCGGCGTCGCGGTCGCGGTGGCGGCCACTTTCGCGCTCACTTCATCACCCGGCGAGAAGCGCGCCGATCCGGCGCTCACCTCGTCGGTCACGGAGTGCCATGACATGGTGACCATCTCGGTGGCCGGGCGCAATGACTCCCCGCAGTCGGGCACCACGAAGATGCTGGTCGACGCCAATGGCAACGAGCTGCCCGCGGCCTTGTCGGACGACTACCAGAGCCACTGGGTGGATCCGGTGGTGAACGCGCCCAACGGCTCGGTCGACTCCAACTCGTACTCGGCCGTGTACATCTCCTACCCGGCGAACCTGGACAGCTACGAGAACGCCGTCGATACCGGTGTCGCCAATACCGAACAGGTGATGCGCGACATCTCCGCGGCCTGCCCCAACACCAAGTTCGCCATCGTCGGCTACAGCGAGGGCGCGGATGTGGCACGCCGGGTGGCCATGCAGATCGGCCATCAGACGGCGGGCGCGGACGGCAAGTACGGGATCGTGGATCCCGGCAATGTCGCCGGCGTGGTCATCCTCGCCGACTCCGGCCGCACCGCCGGGGACGGTCCGTTCCCGGGCGCGAAGGATCCCTACAGCCACCCCGACAACTTCGGTCAGAGCTACCAGAGCGGCAAGGAGATCGCGGGCGGACAGGGTGCGCTGCAGGGCAATGCCGGTGACTTCGGCTCGCTGAACGGCCGGATCGCCTCCTTCTGCTCCGACGGCGACCTCACCTGCGCCGCGCCGAAGAACATCTCGCTGCTGCAGCTGGCCATCAATGTCGGCCGCCAGATCAATGCCGACCAGATGCAGAGCGACGGCCTCACCCCTACCACGGGCATGGACGTCGCGGTGGTGCTGGGCAAGATCGCCGGTGACGCCTTCGCCGATATCGCGCACAACCCGGGCTGGTGGACGAGCAAGGAGACCTTCCTCGACGTCCTGCTCAAGGTGTCGGACCCCAATTACAAGCCGAACCAGGACAACCCGACCCCGGTGGCCGCGGATTCCATTCAGGCCGAGAACATGGCGCCGCTGGCCTACCTGCCGCAGAAGGTCTTCAACGAGGTCATCGGCCTGATCACCACCAACCAGAACACCATCCCGGTGCTGCTGAACGACCCGTACAACCTCACCCTCGGCCCGAACGGCACCGGCCACCACTTCGACTACTGGCGTGACTCGAACCCCGACAACGGCAAGCCCCTGACCTCCGCGGAGTATGCCGCCGCGTGGCTCACCGAGCTCGCCAAGGAGGCCCAGGCGGGCCAGCTGAACCCGAAGACCCTCACCGCGACCAGCACCACCACTTCGGCTCCGGCCGTGCTGGCCGCCGCCCCGAAGACCGCCACCTCCGGATCCACCACGCCCGCAACGGGTTCCACCACCCCGACGGTCACCACCACCCCGGCCGCCCCGGTCACGACGACGCCGGCCGCGACGACGCCGCCGACCACCACGGTGACCCCCGACACCACGACCGCGCCGGTCACCACGACCACCTCGCCGACGACCACCACGACGGTCCCGACCACCACCCCGCTGGTCACCACCACGACCCCGACCGTCACCACCACCCCTTCGCACTGAGGGGCGCGGGTCAGCGGATGGTGAACCAGACGAGGCTGCCGAGGCCCGCCACCAGGCAGTAGATGGCGAACGGGGTCAGGGTCTTGGTCTCGAAGTAGGCCGTGAGGAACTTGACCGAGATATAGGACAGGACCCCCGCGACCACGCTGCCCGCGAAGGCCGGACCGAGGATGGCGTGGTTCTCGTGCTTGAAGAGTTCCGGCATCTTCAGCACGCCGGCCGCCAGGATGACCGGGGTGGCCAGCAGGAACGCGAAACGGGCGGCGTCCTCATGGCGCATGCCCTTGAACAGGCCCGCGACTATGGTGCTGCCGGAGCGGCTGATGCCGGGGAAGAGCGCGGCGATCTGGGCGGCGCCGATCAGGGTGGCGTCGCGCACACTCAGGCGGGACAGGCGGACATCGGAGGCGCGGGCCGGGTCGGTCATGGGCAGCACGATGGTGTCCTCCATGGAGAGGTCACCGGTGCGACCGGTGGGGCTGGACAGCACGAAATCGGGTTCGTGATCGCGTTTGCGCATGATCTCCGCGGACAACAGCACGAACCCGTTGATCGCCAGGAAGATGGAGGTCGGGACGGGCGTGCCCAGGTAGTTGCGGACGGCTTTCTCCAGGAGCAGACCGGCCAGGCCCACCGGAATCGTCGCGATCACCAGCAGCACGCCCAATCGTGCTTCGGGCGTGCGTATCTGGCGTGTCAGCGCCACGTCCCACAGGCCCTGGAGAATGCGCACCCAGTCTCGCCAGAAGAAGATGACCAGGGCCAGCGCGGTGGCGACGTGCATGGCCACCAGCAGCGCCAGGTACGGCGAGTCCTTGGCGGACATGCTCAGGTCGTCGGCCCACTTGCCGCCGACCCAGGCGGGCAACAGGATGCTGTGGCCCAGGCTGGAGACCGGGAAGAGTTCACTCACCCCTTGCAGTGCGCCGACGATGATCGATTCCAGGTAACTGATGGCCATTCGAATTCCTGACGAGGGGGCGGTGCGGGGATCCGAACACCCCGGTCGCGCCGGGGCAGCTCGCTTGGCGAGGCTACTCGATGCCGTGTCGGGGTGTTCACACGCGGTGGACCACAGGGGGACGGCCGGGCAGGATCGGGGCGATCGGATTTTCGGCGATCTCGGGGTGGGCGCGGCGCAGGAGCTGCCGGTCCATCGCCTCGACGGGGCTGCGGGAGCGGATATCCCGGCCGTGGTGTTCCTCGACGGCGTGTTCGAACACCCCGCCGGGGTATTCGATGCGGCGCACGCATTCCCGCGTGCGGCGAATTTCGCCTGGACGCAATCCATTTGCGCCGCGCTGAGCCCGGCTGCGTGGAATACTTCCGCGATATGCAGTACAGGGGATTCGACAATCCCGACGCCGGCGAGGATCCCGAGGCAGCTCAGGCCCGCATCTTCCTCGAGGAATTGGAAAGACATGTAGTCAAACTGACCCGGCGATTGCAGACCGCACCCACCCCCGAAGCCCGGCAGGCGATCAATGCCGAACTCTCCACGGTGCGCCGGTATCTGGATCGCATTCACCGCAGATTCCCGGGAATCGCCGTCGCGCAACCGTTTCCCGGCTCACCGGGCGCACCCGCCCTCTAGATCGGGCTCATCGAGCGAGTTGCGCGCGCCAGCGTTCCGCGGAGCGGACCATATCGAGGCCGACCCGCTCCAGGTACTGGCTCATGCCCAGTAGCCGTACCCCGGCGGGCGTGGCCGAACCCAGGGTGTCAGCGCCGTCGCGCGCCGTCGCCGCCAGCCGCTCATGAGCGCGTGCGTCCGCGAGAGTGGCTCGGTACCAAGCGGATTCGTCAATGACATAGCGATCTCGGCGGCTGCCCGGATCCCGGTCCCGCCGGATCAACGCCCGCTCCTCGAGGTAGCCGACGGCCGCGGACACCGTTGCCGGACTCACCCTCAGATCCCCCACCAACTCGGCGGCGGTGAGGCTGCCAGAGTCAGCGACATAGAGGCGGGCCAGCACCGCCGAGGCCATGCGCGGCATCCCGGCCTGCGCGAACAGCATCGCGAACCGGGCGCTGAACTCGGACAGCAGTGCCGGGCTGCGGCCGTATTCGTCTACGCTGGAAGGCTTTTCGACCCGCTTGGGCCGGGACGCGCCGCGGCGCGAGCGCACCGCGGTGGCGGCCTGCGCCAGATCGGCGCGATAGCGGCCGGGTCCGCCATTGCGAGTCACCTCCCGGCTCACGGTCGAGGTCGGCCGATGGAGCTGCCGGGCGATCTCGGCAAAGCCGAGGCCCCGGGCCAGCCCCGCGGCGATGAGACGGCGATCCTCCTGGCTGAGTCTTCCTCCGGGCATCGGAGCGGCTCCTTCATCAGATGCCGCCGAAGCGGCGCGGCTCCACCCTATTGCAACATACGACCTGCGATATTGCATTGAACTCTCTGCCGGAGGTGCACGAATCCCCTTGTCGCACTGACATTCTAAAAATCTCGACGGTATTCGCTTATTGCCCGTTGCGTGAACGCAACGTAGCGTTCACTCTCGTTCGAACGGCTCCCCTGCGCCACGGCCACCTGACACGCAATCGCCTGCCTCGCAGTGGAATTCAGATGGAAAGCACGCATTCGAATAGCGTTCGGTGGCAATGGAATTTGCGTCATCACGCGCGAAAGTGGACGGCGGGCGACCCGAATTCAGAGCCCCGCCAGATCGGCGAGCACGGTGAAATCCATGATGTCGGCCTCGGCGAGGAACACCGGTTGGGTGGTGTGCGTCCCTCGCACTCGCACCTCACCGCGCGGGCCGCCGTAACTCACCCGCGCCGCACCGCGCTCGATGACGCGCACATCCAGGCTGCGCGCGGCCTCCGCCAGCGAGGCGAAGAGCAGCATGCCCTCGTAACAGGATTCGCCGATATTGTTCAGCGCCGGGGCCAGCTGCCCGAATCGGGCGGTATAGCGACCGCCGAAGGCCATCCCCTCGCGCGAGACCAGGCTCTCGAAATAGCCGCAGGCCGTGAACAATCCGCGCGCGCTGTCCGGCCCGCCCGCGTACAGCACGTCCTCGCCGATCATCATGCTCAATCGCAGCCGCCCGTCGTCCAACCCGGCCGCCACGAACGCGCGATTGAACGCGGCGCAGTCCGCTCCGACCATGAACACCAGCACGCCCTGGGCCGCCGAGGCGCGGATCAGGTCGAGGACGGCGCTGAAATCTCGGCCGCCCAGCGGGGTGAACACCTCACCGACCACGGCCATATCCGTGCCCCGCACGAATTCCGCGGTGGCCCTGGCGGTTTCCCGCGGCCACACGTAGTCGTTGCCGACGACGCACCAGCGGCGGATACCCAGTTCGGCACGGAACCAGCGCAGGGCGGGGAACAATTGCTGGTCCGGGGTCTCCCCCACCATGTAGACGCCGTCGGAGTCCTCGCCGCCCTCGTAGAAGGTGGTGTAGACGTAGGGCACGCGACCCGCGGTGTGCGGGGTGATCGCCTTGCGGGCATTGGACAGATGCCACCCGACCACGCCGTCGATCATGCCCTGGCTCACCATCCGGTCGATCTGCGCGGCCAGCATCGGCGGCGGCGCGCCGGCGTCCACGGTGCGCAGCCGCACCGGGCGGCCCAGAATGCCGCCGAGGCCGTTGATGTCCTCGACCGCGAGCGTCGCGCAGGCCTCACAGGACGGCCCGAAGATGCCGGCGGGCCCGCTCAGCGGCACCACCAGGGCCAGGTCCACCGTGGCCCGGCGGGACCGGAAGTCTCGTGGCGTCATCGATCATCACCGCCGTCATCTCTGCCTGCGTCCGCGTGTACTGCGCGGTACATGCCGCAGGGGCACGATAGTACCGTTTCGCCGGGAACCGGGAAATCGCTACGGCCCGGCGCGGCCCTATAGTGGCCCCGGTGAACAGTCCTGACGCGCGTGAGCTGATCTTGCTCGCCGGTGAGCGCACCATCGCCGAACGCGGGCCGGATGTGGCACTGCGGGATATCGCGGTGGCGGCGGGACAGCGCAACAACTCCGCGGTGCACTACCACTTCGGTTCCCGTGACGGACTGATCGCGGCCATCATCGAACGGCACCAGCCGGCACTGGAATCGCGGCGCACCGAACTGCTGGCGGACCACGAGGCCGCGGGCGCGCCGGACAGCGTGGCCGCGCTGGTCGCGATTCTGGTGCGGCCCATGTTCGACGTGCCCTACGCCGGGGGGTCGACGCACTACGCGCGCTTCCTGGAGCAGGCGCGGGCGCATCCCGCCGTGACCGGCCCGAACCTGCATGAAAAGCGCTGGGCCGCAACGCGTGTGCTGGTGGCGCGGCTCTACCGGGCCATGCCCGATCTCACTCCGGCGCAGCGGCGGTACCGGCTCCAGGGCATGACCACCGTCATGTTCGCGCTGCTCGCCGACTACGAACGCCAGGACCTGCCCACCGCGGCGGAACGCGACGACGCGCGGGACAGCATCATCGCCATGATCGTCGGGCTGCTGACCGAGCCCGTCGATCATGGCACGGTGCGGGCGTCCGGATCGAAGCCGCCGGGGATCTCGTAGACCACACCGCCGCTGCGCGGATACGTGGTCTTCCTCCGGTGCGATGATCCTGCCGCCGTGACTCCCGAGCGGTTCGTCATTCCGCGGCGGGCGCCCGGCTGCCGGTCATGGCCCAGCAGTTGTCGGCCGGTGCCGGCGGATCGGGTGTCCGGGCTTCCTTCGACCGCGCGCGTGCGGTCGACCGGCCCTGCTCAGAAGCGGCGAGCTCCGGCCACCGGCATGGTGGTCAAGGGCGAGATCTTCACGCCGGAACCGTAGTCGCTGGCGTGAATGACCTCTCCGTCGCCGAGGTACAGCGCCGAATGGCTGCCACCGTAATAGGACACCAGATCGCCCGGCTCCAATTCGTCCAGCGATACCGGAGTTCCGGCGGCCAATTGCGAATAACTGGTGCGCGGCACATCGACTCCGGCCTCGCGATAGGACCACTGCACCAAACCCGAGCAGTCGAAGGAGTCCGGGCCGTCGCCGCCCGCGCTGTAGCTCGCGCCGAGCTTGGTGCGGGCCGCCTCGATGGCGCGCTCACCGGCCTTCTTCGGCATGGCCGCGGGCACCGGCGCGGGCCCTGGCGCGGGATCGGTCACACCGGGGACTCCGGTCAGCCGAGGCAGGTCGGCCGGCACCGTGACGGTGCCGAGACCGGCGACCATTACCGAGCGGGATTCCGGTGCGGGCATCGCGGGGCGCAGCGGCTCCGGCGACAGCGATTGGACCGGAACGGGATCCGGCGATGGGTCGGCCGGGGTAATGGCGACCCGTTCGGGAATCGCGACCATCCGCGAGGCATCCGCCTCCCCGACCGCGGAGGACTCTCCGACGGCGGGCTGTGGGACGGGAGCGGCGATGCCGAATTGGGCGGCGATCTCGTTCGGGATCTCGATTTCCCCGATGCCGGGAACCGAGACGGGCGCCGCGTGCGCCTGGCCCGCTGGGAACAGCAGGGCCGCTCCGGCGGCCGCCGCACCGAGGACTCCTGTCAGCAGGGTCCGCCGGCTCAGCCGCGGAAGAACTCGAACCTTCTGTCTATCACCGATCGTTTCCATGAGCGCTCGTCCTCCGATCAAGCCGTGAAAGCTGTCCGGTATCCGTCGATCACGCGAATTTTTCGGTACTGCCAGCAGATCCGAAAGTGCATATTTCGCCGGAAGATCAGGAGGCGCAATAAAAGACATGCGTTTTATCCATAACGAAACAGTAACCATTGACCGTTGTGTCCAATTGGACACAGCCGATCTGCCGCGAATTCGACGACATCGCGCGAGCCTTCGCGGGCGCGGGCCCGCGCCCATGTGAGACTGATCGACGGAAAAACTTCCCTCCCCATCATCAAGGAGGATGATCGATGACCAAATCCGGTGCGCTACCGAATCTTCCCCGGCCCCTGGTGGTCACACTGGGGAATCTCAAAGGCGGCGTCGGCAAGACGACCTCCGCCTTCTTCCTCGCCTCGTATTTCGCTACGGTGCACGAACTTCGGGTACTCGTGATCGATGCCGACCCGCTCAGCCAGACCGGGTACTCCTGGTACCGGCGGCTGCAGAAGGCCGAGGTCGGCATTCCCTTCGAATTGCTCGCCTTCCCGTCCCGGCACGTGAACGACTGCATCACCGACAATTCCGCGAACTACGACGTGATCATCGTCGACGCCGGCGGTGAATCGGCCGATATCTTCAAGGCCGCCGTACCGGTGAGCGATGAACTCGTTCTCGTCACCAGTGTCAGCCCCTCGGAGGTCAAGCGCGTGCCCAGCACCTATCGCGCCGCCGAAGAGGCGGCCGCGGAGCACGAGAAGGCCATCCGGGTGCGAGTGCTCATGACCAAGGTTCCGGTCACCATGAAGAACGGCGTCAATGTCTCCACCGAATACCGCACGCAGCGCCGCAATCTGGAGGACGCGGGATACGACGTCTTCGAATCCTATGTCAGTGCGTGGAAGTGGTACCGGGAGGCGGCCGACGGTGAAGTCGGCGACGGGGCCGAGAATCCGATCGAGGATCTCGGCGAATACCGCGCCGTCGGTGAGGAATTGACGCGGCCGTATCTGGAAGCGGCGCGGTCCACGCGCATTCCGGCGGAGGTGTCGGCCTGATGCCACCGCAGCGCCGCAAGGGTTCCATCGGCGGAGGCCTGGGCCGCAATCCGCTCTCCGACGACGCCGAGCACACTCCCCCGGTCTCCCCGCTGCGCGACGCCAAATGGCCGCGCACCCCGAAGTTGTCTCAGGCCGCCACCACCGTGCTCATGGCGCCCGTCAAACCCACACGGCCGCCGGCCGATCCGGTCGCGATCGCACCGGCGGCGACCCCACCGGCGGCTCCCGCTCCGGTCGCTTCCATGCCGACCGGCCCTTCCCCGGTCGAGGTCGTCATGCCGCAGCCGGTCGCGCCCGCGCCGAGCGTGCTGGATCTGCCGCTGCCCACCGCGGGCGGTGAGGGCCCGCTCAGCCGGGCCGAATCCGATCAACTCGAACTCTGCGAATCCTCCATCGACGCACTGCGGGTGGCCTTCTGGACGGCCGGGCGCGCCCTGCAGATCGTGCGCGACGGCCGGCTCTACCGCGCCGACCACGCCAGCTTCGACGAGTACGTGGAGAAGCGATGGGACATGCAGCGGTCCTACGCGCACAAGCTGATCCGGGCCTGGCCGCTGGCCGCGCGACTGCACCCGGTCGCGCCCGCCATCAACGAGGGACAGATCCGCGAGCTGCTGCCGGTGGCCGCGGCGTATGGCGAGGACGCGGCGGTCACGGTGTACACCACGCTGGCCGCCGACGTGAAGGTCACCGCGGGCAAGCTCCGGGAGGCCGTCGCGATACTGCCCGACGATTACGACGAGGGCGAGGTGGTGCAGCGCCTGCGGGCATGGCTGCGCGGAGATCTCATCGAGGAGCAGCCGAACACCTCCGACGTGTTCAGCTCGGTCGAATCGCGGCTCGCGGCACTCACCCAGAAGGTGGTCAAGGGCTCGACCGACCATCCGGTCGCGGCCCGTGAATTCGCGGCCAAACTGCGAAGCCTGGCCGAGCTCATCGAGCGCCAGATTCCGGGAGCGGAGCGAAAGATCGGCACCGAATAGCGGTACTCCGCATACTCGAGAAGGCTCGGCCGAGTGCCGGGCCTTTTCTATGCGTGATTCACCATTGCCGAGAGTCGGCCTTCCAGAAATAGCGAAAAGCTATTGATTTCTCTGCTGGGAGAACACTCCCTCGGGGCTCTCGCTCCCGAACCCCGCCGCGCCCGAGGCTTCGCAACCCTCCGCGGCTTCGCGACCGAATGCCTGACAGTGCTCGCGGACTTGCGCGAGGCCGGGGACCTCTGGCAGTGCTCGCGGGCTTCGCCGTCGAGCCCAGAGACAGTGAGAGGGCTCCCCGACCTTCGGGGAGCCCTCTCAGTCATTCGGTGCGGTTACTCGCCGACCGCGCGGCGTTCGCGAGCTCCGGCGGCGCGCTGACGGGTGGCGCGGGCGGCCGCGGCGTCGAACAGTTCCAGGTGCTCGAAGAACGGGTCCTCGTCATCGGATTCGACCAGGACCGCGCGGCGCAACTGGGTGCGGGTCTGCTCGCGGTCCGGGCGCGGACGTTCGCGTCGGCGCGGCTCCTCGGCGTCCTCGGCGCGACGGCGGGCGAGCCGGGCGGCACGGCGGCGGCGGATGTCCTCCTCGATGCGGACCTGCCTGCGTAGGTAGGCCAGGTAGGCGACCAGGACGATGCCGGACAGCGCGCACAGCCACCACAGCAGCGCGGAGATGGCCACACCGGCGCCGGCCAGGATCAGGGTGGACAGTGCCCCGCCCAGGACGGCGCGCTGGCGGAAGGTATAGCGGGCCGCGCGGGCGGCGGCGTCGGCCTCCGGGTCGAACCCGCCGCGACCGCGCCGGGAGGGCACGAAATCCTCGTCGTCGGAGTCGGATTCGGGCTCCGGTTCCGGGTCGGACGCGCGGAGAGCGGGGGGACGGGCGCGCCGCGGAGGCTCGGGTTCGGCCTCCGTCCGGGCCGCCGCGTCGCTGTCGGTCTCGAATTCACCGTCGTCCGTGGCGGTTTCGGGGTCCGTCTCGGATTCTGCTGTCTCGGAATCGGATTCGGCGACGGCGTCCACCTGCGCCTCGGCGTCGGCCGAATCCGCTTCGGGCTCGGGTGCTTCGGCGGTGACCACGGGCGCTTCGGAAATGGGCTCAGCCTCGGTGTCGACTTCCTTCTCGTCCGATGCAGCGGTGCTGCCGTCCGATCTGGTCATCCGATCCTCCGGATCCTCGCTCGGGTGCTGAAGCTTTCTGCGAACCGGCACGTAGTCCGGGTCGGTGTCATGCCCGGTCGCCGGACCTTTCCTGGTGCGTCGCTTCGCTCCCCCGCGATGCAACACCCGCGTGGAGAGCGCGGCGTCGGTGTGCTGACGGATACGGGGATGACGATTGGCCAGCATCGGAAACAGGACGAAGACCCAGAGCACCACCAAACCGATCCACAAGATCGAATTCGGCATTGCCGTCACACCTCCGTCCCGCCCAGCTCATAGTCCCTTCGACGTGCACCGCAGCGCCTACCGGTTGGTAAACGGCCGCACCACCGGCGTCCGTAGGTTAATTCCACCCCGAGGGAATTCCCCACAGGCGCGCCGACCACACAAGTAACACTAGTAACAGCCAACTCTCGGTCGCGCTTCGGGGCAAGCCCCCAAAACCCCATTTCGAGGGGCAATTCTGGTGAGGCACCGGCAGCGGCGGCAATCCGGCCGCGGAAATACACAGCGAGTTATCAGGCTCGCGCGGCGCGTCCCGCGCGAATCAGCCTCTCCACCACGGTCCCCGACACCTCTTCGACGGTCATGCCCACCAGCAGGTGATCGCGCCACGCCCCATCGACATCGAGGTAGCGCTGCAGCAGCCCCTCCTCGCGGAAGCCGACATTGCGCAGAACCGCCTGACTGGCAAGGTTTTCCGGACGCACCGTGGCCTCCACCCGATGCAGGCCCACCGCACCGAAGCAATGGTCCAGCCCCAGCGCCAGCGCCGCGGTGGCCACGCCCTGCCCGCTCAGCTCGCTCGACACCCAGTAGCCGATCCACGCCGAGCGCAGTGCGCCGCGCACGATATTGCCCACCGTGAGCTGCCCGCCGAACGCGCCGTCGACCTCGATGACGAACGGAATCATCGCGCCGCGCCGGGCTTCCGCCTTCAGCGCCGACCACAGCGCGGGCCAGTTGCTCGAATGGTTGCGGGCCTCCCACGGGCCGCGGCCGGTCGGCTCCCACTTCTCCAGGTAGTCCTTGTCGCGGATGCGAATCCGGCTCCAGGCGGAGGCATCCCGCAAACGGATCGGGCGCAGCGTGACGACGCCCGCGGCGACGCGCACCGGCCCCAGGTGCGCCGGCCAGCCCGGATGCTGGGCGGTCCGGAAGACAATCATCTCCACGCCTCACCCTCGCTGCGCAAGAAACGCGACGTGCACCTCGTCACCGGTGCGCACCTCGGTGACCTCGGGATCGATCACGATGAGGCTGTTGGCCTCCGCCATGGTCGCCAGCAGATGCGAGGACGCCCCATTCGGGCCGCCCAGCGGCTGCACCAGGTAGTCGCCGGTCTGCTCGTCGCGCATGAGCTGTGCGCGCAGATACCCGCGGCGGCCCGGGATGGAGGCGATGGGCAGGATCGTGCGCGCCCGCACCATGCGCCGCATGGGATGGCGGCGGCCCAGCGCGATCCGGATGAGCGGCCGCACCATGACCTCGAAAACCACAAGCGCGCCAACTGGATTCGAGGGCAGCAGGAAGGTCGGCACTTCGTCGCGGCCGAGCAGGCCGAAACCCTGCACCGAACCCGGATGCATGGCCACCCGGGTGATCTCCAGCTCGCCCAGGCCCTCGAGGGCCTCGCGCACCTGCTCCGACGCCCAGCCGCCGACAGCGCCCGCGATCACGACCACCTCGGAGCGAACCAGCTGGCCCTCCACCACGTCTCGCAGCCGCTTGGGGTCGGCGTTCACGATTCCGACCCGGTTCACGTCCGCGCCCGCGTCGCGCGCGGCGGCGGCCAGCGAATAGGAGTTCACGTCGTAGACCTGGCCCGGTCCCGGGGTGCGGTCGATGTCGACCAGTTCGCCGCCCACCGACAGCACCGACAGTCGCGGCCGCGGATGCACCAGCACCTTGTCCTTGCCCACCGCGGCCAGCAGGCCCACCTGAGCCGGGCCGATGATGGTGCCGGCCCGCACGGCCAGGTCACCGGGCTGCACATCGTCGCCGATGCGGCGCACGTAGTCGCCGGAACGCACCGACTCGTAGACCTTCACGCGGGCGCGGCCGCCGTCGGTGTTCTCCAGCGGCAGCACGGCGTCGGCGAGGGTGGGCAGCGGCGCGCCGGTGTCCACCCGCACGGTCTGGCGGGGTTGCAGGCGGATCGGCTGACGCGAGCCGGCGGCCACCTCGCCCACCACCGGCAGGCTCAGGTGCACCGAATTGCCGTCCTCGTCGCGGATATTCGCGCCGGCGCCGGCCACATCCACACTGCGCACGGCGTATCCGTCGATGGCGGCCTGGTCGAAGCCCGGCAGCGGACGCTCGGTGACGACGTCCTCGGCGCACAGCAGTCCCTGGGCCTCGCTGATCGCGACCCGAACCGGGCGCGGGGCCACAGCCGCGGCGGTCACCTTGATCTGCTGATCCTCAACCGAGCGCATGCCGCCCTTCCGTTGTCTCGCCCGCCGCCGGTGACATTCCGCCCGCTGTGTCTCCCATGCGATCCCGGCGCCTGTCCTTCACTGTGCTCGCTGCGTCTATTCGTACGAGGTCAGCTGTGGATTCCAGCCGGGCCCGAGCCGCTGCTCGAGCCACTCCCGCAGGGCGGGGCCGTATTCCTCGCGTTCCAAGGCGAAATCGACCGCTGCTCGAAGATAGCCGCCCGGGTTCCCCAGATCGTGTCGCGACCCACGATGTACCACGACGTGTACCGGGTGACCCTCGGCGATCAGCAGCGCGATGGCGTCGGTCAGCTGCAGCTCGCCGCCCGCGCCCGGGGTGATGCGGCGCAGCGCGTCGAAGATAGCGCGGTCCAACAGGTATCGGCCCGCCGCGGTGAACGTGGACGGCGCTTCCTCCATGGCCGGTTTCTCCACCATGCCATTGACCTTGAGCACGTCCTTCGGACCGCCCGGCAGCTCCTCGACGTCGAAAACGCCGTAGGCACTGACCTGTTCCTTCGGCACGTCGATGGCGCAGAGCACCGAACCGCCATAGTCGCTGCGCACCTTGGCCATCAGCTCGAGCACGCCGCTGGGCAGCACCAGGTCGTCGGGCAGCAGCACCGCGATGGCGGACTCGTCCGCGTCGAGCACCGGCTCCGCCTGCGCCACCGCGTGCCCCAGGCCCAGCGGCTCCTCCTGCACGACCGAGGTCACGTCCAGGAGCGCGGGCGCCTTGCGCACCTTCTCCAGCAGATGGAATTTCCCGCGCTCGGCCAGGGTGCTCTCCAGCACCAGGTCCTCGACGAAATGCGCGACCACGCCGTCTTTTCCGGGCGAGGTCACGATCACCAGCCGATTGGCGCCGGACTCCGCGGCCTCGGCGGCGACCAATTCGATGCCCGGGGTGTCGACCACCGGCAGCAGTTCCTTGGGCACCGTCTTGGTCGCGGGCAGGAACCTCGTGCCGAGCCCCGCCGCGGGGACCACCGCGGTGCGGAAGCACGACTCGGTTCCGCCGCCAGTAGCTGTCATGAATTCACCCTATCCATCCGTCATATGCCCGAGAGCGACTCACGGCCGCCTCGATATCCCCGAGAGCCTAAGGGTCCGGGGCCGGACAAGCGCATCGAACGCCGGACCGGAACAGAACTGTGAGACCGACCCGTTCATTTCATTTCGTGTTCGCCGCACTGTGACCTCCCTCGTACCCAGCGATAGTTAGCTGACACCTATGACCGACCGTGAGGATTCCCACAACCCCGATTCCGCCCCGAACAGCCCAGCCCCCGCTACGAGCTCCCCCGACGCCGCACGCGGGCTGAGCCGACGCCGGTTGTTCGGCGCGTCGGCCGTGGCCGGCCTGGCCGGGCTCGCGGTCGGCGCGGGCGGCGCGGTGGCGTTGCGCGGCAACGACTCGAACGCCGAGGCCTGGCCGCGCTCGGCCGAACTGGTCACCACCCCCGATCGCGCTGCCGCGCCCCGCGTTTCGGGGCTGCACCTGCAGTTCGGGTCCGACCCCGCGCGCGAGGTCGTGGTCACCTGGCACACCACCGGATCGGTCACCAAACCCACTGTGCGCTACGGCACCGCCGACGCGGGCTTCGGCAGGAGCGCGCAGGCCGAGACCCGCACCTACCGGGACGCCAAGTCCGGCATCGAGATTCAAGCCCACCATGCCCGACTGACCGGCCTGTCCCCCGACACCGACTACGTGTACGCCGCCGGGCACGACGGCGCGCCGCCCGAACTCGGCACCATCCGCACCGCGCCCGCGGGCCGCGCCAAATTCCGGTTCACCAGCTTCGGCGACCAGGGCACACCCACCGTCGGCAAGATCGTCGACGGCAAGGCCCTCAACGACAACCTCGGCTCGCAGTACGCCGGCGACGTCACCTCGGCCGTGGAATCGCTGGCCCCGCTGTTCAACCTGGTCAACGGCGACCTCTGCTACGCCAATATCGCCACCGACCGCATTCGCACCTGGAACGACTGGTGGGCCAACAACTCTCGCTCGGCCCGCTACCGGCCCTGGATGCCCGCGCCCGGCAACCACGAGAACGAACTCGGCAACGGGCCCATCGGATACCAGGCGTTCCAGACCTATTTCACCGTCCCGGACTCCGGCAGCGAAGACCACGCCAAGGGCCTCTGGTATGCCTTCACCGTCGGCGGCGTGCGCGTCATCGCGCTCGCCAATGACGACATCTGCCTGCAGGACGGCGGCAACAGCTACGTCAAGGGCTACTCCGGCGGCGCCCAGAAGCGCTGGCTGGAGAGCGAACTGGCCAAGGCGCGCGCCGACCGGGGCATCGACTGGGTGGTGGTGTTCATGCACCAGGTCGCCATCTCCTCGGCCGACAAGTTCAACGGCGCGGACCTGGGCATCCGGCAGGACTGGCTGCCGCTGTTCGACAAATACCAGGTCGACCTGGTGCTGTGCGGGCACGAACACCATTACGAGCGTTCGCATCCCGTGCGCGGGGTGACCGGGTCCGAGACCCTCACCCCCAAGCCCGCCGATACTCGCAAGGACGTCGTCGACACCAGCAAGGGCACCGTGCATCTGGTGATCGGGGGCGGCGGCACCTCCTCGCCGTCGAATCAGCTGTTCTTCCCGGGCGACAAATGCCGGGTCATCACCGCCGTGGGCGCGGTGGATCCGGCCACCGGCAAGAAGGCTCCCGTGTACGTCCTGGAGGACGCGCCCTGGTCGGCCTTCAAGGACGCCGAACACGCCTATGGCTTCTGCGCCTTCGACGTGGACCCGGGTCAGCCGGGCGGGACCACCACCATCACCGGCACCTATTACGCCCTCACCGGGCCGACCAGCGAACTGAAGGCCGTCGACACCTTCACCCTCACCCGGCCGCGCTCGGACCGCTGAACCTTCCGCCCTAGGGTGGGAGCGTGACGGACGAGCGGGACAAGCGGTCGTGGCGCGAGGAGATCCTCGCGCGGCGCAGGGCCCTGCCCGCCGCCGATCGGGAGCGGGAAGCGGCGGCGCTGGCCGCGGCGGCCGGGGAGCTCGGCGACGCGGCGTGGGTGTGCGCCTACGTGCCCGTCGGCGGCGAGCCCGGCTCGCTCGCCATGCTCGACGCGCTGCGGGCCGCCGGAGCGCGGGTGCTGCTCCCGGTCACCGGGGAGCCAGGTCCGCTGCAATGGGCCGAATACACCGGGCCGGAGGGTTTGCGGCGCGGCCGGTTCGGGCTCCGGGAGCCGGGCAACGCGCCGGTCGCGAACGGGATCGCGCAGGCTTCGGCGATTCTGGTTCCGGCCCTGGCGGTGGATCGGCGCGGGGTCCGGTTGGGGCGCGGGGCCGGCTATTACGACCGGAGTTTGAGCGCCTGCCGCGCCGATGCGCGATTGATCGCGGTGGTGCGCGACGACGAACTCGTGGAGCGTTTGCCGGAGGAGTCGCACGACCATCGAATGGGGTGGGTGCTGACCCCGTTCGGGGGCCTGCGACGGCTGGGCGAACGGGCCGGGAATTGACACCCGATTGGCAGCGTTGGCACTGCCAGCTGTAGAGTGCTAATTCGACGAAGAGCGTGGAGGTTTTCGATGCCTACTTACTCGTATGCATGCACCGAGTGCGACAACAAGTTCGACATCGTGCAGTCCTTCTCCGATGACGCACTGACCACCTGCGACCAGTGCAACGGCAAACTGCGCAAGCTGTTCAACTCGGTCGGCATCGTCTTCAAGGGCAGCGGGTTCTACCGCACCGACAGCCGCAACGGCTCGACCTCCTCCGAGCCGGCCAAGGCGTCGACCTCCGCCTCGGACAGCGGCTCCACCTCGTCGAGTTCCTCGACGTCGACCACGTCGAGCACCCCCAGCACCACTTCGGCCGCCTGATACGCGCGCCGACGGCACGTCGAGAATGATTCCCGGGGGCCACGGGCCCCCGGATGGGTCGGAGGGGCATTTCTCCACACCCTCCTTCGTTTATCCACAGCCTGCCCGTTTCCCGGGCATGTCGGTGTCGGGGCGACCGTACGCTGCCCCGCATGACGCGACCGTATCGAGCACTTCTGCACGAGTTCCGTAGCCGACTGAACTGGGCGGACGCGGTGCTGCCGCGCAGGGTCGGGGCGGTCGCCCTGCTCGTTCTGGCAGGATTCCTGGCCGTGCGCGGCGACCCCGCGGCAGGGCACACCCAGGTCATGGTCGCCGCGCGGGATCTGCCGCCCGGGCAGGTCCTGAGCGACAACGATGTGCGGCCCGCGGCCCGGGAGACGGCCACGCTCCCCGCCGGGGCCGTGCGCGAGGCCGCGCGGCTGCGCGGGGCCACGCTGACGGCGGCCCTGACCGCCGGTGAGATCGTCACCGACGTACGGGTGGTGGGGCCGCGGCTGGCGGCGGTGGCGGCACGCTCCCCCGACGCCCGCATCGTTCCGATTCGCCTGGCGGACAACGCCGTTGCCGAGATCCTGCGGTCGGGGGACCGGGTGGACGTGGTGGCGGGCGAGGATTCCGGAGGGGGTGGCCGCCCGGCCCGGCTGCTGGCCGCCGACGCGGCCGTGGTGCTGGTCTCGGGAGCGGAGAACCAGCGTGGGCGCGGTGACCGGGTGGTGTTGGTGGCCCTGGATTCCCCCCGGGCCGCGGTGGTGGCGGCGGCCTCGCTGCGCACGGCGCTCACCGTCGTGTTCCACTGAACCGGTCCGCGAGTGAACTAGCATCGCCGTATACCCCCATAACTCTGCGATCGATCCCTCAGGTAGAGGAGTTTCGGCAATGCTCAAGGGTTTCAAGGATTTTCTGATGCGCGGCAATGTCGTCGACCTGGCCGTGGCCGTGGTCATGGGCACCGCCTTCGTCGCCATCGTCACCGCGTTCAGCGACGGCATCATCACCCCGCTGCTGGCCGTGTTCGGCAGCACCAACCAGCTCGGCCTGGGCTTCCAGCTGGTGTCCGGCAAGCCGGCCACCTTCGTGGCCGTCGGGCCGATCATCACCGCCGCCCTCAACTTCGTGATCATCGCGGTGCTGCTCTACTTCGTCGTGGTGATCCCGGCCAACAAGGCCAAGAAAATGTGGGGCGCCAAGACAGACGCGCTCACCGACACCGAACTGCTGACCCAGATCCGGGACCTGCTCGCCGAGCGCAGCGCCGGCGGTAGGCACGAACTCTGAAGAGGGACAACGTAAATGAGCCCGGCGCTGGTGCGCCGAGCTCATTCATTGCCGCCCGAGGAGTTTCAGGAGCCTAGACCCCTGAAACCCGCGAGAGCCGGTTTCAGCCGAGGCTGAAGGGCTGGCCCCACAGCGTGAGCCAACTGATGACGTTGTCGGTCTCGACCTCGACGCTCACGAAGGAGCGCGCCTGGGCGTAACCGGCGCAGCCGTTCAGGCCGATGGTCTCGTCCGACCAGGTCACCGAGCCATCGGTGCCCTTGAAGACGTTGCGGGTCTTGTGGGCTTCGTGGCCGTAGTCGTCGGGCTGCTCCAGGTCGAGGACGTAGAACGACTTGGCCTGGCCCGGGCCGAGGGTCAGGTTGGCGCCGGAGTTGACGCCCCCCTGCGGGGTGACATTGCCCTGACTGTCCCAGCTGGCGCCGCCGGTCGCGCCACCGTTGACATTGCCGCCGTCGATGGTGACCTGGCAACCCACCACGTAGCCCGGGAAGATCTTGCCGCCGGTGGCGGTGGTGTCACCGGAGATGTGGACCTGCGCCGACGCCGAGACCCAGGCGTTGCGGTGCACCGGGGTGGCGCCCATCGACGGGCTGATGTTGGCGGACTCGCCGACCAGCTTCACCGTGACCACGGTGCCGTCGGAGAGGGTCTGGGTGATCTCGCCGCCCGGCAGCGGCACGAAGGTGTCGGCGTTGGCAGCGCCGGTGGAGAACAGGCCAAGAGCGGCGGTGGCGACGGCACCTACACCGGCCACCCGCGCCGCGGTTTTACGGATGCTCATTTCTAATTGTCCCTTTAGGGTCGAATTCGCTTACGCGAGAAAGGATTTGGCGGGGTCGAGACCACTGTCAGCCGATGCTGAACGGCTGCCCGTAGAGCGTGGTCTTCGAGTAGTCATTGCCGATGATTTCGACAGTGGTGTACGCACGCGCCTGGGCGTACCCCGCGCAACCCTGAATCTGCATCTCCGCGTCCCGGTACTCGACCGAGTAGGTGCCGGCCTTGGTGACGTCCTTGGAGTCGATCTGCACGAAGGCGACCTGGCCGGGGCCGAGGTTGACGCCTATCGAGCCGCCGAGGCTGGCGCTGTCCAGATTGACGCTGCCGGAAATACCGGCGGAGATGGCGTCCTCACCGATGCTGATCTGGCAACCGACGATGTAGCCGGTGCTGAGGATCGACGAACCATGGGTGGACGAATTGTTCGAACCCGGGCTGTTGGTCGGGCCGTTCCACGGACCGACGGTGCCATCCGGAGTGTCGGTGACCACGGCGCTCGCGGCGCCGCTGACCCATACGACACGACCCGCGCCATTGGCGGCGAGCGACGGCGATACGATCGCGTGCTCACCGGTGCGGGTGATGGTGACGGTGCCCGCCGGGTTCACCTTCTGGCCGTCCGGCAACGGCACGAAGGTGTCGGCGTTAGCGGCACCAGTGGAAAAAAGGCCGATGGCCACGGCCGCGGCCGCGCCGATGCCCGCAAAGCGGGCCGCGGTACGCACACCGTGGGTGCGGTTCTCGCTCATACTTCCCCTCATCAGGTTTCAAGCAGTTCAACCTCGACCACCGAGGTTGAAATGGGACCCTTCCGAATCCCCGGTAAAGTTTGTCGCCACATTGTTGCCGCTGTGTTACTGGCCACAAATTCTTTTGGTGCAGCGACGAGGGCACTTTACATCACACGAGTGGGCTCTGAGACGTGAGCGAACATGATTGACCACTCGCCAACGGAAACCCGCAGGTATGTCGAGAAAGTCGCGGACGGCAAAAGAGGCCCGGCGCTAATCGCACTGGGCCGCTTGGGTTTGCGCTGAGCGGAAACTGATCGGCCGAGACCGAAGGGCTCGTCCCACAGATGGGTAAGCGATGACGACATTGCCGGTGTCGGTCCGGACCGCGACAGACGAACACGCTCGAGCGTCACCGCCGCGACCGTTGTCGTGACGGATGTCAGCCGTGATGCGGCGGAACCTGGGAGCGCAGCCAATCATCGGAGGATCGGCCGGATTCGGGCTCGGGAGTGCGCTCGTCCTTGGTGGTGGACGGCAGCTCGTCACCGAAGACGCGCGCCAGCCGGGCGCGCTCGGCGGGGGATAAACGACGAGACCCCGCCCGACGCTCGGCCGGACGGGGTGGCTCGGAAGATTTTCCGGTGTCGGTCATTCCGACAGACCGGACAATTCATCGATGACCCGGCTGGCCAGCGGGCCCAGGGTCGCCATGCCGTCCCGGATCGCGGCGCGCGAACCCGGCAGGTTCACCACCAGCGTGCTGCCCGAGACCCCGGCCAGACCGCGCGACAGTCCCGCGTCCAGCGAACCGGCGGCCAGCCCGGAGGAGCGCAGCGCCTCGCTGATGCCGGGCAGTACCCGGTCCAACACCTCCTCGGTGGCCTCCGGGGTCACGTCGCGCGGGGACATGCCGGTGCCGCCGACCGAGATGACCAGGTCGACACCGCCGATCACCGCGGTATTGAGCGCATTGCGGATCTCCACCTCGTCGGCCGCCACCGATACCGAGGCGTCCACCAGGAAGCCGGCCTCGGTGAGTAGTTCGGTAACCAGCGGACCCAGCGAGTCCACCCCGCCATGGGCGGTTCGGTCGTCGACGACCACGACAAGAGCACGGCCCGCCACAGCGGCATCGATTTCCATGGTGCTCACCGTAGCGCCCTTGTCCGACAACAGCTCCCAGCCCCCATCCGCGGTGACGCGGATCGTTGGTACGGGTTCGCGCCCATTCTCGTGAATCGTCATCGGCCACCCTCCACAGCTGCCTCGCCGAGGGTTACCTCGACGGTCTTGGGATTCTTGCCCTGGTCATCGGTGTAGGTCACCTTGACCTTGTCGCCCGGCCGGTGCGAGCGCACCGCGGCGATCAGCGAGTTGCCCGAATCCACGATCTGGTCATCGATTTTGGTGATGATCGCGTTCTTCGGAATGCCGGCCTTGGCGGCCGGGCTGTCGGGCGACACGTCCATCACGCGCGCACCGTTGACGTCGTCCTGCGCCCGCACGGTCACACCGATCTGGGCGTAGGTGGCCTTGCCGTTCTTGATCAGCTCATCGGCCACCCGGCGCGCGGTGTCGACCGGAATGGCGAACCCCAGGCCGATGGAACCGCTCTGCGCGCCCGCCGACTCGGCGGTGCCCATGGTGGCGATGGCGGTGTTGATGCCGATCAGCCTGCCGTCCATATCGACCAGCGCGCCGCCCGAGTTGCCCGGGTTGATGGCCGCGTCGGTCTGGATGGCGTCGATGACGGTGCCCTGCGAACCCGGCTCCCCACTGGTGGAGACCGGTCGGTTGAGCGAGGAGACGATGCCGCTGGTCACCGTGCCCGCCAGGCCCAGCGGCGAACCGATCGCCACCACGCCCTGGCCGACCTGCAGATTTCCGGACTGGCCCAGGTCGATCGGCTTCAGATCGGTCTTGCCGGTGACCCGGATGACCGCGATGTCCGAGACCGGGTCCGCACCTACCACGGTGGCCGGAGCGGTCGAACCGTCGCTGAACGCCACATCCATCTTGGCGTTCGGGCCCGCGCCGCTGACCACGTGATTGTTGGTGAGGATCAGGCCGTCCGTGGACAGGATCACGCCGGACCCCTCGCCCTCGGCCCGCGCGCCCGCGACCCGGATCATGACCACGCTGGGCAGCACCTTCTGCGCCACCGCCTGCACCGAGCCATCCGGCGCGGGCGCGGTCTTCCCATTGCCCACCGGCTGATCCAGCGCATTGGTCACGGTCGAGTGGGTGTCGTTGTGGTGGGTGGCCAGCGCGCCGACCGCGCCGCCGATGCCGCTGCTGAGCAGTGCCAGCACTACCGCGCCCGCGACCAGCCCGGTGCGGCCGGAGCGCTTCGGGGCGGGCGGGTCCGCGTAGGGCATGCCGGCACCGCCCGGAATCGCCTGAGCCGGATGCTGTCCGGTGACGTATCCGGCCCCCGACGCCGCGTACGCCTGACCGTAGGCACCGGCCGGAATCTCCTCGGTGGGATGCCGCCCGGCCCCGAACTGCTCCGAATAGGGCTGTGCCCCACCGAAAGCCGCGCCGTACGCGGCTGCTGCCGGAGCGCCCTGCGGCGCAGGATATCCCGCGCCGGGCAGGACCTGGGTAGCGGGATTGAACGCACCCGAACCCGGTTGTCCCGCAACGCCGTAACCCGGTCCGACCGGACCACCGAAGGTCGGGGCGGCACCCGCGGACGGCTGCGGAGCGGATGGCGGCGGGACGGCACCGGCCGGCGGCGGCGCCGGCCGGAACTCGCCGCCCTGGGCCTGCGACGCTCCAGCGGAGAAGGGCTGTGCCACACCGAATCCCGGACCGCCGGCGGGCTGGCCCGGGGCGGCCGGGCCCGGCTGGGGCCGCGCGGAGGGCGCGGAGAAGCCATCGAAGGGCGGGGCCTCGGGGGTGGCGGAGCCGGCGGGATCACGCTTGGGCAGGCCGGAGGCCGTGGTGTCGGGCGCGCCGGAGGTCGTGGCGTCGGCCGCATCGGCGACTCGAGGCGGCTCGCCGGCCCGCGGTGGTTCGGCGGGCTGGGCGCTCGGAGTCGCGGGCGGGTTCGGCTGGGCGGCGGCGTGGCCTTCGGGCTCGGCGCCCCGCGTGTTCGAATCCTCGGTCATTTCTCGTTTTCTCCTCGAGTCTCGTCGCCAAGCCTGGCGGGAACGACTGAGAGTGGACTGAGACCGTGCTTGCTTTTCGCCGAGCTTTCCCGGGTTCGGTTGTCCGTCGCCGCTGCGCTCGCCGGCCCCGCCCCGTACTCAATCCTCCGCTGGGTCGGGCTGCGGCGGTGCACCTTCTCCAGGCAGAACGATACGGATCAATGCGCCGCCGCGGTCAGAAGTGTCGATGTTGATGGTGCCGCCGTGTTTGGTCACGACCTGCTTGACGATGGCCAGCCCGAGCCCGGAACCGGGCATGGACCGCGAGGCGGTGGTGCGGTAGAAGCGCTCGAACACCAGCTCCCGTTCGGCGGGCGGGATGCCCGGCCCGGCGTCGTCGACCGCGAACTCCAGCAGCCCGCGTCCGGTCTCACCCATGGTGACGAAGACCTTCGCGCCCTCGGGGCTCCACTTGGCCGCGTTGTCGAGCACATTGAGCAGTGCGCGTTCCAGTCCCGGTTCGTCGCCGTAGACGAACCAGGGGCGCAGTCGGGCCTCGAATTCGATTCCGGTGCGCCGCCGCCGGACCCGCTCGAGGGCCCGTTCGGCCACGTCGCCGAGGTCGATCTGCTCGTAGACGGTCTCGGGGGCGTCCTCGCGCGCGAGGTCGACCAGATCGCCGACCAGCGTGGACAGCTCCTCGATCTGGGCCATCACGTCCGCGCGCAGCTCTGCCATGTCCTCGTCCGGGATGCGGGGCGCGCCCGGGCGCGAGGAGGCGATGAGCAGTTCCATATTGGTGCGCAAAGAGGTCAGTGGCGTCTTCAGCTCATGGCCGGCGTCGGCCACCAAGCGGCGCTGCCGTTCCCGGGATTCGCCCAGGGCGCGCAGCATGGTGTTGAAACTCTCGGTGAGCCGGGCGAGTTCGTCGTCGCCGGTGACCGGAATGGGGGTCAGATCGTCGGTGCGGGCGATGCGCTCGGTGGCGGCGGTGAGCCGGGCGATCGGCCGCAAACCGGTGCGACCCACGGTGGTTCCGGCCGCGGCGGCCACGATGACCCCGCAGCCGCCGACCACGAACAGCAGCCAGGCCAGCCGGTCGAGGACCTCCTTGGTGGGTTGCAGACGCTGCGAGACCACCAGGGTGGACCCGGAGTGGGTGCGCCGCGCCAGCACCCGCTGATCGTCCACGGTGCGCAGCGAGAAGCCGATCTCGCCGCGGGCCACCGCGCGCTCCTGATTGCCGATGGGCGGAATCGTGGTCTGCGGCGGCACGTACTGCGACTGGTCCGGGAAGACGAGCGCCACGCCGACATCGCTGGAGTACAGCCCGGCGAATACCAGCGACTGGAAGCCGAGGCTGTCGAGGTTGTTGTCGATCATGACCGAGGCCCGCGCCCGCAGTTGCGAATCGACGTCCGCGTACAGCGAGCGGGCCACCATGGCGTAGGCGGCGATGGAGGTGAAGGCGACGGCCACCGCTACCACCGTGGCGGCCAGCAGCGTCACCCGCCAGCGCAGCGACACCGACCGGGTCAGCGGCATGGGCGGGCGCAGTTCGGCCGACTCCGGACGCGACCCGAGTCCGGCGACCACCGTCCGCCGGGGAACGGTTCTACCCACGAGCACGGCTCCTACGGCGGGGTCTCGCGCAGCACATAGCCGACGCCGCGCACGGTGTGGATGAGACGCGGTTCACCGTCGGCCTCGGTCTTGCGGCGCAGGTAACCGATGTACACCTCGAGCGCGTTGCCGGAGGTGGGAAAGTCGTAGCCCCACACCTCCTCCAGGATGCGGCTGCGGGTGAGCACCCGGCGCGGGTTGGCCATCAGCATTTCCAGCAGCGAGAACTCGGTGCGGGTGAGGCTGATCTGACGCTCGCCGCGGGTGACCTCGCGGGTGACCGGATCCAGGGACAGGTCGGCGAAGGTCATGGCCTCCGAGGAGGCGTCGACCTGATCTCCGGCGGTGCGGCGCAGCAGCGCGCGCAGCCGGGCCAGCAGCTCTTCCAGCGCGAAGGGCTTGGGCAGGTAGTCGTCGGCGCCGGCGTCGAGTCCGGCGACGCGCTCGGAGACCGAATCACGTGCCGTGAGTACCAGAATCGGCAGATCGTCGCCGGTGCTGCGAAGTCGGCGGCAGACCTCGAGTCCGTCCAGCCGGGGCATCATGACGTCCAGCACGAGGGCGTCGGGTCGCTGACTGGCGGTCTTCTCCAAGGCGTCGAGACCGTCGACCGCGAGGTCGACGGTGTACCCGTTGAAGGTCAGCGAACGACGCAGCGATTCCCGGACCGCGCGGTCGTCGTCGACTACCAGAATGCGCATGGTCCCCAGTCTGCCCACAGCGACTGAGAGGTGACTGAGAAGGGACACTTCGACACGCCGAGTGTGTCGGGCAGGTGACCTGCGGGTTTTTCGGATTCCCTCCGCGGAGTGGTTGCACTGTCACCCAAATCCGCGCGAAAAACGTTGCGGCAAGGCCGTATTCGGAAACTAAACCTCCAAGTCGTCCGAATTGCCGTTAGTCAGCTCACGCGGTATGTTGCAGGCCGTAAAAGAAGACCCTTAGTTGGTTCCGCGCGGGTTCGACCCCAAAGCCGTACAACCGCATACGTACCCGAGGGTCAAACGTGAAAGCGGAGGCGACGGAAGCGGGATGGAAGCAGCACCGCGGTCCTGGCAATTCAGCCTGTCCAACTGGCCCGTAACCCGCAAGGTCGGCATCGTGCTGGTGCTCCCGGTGCTCCTCGCCGCGACCTTCGCGGTACTGCGCATCAACAGCGAATTGCAGACCATTTCGAAACTGAGCGCGTCGACGGAGCAGATGGACGTGCTCCACCCCACCGTCAAATTCGTGGTCGCCACCGACGAACTCGCGGTCTCGGCCATCGCCGGCGGCAACCAGGACGTCGATCCGGACCTCGACGCCGCCACCGCCAAATTCGACCAGGCCCTGGCCGAACTGGAAACCAGCCTCAAGTCCTCCAACGCCAACCCCGGCGTCACCAAGGAACTCGGCCAGGCTCTCGCGGTCGCCAAGACCATGCGCAACAGCCTGCGCACCAGTTCCCCGCAGACCATCGGCGATCAGGCCGACGAGGTCCAGACCCGCGCCCAGACCGCGCTCGCGAACGCGCCCACCGTCGGCGACCTCCGCGTGCAGCAGTCCTTCCTGCAGTTCGGTTCGGCCATGACCGCCATGCGTCTGCTCACCCAGGAGCGCGTCATGCTGGCGGTGCCGGGCGCGGGCTCGAACCCGGCGCTGCGCACCAAGCTGCTCACCGCCATCGGCGCCGAGATCACCATGATCGAGGTGTACCGCGGCCTGGTGCCCGACGGCGCGCCGAATGCCAACACGCTCAAGGACAATGCCGGCGCCCGTGTCGGCATCCTGATGCAGAACGTGCCCGATCCGGGGGCGCTGCCGGCCATGCAGGATTCGCTCAAGGGCTCGGCGGACACCTACGACAAGGAAATCCAGTCCGTCGCGGGAACGATGGACACCAAGCTGTCCCAGCTCACCACCGAGGCGCGCAACAATGTGCTGCGCGATACCTCCATCGTGATCGGCATGCTGCTGGCCGGTCTGGCGCTGGCGCTGGTGGTGGCCCGCTCGCTGGTCGTCCCGGTCCGCCGCCTACGGCGAGATGCCTTGCAGGTGGCCCACATCGACCTGCCGCAGGAGCTCGAGGTGGTGCGCGCCGGCGGCGCGACCCCGGAGATCTCCCCGGTCGACGTGCACACCACCGAGGAGATCGGCCAGCTGGCCCGAGCCGTCGACGACATCCACTCCCAGGCGCTCCATCTGGCCGCCGAGCAGGCCCGTCTGCGCCTGCAGATCGGCAACATGTTCGAGACCCTGTCCCGCCGCAGCCAATCCCTCGTGGAGCAGCAGCTGTCGCTGATCGAGGAGCTCGAGCGCGACGAGGACGACTCCGAGCGCCTGCAGTCGCTGTTCCGCCTCGACCACCTCGCCACCCGCATGCGCCGCAATGGCGACAACCTGCTGGTGCTCGCCGGAACCGCGCTGCGCCGTGGCCATCTCGCGCCGGTGCCGCTGTCGGACATGCTGTGGTCCTCGGTGTCGCAGGTGGAGGACTACCAGCGCGTCGAGATCGGCACCGTGCCCGACGGCATCGTCGCCGGTGAGCCCGCCGTCGATATCGAGCACCTGCTCGCCGAGCTGATCGACAACGCGCTGCGCTACTCCCCGCCCACCACTCCGGTGGCGGTGTCGGTGGCGCGCGCCGTGGACGGCGGCTACCTGATCGAGATCACCGACCGCGGCCTCGGCATGAACGCCGACGACCTGCAGGGCATCAACGACCGCCTGGCCTCCGGTGGCGAGGTCAACGTCGAGACCGCCCGCCGCATGGGCCTTTTCGTCGTCGGCCGCCTGGCCAAGCGCCACAACATCACGGTCAGCCTGCGCCGCACCTCCGCCATGGTGCAGCAGCCGGGCATCACCGCCAGCGTGCACCTGCCGGGCAGCCTGGTCTCCCCCGCGCCCGAGCGCGGCGGCGACCCGACGGGGCAGTACCCGGTGACGTCGTCGCTGCCGGTGCCGCCGGCCGCGGCCCTGGCCTCCGGCCCGATCGCGATGCCGTCCGGCCCGATTCCGGTGCCCTCGGCGCCGCAGCCGGTGGTCGCCCCGCCGCGGCTGACGCCGGTGCCGAACCTGCCCGAGCCCGCGGCGGCCACCACCACCGGACGCTTCACCAGTTCCGGCCTGCCGCAGCGCAAGCCGGGCCCGGACACCGGTGAGCAGCCGATCATGCCCGCGTTCTCCGAGCCTCCGCAGGCGCAGCGACCGCCACAGCAGCAGGATCGGTTCTCGGACGGCTTCACCGACGCCTTCGCCGAACCCGACGACGCCCGCGCCTACAGCGTGACCGCGCTGCGGCCGGAGCCGACGACGCCGCAGGTGGATTTCTGGGGCGAGGCGCGCGATGCCGAGTCCGCACCCAACCCGGAGTCGGCGCGCGGTTACGAACCCGCACGCGACGAGCCCGCCCGCACTTTCGAGCCCGCCCGCACTTTCGAGCCCGCCCGCACTTTCGAGCCCGCCCGCACTTTCGAGCCCGCGCCGACGCCCGAGCCCCTGCGTGTCCCCGAGCCCGTCGCACCGGCCCCCGAGCCGGTAGCGCAGTTCCCGGAGCCGACCGCGCCGATCACCAACGGCCGCAACGGCGGTGGCAACGGATACGGCTACAACCCCAACGGCCCCGATACCGGCAGCTACTTCGGCAACGGTTACAGCGCTTTCGGCGACAACGACCGGCCCGCGACCCCCGCGGTCGACGCCGATGACATCCGCGGCAACGAGACCGCACCCGCCGCCCAGCGCCCGGTCGCTCCTCCGGCCGGCCTGCGTCCGGTCGGCGAGGCCCCGACCCCGATATATCAGCGCATGGTCTCCGAGTGGCTGGTGGAGCCGGCCGACGGGCAACAGAACGGCGCTGCCTGGTCGTCGAGTTCGGACAGCGGCTGGGCCGCGGCCGAAGAGGCGGCCAACCCGACCACAACCAGTCGCACCGAGGGCGGCCTGCCGATTCGGCGACCCGGCGCCCAGCTGGTGCCCGGTGCCGTCGCCCAGGAGGACGACGGCGGCGGCCGCAATCCGGAGGAGATCCGCGAGAGCCTCAGCAGGCATCTCAGCGGCGTCCGCTCCGGGCGGGCCGACTCCCAGTACAACGACGGAGGGCATGCATGACCGACACCCAGCGCACCACCACCGATGAGAACCTGAACTGGCTGGTCACCCGCTTCACCCGGGAGGTGCCGGGCGTCTCGCACGCTGTCCTGGTCTCCGCGGACGGTCTGCTGCAGGCCACCAGCCCGCATCTGCCGGCCGATCGCGGTGAGCAGCTGGCCGCGGTGACCGCCGGCCTGGCCAGCCTGTCCGCCGGCGCCGCACAGCTTTTCGAGGGCGGCAAGGTGATGCAGTCGATCGTCGAGATGCAGCGCGGCTACCTGCTGGTCATGAGCGTCGGCAATGGCTCGCACCTGGCGGTGCTGGCCAACAAGCAGCATGACATCGGCCGCATCGGCTACGAGATGGCCCTACTGGTCGACCGGGTCGGGTCCGTGGTCTCGGCCACCGCCCGCACTGCCTAGATGAGCCGCTCATGACCAATCCCCTTGGCGGCGGCGGTAACCGGCCACCGACCACACGTGTTCGTCCCTACGCGCTGACCTCCGGCCGCACCGAGCCGGCGGTGGATCTACCGCTCGAAGCGGTCGTCGAAACCCTGTCCTACACGGCCCATTTCGATTGGCCCGCCGGTGACGTGCGGACCGAGATCCTGCGGCTGGGAACCGCGCGGCTCTCGGTCGCCGAGATCGCGGCGCACCTGGGCCGGCCGCTGGGCATGGTGCGGGTCGTCATCGGCGATCTCGTCATCGCCGGAACTCTGCGCGTGCATTCGACTTTGAGCGATCAGGCGACCTTCGACGAGCGCCGGTCCCTGATGGAGAGGACACTGCATGGACTCCGCGCCCTTTGACGGCGGAGGTTACCCCGGCGGCGCGCACGGGGCGCCGGCGTACACGACCGGGCAGTTCCCGAACCCGGCCCTGCAGTACCCGCCGCGACCGGGTGAGGAGTCGCGCACGGCCTCGACCAAGATCGTCGTAGCGGGCGGATTCGGCGCCGGCAAGACGACCTTCGTCGGCGCTGTCTCGGAGATCGTGCCGCTGCGCACCGAGGCCATGGTGACCGGCTACTCGGATGGGGTCGACGACCTCGCCGCCACGCCGGGCAAGGAAACCACCACGGTGGCCATGGATTTCGGGCGCATCATCCTGCCCGGAAACCTGGTGCTGTACCTGTTCGGCACGCCCGGGCAGCGGCGATTCTGGTTCATGTGGGACGACCTGATCCGCGGCGCCATCGGCGCGGTGGTGCTCGTCGACACCCGGCGCATCGAGGACAGCTTCGCGGCCGTCGATTTCTTCGAGGCCAAGTCGCTGCCGTTCCTGATCGCGGTCAACCGCTTCCCGGACGCGCCGCGCTTCCCGGTCGCCGAACTGCGGGAGGCGCTCAGCGTGCGCGAGGGCGTGCCGATCGTGGACATCGACGCACGGGACCCGGTCGAGGTGCGCCGCGCGCTGGCCGCCGTCACCGAGTACGCGATCGAACGGCTGATGGCGGTGCAACGCGAAACCGCCCAGCGCGGTTAGCGGTTCGCCCACCCGGGGTCGGAGCTTACGAAGACAGGGGTGTCTGGATGATCTACTTCTCGATGGGTTACTGGGTCCTCGCGCTGGCATTGATCGTGTCGTTCGCGGGGGCGGCCTGCGGTCTGGCCTGCATCCGCCAGTCCACCAAGTCGGTGACCCAGCGGTTCCGCCTGGTGTGGCTGGTCGTGGCGGCGGTCTCCATCGGCGGCGTCGGCGTCGCGATGCCCATCTTCGTATCGATGCTGGGCTTCGACGTGCGGGGCAGCCAGCTGCGCTACGACAACCTGTCCATCACTCTGTTCTCGGTGCTGTCGGCGGCCACGGTGCTGGTGGCGCTGCTCGTCAGCGGCAAGAAGGTGGTCTGGTGGCGGCTGCTGGTGGCGGCGGCCGTGATGGCCTTCGGCTTCGGTGACGTGCACCAGCTGCTGTTGGGCGCCATCCGGATTCAGGGCAGCGTGGAGCGCAGCCTGGTGTCCACGGTCGCGGTGTATGTGATCGCGTTCGTACTCTCGGCGCTGACCCTGTGGTTCAGCCTGTGGGTCGCGTCGGTGCCGATGGTGCTGTTCGGCGCTCTGCTGTACGCGATCATGGTGACCGGTATGCACTACGCCGGGCTGACCGGCCTGCAGGTGCACGTCGACCCCGCCGCGACCGCTCCGCACGGGAACATACTGTTCAACTTCTTCGTGCCGTTCTTCATCATCGGCACCCTGTCGCTGGCGATTCCGATCACGGCCATCCTGGTCGCGCCGGACCGGCGCGAGGGGCGGGCGCCGACGGCGACCACCGATCCGCAGGTCGCGCATGGCACTTCGCTGCAGGCGGCCTCTCAGCAGGCGGCGGCGCAGCAGGGGCTGCGGCGGCCGGAATCGGTGCGCTAGCGCCGCCGACAGTCGCGGGTCACCATCCCGGGCCGGGTCGATGCCGATCGACCCGGCTCGACTCGTCTCCGGATCAGCCCGCGGCCGCGGGCATTTCGGCGGTGGTGGGATCGAGCAGGCCGAACAGTTCGCCCTGCGGCGCGGCCATGATGGCCATCCGGCCGAACGGTCCGTCAGTGGCGGACATGAGAGCGGTCGCGCCCAGTTCCACGGCGCGCGTGAGGCCCGCGTCGATGCCCTCGAACTGGAACCAGGTCAGCCAGTAGGGCTGGGCCGGCGCCACGCCGTTGACGCTGTCGTCATTGATGCCGCCGACCGAATCGGTCCCGCCGGGCGGGGTGAAGGTGGCGTATCGCATGGCCTCGTCGTCGAATTCGGTGAAGGTGAAGCCGAAAACCTCGGCGTAGAAGGCCTTGGCGGCCTCGAAATCGCCGGTGTGCAAGTCGTTCCAGACGTACGCGCCGTGCTCGTTGTAGACGGCCGCGCCGTCGTGCGCGCGAGCCTCCCAGACCGCGAAGGGCGCGCCGGAGGCGTCGGCGGCCACGAACATGCGGCCGAACTCCATGACGTCGAAGGCGGGCACCAGCAGGCTGCCGCCCGCCGCCGTCACCTGTTCGGCGCTCTTGTCGGCATCGGCCACCGCGAAATACGTGGTCCACGCCGACGGCACCCCGGACTCCGGCTTGGGCCCGATGCCCGCCACCGCCTGCCCGTCCCGCAGTGCCATGAGGTAGCCCCCGGCGTCCTCATCGCCACCCTGCATGTCCCAGCCGAACAGTTCGGCGTAGAACTCACCGGCCTTGGCCGGATCGTCGACCTGACAATCGACCCAACACGGTGTTCCCGGCGGCCAGGCCTCGTTGCGTACAGGCATCGGTCATCTCCGTTCCTCGATATCAGTGACGCACCTCACAAAGCGCCCCCAGTCAACCACTCTCGCTCGATCATCGGGGTGGTTCGCGGCGCAAGCGTGGCAGGCGGAGCGCTCGTTCCGGACGACGCGGCGGGGAGCCGAGCGCGGGAGGCGAGCACGAGACCTCCAGGCCGCGAACCCGCCCGGAGCGAAGCCGAGGGCAAAATGGGCAGAGCCGCACATCGGGCTGTCACTCGAATTACAGTGAGAGGCATGCATTTCGGGCTGGACTACGCCGCAGGTCGGCCCGCCCCCAGTGCCATCAGGAATGCCGGATACGACTTCGTCATCCGCTATCTGTCCGACGGCGGACCCGCCATGCCGGGCAAGCTCCTGACCCCCGCCGAAGCGGACGACTTGCGCGCACACGGCATTTCCATCGTTTCCAACTGGGAGACCACCGCCGCCCGCATGCTCGACGGCTACGGCGCGGGCGTGACCGACGCGCGCGCCGCCTTGGCCCAGGTGCTGCGCTGCGGCGGGCGAACCGATCGGCCCATCTACTTCTCCGCCGATTTCGACGCCACCCCGCAGCAGCAGGTATCCATCGATGCCTACCTGGACGGCGCGGCCAGCGTCATCGGACGCGTGAATGTCGGGATCTACGGCGGATATTGGCCGGTGAGCCGAGCGCTGGACGGCGGGACCGCGACCTGGGCGTGGCAGACGGTCGCGTGGTCGGGCGGGAAGGCGGATCCGCGGATCGCGATCTTCCAGACCGGCGAGCAGGTGACGGTCGACGGCATCCAATGCGATGTGAACCAAACCGATAGAACCGATTTCGGGCAGTGGGATGCGGAAACGGAGGAACCCGACTTGACACCCGAACAGGACGCGGTATTGCGGGACGTCCAGACCCAACTGCGCGGCCCCGGTCTCAATGGCTGGCCGCAACTGGGCACCGACGCCCAGGGCCGCAACCGGACGGTGGTGGATGGGCTGGCGGCGGCGCTCAACCAGATCGACGAACTGCGTACCGAGATCAGTGATCTGGAGGCCACGACGGCCGAACTGAAGGACGAGGTGGCGCGGCTGTCCGGCCAGCATCACTGGCCGTTCCCCTTCTCCCTGGTGGAGGGTCCGGCCACGGCGATCGCCGATCAGCTGGCGAGGCTGGAGCAGTTGCTGCCCGGTGTGCCGCTGCCCGGCTGGGGTACCGGACCTAACGGTCATTCGGGCAAAACGGCCGAGGCTGAACATGCTCCGGCTGGGAATCTGCCGAAAGCCGTATCCGACAGCTGAATTGGTCGATTTGTCGGATTTTCTCCACGGAAATCGGGCCCGAACCGGCCCTGAAGTGGCGATGAGCGGGTTCTTCTGTAATCAGAAGAACCCGCCCTCAACGCATGAGAATACCGTCACTCGGCCACGAGTTCACAACTTTGGGAAGACTTTTTCGCACGCACAAGAAGACCGGACAATCGGTACGCGCTATCGCGACGACTGCGCAGTTCGATGGTGACCCAATCACTGCGCCGCCATCGTCGGCTGAGTCCGGATCTTGCTCTACGCGCAGCTACTCCAGCCCCGCGGCATCAAGGCCATCGCCGACCTTGGCGACACCGAGCACTTCCGCCCTGCGGCCCTGGAAGACCACGGATGGCGGCCGGGGTGGATGCCCTGTTTCATCGCTTCACCTTTCATGGTCGCGAGTGGCCACGTCCCCGCCGACGGGAGCGGATCGGGTTGTGTCGCAGAGTCCTTCGTAGTGATCGCCCAACGGGTCGGTCCACCGCGCGACCCACTCCGCGCGAAACGCACTTGCCGCGGTTCGCCCTCGTCGCCCAGCGCAGTGCGTGGCGAATCTCGTCCGGCCTCGGCGTCGGCGCGCAGCCGGGGAGCCCGCGAGAACGAGCACGGCCTCGCGTCGAGACCGCACCCACGACCGGCTCTCGACAATGATTTTCAATTACCGGTGCCCGCGGGTACCCTGAAACAAGTCGTTGTCGAAAACGATTGTCATCATCGTCCAACACTGGAAGGGAGTGGCCCATGTCGGCGATCCGCCAGGTCAGCGGTCGCAAGCCGGGCTTCGGCAAGTTCGTACCGCAGAGCACGAACGAGTCGTGCCGCTGGGCCGAGCCGCACGCGGAATCGAAAGAAACCCGCAAACCGGGCAGCACTGACGCCGAGCCGGCGGCCGTGCAGGCCGTCCTGCGGAAACTGCCCCGGGATGCCGGTCCGGTACGATTGCGCGATCGGGACGTCGCGGACGGACGCCCGCGTGGTCATCTCCGGAAATTCGGTCCATCGGGGAGAACTGCCCGGTGTGCACAAATCGAGCTGGTAAGCATCCACGATTCGTGAGTAAGGAACCACTGACATGGCAGTGAAGCGAGCACCATCGAAGAAGGCCCGTGCCGAGCAGGCCCGTCGGCCGAAGAAGAACCCGTTGATCGCCGCCGGCGTCGAGACCGTCGACTACAAGGACGTGAACCTGCTCCGCACGTTCATCTCCGACCGCGGCAAGATCCGCAGCCGCCGGGTCACCGGCCTGACCCCCCAGCAGCAGCGCCAGGTCGCCGTCGCCGTCAAGAACGCCCGCGAGATGGCATTGCTGCCTTTCACGAGCCGGTAGCTCGCGACCCACAGGCCGAAAACCCGAGAGCTGGAACAACTCTCGCGACACTCACGGGCGAGCCCCCGACCCCCATGAACAACACCGGAAGCCCCGCGCCGAATCGGCCGGGGCTTCCCCCGTCGTCGGCTCGGATATCGGGCCACCATGGACCCGAGGCCACCATCGGCTCAGGACCCTTCGGGACTCAGGACCTCCAGTGACAGCTGGGAGTTCATTCGATTCGAGACCTACGTCAGCTCAGAGCCTCGAGGGACTCAGGCGCCCACTCACAGCTGCGAATTCGACTCGAGAACTCCATCGGCTCAGAGCCTTTACGGATTCAGCCCTTGTGGTGGCGGCGCGAGTTCATTCGCCCACTCATGAGGCCCCCGCGTGCATTTGCACTCGGGGGCCTCATATCTCGCGAACGCCGGCAGGGCCGCGCCTTACGGGATGGTCAGAACCTGGCCCGGCTGGATGAGGTCCGGGTTGTCGATGCCGCTGGCGTCGGCGATCTCCTGGTAGCGGTTGCCGTCGCCGTAGAAGCGCTCGGCGATGGCCCACAGGGTGTCACCCGGCTCCACGGTGTAGGTCTGGGCGGCGGGCGGCGGCGGGGGGACGTCCTCGACGACCGCGGCGGCCTGGGCATGGACCGGCTCCGGCGCCGGCAGCGGGTTGTCGGTGTTGGTGCCCGAGGACCACAGGGCGCCACCGTCCGTGCCGTACAGCACGACATTGCGGTCGGCCTGCACGACCAGGCGGTCCGCGCTCTTACCATTGGTCTCGGTGGACCAGGCGGCGCCGTCCTCTTTGTAGAGAACGAAGTTGCCGTCGTCTTGCAGCGTGGCCCGAACGACACCCTGGCCATTGGTGCCGGCGGCCCACACGACATTGCCGCTCGGTTCGGACAGCACCAGGTTGCCATCATCTTGCAGAGTCAGGGTGTAGGCACCGCCTTGCAGCGCCTCTCCACGACCGAGTTCTTCGCCGACCTTCAACGAGTCGCCCACGGTGCGTCCTTTCGGGGGTGGTGATCATGAGATAAGCCGATGGCGCGGAACTGCATTCGCACATCTGGCACGACACTACCGAGCCGGTGCCGGTCACCGCACGGTTACGCGCCGGTTCTGCGAAGATTTCGGCGTGTCTTCGCCAGATATTCGCCAGCGGGTCGAACCCGGCACGCGGAACCGGGCGCACGGTCGCGGACACTAGGGTGTCAGCCATGTACGGGACACGGGGACGCCGCCTGATCGCTGCCACCGCAGCCACCCTCATCGGGCTCACCATCAGCGCGTGCGGAAGCACGGAAAGCACTGGCGACCAATCGAAGACCAGCGCCGCGGCGACCAGCACGAAGACCACGCCCACCGAGGCACCCAACGGACAGATCGGTCGCGCTTTCACGCCGGATCCGAGTATCGTCGGCCCGCACGGCATCTCGTTCGACAGCTGGACCCGCCTCGCCCCGGATAAGATCGCGGTCAACTTCCAGACCGGCTCCCCCGAGTGCTACGGGGTGGACGTCAGCGTCACCGAGACCTCCTCGACCGTCACCGTAGACCTGAAGTCCGGCACCCTGCCCGATGCCGTCGGCAAGATGTGCACCATGATCGCTGTCTTCGGCACCCTCGAGATCCAGTTGAAGACTCCGCTCGGTGATCGAAAGGTACTGAGCGCCAATTAGTCCCGTGAACGCGGCAGGGGTCCGGATCGCCGTGCGACCCGGACCCCTGTCCCGATTTCGTTGTACCGCTACCCGATTCGCGTCAGCGGCCCGTCACGCTCAGTGCGCGAAATGCCGGGATCCGGTCAGGTACAAGGTCACCCCGGCCTCGCGGCACAGCTCGATGGTGTCCTTGTCGCGAATGGAACCACCCGGGTGCACGATGGCGCGCACGCCGGCGGCCACCAGGATCTGAGGGCCGTCGGAGAAGGGGAAGAACGCGTCGGAGGCCGCGACCGACCCCTTCGCGCGCTCACCGGCCCGCTCGACGGCCAGCTTGCAGGAGTCGACGCGGTTGACCTGCCCCATGCCGACGCCCACCGCCGCGCCGTCGTCGGCCAGCAGAATGGCGTTGGACTTCACCGCCCGGCAAGCGCGCCAGGCGAATTCGAGATCGCGCAGGGTGGCCTCGTCGGCCGCCTCGCCCGCGGCCAGGGTCCAGTTGGCTGCGCTGTCGCCCTCGGCGTCGAGGATGTCGCGGTCCTGCAGCAGCACGCCGCCGCTGACCGGACGCAGCTCCGCGCCCTTGCGCTGGGCCGGCTCGGCCACGAGCACGCGCACGTTCTTCTTGCGCTGCAACACCTCCACCGCGCCATTGGCGTAGGACGGAGCCACGATGACCTCGGTGAAGATATCGGCGACCTGCTCGGCCATCTCCACGGAGACCTCACGGTTGGCCGCGATCACACCACCGTACGCGGAGACCGGATCGGTGGCGTGCGCCTTGCGGTGCGCCTCGGCGATATCCGCGCCGACCGCGATGCCGCACGGGTTGGCGT
This sequence comes from Nocardia aurantiaca, assembly GCF_009708175.1. Lineage (GTDB taxonomy): Bacteria > Actinomycetota > Actinomycetes > Mycobacteriales > Mycobacteriaceae > Nocardia > Nocardia aurantiaca. The sequence continues at coordinate 305,258 of NZ_WMBB01000010.1, forward strand.
GCTTGATGACCGCCACGGCCGGCGCATCGAAGTCATACGCGGCGCGCCAGGCGGCGTCGGCATCGGTGTAGTTGTTGTACGACATCTCCTTGCCGTGCAGCTGCTTCGCCTGCGCCAGCCCGGCGGGGCCGTCCTGGTTGGTGTACAGCGCGGCGGCCTGATGCGGATTCTCGCCGTAGCGCAGCACGTCGGCGCGCTGCCAGGTGCCGCCGATCCACTCCGGGAACTGCTGCGCGCCTTCGGATTCCGGCACGACGGCCGGGACCGCGACGCTGGTCATCCAGCCGGCGACAGCCACGTCGTAGGTGGCGGTGTGCTGGAAAGCCTTGGCGGCCAGGGCGGTCCGCTCGGCCAGGGTGAAACCGCCCTGCCGCACGGCGGCGATCACGTCGGCGTAGTCGCCGGTGTTCACCACGACCGCGACCGACGGGTGGTTCTTGGCGGCGGCACGCACCATGGAGGGCCCGCCGATATCGATCTGCTCGACGCACTCGTCGATGCTCGCGCCGGAGGAGACCGTCTGGGTGAACGGGTACAGGTTGACCACGACGAGCTGGAATGCCTCGACACCGAGCTCGACGAGCTGGTCGACGTGCTCCTCCTTGCGGGTGTCGGCCAGGATGCCGGCGTGCACGCGCGGGTGCAGCGTCTTGACCCGGCCGTCCAGGGTCTCCGGGAAACCGGTCAGGTCTTCGACCTTGGTCACCGGGATGCCGGCGTCGGCGATCTTGCCGGCGGTCGACCCGGTCGACACCAGCTCCACGCCCGCCTGGTGCAGACCGGTGGCCAGTTCGATCAGACCGGTCTTGTCGTAGACGCTTACGAGGGCCCGCTTGATCGGCTTGCGTTCACTCACCGGAGAACTCGCTCATCTGGGATAACTGCCTTTCGTCCATCGGAGACAATGCCTCGGGTAGCGACAGCGGCGACGACCTCCGCCAGCAGCCGGCGCTCCACGACCTTGATGCGCTCGTGCAGGGTGTCCTCATCGTCGTCGGGCAGCACCGCGACCGGCTCCTGCGCCAGGATCGGCCCGGTGTCGACGCCCGCGTCGACCAGATGCACGGTGGAACCGGTCACCCGCACGCCGTAGGCGAGCGCGTCCCGCACCGCGTGCGCGCCCGGGAAGGCGGGCAGCAGCGCGGGATGGGTATTGATGATGCGACCGCCGAAACGGTGCAAGAAGCCGGGCCCCAGGATCTTCATGAAACCCGCCGACACCACCAGATCGGGTTCGAAGGCGGAGACCACCTCGGTGAGTGCGGCATCCCATTCGGCGCGGTCGGCGAAATCGCCCAGCGCGACCTTGAAGGACGAGACATCGAAGGCCGCGGCCTGCTCGGTGGCGGCGCAATCGCGATCCACCCCGACGGCGACCACCGAGGCCGGATAGCCCGGCTGCCGGGTCGCTTCCAGCAGGGAACGCAGCAGGGATCCGGTGCCGGAGGCGAGCACCACGACGGACGCGGGCGCCGTCGGCGGCAGCAGCGGGGCGGGCGTGGACGTCAGCGCACTACTCCCTGTCGATCGGAGCGGGAAGGGGATGGCGGAGGCGAACCGCCGACCAAGAGCCTAGCCGCGACGCCTCCTCGCACCTTCAGCGGGCAGCCGAGAGCAGCACCGCCTCCCCCGAAAACTTCAGCGGACAGCCGAGAGCCGTCGCCCATCATGTACCCGTGCCAGCGGCTGGGCGCCGTCACTATTTCGGACGTACCCGACGAGTCATCCCTCCTCGCCAAGTCAGTCGTCGTTTCCGTTACCCTCCACGATTTCCGCGTCCACGATGTCGGGGCTGTCGGCGGACTTCACAACGACCCCGGCCTCGTCGTCGACCAGTTCGGCGTCGAGGGCGTCGGCGAGATCTTCGTCGTCGTACCAGCCGCTCTCCTCGTGGCCGGCGGCGCGGGGTTCGCCGTCGGACTCGTCGAATTCCCCGTCGTCGAATTCCCCCTCCCCGTCGAATTCCTCGTCGTCGTACTCGTCATCGTCGTACCCATCGGCTGTGTAGCCGTAGTCCTCGGCCGCGTAGTCCTCGGCCACGTCGTCCTCGGCCACGTCGTCGTAGTAGTCGTCCTGGTACCCGTCGTCATAGGCGTCGGCGTCGTCGTACGCCACGGCCGCCGCCGGGCTGCCGAACCACCGGGCGCCCAGCATGCCGACGTAACCGGCGATGGCCAGCCAGACGAACACCAGTACCGCGCTCACCGCGCTCGGCGCGATCCGCCCGAAGGTGCCCAGTTCGCCCCCGGCCACCGCGCCGAGCAGCGCCATCACCACCGCCGCGAGCCCGGCGGCGGTCAACGTCGCCCAGGGCGCTGTCGCCCGATCACGGGACGTGCGACCGCAATCCAGCCCCGACAGCACCGCGACCACCGCGGGCGCCGCCAGCAGCACCAGCCACCACACCGCCACCGGACCCGACGGCACCGCCGCCGCCACCGGCACCGCGGGCACCGGCGCACCCTGGATCTCGAACAGGCTCAACGATCCCGGGCCGATATCCACCTGGCCGCCGACCAGCACGCTCACCGCGTCGACCGTCGCATTCGGCAGATAGGCCAGCGACAGCAGCGTCAAACCCAGTGCGCCGAAGAACTTTCCGTCGGCCGCGCGGTAGGTGTCGCCGATGCGGGACCAGTGCAGCAGGAATGACAGCACGGTCAGCGCGGCCGCCACCGCCAGCAGCCGGCCCACCGCGCGCAGCCCGGCCCGGAAACCCGGAACCACCCAGTCCGGCAAGGGAATCGGCAGCAGGTCGGCGAAGTCCCGCCAGCGCCGGGAACCGATGCCCACCGCGGCCGCCAGCAGATTCAGCCCGAGCGCCCAGGCGAAGGCGGCCAGGGTATCCGGCGGCTGCAGCGACACCACAGCGGCGGCGTCATCGGCCACCGCCAGGCACACCGCGGTGATCAGCAGCGGCCCGCCCACCGCGGCGCCCAACACCCAGCCCAGTTCCGCGGTCTCGCAGTCGGGTTCGGCGGCCTGGGCGCTGTCGCGCGCCACCAGCCACAGCATCAGCAGGGTCGGCAGCAGCGGCCACAGCCCGATCCCGGTCTTGCCGATCACCAGCGGAACCTGATGCACCGCAAGCCAGCTCCCGGCGATCGCGCCCGACGAGCCGCTCATGCCGCCACCCGACACGAACAGGGTGCCGTACACCAGGATGAAGATCAGCAGCAGCGTGATGGCCGACGCGCGGGCCGCGACCAGCATCAGTACCCGCGCGCGTTCCGGAGTCAGCGACCCGAATCCCCCGCCCCCGCCACGCCTCCGAACCGGTGGCCGCGACTGTTCCCGGAGATCGGGGTCGCTCAGGCGAGCCAGGGCAGTTCTGGGGGCACTCATGGACATCCAGCGTGGCAGCATCTCGGAAACCGTAGGGTCAGGCGCGCCGGAGCGATCGGCGGGCGGCAAAAAAGCGCGGCCCCCGGTAACACCGGAGGCCGCTCGGCGGACGCGGAAACTACTTGTCGTCCTGGCCCGGACGGAAGGCCCGGGTGGCGTCTGCCGCCGGATCCGCCGACTGCTCGCCGCCGAAGGGCTGCGCCGGGCGCTGCGGCTGAGCTCCGAAGTGCTGCGTCGCGTCCGCGCTCCCGGCCGGCTGCTGCTGGCCGTATTGCTGCTGCCCGTAACCGGGCTGAGCGCCCTGCTGGCCGTACGACGGCTGCTGACCGTAGGTCGGCTGCTGACCGTAGGTCGGCTGCGAACCGGTTCCGTAGCCCGCGGGCGGCTGGCCGTAACCGGCCTGCTGACCGTAGGACGGCTGCTGGGGCTGCTGACCATAGCCGCCCTGCTGACCGAACGACTGCTGCTGTGCCGGCTGGCCGTAACCGCCCTGCTGACCGAACGACTGCTGCTGGTACTGCGGCCCGGTCGAGCTGAACGGCTGCTGACCGTAACCACCCTGCGGCGCGGCCGGTTTCGGCTCCGGCGCCTTGACGACGCCGAGCTCGAACAGCAGCGCCAGCAGGGCCACCACGGCCTGCACGAACGCGAGGAACAGGATCACCCAGCCGCCCCACTTCAGCGTCACGCTGTCGCCGAGGTCGAAGGAGCCGAACAGGATGCCCAGGAACGCGCCCAGCGAGGCGGCCGCCACGATGCCGGTATTACCGCTCTGCTTGGGCAGCAGCGACAGGCCCGCCAGCAAACCCGCGATCAGCAGGATCGTCACCAGCGCCGCGGAGCCGGTGTTCTCGAACAGGCTGAAGCTGGTGTCACCGCCGACCTTGGTGTTGCCGATCTCGACGGCCTTGGTGCCGATGTAGGGCGCGAAGCCCAGCAGGAAGTTGATGACGCCGAGCGCGGCGACAACCACGGCGAGGATGAAAGGCAGGCCCTTGCCCGCAATGGGCGACGAACCCGACGCGGCCGCGGGAGCACCCGCGGGCTGCGAGCCGTAGCCGGGTGCGGAGGAGGGCGTCGGCTGGGGCGCGTTGTATCCCGAGCCCCCGGTCGGGTATGACATGTCGTCGTCTCCTATCGAGTCGTTCACGAACCTCCACCGACGCTACTGCACTCAACGGCCGGGGGCACCATTTACCACCAACCGTGCGTCTACCGCAATACCCGAATCGGCGCACAACACGACCGACTTACCCGGTCCGCCCCGTCCGCAAACCCCAGCAGCCGACCGCCTTTGTCACATTCACACCGAATCACGAAGGCCGCCTGTCGAATTCGACAGGCGGCCTTCATCGGAAGCGAACCATCAAGCGCTGACGGAAGCCTTCTCCAGGATCTCGCGCGCCAGGGCGGCGGTCTCGGACGGGGTCTTGCCGACCTTCACGCCCGCGGCCTCGAGGGCATCCTTCTTGGCCTGGGCGGTACCGGCGGAGCCGGAGACGATGGCGCCCGCGTGGCCCATGGTCTTGCCCTCGGGCGCGGTGAAGCCCGCGACATAGCCGACGACCGGCTTGGTGACATTGGCCTGGATGTAGGCCGCGGCCCGCTCCTCGGCGTCGCCGCCGATCTCGCCGATCATGACGATGAGCTTGGTCTCCGGGTCCTTCTCGAACGCCTCGATGGCGTCGATGTGGGTGGTGCCGATGACCGGGTCGCCGCCGATGCCGATGGCGGTGGAGAAACCGAAGTCCCGAAGCTCGTACATCATCTGGTAGGTCAGGGTGCCGGACTTGGAGACCAGGCCGATCGGACCCTTGCCGGTGATGTTGGCCGGGGTGATGCCGACCAGCGACTCGCCCGGGGTGATGATGCCGGGGCAGTTCGGGCCGATGATGCGGGTCTTGTTGCCCTTGTCCACGTTGTAGGCCCACGCGTAGGCGGTGTCCTGCACCGGGATGCCCTCGGTGATGACCACGAGCAGCGGGATCTCCGCGTCGATGGCCTCGATGATGGCGTCCTTCGAGAAGGCCGGGGGAACGAAGGCGATGGAGGTGTCTGCGCCGGTCTTCTCCATGGCCTCGGCGACACTCGCGAAGACCGGCAGCTCGACCTCGTTGCCGTCCTTGTCGACGTGCTTGACGGTGGTGCCGGCCTTGCGGGCGTTCACGCCACCCACGACATTGGTGCCGGCCTTGAGCATCAGGGCGGTGTGCTTGGTGCCCTCACCACCGGTGATGCCCTGGACGATGACCTTGTTGTCCTTGTTCAGGAAGATAGACATGTTGGTTTGTGTCCTTACTTGGCCGCAGCCAGCTCGGCGGCCTTGTCGGCGCCTTCGTCCATGGTCTGAGCGAGGGTCACCAGCGGGTGGTTGGCGTCGACGAGGATCTTGCGACCCTCCTCGACCTTGTTGCCGTCGAGACGGACGACCAGCGGCTTGTTGGCCTCGGCGCCCAGGATCTCCAGGGCCTGCACGATGCCGTTCGCGACCGCGTCACAGGCGGTGATGCCGCCGAAGACGTTCACGAACACCGACTTGACCTGCTCGTCGTTGAGGATGACGTCCAGACCCGCGGCCATGACGGCGGCCGAAGCGCCGCCGCCGATGTCGAGGAAGTTGGCGGGCTTGACGCCGCCGTGGTTCTCACCGGCGTAGGCGACGACGTCCAGGGTCGACATCACGAGACCGGCGCCGTTGCCGATGATGCCGACCTCGCCGTCCAGCTTCACGTAGTTGAGGTCGTTCTGCTTGGCCTTGAGCTCGAGCGGGTCGGTGGCGTCGATGTCCGCGAACTCGGCGTGGTCGGGGTGGCGGAACTCGGCGTTCTCGTCCAGGGTGACCTTGCCGTCGAGGGCGAGGATCTCATCGTTGGGGGTACGCACCAGCGGGTTGACCTCGACCAGGGTGGCGTCCTCCTTGATGAAGACCTCCCACAGCTTCTGGATGGTCACCGCGGCGGCGTCGAGGATGTCGGCGGGCAGGTGGCCCTGCTCGGCGATGGAACGGGCGAAGGCCAGGTCGACACCCTTGACGGCGTCGACCGGCACCTTGGCCAGCCGGTCCGGCTTGGTGGCGGCCACTTCCTCGATCTCCATGCCGCCCTCGACCGAGCACATGGCCAAGTAGGTGCGGTTGGAGCGGTCGAGCAGGAAGGAGATGTAGTACTCCGAGGCGATGTCCTTGGCCTCGGCGACCAGGATCTTCTTGGTGATGTGGCCCTTGATGTCCAGGCCCAGGATGTTCTGCGCGTGGGTGAAGGCGTCGTCAGGGGTGGCGGCGTACTTCACGCCACCGGCCTTGCCGCGGCCACCGACTTTGACCTGCGACTTGATCATCACCGGCTTGCCGATTTCTTCCGCGATCGCACGGGCGTCCTCGGCCGAGTCCGTGACGCGGCCCTCCGACGAAGGCACTCCGTGCTTCACGAAGAGTTCCTTCGCCTGATATTCGAAGAGATCCATGTACTCACCGTCTCGTCTGCGTTGTTGTGACAACGTCTTGGTTGGCGGCCCGTCGTCGGAGGCGGGTCGGCTCGGACTCTAATCAGTCACATGGAGCGGAAATCAGCCGCATACAGCCTAAGTGGCGCAGGTCACGGTACTGTCTCCGCCGTCCCAAAAGCCCTAGTCAATGCTACTCATCGGTAGCTTGTTGACACCCCGCCAGGTGGGACACACGAATCCCGGACAGTGATGCTGGCTACTACATGATGTCGTTGACAAACCCCACCCGGTTGCCCACAGCACAGTGAGCGCATTCCCACGCCGAACGTGATGAATATCACACCCGTGTTGCGAACCGGGCTCATCGCTTGCTGAGCCGCAATCGTTTCGTTACCGTCGTTGCGGTCGATGTCACAACCCGGTCACGGACAGGAGGACGGCAGGCTTGACGCAGCACAGCGCTCCGCAGACGGGGTTCAATCTCCTGTCTCCGCAGACGGGGTTCAATCTCCTGCCTCCGCAGGGAATGAGCCGTTCCGCAGGCGACTTGTCAGCCCCGCAGCATTCTCCGGACCGGCGCAAATGAGCGACGGCCTCCTTCCCTCGCAGCACCGCCCACGCCGCGGTCACCGTTATCGCGAGGATGCAGAGAATTACGGCGGCGCCACCACCTTCGATACCCCTGTCGCGAGACACAGCGTGGTCGACCACGGCGACTGGGACGCCACCCAGGCATGGAACGGCGACACGCAGTGGGATGCCGGCGCCCAGTGGAACTCCGACGCCGACTGGAACCCCGGTCAGCAGTGGGGTGAGTCGCAGCAATGGGGCGAGGCGCAGCAGTGGGGCGAGGCCGCCGCCTGGCAGCCCGAACCGAACTGGGAGGCCGCGCCGGACTGGGACGACCAGAACGACTGGAACAGTCAGACCACCGTGAACGGCTGGGCCGCACCGAATCCGAGCGATTGGGCCCCGCAGTCGCGGACCAACTGGGATCCGACCGCGGATCCGACCCCCTCCGACGAGTACAGACCGGTTTATACGTTCAAGACCGCGTCCGGCGAGAAGCTTCAATTCTCCGGTGACGGCGCACGCGTGGATCGCAGAGCGCGCGCGGCCGATTCCGACTACGACGAGCCGCGCCCGACCCGCTCGGGCGGCAAGCGCCGCTCCGGCGGCACCCACCGCGTGCCCGCCCCGCCCACCGCACTCAAGGGCCGCGCCGCGGTCGTCGCGGTCGCGGCCGGCGCGGTCGTGGCCGCGGGCCAGGCCACCATCGAGGCCTCGGGCAACCACGACAGCAGCAATGTCGACTATCAGGCCGCCAACCAGGTCAAGGAGGTCGCGGCGACCTCGGTCGTCGGCGACGGCGCCCCCGGTTCTCCCCAGGTGGTGAGCCCGAACGCGCCCGCGAACCTGGACCAGTTCAACGACATTCTGGCCAAGGGTAAGCAGTTCGCCGCCGATATGGCCGCCCAGGAGGCGTCGAAGTACCGCCCGCTGTGGACGAAGTTCGCCAACGGCACCTTCACCTCCGGCTTCGGCATCCGGTGGGGCGTCGCCCACCAGGGCGTGGACATCGCCGCCCCGATCGGCACCCCGATCTACGCTGTCGCCGACGGCACCGTCCTCGAGGCCGGTCCCGCCTCCGGTTTCGGCATGTGGGTCCGCCTGCTGCACGATGACGGCACGGTCACCATCTACGGCCACGTCGACACCGCGACGGTCTCCCAGGGCCAGCGCGTGATGGCGGGCGATCAAATCGCGACCGTCGGTAACCGCGGCTTCTCGACCGGCCCGCACTGCCACTTCGAGGTCTGGCTGAACGGCGTCGACAAGATCGACCCGCTGCCCTGGCTGGCCTCGCGCGGCATCTCCCTCGGCCCCGAACGGGACTGACCCGCAACCGAACTCGACCGGAAGGCGCGCCCCGTGGGGCGCGCCTTCCGGCGTTAAAGGCCAGGACCGAGCCGTGCCCGCTGTCGGCCATCGCGGGGGAGCCGGTGCGCACCATGCCATGCTGACCGAGCGGGTGCTGTCGCGACAGTCACGGCTCGCCGAGTTCGCTGCGCTGGTCCACGAGCGCACGGACGGCTCGGAATACCCGCGCGGCCTGTCGGGTGCGGCGATCCCGTTCTGTGACCAGCCGAAAGATCCGCGCGGGCGAGCGGCGGTCAGCGCCGGTTCGAGCGGTACCAGCGAATCAGCGCGTCCGTCGACGAATCAGATTGCGCCACAGGTTCTTCCGCCGAGGTAAGCAGCGGTGCCAGTGCCAGTGCCTGCTGCTTGCCGAGTTCCACGCCCCACTGGTCGAAGCTGTCGATGCCCCAGATCGCGCCCTCGGTGAAGACGATGTGCTCGTAGAGGGCGATGAGCTGCCCGAGCACCGACGGGGTCAGCTGGGGGGCCAGGATGGCGGTGGTGGGGCGGTTGCCCGGCATCACCTTGTGCGGCACGATCTTCGCGTCCGTGCCCTCGGCGGCGATCTCCTCGGCGGTCTTACCGAAGGCCAGCACCTTGGTCTGGGCGAAGAGGTTCGACATCAGGATGTCGTGCATGCTGCCGGTGCCGTCGATGGTGGGGAGATCGTCGGTGGGGCGGGCGAATCCGATGAAATCGGCGGGCACCAGCACGGTGCCCTGGTGCAGTAGCTGATAGAAGGCGTGCTGGCCGTTGGTGCCGGGCTCGCCCCAGAATATTTCGCCCGTGCCGGTCGACACCGGAGTGCCGTCGGCCCGAACGGATTTCCCGTTCGACTCCATGGTGAGCTGCTGCAGGTAGGCCGGAAAGCGGGCCAGATCATTGGAATACGGCAGCACCGCCCGCGACTGCGCGCCGAAGAAGTTCGAGTACCAGACGCCCAGCAGGCCCAGCAGCGCCGGACCGTTCTCGCGCAGCGGCGCGGACTTGAAATGCTGGTCCACGCGGTGCATTCCGTCCAGGAACTCGGCGAAGCGTTCCTTGCCGATGACCGCCATGACCGACAGGCCGATGGCCGAATCGACGGAGTAGCGGCCGCCCACCCAGTCCCAGAAGCCGAACATATTGGCGGTGTCGATGCCGAAGTCGGCCACCCGCTGCGCGTGCGTGGACACCGCCACGAAGTGCTTGGCCACGGCGTCCTCGCCGAGCGCCGCCACCAGCCAGCGGCGCGCCGCCGTGGCGTTGGTGAGCGTCTCCAGCGTGGAGAAGGTCTTGGACGCCACGATGAACAGCGTGGTCGCCGGATCCAGCCCATGCAGTGTCGAAACCAGGTCCGCCGGATCGACATTCGACACGAAGCGGGCCGAGATACCGGCGTCCGCGTAGTGCCGCAGCGCCAGTGTCACCATGGCCGGGCCCAGGTCGGAACCGCCGATGCCGATGTTCACCACCGTGCTGATGCGCTCCCCCGTCGCGCCGCGCCACTGCCCGGAACGCACCTGATCGGTGAATTCGCCCATGCGCCGCAGCACTTCGTGCACATCGGTCTCGACATCCTGGCCGTCGACGGTCAGCGGCTCGCCGAGCGGGCGGCGCAGCCACACGTGCCCGACCGCGCGATCCTCGGAGGTATTGATGTGCTCGCCCGCGAACATGGCGTCGCGCCGCTGCTCGACGCCGGCGGCGTGCGCCAATTCGACCAGCAGATCCAGGGTCTCGCGCGTCACCCGATGCTTGGAGTAGTCGATGTGCAGGTCCGCCACCCGCACCGTCAGCTCACCGCCGCGCGCCGGATCCTCGGCGAAGAACTCCCGCAGATGCCGCCCGCCGATCGACGCATGATGGTCGTGCAGTTTCCGCCAGACCGCCGACGCGGTGATGTCGCTGCTCACGATCGCCGAGGTTACAACCTTCACAATGCGACTCGCAGGTAACAAGACATTCCCCGCCTGCCGCACCCCCTGCCGTGCGTGGTCGCATTGCCGGATTCCCCCAGCGCAGAGCGAAATTCAGCGGTCACCCGAATAGTTCGCGGCCGAGCGCAAGGAGGCGGAGCGCTGATTCCACTCCCGGCTCGATAGACCTCCAACCCGGCGCGCGGAAGCGAACGGCTCCATAGACCTGCGCCTTGACGGACCGGACGAGAGAAGAACCGACACCACGGCTCCACAGACCTGCGCCCCAGCCACAAACCCGCCCCCAAGCGAAGCGAAGGGCAAACGACAGCACAAATAGTTCGCGGCCGTCTCGATTCTGGACTGACGGAGCGGAGGAGCGAACGGCTCCATAGACCTGCGCCTTGGAGGAGCGGAGGAAGGAAGAATCGAGACCGCGGCTCCATAGACCTGCGCCGTGGCCGCGAACCCGCCCGGAGCGAAGCGAAGGGCAGATAACCCAGCCTAGGCTCGTGTCATGGTGACCGAAAGCGCCCTACTCTCGTCCATTCCCACGCAACTCTGGATCCGCGGTCCGGTGGACGCCGCGGGAGGTGCGACCTTCCCGGTGCACAATCCGGCCACGGGTGAGGTGATCGCCGCAGTCGCGGACGCGACTCCCGAGGACGCGGTGCGCGCCCTCGACGCGGCCGCGGCCGTGCAGGCCGAATGGGCCGCGACCCCGGCCCGACAGCGCGGGGAGATCCTGCGCGCGGTCTTCGAGGCGATCACCGCGCGGGCCGAGGAGTTCGCCCTGCTCATGACGCTCGAAATGGGAAAGGCCCTGCCGGAGAGCCGCAATGAGGTCCGCTACGGCGCGGAGTTCTTCCGCTGGTTCAGCGAGGAGGCCGTCCGCGTGCACGGCCGCTACCAGCCCGCCCCGGCCGGGACCGGGCGAATTCTGGTGCACAAGCAGCCGGTCGGCCCGTGCCTGGCCATCACGCCGTGGAACTTTCCGCTGGCCATGGGCACCCGCAAGATCGGCCCGGCGATGGCGGCGGGTTGCACCATGATCGTGAAGCCCGCCGGCGAGACCCCTCTGACCATGCTGCTGCTGGCCCAGCTGTGCAGCGAGGCCGGGCTGCCGGACGGTGTGCTGTCGGTGATCACCACCTCCCGTTCGGGCGCCGTCACCGCGCCGCTGCTGAAGGACCCGCGCCTGCGCAAGCTGACCTTCACCGGTTCCACCGCGGTCGGCAAGAAGCTGGTCGAGCAGTCCGCGCACGGCCTGTTGCGCACCTCCATGGAACTCGGCGGCAATGCCCCCTTCGTGGTCTTCGACGACGCCGACCTGGATGCCGCCGTGCGGGGCGCGCTGCTGGCCAAGCTGCGCAACGGTGGTGAGGCGTGCACGGCGGCCAACCGCTTCCACGTCCAGAACTCGGTTCGCCAGGAATTCACCGACAAGCTGGTGGCGGCGATGGCGGAGTACCGGCTCGGCAATGGCGTGGACCCGGACACCACCCTGGGCTCACTCGTCAACGAGAACCAGCTCGACACCGTGAACGAGCTGGTGGAGGATGCGGTGTCGGCGGGCGCCCAGGTGAAGCTGGGCGGCAAGGCCCCGGTCGGTCCGGGCTGGTTCTACCCTGCCACCGTCCTCACCGATATCCCGGCTCAGGCCCGGATCCTGCGCGAGGAGGTGTTCGGCCCGGTCGCCCCGATCGTCGGCTTCGATACCGAGGAGGAAGGGCTGGCCGCGGCCAACAACACCGAATTCGGCCTGGTCGCGTACGTCTACACCCGCAGCCTGGACCGCGCGCTGCGAGTCGCCGAGGGTTTGGAGACCGGCATGGTCGGCGTCAATCGCGGGGTCATCTCCGACCCGGCCGCACCTTTCGGCGGCGTGAAGGAATCCGGTTTCGGCCGTGAGGGCGGCTTCGAGGGCATCGAGGAATACCTCGACACGAAGTACATCGCCCTGCCCTAGGCGTGAAAGAACCGCCCCGGGGTCGAGACACCCGGGGCGGCCTTGGGAAAGCTGCATCCGTGGCACGCATGCAGCGCGATCTGTGGGGGCCGCGCTTCGCGACGCACCGCACGTTGTATCGAGCGAGCGATGCCCGGCGTTAACGGGCCGTGCCGGAGGCGGCAGGCCCGGGGGTCAGGGGCTAGGCCCCTGATGCGAGTGTCAATGCCCCAGCCGACCGCGGCCCAGCCGCAGTAGCAGCATGGCCAGGGTATGGCCCTCCTGGCCCAGCTCGCTGAATCGCTCCAGCACCTTCATCTCGCGGGAGTGGACGAGCTTGGGCCCGCCGTTCGCCATTCGGGTCCGCCCGATGATGCGTGAGACCTCGGTGCGGCGCTTGATGGCGGCGAGGATTTCGGCGTCCAACTTGTCGATTTCCAAGCGCAGCTTTTCGATCTCAGCCTCGGAGGGCAGGGTGGCGTCCGAGCCGGTGGCCGACTCGGACGCTCCGGTCGTCGAGATGCTCATTCTTCAACTCCTCGTGGTCCAGAACGTCGATCGGCGGGTGGACCCAACCTGTTACCGATCCGTTCTTCACCAAGAATCAGACCTATTGGCCATACATTGTCCCCCAGGGTCGGACTCAGGTGAAATGCGTCGCCATCGAGCCGGTCACGGGACGAGTGTGCCACGCGGAGGGAACGAAGCAAAACGGGTACGTTTGTGAATCTCCCGAGTCTCCCGACGCGGTGCAGTTCACCCGATGTTCGCTGGACCGGCACTTATCGGACACCTGCGTGATCCGCCCCGCCGCCTGTCGGTGCGCGCCGGTAGCGTGGATGGGCGATGAATACGACGGTGGCACGGGACGAGCAGAAGACCGAGCAAGCTCGGGGCGGCGGAGCGTTGCTCGAGGGGCTGAATCCACAACAGCGCGCCGCGGTGATGCACACCGGCACCCCGCTGCTGATCGTGGCCGGGGCCGGTTCTGGAAAGACCGCGGTCCTCACCCGTCGCATCGCCTATCTGCTCGACGCCCGCGGGGTGCGGCCCGGCGAGGTGCTGGCCATCACCTTCACCAACAAGGCCGCCGCCGAGATGCGTGAGCGCGTGACAGGGCTGGTCGGCCCGCGCGCGGCCGGGATGTGGGTATCCACCTTCCACTCCAGCTGCGTGCGCATCCTGCGCACCCAGGCATCGCTACTGGCGGGGCTGAACTCCAACTTCTCCATCTACGACGCGGACGATTCGCGGCGGCTGCTGGGCATGATCATTCGCGACTTCGAGATCGACGCCAAGAAGTACTCGCCGCGCCTGCTGGCCACCGCCATCTCGAATCTCAAGAACGAGCTCATCGATCCGCCGCAGGCCGCGGCCGACGCCGAGACCGAGGACAGCGAGCTGCCGCGCATCGTGGCCCGGGTCTACGACGAGTACCAGCGGCGGCTGCGCGCGGCCAATGCCCTCGACTTCGACGATCTGATCGGCGAGACGGTGTCGCTGCTGCAGCGGCATCCGCAGGTGGCCGAGTACTACCGGCGACGCTTCCGGCACGTGCTGGTCGACGAGTACCAGGACACCAACCACGCCCAGTACGTGCTGGTGCGCGAGCTGGTGGGCCATCACCGGGGCGTGCGGGGTGGCGATACCGATTCCGAAGACCGGGTGCCGCCGTCGGAGCTGTGCGTGGTGGGTGACGCGGACCAGTCCATCTACGCCTTCCGCGGCGCCACCATCCGCAATATCGAGGAGTTCGAGCGCGACTTCCCGGACGCGGAAACCATTCTGCTGGAACAGAACTACCGCTCCACCCAGCACATTCTGACCGCCGCCAACGCGGTCATCGCCCGCAACGAGGGGCGGCGCGAGAAGAAGCTGTGGACCGATCAGGGCGACGGCGATCTGATCGTCGGCTACGTGGCCGACAACGAGCACGACGAGGCCTCGTTCGTGGCCCGCGAGATCGACCGGCTGGTGGATCAGGGCGAGGCCAACTACGCGGATGTGGCGGTCTTCTACCGCACCAACAACAATTCGCGGGCTCTGGAGGAGATTTTCATCCGCATGGGCCTGCCCTACAAGGTGGTCGGCGGCGTCCGCTTCTACGAGCGCAAGGAAGTTCGCGACATCGTGGCCTACCTGCGCGTCCTGGAGAATCCGGACGACACGGTGAGTCTGCGCCGCATTCTCAACACCCCGCGCCGCGGCATCGGCGACCGTGCGGAGGCGTGTGTGGCCGTGCATGCCGAGCAGCGGAATACCGGCTTCGCACAGGCGCTTCGGGAGGCGGCCGACGGCAAGGTGGCGCTGCTGAACACCCGGTCGCAGCGGGCCATCGCCGGATTCCTGGAGCTGCTGGACGAGATCCGGGCGGCGGGCGCACAGCAGGACATGGACTTCCCCGATGTGGGTTCGGTCGTCGAGGCGGTGCTGGACCGCACCGGCTACCGCGCCGAGCTGGAGGCATCCGATGATCCGCAGGACGGCGCGCGCCTGGATAACCTCAATGAATTGGTCAGCGTCGCACGCGAATTCAGTTCCGAGGCACGCAACAATGTGGAGGCCGCGCGGGCCGAGGGGATCCTGCCCGAGCAGGCCGAGGGCGAACCCGAGCCGGGTTCGCTGGCCGCCTTCCTGGAGCGCGTCTCGCTGGTGGCCGACGCGGACCAGATTCCCGAAGAGGGTTCCGGTGTGGTCACCTTGATGACCCTGCACACCGCCAAGGGCCTGGAGTTCCCGGTCGTGTTCGTGACCGGCTGGGAGGACGGTCAGTTCCCGCACATGCGCGCCCTGGGCGATCCGACGGAGCTCCAGGAGGAGCGCCGCCTGGCGTATGTGGGCATCACGCGCGCCCGCAAGCGCCTATACCTGACCCGGGCCGTGGTCCGCTCGGGCTGGGGGCAGCCGGTCTCCAATCCGGAATCCCGCTTCCTCCAAGAGATTCCGGGTCACCTCCTGGATTGGCGGCGCCTGGAGCCGACCCCGTCGCAGACCTCGCGCGGTTTCCGCCGGCGCGGCGAAGACGAAGGTCTGGAACGGGATTGGACCCGCGGTGACGGCTGGTCCGAGCCCCGACCCGGTCTGCGCGACCGCGGCGAGCGACGACCCGCACCGGCCGCCTCCGGAAGCAAGCGCAACAACGCCGGCCTGGTGCTGGCCGTCGGTGACCGCGTCAACGACGACAAGTACGGTCTGGGCCGGGTCATCGCCGCCGAGGGCTTCGGCTCCCTGGCCACGGTCACCATCGACTTCGGCACGGCGGGCAAGATCCGGCTGATCCCGCAGTACAGCCGGACCCTGACCAAGCTCTGATCAGCTGGTGTGGCGACTGAGGACGGTGTAGGCCCGCACGGCGTCCTCGGGGAAGACCAGAATTCGGAAGCGGTCCTTGATGTTTCGCCAGCGGTGGATGTGCGCCCGGCCCATCGTGGCGCGCACCCCGTGCGCGTGCAACAGTTGCCGGACGGTGTGCGCGGACTGCATGTCGTAGACGGTGGCGGCGGGCACCAGTAGCCCGTATTCCTCGTGGTCGGTGCGTGTCCGGAGTTTCATCCTCGACTCCCGATGTCCTGCTTGGCTTTCAGCACAGCGAGCTGTGCCCGTTCCTCCTCATGATGCTGGGCGGTGAGGGTCGCGCGTTCCTCGGGTGGGTCGGCGGTGAGGAACCCGCCGGGGCCGGGTTTGCCCGCGGAGCCGAGCTTGTTCATCTTCTTCGGTACGGCCGCGCCCTGGTACGCCAACGGAATCGGATGCCCGTGCCGGTCCACCGGTCCGAGCGACTGGTGCACCTCGATGTACTCGCCGTGTGGCAGCCGCTTGATGATGCCGGTCTCGATGCCGTGCTCGAGCACCGCCCGGTCGCCGCGCTGCAGGCCCAGGCAGAACCGGTAGGCGACGAGGTACGCCAGCGGCGGCAGGATCAGCAAGGCGATGCGGAAGAACCAGGTGGCGGCGTTGAGCGAGACATCGAACTTCAGCGCGATGATGTCGTTCACGCAGGCGAGGGTGAGCACCAGGTAGAAGGCGATGGCCATGGCACCGATCGCGGTGCGCACCGGCACATCTCGCGGCCGCTGCAGCAGATTGTGGTGCGCGGTGTCCTTGGTGAGCCGCTTCTCGATCCACGGATACATCGGAATGACCGCCAGGACGATGCCCATCACGACAGCCACCCAGAAGGCCGCGGGAATGGTGTAGCGGCCGAGGTAGATCTCCCAGGGCGGCATGAGCCGGGTCAGGCCGTCGGTCCACATCATGTAGAAGTCGGGCTGGGATCCCGCCGACACCTGGGCCGGGTTGTAGGGCCCCAGGTTCCAGATCGGGTTGATCTGGAACAGGCCGCCCATGAGCGCGACGGTGGCCAGGGTGAAGGCGAAGAACGCGCCCTGGTCCAGGGAGAACACCGGAACGATGCGCGCGCCCACCACATTTCGCTCGGTGCGGGCGGGCCCGGGGAACTGGGTGTGCTTCTGGTACCAGACCAGCGCGATGTGCGCGCCGATGAGCGCCAGCATGATTCCCGGGAACAGCAACACATGGGTGATGTAGAGGCGCGGGATCAGCACGGTGCCCGGGAATTCCCCGCCGAAGAGGAAGAAGTGGGTCCAGGTGCCGATGACGGGGACCGCCATGGTGATGCCGCCCAGCGGTGACCGCAGGCCGGTGCCGGAGAGCAGGTCGTCGGGCAGCGAGTACCCGAAGTAGCCCTCGAACATGGCCAGGATCAGCAGCACCGCGCCGATCACCCAGGTGGCCTCGCGCGGCTTGCGGAACGCGCCGGTGAAGAACACCCGGAACATGTGGATGATGATGGACGCCGCGAACAGCAGGGCGGCCCAGTGGTGAACCTGCCGCACGAACAGCCCGCCGCGCACGTCGAAGGAGATGTCCAGGACGCTGCGGTAGGCGGCCGACATCTGCACGCCCCGCAGCGGCTGATAGCTGCCGCTGTAGGTCACTTCGGTCATGGACGGTTCGAAATAGAGCGTCAGGTAGACCCCGGACAGCAGCAGGATGATGAAGCTGTAGAGCGCGATCTCCCCGAGCAGGAACGACCAGTGGGTCGGGAAGACCTTGTTGATGGAGCGTTTCAGGCCCGCGGCGAGGTGATACCGCTGGTCGGCGGCATCGGCGCGGTTCGCGGTGGCATTCATGCCCATGAGACGCCGGAGCGGGCCGAAACGTGACACCGATATCGCGGGTTTGCCTCAGATCACACCCGGGATCTCCCGGGCGGGCGGCTCAGCGGGGCAGCAGGTCGGACAGCGCCTCGTCGAGGGTCGGATAGCGGAAGCGGAACCCGCTGTGCCGCAGCACCTCCGAGGTGGCGTGCCGCCCGGTCAGCCCGAGCGCCGGATCGGTGCGCAGGAAGATCGCGCCGACGGCCAGGGCGAGTGCGGGGGTGGGCGGCGACCACGGGCGGCGCAGCCGCCTGCGCAGCGTGGTCATGAGCTCCTTGTTGCGGACCGGGAAGTCGGTGGCCGCGACCAGTACGCCGTCGGGCAGGGTGACCCGTGGATCCAGTCCGAGCCCGGCGCGCACGATGGCCAGCCAGTCCTCGACGTGGATCCAGCTGAACCACTGCCTGCCGCTGCCGACACTGCCGCCCAGACCCATCTTGGTCAGCCCCACCAGGCGCTTCAGCGCCGGCGCGTCCGGGTCGAGCACGATCGAGGTGCGCAGGATGATCCGGTGTGCGGTATTGGCCCCGTCCGAGGCCGCCTCCCAGGGTTCGGCGACACCGGTCATCTGCGGCAGCCCCGGCTCGGGCAGGGGTGTGGCCTCGGTGCAGCGCAGCTCCCCCGCGTCTGCCCAGATGGCGGTGGTGCCGGCCTGGATCCAGTGGTCGAGCGGTCGGTCCAGCGTCTTGGATGCCGCTACCAGCGCGCGGGTGGAATCTACTCGGCTGCGGCGCAATTCGGCGATATTGCGGGTGGTGGGGCGGCAGTCGACGAGCTTGCCCGCGAGGTTGATCAGCGCGGTGCGCCCGGGATTGCGCAGCGCGTCGGCCCACGCGCCGACGGTGCGGCCATCCCATTCGTATTGCGGGTAGGGCAGTTCCGGCACGGCGCGCCGGGTGAGGATGACGACGCGGTGGCCGCGACAGCTGAGATCGGCGGCCAGGGTTCGGCCCAGAGCGCCTGTGCCACCGGCGATCACGACGGTGAGCGCGTCGGCGGTGGGGCGCAGTCCGGCCAGCTGAGCCAGGCGCACGAAGCAGGTGCGGGCGTCGGTCTGCAGCAGGTCGCCGACGACCTTGCGCATGACCGCTGCCGACGCCCCCGAGAAGGTGAGCTGCTGGCTGAGTTCGGTGCCGCCGTCGCGCGGGGTGAGCACCCAGCGCATCCGCATGGCGCCCACGGGTTCCGGCTGTTCCAGGGTGATTTCGCGATCGGGCACGAAGGTGGAGACAGTGAACGGCTTCGCCAGCCGCCCGTGCACGGCCTCGGTGACGCGCCCGCGGGGCAGGTAGTCGCCGGTGACGCCCGCCGCGGGTGTGCCGTGCAGCGTCACCGCGGTGACAGCGGGATTCCACTCGGGCCAGCGGGCGGGATCGCCGAGCACGGCCCACAGCTGCTGCGGCGGAAGGGCGATCCACCGGGTGTACGTCGTTGTACGAGGCATGTTCCCGACGCTATTACCGGCGGGCTGCGGCCGGAAGCGTGGCCTTGGTCGCAGCCCGCACGGTGTCGTCAGGCCATCGGGGCACGGTCAGCTGATGCTGGTCTGGGTGCCGACGGTGAAGGTGTGGCCGTGGGAGGTGCAGGTCATGCCGCCGCCGTGCGGACGCCCGCCGAGGCAGGTCGCGCCCGCGTAGTCGAACTGGGTGCCGGCGTACACATTTCCGGGCGGGCGCGGCACATCCCAGAGCTGGCGGGCATTCGGATTGCCGTGCTGGCCGCCGAGGCCGAAGGTCGGGTGGGCGGGCAGGAAGGAGCCGTCGATCACGATGTCGGAGATGGGAATCAGGCCCCAGAGTTTGTTGCCCTGTCCGAGATCGCAGGCGACATCGCCATTCGCGTGAATGGCGCACTGGGTGGCGAACTCATTGAAATACAGGGTGTCGCCGACCAGGAAATCCGAGTTGTCCGCCTCGATGACACCCGAGTCCGCCGAGGCAGCGCCGGTGCCGAGGATTGTGAGCGCGACCGCTGCCATCGCACTGCCGATAACACTACGCACGTTCATGATCATCGACACTAGAGCACGGAAACCTTTGACACCAGCGCGAATTCGCATATTTCACAATTCGGGCATCGATTAACGAGGCTTCTCGATCCACCCCGATTCACTACTTGATGAATGTCCCCGCATTCCCGAAGGTAGAGCACGACAGTCGTGCGCCGCGGGCGCATTCCGATACCGATTGCCGCCCATAGCCATGACCGGGTCGGGGAGGAAACACAGGGGTCAACGATTGTCCGGGTGGGTGACCTTCTCGATCTCGACCGATCCGGTCAGGCCGGAGAAGTCGTCGGGATCGACCGTGAACAACGACAATCCGTGTACCGACGTGACGGCCGCGATCATCAGATCCACCCGGCGTGGCTTCGGGTTCCGTCCGGTTACGAGGACCGACGCAACGATATGCCCGAATCGCCGGGCCGCGCGGGCGTCGGACGGAAGTGGCGCGAATAGGGCGCGACCGCGGCACGCCACCCACCTCGGAAGCGCACCGAGGCGACCTGAGCTTCGATGATAAGCGATTCGATATGGCCCCGGGGAGTCTCCGCCCCGGCGGCCCGAGCCCTCGCCGCCGCCGGGTATCGGAGCCTGGAACAGCTGACGGCGTCGCCGAGAGCGAGTTGCTCGCTCTGGATGGCATGGGGCCCACGGCTATTCTGATTCTGCGTGAGGCCCTGGCTGCCCAGGGCCTCGATTTCGGGTGACCGCCGCCGGGGTCAGCTGAATCGGGTGCCCTCGACGCCTCGCGTGAAGGAGTGGCCCTTGGACGTGCAGGTGGTGGTGAAGTGGGCGCCGCCGGTGACGGTGCAGGTCGCTCCCGCGTAGCTGAGGGTGTAGGTGCCGTCGTCGAGCGGGAAGGACTTCGCGCCCGGGCGGGCCACCTCGCCCCAGAGGCCGAAGCTCGGGTGGGCGGGCAGGAACGGGAGATCGATGACGAGGTCCGAGACCGGCAGCCCGAACCAGCCGGCGCCGCCGGCGCCGTACCAGCAGCCCACATCACCAGTGGGGCGGATCTGGCAGCCGGAGGCATTGGCGGCGAAGTAGACGGTGTCGCCGACCTTGTAGTCGTCCGGGTTCAGGGGAATCGGGTCGGCGGAGGCCACCGCATTGCCCGCCAGGGTGACCGCTACCGCGGCCACGGCCGCGCCGAAGAGAATTCGTGCGTTCATGATTCGACCCTAAGCACACTGGCGAATCAATAGCTATTCGACACGAGCCCTATTTCGATGGGCTCCGCCGATCTCCACACGGATCCGCCCACCCGCCGGACCGGGCGGGCGAACCCCGTGGCAGTTCAGTCGACGTAGGCGCGCCGAATAATGGCCTCGGTGTCGACTCCGGTCGGCAGCGTGCCGAACGCGATACCCCAGTCACCGCCGAACCTGGTGCCGCAGAAGGCATCCGCGACGGCCGGGTGCCCGTGCCGCACCAGCTGCGCGCCCTGCAGCACCAGCGCCATGAGCTCCACCACCCGGCGCGCGCGGTATTCGATATCGGCGAAGTCGGTGAGCTCCTTGCCGATTCGGTCGATGGCCTCGTCCAGGTGGCGGTTGGCGCCGCGAGACAGGTTCACCTCGTTGAAGAACGCTTCGACCGTCTCGGGCTGGCGGCCCATGGCGCGCAGCGCGTCCAGCGCCGCCACATTGCCCGAGCCCTCCCAGATGGACATGAGCGGGGCCTCACGGTACAGCCGCGGCATGCCGGACTCCTCGGCATAGCCGTTGCCGCCGAAGCACTCCAGGGCCTCGGCCGCGTGCGCCGGGGCACGCTTGCACACCCAGTACTTGGTCACCGCCAGCGCGATGCGGCGCAGGGCCGCCTCGGCGGGGTCGGCCTCGGCGCGGTCGGTGGCGCCGGCCAGGCGCATCATGACCGTGGTCGCGGCATCGGACTCGATCACCAGGTCCGCCAGCACATTCCGCATGGCGGGCTGGTCGACAAGATGCTTGCCGAACGCCTGGCGGTACCGGGCGTGGTGGGTGGCGTAGACGGTGCCGGCGCGCATACCGGTGGCCGAGCCGATCACACAGTCCAGCCGGGTCATATTGACCATTTCGATAATGGTCTTCACGCCCGCGCCCTCATCGCCGACCAGCCAGCCGATGGCGTTCTCGTACTCGAGCTCCGAGGAGGCGTTGGACTTGTTGCCCAGCTTGTCCTTGAGCCGCTGGATGCGCAGGGCGTTGCGAGTGCCATCCGGCAGCACCCGGGGCAGCAGGAAGCAGGACAGACCGCCCGGCGCCTGGGCCAGGGTCAGGAACATGTCGCCCATGGGGTGCGAGGTGAACCACTTGTGGCCGACGATGCGGTAGGTGCCGTCCGACAGCGGGGTGGCCGTGGTGGTGTTGGCGCGGACGTCGGAGCCGCCCTGTTTCTCGGTCATGGACATGCCCGCGATGAGACCGGCCTTGGTGGAGGGCTCGCGCAGGCCGAAGTCGTAGACGCGGGAGGCCAGTAGCGGCTCGTACTTCGCGGCCAGTTCCGGATTGTGGCGCAGCGCGGGCACCACGGCGTACGTCATGGAGATCGGGCACATGTGCCCGGCGTCGGCCAGGCCCCAGGTGTAGAACTTGGCGGCACGGGCCACGTGCGCGCCGGGCCGGTCGTCCTGCCAGGGCGAACCGTGCAGGCCGTGCGATACGGCGGTGTCCATGAGGTTGTGCCAGTACGGGTGGAACTCGACCTCGTCGATGCGGTTGCCGTAGCGGTCGTGGGTGTGCAGGACCGGCGGGTGTTCATTGGCCAGCCGACCCCACTCCTGCGCGGCGGCGCCGCCCGCGAGCACGCCCAGCTCCCGCACCTCGGCCTCGGCCCAGCCCGCGCCCTCCCGGTGCAGGCCCTCGATCAGCGCGGGTTGGCGGGAGTTGTCGAAGGGGACGATGGGCGGCGCCTGATTGAAGACGTCATGCGTGTGCATTGCGGGTGACTCCTATTCGTGTGGGACGCCGAGGGCGCGCAGGGCGAAGGCGACCAGTTCCGGCAGCACCGATTCGCTCTGGAGCTGTTCGGACAGCGGGCCGACCAGCACCTCGCCGATGGCTCCGACCAGTGCGGTGGCCGAGGTCCGCGGATCCTGCGGCGGCAGTTGACCATCGGCGATGCCGTCAGCGATCGCGGCGACGTAGGTCTCGGCGAAGGCCCGGCGAAAGCGCAGGCGCTCGGCGTCGACGGCGGCATCCACGGGTTCGGCGAGCAGGACGTAGGCGAGTTTGGGGTTCTTGAGAGCACGGCCGGCGAAGGTCTCGACGGCGGCGGTGACCCGGTCCGGGGCGCTGCGCCCCTGCCCCGCCGCTCCGGCTTCGGCGACGGCGTCGACCTCGCGGGTGACGACCTCGCGGAAGACGGCGGTGACGAGTTCGGCCTTGCCGCTGAAGTTCTTGTACACCGTGCCGGTGGCGACCCCGGCCTCGGCGGCGACCGCGGCCATGGACAGCCCGGCGAATCCGTCGCGGGACAGGACGGTCATGGCCGCGCGCACGATCGACCCCGCCTGGGCATCCAGGCGCGCCTGGACAGCGGGCGTTCTGCGATAGGCCATGCAAGAAGTGAACCACCAATTCATTTCTTGATGCAACCCCACCGTCGCCCTCGACCGAGGCGCTCGGTGCCGCTGTACAGAATCCGCTTACGGCGTACTGTCGGCCCCGTGACAGTCAGAGTGGAGCGCAACGGCCCCGTCTACACCGTGATCCTGCACCGACCCGAAGCCCGCAACGCGGTCGACGGACCCACCGCGAAAGCCCTGGCCGACGCCTTCCGCGACTTCGACGCCGACCCCACCGCCGCGGTCGCGGTGCTCTGGGGCGACGGCGGCACCTTCTGCGCCGGCGCCGACCTGAAGGCCCTCGGCACCGCACGCTCCAACCAGGTCACCGAGGACGGCGACGGGCCCATGGGTCCGACCCGCATGAAGCTGTCCAAGCCCGTCATCGCGGCGGTCTCCGGTTACGCGGTCGCGGGCGGCATCGAGCTGGCGCTCTGGTGCGATCTGCGAATCGCGGAGCAGGACAGCACCTTCGGCGTCTTCTGCCGCCGCTGGGGAGTGCCGCTCATCGACGGCGGCACGGTGCGACTGCCCCGCATCATCGGCGAGGGCCGCGCCATGGACCTCATCCTCACCGGCCGCGCCGTCGGCGCCACCGAGGCGCTGCAGATCGGCCTGGTGAACCGGGTGGTGCCGACCGGCGAATCCCGCCGCGCCGCCGAGGAACTCGCGCTCGAACTGGCCGCCCTCCCCCAGACCTGCCTGCGCTCGGACCGCCTGTCGGTGTTGGAGCAGAACGGCCTGGCGGAGCCCGAGGCCATCGCCAACGAGCTGCGCCACGGCATGAAGGCCCTGGCCGACGGCGCGCTCGATGGCGCGCAGCGTTTCGCCTCCGGCGCGGGCCGCCACGGCCGCCCGGCCTGACCCGGCCATCGCGGTGCCGGCTACCAGCCCGAATGCGCGCGGCAGCGCGTCATAGAACCGATCGGTACGCTTGCCGTTCGATGGATCGGCTGAGCGTACTGGACGAGATCTTCCTGCGGTCGCATCGGGGCATGGGCACCCCGATCGTCCTGCAGGGGCTCTGGCGTACCGCCGAGCCGGTCCATCCGGCCCTGCTCTGGCGGGTGCACCGCGATCTGCGCGGCGGGCCGCTCGGGCGGCGGGTGGTGCGCTCCCGGGTGCCGGGGGCGCGGCCGCGCTGGCAGCGGAACGAGTCGGCATATCCGTTCACCATGACGACCGAACCGATTCCGGTTGCCACGGTGCTGGATTGGGCCGACCGGCAGGGCGAGGACCTCGATCCGGAAACCGGGCCCGGCTGGCGACTGTCCGCGGCGCGGCTGGACGACGGCGGCTGCCTGGTCGCGCTGACCTGTTCGCATGCCCTGGCCGACGGACGGGCGCTGACCCTGGCCATCGACAACGCGCTGTCCGGCACCCCACTGGCGGCGCCCGTCGCGGGGCACTCGGATTGGGCCGACGCGCGACACATGTGGGCCACCGTTCTGGCCGGGACCGCCCGCGCGCTGCGACGTGGCATTCCCGAACGTCCCACCGCGCCGGCTGCTCGAAAGGTGCTGTCGAGCGCCGCGAATGCCACGGCGGTTCCCGGCGGCTCGGCCACCTGCGGATCGGTCTTCGAGATTCCCGCCCGCGACTGGAACCGCGTCGCCGTGACCCAGGCGGGCACCGCCAACAGCGTCTTCGTATACCTGATCGCGAAGATGCTGTGGTCCAGCGGCTTTCGCGGCGACACCATCGCCGCCAGCCTGCCGGTCGACACCCGCGACGAACCGCGCGTGGACAACGACATGTCCATGACCGAGGTCGCCGTCACCCGCGACGACACCCCGGCGTCCCTGCGCCGCAAGGCCCGCGCCGCCTACGAGCACCGCATGACCAGCCCGGGGGGCATTCCCGAGGAGATCCTCCAGGTCATGCCCGACCGCTGGGCGTACCGGCTGGCCAGGGGCGCCGGCGAGCGAGACATCCTGTGCTCCAATATCGGAAACCTCCCGGAGTCCCTGCTGGCGCTGGGACCGCATGCCTGCACCGGCGTGGCGGCCCGCGCCATCCACCCCGGGCTGCGGCTCGACGGTCTCCCCCGGACACGACTCTCCGGCTATCTGACCCGGATCGCCGACACCTACACGCTGTCGCTGGTCGGCCTGGATCCGGACGCGATCCCGACCACCGCCGCGCTCACCGCGCTGGCCGAGGCGGAGTTGTCCGCACTCGGCCTGCGGTACCTCCGGTGGTGACACCGCTCAGGTGAGGGCGGGAATCCGAACCCCTTGCCACGCCAAGCGTTTGGTGCGCTCTGGATCGCGTTCCACCCGGCTGGGCGAATCGATGATCAGCGTCGCGCGCTGCTCCTCGGTATAGACGGGCCAGGACGGGAGCGGTGCGCCGGTACGAGCGAACGCCAGCCAGTTGTCCTGGAACTGGCACGACACCTCCCGAAAGCCGCGGTGCCCGCCCAGCGCGGTCATGGCGCGGCCGAAGGACGAATCCACCGCGCCGAACACCGGGATCAGGTCGAGGGCGTGGGTGGCGCCGAAACCGCTCAATTGGACTGCGCGCGGGGCGAAGTCGTAGCGGTAGGCGTAGGTCGGCGCGTAACGGCTGTGCGCCTCCATGACGCGCACCGAAGGCCGCCAGAAGGTGAAGTCGCCGCCCATCCGGACGGTGGCCCTCTTGCCCGGGAAGCCGGGATACGCTCCCGTCAACCGGGATTCGACGTCCGCGCCGAATTCGGCGAGCGCCTGATGCAACCGCTCCTCCGAGGTCGGCATGGACTGACCGAGCTTGGTGACGACGGGGCTGTCCTCGCCCAACTCCATGGCCTGGTCGACATGGTGCAGCAGCCAGCGCATGCGGTCGGGCGTGGTGGGCAGCGTGTCATCGAAGCGCACGAACAAAGTGGCCTCGTCACGATTGGTGCCGATGATGAGCGGTACCCGGTGCGCGGTGCCGTCGGCGAACGCGGCGACCGGCGCGGCGGGCAGGAATTCGCCGTCCACCACCGGGGCCACCGGGAACAGGCCCGGCTGCTCTCGCATGACCCGGGCGACCGCGCGGTCGACGGCCTTGCGAATGTCGTTGGCAGGGGCCGTGCGCAGCGCCTCGGCCGCGTCCCCGGGCGCGATGCCGAGATCGTCGAGGCAGCGACGCGCGAACAGGCGGGCCTCGGCCTGGCTCGGCGCCCAGTCCGCGGGCGCGCTCTGGGCGATGGCGCGGTGGAACAGCCCGGCCGCGGCGGGCGTGGCCATGAGGGTGAGCACCGCGTGCGCCCCCGCCGATTCGCCGAAGATGGTGACATTGTCCGGGTCACCGCCGAACGCGCCGATATTGCGCCGCACCCACTCCAGGGCCGCGACCTGATCACGCAGACCGAGGTTGGAGTCGAATCGGCTCTCGGGCGTGGAGTATTCGCCGAAATCCACGTAGCCGAAGGCCCCCAGCCGGTAGTTGACCGACACCACGATGACATCCCCGCGAACCGCCAGCCGCGCACCGGAATACAGCCGCAGCGCGGAGGTTCCGATCATGTAGCCGCCGCCGTGAATGAACACCATGACCGGGCGCGGTGCCGATGACGGCGCATTCGGGACGGTCACGTTGAGCGTCAGGCAGTCTTCACCGGTCGGCTGTGACTGCTGCGGCCCGATCCGTGCACCATCGCGGTGTTGCATTGCGGCATAACCGAAGTCGGTCGCGTCGCGCACGCCGCTCCACGGCTGCACCGGCCGCGGCGCTCGGAATCGGAGCGCCCCGACCGGAGCCGCCGCGAATGGAATGGACCGCCAGCGTGAAACGCGGCGGCCCCGAAGTCCGCGAACGACTCCGTCCGCAGTTGTGATGTCTGTCGTTGCCACCATCTGAAAAGGGTAGACCCAACACGCGAGAGCCCCCAGGGGCGTCGGCCCCGGACTCCCGAAAACTGGCCCCGGGCCGCTCCGCCACGGGCGACGCCGGGAACAAGAGCTCCGAGCTCCTACTGCAGGTAGCCCTCGACCTGGCGGGGCGAGCTGACCTGCGCCTCGTCGGGGTTGCGCCCCTGGTCGAGACGGGCGCGGCGCTGGCGGAGCAGATCCCAGCACTGATCGAGCTGGACCTCGATCTCGGCCAGCTGGCGACGCCCGGCCTCCGGATCCATTTCGCCACCCGTGGTCTTGGCGCGCAGCTCGTGCTCACGGTCCACGAGTTCCTTGATGCGCGCGTGGATGTCCTTTTCGGTCATGCGCACCACTCTACGACTCGGGCCAGCGCGGCTCCGGCTAACCGGACCGCCCCGGGCAGGTCCGCCGCAGCCAGGGCGGCATATCCGAGGGCGATGCCGTAGGTGTGCCGGGGGCCCAGATGGTGGCGGGCGAGCGGATCCAGGTAGACGCCGAGCGCACGGGCCGCGGCCACCGCGCGGTCCTCCTCGTCGGCGGTCGCGAGCGGGACGAAGACGTGCGAGCCCGCGTCGTCGCCGCGCACGTCCAGGCCGCGGCCGCGCAGCTCGTCCACCACCAGGGCTCGGCGGGCGGGCATCTCGCGGCGCAGGCGACGCAGATGCCGGGCCAGGTCGCCGTGCCGGGCCAGCTCGGCCACCACCTGCTGGCCGGCCGGAGCCGGGCTGGTGCCGGTGAGTTCGCGGTGGGCGAGCACCGCCGCGGTGACCGCCGGATCCGCGACCAGCCATCCGGCCCCGAGGGACGGGGTGAGGATCTTGCTGGTGGTGCCCAGGTGCACGACCAGATCCGGAGCCAGGGTGGCCAGCAGCGGCAGCGGCGCGGTGTCGTAGCGCAATTCGCCGTCGTAGTCGTCCTCGATCACGAGTGCGCCGGTGCGGCGGGCGAATTCGATGAGGTCGACCCGGCGGGCGGCGGGCATGCGCGCGCCGAGCGGAAACTGGTGCGCGGGAGTGCAGTACACCATCTTCGCGTCCTCGGGCAGCAGGTCCACCCGCAGGCCCTCATCGTCGACCGGCACCGGGACCAGGCGCGCGCCCGCCGCGCGGAAGGCCCCGGCCGCTCGCTGATAGCCCGGATCCTCGATGGCCACCGCATCGCCGGGCCGCAGCAGCGCCGCCGCGAGTTCGCCCGCGGCCGCGCTGGTTCCGGCGGTGGCCAGCACCCTGGTGCCGCTGGCCGCACCCAGCCCGCGATGCCGCAGCAGATGTTCCGCGACAGCCTCCCGATATTCCCGCTCCCCACGCCGGTCCTTGCGGATCGACGGCATTCGATCCGAGGCGGCCCGCCACGCGCGACGCCAGGCGGCGGCGTCGATGGCCTCGATCGCGGGGGCGCCCGCGCCCAGATCCAGCAGCCCGGCCAGTGGATCGGTCCGTTCCGGTCCATCGGCCCGCGCTCCCACCGGCTCGGGAGCGGCGGTCAGATAGGTGCCCGACCCGTGCCGCCCATCCAGCCATCCCTCCGCATGCAACTGGTCATAGGCAGCGGTGATCACCGTCCGGCTCACCCCGAGCCGACCGGCCAGCTCCCGGGACGAGGGCAGCCGATCGCCGCTCCGCAGCGCCCCGGTGGTCGCGGCCCGACGCAGCCCATCGGCCACCTGCACGGCCAGCGGTACACCGCTGTCCCGCGCGAGGGTGAACGGAAGATCGTCATCGACCAGGCGATTCGCCCGCAAGTGGCCTCCTGATCCGCCGGGAATTGGTCCAGATCAGGATGCCACTCAACACAGCGGACCCGAGTGCGTACGCCACGAACAGCACGGCGGCGCTGGTGATCGCGTAGATCATCATGTGCCGCACGCAGTCGTAGAGGCTGACCTTCGCCACCGGATCGGTCCGGGCCACGAGCGCGGCGATCACCGCGACGACAATCAGCGCCCCGGCGAGCCAGGCACGCAAGGGGTCCGGGTCGGCGGGCCGGGCGCGTCGGTACCAGGCGATCAGACAGCCCGCGAGCAACAGCATGCCGCCGGCCGAGGAGAGGTAGCCGACCACGTTGTACACCCGGTGCGGCCCGATCACGGGCTCCCGCAACACTTCCCAGTGCCGCACCGCGACGCCGTCGGTGTGGGTCAAGGCATCCCAGGCGAGATGTGTGAGCCCGCCGATCAGCAGTCCGGTCGCCGCCGCGACCAGCCCGGGCCTGCTCGCGGTGATCTCCTTGCCGATCATTCGCGAGACGGTTCGGCGCAACGCCCAGGCGACCATCACCAGACTCGCGCCCAGCAGCACGTCCACCGGCAGTCCTCGCAGCGCATGCGTCAGCTCGCCGTCCACACCGATCCGCAGGTAGTACGGGACGTCGGGCGCGAGACTCCCGGCGACCAGTCCCGGAAACCACAGCACTCGGCGCAAGGGCAGAACGGCCGCCGGATGTGCGAGCGTGAACGGCATGGATCATCCCCCGAAGTGGTCCGCAGATCTTGCGGGGAATTGGCTATTCAAGAATGCCATTCCCCGCTCGAGACTGGTCCTATGAGTGAGACAGCTTCGACCCGGACCCCATTGTCACCCACCCCGCGCAGCAGCCTCACCCGGTCCAAGGAGCGGGGGCGCACCGACCGCGCCGAGCTGGACGCGGTCCTCGACGCCGGAATGGTCTGCCATCTGGGTGTAGTACGCAACGGCAGTCCGGTGGTCATCCCGACCATCTACGGGCGCGACGGGGACACGCTGTTCCTGCACGGTTCCACCGGTTCCCCCAACATGCGCGCCGCCATGGCCCACGACGTCTCGCTGACCGTGACGCACGTGGACGGCATCGTCTACGCCCGCTCCGCCATGCACTTCTCCATGAACTACCGCTCGGCCGTCATCCACGCCCGCCCGGTCGAACTCACCGACCCGGACGAGCGCATGCACGCGCTGCGCGTCATCGTCGAGCAGACCGCCCCGGGCGCGTGGGACGCGGTGCGTCCCCCGAACAAGAAGGAGATGGCCGCGACGCTGGTCCTGGCCGTCGACCTCACCGAGGCCTCGGTCAAGGTCCGCACCGGCGGTCCTCGCGACGAGCAGGCCGATATCGACACCGGCGGCGTCTGGGCCGGGGTGCTGCCCCTGCGCCAGCTCTTCGACGCCCCGATTCCGGCCGCGGATCTCGAAGCGGGCGTGGAGATTCCGGCGCATGTCCGGCGCCGCTGCAGCGATACGGCGGCCGCGGTCTAGCCGCCGCTACTTCAGGAGCCGGGACATGCGGCGGTCGGCCAGGATCTTGCCGCCGGTCTGGCAGGTCGGGCAGTACTGGAACGACTTGTCGGCGTACGAGACTTCGCGGACGGTGTCGCCGCACACCGGGCACGGCAGGCTGGTGCGGGCGTGCACCCGGAAGCCGGAGCGCTTCTCGCCCTTGAGCCGGGCGGCGTCCTGGCCCACCGATCGCTGGATGGCATCGGACAGTGTGGCGCGCATGGCCGAATACAGGCGCGCCGCCTGTTCGGCGTCCAGGGTGCCGGAGTTGGCGAACGGCGAAAGCTTTGCCGTGTGCAGGATTTCGTCGGAGTAGGCGTTGCCGATGCCGGCGAGCAGGCTCTGGTCGGTGAGGGCGTTCTTCACGCGCTGCGAGGTGCCGTGCAGGATCTCGGCGAATTCGGGTTCGCTCACGGCCAGGGCGTCGGGACCCAGCCGCGCGATGCCCGGCACCGAGAGCGGATCGCTGGTGACCCACACGGCCAGCCGCTTCTTGGTGCCCGCCTCGGTGAGATCGATGGCGGGCGTGGCGCCTTCGGGGGTGAAGAAGTGCACGCGCAGCGCCAGCGGTCCCTTGCCGGGCTTGGGGGGGTTGGCGCCGGGTTCGTCGATCCATCGCAGCCAGCCGCCGCGCGACAGGTGCGTGATCAACCAGAGCCCGTCGCAGTCCATTCCGAGGTGTTTGCCCCAGTGACCCACTCCGGTCACGTCCCGCCCCGACAGCGCGGTCACCGGCGGATCGAAGGTCTTCAGCACGCTCAGCGCCGCCACATCGACCCGCCCGACCACCGCCCCCACCGCATGCTCGGCCAGGAACTGCTCGAGCGCCACAATCTCCGGAAGTTCGGGCAACGGATCTCCTCCAATCCCCGAGGCATCCACCCGCGGCCTGCTGACCTGGGTGATCGTCTCCGCCACTCACCCTAACCCCCCACGCCGACAGTCGGCGGATTCAGCGCGCGGGCCCCGCCTGCCGATGCACGCGGGGCCCGACACCTCAGTCGCGGAAGCGCTCTCGGAGGAGGTAGCGCTGGACCTTGCCGCTGGGGGTTTTGGGGAGATCGGGGACGAAGTGGATGCGGCGGGGATAGACGTGGGCCGCTAGTTTCTGTTTCACCAACTGCTGGAGATCGCCGGTGAGGGTGTCATCGGGTTCCACGCCGGGCGAGGCCACCGCCACGGCGATCAGGACCTCGCCGCGGAGTTCGTCGGGGACGCCCACGACCGCGGCTTCGGAAATCGAATCATGGCTGGTGAGGACGCTTTCCACTTCGAAGGGGCCGATGCGGTAGCCGGCCATCAGGATGACGTCGTCATCGCGGGAGGCGAAGCTCAGATATCCATCGTCGTCGCGGGCGGCCACATCGCCTGTCAGGTACCACTTTCCGTCGGCGGTGAAGCGGGCGGCACTGGCCTCGGGGGCATTGCGGTAGCCGCGGAAGGTGAGCAGCGGACTGGAGGTCGCGATGGCCACGCGGCCCGGTTCCCCGGGCGGGGCGGGCTCCTCGGAGTCCAGGCGCAGGATCTCGACGGTGTAGCCGGGCATGGGGTGACCCATGGAACCGATCTTGATGTCGGCGATCAGGTCGGGATGCCAGGCGTTGACGACGGTCATGCCGGTTTCGGTCTGGCCGTAGTGGTCTCGGATCTCCAGTCCCAGCGCCTGTTTCGACCACGTGATGACGTCGGGTGTGAGCGGCTCGCCGGCCGAGGACAGGCGGCGCAGCGATACGCCCTCCGGGATCGGGCTGTTGCGCAGCGCGCGGTACACCGTCGGCGCGGCGGCGAAATTGGTGACGCCGAAGTGCCTCAGCACCCGCCAGGTGAGGACCGGATCGAAGGGCGCGCAGACCAGCAGGCTGCGCTTGCCGCTCGCCATGGGCGCGAGGATGGCGATGTAGAGCCCGTACGCCCAGCCCGGATCGGCGATGTTCCAGAACACGTCGCCGTCGGCGTAGTCGATGCCGTATTCGAGGTACATGACCACTCCGGCCATGCCGCCCAGCCTCATGGGCACCGCCTTGGGCGTGCCGGTGGTGCCGGAGGTGAACAGTTCGACCAGCACGCCGTCGCCGCCGACGGCCACGGATTTCGGTGCGGGACCGGTGTTCTCGAGCAGGTCGGCGAAGGCCACGTCGTCGTCCTCGGGCGCGCCGGTGGTGATGACCCGCCAGTCGCGCTCGGCCGGCAGGTCCGCGCTCGGCGCGAGTTTGGCGCGTTGGGCGCCGTCGGTGATGACGAACTTGGTGCCGTTCCCGGTGACCCGCATGGCGATCGCGCCCGGGGCGAAGGCGGTGAACAGCGGCACGTGCACCGCGCCCAGCCGCCAGATCGCCAGCAGGGCGATCACCAGCTCCTGGGATTTGCCCATCAGGGTGGCGACCCGATCCCCTTCCGCCACACCGAGTTGCACGAGCGCGGCGGCGACCCGCTCGGACTTCTCGCGCAGTTCGCCGAAGGTCACGTCGACGCTGGACAGATCCGGCTGGACGAACGTGAAGGCGACCGCCTCGGCGGGATGCCGATCGCACAGCAGCTCGGCCGCGTCGGCATCGGCGGCGCCGTACTCGTCACGCAGTTGTCCGGCACGTTGGATCGGGGTTGTTGTCATGCAGTACCTCCACACGCGAAGGGGCCACAGCCTTCCAACCTCAGGCTGTGACCCCCGCTACACCGTCGATCCGACTATTGACGTTTCGCCAGTAAAGGTCAATAGGCCCGTGACGACGGGCCGGTTTTCCGCTAGACCGACCGCCGCAGCAGGTAGATGTCCATGATCCAGCCCTTGGCCGCGCGCAGGGCCGCGCGCCGCCGGGCGATGCGCCCTTCGACCACCCGCAGCGGGCCCTCCACGATCACCTCGTCGGGCATCCCCAGATACGCGCCCCACCAGATGTAGACGTCGTCGCCCGGCACCTGTGTGAACGAGCACTCGCCGTCCAGCATCACCAGCGTGGACTGCCCCGCGGCCAGCCCCTCCTCGCGCAGCCGCCGCCCGGTCGTGATGTGCAGCGGCTCGCCGATCTCGTGCAGCACCATGCGATGCGCGGCGGCCAGCGCCTGCGCGCTGGTGACGCCCGGAATCACCTCGTAGTCGAAGTGGACGCGCTCGCGTTCGAGCACCCGCTCCACGATGCGCAGCGTGGAGTCGTACAACGACGGGTCTCCCCACACGAGAATGCCGCCCACGCCATCGGTTTCGGCGAACGCCCGCTCCAACAGCTCGGCCCGCGCCTCATGCCAGTCAGCGACCGCGCCCTGGTAGGCGGCGTCCGCACCGCTGGCGGGGACGCCCCGGTCGCGCGGCGGGTCGGAAATCTCCACTATCGTATGCGGCTGGCGCGCGTACTCGGCCAGAATGGCGGCGCGCACGTCGGTGAGCTCCTGTTTCTCGGCCCCCTTGCCGATGAGAAAGAACACGTTTACCTGGCACATGGCCTTGATGGCCTGCACCGTCACCTGGTCCGGGTCCCCCGCCCCGATTCCGATCACAAACAACTTCCGCACGGTGCGTAAGCTTGCCAGGCGTGGAGAGCGCCCGAGATACCCAGTACGAGGACCTGCTCCGACTGGTGCTGAAGTCCGGCACACCCAAGGCGGATCGGACCGGAACCGGTACCCGCAGCATCTTCGGCCATCAGTTGCGCTACGACCTGTCACAGGGCTTTCCGCTGATCACCACCAAGAAGGTGCATCTCAAGTCGATCGTCTACGAGCTGCTGTGGTTCCTGCGCGGCGACTCCAATGTGAAGTGGCTGCACGAGCACGGCGTCTCCATCTGGGATGAATGGGCCGACGCGCAGGGCGAATTGGGCCCGGTCTACGGCGTGCAGTGGCGGTCGTGGCCCACCCCCGACGGGACCCACATCGATCAGATCTCCCAGGTGCTGCAGACGCTGCGCACCGACCCGGATTCGCGCCGCATCATCGTCTCGGCGTGGAACGTGGCCGAGCTGGACAAGATGGCGTTGGCCCCCTGCCACGCCTTCTTCCAGTTCTACGTGGCCGACGGCAAGCTGTCGTGCCAGCTGTACCAGCGCAGCGCGGACCTGTTCCTGGGTGTGCCGTTCAATATCGCCAGCTACGCGCTGCTGACCCACATGGTGGCCCAGCAGACCGAACTGCTGCCCGGTGATTTCATCTGGACCGGCGGCGATGTGCACATCTACGACAATCACGTGGCCCAGGTCCGCGAGCAGCTGTCCCGCGAGCCCTACCCGTTCCCGAAACTGCACCTGCGGCCGGCGCCCTCGCTGTTCGACTACGTATACGAGGACGTGGAAATCCAGGAGTACCAGCATCATCCGGCCATCAAGGCCCCGGTGGCGGTGTGAATCGGACGATCGGGCTGATCTGGGCACAGACGCCGAAGGGAATCATCGGGCGGGACAACACCATTCCGTGGCGCGTGCCCGAGGACATGGCGCATTTCAAGGACGTCACCTTCGGGCATCCGGTCGTGATGGGCCGCAAGACCTGGGATTCGCTGCCGCCGCGCTTCCGCCCGCTCGACGGCCGCCGCAATATCGTCGTGACCCGGCAGGCGGACTGGTCCGAGCCCGGCGCGGAACGCGCGGGTTCGCTGGCCGAGGCCCTGGCCATGACCGACGAGAATTCGGTGTGGATCATGGGCGGCGGCGAGATCTACCGCGCCGCCATGCCTTTCGCGACCGAGCTGATGGTCACCGAGATCGATGCGGACATCGACGGCGACACCCTGGCCCCGGTCATCGATCCGGCATGGCAGACCGACGCGGCCGATTGGCGCGAGTCCACGACGGGTCTGCGGTACCGCTTCCGCCATTATCACCGCGCCTGCCCGGCCTCGCGGTCATTCGTATAACGCGCGCATTTCTTGTCCGGCAATTCCTGCACACACGCCTCGAAACCGCCGATCGGCCCGGTCGCGTCCGGCATACTCAGCGATACTCCGGCGAAAGGCAGTCCATGGACAAGAAATCGCTGACCGCGGTTGCTCGCCAGCAACTGAAGCTGGCCGCCACCGCGTCGAGCGGGCGCAGCTCGTCGACCGTCTACGGCGGCCATACCCACAGCCTGCGCCAGACGGTCATCGCGATGACGGCCGGGCAGACGCTGGCCGAACACGAGAATTCGGGCGAGGCGACCCTCGTGGTGCTGAGCGGGGTGCTGGTCCTGATCAGCGGTACCAACGAGTGGAAGGGCTCGGCGGGTGACCTGATTGTGATCCCCAACGCTCGCCACAGCGTGAAAGCCGTCGATGACGTGGCTTTTCTGTTGACCGTCGCCAAGTAGCGCAGGCGGACACGGGCATAGCGGACAGGTCGGCGGTCGGTCCCGGGGCATAAGGTTGTGCCCATGGGTGAGCCACAGCCGATCCTCGATCCGCTCACACCGGCCGCGATCTTCCTCGTCGTCACCATCGACGAGGATGGCGAGGCGGTGGCGCGGGATTTGCTCGCAGATCTGCCCGGGTTGCGCCGCTCGGTCGGGTTCCGGATGCCCGGATCCGGCCTCGCGTGCATCACCAGCATCGGGTCCGCCGCCTGGGACCGCCTGTTCTCGGGGCCGAAACCCGCACAGCTGCACGAGTTTCCTGGTTTCGCGGGTGAGCGCCATCGGGCTCCGGTCACGCCGGGTGATCTCCTGTTCCACATCAAGGCCGAGAATCAGGACGCCTGTTTCGAATTGGCGATGAAGATCGCCGAGCGGCTGGCCGGTGCGGGCGCCATCGTCGATCAGACGGTGGGCTTCCGCTACTTCGAACAGCGCGATCTGCTCGGTTTCGTCGACGGGACAGAGAATCCGGAGGGTCAGCTCGCCGCCACCGCCGCGCTGGTGGGCGAGGAGGATCCCGAATTCGCCGGTGGCAGTTACGTCATCGTGCAGAAGTACCTGCACGACCTGAACTCGTGGAAGGCGCTGTCGACCACCGAGCAGGAAAAGGTCATCGGCCGAACGAAACTCGACGACTTCGAGCTCTCCGACGCCGAGAAGCCCGCGAATTCACATGTGGCCGTCAACGATCAGGACGAGATCGGCACTATCGTGCGCGCCAATATGCCGTTCGGCTCGGTCCAGGACGGCGAATTCGGCACCTACTACATCGCCTACGCCGACGATCCGGCCATCCCCGAGAACATGCTGATCCGCATGTTCCTCGGCACCGCCGACGCCGCGTACGACCGCATCCTGGATTTCTCCACCGCCGTCACCGGCACCTCGTTCTTCGCCCCTCCCGCAACGTTTTTCGAGGCGCTGCCGGACGCACCCGCCGCGGCCGCGGCTCGACTCGATTCGGGACCGCGCTCCGCCTCCCCGCACTTGGAGCGGGGGAGCGAAGCGTCGGAGCGGCGGAAGGAGGAAGCGAGCTCGCAGGGCCGCGGACAGCCGGAACGCAGCGGAGACAGAGTGGACACAGGATCCCTCGGCATCGGGACGCTACGGAATCTTTGAACCGGACGCAACGGAATCGTTGAACCGAACGGAGTTGACGCATGAACAACCTGCACCGCGAACTCGCCCCCATCACCTCGGAGGCCTGGTCGGCCATCGAGGAGGAGGCGACGCGAACCTTCAAGCGGCACATCGCCGGTCGCCGCGTGGTCGATCTGTCCGGCCCGCACGGCACCGACTACTCCGCGGTCGGGACGGGCCACACCACCGCCATCAACTCCCCCGGTGACGGTGTGCAGGCCCGCCGACGCACGGTCGTGCCGCTGGTGGAGCTGCGGGTCCCGTTCACGCTCTCGCGCGAGCAGCTCGACGATGTGGAGCGCGGGGCGAACGACGCCGATCTGGATCCGGTGAAGGTGGCCGCCAAGAAGATCGCCTTCGCCGAGGACCGCGCCATTTTCGAGGGTTACGCGGCGGCCGGGATCACCGGCATCCGGGCCAGCACCTCGTGCGAGCCGGTGAAGCTGCCCGGCGACCCGCGCCTGGCCCCGGAGGCGGTGGCGCAGGCGTTGAGCAAGCTGCGCCTGGCGGGTGTGGACGGGCCGTACTCGGTGCTGCTGTCCGCCGACCTGTACACCGCGGTGAGCGAGACCTCCGATCACGGCCACCCGATCCGCACCCATATCGAACGGCTCATCGACGGCGAGATCATCTGGGCCCCGGCCATCGACGGCGCGTTCGTACTGTCCACGCGCGGTGGCGATTTCGATCTGCAGATCGGTCAGGACCTGTCCATCGGCTACCTTTCGCACGATGCCGAGACGGTGCAGCTGTACTTCCAGGAAAGCATGACGTTCCTGGTCTACACGGCCGAGGCCGCGGTCGCCCTCGAGGCGTAACCAGTTGATCCGGAGGCGGTTTCGGTACTCCGTCGGCGTGGTGTCCGCTGCGCGCCGGTAGACCGCTCGGGGTCGCCGTCCGTTCAGCCCGTCCTGGATGCCGCCGAGTTGCCGGTCCGCTTCTCGGACGCCGCCGAGATCTCCGCTCAGCAGCTGCGCGACAGCGCCCTGGCGCCATCGCCGACCTCTATGGCGTGGCCGTCGCTCGGGCAGCGACCTCGAATAGCCTGCCAGCGGCAGAATCCGGCGCCGATCGCCGCGGCGAGGGTCGTGTGCGACCGCCCGCACCGGCGGGTACGGTTTTCGGCAGTCGGTGTCGGGAGGCGGAATGACGGTGGTGCGGGCGGGCGTGGTGCCGGGGCAGCGAATGGCCGGGTACGTGGCCGCCGGGGTGCTGATGGTGGCTGTCGTCTGCGCGGGGACGGTCGGGGTGTTCGGGCTGCACCGGGTGTTCACCGGACTGTTCTTCGGGGCGGCCGTCGCGGTCGGGTTGATGTTGGCACTGTTCGGGCGGGACGGGATGGAACTGACCGAGGAGTCCATCGTGCGGCGGACGCCGTGGGGGTCCTCGACGGTGGCGTGGGATCGGGTGGTGGCGGGCCGGTTCGCGCTGGACGAGAAGGGTCGCTGGACGCTGGCGCTGGATCTCAATGGCGGGGACGAGCCGCATCAGGAGCTGGTGCTGCTGTCGATCCCACCGGTGGTCGCGCCCATTGGCAACGCGTATGACATGCGCAAGCGGGAACAAATCGGCGAGATTCGAACCATGTTGCGGCAGCGGCGAATTCCGGTGACCATCCTCCCCGAGATCGCCGTAGCCCTGCAGCGCCACTGGAAGGTCGACCCGCCCACCCGCTGAGCTCGCGGTGGTCATACCTAGGGGATCTCCCTGAGGGATCGACGACCACGGGTCGATGCCCCGACCTCACCGCGGCCCCAAAATCCTTGGTGTGGCCGGTGATCGCAGCGTTCTCTACGGAACCTCACAGCCACGACGGATCGGATGCACAGCCGCAGGTGTGAGGGTGATGATCGTGGCGTTGAGCGTTGCGGCGGAGGATTACCGCCGGTATGGATGGTCGGTCGAGGCGACGGGCGACGGCGTCGACCTCATCACCGGCGAACAGATCGCGGCCGTCGAGCTCACCGGCGCGGTCGCCGCCGGAGTGCGTCGCTACCTGCGTGCCAACAATCTCTCCGGCCCGGTCCTCGAGGTCCGGGGCCCGCAGCGGCGCGAGATCCATCTGGTCGTCGGCGCCGCCAAGGCCGTGCAGGCCGTCGAGAGGCTGCGCGCCGCCGGCGCGATCGTGTACACAGACGGCGCCCGGGTCCCGCTCCCGCATGAGAGCCGCGGGATCGCGTGGAACATCTGGCCGCACGAGGCGCGCTGGGTACCTCCCCTGGTGGCCATCGCAGCCGCCGTCCGTGCCGTCGGCGCGCGCAACCGCTCGCACCTGCGGACCGTGGCCTGCTGACGCTCGCGAATCCCGCGCTACCGCGGCTGGCTAGGGTGGGACGGGTGATTCGCACCGCGGCGCTGGCTCATATCCGGGATCGTCGAATGCTGCAGACCCGGTCCACCGGCAAGGATGTCTTCTACATGGCGGGCGGCAAGATCGATCCGGGTGAGACGCCGGAGATGGCCTTGCACAGGGAGATTCGCGAGGAACTCGGGGTGGGCGCCCTCGAGGTCAGCGAATTGGGGGTGTTCGAGGCGGAGGCCTACGGCCACGCTCCGGGCACGCGTTTGCACATGACCTGCTTCCTGGGCGAGCTCACCGAGGAGCCGAGCCCCTCCGGCGAGATCGCCGAACTGCGCTGGTTCACCCTCGACGAATACGCCGCCATGGACGAGGTGGCCCCCGGCTCCTTGCTGGTCTTCCGGCGTCTGCACGCC
This sequence comes from Nocardia aurantiaca, assembly GCF_009708175.1. GTDB lineage: Bacteria > Actinomycetota > Actinomycetes > Mycobacteriales > Mycobacteriaceae > Nocardia > Nocardia aurantiaca. The sequence continues at coordinate 344,806 of NZ_WMBB01000010.1, forward strand.
TTGGGCCTGATCGACTGACGCTTGCGGCTGTGACGTCCACCCGCTCGTGCGGCGTGGGCCTCGACGGTCAGCTGCTCTGCGCGTCCTCGTCCGCCTCGGCGACCCCCGTGTAGGGCCGGTTGGGAATGCGGGTGGCCGAGGCCAGGCCGATGAGCAGGAACAGCGCGGCGGCCAGCAGTGTGGTGCGGGTGGAGTCGGTGAACGCCCGGCTCAGCGCGTCCAGGATGGCAGCGGCGCCGTGGCGGTCACGCACCCCGGAGATGGCCCCACCCGCCGATTCTCGGGTCGCGGTGGCCAGGGTGTCGGCGGCCGGCTTCGGCAGATCGGGCACGCGTGAGAGCCGCTTGGGCAGATCGTGGGCCAGCGCCGCCGACAGCAGCGCACCGATGACCGCGGTACCGAAGGCCGACCCCACCTGCCGCACGGTGGATTGGGTGGCCGAGCCCTGGCCCGAATTATCCGTCGGCACATCGGCGAGCACGGTCCCGGTCAGCTGCGCCGACGCCATGCCGAGCCCGACGCCGTAGCCCATCAGCAGCACCGCCAGCCACCAGCCGGAAATGTGCGGGGTGACGAACAGCGCGGTCAGGGCCACGGCGGCGGTTTCGATGCCGAGGCCCAGCTGCACCACCCGCACCGGCCCGTACCTGCGCACCGCGCCCTCGGCGAGGCCCGCCGCCAGGAAGGCGCCGGCGGCCATGGCGGCCAGCACATATCCCGCGCCCAGGGTGGACAGCCCGAGCACGTTCACCATGAACAGCGGCAGCACGAACAGCAGCCCGAATTCGCCCAGCGCCACCACGAAGGCGGTGATATTGCCCCACCGGAAGCTGGGAATCCGGAACAGCGCGGGATCCACCAGCGCCGAGCGCCCGATCAGCTTGCGGTGGCGCTCCCAGCGCACGAACAGGATCAGCGCCACCACCCCGAGCGCCAGCAGGATCGGGATCACCGATATCGGCGCGGTGGCCGGCCAGTTCCAGCCCGCGAGCGGGAACTCCCGTCGCGGCTTCCACCAGCCGTAGGTCTGGCCCTCGATGAGCCCGAACACCAGCAGGGCGAAACCGGCTGCGCTGAGCAGGAATCCGTCCACGTCCAGGCCCGGTGCGGCCTTGCCCATGCGGGTCTCGGGCACGAACAGCACCAGTCCGATCAGCACCACCGCGCCCAGCGGCAGGTTGACCAGGAAGATCCACGGCCAGGTGAAGTAGGTGGTGAGCCAGCCGCCCAGCAGCGGGCCGATGGCGGCGACGCCGGCCATGACCGAGCCCCAGACCGCGAAGGCGATGGCCCGGTCGCGGCCGCGGAAGAGGGCGTTCATGGTGGCCAGCGTGCCGGGCATGACACCGGCCGCGCCGATGCCCTGCACGATGCGTCCGATGATGAGCGGCCAGGCGCTGTGCGCCCGCGCGGCGAGCACGCTGCCGAGCAGGAAGACGACCACGCCGACGGCGAACATGGCGCGCCGCCCGAGCCGGTCGCCGAGGCGGCCGCTGGTGATCAGCAGCGCGGCCAGCACGACCGCGTAGATGCTGTTGATCCATTGCGCCTGAGTGATATTCAGCTGCAGCTGGTCGATGAGGACGGGCAGTGAGACCGCGACGATGGTGCCGTCCAGGACCACCATGGACAATCCGAGCGCCAGTACCGCGAGGGTGACCCATTTCCTGCGCCCCAGGTCGAGCTGCGTTTCCGTCATCTGTCGCTCCCGCCGCTGAACAGCTGTCCGAAGACTCCGATGTTCCGTTAGCCACCTATGCGCCAATTGACCGTTGACCAGTCTATGCCGTGCCGACTGGGACAGCCGCACATTTGCAGACCGCGTACCCCGGAACGGCGGATGTCCGAATCGGATACGTTGGATCGTGTGTCGATGGTGAAGGGTTCCAACGTTCCGGTAACGGCTTCCGAGGTTCGGATCGAGCTGGGGTGGCAGTCGGGCCCCGGGGTTCCCGACGCCGACGCCTCCGCGCTGCTGCTGTCGAGCGGCAAGGTGCGTTCGGACGCCGATTTCGTCTTCTACAACCAGCCGCTGCACGCCTCCGGCGCGGTACGCCACCACGGCAAGCAGGCGGGCCCGGTGGTCGTGGACGCCCTGTCGGTGCACCTGGGCCAGGTGGAGCCGCAGATCGACAGCATCGTGCTGGCCGCCTCCGCCGACGGTGGCACCTTCGCCCAATTCCAGGGACTGCACGTGCGTTTGGTGGATATGGGCGGCACGGAGCTGGCTCGGTTCGAGAGCACCGACGCCGGCTCGGAGACCGCGTTCGTACTCGGCGAGCTGTACCGCCGCGACGGAGGCTGGAAGTTCCGCGCGGTCGGCCAGGGCTACGACTCCGGATTGGCCGGGCTGGCAACCGATTTCGGCATCTCTGTCGACGAATCCCCTGCACCGCAGCCGAATACGCCCCAGCCGGTCGCACCGGCACATCCGATCACGCCACCGCAGCCGGTCGCGCCACCGCCGCCCGCCGGATTCCAGCAACCCGTCGCGCCACCGCCACCGACCGCGGGGTTCCACCAGCCCATCGCGCCGCCGCCCGCCGATCCCCCGCAGCCGATGCCCGCGCCCCGGGTGAATCCGGGCAAGATCTCGCTGACCAAGGAGGCGCCCGCGGTCTCGCTGACCAAGCAGGGCGCGACCGGCGGCATCATGCGGGTGAACCTGAACTGGTCGGTCCCGAATTCAGGTGGCCTGTTCGGGCGCAAGCGGTCCAACGGCGGCCTGGACCTGGATCTGTGCGCGTTCTGGGAACTGACCGACGGATCCAAGGGCTGCGTCAGCGCGCTGGACACGTTCGGCGATCTCGACAAGCCGCCGTTCATCGCGCTGGATCGCGATGACCGGACCGGCGGCAGCGCGGCGGGCGAGAACCTGTCCATCAATCTCGACCACACCGCGGCCTTCCGCCGCATCCTGGTGTTCGCCTCGCTCTACGAGGGCGCGCGGGACTTCCGCGGCGTGCACGCCACCGCGACCCTGTTCCCTCGAAATTCGCCGCCGATCGAGATGGAAGTCGGTGGCTGCCACGATGATTCGCGCGAGATGGTGCTGGCGCTGATCGAGAACATCAATGGCGAGCTGGTGGTACGTCGCGAGGGCCGGTTCGTGCGCCCGCCGGAGGGCCGCCGGTTCTGGGGCAAGCTGGCGGTGGATCAGGCGTACGGATGGGGACTCAAGTGGGGCACCTCGAAGGGCAAGTCCTGACGCGGTTCACTCGGGAGCGAATCGCCGCGCCAATTCGAGTGCGGCGACGCGGGTTTCGGCCAGTGAACCGGACCAGCAGAGCAGCCGCAGAATGGCATCGGGGATGAGCCGTCCGGCGTATTCGGGCGCCGCGCCCTCGTCGGAGCGCATATTGATGATCGACTCCACCAGCCGGAACGGCAGCAGTTCGGCGCCCGCCACCGCGCCCGCCCCGGCCTCGGCGAGCACCGCGGCGGCCAGGGTTTCGTAGTGGCCGCGTAGTTCGTCGCGTCGCTCGCGGAAGCGGGCGAAGCGTTCGCTGCGCAGTTCGGGCAGCAGATACAGCGCGCCCAGGTTCCAGCGGCCGGAGCAGAGCTGGCTGACGTCGAACCAGGCCAGCGCGTACAGCCGCACGGCGGCGGGCTCGGGTCGATCGGCCAGCGTGCGCGCCAATTCCAGTGGTGGTGTGACGGTTTCGGCGAGGAGGGCGTCGAGGATGTCGTCCTTGGCGGCGAAGTGGTGGTAGAGCGAGGCCTGCCGGATGCCGACGGCGTCGGCGACCGCGCGGGTGGAGGTATTGCCGTAGCCGTGATTGGTGAACAACTCGGCGGCCGCATCGAGGATTTCGGCGCGCGGCGTCTGGCCTGCGCGGCGGCGTGGTTCGAGGCGGGGACGGCCGGGTCCGAGTTGGGTCACCGCTTCATTCTGTCCTACGTGTGGGCCCGACCCGCTTCCCTGCACCGTGACCTGCCCCGTGAGATTCCTGTCATTCGATAGAAATACCGGCAACGCAGAAGTTACCGCGGGCCATCTGACCGATACAACGGCGTCACCGCAGCCGCGATCGCGGCCGGAAAACTTTCAAGCGATAGATATTCGCCTCGCGAAAGACTCACGCCAATGGTTGCCTCCGCCGACGCCATAGTCCCCGACCACCCGCCGAGCCCCACCGATTACAGCGCCGACAGCGCCGATCTGGCGCGCTTCGGCTATCAGCCGGTGCTGCATCGCAAGCTCGGTCGCTATGCCTCCTTCGCGGCCGGATTCTCCTTCGTCTCCATCCTGACCACGATCTTCCAGTTCTTCGGCTTCGGCTACTCCTTCGGTGGCGCGGCCTTCTTCTGGACCTGGCCCCTCGTGTTCGCGGGCCAGTTCCTGGTGGCGCTGAACTTCGCGGAACTGGCTGCCCGCTACCCGATCTCGGGCTGTATCTACCAGTGGTCGCGCCGACTGGCCGGGGAGGTGGTGGGCTGGTTCGCCGGCTGGATGATGATCATCGCCCAGATCGTCACCGCCGCCGCGGCGGCCATCGCACTGCAGGTGGTACTGCCGACCATCTGGTCCGGCTTCCAGATCATCGGCGCCGACAGCGATCTCACCTCGCGCGACGGGGCCGCGAACGCGGTGCTGCTGGGCAGCGTCTTGCTGGCGATCACGACCGTCATCAACGTGGTGGGCATCGACTGGATGGCGCGCATCAACTCGCTCGGGGTGACCATCGAGATCATCGGGGTGTGCGCGGTGATCGCGGTGTTCTTCACCCACACCGATCGCGGGCCCGGCGTGGTCACGCACACCGATCAGGCCGCGGCCGGGCCGTACTGGGCCGCCTTCCTGGCCTCCGGGTTGATGGCGGCCTATGTCATGGTCGGATTCGATTCCGCCGGTGAGCTTTCCGAGGAGACCAAGAATCCGCGCCACGTCGCGCCGCGCACCATCCTCTCGGCGCTGGCCGTCTCGGCGCTGGGCGGCGGGCTGATCCTGCTGGGCGCGCTCATGGCCGCGCCGAGCCTGACCGACGGCTCGTTGGCCGGCGGCGGGCTGGCCTACGTGATCGAGGCCAAATTGACCACCGTGCCCGGCAAGGTGGTGCTGACCTGCGTGGCGTGCGCGATCACGGTGTGCACCTTGGCGATTCAGACGGCGGGCTCGCGGCTGCTGTTCTCCATGGCCCGCGACGGGCGACTGCCGTTCGCCGAGCCGCTGTCCACGGTGCACCCGCGCTTCGGCACGCCGGTCTGGCCCGCGGTGGTGATCGGTGCGCTGGGGATCGGCCTGCTACTGGTGAACCTCGGCAACGCCGCCATTTTCGCGACATTGGCCAGCGTCTGCATCGTCATGCTCTACCTCGCGTATCTGCTGGTGACGGTGCCGTTGCTGGTGCGCCGGATCAAGGGCTGGCCCGCCGATGTCGCGGGAGACGGGGCGGGCGCCGAGTTGTTCGCGCTGGGCCGCTACGGCATTGCGATCAACGCGCTGGCCGTGGTCTGGGGCATCGCCATGGCGGTGAACCTGGCCTGGCCGCGCGGCGAGGTCTACACCCCGAACGGCGGCGGCTGGTGGATGCTGTGGGCCGCACCGCTGTTCGTGCTGCTCACCGTGGCGGTCGGCGTGGTGGTGCACCGGGTCGCGACGCCGGCGCGGGTTTTCCCCGTGGCGGAGCATGTGCCCCAGATCGCGTGAACCCCAGGAGATTCCGACGGCCGGGCTCGCACCGGTCCGGCCGTCCCACCCCGCCGCAGCCTCGGCGGATCCCAAGGAACGGAGTTGCCATGACCACAGCGGACACCACCGGCGCCCGGGCGCACGCGCGCTCGCAGGCGGCGGTCTCCACGCTGAGTGAACCCGATCTGCCAATCGGCGTCGACAGCGCGAGAATCACCTTCGCCCACCGGATTCCGGCGGGCGGTTACGCGAATGTCGTGCTGGCCCGCGGTACCCGGGTGCGGCTGTCGGATCCGGCGGGCGCGGCCTGTGCGCACATGCTGCTGCTGCGGGCCGAATCGCCCTGGGAGCGGCTGAATGTCGCGGATACGGTGAAGGTGCCATGGCAGGCGTACCTGGGCGTCGGGCATCCGCTGCTGTCCGATCAGGGCAGGGTGCTGGCCACGGTGATCGCGGATTCCTCCGGCCATCACGACACGCTGTGCGGCCCTTCGCCAGTGGCGCGGGATCGGCTGCGGCTGGCCGCGGCGAAGCAGGGGCTGCGGCCGCGCGACATCGGGCCGACGGTGTCGTTCTTCCGGGGCGTGCGCGTGGAGTCGGATGGCGCGCTGACCCCCACCGGGGCAGCTGGGGCCGGCGCGGCGGTGGACCTGCTCATACACCTGCCGGTGACGCTGCTGCTCGCCAATGCCGAGCACCCGCTGGACCCCGCTCCCCCGGCCGCGCTCGACGTCGTGGCCTGGTCCGCCCCCGAGCAACTGACGCTCCCCCACAACACCGATCCCGAATACCTGCGAGCGGTGGAGAACACCGAACAGGACTGGCACGCACGCACTCCGGAGGTCCGCGCATGATCACCACCGCCCGCACCGTCGTCCTCGACGAGACCGTCCCCGCCCGCGCCCCCTGGTCGGCCGTCGTGCGCGCCGGGGAGCAGCTGGAGATCATCGATCTGCACGGCAATCAGGCCGTGGACTGCCTGCTCTACCACGCGGCCGACCACACCGACCGCTACAGCGCGCAGGCCACCATCACCGCCCAGCGCAATATCTTCCTCACCACCGGCAGCGTCCTGCTGACCGAAACCGGCACCCCGCTCATGACGGTGGTGGCCGACGAGGTCGGCAATCACGACACCGTAGCGGGCGCGTGCTCGCAGGAGTCCAATACCCTGCGCTACGGCCATCACACTCGCCACCAGCACGCCTGTGTGGAGAACTTCCTGGCCGAGGGGCGCAAGTGGGGGCTGGGCAAGCGTGATCTGGTCTCGAATATCAACTGGTTCATGAACGTTCCCGTCGAGGCGGACGGGACCCTGGGCATCGTGGACGGGCTGTCCGCGCCCGGCAAGACGATCACGCTGCGCGCCGAGATCGACACACTGGTGCTGGTCTCGAACTGCCCGCAGATCAACAATCCCTGCAACGGGTTCGAACCCACGCCGGTACGCATGGTGGTGACCCGGTGACGGCTGTCCTTCCGGAAATCGCCGGGATCGAGCAGCCCTGCCCCGCGGCGACTTTCGAGGTGCTGCGGCCGGGGATGCGGACGACCGTGCAGGACTGGCCCGGCCGGGTCGGCTACTGGCATGTGGGGGTACCCCCGTCCGGCCCGATGGACGACCTGTCGTTCCGGCTGGGCAATCGGGCGCTGGGGAATCCGGAGGGCGCGGCCGGGCTGGAATGCACCCTCGGCGGACCCGCGCTGCGCTTCGGCACCGCCACCTGGGTGTGCGTGACGGGCGCGCCGGCGCCGGTCACCGTGAACGGCCGCGCGGTACGGCAGTGGCGCAGTGTGCTGGTACCCGCTGGCGGCGTGCTGGATGTCGGCATGGTGCGCGGGCCGGGGATGCGGTGCTACCTCCTGGTCGCGGGCGGCATCGAGGTGCCCGAATATCTCGGCAGCCGTTCGACTTTCACGCTGGGCAAGTTCGGCGGCGGCAACGGCCGGGCGCTGGCGATCGGCGACGAGTTCGCGCTCGGCGAGCCCGGTCGGGTAATGGCCGGGGTGACCGGCGAGGACCAGCCCGTGCTCACCCGGCGCTGGGAGCTGGCGGTCACCGAGGGACCACACGGCGCACCGGAGTTCTTCACCCGCGCCGACTTCGACACCATCATCGGCACCGATTACGAGGTGCACTTCAACTCCGATCGGACCGGCGTGCGGCTCGTCGGCCCGAAACCGCGGTGGGCCCGCCCCGACGGCGGTGAGGCGGGCCTGCATCCGTCGAACATTCATGACACCGCGTATTCCATCGGCGCACTGGACTTCACGGGTGATACCCCGATTCTGCTCGGTCCGGACGGTCCCAGCCTGGGCGGCTTCGTCTGCCCGGTCACCGTGGTCGCGGCCGATCGCTGGAAGCTGGGCCAGCTCACGCCGGGCGACAGCGTGCGCTTCGTCCCCGTGCGTGCCGATCACGCGGCCTCGCTGCGGGAGCTCGGGACCGAGCGCCGGGCCTCCTGGCCGGTGGTGCTGTCCACCGGCGGCGACGGCGACGACGGGGTGCTGGCCCGCCGCGACGGCGCGGACACCACGGTCACCTACCGGCGCGCGGGCGATGACGGGCTGCTCGTCGAATACGGCGATATGACATTGGATCTGGAGCTGCGCGCCCGCGCGCACGCACTGCACCGGTCGCTGCTGGAGCGTGCCGAGCCGGGCATCACCGAGCTGACGCCGGGCGTGCGATCGCTCCAGATCCGCAATGATCCCGACCGCTTGCCCACCCGCACGCTGCTCGGCCTGCTGGCGGAGGTGGAGGCCGAACTGCCGCCCGCCGACGAGCTGGTGGTCCCGAGCCGGATTGTGCGGCTGCCGCTGTCCTGGGACGATCCGTCCACTCGCGAGGCCATCATCCGCTATATGCACGGCGTCCGGGCGGATGCCCCGTGGTGCCCGTGGAATATCGAGTTCATTCGCCGGATGAACGGATTGGGCTCCGTGGACGAGGTTTTCGATACCGTCTTCGCCGCCGAATATCTGGTCCTCGGCCTCGGTGACGTCTACCTGGGCGCGCCCGTCGCCACCCCGACCGATCCGCGGCACCGGCTCGTCACCACCAAGTACAACCCGGCTCGCACCTGGACGCCGGAGAACGCGGTCGGCATCGGCGGAGCGTACCTGTGCGTCTACGGCATGGAGGGGCCGGGCGGCTACCAGTTCGTCGGCCGCACCACCCAGGTGTGGAACCACCACTCCAGCGGCATCGGCGAAGACCCTTGGCTGCTGCGGTATTTCGACCGCATCAGCTGGTATCCGGTGAGCGCCGACGAACTGCTCGACCTGCGCGCCGACACCGCCGCGGGCCGCGGACGGCTTTTGGCCGAGGACGGCGAGTTCCGCCTCGTCGACTACCGGAAGTTCCTGGCCGACAACGCCGCGTCGATCGCCGATTTCCGGGCTCGCCAGGCCGATGCCTTCGCCGCCGAACGCGATTCCTGGCGCGAGGCGGGCGAGCTCGCCGAAACACCCTGAGCCGCGCCTTATCCCCTTCCGATCGAGGAGTTCGAGTATGACCGTGTGGATCCACCGTCGCCCCGACGCCGAGGTGGACGCCGAAACAGCCGCCGCCACCGGCGCTTTGGCGGGATCGCGGCTGGCCGTCAAGGACAATGTGGATGTCGCCGGATTGCCCACCACCGCGGCCTGTCCGGACTTCGCCTATACACCGGACCAGGACGCGCCCGCGGTCGCCGCCCTGCGCGCGGCCGGGGCGGTGGTGGTCGGCAAGACCAATCTCGATCAGTTCGCCACCGGTCTGGTCGGCACCCGCTCGCCCTATGGGATCGTCGAGAACGCGCTCCGTCCCGGATACGTCTGCGGTGGTTCGAGTTCCGGCTCGGCCGCGGCGGTGGCGAGCGGTGCGGCGGACATCGCGATCGGCACCGATACCGCCGGATCCGGACGCGTTCCGGCGGCCTTGCACGGCTTGGTCGGCATCAAGCCCACGATCGGCGTGATTTCCACCGAGGGCGTCGTACCGGCCTGCCGCTCCTACGATTGTGTGACGATCTTCGCCGCCGAGCTCAATCTGGCCAACCGGGCCATGGGCGTCATGGCGGCAGGTGCGCCTGGCCGCGCGTGGCCCGGTGATGTCCGGCTGGCCGCGCCGCCCAAGCCGGTGGTGGCGGTGTTCGCAGCGCTGCCTGATCTGGATCCGCTGTGGCGCACAGCTTTCGAGCGCACCGTCGCCTCATTGCGGGATCTGGGCGCGACCATTGTGGAAGTCGACTCGACTCCTTTCCTGGCCGCCGCCAAGCTCCTGTACGACGGCGCACTGGTCGCCGAGCGCTATGCGGCGGTGGGCGGATTCGTCGACGCGCATCCCGAATCAATCGATCCCACAGTCGGTTCCATCATCCGCGGCGCGCGCGACCTTCCCGCCCACCGGCTGGTCACCGACCTGGCCGCACTGGACCGCTTGCGCGCCACCGCCATGGCGAGCCTGGTCGGCGTGGACGTTCTGCTGACGCCGACGGTGCCGATCCATCCGACCATTGCCGAGGTCGCCGCGGACCCCATTGCCGTCAATTCCCGGCTCGGCACCTACACGAACTTCTGCAACCTCTTCGACCTGTGCGCGGTGGCGGTCCCCACGAATGAGCCGCACTTCGGGGTGACAGTGCTGGCCCGGGCCTTCGAGGACGCGGTCGCGCTCGATATCGCCGCCCGGATCACCGGCACTGCGCTCGATCTCGCGGAACCCAGCTGGCCGACGACCGTCGCGGCAGCGCACGATCTGGTGGTCTTCGGCGCGCACCTGCGCGGCCAGCCCCTCGAACACCAGCTGACCGATCTCGGCGCCCGCTGGTGCGGTCCGGTCGAGACCGCTCCGCACTACCGGCTCGCCGCGCTGGACACGGTCCCGCCCAAACCGGCCGTAACGCGGGTCCCCGCAATGGAATCCGGCGTCGCGGTGTCCGGCGAACGCTGGCTGCTCTCCCCCGCCGCCCTGGGCCGCTTCCTGGCCGGCCTGCCCGCGCCCATGCAGCTCGGTGCGGTCGAACTCGCCGACGGCGCCTGGCACACCGGTTTCGGCTGCACCGGCGCGGCCGCCGAATCCGCCAAGGACATCAGCGAATACGGCGGCTGGCGCGCGGCGCTGGCGGCCGGGGCCGTCGGCTAGGGGCTGTCAATTCCGCCAGAGCGCGGCGACCCGGTCCGCCTCGGCCTTGCCCTGAGCGTGACCGGCTTCCAGTGCGGGAACACGGGTGGCGGTGTCGAGCGGGTTGAGGCCGAAGGCGGCCGTGGTTGCCTCGTCGGGGGCGATCACCTCGACCCGGGCCCCGGCCGCGACCAGGCCCGCCACCTGGCCCTCGAGCTCCTCGTCCGGCATGGGCGCGATCACCAGCACGCGGGCGTAGCCGGTGGCGAGATCGGCGTTCACCGAGGTCCGCACGCCGCCGTCGGTATAGCGCGCCCCGTCGATCGTGGCGCAGGGCCACACCATGGGCACCGCGGAGCTGGCGGTCACCGCGTCGACCAGTCCGACACCGGAATCCTTGTCGAAGACCCGCAATTCGCCCGTCTCGGCGTTCACCGCCGTGATCCGAACATCCCGGTCGGACCACTCGTGCACGGGCAGCCGGGTCTCGATGACGGCCCGCCGCTCCGGCTCCGGGACCGACTCCGTCGTCAGCGCGAGCGCGCCGATGCGCCGCCGCCGCTCGACCGAATCCGCGCGCAGCTCCTCGATGATGGCCGCCAGCGTCTCCCACAGCCCGGCGAACTTCTCCATCGAGGGCACGATCTCGCGGCTCTGTACGGTCGGGTCCACCTGCCGCCGAACCAGTTCCGCGAGTTCCAACCCGCTGCCCACCTGGGCCGCCACATTGGCCCCGGCGGAGGTGCCGAGCAGCAGATCCGCTCCGGTCACGTCCACGCCCGCATCCGCCAACCCGGCGATGATGCCTGTCGCCCAGGAGATTCCGGCCACCCCACCGCCGCCGATGACCAGCGCACGTTCGGTCGTCATACCCATTCCCACTTCCTACCCACTCGGAAAGACACCCTGCGTCACGAAAACTACCGGCCCAACGGCCGGAACGGCGGCGATGGCCTCGATTTCCGCCACGCGGCCCGGACAGTTCGCCCCGACCACGCGGGCGACGGATGACGGGCGGATTCGGCTGCGTGCCCGGCGTCGCTCATTCCGAGACGTGGGTCGCGTCGGGGTTGGTGGCATCGCGGATGATCCGCAGGCCGGCGGTGAGCTCGTCGAGCTGCTCGCGGCTGAGCAGGCTGGTGAACCAGCGGTCCACACCCTCCAGATAGGCGGGCAGCACGCGTGCGACACGGGCGGCGCCGGCCGCCGTGAGCACGGCGTAGGAGCTGCGACGGTCGCCCGGATCAGCCTCGCGGCGCACGAAGCCATTGCGCTCGAGGCGATCCACCAGACGGGTGACGCCGCTGGTGGACAGGCTGGTCTGGGTGGCCAGATCCGTCATGCGCAGTTTGCGACCGGGTGAACGGCTCAGTCGCATCAGGGCATTCAGGTCGAGACCGGAGAGTCCATTGCTCTTCCAGGTCTCCTCGAGCCGGGCGATGAGCCCGTCATGAGCCTCGTAGAGCAGGCCGACCGCGGTCAGGCGGGGGTCGTCGAAGAGATGCTTGGGATCCACGGTGACCAGCCTAAACCAGACGTTTTCAGTGCGGATAGTTGACACGCGGAACATTTTCGATATCTTGTTGCTGACACAATATTCCGCACTGCAACTAAATGGAGGTTCCGATGACGAGCGAGCGCTGGGTGGCGGGATTCCGTGCGCCGCTGGTGAATCCGGCCGAGGAGATCAAACTGGCCGAGCCGCGCGCCTTCGCGGGCGAGACGGTCCGGCAGGTGGTGCGGGTGGCCGGCGGCGGGTCGCGGCTGCGGGTACGGCTGACCAACCGGTACGGCACCGACGAGCTGGTGATCGGCGCGGCGCGCATCGCTGTGCGCAAGGCGGGCGGCGAGATCGTGCCGGAGAGCGATATCGAGGTGCGGTTCGCGGGGTCCGCATCCCTGCGGATTCCGGCCGGGGCCGATATCGCCAGCGATCCGGTCGAGCTGGCCGTCGAGGCGGGCACCGAACTGGCGCTGAGCGTGTATCTGCCGGAGCCGGCACTGCCCGCGTTCGCGCAGTTCCCGGTGGACACCAGCTGGATCACCACCGGCGATCGAACGGGTGACGCCGTTTTGTCCGATGCCGAGGAGACCGCGGCGCGGTTCTTCCTCACCGGAGTCGACGTCGCTGTCGACTCCGACATTCCGGTGCTGGTGGCCTTCGGCGACTCGTGGTTCGAAGGCGTCGGCTCCACCCACGGCGCGAACCGGCGGTCGGTGGATGTGCTGAACGCGCGGCTGGCCACCGGGTGGGCCGTCAACCAGGGCATCAGCGGCAACCGCCTGCTCACCGATGAGATCGGCGAGCACGGCCTGGCCCGGTTCGCGCGGGACGTACCCTCGGTGCCCGGGGCCGCGGCCGTGTGGGCCAACTTCGGCATCAATGACCTGGTCCTGGCCGGTACCGCCACCGCCGAGGCGCTCATCACCGGATTCACCGCGCTGGCCGAGCAGGCCCACGCGGCGGGACTGCCCATCTACGCCAACACCATCGGCCCCTTCGGCGGGGCCATCTATCCGGGTCTGGCTGTGGCCGAGGGCATTCCGGTACGAAACGCGGTGAACGCGTGGCTGCGCACCACCGAGGTATTCGACGCCGTCTTCGATGTGGCCGCGGCGGTGGAGAATTCGGCGGATCCGGACTTCATCCGGCCCGAATTCGACAGCGGCGACGGTATGCATCTCAATGACGACGGCGCGCGGGCCATGGCGGAGACGGTGGATCTCACCGTGCTGCCGCGGGCGTTTCACTGAGCGCCGGAGTGCCTAATGACGCTCGGGCGGAACGCAATCACAGCTCAGCGCGGCTTCACCTCCGCCAGGAGTTCGGGGCCACGGACCTCCAACCGGGTGGTCGCCCGGCGGATTCCGAGTGCGGCGGCGAACCCGCCGAGCAGCAGTCCGATCGGCAGTGCCGCCCACTGCACCAGCGAATTGCGCAGGCCCGCACCGATTCCCAGTATCACCAGGACCGGAGCCGCCGCCAGCAACTGCGCCAGGCCCACCGCGAGTTGCATGAGAAGCTTCGCGCAGCCGGGGTTGCCCGAGCCCGCGAAGGGGTTGCCGCGCTGCGGCGCGAGGGCGAAGGCAGCGTGCGTGGACAGGAACACCACGGCCCCCATCCCCACGCCGAGCAGCACCGGAAGCGTCGAGAGGGCCCAGGGATACAACGTCGCCCGGCCGAGCGCGCCGGGCGGGATGAGGGAGGCGAGCACGGACACGGGGGCGACCAGGAGCAGCCAGGCGTAGGCGCGGCCGCGCACATCCGCACGGGGCGCGCCCGGTGTCACCAGCGTTTGCCAGACCGCGGTGCCGTCGAATCCGTACAGGTTGGTGCTGGACATGGTGGCCAGCCACACCACGAAAGCGCCTGAGAACGTGACGGTTCCGCTACCGCCGGTGCGGATCGACAGGAAGATCGGCAGCACGAAGCCGATCAGTAGCAGCGGGAGCAGAGCCGCGCGGCGGCGGCCGTCCCGCCACCAGGTGCGCAGTTCCTTGGTGACCATGGCGCCCACCGGGGTGGCGGGAATGAAGCGCTCCAGCAGGCTGCCGCCGGTGTCGACCACCTGGCCGGTCGGCGCGGCCGGGGTGGTGAGGCGGCGCTGCAGCAGGACCGCCCAGACTTGCCACAGGAGCACCGCGAGCAGGGCCAAGCCCGCGAGCGGCAGCAGGGCGAGCGGGTAGTCGCCGCGGTCGGCGGCCTCGACGGCGTACGGGGCCCAGCCGGACGGGACCGCGCGCAGGGTCACCGACAGGGCGCTGTGGTCGCCCTCCAGTTTGGGGCCGACCGCCGAAATCAGCAGGTTCAGGGGGTAATACGACAGGCCGATGAGGGCGGCGAAGAGCACGCCGAGGTCCTTGCCGCGCCGTGAGCGCATGGCCGCGCCCAGCCAGGCGACCACGACCCGTGACAGCAGGACCACGAACACCAGGTGGAACACGGCGCCGAGAGCGGCTATCGCCATGGCTCCCAAGCCGATTGGCGCGGCCAGCAGGACCAGGCCGCCGAATGCGATCAGGTTGACGATGGGTGCGGGACCGACGAAGGCGGCCGCCCCGAGTCCGTACGCGAGTTGCCGGGTAGTCAACGGCAGCAGGCGGAATTGCTCGGGTTGCAGAGTCTCGTCACTGCTGCCGGTGATCACCGGACCGCAGATCCATCCGAGGGTCCAGGCCGCGAACAGCGCCGCCGCGACCGTCACGCCCCCGTGCACGGTCTCGTGGGCCGTGGCGATGATCAGCGCGGTCGCCGCACCCGCGATCAGCCCGAAGGTGCTGCCGAGCCAGAAGTTCAGCGCCGCACGCCCTTCCCGCATGTTCCGCGCGGTGAGCCGCAGCCGCATCCGGATCAGGACGCCAACCACGACAACCCCTCCTCCCCGCCCACGCGCCCGCCCACCAACCGCACGAACGCCTCCTCCAGCGTCGCGTCCCCCCGCACCTCCGCGAGCGTTCCGCTCGCCACCACCCGGCCCCGGTCGATCACGGCCACCCGGTCACAGATCGACTCCACCAGGGCCATCACATGACTCGACAACACCACCGATCCACCGGCGGCCACGAACCGCTGCAAGATCGTCCGTATGGTGCCCGCCGAGACGGGATCCACCGCCTCGAAAGGCTCGTCCAACACCAGCAGTTTCGGCGCATGCAGCAGGGCGGTCGCCAACCCGATCTTCTTCCGCATGCCCGCCGAATAGTCGACCACCACAGTGTTTTCCGCGCCGTCCAGCTCCAGCACGTGCAGCAGCTCGTCTGCCCGCGCGACCACGGTGGCCTTGTCCATCCCGCGCAGCAATCCGGTGAAGTTCAACAATTCTCGCCCGGTGAGTCGCTCCGGCAGGGCCAGACCGTCGGGCAGCACCCCCACCACGGTCTTCGCCTGGACCGGATCCGCCCACACCTCGTGCCCGAAGATCCGCGCCGCCCCGTGGTCCGGCCGCAACAACCCCACGGCCATCGACAACGTCGTCGTCTTTCCCGCCCCATTCGGACCGACCAGCCCGAAGAACGACCCGGGCGGCACCGAGAGATTCACCCCCTCGACCACCCAGGGCCCACCGAACTTCTTGTAGAGCCCATCCAGGTCCAGCGCCGGTCGTCCGTCGACAGTCATATGCCCTCCTCGAAGCCCCCCGCACACGCCCTTTCACGATAAGCGTGGCGCTCCACTGCTGGACATATCGCCCGACCGGCACCCCACCGCAACCTCTTCCCGGGAAGCCGGCCTCGAAATACGCGGACGGAGACCTCAAGGCAGATTGCTTGCCCCGGCATGATCAGGCCCGCGAGATGGCGGCTCGAGCATCCGGGCGGCGGGCAACCGGGGTGGCCCCGTCTCAGGCAGGATCGCCGGTGCGCTCGCTCGACAGCCATGCTCGCCGCTCGTCCCGCGATCGAGCCAGGTTTCTGGCCATCTGCTCAGGGGCCTGATGATGGTGGTTGACCCGTGGGGTTTGGCTGGGGTCTTGGTGGGGTGG
>NZ_WMBB01000011.1 GCF_009708175.1 Nocardia aurantiaca
TCCCGCAGGAGGACATGCCGTTCCTGCCCGACGGCACTCCGGTCGACATCATCCTCAACACCCACGGTGTGCCGCGTCGTATGAACATCGGCCAGGTGCTGGAAACCCACCTCGGGTGGATCGCCAAGACGGGCTGGGACATTCGGCTCACCGACGGCGGCCGCCCCGACTGGGCGCAACGCCTGCCCGCCGAACTCCTGTCCGCACAGCCGGATACGAACCTCGCCACCCCGGTGTTCGACGGCGCCCGCGAGGAGGAACTGGCCGGGCTCCTCGGGTCCACCCTCCCCAATCGCGACGGTGAGGTCATGGTCGGCGAAGACGGCAAGGCAACGCTGTTCGACGGCCGCTCCGGCGAGCCGTTCCCCTATCCGATCGCCGTGGGCTACATGTACATCCTGAAGCTGCACCACCTGGTCGACGACAAGATCCACGCGCGTTCGACCGGTCCGTACTCGATGATCACGCAGCAGCCGCTGGGTGGTAAGGCGCAGTTCGGCGGTCAGCGTTTCGGCGAAATGGAATGCTGGGCCATGCAGGCCTACGGCGCGGCCTACACCCTCCAGGAACTCCTCACCATCAAGTCGGACGACGTGGTCGGCCGCGTGAAGGTGTACGAGGCGATCGTCAAGGGAGACAACATTCCCGAACCCGGCGTCCCCGAATCCTTCAAGGTCCTCCTCAAGGAACTTCAATCCCTCTGCCTCAATGTCGAAGTCCTCGCCGCGGGCAATGCCGTCGAACTCCAGCACCCCGATGACGACTACGACCGCGCCGCCACCACTCTCGGAATCGCCCTCACCCACAACGAATCCCCCACCATCACCGATCTGACCAGCTGAGCAGTCCGGCCCTGTGCCGCGTCCGGCATCCCGTGACGCGGCACACCCCGTGCCGTTTCAGCGTTGCGGGCGTTCGAGACGATTGGCAGCCTGTGCAACCACGCGGTCGAGCTCCCAGGGAAACGCCGCCTCCAGCGGCGCAACCCGCGTCGCGGCTCCATTTCCCCAGGACCCCCGCGTCAGTCGAACGGCCGCGACACTGGGCGCTCGGAGCCTTTCCCGCCCCGGCATGGTCGGCGACGGACGGCTCGTGTCAGCGGACTGGGGTCGACCCGCACGGCGGCGCCGGGCCTGACAAAATCGATCACCAGGCCCCGGTGCCGACCGAATTCATCGATAGCCCGCGCCCGCCCGAGCGAGGGGCCGGACAGGATGTGACTCAGTTCATGCGCAGGCGGGGAAGCGTGCCCGGTCAGGCGAAGTGTGACGCTTGTCGGATTCCCTCCTAGGTAGACCGATCGTCATACTGGTCTCGGTTCCGTGGCGAGCGGTGGTTGCTCGCAATCCCCATCACATGCCGGGGAGCGCGCACGCGTGCGGTTCCGGATGATCCCCGGCGATCGAACAGACCAGGAGGGTCGATGGATCGGCGTCGAGTGGCAATCGGAATTGTTGTCACCGGTATCGCGTTGGGCGCCCCCACCATGGCCGTGGGCGCGGGCTTCGCGGCGGCGGCGCCGCAGGCGGAGGGGTGCCACACCGGGGCCCGGGTTCCCACCTCGGATCCGCACGAGTACGACTCGTGCATCGCGGGCGAGTGGGGCAATGTGCGGCAATGTCCGCCGTTCACTGTGGTGAGTCAGACCCCGGACGGTGACATTCGGTGCGTGAACGAGTGACGTTCCCAGACCCGGGATGGGATCTCCGCGTCACGGATCAACTCCCCCACCCGCTCGGCTGCGCGCCGGGTTGGTCGGCGGACCCGACGATCGTGGCCGGCTCACCCGGATTGCCATAATGTAATTCCTCTGCGCGAGAGACGAATTCGGCCGTGAACTCGACTGCGATATCCGCGCACACGTCAAATGGCCGGGCCAACACGTGGCGATCAAACAAGTGAGCGCCCGCTCAGGTCATTCGACCAGTTGCCGGTGAATCGCCGAGTGCCCCCAGAAGTTACACCAAACCCTTTGTTACACATATCAACTCGAATTGCTCCGAGGTGACCATTCACACAGCGCCGAAGCGGCGGTTCCGGTTGAACGCCCAAGTGAGGATCCGTAAAGTTACCGACTAGTTAGGCACGACGGTGTTCCTACCTCGGCCCGACATTCTGCTAGGGGGCCAATCAATCACCGTCCGCATCCACCGACGCATGTCGGACGAAATCCGTTGGATACCAACAGGTTCGTATTTAAGGAGGGGACGATGGTTTCCTACATCGTCACGGGCGGAACTGGATTCTTGGGCCGGCGCGTCGTCGCCCAGTTGCTGGAGCGCGACCCGGAGGCCGTGGTCCACGTACTGACGCGTGAGGCGTCGCTGGCCAAGCTCCGTGAGCTGGCCGACGGCTGGGGGGCGGGCGACCGCGTGTTCCCACTGGTCGGAGACCTGGCCCAGCCGGGGCTGGGGCTGCAGGACGAGCCCCCTCGGGCCGATCACATCATCCACCTCGGCGCGGTCTACGACATGACCGCCGACGCCGAGGTCACCTATGCCGCCAATGTGCAGGGCACCCGGTCGGTGATCGAACTGGCCCGGGAGTTCGACGCGGTCCTGCACCACGTCTCCTCGGTCGCGGTCGCAGGCGATCACAAGGGCAAATTCTTCGAGGACGACTTCGATCTCGGGCAGGGCCTGCACTCGCCCTACCACCGCACCAAGTTCGAGGCCGAGAAGATGGTGCGCGAGGCCGCCGGCCTGCGCTGGCGGGTGTACCGCCCGGCCATCGTGGTCGGCGACTCGCGCACCGGCGAGATGGACAAGATCGACGGGCCGTACTACTTTTTCCCCGCCATCGCGGGACTGGCCGCGCTCCCCTCGGAGCTGCCCATCCCGATCCCGGACCTGGGCGCCACCAATATCGTGCCGGTCGACTACGTGGTCGACGCCATGGTCGAGCTGATCGGCAAGCCCGGGCTCATCGGCCGCACCTTCCACCTGACCAACCCGGAGCCGCAGCCGTTCACCGAGGTCTACAACGCGCTGGCCCGTGCGGCCGGCGCGCCGACTGCTATCGGCACCGTGCCCGGCTCGCATACCGCGCTCAATGCCCTGGGCGGGCTGCCGGGTGTGCCCGCGGTGCGGGATTTCCTGCTGGAGCGCTTCGGCATTCCCGCCGAGGTGGCCCCGCACACCTCCTTCGAGTCGACCTTCGTCTCCGAATCCACCCGGGCGCAGCTGCGCGGCGCCGGTATCGAGGTACCTGCCTTCGAGGACTACGCCGCGACGCTATGGAAGTACTGGCGCGCCAACCTCGACCCCGATCGGGCCCGCCGCATCGAGGGCGGCCGCCTCGAGGGTCGCATCGTGCTGATCACCGGCGCGTCCACGGGCATCGGCCTGGCGACCGCACACGCGGTGGCCAAGCGCGGCGCTACCGTGCTCATGGTGGCCCGCACCGAGGAGGACCTGAACGCCGCGGCCGCGCAGGTGCGCGCGGAAAGCGGTGCGGCACAGCCCTACATCTGCGACATCACCGATGAGAAATCGGTGGAGCTGCTGGTCAAGCAGGTGCTGGCCGACCACGGGCACGTCGACTACGTGGTGAACAACGCGGGCCGCTCGATCCGTCGATCGGTACTCAACTCCACCGACCGCATGCACGATTTCGAGCGGACCATGGCGGTCAACTACTTCGGCGCGGTGCGGCTCATCCTGGCGCTGCTGCCGTCCATGCGGGAGCGGCGCTTCGGGCACTTCGTGAACATCTCCTCGATCGCGGTGCAGACCAAGGTGCCGCGCTTCGCCGCGTACGTGGCCAGCAAGTCGGCGTTGGACAACTTCAGCGAGATCGCCGCCGTCGAGAACGCCGATGCCGGTATCACCTTCACCTCGGTGCGCATGCCGCTGGTACGCACCGCCATGATCGCGCCGACCGATCTGTACAAGTCCATCCCGGTGCACAGCCCGGACCAGGCCGCGGACATCGTGGTACGCGCGCTCGAGCACCGGCCCAACCGCATCGACACCCCGATCGGCACCTTCGCCCAGCTCGTCGACACGGTCATGCCGTCGGTGAAGCGGGCCATTCTGCACCAGGGCTTCCGAATGTTCGGCGAGTCGAAGGCCGCGCGCAACTCCGCTCCGGTCGCCGTGGTGACCGCCGAAACCGGTACGGAGAAAGCCGAATCGCGCAGCCCGCTGCTGGCGCTGGCCCCGATCGTGCAGCCGCTCATGGGACTGCCCGCCCCCGCGGCCCGGTTCACCAACCGCATTCCGGGCCTGCACTGGTAACAGCCCGTCCGGCAACAGAGTTCGGCCCGGTGCGGGACAGCGCACCGGGCCGAACCTGTATTCGGTACCCGCGGCTCGCTGGTGGATGAGGCCCCGAGTGCCGTGACACCTGACGCCCCTCGAACCGCGGATACCCGGACCCGATCCGGGGTCTGGCGAGCGGGTACGCCGAGACCGCCCGGGAGCCGGGCCCTTTCCCCTCCCCGGGTTCAGATGTGGTCAGCGGCGAAGTTCGCCGCCTCCACCAGATCGCTCCCGTAGGCGACGTGGGCATCGGCATCCATGCCCGAACCACAGATGGGATCGCCTCCGGTGCACCAGTCTCCGGTGCGGGACAGGTACGCGCCGGGAACATTCCAGTCCAGGCCGCGCACGGGGTCGCCGAAGAGCAGCACCGCCGCGACGCGCGTGCCGAGGTCACCCGGCAGCTGGACCCGGCCCGGGTACCACGACACCACGCCGGTGCCCAGGGCCGCGTGCACCACCGCCGCGCCCTGCGAATAGCCGACCAGGACGAACTCCTGGTCCGGACAGGCTGCCGCCTGAGCGGCCAAGTGCCCCACCAGATCCGCGCTGCCCGCGCCCACGGCGAAACGGTAGTCCGCGGGGTAGTTCACACGATATGAACTGGTCGAAACGGGCAGCCGATCCTGCAGCATGCCGTAGAGCGGATCGCCGACCTCCTCACCGAGCCACCCGGGTTCGCCTGTACCCCTTGCCACTACGACGTCCACGACGGCGCATCCTTCGTCCGCGTGCGCCCCCGACGGCGGAACGAACATTGTCGCGATCGTCAGCATGATCGCGAGACCCCAAGCAGTACGCCATTTTCCAGGCGGCAGTACCTTCCGGTCGCCCATTGTCCTCACCTCTCACGTCGTTGTGAGAAACCCCGTGACTCTTGTCATTGACTAGAGACCGATCACCGGGCCATGTGACCCAAGGTAGGAACGCTTCGCGCGGGCGGCAACGAATTCCACTCCAGAGTCGCTCGATTGGTACTCAATCGTTTCATTATGAAACTTGTTATCTACGTGCAACTTCGGGGCTACAGATCGGCCACGGATGGAATCCGGACCACACCGCGAACCGCACGCAAAATGGAACTAGTTCTCATAGTGTGTTGGTATGGAACGACTTACCGGGCTCGATGCGAGCTTCCTCTATCTCGAAACGGACACCCAACTCCTGCACGTCTGCGCAATGCTGATACTCGATCCCGCCGCCGAGGGGGTGAGCTACGAGCACGAGGCCTTCAAGGCCGAACTCGGGCGGCGGCTGCATCTCATCCCGGCCATGACCCGGCGCTTGCACACGGTGCCGCTCAACCTCGATCACCCTGTCTGGGTGCGGGATTCGAACTTCGACCTGGACTACCACGTACGTCGGCTGGCACTACCCGGCGGAGCCGGCGACCGGGAACTGGCGGACCTGGCCGCCGACATCGCCGGACGTCCCCTCGACCGCGGGCGCCCGCTGTGGGAGATGTGGGTGGTCGAGGGCCTGCCGCACGGCAGGGTGGCGGTGATCTCGAAGTACCACCACGCCATCGTCGACGGCATCACCGGCACGAACATGATGATGCACCTGTGCGATGTGCAGCCGGGCGTGTCCTACACCCCGCCCGCCGAAACGGCCCCGGCCGAACCGGAACCCAACGACTTGCAGCTGACCGGAGAGGCGCTGCTGAGGTTCCCGGGCAGGCTCGGGATGGTCGGCATGGTGCCGAAGACCGTCGGCATTCTCGGCGATCTGGTCCAGCGTCGGCGCGGCAACGGATCCCGCGGCATGCCACTGCCTTTCACCGCGCCGCGCACGCCGTTCAATCGAGCAATCACCCCGCATCGCGCCATCTCCTTCGTCCAGACCGAGCTGTCGGATATCAAGGAGATAAAGACCGCCTTCGGCGTGAAGGTCAACGACGTGGTGCTGGCAGTGGTCGGCGGCGCGCTGCGCAGCTACCTCGAACTGCACGATGAACTTCCCGAAACCTCGCTCATGGCCTCGGTTCCCGTGTCCACGCACGAGACCTCACGGCACGAGGAAGGCACCAACAAGGTGTCGACCATCTTCGCGCGGCTCTACACCGAGATCGAGGATCCGGTGGCGCGGGTGCTGGCCATCGCCGAGGACAATCGCGCGGCCAAGGAGGAGCACCATCTGATCGGCGCCGACTTCCTCCAGGACTGGGCGAAGTACGCGCCGCCCAACACCTTCCAGCTGGCCGCGCGGGCGTACTCCTCGTTCAAGCTGGCCGAGCGTCACCCGGTGGTGCACAACCTGGTGGTGTCGAATGTCCCCGGGCCCGACTTCCCCATGTACTTCCTGGGCGTGCGGGTGGCGTCGATGTATCCGTTCGGGCCGGTCTTCCACGGTGCGGGACTCACCGCGACAGTGATCTCCAACAACGGGCACATGGACTTCGGATTCATCGCCTGCAAAGAACTGGTGCCGGATGTGGACAAGATCGCCGACGCGGTCCCCGAGGTGATCACCGCGCTGCTCAAGGCCGCGCGCGAAAAGGCCTGAGCGCAGGCCGAATCGGCTGCGCCTATATCCGATCCACCACTGATTGAACGGCCTCGAGGAACACCGGGACAAAGACGTCCGCCTCGAGTGCGCAGGCCGCGTGACCGGCCTTGGCGAGGAAGATCTCCGCTCCCGGAATCGCTTTCGCCATCTCCAGCTGACGGAAGACGGGCAGCGCCCGATCCCGCGTGGTGATGACCACCGCCGTCGGCACCTTCAGAGTCGGCAGCCATTCCGACGCATCGAAACGCCCCAGCACCGCGAGCGCCTGCGCGAGCGCCCAACCGCTGGTAGCGCGCAATTCCGTCATGGCCCAGCGATCCATGCGGCCCACCGGCCATGAGGACTCCGGCAGGGCGGGCAGCCTGTCGCGGCGCAGCTCGGCACGGCGGAAGGACCACTCCGAGAACAGCGCCGCGGTAGCCGACCAGCCGCGGTGGAAGGCGCGCTCACGCCACTTCTCCTGGAAGCGGTAGGTGGTCGCCGCCAGGACCAGCCCGCCCACGCGGTCCGGGTGCCGGTGCGCGGTCAGCTGGGCCACCACGCCGCCCATGGAGTAGCCCGCGAGAATGGGGCGCTCGACGCCCACCGCGTCGGCGACGGCGACGACGTCATCGGCCAGATCGTCGAGATCGAAACGCTCAGAACGGATTCCGTGGCCATGCCAGCGCTGGTCGAACAGGACCACCCGGTAGCGCTCATTGAGCTCGCGCAGGCTCGGGAACCAGTTGAGCATGGCCGTGGTGGCCATGCCGTGCAGCAGCAGGACGGTCGGCGAATCCGCGGCCGGACCCGGCAGGTCCACCACGTAGGTCGTACCCCGGCCGGGCAGGTCCACCATCGAGCCCTGCGGTACCTCCGTCAACCGGGAGATGCGCGGCGAGAGCCTACGGCCGCGGCGGCGCTCGGCGGTGGTGGTCGGGTCCACGCTGGGATTCGTCATCGAAGGCCTCCCGGCATACCGTCTCAGCGGTCGAAATGGAACACGTTCCACTCGATGATGCCACACCGGGACCGCGCCGGCGGGTTACGGCTTGCACGCCGACGGGGCGGCGGCGACAGTGGTCATGGCCGCCTGAGCCGCGGGCGGAGGCGGGGTGACGGGCGGGTCGGCGGGGATCTCGTAGAGGTGAATTCCGGTGCGACGCACCTGTCCCGGCTCGATCGTGATGCCCGAGACGAACGCGGCATGACCATAGATATCGGTCACCTCGGCGGCGAAGGGGCCTGAACCCAGACCGGAGATACTCCAGTAGTTGTCGTCGCCACGCCGCAGCGGCCGGTAGTCACCGCTCGCATCGGGGCGCAGGAAGACCTGCGCGATGGGATTTCCGGTGCCCGAGAACAGGATTCCGATCCAGCTTGGCGAGGAGCTTTGCTGTACGCGGTAGAACAGCTCCGGCGCCGGATCGGGATCGCGCACATGGCTGACGCGGATGGCCGCCACGCCGTCGGCGGTGTTGGCGATGGCCTCGAAAGCCGAACGGCTCAAATTGTATTGGCCGGGATCGCAGCCGGGGCAGCGGTCGACGATCTGGGCGCGGACGCTGCCGAGCGGGCCGTCGATATCGACGTAGGAGCCGCACGGGGCGGAACCGTCGTACTGACCGGTCGGAACCCCGACGTAGTACCCGTCCAACGGCAGATCGGGCAGCGAGCACGCCGCGTTCTGACTGAAGGCGTAAAACCGGGCCTCGCCCTGTTCCGGGGCCGGTTGCCACTCCTGAGTTTGAATCTGCTGCGGAGTAACCGAACTCGGTGCGGTAGCCGCGGGAAGGGTGATGACGGTTGCGGCCGGTGAGGCTGTACCACAGCTGAGAGACTGCGGTCTGATCCACCACGTGGCCAGTGCTACCACCACCGCTCCCGCGAGAATCGTCCACAACCATGGACTGCCAGGATGGACCTCTTCGTGTCCGGTGCGGTGCATGGCCGGCCCCCAACCCTCCGTATCGTGTTTGCTGAAGCGATGCTGCACTCCCCACCAGGAAAGCAGCCACCGCCGTTACATCGGGCTCGAATCGGAAACTCAGGGTGAAAAACGCGGCGTGTTGCCGGTGTGTCATCGAGTTAGAACCCCAGGCCACGGCGCTTCGTATGTCCGGATGTCCCCCATCCTTGTGTCCGCACGCCTCAGGAGAGTTCGCCATGGCTCAGCTCGCGCCCTTCTACCAGCAGGTGCAATCCCACTACGACCTGTCCGACGAGTTCTATGCGCTGTTCCTCGACCCCACCATGACTTACAGCTGCGCCTATTTCGAGCGCGCGGGTATGAGTCTCGAGGAGGCGCAACTGGCCAAGATCGATCTGGCGCTGGGAAAGCTGGGCCTGGAACCCGGTATGACACTGCTCGATATCGGGTGCGGCTGGGGTTCGACCATGATCCGAGCGGTGCTCACCTATGGGGTGCGGGTGATCGGACTCACCTTGAGCCGCAACCAATTCGATCATGTCCAGGCCATGCTGCGGGAGCTCGGCATCTCCGAAGCCGAAGTGCGCCTACAGGGTTGGGAGGAATACGAGGGCATCGCCGACCGGATCGTCAGCATCGGGGCGTTCGAGCACTTCCGCAAGAAGCGCTACCACGAGTTCTTCACCCGCTGCCACCGCATGCTGCCCGCGCACGGCCGCATGCTGCTGCACACCATCATCGGCCGCACCCTGGCCGAGCTCCGTGAAGCCGAGATCCCGGTCACGCGCGAAGACGCGCTGTTCCACATCTTCGTGAAACGCGAGATCTTCCCCGGCGGCCAACTCCCCCAACCCGATACGGTCCCCCGCGAGGCCGAGGCGGTCGGCTTCCGCACCGCCCGTATCCAGTCGCTGCGCCCGCACTATGCCAAGACCCTCGATCTGTGGGCGGCGGCGCTGGAATCCCACCACGCCGAGGCGGCCCGGGTGACCTCCGAGCAGGTGTACCAGCGCTACCTGAAGTACCTCACCGGCTGCGCCCACTACTTCCGGGCCGGACACCTCGACGTCATGCAGTTCACCCTCGTGAAGTAGGCACCAGCACCGCCGCGCCCGCGAACCGCCCGTGCGACAGATCCCGCAGGGCCCGCTCGGCCTCATCCAGCGGGTACGGGTGGACGGTCACCTCGAGGCGATGCCGGCCCGCGAAGGCCAGGAATTCGCGGGCGTCCTGCCGGGTATTGGCGGTCACCGATCGAATTTCCCGCTCCTGGAACAGATGTCGCTGATAGTTCAGCCGCGGAATATCGCTGAGATGAATTCCGGCGATGGACAACACCCCGCCTCGATCCAACGCCTCCATCGCGGGCGGCACCAGATCACCCACGGGCGCGAAGAGAATCGCCGAATCCAGCGGCACCGGCGGGGCATCCGCGGCCCCCTGCGCCGACGCCGCCCCCAGTTCCATCGCCAGCTCGCGCGCCTTCTCATCGCGTGTCATCACATGCACTTCCGCGCCCTGGGCCAGGGCCACCTGCGCCGCAAGATGCGCGCTTCCGCCGAACCCGTAGATGCCCAATCGCCCACCCGGCGGGACGTCGGCGCGCTTCAACGCGCGATACCCGATGATGCCCGCGCACAGCAGTGGAGCGAGCTCTTCGTCCTTGTATCCCGGCGGCAATGGCAGCGCGTAATCCTCTGGCACGGTGGTGAATTCGGCATAGCCGCCGTCAGCGTCCCATCCGGTGTACCGCGACTCCGGACACAGATTCTCGTCCCCCCGCCGACAGAACCTGCACTCGCCACATGTGTGCCGCAGCCATGCGATCCCGACCCGATCCCCCACCCCGAACTCCGCACCCGCGCCCTCCCCGACGCCCACCACCTCGCCGACAACCTCATGCCCGGGAACGACCCCCGCTCGGTGTACGGCCAGATCGCCCTCCACCACGTGCAGATCGGTCCGGCACACCCCACAGGCCAGCACCCGCACCAGCAGCTCCCCCACCCCGGCCTGCGGGACCGCCGACTCCCCGAGCGCGACAACGCGCCCGTCGACCGGCCCCGGTTGCTCCACTCGCCACGCCCTCATAGTCGCCATTCCGACAGTCTCCTCCTGGATGCGCCATCCCGCCCTGAAGCACGCGAGGTCGGCACGCTCGGCGTCGCGGCCCTCGAATCCGGCGGCCACCGTGGCGGCCAGGTTCTGCAGTCTGGCCGGATCCAGTTGCGCGGTCAGCGCGTCCAACTCGGCGAGCGCGTCACCGACCGTGGCCGCGACCTTGACCTGCGGTTCGGCACCATGCTGCCGTCACGCGGGAAGGGGCCCCGGGTCCCGCTGGGCCGGAAGTCGAGGAACTGCTCCCCCGCCGCCGAGAGATTGGCGATCCCGCGGCCCCACCGGTTGGTCGATGTCGACCGGCCCCCGCTGACCGGCTCGAACCGACCGAGACAGTAATACAGATTTCGGACTGGCGTGTCGGTCTTCACGGAAATATTCGGAGCCTTGACAGAAGTACGAGAGCGGGCGAATGATTCGCGCGGCGCGCGAATAACGTTCTTTACCAGCGGATTTCAGCAAAGTGATCGGCAAATGCGAAATGCCGCCGAACCATTCGGTTGGTCCAGCGGCATTTCAGATATTGCGGATTGTTAGCTCAACTGCGGGCGTATGCCTTCACGACTGTCCGGACAGTGCGAGCGCCTCGGTCAGCGGCCGGGACTCGTCGAGGCAGGCAGCGGGATCGACCCGCCCGCCGCGGGCGATCAGGTCCTTCGCGGCCCGGAACTCGGCAGGGCGGGCAATGGTCACCACCCCGGTCGGGCGACCCGCACGCAGCGCGAGCACGGTCGCGTCACCATCCGCGACCCGGCCGCGCACGACAAGCTCGTCATCGGCGTGAATCCTGCCCGCGAACTGCACATTTCGACCGTACTGCAGTGACCATCCCCACGGAACCTCGGCGGCCGCGGCGGGCAGGCCGAGCATCGATCGCGCGGCGGCCGCGCCCTGCGCCTGCGCGCTGTTCCAGTGCTCCTCACGCCGGTACTCCCCCGATGCCGGATCGAATCGGCTCACCGCGTCACCGGCCGCGTACACCCCGGGCGCCGACGTCCGGTAGTGCTCATCCACCCGGATCCCATCGCCCACGGCCAGGCCCGCGGCCTCGGCGAGGCTAGTGTCCGGGACAGATCCGATCGCGACCAGCACAGAGGCCGCGAGCCAGGTGCGGTCATCGGCGGCCACGGCGACGACCTCCATGCCGTCGTGGGCCAGATGGGTCAGCTGAACATCGGTTCGGATCGCAACGCCATTGTCCGCGTGCAGCTTCCGGATGTAGTCGCCCACGAGCGCCGGTGCGACCCGCTCCAGCGGTGCGGCGCCCGCGTCGAGCACCGTCACCTCCGCGCCGAGCCCCCGCGCGGTGGCGGCGACCTCACAGCCGATCAGCCCGGCGCCGACGATCAGCAACGACCCGCCGCGCTGGATCGCCTCCCGCAGCGCCTCGGCATCCGCCCGGCCACGCACCGTATGGATGGCCGACGCGCCCGCGTCTGCCGTTCCGGGCAGCGCCCGCGGGCGCGCGCCGGTGGCGAGCAGCAGCGTGTCATAGCCGATCGCGGTGCCGTCCGTGAGCCGGACCAGACCGGACGCGGGGGCGATGGACTCGACCTCGGTGCCGATGCGCAGATCGATCTGGTGGGTGTGCCAGAAGTCGGCGGGCTGCAACAGGGTTCGCCGATCCTCGGCGGTGCCGGCCAGCAGTTCCTTCGACACCATCGGCCGCCGGTACGGCAGCGAGGGTTCCGCGCCGAGCAGGACGATCTCGCCGGTGTAGCCCTCCGTGCGCAGGGTGCGGGCGGCGGTCGCTCCCGCGACGCCCGCGCCCACGATGACAATGCGCCCGCTCACGCGCGGCTGACCTCGACCATCTCGAAATCACTCTTGGCGGCGCCGCAATCCGGGCAGGACCAGTCATCGGGGATGTCGTCCCACCGGGTGCCGGGGGCGATGCCGTCCTCGGGCCAGCCCAGGGCCTCGTCGTATTCGAAGCCGCACTGCAGGCAGCGAAAGAGTTTGTAGTCGCTCATGAGTGGTGTCCTGTCGAGGTGGAAGCGGGTTCGAAGTCGATCTTCTCGCGCACCCCGCAGTCGGGGCAGCACCAATCGTCGGGGACGGCGGACCAGAGGGTGCCGGCCGGGAAGCCTTCCCGCGGCGCGCCTTTCGCCTCGTCGTAGACGTAATCGCAGACCGGGCAACGGTAGGAGGACATGATCACGCCACCCCGTACTTCGCCAGCACGCGCTCGCGCTTGCGAGGCTGGATGTTCACCTTGGTGATATCGCCCGAATAGTGCTCGAGCACACGGTGATCCATCACCCGACGCCACAGTGGCGGGAAGTAAGCCAGCGAGATCATGCTGGCGTAGCCGCTGGGCAGGTTCGGTGCGCCGTCCATACTGCGCAGCGTCTGGTACCGGCGGGTCGGGTTCGCGTGGTGATCGCTGTGCCGCTGCAGGTGATACAGGAAGATGTTCGTGACGATGTGGTCGGAGTTCCAGCTGTGCTCGGGAGTACAGCGCTCATAGCGGCCGCTGGCGGCCTTCTGACGCAAGAGTCCGTAGTGCTCGAGGTAGTTGACCGTCTCCAGCAGAGTGAAACCGTAGACCGCCTGGATCACCAACCAGGGCAGCACCGCCGGGCCGAACACCGCGGCCAGTACGCCCCACAGCACCACCGACATCAGCCAGGCATTGATCACATCATTGCGAATCGTCCACGGGCTCTTGCCCAGTCGTTCGAGCCGCTTGGCCTCCAACTCCCATGACGAGCGCAGGCTGCCCCACACACTGCGCGGGAGGAAGGCCCAGAAGGTCTCGGCGAAGCGGGCGCTGGCAGGATCCTCCGGCGTGGCCACGCGCACGTGGTGGCCGCGGTTGTGCTCGATGTAGAAGTGGCCGTAGAAGGTCTGAGCGAGGGTGATCTTCGACAGCCAGCGCTCCAGTTCGTCCTTCTTGTGGCCGAGTTCGTGCGCGGTATTGATGCCGACGCCGCCCATCACACCCATGCTCAACGCCAGGCCGATCTTGGAGACCACCCCCAGGCCGCCGTCGATGCCCAGCCACGACAGGTCACTCGCGGTCCACAGGTAGCAGGCGAAGGTCAAGCTCAGCAGCTGGAAGGGGATGTAGGTGTAGACGCAGTACCGGTAATACTTGTCGTTCTCCAGGTACTCCATCACTTCGTCGGGGGGGTTCTGGCCGTCCGGGCCGAAGAAGCGGTCCAGGACCGGCAGCAGCCCGTACACCAGCAACGGGCCGATCCACCACCACACCGGGGCGACGACCGACCAGCCGAGCTGGTTGAAGGCCCAGACCAGCACCGTCGCCACGAACAGAGCGGTCGGGGGCACGAGACCGAACAACCACAGATACCGCTTGCGATCACGCCACTGAGGGCGGGCCGAAGCCTCGGACTCCCGGAACTGAGACGTCGTCATTGCCGTACTCCTAGCATTTACACTTTCCGAAGAACTGTATCCATTAGATACACTGTGATCCAGTCTGTCAACGACGGGACGAAAGTTGAGCTCATGTACCATCGGGACGTGGTTGAAGCGCCGAGTTTCCAGACAGAGATGCGGCAACTGCTGCGCGGTCGGATCGTCGAGGCCGGGCGACGCATCGTCATCACCGAGGGCTGGGGCGCGGTGAACATGTCGCGGCTGGCCAAAGAGGTGGGCGTGAGCCGGCCGGTGCTCTACAAGGAGTTCGCCAACAAACACGAGCTGGCCGAAGTGGTGATTCGGCAGGAAGTCGACGAATTCCTGGTCGGCATCGCCGAAAGCCTGGCCGCGTATCCGTCGGACGTGGCAGCGGGAATGACGCAGGCGGTCGAGTTCACGCTGCGGACGGGCGCGGACAACACCTTGCTCAAAGCCGTCCTGGCCGGGCGGTCGGCGACCGACACCACCCTGCTCCCGGTGCTGATGACCGAGACCGAACCGGTGCTCGGCCGCGCGATCACCGCGGTGTCGGCCGCCATCCGAACCCAGTACGGGCTCAACGGCATGGACGACGACGAACTGACCTCGATGACCGAGGTCCTGGTCCGGCTCGCCCTGAGCCATCTGTTCCAGCCGACGGGCCCGATCGACCGGGCCGTCGGCCAGATCCATCGGGTGATCGTCGGCGCTTTCGGCGCGGCATTGAAATAGCCTGCCGCGCCGCGGGATCGGGCTAGGACAGCCGGGCCACGAGCCGGGTGGCGTTCATGTGGGCGATGGCCTCGATGCTGACCATGGGGTTCACGCCGGAGGCGGTCGGGAAGCAGGAGCCGTCGGCCACCACGATATTCGGGACATCCCAGGTGACGCCGTCGGGATTGGTGGCCGAATCCCTGGGTGAACCGCCCATGCGGGCCGACCCCATGATGTGCAGCGCACCCATCGAGCACCGGCCCGGCGCGTACCCGGCCGCGGCGGCCTGGGCGGCGAACTCCGCGTGCGAGCCGCTCACGCCGGGCTCGTAGCCGACTCCGGCCTGGTGCCCGGAGAAGATGCGCTCGGCGCCGGCCGCCTCCAGAATGCGTGCGGCATTGACGATTCCGGTGTGCATGTGGACGGCGTCGCGGGCGGAGACGCGGTAGCGCACCACCGCTTCACCCTTGCGATCGGTCTCGACCGACCCATGGTCGCGGTCACGGGTGATGACGCCGACGGCGACGGTGTTGGCCAGTTTCAGCATGCGGTCGCGGTGGGCGGCCGCGCCGGTCCAGGCCTGGAAGCCCACCGACATTCCCGGGGTCATGGGCCCGGTCTCGTAGAGGACGCCGTAGCCGTTCCCGTCGAGGTCGCGGTCCTGCTTGGAGTAGCGCGTCTGCAGGCCGCCCTCCCAGGGGCGGATGTCCTCGTCGAAAACGCCGAAAACCGCTGTGGCCGGATGCAACCGGAGGAAGTCGCCGATCGCGCGGTTGGCCAGGCCGGAGCGCCGCAGCAGGGCGGGGGTCTGAATGGCTCCGGCGGCGACCACCACCGCGCGGGCGCGCACCCACACCGAATGCCCCTCCGCCGTCACGGCTTCCACACCGGTGGCGCTGCCATTGCTGACCACGATGCGCCGGACATCGGTGCCGACGAACAGTCGAGCGCCCGCCTCCGCCGCGTCCGCCAGCCAGGTCTTGACGACCGACTGCTTCGCTCCGATCCGGCAGCCGAAACCACAACGCCCGCATTCGATTCCGGCATCGCAGTGGGTGACGTTGCGGGGCAGCGGCTCGACGTGCCAGTCCAGCTTGCGCAGACCGCGCTCGAGAATCTCGTCGCGGTGCGAGACGGGCGAATGGTCGAGGTTCACACCGAGGCGCGACATCACGGCGTCGAGGGCGTCGGTGTA
The DNA here is from genome assembly GCF_009708175.1 of Nocardia aurantiaca. GTDB lineage: Bacteria > Actinomycetota > Actinomycetes > Mycobacteriales > Mycobacteriaceae > Nocardia > Nocardia aurantiaca. Next base: position 16,073 of record NZ_WMBB01000011.1, read on the forward strand.
CTCCTGCTCGGCGAACTGCCGCGCCCCCAGTCCGGCCCATTCCTCGCGGATATCGTCCGGGGTAGGGAAGGAGGTGGTCCAGTTGACCACCGTGCCGCCACCCAGCGCCGCGCCCGCGACCAGCCCGAGCTGTCCTTCGGCCGTGGCGGCCGGGCCAGGGGCGTACAGCTTCAGGAAGCCGTCCTTCTCCCCGAGACCGAAATCCGGGTCGTCGTAGTACTCACCGCGTTCCAGCACCACCACGTCGAGTCCGGCCTGCGCCAGCACCGCCGCGGCCGTGCCGCCGCCCGCGCCGGACCCGATGACGACCACATCGCACACGACGGTCGTGTCGGCATCCGGTCGTTGCGGGCTCAGCCCGCGTTTCGCACCTTCGACCGGCCCGAAGGCGGGCGGAATCCCGATCCGTTGCCACACCGGACTGTTCCCGGTGGGGCCCGGCGTCAGGTAGTAGGAGGTGACCGCCGCCCCCTTCAATGCCTGGAACAGTGCCCGCTTCTTCTCCATCCGCGAATTGGCCATCCCGAGCAGCCACCGCTCCCGCTCCTCGGCGCTCAGTCGCGAGAACTTCCGCCACCCCGCGCCATTGAGCAACCCGAACAGTCGCGAATCCCACACGCGCATGAGCAGTTCGAACTGCCGCCGCTCCGTCTCCCGCGGATTGCGCCCGAGCAGCTCGGTCACGGTGTCGATCACTCCGAGTTCGGAGGCCGCCGGCAGATCACCCCCGTCCCCCGGCGCAAAGCTGTCACAAACCATTCCGAGTACGGCACGCCGCGCCGCGTCTGAAGCCATGTCGCCATCATGCGCCACACCCCCGCCGCTGTCCCGGCAATTGCGGCACACTGCCCTCACTTGCGTTGCAGGAATACGATCAGGCTCGAATCACCCCATCCGCACGAACCGGTCAGGACCATTCGTGACACTCGAACAGAACTGGGATCGCATCCGCGACACCGTGTCCCGCGCCGGGCACTGTGCCATCGCCTCGGTGGATAGGGACGGTTCGCCGCATGTCACACCGATCGGCACGTTCTTCCTGCGCGACGATGCGACCGGGTTCTACTTCGACCAGTACACCGAGGCACTGGCGCGCAATCTGGAAACAGAACCGCGTATCAGGAAAGCGACTTCGCGCGATAGTTGTTCGTGCTACGGATGTGAACGACAACGACAAGGATCTCTCGGTCCTGAAGACCCTCGCGGTCGGGGCCGCTGACTCCAATGGCAGAGCGACTGTTTCGCAGTAGAGTACGTCGCCGGGTTCGCGTCCCGTCCGGTCCGCTCTGTCTGGCAATAATGAGCACGCCGGACTTCGACACTGCCGCAGAACATCAAGGCGTCAGCTTCGAAATGACTGCTGACGCAAAAGATCTCGCGGGCTGCCGTAACCGATCAGTTACCGCACCACACTCCTGTCGGAGGCGTCGGCGGATTCCGCGTTTCGCGCATTCCGCCGTGGGACACACGGTTTTCATTGCGTCCGGGCATAGTTGAATTTCCTGCTGCTCTGGTCCAATGAGATGAAAGTCCCGACGATGGTTCCGGGCGCCGGGCACTGGAAGCTCGTGCTCTTCACCATCGCCGTCGCATTATCCGGCCGCGCGCTGTCCTCGCCGCTGTCGGTCATACGCAAGGTGGCGTAGAACCCGCCGGACGGAATGACCGCGTAGATCCCCTCGCCGCGGCCGAACCGGGCGCTGCGGAACGCGATGCCGCCCGCGCCGTCGAAACTCAACGTATTCGAGGCATCCTCCACCGCGGCGAACTCACCGCGAAAGTCCCCGAGGCCCGCGCCGCACGTTCCGGCGCCGGCGCCCAGCGGCGCATTGACCGTCACCACGGCGGAAACAGCCAGCATGAGCGCTGCCGCCGCAACGATTCTCGAACCCGGCCCCGCGGTCATTGAACCACCTCCCGATCATATGGTTCCGGGCAGTGAACAACAGAGTCGGGCAAATCCTCCGCAGACACGCCGTTTCGTCATCGAAACGTGCGCTGACACAGCCCAACACGGTCATATCCGAAAATGATACTTTTCGACCGATTGGTCTTATTGCGCCACAGCAGAATTCGCGGTGTTCAACACATGAGGTCCGCGACATTCCCGGGCGACATGACCTCCCACAAATTGCCTCGAGCTGGTTGTACCGTCGTACTCCATGACACGAAAGAAAGCCATCGGCCTGCTCGTCGGTGCATTCGTTTGTGCCGCGGTATTCACGATGAACCCCTCCGCGGCATGGGGTTCCGGTGACATCGGAACGCCACCCGGGGCTCCCGGAGCCGCCGCTCCCAACGCCCCCGCCGGAGTCGTCCCCGGAGCTCCCGCACCGGAAAGGATCATTCCGGTCCCGCCGCCCTCCGGCGGATTCCTATGCCCGACCCCCTGACAATTCCCGCTCCCACCCATTCCCACTACACGGCTCGTGCCGCAGCCCAAGCGAGAAGGGTTTCCGGCACGAGCCGCCTCTACCCCTGGATTCTGGCCGTCAGCGCCGACTCAGGCCGCGAGCGCGGACGACAGCTGCCGCAGCACGACCTGCGGATCGGCGACATCCACCACCAGCCGGGTGATATCCGATCCCGCCAGATCGATCAGCACGCTCCGACCGTCGAACCGCGTATCCCAGAATTCCTTACGACCCTTCCCCCGGAAGATGCCCGCGGCGATCACACCCGGGAAAAAGGTTCCCGGCGCCCGCACCCACGGCGGGCGCAGATCCACCGGCGCCGGCGCGAGAGCGATGATCTGGGACAGGTCGAAGCTCACGTGATCGCGCAGCGCGAGCAGACGGTGAGCGCCGATGACCCGCACCGTCACTGTGGTTCCGGTGACCTCGATTTCGACCATTCCGCACCTCACACGCTCGCCCGACACTGTTGCCGTCATCCACGGTGCCGGGCGAATCTGGTCGTAGCCTGAGCGTTTCCTGGCTCTTCTCTCAGGCTTTCACAGCGAGGCGCTCACGCCTTCGTGGTCAGGTCCGCGACCATCCGCGTCGCCTGTGCTCGCGCCTCAGCGCGGAACTCCTCGACCCCTGCCCGGCCCGGTCGCGATTCCCGGCGCGCGCCCGGGCCACCGAGGCCGACCGCGCACTCTGCTCGGTCCGGTTGCGGGCCTCGTCCAGGCGACCGGCGACCATCTCGGCGAGGACGTCCTTGTTCGTCATCGTTCTTCTCCTTTTCCAGTGCCGGAGCCGGAGTTCGCGGCGGTGAGAAGAACGATGGCGGTCGCCCTCGACAGGCCGCCGACGGCAGCTACTCGGGTGGGCTGTCAGTCGGCAGGGAGGGTGACGCCCTCGTCGGCGGCCTTGGCAGCCACCTCGGCCGGGAAGATATTGCGGAACAGGTACAGGTCCCGGCCGAGCTTCCAGCCGGGGGCCAGGGCCACCGCGTAGCGCTCGAAATAGCCGAGCTGCTTGCCCATCAGGACCAGCTGCTGCGGCCCGGAAGCACCACGCCGCTTGCCGAATTCCAGCAGCCGGGCCGAGACCACGCCGAGGTCGAGCTTGTCGAGGCTGCCGGAGAGCACCGGGCCCAGGGCCACGGCGAGCTGCCGTCCGATGGTGGCGTCGTCGCTGTCGTCGTCGACCAGATCCAGCTTGCGCAAGGCGCGGGCGACGGGACGGAAGTCGTTGTCGATCGAGCTGGCATAGAACAGCGCGCGCACGAAGTCACGCCACTCCGATTCCATGCGGCCCACAATGCCGAAATCGAGCATGGCGACCCGGCCGTCGTCGAGCAGCCACAGGTTGCCGGCGTGTACGTCGCCGTGGAAAAGCCCGTGCACCGCAACCGATTCCATCCACGCCTTCACCAGACGGCGGATCAGCAGCTCCGGCTCCGGATGGGCCTCGCGAATGTCGTCGAAGCGGTCCAGCGGCATGCCCCGCATGCGCTCCATGCACAGCACACGCGGCGCGCAGTAGTCCCAATACACCTCGGGCACGGCCACATTGGTGTTGTCGCCGAAGGCGGACAGATGCTCGCGGGCGCGGGTCTGATTGTCGGCCTCGATGAAGAAGTTCAATTCGGCGACCGTCGCCTCGTACAGATCCCGCACCACCGCCTGGGCATTGGCGACGCGGGCGTTCTCCGACCGCTTCTCCAGCGCGCGCGCCAGCCGCATGGCCGCGCGCAGATCCACGATCATGCGCCGGGCGATCTCGGGCCGCTGCACCTTCACCACCGCGGGGCGGCCGTCGGCCAGCACGCACGCGTGCACCTGCGCGATGGAGGCCGCCGACAGCGGCTCGTCGTCGAACTCCAGGAACAGCTCCGAGATCGGCTTGCCGAGATCGGCCTCGATGATGGCGCGGGCATCCGCCGACGGGAAGGGCGGCACATCGTCGAGGCAGCGCAGACAGGCGTCGGCCAGCTCGCGCGGAAACGCGCCGGGGGAGGACGCGATGAGCTGGCCCAGCTTCACGAACATCGGGCCCAGCGTCTCGAAGCCGTTCACCACGCCCTCGGCCGCGGCGCGCTTGCGCTTGGAGGGACGCAGGCCGCCGCGTACCACGCTGCTCATGACCGAGCCGCCCAGCACCACGCCGACCATGGCGGTCCGCCACCACTCCGAGAACCCGAAGGTGTCGAGGTCGGGCCGGATCACCTCGGGCGTCCCCGCCCGCACAGTCATGGGTGAACTCACAGGCGGCAGTGTATCGCTGACCATGGCGACCTTCACGGTACGGGGCCGCGCAGGTTACCCGGGCGTTCAGTGGTTAGAAGGGGGACGCGCGAGGTACCGTGGGCGGTCGAGTCGCGATCCGGCTCGCCGCGGGCCGGGATCGGGCTCGGCCGATGATGGTGGAAAGGCAAGACCTACGTAATGACGGGTACAGCGGAGAAGCTGGCGGAACTGCGCAAGCTCCTGGAGATCGCCGAAGAACCCACCGGCGAGAAGGGCATCCAGAAGCGACTTGCCAAGGGCATCGCCAGCGCCCGAGAACGGGTCACCATGCTGCTGGACCCGGGCAGCTTCGTCGAGATGGGCGCGCTCATGCGCCAGCCCGGCTCGCCCAATGCCTACTACGGAGACGGTGTGGTCACCGGCCGCGGCACCATCGACGGCCGCCCGGTCGTGGTCATTTCCCACGACCCGACCGTGCACGGCGGGTCGGTCGGCGAGAGCTTCGGCCGCCGGGTCCGCATCGCCATGGAGTTCGCGTACAACAACGCCTGCCCGGTGGTGGTCATCAACGACTCCGGCGGCGCTCGCATCCAGGAGGGCGTCACCTCGCTGGCCTGGTACGCCACCATGTGCCGGCTGCAGGAGGACCTGTCGGGCTACGTGCCGATGGTCGCGGTCATGTTCGGCAAGTGCGCGGCCGGATCGGTATACGGCCCGGTCAATATGGATGTGCTCGTCGCGACCGACAAGTCGTACATGTTCGTCACCGGTCCCGAGGTCATCAAGGGCATCACCGGTGAGGACATCAGCGCCGAGGAGCTGGGCGGCGCGGCGGTGCAGGCCCGCAACGGCCTGCTGCACCACGTGGCCGACTCCGAGGCCGCGGCCCTGCAGTGGGCGCGCGAGTATCTGAGCTACATGCCGACCAGCTGCCTCGAACAGCCTCCGATCGTCAACCCGGGCCTCGAACCCGAGCTCACCGACTCCGATCGCGAACTGGACCGGATCATCCCGGACTCGGATCGCCAGGGCTACGACATGCACGAGGTGCTGCTGCGCCTGTTCGACGACGGCGCGTTCCTCGAGATCGGCGAGGGCGCCGCGCAGAACCTCATCACCGGCTTCGCCCGCGTGGACGGCCGCCCGGTCGGCGTGATCGCCAATCAGCCCATGGTGCTGGGAGGCGCGCTGGACGCGGCGTGCTCGGACAAGGGCGCGTACTTCATCCGACTGTGCGACGCCTTCAACATCCCGCTCGTCTATGTCGTCGACACCCCGGGCGTGCTGCCCGGTGTCGAGGAGGAGCGCCTGGGCGTCATCAAGCGCGGCGGCCGCATGTTCCGCGCGCTCATCGAGGCCACGGTCCCGATCATCACCATCGTGACCCGCAAGGCGTACGGCGGCGGCTACGCGGTCATGGGCTGCAAGCAGCTCGGCGCGGACATCAACCTGGCCTGGCCGACCGCCCGCATCGCGGTCATCGGCGCGGACGGCATGGTGACGGTCACCGGGAAGAAGACCCTCGCCGCCACCCCGCCGGAGCAGCGCGAGACCGTGCGCAAGCAGATGGTGGACTTCTACAACGCGCTCATCGACAACCCGTGGGTGGCGGCCGAGCGGGGCTACATCGACGCGGTCATCGAGCCCTCGGCCACCCGTCTGGAGATTCGCAAGGCGCTGCGCCTGCTGCGCGACAAGAACGCCGTGCGCAAGCCCAACCCGCGCAAGCACAACCTGTTCCCCATGTGAGCAACTTCGACTCTCGGGGCACTCAGGGATTCCGCTGAACCTCTTTCACGAGACCCGAAAGGGCTTCCCGTACGAAGCCCTTTCCGCCACTCAACCTTTCTCCGCGGTCCCGGCGGCATCAGTGTCGGTGAGGACAGGGTGATCGGCCGGTGTGAGGAATGGGTTGCCCTCGTTCAGCATTCGTTGGGAGCGGGTATGCCCTGCAATCTCTGGTCGAGCCAGGTCAGGGATTCCGGAAAGCCGGTCGCGGCGGCGATGAAGTGCTCGCCGAAGACGCTGCGGTAGACCGCGGGCACCCCCAGGGAGCATTGCTCCTCGTAGAGGTTCTTCGCGCCGACGGCCGGCACCCAGAACTCCTGTTCACCGTTGTAGATGAACAACGGCACAGGCGATTTCTTGCCGTCCATGCGCGTGATGCCGTAGATCTCATGGGCCAGATCACTGTTCAGGGGATCCGGGATATTGGCCGCGATGTCGATGGGCAGTTGCAGCACACCGGGTATCGAGAAGACCTCGCTGCACTGGCTGTTGAGCACCGACACCGCCGCCCACTGCGCCAGATGGTTCATGCGAGCGAGGATTTCGGGCCGCTCACGGCCGATGCCGAAGACCGCGCCCAGGAACACCCCCGAGGCCAGATTGGCGTTCATGGAGTGGGCGAGCAGGCTGAAATCGGCGGGCACGCCGCCCAGGGCCGCACCGACCACCACGTCGGATAGCTCGGGCGCGTACTCCGACATGAGCTTCACCGCACCGTTGGTGGCGATGGCTCCGCCGGAATAGCCGATCATGCCGAACTTGCTGTCGCCCAGCTCATCCGGCAGCTGATTGCGCACCGCGCGAACGGCATCGAGGACGGCGTGCCCGGCCACGATGGGCTCGGCGTAGGCCATGCGCGGGCCTTCGTGATCGGTGATCAGGACCGCGTAGCCGCGCAGCAGCGCCAGTTGAGTGGTCGGCAGGATGTACCCGGTGAAGTTGGAGGCCCGGGAGAACCCGTGCGCCAGTGTGTAACTGGGGTTGCAGTCGCGGCCCAGGGCGTCGATGGGGAGGTTGTTGACCACCACCGGCCGCTCCCCCGCCCCGGTCCAGTAGCCCACGGGCAGTATCAGACTGGCGATGCCGTAGGACGGGTCGTCGTGCGAGTCGTTGGTGCGGTACTTCAGCTGCAGCACCTGCCGCACCGGCACGATCAGGGTGGGTGCGGCCGTGGCGGTTACGTCGCGGACCGAGACGATGCCGCCCGGATCGACGGCGTCGAGCCCATCGGGCCAGTCGTCGACGAAGGAGTCACCGATGGCGGCGGGCATGGCCGCGGCCCGCAGTGCCGCCAAACCCGGTGTCAGCGCGGCGGCGTCGACCAATGGCGAGTCCGCCTGGGCCGGTGTCAGGACAGGCGCGGGAATCACCTCGTCGATCCAGCGCTGGATATCCGGCAACGAAGGCAGCGAGATACCTGGCGGGCCGGGCGGAATCGGCGCCGTTCCGGTGTCGAGTGGCTGCGCGAATGCCGGTGCGGCACCATGACCGACGATCGCGCACCAACCGATCATCAAGACACCGGCGATATTTCGCACGCGACGCAGCACGACACCCCTCACGATCAGAATTGTCGACGGTCCGGGCAGCCCCTCATCTCTCGCGCGCCTGAGCCTACTGGGGCACTCTGATCCGCCACCCCCGGACTTGTTGGTTCGTCGCCACATCGAGACCGGGTCGTAGCCGGAGATCGGTGTTTCACATCTTCCGGCGCATCACCATGTCCAGCTGTGCATTGCTGATCTGGCGTCCGGCATTGGACACCGAGGTCACCATGCAGCTGCCGAAGGAACCGGCCCGGTCGAACAGGGTGGCGACGCCCACCGCCAGGCCGCGCTCGCTGAAGTGGCTGTCGGCCTCCACTCCGATCTCGGTGCCCTCGGGCTGCCGGGACAGGCCCATCGTCATATCGGTATTGATGAACCCGATGCCCTTATCACCCCAGTTGGTCATCATGCTGGTGGCCTCGGCCACGACGGCAACCCGCACGAACGGGGTCAGCTCCTCGCCGGTCACCACCCGAATCGGGTTCTGCCAGGTGCGTTTCCGGTGGCTGTTCTCGTGGTCGGTGGGCACCGAGTTCCAGACCGGCGAGTCCTCCCCACTGTTGAACAGCGGCGTCCGCGGCAGCGCCGAGGGCGGCGCGATCTCCAGCGACGGCGGCTGCGGCTCCCGCTCCCGGCGCCACAGCTCCCCCGGCGGCTGTTCGGCGGGCTGCAGCAGCACCGCGGTGGCCCGCGCGGCCACCGTGCCGCCCTGCACCACGCTGACATCCGCGACCCGGATCCGCCTGCCGTCGCGCACCCGCACGGTCGGGGTGGTGATGTGCTCGAAGCGGGCCGCGCTGAACAGGTCCACGGTCAGCCGCACCGGTACGAACCCGTCGCCGGCGTGCCCGCGCTCGAGCTCACGCGCCAGCAGACCGGTCAGGGCCGGGCCCACCACCTGCGCCGAGGACCATTGGCTGGCCGCGAACGACGTCGGGAAGAACCCGCCGTCCACCTCGTCGAAATACGCGGGCACATCCACCACGGCACCGGCTCCGTCCACTCAGGTTGATCAATCCACTTCTTCCCAGACCTAACACACCCGGGAAACCCGCACCAATCCAGGGCCCGCTGGATGGGCCCGATCCGGCGCGCGGCGGTCCCGGATCAGGCCGCGATATCACGGGTACGCCACGCGTATGGTCCGCACCATCGACCGGCTGCTCGGCACCCTCACCCGCACCGTCCGCATCCTGCAGGACAACGACATTCCCTGCGCCCTCACCGGCGACTGCGCCGTGTACGCCCGCGGCGGTCCCGTCGCCGGCCCGCATTCGGAGGTGGACGTGCTGCTGCGGCCCACGGATGTGGCGCGCGGGCTGAGCCTGCTCGCTGCCGCGGGACTGCGGCCATCTCGGCAGACCGCCGACACCGAGCGGACCACGCTGTACGACCGCGATATTCGCGTCGATCTGGTATTCCGGCCCAACTACCGCCCGGTCACCGACGAACTGCTGGCGCGGGCCGAGCCGCTGCCCATCGGGTCGGCCGCCGCGCCGGTGGCGACCGTCGCCGACTTCCTGGTGGATGAACTCATCGTCGCCGATCCACACCGTCTGGATTTCACCCGTCTGCTGCACATCGCCCGGGAATTGCGCGAACAGGTCGATTGGGGCGGCTCGTGCGGGCCGAAACGGCGGCCTCGCCCTACGCGTGCGCGTTTCTCGGCCTGCTGGACGATCTGGGCATCAGCGACGGCCGCTGTGAACACGGATCTACAACCGTGTGATTCACTCGTGCCGGCCGGGGTATCCGGTTGTTATCGCCTCCGCATTACCTCCGGAGAAAGGACAGTATCGATGTCTGTCACTCCGCCCGTCTACGACGACATCCACAATCCCCCCGACGACAGCCGCAATCTCCCCGGACCGATTCTGGCCGCCGCCGGAATCGTCGTATTCGCAGTGGCTTTGACAACTGCGGGCTACGACGCACTCACCTGGAGCGCGCTGTGCGGGCTGGCCGGGGCGCTCTGTCTGCGCTTCGGAATCGGCCTCATGATCATCGAACATCGCCGAGTCAAGGCCGCGATGCGGCAGGACTCCGCCTATCAGGACCGAGTTTGATGCCCGCCACGGCCGAGTTTGATCTTCCGCTAATTCCTGGATAAGCGGAGCATTCCATTCCCGCCAGAACTTTCGATCGGAAGTACTGGGAAAGTTCCGCTCGGTTCGACCGCAACCCTTCACCAACCCTTGTATCGCAAACTCATAGCATCCCGAAAATCGGTCTGGCGCTGCGAATTCGATGTTGCAGATGTGCTTGCATCTGCGCAATGCACGGTCATAGACTCTTCGTGCAAGGCACCAATAAGGGGACAACCAGAGAGCCGAGCGGTGAATCACCGGCGATTCTTCGCCCACGGTTAGCCGTCGGCCTGGCATCAGGGGCGTTCGAATGAACCAGCCAATCAACCTCAGCCGACTCGGGTTTGCCGACAGAAGTCAGCCGGAGCAAACCTATTCACGTGAGACGGCAACCGATTTCGTAATCCGCCAGGTCGAATCCACTGGAGCGGCCACTCGGTATGATTTCGACATCGAGCGGATCGTCACCACGGCACATGCCATGGTGAACGACTGGGATCTGCACACCATGCAACCGGAGGCGTTCTGGCGTATCGCCTCCAGCTTCATCAGGCAGTAGTCCGAATCCGGCCGTGCCGCAGGCCGACTCGTCAGGTTGGCGGCACCTGATAGGGGCCCCGTGAGGGGCCCTTATCCGTATGTCCGGTCCGGCGCTGCGAACCGGGCCGACGCCGCGAACCGGCACGGAGCTCAGTCGAGCTCCGCCGCAATCCTCGCCAGATCATCGCGGGAGCGTTCCGGCGGCTCCGCCTGCACGCTCAGCTGATCCATGACCTGTCGGTAGAGCTCCAGATCTTGGCGCCGATCCAGATACAGGGCGCTGGTCAGCTGCTCCAGATAGACGATGTCGGGGAGTTCGGGCTCGGCGAACCGGAGCATGGTGAACGAACTTCCCGCAGCCGCATGGCCACCCGCCGCGTAGGGCAGCACCTGGATGGTCACATTGGGCAATCTGGACATATCAATGAGGTGCTCGATCTGGCCGCGCAGTACGCCGGGACCGCCCACGGGACGGTGTAGTACCGCCTCGTCCAGGACGGCCCAGAAGCTCGGCGCCCCCTCGCGGGTCAGTAGCTCCTGACGGCGACGGCGCAGCGAGACGCGGCGTTCTCCATCCGCGTCGTGCCCCAGGGCAACGACCGAGCGGGCATAGTCGGGGGTCTGCAACAGACCCGGGACGAGCTGCCCCTCATAGGTGCGAATAGATTTCGCCGCGTGCTCGAGTCCGAGATAGGTTTCGAACCAGGGTGGCAGCAGATCGCTGTAGCGGTGCCACCATCCCGGCTGATTCGCCTTGCGAACCAGCTCGAGGAATTGCTCGCGCTCGCCGGGATCGTCAACGCCGTACAGCGCCAACAGATCCCGGATGTCACGCTCCTTGAATCCGGTTCGCCCGAGCTCCAGGCGACTGATCTTGGCATGGGATCCGCGGATGTGATCACCCGCGGCTTCCCGCGTAATGCCCTTGAGCTCCCTCAGCTTTCGCAGTTGGCTGCCGACCGCGATACGCAGTGCAGTCGGGCCACGTTCGGCGACAGCGGAATCCGCCCGACCGTGGGCAACGGGTTCTGCGATCATGGGGTCCACTCCGATGCTCGATTTGCCGGCAGTGGACTCACAACCGTCTGTCGCGAACCACCGCGCCGATTGCTAATGCTACCGCTCAGCGCGCGAGGTCGTCGAATTCTCCACTCTTCGCGCCGCGCAGGAACGCATCGATCTCCGGTCGCGTGTAGACGATCAGCGAGCCCTCGGGGTCGCGGGAGTTACGCACGGCCACCTGCCCGTCGGCAAGAGGCGCCATCTCCACGCAGTTACCACTGGGATTGCTGAAAGTGCTCTTGCGCCACAACAGGTTCGAGCGATCGATCGAGATTGCCGAGATGTCCGTCATTTCAGACTCCTTGCCAGTACCGCCCGCAGACGGTGGTCCCAGTACTTGCAAATGTTCGATCAGGTGTACTTACAGTTGCAACCGCAAGCTCGACGATAGCACGCAGATAGCCCGGGATCGATGCCTCGGCCTTGGCACATCCTTTGCAACACAACAGGTTTGATCTTGGTCGAGCGAAAGCCCAGGCGAAGTTGCGAAGGAACGCGGACAATTCCGGCTAGCCAGTTCCGTTCGTCCGGTTGCTCCGAGAACTCCGTGCCCGAAAAGTCACGTGACGCCGGATTTCGGCCGCTACAACGGACATTGGCGCGTGAGATACCCTGCGCGAGCGGCGGATGACGCCCATGCGAGCGTGCAGATGTGCTTGCATCTGCACGATCCGAGACCCTAAACTCGGTGAACCATCCTACTAATCGGCCAGAGGCATCCCATGACACAGATGCTTGCCCATTCCACCGCTGTCACGGCTCGGAACGATATCCCCCGCGATTGCTCGATCGAGCCGGGCACCCTCACTTATCGGCAGGCGCGCGCCATCCTGCGCGCGCACGACCAACACTTCGCCTGCCGACAGTACTTGGCGGCCATAGCCTATCTGTCCGCGGACAACGACGTGGACTGAGCGTTCCGGGCGCGCGGAATGGCCTTCGCGCGTCCGCGCCATGACCGTCAGATGCGCGACTTCCCTTGCGCGGCACCACGTCCGACGGGTACCCCGGAGATGGATACATGCCATCACATGGAAGAACGCCGAGATGTTTCTTACTGCCGCCCATGAGCTGCTGCCCCAGCTTCAGCACGCGCAGATCTTCAACCCCACGCCGGAGACCCCGCCGGTGGCCGACAAGCTCCTGCGGCTGGTCCGGTATTTCACCTGGTTCGTCCTGCTCTCCGGAGTGCTCGCCATCACCTATGCGGGCGGCCGCTTCGCCTGGGAGAAGTGGAGCGGGGGCGCGGTGCAGGCGCCCAAACAGGTGGCGGGCGCGCTCATCGGCGGGATCGTGGCGACGAGCGCGGGCACCATCATGAATGCCGTGATCGGGCAATGATTCCTGCCAACAGGGGTTGTCTGAGACGAAACCGACCTGTCGGATTTTAGGGCGTGATCGGTTCTTTCCAGCCTCTTCAGGCCGTCGCGGCCACCTCGTCGGCCGTCTCGGCCCCCGCAGCGCCGGCCAGTTCCTCGAAGCGCGCCACCACCTTTCGGTGATACATGCCGAACAGATCCTCGAACAACGCCAGCTGCGCCTGACTCGGACCGCCGTCGGATTCCCACACCGCGACCAGCGCCCGCCACACCAGCACGTGCAAATCCGGCGACACCGCGAAGTATGACTCGACCGCCTCCGGCACCTCGAGGACCATGTCGCCGATGGAGTTGAGCACCGCGCGCTGCACGGAGTGCCCGAGCGAGGTGAGCAGCCGGCGCAGCAGCCCGAGCTCGATGCTCAGCATCCGGCAGGGATCCGGGTCCGCGCCGCGGGCAAGGGTTTCCAGTTCATCGATCTCGGCCTTGAGGACCGCCGGATCGAGGGCGCGCTCACTGCCGGTGTAGGCGAGCAGCGCCTCGAGCGCGATGCCGCGTTCCTCGTCGACGATATTGCCGAACATCTCTGCGGCGATTTCCGGTTCAGGCATGGACAGCCGGAACAGCCGCCGGTACACGTCGACCCCGCCCTCGGCGCGCACGTCCCGGATGACGAATCCCTTGCCGCGGTGCGCGTCGACGAATCCATAGGATTCCAGCCTGCCCAGAATCAATTGCGCCGTCGCACGATTCAGGTCGAATTCGTCGGCGACCTGGCGGACGGACGGCATCAGACCACCGGGCTGGTACTCCCCGGATGCCACGCGACGCGCCAACTCGTCGGCAACGTCGGCGACGACCGTCCGGTCTCCCATCGTGTCACCTCTCCACAACCTTGTTTACGTCCCAGACAGTCTAGGTGGTTGTTGGATCAACCGCACAAGTCTCGCAGGTAGCAGGAAGAAGCGAACGGTTCGGTATATTTACGAAATCCATACAGCATGAAGGTCCGATTCATCCGGCTTCGCGCCCTAGGCTCCCCAGCGTGGTTTCCCCGATCGACGTAGCCAAACGACTGGTGCTCGGGCGTCCGTTTCGCAGCGATCGGCTCGGCGAGACATTACTGCCGAAACGGCTCGCACTGCCCATTTTCGCCAGTGACCCACTGTCGTCGGTCGCCTACGCCACGCAGGAGATCCTGCTCATCCTGACCCTGGGCGGGCTGGCGTACCTGCATCTGACGCCGGTGGTGGCCGGCGGCGTGGTGGTGCTGCTGGCGGTGGTGGCGCTGTCGTATCGGCAGGTGGTGCAGGCGTATCCGTCGGGGGGCGGTTCCTACGAGGTGGTGGCCGAGAATCTGGGGGCCATGCCCGGCCTGGTGGTGGCCGCGGCCCTGCTGGTCGACTACGTCATGACCGTCGCAGTCTCGGTGGCGGCCGGAGTGGACAACATCATTTCCGCCATTCCCGATCTCAATCCGTATCGGGTGGCCATCAATCTCGCATTCATCGTTTTCCTGACCGCCATGAATCTGCGCGGCGTGCGCGAATCCGGGCGCGCATTCGCGATTCCCACCTATGGATTCGTCCTCGGGGTGTTCGTGCTCATCGTGGTGGGACTGGGCCAGACCCTGCTGGGACACACGCCGGTGGCCGAGAGCGCGCACTATCAGATCCACGCCGAGCAGGTCGGGCTCTCGACCGCGGCCGTGGCGTTCCTGCTGCTGCGAGCATTCTCCTCCGGTTGCACGGCACTCACCGGAGCCGAGGCAATATCCAATGGGGTGCCCGCGTTCCGCAAACCCAAGGCGCTCAATGCCGCCCGCACCATGACCGCCATGGGCATCATCGCCATCGCCATGTTCTCCGGGGTGACGGCGTTGGCCATGATCACCAAGACCCGGGTGGTCGAGAACACCTGCGATCTCATCGGATTCGAAGGCGACTGCCACACCGACGCCCAGAAGACCGTCATCGCGCAGATCTCGGCGGCGGTGTTCGGCGGACACAGCATCGCCTTCTACTACCTGATGGTGACCACGGCGCTGATCCTGATCCTCGCCGCCAATACCGCCTACAACGGCTTCCCCCTGCTGAATTCGATCCTCGCGCAGCACCGTTATATGCCGCGGCAGCTGCACACCCGCGGCGACCGGCTGGCCTTCTCCAATGGCATCCTCCTGCTGGCGCTGGTGGCGGGCGGGCTCATCTACGCCTTCGACGGGTCCACCACGCGGCTCATCCAGCTCTACATCATGGGCGTGTTCACCTCATTCACGCTGTGCCAGACGGGCATGGTCAAGCACTGGAACAAGGAACTGCGCACGGTCGAGAGCCGGGCCGAGCGCCTGCGAATCCACCGGGCGCGCTTCATCAATGCCTTCGGCGCCTGCTTCACGGGCGTGGTGCTGGTGGTGGTCATGATCACCAAGTTCACCCATGGCGCGTACCTGGTGGTCATCGCCATGCCGGTGCTGGTGGCGGTCATGTGGCTGATCCACCGGCACTACTCGTCGGTGCGAGCGGAACTGGCCATCGACCCGGACGATCTGGAGACCCTGCCGGGGCGGGTGCACGCGCTGGTGCTGGTGTCGGGCTGGCACAAGGCGACCCAGCGCGCAGTGCAGTTCGCGCGCGCCACCAGGCCCGACACCCTGACCGCGGTGACGGTGAACGTGGACGACGCCGACACCCGCCACCTCGCCCAGGACTGGGACTCCAACCAGGTCGGAATTCCGCTGAAAGTCATCGAGTCGCCGTATCGCGAGATCACCCGGCCGGTGCTGCAAGAGATCAAGCGCCAACGCAAGTCGCGGCCCCGCGATGTGGTGAGCGTGTTCATTCCCGAGTACGTGGTCGGGCGCTGGTGGGAGAACCTGCTGCACAACCAGAGTTCGCTGCGGCTGAAGGCACGGCTGCTGTTCGAGCCGGGCGTGATGGTGACCAGCGTGCCGTGGCAGCTGCGGTCCTCGCACGCGCGGGCCACGCTGCGGGAGGAGCACACGCCCGGTGAGATCCGGCGCGGCATCACCGGACCCGGCGACGCGGCCTGACCGCTAGCGCGCGAGCAGCTCGGACACCGTGACGAAGCGGTAGCCCTGCTCCTTCAGTGCCCGGGCGATGCGGGGAATAGCGGCCAGGGACGGCGCGCCGCTCGCATACATGGTGTGCAGCAGGATGATCGAGCCCGGGCGCACCGTCGAAATAGTCTCCGTAACAATCTGGTCGGTGGTGGGCGCCTTGCCGGAATCGGGTTCGACGTCCCAGGTGACCGTGGTGCGATCGTGGCGGGACAGGTACCGGGGCAAGGCGAAGAGTTTCTTGCCATTGGGCGGGCGGAAGGTGATCGGGCCCTGGTAGCCGGTTTTCGCGATCTCGGCGTCGGTGCGCTCGACTTCGTCGCGCACGAAGCCCGGGGTCACGAAGACCATGCGCTCGTGGTGGTAGGTGTGATTGCCGATCTCGTTGCCGGAGGCGGCGATGGCCCGGCCCTGGTCGGGATGGGCGGCCAGTTCGCTGCCGATCAGATAGAAAGTGGCCGGAATACCCGCGTCGGCAAGGGTTTTCAGAATCTCCGGGGTGCGCTCGCCGGGACCGTCGTCGAGGGTCAGGGCGACGACCCTGTCCGTGGTGTCGACACGCGACACGATGCGGCCCGCCACCTGGTAGGTGCGCGAGTTCATGAGGGTGTACAGCCCGACGGAGATCAGGGCCAGCACCACCAGCGTGAGCGCGCCGCAGATGAGCAGTCTGCGTTTCATCCGATCCCTACGTCTCGTCGTATCCCCCGGCGCCGTCGAGGCTACCTGCCCAGCGCTCCGACCATCGCCATACCGGCTGCAGCGCGTAGCCCAATTCGCCTCCGGCAACGGTCAATTCATAGGACTTGTCCGGCTTCTTCTCCACCACACCGGATTCCACCAGTCGCTGCAGGCGCACCGACAGCATGCTCGACGAGCAATTGCCCATGCGGCGGCGCAGTTCCAGAAAGCCGAGCGGACCGGGTTCGAGCTCCCAGATCACCCGCAGCATCCAGCGCTGGCCGAGCAGGTCCATGGCGGCGAGCAGGGGTATGGCCGAGTCGTCGGCGCGGCTGTTGGCGGGCGGTGGCTGACTTGCGCTTCTCATTTCGAAGTACCAATCTAGTAGTTCTGAATGAGAAGCAGCACAGTGGATGGAGGTCGCGCATGGCAGCGACGGCGGAGACCCGGCGGCGAATCGTCCTGATCACCGGAGCCTCCCGCGGCATCGGCGCGGAAACCGCGCGGGTGCTGGCGGCACGCGGCGACCATGTGGTGATCAACTATCGGGAGAAGCGCAAACGCGCGGAGACCCTGGCCGCCGAGATCGTCGCCGCGGGTGGCAGCGCCTCGGTGGCGGGCGCGGATATCGCCGACCCGGACAGCGCATGCGCCCTCATCGACGCGGTGGTCACCGAGTTCGGCCGGCTGGACGTGCTCGTCCTCAATGCCTCCGGCGGCCTGGAACGCGACGCCGCGCCCGGCTACGCGATGCTCCTCAACCGCGACGCCCAGACTCGCCTGACCCGCCTCGCGCTGCCGCACCTATCGGAGAGCGGTCGCATCGTGTTCGTCACCAGCCACCAGGCGCACTTCTCCCCCACCCGCGAGGTGCCGCCCGGCTACGAGCCCATCGCCGCCAGCAAGCGCGCGGGTGAGGACGCCCTGCGCGGCATGATCGACGAATTCGCCCGCCGCGGTGTCGGTTTCACCGTGGTCTCCGGCGACATGATCGACGGCACCATCATCGTTCGCCTACTCGAACGCCGGGATCCCGGTGCGGTCACCGCCCGTCGCGACCAGGGCGGTCTGCCGACCGTCGAGGAATTCGCCACCGCCGTCGCCGACGCCACCACCTCGGTGACCGCACCGGGACACACGATCTACGTGGGCGGACACGACTACCTGTCCGAGGCGGTCGGCGCACCGGCCTGACGATCCGCGCCGCCGACGGCGAGGACCGGTCGGGGACTGCCGGGCGAGGGCGTGCGGCCGCGTGACGCGCCGGCAGGGGTGCGAAGTCGACCCGTCCGCCGCAATCCGCTTGGCCGGATCGGGTCGGCGGTGTCAGCATCGACGGATGCCGCATTGGATCGAGGTGCTCCCCGCTTTCACTCTCGCCTGTCTGATTCTGGCGGTGCTGCCGGGCCCAGCGACCGCGCTGTTCCTGCAACGGTCGGTCCGAGACGGCCGCGCCGCCGGTCTGGCGGCGGTGGCGGGCAATGAGATCGGTATCTTCGGCTGGACGCTGGCGGGCGGCGCCGGCTTGTCGGCGCTGCTGGTGGCCAACCGGGTGCTGAATGTGGGCATTCATCTGCTCGGGGCGGTCGTGCTGGTGTGGCTCGGCATCCAGGCATGGCGCGGGTCGCGCGGCGATGACGTCTTCGGGGCGGCGCTGACCTCGGCCCTGCCCGGTGGCCGCACTCCGGCCTCGGCGTTCCGGGCGGCGCTGATCTCCATTGCCGCGAACCCGAAGGCCGCGATCTTCGGCCTGACGATCCTCCCCCAGTTCCTACCCGAGCGCGGTCCGGTCCTGCCCACGGTGCTGGCCCTTGCCGTCATCCAACTGGTCATCGATACCACCTGGTGCGTGGGCGTCGTCCTGGCCGCCGACCGTGCCGGAACCTGGCTGCGCCGCACCGGAATCCGCCGTCGCATCGAACGCACCCTCGCCGCCGTGCTGGTGGGCCTGGGCCTCGGGCTGGCCGCCGACACCCGCTGAGCAACGGCCGTATCGGCCACGGGTGTGTGCGGCTCGAGGTGGCGGCGGGCGAACCGCACGCCGGCCTCGATCTCAGGCTCGTCGATGCCGGCGCAGCCAGCCCCTGGCCGGTGGATTCGCGTGCGCCGGCGGCCTCGCAGTCCTCGAGACGCGTCGACTGCGAGCACGCCGCCGCGCTCACCCCTCTGCGCCGGGCGCGACCGTCGATGCGACACACGCATAGTTCCGATGGCCGGTGGAATTCCGGTGGAGCGACGACATCGCACCCCGGCAGGCGCGAGGCTCGGCGTGGCGGCGGGTGTCGGGCAGGACGACCATGGTGGTATCGCAGGTTCGTCGAGATGCGGGCAGGAGGTGTGGACATGGTGAACGACGTGGAGAAACGGTGGAACGATCCGTCGATGCTGCGGCATGCGACCAGCTATGTCCTGGCCGTGCTCGGCGGGACCGCGGTCGCGGCGGTCATCGCGCTGATCTGGGCCGCGGCTCGGCCCGCGTGCCTGAACGCCGGATCGAGCCTGTGTGACGCCACCTCGCGGGTCGTGGTCGGGCTGGTGCCGGGCGGGATCCTGCTGTTCGGCGGGATCGGAGCGCTGGTCATCTCTTTCCGGGCCTGGCGGGCCGAGCGCGCGTGGCCGATCTGGCAGGGGGCGGCGTGGTTCCTGTTCACGATCATGGTCGTGTACCTGAGCATCGCCACGACTCAGGGATGAGCCGGGACGGACTGCACGCCGGACATCGCGGCCAGTTCAAGGGCCGCCCGGCGTTCTATCAGCAGTGGGACGAAGTTGCGAACTTTCGCATCGACGAAGACTTCGCGCGCTTGGGCGACAACGCCCGCGACCCGGCTCGGGGGTACTTCGGGATGGCGGCGGATCAATCGTTCGAGTGCGAACTGGATCTGGGTGTCCTCGTCATCGCGCATGTACCGAATGCTCCTCGGTTCATGGTCGCGGTGGCAGGGTACTTCGGCTCCGGTTCACCGGGACCCGGCCCCGCACACGCCGCGTCAGCGGTCCGATCGTGGTGGTCGAAGGGTGCCACGGACACCGACTCGCGGGCAGCACCACCGGCAGGGCCATCGCCGCCCGCCCGGCCGCCGGTGCCCGGCGTGTTCGCTCGGGGCGTTCACCGGGGGCGGCGGGCAACGGGCGGGCGGCGTCCGGACGAGCTGGTCTCGACGGGTGTCGCGGCACCGTGGAGGGGTCGTACGCAGCCGAATTTCTCCCCGACGATCTCGAGGGCGCCGCACGCCCACCGAGAACAGCTGTTATACAGCGCTTTCCGAGAACTTGCGGGACAGCAGGGGGTAACCGGCGCACACCAGCGCACCCCACACCGCACCGACCACGAGCGCGCTGCGGCCGTCCTCGGTGAAGAACAGCAGCACCACGACCAGCACCAGGAAGGCGAGCGCGAACACCGTGGTGAACGGCGCACCCGGCAGGCGGTAGTCGCTGCGCGGCAGCACACCCTGCTTGACGCGGAGGCGGTAGAGCAGGTGGCAGACCAGGATCACACCCCACACGAAGATGATGCCCATGGTCGACACGGAGGTGACGTACCCGAACGCCTTGTCCGGCGAGACGTAGTTCACGGCCACGCCGATCACCATGACCCCCGCGGATACCGCGATGCCGGCCGCGGGGACCGATCGGCCGCTCAGCGAGCCCAGTGCGGCCGGGGCCTCCTCGCGCTGCGACAGGCTGCGCAGCATGCGGCCGGTGGAGTAGATGCCGGAGTTGCAGGACGACAGCGCCGCGGTCAGCAGCACGAAATTGATGATGCCCGCCGCGCCCGGAATACCGATCTGCTCGAAGATCTCCACGAACGGGCTGCGGCCCGAGTGGAAGGTGCGCCAACTCGACACCGACATGATGACCACGAGCGCGCCGACATAGAACAGGCCGATGCGCAGCGGCAGGCTGTTGATGGCCTTGCGCAGGGTGCGCTTGGGGTCGCGGGCCTCACCGGCGGTCACGCCCACCAATTCCACACCGACATAGGCGAATACGACGATTTGCAGGGCCAGCAGCGCCTGCCCGAACCCGTTGGGGAACACGCCGCCGTCGTCCCAGAGGTTGGTGACGGTGGGGTTGGCGGCGTGGCCGAAGTGGAAGACCAGCACGCCGAGGCCGATCACGATCATGGCCACGATGGCGGTCACCTTGATGGTGGAGAACCAGAATTCGCCCTCGCCGAACAACCGGACCGACACCAGGTTGGCGATGAACATGATGCCCAGCACCACGAGCGCGGTCACCCACTGCGGGATGTTGAACCAGTACTGCACGTACTTGCCGGCCACGGTGATCTCGGCCATGCAGGTGGCCACCCAGACCGCCCAGTAGGTCCAGCCGGTGGCGAAGCCCGCGAAGCGGCCCAGGAACTCATTGGCGTATTCGGCGAAGCTGCCGGTGACCGGACGGTAGGTGAGCAGTTCGCCCAGCGCCCGCATGATGACGAAGATGGCCAGGCCGGCGGCCAGATAGCAGAGGATGAGTGCCGGGCCCGCCTTCTCGATCGCGCCGCCCGCACCGTAGAACAGGCCGGTGCCGATCGCGCCGCCGATGGCGATCATCTGGATGGTGCGCGGCGACAGGCCGCGGGAATACCCCTCGTCGTCCGTGGGTGCGGTACCGGTGTCCGGTAGCTGCCTCTCCGATGCAGTCAAATGCGGTTCCTCTCACGTACGTGCGGCCGGAACCCGCCGTGTGGGATCGGAAGACGCCGGGCCGCGCCGAGCTCGTCGGCGGATTGCCGCGCTCGGCCCAACGGCGTGTCACGCTACCGGAGTGGTATTCGGGGTCACAGCCACCGCCGCGCGTGGCGTGACCTAACCGTTCTCGTCGATCAGCTCCAGACCGGTGACTACCCCGGCCTCGATGCAGACGACATGATCCATCGGCAGATTGATCCAGGGATCCAGCAGCGTCTCGTAACGCTGCACCTGCTCCGGCTCGATGACCACCCGCGCGACTCCGGTGACGATCACGCTCCAACCCTGCCGGGTGTGCTCGTCGAAGGAGTCGGCCTCGTAGGCCACCATCTGGCCGTCGCCCCGCAGCAGGCTGGCGCCCAAATGTGCCCGCACCACCACGATGCCCTCTTCGACGATGTGATTGACCGGCCGGATGATCGGAAGTCCGCGGCGCGCGTAGACAATTCGCCCGTATTGCGCGCCGGCCAGCCGTTGCAGTGATTCAGCAGCCGAGAGCTCGCGCAGCTTTCGTGCCCCAACGCCGCCCATCCTTCTGATTGTGGTCGAAAGCGGACGTTTACGCCAATTGCCTTGTCGCATCTCATGGTTCGTTCCCATCATCAGCGCACAGGCGGCACGACCACCAGTGCCGGCGGCTTGTCGGTGCGCAACCCCTTCCAGCTGGGCATGCGCAGCCGCTCCCCGGAGAATTCGCGATACTCCACGTCCGCGACCAGGACGGGTTCGACCCAGCGCCAGCCGCCCGCGGCGGCTTCCGGCGGCGGCTGATCGAAAGGGCTTGCGGCGACGGTGATCTCGTCGAGCGCTTGCCGCAGCACGCGGCGGGCGGCCAGCGTGAACCCGGTGCCGACATTCCCGATGTAAACCAGCCGACCGGTTTCATCGTGTGCGCCCATGACCAAGGATCCGAACGTCGTCTCGAACCCGCCCGCGCCGGGCGTCCACCCGACCACCACCACTTCGGTGTTCTGCCGCAGCGGCGTCTTGATCCAGGCCGGCGACCGCCGCCCCGGCAGGTACACCGAGTCGGTGCGCTTGGACACGATTCCCTCGATCCGATGCTCCCGCGCCACCTCGAGCAACTGTGCCGCATCCACGCCGAGCCAGTGCGGCGGTACCGACAGCGGCTCTGGCGGTTCCAACTTCATCAGCCGCGCCCGGCGCTGCAGATACGTTTCCCTTGTGACATCGAGCCCGTCCACCCGCAGCACATCGAAGACGAAGAATCGCACCGGCACCTCGGCCACCAGCCGCTCCCCCGGCCGCGCGACGTGCATCCGCCGCTGCAACCGCCCGAATGACGGCGCGCCCTCGCGATCCTGCGCCACGATCTCCCCGTCCAAGGTCAGGGATTTATTGCCGGACAAGGCTTTCAGACCCGCGACGATCTCCGGATACGCCGCGCTCACGTCGTTGCCGTTGCGGCTGAACACCCTACATTCCCCGCCTTCGCAGACGGCGATGACGCGGACCCCGTCCCACTTCATCTCGACCGCCCACCCGGGCCCATTCGGCGGCGGTCCCGCGGTCGCCAGCATGGGCGCGGGAGCACGGCGGACGGACGCGGCCACCCGTGCCGCTACCCGCGCCGACAACCGGGCGAAGGGGACATGCCCGAGAGTTTGCTATTCAGTTGCCAACGTGTCGTAGCGGCACGCCGAGGACAACCGGTTCGTTACGGTCCGCGCGCCGTCGCCCCTACCTCGCCGAGACGCCGTGCTTGCGGATGGCGTCGACAACCTCGCCGTAGGTGAGCGATGAGGCAACCGGGATGGTCACGACCGCCCGATCGATGCTCACCCCGCTGGTGGAGTCCATGCCGCGCAGCGCGCTCGGCGAGGTCCGCCTCGGTGGCGAAGTGGGGTAGGTCGTAGGTGAAGGTCGACATGGGACGCTCCCGTTCGCCGCCGAATGATCGGCATCGCGGACATGGCCACCGGTCCGGCGGACAAACAGCGGAACTCGCCGGCCAACCTACCGGTCCGGGGTTTGGCCAGCAGGTGAACGGGCATTGCCCCCTTATGTTCACAATCATCGGACTCATCGCTCTCCTGGGCGCTGTGACCGTGGGCGTGGCCGGGATTCAGGCCAACAGCGGTGACACCCACGCACTTCCCAACGGCTTCACCGTTTTCGACCACACGTATCACGGATCCGCCGGGCTACTGTTCGCCTACGGGATCCTGATCGGCGCCATCAGCACAGCGGGATTGATTCTGACCCTGGCCGGAGTCTGGGCCTCCTCGCGGCGCGGGCTGGTGGCGCGGCGGGAACTGCGCCGGTCGCGGCGCGAGATGGCCGCGGCTCGCAGGGAACTCGCGAAACCGGCGACGGCGCCTGCTAGCGTAAAGCAGCCCCGCAAACCCGCGGATTCCATGGCCGGGACTTCGCCGAAACATGCGTTCTCCAAACCGAACTGGTTGGTCAACCGCTTCCGCAGCCATCCGGGGACGCCCACCGAAACACAATCCGTCGCCAAATAGGACTCCGGTCCTCAGAGGACAATTCGATGCTCGCCGTGTTCGGCCTCGCACTGCTCGACGCGGGCTGGCTCCTCGCCACCCCGGTGCTCACCTCCCTCGGAATCATCGCGTTGGCCGTCGCCGTGATCCGCTGGCTGCTGGGCACGCCCGCCCGCTACCTCGCCCATCCCCGCTATTGACCGGGGCCGACCGGCGTCTGCGCGGTCGGCTAGCGTCGCTGTCATGACGGTGACGGTGCTGGTTCCCGACGATCACGGTTTCGCGGCGGTCTCACGGCTCGAGGGCGCGCGGCCGTTGCGCTACGCCCTCGGCGAGCCGCTGCCCGACGGGGCGGACCAGGCGGAGGTGTTCGTGCCCACCTTCCTGGCGAATCGGCCCGAGATCGTGGAACTGGCGCGGTCGTTGCCCACGCTGCGACTGGTGCAGTTGCTCACCGCGGGGGCGGAGACCTGGGTGGGCGCTCTGCCCGATCATGTCATGATCTCCACCGGGCGCGGCGCGCACGGTGCGAGCACGGCAGAGTGGACGATCACCGGATTGCTCACGGTCTACCGGGAATTCACCGAATTCGCCTTCGCCCAGCGCGAGCACCGATGGACACAGCATCGTACGGATACCTTGCACGGCAAGCGAATCCTGATCATCGGGGCGGGTGATCTCGGCACCGAGTTGCAGCGCATGCTGCTGCCTTTCGACACGACAGTCGAACTGGTCGGTACGCACGCTCGTGAGGGCGTGCACGGCGTCGAGGAAATCCCGGACCTGCTCCCGCATTTCGATGCCGTCGTGCTCATGGTCCCCGTCACCGCGGCCACCATCGGCATGGTCGACGCCGATTTCCTGTCCCGTATGCCCGACCGTGCCATCCTGGTCAATGCCGCCCGCGGTCCGGTCGTGCGCACCGACGCCCTGCTGGCCGAACTGCGATCCGGCCGCCTGCGCGCCATTCTCGACGTCACCGACCCGGAGCCGCTACCCACCGACCACCCGCTGTGGGATGCGCCCGGCCTGCTGCTCACCCCGCACGTCGGTGGCAGCAGCAGCGGAAACCTACGGCGCGGCTGGTCCATCGCCACCGCGGAAATCGCGCGCTACCTCGCGGGCGAGTCACCCCGGAACCTGGTAAACGGCGAATACTGAGCTTCCGCAGGGAGTTACAGGGTATCTTTGCCGATGGGCCGGTTGATGCCGCGCCATTCGCGCTCCCAGCGCGCATACCGTCTGGCATCCAACACCGTGCCCGCGAACCACACCGTCGCGGCGGCCGCACACCAGGTTTCGACCAGCACGGCGAGCCCGGTCCCGATCCCCTCCGCGGCCGCGGCACCTGGCCGCGCGGGGGCCAAGGTCGGCTGCCCGTTCTTGATCCACAGCGTCACCGTGGCTCCCGCGACCTGCGGTCCCGGCACGTCCACCGTGGCGGTCGCGAGCTTGCCGTCGCTGTCCCACTGCACCGCGGCCTGATACCGCGTCTGACCCGCGTAATGATCCGAATCCGGCAGTCGCACGGCATCCGCCGTCTCGGTGGCCGTGACCTTGGTCTTCCCCGCGTCCTGCACCTCGATCCGAGCCTGCGCCCCCGTATAACTCACGGTCCCGACGGCCCCCGCCACAGGCACCGCGGCGGCCACCACCACCACGGCCACCGCCCGCAACACCACCTCGGCCCGATCCGAGACACGCATCAGCCGACTCGGATTCCACGGCCGCATTCGCCAGAGCCGAGTCGGCAACGAAGGACGCATCGACACCTGGACCGCCTCTCTCCACGCGTCGTCGTACCGATTACACCGGTAGCTGTACCCACTCTGATACGCCTCGAACCTGGTGAAAGTCAAGGTCACAGGGTTGCGAGTACATTAAGCGGCCTCCAGATTCCACTTTTCCTCCACTTTTCGCGGCCGCAACGACTCCATGGCCACCGTGTTGTCCACCGCGGGGCGGACGTAGCCCTCCAGGTCGATGTAGTGCACCGTGGCGATCGTCGATGCCTCCGCATGCCCGAGTTGAGCACTGGCGCGCAACGGCTCGTTGGTCTTGCCCGTCACGTACGTCGCGGCAGTGTCTCGGAAGTTGCCGAACTGCACCCATTCCAGAGGCATACCCCGAACCACCTTCTGCAACAACTGATCAGCCGCTCCGCGGGGACACCAGGCAGTCTCGCTTGCTGACCAGCACATGTGCGCTGTCGTCCACATCGCCGGCCTGCCGACGCCACTCGCGCAGTTCGACCGTCGGCCACATCGGCAAAGTCAGGTAGTAGAAGCGAGCGTTGTTCTTGCGCTTGTCCTGCCGGAACGCACCGTCCTTGCCCTTCACCACCGTCCCGCACACGTGTATGACCGCACACTCGTCGCCGCCCCGCAGATCCACGTCCATCCATCGCAGCGCGAGAGCTTCACCGATCCGTAGACCGGTTCCCAGCAGGATCAAGAACAGGATGATCCGATACTTCGTACCCTGGGCACGAGAGACGAACAGGTCGTACAACGCTTCATGGTCAGCCAGCCGCAGCGCCTTCTGTTTGCCTCCACGAGCGCTGGGGTTCCTCACCGGCAGCATCGGGCTGTACTTGAACGGACCTACCAGGACCAAGCGTTTGAAGATCGCGGTGAGGATCGAATAGTGCTGGTGCGCAATGCCAGGCACCAACTCCGCGATGTCGTCCAGATAGTCGGCGAGGAACCCCGGATCCCCGACCTCGCCGAGAGTGAGGTGTCCCAGCAGCTTCACCGCGTCGTCTCT
Source organism: Nocardia aurantiaca (assembly GCF_009708175.1). Lineage (GTDB taxonomy): Bacteria > Actinomycetota > Actinomycetes > Mycobacteriales > Mycobacteriaceae > Nocardia > Nocardia aurantiaca. Next base: position 42,743 of record NZ_WMBB01000011.1, read on the forward strand.
CGACTTCGGCCCCTCGGAGACGTAGATCATCCGCTCGTAGATCGCGAGGGTCTGCTGCTTGATCTCCCCTCTCGTCACACGCTTCCGAGTGACCTCCATGAACCAGTCGAAGACGTCGATCATCTTGTCCTCGGTGGTGAACCGCCTCGACGCAATCTGAGTACGCCTCTTACGAACCGAACCTTTGTACCGATTGACCTCGAACTTCCGGTCCCATTCGGCCAGGCACACTCCTTCCGTGTACGCCTAGTGGCGCTGGTGCGCGTGTACGCGCCGCTGAAGGTTCGATGCTTGACGCGGTACAAACGCCAGACACCATCGGCACCCTTCACAGGCTCCAATTGCCTTTCGCCGGTAGTTCGCCCGGCACCATCCTCTCCCTGGGCATGAAAACCCCTCTCTGCGCCTACGGATCGATTTGCGTCCTCTCCCACGCGAAGTAGTCCTCGCTGGGATACCGGACTCGCCCACCTGCGAGCCGACGTCCTCGACCGCCGGCACTGGGCGACCCGTGAGGAGCTGCGCCTGGCGATCGTCATCTGGATCGAACGGACCTACCACCGCCGTCGACGGCAACGTCGACTCGGCCGACTGACGCCGATCGAATTTGAGACAATCAATCAGCCCGCACTCGCGGCCTGAAAACACCACACCCCGCGAGTCAACCGAACTCGGGGCAGTCCCGAGGCATCATTCCTCGGCTGTCAAGTTCGATCAGCTACCCTGCGGTGTCATCAATTCTGTTGCCGCACCGAAGACCTCCGAACGCCTGCTGAAGACGGTCGAGAGGAAGTGACTTGTTCGCACGTGGCAAGCATGAAACCTGTTGTTCTGCAACCTCTTCGCACACCTTCGTGGCCGATTCGCGAGCCTTTACCCTCATGGTGATCCGAATTCTTGAGGCACATCTATGCGCGGACAAGGATATTCAGTACTGGTTCTATTGATTCGATGTGAACTGTTGCCGAGACCAGGGACGCAGTTCATCTGATCTGTTGGGGGGAATCTTGCTGATCAGCAATGCCAATCTTCTCGCGACTCTTCTGGACGCGAGAGATTCCGTGAAAGCCCATCTGGGACGAGAGTATTCCTCGGAATACTACGATCGGCGATTGGGTGTGGTCTGGGATCGGGCACGAGAAGCAAAAGCATACCGCCACCTGCCCGAATACGAATTCGTCACGTTCGGCGAGCAACCGCTGACCGCGAAAGAGGATATCAAGGAGACGCCCTGGGACTTCATCGTCGCCGACCCGGCCAACGTCGCCAAATATTATGAAACAACTGGGACCACAGGCCGTGTCACGCCGACCCCGCGCACTGCCGACGACATAATCTGGAACACCGTTGCCGTGGCCGAGGCCTGGCGCGAAGTCCTGCGCGACGATGACCGTGTTGCGATACTGCTGCCTTCGGATGTCGTGCCGGTTGCGGATCTGATTGCCGGCGTGTGTGAATATAGGGGTATTCCCCACACGCGCAATTACCCGTTCACTACGGGAATTTCCGATTGGGACCGGCTGCTCGGCCTTTGGGATGCGTTCCGCCCGACCGTCCTGTTCGCGGCACCCGGCGTGGTGCTGCAATTGAGCAGGCTGCTGCAGAACCGTGGTGTCCTGCAATCGGTCTCGGAACAGATCAGGGCCATCATGTTGCTGGGCGAGGTAAGCACGCCCGCGCTGCGTGAGCGTCTCGGTAGCTGGTGGGAGGCTGCAGTCTTCGACGCCAGCTACGGCAGTACCGAGACAGGCACCCTGGCGGTTGCGTGCGGTCAGGGACAGCAGCATCTGATGACCGCAACCAACTACTTCGAGCTGGCTACCGAAGCTGGAGTTTCAGCTCTCGACAGTGTGAGCTCAGGAACGTTGGTCGTGACTCCCCTGAATCTGTTCGCGAGACCGCTGCTGCGATTGGACACGGGAGATGAGGTGAGCGTCGATCGCGGTTGTCTCTGCGGCAATCTCGCTCCGACGGTGACCGTCCACGGTAGGAAGTCCGATGCGATCGCGGTCGCCGGTCACGCGCTGGATATCCGGTCAGTGGAGAACATCGTCTACGGCGCGACCGCTGCGACCGGTTATCTGATCGAAGTCGCCGCCGACGGAAGCAAGGCGAGAATTCTGCTGGAACGTCGCCGGTCGGCAGACAGTCATGACGACGCGGAACAACTAACTGAACTGCACCGACGCAGCAAGCACGCACTCGGAATCGCCTGGAGCGAAGCGCTGTTTGTCAACACCCTGCCGATCACCACAAAAAGCGGTGGATCACAGAAGAGTTGGAAGCGATCCAATATCCGAGTGGTGGAGGGCCTGTGAGCAATTCAGTGGCCCTGCTTTCGGGGACGATCACCGGCCTGGGCACCGACGAAGGCGACCTGTGGTGCACCTACGCCGCGATCCGGACACTGTCGTGGCTAGGCAGGCTCGACGAAATTCCGAATCGCGCCGACACCGTGGATTTCCTGCTCAGCAAACGCAATACCGACGGCGGCTACGCCTGGAGCCGAGGAATGACCTCGGATGCATGGGCCACGTTCTATTGCACGCAGGCACTGCGAGATCTGGGCCATCTGGTCCCCGACATCGAACGGACCGCCGAGTGGCTGTCGCTGACCTGGTCGGGTGAAGCGTATGCGATGACGCCGGGTCAGGCACCCGATGTGTGGGCGACGCATTTCTCTACCCGCACCGCGATCGAAATCTGTGGTGTCGACGTTCCCGACCGGGATCGGCTGATCGACTGGCTGCGCCGATTACAGAGTCCCGCCGGCGGTGTGAGCTGGACTCCTGAGCACGCGGTGCGTGGCATCGCGGATGTTCGGGCCTGCCACTACGCTACGACGACGTTTCACACATTGGCCGGTCAGCACAGCGCGATCGCATTGCCTTGGCGCACAGACGATTTGATCGACTGGATTCAACATCAACAGCTGCCCGATGGTGGATTCCGGTTCGCGGAATCGGCGACCGAGGCATGCATGTGGGCAACCTTCCGCGCGACAGCTGCCCTGGCCTGGCTCGATGCCGCGCCAGCCGAGCCGGTCGGGACGTGGATCGCACGCCATCGAGGCAGTACCGGTGCCTACGTTCGATGGGATGGATACGACGTCGAGGATGTCTGGGCCTCATTCTGTGCAGTAGGCGCATTGCGGGCGTCAGGTGAGCACTCACCGGCCAGCGATGCGATCGCCGCCCTGATCGCCACGATGGCGGTGCCTTCCGGAGGCTTCACCTACCGGGAGACAGGATCGGCTGCCGACGTACTGACGTCCGCGGCAGCGATTCTGGCGGCACCCGACAGCGCGGAGGCCGATCGGCTGCGCGCATGGATTCCCCGGTGCCTGCTCCCGAACGAGGGCGGGGTCATGTACATGCCGGGCCGCGGCGCGGAGGTCCGCTCGACGCTGTGGGCGCTGAGCGCCGGTGCGTTCGAGCGCGACGAGCGGGCTCGTCGACGCATCGGTGCCTGGCTGACATCGATCCAGAATCCCGACGGCGGATTCGGCTATTGGGAAGGCCGGGGATCGGATCTGGTGTCGACCGCGGCCGCTGTCGAGATCGCAGTCTCGCTGAGCGAGCCGATCGGATCGGTCATCGACATCGCGGCCTTGGCTGGTTTCGTGGGCGAATGCCGCACTTCGGCAGGCGAATACGGATCGGCCCCGGGAAGTCAGGCGAGCGCGCGTGCGGGCCTTCAAGCGTCGCGGATCTTTCTGGCCTTGGGCGACTCGCGAGCCGGCGATGCAGAGCGGTTGCTGCAAACGCACCGGGTTCGAGGCGGCGGCTGGGCCAACGACGGCAATCGTGTCCCCGACCTGTTGTCGACGTATGAGGCGGTCGTGACCGCCGACCGGTTGGGGATCGCCCTCGACACAGAACATGTGCATCGGTTCGTCGATCGGATCAGCGCCGCGTCCGGATTCCGGTGGAGTCCGCTCGCGGCGAATTCCGGTGGCGCGCTAGCCCATTGCCTGGGCTCCCTGCTGCGCAAACGTCTATCCGACCGCACGGCGCGACTGCCTGCGCTGACCCTGTCGTAGCCGAACACGATGCCGACCATCGACCTGTTCACGACCGTCCTGCCGCTGGCACACAAGAAATCGATCGCCGTGGCACTGACCCGATGGCTTGCCGACCGAGAAACGTCGCCGCGCAACGTGATCGTCACCTTCCACCAGCTCGAACCGCACTCCACCTTCAGCGGCGGTATCGCGTTGGACGCGCTGGTCGCCGGTGACCACCGACCGCACTACGCACTGGCGCTGTGCCGCATCGGACCAGACCGCGACGACCACTTCCGCGCCGAATTGGCCCGGCAGTTGACGACGCAATTGCACACCCACGGTCCGGTCCCCTTCGTCTACATCGAATTTCGGACCACGGCACCAGCTCAGGTCTACATCGCCCGTGATGGTGCGCTCACGCGCGCCGACACGCCCTGACACCCAGATTCCGAGGAAGCCATGACCACCCAAATTCCTACACCCGAACAGCTCACCCAGCGCGTCCGGGGCGCGTTGCGGGCCGTGCTGGGACCCGACCTCGATACGGTCGCCGACTCCGACGAGCTGCGCGACAAGCTCGGTGACCTCTACGACAGCCTGCGAGCAGTCGAGTGCATCACCCGCATCGAGGAGGAGTTCGGTATCGAGGTGGACTACGTCGGCCATGACGTGCGCTACGAGTTCGCAACCCCCGAACGCATCGTGCGTTTCGTGCAGTGGCAGCTGCAGGATCTGGCCGCGATCAACGGGGTTACGGCCCATGACAGCTGACACACGCGGTGAGGAGATCGCCTTTGCAACCTCCGGATCGACCGGATCACCGGCCCGCTGGTGGCGGACCGTCGTCCAGATCCGCGCGGAAGTCGCGCTCGTCGCCGCCGAACTCGGAGCGGTCGGCCAAATCGTCAACTTCGCGCCGACCGGCCACCTCTACGGGCACCTCTACGGCACGGTGCTGCCCGAATTGATTGACGTCCCGGTCCATCACGGATGGCGCCACCCCGCAGCGGTCCCGAATATCAGGACCGGCACTCCCACCCTGCTGGTATGCCTGCCATCGAGTTGGCCGATCGTGCGCAGCATGGCAGCGATGCTGGCGGGGTTGCCGTCGGTGACCGCCCTCCACGGGACCGGTCCGGTGACTGCGGCGGCCCGCACGACGGCCGAACGACTGGCCTCGCCGCGCTTTCATCCGGTCGAGATCTTCGGCTCGACCGAGACCGGCGCGATCGCCACCCGAACGATAGCCGCCGAAGACAACCAGCCATGGACGCTGTTGCCCGATGTGCAGTTGATAACCGACCGCAACGATGGGCCTCAACCATTGCATGTACGCAGCCCCCGGCTGGCCCGGCACGAAACGACGCCGCACTACCCGCAGGCACTACACCTCGACGACCTGGTCGAACCCCTTCCGCATCGACGGTTTCGCCATCTCGGCCGGGTATCGAGACTGATCAAGGTGAACGGAGTTCGCTGCAACCTCGACCAGATCGAGGCCAGCCTGCACCGTTTGCATTCTGACAGCGAATTCGCTTGTGTCGCTGCCACCGACGAGCTGCGGGGAGAGCACTACGACCTCTACTACAGCTCGCCGCCCTCAGGACCGGGGACGCGGGAGATCTGGTCGAGCTTCCAGCAGGTGCTCGGGTCGAGCCCACTTCCTCGGAGAATTCACCGCGTCGAGACACTGCGGCGTTCGGCGACCGGAAAAGTGCTGGCGGATCAACTGTACGAGCGGAATCGGCCCGAAACCCACAGACAGGAGACGACCAGCCGTGCACGGCAGCGTGTTCGACTCTGACCCCAGCACATCCGCGCTCGACCCCATCGCCCGATGGCTGGCCCGGACCGGCCGGCAGGTCCGCTTTCCCGTCGACCCCGACACCCTCACCCGGCTGGTTCACAGTCGACGTGTACTCGACCGGGTTGCCGCCCGCACGCCCGTGTACGGACTGACACGGGGGTTCGGGCCGCTGGTCGACTTCGATGCGCACACTGATACACACCGCAGCGGATCTGGGCTCATCGATCATCTGACAGTGGGTCAAGGTGATCCGCTCACTCCCGAGGTGGTGCGCACGATGATCTGGTTGCGGCTGTCGAGCATGGCCAAAGGCTATTCCGCAGTCTCGGTCCCTGTCTGGGAAACCCTCGTCGCACAGTGGAACCACGGCATCACACCGGTGGTACCGCGCGACGGAAGTCTCTCGGCCAGTGGTGATCTCGTGCCACTCGCGCATGCTGCGGCGGCCCTGGCCGGACGCGGCAAGCTCTGGTGGCACGACCAAGGATGCCTTCATGCCCTCGACGCCGACGACGCGCTGGCCCGTACGTCGGTGACAGCGGTGCGCTGGGATGCGCGGTCGGCGCTGGCGTTCGTCAACGGGACCAGCGCCGCCCTCGCGGCGACACTGCACAATCACGTCGAGCTCGCCTGCTTGGTCGTCGCGATGGCCACCGCGACCGGCCGGCTGGTGACGTTGCTGGGCAGCAACGTCGAGCCCTATCGGGATGCGCTGTCGCGGGTACGCAATCAGCGCGGGCAGCAGCGGATCGCAGCGGTCATCCGCTCGAACATCGATCCGACCACGCCCGGCTCCCAGAACAGGCCACTGCAGGAACCGTATTCGCTGCGATGTGCCCCGCAGATCCTCGGGGCAGTACTCGATCAGCTCCGTCTGCAAGGCGAGATCCTGCTCGCCGAAGCCGACGGCACCACCGACAATCCTGTGATCGTCGACGACACCGTCCTGCACGGTGGCAATTTCCACGCTGCCGCTGTGGGATTGGCCAGCGAACAGTACGCCGGTTGTGTCCATCAGGTGGCGTTCCTGGCCGAGCGGCAGCTGGCGCTGCTGGTCGATCCCGCCCGCAACGGCGGCCTGCCGCCGCTGCTGACGCCCACCCCAGGACGCAGCAGCGGGCTTGCCGGTGTCCAGATCGCCGCCAGCTCTCACCTCGCGGCGATCCGTCAGCACGGCTACCCGGCGTCGCTGACCGCGCTCCCGACCAATCTGGGCAACCAGGACTGCGTTCCGCTGGCTCTCAACAGCGCCAACGCAGTCACCGACAGCCTTGCGAGAGCGTGGTGGATCGTCGGTTCCCTCCACGTAGGAATCGTTCAGTACCAGCATCTTTCGGACCGGGCTCGGCGCGACACCTGGTGGGACGGGCTGGCTGACGCAGTTCCGCCGATCGTGGCCGACCGCCCGATGCACGCCGACATCGTGCGCGTGGCCGAGCTGGTCCGCGCGAGATTTCTCCCCACGATCGGCGCAGCGCCGGTCGATCACCTCACGACACCAAGGAGTACCGCATGAGCTCACGAGTCGTCCTCGTCACCGGTGGCGGCACCGGAATCGGCCGCGCGAGCGCCGAACGATTCGCGCGAGACGGTGATCGAACAGTTCTGATCGGCCGCCGGCTCGAGCCGTTGACCGCTGCTGCGACCGAGATCGCAGACGCGCACGACCAGGCCACGAAACCAGCTGTCGTACAAGGTGATCTGAGCGATCCCGACGAGGTGGAGCGCGTCGTCGGCGAGGTGAAGCGGCGTTTCGGAGCCATCGACGTGGTGGTCCACGCCGCCGGCGGAAACGTCGAATTCGCCGACTCCGCGCCCAGCGACTCGTCTCTGCACGCTGTAGCGCGGCGCTGGAACGGCAACTACGCCAGCAATGTACTATCCGCGGTGCTGCTGTCGGAGGCGGTGGGGCCGTTGCTGTCTGATCACGCGCGCCTCGTGTTCCTCAGCTCGATCGCCGCCTACCGCGGGTCGGGCACCGGCTCCTATGCGGCAGCCAAGGCTGCCCTGCACCCGTACGCTTTCGACCTGGCCGCCCGCCTCGGCCGCCGGGGCACCACCGTCAATGTAGTGGCCCCCGGATACGTGTCGGGTACCGAGTTCTTTCACGGAAGACTCAGCGACACACGCGAGAAGGCCCTCGTCGCTCAGACCGTGACCGGCCGCGCCGGCACTCCCGACGATATCGCCGAAACCATCCATTGGTTGAGCTCGCCCGCGGCCGCGCACCTGAGCGGACAGATCGTGCAGGTCAACGGCGGCGCGCTCTACGGGCGATGACCCACGCGTTCGACGCCGTGGGCTCCCATCCCCTGGGACGGGAGCCCACCGGCCGCACGCTAGATCGTTGCGCGCGTCACCAGCGACGGCGTTTTGAGAGTGCGGGGGTTGAGCTCCAACTGCGCCACGACTTCGACTGTGAACGCAGAGAGGTCGGGCGCGATCGCGCTGTTCAAACGGTAGATCTCACCGAGGATCCGCGTGCGGAGGTTCTCGGCGAAATCGTCGGGTACGCCGTCGTCGGCGACGACTTTGAGCACGAGCCGTTCGTGCGCGGCGCCATGGTCGAGCAGCACGGCCTGCGATCGCCGCACGCCAGCGACCGTGGCCGCGGTGCCCAGAAGCTCCTCGACTGTCAACAGGATCGAGCGGAACTTGATCTGGGTGTCGGCCCGTCCGAGCACCCGCAGTCCTGGCGTGGCTGCGCCGCAGCGGCATTCGACGAACTCGCCGAGGTCGCCGATCCGATACCGCAGCAGGGGGTTGATCGTCTGCGGATGCGTGTTGGTGACCACGATTTCCCCATCGACCAGCTCGATTCGTTGATATGGCAGCGTGTGAAAGACGGTGGCGTCGCAGGCGGGACCGTTGTGGCCGATCACCCAGGTTTCGGTCGACCCGTACACGCCGTAGCGGCCGGCGTCGGGAAGCAGCTCACAGACCAGCCGATCGGTGTGCTCGTCGTAGGGTTCGCCGGTCCACAGCAATTTGCGCAGAAACCGAGGTGGGCGGTGACCGGCGCGCACACTGGCTTCCAGCAGCCGCGCAATCTGGCTGGCGGTGCCGTCGAGAGCGGTGACTCCGCGGTGTTCGAAGAAGTCCAACCAGCGCGGCACTTCGTCATCGTCGAGGGCGCCGAAGGCCAGGCACACTGCCCCGGAGGCGGCCGCGACCGCGTTGAAGAAATTGTGCGAGGACCACAGCCTGCCCGGACTGTAGATGTTGGCGATGACGTCTCTTCGGTCGAGGGGACGCCAGTGCGGGAGGATATCGGGCACGAACATGTCTGTGGGAATCAAACTCAGTTTGGGTGCCGAGGTCGTTCCCCCGCTGGCATAGAGGTAGGCGCCAGCGTCGGATTCGCGATGCTGTTGCAGGAGCGCGGGAAACACCGATTCGAGATCGCTCTTGGACAGCAACGGCAGCGCCGTCGTGTCGATCGATTCCACGTCGAGCAGGGGCAGATAGCGATCGGCCACCGCAGGCAGGCGTGCAAGCCGGTGCAGCAGTCGGCCGACAGCAGCCGCGGACTCACTCGCGCTGTCGCCGAACTCGGTGGAAGGGCCAGCCAGAGACGTCATTGGGATCCTTTCTGTTGTGCGGCAGCGGTACCGGGGCGGGTCACCGTGAAGCTCGAGACAGCGGCGGCCACGGCCAGTGCTGCCATGACCAGCAACACCGTGGAGAAACCGATGACGCTGCCCCAGCGTGTAGTCGTGGCGAGAAAGACCCCGCCCAGTCCTGCGACGCCGAACGCCACCGCGATATTGGAGATGGTCATGACGGTGCCCGAAGCAGCGCCGGCCTCGTCGACACCAGCCCGCCCCAGGGTTGCCGCGATCATCGGTGCGACCACGAACCCCTGTGCGACGCCGGTGATGAGTAACGCGGCTTCGAGTACCGCGAGCTGCGCGAACCCCGTGTGCGTCACCGCGAACAGCATCAAAAGCCGGGTGAGTGCCATGATCGAGCAGCCGATCACCGGCAGCGGTACCCGCCGAACATTTGTTACTCGCCCGGCCAAAAGGGAGCCGACCATGAAACCTATACCCAGTGGCGCGAACTGCAGGCCCGCGGTCAGCGGGTCACGATGGAGCCCTGACTGCAGAAAATACGACAGCAACATGTTCAACGCCGCGGTACCGGAGTAATAGATGAACACCGTCAAGATGCCCAGCCCGAAGGTGCGGTCTCGCAGGGCCGTGGCCGGCAACAGCGTTGCGGAACCGCGATCGGCTACTCGAAATTCACGAAAAATGAACGCCGTCAACACGATCGATCCGACTACCACGCTCGCCACATACTCCCGTGTCCAGCCTCGCGCAGCACCGTTGGCCAGCGGCACGAGCACCGCCGCCAGCCCCGCCGCCAGCAACAGCGGGCTCAGCCGAGGCAGCCGGGCAGCCACCGCGGCCTTGCTATCTGGCACCAGGCGCATAGTGGCCGCGACGATCACGACCACGGGCAGCAAATCGACGAGAAACACCGTGCGCCAGCCGAGTCGCAGCGGATCCGCTCTCAACAGCAGACCCGCGAGGGCCTGTCCGCACACTGTGGCCACGCCCAGCGCCGCACCGTAGAGGCTCACCGCGCGAGCCTGCGTCGGTAAGGGAAACGTTGTTCTGATGATTGAAAGCACTTGCGGCAGCATTAAACCCGCCGCGATGCCCTGGACGACGCGAATTGCTACGAGAACTCCCACCGAGCCCGCCGTAGCGCACCCGAGTGCGGCGACAGCGAAAGCGGTTGCTCCGGTGAGGAATACCCGCTTGCGCCCCAGCATGTCTCCGAGTCGTCCACCGGTCACCAGGGTACACGCATAGGCCAGGGTGTAGGCCGTGGCGACGAACTGGGTGTCGGCGAATTCGGCACCGAATGCCTTTTCGATGGACGGGAGCGCGGCGATGATGATGAATACGTCGGCGGTGCCGAGAAATGAGGCGAGCAGCAGAGCGCCGAGTGCCATATTCCGGTGCCTCGACGACCGATATGACTGAACAGATTCGGTGGCCGTGTACACCGCACGAACCTAACAATCCCGTGACGACCGGCGTAGACCCCGATTTGCGCTGGCGTCAGAACTATTCGTTCCGAGGAAGGCGGCTATGGAGCTGAGACACCTTCGATATTTCCTTGCGGTGGCACGAAGCGGCAGCCTCGGCCAGGCCGCTCAGGGCTTGCATATCGCGCAGTCGGGCTTGTCGCAGCGGATCAGAGCCCTCGAACGCGATTTGGGCGTCAAACTTTTCGAGCGCAGCCCCCGTGGTGTCACGCTCACAGCGGCCGCCGACGCACTCGTGCCGGAGATACAACGATTGCTCGATCAAGCCGATCGAGTCACCGCGCTGGCCGGCGAGCTGTCTCGGGGGGTGGGACCGGGCCTGCGCCTGGGATATTCGAGGTCTGCGGTCGGAGGAACAGGCGCGCGACTGGTGCGTAGCTATCGCGAGCAGTTTCCTGCGGTGCGTGTGAACACCAGTGTCGCGCATACCAGTTTGAACCTGGTCAGGCTGCGTAGACGCCTCATCGATGTCGGTTTCGTCCGACTGCCAATAGATCACGCCGACGACCTCGAGGTATTGATGCTCGGCCACGACAATGTGGTCTTGGCAGTGCCGGCCGGGCACCGTCTGGCTGGAGTCGAGCGAGTCGACCGGCACAGCCTGATCGACGAGCCACTGGTGTATTTCGATCGAGCCAAGAGCCCCGGGTTGTGGAGTGAAATTCTGCGCCAGGTATATCCCGAGGGGCCCCCGGTTCCGGTGGCCGTCGAACCCGAGGAGGCGTACATGCTCGCCACGGTAGCGCTGGGTACCGGAGTAACCCTCGTCCTCGAGTCGGTTGCCGAGATCCTGGAGGTGCCGGGAGTAGTCCTGCGGCGATTCGAAGACCCGCAGCCCAGTGTCGGACTCGGGATCGCGTGGTTGCGCGACTACGCGCACCCGACGGTACGTGACTTCGTGGAGGTCGCCAGCATGCTGGTTGCGGCAGATGGCTAGCGCGGCAACAGATCCAGCGCGCCCGGTCCGCCGATCCGCACGGCGAGTTCGATCAGGTGCGCCTCGCTGCCGGGCGGGCCGACCAGTTGGACGGGGACCGGTGTGTGCCGGTGCGGGTGAACTCCGATCGGGAAGCAGATCGCGGGAAGACCGGCTGCGCTGGCCAGGGACGTGAACCCGAGCCGATCGCCGAATCGGCTGTCTCTGGGATTCAGGATGGTGGGGGTACCCGCCGGGATCGCGCCCAGCGCAACTGGCAACCGCTGGCCCAGCGGCAACAGCCACGCATCGACGCCCTGCGCGGCGAACAGGTCAGCGATCACCGACCGGACCCGCTGCAGCGCGGTCACCGTCGAGTCGTACTCCTCGTCGGTGACGTCATCCAGAAGGTCGAACGCGGCACGTGTCGCGTCGTCGAACTCGCTGTCGACGAGGTCACGCCAGCGCCTGCCGAGACGGTACGTGTCGAAGGCGCACAGACGCCATGCGTCCGCACGTACATGCCAGACTGTCGACAGCTCAACCGGTTTCAAACCCAGCCCGGCCGCTGCGACCTCGGCTTGGGCCGCTGTCAAAGCGGCGAACACGTCGTCGTCGCAATCCTCCCCAGCTACCTCGGCGACGACACCGATCACTCCTTCGCGCGGTGGCTGCTCGTTGCCGGACGGCAGCAAACCCTGCAGGTCGAGCGCTTCCCATAAGTACGCGAGGTCGGCAGGCGTGCGGGTGATCCATCCCGGAGCGTCGAGCAGCGACGAGATCGTCAACAGGCCCTCGGTCAGTCGAGGCTGGTGTGTCATGCGCAGCCCGGTGACCCCGCAGCAGCCCGCAGGAAAGCGCACCGAGCCCAGAACATCGGTGCCCAGTGCCACGTCGCAGATGTTCGCGGCCACCGCGACAGCGCTTCCAGTGCTCGAGCCTGCGGGGTCGAGGCCCGGAAAGTAAGGATTCACGCATCCCGATGCCCGGCCGACGCTCAGCTGGGTGGTCGTCAATTTCGCGACAAGCGTGTCCTCGGGCAGATGCCGCACGATCGGGGCGGTCGTCTCCGGATACCGGCGGAAATGCGGCAATCCGAAACGTGTCGGCCAGCCCGCTATATCGACCGTGTCCTTGATTCCCACCCTGATCACGGGGATCTCGTTCGCGCCCAGTGACGGCAACTGAGTGCAGCACCGATAGCGCTGGTCCGCGACTGGAGCCCACTGGCGGACTGCTCGGCTGTAGTGATCGCGAGCGCGCGCGTCGCGTGTCGCGCGAGCCACCCGCTCGCGCAGCGGGCCCCGTAGCGCCGGAGGCAAGAACGAGATATCGCTCGTCGCATCGATACTCGCCGGCGCGAAGGTCGAGAGTGCATCCATGTGCAGAGACCGTTTCTGTCGAAGCGTCACGCAATTCAATCGCCAGGATTCGCGAATGTCCACGACGCTGTCGTTCTGACCTGAGAACGTTCGGTTCTCACCACGCGGGCGAGAAGCCGGGGTTCTGACCCGAGAACGATCATGGTCTGGACCGGCCATTGCTGAAATGCCTACTGTTGCTGTCGGACACGAGATCGTCTGAATTTCGATTTGTGTGGGTGGGTTATGAACCATGAAATTGCCTCCGAGGACGGGGTTCTCGACGCGATCGGGAGAACACCGATCGTTCGACTCAAGAAGCTGTTCCCAAATGAGGCTGTGAGGGTGTACGCCAAGCTCGAAGGTCTCAATCCCGGCGGCAGCATCAAGGACCGGCCCGCGGTCACCATGGTGCGGCGCGCGGTGGATTCGGGTCGGTTGACTCCAGGGAGATCGACACTGATCGAGTCGAGCTCCGGCAATCTGGGCATCGGATTGGCGCAGGCGTGCGCGTACTACGGAATCGATTTCGTGTGCGTGGCCGACACGAGAACCTCGTCCCAGAACATCAAGATCATGCGCGCGCTGGGTGCACAGGTCCGGGTGGTCGACCATCCAGACCCCGAGACCGGCGAACTCCTGGTCGCACGGAAAAAGCTCGTCAAACGCCTGGTCTCGGCCACGCCCGGAGCGATCAGCTTGGACCAATACGTCAACCCTGCCAACCCGCTCGCTCACCATACGACCATGAGCGAGATCATCGAGAAAGTCGGCGCCGATGTCGACTTCGTAGTCTGCGCCACCGGAACCGTCGGAACGTTGCGTGGCTGCGCCGAATTCATTACCGCGCACGGCTTGAACACCAAGTTGGTAGCCGTCGACGCGGTCGGCAGTGTCATCTTCGGCCAGGCCTCGCTGCCACGGTTGATCCCCGGACACGGCGCGTCCGAGCGTCCCGCGCATTACGCGGATGGGTTGGCCCACCACGTCATTCATGTCAGTGACGCCGAATGCGTCGAGGGGTGCCGACAGCTCGCGACAGCCGAAGCAATCCTTGCCGGCGGATCATCGGGAGGTATCGCGGTGGCAGCCCAACGGCTGATCAGCGCCGTCGATCGGGTCGCGACATGCGTACTCATCTTCCCCGATCGAGGAGAACGCTATCTCGACACCGTCTACGACGACGAATGGGTACGTCAGAACATCACGCCCTACCACCTCGCCGACCAGCGCAACTGAAGGAATCCCGAACCATGTTGATCCTGTCATCGCAGCACGTGAACCAGATCCTCGCCGGCCACGAGAAGGACGTGCTCGAGGTCGTCAGCAACGCCTACCTGTCCCACGCCCGTGGACACACAGCAGTGCCCCATTCGAGCTTCTTGCGATTCCCACACAATCCGGACGACCGCATCATCTCCCTCGCCGCCTACCTCGGCGACGAGCAACCCGTCGCCGGCACAAAGTGGATCGCCTCCTACCCCGCCAACGTGTCGGCTGGGCTACCGCGCGCCTCCGCGGTGATGATCCTGAACTCCACGCGCACCGGGCAACCCGTCGCTGTGCTCGAGGCGTCGCGGATCTCGGCGTGGCGCACCGCGGCAAGCGCTGCTCTGGGCGCGAAAGTGCTTTTGGGCGAACAACCTCCCTGCCGTGTGTCGCTGATCGGCGCCGGACTGATCAACGCCGAAATCCTCCGATTCCTTCGCCACACCGTGCCTGGATTGCGGGAAGTCACGGTTCATGATGTCGACCCACAACGCGCCGCCGACTTCGCCGAGCAGACCCTGCTCGATCACCCCGACCTCGCGATTCACACCACCACGACACTCACCGAGGCGTTGACCGATCAGCCACTCGTGTCGTTCGCGACTACCGCGGCTACCCCGTACACCGATTTGGACGCAACGGCATCCGACGCGGTGATCTTGCACGTATCGTTGCGCGACCTGACGACCGAGACGATCCTCTCGGCGCACAACGTCGTCGACGACGCCGATCACGTCTGCCGCGCGCAGACCTCTGTGCATCTCGCCGAGCAGAGCAGCGGACACCGAGGATTCATCGCCGCCGATATCGGCACGCTCCTCGCTCACAAGACCGAGCCACCGACGGATCGCCGGAAGATCTTCTCGCCGTTCGGATTGGGTGTTCTCGACATCGCCGTCGCCCGCTACGTGCTCGACCGTGCACGCGAGAACGGGGTCGGTCACGCTATCGACGGCTTCTTGCCCGCCGCCGGGTAACAGCGCGTGGAGATCCGGGATGGACTGGACGCGCGGTCAATCCCCGCGACACGGTCGATCTTGTTCGAGTACTTCCAACTGACACATGCCGACGCGGGTCTGCCGGTGCCGGACGCCGTCGAGGATCTCGACCAGGAACTGCGTGCCGAATGCGCGGACCCCACGACGGTGTACTCCGCGCCATCACTGTTCGTTCTGGCCTATATCGAAGGCGAACTCGCCGGTTGCGCCGGGCTCAAGAGAACCGATGACGACACCGCCGAACTGACCCGACTATATGTGCGACCCCAGTTCCGTGGCCTAGGAGGCGAACTCACCAAGCACGTCATCAGCAAGGCTCGCGAGACCGGCGCATCGACGATAGTGCTGAGTGTGCTTCACAACCGCAGCCGGGCGCTCAACCTCTATACGAACCTCGGATTTCAGGTAGCATCCAACCCCACGACGCGAGGGGCATTTGTCCAGATGTCCCTGTCGCTCGGCGCAACGGCCAGCAGCGGTACTTCCTCGCGAACGATTGTCGATGCCGACAGCTCGATGTCGTTCATCGGTCGGCCGGGTGGGTAGCACTCGCCAGCAGATCCCTCCAACGACGACCATCGGTATCCAATCTCTCTGAATTCCGGACCATCTGAGCTGCGGCGCAGCAGCCAGTACCGTCCATATGAGTACGGCGGGACAGTCTCGGGCAGTGAGGAGTAGATCGAGTCCAATAGGTAGGAAACCGGCAACCCTCGGCGCCCATGTCGCAGCAGAACGTTTCATATCTGCTTGCCCGATAGGGCGCGAGCGGCTGACGCGCCAGCGAGTCCCGGCCCGTGATAGGCGGTCCGGGACTCGATCGCCGAAGCTGCAGCGAACTCGTACGAACGATGGGCGTGCCGGTACCCACTCCGATACGCCTCGAACCTGGTGAAAGTCAAGGTCACGGCGATGCTACCGCCCTACACGGTCTTCGGATTCCAGTTCTGCTGCCACGTTGAGGGGCAAGCCGGGGACCCTCATCGATCGTCATCGACCCAGGCGGCAGCCATCTGCTCCGGGCTACTGGCTACCCGCTTTGTGACCTCGGACGAAAATGACACTGCCGCACAACCTCTGGGAATCGAAACGCACAGGTTGACCCCGCCCGCCGCTGCGAGCGCCCCGGCCGAGGCTCTGGTCAGGCGACTCTGCGCCTCCGAGACGGTTCGGCGAGGGCGTCGGCGATGTCGCCGGTGTCGCGTTCCCGGAAAACCTTTCCCGCGGGGACGATTTCATCGATCCGGTCGAGGAGGTCGTCGTCGAGGACGAGGTCGGCTGCGCTCGTGTACGCGTCGAGGTGTTGTTGCGTGCGTGGGCCGATGATGGCGGCGGTGACGTCGGGGTGCGCGAGCACGAATCCGATAGCGAGTTCGACCAGGCTCAATCCAGCTTCGTCGGCGAGAGTGGCCAGCGCGTCGGCGGCGGCCAGTTTGGCGGCGTTCTCCGACGCGGCGACGTCGAATCGGCCCGGAATGAGGTCGGCGCGGCGAGATTGCGGCTGTGGTGCGCCGAGCCGATAGCTTCCCGACAGCCAGCCCGCGGCCAGCGGCCCGTAGGTGAGCACCCCGAGGCCGTATCTGCGCGCGATCGGCAGAGTTTCGCGTTCGATGCCACGTACCAGCAGCGAATAGGGAACCTGTTCGGTCGCAGGGCGATTCAGAGCTCGACGGTCAGCGGCCCATTGGGCTTGGATCAGCTCGCCCGGAGAGAACACCGAGGTCCCGTAGTAGCGGATCTTGCCTGCCCGGACCAGATCGTCGAGTGCTCCCACGGTCTCGTCGATATCGGTGACCGATTCGGGACGATGTATTTGATACAGGTCCAGATGATCGGTGCCCAGCCGGCGCAGGCTGGCCTCCACCGCGCGCACGATCCAGCGCCGCGAGTTGCCGCGGTGCGTGGGGTCGTCGTCTACCGCGTTGTGGAACTTGGTGGCCAGCACGACCTCGTCGCGCCGGCCGGCCAGCGCTTTGCCGACGATGATTTCCGATTCGCCGCGAGAATAGGTGTCGGCGGTGTCGATGGCGTTGATGCCGGCGTCGAGGGCGCGGTGGATCAGAGCGATCGATTCCTCGTGTGTGGTGCCGCCGCGGGCGCCGAAATTCATCGCCCCCAGTACGAATGGACTCACACGCACCCCGGTGCGACCGAGTGGACGTAGGTCGGACAGACTCATCGGCGGGCTCCTGCCTGGGTGCGGCGCCGCTGCGCCGGATCGGTGAGCGAGGGCGGGATGTAGCCCTCATCCGCGGGGCTGATGGTGAGTCCCGGGGCGACGATCTCGTCGATGCGGTCGAGGATCTCGGTGCTCAGACGCACGTCGGCGGCGTCGAGCTGATCCTCGAGTTGCTCGAGCGTGCGCGGTCCGATGATGACGGTGCTGACCGCCGGATGCTGCAGCACGAAGGCGAGCGACAGCTGGATCAGCGAAATCCCGGCCTCCGTGGCAAGTTTCGCGAGTTCCTCGACTGCTTCCCGTTTGCGCTGATTGGCCGCCAGCGCGGGGTCGTGGCGATGTGGCTGACGTGCGAGCCGACTCGAGAGAGCCTCCGGTTCCCCACTGCGATGACGCCCGGAGAGCCATCCGCCCGCCAGCGGGCTCCACGTCAGCACTCCCAGCCCGTAGTGCTCGGCCAGAGGCAGGGTCGCGCGTTCGGCGGCACGCGCGAGGATCGAGTACGGCGGCTGTTCGGTGACCGGCCGGCGCAGGTTGCGGTCGGTGGCGATCCACTGGGCTTCGACGAGTTGATGCGGCTCGAAGGTGGTGGTGCCGTGATAGCGGATCTTGCCGGCGGTGACCAGGTCGTCGAGCGCGCGCAGCGTCTCCTCCAGCGGTACGTCGGGGTCGGGCCGATGGGCCTGATAGAGGTCGAGGTAATCGGTGCGCAGCCGACGCAGACTGTCCTCCACGGCGCGCACGATCCAGCGGCGGGAGTTGCCGCGGTTGTTCGGACCCGTGCCGATCTGGCCGTGGAACTTACTGGCGAGCACCACGTCGTCGCGGCGTCCGATCAGCGCCTTGCCGAGGATCTCCTCACTCTCCCCTTGCGAGTACACATCCGCGGTGTCGATGACATTGATGCCGGAATCCAGTGCGCGGTGGACGATTCGCACGGCGTCATCGTGGTCGCGGTTGGCCCAGGCACCGAAGTTCATGGCGCCCAACGTGAGTGGGCTCACCAGGACGCCGGTGCGGCCCAGGTATCGGAAGGACCCGACGCGATCACCCTCGCGACTTTCCTTGTGTACCAATGAATGTCCCTTCCTTTTCGGTGCTCCGGTCAGTATTCGAGCGCCGCCCGCAGCGAACAAGCCAGCCGATCTACGCGAATCGTTCAGTTTTTCCAAACGATGCCGATCCGGTGAGCGGCGGCTTCAGGAGGCCAGTCGCTGCGGCTGTGCGATCGATCGCAACGCGCGAATGGCCGCCGCGATAGCCGGTCGCTCGAGCGAGGCCTGCCGGTAGGTGACGCCCACCTGTCGGGAGCCGCCGGTGATCGTGCAGGCGATCAGGGCGCGATGCCGTTCGCAGACCGCCATCTCGGGGACGATCGCGACACCGAGGCCGTGCTCCACCATTTCGGCCATCCCGGCGAAGCTGCCGGCGCGATGCTCGATTCGCGGCGCGAATCCGGCCTCGCGGCAGGCGAAGACCACCGAGGCGATCGATGGCGCTCCGTCACGTGCGGCGATCCACTCGACGTCGCGCATGGCATTGAGCCCGAACTGGCGGGCTCTCTCACGCAGCGGCGCGGGGGCCAGCAGGACGAGTGGATCGCTGAACAGGAATTCCGAGGACAGCCCCAGTGGCAGGTCCCGGGAGCGGAAGGAATAGGAGTAGGTGATCGCCAGATCCACATCCTGCTGCCGCACCGCGGGCACCGAATCCACCGGCATCAGATCGACCAGCCGTACCCGCAGCCCGGAGTGCTCGGCGCGCAGGCGTGCGACCGCCGGCAAGGCCAGCGGCAGTTGTGCGGTACGGAAGGTGGCCACGGTCAGCACACCGGTGACGGCCGCCCCGGTGGCGGTCACCGCGCTCTCGGCTTCCTCGAGCGCGGCGAGGATGCGGGAGGTGTGATCGACCAGTACCCGACCGGCGTGGGTCAGGCGCAGCACGCGCCCCTGTCTGCGGGTCAGCACCGCGCCCACTTCGTCCTCGAGAATCCGCAGTTGCTGTGAGACTGCCGAGGTGGTGATGCCGTGCAATTCCGACACGGCCGTCATGGTGGTGTGCTCGGCGAGGTCCCGCAGCAGGATCAGGCGTCGTATGTCGTACATGGACCCTCGTTTCTGCTGCCGTGCTTCGACATTCATCATCGAATCGAGCAATCGGCGAGAGAATCCTTACGATCAGAACGATTCTGTGCACTTCGCCTTCACCTGCCGCGACACCGTGCATAAAAACTGAACGAATCGCAAAGTTCAGCTTCGTTGTTCGCCACTTCGGGCCTGTGCACACTTCAGTTTCATCGCAGCACCCTTTCTGCGAATCCCTTCCCAGGCGGCAGCGCGTTCGTTGTCGTACGAACTTTCGGAGCACCCGATGAGATTTTCCTTTTCCGGCGGTCGTCGGCTGATCGCCGCGCTCGCGGTGGGCGCGAGCGTGCTCGCCGCGGGCTGCGGCTCGGCGCTGGGCGGCGACTCCGGGGCGGGAGGCGCCCCGGACGCGAATCACACGTTGACCCTCGCCCTGTCCAGACAGTTCACCGGCGTGAACCCGCACAACGGCGGTTCTCCCGACAGCGACGGCTCGGTCAAGGCCACGGTCTACGAAGCGCTCACCGCGCTCGACCCCAATGGACAGGTCCAGCCGCGGCTGGCCACGTCGTGGACCAATCCCACACCGCTCGAGTGGCGCTTCACCCTGCGCGAGGGGGTCAGCTTCTCGGACGGAACACCGCTGACCGCTCGAGAGGTGGCATGGAATTTCGGCGAACTGCTCGATCCCGCCACCAAGAGCCAACTCGGGGCACAGTTGAAGATCTACACCGAGTCGGTGAGCGCCGAGGGCGCCAACGTGGTGGTGTTCCATCTGAAACTACCGGCCATCGATCTGCCCTCGCGCCTGTGGAACTTCTACATCACGACCCAGAGGTTCTGGGACACCGGCAATCGCAACACCCAGGCACTGGGTACTGGCCCGTACGTGCTGAACTCCATCGACCTCGAGAACGGCGCCGAGCTCACCGCCAACCCGGCCTATTGGGGGACCAAGCCGGCCTTCGAGCACGTGAAGTACCGGGTGCTGCCCTCGGAGGCCGCGCGGGTTTCGGCGGTGCAGACCGGTGAGGTCGACATCGCGCTGAACCTGGATCCGCTGAGCCTGGACCAGTTCTCGGGCAACAAGACCTACCACTCGACGCTGTCGGACAGCTCGTGGGTTCAGGTCATCTCGATCAACACCAACAAGGGCGGCCCGCTCGCCGATGTGCGCGTGCGCCAAGCCCTCAACTACGCCATCGACAAGAAGTCGATCATCTCGGGCCTGCTCAAAGGCGCCGTCTCACCATTGCAGGGCCAAGTTCTCGCACCGCCGTTCTACGAACCCAATCCCTCGGTCGGCGCCTACGACTACAACCCGGACAAGGCACGAGCGCTGCTGGCCGAGGCCGGCCATTCCGGTGACGTCGTGCTCGACCTCGACATCCCGTCCGGCACGTACGCCGCGGGCACCGCGATCGGGCAGGCCGTAGCCCAGCAGGCCGCCGCGGTGGGTATCAAGATCAGAATCAGTGAGACGCCGTTCCCGGCCTGGCTCGCGCGCCAGAACGGGCCCAGCGATCAAGCCGCCGATCTCGTCTACATCGGGTGGGGCGGCTACTACAAGAACGGGTGGACGATCTTCGACCCGTTCACGGGCAAATCGCGCTACCCGCAGAGCAATATCACCGATCCGGTTTTCGACGATCTGATCAACCGGCTCCAAGCCGCCACCGACCCGGCCACCGCACGCGATCTGGCCGATCAGGCCACCGCGCGCTACCACGACCAGGCCGAGACCGTCTTCCTGTGGCCGGGCACCTTCAGCGCCCTGGTCCGCGACGGTCTCACCTGGACCCCCCGCACCACCCGATACCTCTACGCACAGGAAGTCGGCCGAGCATGAGCCAACGGCAGCTGTTTCTCGCCGGATACATTCTCTTCCCCGGAAACCACTACATCGGAGCCTGGCGCCACCCCTACTCCGAACGCGACTTCAACGACCGCGCCCTGTTCGAGGATGTCGGTCGCACCCTGGAACGCGCCAAGTTCGACATGGCTTTCATCCCCGAAACACTCGCCCACAACCCGAATTTCGCACGCTTCGGCCTCAGCAACGCGCTCAAGCACGAACCCACTCAACTGGCCGCGGTGATCGCGGGCGCCACCCGGCATCTGGGCATCGGGGTGACCCTGTCGGCCAGCTACAACGCGCCCTACCACCTGGCCCGCACCCTGGGCAGTCTCGACCAGTTCAGCGGCGGCCGGGTGGCCTGGAACATCATCATGAGCAAGGGCGAAGCGACGCGGGCGAACTTCCCGTTCGTCGAGGAACTCGACCGTGAGCAGCTCTACGACCGCGGCGATGAGGTCGTGGAATCGACTGTCGCACTGTGGGATTCCTGGTCGGCCGATGCGCTCGTGGTCGACAAGCAGACCGGCGTGTTCGCCGACCCCGCACAGATCGCCACACCCGACTACCACGGCAAGTACGTCCAGGTGCGCGGACCGCTCACCCTGCCGCCATCCCCGCAAGGAAAACCGGTCCTGATCCAGGCCGGAGATTCCCCGCGCGGCAGACGATTCGGCGCGAAATGGGCCGAGCTGGTCTTCGCCATCGAGAACAACGAGACCGATTTGCGCGCCAAGCGCGATGACTTGCGGCGGCTCGCCGGCGAGGCCGGCCGCGACCCCGACAGCATCAAGCTCATCGCCGCCGTCCAGCCGATCATCGGTGAAACCACCGAGATCGCCCGTGCACGACAGCAATTCCTCAACACTCTCATCGGTGTCGACGCCGCGGTGGCCTTCCTGAGCCAGTTCGTTCGCGTCGATCTCACCGGACTCGACCCGGATTTGCGGTTCACCGATGCCGTCGCTCAACGCGCCACCGACGCCACCGCCGGTGTCCGGTTACTCGAGAACCTGACCGCCCTCGCGGAAGGGAACGGGGAGACCCTCGGCAGCGAACTGTCCCTGGGCGAGGTCGCCCGCCACTTCGGCGCCAGTGAGTTCACTCCGCAGCTGGTGGGCACCGGCGCCGAAGTCGCCGATCAGCTGGCCCGGCTGTTCGAAGCCGACGCCGTCGACGGATACGTACTTTCCCCCACCCATTTTCCCGGTGCCTTCGACGACATCGCCCGCGCGGTGGTGCCGGAGTTGCAGCGGCGCGGCATCTTCCGCACCGAATACGCCGACACCACACTGCGTGGCAATCTCGCCGGGCGCCGCTACTCCCCCGGAGCCGGGGCATGACCGCGGTGCACACCGGCCGGGTGCTGCGGCTACCGCTGTCAGCGCGCTATCTGGCACGGCGGGTGCTCACCGGTCTGCTGGCGGTCTGGGGCGCGGTCACCCTGGTGTTCTTCGCATTGTCCGCGAGCGGCAATCCGGCGGTCATGCTCGTCGCGCCCGACGCTCCGGCGGGCGAGTTGCAGCGAGTGAGCCGGCTCTATGGTTTCGACCGGCCCCTCTACGAGCAGTATGTACGCTTCCTGGTGAACGTACTCACCGGAAATTTTCCGAAATCGTTGCGCTACAACAGCGATCCGCTGACGCTGGCACTGGATCGCCTGGCCCCGAGCGCGACGCTCGGGGCCACCGCACTGGCGTGCGGAATCCTCGCGGGCGGCAGCATCGGATATGTGGCCGCCACCGGGCGGTCACCGTGGTTGCGCCGATTGCCGGTATCGGTGGCCACGGTGCTCGACGCCATCCCCGGCTTCTTCCTCGCGGTCCTGCTGGTGCTGTTGTTCTCGGTGACCCTGCACTGGCTGCCCTCGCGCGGCGCGGGATCGCTCGCCCATCTCGTGCTGCCGGCGCTGACATTGGGAATCTTCTTCGTGCCCAGCATTTCCCGGGTCTTCCGGACCGCGCTGGTGGAGGTCCTCGACTCCGATCACGTGCGGACGGCGCGGGCGAAGGGCCTGCACCCGGTCCGGCTGACGCTACGTCATGTGGTGGGCAACTCGCTGGGACCCACGCTCAACGTGCTCGGCATCCAAGCCGGAGTGCTGCTCGGCGGGGCCGTGGTAACCGAGTCCATCTTCTCTTGGCCCGGTATCGGGCAGCTGTCGGTGAACGCGGTGCAGAACCGCGACCACCCGTTGGTTCTGGCGTGCGTGCTGGTGATCGCGATCGGGTTCGCGGCGATCAATCTGGCGGTGGATGTTTTGGCGGCACTGGTCGATCCGAGGATCGGGCGATGAGCGCGACGACCCGGCGACCGATCGTGGGCGTGCTAGGAGGAACGCTCTTGGCGGTGCTGGTACTGGCATCGATGGCCGCGCCGCTGCTCACCTCGCACGGGCCCCTCGACCAGGATCTGACCGCCGTACTGCGTCCGCCCGGCACCAACCACTGGTTCGGCACCGACGAACTCGGCCGCGACGTCTACACCCGGGTGCTCTACGGCGGCCGGATCGCCTTGGCGGTCACCACGATCGCCGCCGTCATCGCCGCCGCGCTCGGGCTGCTGCTGGGCCTGCTGGGTGCGTTGTTCGGCGGTTGGGTCGACGGTCTCGTCGGACGCCTTGCCGACGTGCAACTGGCCATTCCGACCATCGTGCTCGCGCTGGTGATCCTGTCGTTCGTCGGCAACTCACTGCCACCGCTGATCGCCGTGCTGGTCTGCAGCTCATGGGTGCTGACCTTCCGGGTAGTACGCGGGCACGCCCAGGCCATCATGGGCCGGCCCTTCATCGAGGCGGCGCGGCTGTCGGGCGCCCGGCGCCGCGACGTCGCGATCCGCCACCTGCTGCCCGGTGTACTGCCACTGTTCATCGTGGCGTTCACCCTCAACGCCTCGGCGATCCTGCTGCTCGAATCGAGTCTGGGCTTTCTGGGCCTCGGTGTGCAGCCGCCGACCCCCGATTGGGGCTCGATGGACGCCAGCGGTCAGGCGCGGCTGGACAACGCCGCGTGGGTGGCGCTGTTTCCCGGCGCCGCGCTGATTCTCGCGGTCGTCGGATTCCAGCTGACCGGCGACGCCTTGGCCGAACGCTTTCAAACAGGCGGACAGGCGCCGCGCCGCCACCGACCGGGCCGACACGCGACCGAGACGAATGCCGCGGCCGATGCCGACAAGGAGAAGACGCCATGACCACAAGCCTGCTGACCACCGCCGAAATCGCGGCTGGGCCGCCCGCGGAACCTGTTGCGGTGGTAGAGGATCTGCGCGTCGCACTCGACGCGCCCGGTGCGGACTCGGTGCTGGTGCACGGGGTCTCACTCGAGGTCGCCCCCGGAGAAACAGTCGGATTGGTCGGGGAGTCCGGCTCGGGAAAAACATTGACGGCCATGGGCATTGCCGGGCTGCTGCCACGCGGTGTGCGAATAGCCGGCGGACGTGTCCTGCTCTCGGGAGTGGATCTCTCACAGGTGCCATCGCGGCGCCGAGCCCGGGCCGCGGCGGCACGGGCCGGCGTGGTGTTCCAGAACCCCACCGCCTCCCTCAATCCCCGGCTGACGATCGCCACACAGCTGCACGAGGCCCTGCCCCGGAATCTGCGCACCCGCCGCGAGCGGTCCGCGCGCGCCGCCGAGCTACTCGAACGAGTGGGCATCGGCGAGATCGGCAAAACCCTGGCCGCCTTCCCGCACGAACTGTCGGGCGGACTCAACCAGCGGGTGGTGATCGCGATGGCCCTGGCCCGCGATCCGGCACTGCTGATCGCCGATGAACCGACCACCGCCCTCGATGTCAGCGTGCAGGCGCAAGTGCTCGACCTGCTCGACGACCTCAAAAGCGAGCACGGGCTCGGGGTGCTGCTGGTCAGCCACGACATCGGGGTGATCGCCGACCGCAGCGACCGAGTGCATGTCATGTCGGCCGGCCGGATCGTGGAATCCGGCGCCACCGCCGAGGTGCTGCGCTCGCCACGACACGCCTATACACGCGGGCTGCTCGCGGCCACACCGGCCTTGCTACGGCGCGCCACACCGGTCTCCGGCAACTCCGGTCCCACTCGTGGTGCGCCGGTGCTGCTACGTGCCCAGTACCTCCACCGGTCCTTCCCGATAACAACACCTGGCCGGCTGCGCCGCGGTCGCCACATCGCATTGGATGGTGTCTCACTGGAGGTGCGGGCGGGCGCGGCCGTGGGAATCGTGGGCGAATCCGGTTCGGGCAAAACGACTCTCGCGCGTCAGATCGTCGGTTTGGATCGTCCCGACAGCGGCACGATCGAGTACGACGGCCAGCCGTTGGACGCTCTGGACCGGACACAGACGCGCAGCTGGCGGCGCGCGGTGCAGTACGTCTTCCAGGACCCGTTCGGCGCCCTGGACCCTCGTGTGAGTGTCGGGCGATCGATCGCGGAGCCGTTGGAGCTCAACGGCGTCGATCTGCGGGGTGAATCGGTGCCCTCTCGGGTGCGGGCACTGCTCGAGGAGGTTGAGCTACCACCCGTTTACGCCGATCGGCTGCCGCACGAACTCTCCGGCGGCCAATTGCAGCGAGTGGTCATCGCACGGGCGCTGGCCAACGATCCGGCTCTGATCGTCGCCGACGAACCGGTATCGGCCCTGGACCTGGCCGTGCAGGCGCGCATCCTGCGTTTGCTCGAACGGCTGCGGCGCGAACGCGGGTTGACACTGCTACTCATCTCCCACGACCTTGCCGTGGTGCGGTTCCTGTGCGACGAACTGGTGGTGATGCGCCGCGGCCGAGTCGTCGAACACGGTCCCGCCCAACAGCTCTACGAGGCACCGCAACACCCGTACACCCAGGCGCTGCTGGCCGCGGTCCCCGGTAAGTCGATCGCCGATGTGGCGATTGCCGGGTGATCCCCATACCGCGCTGACCGCCACCGCCGCCCGGCCATACGGCCCGGGCGGCGGTCGTCGCTCACACGCTCACATCACGCGAACCAGATCCTCGTCGGGCACCGGCGTCCCCGGCACCGCCGACAACAGCCGACGCGTGTAGTCGTGCTCCGGATTCTTGAGAATCTGTGTCGCAGGACCGGATTCCACCACCTGCCCGGCCCGCATGACGGTGACGTCGTCGGCGATCAACCGCACCACCCCCAGATCATGGGTGATGAACAGGTAGGTCAAGCCGTTGCGGTACTGCAGGTCGACCAGCAGCTGCAGAATCTGTGCCTGCACCGACACATCCAGCGCCGACACCGCCTCGTCGAGAACCAGCACTCGTGGCCGCGCGGCCAGAGCCCTGGCGATGGCCACCCGCTGACGCTGGCCACCGGAAAGCTCGGCGGGCTTACGACGGCGAAGATCGTCCGGCAATGCCACCGCCTCCAGTAATTCGGTGACCCGCTCGCGCCGCCCGGCCCGGTCACCGACCAGCCCGAAGTTCACCAACGGCTCGGCGATGATCCGCTCGACCTCGAACCGCGGATCCAGCGAGGAGTACGGGTTCTGGTAGACGAACTGGATCTGCCTGCGCAGGTCGCGTGAGCGCCGCGCGCTGGTCACGGCATCGCCGCCGAGCACGACCGAACCGCCGTCGGGTGCGGTGAGCCCCGCCGCGATCCGGGCCACCGTCGACTTGCCGGCCCCGGACTCCCCGACCAGCGCATGCGTGGAACCGGTGGTGATGTCCAGCGACACCGAGTCCGCGGCACGAACTCCCGAAGAAAAACGCTTGCTTATCGCCCTCAGACTCAGCAGTACCTCCTCGGCGGGGGCGGGCACCGGCCGCGGCCCGCGGACCGAGGGTTCGAGCCGCCCGCGATGCGCGGAGGGCGCGGCAGCCAGCAACGAGCGCGTGTACTCCTCACGAGCGTTCTCGAAAATGGTTCGGGTACTGCCGGTTTCGATGATGCGGCCGTCGCGCATGACGATCATCCGATCCGAGCGCTCGCCGGCGACATCGAGATCGTGGGTGACGAGCAGGATTCCCAGCCCCAGCTCCTCGCGCAGCGAGGCCAGGTGATCGAGGATGTGCTTCTGCACGGTCACATCCAGCGCGGAGGTCGGCTCGTCGGCCACCAGCAGAGCAGGATCATTGGCCAGCGCGATCGCGATGAGTACCCGCTGTTTCATGCCCCCGGACAGCTCATGCGGATACTGCTCGAACACCCGGGCCGGCAGTCCCGCCAGTTCCAGTTTCGCCAGCGCCAGTGCGCGAGCGGGACCGGACTCGACGCGCCGGTGCAGTCGCAACGCGTCGAGCACCTGGGCGCCCACCCGCTTGACCGGGTTGAGAGACGTACCCGGATCCTGCGGAACGAATCCCACGAAGGGACCGCGTAGCCGCGACAGTCGGCGATCACTCCAGGTCGAGATATCGCGTCCATCCAATTCCAGCGCTACCGCCTGCACCCTTGCCGAACTCGGCAGCAGCCGCAGCGCCGCATGCACGGTGGTGCTCTTGCCCGAGCCGGACTCCCCCACCACCGAGACGAATTCACCGGCGCCCACCTCGAGGGAGACCTGCTCGATCGACGGTTCGTCGTGCCCGCGGTAGTACACGCTCAGTTCGCTGATCCGCAGCAGCGGGTGCTGTGCGTTCATCGCGATTCTCCAATCGCTCGGCCGATTCGGTTGGCGGACAACACGACAACGGCGATCAGGGCTCCGGGGAACAGGGCGATCCACGGATAAGTGGCCAGGAAGTCGCGGCCCTCGGCCACCGCGAGCCCCCATTCCGGTTGTGGTGGCGGCGCTCCGTAGCCCAGGAAGCCCAGCGCGGCCACCGCCAGCACCGCCGACCCGCATTCGAGCGCCGCGAGGGAGAGGACCGTGGTGACGGAATTGGGCAGCACGTGCTGGATCACCACACGCCAGAATCCGGCACCGGAGCCGTAGGCGGCCTCGACGTAGTCGGTTCCGGCGACCTCGAGCACCTTCGAACGCATCACGCGCGCGAAGGCCGCGATCGCGGAAGCACCCACTGCCACAGCGATATTGACGGTACCGTAGCCCAGTGCGGTGACCACCGTCATGGCCAGCAGCAGCCCCGGGACGGCCAGCAACACATCCACACAGCGCATGATCGCCGCGTCCACCCGCCCGCCGATGAATCCGCTGAGCAACCCGATCAGCGAACCGATGACGAAGGCGATCGCCACCGCGAGCAATGTCGCGCTCACCGTCGTGGAGGTGCCGTAGATGGTGCGGGCCAGCAGATCCCGGCCCAGGCGGTCGGTGCCGAAGAGGTGAGCTGGGCTCGGCGGTGAGAAGCTGGCGTCGATGTCGCCCTCGGTCGGGCTGTATCCGGTGAACCACGACGGTGCCACCGCCCACCCCGCCACGAGCAGCAGCACCAACCCTGAGACGCTCGAGCCAGGTCGAGCCAGTGCCCGGCGTACCAGTCGTGCGGGTCCGGCGATCATCTGTCGCGGTCCGGCGGAGGCGATCTCGAGTACCATCATGCGACTACCTCCTTGCGCAGCCTGGCCCGCAGGCGCGGGTCCAGCACCGGATAGATCAGATCGACCACGAAGTTCACCGTCACGAAAACCAGCGCCGCGAACACCACCGCCGCCTGCACCACGGCGACATCCTGGGTACGCACCGCGGTTTCGGTGATGCGGCCCAATCCTGAGCGGGAGAAGACGGTTTCGACGATCACCGCCCCCGCGAGCAGGTTGCCGAACGTGACCCCGGCGATGGTGAGTGCGGGCAGCGCCGCATTGCGTAGCACCTCCCGCAGCAGCACCCACCACCGCGTCGCGCCCTTGGCGCGTGAGACCGTCACGTACCCGGCCCGCATGCCGCTGTCCAGGTTGCTCACCAGAAGTTGCGCGATCGGCGCCGACACCGGGATCGACAGTGTCAGCGCCGGCAGCACCAGCGCGGCGACTCCGTCGTTGCCGATGGGCGTAAACCAGCCGAGCTGGAACGAGAAGACCTGCAGCAGTGCCAATCCGACCAGGAACACCGGAACCGAGACGCCCGCGGACGGCAACGAGGCCAGTAGATTCGACAGCCACCGCCGCTGGCTGTAGGCCGCCGCCAGAGATACCGTGACCGCGATCAGGATCGCGAAGACCAGCGCGACCGACGCCAGCACGGCGGTCTGGGGCAGTACCGACGCCAGCATCGACCAGGCGTCCTGCCCGGTGCGGGTGGAGCGTCCGAAGTCACCGTGCGCGGCGGCGGCCAGCCGGTGCAGGTACTGGCCGAGCAGATTATGGTCGAGCCCGTAATACACGCGGGCGTTGTGCTTGTCCGCCTCGGTGATCAGATCACCCTGTGTCGGGTCGAACAGCAGATCCACTGCGTCGTAGGGCAGGACGTAGAGCAGCGCGAAGGTCAGCGTGTAGGCGCCCCAGACCACGAACACCGCCTGCGCGAACTTCGCGGCCGCATAGCGCAGCATGTGATTGCCTCCTCCGCTACTTCGGCGAGAGCCAGGTGTCGTAGAAGACGTTGCGTGACTGCGCTTCGTATCCGACGTTGTGCACGCGCGGTGCGGCCGCGGTCACCTGCGCGGGGTTGTACACCGGCACCGTGAGCACCTGCTCGTTGAGCAGGAAGCGTTGCGCCTGCTCGGCTGCCTTGGCACGCCGGCCGCTATCCAGGGTCTTGCTCAGCGCGCTGAGCTTGTCGATCGCCTCCTGATAGGCGGGATTGTCCGGCGTCAGCGCCGAGATATTGCCGTACTGCGGCGAATACATCTGCTCGAGCACCGCCACATCGGCTCGGCTCTGATTGGCGACCTGAACGTTCCAGCGTCCCTTCTGCGTACTCGCGGCCGTGTAGTCCGGGATGGGCAGCACGTTGAGCTGCAGGTCGACACCGATCTTGCGCAGGTCCTGCTGGATCAGCTGATAGGCGGGTTTGTTGTTGACCAGGTTGTCGATACCCAGCAGTGCGAGTTCGAGCCGGCGGCCGTCCTTGTCGACGCGGATGCCGTCGGAGCCCTTCTTCCAGCCCGCCGCGTCGAGAATCTGCTCGGCCTTGGCCTGGTCCGGCTTCAAATCCTGGCTGAAATCGCTGTAGCCGGGCACACGCGAGGACAGCACCGAGGTCGACACCTTGTAGCTCGAGGTGAGCACCGTCTTGGCCAGCGCGTCGCGATTCCAGCCCAGCTTCACGGCTTCACGCACGGCCCGGTCATTGGTGGGAAACTTGTCCGTCTTGAAGTCGAAGGAGATATCGCGTCCCGGAATCAGCTGGGGCACAATGCGATAGCCCTCGGCTCGCAGTGGTGCCTCATCGGTGTTGTTGACATCGAGGATGGCGTCGACGGTCCCGGCGCGCAGTGCGCCGGTGCGCACGCCCGCCTCGGGGATGACATCGATCTCGACCTGGTCGAGGTAGGCCTCGCCGTTGTGCTTGCGGCTTGCGGGCGCCCAGGCGTAACCGGGACGCCTCTTCAGGACGGTCTTCTGCTGATAGACGTGTTCGGCGATGGTGAACGGGCCGGTCGCGACGATGTTGCGCGCCACGGCTCGCTGTTCCTTGGACAGCTGCAGAGTGGAGTGCCCGAGAATTCCGGAGAAGTAGAGTGACAGTGCCTGCAGGAAACCGGCATTGGGCCGGTCGAAGCTCACCCGCACCGTCGAGGCATCCAGCACCTCGGTGCCGGTGTAGCCCACCCAGTAGGCGGTCACCGGCACGATGCCCAGTCCTTTGTCACCGCGCCCGAGCAGATCGAAGTTCTCCTTGACCGAGTCGGCGGTGAATTTCGATCCGTCACTGAAGGTCACATCGTCACGCAGGTGGAAGGTGAACTGGGTCAGTTGATCGTTGATCTCCCAGGACTTCGCCAGCCACGGTTCGATGGCTCCGGTGTCGGGGTTCTGGTAGGTCAGCTTGTCGGTGACGTTGCTCGAGATGAGTGATTCGGGATAGGAGCTGCCCGAGTGCGGATCCAGGTTGGCGGGAGCGTCCAGCACACCGAATTTCAGGGTGCCTCCGGATACGGGAGGTCCGGCGTCGTCGCCGGCCTGGACGCGGCTGCCCGAGGCGGCGCATCCGGCCAGGACCGTGGCGAACACAGCAATGGCCGTGAGCACCGCTGTGCGCCGGAATCTGTTGCGCTGCATGGTATTCGAAACTCCTGATGTCAGTGCCGTGCGAAGGCTTCGGCGATGCGGTCGACCGCGGTGCGTAGGTCGTCGGGGGTGTTGTTGCTGAAGCCCAGCCGCAGATGATCGGTGAAGGCCACCGCACCGGCCGGGTCGAAATAGCGGCCCAGAGAGAAGTCGGTACCCAGGGCGCGGGCTCGCGTCTGCACCGCCGTCAGATCCAGCGTGGGGTCGGCGGCCTTGACCCACAGGAAGATTCCGCCCTCGGGGTCGGTGAACTCGACGGCGTCGGCCAAGACGGCGCGCAGGCCGCCGGTCAGTGCCGCGGCCCGGGTGCGGTAGATCTCGCGCGCGGTGACGAGGATGTCGTCGAGCACGCCGGGTGTGTGCAGCAGCCGCGCGACAGCGGTCTGGCCGAGCAGCGAGGTGTGCTGATCGACATTGCCGCGCAGGCGCGCCAGTACCGGCACCAGCCAGGCCGGTGCGGCGATCCAGCCCAGCCGCAGGCCCGGTCCCAGCGTTTTGGAGAAGGTGTTGACGCGTACGACGTGGTCGCTGTCGAGGCTGAGGTCCTCGACGCTCTCACCGGCGAACCGCAGATCCCGATAGGGGTTGTCGGAGACCACCACGAATCCATACCGCTCTGCCAGCGCGACCACACGGACGCGGTCCGCCGCGGGCAGGGTTGTTCCGGTGGGGTTCTGGAAATCGGGGATGAGGTAGAGCAGCTTGATCCGCAGCCCAGCGCGCAGTCGCCGCTCGAGATCATCGAGACCCAGGTGACCGCCGGTGGTGGGCACCGCAACCACCTGTGCGCCATGATGTCCCAGCACTCGCACCGCCAGTGGGAAGCTGGGCTGCTCCACGGCCACACTGTCACCGGGATTCAACAGTGCGGAGAACAGCAGGCTCAATCCGTGCAAGGCCCCGTTGGTCACCAGGACACGGGCAGGGTCGACATTCTCACGCGCACCGATCCAGGTGCGCAGTGGCTCGATGCCATTCGCCACCGAATAATGCAGTGCCGCAGCCGATTCAGCGCGATCTTCGAGCACTTCGCGGTAGGCGCGGGCCAACTGCGCGGTGGGCAGGGCCTCGTCGGCCGGCACCCCGCCCAGGAGGCGGATCGCATCCGGCGCGATATCGGTGGCCGGGGGACCGAAACCACCGAGCGATGGCTCGCGCGCACCGAGCGCGGACAGCAATGTGCCGGTGTCGAACCGATCGAGTGTGTCGGTCATCGAGGAACTCCTTCGAAACAAATGGGGGCGCGATAGATGGGTGCCAGAGGGCGGCCGCGGCGGCCGGTTACGGTGTTGCCGGTCGTGGATGGGTGCTGTAGCGGAGCGCGCCAGGCCGCCGGAGGCGCGCCCGCGGTGAGCAGATCGAGGTTGAGGATCAGCCGGCAACGCCCATACCGATCACACCGCCTCGGCCACGGCCGCAGTCGAGACGCGTGCTCGCGCGCTGTCCGCGGGCAGGCCGAGGTTGCCACGCAGCGTGTCGGACTCGTACTCGGTACGAAACAGCCCGCGCCGCTGTAGCAGCGGCACGACCTGCTCGGTGAAGGCCTCGACTCCGCCACTGCCCTGCCCCGGCATGACGACGAATCCGTCCGCTCCGCCTTCGAGGAACCAGTGCGCGAGCTGATCGGCCACCTGTTCCGGCGAGCCGACCACACGCCCATGGCCGGCCGAACGCTGTTGGAGCTTGATCAGCTCACGCACTGTCCAGCCCTGCCGCACCGCCAGCTCCCGGAACACACCGTACCGGCTCTGCCGGCCCTGCACCGACGACACCGGGGGCAGCGAGGACTCCGGAATGACCTCGTCGAGCGCGAAACCCGACAGATCGATTCCGGCCAGCTGCTTCTCGAGCGCCGCACGGGCGGAGCCGATGTCGGCGGCCTCGAACAGTTCATCGTCCAAGCGCCGGGCCTCGCGCTCGGTGCCGCCGATGGTCGTGCTCACTCCGGGCAGCACCAGAATCGTCTGCGGGTCCCGGCCCGCTGCCGAGGTCGCCGCCTTCACCTGCCGGTAGAAGCGTTGTGCACCAACGAGTGTCTGCTGAGCGGTGTAGACGCCCTCGGCGAAGCGGGCGGCGAACGCGATGCCGTCATGGGAGGATCCAGCCTGGAACAGCACCGGCCGCCCCTGCGGCGAGCGTGGCAGCGGCAGTGGGCCTTCGACGGAATAGAATTCACCGCGATGGTCGATCGGGCCCAGCTGCCGACCGTTGTCCCATGAGTCCCACAATCGGGTGACCACCGAGACGTGCTCGAGGCCTTGCCGGTAACGGTTTTCGTGAGTGGGAAGCGGCTGATCGCCGAAATTGCGTTCGCCCACAGTCGAGGTGACCGCGTTCCAACCCACCCGGCCACCGGAGAGATGGTCCAGCGACTGCAGCTGACGGGCGAGGTTGAACGGCGCTGTGAAAGTCGTCGACACTGTCGGAACCAGTCCGAGGTTCTCGGTGACGGCGGCCAGCGCCGAGAACAAGGTGATCGGTTCGGGCCGGGAGCCGAGCTCGGTATCGGAACCCAGCCCGTCGGCGGCGAAGAGCAGATCCAGCTTCGCCGCCTGAGCCCGGGCCGCCAGATGTACATAGTGATCGAGCACCGCGCCCGGGTAGCGCACATCGCCCGGGGTCAACCCACCGGGCACCGAATTACCGGGCGAGTTGGTGAGAAGTCCGAGCCGCAGCCGGCGAGTCGTGGACACGAGATGCCTCCAATCGTTCCGAGAAGAATCGACGCGGTCGCGCGTCGGCGCGATCCGATCCCGCCTGCGCCGAAAAATGGCGCGGAGCCTGAAAATACGAATACTCGGCCGCGGGATCGATGTGCAGTGTGCCCTCGCCGAAGCGGGCGAACAATCCAGCCGTCCTTCGAGATTCGTTCAGAATTTGTGGACGGTTCCACAGCACGGCAGCATTCGAGTTGCACCTGCCCGGAAACAGAGCGGCGTCGATCCCGAGAACGGCCGATGTCGCGATATCGACCGCGGTCCCTCGGACCCCGCAATACACCCCACCACCGATGTGTCCGCCACTCCGACCGTGCCGAAGCGCCCCAGTTCCGCTGCGGGACAGAAAATCCGGCCTCGAACGATCCATGAGCAGGTTCCGCGCGCCCGGGATGTGCCCGGCGACGGGTTCCGCGGCGCCGCTGAAGCGCTCGGCGGCACGCGCGGATCGACCGCATGATCGCCGCCGTCGATCAGCTCGCTCGAGCACGGCGCCGAACCCGCGCGTGTGCCCTCCCGCCGGCTGCCTCTCGAACGACGTCGACGCGATTCCCCTGTCCGGGAATCACTGCCGATCAGCCGGCGGGGCAGCGCGGGCGATCGCCGCGCGCCCCAGATTACTGAGCACGAGATCGCTCTGCGGGGAATGGATTCGCCCGACCATGGCGTCGCGGTGATGGCGTTCGAGCGCATGGCGCCGGTCCAGACCCGGGTTGCCGGTGAGATCGAGCGCGGATTCCGTGACGCGCACAGCGGTAGTGGTGGCCACATGCTTCGCCACGCTCGGCAGTGCGCTCCCCGGGTCGACCGCAAGGGCCGCCACTGCCTGCCGCACCAGCGCCCGGCTGGTCTGGATCGCGGCCTCGATCTCCCCGACGCGATCGTGGAAGCGTGGCACGGTGGCCAGTGACGCGCCCAGCGCCGTCGGCACCCTGGTGTGCAGGTAGGTGGTGAGCCAGTCACGCGCGGCGAGGGCGACACCGTTGTAATTGGCGGCCAGCAGTAGCGGCAGCGCCTGCCGCCCCTGGCGGACCGGGCCCGGACCGCTGCTCGGATCCCGGACCTGCAGGAGTCGTGCGTGCGGTACGACGGTGCCGTCGAAAACGACCGATTGGGTGTCGGAGGCACGCAGTCCCAGGTGGTTCCAGGTCGGTTCCACCCGCCATCCGGAGGCGGAGCGATCGAGCAGGAAAGTCGCCAGCCGTGGTTCCGGGTCGGCGGTGCGGGTGGTGACGGTGAACCAGGTGAGCCCGGAAATGCCGGTGGCATAGGCTTTCTCGCCGTCGATGCGCCAGTCCCCCGAGGGCAGCCGGGTGGCCGTCGTGGCCGGCAGGCCGCCCCGGGCCAGGCTGCCCAGTTCACGCTCCACGGCCAGTCCGTTGATCAGCGCGCCGTCGGTGGCGGCCGATCGCAACACCGCCTCACGCAATTCGGGAGGCCAGGGGCAGTCCGGGTGCAGCAGGTCGAGGTGGTTGGTGTAGTTCCACTGCAGAATCAGTCCCACGGAGGCATCGGCCGCACCGACTCGCTCGATGACCTCTACAGCGGTAGCGAGATCCGCTCCCCCGCCGCCGAATTCGCGAGGCACGACCAGCGCCGGCGCCCCGATCTCGCGCAGCGCGGAGAAGGAGTCGTACGGAAACGTCGACGCCCGGTCGTACCCGGCCGCCTGTGCGGCGATGCGGTCGAGCACGGATTCGAACGCCGACTCATCCCATCCGGCGGGCAGACCGGCTTGCACGGCTACCGCCACAGTCATTGTCAGCCTTTCTGATAGTTCGCATCACCGCGAAGAAGAATTGCCGCGATGGCCGACTGGAACGCCCCTCGAACGATCGCGGAACTCCCCGAGAAGAGTGCACCACCATCGAACGCGGAACAACCAAGTTGCCCTTCGAGGATCGTTCAGTTTTCGTGAAACATTCGGATACCCGGCTCGGCCGCCATTCACTACCCCGACCGGTTCTCGATGAATTCCGTTCGGAAAGCGCTGGAATCGCAGAGAGTTTATTCCCCTCGCCCGCCAACTCGCGCAGTTCAGGAAACGTTGCCGGACCCCGGCGAGACAACTGTCGCCAGTGTCGCTCCGAAATGCAGGCCGATAATCCCGTTGGCGAATCGACCGGCTGAGTGCCGAATCGGCCGATTTCTTCTGCGCGGCACTACGAAAGGGGATCTATGGCGACGGACAGGGCCACGGTCACCGCGGCGGATGCTCACTCCTTCGTCGGTCGCGTGCGTGACTACGCCGAGTCGGTGCTGCGTCCACAGGCGCTGCGCACCGATCGCGACGGCGTGCCGCGCTCCCGGATCGGCGAACTGGCCGAGCTGGGATTGCTGAATCATCTCGCCCCCATCGAGTTCGGGGGCCTGGCGATCGACCGCGAGACCGATCGGCTGGTGCACGAGATCGTTTCGGGCGCCTGCTTCAACACCTGGCTGGTCTGGGCACAGCACGCACCGCTGGCCGGGCGCATCACCGAGGCGCGAGCCGCCGGTCTGGCGTCCTCCGAACTCGCGGAACGAGTGCTGCGCGGCGAACTACTGCTCGGGGCCGGTGTCAGCGATGTGCGGCGCTACCCGGATCGATACATCGCCGCACGCCGCGCCCCCGGCGGGTGGATCTTCACCGGCACCATCTCGTGGGTCAGCGGGTGGGGCCTCAATGCCGCGCTCGCTGTCGCAGCGGTGGATCCGAGTACCGAAACCGTGGTGACCGCGCTGATTCCGGTCGATGAGCGCACCCACAGCGACGGGCCGCTCGCGCTGGCCGCGGTCGCCGGCAGCCGAACCGAGCGGGTGCGTCTGGACGAGGTTTTCGTCCCGGATCAGCAGGTGCTGTCGGCGCATTCGCTCGCCCATGCCCGGTTGCTCGACATCGGCTTGGCCAGCGACGCGAGGGGCCACCACTTCGGGCTGGCGGAGACGGTGTTGCGTGAACTCGAGGCCACCGCGGACCTCCAGGCCCGTCATGTGGCCGCCGTCTGGCGTCCACGAGTCGCCGCGATCCGTTCCCGCGCGTATGCGCTCGCCGACGAGGCGAGAGCCCATGGCGGCGGACCACATCGCCTCGACGAACGCCTGGCCACCAAGGCAGCCAGCGGCGAAGCGCTCTCGACTCTCACCCGCGCCCTGCTCATCGCCCGGTCCGGGCGCGGGCTCGGCAACGACGATACCGCCCAATTACACGCCCGCTCAGCGCTTTTCGTGCTGGTTCAGGGGCAGACGACCGATGTGCGCCGGGCTCAGCTCGCCGAGCTGGCCCGCTGATCACCTCACGAACAGGATTTGTCTTTCCATGAGTCTCGAATTCCTCTGGTACATCCCCAACCAGGTGACCCCGGGTCACCGTGGCGAACCTGTCAGCGCCGACCACAACAGCTTGGAAACCCTGACGACCCAGGCCAAGGCGCTCGAGGAGCACGGCTGGACCGGCGCTCTGCTGGGCACCGGATGGGGCCGCCCGGACACCTTCACCGTGGCCGCCGCGCTGGCCGCACGCACCTCCACGTTCGAACCGCTCATCGCTGTCCGGCCCGGATACTGGAAGCCGGCGAATTTCGCCTCCGCCGCAGCGACTCTGGATCACCTCACCGGTGGCCGAGTGCGGGTCAACATCGTCTCGGGCAAGGACGATCTCGCCGCTTACGGCGACACCGAGGGCGACCAGGCCGACCGCTACGCCCGTACCCGGGAGTTCCTCCAACTGGTGCGCAAACTGTGGACCCAGCAACAGGTCACCTACCGTGGCGAGCATTTCCAGGTGAGCGAGTCCACCGTCGAGCCTCGCGTCGTCTCCCGTCCCAATCGCGCGCATCCCACCCTCTACTTCGGTGGCGCGTCCGAGGCCGCCGAACGAGTGTCGGCCACGGAGGCCGATGTCCAGTTGTTCTGGGGCGAACCGCTCGACGATGTGCGCGAACGCATCCAGCGGCTGCGCGCGCTCAGCGATGAGCTGGGCCGCGAGCACGCCCCGCTCGAATTCGGTTTGCGCATCACCACTTTCGTTCGTGACACCACCGAGCAGGCATGGGCCGAGGCCGAGGCGAAGGTCGCCGAGATGGCGCGCCTGCATCCCGGCACGTTCGCGGACCCGCACCGGCGCACCGCCGTCGGTCAGCAGCGACTGCTCGATCTGGCCGCACGAGGGGAGGTGCTCGACGACAATCTCTACACCACCCCGGGTCGCTTCGGCGGAGGCGGCGCGGCCACGACCTGGCTGGTCGGCTCCCCGGAGGACGTCGCCACATCGCTGCGCAAGTATCGTGATCTGGGCATCACCCATTTCGTGCTCTCCGACACCCCCTATCTTCGCGAGATCCGGCGCCAGGGCGATCGGCTGCTACCGCTACTGGCCGAATGAGTTCGGGCACGACAACACCCGAACGCCTCACCACCCCCGCAGAACGCACCGCATGGCGCCGGCTGGTCGTGGTGTTCGCCCTCACCCAGACCGTCGGCTACGGCGCCATGATCCAGGCGTTCACCGCGCTCTTATCACCGATGGCCGAATCGCTGGTCGCCTCGCGCACCGAGATCGCCGCGGCCGCAACCATATCCACCCTCGTGGGCGCGCTCGCCGCCGTGCCGGTCGGACAGCTGCTCGACCGGTACGGCGGGCGTGCGCTCATGACGACAGGATCGGCGATCGGCGCGCTGGCGGTAGTTTTGTGGTCGCAGGCCCACACCCTGGCACAGCTGTATCTCGCCTTCGTGCTGATCGGCCTGGCACTGGCCATGTCAACCTACGAAGCGGCGTTCGCGGTCCTGGTGGCAACCAGCGACGCCCACCGACGCGACGGCGCGATCGTGACGGTGA
This sequence comes from Nocardia aurantiaca, assembly GCF_009708175.1. Classification (GTDB taxonomy): domain Bacteria; phylum Actinomycetota; class Actinomycetes; order Mycobacteriales; family Mycobacteriaceae; genus Nocardia; species Nocardia aurantiaca. The sequence goes on from NZ_WMBB01000011.1 coordinate 81,873, forward strand.
CGATGATCTGCGGGCTGGCCACCAGCTTCTACTACCTACTCGCCGGACGCCTGGAGATGCGGCTGGGCTGGCGCACCACGCTGGTGGTCTTGGCGGCCGTACTCGTCTGTACCGCTGTGCCCCTGCATCTCTGGGCGGTCCCCGGACGTTCGGCACACATGCAGCGCATCACTCGGCACACCGGTGTGCCGGTCGGCGGCGCATTGCGCGATCGCCGATTCTGGCTGCTGGTCGTCGCTTTCGTGGCCCAGAGCGGATCCACCTCGGCCTTTCTGCTGCTGATGGTGTCCTACTTCCGCGACATCGGGCATTCGGCGGCGACCGCGTCCGCCCTGCCCATCACGGTCGGGGCGGCCCAGATCGGCTCCCGGCTGGCGCTGGCGCCGCTGGCCCGGCGCTTCGGGATGGTCACGGTGACAGCGGTGTCGTTCGCGGTGCAGGGGCTCGGATTGGCACTGCTGCCGCTGGCCGGCACCGCCCTGCCGTTCACCATGGCCTGCGTCGTGGCCTTCGGACTCGGTTACGGCACCAGTGTGGTCGCGCGCCCGTCCATCGTCGCCGACGCCTTCGGCGTAGCCCGTTTCGCGAGCATCATCGCGGTGATGACGGTGCCGATCGCACTGTCTCGGGCGAGCGCGCCGTTGGCGGCGGCCTGGTTGGGCGACTGGCGGTTTCTCGTGGTCATGGGAGCGGCCGCACTCGTCGCGGCGCTGGCGCTGCTGATGTCCGTCTCGACGAACGGGTGAGCCGGGATCGACACTGCTCGCCGACCCGGCCCCACCGCCATCGTGCACATTCTCCGATTCAGGCGGACACGTCCGCGCCCACGCGCTGACGATGGGGGTGCGGCAGCCCGAATCGCTCACGCAGAGTGGACGCGCTGTACTCGCGCTGGAACAATCCCCGCTCCTGCAGGATCGGAACGACGAGCGTGGCGAAATTCTCCAGATCGACCGAGGTTTCGGCCGGCATCACGGTGAAACCATCGGCCGCACCGGCTTCATACCAGGCCTCGAGATCATCGGCGACCTGCTCGGCCGAACCGACCAGCAACCGATGCCCGGAACCACCCGCGCCGCGCTGGATCAGATCCCGCGCGGTGCGCGGGCCTTCGGCGATGAGCGCCCGGGTGGAGACACCGAATCCCGTCGAGAATGCCTCGGGCGGAACATCTTCGGGAAGGTCACCGGCGGAGATCGGATCGTCGGGCCCGAAACTGCCCGGTGGCAGACCGAGATTGGCGAGCAGCGCGGCGGTGAGCCGCTCGATCGGCAACTGCGCGTACAGTTCGCGCTCGCGACGGCGCGCTTGTTCCTCGGTCGCGGCCACGAGCACCACCACGCCGAGGGAGATCTTCACATCGTCGGGGTTGCGGCCCGCCGCGGACGCGCGCCGACGGATGTCGGAGCGGAACTCGACCGCTTTGGCTCGGGTCTGGGCCACGGTGAATACCACATCGGCGAAATCACCCGCCAACCTCAAACCACCGTCGGACCCGCCGGCCTGCACGATCACCGGCCGCCCCTGCGGCCCCGGCGCCACGGGCAACGGACCTGCGACAGCGAAGAATTCCCCTTCATGGTCGATGCGGTGGATCTTGGCGAGGTCGGCATAGCGGCCGGAGTGCTTGTCGGCGATCAGCCAATCCGCCTCCCAGCTGTCCCACAATCGCGTGACGACATCGAGGAACTCCCAGGCACGTCGATACCGCGTCGTCTTGTCGGGATGGGCGGCGGCACTGAAATTGGCTGCGGCTGCCGGGGTTCCGGTGGTGACGACATTGACCGCGGCACGCCCCTTGGTGACATGATCGAGGGCCTGGAAGCGGCGCGCCAGATTGTAGGGCGAGTTGTAGGTGGTCGAGGCGGTGATCACGACACCGAGCCGTTCGGTGACCGCCGCCAGGTTACCGAGCAGGATCAGCGGATCGATCCCGGTACCGGGCGCCTCCTCGATCTCACCATGCAACGCCGGACCATCACCGAGGAACACCGCGTCGATCTTGGCCGCCTCGGCGATGCGGGCCAGTCGCTGAAAATAGTCGATGTCGAGGTAGGCGAGGGGGTCGGCCTGCGGGGAGCGCCAAGAGTGCCGGAAGTGGCCCGGCGTCATCAGCGACAGGTTCAAGTGGAATCCGGGCATGGTGTGTGCCTCTCGTCGGTACGAAAGATTTCAGGCTCGATCCGATACCGGCGACCAACCCAGCAAGGGCGCCAGTTCGGTGGCGGTCGAGGTCAGCAGCCGCACGTGCTCGTCGGGGTCGGGCACGCCGGGGACGAAGCTGACCAGCAGGTCGGTGACGTGCGCCAGCGACGGATCGTCACGCAGCGCGGCGGCGAGCCCCGGCGCGGGGCCGATAAGGGCGTGGTCGGCGTCGAGATACTCTGCGACATCGAGGCTTTCGATTCCGCGTCCGGGCGGCGCCCAGCTCTGCCAGCGGCGTACGCCCGGGGCGACCAGCTCGATGGCCGCGCTCCGGTCGGGATGCGGGTACACGGCTCGCGAAACCTGGACCCGCGGTGCGGCATCGACGCGATCCCAGGCGCCACGATAGGAGTCGATCCACTCGGCCTGGCGGCGTTGCGCCGCGGCGATTGACCCGTCACGCCAGCGGGTCGCGCGCGAGAGCTGCAGCCCGTCACCGGCTTTCGCCGCCGCGGCGGCCGCCGAAGCCGCTCGGTCCGGATCGCTGGTCGTCGCCTGCCAGAGCCTTCCCCGCACCCGCGCACCATCAGGGTGCAACGCCTCCCCCAGGCTGTTGAGCGAACGCCCCTCGAGCACCTGATGCAGTCTTTCGACAGCGGATTCGTACTCCTCATGCCTGCGTGCGATGTCCTTGCCGAACGCCTCCCACGCACCCGGGAACGGACCGGATCCGACGCCCAATTCCAGTCGCCCGCCACTGAGCGCGTCGAGGGTGGCCGCATCCTCGGCCACTCGCAGCGGATCCTCGAGCGGCAGCACCAGCACACCGGTGCCCAGCCGGATACGGCACGTGTGTTCGGCGATGGCGGCCAGCAGCACCAGTGGCGCGGAGACGTGTTCGCGGCCTTGGCGGAAATGGCGCTGGATCACCCAGCCCGAGTCGTAGCCCAGGTCTTCGGCCGCTTGGAATACCTCGATCGCCTCACGGTAGGCGTGTGTGGGCGAAATATCGCGGTCGAGGTGCAGCAGAAAACCCAGGCGGAAGGGTCTGCCATCCTCGACTCCGGCTCCGATGCCCGTCCGTTCCGCCTGTGTCATCGTGGTCTCCTGATCGGGGTTGCGGGCCTATAGGTTCAGGCCGGTGCCGTGGACGCCGTGCTCGTCGATGAGCGCCAGCTCCTCGGTGGTGAGGTCGGGGAAGGTCACGGCGGCCAGATTGTGGTCGAGCTGCGCGGTGGAACTCGCACCGATCAGCGCGGAGGTGACCTCCGGCCGGCGCAGCACCCACTGCAGGGCCAGCTGAGCCAGCGACTGGCCACGCGCCTCGGCGAGCTTGTTCAGCGCGGCCGTGCGCTGGCGATAGGTGTCGTCGATGACCTCGGGTGAGAGGAACGTGCTGTTGACCGCCCGGGCGCCGACCGGAATCGTCTCCAGGTACTTGTCGGTCAGCAGCCCCTGTGCCAGTGGCGAATACGCGATCACGCCGAAGCCCTCGGCGCTGGCGGCTTCGAGCAGGCCGTTCTGCTCGGGACGGCGATCGTAGATCGAATATCGGCTCTGGTGAATGAGCAGCGGCACCCCTGCCGCGCGCAGCAGCTCCACCGCCTCCTGGGTTCGGTCGGGCAGATAGTTGGAGATACCGATGTAGAGGGCCTTGCCCTGTTCCACCGCGCTGACCAACGCGCCCACCGTCTCCTCGAGTGGTGTGCCCGGATCGGGGACGTGGTGGTAGAAGATATCGACATAGTCGGTGCCCAGATCACGCAGGCTGTGCTCGAGCGAGGTCAGCAGCGATTTGCGCGATCCGCCGCGGAGATACGGGCTGGGCCCGATGGCGTTGCCCGCCTTGGTCGACAGAATCAGCTCGTCACGATACGGCGCGAGGTCCTTGGCCAGGACCCTGCCGAAGTTCTGCTGCGCGGCGCGATGCGGCGGGCCGTAACGGTCGGCATTGTCGAAGTGCGTGATGCCCAGATCGAACGCGTGCAGGATGATCTCGCGCTGGGTGTGCAGGGGATAGTCGGTGCCGAACTTCTGCCACAGGCCGAAGGAGAATGCGGGCAGGTCCAGTCCGGATCGGCCGGTGCGGCGGTAGGGAATCCGCTCGTAGCGGTCCGGCGCGGCCGCATAGGTCAGTTCGAAGGGACCGTAGTTCATCGATGTCATCGCTTTCGTCAGGGTTCGGATCGAAGAAGGAAACGAAACTGGTTGTGGTTCAGAACAATCCGGTGGTCGGGGGTTCCTGCCCGGTCAGGTGATAGGCGCCCGCGACGGATTGCTTCCATTGCCGCGGATTGTGATTGGCGGCGGTACGGGCATTGCGCCAGTGCCGGTCGAATCCGAGCTCGCGATCGGTGATGGAGCCGCCGCCCACGTCGAAGAGAAGTTCCGCCGCGGTCAGGGCGGATTCGATAGCGATCACACCGGCTTGGGCCACATGCACCGCCGCCGCGGCGGCAGCGGAACGCAGGTCCGCACCGGATCGCTCGCGCAGATCGTCGAGCTGTTCGGCCGCCAGCACGACGACCGCCCGCGCGGCCTGCGCCCGGGCCGCGATCGCCCCGACCGTCTGACGCACATAGGGATCCTCGACACTGGCGGTCGCCGAGCTGTGCTTGATCGGACGAGCCTTCTCACGCACGAAACGCACGGCGTCATCGAGAGCGCGCGCCGCGATGCCGGCTTGCACCGCGGCAAGATAGAGCTGGGCGAACGAACCCGTCCACGGGTTGCGGGGTTCGCTCTCACCCAGGGTGGTCACCTCATCGGCATGCACACGCACCGCGGTGAATCGGGTGGTGCCGCTGGCGGTCAGTCGCTGTCCTACGGCGTCGAAGTCGTCGAGCCGTTCGACGCCGGCACGGTCGACGGGCACGGTGAAGCGCAGGATGTCCCCGTCCTCGGTCAGTGCCTGGGTGGAGAACCAGGATGCGTACAGCCCGCCCGTCGAGTAGTACTTCTCGCCGTCGACGATCCAGTCCGGCCCGTCACGGCGGGCGGCCGTGGTGGTCTGCCCGCTCGCGGCGCCGGTGCGTTCGTTGGCGGTGCCGGCGAACAGGTCGCGGGCGCGCAGCCGGGTCAGCACGGTCTCGCGATGCGGCAGATCGGGACGGCCGGCGACTTGATGGGCGATCAGGAAGGTGCCGCGCAGCGCCTGTGCCACATTGGAATCCGCGCGAGCCACCTCGATCACCACCTCGGTGACATCACGGATCGTGCCGCCCGCCCCGCCCTCGGCGGCGTCGATGCCGACCAGTGCGATCCCGGTCTCGGCGAGCGCCCGGACGTCGTCGAAGGCGTAATCGCGTTCACGTTCACGGTCTTTCGCGCTCGCACCGAGACGATCGAGCACCGGGATGATGGCGGCGCGCACACCGGCGACGGTGAGCACGGACGCGGCCAGATCCGAGGTGTCGTGGGACGCGATCGCCGCACGCGCGTCGGATGCGGCCGTCATGACGCGACTCCGGCGAGAACGGGCAACCCCAATGTGGCGCGCAACGTCGATCCTCGGGAGCCTGCCAGCAGCGGGACGAGGTCGCGCACGGTGGCCAGCACCGCCTCGGCGCCACCGGTCGGCGCGAGCACCAGCCCGTCCACGCCCGCGTCGGTGACCCAGCTCGACAGCTCCGCGGCGACGGCCGCCACGTGCGTGTCTTCGCCGATGCTCACCGGCGTGCTCGCCAGCAACGCGATCTCCGTGCGCGCACGGCCCGCCCGCGTCAGCGCCGCGGCCAGATCCACGGACGCGGCCGCGACCTGATCTCGTTGCACGATAACCGCATCGGCGACACCGGCGATATCGTCCCACGACAACACGTCGAGATCGGTGGCGGCGACGACCGGGCGGCCCTGCACCGACGAAGGGCCGTCGAGGGGACCCGCGACCCGGTAGAACTGACCGTCATGGTCGATGGCGGTGATCAACGTTTCGTCGACGACCACCCCGCGGTGCTGATCGGCGATGAGCGCATCGCGTGGGAACGATTCCCAGAGCCGGGTGAGGATTTCGCCGTACTCGCTCCAGCGGCGTGCGCGGTCGTCACCGCGAGACTCGGGTGCGGTCGCGCGGCTGACCTCGTCGTCGCCTCCGGCCCGCAGGACGACCCCCGCGCGGCCACCGGTCGCCCGGTCGAACGAGAGCAGACGACGAGCAGCGTTGTAGGGCGCGTTGCCGGACGTGGGCAGATCCACCAGATAGCCCAGCTCGCTCGCCCGCCCGGCGAGGTAGGCGCCGACCACACTCGGGTCGAGCGCACGACTCGCGCCGGCGATGTCGCGCAACCGCAACGCCGCGACCCCGGCTTCGGCCGCGGCGGTGGCGATTTCGGCGGATGCGGCCAGCGATACCGGCGCGGGTCCCGCGGGAGCGGTCCGCTCGCCGGGCCCGCCGACGGCGAGGTCGAGAAGAATCGGAATGGCCATGATGTCACCTGTTCTGTTTCGTGCCGGTGCTCAGCGAGCGGCGTGCAGCGGTCCGCGATCCCAGACACCGACCGGTGCGGGCGGGACACCCAGACCGAGGTGGCCGCGCAAGGTCGTGCTGTCGTAGTCGGTGCGAAACAGCCCGCGCCGACGCAATTCGGGGATGAGATGGTCGGCGAAATCGTCGAAGCCGGAAGGCAGGACATCGGGCATCACGTTGAAGCCGTCGGCCGCGCCGGAGCGGAACCACAGCTCGATGTCGTCGGCGACCTGTTCCGGAGTGCCGACCACGATGCGGTGTCCGGCACCGCCGGACAGCTTCTCGAGCAGCTGACCCAGTGTCGGGTTCTCGCGGTCGATGATGTCCTTGACGACTCGGTAGAAGGTCTGTGAACCACCGGCGGTGTCCGGATCGGACAGTAGCGCAGCGGGAATGGGCTCATCATCCGCGAGCCCTTCCAGCGACACGCCCAGCTGCCCGGCCAGCCGCTCGCGCGCATAGGCGTCGGGCAGCAGCTCGTCGAGCAGTTCGCGTCGCTCTCGCGCCTCGGCCTCGGTGCTGCCGAGCACCGTCGACAATCCCGGCAGCACGACGATCTCCTCCGGGTCGCGGCCGAATTCCGCCGCACCGGCGCGCAGTTCGTCACGGAAGGCTCTGGCTTTGGCGATGTCCTGCTCGGCGGAGAAGATCACCTCACCTACCCGTGAGGCCAGTCGCTTGCCGTCGGTGGAACCGCCGGCCTGCACCACGACAGGACGCCCCTGAGGCGACCTGTGGTCGGTGCGCTCGGCCCACGACGCCACGACCTGCTCGACGAACTCGGCGGCGCGTCGATACCGCAGTCCGTGCTCGGGTTCCCCATCCCGCCCGAAGTTGCGCGCCGCGACCGGACCGGCGGTGGTGACGACGTTCCAGCCGAAGCGGCCCCCGCTGACGTGGTCGAGATCGCCCAGCCGCCTGGCCAATTCGACGGGGTCATTGTAGGACGAGGACAGCGTCGCGATCAGTCCGATCCGCTCGGTCTGGGCGGCGACGCGGGCCAGGACGGTGGTCGGCTCGAGATTGTTGCCGGTGCGGTGTTTGATGCTCGGGTCGAGCATCGGACCGTCGGCGAGGAACACCGCGTCCAGGGTGGCCTCTTCGGCCTTCTTCGCGATGGCCGTATAGTGCTCGATGGTGTAACTGGCCGCGCCATCGGTTCCCGGGAAACGCCAGGAGCCGCCGAAGACGCCGGCATTGAGGATATTGACGTTGATGTGCAGTCGATCTCTCACTGCGTGACCCTTTCGCCGGTGTCGGATTCGGAGCTGAGGTCGGTGACCGAAGGCCGGTCGCGGTAGTAGCCGGGCAGCGGTGCGATCCCGTTGACCAGGAAGTCCCCGATCACCCGCGGCTTGTACACCACGGGGTTGTGCGAGGCGAGGGTGCGAGCGTTGCGCCAGTGCCGATCCAGGTGCGCGCTGTTGCGCACCACGGAGGAACCGCCGGCATCGAACGCGGAGGTCGCCGCGTCGAGCACTGCCTCGATAATGGCGACCTGGGCAGCGGAAGTGTCGAGATAGGCACGGGTGTAATCGGATTCGGCGCCGCTGCGGTGTGCGGCCTCCAACCGTTCGGCAGCGTGCAGCAGCAATGTCTCGGCGGTGAGGCGTCGAGATTCCAGGCGGCCGATCACACCCAGCACCTCGGGATCGGCGCGGGCCTGCTGAGTGGTCGCGTGCAGGCTGGTCCGGGTCCGATCACGCACGATGGCGGTGGTCTCGGCGACGATGCTGCGGGCGATTCCGGTCAGATTGGCCAGATGCACGATCTGAACGAACGAGTCCAGACCGCGCAACGATTCCTTGAATCTGCCGATGTCTCCATGCGACTCGACCGGTACGTCGTCGAATCTAGTTGTGCCGCTGCCGGTTTGACGTTGCCCGATGCCGTCCCAGTCATCGACATGGGTGACACCGGGGTGCCGGGCCGGGATGACGACGAAGCCGCGGTCTCCGGCAGCGTCAACGACGGCGGCACGAATGTAGTCGGCGAAGCGGGCCCCGGTGGAATAGAACTTGGTACCCGAGACGAACCTTCGGCCGTTTTCGTCGGTGCGAACCCGCGTCGCGATCGCTCCCCATCCACGGTTCGCCGCACCCTCGGCCACCGCCGCCGCGACCAGCGTCGACGGCTCGGATTGCGCGTTGCCGAAGACGGCACCGCGGCTCACGGCGCGCAGCCAGTGCGATCGCACCTCGGCATCGAACTCCAAGCGCAGGATCTCGACGGTGGTGAAATGGCCTCGCCAGATCTGCGGGATGTTCGAATCCGCCTCTCCGGCCTCGGCGAGCAATGCGAACAGGGTCGGCAGATCGACGTCGAAACCGTCGAACTCGGTCGGCACCCGCAGTCGCCCGAATCCAGCGTCGGCCAGATCCTGGATCAGGGCGTCAGGGTGCTCGGAATTCACATCGCGGTCACCGGCGCCCGCGGCGAACTCCGAGAGGATCGCGCGAATCCTGATCAGCGCTTCCTCGAGGGTGGCCGGTTGCGTGGTCGTCATGACAATCCTCCAGGAAGGGTGCGGCCGGCGATGGCATCGAGCAGGCTGATCGTGTAGTCGTCGACGGGGCGAGTGAAAACGTCGTCCACCGGGCCCTGTTCGACGATGCGGCCGCGTCGCATGACCGCGACGCGGTCCGAGATCGCCCGCACCACCGCCAAGTCGTGGGAGATGAACAGGTAGGTGAGCCCGCGCTCTTCTTGCAGGCCGCGCAGCAGGTCCAGGATCTGCGCCGCGACCGAGACGTCCAGCGCCGAAATGGGTTCGTCGAGGATGAGGACCTTCGGCTCCAGGATCAGCGCGCGGGCGATGGCCACCCGCTGGCGCTGCCCGCCGGACAGCTCACCGGGATGCCGGTCGATGAAATCGGCCGGCAGCGCGGCCGCTTCGAGGGCCGCGACGACTCGCTCCGCGTTGGGTCTGCGGACGCGGCGCAGCCCGCGCCGTGGTTGGAACGACCGCAGCGGTTCATCGACGACGTCGTAGACATCGAAGCGGGGATCGAAGGAGGAGTACGGGTTCTGATAGACGATCTGCACCTCACGGCGCAATGGCCGAAAACCCTTGCGCCCCAGTCCGGTGACATCGGCGCCGAGGAGCGTCACCTGCCCGGAGGTCGCCTCGGTGAGACCGGCGATCACCCGCGCGGTGGTGGTCTTGCCGCTGCCGGATTCACCGACCAGCGAGAAGGTTTCGCCGCCGCGAACCCGCAACGAGATGCCGTCCACGGCCGCCGCGCCGCCGTATTCCTTGCGCAGCTCGGTGATCTCGATGACCGTCTCGCCTGCCTCCGCGACGGCCGCTCGGGTGCGGGCGCGAATCGATCGCGTCGGCACGGCATCGAGCAGCCGGCGCGTGTACTCGTGCTGTGGTTGCGCGACAATCTGTTTCGTCGAACCGAACTCCACCAGCTGCCCGTCGCGCATGACAGCGAGCAGATCGGAACGATCGGCAGCTACCCCGAGGTCGTGGGTCACCAGCACCACGCTGGTGCCGCTGCGGCCGCGGAGGTCGTCGATCAGATCGAGAACCTGCTTCTGCACCGTCGCGTCCAGTGCCGAGGTCGGCTCATCGGCGATGATGAGATCCGGTTGGGCCGCCACCGCCGCCGCGATCAGCACCCGTTGGCGCATGCCGCCGGACAGCTCATGCGGATACTGGCGGTAGCGATGGTCCACGTCGGTGAAACCGACCAGCTCGAACAGCTCGTGCACCCGGCGACGCCGGGCGTCGGCATCGAGGTCGGTGTGCAGCAGCAGCACATCCTCGACCTGAGGACCGACGCGGCGCACCGGATCCAGTGACAGCCCCGGATCCTGCGGGATCAGACTCACGGCCCGGCCGCGGATATCGCGCCAGCCTTTGGGCGACAGACCGGTGATCACCCGATCACGGAACATGATCCGGCCACCGATCACCGCACCGTTGTCCGGAAGCAGCCCGAGAATGGCGTGCGCGGTGGTGGTCTTACCCGAGCCCGACTCCCCCACCAGAGCCAGCACCTGCCCGGGCGGCAGCTCGAACGAAACCCCCTGCACGACAGGCCGGTAACCACGGCCGACCCGGTATCCGACGGTCAGGTTCTCCACTGCCAGCACCGGTGCGCCGACGGTGTCCGCTTCCAGGGCCGCGGGCGCATGGGCGACGGTCATGACGACGTCCTCCTGGTGAGATGACGGGAGAGGTGATTCATCGCCAGCACCACTACGACCACGGTCAGGCCCGGCCACAACGTGAGCCAGCCGCGGGTGGCGATGTAGTTGCGGCCGTCGGCCACCAGACGGCCCCACTCCGGTTCCGGTGGCTGCGCACCGAGACCGAGGAAGCTCAGCGAAGCGATCCAGATGATGGCGATGCCGAACTGCACGGTGATCAGCGAGACCGTCGGACCGACGGAGTTGGGAATCACGTGGCGCCACAGGATCGCACCGGTCGACGCACCGCTGGTGACAGCCGCGTCGACGTAGTTGCTGGTCCGGGCTTCGAGCACCTGAGCGCGGATCAGGCGTGCGAACGTGGCCGCCGAGGTCAGGCCCACCGCGATCCCGGCTTGCACGACACCGAAACCGAGCAGCACGACGATGGTGATGGCCAGCAGAAACCCCGGAATCGACAGCAAGACGTCGATGACCCGCATGACGAGGCTGTCCGGGAAGCCGCCGAACCAGCCGGCCAGTACACCCAGCACCGAACCGACCACCACACCCACGGCCACCGCGATGGCCGAACCGCTCAGCGAAGCCCGCGCACCGAAGACGACGCGAGAGTAGAGGTCGCGGCCGAGCTGATCGGTGCCGAACCAGTGTCTGCTCGACGGCGGACGCAGTTTCGCCGCCGTATCCACCGCGAGCGGATCGAAATCGGTGAACAGCTGCGGCACGATCGCCCACAGCAGGACCAGGCCGACCACGGTGACAGCGAGCAGCAGGCTCCAGCGCCGTGCCCATCGGTGCGCTGCGGCAACGATATTCGCGCGCCGGGTCGGAGATTCAACAGAACGTGTCACGGCATCGCCACTTCCACGGGCGGTCGCGGATCGGCGATCGCATTCGACTGTCGCTGCCTCGCAACGCGTTTGGTGGTGCGAGGCGACCTACCGTCCACGAGCACGCGCGGATCGATGAACGGATACGTCACATCGACGGCGAGATTCACCAGCACGTACGCCGATGTCGACAGCAGCACCACGCCCTGCACCACCGGCAGGTCCTGGGTGTTGACCGCGCCGACGGTCAGCTGCCCGATACCCTCGCGCGCGAATACCGACTCGGTCACCACCGACCCTGCGATCAACTCGCCCACGGCCAGGCCGAGCAGAGTCAGCACCGGCAGCGACGAATTGCGAAGTACATCCTTGCGAAAGATGTAGCCGGCTCCGGCACCTTTGGCGCGGAGCACCTGCACGAACGGCTGGCCTCGCGTGGTGCGGATGGAGGCCGCGAACACCTGAGCCAGCGGTGCGGCGACGAACAGTCCCAGCGTCGCCCCTGGCGCGAGCAACGCCGCGACGCTGCCGTCATCCACCGAGGGAATCAGGCGCAGCCGGAAGGAAAGCACTTGCAGAGCAACAATTCCCACCACAAACGTAGGCACCGAGGCGAACAAGGCCGGTGCCGCGCCGAGCAGTTCCCGCAACCACCGCCACGGCACATAGTTCGCCGCCACCGCGACGACGATCGCGAAGACCAGTCCGAACGCCAGCCCGGCCGCAGTGAGCCGCACGGTGCTGGGCAAGGCATGACCGATCAATTCCCCCACGGCCTTCCCGCTGGTGAGCGAGTAACCGAGGCGGCCGGTGAAGACGCCTGCGAGACTGTGCAGATACTGCTGCCAGAGGGGCCGGTCGAGGCCGTAGAACTCGAGCATGACTCGACCGGCCTCGGGGGTGATCTGCGCTTCGGGGTTCTGGATGCGGTTGGTGACCGAATCACCCGGCAAGGCGCTGAGCAGGATGAAAGACAACGTGTAGGCGGCCCAGAACACCGCGACGGCCTGACCCAGACGCTTCAAGATGTAGACGCGCATTCCCGCACTCCGCTATTCCGAAAGCCAGGTGTCATACAGCCAGGTACGCGCGGTGGATTCGGTACTGAATCCGTGCACATTCGGCGCGAGACCGAAAACCTGGGTCTCGTCGTAGAGCGGAATCACGTAACCCTCGGAAAACAACCGGTCCTCGATGGCCTGCACCGCGGCGTCGCGTTTGGCCGTATCGAATTCGAAGGCCTGTGCGCGCACCAGTCGGTCGAGCTGCTCATCGGGTGCCGGGGAGTGCAGTTCATTGGTGGCGGCGCTGTCGAAGGCCGTACGCAGCACATCGGCCTCCGCGCGTGAGGTCTGGCCCTGCACCAGAGACCAATTGGCCGGACGCGCGGTCTGGGTCGACTCGTATTCGGTCAGTGACGCCGCGTTGATCTTCAACTCCACACCGGCCTTACGCCACTGCGACTGCAGCAGCTCGAGCACCGGCTGGGAAACCTGGTAGTAGGGCGCGACCCAGACGTCGAGTTGCAGTCGCTTGCCGTCCTTGACGCGGATCCCGTCTGCCCCAGGCTTCCAACCGGCCGTCTCCAACAGCGACTTGGCGCGGTTCAGGTCGTAACCCAGGTATCGGGCGGCGTCGCCCCGGTTCGGGGTGCCCTGCACCAGGATGCTGGTCGGCACCGGATAGCTCGGCGAGAGCACCGTCTTGTTGATCTCCTGCCGGTCGGTAGCCGCCTGCAGCGCCAGGCGGACGTTCTTGTCCAGCACCGGTGTCGCCGAGTCCAGTTGGAACGACAGCTTGTTCGTCTGCCCCTGGACCGGGAACGCTTCGATCACCCCGCCGCCCGCGACGACGGTTTCCTCGTCGTAGGGCGCGATATTGCGGGCGATCTGGGCCTCGCCGGACTTCAGCGCACCCACCCGGGTACCGGCTTCCGGGACGGTCTTGAACACAACTCGCTCCAGGTACGCCTTGCCCTGATGCCCGGATCCTTCCGGCGCCCAGTTGTAGTCCTCACGGCGCTCGAGGGTGATTCCGGTTGTGCCGTTGACCGATTCGACCACGAACGGTCCCGAGCCGATCCAGTTCTTGGCTTGGCCTTGGCCGTTGAGATCCTGGTCCAGGAACGGCTTGGCCAGAATAGAGCCGGCCCGATAGAACGACGCCACCTGCAAGAATCCGGCATTGGGCTTGGTGAAGGACACTTTCACCGTCAGCGGATCGACGACCTCGCTGGATTTGTAGTCGGAGAAGAAGCGGTCCGGCGGAATCCCCAGCCGCGAGTCCCCGAACCCGTGCTGGTCGTAGTTCGCCTTGACGATCGCGGCGTCGACCGGGTCCCCGTTGCTGAACGTGACGCCCTCACGCAACCGGAAGGTGTACTCGAGTTTGTCATCGCTGATCTGCCAGGACTTCGCCAGCCACGGCTTGATCGCACCGCTCTTGGGATCCTGCCAGGTGAGACGCTCGGCGAGGTTGTTGGTGACCTGACTGTTGGACCAGATGGAATTGGTCGGCAGCCACCCGGTGTACTCGATCGGATCGTAGAAGTGCAGTGTGCCACCGGACACCGGATCACCGGCCGGGCCCCCGGACGAGGACGACGAACCACCGCAAGCGGTGAGCGCTGTCGCCAGGGCTATGGCCACCGTGCCCGCGACCATGAGCTTGCGGAGTCGAGAATTCCTCATGGCGGTGAAGGCTAGAGCCGCCGAGCCGGAGAACCTCCCCTTCTGATCGGCAAGAATTCATGCACGATTCCTGAAGTTCGCCTTGAGCCTCCCTGAGCTCGAACCGCCATCCTCGAGAACGCGGAGCTTCGGCCGGACACCGCGCTCGCGACACCCGCGCATTCTGCGCGTTCACCACCGCCTGATGCCGCTTCTCCACATAGGCGGCGAAACCATGACCTGCGAGACTGGCCGGAAAGTCGATCGACACCTTGTCGGTGCGGGCCATCGCCGCCGAACCCTCGAGCATTCGACCCCGGGCTCTCCTGTGGATGCGGGCGGCCGGTGTCGGTTCAGGGGTCTGCCGGGCGTCGGTAAGGTCGGATCCATGGAGTGGGGTTTTCTTGCGGCCGAAGAGCTTTCGGCCGCGATGCGGGCCGGTGAGGTCAGCTCGGTGGAGCTGACAGAGGATGCGATCGCCCGCATCGAACGCGACGACAAGGCGATCAACGCGATCTGTGTGAGGGACTTCGACCGTGCGCTGGCCGCCGCGCGCCGGGCCGATGAGGCACGCGCGCGTGGTGAGGACCGGCCGCTGCTCGGTATTCCGGTGACGGTCAAGGAGTCCTACAACGTCGCCGGGCTGCCCACGACCTGGGGGATGCCGCGGTACGCCGGCTTTGTGCCTGCCGAGGACGCGGTGGCGGTGTCACGGTTGAAAGCCGCGGGCGCGGTGATTCTCGGCAAGACCAATGTGCCGTTCATGCTGGGAGATTGGCAGAGCTTCAACGAGATCTACGGCACCACCAACAACCCGTGGGATCACGGTCGCACGTCGGGTGGATCCTCCGGCGGATCAGCGGCGGCGCTGGCATCGGGATTCGGCTCGCTGTCCATCGGCTCCGACCTCGCGGGTTCTCTGCGCAACCCGGCGCATTTCTGCGGTGTCTACGCGCACAAGCCGACGTTCGGGCTGGTGCCGACCCGCGGCATGGTCCCGCCGCCCGCACCGGCGCTACCGTCGGACGGCGATCTCGCCGTCTGCGGTCCGATGGCGCGCACCGCCCGCGACCTCACATTGCTGCTGGACGTGATGGCGGGGCCGGACCCGCTGACGCTCGGCGTCGCCTATCAGTTGACTCTGCCGCCCGCGCGCCACCAGCGGATCTCCGACTTCCGTGTGCTGGTCCTCGACGAGCATCCGCTCATAGCGACCGGGTCCGCTGTGCGGGCCGGGGTGAACCGGGTCGCCGATGCGCTCGTCGACGGCGGGGCCCGCGTCGAACGACACAGTCCGCTACTGCCCGACCTGACCGAAGCCGCGATGCTCTACGCGTGGTTGCTGAGTTCGCACCAGGGCGCGCGGATGCCCGCCGAGGCGTACGAGCGGCTGCGGACCCGCGCTGCCGAACCGATCGCGGATGACCAGGGTCTCGACGCCGCGCGGCTGCGCGGCATGGTCCTGAGCCACCGCGATTGGATCGAGGCGGACATCCACCGTGAACTGCACCGCCACAGCTGGCGGCGGCTCTTCGCCGAGTTCGATGCCGTGATGTGTCCGATCACGTCGATTCCCGCGTTTCCGCACGACCACAACCCCGATCGCGGGGAACGACGAATCGACATCGACGGGGTCGAGTACCCCTACATCGATCACTCCGTATGGGCCGGTCTGGCCACCATGCCCGGACTTCCGGCCACCGCAGTACCGGCGGGCCGCTCCCCGGAGGGACTGCCGGTGGGTGTGCAGCTCATCGGTCCGATGTTCGAGGACCGCACCCCGCTGCGGCTGGCCGAGCTGCTCGAGCAGAAGATCGGCGGCTTCCAAGCACCGAGCTAGGACCTACGCCCGTGGGCGAGACCCGCTGCGGCGCACGGCATCCGCCTCTACCGGATGCGGCGCGAGCGCTTGCGGATCGAGCCACCGCGGCAGCTCTTCGCGCCTGGTCGCGCCGCGGCCCGGACCCACCGAGCGCGTCGGTGGCCTGCCCGCCCCGGAGAGCCCGGCTCGGCCTTCGCTTTTCCGGGCTGGACGGTGTCGTACAGGCCGTGCGACCGAACATCTTTCGACCGCACGGCGGTCCGGGCGGGATCAGTGCACGTAGGACAGGATGCTCATCATTCCGGCTTCTGCGTGGTAGGCGTTGTGGCAGTGCAGCATCCACTGGCCCGGATTGTCGGCGTCGAGGTCGACTTCGACGGTTTGCATGGGCAGGAC
Organism: Nocardia aurantiaca; assembly: GCF_009708175.1. Classification (GTDB taxonomy): domain Bacteria; phylum Actinomycetota; class Actinomycetes; order Mycobacteriales; family Mycobacteriaceae; genus Nocardia; species Nocardia aurantiaca. The sequence goes on from NZ_WMBB01000011.1 coordinate 98,361, forward strand.
GATGGCGGTGTCCTTGCGCGGGCCGGATCCCGCGTGGTCGACGAGTTGGAAGGTGTGCCCGTGCAGGTGCATCGGGTGGAACATCATGGATTGGTTGCGGAAACGCAGGCGGATCCGCTGGCCCTGGGAGATATTCAGGGCGGTGCGGTCGGGGTAGGCCTTGCCGTTGATGGTCCAGACGTAGCTCTTCGCATCGGAGCCGAGGGTGACGTCGAGGGTCTGATCGGGCTTCTTCGCTTGCAGGCGAACCGATTCGGCGCAGGTGAGGCGGTCGGCCGTCAGAGGCGCTACCGCGAGTTCGGAGGGCCGCGCATCCACCGGCGGTGGTGTGCCACCGCCGGTCCGGATCAGCGCGAAGCCTCGGCCGGTCTTGCCTTCCGCCGCCGCGACCAGCGGGAAGACGCCGTCGGCCAGGTCGACGATGACGTCGTAGCGTTCGCCCATGCTGATCAGCAGGCTGGATGTCGTGATCGGCTGCACCGGGAAGCCGTCGGTGTGGGTGACTCGCATCTGGTGTCCACCGACGGCGACCCGGAACGCGCTGTCGGCGGCGGCATTGATGATCCGCAGCCGCATGCGCTGACCCGGCCGCGCGGTGAAGACCGCTGGGTCGCTGCCCAGGCGGCCGTTGATCAGGAAATAGGGGTAGGTGACATCGCCGACGTCGGAGCCGAGCGGCGCGTTCGGGTCGACGGGCATGGACATTCCGCCTGGTCCGCCCATGTTCATGCCGCTGTGGTTCATACCCGGCATCCCGCCCATATTCATGCCCGACATGCCCCTGTCCCGCAGGTGCCGCAACTCCTCGTCCGGGTCGCGCCCGTTCACGCCGTCGAGCCAATCATCGAGCACCACAACGGCTTCGGTGTCGTAGTCGCGGCCGTCGGCCGGGTCCTCGACGATGAGCGGCGCGTACAGGCCCCGGTCGAGTTGCACGCCGACGTGCGGGTGGAAGAAGTATGTGCCGGGCTCCGGCGCGGTGAATTCGTAGCCGAAGCTGCCTCCGGCCGCGATCGGCGACTGGGTGACGTCGGGGACGCCGTCCATATCATTGCGCAGGGCGATGCCGTGCCAGTGGATCGTGGTCGGGGCCGGGAGCGCGTTCGTGAACTGGGCGCGCACGACGTCGCCCTTGGCGATGCGGATTTCCGGGCCGGGCACCGCGCCTCCGAACGCCCAGGTCGGCACCTGCACGCCACCGAGGTCGACGGTGGTCGGCTCGGCGCGCAGCGTCACGTCGCGGACAGCGGCGCCAGCGGTCCGACGCGCGGCTTCCGCGGCCCGGACGGCATCGGAATCGGGCTGCACGAGGCTGGGTGACGCCGTGGTGTTCTTCGAGCACGCGGCCAGTGTCGCGGCCGCCGCGGCGCCCGCCCCGAGCGCTAGGAATCCGCGCCGGTTCATCCGCGATGAGAGTGGAAATCGATTGGGGGACATGGATTCTCCCTGGTTTGTCGAATGTGGGCGTACCGCTCGGTGGTCGCGGCAGCCGGGATCATGAGGTCGTCCGCGACCGGTCGGGGCGCGGCGGACCTGTCAGATCCGCAGAATCGACAGTTCGGCCAGGGTGGGGACCGTCCACGGCGGTGGACGTTCTCGATGGATCCGGCGGCTGTGGGAGCTCGGTGGGCGGGAATCACGTGGTCGATCTCCGGCCCAGTGCAGCAGCATGAGGCCGATCACGATCGTCACCGCCGAGAGAACGACGAACTCGCAGGCGTGCGTGAGCCCGTGCCCGCCCGGCTGATCACCGTGCGTCCCCGCCACGTGTCCCGGATGCGCGCTCGCGGGCATCGCGGCCATTACCGACGGCATCTCGGAAACCGGTGAGCTGTAGTGCGCCGAGAACACTCCCGCATGCATGGCGGCGATCCCGAGCAGGAGCGCGAGCATTCCGAGCAGCCGGACGTATCCGGTCGCTCGGGGAGCAGGGCGCTGATCAGCCACGTCCGCCATGATACCCCCAGGAGGCACAACCCCCTGGGGGTATCCCGCATGGACGAGATCATGGCGATGCGCATGGCGCAGACGCGCCCGTAGATACCCATTCGGTTATGACCGGCCCGCGTCGGCGTCACCGAACCCGTGGTGTTCCAGAGCTTGGGCTCGGAATCCGGCCTCTACGAGAGAAGAAAGCGTCGGCGGGCAGACGAATCTTGACGTCCAAGACGGGATCGACGTTCTTGTCGGCGGACGACATCGCCGCGTCGTCCTGCCCGTCGGTCGTCCTGCCCCTCAACTGTGCGATCTCCAGTCGCGCACCGCGTCTCGCATGCGGTCGAACAGTGCCAGCGGCGGCCCGGCGATCAGGTTGGCGGCCGCGGAGGAACCGGTGTGCGGATGCGGGCGGGTGGGTGCCACCGCTTCGGCGGCGCGCACGGAGCCGGCCAGGTGTTCGAGCTGGCTCGCCGAGTACTGGCGACGCAGCAGGACGAACTCCTCCGCTTCCTCGTGAGCCGCGTGGTCGGCGACCGCATCGGCGAGATCGGCGATTTTGGACGCGAAGTCGGGGTGATCGACTCCCAGGTCGTAGAGTTCCGCGAGCGCCCGCTTGGCGTGATTCTCTTCGTCCAGCCGGGCGTCGACTATCTCCTCGGCGCCGAACCGCGCGCGCTTCGCGATGGGATGCACCACTTCTTCCTCGGCGCTCTCGTGCACCGCGAGCAGCCGGACCAGCTCGGTGAAGAGTTCCTGCCGATCCTCCCGTCCCGAACGCAATTGTTCGAGCAGGGTGGAGATCTGTTGGTGTTGTGCGGTCAGCAGATCGACCACGTCTTGTTCGGCCATGGCTGTTCCTTTCTCCCGCCTCGCATTCCTGATTCGGGCCCCCGTTCGAACCCCGATGCCCCGAGAGGACATCACGATTGCGCGTTACCCGGGCAGCCGCCCGCCAGTACCGCGATAACGAAATCGTTGCCGGGTGGCCCGTACGACCGTCACCGGTTTCTCCTCCCCGCATCGGGGCATCCCCGGAAGGGCAGACGACCGGCGCGCGCCTTACCCGACCGGACAGAGAACCGATGAACGACGAGACAGCGCACAGCGATTGGGCAGGACAGCCGCATTCCGAGAATGAGCCAGCTCCCATTTCAGCGGCCGAAGAACGTGCTGCCAGGCAGTCCAGTGAGCGGCATCCGCTGGGCAGGCCCGGTCGCAGGTTCGACCGGAACTCGCCGTTCATGGTAGGACTGACCGCCTCCGCCGGGGTTCTGATCACCGTGGGAGCGGTGCGGGTCGTGCTCGCGGCCCATCAGGCACTGCTACTCGTGGCCGCGGCGATATTCCTCGCCATCGGCATGGAACCTGCGGTCTCATGGCTGGCACGCCACCACGTCCGCCGCAGTTTGGCTGTCGCGCTGGTGTTCCTGACGGCGGGGGGTGGCCTGGCAGGGTTCCTGTGGGCCGCGATCCCGCCCCTGATCGATCAGGGGCAAGCCCTGGTCCACCATGCGCCCGACACCCTACGCCATCTCGAGGATCGCTACCCGCTGGTCTGGCAGGCGGCCGATCGTTTCCACCTCGATCAGCGGCTGCGGCAGGCAACCGACACCGACTTCGGCAAGGTGTCGCAGGGACTGGTCGGGGCGGGCAGGGTGGTCTTCGACGGAGTCACAGCCACGATTATCGTCGCGGTGCTCACCGCGTATTTCTCAGCGAACTTCCCGGCCTTGCGCGCCACTCTCTATCGACTGTTCCCGCACGAACGCCGACCCCGCGCCATCCTCATCGGGGACGCGATATTCGCCAAAGTCGGCGGTTACGTACTGGGCAACCTGCTGATCTCGCTGATCACCGGAATCCTCACCTTCGTCTGGTTGGCCGCCTTCGGAGTCCCGTTCCCCTTGGTCCTCGCCGTGCTGGCCGCGGTGCTCGACCTCATCCCGCTGATCGGCTCCACACTGGCGGGCATCGCCATAGCGCTTGTCGCGCTGACGGTTTCGCTCTCGGTCTGCCTGGCGACGGTGGTCTTCTTCCTCGTCCTGCGCTGGCTCGAGGACTATCTACTCGTGCCCCGCATCATCGGCCGCGCGGTGCAGGTGCCCGCGGTGGTCACGGTTGTCGCAGTCCTGGTCGGCGGCTCGATTCTGGGCGTGCTGGGCGCGCTGCTCGCCATTCCGGCCGCCGCGAGCCTGCTCCTGCTGGTCCGGGAATTGCTCTATCCCAGGTTGGACCATCCGGCGGCCTCCGGCTCCGCCGACGCCGGGTAGCCGGTCATGGTCGTTCCGGTGCGCGGCCGTCGCCCTCGAGTTCCACCCATTCCCGTTGCAGCGCGGGATGATTGGACGCTTCCAAGAGCAGCGCGTGCACGAAGGCCTGTGGCAGGTTGCCGCGCAGCTGGCGCTGGGTGACGTCGAACTCCTCGGCGAACAAACCCGGTGTGCCACACGCGGCGCGGTTGCGTTCGAAATAGCGTGCGGCGACGACGGGATGACCGAGATCGGCCGTCGCGATCGCCATCGCGAATCCGCACAGCAGAAACGCGCCCTCAGTGCTGCCGAGTGGGTTCGACCCGGCGCGATAGCGGTAAACGTAGTAGTCGCTGGACAATTCGCGCGCGATCGCGGCCACCGTGGCCCGATCGCGTGGATCGCCGCGCGGTAGCGCGCCCCGGATGATCGGCAACAGCAGTGCGGCATCCACTTCCGGATGTTGAGGCGACCGCTGCCAACGTCCGGTGGGATGCATGCTGGTGCGTGCCGCCTGCGAAACCAGCGCATCTGCCAGGCGGGTGCAGGCCGCGGGGTCCGCTCCGGTCGCGGGAAACTCGGCCACCGCCCGCAATCCCGCCGCGCAGATCAGGCGCGAGTGGGTCCAGCACTCATCGTCGATTTCCCAGATACCGGCGTCGGGGCGACCGCGGTGCGCGGCAATGGCTTCCACCGCGACCTCGACCGCTCTGCGGTAGTCGGCGGGCAGATGGTCGTGCCGGGCCGCCGCGGCGAACGCCAGCAGCGCTTCGCCGAAGACATCGAGCTGGAACTGATCTCGCACCCGATTGCCGACGACCGCCTGACCGCCCGGATAGCCGGGCAGATCGACGCCACGACTGGGTGGCACCGGCTCGCCGCGCAGAGTGTACGCGGGCATCAGGGCGGGCCCGTCGGCGAGCAGCCTTTCGGCGGTGAACCGGACCGCCGAATCGAGCAGCGGCAACGCCCCGGCCATGGCGGCCGCCTGCCCGGCCAGGCACTGGTCACGGATCCAGACGTATCGGTAGTCGTAGTTGGCTCCCTGATCCGCCCGTTCGGGCAGCCCCGCGGTGGCCGCGGCGACCATGCCGCCGTCGGCACCGGTCATTCCGCGCAAGACGGCATACGCGTGGGACGCGTCTCGGGGAGCGGCATTCTCTCGCAGGACGGGGATCTCTTGTCTCCAACTGGATTCCGTTGCCGCCCAGCAGGTTTCCGGATCCACCGGGCAGCCGGGCAAGCCGGAGTCCGACAGCTCGAGCACCAAGTCGTGGTATCGACCGGGCGATACCCGCAGCAGCAGCCGCCAGCCGGGGCAGCGAGGGTTCTCGTCGAACACCGCGGTGGCCGCACCGCTCCACCGCAGCCACAGCCGACCACACCGCGCCTCCCATGCCTCTCCGGCACGCCGAACGTCGCGCAGGGGTTCGGATCCGTACTCGTGGACCGGGTTCAACTCCACCATGACCCGTGCTTCACCGTGCAACGCGCGTATCCGGCGCAGCACCACAGCCCGGTGCGCGTCACCGGGAAACGCCAGCGCCTCGCGGCATTCGATCACCGTGGAGCCGGTCACCCAGCGGGAATTCCAGATCAGGCTGCCGGAATCGTAATAGCCGCCCCACACGAAGCGCTCGTCGGGCGTCACCGAGTACACACTCGCGCCCCCGATCACGGTATCGAATACGGGGGCACTGTCCCACTGGGGTACGCACAGCCACGCGATATCACCGCGCGGGCCGATCAGCGCGCCACGTTCACCGTCGGCGACGAACGCGTACTCCCGCAGCACATGCGGCTGCTCGACCGCTGTCAATTCCACGCTGACCGGTTACCACGCGATCGCGGGGGTAATCGCTGGACGAGACGGCCCTCGAGAGATCGGAGTCGCCATGGCCGGATCGGCAACCGCCGAATCGTCGCGGACCGAACTGAACGCCGCGCGTTGGCGAGTGCGGCGGACTTCATCCTCACACCGGACTGTCCGGATTGCACAAAGGCGCGCGGGACTGCCACGGCTGCGACCTCCATCGGTATGCCGAACAGACGGTTTTCGCCACGGACCTGAAGACCATCACACCGAGGCCAACCGGGTGATCAGCCGCCAGCGCCTGCGCGGAATCCGCAGCGCACAGCACGAATCTTCAACCAGCACAAGCGGGTCTGTGTCACGACGTCCTCACGCTCGACTCCGCGGTGATGGCGTCGACGAAATCGGGTAGATCGTCAGGGTTGCGTGAGGTGATGAGCGTCCAGCCTTCGGACTCGCTGCGGGCGACCGCCTCGTCGACCCAGGTCGCCCCGGCATTGATCAGATCGGTACGCAGGGACGGATACGACGTGAGCGTCTTGCCCTGCACCACCCCGGCCTCGACCAGCAGTCATGGTCCATGGCAGATCGCCGCGATCACACGGCCCGCCGCGACCATGGATCGGACGAGTTCTCGTGCCGTGACGTCGATTCGGAGTTTGTCGGCATTGACCGTGCCGCCCGGAATCACCAATACGTCGAACGCGCCCGGATCCACATCGCCGAGTGCCACATCCGGCCGCACGGTCTCGGACGGTATGAGGTCGTGCCGGTAGGTGTGCACATCAATCGCCTCGGACGCCGCGTGGGTCACGTGTGCGCCGCGAGCACGCAGTTGATCTCTGGGTACCGCGAGCTCGTCACGCTCCACTCCCGTGTTGGAGGTAGCGATCAGGACGCGGACGCCTTCGAGTTCTGCTGACACCGGAGTCTCCTCTCGTCGCACCCGACTTCTTCGAGTCGTGGAGATTGTCACCTCACGCGATCTGTCGAGAATTCACGCGATCTGTCGAGAATTCATTTGCCCGGCACCGGAGCTGAAGACGACTCCGGCATCCCTGGCATGGTCGATCAGGTCGATGTCCGCCGGCCCGGCGAAAATCGGCCCGGGAACAACGAATTCGCCAACGCGGCGACGCGTTCGGCGATCATCGGGCCTACCGGGCAGAGCCGAACCACGGCGCGCGATTCCCTTCGTCGACGATGAGCCGACCCTCCACCTCAGCTGTCGCGATTCGTTCGCCGACCTCGCCGTTGAGGTCCGTCGCCGTTGACGGTGCGTCACACGGACCGCGACTGCCCGATGGAAGCAGTGCACTGCCGGACGATCTGGTCTGGACATCCTTCGCAATACCCCGGCACCATCCGCATCAATCCTCATCCGGTGTGAGGTCGGGTTCCTCGGGTTCCTCCGCGGCCAGCCGCCGCACCAGGCTGTCATCACCGAGTGTGTCGCTGAGTTCCTCGTCCGTGGGCTCCCAGTGATCGGGAGGATCAGCGGCCTCCTCGATCGGATCGGCATCCAATGCGTCCTCGTCGAGTTGCTCGGCCGTCGAGGGAATCTCCGGATCTCCCATTGGATCGGTCGGAAATGAATTCATGATCGCACCCCTTACGAAATGGGCCGTGACCCGTCACTAGGGCGGTCGGCCGTCGGATATCCCGCTCCACAGGGCACCGCGTTCGGCGCCGAGAATGTTCACGATCTGCGCGACGGTGTGGCGGTCCTCGTCATGCAGCCGCTGCGGGGTCCGCCCCGCTCCGTCGACGGATGATCGTCAGTGACCGCCCGGATCTCCGAGATTTCGGCCTTCACGGTGCTTGACCCGCCTGTGCTCGATGATGACGAGCGCCGCACCCAGGGTAAGGCACACAACGCAGATCACTCCGGCCACTATCGCCCGACCCGCGAATCCGTATCCGGCCGCGGCCAATGTGGCTACGAGTGCGGCGATTCCGAGGGCGAACAGAATGAGCCCCGGCCAGTTTCGCGCGTCCACCATGGATTCGCCCGCGTGAGATCTGGTGGTTCGGGCACGGTCCGGGAATTGCTCGGCGCGGCCGTTCCGCTGACCGGCGTCGACCTGGTATTCCAGATCCTGTGGCTGGTCTGACATGATGCCTCCTTCCCCTGTAGAAATCCGATATCCGCACGGATACCCGCGAATCGGGTGGACAACCTCCGGCGGATCGGTGAACCGGCTACGCGTCAGGACCCGGAAGCGCCGCCGGGCCGTATCGCGTTCGAATGACGTATCCCGGGTATCGCGAGGGCGAGAGTGCGCACACGATCGGCGGCTATCAGGGAAGTCCTCGAGGAATGAACGAGTGCCGAGATAATCGGCCTGGCGGATAATCGGGGAATGGGCTCTCCTGGTGAGCTGCCAGCGGAATCACTGGTATGGGCCGCGAGGGCGTATCCGGCGCCGCGGACAGGTAGTTTCCGGTTCTGGTTCGCCACCCGCCGCTGGGAGTGGTCGCCAGAGCTGTATCGCATGCACGGCTACACCCCCGGCGAGGTCGAACCGACCACCGAACTGCTTCTCACACACAAACATCCCGACGACCGGAACAAGGTCGCCGAGACGATCACCCGCTCGGTCGCGTTGGGTGAGCCCTTCTCGAGCCGTCACCGCTTCATCGACACCCATGGCGTCGAGCACCAGGTGATGGTGGTCGCCGACCGCATCCTCGACCAGGGCCGCCCGGTCGGCACCGCGGGCTTCTACGTCGATCTGTCGAGCACACTCGTCATCACCGAGCACGAGATTCTCGATAAGCGGATGCAGGAGGTCGTGGACGCGCGGGCGGTGATCGAACAAGCCAAAGGCGTGCTGATGCGCATGTACCGCATCAGTGACGAGCAGGCGTTCAAGCTGCTGGTATGGCGCTCTCAAGAAACCAACACCAAACTCCGCGCCCTGGCCGAACAGCTGCTGCACGAGCTGCCGAACGTGCCCCCCGATCAGCCCGGCACCGTGTCCGCGTTCGACCACATCCTGCTGACCCTGCACGAACACATCCCCTGAATGTTCTTCCTCCAGCGGGTAACCGGACATCATGGAAATCTTGGTACTTCTAGCGATTCCGGTCCTGGTAGCGATCGTCGTGGTGCGGCGCCGCCTGCGTGGCGAGCCGGTTGAACCGCCGACGACTCCACACGAGAGAAAGAGGCTTCGGCAGGGAGATGAATTCTGACGTTTGATTCGATATCGAAGCGTGGCGCATGATGACCGCTCACTCGGCGTCGGTTCCACGCTGTCCGGTAGCGGTGAACAAGAACCGCGCCCGGCCAGAGCGGGCCAGCTCCGCCAGCCACACATCGAAGGAAGTCGAATCACCTCGACAGCGCGGCGGACCGCGTTGCGGCGAGTCCTTCGAAGGTCCTCGTGATCGTCGCTGTCGGGCCGGAACCCGAATGAAGATCCTGCCCGCTGATAATCGGAGGACGAGCATCGACTCAGTGAGCGGGAGACAGACCGGCGAGACGCCATCAACGGCCGGGGCTCCGGGTGTGCGGGGGCGAAAAATGGGCAAACCGGTAGCGCCAATTCAATTCACCACCGTGCAGGAGGCTGACATGGTCGACACAGGGGTCTACCGCGTGCGGTTCCGCGAGTCGTGTCCCGCGACCGACATCGGGGCCGCGAATTTTCGCGAACTGCTCAAGGCCCTGGGCGGGATGGTCGTCTACGGCGCCTATCCCGGCCCGATCGTGATCGGCATCGCGGTGGACTCCGCCGAGCGCGTCGCGTCGTTCCCCTTCGTCGAATCGGTGGTATCGGTCACCGGTAACTCGGCCGCGGGCGGGTAGCCGACCGATATCCCCACCCGAGCCGAACGGAAGGACGCGACAGTGACCCGATTCGGATACACGCTCATGACCGAGCAGAGTGGCCCACGCGAACTCGTCCGCTACGCGGTCGCCGCCGAAGAGGCCGGATTCGATTTCCTCGTCAGCTCCGACCATTACTCGCCCTGGCTCGAGTCCCAGGGCCACGCACCGCACGCCTGGACGATGCTCGGCGCCGTCGCGCAGGCCACCCAGCGGATTCCGCTGATGACCTACGTGTGTTGTCCGACCTTGCGCTATCACCCGGCGATCGTCGCCCAACAGGCCGCGACCCTGCAGATCCTCGCCGAAGGCCGATTCACGCTCGGGCTCGGCAGCGGCGAGAGCCTCAACGAACACGTGATCGGCGCCGGCTGGCCCGGTCTCGACGAACGACAGGACCGGCTCGCCGAGGCCATCGGCATCATCCGGGATCTCCACACCGGAGACACGATCAGCCGCCACGGGCACTGGTATCGGGTCGATGCGGCCAAGATCTGGGATCTGCCCGAGCAGCTCGTACCGATCGCCGTCGCGGTCTCCGGGCCACAGTCGGTGCGGCGATTCGCCCCGCTGGCCGACGAAATGATCACCACCGATCCGGACGCCGAACTCGTCGACTCATGGCACCGCGTTCGCGCCGACGCGTGCGGCGCGGAACCGTCACGGGTGACCGGGCAGGTGCCGGTCAGCTGGGACAGTGACCGCGACAAGGCGATTCAGCGCGCACACGAACAGTTCCGATGGTCCGCGGGCGGCTGGGACGTCAATGCCAATCTGCCCACCCCGGCGGGCTTCGCGGCGGCTACGCAGTTCGTTCGCCCTCGCGACATCGCCGAGCAGATCGCCTGCGGCCCCGACTTCGACGCCATCGCCGCCGCGGTGCGCCCCTACCGCGACGCGGGCTTCACCGACATCGCGCTGGTACAGGTCGGCGACGAACAGCAGGACAGATTCCTGGCCGAAGCCGCTCCGCCGCTACTGGACGAACTCCGCGCCGCCGACGGCGCATCGCGCTGACCACGTGCGCCTCAGGACAGCACTGTGACGTGGGGAAGCCTGTAGTGCACGGGGTGCACCGAGTCCATGCCGGCACCTCACACCGGTGGAGGTCGTCGTCGACGCCTTACAGAAGGCGACCGACATATTCGCTGTATACGACGTCGGACTGCCCGCACAGCTCACCTGAATGGGCGCGGATTCCGGTCGAGGGATTTACATGCCAATCGGTCTGTGTAGGCTGAATTAGCTCCGGGACTATCGTCTCGATCGGCTCGAAGCGGGGAGGTGCCCGTGCCACGCGAGGTCGATGATGCGAACGGCGCGTTCGATCTCGCCGTCGCGGCCGCTGACGCGCCGGTATGGATCGTCACCACCCACGCCGACGGACACCGCGCCGGCTGTCTCGTGGGATTCTCCACACAGGCGAGTATCGAGCCGAGGCGCTTTCTGGTCTGCCTTTCGAAACGGAACCACACCTATCGCGTCGCGGCCCGTGCGGATCATCTGGCCGTCCATCTGCTCTCGGACGAGTCCCTCGCACTGGCGCAGCTCTTCGGCTCCGAAACAGGCTTCGAAATCGACAAGTTCGACCACAGCGACTGGCAGGAGGGACCGCACTCGCTGCCCATCCTGACCGCGGTCGCCGCCTGGTTCACCGGCGAGATCCTGCTCCGCACCGATTTCGGTGACCACGTGGGCTTCCTGGTGGCGCCGACGGCGGCCCGAGCCCCGGCACCGGACACTCACCCGCTCCGGTACGACGCGGTCGCCGACCTCGTCCCCGGCAACCGGCCCTGAACAGGTCGCTCCACAGGGGCGTGCGAAAACGGTTCTCGGAGCCGACGGCTGGACAGCGTATCCGGGCATGGGCGAGAACGGGCCGGTCCAGTCGCTCGGTCGGTCTGGTTACATGGCCATGTTCGGGAACATCATGTTCCACATCTGTCGAAGCATGTCCGTCATCTGCATCCACATCGCGATCATCACCTCCTAACCATTGCGAGGTTGCTCGTCTTCGCCAATACCCGGGCAGACCGAAAGCGTCCGGGACGAGGTCAGCCGATCTTCGTGCCAGCGGACGAGGCCGTGAAATGACCTGTGACGCAGTCGAACAGGAGTTGGTTCCAGCGTCGCTGGAAGGTTCGGATGCCGAAGGTGGCCTGGGCCCAGTGGCGCGCGGACCAGCCGGTGAGCTCCGCGAAGTCGGGGTCGGAGAGGAAGCGGCGGATCGCGACCGCCAGGAGGTCCGGATCGCTGGACACCACCCCGATCGAGGAGGGAATGGCCTCGGCGGCCGCGGTGGCGCCGACCGCCACGATGGGCATGCCCAGGAACATGGCCTCGATGACCGAGAAGCCGAGCGAGGTCCAGCGCGGCGTGTGCAGATACACCCGGCGGCGGGCCAATTCGCTGTGCAGGGTGTTCTGGTCGTGAAAACCCATGCCCTGCACCCGGTCCGGGGAGAGCCCGAGCGACCGGCTCAGATTCTCGGTGCCCCGGCCGTAGACGTCGATCACCGTGCTGTAGGACAGGGGCGCGAGCAGGTCGGCGCCGAGAGCCCGCCAGCAGCGTACCGGGTCGTTGACAACGGTTGCGGTGCGCGGCAATTCGCCGGTGTAGCGGTATCCGGGATCCACCACGCCCTGCGGGATGACGGTGGTCGGGCAACGTCCGCAGTCCCACATGAGCCGATTGAACTGCGTGACGTGCACCAGCGGGATATCGGCGTGATCGGCCAGCGGATGCCGGGTGGTCGCGGCGAGCCCGTCGGGCGTGCCGTGCTCCACGTACACCGCGGGCAGATCGAGTCCGGCGGTGCGCCCGAGCCATTCCCGCACCAGGTCCAGCTCGCGCGGGCGTTGCAGCACGACGATGTCGACCGGGGTGTCGGCGAGATCGGCGGGCGCGATGTCCACCGCGTTCTCCGGCCACGGCCGACCGTCGCGGCCGCGCGCCCATTCGCCGAGATCGTCGTCGGCGGGGAGTAGATAGGTGTGGGGTCCCTGAACGAACGAGGTGGTCCAGGACCCGTGCACATGCCAGACCAGCACGTTCAGCGACCCGGCATGCGGATCGTGGGTGAAGTCTCTCATACCGGTCGTATGCCCACCACGGCCCGAGTGAACCGGCCACCGATTCTCGGATCGGTACTATCGCGCGATCTCTCCGAGCCCTGCCCCGCGCGGCCGGTAGTTTCTCGCCCAGCGCGCCCGCCCGTGCGGCGCTCGGTCCGGGCGCGCCGGAAGAAATCGGCCAGTTTCCCGGCCGCTTACCCTCGCCTCCTCCGGGTAAGCGGGCGATATGGAACGTCCGCACGCCGATCTCGATACCGGAACCGACGGTGTACCGGTGCCGCCGGTGCGCCCGCCGGAACCGATCCCCCCGGTGGAGCCGGGGCAACCCATTCCGGAACCCGCACCGCCCATGCCTTTTCCGGCCCCCGGTCCCCCGGTCCCCGCGCCACCAGCTCCGCTCCCGCCTCCTCCGGCGCCACCGGAGCCTGTTCCCGAGCCGCTCCCTCGGCTGCCGACGGGTTGGGCCGGGTGACCGCGCGGCCGGTCAGGATAACGCGGCGACCCTGGTGGGTGAGGTGGTGCGAGGTCGTGCAGGTGGATGAACGCGGCCTCGCTGAAGTATCCGTGGGCCATGCCGCCGCGATATCCGCGGCCTTCCCGGACTAACACGATTCCGCCCGGCTCGAGACGTTTCGCGGTGAATCTCCCGGTTACTCGACCGACTGCCGGCGGTCCGGCCGGCACACACGACAGCGGAAGGAAGACCGATGCTGATGCTCACCCCCACTGCCGTCGAGGCGGTCCGTGATATCACCTCCGGGGAAGGCGCGCCGCAGGACGCCGGACTGCGGATCTCCACCCGCGATGACGCCGAGAGCTTCCAGCTCGCCGTTGCCGACTCGCCATCGCAGGACGACGAGGTGCTGACCGCCGAAGGAGCCCGCATCTTCATGGACCGCAAATCCGCCGAATTCTTCGACGACAAGATTCTCGACGCCGGCCTCGACGCGAAGGGCAATGCCACCTTCGTGGTCGGACCGCAGGCCGCCAACTCCTAGACGCGGTTATGGCGATGTCAGCGAATCTGGCTCGGAAACTGATCGAATCGCATCTGGTGTCCGGTGCGATGACGCCGGGTGCGGAGATCGCGATCAGGATCGATCAGACGCTGACCCAGGACGCCACCGGCACGTTGGTGATGCAGGAGCTCGAGGCATTGGCCCTCGATCGTGCGCGCACCGAGGTGAGCGTTCAGTACGTCGACCACAATCTGCTGCAAACCGATGAGAAGAACGCCGAGGACCACGAGTATCTCCGCACGGCCGCCCAGCGCTTCGGCCTGTGGTTCTCCAAAGCGGGCAATGGTGTGTCGCACCCGACGCACATGCAACGGTTCGGCATACCGGGAAAGACCCTCGCTGGATCCGATTCGCACACCCCGGCGGCCGGTTCGCTGGGCATGCTGGCCATCGGGGTGGGCGGATTGGAAGTGGCGCTGGCGATTTCGGGTCGACCCCTGCACCTCCGGATGCCGCGGGTGTGGGGTGTCCGCCTCGAAGGCGAACTGCCGCAGTGGTGTTCGGCCAAGGACGTGATCCTCGAAATGCTACGCCGGCACGGTGTGAGCGGCGGGATCAACCGCATCATCGAGTACCACGGACCGGGCCTGTCGGGCCTGTCAGCGATGGACCGCCACGTGATCGCGAACATGGGGGCCGAACTGGGCGCCACCACAACGGTATTCCCGAGCGACGCGGCCGTGCGGGCGTTTCTCCGCGAGGAAGGCCGCGAGAGCGATTGGGTCGAGCTGACCGCCGATCCCGACGCCGAGTACGACATCGAGGACACCATCGACCTGTCCACCCTCGAACCACTCATCGCGAAGCCGTCCTCGCCCGGCAATGTGGTGCCGGTCCGCGAGGTCGCCGGCACCGACATCGCGCAGGCGGTGATCGGGTCCAGCGCCAACCCGGGCCTGCGCGACTTCGCGATCGCGGCGGCCATGGTGGCCGGACGGCAGACCGTGCCGCAGGTCAGCTTCGACGTGAATCCCAGCTCGCGGGAGATCCTCACCGATCTCACCGAGATGGGGGCCGTCACCGGCCTGGTGATCGCGGGGGCCCGCATCCACCAGGCCGGATGTCTGGGCTGCATCGGCATGGGCCAGGCGCCGGCCGTGGGCCGAAATTCGCTGCGCACCATGCCGCGCAACTTCCCCGGTCGCTCGGGCACCAGAGAGGACTCGGTCTGGTTGTGCTCGCCGGAAACCGCCGCCGCCTCGGCGCTCACCGGTGTGATCACCGATCCGCGAGAATGGGCGCGCACCGTGCACATGGACTATCCGAAGCTCGACCTGCCCACGCGTGCCTCGGTGAACACCACGATGCTGGTCGCCCCCCTGGATCCGGAACTCGCGCGGCAGGTGCGGCCGGTGAAGGGGCCCAATATCTCCAGCCTGCCGCCCCTGACTCCGCTGCCCGAACGGATCGAAGCGCCGGTGCTGCTGAAGGTCGGCGACAACGTCTCCACCGACGAGATCTCCCCCGCCGGAGCCCGGGCACTGCCCTTCCGATCCAATATCCCCACACTGGCGATGTTCACCTTCACCCAGATCGACGACACCTATCCCGCACGCGCCCAGCATGTTTCCGAGTCCGGCCACCTGCTCGTCGCCGGGGAGAACTACGGCCAGGGCTCTTCCCGCGAGCACGCCGCCATCACGCCGCGCTACCTCGGGCTCCGGGCCGTCATCGCCAAATCCTTCGCCCGCATCCACTGGCAGAACCTCGCCAACTTCGGCGTCCTGGCACTCGAATTCGAGGATCCGGCCGACTACGACGGCATCGATCGCGACGACTTCCTGCGCCTCGACAACCTGGGCGATATCGCGCACCGGACGTCATTGCGAGTGCTCGACATGAGCAAGGAAACCACTTTCACTGTCCGGCATCGTCTTTCACCGCGACAGGTACGAGACGTCCTGGCCGGCGGCCTGATACCCCGCCTGGCGCAGAGCGAATAACCAACCTGGAAGGGAGGCGGGCCGTGCTATCCCGCCTGATCGGTCTCACCACCGGCACGGCGCGCGGTCTCACCCGCAGCCTGGGAACCGTGGCCGAGATCGGGGCACAGCTCCGCCACGATCTCGGGACCCTGCTCGATCCGGGCCTGCACCGCGACCGTCGAGTGGCACGAGTGGGCGATCGGGTGTTCGTGGAAG
Source organism: Nocardia aurantiaca (assembly GCF_009708175.1). Lineage (GTDB taxonomy): Bacteria > Actinomycetota > Actinomycetes > Mycobacteriales > Mycobacteriaceae > Nocardia > Nocardia aurantiaca. The sequence continues at coordinate 114,430 of NZ_WMBB01000011.1, forward strand.
TGCACGGCCTCGGTTCCGAGCGCGGCCCGAAACTGGCCGCGGCAGTGCGCGAGGCGCTCAGGGCTGTCCCGGGAGTCGAGCACGTGCGCACGAATTCGATCACCGGGCAGGTCGTCGTCACCACCGACACCGACATCCCGGATCTGGTGGAGGCCGTAGCGGCGATCGAACGTGACTTCGGGCTCTCCGACCGTCCCTGGGATCCCACCACGCCGCATCCCGGCGACCTGGAACCGGCGCTGTCCGCGGCCATTTCACTCCTCAGCGATACGCTGGCCCTCGGTCTCGCGGTCGCCGGCGCGGTGACACCCCAACGGGCGCCCGTGCAGTTCTTCCAGGCCACGGCCGCCATCCTCGACACCCAGCCGCGACTGCGCGCCATGCTCGAGCAGCGCATCGGACCCGCGCGCACCGATCTGCTGGTGACGACGGCGAATGCCATCGGGCAGGCGGCCGGTGAGGGTGTGGGCAGTCTGCTCGTGGACGCCGGGCAACGGGCGCTGGTCCTGGCCGAGGCGGGGACTCGACATGTCCGATGGCGCCAATGGGAGCTCGCGGCGCCCCGGTTCCGGCCGCACAGTGGGCCGAGGGAGCCGCTGCGGATCGGGGCGCGGCCGGTCGAGCTGCCGCCCGGACCGGTCGAGCAGTGCGCGGACGAGGTCGCCACCGGTTCGGCGCTGGCCACCGCCACCGCCCTGTTCGGCCGCGGCACCGCCGACGCCGCGCCCGCGCTCGGTCTGGCCGCGCCGAAAGCCGCCCGGACCAGCCGGGAATCGTTCGCGGCGGCCGTGGCCATCCGACTCGCACTCGCCGGGGTGTTGACCGTCGATCCCGGGGTGTGGCGGCGGTTGGACCGGCTCAGCGCCATCGTCATCGACGGTGAGGTCCTGCTCGGCACGCATCGCCTGGTACTCGATGCCGAGGCGGCGGACAGCCTGGAGCTGCGACGGATCTGGAGCGCCGCGCAGGATCGGCTGTGGACCACCGACGACGCGGATTCCACTGCCGCAAACGATGATTCGTCCGCCGAAAGGCCGCTGCGGCTCGTCGAGAAAGAGCAGCCGGAGCCGGATGGACCGGTCTGGCACGAAGTCCACGATGATACCGGGCAGGTCGGTCGCGTCCTGGTCGGGCACGAACTCCATCCGCGTGCCCAGGCGATCCTGCTCGCGGCGCGCGATGCCGGATTGCGGGTGATTCTCGTCGGCACCCGTGACGCTACCGAATTACGCTCCTCCGCAGACGAATTCGTGTCCCGCACACAATCGCGGCACGACCTGGTGCGCCGATTGCAGGAGCAGGGCCACGGTGTCGCGGTGATCTCCGCGTCAGCGGATCGCGCGCTCGCGGCGGCCGATGCGGCGATCGGGGTGGTGCGATACGACCGGGCATGCGGGCGCCGGTCCCCCTGGGCGGCCGACGCTCTGTGCACCGACCTGGTCCAGGTACTCGGCGTGCTGGCCGCGATCGCACCCGCACGCAATGCCAGCGCCCGCGGCCGAGCTCTGGCGCTGTCGGCCGCCTCGCTGGGCGGTCTGCTGGTGGCGGCCGCGCCACAGCGTCACAACGAGCAGCTCCCGGTCACGGCCGCACAGGCGACCGGCCTGCTCACCGGTGGCCTGAGTGGCTGGCGGGCAACGCATTCCGATCTCGATGCCGCGGACGCGCCGCTGCTTCCCTGGCATGGGCTCCAGGCGCGCGAGGTGCTGACCCGGCTGCCCGAACCGGAGCCGCCCGCCGAGACCTCCCGGCCGAATTCGTTCACGCCGATCCTCGACCGAGCGACCGCGACCGCCGGACCGTTCACCCGGTTCGCCGGCCATCTGCGCGCGGAGGTGGCCGATCCGCTGACGCCGATCCTGGGCGTCGGCGCCGCCGCATCCGCGATCCTGGGTGCACCGACCGATGCGTTGCTGGTGTCCTCGGTGGTGACCGTCAATGCCGTGGTGTCGACGGTGCAGCGCCTGCGCGCCGAATCCGCGTTACGTGATCTCCTGCACCGCGAGCAGCTGCGCGCCTGTCGAATCGATCGGCGGGAAGCGCTGCAGCGAAGTCCGGGCGACCTCGAAAGCCTTGCCGGGCACCAGATCCCCGCCGATGACCTGCATGTCGGCGATATCGTCCTGGTACGCACCGGCGATGTGGTGCCCGCGGACGCCCGGATGCTGTGCTGCGACGACCTCGAGATCGACGAGTCCGCGCTCACCGGCGAATCGGTCACCGTGGAGAAGCGAGTGGCCGCCACGCCCGGAGCCGCGCTGAGTGAGCGGTACTGCATGCTGTTCCGAGGCAGCACCGTCGTCAATGGCATCGCCACGGCGGTCGTCGTGGCGGTGGGCGCCGACACCGAGGCCGAACGTGCTGCGGCCGCGGCGATTCCACCGCGCCGCACCGGCGTGCAGGCGCAATTGCGCCGCCTCACCGACCAGGCGCTGCCCACCACCTTGGCCGGCGGCTCGGCCGTCACCGCGCTGGGCTGGCTGCGCGGCCGCCCCCTGCGCTCCGCACTGGCCGAGGGCGTGGCCGTCGCGACCGCCGCGGTGCCGGAGGGGTTGCCGCTGGTCGCGACGGTGGCGCAGTCGGCCGCGGCCCGCCGCCTCTCGCACAGCGGAATCCTGGTGCGCGCCAGCCGGACCGTGGAGGCGCTCGGCCGCGTCGACACCGTGTGCTTCGACAAGACCGGCACGCTCACCGAGGGCAGGCTGCGGCTCACCGCCCTCGCCTCGCTCGACAGGGAATGGGAGCCCGGCGATGCCGATCCCGTCTCCCGGCGGCTGCTGCGCGATGCCGCGCACGCCTGCCCGGATCCCGACGGCCCGATCGTGCACTCCACCGACCGTGCTGTCCTGGACGCCGCCGCCGAGTTGCCCGCGGACGAGGGCTGGGAAACGGTGCAGGAATTGCCCTTCGAATCCAATCGCGGCTTCGCCGCCACCCTCGGGCACAACCCGCGGCGGCTGCGGCTGGTGGTGAAGGGCGCGCCCGAGGTGGTGCTCGACCGTTGCGCCAGGGTGCGGCACGACTCCGGAAATCCCTCCAGCACAGCCTTTTCCGATACCGAACGGAAACGCGCCGACCACCTGGTACACGAACTCGCGGGGCGGGGTCTGCGGGTGCTGGTCGTGGCCCGCCGCGATCTGCGGTCCGCGCCCGACGATATCGAGGGCGCGGTCGAGAAACTCACACTGATCGGCTTCCTGGGTCTGGCGGACACGCCGCGGCCGCAGGCGCGGCCGTTGATCACCGCTCTGCGGCACAACGAGATCAGCGCACGCATCATCACCGGAGACCATCCGGTCACCGCGGCCGCCGTGGCCCGCGAACTGGGCATCGAGGCCGCGACCGTCACGACCGGCGCGGAACTCGACGAACTCGATGAATCGGATCAGGCCGAACTCATCAGCAAGAGCATGGTTTTCGCACGGGTGAGCCCGCGCCACAAGGTCCGCATCGTCTCCACACTGCAACAAGACGGTCACGTGGTGGCGATGGCCGGCGACGGGGGCAACGATGCCGCCGCGATCCGCACCGCCGATATCGGAATCGGTTTGGCCGCACGGGGTTCCACGGCCGCTCGCAACGCCGCCGATCTGGTTCTCACCGATCCGGATCCGCTGGTGGTGCTCGAGGCGCTGGCCGAGGGGCGCAGCATGTGGCGGCGGGTCAGCGACGCGGTGGGTGTGCTGGTCGGCGGCAACGCGGGCGAGGTCGCGTTCACTGTGCTGGGGACCGCGGTGGCCGGGCGCGCGCCGCTGGGGACCCGGCAATTCCTGCTCGTCAACCTGCTCACCGACATGTTCCCGGCCATGGCCGTCGCGGTATCGCCCGACCCGGCGACCGAAGAGGCCGCCGAAAGCCCCGGCCGCGCCGAGGAACTGGGTGCCCGCTTGGCCGCCCGGCCCCCCGCTGATCCGGACGCCGAGTTGCTGAACGCCATCCTGTCCCGGGGAGCCGCCACGGCCGCGGGCGCCACGGGAGCGTGGCTGATCGGCCGGTACACCGGGACCGCGCGCCGGGCGAGCACGATGGGGCTCGTCGCCCTGATCGGCACACAGCTGGGGCAGACCCTGCTGGCCGGACGGCACAGCCCACTGGTGTGGTTCACCACCGCCGCCAGCGGCGCCGTCCTGGTCACAATCGTCATGACGCCGGGCATCTGCGGCTACTTCGGCTGCCGCCCGCTCGGTCCCGTGGGCTGGGCGATCGCCGGCGGCGCGGCCGGTATCGCCACCGCGATCAGCGCGTTTGACGGCCGGCACGCCGGGAACAGCGACAACGTCAAGCCCACGTGAGGCAAGCCTTTCGGAAAGGAATCCACCATGCTGCGGCGAATTGCCCACCCCATGCTGGCGACCGCCTTCGTCGTCGATGGAATCGACACTCTCACCAATCCGGATCCCCGGGTCAAGACCGCGACCGCGGCGCTGCAGAAAGGTGAGCGACAGCTACCGTCGCGGCTGGCGCAGTACCTGCCCGATGACCCGGCTCGTCTGATCCGGATCAATGCGGCGGTCCGCATCGGCGGCGGCGTGCTGCTCGCCTTCGGGAAGCTGCCGCGCCTGTCCACGGCGGTGCTCGCCGCGACCGTCGTCCCCGCCGCGTTGTCCGAACAGGGTTTCTGGACAGAGCAGGATCCCGAGCGGCGCGCGGCGAAACGCACCGCGCTGCTGAAGGATGTGAGCCTGCTCGGCGGCCTGCTCATCGCCTCCACCGATCGGCAGGGCAAGCCGTCGCTCGGCTGGCGGGGTCGTCGCGCCATCGGGAAGCTCCACTCGGACACCGGCCCGGCCCACGATCGGCTCGTCCACCTCGCCGACGCCGCGAAGGAACATGGACCCGAACTGGCCGCGACACTGCGGGAGCGGGGCGAGCGCCTCGCCGACGCGGCGCGCGAGCATGGTCCCGAACTCGTTGCGACACTGCGGGAGCGGGGCGAGCACCTCGCCGACGCGGCGCGCGACCATGGTCCCGAACTCGTTGCGGCAGTGCGTGATCGGGGTGAACGCCTGGTCGATGTCGCCCAGCATCGCGGCGAACAGCTCGCGCAGACCACCCGCGATGTCGGCGCCCAATGGGGCAAGACCGCCTCCGATCGAGGCGGGCAGCTCCTCGACGCCGCGCGCGAACACGGTGGCAACCTCGCCGAGAGCGCGCGCGAACACGGCGGGCAACTCGCCGAAGCCGTGCGCGAGCACGGAGCACAGCTCGCCGGCGCCGCGCGCGAACAGGGCGGACAGCTGGCCGGCACCGCGCGCGAACAGGGCGGGCGGCTCGCGCACGTCGCGCGGGAGCGGGGCGAGCGGGCGGCGGACGCGGCCCGCGACGCCACCCGCCGAACCCGGTGACGGGGGTCGGCTTCATGGCGTTGCGGCACGTCATTCCCCCGACAGCACGAACAGCCTTGTGGCTGTGCGTGGCGGCGACTGCGGCCGTCGTGGCCGTCGGCTGCGCGAACAGCACCGCACCGGGGGTTCCGGGCACCGACGCACCGCAGTCGTCCGGCGCCCCGACCATCACCGCCGATGCCGCGAAGCAGCTCTGTGACATGATCCGTCCCGAGGTCGACAAGTGGCGCACCGACGGGCCTGCCGAGGCACGGCTGAAATTCAATGCCACCGTTCAGGATTGGGCATTGCGCAACAACGGCGTGAACATCGCGGTGATGCGCAACCGCTCGGTCATCGATCGAACCACCATCGCGACCTGCCCCGACGTCCATGACGCGGCCGTACAGGCCATCCAATTCCCGGACCTGGCTTCGGGATTGGCGGGTTTCTGACCCCGCCGACGCGGTAGCCCTCCGGCTCGAGCGGCGCTGTGCCGCCGAGCCGGAAGCGCTCGGCCACCGACCGAATCATGGGGCCCGCGCCCTCGGTCGCGAGGGATTCGGCGCGGCCCTAGTTCGCGAGGGATTCGGCGCGGAGCCGGCCGAGGGTCTTGGACAGGATGCGCGATACCTGCATCTGGGAGACGCCGAGCTGTTCGGCTATCTGGTTCTGGGTCATCGACTCGAAGAACCGCATCATCAGGACCCGGCGTTCCCGATCCGGCAACTCGGCGATGAGCGGACGAACCGCGAGGAGCTGGTCCACGTATTCATAACCCGTCTCATCCACGCCCAGCGCGTCCAACATCGCCAGCGGGGTGTTCTCCCCATCATCGGGGCACACGGCCTCCAGCGACGCGCTCTGGTACGCGTTGGCGGCCAGCAGCGCCTGTGTCAACTCGCCCTGGTCCACGTCCAGTTCGGCGGCCAGCTCGCGGGCCTTCGGCATGCGGCCCAGGCGCTGGGCCAAGGTTTCGATGGTGACGCCGAGGCGGACCTGGGTCTCCTTGATCCGGCGCGGCACCCGCACGGCCCAGGTGCTGTCGCGGAAATAGCGGCGGACCTCCCCCATCATCGTCGGGACGGCGAACGACAGGAATCGGGAGCCTCGATACACATCGAATCGGTCGATCGATTGGACCAGGCCGAGCCGCGCGACCTGGAGCAGGTCTTCGAATGCTTCGCCGCGACCGGAAAACTTGCGCGCAATGTGATCGGCCAGCGGCAGGCAGCGGTCTATCGCTTCCTCTCGCAAGGCCTTTCGCTCGGGAGCGCCGGTTTCCACGGCGACGGCCAGCTGTTTCAGCAGTGGCTCTATGTCGTCGTAGCTGTCACCCGTCATCGGAATCACCCCGTATTCGGCTGAACTGCATGAAGAAGGGGTACCCAGTCCGCACGCCGGTCGAACATGTCCATCATAATTGATCGCGAATTACCAGGTCAGGCGCTTTTGCCACGACGCTGATGCCAGGGGTGCAACACCCATATCGCAGCGAACAGCGATCCGAACGCAATTCCTGCCACGACCCCCGCCCAGGTGCCGCCGACGATGCCGAAAATGAGCACCGCTACCCCGGTGAGCGCGACCCCCAACAGCCCCAGGCCCACGATGGCATAGCGATGAGCGGCGGTCACGACATTCTCGATGCGGTGACGCCGAAACAGCATCCGGTGCGCGGCGACCGGTGCGATCAGACAGACGGTGGCGCCGATCGACGCGGCCACGACCACGAGGTACAGCATTCGCATCGGCTCGGACACGGTGTCGAATCGATTCTGGAACGGGATTGTCAGCAAGAATCCGGTCAGCAACTGCACGCCCGTCTGCACCACGCGCAACTCCTGCATCAGACTGTTCCAGTTGCGATCCAGCCGCTCGGTAGCGGTTTCGTTCCGGCCGTCTCTCATTCGCCGCGAATACCCGCGACGGCCGTGATCAATCGCTGCGACAGAAGATATCTCGGTGCTTCGCAAATTGCCGGTAACCCTGGTTTGAGCACCGGCACACCGGGAACTGCGTGAGTGTCACAATCGCCCCTACGAAGGAATAATCATGATCATCCTGGGCCTCATTCTGCTGATCCTGGGAATTGTCTTCGGCATCCCGATCCTCACGACCATCGGGGTCATTCTGATGCTCGTCGGCGCGGCCGCGTGGCTGCTCGGCATGGCCGGACGCCCGATCGGCGGACGCTCGCATTATTGGTGACCCACGGTTTCCGGAACGTATTTCCAACCCGGGCGAACCAGTGCGAAAACGAGTGCGGTCGGCGATCTCGCCGGCCGCACTCGTTTTCGCCGGTCGGCCCGCCGACATCGTGTCTCGGTCATTCCTCCGAGGCCGCCCGCCCACTCCGCCGGATCACGGTCGGCCACGGCTCGGGCGATATCGATCTGGGCGATGACGCCGACCCGGTGGCGGTTCTCGATCACGGGGATCGGCCAGCGCGCTCACACCACCGCGCCACCGGAAATCCCCCGGTCTATTCGGTTGCGGGCCGGGGGATTTCGGTGTGGATATCGAGAGACACGCTGGCCTAGGCGTTGCTGCTCTGCTTACGCCAATCGCGGATGGCGTCGCGGATCCGGTCGAAAACCGCCAGCGGCGGACCGATGAGCAGATTCGCGGCCAGGGATCCGCCCACCTCGGGGTGCGGGCGGGTGGGTGCGAGGGCCTCGGCGAAGCTGACCACGCTCGCGAGCCGGACTCGCTCGTCGTGGGACGTGTTCAGCCGCAACTCGCTGAACTCCTCCTTCTCCTCGAGCTCCGCGTGTTCGATCACCTTCTGGGCGAACGACGCGAATCTCGAATCGAACTCCGGATGCCCGAGGCCCAGGTCGTAGAGCGACGCCAAGACCTGCTTGGCTTCCTGCTCTTCGCGCAGCCGACTGTCGACGATCTCGCCGCCTACCGCATGATGGCGCGACGCCGGGTGCACGACCTGCTCCTCGGCGCTCTCGTGCACGGCCAGCAGCCGCACCAGATCGTCGAACGCCTGCTGCCGGGCCGGGCCTACGGCCAGATGGACCTGTTGCAGCAGGATCTTGATCTGGCCGTGCTGGGCGACCAGCAGGTCGATCACGTCCTTGTCGTTCGTATCGGCCATGCGCGCTCACCGATTCTGGTGCGCCCGCTGACGCGCTTCCTCGGCTTGGGCCTGGGCCCGGTCCTTCTCGGCCTGCGCTTCCCGCCTGGCGGCGTCGCGCTGCGATTCGGCCTTGTCCTGCTGAGCGCGGCCCTCCTCGCGCAGGCTCTCATTGCCGAAGACCTTGCCCGCGGCCTCCTTGGCCGCGCCCTTGACGCCCTCGACCGCGCCTTCGACGCCCTCCCGGGCTCCGCTCTTCTCATGCTCGGACATGGGATATACCTCCGAATATCGGATTGCAGGGACATTGGGGATCTACCCGTGACTTCCGAGCCGAAACAGGCTGTAAGCCATCTTGTTTCGAGACCGAGGGACCGGGCAATCGATGTGCGGGGGTGACGAGAACGAGGAAGTGTCTTCGATGACCCGATACGCGATCCGAACCACGGTCCTGGTGACCGCCGTCCTGCTCATTCCCCTCCTCGGGGCCTGTGAGCAAGCGAAGGAGGCCGTCAACAAGGGCGGCAGCACCCCGTGCAGCGAGTTCATGGCACAGGATCAGAGCAAGCAGCGGATCACCGTCCGCAAGTACCTCGAGCAGGACACGAAGGTGACACCGACCGCCGATCCGGACACCGTCGACGCGTCCATCGCGGCCATCACGCTCATGTGTCAGGCCCAGCGGAATCCGGACACCCCGATCCGCGATGCCGATCTCACCGGCATCCTCGTGCCGAAAAGGTAGCGGCGGCAGCGCTTTTTCTCAGCCGCGGCGGGCCGGGCGCATCTCCTGCGCCTTCGTCTTCGCGCCCTGGATGATGAGGTGCCAGCCGCCCGGATCGCCGCGAAGGACCGCTTCCGCGGTGTCCTTCAGCTGTTCCCACGTGGCGTGCGGCGGAATCGGCGGGACCTCCGGATCGGTGTGGACGTCGAGGAGTACGGGCCCATCGGCGGACAGCGCGGCTTCCCAGGCGGGCCCGACCGCGTCGGGACGGTCGACCGAGATGGCGGCCAGACCCGCGCAACGCGCGACCTCGGCGTAGGAGATGTCCGGAAGCGTCTGCGAATCCTCGAACTTCGGCTCGCCGCCCATGGCGCGCAGTTCCCAGGTGACCTGATTGAGGTCATTGTTGTGGAATACGCACACGATCAGTCTCGGGTCCTCCCAGCGGCTTTGATACCGCTTGACGGTCAGCAGCTCGGCGAGCCCGTTCATCTGCATTGCCCCATCGCCCACCAGAGCGATGACAGGCCGATCCGGGCAGGCGAATTTCGCGCCGATCGCGTAGGGCACCGCGGGCCCCATGGTGGCGAGCGTGCCCGACAGCGAACCCCGCATGCTGCCGCTGAAGCGCAGACAGCGCGCGTACCAGTTGGCCGCCGAGCCCGAATCGGAGGTGATGATGGCGTTCTCGGGCAGCCGCCGCGACAGCTCCCACGCCACCCGCATGGGGTTCACGGGCTTGGCCTCGAGCATGGATTGGTGTTCGATCGTCTGCCACCAGCGGGCGACGTTCTCCTGGATATCGGTCGTCCACGCCCGGTTCGGATTCGATGCCAGCATCGGAATCATTTCGGCCAGTGTGGCTTTGGCATCGCCGACCAGATTCACCTCGGTCGGATAGCGCATGCCGATCATGGTGCCGTCGATGTCGATCTGCACGGCGCGGGCCTGCCCGAAGTCCGGAAGGAACTGCGCGTAGGGGAAATTCGAGCCCACGATGAGCAAGGTGTCGCAGTCGCGCATCAATTCATAGCTGGGCCGGGTGCCGAGCAGGCCGATCGCTCCGGTCACGAACGGCAGTTCGTCGGAGAGCACGTCCTTGCCGAGGAGCGCCTTCGCGATGCCGGCGCCGGTCAGCTCGGCAATGCGGGTGAGTTCCGCGGCGCAGCCGCGCGCGCCCTGTCCCGCCAGAATGGCGACTCGGGTTCCGGCGTTGAGGATCTCGGCCGCGCGCTCGATCTCGGAACGGGGTGGCAGCACCCTCGGCGCCGACATGGTGCCCGGCGAGCTGGAGGGCACCTGCTTGAACTCGTGCTCGGGCGCTTCGTATTTCTCCTCCTGGAGATCGGACGGGATGATCACCGTGGTCGGCGCGCGCCGCGCCAGCGCCGTGCGGAAGGCACGGTCCAGCGCGTTGGGCAGTTGGCTCGACACGTTCACCTCGACCAGATAGTCCGAGGCCACATCCTTGAACAGGCTCTGCAGATCCACTTCCTGCTGATAGCTGCCGCCCATCGCGCTGCGCGCGGTCTGTCCGACGATCGCCACCACCGGGACATGGTCCAGTTTCGCGTCGTACAACCCATTCAGCAGATGAATGGCCCCGGGACCCGAGGTCGCGGTGCACACCCCCACATTGCCGCTGAACTTCGCGTACCCGGTCGCCTCGAACGCGGCCATCTCCTCGTGGCGCGCCTGGATGAAGGCGGGCCGTCCGTCAGCGCGGCCGAATGCCGCGATGAGGCCGTTGATTCCGTCGCCGGGATATCCGAAGACCTGCTCGACGCCCCATTCCCGCAACCGCTCCAACACATGATCACTCACTTGCCGGGTCATGGTCTCTCCTGTCCCTCTCGGCGGATCTGTGTGAACAGCGCCCGAGTACCCGCGCGCCCGATCCCCAATCGGCGCGTGATTACGCCGACGTCGCGGGTATCCGCGCGACAGAGGACCGCACGTGACCGCTGGAATGGAGGCGCGAAGATGACGGCAGTATCCGATCACCAGCGACGATCGGGGCAGCGTACCCGGCTTCCCCTCGATGCCGTCGCCGCCGACTTGACCAGCGCCGTCGCCGGGGAAGTGCGCTTCGACCCGGGATCGCGGGCCGCCTACTCCACCGATGCCTCCAATTACCGTGTGCTGCCCCTGGGCGTGGTCGTCCCCCGCACACCGGAGGATGCGATGGCCGCGATCGCGGTGTGCCGTGAGCACGACATGCCGGTGCTGTCCCGGGGCGGCGGGACCAGCCTGGCGGGCCAATGCTGCAACGCCGCGGTCGTACTGGACTGGACCAAGTACTGCCATCGGATGCTCGACCTCGATCCGGACACGCGGACCGTGGTGGTCGAGCCGGGCATAGCCCTGGACGCGCTGAACCATGAGCTGCGCTCTCACGACCTCATGGTCGGGCCGAAACCGTCGACTCACGTCAGCTGCACCATCGGCGGCATGATCGGCAACAACTCCTGCGGCTCCACCGCCCAGGCGTACGGGAAGATGGTGGATTCGGTCCGCAGGCTGGAGGTGCTGACCTACGACGGCACGCGCATGTGGGTCGGTCCCGGGCCGGAGGGTCTCACCGATCAGCTGCGGGATTCCCTGTGTGATCTCGCCGACCGTTATGCCGATGACATCCGCACCTCCTATCCCGACATCCCACGCCGGGTGTCGGGCTACAACCTCGACTCCCTGCTTCCGGAGCGCGGTTTCAGCACGGCCAAACTGCTCGTCGGCAGCGAGAGCACCCTCGTCACGGTGCTGCGCGCCGAGCTCGAGCTGGTCCCGATCCCGGCCGCGAAGGCGCTGGTGGTGCTGGGCTTCTCCGACGTGTTCACCGCCGCCGACGCGGTACCCCGAGTCTTGCGGCACCATCCCGCGGCGCTGGAGGGTCTGGACGGCCGACTCGTCCAGCTCGAACACAGCCGACACCTCGCGGAGCAGGCGATCCAGCGGCTGCCGGACGGAAACGCCTGGCTGATGGCGCAATTCGACGGCGACACCCAGGATGGGGCCGATGCCGCGGCCCGGGACATGATGCGCGCGGTGCAGCGCCACACCGGCGCGACCGCCACCCTGGTGGACGACCCGGAGCGCGAGGCCGATCTGTGGTCGGCGCGCGAGGCCGGGCTCGGCGCCACCGCGTATCCGCCCGGTGGACGCGACACCCACGAGGGCTGGGAGGACGCCGCGGTGCCGCCGGAACGGCTCGGCGACTACCTGCGCGACTTCGAGCGGCTGTTGCAGCGCTTCGACTACGAATCCAGTTCACTCTACGGCCATTTCGGCCAGGGCTGTGTACACACCCGCATCCCCTTCGATCTGCGCACCGCCGACGGCATCGCCCGCTACCGCGAATTCGTCACGCACAGCGCGCATCTGGTGGTGGACTACGGCGGATCACTGTCCGGCGAGCACGGTGACGGACAGTCGCGTGCCGAATTGCTGCGAATCATGTTCGGCGAGAGGGTGATCGATGCCTTCGGCGAGCTGAAGCACGTGTTCGATCCGCGCAATCGGATGAATCCGGGCAAGATCGTCCAGCCCCGCCCGCTGGACGGGGATCTGCGCGAGGGCTCTGCCTACCGGCCATGGGAACCCGCGACACATTTCTCCTTTCCCGCGGACGACTTCCGTTTCAGCCGGGCCGCCAATCGCTGTGTCGGTGTGGGCAAATGCCGTGGCGAGAGCGGTGGCGTGATGTGTCCCAGCTACCGCGCCACCCGGGAGGAGGAGCATTCGACCCGCGGCCGGGCGCGGTTGCTGTTCGAAATGCTCGAGGGTGATGTCATCACCGAAGGCTGGCGGTCGACCGAGGTGCGTGACGCCCTCGATCTATGCCTGGCCTGCAAGGGCTGTCGCAGCGACTGCCCGGTCGATGTGGATATGGCGACCTACAAGGCGGAGTTCCTGTCCCATCACTACCACGGACGAGTGCGGCCGCCGGCGCACTATTCGATGGGCTGGATTCCACTGTGGGCGCGACTGGCCACCACTGCCGCGCCAATCGTCAACGCGGTCACTCACGCACCGGGGCTGCGCCGGATGATCGCGCGCGCGGGCGGGGTGGATCCGCGGCGGGAGCTGCCCCGCTTCGCCCGCGCCCGCTTCACCGAAACCTTCACCGGTGACGAGGATCTCGCCGCCGCCTCACACGGCCGGGTGCTGCTGTGGCCGGACACCTTCACCAACAATTTCGAACCCGCAATCGGGCACGCCGCTGCCGAGGTGCTCACCGCCGCGGGGTTCCACGTCGAGATTCCGGACCGTACCGTGTGCTGCGGGCTGACCTGGATATCCACCGGTCAACTGCCCACCGCTCGCCGGATCCTGAAACGCACCCTGCGCATCCTGGAACCCGTTCTGCGCGAGGGAATTCCGGTCGTCGTCCTGGAACCCAGCTGCGCCGCGGTATTCCGTTCGGACCTGCCCGAACTGCTGCACGGAGACGAGGATGCCCATCGCCTGGCCGGACAGACCCGCACGCTGGCCGAATTGCTCGCCGAACGCGCCCCCGAATGGTCGCCCCCGCTGATCGGCGGATCCACGGTCGTGCAACCACATTGCCACCACCATGCCATCCTCCACTTCGACCAGGACCGGGAGCTGCTCGCCGCCACCGGCGCCGAGGTCGACGTCCTCGACGCCGGATGCTGCGGTCTCGCAGGCAATTTCGGCTTCGAACGAGGTCACTACGAGGTCTCCGTCGCCTGCGCCGAGGACGCCCTGCTGCCCGCATTGCGGGCGCGCTCACCGGAGACCGCTGTCGTGGCGGACGGGTTCAGCTGCCGCACCCAGATCCGTCACCTCCTTCCCGAGGCCCGACCCCACCATGCGGCCGAACTGCTCGCTGCCGCGATTCGAGGCGAATCCCCATGAGTACCCCGCTCATCAACGACGTCACCGTCGACAGCTATCGATTCCCGACTCCGCAGACCGAAGCGGACGGGACGCTGGCCTGGGACGCGACCACCGCCGTGGTCGTGTCGATCCAGGCCGGGCACGAACGAGGGCTCGGCTGGACCTACAGCTCCCCCGCGGCCGCGACGGTCATCGAGCATCATCTCGCGCCGGAGCTTCGCAAGACCTCTCCCGGGGACGTGACCGACACCTGGCTCCGGCTGCGGCGCGCGTGCCGCAATATCGGCACGCCCGGAGTCGTGGCACATGCCCTCAGCGCCGTGGACATCGCCCTGTGGGACCTCGAGGCTCGCCTGATGGAGGTGCCCCTGAACGCCCTGTTCGGCTCGGTGCGCAGGGCCACCGCCGTCTACGGTTCGGGCGGCTTCGTCAATCTCACCGATGACCAGCTCACCGATCAAGTCATCGGCTGGCAAGCCGCGGGCTGCACCGCCGTGAAGATCAAGATCGGCGTCGACACCGAGCGGGATGTCGAACGAATCACACTGGTACACAAGCTGATCGGGGGAAAGACTGCCCTCATGGTCGACGCCAACGGCGCGTACACGCCGGGCGAGGCCTGCCGGGTCGGCGAGGAACTCGACCGGCTCGGCGTCATCTGGTTCGAGGAACCCGTCACCAGTGACGACACCGCGGGGCTGCGGACGGTCCGAGACGCTGTCCGCTGTGATGTGACGGCGGGTGAATACGTCTACAGCGAGTACGAGGCCCAACGTCTGATCGATGTTGTCGACTGCCTGCAACTCGATGTCACCCGCTGCGGCGGCTACACCGGATTCCTGCGCGGCGCCGCCGTGGCCGCGGCCAATCACCGTGACATCTCCGCGCACTGCGCACCCGCCCTGCACGCGGGCATCGCCGCCGCGGTGCCGCGGCTGCGGCACATCGAGTGGTTCGTCGATCACGCCCGCCTGGAACCGCTGCTGGTGACCGGGGCGCCGGTGGTCGTGGAGGGCCGGATCGCACCGCGCGGACGGGACGCCGAACCGTATGGGCACGGCATGCGTCTGTCGGCATCCGCTGCGCCGTACCGAATCTCACGCCCTGCCGAACCCTCCGAGTGATCGCATCCGGCGGGTGAGCCACGACTGCGGACTGCGAGGATGGGCCCGATCGTCGAATTCTCCGTGCGCTCCGTAGTCGCGACCGTCGGCCTCGTCCAGCGGTGTCCACAAATTGCTCGCCCGGCGCTGGGCGGTGGCCTCGGTCTGCTGACTCTCGAAGCCGGTGCGGGCCAGATACCGGTCCAGCAGCGCGGGAGCCAGTCGTTGCGCGAGCACCGTGCCCACCGTGCTCGCCCCCACCCAATACTGTTTGTGCCGTGGATATTCGGCCGCGAAGGCGATCGCACGGGCGACCACCTCGGGCTGGTAGATCGGCGGCACCGGCTGCGGCCGGCGCGGCAGCCGCGACAGCACCCAGGAGAACTGCGGAGTGTTCACCGCCGGCGCCTGCACGATGGTGATGTGCACGTTGCTGTGGTCGTGCAGCAGTTCCACGCGCACGGCCTCCACGAAACCGTTGACCGCGTGCTTGGCTCCGCAATACGCGGACTGCAAGGGGATCGACCGTTCTCCCAGCGCGGACCCGACCTGCACGATCGCACCGCGATCCCGCGGCCGCATCCGCGCGAGGGCCGCCCGCGTCCCGTGCACCGAGCCGAGATACGTGACCTCTGTGACGCGCCGGTACTCCAGCGGATCGATCTCGCAGAACGGCGCGAAAACCGAGGTGAACGCCGAATTCACCCACACATCGATGGGCCCCAGATCCTCTTCGATCCGGGTCGCGGCGGCATCCACCGCGGTGTATTCGGCGACGTCCACCGGGATGGCCAGCGCTCGGCCGCCCGCGGCGCACACGTCCGCGACGGCGGCATCCAGACCCGCGCGCCCACGTGCCAGCAGCGCGACCGACGCCCCCTGCGCGCCGAACCGGCGCGCGGCCGCCCGCCCGATCCCGGCGCTCGCTCCCGTGATGACGACAACCTTCGATTCGTTCCTCGCATCCGCGGTCATGTCCGCCGAATACCACCGCGCCCCGCGGGTAATCCGCCTCGCGATCATTGCCGGACCGCCGCTGCCACCGCGACCGTTTCGGCTCCGCGCGGCGGGCTATAGCGAGACCATGACGCCTGTCTGGAAGATCAAGACCCCGACCCCGGCCCGCCTGCGCGTGACACCGGGACTGCGGTACGACGTGGTGGTCATCGGCGGCGGCCTCACCGGCCTGGTCACGGCACTGCTGCTGGCCGAGAACGGAGTCGAGGTCGCGGTCTTGGAAGGCCGGCGCATCGGCGACGGCACCACCGGCGCCAGCACCGCGAAAGTCAGCCTGCTGCAGGGCATCAGGGCACAGCGCATCAGACACCGGCACAGCGCCGCCACACTGCGCGCCTACCTCGACGCCAACCGGGCGGGCCAGCAGTGGCTCCTGGAGTACTGCGGCGGCCATGCCGTCGCGTTCCAACATGCCGACGCCTACACCTACGCGCAATCCGAGCCCGAACTGCTGCTGGCCCGGACAGAATTCGACGCGCTGCGGGAGGCGGAGATGCCGGTCGAATTCACCGATCGGATCGACGCGCCGTTTCCGGCCCTGGGCGCCGTGCGGCTCCCTGCACAGGCGCAGCTGAATCCGATGCCGCTGCTGTCGGCCCTCGCCGCCGACGTGGAATCGAACACCGTACCCATCTACGAATCCAGTCTCGTGTACGGCGTGAACGCCGCCGCCACCGGCGACCACCGCATCGACACCGAGCACGGCCCGGTCCTGGCCGGCACCGTCGTCCTCGCCACCGGGACGCCGATTCTGGACCGTGGCGGATTCTTCGCGCGGCTCATCCCGCTACGGTCCTACCTCACCGCTTACCGGCTGCCGCAACCGCTGTCCCACGCCATGTACATCACCGCCGGCGAACCCACCCGGTCCGTCCGCACCGTCCCCGACCCGGAGGGCGACGTGCTGCTGGTCGGCGGCAACGGCCATGTGGTCGGGCGTGCGGAGCGCACCGGAGACTGCGTCTCCGACCTGCGCGAGTGGACCGAGCGCTGGTACCCTTCGGCGACACCGCTGACCAGTTGGTCCGCACAGGATTACCTGCCGCTCGGCGAACTCCCCTACGCCGGTCCCCTGATTCCGGGCCGCAACGGAATCCTGCTCGCCACCGGATACGCCAAGTGGGGATTCACCAACGCCGTCGCCGCCGCCCAGGTCCTGGCGGGACATATCACCGGCAAACCACCGGACTGGGCACACGTCTACGCCACGTGGCAGCCGGAGGAACTGCGGTCACTCCCGACCGCGGCCCGGACAAACGCCTCTGTCGCACTGGAGTTCTGCGCGGGCTGGTGGCACGCGGTCCGCGCCGGCGCCGATCCGGTGCGGGCGCCGGAGGGCACCGGGCACGTCGAGCGCCGCTTCGGCCGCCCGGCCGCCACCTGCACCGTCGACGGCACCACCACCACCGTCTCCGCGATCTGCCCGCACCTGGGCGGCATCCTGCGGTGGAATCCGGCCGAGAAGTCCTGGGACTGCCCGCTGCACGGCTCCCGCTTCGCCGCCGACGGCACCCGGCTCGAAGGACCCGCCACCCACCATCTGGCCCCGCTGTCGCCGCCCATCACCGGACCGGCCCCTGGCTAGCATGCGTGCCGTTCGGCATCACTCGAAGCGCTCGGCTCCTCGCCACCTCATGTCACCGCCGCGGTCGCGCGGCATCGATGCCGATCGGCACGCGACACGACTCCGCGTTCCCCTGGCCGGCCGCCTCGCGGTCGACAGCCGCGAAGGCCCCGACTCGACGTTTCCGCGCTGACGCACCGGGAACCCGTCACAGGTGCGATCTTCACAGCAACAGCCGACCGAACCGGGTCCACGGGCCGATCAGCCGCTGAAAAGCGTCGCCGCATTGGTCTCGCGAGCGCTGTCCGGACGGCCGATGGTCGGGATCACCGCCTACGACGACGGCGCCCTCACCGCCCTCGACTGGTCCGGCCCTCGAGCGAAGCTGGTCGAGGAGGCGCCGATGCTCTGCACACTCGGCCCGTGCCGCGCCGCCGCCCGGCTCGAGCGCACGATTCTGGTCGCCGATATCAGCCTCGAGAAGCGCTGGACCGATTACGCGTTCGAGGTCAGGCCGTTCGGGGTGCGGTCGCTGCTGTGTGAGCCCGTCCGGCGCGACGGAGCGGTGATCGGCGTGCTCAGCGTGTACGGCGAGCGGTGCCACGGCTTCGGACCGACCGACCGCGATGCCGTGGAAACGGCCGTCGAACAGTCGGCCGACCTGCTCATCGTCCACCGGGCCTCGACCGCCTCCTGACCTCGCGGACGCGAAACCGACCACCCCGATTGATCGCCGCCGCACCGGGTACCGCGGCATTATGGCCGCCACCCTCGACAAACTGCTGCACGCGCTGACACGGGCGGTGAACACGCTCGCGCAGACCGATATTCGATTCGCGGTGGCCGGCGGCTGCGCGGTGTACGCCCGGGGCGGTCCGGCCTCCGATCACGACGTGGATCTGTTCATCAGGCCCGCCGATGCCTCCCGGGCACGCAGCGCGCTGGTCGCGGGCGGCTTGCGGGTCGCCGACGCGCCGGAGGACTGGCTCACCAAGGCATACGACGGGGACATTCTCATCGACCTGATCTACCGCCCGAACTATCGCGAGGTCACCGACGAGATGCTGAATCGCGCCGAGGTCATGCGGGTCGGGTCCACGGTGGCGCCGGTCATCAGCGGGACCGATTTGATGATCGACAAGATGCTGGTGTTCAACGCGCACCGGCTGGATATGGCGCCGCTGCTCCAGATCGCACGGGACCTGCGCGAGCAGGTCGACTGGATCGAGGTGCGGGCGCAGACCGCGCACTCGCCCTACGCCCGCGCCTTCTTCGGCCTGCTGGCCGATCTCGACGTGATCGGAGCTTGCTGATGACCGAACAGCCCCAATATGACACCGCCCACGTGCATCGAGCGCTGGCCGAGGATCCTCGCACCGCCGAGCTCGGCGTCCAGGTACGGCTCCGCGCCGGCACCGTCGTGCTGACCGGCGCGGTGACCACCGAAGAACGCCGACGGCAGGTGGAACTCGTCGTACGCGAACATCTCCCCGAATCCCGAATCCGCAACGAGGTCCGCGTGATCCCGCCGCAGAAGCCGGGAACCGTCGAAACACTCGGGATGTGAACCCGGAAAGGACAGTGGCACATGCGGATAGCGGCTGTCGGCGACGTCCATGTGGGCACCGATTCACAGGGCCTGTACCGTCCCGCGCTCGAGGACCTGCACCGGCTCGCGGACGTGCTGCTCCTCGCCGGGGACCTGACGAAGTGCGGGACCGTGGCCGAGGCCCGGGTCACCGCACGGGAATTCTCCGGATTGGGCATCCCGGTGGTGGCGGTACTCGGCAATCACGACCATCACGGGGATGCGGCGGACGAAATCGCCGCCGTCCTCGCCGACGCCGGAATCGTGGTGCTCGAGGGCTCGGCCGTCGCCTTCAGCATCGACGGGACGGTGCTCGGCATCGCCGGCACGAAGGGCTTCGGCGGCGGCTTCGCAGGCCGGTGCGCGAGCGTCTTCGGCGAACCTCTGATGCGTGAATTCGCCTCGCACACCGTGGATCTCGCAGATTCCCTGTACGCCGCGCTCAGTGCGCTCGATACCGACATTCGCGTTGCCCTGACCCATTACTCCCCCATCGAGGGCACCCTCGTCGGCGAGCCCCGCGAGATCTATCCCTTCCTCGGCTCCTACCTGCTCGGCGAGGCCATCGACACCGCCGGCGCCGACCTCGCCCTGCACGGCCACGCCCATGCCGGCACCGAACACGGCGAGACGCCCGGCGGAATACCGGTCCGCAATGTGGCTCAGCCCGTACTGGGCGCCGCGTACGCGGTCTACGAACTCCATCCGGCTTCCCCGGTACCCGCCGCCCGATCCCACGCCTCCAGCTGACCGGATTTCCTTCGGGAAAGCCCGGATTCACGATGGAAGGGCCGCGCGGTGGCCAAGCGCGCGACCCGGTGCCACGGTCCGATCCGGTTGGCAGGATCGGGGTGATCGGGCCGTGGCGGTCGGTGGTCAGGCCGGGACCGCGTGGGTGGCGCGCCGCCAGACCCGATGATGGGCGAGCACTTCCGCGAAGGCGTCGGCGAACCGGCCGGGTACGTCGCGGCCGAACGCGGAGGTGACGACGACCCCGTTCGTCGCGCTCAGTTCGGCATCCGGGAGTTCGGGCGTGAGGCCGACGACCCGTAGCAGCGCCGCGCCCGCCCCGAATCCGCCGATCGGTTTGGCGTGTTTGAACGCTTCGAGCACGAAGTGGACCGCGGGGCCGTCGCCGCTCAACGCGTCCACCGCCGCCCGGCCGCCCGGGACCAGCACGCCGTCGTACAGCACCGAGGACACGGTCGCCAGGGATCGGTCCACCGTGACGGTTTCCCCGTCCGAGCCTTGGGCAGGCACTGATCCGCCGTGTGCGGCAAGGGTTTCCAGCACCGCTCCGCGCGCCGTCAGCTGGGCGCGGACCCGGCGCAAGCCCTCCGCGTCGACCCCGCCGGCGATCAGGACCGCGATCTTGCGGGTCGCGATGCCCTCGCCGGAGACGCTCAGCTGCGACAGCGCGGGTGACATCGTGGCGTCGGTGGGCTTGTCCCGGACCGCCGGAGCGGGAAGGCCGAGTTCGGTGGCGACACGGCCCGCCAGATCCGCGTCGATCCGCGCGAGATGTTCCACGACCCGCGCCCGGATGACCGGTCGCGTCACCTTGCCGAGTTCGAAGGCGAAAGCGGCCACGATGTGGTCGGCCTCGGGCTCGGACATGCTGCGCCAGAACATGCGCGGCTGCCGGTAGTACTCGCGGAACTTCTCGGCGCGGGCCCGGACCGAAGCGCCGTACAGCGGTTCGGGATAGTGCCGGAAGGCGCCCTCCTCGGCCAGGGCGGGGCAGCCGCCGCCGATGGCGTTCTTCGTGTAGGCGGCCTGCCCCCGGGGGATCGTGTGCTGTCCGTATCCGTCCTGCTGATGGTTTCGCACATCCGTCACCGGGCGGTTGATCGGCAGCTGCGCGAAATTCGGCCCGCCCAGCCGGATCAGCTGCGTATCCAGGTAGGAGAAGTTGCGCAGTTGCAGCAGCGGATCGTCGGTGAAATCGATGCCCGGGACAAGGTTCGCGGTATGGAAGGCGACCTGTTCGGTTTCGGCGAAGAAGTTGTCCGGATTGCGGTCCAGCACCATGGACCCGACCGGCCGCACCGGAATCTGTTCCTCGGGAATCAGTTTCGTCGCGTCCAGCAGATCGAAATCGAAGTCGAACTCCCGGTGCTCAGGGATCAGCTGCACGCCCAGCTCCCATTCCGGAAACTGGCCGGCGGCGATGTTGTCCCACAGGTCGCGGCGGTTGAAATCCGGATCGTGGCCGGCGATCTGCTGGCATTCGTCCCACAGCAGCGAGTGCACCCCGAGTTTGGGCTTCCAGTGGAACTTCACGAACGTCCCCTGGCCATCGGCGTCGATGAGCCGGAAGGTGTGGACCCCGAATCCCTGCATCATGCGGTAGCTGCGCGGCAAAGCCCGGTCCGACATCAGCCACATGATGGCGTGCAGTGTCTCCGGCTGCAGCCCCACGAAATCCCACAAGGTGTCGTGGGCGGAGGCTGCTTGCGGAATCTCGTTGTGCGGCTCGGGTTTCACCGCGTGCACGAAGTCCGGGAACTTGATGCCGTCCTGGATGAAGAAGACCGGGAAGTTGTTGCCGACCAGATCGTAGTTGCCTTCGGTCGTATAGAACTTGGTCGCGAACCCGCGCACGTCCCGGACCGTATCGGCCGAGCCACGCGACCCCGCGACCGTCGAGAACCGGACGAACACCGGCGTCCGCACCGTCGGATCGGTGAGAAACCGTGCGGTGGTGAACCGGCCCAGCCAGTCCGCGTAGGGACGGAAGTGCCCATACGCCCCGGCCCCGCGCGCGTGCACCACGCGCTCCGGGATGCGCTCGTGGTCGAAATGAGTGATCTTCTCCCGCGCGTGGAAATCCTCGAGCAGCGTCGGCCCCCGCTCGCCCACCTTCACCGCGTCGTCCGTGCTGTCCACCCGCACACCCTGCTGAGTGGTCAGATAGCCCTGCTCGCGATCGACCCGAGCCGAATCGAGTTGTCGTTGCTTGTCGTTCGAATCGCCGGCCGTACCCGTCACCATGGCGCATTGTCCTTTCGTTCGAATGGCCCGGCACCCTGACGGCACCCGGATGCCCTCTACCGTGGATCGCGATCTCGTCGCTGATCGCCTACCCCTGCTGGGCGCACCGAAACACCACGGCTACGAGGCTCGGGCACATGGCCGGGGCCTGCACGCGATCGGCCCGGGTGAGTCCATGCCCTCGCGGCCGGCCCCTCGCGATGATTGACCGACGCCGAACCGGTTATCTCCGCAATAGAGCGCACACGATCACCGCCGCCGACACGGCTCAGGGAGAAAACATGGATCATTCGACCGCCCCGGTACTCGACGCGCTCGCCGACTATCGGCGACTCGGCCGCTACGGATTCACCCCGCCCGGGCACCGGCAGGGCCGCGCCGCCGACCCGCGCGTGCGTGAGGTCCTCGGGGACGCGCTGCGCTCGGATATCCTCGCGTCCCCCGGCATGGACGACCGACTCGCCCGCGGCCACCATCTCAGCGACGCCGAGGAGCTCATGGCCGACGCGGTCGGCGCCGACTATGCCTTCTTCTCCACCTGCGGCAGCTCACTGTCGGTAAAGGCGGCCATGATGGCCGTCGCCGGTGGCGATGGCGGACTCATCCTGGGTCGCGACAGCCACAAGTCGATCGTGGCGGGCCTGGTGTTCTCCGGGGTGCGGCCGTACTGGATCGCGCCCAGATGGGATGCGGCGCGGCATTTCTCACATCCGCCCGCACCCGCACAGGTTCGCGAAACGTGGCAGGCCCACCCCGAGGCGGCCGGGGCACTCATCGTCAGCCCCAGCCCCTACGGCACCTGCGCGGATATCGCTGGAATCGCCGCGGTGTGCCACGAATACGGCAAACCCCTCATCGTCGACGAGGCATGGGGCGCGCACCTGCCGTTCCATCCGGACCTGCCGACCTGGGCGATGGACGCGGGCGCGGACATCTGCGTGGTCAGCGTGCACAAGATGGGGGCCGGATTCGAGCAGGGATCGGTCTTTCACGTCCAGGGCGACCTCGTGAACCGGGACCGACTGCGCCGGTGCGCGGACCTGCTGATGACAACCAGCCCCAACGTGTTGCTGTACGCGGCCATCGACGGGTGGCGCCGCCAGATGGTCGAGCACGGGTACGAATTGCTCAGCACCGCACTCGAAGTCGCCGCCTACGCGCGCGGCGCACTCGACGCCGTGCCGGATATCTCCGTCATGGAGGACGAGTTGCTCGGCGTTGAGGCCTCCCACGATCTGGACCGGCTGCAAGTCCTCATGGACGTCTCCGCCACGGGCGCGACCGGTTATGAGATCGCCGACTGGCTCCGCGAGCAGCGGCGCCTCGACGTCGGGCACAGCGACCACCGCCGCATCCTGGCCACCCTGTCGATGAGTGACGACAAGCAGTCGATCGATGCCCTCGTCGATGGACTCGCCGCCTGGCGCATCCAGCTGAAAGCACCTGCACCCCAAGCTATCCGGCTGCCCGCTCCGCACGAGCTGCAACTCGCCACCATCATGCCACCGCGCGCGGCGTTCTTCGGCCCCCACGAAACCGTCCCCATCGATGCCGCCCCGGGCCGGATCGCGGCCGAGCAGGTCACCCCTTACCCGCCCGGCATCCCGGTGATCGTGCCCGGCGAACTGATCGACACCGCTGTCATCGATTACCTGCGAACCGGGATCGAAGCCGGCATGAACGTCCCCGACCCGGCCGACCCGCACCTACGCACCCTGCGTGTGGTTCCGCGGTGACGGCCCGCTGAGCGCCGCGACGCCCTGCGGCGCCACTGCGCGGGTCGGTGTTCCCGCGTCACACCTCGATCCGCTCACCCAGGATCACCGTGCGTTGGCGCGGCAGCCGGAAGTAGTCGGCCACGTCGGCGGAGAGGTAGCCGATGGCGATGAAGAGCCTGGTGCGCCAGCGGGACATGACCGGTTCCGCCGCGGCTCGCAACTCGATCTCGGACAGGAAATACGACGCATGGTCGAGATCGAGCTCACCCTCGGTTTCCTCCGGATCCAGGCCGGCCAGCGCCGCCGGGACGTCGGGGGTTTCCATATATCCGCCACGCACGGTCACGTGCACGATGCCGTCGTCGCGGTAGCCGAGGTGATCGATCCGCACGCGGTCCTCCGCCGAAACTCGTGGCACCGGCTCGGTTTCGACGGACGCGATGACGATCTGGCGATGGCGGACGCCGTTGTGCTCGACATTGGCCCGCAGCGCCAGCGGCACGGTTTCCTTGCCACGGTTGAGGAACACCGCCGTCCGGTCGATGGTGACCAGCCGCGACCCGTCCCGCCACAACTCGTCGACGAACTCGCGCAGCGGCCCCTCCAACCGCTCCCGTTTGCCGGCGACCACCTCGCGACCGCGCTGCCAGGTCGTCATGACCATGAAGGCGGCCAGGCCGATCAGCAGGGGCAGCCAGGCCCCGCGGACCAGCTTGGTGAGATTGGCCGCGACGAACAGCAGGTCCACCGCGAGCAGGGGTGTCCAGACCGCCACGACCAGCCACAGCGGCAGGCGCCATTTCGCGTGCGCGAGGTAGCCGAGCAGCAGTGTCGTGATGGTGATCGTGCACGTCACCGCCATGCCGAACGCGAAAGCCAGCGCCGTCGAACTGCGGAAGGCGAAGATCAGTGTCAGCACCGACGCCAGGAGCAGCCAGTTGACCCACGGCACATAGATCTGCCCGGGCGTCGACTCCGAGGTGTGCGCGATGCGCAGCCGCGGCAGATATCCGATCTGCGCCGCCTGGGAGGCCACCGAGTACGCGCCCGTGATCACCGCCTGCGAGGCGATCACGGTCGCCGCGGTGGCGAGGGCGACCATGGGGAGCCGCCCCCAGCCCGGGACCATCAGGAAGAACGGGCTCGCGACATGCCCGCGGGTCCCGAGCACCAGGGCGGCCTGCCCGAAGTAGCTGAGCACGCAGGCGGGCAGAACCAGGAAAAGCCAAGCGCGAGTGATGGATCGGCGTCCGAAGTGCCCCAGATCCGCGTACAGCGCCTCCGCGCCGGTGACCGCCAGCACGATGGCGGCCAGCGCGAAGAAGGCGATGGCGAAGTGCCCGGCGAGGAAGCCGAGCGCGTAGCCCGGTGACAGCGCTTTCAGGATCGCCGGATGCTGCCGGATCCCGCCGATGCCGCACGCTCCGATCGCGAGGAACCACGCGACCATCACCGGACCGAACAATCGGCCCACCGACGCCGTCCCGCGATGCTGAAAGAGGAACAACAGCACGATGATCAGCGCGGTGATCGGCACCACGGCCTTCGCCAGCGGCGGTTCCACCACCTCGAGCCCTTCGACCGCGGACAGCACCGAGATGGCCGGGGTGATCATGCTGTCGCCGAAGAACAGTGCCGCGCCGAAGATTCCGAGCGCCGCGAGGATCGCCGCCAGCCGCCGCCCGCCCGCGGCCCAGCGCCGCACCAGGGTGATCAGCGCCATGATCCCGCCCTCACCGTCATTGTCGGCGCGCATGGCCAGCAGCACATAGGTGACCGTCACGATGATCAGCACCGACCAGAACACCAGCGATACAACGCCGTACACATTGCCGGGGTCCACCGGGACGGGGTGCGGATCCGACGGATCGAACACCGTCCGCAGGGTATAGATCGGACTGGTCCCGATGTCCCCGAACACCACCCCCAGCGCGCCGATCACCAGGCTCGGCCGGACGGTATCCGTTACGCTCTTACGGTTTTCGGTCGCCGCGACCGACTGCCCCGCTGACTCCTCGTCAGCCGGGACCGTCGAATCGTGGCGCTGGGGCATTCCCCTACCCCGGCCGATGCGATTCCACGCCGCGCCGTTCGGCCGGCACGTGGCTCGGCTCGGGATGCGTACGGGACTTCGCCAGCGCGCGCACGATCGCCGCGGCGATCACCAGGAGCACGCCCACGATGAGCGCGGCGACCCAGGCCGGAGCCACCAGAGCGATCAACAGCAGCATCGTCGTGACCAGTGCTCCTCCGCCGTACAGCGCGAGCACCGCCGCCATGGCATTCCACTTGGCCCCCTCGCGCAACCGCGGCACCATTCCGCCGAGCGCTTCGCGCACCGCGAGCTCGATCTGCTCGCGCACCATCCGGTTCACCTGCGTACCACCGGCGCCGGTGGCGTCGAGCAACGGGGGCAGGTTCGGCCCGTCGGTTCCGGGTACCTCGACCATGTCCATACCTCCTCGCTGATTGCTTGATGCCACCGACTTACCCGCTGAGCGAGCTGGGACACACGGTCGGAGAAAGGAATGCCCGTGCGCCGGTATCTGGTTGCGGTATGTCTCTGCGCGGTGACGCTGACGGCTCCCGCGTGCGACCTCATCCACGACGGCCCCGCCGAGCCACTGTCCGTCTCGTCCACCCCGTCCGCGACGAATGCGACCGCCATCTCCAAAGATCTTGTGCCACCTCGGAATTCGCGGTCGGTATCCGCCCCCTCGGGCATCTCACCGGCCGCGCTGCGGCACAAGACCTGTGAGGACCTGCGGTCCCGGCTGGACCGGGTCCGTCACGATTCCGGGCAGGCCGGAGTCGCGCGAGCCGTCGACGAGACCATCGCCGCCTATCCCTCCAGCCCTGATTGGCCGGTTCTCACCGGCGAACAACGGCAGGCCACGATCGACGGGACGCACGACGCCGCGATCGGGACCTGCCCCGCGGGATAATCCCGTTTCCCGCTATCCCTCGTCGTTCCCGCCCCGTAGCCGGGTGAACTCCACGACCACCGGGTATCCGCTCTTCACGGCGTCGAAGTCGGCACTGCTCACCGCGATCGAGTCGGTCAATGTCTCCACGAAATGCCACCCGAAGCTGTGCTCGATCAATCCGGCATCGGAACCGGTCACGGCCGCCGCACTCACCCGGACTCGCTGCTCGTCGAAATGGAATTCACACTCGATCGAGGCGGTGGGAACAGCGGCGGCGATCAGCGTGGTGGCCACCTCGTCCAGCGCCACCCGCACATCGATCACTACGTCGATCGTGAAATCCGCTGTGAGCATGACGGTTTCGGTGAGCGCACGCAGCATCGCCAGCTGCCCGACATCGGCCGGCACCCGCAACGCCACCCGACCGCACAGCGACCGCGACTCCATCGCCGCGCCGTCGGTGACCGCGGGCGCCTGTCCGTTGTTCTGCGGATCGGTGAAGGCCGTCCACGGCGTTCGACCGCGCTCGGTCCCATTGCCCCGTGACGGTTCATTCATGCGTCACCCACCCATCAATCCCGATGTGCGATTGCTCGCCCGCATTCGTTGATCGCGTACCCCGTGCGGCGGCCGGGAAACCGCCCGAAGTCATCTATCGGATATTCGCTCGTGAACGGTCAGCAACAGGTGGTCGAAGTGGGTGCGGATCGGCATCGCCGAATCTGCCAGTGATTGCAGTTCCTCCATCAATTGCGCCGCCAGCGCGCGCAACTTCGTGTTCGTCTCCTGCGACCGCCAGGTGAGCACGCGGAAGGCGGCCTCGGCGCTCACGCCGTAGACCAGCATGATCGCGCCCTTGGCCTGCTCGATCACGGCGCGCGCGGCGTACAGCTCGGGCAGGCTGTCGTCGAGGGCCTCCTGGCGATGTTCGGCGAGGGCGTCGGTCACGTCGACGTAGTAGCCCGCCGATCCGACGACCCGACCCTCCCCGTCGAGCATCTGGTCGCCCACCACGATCACGTCGTGCACGTTCCCGCCGGTATCGATGATGCGGTGCCGACTCGAGAACGGCAGGGAGTCGGCCACCGAACGTGCGATGGTGCTGGCGACCTGGGCGCGATCGTCGGGATGCTTGTGCGACAGCAGCAGATCAGTGGTCGGCTGGACGGACCCCGGCTGGTACCCGTGCATCACCGCCACTTCGTCGGACCACTCCCACCGCTGGTCACCGAACCAGAAGCGAAAACTGCCGACGCTCTGTGGGCGGCCTGCCCCTATCACCCGTCCGAGGATTCTCGCATCGTCTGGAGGGACATGTCCGCCTTGTGTCACAGCCGAATTATCCGCTGCTTCACCTGCGCGGGGAACAACTCGGCGCGACCGATACGACATCGGCCGCGCCGGCCGTTCCGATCAGCTGCTCAACACATCGGGTTCGCGATCGACCAGGGCCCGCACACCGGTCAGGTCGAGTACTCGTTCGATGGGGCGGGGCGCGGTCGGTACGAAAACTCCGACGCCGCGTCGGGCGGCACGCTGGACCGCATCGAGAAGCACGACAGCATTGCCCAGACTCAGAAATCGCGCATAGCGCAGGTCTACGACCACCGCGGGCGGCCCGGCATCGACCGCTGTGGACAGCGTGGTCCGGAATGCGGGCAACCCGTTGATATCGAGTTCACCCGTGACCGCGATGACCAGGCAATCGATGGATCCGGTCCCGGCAGTCGATCGCCCATTCGTATCGCGGGTGAATCGCGATCGACGGGCCGCCACTTCATGTGCGATATGACTGCGTACCAGGGACACCGTTGACATGACACAAACCTCCCAGAGGGGGGCGTCCGATTCCGCCTCGACGCAGAGCGTCTGGGGCCGTGGCCGTGTGAATGACCGCCCGAACTGTGAGAAGGCATGTGGGACCGGGATCGGCTGGAGTCTCAACCTCTCCTCAGTCTGCCACCGGACCGCGACGGTGGCTACCCCGCCGTTTCCCCTCGCCGTATCCGGGTATGACGGCATCGAAGGGCGGCAGACACCGGTGACACCGATTCGCCTCCACCATGAGCTGCCCCAACCCCGACCGAAAGGCCAGTCATGCCGAAGGAATGGACCAGCAAGGAAGAACGCCAGTACGAGCACATCCGGGACTCGGCCGAGGAACGCGGCGCATCCCCGAAGCGCGCCAGAGAGATCGGCGCTCGCACGGTGAACAAGAATCGAGCGCGCGCCGGTGAGACCAAGACCGCAAGCCGCACTTCACTCGAGGACAAATCCCCGCAGCAGCGCGGTGGGCAGCGCTCCGGCCGACGCGGCCCCAAGGGACTCACCCGGGACCAGCTCTACAACGAGGCCAAGAAGCGCAACATCGAGGGCCGCTCCAGCATGTCCAAGGCTCAACTCGCACACGCGCTCGGCCGCGATTGAACACCTGAGCAGGAGGCCGACGAGAATGGCACGCCCGGTGCCGCTACCGCCGCGGATCCACCGGATCTCTCCGTGGAGCCGGAATCGTCTGATGCGGCGCTCGGACCGGGTGCAGGCAGCCTGGCGGCTGTTCGCCGTCCTGATGGCCCTGGCTTCCATCCCGCTGGCGGTCATGATGGGAATCTCGGCAGCTGCCACGACCGGCGCGCAGATCCGGGCCGACAACGCGTCGAAAACCGCTGTGACGGCCACGGTCATCTCCGATCCCGTTCGCCTCGCGCTCCCGGTCGGCCAAGCGGTGGCGTCGGGTCCGCCGCAGGCTACCGTCGAGTGGGGTTTCCACGGCCGCACCGATATCGCGGTGGCCGTGGTCCCGGACTCGGTGAAGCGGGGCGACACCGTCACCCGGTGGCTGGACTCCTCGGGCCGCGCCACCGCCTCGCCGCGCCCCGCCTTCGACGCCGTGATCGAGGGCTTCGACATCGGCGCCCTGACCGTGATCGCAACCTGCTGCGGCGCAACCGCTCTGGTCTGGTGCGCCGACCACATCCTCAGCCGTCGCCGCGATGCCGAATGGGCTCGAGAATGGCGGAACTTCGCCCTCGGCATCGGACACAACAGATCGTCCTGATCTCGACAGCCCTGCGGCGCCCCGGTCGTGCCACAGGCGGCCGCGCAGCTACTCGACCTCGCGCCGAAACCGCCCGAGTTTCGTCTCTGCGGCAACTGATCCGCTATGGCAGCGCCGCGCCGTGGTCACCGAACGAGAGCCGACAACGCGGCACCGGAGTCGGAGCGAGCGATCCGGTTCGAGCGATCACCGACGATGATCTCGCGAAGTCGACCAAACGGCTAATCATAGATGTACAAAAGGTTAACAACAGGTGTCGGTATCGAGAACACTATAGCAATCAAGCGGCTAATTCTCGGAATTTCCTGGCATATCGGACTGGCAACGGGATAGCGTCGGGTTCCGTCGGTTGCACGTTCGGGCAAGTTAGTCGAAACGGACGCCACAGCGGTGATGTTTCGCGCGACGGTTGACGGCATGGGTCGGGGGACCCGCCGAGCGGAGGACCGCAACATGAACAATGTCCCGACATCGAGTTCGACGACTCACCCACACATCACACCGGGTGAGGATGAGACCGCACCAGCGAAGATCCTGGTGATCGAAAGCAATCCGGCCGTCGCGGAGATGACCGTGCTGGTACTCGCCGCGGCGGGCTACCAGGCCGTTCAGACCGCGAGCGGACGACAGGCCCTGCGGACTCAGGCCCGACTGTGCCCTGATGCGATCCTGCTGGATCGTTCGGTGTCCGATCTCTCGGCGGGCGATCTGTGCCGCGAGCTACGCGCGCGGACCACCGCCCCGATCATCGTGCTCAGCACCGACCACGATCCCGACTCCCTGGACTCGATCCTGGCCGCGGGCGCGTCGGAATGCCTGCTGCTGCCGGTGCACACCCAGGAACTCCTGGCCTGCATCACCTTCCGGCTGCGCGCACACCGGGAGCGGGGTTCGAAGACCGACGCGAAGCACGAGACCACGTCCGATCCGAAGCCGTACGCCGTGGCCTGACCGGCGAATCACCATCCGCGAACTCCGGACCCGCCTGGCGATGCCGCCGGAGCAGGGGATGGGATTCCGGCGGCATCAGCGATTTCGGTGGTTACGCCTCGGGATACCAGCGAGACCCACTCGGGCAGTACCGGACGGGCACCCGGCTCACTGCCGCTTTGCAGCGTAATCAACGACAATGGCTGTGTGCGTTGACATTTACCATCGGCTATCTGACATCTTCGTAAACTGACGCGGCCCACCGCCTTGCGGCTCCGCGACACCCGCCACCGAGCCGACCGCCGTCAGCGGGGTCGACAACCATCCCGATCGAGCTGTGGTCGCTCTCAGGCGGAGTCGATAGGGTGCGGCGGTGGATACAGCGGAATTCGTTCAGCGGGGCAGTACGGTCGTGGATCGGCTGTCCACTACGCAGTCACCCCCGCCGTGGCAGCTGGTGGTCGGGACCGGGATGGTGGCGCTGGCGCTGGTGGCCTTCCGGCCGACATGGCGGATTCTGCGCAATGCGGTGACCATCGCCCATGAGGGCGGGCACGCGTTCACCGCGCTGCTGACGGGACGGCGGCTCAATGGCATCCGCTTGCATTCGGACACTTCCGGACTCACCATATCGAGCGGGAAACCGTACGGGCTCGGCATGATTGCGACGACCGCGGCGGGATATCCCGCGCCCGCGCTGCTGGGACTGGCCTACGCGGCGCTGCTGGGCGCGCATCGCATCACCCTCATGCTGTGGTTGACCATCGCGCTGCTGGTGGTGCTGCTGTCGAAGATCCGCAACTGGTACGGCCTGCTGTCGATTCTGGTGACCGGCGGCGGGGTGTTCGCGGTGTCCTGGTTCGGCAGCGACACCACCCAGGCGGTACTGGCGTATCTGGCGGCCTGGTTCCTGCTGCTGGCGGCGGTGCGGCCGGTGATCGAGCTGCAGCGCAATCGCGCGCACGAGCCCAACTCCGATGCCGACCAGCTCGCCTACCTGACGCGGATTCCCGGCCTGATGTGGGTGCTGGCCTTCGCCGGGGTTGCGCTGTGCTCGCTCGTCGTCGGCGCGCGCCTGCTGCTGGCCGATGTCACGGGCGTCTGTGTGCCGCCGCTCACGCACAACACCTGCGCGACGTCAACCGCCGGGTGAGCATTCTCGCACCTCAGGGCGAGAGTGGTATCGCTGCAAGATTTCTGGTGAACGCGGACTAACATTCGCCCTACACCGTCCGGGTGGTCCCGAACACCGGATTCGCCCGGCTCTTGGCCTGCCTCGCACCACCGGCGGGCGTTCGATCGTTGCGGCAAGGAGGGTTTCGGGATGAAACGACCGGCATGGGCCCCGGAGGGCGTGGACATGGACCGGCCCAGCCCAGCGCGCATGTACGACGCGCTGCTGGGCGGCTCGCACAACTTCGAGGTCGACCGCCAGGCCGCCGAGGCCGGCAAGACGCTGGTTCCGGATCTCCCGCGACTGGCCCTCAGCAACCGGGCATTCCTGCGCCGCGCGGTGCGCTTCCTGGTGGATTCGGGGGTGCGGCAGTTCCTCGACATCGGTTCCGGCATTCCGACCGCGGGCAATGTGCACGAGGTGGCGCAGACCATCGATCCGGAATGCCGGGTGCTCTACGCCGATATCGATCCGGTGGCCGTGGCCCACGCCCGCGCCATCCTGCAGGGCAATGACCGGGCCGCTGCCATCGAGGCCGATCTCCGCGAACCCGAGGCCCTGCTGGTGCGGGCGCGAGAGACCGGCATCATTGATTTCAACCAACCGGTTGGTGTTCTGCTTATCGCGGTCCTGCACCTGATGAGCGACGACTACACCCCCATCGACAAGGTCAACGCTCTCTTCGATGCCGTGCCCGCCGGTAGCTACGTCGCGATTTCGCATCTGACCTCGGCCACCCGCCCCGACGATGCGGCCAAGCTGGTGGAGAACTCACACAATGTCAGCAAGATAGGGCTGCAATTCCGCGCCCGCGACGAGATCACCGCCCTGTTCGGCAAGTGGGAGCCGATCGACCCCGGTGTGGTGGAATTGCCGATGTGGCGGCCAGAATCCGACCGTGACCAGCACGAGGCGCCGGGGCGATCGCTGGGGCTGGCGGGTGTGGGCCGCAAGGCCTGAGTGGTTCGAACGAGGCAGGGGTAGGGGGTATCCGGTGAGAGCACAGGAGTTGGCGGTCCGATGGGCCGACGCTCTCGACGGCGCGGTCGCGCCGACGCTCACCCGGGCCCAGGTGGAGCAATTGCTCGACGGTTTCGGCGAGCGTCTGATCGCCGCCGTGCGCGGCACCGCGGACATGTCGGTCGCCCGCGAGGCGGCCGCCGCCCTGGTGGCCGCCAACTACCGCGATCCGCTGGCCGTGCATCGGTCGGTGCTGGTGCTGTGCAAGGACCTGGTCGAGGCTGTATGCCCCGAACGCGACTGCGCCGACTACTGGCCCGTCCGCGACCGCGCCATCGAGCTGGGCGCGGAGTTCGCGGCCGAGTTCACCGCCGGACTGCGCAATGTGGCGCTGTCCGAGCAGGAGAGGACCCTGGGCGCGGCCCTCACCGCGGCCCGCGAGGCCGAGGCTCGCCGGCAGCTGTCGGAAGCCAGGTTCCAGGCCATCTTCGAGGGCGCATCGGTGGGCATCGGCACCATCGACATCCACACCGGGCTGGTGCTGGACGTCAACAACGCCATGGCAGAGACGCTGGGCGTGCCGGCGGAGGCCATGCCGGGCCGCTCGGTGGCCGACATTCTCGGCCCGGCGAATATCGGCGAGGCGTTCGGTTTGTTCCAGCGCCTGCTGTCCGGGGAGATCGACCGCTTCCGTTTCGAGAGCGAGCACACCAAACCGGACGGCGCGCGCACCACCATCGACCTGTCGATGACCGTGGTCCGCGACAGCGAGGGCAGGCCGCGCTTCCTGGTCGGCGTCACCGTCGATGTCACCGACCGCAAGCAGCTGGCCGACCAGCTCTGGCACGACGCCCACCACGATTGGCTGACCGGCCTGCCCAACCGTCTGCTCTTCTTCGACCGCCTCGCCGCCGCCACCGGCCAGGTCGGGGTCTGCTACCTGGATCTGGACGGCTTCAAGGAGGTCAACGACCGCCGCGGCCACACCGCCGGCGACCGGGTGCTCTGCGAGGTGGGCCAGCGACTGCGCCGGGCCCTGCCGCCCAACGGCGTGGCGGCGCGACTGGGTGGCGACGAGTTCATCGTCCTGGTCGAAAACTGCTCGGGTCAGGACGAATTGGACACCATCGCGGAGAGTCTGCTGGCCGCGCTGCGCGACCCGTTCGATGTCGCGGGATTGCTGGTCCACGTGGGCGCGAGCATCGGCACCGCACTGGTGGACACCGACTCCACCGCCATCGACGAACTCATGCACGCCGTGGACACCGCCATGTATCGCGACAAGGCGCTGCGCCACGGCGCACTGGGCGACGCTAGATGACGAACGGCACCAGCGCTTTTCGCTCCGGCGGATAGTCCTCGAACTTCTCCCGGTACCAGGTGTGGGTGGCGAAGGCGCGCGGCACCAGGTTCCCGAAGGTGATCAGGAAGATGACCACTCCGGGCAGCGCCCAGGTGAGAATGGCGAATCCCGCCCAGGCGACCAGCTCGCCCAGATACGTGGGGCTGGTGACGAATCGGAATCCCAAACCGTACGGAATCTTGTATTCCGTTGCGCCCGGGTTGTTCTTGTCGCGAAGATTGCGAACGATCGCCTCCGAGCTCACCAGCAGCGCGAAACCGCTGAGATAGATGATCAATCCGACGATGAAGCGTGGGTCGGTGAGCCAGTGGGTTCCGTACTGCCCGAGATAATCGTTGCTGAACAGCGCACCATTGAGGTAACCGTGCAGCGCGGTCACGAACATGCCCATGCCCAGCACCGAAACGTTGAAACTACTGGTCTTGCCGGGCACTTGGCGAATCGAGAGGGGGAAGAACCAGCCCCGGTTGCCGTAGTGCAGAATCCAGATGGCCGCCAGCACCAGGGAAGTCGGCTCGAAGCGGCGCGGACCCGTCAGGTACGCGATCGCGAAGACCACGGTGGCCGGAATCTCCATCAACCACCAGCCGAGCTTCGGATCGATATTGAGTCCGAGCTTGGCGGTGGCGAAGCGGCCGTAGGGGCTCTGCCCGAAGAGGCCGCCGATCAGAACGAAAGCCGCGAACGCGAAAGCGATCGTCAGCACGGTGTCGTAGACGGTATTGCCGGTATACCAGTTCATTCGTGGTCCTTCAGGTGAAAAATTAGAACACGTTCTACCACAGTGGGCAGGTCGGCCGGTACCCACCGGCGGACACGGCGCGGGAACGGCGAGTAGGTTGGCGAGAACCCGGAGGGAGGCAAGGTGGGTTCGCAGGGATGGGACGTACTGCTCAAATGGATGCCATTTTTTCTCGAGGAGGACGAGGACGCGGACGAATCCGGGCTCGGGTGGAACCCGCGATTCATTCAGGTTCGTGACGAACTCACCGACCGCCGTGTGCATTTCGCACAGCAGGGCACCGAGATCGAGGTCCTGGTGGCGGTCCCCGAGGACGCCGCCGACGCCGAACAGCTGCTGAGCGTCCTTCGCATCCAGCCCGACGGCACCTGGGATCCGGTGCCACTACCCTCGGAATCCGATGCCACCGCACCCGATCCGCAGTGGCGGGCCATGCAGCGGGTGCATCAGCAGCCGCGGCTGGCGCGCGAGTGGAGCACCGGCTGGCAGCGCGGCGAGTCCGTCGACCATCGGCGCGGGGTCGCTCAATCCGTGGTGGCGGTGCTACGCGACGGCCTCGGCATGGACGGCGACCGGCTGCGGTTCGCGACGTGGAGCATGGACGCGCCCGGTGTCGGCAGTTACGGCCTGCCCGCCGACCGCCCGAGCGAGCGGCAGGCGCCCGTGGTGTGTTCGGACTGGGCCGATTTCGAGGCGCGGCTGAGCTGGGCGCTGACCACCCTGCCCTGGGACGGCGTCATCAATCTCAGCACCCCGCATCCCGGCCCGGATCCGTGCTTCGTCCAATTCCTGCACGGCAGGCAGCTTTTCAATGAGGCCAGCGGCTGGGACGTGGCCGGGCACGGCGCGGCCGAATTCGATCGCCGCATGCGCGAACTGGGCTGGAGCTTCGCCCCGCACAGCGTGCCCGGCGGGGCGGCGCTCATCTGGGAGGGGCCGCTGGCCAAGGTCGGGTTCAATCCCAATCTGGAGGGTGCGCCGCGGCGGACGGTGGCGACCTTCACGGAGGTGTTCACCGTCGGGCATCCGCAGGATCTGGTGTTCCGCGCCTTCCGCAATGGGCGGCGCCGGGATCCGGAATTACGCTATCTGGACATCGAACTCGGGATCCCGCGTGACGTCCGCTGAGCCGCCGCGCGGTGTTCAGAGACGGCTCAGACGGATCGGCAGTCCATCGGCGGGAGAGGGGCCGGTGCCGGCCACCAGGGTCACCTCGTAGCCGTCCGGCACGCTCCAGCGATAGTTCAGCAGCATGCGGTGCATGGTCGCCTTGACGGTCATGCCGCCGAAGTACCGGCCGATGCACTTGTGCGCGCCGCCGCCGAAGGGCGGCCAGGCGAAGCGGTGCGACTTGTCCTCGGCGCGTGCGGGATCGAAGCGCTCCGGATCGAAGACATCCGGATCGTGCCAATACTCCGCATTGCGCATCATGGAGTACGGGCCGACCATGATCAGCGCCCCCTTGGGAATGAAGTACCCGGCGATATCGGTGTCCTCCAAGGCTTCTCGCACCATCTGCCCGACCGGGGCGTACATCCGCAGGGTCTCGCGGAAGGCCAGCTCCATACTGGGCAGCCGGTCGAGGTCGGCGTAGTCGAGGGTGGGTTTGCCCAGCTCCTGGGATTCCTCGCGCAGCCGTTCCTGCCATTCCGGATTCCGGGCCAGCTCGTAGGCCAGCATGCAGATGGCGAGGGTGCTGGTGTCGTGGGCGGCCATCATGACGAAGATCATGTGGTCGACGATGTCGGCGTCGGTGAAGGATTCACCGTCCTCGGTCTCGGCGTGGCAGAGCACGCTGAACAGGTCCTCCCCCGCACCGGCGCGTTTGGCGGACAGTTCGCGTCGGAAGTAGTCCTCGAGCACGCGGCGGCCGCGTAGACCGCGATTCCATACGCCGCCGGGCATATTCGTGCGGATGATGGCCTTGCCGCCGTGCACCGCGTCCTCGAAGGCGCGCGCGAGCCGGGTGCCCTCGGGGCCGAGTTCCGCGCCCGCGAACACCACGGTGGCCTGCTCCAGCAGCATGCGCTTGACGTGATCGTAGAGCGGGAAATCGGGGCCGGGCAGCCAGGAATCGACACCGCGAACGATGCGGGGGGTGGTCAGATTGAGGTAGCCGATGAGCCGTGGGCGGGTGAAGGCCTGCTGCAGGATGCGGCGGTGGTAGGCGTGATCGTCGAAGTCGCGCAACAGGAGTCCGCCGCGGAAGAACGGGCCGATCAGGAATTCCCAGCCTTGTTGCGCGGACAGGACGTGCTTGCGGTCGAGCAGCACCTCCTCGACGGCGGCCGGGCTGCCGATGCCGACCACCTGCCGCCCGAACACGCCCATCCATTGCACGGGGCCGTAGCGGCGCATGCGCTCGCGGCCGAAGGCGAGGGGATCGGCGAGACTGCTCACCACGTGACCGATACCGGGCGGGCCATAGTCGCCCATCACCGGTTTGAGGCCGCTGCCGGGCGGTGGTGTCGCCAGCGCCCGCGGCACGGAGGGATACCGCTGCAGTACCCCGGCGGCGCGGCACTGAATTCGATGGTTCACCACGGCTTTTCGTACAGCCATGCTTTCCACGGTAGCGGAAACGACGGTTTCCGTAAACGGTCGTTTCCTGATTTCTGTGCCAAGCTGTGGGGGTGACGCGAGCTTCCAACGGGACCTATCGCGGCACCACGACCGACGAGCGCCGCGAGCAGCGTCGACGACGGCTGCTGGACGCGGCCCTCGACATCGTCGGCACGCAGGGGCTGGCCGCACTCACGGTGCGCGGGGTGTGCGAGCAGGCGAAGGTGGGGCCGCGCTTCTTCTACGAATCCTTCACCGACCTGGACGCTTTGGCCGAGGCGCTGCTGGACGAGGTGCAGGGCGCGACGCTGGACGCGGCGCGCTCGGCCATGATCGACACACCGGGCGGGCCGGAGGAGAAGCTGCGGGCCGGGGTGGCGGCGCTCATCATCGCGGTCACCGACGATCCGCGCCGGGCCAATATCGCCTTCGCCCAGGCGTACGGCAGCGAGATGCTCATGCGCCGCCGGTTCGAGGGCATGCGGCGGGTGGCGGAGCTGCTCATCGAGCAGACCCGCGTGCTTCTCGATATTCCGGAGGGCGAGGACACCGCGCTGACCGCACTGGCCCAATTGATCACCGGCGGTGCGGCGGAGCTGATCCTCGTGTGGCTCGACGGCGGACTGAAGGTGGAGCGGCCGGTGCTGGTCGGAATCGTCGCGGATTACGTTGTGGCCATGGTTGATCGGCTGCCCGGGATGCGGACCCGCCTCCCCGGTACTGCGGCGCCCGGCTGAGAAGACGTTGCCGGTCGCGTGGGCACGCCGCCGGCTGGGCGCCGAACCGATCTTGGGGTCCCTCCATCGATACGGCGTCAGGTGTCACGTTTCGGAGCGGCCTACGCCGCTGGCGATTATTTCGTCGACAACGATTTTCGCCGTTTCCACGCAGGCGGTGATGCCGCCGTTGGCGTACTCCTTGACGGCGTCGCCGACATTCCACAGGTTGGCGATCGGGGTGTCGTGGGGTAGGTCGTAGCCGGCGACGGCGCGCTGGGGTGGCCAGTCGTCGCGGGTCACCGCGATGGACAGGATGCGGGCCCGGTCGAAGCCCGGGATCTCCTCGCGCAGATCCTGGAGTACCAGTGCGGTTTCGGCCTCGGAGTCGAAGTCGCCCACCGACGGCTTGGGCACCCCGGCGCCCACATAGAGGTGCCAGCCCTCGGGCGCCATCTCCGGGCAGGTGGCGGTGAAGTTGGCGACGTAGCACAGTCGCCGAGTGCGGGCGAAGCTGAGCAGACCGGGTGCGTCGATGAGCGGTTCCCGGCTGGCGAAGTTGACCGAGATCATGGCGCAGGGCAGATCCCGC
The DNA here is from genome assembly GCF_009708175.1 of Nocardia aurantiaca. Classification (GTDB taxonomy): domain Bacteria; phylum Actinomycetota; class Actinomycetes; order Mycobacteriales; family Mycobacteriaceae; genus Nocardia; species Nocardia aurantiaca. The sequence continues at coordinate 153,434 of NZ_WMBB01000011.1, forward strand.
TGCAGCACCGAGCCGACGTACTCGGACGGAAAGTGGCCGGGGCCAACGAGATCCAGTGTGGCCGACGGGCCGATGTCGCTGATGGCCACAGCGCACGACACATCGGAGGTTTCGCCGTCGCGGCGGATCCGCGCGCCGGTGACGCGATCGTCCTCGACGAGCAACTGCCGCACCTCGCTGCCCAGACGGACCTCTCCCCCATTGCGTTCCACCACCTCCACCAGCGCCTTCCAGATCCCGATGGTGCCCTCGGGACAGAAGCCGAACTTCTTGAAGGCGGACTTGCGGGTGAAGTAGGTGAGAAAGACCCGCGCCGGGAGTTCCTCGGAGCCGACCGCGAAGACGGAGCCGCACATATTGCGGAAGATCCCTTGTACCGCATCGTTTCTGGTGTACCGGCGCACCCAGTCGGCGGTGGACAGTTCCCGGTCAAGCAGTCCGCCGTCGACGCGGGCCGCGCCGACTCCGGTGAGCAGCTTGGCGCCCTGCCGGGTCAGCTGGGAGATGAGCAGTCCCCACCCGCCGCTGGTGACGTCCACGTCACGGCCGTTTATTCGGTACAGAATCGGCGGATCGGCCGGGCGCACTTCGAATTTCGCCCCCAACTCCTCGAAGGTCTGTTCGGTGAGGCCGCCGAGTTCGACGACGACCGCGCCGGTGTTGATTTGGAAGCCGTCGAGTTCGGTGGTGGAGGCCCGGCCGCCGACGCGGTCCAGACGTTCGACGACCAGGGTGCGGTAGCCGTGGTGAGAGAGCCGGGCGGCCGCGCACAGCCCGCCCGCTCCGGCTCCGACAACCAGTGCGTCCCACGTGTTCTCGCTCATGGCGAGGCTCCTCGGGCAGGCTCAGCCCGCTGGGTTCACCCCGGGCTGAGCGTCGGACATATCAGTAATACGACTCCAATTCTCCCGCACCTGATCGACCGTCGGGACCTCACTGAAGAAGACGGGCTGGTTGGCGAACAGCTGGACCCGCTGCACCGAGCCGCCGCCGACCACAAGCACCAAGCCGGAGTCGGTGCAGTCCTCGCCGACCAGATGGCCGACGACGGGGGCGACCTGGGCGGGCGGCAGCTTGTCGAGCATCTCGGCCGAGGCGATGTCGGCGGTCATGCGGGTGGCGGCCATGGGCGCGACGGCATTGACGGTGATGTCGTACTTGCGGCCCTCGATGGCGAGGGTGTTCATCATGCCGACCAGCCCGAGTTTGGCCGCGCCGTAATTGGCCTGGCCGAAGTTGCCGTACAGGCCGGAGGTGGAGGTGGCCATGACGACGCGGCCGAAGCCCTGTTCGCGGAAGTGCGGCCAGGCGGCGTGGGTGACGTAGAACGAGCCGAACAGGTGCACCCGCTGCACCGCCTCGAAGGCTTCGGGGGTCATCTTGACGAAGCTCATATCGCGCAGGATGCCCGCATTGTTGACCACGCCGTGCACCGCGCCGAAGCTGTCGAGCGCGGTCTGGATCAGCGACTTCGCACCCTCCTCGGTGGCGACGCTGTCATAGTTGGCGACGGCGGTGCCGCCGGCCGCGCGGATCTCCTCGACCACGGCATCGGCCATGCTGTGCCCGGATCCGGACCCGTCGCGTGCGCCTCCGAGGTCGTTGACCACGACCAGTGCGCCCTCCCGGGCGAGCAGCAGCGCGTACTCCCGGCCCAGACCGCCACCAGCTCCGGTGACAATGACGACGCGATCGGTTACACCAGGCATGAGTTCTCCTTGCCGAATCTGATTGCTTTGCGAAACGTAGCAGCAGGGGTGTGCGAACCATGTGTCACCTGACACACTCGTCGCAAAACTGGACAGTCGATAGGTTGGACCGGTGACGCCGCACCTGCATCGCCTGCACCCGGAACTCACCCGGACACTGCCGCATGTGCGGCTGGGAACGACCCCGACACCGGTGCGGCGACTGGATGCCCTCGACACGGTGGGCGCGGACATCTGGCTCAAGGACGACAGCGCCTTCGGCGACGGCGGCTGGGGCGGCAACAAGGTGCGCAAGCTGGAGTGGCTGCTGCCCGACGCGCTGCGGCAGCGGCGGACGACCATCGTGACGGTGGGTGGCCTGGGCACCAACTGGGGTCTGGCGACCGCGCTGTACGGGCGCGAGCACGGAGTGAAAACCGTGCTGGCGCTGGTGGATCAACCGGTGGACGAGCATGTGCGCGCGCAACTGGAGCGGTTGCGGGCCTCGAGTGCGGAATTGCACTTCACCCATTCCAAGGCCCGCACGATCCTGAGTGCGCCATTGCTGCTGGCCCGGCATTTCTCGGGGTGGCGGCCGCCCTATTTTCTCCCGGCGGGCGGGTCGTCGCCGGTGGGTGCGCTCGGATACGTCGAGGCGGCACTGGAATTGGCGGATCAGGTGCGCGATGGGACGCTGCCGGAGCCGAGCCACATCGTGATCCCGGTCGGCTCGGGCGGGACGGCGGCGGGGCTCTCGCTCGGACTACGGCTGGCCGGTCTGCCGACCCGGGTGGTGGGCGTGGTCGTGAACGACACGCTGCGCCTCGATGAACGGACGCTGGCCAAGCTGGCGGACCGGACCGAGCGGCTGTTGCGGGCCCGCGGTGCTCGGCTGCCCGGGAACCTCGCCCCCGCCGGCAATCTGGATATCGTGACCGACTACCTCGGTCCGGGATACGGCCATCCGATGCCGGAAGCCGCTACCGCGCAGTCCCTCTCGGCGGATCGGGAGCACATACGGCTGGAGCCGGTCTACACCGCCAAGGCGATGGCCGCGCTGCTGGACATGAACGCGCACGGCCGCTTCGGCGACGGTCCGGTGGTGTACCTCAATACCAACGGACCGCGCTGACACCGGTTTTCGCATCCGATCCGCTCACGCGGCCGCGAGCTTGGCGGCCAGGAATTCCTCCCAGGTGCGTTCGCCCACCGCGTGCTCCGGGGTGAGGTTGCCGCCCGCCGCGTAGGCGCGGGCGGCCTTGCCCGGGGCCTTCACGGTGAACACCGGGCGGCGGCGGCCGATGGCTTCCAGGTAGCTGCGCTCCAGTTCCTTCATGGTGTAGATGCGCGGTCCGCCGATCTCGTCGACCAGACCCGCGGGATCGCCCAATGTCAGTTCCACCAAACGCGCTGCCACCTCGGCGGTTTCGATGGGCTGGAAGCGGAAGTCGACGACCGGCACCAGCGGCAGTCTGCCCAGCGCCGACACCATGGTGAAGAGCAGGTCGTGGAACTGGGTGGCGCGCAGGGTGGTCCACGGCAGTCCCGAATTCTCCACCACCAGTTCGGCTTCCCGCTTGGCCGCCATGTAGGCCATGACCTGCCGGTCGAGGGCGCTCTCGACCGGGACGCGCTCGGCGCCGACCACCGAGATGTAAACCAGATGCGGCGCGACGCCGGCGGCGTGGATGGCGTCGACCAGGATGCGGGCCTTCTCGCCGTCGCCCTTGGGGCTGCCGGCCAGGTGCAGGACGGTGTCGACGCCCGTGACCGCCGCGGCGATGCCGTCACCGGTCTGCAGGTCCCCGGCCACATACTCGAGGCCGTCCGTGCCCTCGCGTGCGGTGCGGCTCAGCACGCGCACCCGTACACCCGCCTCCCGCAACAGCGGGGTGACCAGGCTGCCCAGGGTGCCGGTACCGCCGGTGACCAGAACCGTCTTCGCCATGTCGACCATCTCCTTCGCCGAGTGCCCACCGCCGCTGCGGTGGCGTCCTGCCATGGAGACGACGTGGACCCGGCGAGTGTGACTCGACGTGATCGAGGGCACACGACGGGTGCGTCGTAGGCTGGCCGCATGCCCGATTCCGGTTCCTCGCAGCAGTTCGATCGCCTGCTGGAGCTGGTGGCCGGGCGGCGCCTGGCCGTACTCACCGGTGCGGGCATCTCCACCGACAGCGGCATTCCGGACTACCGCAGCCCCGACGCCCCGCCTCGGAACCCGATGACCTATCAGCAGTTCGTCGGCGATCCGGTGTTCCGCCAACGGTATTGGGCCCGCAATCACGTCGGCTGGCGGCGGATGGACGCGGCCCGGCCGAATCCGTCGCATCGCGCCCTGGCCCGGCTGGAGCGCGCGGGGATCGTCACCGGTCTCATCACCCAGAACGTGGATCTGTTGCACACCAAGGCCGGGCAGCGCCGCGTCATCGATCTGCACGGCGTCTACGCCCGGGTGCGCTGCCTCGCGTGTGACCGGCTCACGTCGCGCATGGCTCTGGCCGATCGCCTCGAGGCCGCCAACCCCGGCTTCGCCGACTCGGTGCTCCTCGACGGACTCGAGGTCGCACCGGATGCCGACGCGGTCGTGGCCGACACCGACTGCTTCCGCATGGTCGACTGCCTGCACTGCGGCGGCCTGCTCAAACCCGACATCGTCTACTTCGGCGAATCCGTGCCCAAACCCCGCGTCGCCGCCGCGTTCGAGCTGGTCGACGCCGCCGATGTCCTCCTGGTCGTCGGCTCGTCGCTGACGGTCATGTCCGGTCTCCGCTTCGCCCGCCGCACCGCCAAGTCCGGCCGCCCTGTCATCATCCTCAATCGCGGCCGCACCCGCGGGCACGACCTCGCCGCCCTCACCCTGGACACGGGCTGCGCACCGGTGCTGACCGCGCTCTCGAATGCCCTCGCGCCCAACTGATTACGGCTAGCCGAGTCTGGCGTTCAGCAGATCCAGGTAGTGCGATGCGGATTCGGGGGTGATCGATCCCGTGCCCCCTCCGGGGAGTTCACCCGCCGCATCGGATCGCGCTCATCCGGGTCGAGGGCGGCGCGGGCCGGCAGGCACGGGCGCAGCCCGATGGCAGATGGGCTCGCGACCCGCTCCCTCGGACCGCCACACGCGGTCACCGCACGGCCGAGGAATCCGGCCGAAATCATCGGAGCCCTGCAGGAATTGGTTCGCCGCTAGTTCCGTACCTCGAGCCGCCGCACCAGGCTGACCAGTGCGGCCCGCAGTGTGTCCGGATCGTCGGTGTCCGCGCCCAGGATCATCCGGACCACCTGCGGCGCCGCGAACCACCAGGCCGCCAGCGCCGCGACCGCGTACAGCAGGTAGCCGGGCGCGACATCGCGGGGCAGGGTTCCGGCCTGCTGAGCGGCGGCGAGCGCCGCCACCTTGTCCGCGTAGTGCGAAGCCCGGGCCGATTCGGCGGGCAGCTCACCATCCTGGGGTTGCAGCCCTTCCCAGTACATGAGCCGCAGGAACTGTGGATGGGTGCGGTGGAAGTCGAAGACGTGGCCCGCGTATTCGGCCAGGTCTCCGGCCTTGTCGGCGGTCAGCGGGCTGGCGGCGGCGAGTTGTTCGAGCTGATCGGTGAGCACGGCCTCGAACAGGCCGCGCTTATCGCCGAAGTACTGGTAGATGCGTTCCTTGTTGATGCCGGCGCGGGCCGCGATCGCGTTCACCCGGGCGCCGTCGGGTCCGCGTTCGGCGAACTCGTGCACCGCCGCCTCGAGCAGCAGCCGTCTGGTCCTCTCGGTATCCCACGCCATGGGTTCCATCCAACCATTTCCAACCACACGGTTGCGATGGGGCTCACGGCTGTGGCAAACTCCAACCACGCAGTTGCAACCACCCGGTTGCAGATTGAGGAGGAGGTGGCGTGATGCCCGAGTTGCGCTCCCGCACGGTCACGCACGGACGGAATATGGCCGGGGCCCGCGCCCTCATGCGGGCCAGCGGCGTTCCCTCGGCGGATATCGGCCGCAAGCCCGTCATCGCCATCGCGAACAGCTTCACGGAGTTCGTGCCCGGCCACACCCACCTCCAGCCGGTCGGCCGCATGGTCTCCGAGGCGGTGCGCGCCGCGGGCGGCATCGCACGCGAGTTCAACACCATTGCCGTGGACGACGGAATCGCCATGGGGCACAGCGGCATGCTCTACTCGCTGCCATCGCGCGATCTGATCGCGGATTCGATCGAGTACATGGTGAATGCGCACTGCGCCGATGCCCTGGTATGCGTCTCCAACTGCGACAAGATCACTCCCGGCATGCTCATGGCGGCGATGCGGCTGAACATCCCGACGGTGTTCGTCTCCGGCGGCCCGATGGAGGGCGGCACCGCGGTGCTGGTCGACGGCACGGTGCGCAGCCGACTGGATCTCATCGTCACCATGGCCGAGGCGGTCTCGCCCGAGGTGTCCGACGCGGATCTCGAGCGCATCGAGGAGAACGCCTGTCCGACCTGCGGCTCATGCGCGGGCATGTTCACCGCGAACTCCATGAACTGCCTGACCGAGGCCCTGGGGCTGGCGCTGCCGGGCAATGGCACCACCCTGGCCACCCATTCCGCGCGCGCTGAGCTCTACCGGGCCGCGGGCCGCGCGGTCATGGATCTGGCGCGCCGCTACTACGACGAGGACGACGCGACGGTCCTGCCCCGGAACATCGCCTCCCGCAAGGCCTTCGACAATGCGATGGCCCTGGACCTGGCCATGGGCGGGTCCACCAACACGGTGCTGCACCTGCTGGCGGCCGCACGGGAGGCGGGACTGGACTACACGCTCACCGATATCGAGAAGATGTCGCTGCGCGTGCCGTGCCTGTGCAGGGTCGCGCCCAATGGCGACCATCTGATCGAGGACGTGCACCGGGCGGGCGGCATTCCCGCGCTGTTGGGCGAGCTGGACCGCGCCGGGATGCTGCACCGCGATGTTCATGCCGTGCACGCGGATTCACTCGCCGAATGGCTTGGTGAGTGGGATGTGCGGGGCGGCCGGCCCACCCCCGCCGCCCTGGAGTTGTTCCATGCCGCGCCCGGCGGCAAGCGATCGGCGATGGCATTCTCCCAGTCCGAACGCTGGCATACCCTGGACCTGGACGCCGCGGTGGGCTGCATTCGCGATCGGGCCCACGCACACTCGCGTGATGGCGGCCTGGCGGTGTTGCGCGGCAATCTGTCTCCCGACGGCGCGGTGGTGAAGTCGGCGGGCGTAGCCGCGCACATGCACACCTTCACCGGCCCGGCCGTGGTGGTCGAGTCGCAGGAGGACGCGGTCGAGGCGATCCTGTCGGGCCGGATCGAGGCCGGGGATGTGCTGGTCATCCGCTACGAGGGTCCGCGCGGCGGGCCGGGCATGCAGGAAATGCTGTATCCGACTTCCTATCTGAAGGGCCTCGGCCTCGCCGAGGAGTGCGCGCTGATCACCGACGGCCGGTTCTCGGGTGGCTCGTCCGGCTGCTCCATCGGCCACATCTCACCCGAGGCCGCGGCGGGCGGTCCGCTGGCACTGGTCCACGATGGCGACTCCATCACCATCGACATCCCATCGCGCACCCTTACCCTCCACGTCGACGACGCCGAATTGGCCACTCGCCGTATCGAATTGGAGGCCGGCAGCGGCTATCGGCCGCGCCACCGCGAACGTGAGGTTTCCCTGGCATTGAAAACCTATGCCCTGCTCGCCACCTCGTCCGACCGGGGAGCGGTCCGCGACCCGGCCAAACTCGCCGAGTGAGACGTGGGCCCGGGTCCTCACGGCGGGCGTCCGCCGTGAGGACGGTGGGCCTCACTCACCATCACCACGATGCTGAGGACCGCCCTCGGATCCGGTACGCGCCGGCCCACGGTGACCCGCCTCCGCGGCACGCGGGGCCCGATGGGCACCGGCCCCACACCGCCGCGTGACAAGTCCGTCAACTCCACACCGTGCGGGCGTCAGCCGGCGGTGGATTCGACGACGAAGCTCGCGACCGTGGTGGTGCTGCCGCCGATATTGACTGTGCCGTATCGGGTGACGTCCGCCAGCTGAGGGTCGCCGGCCTGCCCGGTGACCTGCTTGTAGGCGTCGAGAAGCATCCGGACCCCGGTCGCGCCGACCGGGTGACCGACACCGATGAGGCCGCCACCGGGATTGATCGGCAGGCTGCCGGTGCGGGTGATGTCGCCGGATTCCACGGCCTTCCAGCTCTCGCCGGGCGCGGTGAGACCGAGGTGGTCGATGGCCAGGTACTCGGACATGGAGAAGCAGTCGTGGACCTCGACGCCGTCGAGCTGGTGGATGTCGGCGAGCCCGGCCCGGGACAGGGCGTCCAGGACGGCCGTGCGGATGTGGGGGAAGACGTAGGCTTCGGCGGCGGAGGCGCGGAACTTCTCCTCGAGCGGGAGGCCGACCGTGCGGTGGCCCCAGCCGGAGATCACCGCGGTGCGCTCGGCGCGGGCAGGGCTGTGCCGCTTCAGGAACCGGTCCGAGACCAGGATCACAGCGGCCGCGCCGTCGGTCATCTGGCTGCAGTCCTGGCGGCGCAGCATGCCGGTCACCGGCGGGTTGGCGGTGTCGTCGTCGGTGAAGCTGGTGTCGGAATAGCTCCAATTCCGGGTCTGGGCATACGGATTCGACCGCGCGTTCGCGATATTGAGTTCGCTGATGGCGCGCAGGTGGGCGGGGTCGAGTCCGTAGCGGCGGTCGTATTCCTCGGCGATGGCGGCGAATTGGGTCGGCCAGACCAGGTCGGTGCCCTGCGCCTCGTGACCCGCCCAGGCCGCCGCGCCCATGTATGCCGCGGCCTGCCCACCGGGGACGGTCTTCTCGAGTTCCGCGCCGAGCACCAGCGCGCAGTCGTAGCGGCCGGATTCGAGGTCGGCCATGGCGGCCAGGGCCGCCATGCTGCCGGAGGCGCAGGCGGCCTCGTGACGGGAGGCGGGGATTCCCCACAGGTCCGGATGGATGGTGGCGGGCATACCGCCGAGATGGCCTTGGCCGGTGAACAATTGACCGAAGGCATTGCCGACATGGATCACCTCGATCGCGGTGGCATCGAGATGAGTGGCGGCGAGCGTCTCGTCCAGGACGGCGCGGATCAGGGCGTCGAATCCGAGGCCGACGCGGTGCCAGTTGACGGCGAAATCGGTTTGGCCGCCGCCCAGAATGTGCACGGACACGGAGTCCTCCTGTTGTCGAAGTGTGGTCAGAGTCGGGCGCGCAGTTCCCGGCGCAGCAGTTTGCCGACCGGATTGCGCGGGAGCGCGTCGGTGATCTCCAGGCGCTCGGGCAGTTTGAAGGACGCGACCTCGCGCGCCCTGAGATGCGTGACCAGATCCTCGAGGGTCACCGTCGCGCCGGGTGCGGGAACGACCACGGCACAGCATCTCTCGCCGAGCACCGCGTCCGGGTAGCCGACCACCCCCACATCCGCGACCGCGGGATGATCCATGAGCAGGCCCTCGATCTCCGCGGGTGCGATATTCATGCCGCCGCGGATGATGATCTCCTTCACCCGGTCTACGAAGCGCAGGTATCTGCCGCCCTCGCCGCACAGTTCGAAGACGTCACCGCTGCACAGGTATCCGTCGTGGTCGAAGGGTCCGGTGTCGGCCGTGCCGGGCAGGTAGCCGCCGAAGACGGCCGGTCCGCGCAGCCGCAGCTCGCCGCGCCCGCCGATCTCGGTGACCGTCTCCCCGCTCGTGACGTCGACCAGTTTCACCGCCGTCCGCTCGGCCAGCCTGGTGGACCAGCGCACTCCCGCCGCCCCGTAGTACGGCAGATGCTGGGCGCGCAGTGTCGGATCCGGAATGTCGGCGGGTGCGCCCAGCAGGCTCACGCCCTCATTGGATCCGAAGAAGTTGATCACCTGTATGCCCAGCTCCTCCTGCCAGCGCCGGACCACCGGCGGCGGCAGCGGCGCACCGCCCGAGCCGACCGTGCGCAGCGAGGACAGGTCTGCTCGGGCGCGCAGGGCGTCGTTCTGCAAGAGCATGGTGAGCAGAGCGGGCGGCATGCTGGTGTGGGTGACTCGATGCTCGGCGATCTGCCGGAAGAAGACCGTCAGGTCCAGCGGATGATGCTGCACGAGGTGCCCGCCCGCCAGCAGCCACGGCAGGAACGAGCCCGCGAACCCGGCCATGTTCACCATGGGAAACGGGTTGAGCACCACCGAATCCGGGGTCACGCCCAGCCCGTCCTGAACGCCGCCCGCCACGGCCAGCCAGTCGCCGTGACAGCGGGGAACGCCCTTGGGCGCGGCCTCGGTGCCGCTGGTCCAGCAGACGGTGATGCGGTCGTTCACGGTGACCGGGAGTGCGGAGGCGTAGTCGCGCACGCGATTCCGGGCAGGCGTGCCGACCGGATCGCCGAGGGGTATCGCGTGTTCCGGGACGCCGGGACCGAAGCCGAAGACGGTGCGCTTCCCGTCGGCGACGGTCAGCGCCTCCGCGGCGATCTCCCGGTCTCCCAGCGCCCCAACGGTAATGATGGCCTCGGCATCGGTCGCCGCGACAATGCCGGACAGCTCGTGCCGCCGGAAGGACACCGGCATGGGCGTGGCGACCGCGCCCAGTCGCCACAGGGCGAGGTAGACCGCCGTCAATGCGATCGAGTTGGGCAGCTGGATCACGACGGTCGATCCTGGACGAATCCCGTTGGCCAGCAGGGTCGCCGCGATGTCGAGGACGTGGTCGTCGAGCTCGCGCCAGGTGAGAGTGCGCGGGTGCGCTCCGGTCAGATCCGCCAGATTGGCCGGGTCGGTGATCGCGGGGGCGTCGGGGGCCTCGGTGACGCGGTGGCGGAAGACGTCAGGAATCGTCTCGGGCTGCCACCAGCCGCGCTCGAGATAGGTGCGCACGGTGTCCGCGGGATGGCAGGGCCGCACCGCACGATCGGTACTGGGAGTGGTTGCGGAGGAGAATGTTTCGACCATCGGGATTCCCTGGTGACGAGTTGGTCCGGTGACGGCGGCGGGTCAGGTGAGGCGGCGCAGCACCACGGCCGCGCCGAGTCCGAGCGCGGCGGGAATGGCGACCAGCGCGTGCTCGCCATCGCGGCGGCGCAGTTCGTCCAGCGCCAGGGCGAGGAGAATCCCTCCGGTCGCGCCGAGCGGGTGCCCGACCGCGACCGCGCCGCCGGACGGATTCACCCGCGCCGCATCCAGTCCGAGCTCGCGCATGAGCACCAGCGGTGTGACGGCGAAGGATTCGTTCACCTCGATCACATCCAGCTGCGCGGGCGAGATTCCCGCCCGTTGCAGCGCCACCCGGGCCGCACTGGTCGGCGCGGTCAGCAGCGGCGATCGGACGGCTGTCTGTGCCGTGCCCACGATCTGCGCGACCGGCGGCCTGCCGAGAATGCGTTCCGCCTGCCGATTGCCCAGCAGCAGCGCCGAAGCGCCGTCTGCCAATTGCGGTGCGGTGGCGATGGTGTGCAGCCCGCCGATCGGATGTCGTGCGCGCGGCATCCGCCGAGCCACCCGCCCCCAGGACGGGTCGGCGCCGAACAGGGTCGGCAGGGCCGCGAAGGCGGATGCGCAGGCGTCCGGCCGCGCGCCCTCGTCGGCGGCGAGTATCACGCTGTCGCCCTTGCGTACCGGGATCACCGACTCCGAAGTAGCAGCGCCACTGGCCCTTCGATGCGACCGCACCGCGTAGGCATCCAGTTCCGGCCGGGTGATGCCGTACTCGGCCGCCGTCAGATCCGCCGATACTCCAATGGTCACGAACCCGGTCCGCTCCCCCAGATCGGCGTCCACGGCGATGGCGGGCCGGTCCGTGAGCATGGGTACGCGGGACATCGACTCGACTCCGCCCGCGACGATCACATCGGCGAACCCGGCCGCCACCCGCGCGGCCGCGCCCTCCACCGCGTCCAAGCCCGAACAGCACAGCCGCGACACCACCGCTCCCGGTACCGAATCCGGCCATCCGGCCCACAACACCGCGGACCGGGCGACATTCCCGCCGTGCTCGCCCACCGCGGTACTCACGCCGACGAACACGTCGTCCACGGCCGCGGGCGGACACCCGCGTTCTTCCAGCGCCGTCAGCAATTGCCCGAACAGTTCGTACGGCGGGATCTCCGCCAACGTGCCGCCGCCCTTGCGCACCCGCCCCCGCGGCGAGCGCACCGCGTCGTAGACGAACGCCTCACTCATCGACACTCCCTTCGGGCCGTCCCGCCGACTGCGCGCGAATTCCTGCCAGCGCCTCCAGCGTCCGTTGACCGGCGGGATCGTCGTCGGCGGTCACCGGCACGATGACCACCTCGTCCGCACCGGCGTCCCGGTACCGGCCGAGCCGGGCGGCCACCGTCTCGGCATCCCCGAATATGCCGACGGCCGCGGGCAATTCGTTCGGAATGGCCGCCAGCACCTGACGTGGGTGCGCTCCGGTGCGCGCCAGCTCGACCACATCGCCGAACCCGGCCTCGGTGAACATGGCGTCATACCCCGGAGCGCGGAGATAGCCGACCACCCCTCGACGAACCGTGACGAGCATGCCCGCATCGGGCTCGAATGCCGCGGTCACCCACACCGAAACGGGCGGTGCCGGCCGCCCGGCCGCCGCAGCGAATTCACGTATGACAGCGACGCATCGGGCGACCTGAGCCGGTGTCACCAGATTGAGCACGACGCGGTCGGCGCAACGCGCGGCGACCTCCAGCGCGCGCTCGCCGAAGGCCGCCACTACGACCTCGCCGCCGCGGGGCGCGGCCACGGCGCGGGGCCCCGCGTTCTCGGCCTCGTCCACGGTGGCGGCACCCTCGGGCGCGGTAGGGGGCCGCGACTGCTGCTCACGCCCATGCCTGGCGTGCGCGGATCCCACACTGGGCCGGCCGATCTGGGCGTCCGTGTGCGGCCCGTCGACGCTGCGGGCGAGCGTCGGGCCCAGAGCGGGCAGGCGCAGGCGGAACCCTCGCACGCGTTCGATCAGGCCGTCGTACTCGACTTTCTCGCCGGCCAGCAATGCCCGGACGATGCGGGTCGCTTCCTCCAGATGCCGTGCGGTGCGGTGTCTTCGGCGGCCGTGCCAGTCCCGGACCACCACCGTGCTGGAGCTGCCGAGGGCGATGTCGACCGGGCGACCGGTGAGGGCGGCGACGGTGGCGGTCCCCATGGCGATGGTCGCGGGACTGCGCACGCCGATGGCCAGCGGGCCGATGCACAGCGGGATGCGGCCCGGCGACCGTCCGATGGCGGTGGCGAGAGCGAAGGCGTCGAAGGTCGCCATCTCGCCGATCCACAGCCGGTGGTAGCCGAGCCGGTCGGCGGCCTCGGCCACCCGCAGGGCGTCGAGGGGTTCACGGTTCTGCCAGTAGGGGAGGCTGACGCTCAGATGCGAAAAGGGCACGCGGACAGCCTCTTTCAGGAAAGAGGGCGGGCAGCGGCCCGCATGCGGTCGCCACTGACCCAGGTGGCGTGGAAGCCGAGCGGGACGCGGACCGGCAGGCCGAGACGGCAGACGGGTCCGGCGGCGAGGTCGGCGGCGTCGTAGATCCACACCTCGCCCAGGCCGGTGTGATTGTTGTGGGCGAACATGGTGAGCCAGGCGTCGTCCTCGGCGGTGCCGCCGGAGCGCGGAACCACGGCGAGTTCGCTGCCGTAGATGCCGTCGCCGAAGGGCGCGGTCTGCTTCGCGCCGGTGAGGATGTCGTACTTGATGACGGCGTCGAAGATCATGGTGCGGTCGACCGAGAGGCGCATCTGATAGGAGTAGCGGCCTCGGCGGCCGGTGATGCCCTGGTCGATGGCGGGGAATTCGGTGTTGACGTCGTCCATGGCCTCCTCGAGGGTGGCGCCCGTGCGGAGGTTGAAGCGGTACCTGTACAGCGTGGCCTCGGGCCGCAGGTAGGCCAGCAGCTGTGCGAGCGGGTGGGCGCGATCGGACACCGGGCTGGGCTCGCAGACGCGGCAGACCACCAGGACGATCTCCTCGCCCTCCTCCCAGGAGTTGACCGTGTGGTAGATGTAGCCGGATTCGGCCTCGAACCACTTCGCTTGCGCCCCTTCGCCGTAACGCGGCAGCACCGCGAATCGGCTGGGCAGGGTGCGGTCGAAGAAGATCTTGAAGCGGCCGGCGGCGGCCGCGCGCGGATCGTTGTAGAGCGGCAGATCCATGAGGATCGAATGGTTCTCGGTGATCGCCATATCGTGCGGCAGGCGCGGACCGGGCAGTTCCAGGCCGGTGAAATGAGTGACGGCGCCGTCCGGGTCGGCCACCCCGTAGCGCAGATAGGGCGAGTGGATGCCGTAGTCGAAGAACAGCAGCTCCTCGGTGCGCTCGTCCACCTTGGCGTGCGCCGACATCTCCCCGCGCAGGGTGCCGTCGAAGGTGTCGATGCCGCGGGTCTCGAGGCTGATCGGGTCGAGCGCATAGGGCTTGCCCGCTCGGTACCACAGGGCCAGCAGATTGCCGTGGTGGTAGACGACATCGGTATTGGCCGAGTTGCGTTCGCGGCGATCACCGGGCGGGTTCTCGTTCCAAGGCTCGATCACACCGCGCCACAGGGCCGTTCCCGCCGCGCGCTCGGCATCGAACTCGCCGGTGCGGATGAAGCGGTTGCGGTAGGTGGCCCGACCGTTTTCGAAGTGGACCGCGTGCAGCATGCCGTCGCCGTCGAACCAGTGGTAGCGGCCGATCGGTGCGAACTGCGGGTTGGGGCCGTTGCGCACGTAGACGCCGTCGAGGTCGACCGGCAATTCGCCGTGCAGCACCGTCAGATTCGTGGCGGTGGTCTCCTGCGCGCAGGGCGTGTACGGGCCTTCCAGATACGGGTTGGTGAGCGCTTCCGCGGCGGGCGCGATGAGTTCTTCGTTGAGCGGCATGAGAAGCCTCCAGCAACCGGGCAGGCAATGCCCGGCAAGATTCACTACAGTTAATGAAGTGATACGCGTCTCACCAGAGGCTGTCAAGGGGTCGGTCGGGCGACCGGCGGCTCGAAGCGAACCTCCCGGCGGCCGAGCACGGCGTCACAGCCGCGGCAGCGCAGTGCGGGGACCAGGACCGCGCCGCACTCCTTGTGGCGGATGCGCAGACCGGGTTCCGGGGTCTCCGGATGCGCGCGGTCGGACCAGGCGAGCAGAAACGCGAAGACCCCGAACAGCGCTCGCCCGCGCGGCGTCAGCCGATAGTCGCGGCCGCCCGCCTCGGGCCGGTTCAGGATGCCCGCGTCCACCAACCGCGCGAGTCGCTCGGTGAGCGTGGTCGGCGACATATTCAGTGCCGCACGGAAATCCGAGAAACGCCGCACGCCGGCGAGCGCCAGCCCGGTGACGGCCGCGCTCCACCGGTCGCCGATGGCCTCCATGATCTCGTCGAACCGCGCGTCGCCGCGTGCGATCCCGGCCGCGCGCGCCGAACGCCGGCGACCGGACGCGAGATGCCACAGCGCATCCCGATCCAGCTCCACCTCGGTGTCGTGGGCGGTCACGTCGCGACCGCAGCCGCGGCACATGATGACCGGCGGGCCCCGATGCCCGCACTCGGTGTGGGTGAATTCGGGCAGCAGCGCCCACTCCGGGGTCCACTCCCGCTGCCAGGACCAGACGCAGACCAGAATCTCCCAGGTCGCCAGACCCAGTTCGGTGAGCCGGTATTCGTAACGATCCGCCGAGCCCGCCCGCGGGGCGCGTTCCAGGACCCCGGCGTCGACCAGCGCCGCCAGCCGCGCGGTGAGCACGGCGGGCGGCGCCCCGGTGCGGTCGGCCCACTGGGTGAACCGGCTCGCGTGGTCGACGAAGGCGTGCCGCAGGATCGTCAGCGTCAGGCGATCACCGAGTAGATCGAAGGTCGCGGCTACCGGATTTCTCACTTCAATAACTGTACTTCAGTCCCCGCTACCAACACGTCGGCGCCCTACTCGTTCAAGGCCGCCAGCTCGCGTTGCACCGCCACGTCGTGCTCGGCCGTATCCTCGGCCGCCTTCTTCGGACTCCAATGCCCGGACATGAGGAACACGAACGGCAAGAACACCACTTGCGCGATCAGGCAGATCAGCCACCAGCGCTTCCACTGCTTCGCCGAATCCGCCTTGGCCTGCTGGACGTCCTTGCCGTGCGCGGAGAGGTACGCCAGATCGTCGGCCGGTATGGCACTCACCGCTTTGAGCTTCGCGCTCGCGACCGCGAGTTGTGGACCGACCTGCGAGACCACGGTCAGCTGATCGAGCGGGACCTTCTGGGCGGCCGCGATCCGGGCGGCGGCCTGATCCGGCGGGATATTGAACTTCCGCGCGACCTGCCCGACCGCGGTCGCCGCGGTCGCCTGATCGCCGGGGTTCAGCATCAGCTTGACCAGTATCTGCGAATCGATCGCCTGCAAGGTGGCCAGTTCGTCCGGGTACTTGGCGTTCACCGACAGCGCCGTCTGCACGTCCGAGGGCGAGGCCCCGGTCAGCTTCACCAGCGCGTTCACCTGTGCCGCTTGATCGTTCGGATTCTTGCCGAGCGCCGTCAGCGTGTCCTCGCCGACGGTCTGGATGGTGGCGATCTCGTCGCGGTACTTGGTCGAAATCGTTTGCAGCCGTGGGCCGTAGTTCACCAGCGTGCCCGCGGCGGTGACCACCACCAACAGGCCGAAGAGCACCAGGGTGACGATCGTGCGCAAGATGCCGCCCCACACCGCCAGCCCCACCGCCGTGGCCGCGGGATTGCGTTTCTCCACGGTCTCGGTGAAACCGGCCATCCACGTGGCGTAGACGATGCCGCTGCCCAGGGCGATCAGGGTCAGCACTGCCGCGAACGTGTAGTAGTCGGTGCCGGCCTTGTCTGTGTAGCCCATGAAGGTGTAAACGCCCACGATGCTGACGATCGAACCGAAGATCATGAACGGTTTGCGCACCTTCAGTCGGTCGGACACGATGCCGGTGACCACCAGGGTGATCGCGCTCGCGATCCAGTACCAGTTGCCGAGCCCGTTGGCCTGCGCCGAGGTGAAGCCGAAGTTGGTCGCCATGTACACCGCGAGGAACGAGATGATGGTGTAGAAGAACGCCAGGAACACCGAGATCGCGAAGGCCGAACCCACGATGTCGGGGTGCATCATCTGCCGCCACTGATGCCGTTCCAGCTTGCTCACGTCGAGGCCGCGGGCCCGCGCCTCGATGAGCGCGCGGTCGCGCAGCGACACCATGATCTGATCGCGCAGCGCGGGACTGAGCTCGCGCAGCGCCACCAGCGCGAGCAGCGCGATCACCACGCTGATCACACCGCACAGCCGGTAGGCGTACTGCCAGTCGGGATGCGCGTCGAGGGTGTGGTTGGCCACCTCCGTGGTGACGAGTGCGCCCAGTACCGGGCCGAGCGTCCAGAATCCCATGGCCGATGCGCGGTCCAGCTGTGGCGAGAAGTCGCGTACCAGTGCGGGAGTCGCGACCAGCACCGCGCCCTCCACGATGCTGACCAGACTGTAGGTGATCAGATACTGCTCTTTGGTGGTGCAGGCCGGCACCGCGAACAGGGTGAGCAGCGAACAGATCACCATCCCGTAGGCGACGATATTGGCGCGTCCCCACCGATCCAGCAGGCCGGTCACCACCGAGGCCACCGCGCCGAACGCCGCGCCCACGATGAAGATGCCGACGAAGTACCGGAAGGTCAGATGGAAGTAGGCGATGAGCTGATTGCCCACCGAACCCGCCACGATCTGCTGGTAGTAGAGGGAGATCGAGGTGATCACCACGACGAACAGGTACCAGGCACGCGCGGGCGTGTCCGGATAATGCGGTAGTTTGCGCTGCCAGAGGCCGGTGAGCAGGGTCGGCGGCGCAGCTCCCGGCGCGGCCGGAGGGACAGCAATCGGAGTGGTACTCATTATCGAGATGCCTTTCTCAACACGGCATGTGAACCATCACGAGCAGCCGGGTGAGAACAGAGTAGCGATCATGAGTGACCTGAATCACTGTTACCGACATCCGCACTAGACAATTGCGACAAAAATGCTGTTTCCAAGCGCCCGCACATGTCGCGGACGCCGCGTCAGCGGGGGGTGTCAGGTCGACGCAAGGCCGGTGTCAGCCCGGTGTCAGGCGAGAAGGCGACCGTAATGGCGTGAACAGCACAACTATTGCCGATATCGAGTCGCACAGGACGTTCGGGGACACGACAGTCCCCGACGACATCGTGCCGACCATCGGCGCGGGGACCCACCCGATGCCGTGCACGGCATGGGCCGGGCGGGTGATGCGGTCTCTGCGCGGAGATCACCTGCTCGCCCAGTTGGCGCGGTTCGCACTGGTCGGCGGATGCAGCAATGTCGGCTATGTGGTGTCGTTCATGGCCGTGAGCGGTATCGGGCCGCTGGCGGGCAATATCGCGGGGTCGATCGTCAGCACCGCGATCGCGAATGAACTGCATCGCCGGCTCACGTTCCGAGCGGCCGGGCGGGTCAGGTGGTTCACCGCGCAGTGGGGAGGAGGCGGGCTGGCGTTGGCCGGTCTGCTGATCAGTACGGGGACGCTGGCCGGTCTCGCGTTCTGGGCGCCCGGGCTCGGCGAGGCGGCGCAGGCGGGCGCGGTGATCGCCATCATGGCGACGGTCGGTGGAATGCGGTTCCTGGCGCTGCGCGGGTTCGTCTTCTGAACGCTGGATTCCAGCCGGCGCCGACAGGGGAACCGCGAATATCACTGGAGGAAAGCAGTCTGCCTGCTACCCGTCGGCGCCGCGGAAGTAGAGGACGTTGGAGCCGTGACCGGCCAGCGGGCCCGCCTCGGCGGCCTGGCGGATGCCGCTGCCGGGAAGGCAGGTCAGTTTGGTGAACATGGTGGTGTTGCCGAAAGCCGAGCGGACCTGGGTTTCGGAGGCGTAGTCCGCGCCGTAGTCGGAGAGGGCCTTGAAATCCAAAGGGGCCAACGGCTTTTCGAGAGGGATCTGCGCCGCGGGGAGACCGAGGGCGGCGTACTGGGTGGCCGCGCCACCCTCGTACCAGCAGAGTTCGTAGGACATCTGCTCGGTGGTGGTGACGCTGACCACCGGCCACTCCTGGGATAGCCGCAGCGCCAGCGGGTGGCGGCCGACGGGGGCGACCTCCCAGTTCAGGCTCTTCACCGACACCCAGTGATCGGAGGCCTTCTCGATGAGGACCACGTCCTCGCCGAGCCGTTCGGCCGAGTTGGGTTCGGGCTCGGGTGTGCTCCAGTGCTTTTCGTCCACCCCGAGGTAGGACGAGCTGGTCACCGGCTGCGCACCGTCGGCGATGTAGGCGGCGAGGATGGCCGCGCGCACCAGGGTGACGGCATTGCGCGAGGAGCAGCGCACGCCCAGCGCGCCGAACGAGGTGCTGATCTCCACCGGCTTGGAGGGCTGATCCGGCAGCGCGCCCGCGGCGATCGGCTTGAGGCCGACCAGGGCGAGCTGCCAGTTGATCTCCTCGATGGTCGCCAGGTCACCGGCGGTCTGATAGAGGATCTGCTGCTGGGTCAGGTAGCCCGCGCGCTCGAGGGTGGCGCATTCCAGCTTGCGCAGGGCGGTGACGGTCTTGCTGGTGAATCCGATGTCCTCGACCCGGATTTCGCGCAGCCGCTGCGTCATGGCCGCGGAGGTGACGCTCGCGTAGCACTCGCGGTACATGGCCAGCGCCTGCTTACGCTGGCGGCCCACCATGAGGGTCCGCAGCAGGGTGTTGAGCGAGGAGAGGTACCGGTTGGCCTGGTCCGGGTCGGCGGCGAAGAGCCCGGCGCGAATGCGCACCGCGTCCTCGCCGGCGGCGACGGCGGCCTTCGGATCCAGCCGGCACAGCCACACACTGCATTTGGACAACGCGTCCGCCGAGGCGCCCGCCGCGAGCGGATAGTTCTGCGCCACATGCCGATACGCCTGGCAGGCATTGCGAATGGTGGAGGTGGCCAACTCGCGGTGCCCGATGGTGCGGGCGGCCTGTTCGAACAGCCGCAGCGCCTCGGTCACCTCGGCGGCGAACGGCGCGGTCACGTGTCCGGCGGTGAGCCAGCGCAGCCGGATGAGCACCGCCTCCTGGGCGGGCTCGAGCGCCGAGGCCGACCGATCCCGCTGTGCGGGGTCGGTCTTGGTGGCCATGAGGGCGCGGGCCAGCTCGCACAGCGAGGTGGCCAGTGCCAGCTCGGTTTCGGGCGTACGGTCCCGCGCGGCCCCGCGATCCGCGGCCACCCGCCGCTCGATGGCGCTGAGATCCATTGCGACCTTCAAACTCCCGTATTCCGTGCACGCTCTCGGACGGACGCATTCGATCGCCCATCGACCGACGCGTATTTGCGCCGAGTCTGCCACACATTCGGCCCACGGGTCACTCAACCGGTGGTATGCCCGGATTCGGCTCGCCCGCGCTCGGGGGCGTCGATCACGCGGAGTGCGTGTAGCGCAATTGCCGCGGTTTCGCCCTGTCGTACTCCGCGCGCCCCGAGAGATGGTGCGGCACACCGACTTCCCACCAGGCGCCCGCCTCGGTCCAGTCCGATGGCCTGGTGCGGACGACCACGACGGCGGGCCGCTGTTCGGTGCGGGCGGCGTCGCGGGCGCTGACGTAGGCGTCGCGGAACTCGCCGAGTTCGCCCGCGGTGAACACCGCGCAACCCAATGCCCGCGCGTGGGCGGCGAAATCGACGCGCGGCGGGGTGGCGTGGCTGGTCCGGCAGTCGGCATAGAAGTTGTTGAACGGGTCCGCGCCCTGCCCTTCCTGGAGTCGCGCGATGACCGCGTACCCGTCGTTGTCGCAGACGACCGCGACGAGCGGATGCCCGGCGAAGGCGGCGGAGAAGAGCTCGGAGTTGAGCATGAGGTAGGAACCGTCCCCGAGCAGGGTGGTGACCAGGCCCTCCGGCGCGGCCACCCCCGAACGCGTCCGCGCGAGCGCCGCACCCCAGGCCCCGGCGAGCTCGTAGCCCATGCAGGAGAAGCCGTATTCGACATCCATGGTCGGCGCGCCGCCGACGGCACGCCAGCCGCCGACGAGTTCGCCGGGCAGGCCGCCGGAGGCGGTCATGACGTAGTCGGAGGCGCCGCTCAGGTCGTTCACGGCTCCGACGAGCTGCGCATAACCGGGTATGCCCGGTGTCGGCGCGCGGAGTTTGTCGATGTGCGCGTCCCATTCGGCCCGCACCGCGGCGGCGCGCGCCGTCCACTCCGGCTCGGCGAGCCACTCCCCCACCTCGGGTGCGAGGTCCCGCAAGGTGGTGTCGGCATCGCCGACCACCGCCAGCCCGCCGTGTTTGACCGCGTCGAATCGGGCCGTATTGAGGTGGACCAGACGGACTTCGGGAGCGAAGACCGTCCAGGACGCGGTGGTGAAGTCCTGCAGCCGGGTGCCGACGGCCAGCACCACGTCCGCCGCCGCGGCGAGGGTGTTGGCCGACGCCGCGCCGGTGATGCCGAGCGGTCCCGCGTACAGCCGATGATCGTGCGGGACCAGGGTGCGTCCCGCGGTGGTCTCGGTCACTGGAATCCCATGGCGCTCAGCGAATTCCAGCGCCCGTGCGCCCGCTCCCGAATACCTGACACCGCCACCGAGGACCAGCAGCGGGCGGTGTGCCCCGCGCAGGACTCGCGCGGCCTCGGTGACATCGCGGCGATCGGGACGCGGTCGCGGGACACGGTGCGCAACGGGTTCGAACAAGACGTCCGGGAAATCGTAGGTCTCGGCCTGCACGTCCTGCGGCAGCGCGAGGACCACGGGCCCGGCATCGGCCGGGTCGGTGAGCACCCGGGCAACCTGCGGCAGCGTGGCAAGAAGCTGCTCGGGCCGAGTGATCCGGTCGAAGTAGCGGCTCACCGCCCGGAACGCGTCATTGACCGTGGTCGTGGGATCCCCGAAGTGCTCGACCTGCTGCAACACCGGATCGGGTGCGCGGCTGACGAAGGTGTCGCCGGGCAACAGCAGCAGCGGCAGCCGATTCGCGTGCGCTACACCGGCGGCCGTCACCATGTTCAGCGCGCCCGGCCCGATGGACGAGGTGGCGATGCCGACCTGCCGCCGCTGGGTCGCCTTGGCCAATCCGATGGCCGCCAGCGCCATGCCCTGCTCGGTGTGTCCACGCCACAGCGGCAGTTCGTCCCGCCGTTCGGCCAACGCGGTGCCCAGTCCCAGTACATTGCCGTGTCCGAAGATGCCGAAAGCGGCTGGGAACAAGGGCACCTCGTCGCCGTCGAGCGTCTCCGAACGCTGGGCCACCAGCCAGGCCACCAGGGCTTGCGCGGTCGTGAGCCTCATACGAGCCGTCCTTCGTGGGAGGTGACCGGGCACCGCGGATCCGCTGCCTCGCTCGCCCACGCAGCCCGCACCCAGGCGTGGACGGGGTCGTCGCAGAAGGCCATCGATCGCTCGGGCGCGGGCCCGGCCAGTACGTTCAGGTAGTACATGGGGTACCCGGGCGCGGCGACGCACGGACCGTGATACCCGTGCGGCACCAGGAAGACGTCCCCGTCCCGGACCGCCACGTTCTCGTCCAGGGCGCCGTCGGCGGTATAGGTGCGGTGCATCCCGAAACCCGCGCGCCCCGACGTGATTCCGTCGCGCCCGGCAATGCGGAAGTAGTAGATCTCCTCGTTGACGACCTCGCACTCGGAGGCTTCGTCGTGCTTGTGCGGCGGATAGGAGGACCAGTTCCCGTCGGGGGTGATCAGTTCGCAGGCATTCAGCTTGTCCGCGTGGTCCCACACGCCCGGCGTCCCGAAATTCGTCACCTGCCTGGTAGCCCGCCCCGCCCCGCGCACCTCGACCGGAACCCGTTCGGCCGGACCATATTTCGGATCCAGCCGATTCGTACAGCGCGCCATCGGCAACGCCGCCTCGATCCCGCCCACCGTGGACAGCTCCACCTCCGCGTCCCGCGGCACATAGGCGAAGTCGGTCACCCGCGTGAAAACCGAATCGCGCCCGGCGAGTTCGAACCTGCGCCCGTCCACCCGCACCGCGCACGCCCCGGCCAGCGGCAGCACGAACGCTTCGAACTCCCCGGTGCGCACCACCCGCCGCTCCCCCGCTGCCAGCCGCAGCACCCGCAACCCGGTGTAGGTCCAGCCCGCCTCCTCCGGCGTCAGCAGTACGGGATCGCCCGAATCCGCGAGCGTTCCAGCCCGACGGTGCAAATTCTTCATCGCCGCTCCCACTTCTCGCCCGCACGCCCGGCCCAGGGTTCCCGCGGTCCGACGGCCGTGCTCCGGCCGGGCAGGACATCGCGGCGCGGCGCGTCGCGAACGACGGTCGGGCCGGGGCGACGCGGCCCGCTCATCGCGCCGCCTCCAAGACGCGGGCCGCCGCCCGCACCGCGCCCTCGACGTCGCCCTCGGGAGGGTAGAGCAGGCTGCGGCCGACGACCAGGCCGCGGGCGACATCGTGGCGGAGGGCGGCGCCCCAGGACGCGAGGTCGTTCTCGGGGTCGCCGGAGGGGGCGCCGCCCAGGATCACGACGGGAAGGGTCGTGGCGTCGAGGACCGAGACATCCTCGGGAGCGGGGATTTTCAGCCACGTGTAGGCGGAGGTGAGCCCGAGACCGGATGCCACGGTGATGGCGCGTTGCAGCGAGGCGGGGTCCTTGTGCATGGTCAGCGTGCCGGACGCGTCGCGGGCGTAGGGCAGCGGTTCGACCATGGCCATGAGTCCGTGCTCGGCCAGTTCGGAGACGGCGCGGGCGCAGGCTTCCAGCGTGGCAATGGTGCCCGGGTCCGAATCCACCAGGCGCAGCAGCATTTTCCCGCCGTCGAGGCGGAATTTCACCAGGGATTCGGCATCGTATCCGGTGAAGCGGTCGTCGATCTCCCAGTCTGCCCCGGCCAGCCCGCCGCGATTCATGGAGCCGATGACGATCTTCTTGTGCACGGCGTCGAGCAGGAGCAGCTCCTCCACGATGTCGGGTGAGCCCACCACGCCATCCACAGCCGGGTTGTCCAGCGCGATGAGCAGCCGCTCCAGCAGGGTGCGTCGGTCGGCCATGGCGGTGCGGTCCGCGCCGACGCCCAGCGCACCCCGGGCGGGGTGATCGGCCGCCACCAGGAACAGGGTTCCCCTGTCCGACAGCAGATTCGGGCGGCGGCGCCGGTCCGCGTAGGCGCGCCGGACGGCCTCGGGGTCCGTGGCGCGGGTGTGCAGCAGCTCGTACCAGCGCGCATCGGTCAGGTGCACAGCATCTCCTCGATCTCGGCATCGGTCGGCATGGCGTCGGCGCAGGCCAACCGCGAGGCCACCAGCGCGCCGGCGGCATTGGCGTAGGCGGCCAGGCGATGCGGCGCCCAGCCGGACAGCAGCCCGTGGATCAATGCGCCCCCGAAGCCGTCACCCGCGCCCAGCCCGCACAGCACCTCGACCCGGCAGGGCGGCACCGTCCAGCGCTCGGCCGCGGTCGCGATGAGCACACCCTCCGCCCCGCGTTTGACCACGGCCAGCCGTACCCCACGCGCCAGCAGCCGGTCCGCGGCCTGATCGGGATCGGCCGTGCCGACCGCCACCTCCACCTCGGTCCGGTTGCCCACCACCACGGTCACGTGATCGACCATCCAGCCGATCTCGGCGCGCGCGGTCTCCACATCGGGCCAGAACATGGGCCGGTAGTCCAGATCCAGCACGGTGTGCCCGCGCCGCGCTCGGCGTTCCAGGATCGCCCGCTGGGTGGTGCGGCCGGGCTCGGCGCTCACCCCGGTCCCGGTCACCCACAGTAGGGGCACGGAATCGACCACGTCCCAGGGGATCTCGCCCTCGGTGAGGGTGAGGTCCGGTGCGATGGGCGCACGATAGAACAGCAGCGGCGGGTCGGCGGGCGGTGTGAGTTCGCAGAACACCACCGGCGTCTGCAAATGCGCCGCCGTCCCGACGTACCGCGCCGACACCCCGAACCCCTCCAGCGCGTCCCGCACGAAGTCCCCGAACCCGTCCGGGCCGACCTTGGTCAGCACCGCGGCGCGGCGACCCAGTCGCGCCGCCGCCACCGCCACGTTGGTGGCCGTGCCGCCGAGGAATTTCGCGAAGGTCCGCACCTCGGCGAGCGGCACTCCGCTCTGCTCGGGATAGAGGTCGACGCCGACCCGGCCGATCGTCAACACCTCCAGCTCCGTCACGACACCACCCGCTCCAATTCGTGTTGCAGCGCCTCGAGTTCCGCGCCTCCCGCCATCTGTCGGGTCAGCTCGGTGAGGTCGATCGCGGATTTTTCGTAGCTCCCCAACATGGCGCCACGTTTGAGCAGCAGAAAGCGGTCACCGACCGGATAGGCGTGATGCGGGTTGTGGGTGATCAGCACCACGCCCAGTCCACGATCACGCGCCTGCACGACATACCGCAGCACGACACCGGCCTGCTTCACACCCAGTGCCGCGGTCGGCTCATCGAGGATGAGCACCTTGGCCCCATAGTGGACCGCCCGCGCGATGGCCACGCACTGGCGCTGACCGCCGGACAGCGTCCCCACCGGCTGTTCCAGATCAGGAATATCGATACCCATGTCCGCGAGACCTTTTCGGGCGATGTCGCGCGCCTGCCTGCGGTCCAGCAGCTCGATCGGGCCGTAGCGCTTCACGGGCTCCGAGCCGAGCACGAAATTGCGCCACACGCTCATCAGGGGCACCACCGCCAGATCCTGGTAGACCGTGGCGATACCGAGGTCCAAAGCCGCACGAGGCGAGGACAATCGCACGGGCTGCCCCGCGATGCGCAGTTCCCCGCTGTCGTGCCGGTGCACACCCGCCAGGATCTTGATCAGCGTGGACTTGCCCGCGCCATTGTCACCCAGGACGCAGGTGACCTCGCCGGCCTCGACCACCGTCGACACGTCGCGCAGCGCCACCACGCCGCCGTAGCTCTTTCCGATGCCGACCGTTTCGATGAGCGGCGCCACGGCCGCCTCGACGCTGTCCTTGTCCGTCGCGGTCATCGGCGTGCCCTTTCCGCCCGCTTCTTGAATGCGTTGTTGACCAGTACGGCCGAGAACAGCAGCACGCCGAGGAACAGCATGAACCAGTCGCTGTTCCAGCCCGCCAGCACGATGCCCTGCCGTGCCATACCGAAGATGAGCGCCCCGATGGCCGCGCCCACCACCGACCCGAACCCGCCGGTGAGCAGGCAGCCGCCGATCACCGCCGCGATGATGTACTGGAATTCCAGTCCCACACCCTGATTGGCCTGCACGCTGGCGAAGCGCAGGAGATTGCACGCGCCCACGATCCAGCCCGCGAAGGCGGTGGTCATGAAGAGCAGGATCTTGGTGCGGGTGGCGGGCACACCGACCGCGCGGGCGGTGGGCAACGAGCCGCCGACCGCGAAGACCCAATTGCCGAACCGGGTGCGCGTCAGCACGATCGCCGCGATGACGCTGACCACGATCCACCACACCACCGACGCCTTGATGCCGGCGCTTCCGATCTTGGTGGTGGAGGCGAAAACCCAACCGGCGGACTGGTATCCGTCCGCGCCACGCACGCCCGACACCTGCACGGTGCCGGTCGCCCACCGCGTCACACCGAGATTCAGACCCTGCAAGGCCAGGAAGGTGCCCAGGGTGACGATGAAGCTCGGCAGCCCGGTGCGCATCACCACCCAGCCGTTGAGCGCGCCCACCATGAGCGCGAAAGCCAGCGAAACCACCAGCGCGAACCACACATTCCAGCCCGCGTGCACCGCCAGCAGCCCCGTGATCAGGGCGGTGGAGGCGGTCATCACACCGGTGGACAGGTCGAACTCCCCGCCGATCATGAGCATGGCCACCGCCACCGCCATGATGCCGAGCGTGGAGGCGTCGTCCAGCCAGGTCGAAATGCCCAGCGGCTTCAGGAATTTGGTGGTGATGATGCTGAAGAACACGAACACCACCACCGCGCCCAGCAGCGCGCCCACCTCGGGGCGGGCCACCACCCGGTTGAGAACGGCCGGCCGGTCCGGCGGCAGCTCGACCGTCGTTGTCTCGGACGCCTCTGTCGTAGTAGTCATTTCACCGCTCCCGCCGGTTCACCGTGTGCCCTGGCCGACCAGCGCGGCGACGGCATCGACATTGCTCTTGTCCACGAACGCCGGACCGGTCTGCACCGGATGGCCGCCGCCCACGGTGTTCAGGTTCGACCTGTAGAGCTTCAACATGACAACCGGCAGATAGCCCTGCTCATACTGCTGCTGATCCACCGCGAACAACAGCGTCCCGGCCCGGATCGCGCTCGCCACATCGGAATTCAGGTCGAAGGTGGCCACCGTCGCCTTCGAAGCGGACTCCGTCGCCGCGTCCACCGCGCGGGCGGCGATCTGCGAGTTCAGCGTCAGCACGGCGTCGATGGAGCGGTCAGCCTCCAGCGCGCCCTTGATGCGGGCCTGCGCATCGGTCGGGTTGTTGATATCCACCTGGAGAGTGGTCGTGGTACCGAAGCCCTGGGCCGCACCGGCGCAGCGTTCGTTCGCGCCGACGTTCCCAGCCTCGTGAATCACGCACAGCAGCTTGTGCTTTCCGGCGTCGGCCAGGCGCTTCCCGGCGGATTCACCGGCCATGCGCTCACTTTGGCCGACATGGCCGATGGCCCCGAACCGGACGCTCTCGGCCTCACCGGAGTTGATGGTCACCACGGGAATGCCCGCGGCGACGGCCTTCTCGACCGAGGGCTTCAGCGCGTCCGGATCGGCCATGGACACCACCAGCCCGTCCACGCCCTGCGCCACGGCATTGTCGATGAGCTTGGCCTGCTGAGTGGGATCGCCCGAAGAGTTGTACTCGACGCGGACCCCGAGGTCCTTCCCGGCCGCTTCCGCGCCGTTCTTGACCCCATTCCAGAAGGCGTCACCGGGCGACCCGTGGGTCACCACGGCCACCGATGTCAGGGTGCCCACCGCGACCGGGGCCCGGGTGGGTCCGGTGACATCGGCGCCCGGGCCGCTACAGGCCGCGAGCACGGCCGCCGCCGCGAGCCAGGGCGACAGGCGCAGCCAGCGGGGATGGTGGGGTCGGGAGTTTGCGGACATCGTCGTCACCTCCCCGCTAGATCCGAGCCGAGGCGAGACCGGCGCCGATCTCGGCCAGGAATCGCAGACTTCGTCGAGCGTCATGCGTCGGGACCTCAGCGGCATCACCGGGGCGCAGCGCGGCGTCCTGCTCGATCACGTACCAGCCGCGGTATCCCCCGGCGTACGTCTCGCGGACCAGGGTGGCGATGTCGACATCGCCGGAACCCAGCGGTACGTAGAGCCCCTGCCGGACGGCCTCGCTGTATTCGATACCCCCGCCGCGCACTTCGGCTGCCAGGGCGGTTCGGACATCCTTGAGATGGATGTGCCCGAGGCGGTCCGCGTGGCGGCGAGCCAGGTCGACCGGGTCGGTGCCGCCGATGAGCAGGTGCCCGGTGTCCAGGCAGAGGTCCACCTCGGAGTCGGCGAGGAAGCGATCCACGGCGGCCGCCGTCTCGACGTGGGTGCCCACGTGCGGGTGCAGGGCCAGGCGCAGGCCGTGCGCGGCGGCGATCTCACCGATCGTGGCCGCGGTGTCGACGAGGGTCCGCCATTCGCGGTCGTCGAGGGGCGTCCGGGTGTCGTACCCGTCCTGGCCGGTGGCGGCGGCCAGCACCAGGATCTCGGCGCCGGCCGCCGCGAACCGCGCGGCCGCGGCGCGGGCGGCGGCCGATGCCCGGCCGGGGTCCCGGTGCAGCGCCAGGGCGAGGAAGCCGCCGATCGGCGCGATACCGTACGCGCTCACCATCTCCCGTAGCTCGACGGGGTCCTCGGGTAGGTAGCCCGGCGGGCCGAACTCGGTGGCGGTGATGCCGAGGCCCGCCATTTCGGTCAGGACCGTGCCCGGGTCGAGGACATGCCCCCAGCCGGGAACTTCGCAGACTCCCCAGGAGATCGGCGCGGCGGCGATGCGCAATGGATGGAGCGGTTCGGTCATCGGTACTTCCCAGACCCGTCGTTGGCCATCGTGTGAGGCGCTCCGCGTCACGCGGGATGCGCGGGATTGGAGCGCTCCAACAATGTAACCTGGCTCACTCTCATGTCAAGGGTCCGACATACGCCGGAAAGTAGCCATAATGCACGGAAAACACTGCCTTCCAGGCGAAATGGAGACCAATATAAACGCTCCGGATAGCCGATTAGAGCGCTCTATTGCCCCGGCCCGCGGCAACGCTGTAGCGTGCGACACACACCGATCCGGACCGCTGCATCCACTGCCGAGCACCTCGGAGGCGACCATGACCAGACCGACCATGGAGGACGTCGCCGCTCGGGCCGGCGTCTCCCGAGCGCTGGTCTCGCTGGTCATGCGGAATTCACCCAAGGTCAGCGAACACCGCCGCCACGCGGTACTGGCGGCCGCCGCCGAGCTCGGCTACCAGCCGCACGCCATGGCCCGGTCACTGGCCAGCCGCACCTCCAATATCGTCGGCGTCATGGTTTCGGACCTGCGCAATCCCTTCTTCGCCGATGTGGTCGAGGGCATGGACGAGGCGGCGAAGGAGACCGGGCTGGAGCTCATCCTCAATACCGGCCGCCGCAGTGCGGCGCGGGAACGCGCCGCACTGGAGAGCCTGCTGGCCTTCCGACCGGGCGGGGTCATCCTGCTCTCACCGGTGCTGCCCGCCTCCGCCATTCGCGACGCGGCGGCCCGTTGCCCGGTCGTGCTGGTCTCGCGCACCTCCACGAGCCCCGCCGTCGACACCGTCAATGACGACGGCGAACTCGGTGCGGCCCTGGCCGTGGATCACCTTGTCGCGCTGGGCCACCGGCGCGTCGTGCACGTCGACGGCGGCGCCGCCTTCGCGGCCCCGCCGCGGCGCAAGGGCTACACCGCCGCCATGAGCCGCTACGGCCTCGAACCCGTGGTGATCCCCAGCGAGCACACCGACGAGGCCGGGGCCGCCGCGGTCCGCAAGCTGCTGAACATCTTCTCCCCCAGCAACTTTCCCACCGCACTGGTGTGCGGCAACGATTTCAACGCCGTGGGCGCGATGGCCGCGCTCGAGGAGGCGGGACTGCGGGTGCCCGAGGACGTTTCGGTCGTCGGGTACGACAACACCTCGCTGGCGGCGCTGCGGCACGTCGCGCTCACCACCATCGACCAGCCGCGCAACCGGATCGGCCGGCTGGCCGTCCACGCCCTCGCCGAGCGACTGCGCGAGGACCGCACCGATCCGGTGCGCAAACGCCTCGAGCCGTCGCTCGTCGTCCGGTCGACCACCGCCCCACCCCGCGACTGACAGGAGCCATCGCCATGTCCCCGATCACAGTGGGCCTCGCCGGCACCGGCCGCATCGGAGCCTCCCACGCCGAAACCCTCAGGGCCCTGCCGGGTGTGGGCGCGGTCATGGTCACCGACGCCGACACCGAACGCGCCCGCGCCACAGCCGACAAGCTCGAGGTGCGGTTCGCCCCCGATATCGAGGCGCTGTTCGCCGCCGATATCGACGGCCTGGTCGTCACCACCGCCACCGACTCCCATCCCGCCCTCATCACCGCCGCCGTCGACCGCGGCATCCCGGTCTTCTGCGAAAAGCCCATCGCCGCCGACATTCTCGGCACGCTGCGGGTGGTCGAACACCTGGAGCGCTCGAATGTCCCGGTACAGATCGGCTTCCAGCGCCGCTTCGACGCCGGATACCGGGCCGCCCGCGCCGCCATCGCCGCCGGCGACCTGGGCTGGATCCACACCCTGCGCGCCACCACCCTCGACCCCGCCCCGCCGCCCGCCGAATACGTTCCCCGCTCCGGGGGTCTGTTCCGCGATTGCGGCGTCCACGATTTCGACATCATCCGCTGGGTCAGCGGCCGCGAGGTGGTGGAGGTCTACGCCACCGGCTCCAATCGCGGGGAGCGGTTCTTCGCCGACGCGGGCGATGTCGACACCGCCGCGGTGGTGCTGCGCCTGGACGACGGCTCCCTGGCCAGTGTCGCGCTGAGCCGCTACAACGGCGCGGGCTACGACGTGCGCCTGGAGGTGCTGGGCTCCAAGGGGAACGCGATCGTCGGACTCGACGAGCGCGCGCCGCTGCACTCGGTGGAACCCGGCTACCCGCCCTCCGCCCTGCCCGCCTACCCCGGCTTCATGGACCGCTTCCACGGCGCCTACACCGAGGAACTCGCCACCTTCCTGGACCTGATCGCCGGCCGAGCGGCCAACCCGTGCCCGCCCGCCGACGCCCTGGAGGCCTTCTACATCGCCGAGGCCTGCGAGCTGTCCCGGCATCAGGGCAGACCGGTGCGGCTGGCCGATATCCGCCGCTGAAACTCGTGCTACCGCGGGGCGGCATCCCCGTTTACCCTCGGTGTGCCCGGTGATCACAGCGGGACCACCGAGACGAGAGCTATTGGGATGAGCGGTAATTCGATACCACCGGGCTATCATCCGCAGGACGAGCTGTGGACGCAGGACACCGTGGTGTTCGACGCGGTGCGCGACGACCACGAGCCCCCGGGCGAGCCTCGGGGCAACCGCCCGAAGGAGTCGAAGGCCAGCAAATACGCCATCATCGGGCTGACCGCGACGATCGCGGTGTCGGTGCTCGCCATCGGCGGCCTGGTCGTGTCGGGCCACAGCCGCTGGGATGCGGCGCCGACCACGGCGAACGGCCCCGCACCGACACGCATCCTGCTCACGACGACCACCTCGGCGCGGCCCACCACGACGACCGCGCCGCAAGCGGCCGACGTGACGACCGCGCCCGACCCCACCACGACCACCGCCGCGACATCCGCCACCACAACCACCACCGCGACGGCTACGGTCATCGCGGTCGGCGGACCATGCGGCCAGACGGGCCAGACCGCCGTCACCGCCGACGGCATGGTGCTGACCTGCGATGTGGCCGGAGACTCCACACCGCGCTGGCTGCCGATCACCAAGCCCTCGCTCGGATTCCCGTGCAATGCCACCGAAGCCGGGACCTTCGGCTACGCGGCCAACGGCGGCCAGCTGGTGTGCACCCGGCGAAACGGAACCAACGGGACGCCGTCCTACGTCTGGGACAGTCCCGGCGCAGTGACCGGCGGGAAGCACGAACCCGGCGAGATCTGCAATCTCAAGAAGGACGTAGTGGCCCAATCGTCGAGCGGCCGGG
Organism: Nocardia aurantiaca; assembly: GCF_009708175.1. Taxonomy (GTDB): domain Bacteria; phylum Actinomycetota; class Actinomycetes; order Mycobacteriales; family Mycobacteriaceae; genus Nocardia; species Nocardia aurantiaca. The sequence continues at coordinate 185,089 of NZ_WMBB01000011.1, forward strand.
CCGTCTACTGCATGCCCGCCAACGGCTCCAACAGCCCCTATATCGGCACGTGGAAGACCGTGTCCTGAAACCCGTCTCCCGGAGAGCGACGACACCCGGCTGGATCGGCTGGGTGAGGATGTCGGAGACGCCCACACCTCCGCGACCCCCCGGCATCGCCCCGTGCCAGGTCACCGCCGCGACGGCGCTCACCGTCGAAGGACGGCACTAGCTGACCAGCAAACCGACAGCGAGACCCGTCATGACGACCGCGATCACCGAATCCAGCACTCGCCACGCCGTCGGCTTCGCGAATACCGGGGCCAGCAGGCGCGCGCCGAAGCCGAGCGACACGAACCAGATCAGGCTGCCCGCAATGGCTCCCGCGGTCAGGAACCAGCGGTCCGGTGTGGCATAGGTACTGGCGAAGGAACCCAGCAGCACGACCGTGTCCAGATACGCGTGCGGGTTGAGCCAGGTGACGGCCAGGCAGGTGGCGATGGCCGCGCCCAGCGCGAGGGGGGCGCCGCCGCCCGCAGACAGCCCCGATGCCGCGAAAGCGCGTTTGGCGGCGAGGAAGGCGTACCCCAGCAGGAAGACCGCGCCCGCGTATTTGGCGACTGTCATCACCATCGGTGCGGCGTTCACGATCTTCCCGAAGCCCGCCACGCCCAGCGTCATGAGGATCACGTCGGAGCCGACGCACAACGTGACCACCGGCAGGACATGCTCACGTCGAATGCCCTGCCGCAGCACGAACGCGTTCTGCGCGCCGATCGCCACGATGAGGGAGAGTCCGAAGCCGAGTCCCGAAATGGCCGCGAGGGCCGCCGATGATGCGTTCACGGTTTCGAAATTAAGGCAACCGTCCAGCACCAGGCCAGCTAAAGATTCTGATGCACCATTAGGATTTCTTACTATGGATCTGCAGCTCGACCAACTGCGCGCCCTGGACGCCGTCATCAGCGAGGGCACCTTCGACGCCGCCGCCCGCAAGCTCAGCGTGACACCCTCGGCAATCAGCCAGCGCATCAAGGCGCTGGAGGACGCGGCGGGCCGCATCCTGGTGCAGCGCACCAAACCGGTACGGCCCACCGAATCCGGGCTGACGGTGCTGCGGCTGGCGCGCCAGATCCAACTGCTCACCGGCGACACCGCGCGCGAACTCGGCGACGTGCACCAGCCCGGCGACGGCCCGGTGGTCATACCCATTGCCGTCAATGCCGATTCGCTGCAGACATGGGTCATCCCCGCGCTCGGCCGCGCGGCCGCCGGGGTGTCGTTCGAGATCCACCGCGAGGACGAAGAGCACACCACCCGCCTTCTGCGCGACGGCACCGTCATGGCCGCCATCACCTCCACCGCCGCACCGGTGCAGGGTTGCACGGTGCGTCGCCTGGGGGCCATGCGCTATCGCCCGATGGCACAACCCGAATTCGCGCGCACCTGGTTTCCCGACGGGGCGAATGCCAAGTCGTTCGCACACGCACCCGTGGTGCTCTTCGACCGCAAGGACGACCTGCAGTTCCGACTCATGCGGCATTACACCCGCAAGCCCGTGGACCCGCCCCGGCATTACATCCCGTCCTCGGCCGGGTTCCATGACGCGGTGCGGGTCGGCATGGGCTGGGGCATGATCCCGGACCTCATGATTCACCCCGAGGACGCGCTGGTTCCGCTGGATGAGAAGGTATTCGTGGATATCCCGCTGTACTGGCAACAATGGCGACTGGATTCGCCCGCGCTCACCCTCGTCGCGGCCACGATCGCCGAAGCCGCCGAGCACGCGCTGCTATGAAACGCAATAGGTTGTGATCGGCCACAAGGAGATTCGTTTTCCGTGTCACGGGGTAATAGATGACGTGGGCGGGGCCGGGTGCCATAGTCGAAGGCATTGCGGTTAGCCAGGAAGGAATTTCGTTGTCCCAAACTGTGCGGGGCGTCATCGCACGCTCGAAGAACGCCCCGGTGGAAGTCACCGACATCGTGATCCCGGACCCGGGTCCGGGAGAGGCCGTGGTGCGGGTGCAGGCCTGCGGGGTCTGCCACACCGACCTGCACTACCGCGAGGGCGGCATCAACGACGAATTCCCCTTCTTACTCGGGCACGAGGCCGCCGGCATCGTGGAATCGGTGGGCGAGGGCGTCACCGATGTGGAGCCCGGGGATTTCGTCATTGTGAATTGGCGGGCGGTCTGCGGCTCCTGTCGCGCCTGCCGCAAGGGCAAGCCCTGGTACTGCTTCTCGACCTTCAACGCGGCACAGCCGATGACGCTCACCGACGGCACCCCGCTCACTCCGGCCCTGGGCATCGGCGCCTTCGCCGAGAAGACGCTGGTGCATGCCGGGCAATGCACCAAGGTGGATCCGAGCGTCTCCCCCGCCGCCGCGGGTCTGCTGGGTTGCGGTGTCATGGCCGGACTGGGCGCGGCCATCAATACCGGTGGCGTGAGCCGCGGCGACTCGGTCGCCGTCATCGGCTGCGGCGGCGTCGGCAATGCCGCCATCGCGGGCGCCAAGCTGGCGGGCGCGACCACCATCATCGCCGTCGATATCGACGAGCGGAAACTGGAGTGGGCCACCGGATTCGGGGCCACCCACACCGTCAACGCCGCCAAAGAGGACGCGGTGGAACGGGTTCAGGAACTCACCGACAGCTTCGGCGCGGATGTGGTGATCGACGCCGTGGGCCGCCCGGAAACCTGGAAGCAGGCCTTCTATGCGCGCGATCTGGCGGGCACCGTGGTGCTGGTCGGCGTGCCGACGCCGGACATGACCCTCGAGATGCCGCTCATCGACTTCTTCTCGCGCGGTGGATCGCTGAAGTCCTCGTGGTACGGCGACTGCCTGCCCTCGCGCGACTTCCCCTACCTGATCGAGCTCTACCAGCAGGGCCGGCTGGACCTGGACGGGTTCGTGTCCGAGACCATCGCACTCGACGAGGTCGAGGCGGCCTTCACCAAGATGCACCACGGTGACGTGCTGCGATCGGTGGTGGTGTTCTGATGGCGCACATCGACCACACCGTCACCGTCGGCACCTTCACCCTCGACAACGAGACCTTCGACGTCGACAACAATGTCTGGGTGGTGGGCGACGACCTGGAGTGCGTCGTCATCGACGCGCCGCACGATGTCGCCGCCATCCTGGATGCCATCGGCACCCGCGAGGTCAAGGCCATCCTGCTCACTCACGCGCACGACGACCACGTGCGCGTCGCACCCGAATTGTCCAGGGCCACCGGCGCTCCCGTGCTCATGCACCCGGACGACCTGGTGCTGTGGCAGCTCACCCACCCCGGAACCAGCCCCGACGGCGAGCTGACGGACAAGCAGGTGATCGAGGTCGGCGGGACCGAGCTGCACGTGCTGCACACCCCGGGCCACGCGCCGGGGGCGGTCTGCTTCTACTCCCCCGATCTGGGCGTGGTCTTCACCGGCGACACCCTGTTCCATGGCGGTCCGGGCGCCACCGGGCGGTCCTACTCCGACTACGGCACCATTGTCGAGTCGATCGCCGACCGGCTGCTCGGCCTCCCGCCGGAGACCCTGGTGCACACCGGCCACGGCGAATCCACCACCATCGGCGCGGAATCCCCGCAACTCGAGGAATGGCGCGGGCGCGGTGACTGACCGATAGACGCCGATCCGGTCCGGCGCGATGCTCCGGACCGGACACCTGTCAAGGTCTCTAATTCACCCCCCAATGCGGCGTGCCAGCGCCGGACACGCAGGCTTCGCCAGTTTCGCACTCTCATTTTCAAGATTTTCTCGGCAATCCCGCGCCTAGAGTTGTCCATGAGAAAACTGACAGCCGCTCTGGCTTTGACGTTGGTGCCGATCCTCGCTGTGGGATGTTCCTCGTCCGGCTCCAGCTCGGTGAGCAAGAGCGACGTGCAGACCAAGGCCGGCAGCTTCTACAAGGACAAGTCGCACGAGGACGCGAAGACCGTGTCCTGCGACGGAAGTCTGCCCGCCAAGGTGGACGCTGCCCAGACCTGTACCGCCACCGCGGCGGACGGGCAGACGTGGGCCATCAACGCGAAGGTCACCAAGGTGGACGGCAATGACGTCTACTACGACCTGAGCATCACCGACGCCTTCGTCGCACCCGACGACGTAGCCTCGAGCGTCTCGAACTTCTATCAGCAGAAGGTGGGCATGGCTCCGCAGTCCTCCACCTGCAACGGTCTGCTACGCGGCGCCACCAGCTCGACCATCCGCTGCGTGGTGACCGAGGCCGACGGCACCCGCTGGGGTGTCACCGCCAAGACCACGAATGTGGAGGGCTCGAAGGTCAACTACGACATGATCGTGGACGAGCAGCCGATGCCGTAATCCCAGATACTGGACGGGTGTTCAGGCTGGAATCTGCGGTAGTGACCGTGGTGTGTTTCAATACGGCGGTTTCCAGCTTCACCCCAGGGGGATTCTCGGCTTGTCCACGCCCGAATCATCGTTCGGCACAACCCGATCCGTGCCGGGCCCGAATCGTCCCGCGCCGGATCCGGCCCAGTTCGCCACCGCCAATGGCGTCTACTGCCTGTACTGCGGGTCCACTCCCGCCATCGACCTCGACTTCCGCGCCCACTGCGCCGTCATCATCCTGATGTGGTTCCGGAAGCAGCCCGGGCCCTACTGCCGCCCGTGCGGCCTGGCCGCCTTCCGGAAGATGACCGGCGACAGCCTGATTCAGGGTTGGTGGGGGCCGCTGTCGTTCGCTCTCTTCAACCCGATCACTGTCCTCGCGAACCTGGTGAATCGGGCGCGCTTGGCGCAGTTGCCGCCGCCGATTCCGGGTGCGCCGACCCTGCCGATGGATCCGGGCACACCGCTGTTCGTCCGGCCGCAGATCCTCGGTCTGCTGGTCCCGATCGTGCTGGTGGGGTGGCTGGTCAGCAGCGGCGGAAACAGTTCGAGTTCGGCCGATCTCGATAAAAACCGCTATCTGGACGCGCCGGCGACGACCTACCCACTCAACATCGCCCCGGTCGCACCGTCGATCCCGGTCACGCCGACGACGCCCGCGGTTCGCGACGCCGAGTCGGCCATCGTCGGAGACTGCGTGCGCGATAAGAACGGCGACATCGCCAAGGACGACCACCCTGCGGTCGAGGCGGTGCCGTGCAGCGATCCGCGCGCCCAGGCGACGGTGCTGGCCAAGCCGTTGGGGCCGACCGGGGACGCCGAGTGCGACAGCGAGTACCCGAACACCGACGTGATCATCACGCACGCGACCGGTCATGCCGGCGATCCGGAAATCGAGGACTTCGCGCTCTGTCTGGTGTTGAAGTAGCCCGGCCACGCCGCTGAACCGGGCTACCGGCAGGTGTACAGCGTGGCCTCCGCGAGTTCACCCACCACGTCGGAGAGGTCGCCGCGGGCGTGAAACGCGTCGAGTTGCCGGCGCGCCCCATTGCCGCGGGCCAGCAACGCGGCCACGGTATCGGTGACGAAGCCGAGGTCGTCCAGCTGTTCCAGAGCGGGCCGGATGCGGTCGATGAGCCGGGTCAGCAGATCCTCCACCGGGACTGTGCGTCCGTCGAGGGGATCGATGGCCGCCCCGTCGATGCCCTCGCGGGCCGCTTTCCAATATGCCGCGCGCAGTGTGTCCTCCGCGACGCGCGGCGCGGAATCGGTTGCGCGAGCGGTCATTGCGCTCGCGCGCACCAGGCTGGCCAGCAGCGCCGACTCCTCCACGGTGGCGGGCACGTCGCTGACCCGCACCTCCACCGTCGGAAAGGTGCTGGAGGGCCGCACGTCCCAATAGACCATCTTGCGGTCCAGGATGACGCCCAGCGACAGCATGGACTCCACGGCCGCCTCGAACTCGCCGACCGAGCCGAAGTACGGCGGCGGTCCGGCGCTGGGCCAGCGCCGCCACAGAATATTGCGCCAGCTGTGGTAGCCGGTTTCGACGCCGCGGTAGATGGCCGAGTTGGCGGTGAGCGCCAGCAGCAGCGGCAGCCAGGGCCGCAGGAAGTTGCTCACCTGCAGCGCGGCGGCCCGGTCCGGCACCGCCACGTGCACGTGGCAGCCGCACAGGCCCTGTTCGTACGCCAGCCGGCCGAAGCTCTCTGCGATCCGGCGATAGCGCGGGGTGGCGGTGATGGAGAGTTCTTCCGGGACGGTCGGCGGCACCGCCGCGGCGAGCAGCAGCGCATCGTTCTTCTCCGCGCAGGCCGCGGCGCCGCGCCGCAATTCCCGCAGTTCCCGAAGCAGATCACCGGTGTTCGTGTGCACGCGCGTGCTGGTTTCCACCTGGCACCGCATTATTTCCAATTGCAGATCCATGCCGAAATCCGCTGCGGTCCGTACGACGTCGGCATTTCTGCCGATCGGCGCGCCACTGAGCGGATCCACGAGGAGAAACTCCTCTTCGACACCAATGGTCGGCGGGGCTTCCACTCATCATGTGTACCTCATCGATGGCCCCCGACACATGCCGGAGTGGTCTCTCCGGATCGAACCCTGCCGCCGGACGCCGCCCGAACGGTCACTCGGACCGCCAGCGGCCGCATCTACGGCTTCGCCCCCTCCGACCAGGACGGTTGGTACAGCGGATGTCGGCGCGAAGGATCCCCGCGTCGGCGCCACCGGGCGGGACGCGGGCCTGTGCAACATCATCGGCAATGGGGTGGCGATCCGGGCCCTGCGTCCTGGACCGAGCTGTCGGTGGGGTGGCTCAGAATGGCGGATATGGCATACGACGAGGAACTTCCGGACCGGATTCGGGATGTGCTCGGGCCCGAGTTGGTGAACGTGGTCGAGAAGAAGATGTTCGGTGGACTGGCGTTTCTGGTGGGCGGCAATATGGCCGTGGCGGCCAGCGGCAAGGGTGGGCTGCTGGTGCGCACCGATCCCGATACGTCAGGTTCGCTGGTGAAGGCGGGCTCGGTCGAACCGATGGAGATGGGGAGCACGACGATGAACGGGTGGCTGCGGGTGACCAGCGCGACCGTGGCCGATGAGGACGCGCTCGACGAGTGGGTGCGGCGCGGAATCGAGTTCGCGAAGACGCTGCCGCCCAAGTAGGGCATATGGTGTGCGTCTGGGCACAGCATATGCCCGGCTGTGGCTCAGCACACTGAATCACCAGCTGCCGCAAGGGGTTTGTCGATTTCTGTCATCCCTTCTTTACACCGCACCACAGTTACGGAAACCTGTGTCGCGGATTGTGGTTTCCATGAGGCAACCCGAGATTCATGCGCTGGCATGTGAAGTGTGCGGTCGTCTGCCCCACCCGAAACGCACCCGCATGGCGCTGGCCAAGCTCGCCGCGGTGTTCCCGGTCGAGCTGGCCCTGCACGCCCTGGTCATCCACCTCGAACTGCCCTATATGGCGATGGTGTCGATGCTCGCCGTCACCGCCACCATTCTCGTCATCTGGGTGGTCGAGCCGGGGGCCATGCGCTATCTGGCCCGCTGGCTGCACGCTCCGGAGCTGCGGCGCCGCCACCGTCTCGACAGCGCCGAGCGACTCTGGCGCATCCGGGTGCGGCTGGACGACAAGCCCGGCCGCCTGGAACTGCTGGCCAAGCAGTTGGCCGATCGGCAGGCCAATATCCTCGCCGTGCACGTACACCACTTGGAGAACGGCGTGCTGGACGAGCTGGTCGTCTCGACACCGTCCGGGATCGGACAGCAGCGGCTGACCCACGCCATCTCCCGCGCGGGCGGGATCACGGTCGGCATCTGGCCCGCGTCGGCGCTGACCCTCGTCGACGGCCAGACGCGAGCGCTGGGGCTGGCCGCGCGGGTGGCCGCCGATCCCGCCGAACTGCCGCTGGCTATCGCTGAACTGCTTGGCGCGCAATATGTCCCGGCTCCGGACCCGGCCCGGGTACCAGGCGGCACCCTGCTCGAGATCGATTCGTCCACCGACCTCGGGGCAATGACCTTCCTGCGCACCGGGGAGCCGTTCACGCCCGCCGAAGTCGCCCGCGCGTACCGGCTCACCGATCTGGCCCTCGTGGCCGCCCGGCAACCCTGACGCGGCGGGCCGGCGGATTCCCTTCGCGTATCTCACTATTCAGGACGATGTACTGATCCGTACAGTTTTCCGTACCGCATAGTTTCACTCCGTGGCAGACTCGCTGGTGCGCATTCGATCGAAACGCGCGGTAGGGGTTGGTTGATCGATGAGTTCTCGGCGACACGGTGCTCGGCGGGGGGATGCGGACACGGGCGGGAATCCGCCCGCCCGCAAGGCGATTCGCAGTGCGAAGCTGGCGGCCGTGCCGCTGGCCTTCGCGGGACGGCAGGTCGCCGGGGCGAGCAAGCGAGCGCAGGGGCGACCGGCGGGCGAGATCGATCGCGAGATCCAGCTGCGCACCGCTGAGCACATGGCCGAGGTGCTCGGCGAGCTGAAGGGTTGCGCCGCCAAGCTGGGCCAGGTCCTGGGCATCTACGAGCTGGCGCTGCCACCGGAGCTGGCCGAGCCGTACCGCATCGCGCTGGGCCGCCTGCAGGACGCCGCGCCGCCCATGCTGCCGCGCACAGTGCACGCCGTGCTGGCGGCGTCGTTCGGACCGGACTGGCGCGACAATTTCCGCGAGTTCGACGACCGACGCGCCGCCTCGGCCACCATCGGCCAGGTGCACCGCGCGATCTGGCATGACGGCCGGGCGGTGGCGGTGAAGGTCATGTACCCGGGCGCTCGCGCCGCGGTGGACAGCGATCTGCGACAGCTGCGCGGACTGGCCTGGCTGACACCGGTCTTCGCCCCGCACACCGATGGCCGCGCGGTGGTGGACGAACTGGCCGAATGCCTGCGTATGGAACTCGACTTCGAGGCCGAAGCACGGAGTCAGCGCCGCTTCGCCGATGCCTATGCCGACGATCCGGATTTCCGGGTGCCACAGGTGGTGGCGCAGCGTGGGGACGTGATCGTCGGGGAGTGGCTGGACGGAATTCCCCTGTCCCACTTGATCGCCGCGGGCGCGCAGGACGAGCGAAACCGGGTGGGCATGCTCGCAGTGCGGTTCTTCTGGTCTTCCGCGCCGCGCTCGGGATTGCTCTACGGAGATCCGCATCCGGGCAATTTCCGGGTGCTGCCCGACGGCCGTCTGGGTGTGGTGGATTTCGGGGCGTGCCCGGCGTGGCCGCCCGCCCAGTTCCCGGCGCTGGTGCACGACCTGGCCGACGCGCTCATCAATGGCGGCCCGGCCGACCTGGACCTGGTCACGCGGCAGCACGGTTTCACCGACGACCAGCGCGGCCTGGACAGCGCGGGGCTGGCCGAGAAGCTGCTGCCGTTCACCGAGCTGCTGCGGCACGAGACCTTCCGGCTGGATACCGAGTGGCTGCGCGGGCGCACGCTGGACACCATGAGCCCCAAGCTGAGCAATGCCTACCGACAACTGGGCATCCCGGCGTATCTGATGCCGTTCCAGCGGGCGCTGGTCACCTTGCTCGGGCTGATCGCGCAGCTGGGCACGACCGGGCCGATGCGTGATGAGATCCTGCGCTGGTCACCGGAATTGAGTGCGGTGATGGACCGGTACCGAACGCGCACCGGGCAGCCGACGGACCTGAATGTCGTGCGCCTGCGCCGGGTAGGCGCGGCGGCCACGGGCTTCGCCGCGGGCTGAGGCCGCGAGGCGGCCTCGGACCGGGGTCGGATCACCGGCGCCCACGGACCTTGATCACTGTCCCAGACAAAATTACCCTGGTGAGATAGGCGCAGCGCAGCGCCGGAGTCTGTCCGGAAAGTCCCGACCGTCGTGACCACTGCATCCAAAGACATCCCCGCACCGACGCTTTCGGCGCCGGATCACTCGGTCGCCGTCATCGGCGCGGGTCCGGGCGGCATTGCCGCGGGAGTCACGCTGAAGCGAGCGGGAGGACGCGATCTCGTAGTGCTGGTGCGTGCCGAGAAGGTCGGCGGCAGGTGGCGCGACAATGGTCGTCCGGAGCTGGAAGTCGATATTCCGTCGCTCGCCTACCGGTACTCTTTCGCGCGAAATCCCCATTGGGGCAAGCTGTTCGCGTCGGGGCCGGAGGTGAAGCGGTATCGCGTGGCGGTGGCGCGTCAGTTCGGATCGTCTCCGAACATCCGGTTCGGGACCACGGTGGTCGGTGAGGAATGGGACCATGACCGGCCTGCTCGAACTTGCCCATCAGGATGGGACGGTGACGACCGCTCGACAGGGAGGTCGGGCTCATGATCGGACTGCCGAAATCGGTCCGGATCGCGCTGGGCCCGGCCGGGTACGGGATCAGCGACCGCCGCCTGGCGCCGTGGGAGCGGGTGGGTGCGCCCCTGTCATACGCGCTCGACAATGCCGGGGCGATGCAGCGGATGCTGACGCTGTCCGCGAAGGCCGGGAACCGGAACAACCGGTCCGTCGATTGGACGGGGCCGATCGGGCGGGTGGAGCGGACGGCCAATCTGTTCGACGCCGCGGTCACCGCGGCGGGCCGAATTCGAGCCAGCGGCGCGCTGGGCCTGGTGCCGCCCACTCGGATTCCCCAGTTGGCCTGGGCATTGCGCGGCGGCGTCGGTCTGGCGACCGTGCTGGCGGCCTTCGCGGCGCGGTTCCCGGATCGACCCGCCATGATCGATGACGACGGTCCGATCACCGCCGCCGACCTGGATCGGCAGGTGCAGCGGCTGGCGGCCGCGCTGCGAGCACGCTGGGATGTGCGACGCGGGCAGCGCGTCGGCGTGCTGTGCCGCAATCACCGCGGATTCGTCATCGCCGCCTACGCGGCCGCGCGACTGTCGGCGGATCTGGTGCCGTTGAACTACGGCTTCGCCGGGCCGCAGATCGGTGAGGTGCTGGACCGCGAGCGGATCGGGCTGCTGCTCTACGATGGCGAATTCCACACGCGGATAGACGAATCCGGGTATCAGGGCCGCCGGGTGGTGATACGCGGCGCGGCGGGCGGGCTGCCGACGGTCGCGGAACTGGTGGCAGCGGGTGGGCCGCCGGTGCGCGGGCCCGCGGGCGGGGGCTCGATCATTATGCTCACCGGCGGCACCACCGGAGTACCCAAGGGAGTGCCGCGCACGCTGGGCGTCCGCGCGGCGGGGTCCGCGCTGGCGGGATCGATCCCGGGCATGGTGGCAGCCCTCGGCGATCTGGCCGAGGTCGAGCCGATCCCCCGGCTCGGGCGGCCCATGGTGATCGCGCCGCCGCTGCATCACACCTATGGCTTCCTGGCTATCGCCGGTGCGTTCCTGCTCGGGTCGACCGCGCTCGTGCACGAGCGCTTCGATGCCGAAACCGTGCTCGCCGATATCGAGCGGCACCGTGTGCAGATCGCCTGCCTGGTGCCGACCATGCTCAAACGCATCATGGATCTCCCGCCGGACGACCGCCGCGGCTACCACGTGGAGAGCCTGCGGATGGTGGTGTGCGGCGCCGCTCCCCTGCCGCCCTGGCTGGCCACCGCCTTCATGGACGAGTTCGGGGACGTGCTGTTCAACGGCTATGCCTCCACCGAGACCGGCGCCGGAACCTTCGCCACTCCCGCCGATCTGCGGGCCGCGCCGGGCACCGTGGGACGGCCGCTGACCGGAATCGTGGACATTCGCATCGTCGACGGTGACGGTCGCGAGCTGCCCGCCGGTGTCACCGGCCGGATCGTCAACAAGAACCCGAGCATGTTCCAGGGCTACAGCGACGGCAAGACCAAAGAGATGGTCGGAGAGCACATGGACTCCGGCGATCTCGGGCATCTCGATGCCGCGGGCCGGCTGTTCGTGGACGGCCGCTCCGACGACATGATCGTCTCGGGCGGCGAGAACGTCTTCCCTCAGGAGGTCGAGGAGGCGCTGCTGGCGCATCCGGCGGTGGCCGATGCCGGCGTCGTCGGGGTGCCCGACGACGATTTCGGCTATCGGCTGGCGGCGGCCGTGGTGCTCGAGCCGGGGGCGCGGACGGGCGCGCGAGCTCTGCAACGCCATATCAAGGCCACGCTGGCCACCTACAAGATGCCGCGCGACATCGTCTTCGTGGCCGAATTGCCGCGCACCACGGTGGGCAAGCTCCGGCGGCAGCAGCTACCGGAGGTCATCGCGCGGGCCCGTGCGGATGCGGCGGCCGCTGTCGAATCCGACTCCATTCAGGACATGGGGTCTCGGTCATGAACTCCACCAATGGTTCCCAGCCCCTGCCCAGCCATGAGCCGGGATCGCCGGCGCGGGTCTCGGCGGCATCGGCGCGGGTATCGCGCCGCGCCGGATCGGGGTCGAGAATTTCGTCATCGTCGGCAGGTGGCCGAAGGCGGGCGGGACGTCGCTGGCCGATACCCATCCCGGTGTGGCCGTGAATATTCGGACCACCGACTTACCGCTACACCACCACGTCGGTGCGTGAGCTCCAGGAAGCGACCTCCTGAATCGCTCCGCCGGTCACTCCTGCTCGGACAGCGTGGCGAGCCGATCCACCGAATTCCGGAGCATCTCCGAGGTGGTGGCGCGGGCTCGGACCAGGCGCTTCTCATCGGCCAGGGCGGTCCAGTCGTAGGTGTGCGTCACCCGGGTTCGGTTGTCGCCCAACGGTTCCAGCTCCCAACGCCACAGGTGACCGGGCGGCTGCATGCCGGGTTCCGAGGGCAGCCAGGCGATTCGACGGCCTTCCTCGAATTCGACGATGCGGTTCTCCCGGACCGTGCCGCGGGTGAGCGTCATCTCGAAGACATCACCCACCGCGCGCACCCGCTGCCCCGCATCCGCGTGCGACAGATTGTCATTCGCATCCCATCGGGGCTGCTGCGCCGGATCGGCGATCAACTCGAAGATCCGCTCCGCAGCCGCCGCCACCTCACGACCCGCCGACACCACCCGTCCGAACTCCACACCGTCGCTCATATGACGATCGAACCATCCCGTCAGGGCATACCGCTACAGCGGCCCACAGGACCCACCCCCGACAACAGGCGTTCTGTGAACCGCCCGTGATCCTCCCGGCCTCAGCGTCGTCCGCCACCCCGACGCGTAGACCGCCGAGATTGCCTCTATCGGACGGTTGTGCAGAATAGGGCGATGACCAGTCGACAGATTGTCTCCTCGGGCGCCCAGTGGGAGCCGATCGTCGGCTATTCCCGTGCCGTACGCGTGGGTCAATGGGTTTCGGTCGCCGGGACGACAGCCGCTACTCCCGACAGTGGTCCGGTGGGCGGCGACGACATCGCCGAACAGACACGGGAAGCGCTGCGCCGCATCGCCGCAGCCCTGGCCGAGGTGGGCGCCTCCGTCGAGGACGTGATACGCACCCGGATCTTCGTCACCGATATCTCCCGGTGGGAAGAGGTAGGCAAAGCTCACGGCGAGGTTTTCGCCGAAATCCGCCCGGCCGCAACAATGGTCGAGGTGAGCGCGCTGATCGACCCCGCCCTCCTCGTCGAAATCGAAGCCGACGCGGTGATCCCCTCTCGACCGCACGCACACCGAGCCTGAATCTCAGTTGAACACGCCTGCCGTGCACCGGCTTTCCCGTCAATCGGGTCGAGTGTGCAGTGCTTCGATGTGCCGACGGAGATGGTCGAGGAGTTTGTCCGGATCGTCGAAGTCGGCGGGGTCGATGGGTGTGCCGAAATGGATGGTCACCGGATGCCGACGGTTGAAAGGGCGGCCATCGGCGGCGGCACGGCGCATGGGAAGGACCTTGTTGGTGCCGGTGGTTCCCACCGGGATGATGGGCGCGCCGGTCGCCAGCGCCAGGTTGGCCACGCCGGGTTTGTAGGGCTCATGGTCACCGGGCGGGACCAGGCGACCCTCGGGGTAGATGATGAGCACCCCGCCGTGGTGGAGTATTTGCTCGGCCTGGGCCATGGCATTGCGGCCGGAGTCGTGGTCGCGGCGAATTACCGGAATCTGGCCGAGGCGGCGGACTAGCCGGCCGATAACCGGCCAGGACCACAGTTCGGCCATGGCGATGGCAATGGCGCGGCGGCGGAGCGCGCCCCAGAGGAAAACCGCGTCGAGCATGGAGATGTGGTTGCTAGCGATGATGACGGGGCCGGTTTTCGGGACCCGGTCGCGGCCGATCACGGTGACGTGGACGAAGTTCGACCAGGCCAGGGTGCGCAGAATGCGTCGCACCAGGTGAGTCGCCAGCCAGGCTCGTTTGCCCAGCCCTTTGGGGCGTCGTGCTCTGGTGTTCATCTTTCTCCCACATAGACCGTCCGGCAACAGATTTCATCCTTGCCGGGCGGCGGTGCCCGCACCACCGCAGAACTACTCAGGGGCCAACTGGAAACGAAACTCATAGCCGTTTGCTATGGCAATATTTCGGGCGTAGCCTGGAGGTTGCTGTACTCACAGCCGAATCGCAAGAGAATTCCGTAGGGGGCCGAGTGCTGCCATGACCGGAAACTGGTTGCGTAACACCATTTTGTCGCAATTGTCCCGATCGCCAGCGAGTGCGGAGGTAATTTTCCTCACCCTCCACGACGGCACCAGGGTCATCACGTTCCCGAGGCTCAACTGGGGAGTAGTGGCGACCGCATCCGCCGCGGTGCTCGGAATCGCCATCGCGATCCTGTTGCTGGTAAATTCCGCGCATTTCGACGAACCCCAGACCCCGGCGCCGACGCCGCCCGCATCGTGCGAACCGTTCTGTGCCGCACCGACATGAGCGCCGGCCGCCGCAGCAGAAATCGAGCCTGCGAACAGTTCCGCCACAATCCGATTCGACGCCCGTGTGGCGTCGTGGAGTGTCGCGGCCCAGGACCCGATGGCCGGTCCCGGGCCTCGACCCACGCCGCCGTCCATTTTCGCTCGCGCTGATCCCGGCCCGGGCGCATACTCCGTGCGCTATACCAGAGCGGGCATGCGCCCGCGCGCACGGTATTCCTGTGGCGGACAACCCTGCCAGCGCCGGAAGGCCCGGATGAAGGAGGCCGCCTCGGCGTAGCCCAGCCGCGCCGCCACCTGTTCGGTGGTCATGTCGGTGCGGTCGAGCAGTTCCTCCGACAGTGCCTGCCGCACCTCGTCGAGCAGCGCGCGGAACGAGGTACCCTCCTCGTTGAGTCGCCGCGACAGCGTGCGCGGGCTGACGTACAGCTCGGCGGCAATGGCCGATTGATCCGGCAGCACACCTGGATTGCGCACCAGCAGATCCCGCACCGAGCCGGCGACACCGCTGCGGGTGCGGCGGCGGGCCAGCAGGTCGCGGCACATCTGCTCGCAGGTGCTGCGGGCCCACTCATTCGCTTGTGGAAGTACCGCATCCAGGTGGGAGGCATCGAAGACGAGTTCGTTGCCGGGCGCGTCGAAGGTCGGCTCCACTCCGAATACCGTCCGGTATCGCGCGATATCGACAGGCGCGCCGTGCCGGAAATCGACGCGCAGCACCGGAACTCCCACCGAATACAGCTCCCGGCCGATGATCTGGACACCGGCCATGACCCGTTCGGTCAGAAAGGCGCGCACGTCCTCGGGCACCTCACGATCGTCGAATCGCAGCCTCCCTTCGCCCTGCGTCTCCTCGAAGCTCAACTCCCCGAACGCGAAGGCCAGCTCCACGTAGCGGAGCGCCACCTGCACGGCGTCGCGCAGCGTCCGGCTGGCCAGCAGTGCCACGCCCCAGGGTCCGTGCAGCGAGAAGTGATGACGAACTCCCGCCTCCAGACCGAGTCCAGCTTGGTCCCCGAATCGCGCGAGGAGATTTCGGATCACCGTAAGTTCTTGCCGTGCAGTGACTTCCGAGTACTGCTCTCGTGCCGCCCCGACCGGCAGCCCCGAGCCCGCCAGGCACTC
Organism: Nocardia aurantiaca; assembly: GCF_009708175.1. Taxonomy (GTDB): domain Bacteria; phylum Actinomycetota; class Actinomycetes; order Mycobacteriales; family Mycobacteriaceae; genus Nocardia; species Nocardia aurantiaca. The sequence continues at coordinate 200,779 of NZ_WMBB01000011.1, forward strand.
CCCCGCCGGCATCCCCCGTTCCTCCGCGAGCCGGGTGACGACGTGCACGCCGGAGGTAGTCCTGACCAGATCCCACTCGAACATGTACGCGTTGTCCTCTTCGACTACTCCCGACCAATTTCTGAGCCCCATCGGGTTGGCGAAACATATCAACGACAGACCGTTTGGTGTGGCGCATCCGCCAGATTCGCACGCCGCCGATGATGCGTTTTCCGGTGCGTCCGCGATTTGTCACGTAACAGCCGGTGCCACCGTGCGATTCATCCACATCCGGTCCGGACGACGACCAGCAATCGAGGTCTTCCCACCATGAGTTCCACCGTCCTCCTGCTCCTTCCCGCTCTGGCGGCACCCGCATTCGGTGTCGGCCTGTGGCTCGGCGTCCGATCGGTTACCGACGGGTCAGCCACGGAATGTCGCCGAGCCCGCTGCACCTCGGTCTTCCGCTCGTGGCCGGAAATCCCACGCCAGCGACCGCCCGCCTCCTGGCCGGAGCCCCGCCACACCCGCTAGCGTGCTGTCTATGAGCAGCAATCCGACCCGCACCGTGGTCGTCACCGGTGCGTCCTCCGGCATCGGCAAGGCCACTGCCGCCGCGTTCGCGGCGCGCGGGCACAAGGTGATCGGCACCAGCCGCAACCCCGACTCCATCGCCGTGGCCGACCGGGTGCCCGGCGTCGAGTACCGCGCGTTGGATATCACCGATCTGGACTCGATCAAGCGGTTCACCACCGAGCTCGGCGCGGTCGACGTACTGATCAACAACGCCGGAGAGAGTCAGGCCGGGCCGCTCGCCGAGCTGCCGCGTGAGGCGATCGAAAGACTGTTCCAGCTCAATGTGTTCGGCGCCGTGGCATTGACGCAGGCGGTGCTGCCGGGCATGCGGGAGCGTGGATACGGCCGGATTGTCATGGTGGGATCCATGCTGGGTAGCTTTCCGATGCCCTACCGGTCCTCGTATGTGGCGACCAAGGCCGCGCTGCGTGGGTTCGCTACCGCGGCGCGGTTCGAGGAGTCGCCGTTCGGGGTCTGGATCACCACCGTGGAGCCGGGCCAGATCAACACCGGTCTGAGCGAGCGGCGCATGAAATACCTGGCCGAAGGTTCACCCCACACTTCGGACTTCACCACATTCATGGCGAAGCTCGACAGCCAGATGGACAAGGGCATTCCACCTGAGAAGGTTGCCGAAACCATTGTGGCAGCGGTCAACTCGGATCGGCCGCAACCGCTGTACGCGGTGGGAAGCAATGCTCCGCTGATGTTCGCGATCCGTCGGATCCTGCCCCGCTCGGTCATGGAGCGGTTGATCGCCGGCGCTCAAGGGCTCAAACGCTGAGAGCCTGGAACGCCCCGATCGGCTGCCCACGTTCCATGGACCTCATCGTCCGCGACGAAGCGCGTCCAGAACAGAGAATCCCGGCCACCCTCCATGGCCGGCGCTCGGCCGAAACACGGAATCCCGGTCCGAGCCACGAAGGCACGGACCGGGATCCGGTGGCGGTTAGCCCTCGACCGAGAGGACCGTGCCGGCGGCGACCGTGAGGTTGCCCTCACGGACCGCGAAGCCGAGGCCCGGCTCCAACGGGATCGCGCGGTCGAGGGTGACCGACGCGTCGACGGTCTCACCCGGCATGGCGCGGCCCGCCGGCAGCACCACCTGTCCGGAGACATCACCGGTGCGGACGAAGAACTGCGGGCGGTAGCCGCTGACGATCGGCGTGCGCCGACCACCCTGGGCCGCCGTCAGCAGCCGCACCCGCGCGGTGAAACCGCTGTGCACCGCGATGCTGCCCAGCGCCGCGACCACCTGGCCGCGTGCCACCTGCCCACGTTGCACACCGCGCAGCAGCAGCGCCACATTGTCGCCGGCCTCGGCCGATTCCATGGTCCGGCCGAAGGTTTCGAGGCTGGTGACCACCGACTCGACCGTACCGCCGAAGCCGAGTACGGCGACCCTGTCGCCCACCTCCACTCGTCCGCGCTCCACCGCGCCGGTCACCACGGTGCCGCGGCCGGTGATGGTGAGCACGTTCTCCACGGGCATGAGGAACGGCGCGTCGGTGTAGCGCTCCGGCATCGGTACGTGGTCGTCGACGGCGTCGAGCAGCCGCAGCAACTGGACCGCCCAATGCTCGTCGCCCTCCAGCGCCCGCAGCCCCGACACCGGCACCACGGGAGCGCCATCGCCGTCATAGCCGTTGGCGGACAACAGCTCTCGCACCTCGAGCTCGATCAGCTCCAGCAGCTCAGCGTCGGCGATGTCAGCCTTGTTGAGCGCGACCACGATGTGCTCGACGCCCACCTGCCGGGCCAGCAGCACGTGCTCGGCGGTCTGCGGCATAACGCCGTCGTCGGCCGATACCACCAGGATGGCCCCGTCCAGCTGGGCCGCGCCGGTGATCATGTTCTTCACGAAGTCGGCGTGCCCCGGCATGTCGACGTGAGCGTAATGCCGTGTGGCCGTCTCGTATTCGACATGCGAGATATTGATGGTGATGCCGCGCTCGATCTCCTCCGGCGCCCGGTCGATCCGGTCGAACGGGACGAAGGCGGTGCCGCCCCGCTCGGCCAGCACCTTGGTGATGGCGGCGGTCAGCGTGGTCTTGCCGTGGTCGACATGTCCCATGGTGCCGATGTTGAGGTGCGGCTTGGTGCGGACGTAGGCCTGCTTGGCCATGATGGTTCTCCATCTGAGCTGCTGTTCAAGGAAACAGCACGTTTTCGAGGGGACCTCAGCAGCGAGCCGACCTTCCCCGTCTGAGGTCCCGGGACGTCCCGGAGAAGGTCAGCGTCGTGCGCCGTCGAATGCGAAGACCACCGAGGCAGCAGCCATCGCGCCCGCGACTGCGGAGAATGCGGCGATGGGCTGTGCGAACATGCCGATGATGGTGCCGGGCGAACCGGTTCAGGCGCAATCGATTTACGCGATCACCTCCCCGTGCTCAGGAAGGCCGTGGACTCAGGCCGGTGAGGATTCCGGCCGGGCTGGGCGGCGGGTGGCCACGAGTTCGGCCACGACCAGCACCCACACGGCGCCGGCCACGAAGAGAAGCGCCCGGCCGAGGGTGCCGAGCCAGGCCACATGCAGGGTCGTGCCGGTGGACAGGGCCGCGACGGCCGTCATGCCGAGCGGGAACACCGTCGCCCAGCGCCGCACGCTGTACCCCGGACGGATCCGAATCAGCTCGGCCACAACCAGAATCACGTAGGAGAGGAGGTTCATGGCGAGTAGCACGACGGTCGCGGCCCGCAGCACCGTGTGTGGGATTCCCGTCCAATGCGGCCAGGCCGCGAGTTTCGAGCCCGCCAGCGTCGAGATCGCCAGGGCACCGGTCATGACCCACTGGTCACCCGAACCGCGCCAGATCTCCGCCCGGTCGAAGTGCGCGAATGCCACTGGATACAACAGCAATCCGAGGAAGAAGCATACGAGGGCCGCGACGGCCGGCCAGTCACCGACACCCGCGTGTGCGAGCGTGGCCGCCAACACCGCCAGGCCCTCGGTGGAGACGCAGACCAGGAAGACCGCTCCGGGCATGCGCCGATTCCAGTGACGCATCACCATGACCAGCAATACCGGCCACACCACCGCCGCGACGGCCAGCAGGGTGGTGGCCGCGACGTGCCAGCCGAGGAGGGACAGGCGGGTGCCGAGCACGGTGGTCGCCGCCACCGCGGTGAGCGCGCCCGGGGTATTGGCCTCGCTCTGCCAGCGTTGGTGATTCCACAGCCGCCGGGAGACGAAATCGGCCGCCAGCACCAGCCAGACGATCCCCGCGAGCGCCAGCAGGAGCTGGGAGACCGTCTCGTATCCAGTGAGATGCGTTCCGACGGAGATGATTCCGGTCGCCATGACGAAGGCTCCCGCGGCCGGGGGCAATTCGCGCCACCATCGCGCGGAGTCGGCGTCGTCGCCGGTGACCGCGGTGTATACCGCCGCTGTCAGGATCGCCAGCGCCGAAACCTGCAGGGCCACATCGAGTCCGTGATGGAACGCGACGGTCGCGGTCTGGAGGACCTCGTTCACGTGCGGGGCGTATTTGATGGCCGTGGCCAGATCCACGCCAGGCGGGATGCGGCCGCGTTCGACCGCGTCGATGGCGATGGGTTGCAGGTTGGCGGGCAGGCCCAGCTCGGTGAGGCGGGTGCGCAGGTCGGCGGTGAGGAATCCGTTGACCAGCGAACCGAGCACCGCGACGCCCACCGCGGCGCCGACCTGGCGCATGGTGTTCGTCGTCGCCGCCGCCATGCCGGAATGCTCACCGGGGACACCGGCCAGTACCGCGGAGGTCAAGGGCACGACGGCGATGCCGAAGCCGAGCCCGGCGATCGCCAATGTCACCGCGAGCGGCGTGAATTCGACTGTCCCATCGAGGGAATGGCGGGTCAGCAGGATTCCGCCCGCGCCCAGCACGCAGCCGACGATCATGGGAGTCCGCGCGCCGGTGCGGGCCACCCACAATCCGGCCGCCAGCGATCCGGCCATGATCGCGACGGCCATGGGCGCGAACACCGCCGCCGTCCGCCCGGCCGAATAGTGAATCATCACCTGCAGATACAGCGCGGTGAAGAAGAAGATCGAGAAGACTCCGAAGTAGACGGCGAAGGCGACCAGCAGTGCGCTGCGCACCGACGGCAGGCGCAGATAGCGAAAGTCGAAGACGGGGTTGCGAACCCGGTTCTCGACCGCGACGAAAGCGAGGAAGGCCAGAGCGCCGATGGCGAAGAGCGTGACCACCGGGGCCGCGCCGTACCCACGATTCTCCCCCGTGATCGCGGCGTAGATCACCGATCCCAGAAAGAGCGCGCCCAACAGCGACCCGGCCCAATCCAGTGGCCCCGGTCGCGGATCCGCGCTCTCGGGCACGTACCGCAGCGCGGCCGTCAGCACCACGACCCCGAAGATCAGGTTGAACCAGAAGATGGACCGCCAGCCGTACGCATCCGCGAGAACACCGCCGAGCACGGGACCGGCGGCCAGCGCGAGCCCGGATACCGCGGCCCATCCCCCGAGCGCTTTGGCGCGCATGCGGGGATCGGGGAAGATATGCCGCAGCACCGACAGCGTGCCCGGCTCGGAGGCGGCCGCTCCCACCCCCATGACCGCGCGCCCGGCGATCAGCGTCGCCACGCTGGTGGCCAGCGCCGAAATCACCGATCCAGCACAGAAGATCGCCAGTCCAGCGATCATCACCCGCTTGCGTCCCCAGCGGTCGCCGAGCGATCCGGCGGCGAGCATGAGTCCGGCGAACACCAGCGTGTAGGCGTTGACGACCCACTGCAGCAGCACGACATCGGTGCTGAACTCGGAGCGGACGTCGGCCAGCGCGACGCTGACGATGGTGGTGTCGAGGAAGGTCACGAACAGGACCCCGGTGACGGTGGCCAGCGCGATTCCCGGCCGCGCCGCGTCGCGCGACGTGTCGCTGATTGCCACGCCCTCAGGTTACGTGGCGGACAGGGTCCCAAACTGGTGAGGTCGCGTAACCCAGTACCACCAGCGTTACGGCGGGTACGGCGTGGAGCCGCTGGCATCGGAGGAACTCAGAACGGAGATCAACAGCGGGTTGCAGGTGGTGGAGAGCTGGAACTCCGCCAACACGGTCGTGTTCTATGGCAAGGGTTCCCAGCTCACCCGCGCCGACCATGAGCACGCCGAGGCGTCGATGCTCGCTTTGCGCCTGTTGCAATCGGCGATGGTGCACATCAATCCCCTTCTGCTGCAAGCCGTCCTGGAAGACCCGCAGTTCCACGATCTGATCAGCGACAACGAACGCCGCGCACCAAGCCCGTTGTTCCGGTCCAACACCACCCCTACGGCCGGTTCCAGCTCGGCATGACCACCCACCTGTCCGAGGGAAGGAGTTTCAGGCTGAGGTCAGGTTTCCGCCGCCAGGTGGCCTGGCCGTGGTCATGCGCCCGCCGCACAGCGAGAACATCGACTTCTTCGGCGTACTCGAGAAACTCATTTCGCGATGGTGGCCAGGGTGTTGGACAGCCACCTGGCCAGTGGTGGAGCCAGTCGCGACAGCGTGTACATCACGTGCGCCTCCGGCGTGATCGGCGCGACCGCCTTGCCGCGGTCGATGGCTTTGAGGATGTTCGCCGCCGCGCGGTCGGCCGTGTAGCCGCGTTTGGCGTAGCTGCTGGTCGTCTTCGCTCGCCGCGCGTCGGCGTTGCCGCCGCGGTAGGCGCTGGTGTGGGTGATGGCGGTGTTGACGATGCCCGGACACACCGTGGTGACCGTGACCCCGTGGGGTCGCAGTTCCATGCGTAGCGCCTCGGACATGCCGAAGACGGCGAACTTCGAGGCACTATAGGCGCCCAGTTGCGGGTTGGCGAGCACGCCCGCCGCGGAGGAGAGGTTGACGACGTGCCCGCTGCCGCGCCTGACCATGTCCGGTACGAACGCGGCGGCACCGTGCACGACGCCCAGGACGTTCACCCCGAGGAGCCGGTCCCAGTCACTGAGGGTGGTGTCCATGATGCCGCCGATGACGGCAATGCCCGCGTTGTTGATCAGTACATCCGGGGTGCCGAGTGCGGCCGTTGTGGCCTTGGCGAAAGCGGTCATCTGTTCGGCGTCGGCCACGTTCACCGGTTGGGCGTACACCTCGGTGGCGCCGGCGGCGCGGGCGTCGGCGACCGTCTGGTCGAGCCCCTCGGGGTTGAGGTCGCAGAGGGCCAGCCGTGCGCCCCGGCGAGCGCATCGTAGGGCGAGTTCGCGGCCGATGCCGCTGCCGGCACCGGTAACGACCACGACCTGGCCGATAAGGTTCTTGATCTTCACCGGGCCCCTCCCCCGAAGTCGACCGTGTGCGGGGATGCCATACCAGGCTGCGGTGCAGTGCTTGTCCTGGCGAGGACGGGTGGGCGGGTCAGCATCATGGTGCCTTTCGTGATGGGGTCGTTCGCGCGGTCAGGACGGCGCTGTGTTTCGGGTGATGCGCCCGCGCAGGTAGGGCACGACGAGTTCGGTGACTCGTTCGGGCTCTTCGATCCACACCCAGTGCCCCGCGCCGGGAATGGTGTGGATCTCAGCGGACGGGAAAGGGGTCTGCTGTCGCGACGCCTGCACGGCGGGGATGTAGTCGTCGGCGGTTCCCCAGACGACCAGGCACGGCAGGTCGGCCGGGCGTAGCGTCTCGGCCAGGCGGTTCATCGACTCCTGCGTGGTCGAGCGGTAAAGCCGCAGCACCGCCCGTTTGGTGCCCCATGCCCGGATGTGTCCGGCGATCTCGGCCACGCTGCGATCGTCGAGGCCGGGGTTGTCGTGGGCGATCAGCGCACGGGCCAGCGGTGGCGCGGCGAGCCGCATGAACAACTCGCCCAGTACCGGGGTGCGCCACACCCGCGCCGCGCGGTGCCAGCGGTAGTCGAGCAGGACCCCGGTATTGATCAGGGTGAGGCTCGCGATGCGGTCCAGGTGGGCGGCGGCGTAGGTCAGCGCCCAGGGGCCGCCGAAGTCGTGCGCCACCAGGTGGACACGCTCGATGCCGAGAGCGTCCACCACCCCGGCCAGATGGTCGGCATAACCGGTGACGGTGTAGTCCTGGTCGGCGCGTTTCTCCGCGCCACCGAAGCCGGGCATGTCCGGGGCGACGACGCGAGCGAACTCGCTGACCGGCGCCATCAGGGGCAGCCAGTCCCGGCCACCGCCCGGGTTTCCGTGGACGAACACGACGGCCTCGGCCTGATCGGCAGCCGCGAGCCCACCGATCAGCACCGGCGTACGGACGTCGCCGACGACGATCTGTCGGCGTTGCAGATCGACGACCGAACCGGCCATCAGAACGGCACCGGCCACGGCTCGGTCGCGATGAGGCCGGAGGTCTGCAGCGCAGCGGTGCGGTGCACGGCGATCTCCTGATAGCCGGGATCGAGCACCATCTCGAGGAACTTCGCCCGCGACGGGTAGGCCACGATAAGGATCATGTCCCACCACGGCTTGTCCTCGCCGCCGATGACGACCTGGGCGGCATCGCCCGCGTAGACGATCGTGGCGCCGACCCGGTCGAGATGGGGCTGCACTTCCGCGCCGTATCGCTGGTAGCTGTCCCGCCCGCCGGTGTCGTGGAACGCGAGCAGGTTCACCATCACTACCGGCGTATCGCTGTCCTGGGCGGCGGCGACGAACGTCTGCACCTGCTGCTCGGTAGGGTCGATGTGGCGTGCTGTCGTGGTCATAACTTTCCTTTACATAGGTGATCGCGTCTGTGGTCGTCGACGCGCGGAGAAAGGGACTCGATCGGCGCTTTCAGGACTCGCGCGCCATGTACCCGGCCGCGCCGCCGCCGAGGTAGTCGACCGGGCCCAGGCCCTGAGCAGCCGCCAGCTCGTGGGTGAGGTACCGGATGGTGACAGCGTCGAGGATGGAGTGGAACCCGCCGTCCTCGCTGAAGTTGACGTTGGCGCCCTCGACCCGGATGAACAGCGTGGTGTCCTCGGTATTGGTCTCGGGGCAGACGAAGGTGTGCACGGACCCGGCCGGCTCGTACAGATACGAGCCCGCGGTCTGCAACTGGTCGGGGTACTCCAGGTAATGCCAGCTGCCCGACAGCGTGTACGCCTCCGCGACACCGGTGTGATAGTGCAACGGCACTTTCGAACCCGGGCTGAAGGTCGCCAGCACCACCCACACACCGGCCTCGAGGTCCAGCCGCAGGGGCTTGAAGTGCACCCCCGGGCCGAGGGAGTCATGAATCAGCGGGACGTTCCGTTCGTTGACCGTCAGCAGCTCGCCCTGCGGCAACGCGACACACGGCAGCGCAGCTCCGGAGCTGGTCTTCACTGGAACAGGGTTGGTCTTCAAGGTCATCGGGTTTGGTTCCTTCCGCGGGATCGACCGTCGGCCCTGCCGGCGGCGCGTCATCAACAATGCTCATGATTGGTGACTCACACCACATCGGTCTTGACAGCAGAGGACGAACATTTAACTATCAAGGACATGTCTGTGATCCGCAGCACAGCGTTGTCCGGGTATGGCCCACTCGCTGTCGATCTGGGCGCCGACCCCGCCGAACTCTTGCGCGGCGCCGGCATCAGAACCGAGGACATCGGCAACGGCGAGACGTTCCTGCCGTTCCGGCGTGTCGTGCACGCCGTGGAGATCGCGGCGGCGCAACTCGGCGTGCCCGATTTCGGCCGGCGGCTGGCGCAGCGGCAGGGCATCGAGATCCTCGGGCCGGTCGGTGTCGCCGCACGCACCGCGGGAAGCGTGTCAGACGCCTTCGCCGTGTTCGAAACCTATTTGGCCGCCTACAGTCCCGCGATCGCCACCCACATTGCGCCCTTCGACGACGATCCGGCGCGTTCGTTCTTCGAGTTCCGCATCCTCGTCGACGACCTCCCGCCGCATCCGCAAGTCATCGAGCTGGCCCTCGGCACGGTGCTGCGGGTGCTCCGGTTTCTGCTGGGCGCGGCCTACACGCCACTGGCGGTGCGCCTGCCGCACGACCCGCTCACCGCGCCGGATACGTACCTGCAATACTTCGGCGCCACACCGCATTTCGCGCAACGATCGGCCGGATTCGCCATCCGGAGCGCAGACCTCGCCCGCCCGCTGGCACGTGACGAACTCGCACATCAAGCGGTGGTGCGGTACCTGGACATGATCGTGGGCGGCCGCGAACCGGGGGTGACGGGATCGGCACGGGCGATCGTCCGCCAACTCCTGCCCACCGGCACCGTGCCCCTGGAACTGATCGCGGGGCAGTTCGCGCTCCATCCCAAAGCATTGCAGCGCCGCCTCGTCGCAGAAGGCACCACCTACGCCACACTCGTCGACACGGTCAGACGAGAGACCGCCGAACGCTATCTGCGCGATACCGACATCAGCCTCACCCACCTGACCAGGGAACTCGGATACACCGAACAGAGCGCGCTCAGCCGGGCCTGCCGACGCTGGTTCGGCCAGGGCCCGGCAGCGCATCGCCGGACACTGCGCACACCCCACCCCCAGTCGACCTGACATGAACAGCGGACTCCAAGCGTCTCGACAACGTTGGTTCGCGAAACGCATTCGGCGACTGGAGATTCCCGCAGGTCGGCTCCCATCGAATCTGTAACGATTACCGAGGACCGCGATGCGGATCTGGTGGCGCTCGATCAAGGCATCGACACCTCCACCGCCGTCGGCCGTATGTTCTTCCAAATCCTCGGCGCGATAGCCGAATTCGAAAACGCCCTGATGCCCGAACGCACCCGGCGACGGCCTGTCCGCCGCCCGCTCCCGGGGACGCAGTGGCGGCCAGAAACCCAAATTCGGACCTCGCCAGGTGCAACTGGCTCAGCAGATGTACGACGAACTCGACGAACAAGGCAAACGTCGCTACACCGTCGACGAGATCGCCGCCGAGTTCGGCGTCACCCGCCCCGCTATCTACCGACACCTCAACAAGACGACCCCGTAGCCTCGCCACCCCGACTACCAGCGGCTACGCCACATCCGTTGCCTTTTCGGCGATTACTACTGAGACCCCGGGCCGTACCGGCCGTCCAGTTTCGATCGGTGTGGCGCACCCGGACCGGTGGACGCGCGCCGCGCCGCGCACGCGGCCAGTCCCAGGGCGTGAACGGCGATAACGGTGGCGGACTTCAGCCGCATGGGGCGCCTCCAGACGATCGGGTGCGCCGGCCCGGGTGAGCCACCCGGGATCAGGTTCGGACGCGCCGCCTGGAAGCGGCCGATGAGCCGCTGATGGCCGGGGACGACGTGCAGGATTGGGGAAGGTCCCGGGCGGTGGGCCCGATATTCCATGATGGGAGGCGTGAATCGGTGCAGGACAGGCGGCGAATCGTTACTGTCGAGGCCCTTCTACCCTGCCGAACGGGGAGGTCGGTTTGTTGAGGTTTGCCGTACTGGGCGAAGTTCGCGCGTGGCGCGGGGACACGCCCTTGGATCTGGGTCCGCCGCAGCGACGCGCCGTGCTCGCGGCACTGCTGCTGCGCGAGGGCAAGGCGGTCACCGCCGCCGAACTCGTCGAGGGGATCTGGGGCGAGGACCCGGTCCTGCGGGCCGTGCCCGCGCTGCGTACCCACGTGGCCAAGCTGCGCCGCGAACTCGAACCCGACCGCGTCAATCGCGGACCCTCCACCCTGCTGATCTCCGTCGGCGACGGCTACGCCCTGCGACTACCGCCCGGCCGCATCGACATTCACGAGGTCGAGGACCAGGTCGCGGCGGCCGAGCGGCTGCGATACGAAGATCCGGTCACCGCGCGCGACACCCTGGAGTCGGCGCTGTCCCGCTGGCAGGGCGCGGCCCTCGGCGGGCTGCCGGGGCCCTATGCCGAGCGGCAGCGGGCCCGGCTCGAGCAGTGGCGGCTGTCCATTCTGGAGGACCGCCTCGCCCTGGATATCGAGACCGGCCGCAGCGCCGAGGCCGTCACCGAACTCGGGCCGCTGATCGACGAGCATCCGCTGCGTGAGCGTTTCCGCGCGCTGCTCATGACCGCGCTGTATCACTCCGGCCGCCAGGCCGAGGCGCTGGAAGAATACGGTCGCGCCCGCCGGGCACTGGTCGACGGCGTCGGCGTGGAGCCCGGGCCCGAGCTGAGCGAGGTGCACGGGCGCATCCTGCGCGCCGAGCTGCCGCCGGTGCCGCGCCCGGCCCGCGCGACGGTCACTCCGGCCCAATTGCCGCCCGACATCGCCGATTTCACCGGTCGGTCCCGCGTCGCCGAGGAGATCGCGGCCCAGCTCACCGGCGGCGGACCGGCGGTGGCCATCTCGGCGGTCGGCGGCATGGGCGGGGTTGGCAAGACGACCCTCGCACTGCACATCGCCCATCGGGTGCGCGACCGCTTCCCGGATGGCCAGCTGTATGTGAACCTGCGCGGCGTGGACCCCGAGCCCATGCCGACCGGGGACGCGCTGGGCGGCTTCCTGCGCGGGCTCGGCGTCGCCGAGGGCGATATCCCTCCGACCGTGGACGATCGGGCCGCGCAGCTGCGAACCCTATTGAGCGACAAGCGGATTCTGGTGGTGCTCGACAATGCCCGCGACAGCGCCCAGGTGTCGCAGCTGATGCCCGGCACGCCCGGGACCGCGGTGCTGATCACCAGCCGCTCCGCGCTCACCGAGCTGCCCGCGGTGCGGCGCACCCGCCTCGACGTGCTGGAGCGAGAGGAGGCCATGACGCTGCTGACCCGCATTCTCGGCGCCGAACGCGTCGCGGCCGAGCGGGATGCGGCCTACGCGGTCATCGAGCAGTGCGCCTGCCTGCCGCTGGCGGTACGGATCGTCGGCGCGCGGCTGGCGGTGCGGCCGCAGTGGACCATAGCCTCGCTGGCCGAACGGCTGGCCGATGAGAGTCAGCGGCTGGAGGTGTTGCAGACCGGCGATCTGACCCTGGAGACCGCCTTCCGGCTCGGCTACGGACAGCTGAATACCGAACAGGCCAGGGCGTTTCGCACGCTGGCCCGCGCCGATGTCCCGGACTTTCCCCTCGACGGCGCCGCCGCGGTGCTGGGTGTGCCGGTGCCGCGCGCCGAGCTGGTGTGCGAATCACTGGTGGATCTGAGCCTGCTCGAGACGCCCGCGCCGGGCCGCTACCGTTTCCACGACCTGCTGCGCCTGTTCGCGGCCCGGCTGGCCGGGTCCACCGCCGGCCGCGATACCGGCGAAGGGGAGTCGGAGATCGTCATCCGGCTGCTGGACTACTACCTGGCCAGCACCAAGAACCTCCTCGGGGCACTGGATTACAGCAACACCACGCTGCTGCTGGTGCCCACCACGGTGTCCGGCCACACCTTCGCCGACGGGGCGGAAGGCCAGTCCTGGAACGATATCGAGCGGCCGGTGATCATCGCGCTGCACCGGCAGGCGGCGCGCCTGGGCGGCCGGGCGGTGGCGCTGGCGGCCGATCTGGCCTGGGTGATGTCGGAGCTGATGGATACCGGCAGCCGGGCCCGCGAACTCGCCGACAGCCTGAAAGCCCTGCTGGAGACCGCGATTCGCGACGGCGACCAGTCCAGTGCGCGGCGGCTGCGGGTGGCGCTGGGCGCCATGATGCAGATCGGACTCGGCGAGGTGGAAGCGAGTCTGGAGTTCCTGCAACCCATTTCGCAGCCCGCCGACGACGCCGAGCGACGCCTGCAAGTGCTGGCCGAGATACTGCTCGGGGTGGCGGATCGGCGCACCGGCAATACCAAGGACTCACACCGGCACTACGCCAACGCCATCGCCTGGACGCGAGCGCTGGGCGACCGGTCGCTGGAGGCGTGGATTCTGGCGCTGGCCACCCGCACGCTCTGCGAATCCGGTCAGTACGCGGAGGCGGTAGCCGTGGCCGAGCGCGCTATCGCGCTGGCCCAGGAGTCGTCCAACGCGGTCGCGCTGGGCTGGGCCACCCACGAATTGGCCGCCACCCGGTCCATGCTCGGTGCGCACGAACTCGCCCTGCAGTTGGCCGAGGACGCGGTGCGCATGACCCATCGCAATGGCGTGCGTCTGTGGGAAGGCTGGGCCCGCACCCGGCTGGCTCAGATCCACCTGCGGGCCGGGCACGACGCTGCCGCGGAACACGAGGCGACCGAGGCGCTGCGGCTGCTGGCCAAGGCAGCCGATCCCCTGGACCGCGCGCGGGCGTTGTCCCTGCGCGCGACCGCACGCGCGGCCCGCGGCGATATCGAGGCGGCCGCGCGGGAGCACGCCGACGCGGCCGAGATCTTCCGCCGGGCCGGGCTGCCCGCACCCACGCCGGCAACGCTGTTCGCGCCCGGACCCGCCCCGCAATAGAGAACATTTATTCGCTTTTTATCGGCCCGTGGGAGCGTGCAACCGCGCGGATGCCCGGGGCCTGCAACACCCCGGGCATTCGCGAGCGATGGGTCATGTCCGCGTGCGTACGAGGGGTGCGCATACGGCTCATGTAGGTGGGATGGCCGCCGCCGATCGAGGCGGCGGCGCCCGCCCGCCCCCGTCGAGTCCACTCACGGCACGTCGGCGTCCAGGTATGCGCCGAGCCGGCGCAGGTGCGTGGTGGCGGTGCCCGCCTCGAATTCGGCGCGTTTGGCGGCGGTGAAGTAACGCTGCATCGGGTAGTCGAGGTAGATGCCCGTGCTGGCGTGAATGTGAACGGCGGTGTGCGCGACGCGGTGCCCGGCCTCGGCGGCCCAGAATTTCGCCACGCCGATCTCGGATTCCGCGGGCAGGCCGTGGGACTCGCGCCAGGCGGCCTGCCAGAGGGTGAGGCGGACGGCCTCGACGTCGATATAGGCGTCGGCCAGGCGCTGCCGCACCGCTTGGAACGACCCAATGGGTTTGTCGAATTGCTTTCTGGTGCAGGCATATTCGCAGGTCATTTCCAGGGCGCGTTCGAGGATGCCCAGCTGGAGCGCGCAGGCGGCCAGGGCCGCGCGACGACCGGCCCAGCCGGGGGCGTCGGGCGCGGTGATCACCTGCTCGGCCGGCACCAGGACGTCACGCAGTTCCAGCAAGGCCGCGTCGGCGCCGTTCACCGCGTGCTGGGTGGTGACCGTGAGACCGTCGACGCCCCGATCCAGCAGGAGCAGAATCGAATTCGCACCCGCGCGGGCTTCGACGAGGAATCCGTCGGCGAAGGCACCGGCCGCCACCACCGATTGCGAACCCTGGACACGCCAGCCGTTCGCATCACGCTCGGACTCGACCGAGACGAAGTCGCGGGCGAGCGCGGACGCCACCGTCGTCTCGCCGCGCAGCAGCGGCCGAACCCAGCGCTCCACCTGCGAGTCGTCCCCGAACTCGGCCAGCGTCGCCGCGACCACGGCGATACTCGTGGAATACGGTACGGGGGCGACGGCCCGGCCGATCTCGGTCAGCACACCGCACTGTTCCAGCAGTCCGTAGCCGCCGCCGTCGACGCGCTCGGGCAGGGCCGCCTCCAGGAGCCCCGCACTCGCCGCGGCCTTCCACAACTCCGGATCGAATCCGGTGTCACCTGGCCGGGGATGGCGTTCGGCCCAGTCGGCGAGCATTTCGCGGGCCAACCCCGACAGTTCCCGCTGTGCTTCGGTGAGATCGAAATCCATTGTGCTACTCCTCTTCTCAGCGGGTGACCGGAAGGCCGAGGGCGGTCTTGGCGATGATGTCGCGCTGGATCTCGTTGGTGCCGCCGCCGAAGGTCAAGATGAGCGCGGAGCGATGGAAGCGTTCGATGCGTCCGCGCAGCAGCGCGCCCGGGGAATCGGCCCGGATCACCGCCTCGGCCCCGAGCACCTCCATGAGCAGCCGATATCCCTCGGTGGCGTATTCGGTCCCGAACACCTTGGTGGCGGAGGCATCCGCCGGGCCGAGTTCGCCGCGATCGGCCGCCCACGCGGTCCGCCAATTGCGCAGCTTCGAATACTCCGCGTGGGCGTGCACGCGAGCCAGGTGCAGCCGCACCCATTCGGCGTCCATGACCCGGGATCCGTCGGGCAGGACAGTGGCGCGCGCCCACGCGGTCACCTGGCGCAGCGACTCCTGCAAGGGCGCGGCCGAGGCGAGAGCGACGCGTTCGTGATTGAGCTGATTGGTGATCAACGCCCAGCCCTGGTTCTCACCGCCGACCAGGTTCGCGGCGGGCACCCGGACGTCGGAGTAGTAGGTGGCGCTGGTGCCCACACCTGCCATGGTGTGCACCTTGGTCCACGAGAACCCCGGCGAGGCAGTGGGAACGATGAAGATCGACAGCCCGGCATGTTTGCCCGCGCTCGGATCGGTGCGCGCCGCCAGCCAGATGTAGTCGGCGTATTCGATGAGGCTGGTCCACATCTTCTCGCCGTTGATGACGTACTCGTCCCCGTCGCGTTCGGCGCGAGTGCGCAAGGCGGCCAGATCCGTTCCGGCGCTCGGCTCGGAATAGCCTATGGAGAAGTGCAATTCGCCACGGGCGATCTTCGGCAGGAAGAAGGCCTGCTGCTCCTCGGTGCCGTACCGCATGATGGTCGGCCCGACCGTGTTGACCGTCAGATACGGCAGCGGCACGCCCGCCGCGGCGGCCTCGTCCAGGAAGATCAGCTGGTCGAGCATCGGACGCCCCTGCCCGCCATGCTCTTCCGGCCAGCCCAGCGCCAGCCATCCGTCCGTCCCCAGCCGGCGCACCACGTCCCGGTAGGCGGTGCCGTCCCCGTGCTCGCCGCCGGGACCCGGCCGCAGGGCCGCCCGGACCTCGGGAGTGACGAGGTCGGCGAAATACTCGCGCAGCCGCTTGCGCAGCCGGTCCTGTTCGTCGCTGAAACTGATGTGCATACGCTGAAGATAAGAAGCGGTGAGGCCGGATCCGCCCGGCTGGCAGCAAGCTGCCAGATCCGCCGGAACGACCCGGTCTCGTGTCACGATCGGGAAAGTGATGCGCGTACCACCGGCGGAGCGCGTGGCTCTCGCGGTGATATCGCATCCGTGTCGAGCACCTCGCCGGGCAGCCGAAACCGTTGCTCGACAGCGGTTTCGACGCCGATATCGGCTGTGTGAACGTGGTAACGGCGCATCGGCTCGATACGACCAACGTCAATGACCCGAGGGTGGGCATCGGGAGCGGCACAGGGCCGCACGGGATATGACGGAGTACGCCGGTCGGGTCGGGTTCGCGGTCGTCGATCGAGACGACCACCATGGCTCGCGGACGGGGTGGCTGCCTGCGCCGTTGTCGTCGCCGGCGGGCCGAGCGGATATCGACGCCCGTGCCGCGCTCCCCGCCACGACTGTGGTTAGATTGCGCGCAGTTTCGCCTGATGTTTGCTATGCATCGACCCTATTAATGCTGATCAGCGGTGGAGGCGGGCCATTTGAGCGTGCTGCGCGGGCATAGGACACTGTTGTCGAACCTGGCTCTGATCCTGCTACTCGCCGTCGGGGCAGGTTATCTGCTGATACACGTGGCGCGGGTGCGCACCACGGGCAGCACCTATGCCGTCACCGTCCAACTGGATCGATCCGGCGGTCTGCAGGTAGGTAACGACGTCACCTGGCGCGGGTATCGGGTGGGATCGGTCCGGGCGATCGAGATCATCAACGGCGGGGCCGGGGTGTCGGCGATCGCGGATATCGACAAGCGGTACCGGATTCCGGCCGATACCGAGATCGCGGTCGCGGCGCTGTCAGCGGCGGGCGAGCAGTACATCGACTTCCGGCCGCGCAGCGACCATCCGCCCTACCTGCACGACGGGCAGGTGGTGAGGTTCGATCCCGGCAAGATCACCACGCCCATGCCGGTCTCGCAGATGCTGACCGACAGCGAGGAGCTCATCGCGCAGATCGATCCGGACAAACTCGCGGTGATCCTCCAGAATCTGGACGTCGCGCTCAGCGGCGGGCCCGACCAGCTGCGCGGCCTGATCGACGGGTTGAGCATAGCCACCACCGGTTTGGACAACCGGCTGCCGCAGACGGTCAGCCTCATCGAGAACCTCCGCGTCATCGCCGGCACCACCTCGCACGCGCAACCTGACCTCGCCACGCTGACCGCCAACGCGTCGACCATCGTCGATCAGGCTCGCGCCGCCGACGGCGAATTGCGGCAATTCCTCGATCGCGCACCGGAACAGGTGTCCGTCGTCGATGCCACCCTGAACCGCAACATGGATCCGCTCCAGGGCCTGGCGACCACCATGGCCGCCATCACGCGGGCCGCCCTGCTGCGGCTGCCCGCGCTGCGCGCGCTGTTCCCGGCGCTGGTGATCGGCACCTCGGCCATAGGCGTGCCCGTCCATGACGGCGAGTTCTACACCATCGCGGACGCCTGGCCGCGACCGTTCTGCCAGTACCCGACCCGGACCGTGCCGCCGTTCATCGCCACCGTGCCCACCTTCAGCCGCTGGAACTACTGCGACAATCCGCCCGACGACCAGCAGATTCGCGGATCCGCCAACGCACCGCGCCCGAATGTCCCGAACAATGGCGCGCACCGGCCGACCGGCGTCGACCCGAATGAGCGCTCGCTGCCGCCGATTCGGTGATCTCGGGGCCGCGGCGGTGCTTCCGGCACGCTCGGCAGCGCGGTGATGCCGAGTGACCGCAATGTCGAGCGGGCCTGTCGGCGCGCCTGGGGCGGCTTATATCGCAAATCTCCCTTCGCACCAGTCAGAATGATCACCGGTACCCAGTGGTCCCATTCTCGTTCCGATGAAGAATGTCCCTTTGCCCTGACAGGCGGCATTGAACAGGGTGGCGGGCCGAGGCTAGGAGAGGGTCGAAACTCGATGATGAGCACAAGTTCCCTCGGCTTGGCGGCGCGATCGGCGGTCTTCGCCGGAGTCGCGGTCGCAGGTATCGCGGCGGTGCCCGCGCAAGCCGAACCATTGTGGCCCGGCGGGCCGGACGTGCCCGGTGTTCCCGCGATCATCCCCGGCATCGCGCCCAGCGATGTCAACGCGCCGTGCCAGACGGCGGGTACCCGCGCCTGCCTCAAACTCGGCAGCAATGAGGCGTGGCTGATGGACAACGGCAAGGTCGTCTTCGGCCCCACCCCGATCTCGCACGGGATGCCCGGATACGAGACCCCGCCGGGCGTCTTCCATGTGTCGTTCAAGGAGCCGTTCCACTGGAGCACCATGCACAACGCTCCGATGGAGTACGCGGTGTTCTTCAACGGGGACATCGCCTTCCACATCGGACCGGTGGACAAGAAGTCGCACGGCTGCATCCGGATGACACCGGACGGGGCGCGCGAATTCTTCAACTACCTCAACCCGGGCGACACCGTCGAGGTCGTGCCGTAAGGCAGTGAGAGCACGGGTGAGCCCCCTCCGGTCCGGCCGCAGGGGGCTCACTCATTTCCGGGTTTCGCCGGAGGTCCGCACAACTACGCCGAGCAGTTGTGGTAGGCGGTGAGCAGCCAGCGGCCGTCGCGCCGGATCAGCGTCCAGGTGGCGATCACCCAGCCGTCGGCCGGGGGCTCGGTCTCGCCCGCCATCACGACCGCGCCGCGACTGACCACGACGGCGGTGTCGGTGGTCGGGAAGCGGACGAGCTGTGGTTCGTCGACGGCGTGCGAATCGCGCAACGGGCCCGCGAAGCCGGCCGCCATAGAGGCGCGGACCGCCTCACGGCCGATATTGACCACGCCGCGCACGATGGAGGTGGCGTCGGGGTCGTAGTCGGCGATGAAGGCGTCGGCATCGTTGGCGGACCAGGCGCGGTAGAGGTTGTTCAGGACGTCGAGGACGGCCTCGCGGTCGGACTGTACGGCGGTATCGGTCATCGTTCCTCCTCGGATCGCGGCCGCGGTGAGCGGCTCACGAGTACCTACCGGCGGGCCGTGCCGGATTCATCGCCCGCGGTGTAGAAAGTGCGGCAGGGCCTTGATTCGAGGAGTGAGGGCATGGAGGACGCGGACTTCGCGGCGGACACCGACCGCTATCGACGGGAATTGCTCGCGCATTGCTATCGCATGCTCGGGTCGGTGCAGGACGCCGAGGATCTGGTACAGGAGACCTACCTGCGGGCCTGGCGGGCACGCGACCGCTACGACGAGAATCGGGCCGGGATGCGGACCTGGCTGTATCGGATCGCCACCAATGCCTGCCTGACCGCGCTCGAACAGCGGGCTCGGCGTCCGATGCCCTCCGGGCTGGGCCACGAGCCGGACGACGACCCGCGCGGGGCGTTGGTACACGGCGGGGAAATCCCTTGGCTGCAACCGATTCCGGATTCGCTGCTCGGCGATCCGTCGGAAGCCGCGGTGGCGCAGGGCAGTCTGCGGCTGGCGCTGGTGGCGGCCATGCAGCAGCTACCCGCCCGGCAGCGGGCGGTGCTGGTGCTGCGTGAGGTGCTGGACTGGCCCGCGACCGAGGTGGCGCAGGCGCTGGAGATGACTCCGGCCGCAGTCAACAGCGCATTGCAGCGGGCCCGGAAGACACTGAGCCAGAGCGGTGTCCGCGAGGACGAGGTCTTCGAGAGCACCGCGCAACGGACCATCGTGGACAGCTATGTCACGGCCTTCCGCAACGCCGATCTGGTGGCCCTCGCGAAGCTGCTGTCCGACGACGTGATCATGGAGATGCCGCCCATGCTCAATTGGTTCCTCGGGCGCGCGGACTACGTCGGGTTCATGGCCCGCGTCTTCGATGCCAACGGCACCGATTGGCGGTTGGTGCCGGTCGGGGCGAACGGCCAGCCCGCGCTGGCGGCCTATGTCCGCGATGGCGAGGACGGTTACGCGCTGCACACCTTGCAGGTCTTCACCGTCAACGGCGGGCTCATCACCAAACTGATCGCGTATCAGGTCGAGGAGATCTTCCGAATCTTCGGTCTGCCTGCCCGATTGCCCTGAGCCTCAGTCGTTTTCACCGGCGACAGGCAGCAGATCGTGGTCGCGTGCGAACGCCGCGGCCTCGGTCCGGCCGGCCACACCCAGCTTGGCGAGGATGCGCTAGACGTGCACGCCGGCGGTGTTGGCGCTGATGAACAACTCGGCCGCCAGGCCCCGGTTGCTCATGCCCTTGGCGACCAGACGAAGCACGTCCAACTCACGCGGGGTGAGCCCGAAGCGGCCGGATGTGCGGCCACCCTGTGGTTTCAGCGCCTCCGCCGCGGCTCGCCCGGCCGTGAGGCGAGCCGATCGCTACTCCCCACCCTCGGCGAGCTCGGCGGCGGCGGTCAAGCATATTGCCGCACAAGATGACCCACGATACAGTCACGGTCCAGTAGGAACGCTGACGTTCCCAGAGAGCGGTGGAGGATTCGCGCATGATCAAGGCAACGCAACCCCTCACGGCCGCACCGATTTCCGGACCGCTGCGCGATACGCGCGCCCTGTCCGCCGCCCTGGTCGCACACTTCGCCGAACACGTGGCCCGCTGCGGCACCCTCCCCGGTGACGCGCTGCGCGGCGAGGTCACCGCCGTCACCCGCACCTGCCTGGAGCTCGCTGCCGGGGTCCTGGAGGGCCGTGATGTGAGCGCCAAGATCGAACGGCTGCAACGCGCGGGCGCGGACTGGGCGCGCGAGGGCATTCCCATCGGGACCATTCACCGCGCCGTGCACGACGGATTCGCCCTGGGCTTCGATCTCATCGTGGACGCCACCGGCCCCGAGGACTACGCCCGGCTCGCGGTCACCGCGCGGCGCCTGTTCGAGGTGCTGACGATCGTGGATTCGGCCTTCGCGGTGGCCTATGTGCGCGAACACCGCGCGGTGGTGGCCGAGCACCACACGGCAGTCCACACCGTGGCCTCGGCACTGCTGGCCGGGCATCCCACCTCGACCATGGCCCGCGCCGGGGGCCTCGAGATCGACGAGTCCTATTACGTACTGGCCCTGAGCATTCCACCGCATCCCGGCGAAAAGGATCCCCGGGTGGACGGCGAGGTGGTGGCCCGGCGCAAGCTGCGGCGCGTCCAGTCCGAGCTGGCCCGCCGCTGCGCGGGGCACGCGCTGTCGCTGCTCGGCGCCGACGGCGGGACAGTGCTGCTGCCCGCGACCAAGCTGACGGACACCGACCTGGACGATCTGGTCGACGGATTGTCCACGGCCGCACAGGTTCTGGTGACCGCCACGGTGATCCACGCCGAGACGCAACGCATTCCGGATGCTGCCGAGCAGGCGCACGAACTGCTGGACATGGTGCATCGCCTCGAGTGCGCACCGGGCCTGCACCGCTTCGACGACCTGGCCATGGAATACCAGCTGACCCGTCCGGGCCCGGCCCGCGAATACCTCGGCACCCTGCTGGATCCGTTGGACGCTCACCCGGAACTGTTGGAAACTTTGCGCCGCCATATCGGCAACGACCTGAGCCGACGACATACGGCGCGCTTGTTGGGTGTGCACACCAATACGATCGACAATCGGCTCAAACGGATCGGACAGCTCACCGGATTCGATCCGGCGCAGCCGTCCGGATTGTGGTATCTACGGTCCGCGCTGGTGGCGCGGAGTTATCGGAAGTCCGACCGGGTGCGGATCGGACGGCCGGAAACCATCGTCGCCACAAGTTTGGCGAAGTGACCGTGCTCGGACAGGGCGCGCCGTGACGCGGCCACCGACCACACCGTGCGGACCTCCGCCGGGGGCAATGGGCGGTCGGCGAGGCGGTCGGCCAGCCAGTCCACCATCACCGGAATGGAGATGAACTGCAACGGCAGGTGCGTGCTGAGCCGGTCGCGCAGATAGCGGACGTGGGCTCCGCGGGCGTGATAGCGCTGCACGTGCGCATCGACATCGGCCACGGCGATCACCTCGTCATTGACGCCCTGGACGATGAACAGCGGCATGGCGGGGGCCTGCGCGCCCGGCTGGATGTCGTCGAGCACCGCCCGCATCTCGGGACGGGTCAGCAGGGCCCCGAGGCCACCTCTGATGTGCCGGTTGGCATTTCGCCCGGCGAAGCGGGCCAGCAGCGGAAATGTGGCGATCGATTCGGCGCGGTCGAGCAGGTCGAGATACTCCGCGGACACCAGGTCGCGCACACAGTCGTTCAACTCCGGATAGGCACGCCGCAGCCCGGAGGTGAACACCATGGCGAAACCCGCGAAGGGTGAACCGTTCAGGCGCACGCAGGCGGCGGCCGGATCGCCCACGGGCGAGCCCGCGACCGCGCCGGCGATATCGAGTTCGGGGGCGTAGTTGGCCGCCAGCTCCGCGGCCCACACCGTGGCCAGCCCACCACCGGAGTAGCCCCACAGGCCGATTCGGGTGCGCGGGTGCAGACCCAGCGGTGCGAACCGGAGGGCCGCGCGCAGGCCGTCGAGGGCGCGGTGGCCGGGCTCGCGAGCCGCGCCGAAGTGACCGCCCTGGCCCTCGTGATCGGGCACCGAGACCGCCCAGCCGCGCGCCAAGGCGGCGGCGATGAGTGGGAATTCCACCTGCGGGATGGCACCGAGCGCGCGGGCACCGTGCTGCAAAGCATACGAGGGGAAGCACTTCGACGCGACGGCGTCGATGGCGCACTGGAACGACACCAACGGCCGGTCCGCGGACGGGGCCGCGTCCCACGGCAGCAGGACCGTGGTGACCGTCACCTCCGGCCTGCCGTTGAGATCGGTACTGCGATACAGCAATTGCCACGCCCGGACGCGCTGCGGAATGCGCCCGAACAGGCCGAGCCGCACCGGCCGCGATCGCAGGATCGTGCCCGGCGGCACCGATCCCGGGTCGATGGTCGCATGGTAGAACGGATCCTCTCCGGGCAGGAGCGGATGTCCGCGTGGCCGATCGAATTCCTCTGTGACGCTGCTTGTTTCGACCGCATCGTCGATGGTCATCGTCGTCCTTTCGAAAGCGAATCGAGGCCGGGGAACACGGCCCCGACCTCCGCGGCTGTTGGTTTTCTCGACGGCGAAGCCCCCGAACGTCGGCTGGATATGCGGCGAAGGCGGCGGCGCGGGCGAATACGGCGCTGCCGAGGTGCGGATGGTCGGCCTCATGAAACCTCCCACCGCGTCCACGCGAATACGCCCCAGCGTGTCGAATCCGATTGCGACCGTAGGAGCCGGCTGCGGCCCGTGTCACCGGTGCTGTGCCAGGTGACAGGTGCGGCCCGCCGGGGACGGCGGCCCATTGTGGAGACGAACAGTCCTCAGGCGGGGGGCGTGGCCGCGATGGCGATGGCCGTGCGGGTGAACAGCGGCACCAATTCCGGCAGCGCCTGCGCGCCCTTGGTGTGCAGGCAGGCGCGCACCCGGTCGTCGATGCCGCCGAGCAGCATGTCGATCAACTGCCGATCGGGTTCGGCGGCCAGATCACCGTCGCGGATGCCGACTCGCGCGACCGCCATGATGTAGTCCGCGAATCGCTCGTGCACACGCAGCCGGTGTTCCACCAAACCCGGTCCGGCCGCCAGGGTTTCGACATACAGCGCGCGGGCCGCGGCCGGTTGCACGGACAGGACGCCGAGATAGATCTCGAAGGAAATCCGCACCCGGTCCGCGAAATTCACGCCCTCGAGCCCCGTGACGGTATCCTTCAGCTGTTCCAGTGCCGCACCGACAGCGAGATCGTATGCGGCGGCGAAACATTCGTCCTTTCCGCCGAAAACCGAGTAGAAGGTGCGGCGCGCCACCTGCGCCCGGGTCACGATATCGGCGACCGTCGTCGCCGCGAAACCGAGCTCCCCCACCGCCTCCAGCACAGCGGTGCACAGGCGCCGATACTGCGAAGCCTCCACCTGCTCGCGGGTCAACCCGTGCCGGCCACGCGGCAGCGGTCCCGACTCACCGATGGTTTCCACATTCACGTCCCCAGAATAGGTTTCCACGTCACCGAGCGACCAACGGTCCGGCCGATACCAGGGCGGTTCATCCAATAATCCCTGTCCCGTCACCGTCGTCACACCTTCCCGTCTCACCAATTCCGCAGGCCCAGTTCGGCCGTGTGGCCGAAATTCTCGCCCGCGAAAATCCGACGCCGAGGATCAGCGGGGTGTTCGGGCTCGAGCAGCCTGGTCCGGCGAAGATGGTCGACTCGAGCCCGCCCTCCCGGACCGGTCCGCCATTGCGGGCGAGGTCGGTGAGCAGGCGCAGGTCCCGGTACAGGCTCGAGTTGGCGCCGCCATCGGCGCCGGTGACCAGGTTCATGCGGCCGGGCGGCACCTGCGGCGCGCGGGGACCAATAGTTCTCCACGGCTGGTCAGCATGGGTCCAGGGTATTAGCTACCAACCGGTCTCGATCAGTCGGCGAGTCCGGCATGCCACGCCCGATAGGCTGCCCGCGAGCACACCGCGCACGGACGATACCCGGCCGCGATCGCGGTGTCCTCGTCCGCGAAGAACACCCGGTGGGCGATATAGCCGCCGCGGGCGAGGGCGCGCAGCGCGGCCGGGCAGTCCAGGCGGCCGTAGATCTTCAGGCGGCGATGCCCGCCGAGAGCGCCCGGGGTCCGGCTGCGGTACCGGCGGCCGTCCGCGCCGAGCAGGGTATATTCTCTCCCGGCGCTCTCAGGCATCGTGGAAGACCAGGCCCAGGGCGTGGCGCTGGCCGGACCGCACCAGGCTCACCCCGTGCCGCATGGGAGCCGCAGACCAGCCGCGCGCGCCACGCACCGGCCGGTCCCGGGTGGTGAAGATCAGACCATGCCCCTGCGGCAAGACCATTGCCGCGCCACGGGATTGGGCGCGTGGGCGCTGCTCGACCATGAGGAACTCACCGCCGGTGTAGTCCACGCCCGGTGCATCCAGGCCGATCACGACCTGGAGCGGAAACACCATGTCCCCGAACAGGTCCCGATGCAGGGCGTTCCAGTCTCCCGGGCCGTAACGCAGCAGGATCTGCGAGCCTTTCACCTGACCCGCCCGATGACACTGGGCGATCCACTCGTCGAGGCGTTCCGGCCACGTGCCGGGCCGCCCCAGCCGGGCGGCCCAGTTACGGGCCGTGGGAAGCAGTTTCGGGTAGAGGACGGCGCGCAGCTCGGCGACGATCTCGGGCAGATCATGGGTGAAATAGCGATACTCGCCCGCGCCGAAGCGGTGCCGGGCCATGTCGACGGTCGAGCGGAAGTGCCCGTCCTGGTCGTAAAGCCCCGCGAGGGCATGACATTCAGCAGCGGTGAGCAGCGGCCCGGTGAGGGCGTGACCGTACTCGTCGAGTTCGCCGACCAGGCTCGCCCACTCCTGCTGAGCGACCCGGCCTGCCCACACCGAACCCAGGTCGGCGGCCGTCATCATGCGGCCCGCTCGAGCTCCAGCAGCCGCCGCTTACGCTCCACGCCACCCGCGTAGCCGGTGAGCGAGCCGTCGGAACCGATCACGCGGTGACAGGGCCGCACGATCAGCAGCGGATTCGCCCCGATGGCCGAGCCCACCGCGCGCACGGCGGCCCGGGGTGCCCCGATCCGCGCCGCGATCTCGCCGTAGGTCGTGGTGGTCCCGTAGGGGATCTCGTCGAGCGCCCGCCAGACCCGTCTCCGGAAGTCGGTTCCGGCGGTGCCGACTCGGAGATCGAATTCGTCTCGCTCACCGGCGAAATAGGCGGTCAGCTGGCCGATCACGTCCGCGAAGGGCTCCGCGTCGGCGATCCAATCGCCCTCCCCGAGAATGCTTTTGCTTCCGGACATCGACACCGCGGTCAGTTCCACCGCGCCGCCGCGCCACTCTCCCGCCAGCAGCAGTTCCCCGACCGGGCTGGTCATCATGGTGTACACGCTCACCACTTCCTCCTCCATTGTCTTGTTCTGTTCCATCACCCACTCTGGCGCAGCCGATAACCGATAACCGGCGGGAATCAGCCATCGCGTTGGCGGCATTCGGACGGGCGGTCACACCGTGATGGGCAGGGCTGCCGAGTCGGCGGGAAGATTTCGCCACTGCGTCCGGCGTGGGCGCCGATGCTGGGGAACCCCTCCGAATTCAACAGTCAAACTTGCAAGTTTCGCTTCCTTTATGACACTCTGGAAATCGTGAGCGCGAACGCGAAGGCCCGGTCGACGGCCGAGGTCACCGCCGCCGCGAGTGAGCTGCGGATCGCGGCCAGCCGACTGCTGCGGCAATTGCGGTCGGCGCGAGCCGGAATCGAGATGACGCCCTCGCAGGCCGTGGCACTCAGTCGGCTCGGGCACGACGGACCCATGTCGGTGGCCGGGCTGGCGCGAGCCGAACGGGTGCGGCCGCAGTCCATGCGGACCACCCTCGCCGCCCTGGAGGAGCGCGGCCTGGTGACGCGCGCACCGCATCCGACCGATCACCGGCAGCTGCTCATGTCGCTGTCCGACGAGGGGCGGCGCCTGCTGCGTCTGGCTCACGACGCGAAGGAAGACTGGCTCGCCACCGCCATCGCCACCAAACTCTCTCCCGGCGAACAGGATTCGCTCATCGCAGCGATTCCACTGCTCGCTCGGCTCACCGAGGACTGACCGGAAGCCCCACTCCCAGAAAAGGATTACACCGTGACCGACGCCCTGCTGGATCCCAAGACCGCGCTGGTTCTCATCGACCTGCAGCGCGGCATCGTCACCGCGCCCACCCAGCCGCACACCGCGGACGAGGTGGTGTGCCGGGGAGCCGAGCTGGCCAAGGCCTTCCGCGACAAGGGTCTCCCGGTCGTGCTGGTGCGCGTCACCTTCGCCGAGGACGGCAGTGATATGCCGCCCGGCCGCACCATGCAGCCCGGTGGCCGCTTCACCCCACCCCAGGGCTGGGACGAGATCGTCGACGACCTCGACGCCCAGCCCACCGACATCCGTATCACCAAGCGCCAGTGGGGCGCCTTCCACGGCACCGACCTCGATCTCCACCTCCGCCGCCGCGGCATCACCGGCATCGTCCTGGGTGGCATCGCCACCAGTATCGGCGTCGAGTCCACCGCCCGCGCCGCCCACGAACACGGCTACCACGTCGTCGTCGCCACCGACGCCTCCGCCGACCGCGACCCCGCCTCCCACGCCCACTCGGTGGAGAGGATCTTCCCCCGCCTCGGCGTCACCGCCACCACCGAGGAGGTCCTCGCCGCCCTCACCGACCTCGAACCCCAACCCTGACAAACGATCCCGCCGCCGCGAAGGCTGAACGAATGAGCTTCACGCATGTGGTCCGACATGCCCTCGCCAGCAACCCGCAGGCATGAGCGGATGCCCTCGGAGGGGTCGGTGAGCGGCGCTGGAAGGTCGGGCGTGCCGCAGTAACTGGGGGTCGTGTGCGTCGACCACGAGCAAGCCCGGGTCGGCGAGACGGCAGCCCGCTTGCGCCTTCCGGGCTCGCACAGCCGCCGTCGTGACCCCAGCGCCATTGCCGTTGCGAACCATCCGATTCGGCGGCTCACTCGCCCTGTCAGGTTCGCGTTCTTGTCGTGAACGGGCCCCGATATGACCGAGGTCGCAGAACACCGGCCCGACCAACGTGCGAAGCACCGGCATTTCGGGTCGCGGTCTATGACTGTGTTCCGATGGCTACTCGATTGAACGCTGGCGACCACGTTCCAGACCGCAGTCATATGACGGATGTTCGGCGCTCGCACAGTGCCGAAAGTGGAGTGCGGATCCGATGTTCGCGGCCGCAGGCGTCGTGGCCCGGACCCGCGAGGGGCCGCCTCGTCCGAGCGCCGGCCTCACCGTTCACCCAGGAGGTTCGCATGCCTACATTGACGGTCGGCCACGAGAACGGCCACGACATCGAGATCTACTTCGAGGACCACGGAACAGGCCAGCCGGTCGTGGTGATCCACGGCTTTCCGCTCGACGGCCGCTCCTGGGATAAGCAGGCCCGCGCGCTGCTGGGCGCCGGATACCGGGTCGTCTCCTACGACCGCCGCGGCTTCGGCATGTCGAGCCACACGACGGTCGGGTTCGATTACGACACGTTCTCCGACGACCTCGCCGCGCTGCTGGACCACCTCGATCTGCGGAATGCGGTACTCGTCGGTTTCTCCATGGGAACGGGTGAGGTCACCCGGTACCTGGCGCGGCACGGCTCCGAGCGCGTGACCAAGGCAGTCTTGATGGCATCGGTCCCGCCCTTCCTACTCCGGACCGATGAAAACCCCGAGGGTGTCGAGGGCTCGGTATTCGAGGACATCAAGGCGGCCATCGCCGACGATCGCCCCGCGTACTTCAAGCAGTTCCTCGACGACTTCTTCAATGTCGACGTCCTCGGCGGAACCCGCATCAGCGAGCAGGCATGGCAGGCGGCCTTCGTGATGGCGCTGCAAGCGGGGGCATTCGCCACTTATGCCGCCGTCGACTCATGGCTCACCGACTTCCGTGCGGATCTGGGCAAGATCGACGTCCCCGTGCTGCTGATCCACGGCGACGCCGACCGGATCCTGCCATACGCCGCCACGGCGGCGCGGCTGCCGGGGCTGATCGCGGACCTGAAGGTGGTCACGGTCGCCGGCGGGCCGCACAACATCGCGTGGACCCATCCCGAGGTCGTGAACCCGGCGTTGCTGGAGTTCCTGAAGTCCTGACGTCGAACGGAGGGGCCGGCGACCGCCGGCCCTTCCGCTCGGCCCCACGGCTTTCGCCACCAGGTGGATCCTGCCACGATGTCCAGGATGAGGTCGAAAGACGGTTGGGACAGGGGTTGGCGCGACAGCCGGGAACAGCGCGCGGCTACGCCGGACCTCATAGGTCGCGACGACGAGATGGCCGCTATCGCGCGGTTCCTCGACAGCGCCGCGCGGGACGGCGCTGCGCTGGTGGTCACCGGTGACCCGGGAATGGGCAAGACCGCGTTGCTCGACATCGCCTTGGACAGGGCCGCAACCGAATTCGACGCTCGCATCCTGCGGGCCTCTGGAGCGGAGTTCGAGGCCGAACTGAGCTACGCCGGATTGCATCAGCTGCTGTTGCCGGTCTCGCCCGAGCTCGCCCACCTGCCGGAGGCCCATCGGGTAGCACTGCAGATCGCGCTGGGCATCGACGGTGGCCCAGCGCCGGACCGCCTCCTGCTGACCACCGCGACATTGACGTTGCTGCAGCGACTCGCACGCTCGGCCTTCGTCCTGGTCGTCGTCGACGACCTGCAATGGCTCGACCGCGCCAGCGCCGGCGTCCTCAGCCTCGTGGCCCGGCGTTCGGCCGGCTTCCGCGTCGGACTGCTGCTGACGCAGCGTTCCGGTTATGAGAGCTTCTTCGACCGTACGGCGATACCCGAACTCCCCCTTCCACCGTTGGATGCGGAGTCCGCCCGCGATCTGGTCCACTCGCTGCACCCGAGCTTCCATCAGTCGGTGCGAGAGCGGATCATCGAGCAGGGCGGTGGCAATCCGCTCGCCCTCATCGAACTTCCCCGCGTCCTCACCTCGGAGCAGGAATCGGGAGCCGACTTCCTGCCCGCCACTCTGCCGCTGACCGACCGGCTCCGGCGTCTGTTCACCGCGCGGGTCTCGCCGCTCCCGATACCGACCAGGCGACTGCTACTGCTGGCAGCGCTCGACCGCGGCACCGGAGCCGCACTGATGGACGTCATCGCGGCCTCCGGCCCCGACCTCGCCCCGGCCGAGGCGAGCGGCCTCGTCACCGTCGACCGCCGCGGCCGGCGTGTATTGTTCGCCCACCCCCTCATGCGGGCCGCGGTGGTCGATCTGGCATCGCCGCCGGAACGGCGAGCGGCGCACCGGCGCCTCGCTCAGCTCACGGAGCAGCCCGAGGCACGTGCGCTGCACCTGGCCGAGGCGGCACTCGGCCCGGATGACGCCATCGCCGAAGATTTGGCCCGGGTCGCCGACACCGCGCTGGCGCGCGGCGACTCGGTGCAGTCGGTGTCACTGCTGCTGCGCGCCGCCGAACTGACGACGCGACCCACCGAGCGGGCCCGGCGACTGACCGAGGCGGCCTACATCGGCGCGCACGTCACCGGCGCGCTGGACGGTGCCGGCACCCTGCTCGCCCGCGCGCGCGGCGAACATCCGGACGTGACCGACACACTGCGGACCGCGGCGGCCGCCGCCGCGCACCTGTTGAACTCCGACGGCGATATCGATACCGCGCACCGACTGCTGGTCGGCGCGCTCGACAGCACGCCGCTCGACCAGGCGAACCCGCGCAGCGTGGAGGCCCTGCTGCAGACGTTGACGACCGTCTGCTCATTCGGTGGGCGGGCGCAGTTGTGGACGGCGTTCGACGACGCTGTCGCCCGCTTCACTCCGCTGCTGTCGCAGGAGTTGCGAATCCAGGCGGTAACCTTCGCCGACCCCGTGCGCTCCACCCCGGCCGAACTGCGGTCACTCGATGCGATGCTCGCCGATCTCGACGACGAGGCGAACCCTTTGCGAATCGTCGACCTCGCCCGCGCCGGCTGGTACGTCGGCCGGGTACCCCGCGATGCCCTCCACCGTGTGGTCGCGGCCGGCCATTCCGGGGAGACGATCGCCCTCGCCGCCAACGCGTTGGTGATGCTGGGTGTCGACTCGTTCTTCGGCGGACGCTGGGACGAGACCCGGGCATTCGCCGATGAGGCGATCTCGCTGTGCGAAGACAACGGGTACGCACTGCTGCTGTGGGGCGCGCTGCTACCGCGGATGCTGCTCGCGGCGGCACGGGCGGATATGTCCTACCTCGCTGTCGCCCACAGCCGGATGCGGCAGTGGGCGCTGCCGCGAAACGCGCTGGCGGTCCGGACCTTCACCGCTTACGTCGATGGGCTGGCCGCGCTCAGCCAGGCCCGCTACCGGGAAGCACTCGACGCGTACTCCGCGGTCAGCGAACCGGGAACCTTCCCGCCGCATGAGCAGGTCACGCCGTGGATGGTCATGGACCTCGTCGAGGCCGCGGTACGCAGTGGTGCGAGCGAATCGGCGCGGGCGCATGTCCGAGCGGCCGCGGACGCCGGCATCCCCGAGCTGTCCCCGCACGCGCGGTTCCTGCACCAGGCCGCGACGGCACTGGCGTGCGACGACAATGTTTTTCCTGATCCGTACGAGGCGCTGCTGGCCGATCCGTCGTCGGCCCGCTGGCCGTTCGCGGTCGCTCGGGTCGAACTCGCTTACGGAGAACGCCTGAGGCGCGGGCGCGCCCTACGGGCAGCCCGCCCTTACCTCCTGAGTGCCCGCGAATGCTTCACCGCTCTCGCCGCGACTCCGTGGGTCGAGCGGGCGGAGGTAATGCTACGAGCCACCGGCCCGACCCGCCGGGCGGCCATCGACGGCCGCGATGCGGAGCTGACACCCCAAGAGTTACAGATCGCCCGTCTGGCCGCCTCGGGCCTGAGCAACCGGCAGATCGGCGAGCAGCTGTTCCTCTCACCACGCACAGTGGGCACGCACCTCTACCGCGTCTTCCCGAAGCTGGGCATCGCCTCCCGGGCCGCCCTACGCGACGCCTTGGTCGCGCTCGGGCAGTAGCCCGCCGGCCGGCAGGTGCGTGCGGCGGCCACTTCTGGTCGATGAGCGTCGAATGACGGATGTAGCGCGCCTCGGCCGACGCGAGCATGGACCGGCGGGCGATCTCGCTGACAGCGGGCTCGCCGCCGACCTGGCACCCACCGCGGAAAGGAAACCGAAGATGACCGATGCTCTCGAGATCACCACGTTCAGCCTCAGCAGCGGCATCGGCGAGGCCACGGCCCCCCACCACCACCGAAGCGCCGGCCATCCCGTCTCCGCCGTCGCGCGGGCCATCGGCTTCGCCATCGCCCGGCCACCGGAGGTCGATGTCAGCGAGATCATCGTCCGGCCCACTGCCCAGCGCTGACGGTGCCTGCGCGAACACAGAGATCAATGGAGGTATCGAAAACGATGAGTTCGAAAACGATGCGTGCGACAGTGCTCGAGACGTTCGGCTCGCCGCCGGTGCTGCGGACGATCCCGCGGCCGATTCCTGGGCCGGACCGCGTTCTCGTCAAAGTCGCTGCGAGCGGGGTCAATCCGCTGGACATCAAGATCAGCGATGGCGCCGCCGCGCACGCGCGGGTATCCGTACCGGCCATCCTGGGAATCGATGTCGCCGGTGTGGTGGTCGACGTCGCGCCGGGCTCGAGCGGCTTCGCCGTCGGAGACGAGGTGTACGGCATGATCGGCGGCGTCGGTGCGGAGCCGGGCTCGTTGGCGGAGTACGTCGCCGCCGACCCGGCGCTACTTGCCCATAAGCCACGACGCCTGACGATGCGCGAAGCGGCGGCGCTGCCGCTGGTGGCGATCACCGCGTGGGAGGCGCTCATCGACCGTGCCGGCGTCGCGGCCGGCGACCTGGTTCTGGTGCACGGCGGTGCCGGCGGCGTGGGGCATATCGCGGTCCAACTCGCGATCGCACGCGGCGCGACCGTCTACGCGACGGGGTCCGGCCGCAGTCTGGAACTGATCCGGTCGCTGGGCGCGGCCCCTATCGACTACACCACCACGACCGTCGAGCAGTACGTGCGGACCGCGACCGGTGGTGCGGGATTCGACATCGTTCTCGACACCATGGGTGGGGATACCCTCGACGCCTCGTTCGGTGCCGTCCGCCGTTACACCGGCCGCGTCGTGAGCATCCTGGGCTGGGGCGCTCACAGCCTCGCACCGCTCAGTTTCCGCGGCGCCAGCTACTCCGGGGTGTTCACTCTGCTGCCACTGTTGACCGGTGAAGGCAGGGCGCACCACGGCGAGATACTGACCGCCGTTGCCGAGCTTGTCGATCAGGGCTTTATCACGCCGATGGTCGACCCGACTTCGTACACCCTGACCGATGTTGCGCAAGCGCACCGTGCGGTCACTGCAGGAACGAGAAACGGCAAGGTTGTAATCACCGTCCAAAACTGAACAGCTGGCGAGTAACGAATCCGGTTACACGACCGGCGCCACACGTCATCGACGGCGGACTGATCATCGGCGTGCCGCACAAGACATTCGAACAACCGTCCCGTTCGTGCCAGCTCG
This sequence comes from Nocardia aurantiaca, assembly GCF_009708175.1. Taxonomy (GTDB): domain Bacteria; phylum Actinomycetota; class Actinomycetes; order Mycobacteriales; family Mycobacteriaceae; genus Nocardia; species Nocardia aurantiaca. The sequence continues at coordinate 233,971 of NZ_WMBB01000011.1, forward strand.
GATGATCTCGGCGTGTTGGTCTTTCGACGACCGTGCCGGCTGGTTCGAGCCGTGCGGGAAGCGCCACTGAAGATCGACAACGCTGCCGCGGCTATGTCGCCACCGACCTCAACGGCGTCCAGGGTGCGAGCACGCCGCGATCGTCATTCGCCTCGCCGTGCCGCCCGCCCATGGCCCGACCGGAGGCCTGCTCGACGCGGCGGTAACTGTCCCCTGGTGACCGGCTCTGTCGCCGAAACTATGTCGCGTGGGCTCGGGACCACAGCGCGGGCCAGCCACCGGCGGGGAGCCAGACGGCGGGGATGAGCAGCCCACGGCCCGCTACGTGTTCCCAGAATCGCTCCCCGTCGCTACCGAGTTCCGGCTCGTCGATCCCGAGTTCGAGGGCCGCGGGCCAGGCGGCCTGCCAGGGCCCGGAAACATCGGAGAGCGACGTGATGGGGAAGCCTGGGACCGTGACCGCGCGGGGCTCGCTGATCGCGACCACCGGGATCCGGTGGGACGAGGCGCACGTGGTCGCCAGGATCAGCGGGCAGAGGACATCCGGCGTCGGGTGCCCGGTGACGGCGCGGCTCAGCGCCGGGTCGCCGCGGCGGGCCAGGCGACCGATCGCGGCACGCGCACGCAGGGCGATGAGGTCCATGCTGCGGGCGGTGGCGATGTCCGGCTCTTTCACCAAGGCGCGCAATCGTTTCGACGGCAGCGGCGCATCGGCGGTAATGGTACGCAGGCGCGGGTAACGGGCGAGCAGGGCCGGTTCCAAGGAATCGACCGCAGCGGCGAGGGGGCGGCCCCAGGTGGCCGCCCAGAGGGCGGGCAGTGCGGCGGGACGGCTGTCGAGGAACGCCGCACACATTTCGGTCAGTCGCTCGGCACTCGAACGGCGCAGGGCGGTCAGTGTTTGGGGATCGCCGTCGTCGTCTCCGGCCAGGGCGACGAGGACCCGCAGCGCGGGCTCCGACTCGACCAGCGCCTTGCGTACCGCCTCGTGCAGCACCGGCCCGACCTCACGCACCGGATCCGGTGCCGAACGCCGAACCCGGACAGGCGGTTCGGCCGTCACCACCTCCACCGGGTCGGCCTCCGGCTCCTCGGCGCGGAGGGTGGCGGCCCAGTTCCGCACCGCCTGCCGCAGCGCAGGATCCGGTTCCCGGTTGAACCGTCCGGCTATTTCGCAGACCGACCAGCCCTGACCGGTACGCCGCAGTTCGACATTGATCTGAATGACATCATGCTCATCGCGAAGGGCGAGCAAGATGCTGCGACCGCGCACGGCCTCACGCTGATACCACCCTCCCGCAATGCAATTGCCCATGTAGTCCGACCACTCGGCGAGCCGGGCGGCAGTGCGGGCGAGCTGGATGCGCAGCGCGGTCCCGGGCAGCAGAGCGCCATCGTGCGCGAGGACCGGCTCCGCGACCTCGAACTCGCTGGTGAGCGCGGCCGCGACAGCGCCGCTGCCCATCAGCCCGGCACACAGGCGCGCCCAGTCCCGGCACCGTTCGGGGACGGTCGCGCCGAGATCGACCAGCTGGGCCGCTCCCGCGACCGCGAGCGGTATCGAGTCCGATCGCGGCGTCAGCGGATCCGGCTGCGGCTCGGACGGATTCGTGTCGAACTCGGGCACCCGGTAGTAGTGCTGGGGCATCGCCGCCTCATGTCCCCGTGCCCGGGCCACGGCATCGGCGAGGTCGGCGAGCCACAACAGGTCGGAGGCCTGCTCGACCGCGGTGGGGTCCTGGGCCAGCCGGATCGCGAGACTGGGCTGATCGTGCTTGCGCACCAGCGGTTCGGTATGCCAATCCTCGGGTGCGCGGTACGCGGTGTGACCGGCCACCGCACGCCAGGCGCGCAGCGAGTTCGAATCCCAATTGTCGGGCAGGGCGTCCCTGGGAATCTCGTGGCCGAACAGCGTCCGGCACCGTTCCTGAACGACGACCGCGTAGGCCAGCGCGGTCCGCAGCCTGGCGCGTACGAAACGTTCGAACGCCGCGTTCCTCGGTTGCTGCTGCCGCAGCCACGCATCGATGTCGTGGACATGGCAGATAGGACGTCCGGGCAGCGCGTTCAACTGGCCTGCCGGGCGCTGGGCCTTCTTGATCTCGGCCCTGCCGAACTGCGCGGAGACGACGGAGATCTCGTCGCGCACCCGATCGATGCCCGCGCTGACGCCGAACTCGTGCACCGCCACGGCGGCGCGCAGCAGGACCGTGGCCGCGAGCGCGTCCTGGATCAGCCGTTCGACGCTGTGCTTCCATAGATTTCGCCAGGCGGGACGGAATCGGATGGCGGTCAGCAGGGTGAGTGGCCCCGCGGACGCCCCCTGCACCAGCTCGATCACCTGTGACTCGTCGAACCGATGGTAGCGTTCACGCAGCGACTCCAGCACGCCCAGATCGTGGCTCGCGACCAGCCGCTCGCGCGCCAGCACCGCCAGCTGTCGCGCACAGACCTGCTCCCACAGATCCAGCACGAGGTCCACACGCCGTGGCCCCGAATATGGTTCGAGCACTCGGCGCAGAGTTGCCGCCAGCCCCGACGGCACGCTGTCGGGCACCGGGTCGACACCGTCTGGCGCCCGCAGCTCGAGCACCCGCACCAGCTGCTCCGGCCCGAGCACGTCCGCCGCGGCCGAGGCCAATACCACCGCGGCCCAACGCCCCTCGCCGATAGCCTGCTCGGCGGCCGCGCCCAATGGTTTGGTGGCGGTCACCCCGAACAGCGCGACCAGCGTGGCCGTGCGCTCCCCCAGCCGCCACGCGCCGCCGACCTTCAATACCCGCAGCGCGGCCAGTACCGCGTCCCGCCGATCGCCGCTGGCGCCGGCCAATCGAGCGGATACGAAACCTTCGCCGAGATCTATTCCGGCTCCGGCGATTACGGTGCCGCCGATCTCGATGAGCCCGGCCAGGTCGGCGCAGGCAATGGCCACGCGGGCCGGATCGCTGTCCTTGTCGCCCAGGACGACGGCCGCGCCCTCGGGCCCGTCGTGGTCGATTTCCTCCCCGGTCTCGACCAGCCAAGCGCGGCGATTCCGGTCCGCGACCATGCCGAAGGCCAACAGGACTGCCAAACTCCAACTCCCACCGATGATTTGCCGCGCACGACTCCCGTCCCGAACTTTACGATCGGGGCGTGTGCGCGGCAATCGAGTTTTCCGATAGTTCACGGATCGCCGGGCCTCGATCATCAAGATCTGAATATCGGCGGACCCGTGGTTGGAGCCGATCCGACGTTGACGGCCCATACCCGTTGCACCAGAACGGCATGCAAGATCGCGATACCGCGGATGCTCATCAGGCCGACCAAGGTTGCGGCGACCAGCGGCCCGGCATTGTGCCGGGTCCATCCGGCCGGTGTTGCCGGCCACGATACTGCTGGCGCCGGGCAGCTCGCAGGTTGGTGCAGCGGTCAGCGGCTACAGGTCCACACCGAGTCGGGCGAGTTCGACGCGTCCCTTTTCCGTGAGCCGGACCGCGCGGGTCGACCCGTTTCGCGTGATCCAGGATTCGCGGAGCATGTGGTCACACAGTGCGTCGCCGTAGACACCGGCGAGGTGGTCGCGGCGTTCTGTCCAGTCCAAGCATGGTCGTACGAGTGGACGACGGGATGGCTCGGCTGTGATGCCCAGCTGAGCGAACCAGTCGGCTCCAGGCGACCGGAGCTCCCAGGATTTGTCGACCACTCCGCGGTCGTGCAGTGCTTCGAGCAGGTCCACACCTAGTCGCCCGGCCAAGTGGCGGTAGCAGGTTCGGCCGGCCCTGAGGGCTTTGTCGCGGGTGTCCGCACTCAGCGTCCGGTGTGGGTGGAGCATGGTGCCGCTGAGCGCTCCCAGCGCCTCGATGGCTTCGGCTACGGCCGGGCCGGTCAGCCGCAGGTATCGATGCCGACCTTGATGGACTTCGACCAGCAGGCCGCCGTCAACCAGCTGGTGTGCGTGGCCTGTGGCTGTCGACTTGGCGATGCCGAGATAGCGGGCGAGTTCACCCACCGTCCAAGCCCGGCCGTCCATCAGCGCCAACGTCATCGCTGCCCGGCTCTCGTCGCCCAATAGCCGCCCGAGAGACGCGATATCCGGTACGGAGTGGGCGTAGATCGGCATCCAGCGACGCTATCCACTCAACAGTTCGGCGGCCACCGAACTGTCCGGCTGCAACGGTGATCGCGTGACACACGACACCGACACCGACAGCGCGCTCGATCCGACACCGATCGCCTTGATCACCACCATGAGTCCCGACGGGTCGGTGAACATCGGGCCGATGTCCTCGGCGTGGGCGCTTGGCCGCACCATCGTGCTCGGCTGGGAGGCCACCTCTCAAACCCTCGCCAACTTGGCCAGAGACGGCCAGTGCGTGATCAACTACCCACACGCTGACCAATGGGCCAAGGTCGAGGCGATAGCGACGCTCACCGGCCGCAACCCGCCGGCCGCGCACAAAGCTGACCGGTTCACCTACACAAACGACAAGTGGACCCCGGGAGGATTCACGCCGCTGCCCTCCGCGGGGGTGCGTCCACCGCGAATCGCCGAATGCGCGATCCACTGCGAGGCAGAGGTCCGAGGCATCCATGAGCCGTCAGGCCCGGACCGGGATGGCTTCCGCATCGTCGAGACCTATGTTCGCACCGTCCACGCCCGACGAGACCTCGTCGACCCAGCCATCGGCCACATCGACACTGACGCATGGTCGCCGTCCCTCTACGTCTTCCGCGACTACTTCGGCACCGGGCCACGCCTGGGGCGGACCCGGCGCCGCTGATGCCGTCGCATCTGCCGATCAACGCAGTGGCTGCCAGGGCCTCGGCCTCAGCAGTTTGCCCGCGGTCCAGCACTCCTGATCATTCGAAGCGGGCCATCGGCGCCCCAGATGACCACCTCACCGCGGAGCGAACAGGCACCGCACGCGCTGAAGCACTGAACTAAATTATGTTGTGGCATAAGGTATCCAGCGTCATATTGGGTGAATAAAATATTGTGCCGGAACGTTTCCCGGCGATTAGATGCGGTTGAATCTGAATTTCATCGTCCGGTCATGAATACGTGCGCATTCGAAATGACCGACTCGACAGTCGAATTCCAACCGGTTGGAGTTCGATCGACAGGCTGCGATCACTCCCGTACGATCTGGGCACGGGGAGCACCGGCCGGTCGAACGGGGGAAACGGAGTTGAGGAGTCGCTTACCGGCGACCATTCGCAATGCCGCGCAATGGACGCGACGCTTCGCGCGCACAGCGCCCGGCGTCATCGGTGCGGTGGGCACCGCCCTCGCACTGCTCGCCCTCATCGCCGGCCTGACGTCGGCGAATCAGCAGGGCGCCAAGATCTCCCGCCACGACACCGTGCTCACGCACACCGAACCGCTGGCCAATGCCGCGCAACGGCTGTACGTGGCGCTGTCCACCGCCGACGCCGCGGCGTCCACGGCCTATCTTTCCGGCGGCATCGAATCGCCCGAGGTACGCGCTCGCTACGAGAACGCGCTGACCGATGCCGCCGCCGCGCTCGCGGAGGCGACGACGGGCGCGTCGGACGCGGAGACACGCACCATCCTGGGTCAGATCTCGGCCGAATTACCCAGCTACACCGGCTATGTCGAGTCGGCGCGGGCCAACAACCGGCAGGGCCTGCCGGTCGGCTCGGCGTATCTGCGGCAGGCATCGGCGCTCATGCAGGGCTCGATCCTGAAGAACGCGGCCGAGCTGGAACGCATTCGCCTGGGCCAGTTGCACAGCGACCAGGGCGCGATCACCGGATTGCCGCTGTGGAGTGCGGGCGTGCTGGTATTGCTGCTCGCGGCGTGCGGCTATGGCTCGTGGATTCTGGTGCGGCGCACCAATCGCTGGGTCAATCCGGGTGTGGTGGCGGCGGGCGGGCTGGCGGTGGTCGCACTGTTGTGGATCGTCGTCACCACGCTGGCGGCCTCCGCGGCCATCGACACCGGAGCCACGACTCGCTTCGAAAAGCTCGCGCAGGCACGGATTCTGGCCCAGCAGGCCAGGACCGAGGAGACACTGCAGCTCATCACCCGCGGCGATATCACCGCCAGCGAGAAGCGCTTCGCCGACAGTAGCGACCGGTTGCGCGCCGACCTGACCGGGCTGGTGGGCACGGACTCCGCCGCGTCGAAGGCGTTCTCGGGCTGGCAGGACGGCCATCGCAAGGAAGTGGCCGCGTATCTGAGCAACAACTATCGCGGGGCGGTCGAGCAGTCGATCAAGACCGACGGCGCCGGGTCCGCGGCGCAGTTCACCGCCCTCGACAACGCGTTGAAAACCGAGCTCGAGCGCACCCGCCAGGAGGTGCGCGACGATGTGAACACGGCCGGGAATGCCCTCACCCTCAGCCCATTGGGGACGCTGGCGCTGCTGCTCGCCGCCGCGGCCGCCATCGTCGTCGGGGTTTGGCCGCGGTTGAAGGAGTTCCTGTGAAGCGGATGCGGATGCTGTTGATGGCAGCCGTGGCGCTGCTGGCCGCCGCGTGCGGGTCGACGCCCGGGGCCGTGCCCTTTCAGCTGCCCCCGGGGAGCCAGCTGCCGCCCGGTGCGGCCGTGATCACGTCCGGGCCCAGCGAACGCGGTGACCAATCCTGCGATCCGACAGCCAGTCTGCGTCCAGGCATCCAGCCGCAGCCCGGGGCGATGCCCGCCGGGTCGACCATGGCGGCCATTGTGGCGAGCGGGAAGCTGCGGGTGGGCGTGGACCAGAACCAGACCCTGTTCGGCTATCGCAATCCCGCGACCGGGCAAATCGAGGGTTTCGACATCGATATCGCCCGCGAGGTCGCTCGCGACCTGTTCGGCGATCCCGAACGGGTCGAGCTGCATCCCACCGAATCAGCCAATCGGGCACCGGCATTGGTCGCCAATGAGGTCGACATGGTCGTGCAGACCTTCTCCGCCACCTGCGCTCGGCGAAAGGACGTCCAGTTCTCGACCCCGTATCTACTCGCCGACCAGCGGCTCCTGGTCACCAAGACCTCGGGCATTCGCTCGACCGCCGACCTGGCCGGGAAGAAGGTGTGCGGGGTTTACCGCTCCACCACGCTGGACGCCATTTTCGCGCTCCCGCAGCATCCCACCGTGATCGGCATGGTGAACTGGCTCGACTGCCTGACCGCATTGCAGCAGGGCCAGGTAGACGCCGTCAGCACCGATGCACCGATCCTCGACGGGCTGAAGATGCAGGACCCGAATCTGGAGCTGGTCGGTGAAACCATGGATTCCGACGCATTCGCCATCGGAATCCAGAAGCAGGCAACCGATTTCGTGCGCTTCGTCAACAGTGTCCTGCAGCGTCTGCGCACCGATGGCACCTGGCAGCGGCTCTACGACAAGTGGCTGAGCGGGGTCGGCCCCTCCCCCGGGCCCCCGGCCACCCGCTACAGCGATTGAGTCGGTTATGCACGAGAATCCTGGGCACATTCTCAGCGTCGCCGAGATAGATCGTGAAATCGCCGAGCGAGCACGCGAAATCGAGACCATTGCCGCGACCCTGGTCGAGTTGGACAAGCATCCCGGGCTGGTGCTGCTGCGCCGCTTCCCGCCCACCGGCGTGACCGAGCAGCGCTGGGCCCCGGCGCGGGCGGCGCTCGAACTCATGTGGGAGGACTTCGGGCGGCTGAGCACCGTGCTGGATCGGGCCCGGTCCGCACGGGCGCGCCGGCGGCTGGACGCGCTGGATCGGGAGGAGCTGACGCGGTTGCTGCGCGGGCAGCCGGTCGAGGTGTCGCGCACCACGATTCCCATGTCGCAGCGCTCGCTGAGCGGACCGCGCGAACAGGTCGAACTGATCGGGATCGCGGAGATGCTGGACCGGATGCGGGCGGCGTTCCCGACCGTGGTGCGGGTGCTCGATGACGTCGAGGCGGTGAACACCCGGGTCATGTCCGATGTCGCGCCGTTACAGGCGGAACTGGACCGTCTCGGCACCTCGATTCCCCTATTGCAGCTGCTGGCAACCGATATCGACACGCTCGCCGTGCAGGTCGCCACCGATCCCCTCGCGCTCGGACCCGATGTCCTCGACCACCGCCTGGGCGATCTGTCCCGGCGCATGCGTGAGGCCGCCGCCGTTCTCACCGAATTGCGGGCCATGTCGACCGATTGGCTCGACGCGGTCGAGCGGGCGCGGGCGCGGGTCGAGGCGCTGCGCAAGACCTATGAGCGGGCCGACCGGGCGCGTACCGCGGTGGAGCACACGATTCTGGCCGCACCGCTGCCGCGGCATCCGGATGACAGTGCCGTGTACGGCGCGGAATTGACCGCGCTCGAGGCGAATCCGCCCGAACCATCGGCGCTGTGGGAGCTGCGCCGGCGCATCACCGAGGCGCTCGACACCGCGACACGCAACGAGCAACTGGCGCAGGGGCTGCTCGATCGGCGGAGGGAATTGCAGGGGCGGTTCAGTTCTTATCGCGCCAAGGCCGCCCGGCTGGGCGTGAGCGAGGACGAGGATGTGCTCGCCTCCAGTCGTATTGCCGCGGGACTGCTCTCGCGGCAACCCTGTGATCTGGCCGCGGTCACCCGCGCCATCACGGACTACCGCCAGCTCATTGCGCAGAAATCGGGGAGGCGATCATGAACTGCACCGAGCCCGGCTGCTCCGGGGCCATCGAGGACGGGTATTGCACCGTCTGCGGCACCGCCCCGAGCGCGGCGTCGACCGGCGCCGCTGGTGCCGCCACGGGCGGCAATGCGGGCAATGCCGCCGGGAGCGTGGGCCATGCCGCTGCGAGCCCGGCCGCCGCGGGCGCGTCCGACCAATGCGCCGAACCCGGTTGCACCGGAACGATTGTCGACGGCTACTGCGATGTCTGCGGCAGCGCGCCCGCGCCGCCGTCTGCGCTGGCCACCACCGCACGCGAGAGCGGACACGCCCTCAGCACGGGGTCGACGGTGAGCGGCGGGCGGTCGTCGCGTAGCGGACGCTCGGTCCGGACCGGGCGGTCGGGAGCATCGGGGGGCAGTCGCGGGCGGCTGGGCGCGGGCATGGTCACGGTGCCGTCGGTACCGCGCAAGGATCCCGCCGACGCCGTTCTGGTCGACCCGGAAGTGCCGGAGAACCATCGGGATTGCGGTAAGTGCGGACGGCCCGTCGGGCGCAGCCGCAATGGTCAGCCCGGCCGCGCGGAGGGTTTCTGCGCGCACTGCGGAACGCGATTCTCCTTCACCCCCAAGCTGTCCCGCACCGATGTGGTGGGCGGCCAGTACGAGGTGCTGGGTCCGCTGGCGCACGGCGGTCTGGGCTGGATCTATCTGGCCGTGGACCACAAGGTCGACGACCGGCCCGTGGTGCTGAAGGGCCTGCTCAATACCGGCGACGTGGACGCCATGCGGGCGGCGGTGGCCGAGAAGCGTTTCCTGTCGCAGGTCGATCACCCGAATATCGTGCGGATCTACAACTTCGCCGAGGACACCGGGCCGGACGGCAAGCCGGTCGGGTACATCGTCATGGAGTATGTGGGCGGGAAGTCGCTCAAACAGCTGCTGCGCGAACAGCGCACGGCCGATCAGCAATACCTGCCCGCGGCGCGCGCCATCGCCTACATCCTGGAGATGCTGCCCGCACTGGAGTACCTGCACGACCGCGGGCTCGCCTACTGCGACTTCAAGCCCGACAACGTGATGCAGACCGAGGAGCAGCTCAAACTGATCGACCTCGGCGCGGTGGTCGGCCTGCACGACCAGACCGAAACCATCTACGGCACACCGGGATACCAGGCCAAGGAGATCGCGCAGACCGGACCCACCATCGCCTCCGAGGTGTACACGGTGGGCCGCACGCTGGCGGCGCTCATCATGCGGATCCCGCCGGTGAACCACGAACTCGGCCCGCTGCCCGGCCCGGAGGCCGAGCCCCTCATGGCCCGCTACGAGTCGCTGTACCGCTTCCTGATGCGCGCCACCGATAGCGAGCCCGAGTCGCGCTTCACCTCCATGAGCGAGATGGCCGATCAGCTCACCGGCACGTTGCGCGAGGTGCTGGCCCTCGACGACGGACGGCCGCGGCCGGGACTGTCCACGCGGTTCGGTCCCCCGCGCGGGACGTTCGGCATCGGCGTTCAGGTGCCGGATGATCCGCGCGCGATCATCGCGGCGCTGCCGGTTCCGTTGGTCGACCCGAGCGACAGTGGCGCGGCGCTGCTCGCCTCGACCAACGCGGTCACGCCCGAGGATCTGGAACGGGAGATCACCGCGGGTTTGCAGTCGGTGGTCACCGGGCATGAGGAATCGGTGGAGATTCCGCTCCGATTGATCCGCGCGGCTCTGGAGTTCGGTGACCCCGAGGATGCGCTGCGCCGGCTGGACAAGGCGGGCGAAACGCTGTCCGGCGACTGGCGGCTCACCTGGTTCGCGGGGCAGGCCCGGCTGCTGAAACGCGACTGGCCCTCCGCTGCGGCGGAATTCGACGCGCTCTACAGCGCGCTGCCGGGCGAGGCCGCGCCGAAGCTGGCCCTGGCGACGACGGCCGAACTCATGGCGGCCGACGGTCGGGATCCCGAGGCCGCGCGCGAGCGCGCAGTCCGCTACTACGACCTGGTCTGGCGCACCGACCGCTCCTTCACCAGTGCCGCCTTCGGCGCGGCCCGGCTGCGGCGCGCGGCCCGGGACCGCTCGGGTGCGGTCGCGGTGCTGGATCAGGTCGACGCCGCCTCGGCGATGTACACCGAGGCCGGGGTCACCGCCGTGGAGACGCTACTGGCCGTCGGCGATCCCGCCGAGCTGACCGAACAATTGGTTCGCGATGCCGGCAGACGCATCGATAGTCTGACCCTCGACTCGAAACGCCGTGCCGCCCAGGCCCGTCTGCGAGTCCTGGACGCGGCGCTGCGCTGGCTGTGCCTGGGCAGGGTGCCCACCGACCATTCTCCGCTGCTGGGGGTGGCGTTCGATCAACAAGGGGTACGCACCGGTTTGGAACGCTGTTATCGCGACCTGGCACACGAGACCGACGACATGTGGGAACGGATCGCATTGGTGGAGCAGGCCAATGCCGTGCGCCCGAGGACCCTACTGTGACGGCCCGCTGTCCGCACTGCGGCACCTTCACCGCCGATACCGACCGATTTTGCGAGGCGTGCGGCCACAAACTGGGGATTCGAGTGATCGCCTTGCCGCCCAAGGAATTCCGACCCGGGTCCGGGTCGACCGTGCCGGTGGCGGAGGCCGCGCGCGACGCACGGCTCGAACCGGCCACCAGGACGCCCGCCACCTTCGAATCCGGTCCCGCGCCCGACTGCACCGGTTGCGGCGGCGCCGATTTCGACCCGGATGGGTACTGCGCGAACTGCGGTGAGCTCGGGCCGGAGCGGGATCGCTTCGAGGCCGATCTGGGGACCGCGTGCCTGATCACCGATCGTGGGCTGCTGCACACGCGCAATGAGGACGCCGTCGCGGTGGCGGTACTCGACGGGCCGGTGCCGGATCGTCCCGCGGCGGCGGTGCTCGCGGTGTGCGACGGGGTGTCCACCTCCGAGGATCCGCAGGCGGCCTCGGGGGCGGCGGTGCGCGCCGGGATCGACGCCTGCCTCGCCGCGCTGGATGAGAAGCGCAGCGCCGAAGACTGCGTCATGGCCGGGCTCACCGCTGCCGCTGACGCGGTCAAGGCGGTCGGCTCGCCGGACGGAAAGGCGCCATCGTGCACCTATGTGTCGGCGATCGTGCAGTTCGACGGCAATGGCGGCGCGGACATCACTGTCGCGAACGTCGGCGACAGCCGGGCCTATTGGCTGCGGCCGGGCGACGACTCCGATCGGCTCACGGTCGACGACTCACTGGCTCAGGCCATGGTCGACAACGGCCTGCTGGATGCCGCCACCGCCATGGACGGCCCGCACGCACATGTGCTCACCCGCTGGCTGGGCGCCGACAGCGAGCACCAGTGGTCGGCCAACTGCGTGCGAACCATGCATACCGACCAGCCCGGGGTGCTGCTGTTGTGCAGTGACGGGCTGTGGAACTACCTCCCGGAGGCGGCGGCCCTGTCCCGCTTCACCAGTTCGCTGTCCGCGCTGCCCGCGGCGCGCGCACTGGTGGAACACGCGCTCGGTGCGGGCGGCAAGGACAACATCACCGTCGCCCTGGTCCCCGTCCCGTCCCGAACACCATCAGGAGACACACCGTGACTTCCGCTGAGCACAAAGGTCTTTCGGTCGCCATCGACCAGAACGAATTCCTCGCCGAGGGGGCGCGCACGGTCGACGCGATCGTGACCGTCGAGGCCACCGACGATCTGGTGGTGTCGGTGCCGCCGCCGTCGCGGGTCGAGATCCTGATCATCGACACCTCCGGATCGATGGGTGGGGCCGACAAGTTCGCGGGGGCGAGGCGGGCCACGCTGGCGGCGCTGGACGTCATGCCCGACGGCACGCGGTTCGCGATCGTGGAGGGTACCGACAAGGCGCAGGTGGTGTTTCCGCATCGCGGGCCCTCGGCGGTGGCGAGCCCGCAGGAGCGGGCCAACGCGCGGCGGGCGCTGGACAAGCTGACCCCGCACGGCGGCACCGCCATCGGCACCTGGCTCGGGCTGTCGCGACTCATCGCGCAGCAGCATCCGGAGGCCATGGTGCACGCGATTCTGCTCACCGACGGAAAGAACGAGCACGAGACGCCCGAACGGCTGGCCGAGGAGATCCGCATGTCCACCGGTGTTTTCACCTGTGACTGCCGTGGTGTCGGGGCGGACTGGGAGCCGGATGAGTTGCGCGCCATCGCCTCCGCGCTGCATGGAGCCGTCGACATCGTGAAGACCGCGGACCTGCTGGCCCAGGATTTCGCGGCCATGATGGAAACTTCCATGGAGAAGGCGATTCCGGAGCTCACGCTGCGGGTGTGGACGCCGGTGGGCGCGAAGATCGTATTCATCAAGCAGGTCGCGCCGTTCATCGAGGATCTGACCGCGCGGCGCTCCGAGGCCGGCGCGCAGGTGGGTGAATATCCGCTGGGCTCCTGGGGTGCGGAGGATCGCGACTATCACGTCCAGCTGGAACTCGAGCCCGCCGCGCCGGATCGGGAGAAGCTGGCTGCGCGGGTGAGCGTGCTGGCCGAGGGCGAGATTCTCGGGCAGGGGCTGGTGAAGGCGGTCTGGACCACCGATACCGACAAGTCGGCACGCATCAGTCGCCGGGTCGCCCACTACACCGGGCAGGCCGAGCTGGCCCAGACCGTGCAGGAGGGGCTGGCCGCGCGCAAGCAGGGCGACTTCGCCACGGCCACCGCCAAACTCCAGCGCGCGTACCACCTGGCCACCGAGTCCGGCAACGAAAACACCGCCAAACTGCTGCTCAGCGTGGTCGATGTGGTCGACGAGCGGACCGGCACCATCCGGCTGCGCAACAAGGTCGATCCCGCCGACGAGATGGCGCTCGATGTGCGCTCCACCAAGACAGCCCGAGTCCGCAAGGAGCCGTGATGGCGTTCTGCACCGAGGGGCACGAATCCACCAGCACCGACTACTGCGATGTCTGCGGTGCGCCGATCGGGATGCAATTCGGCAGTGCCGCACCGCATTCGGCGCTGTGCCCATCTTGCGGGGCGCCGTCGGAGGGTCGGTTCTGCGAGAACTGCGGGCATGATTCGGCGCTGCCGGCTCCTCCGCCCGCGCCGCCGGTGAAGGAAGTCCGCGAGGACTCGACGAGGACCGTCGGCGGGGCGGGCGACAATGGCTCGGCCGATGCGTCGGTGTGGGTCGCCACCGTGACCGCCGACGCCGCGCACTTTGCGCGCATGCGGGCTCAGAAGGGTCCCGACCTCGACAGGGTCGACTTTCCGGACTACTACCCCGACCGTCGAATCCCTTTGCAGGGGCCCAATATCCTGATCGGCAAGCGCAGCGTGTCGCAGGGGGTCCATCCGGATATCGATCTCTCCGTCGCTCCCGCCGATATCGCGGTGTCGCGCTCGCACGCGATCCTCCACATCGAGGGCGCGACGCTGACCGTGACGGACCTGGGCTCGACCAACGGCACCTGCCTCAATGACAGCCCGACTCCGATTCCGCCCAAAACCCCGATCCCGCTCCAGGACGGCGATCGGATCCACGTGGGTGGCTGGACCACCATCACCCTGACAACCGAACCGGGCTGACAGCCGATTCAAACAAAAGGGCGATCTTGGTCCCTTGTCCAGGTTAGGCTCCCCGCTCTATGAGCTTGACCCGCCGAGACTTCACCCGCACTGCCCTGGCCGCCGCTGTCGGTGTGGTTGCCACCGGACTGAACAGTGCTGCGGCACAGGCGATCCCGCATGCGCGAACCGTCGCCGCGTCGCCACAGGCGTGGATGTCCGCATTCCCCGACGCCACCTCGCTGCTGCGCCTGACCATCCCCGGCACCCACGACTCCTGCTGCACCGATCCCCTCAACGGCACCGAGTGGTCACACACTCAGAACTGGTCCCTCCCAGAGCAATTCGCCCACGGTATCCGCTTCCTGGACATCCGCTGCAACGGCCTCCAGGACCACACCGCCGACTCCTTCGGCATCTACCACAGCGCCTTTTACCAAGGCATCACCTTCGACACCGTGCTCGACCACTGCCGCGCTTTCCTCGCCCGCAATCCCGGCGAAGTCCTCATCATGCGGGTCAAGAAGGAGGACGGCACCACCAACGACGTGGGCTCCGCCTTCGAGCGAGTCTTCAACGGCTACTTGGACACCAAGGGCTACCGCCCGCTGTTCTGGCTGGAAAACCGCTTCCCCACGCTCGGCGAAGCCCGCGGCCGCGTCGTCCTCATCGCCCAGTTCGCCAATTCCCTCGGTTGCCTCCAATGGCCCGCCGGCGACAACGGCGTCTTCACCACCGACCGCATCTACCTCCAGGACCACTACAAGAACCACGGCTTGGCCGGCCTCGACTCCGGCTCCTCCAACTTCGGCTCCTCCGGCGGCGACAAATTCGACTACATCCGAGCCTGCCTCGACAAGTCCGCCGCGGACCCCACCAACACCCTCCAATACATCAACTTCACCAGCTTCGCCGACAACGCCTGGCCCAAGGACAACGCCGCCGCCCTCATGCCCGAACTCGCCACCTACCTCACCACGCACACCACTCAACCCGCCCACTACGGCATCCTGCCCATGGATTTCCCCGACCAATACCCCCGAGTCCTCGACCTGCTTCTCGCCGCGAACTTCGGCTAGGGCTCAACCCCTGCGGCGATGGCACCGGGGGACATCCCGCGGTCACAGCGCGGCGGTGTCGATGATCCGGGCTTCCCGGTTATGCCATTCGCCGAAACCATGTCCGAGCATGAGGCCGACTTCCTCGGTGTCGAGGATCCGGGAGCCGGGCAGTAGCTCGGTCAATTCCCTTGCCGTGGTGATCTTTCCGACCCCGAAAGTCTCCACCGCCACCATCGCCATCCTGGTCCTGCTCACCAACCGGTAGCCGGCACAGCGCGCCTCGGCGACGAGTGCGGCCGGAGTTCATCGCGGGGGATCAGCCGCGCAGAGCCGATGAGCCTTCCAAGGATCGCGGCTGATTCATAAGCAGAAGACCAAGGCGAACGATCCCAACGGGATGCTCAAACAGATGGCGGCGGCTCCATCCACGGGCTTCGCCGGAACCTCGGAGGCAGAGGCTGTGGGAGCTGCGCCGACCCCGAGGGATAGGATGACCGCAGTCGCGGCGAGAGAACTAGCGATTCTGGTAATCATCTGATTTTCCCTTCTGAGCTGTGCGCCACCCCCGGTGCTGTAGAAACAAGCACGGTAAGAAGCGCCTCACAAACCGCGCGGTATGAAATAATCGTCCGCCGCGTCAGCGGACATCCACTAGGGACCTTCGGCCTCTCCCCTGGCGAGGCCGCTATCCGTCGGCGTCTGAGCTCACCGACCCGGGACGGCACCGCTGACCTCAATGCAGCTACCGCGGAAGGGTTCTACCCTTCGATGATGTCTTTCGATCAGGTCGTCAACGGCACGGTGACGATTTCATGCGGACGATCCTCGCGGGCGACGAAGATTATCATCGACTGGCCGCCCGAGGTCAGGTGATCGAAGTCCAATGTTCCGGCTGCGGATTCGACAATCGACTGCGCGCAGATAGCGACGACCAGCCCGCACAAAGACGGCGGCAAACCGTAACAGGCGGATGGCATCTCGCAGTAGGGCTGTGGATTGGTCATCGAATCCGTCATGGTGGCAGCGGATGGTAATGGCCGATAGGTCCGTGCCGACGGACTATTTCATGATCGGACCAGCGCTGCCCCTCCAGCGAAATATCTCGCTGAATCCTGTTCGACCGCGAGGGCGGTCGGGAACGCCGGATCGACCAGACGCGCCATCCCGAGCGCGAGGGCTGGATAGGACAGGTACGCGTGCCCGTGCGAACTGTCCGGAACCGCCCGCCCGTCCTCACCGTGCCAGGCATCGGTGAACACGGTGCGCATCTCGGGCAGCAGACTCTTGGCCGCCGAACGAATCACGATCGGCGCGTATCGATCCCGCCACTCCGGGTGCGCCAGAACGACTTGCGCCAACCCCAGCGCCGTCATCTGATGCGCGAGCAGCCCCCACATGCCGTCCAGTTCCCCTCCGGCCCCGGTAGCGCGCCGGTGATCATCATCAGCTTCGAAGGCGACCAACTCCTCGGCAAGTCCATGCACCCGCGCCGAATCCCCACGAAACCACGCGTCCGCATCGCGTCCGCACCACCAACTCGGCACCGAGCCCACGACCGCCACCGCCGCGACCAAACCCGCCATGCACGCGAGCAAACGCCGAAATCTCCGTGTTCGACGCACCGCGCCGGTCGGGCTCCCCATAACCAGAAAGTACATCGGCAATGGGGCTGCGCGAGTAGCGACTACCCGGCTCATGGGTCGTGGTGTCAGCGAAGGAGGTTGACCAGTTGGCGGTAGGCGGCTCGGGTGGGGGGCGCCAGGCGCCGCCAGGTGATGGGGCCTCCGCTGCCCAGGTGGGCGTCATACGGTATTTCGGCTACTGCGCGGACGACGTCACCGAGGTATTTGCGGACGTGTTCGGTGACGAGAGGGCCGTCCTTGGGGTGTTGACGGGTGACGACGATGACTGCTTCGGCCAGGTGGTATTGGCTGTAGTTGTCGTCGAGCCAGATGAGGGCGGGCTTGAGGCGATTCACGGCGTCGGGGCGGGCTGCGAGGGTGATCACCAGGGAGATTCGGGAGTCGCTGAGGAGGGGGGCGACCATGCGGTTGGTGACGGGGGCGCCGCCGTCGTAGACGGGGAGGCAGCCTGCTTCGACCAGGTCGCGGTGGACCGAGGAGTAGGTTTCGCGGCGCGGCAGGGCCTCGGGGCCGCGCGGGAGGACGCCCACGCCGGAGCTGTTCTCGCCACAGCTGTCGATCACGGTGGAGGGCAGGCTGCGGTGGGTCATATTGAGCCAGGACTGGACGGTGCCGGCGGCGTCGATGGTGTCGCAGCCGCGGGCGGCCAGGTCGCCGCCGGTGGTGGTGGCGTCGACGACGATCGGGGAGTGCTCGCCGTAGTCGTAGGCGGCGGCGCCCGCCAAGCCGAGGGCCGTGGTCGTCGCGCCGGAGCCGCCGGAGCTGCCCAGGACGAGGACGGGCGGTAGGTCGGCCCACAGCAGATAACCGTTGCGCGGGTGCATGCGCACCACGTCGGTTGGCGCGCCGGGCGGGGCCGGGCGCAATAGCAGGGAAAGGTCTGTGGGAGTGGAAGAAAGAGCGGCGGGATGATCCGGGAAATTTTCGGACACTCTAGATTCCTTTGGTGCGAGCGGCAGTCGATGCTGCGGAATCTTGTGGTCACCACGTCGCGGAGGACGGCAACGTCGGCGTCATCCATCGCGTGCACGAACGACAGCGCAGCCGGCCCCTTCATCTCGCCGTCAACACCCACACCGCGTCGACAAGCGGCCCCTGCGCTTCGACATCTTCGCTGAAGCCTCGAGTTTTCGTCCCCCCCGGATACCCCCTACCGTTCAGCAGTCGATCTGAGAGTGCAAAAAGGTTGCTGTGCAGCCTCTTTCAATGTGGCCAGATATTACATGATCTTGTCATGCAAGCATCGGCATACACGGTCCCGCCGAAACTCCGGCACTGAATGTCAGCACGCCGCGTACGACATTGCGCATCCGATATCATGAACGGCGCCGTGCGGAAAGCGCGGGTTCCGGCCGCAGATGGACGAAACCCGTTGCTGCCGAGGCGATCAGTCGATGCGGGCGGTGAGGGGAAGCGCGGTCACCGAGGTACCGACGTGCAAGGTGAAGGACCCTGGTTCGACGGCCCATCCTTCCTCGGTCCAGTGTTCGAAGGAGCGCTTCGGCAATTCGATTGTGGCGGTCGCGAATTCACCCGGCCCCGCCTCGACCACCGTGAACCCGGCCAGCCAGCGCACCGGACGATCGATCGCGCTGTGCTCGCGCGACAGATATGCCTGCACCACCTGACGCCCGGAGCGGTCACCGGTATTGCGGACGGTGACGGTCGCGCTGCGGCCGGACACCGTGAGGTCCTCGAGCGCCCACGTGGTGTAGCCGAGCCCATGGCCGAACGGATAGGCGGGAGCCACACCGGATCTCAGCCATGCCCGATAGCCGATGTGGATGCCCTCGGTGTAGGGCAGGGCGTTGTCCGGTGCGGGCTTGGTGTTCAGCACCGGGACATCGGCCATGGTCTTGGGCCAGGTGGTGGGCAGCCGGCCGCCGGGCTCGGCAGCGCCGGTGAGCACATCGGCGAGCGCCGCACCGAATTCCTGGCCGGGGAACCAGGCCAGCAGCACGGCGGCCACGTCATCGCGCCACGGCATCTCCACGGGCGAACCGGAATTCACCACCACGACGGTGCGCGGATTCACCGCGGCGACGGCGGCGACGAGCTCGTCCTGCCGACCCGGCAGCCGCAGCGAGGTCCGATCGAAGCCCTCGGATTCGATCTGCTCCGTGGTGCCGACGACGACCACCGCCACCTCGGACGTGCGCGCCAATTCGACCGCGGCGGCGAACTCCTCGTCATCGGACCGGCGCGGACGACCCACGGCGCAGGTGATGCTCATGGCGGGGAAGCCCTCGCCCGGCGCCATGCGCACCAGCACCTCTATCTCCTCCCCCGCGGCGAGGGTGCGGGTCACGAACCGCTGCGGCGGATTCAGCAGCGTCTCGACCGGATCGGCGCCCTCGGGCAGCACGGTCTCCTCGAGCACCTCTTCGCCGTCCAGCCTCAGGGCCAGCGTGCCTACACCGGCGAACCCGATCCGCCACTGTCCCGCAACGTCGGCCCGCAGTCGCCCCTGCAGTTCGATGGCCTTGGCCCGCATGGCATTCGGATTGCCGAAGAGCATGATGCTGCCCGCGGTCCGATGCTCGGATTCCAGCACGTGGTCACCATCGAGGTACCGCAGCGACAGCCCCGGCTCACCGGTCTCCGGATCCGTGACCAGGTTCGGTGGAACCGCAATCATGTTCTCGCTCAGGTGCACACCCGGCGTATGAACCACCGGGAGCACCTCCGACAGTCCCTGCAAGGGCGAGGTGGTGTGCGCCGGGATCACGGTCGCGCTGCCGCCGCCCATGAATCGCGGTTCGGCAGCGGCCGATCCGAGCAGCGCCACCCGCGCCGGTTTGCCCAGCGGCAGCGTCCCGTCATTGGCGGCGAGCACCATGGCCTTGGCCGCGGCGTCCCGCACCAGCCGCTGCGAAGCCTCGTCGCTGAAAGTCGGCGCCGGCCGAGGCGTTCCGTTCAACGCGCCGACACGGACAGCGAATCGCAGAATGCGCCGGACCTTCTCGTCGATCGCGGACTCGGGCACCTCGCCCCGGCGCACGGCTTCTTCCAGCGGCGCGCCCCACAGCTCCCACGGTCCGGGCATGGCCAGGTCATTACTCCTTGCCGCGCCGAGCGTGGACCGAACCGCGGTCCAATCCGACACCACCACCCCGTCGAAGCCCCACTCGCCCTTCAACGGCTCGTCGAGCAGCTCGTTCTCGGTCATGGTGACGCCATTGACCGAGTTGTAGGCGGCCATGATCATCCACGCGCCCGCCTCGACGGACCGCTCGAACGGATACAGGTACAGCTCCCGCAGCGTCCGCTCGTCGGCGACCACATTCGCGGTGAAGCGCTCGGTCTCGGAGTCATTGGCCACATAGTGCTTCGGGCACGCGCTCACCCCGTGCGCCTGCACGGCCCGCACATAGGCGTCGGCGATCTCGGCGGCCAGCATCGGGTCCTCGGAGAAGCATTCGAAATGCCGCCCGCCGAGCGGGGATCGGTGCAGGTTGATGGTCGGCCCGAGCACCGCGTACACGTCCTTGCGGCGCGCCTCGGCGGCGATGAGCGCGCCGATCTCGGTGAGCAGGTCACGATCCCAGGTGGCTGCCAGGGCGGTGCCCGAGGGAAGGCTCACCGACGGGTCGCGCTCGTCCCATTGCTCGCCGCGCACGCCGGACGGTCCGTCGGAGACCGCCATCTCGGCCAGCCCGATGCCCGGATCGCCGGCGAAGCGGAAGAAGTTCGCACCCGAGATCAGGCGAATCTTGGCGGGAAGGTCCAGCTTTCCGAGTAGGTCGTCGAGGACGTCTGTCATGCCTGCTCCTTCCAGAAGGTCACCAGGTCCGCGCAGACTCGCGCGGGAACATCCTCGTTCGGCACATGGCCGGAGCCGTGATAGACGGCGGTCTTCGCGTTCAATTCCTTCGCGAACTTCTCGTGGACTTCGGGCGCCCACAGATCATTGGTGTCGCCATAGGCGACCAGCAGCGGTACGCCCGAATCCCGGAGTGCCGCCGCATCTTTCATGGGCGGTTCGGCCATGCAGGTCAGAATGCCGATGATATTGGCCTTCTTGGTGCGCAGAATCCGCTCGCGCAGGAACTCCATGCGCTGCGGCGAGGGCCGCTGGTCAGCCTGCGCCGTGACAGAGCTCATCTGTTGCCAGATGGTCTCCTGCCCACCGGCTTCCACCATGTGCGCGACGAGAAGTGGCGGCGGGAAGTTGATCTCATCGACCGAGGACGGGCCGGAGGCGAGGAGCGTGAAGCTGCGGAAGCGGCCGGGGCGCTCGATGACCGCGACACGGGAGACAAAGCCGCCGAACGAATGCCCGACCAGATGAATGGGCTCCTCAGGCGAGATCTGATCGACGACGCCCTGCAGGTCGCCGACGAAATCGGCCATGGTGTAACCCGATACGTCGTCCGGGCCCTCGGACTCCCACTGCCCGCGCTGGTCATAGGCGACCGCCCGGTACCCGGCCGCCGCGAGCAGCGGCAGCATCTGCTCGAAGTCCTCCTTGGAGCCGGTGAAGCCCGGCACGAGCAGCACGGTGCCGTGCCGCTCGACCTCGGCGGGTGGCTCGACCTCCCACGCGGCCAGCTTCCCGGCGGCTCCGCGCAGCGCGATCGGCGTGATCGGGGCGTGATTCATCGGCAATCCCTTCCCTACGTACGGCCCTGTACGGCTGGCACGAGTGTGCCAGTGGAGAGACAGTTTACCGAGCACCCACTAGGCAATGTTATCAGTTTGTTACTATAACCTGATTTTGCCTGCTCAACCCTCTTGACTACTGTCCCACCTCATGACGCCCCATCCCCGACGCCGCAGACGGGGCGACGACCGTCGCGAGCAGATCATCGACGAGGCCCTGAAAACCTTCGCCGACAATGGCTATCGCGGTACCTCCCTCGCCGAGATCGCCGACCGCTGTGGCCTGTCCCAGCCGGGCCTGCTGCACTACTTCCCGAACAAGGCCGCCCTGCTGGCCGCGGTTCTGGACTACCGCGACCGCCTCGACTACGACCGCCTGGGCTTCGATCAGCGGCTGCGCGGCAAGGACGCCCTCATCCGCCTGGCCCAGCTCGTCGACCACAATATGCACGTGCCAGGCCTGGTCCGGCTGTTCACCGTGCTCACCAGCGAGGCGGTCACCGCCGACCACCCGGCCCACGAGTGGGCGCTCGACCGCTACCGCAAGCTCCAGGTCCACCTCGCCGGCGCGCTCGAGGCGGGCATCGCCGACGGCAGCATCCGGCGAGACATCGATCCGGCCGCCGTCGCCCGCCAGGTCTTCGCCATGATGGACGGTCTCCAACTGCAATGGCTGGTGGACCCCGACACCGTCGACATGGCCACTCTCTTCCGCGCCTACATCGACGAGCTCATCGCCTACATCACCTAGCGGATCACCGCGCCACGGCGTCACGGAAGTGCTCAGCGAGATCCAGGCGCGCCGCCTGCTCCGGCGTGACCCACGCATGGTCGTCGTGCTCCGCCGGATTGAGAATTACCGCACCGCTACCATTTTCGCGCACATCGAGCACCCGCGCGTGAATCCGCAGCGGACGCCCCGCAACATCCATCCACGCATGCGCCGACCGCTCCCCGAGCACCTCGATACGCGGTCCCGTCTCCTCCGACACCTCCCGGACCGCGGCCCGCTCGGGCTGTTCCCCCGCCTCGACGCCGCCGCCGGGCAGCTCCCACCGCCCGGCCAGGAAAACCCCGGCGGCCCTGCGGAGCAGCAGGACCGCGCCGTCACGCTCGATCCGGCAGTACACCAAATGCTTCTCTTTCACCCCATGATCATGGGTGAGGAGACCGCGAGTCAGGCTCTGTCCCGGTTCGCCAACGCGAGGCCGGATCAGGCGGAGTCCGCCGCGTACTGGTACTTGCCGCGATCGAGTTTGCGGACATTGCTGTTGTCGCGCTGCGCCATCCGCCCCAGCGCGACCGCCACATGGTGGCGGGCGCTGATCGGCAACTCCACCCCGCGGCTCTGCAGGGCCGCGATCACCTCGGCGGGGGTCCACGTCTGCTCCGGGTGTTCGGCGAGGAAATCGGCGACCACCCGAGGCAACGAGCGCCCCTGCGTCGTCGCCTCGGCGGCTCCGGGCGGCGGCACGTCCTGGAGTTGCTCGTCGCGGGCCGTGTCCAGCCAGTTCGCGACGGTCAGCAGCTTCGAGCAGGCCGCGCGCAGCTCGGCCCCGGGCGAACGGATGTCACCGAGGTTGTACATGGCCTGGTAGTACCGACCGATATTGGTGAGCAGTTCGATGACTTGCTTCTCGGTGTCGGCGACGATGGCTTCGCTGCTGCGACCCGACTGCGCGGCCGCTGCCACTGCTCCCACGTCCACGTCCGACAAACCCCTTCTCTGTTGATCAATAGGTGCACGGCACTCCCGACAGTAGCCGGGGTGGCGACCGAATTGTGAAAGAGTACAAGGTCATCGCGTGCTCGCGCGCCCCAACGGCGTTTCGCAAGAACGAATTGCCGGTTTCGTGCCCTCGAACAGCGGGTCACCGGATTCCACCGTTCCGGGCACACGCTCACCGCGCGTGGCCGCGGTACCACTCCAGCAGATCCGGGGCGTCGACCGCGGCGGGATCCACCACGCGGGCCGGATCCGCGCCCTGGAGCAGGCGTTTCACCGGAACCTCGAGCTTCTTGCCGGTGCGGGTGTGAGGAATGCCCGGGGCCGCGAGGATTTCGTCGGGCACATGGCGCGGGGAGAGGTCGGCCCGGATGGCCGCGCCGATGCGCTGCCGCAGCCGGTCGGTGAGCTCGTGCTCCGGGGCCAGCACCACGAACAGCGGCATCCAATAGCCGCCCTCCGGCTGTTCGATCCCGAGGACCAATGACTCGGCGATCTCCGGCAGCGCCTCGACGACCTCGTAGATGTCGGCGCTGCCCATGCGAATCCCGTTGCGGTTCAGCGTGGAATCCGAACGCCCGTGGACGATGACGCTGCCGTGCGCGGTGCGGGTGATCCAGTCGCCGTGCCGCCAGACGCCGGGGTACATGCCGAAGTAGGCCTCGCGGTAGCGGGTGCCGTCGGGGTCGTTCCAGAACGCGACGGGCATCGAGGGCATGGGCTCGGTGATGACCAGCTCTCCCACCGCGTCGTGGACGGGGTGACCGGATTCGTCCCAGGCTTCCAGAGCCACACCGAGATACGGGGCGGAGAGCTCGCCGGGCCAGACGGGGACGGTGGAGACTCCACCCATGAACGCCGAGACCACATCGGTGCCGCCGCTGATGGAGGAGACCGGAATGTCACCGACATTGTCGCGCAACCAGATCGACGAGGATGCCGGGAAGGCCGAACCGGTGATCCCGATCTGGCGCAGGGCGCGCAGGTCGTGGGCCAGCGCCGGGCGCGCGCCCGCCTTCTCACAGGCCAGCACGTAGCCGGGGCTGGTGCCCAGGACCGTGGCGCCGGTGCGGGCGGCCAAAGCCCACAGCGCATCCGGTGTGGGATGGCCGGGACTGCCGTCGTAGCAGACGATGGTCGCGCCCGCCAGCAGCCCGGCGACCTGGAAGTTCCACATCATCCAGCTGGGACTGGTGTACCAGAAGAAGGTGTCCTCCGGCCCGATGTCGGACTGCAGGGCAACGGCTTTCAGATGCTCGAGCAGGACACCGCCGTGGCCGTGGACGATCCCCTTGGGCTTACCGGTCGTGCCGGAGGAATACAGCACCCAGAGCGGATGCTCGAAATCGACCGGCTCGGTGGTGAGTGCGGGTGGTTGCGGTGTGAACAGCTCCTCGGTGGCGTCGTTCCAGTCCAGGACATCCGGCCGAGTCCCGCCGAGCCGGGACACCAGCACCGTGCCGCGCAGCGACGGCAGACCGGCTCGGAGAGCATCGATTTCGGCGATCCTGTCATGCGCCTTGCCGCCGTAACGGTAGCCATCGGCGGTGATGAGCACGACCGGTTCGAGCTGGCCGAGGCGATCGAGCGCCGCCCCGGCCGTGTAGTCCTGCCCGCACGCGCTCCAGATGGCGCCGATACTCGCGGTGGCCAGGAAGGCGATCACGGCTTCGGGAATATTCGGCAGATAGCCTGCCACCCGGTCGCCGGGACCGACGCCCAGTTCGCGCAGGGAGCGAGCCAGAACCGCCGTGCGAGACAGCATTTCCGCCCAGGACAGTTCCCGCAACGGGGTGTCCTCGCTGAGCGCGACGATGGCCGGCCGATCGGCGCGGGCGTGCCGGGCGACCTGATCGACATAGTTGACGTGGGTACCGGGGAACCACCTCGCCCCCGGCATGTCGCTGGAGGCGAGTACCTCGGCGGGCTCGTCGCCGACCTCGAAGTACTCCCACACGGCCCGCCAGAACCCGGCGATGTCGTCCACCGACCACCGCCACAGCTCCGAATAGTCCGCGGTGCGAATCCCATAGCGCTGCTCCACGAATCGGGCGAAGTCGGTGATCCGTGCCGCCGTGACGGCGCGTTCGCTCGGCACCCACTGCGGCGCGGCCGCGACGATCTCGGTCATCGGGCGCTCCACCCGCCGTCCATGGTGTACGACGCCCCGGTCACCATGCGCGCCGCGTCCGAGGCGAGCCAACCCACCAGCGAGGCCACCTCGTCCGGCTCCACCAGCCGCTTGATCGCGTTCTCGGTCAGCATGACGCGTTCCACCACCTCCTGCTCCGGAATGCCGTGCGCCGCTGCCTGATCGGCGATCTGCTTGTCCACCAGCGGGGTGCGCACATAGCCGGGGTTCACGCAGTTGCTGGTCACCCCGTGCGGCCCGCCCTCCAGGGCCGTCACCTTCGACAGCCCTTCCAGCGCGTGCTTGGCTGTCACATACGCCGACTTGAAGGCCGAGGCCCGCAGCCCGTGCACGGATGAGAGATTGATGATCCGGCCGTACCCCTGGGCGTACATGTGCGGCAATGCCGCACGGGTGAGCAGGAACGGGGCCTCCACCATGAGCCGCAGCATCATGCGGAACCGTTCGGGCGGGAAGTCGGTGATCGGGCTGACGGTCTGCACCCCGGCGTTGTTCACCAGGATGTCGGTCTCCAGCCGCAGGTCCTCCAGCGCGTTCGCCTCGGACAGATCCACCTGCCAGGTACGTCCGCCGAATTCGGCGGCCACCTTCTCCGCGCCCTCACCGTCGATATCGGCGACGGTCACCTCCGCGCCGCGGGCGGCGAGCTCGCGGGCGCAGGCCGCCCCGATCCCGCTGGCCCCGCCCGTCACCAGTGCCCTGCGCCCCGCCAGTTCACCCAGGGGTCCGGTCGTCCGTGTCATGCCACCTTCACCTTCGCATCGTTCTGCTTCGAATCCTGCTGTGCGGCCAGGCTTTCCGCGTCAGCCCGGTCGATCTCCGCCAGATCGGCGCCCTTGGTCTCGCGGGCGAACAGCACCGCCACCACGGTCACCGCCGCCGAGCCCGCCAGATACCAGGAGATCGGCACCGAGGACTTGTAGGTCTCCAGCAGCCGCACCGCGATGATCGGCGCGACTGAACCCGCCACCAGCGAGGTCACCTGATAGCCCAGGGACACACCGGAATACCGCATGCGGGTCGGGAACATCTCGGCCATGATCGCCGGCTGTGCCGAGTACATGAACGCGTGGAACACCAGACCGATGATGACGGCGGACAGGATGACGGCATTCTGCTTGCTGTCCATCATCGGGAAGGCGAAGAAGCCCCACGTGGCGGCCGTGAGCGCACCCACCAGGTAGACCGGTCGCCGCCCGATCCGGTCACTGAGCCGGCCCACCAGCGGGATGACCGCGAAGTGCACGGTGTGCGCGGCCAGCAGCCACCACAGGATCACCTTGGTATTCGCACCGACATGGACTTTCAGATACGTGATGCTGAACGTGACCACCAGGTAGTAGAAGACGTTCTCGCCGAACCGAAGTCCCATGGCGATGAACACCCCGCGCGGATACCGCTTCAGCACCTCCAGCGCGCTGAAGGAGTTCTCCTTCTCCTGCTCGGCGAGCTGTTGCGCGGCAACGAAGATCGGCGCATCGGTAATCTTGGTGCGCACGTAGTAGCCGATCAGCACCACCACCGCCGACAGCCAGAAGGCCACCCGCCAGCCCCAGGACAGGAATGCCGCGTCCGACAGTGTCGAGGTCAGCACCAGCAGCACGATGGTCGCGAGCATATTGCCCACCGGAACCGCCGCCTGCGGCCACGATGCCCAGAACGCGCGGCTGCGGCTCGGACTGTGCTCGGCCACCAGCAGAACCGCGCCGCCCCACTCACCGCCGACCGCGAAGCCCTGGACGAACCGCAACACCACCAGCAGCACCGGGGCCAGGTAGCCGACCTGACCGAAGGTCGGCAGGCAGCCCATCAGGAAGGTTGCCGCGCCGACCAGGATCAGGCTCAGCTGCAACAGCTTCTTACGCCCGTACTTGTCGCCGAAATGCCCGAAGACGATGCCGCCCAACGGCCGTGCCGCGAAGCCGACAGCGTAGGTGACGAAGGCCGCCAGGATGGCGTCCAGATCGCTGGTGCCCTTGGCGAAGAACACCTTGTTGAACACCAACGTGGCCGCGGTGCCGTAGAGGAAGAATTCGTACCACTCGACCACGGTCCCCGCCATGGACGCGGCGACCACGCGCCGCAGTCCGGCCAGGCCGCCGCCGGCTGCCGGCTCGGTATCCGGGAGGCTCATCGCCCAACTCCTTCACG
The DNA here is from genome assembly GCF_009708175.1 of Nocardia aurantiaca. Taxonomy (GTDB): domain Bacteria; phylum Actinomycetota; class Actinomycetes; order Mycobacteriales; family Mycobacteriaceae; genus Nocardia; species Nocardia aurantiaca. The sequence continues at coordinate 261,374 of NZ_WMBB01000011.1, forward strand.
CCTGGGCCGCCCCACCCTCATCTGTGAGGCGGACCACATATATCGATGCCAAGGAGTATTCGTGCACATTCGGCGCCACTGCAATGACCAGATCCGCAGCACCGATCTGCAATGATGCAGAAATGAGCGTGACCTCCGCCACAAGCCGTCCGAGCCCCGACGATCTGCTGGTGCTGCTCGCGGTGGGCCGGACGGGCCGCTATGTCTCCGCGGCAGAGGAATTGGGCATCAACCACACGACGATCTCCCGGCGCATCGCCGCGCTGGAGCAGGCGCTGGGCGGGCGGGTGCTGATTCGCGGCGCGAGCGGATGGGAGCTCACCGATCTGGGCCGGGAAGCGCTCACGGCCGCCGAGGCCATCGAATCCGCGGTCCGCTCGCTGACCTCCGACACCCCGGCGCTGGAAGGCGTGGTCCGAATGTCGGCCACCGACGGGTTCAGCGCCTACGTGGCCGCACCCGCCATTGCCGCGGTCCAGCGCCGCCATCCGAAGCTGTCGGTGGAGATCGTGACCGCCACCCGGCTGGCATCGCTGCAGCGGTCCAGATCCGATATCGAAGTGGTGGTGGGCAAACCGCAGCTGCGCCGAGCCCGCGCCATCGAACTGGGCGACTACACGCTCGGGCTCTACGCCTCGCAGGATTATCTGGCCCGGCACCCCGTCCCGGTCAGCGTCGAGGAGTTGTCGCGCCACCCGCTGGTCTACTTCATCGATTCCATGCTCCAGGTCGACGACCTCGACCTGGCTCCCACCTTCGCGCCCGCCATGCGCGAATCCATTTCCTCCACCAATGTTTTCGTGCACGTGGAGGCCACCCGCGCCTCGGCCGGACTGGGCCTGCTCCCCTGTTTCATGGCCGACCGCCATGCCGATCTCACGCGCGTGCTGCCGGAAATCTCGGTGCGCCTGACCTATTGGCTCGTCGCCCGCCCCGAGACGCTGCGCCGCCCCGAGGTCGCCGCCATCGTGGAGGCGCTGCGCGAGCAGGTGGACACCCACCGCGACATGCTCATGGGTTCCTGATCGCTACGACGGCATCAGCAGGGCCAGGAACAGGCGGGTGGCCACGGCTTCGAAGGGCTCGATGCCGGGATCGGAATAGGTGCGGGCCCCGGGCAGAGACGCGGCGTGCTCGCGGGCGGCCTCGGCGAGCTCGCCCATGATGCCCGCCGAGCGTTGGATGGCGGACTTCCTGGCCCAGGCCAACTCTCGCGCCGAGTCGGGCAGCAGATTTTCGCAAGCCGTACGGACACAGAGCTTGTCGACGTCCTCACCGCTGCGGGCACCGAACAATGCTGGGGGCGCGAGGGTTTCGGCGAGTTCCCAGAAGCGAAGGGTTTGGAAAACGTGGACGATGCGGTCGGCGCGGTCGCCCAGGATCCGGGAATAGAAATCCGGTACGAGGCGGTCGGTGGTGAAATTGCGTGCCGATTCCGCGCGGGTGATGCGGTCGAGTTCGGCGGCCGCCTCGGGCGAATCGATCGGGTGCGCAAGGGTTTTGCCGCCCGCGAAGATCGCGTCGGCGCCACTGCCGGTGAGAATCGGGCCGGCGGTCTCGAGGCGGTCGAGCACAGGCTGCATGGCCAGCATCGGGATGGCGTACGAAACCTCCCACAGTTCGGGGATTTTCAGGGCCTCCAGGGCCACCCGCGCGAGGTTCAGCACGGTGGCGCGATCCAGCTCGACGATGTCGTGGGTCAGGCCGAGTGCCGTCGCGGCGGCCACGGCATTGGCGCGGTCGGTGCCGTCGGCGGTCAGCACGGTGAGGGCGTGCGGGCGGCGCCCCAGAGCGACCGAAGCCGCGGCCAGGAGAATCGAGTCGACGCCACCGGACAGCAGCAGGACCGGGTCGCCGGGCAAGGCCTCGAAGACCGCGCGCAGGCGATCCCGGGTCTCGGCCGCGATCAACTCGGCGGCGCGCACGGGATCGGTCAGGCGGCGTGATTCCGGGTCGGGTGCGGCGATATCCCGCAGCTCCGCGACGAACTGCATGGGTGCGCCACTCTGGGCGGCGGGTGCGGTGTGTCCTACGTCCGGTCGTCCCACACCGCCCAGCCTACTGCGGTGACGGCCGGGCCCAGGATCCTCAGCGGGCGCACGGTCCGGACCCATGGCCCGCCGATTCGCGGGCCCTCCGATGAGAGTCACGCCCGGCCGATCGGCAGGCCGTCCGTTCGAGAAGGGCTCTGCGCGTTGACTTCCTCGTCTGCGACTACCTCCCGCCTGCGTCGGCTGACCGCGCGCACCGCCGTGCGGTGCGCTGGCCGCGTGGCGCTGGCGGCGCTCGCCATCCCGGCCTCGGCGGCCACCGCCGAGGCCGGGATCCCGGTGGTCAGCCAGATCGCCGATCCGGACTGGAACCACGATCACGGCGGTGACCAGGATCGCCACGACCGGATCGGGGCCCGGAGCAGCCGCGGCCCCGGTAGCCGACCGGCTCCGCGGGCTGCTCGGGCCGCGAGCGGCGCGGTCAGCCCGCGACGGTGAGCGCGCCCGGCAGACACACCGTGAATTCGGTGCGTCCGGGCGTGCTTTCCACGGCGATCGCCCCGCCGTGGGCCTTCACCACCGCCGCCACGATGGCAAGGCCGAGCCCGGTGCTGCCGGCGCGTCGCGAACGCGACGAATCACCGCGCGCGAAGCGTTCGAAGACCTCCGGCTGCAGTTCGTCGGGAATGCCCGGCCCGTCATCGGTGACTCGCCAGATCGCCCCGCCCCGGCCGTCCTCGGCCAGGGCAGTCGTGACTCTGGTGCCGGGCCCGGTGTGCACGCGCGCATTGGCCAGCAGGTTGGCCAGCACCTGGTGCAGGCGCGCCGAGTCGCCGGTGACCACGATCGGTTCCGGCGGTAATTCCAATGCCCACTGCAGGTCCGGCCCGGCGATATGGGCGTCGCTGACCGCGTCGACGGTGAGCCGGGTCAGATCCACGGGGGTGTGCTCGAGCCCGCGCCCGGCATCCAGACGGGCCAGCAACAGCATGTCCTCCACCAGCGTGGTCATGCGCCGAGACTCCGAATCGACGCGGCTCATGGCGTGGGCGACCACCGGAGGCAGCGCATCCCGTTCCCGCAGCGCCAGTTCGGCGTAGCCGCGGATGGAGGACAACGGGGTGCGCAGCTCGTGGCTGGCGTCGGCCAGGAAGCGCCGGATCCGAGTCTCGCTGGCGTGCCGGGCTTCCAGCGCGCCCGCGATGTGATCGAGCATGCGGTTGATGGCGACGCCGAGCTGCCCGACCTCGGTGCGGGCGTCGGCGTCGGCGACCGGAACCCGCACGGGGAGTGTCACTTCCCCGCGATCCAGCCGCAGGTCGGCGACCCGTGCTGCGGTGGCGGCGACCCGGTCCAGCGGGGTCAGGGCGCGCCGGATCAGCCAGATGCCCACCGAGATGGCGACCACCAGCACGACGGCGGTGACGATGAGCAGGATGAGGAACACCCGCATGAGGGTGGCGTCGACCGACTTCAGCGGCAGCCCGGTGATCACGGTCTTGCCCGACCACGTGGTGGCGGCGACCACGCGATAGTGGCCCTGGCCCGGGATATCCAGTGACACAGGCTTACCGGGCGTGACGGCGGCGAGCTGTTCGTGCGCCGCCGCCGACAGCGCGGATTGCACACCGTCGGTGCCGACGCGCCCCGCACGCACCGACTTGTCGCTGTCGACGAGCGCGCCGATCGTATCCGGTTGAATACTGCGGCGATTCAGGAAATCCGGTCCCGGACCCGTCTGCGCCTCGGTGGACGGCGGTGGTCCGGGGGCAGTGTGCTGCTCCGGGGGCGGGCCGAGGCTGGGACCGCCGCCCGAGTCGACGAGGGCCCGCTTGGCCGCCTCGCTCAATCCGACATCCATCTGGTGCACCAGGAACTGTTGCAGCGCAAGCTCGGTCGCGATGCCGATGCCCGCGACCACCACCACCAGCAGCACCACCTGCCCGATCAGCAGCCGCGTCCGCAGCGACCAGCGGCGGCGGGGTGCGGGGTCAGCGGGCGGGTTCGAGGACATAGCCCGCACCTCGCAGTGTGTGGATCATGGGCTCGGGGCGTTCTCCCGAGGTCAGAACGGACATCGTTACAGCGTCGGGGAGATCGCTGGGCCGACGCTGTACCGAAGCTGCGGGTCAGCTGTGAGAGCTGTGCGCCTGTCCGCTCTGCCGACGGTGGCCATCGAAAAGCACCATGTCGGCAGCGGTTTCGAACGTCACCCGGAGCCCGTTCGAAATTCGACACCATCCCCCGTGTGCCACATCGGGACTACCGGCGGAGCCGTCGGGCGAACGGCGTTCACCGGCGGCATGTGCGGGCCCGCCGGTGAGCTCCTCCGACGTCAAATCTGTTCCCCCACATCGGTCGCCACCAGGCGGTCCAGGGCGCGTTCGGCGAGGGCCGCGATGGTCATCGACGGGTTGCAGGCCGCGGTGTTGCCGGGCATGAGCGCGCCGTCGACGACATAGAGGCCGGGCTGCCCCAGGACACGGCCGTCCAGGTCGCACACCGTGCCCATGCTCGCGCCGCCGAGCGGATGCCAGGTGGAGGGGAAGGCGAGATTGGTGTCGAACAGGACGCTCGACGGTCCGGCGATGCGCTGCACCGCGGGGCCGATGTGGTTGTCCTGGATGAACGAATCGCCGTCGGCGGGCCAGTACAGCTTCGCGGCATCGGTCGCCGCGTCGTAGCGGAACTCGCCGCAGCCGTTACTCACGCCGTAGCCGACCAGCATGGTGCTGTGCGCGTCCATCGAGAGCGGCGGAATCGACGCCTGGATCACGGTGTGCGCGCCATCCGGGTCATCCCAGTTCAGGCTGCCGTAGACCACCGGACCACCCTGCGCGACGCCGAATTCCTCGGCGGGGGCGGACCAAACGTAGATGCGGTCGGCATTGGTGCCCCAGCCGCGACCGAGATCATCGGGCAGATCGGGGATCTGGCCCTTGGCGGCCGCGCGCACCAGCAGACGGCTGGTATTGAGGCTGCCCGCAGCCAGGACCAAGGCATTGGTGGTAAGGATCTTGTTCTCCAGCACCGTGCCCGCGGTATCGGTGCGGTTCACCCGCACCACCCAACGACCGTCGGCGGCCCGCTCGATATCGGTGACCTCGTGCAGGGTCTCCACCGTGACGCGGCCGGTGGCCTCGGCGGCGGCGATATAGGTGACGTCGATGGTGTGCTTGCCGCCATTGTTGACGCCCATGGCGCCGTCACCATTGGTGTAGGAGGAGGCCATGTCACCACGAAGTTCGGCGAGCGCGAAGTTCCAGTCGATCGGCATGGGGATCTTCGACAACGGCAGGCCCGCCTTGCGGACGTGGTCGGCGAAAATCCTTGCGGCCGTGTAGTTCGGGGTGTTGATCAGTTCGTCCGGGGCCACGGCCAGGCCGAGCATGCGGGCGACGCGCGGGTAGTAGACGGAATTCAGCGCGGACCAGTCGAGTCCGTCGGGGAAATGGGTGTTGAAGACAGCCTCGGTGGGCTGGAGCGACATACCCTGATAGACAAGCGATCCACCCCCGAGACCGGCCGCGCACAGCGCGGTCATGTTCTCGCCCGGCACCGCCTCGACCAGGCCGGTGTACTTCTCGAAAGCCACCGGCCTACCGAACAATTCGGGGCTGGAGCGATGCCACAGGATGCGCTTGTCCGGTGCGGTGGCGTGCGGAAAGGTCTGGGCGTTCGGGCCCGTAGGCCAGCGCATGCCGCGCTCGAGCAGCAGCACGGGGACGCCCGCTTCGGCCAGGCGCAGGGCGGCGACGCCGCCGCCGAAACCCGAGCCGATGACAATGACCCGGTGGTCTTCACGGGTGAGCTGAACTCTCTTGACCCGGGCGGCGATTCCGGATCCTGCGCGGGCGACGGGTGCGGTCGCCAGGAGGGCGGCGGTGGCGGCGGCTCCGGACAGCAGGGAGCGACGGGTGATTTCTGACATGGGAGCACCTCGAAAGAGTGTGGAGCATTGGACGAAAAGCGAATGGCGGCTTCGACTCAGTCGAAGGCACATCCCGAAACCGGCTTGCCGGCCAGCCGATCCATCAGATAGCCGATCGCATTGTTCGTGCCGAAACCGTCGAGCAATTCCGGCCCGAAGTGATTGGGGATGGTGGCGCCCGACAGAATCGGCGGCAACTCATTGGTGCGGAAGGTGACAGCGGCGCCGGAGGCGCACCAGTCCGTCGCCAGTTGCCGTGCCTGGCCGTACGGAACGGTGTCGTCATTGATGCCGCTGGTGATCAGCACCGGACTGCCCGGCGTCAGCGTTCCGATCCGCTGCTGACGCACAATGTCCTGGACTCCGGGAATTTCACGCATGTGGTCGACCAGCGGCCGGTGATCCACGGTGAATTCATTGGTGCGCAGGAACGGATGCAGGGCGATCACATCACCGATGCACTCGTTGGAGAGTTCGTTCAGCAACCCCTGCCCGGATGCGTTCACCCGCTTCTCGAAGTCGGGCCGCAGATTCGGATAACGGTCCAAGAAGCCATTGAGCGCGAACCCGACCGCGCCACCGATCAGGCTACCCTCGATCCGATCCAGAATGGCCGACAGATCCGCGGTCGGCGCACCCGCCCAGGTGCCCTTCAGATTCAGTTCCGGCGCATAGCTCGGCTGCATTTCCGCGGCGGCCGCGCTCGCGCCGCCGCCCTGCGAGTAGCCCCAGAACGCTAACGGGGTATCCGTCCCGCTACCCGACAATCGGTTCGCGGCGCGGGCGGCGTCGAGCACGGCGTGCGCCTCCTCGATCCGATTCGCGTAGGTGTGAATCCCGGGCGTGCCCATACCGATGTAGTCGGTGACGAAAACCCGGGCACCGAGCGCGTTCCAGGCGAAAGCGGCCAGCGCCTCCTGATTGGCCGAAAAGGTCGGCGGAGTCAGGCTCGCGTAGATGCCCGCCGGAAACGCCAGCGACAGCGCGCACTGATCGCCCTGCCCCACCGTCCCCGGCGCGATGAGCACCGTCGGACGCGGCCCCGACCCCCGCCACGGCTGACTGGAGTCGATGAAAGTGCCGGTCACAGCCGCGGGAGCGTCGTCCTGGGTCCGCGAGGTGTACATGACGCGCTGTGCCGGCAGCGGCCAGGTCCCATCGGAACCGGGCGCCGCCGGATACACCGACATGTCCTCGGTTTTGATGACCGCGCCCGGTGTCGCATCGAATTGCTGTGGCGGATAATAGAAGCCGTTCACCGGCTCGGCCGCGGCGGGCGTGACCGCGGTACAGGTGGCGGCCAGCGCGACCGCCACGGCGCCGAGCGCGACTCCGACCAGGGTGATCCGCCGATGGGCAGCCGACACCGACGAATATTGCTGACGAGGCATCTAGTTCTCGATCTCCGAACTTCGGTCGCGCACGACGAGTAACCCAGTTACTTCAGTAACGGCGTTACTCTAACGGCATGGCACGGGAGACGGAAGAGGCCTTGCGAGCGCGAATCCTGCTCGAGGTGCGCGCCCTACTCGAATCCGACGGCTACGACGCTGTCCAACTGCGGGAAGTCGCCCGCCGCGCCCACGTCTCACTGACCACCATCTACAAGCTCTTCCCCACCCGCGACGACCTGCTCGTCTCCGCCATCGAAGCCTGGATGGAAGACAACACCTACATCCCGATGAAGCCCCCGCCCCCCGGCGAATCCATCCACGACGGCCTCATCCGCGTCATCCGCCACGTCTTCGACCCCTGGGAACGCCACCCGATCATGCTCGAGGCCTACCACCGAGCCCGCACCGGACCGGCCTCCCAACGCCTCGACAACCACGGCCTCGACGCCGTCATCCCCGTCGTTTCCGCCGTCCTCGCCGGCGCCACCCCCCGCTACCTCGAAGACATAGCCGTCATCCTCTCCAACATGACCTTCTCCCTCCTGGGCCAATGCGCCGACGGCACCCTCCAGGTCTCCCAAGTCCTCCCCATTCTCGAACGAACCGTCCACCGTCTCACCGCCAACAACGAACCCGAAGCCACCGAAGCCCTCCGCTGCCGAGACTCCTCCGACCCCCTCCCCCTCGCCCCCGACGCAGCGGTCCCCTACCGCCGCACCCCCACGGATTCCCCTGCGCCAGAACAACCCTGAACCTCCTCCCCCAACGTCCGTTCCAGCCCGCCACACGGCGATAACCAGCCGATTTGTATGTAGAGGGGGGTCCTGAGGTAATCTCATCGAGCACAAGCGAGAGCGAATGCAACGGGCTGTGGCGCAGCTTGGTAGCGCACTTGACTGGGGGTCAAGTGGTCGCAGGTTCAAATCCTGTCAGCCCGACCAAGAAAAACCCCTTCCGACCATGGTTGGAAGGGGTTTTTCTTTGCCATGCATCGTTCCGAGATTCGGCCCGATCTCGCGGAAATCTCACGTTTTCGGCGGTTCTTCCCGCGCCCACCGCTCGAGGACCTCTCATTGTCCGGCGCTGTCTCGGGGATATCGATGTAGCGGGCTTTCGCCGCAGTCTCAGTGTTGCCGAGTTGTCGGCCGCGCGCTCGGGGTCGCCATAGGCGTTGTCGACTGCCGTGCCGGCTCCGCGCCGGTGTACGGGCGGAGCAGTTCTTCCCGCGCGCGGCGCGCCAGCTGCGCCCGAAGTTGTTGGGATTGCGCGGCGACCCGTTGCGTGCCGGGATCGGTGCGCCGTGCTGGTTCGGCCGTCCGGTTACCTCCAGATCCTTCAACGCCTCGCGGCACGTATGCACCGAATGCGCCGGCAGTGCATGCGGCGCCACCCGTTCACTGAGTTCGAGAACCGGTTGCGCATCCGCCCGCCTGTGCCCGGCCCTCAACTTCCACCAGTGTCCTCATGACATCTGGGGCGACTCTGGATGCCGACAACATCAGCATCCTCACCTATGCGGGCGGCGGGAGATTCTCCAAGGAACAGGACGTCTATAATCCGGCCGAGTTCGCCCAGCTGGTCCCAGCGTGGTGTCGGCGGGCTATAGGACTCGGCACCCTCGGCGAGGCCGAATTCGAATGGTGCACGCAGGTGCTGCTGCCCGAAATCGGTTCGGCCTCATAATGTCGGCGACAATAAGCTGTGTCCCGCGCGACGGGCGGGACACAACCGGTCACCGTTTGCCGAAACGGCGGAAGCGCCACAGATATCCGGGAAGTCGCCGCAGCGGAACCGAGCGAGGCCAGTCCTCTGCCCGGAAGTACGCGTCACTGCCGCCATCGACGAATACCACACTGCCGCACAGGAACCGCGCGGCCGGTGACATCATGAACACCGCCCACTCCGCGAGATCACCGGCATCGCCGAAACCACCGATCGGCACCGGGAAACTACGGATCAGCGCCGCCTCCTCCGGGGTGGCGAGTTGTTTTTCCAGCAGTGGGGTCAGCACGGCACCGGGAGCCAGGACATTGAGTCGGATGCCCTGTCCCGCCCACCGCTCGGTCACCGCCTGGCGGCGCACCCAGTGACTCACCGCGATCTTCGATGCCGCATAGGCGATCGACGGGGCATGCCGGCCGAAGATCCGGACCGCCCGCAGCGCCTTGTCCGTGTCGCCGGTCAGCAGCCCGCGAATCGCTCGACGCGGGACCGCGGGCGTGGTTGTCGTCGAATTGCTCCCGAACACAACGACTTTCGGCTCGGATGCGGCAGCCAGGGCCGATCGCCAGCCCTCGAGAAGTTCGACGACCCCGCGGAAGTTCACCTCATAGATCAGTCGAGCGCGTTCAGCCCCGGGAGTCGGACCCACACCCGCAGCGAGTACGGCGCCATCGAGATGGCCATCCGCCGCGGCGAGCACGCCGTCCACGGCGGCGCGCCGACCGGCCGGGGTCGACAGGTCGGCTACGATATCCGCATCCCGCAGGTCGACTCCGAGGACCGTGTGTCCACGCTCTCGCAGTTTCTCCGCAACAGCCCGCCCCATTCCTGAGGCCGATCCCGTCACCGCGTATACGCCCACTGAATCACCTGTTTTCCGCTGTTGCCAGCATCGATGTGCATCTGTCCGGCCATTCGTACCGGGCAGTTCCGAGAGAAACCAGCCCCCGGGCGATCTCCGATCCGCCGCGGGCACTTTACTTTCACGACGCGCGCACCGTTCTCCACCAAGGCGCGGGCATGCACCGCACCCATTCCCCTGCGCCGCCGCTGATGAGCACGACCTTGCCGCTTGCACGCTCGCTCATGCTCATATCTCCGATTCACTAATAGTGATCGGCAGTGATTCGGCGGCGGTAAGGTTGCCGAGCCGATAGACGCATCTGGTGCCGGTGTAGATGGTGGCATGCATTCGTTGCAGTGAATACACCCGGATCGGGTGAATTCCTCGGATCGGATGCGCTGCAACAGATTCGGCTCGCGCAGCAGTGCGCGGCCCATGGCGACGAGGTCGAATCCCTCGATCATGGCCAGCCGCATGGTGTCCAGGTTCGTGATGCCGCCCAAGAGGATCAACGGCATCCACAGCTCGCGACGGAAATGGCGGGCGCGCTCGAGCAGGTACGCCTCGCGGTACGGATACTCCCTCAGGAACGCGTGACCGATCACCCGGAATCCCCAACGAGCCGGGACCGGAAGTACTTTCGCGAACGAACGCCGTGGTGCATCACCGTGGAAGAAATGACAGGTACGGAAGTTCCGGAGGTCTTCGCACCGGTCGAGCTCGGGCCTTTGACATTGCGTAACAGGGTGATCAAGGCTGCCACGTTCGAGGGCCGCACCCCCGACGCACTGGCGACCGATGAGCTGATCGACTTCCGCACCAGGACGTCATCCGGCGCCACGGCGGTGGCTCCGTACCACAGGCGCCAACCGAGCACGAACCGCGCCGGCAACCCTAAATTCGAGCGGCCCACCGGATCATCGGCCAGCCACACGAACGGTGCCAGCACGGCGGCGACCGTCTCGCCCACCGAACAGCCCGCATCCGCGACAACGGACAGCCGTTGCTCCCACAGCGACGGGGGTTCTTCGCGCAGTGCGGCGACCACAGCGTCCTCGGATCCGAAGTGATAGTGCACCGCGGCTGGATTCCTCCCGGCTGCGGCGCGGATCGGGCGCACGGACATCTCGTCGTATCGCTCGGTCAACAACAGCCTTTCGGCCGCGGCCAGCAGTCGAGCCCGGGTATCCGCCGCAACTCTCTCTGGCATGAAGGCATTCAACCACCCCTCAATCAGCAATTCAATCATTAGTTCAATCAATGCTTCAATCAGCGACCAGAACCCCAACTCGTAGCCACGGTTGCCGAATACCTGTGGGATGAGGCTGGTCTGGGGTAGCCGGCCCGGCGGACCTCCCACTCCGACCAGCCATCACCGACTACGGCAAGGTCGTCAACAGACCTGCAACGCTGCCACCGGCCAGGAGCCGTACTCGGCTGGCACATCGGATCCGGGTAACGAACGGACCGCGCCCGACCCGCATGGCGGTGACCTGAGTGGGAGTCGTCGTTGATTTCGGCCGCGATTTTGGTAGCCGGAAGCTATCGTTGGAGGAATGAGCCATTGTGAGGTTTGCGGCAACGAGTACGCGTTGGCCTTCACGATCGAGGCGCAGGGTGCTCGGCACGTGTTCGACTGCTTCGAATGTGCCATTCAGAAGATGGCGCCCACCTGCGAACACTGCGGGTGCCGAATCATCGGACATGGCGTGGAGGCGGACAGGCGTTTCTTCTGCTGCGCGCACTGTGCCTTGTCCGAGGGCGCCAGGGGCCTGGTCGACCACGTGTGACAGCCGAGGCATGACGGGCCTATACCGACCAGGCGGTGTTCGGCAAGACCGAGGGCGTGCATGAATCGGCCACGCTCAACCACGGCGCCCGTCGGGATCATAGAGCACCGATGCGATCGCGCTGCTCGACCGACAGGGCACCCTACGGCGCTCTGCGGCGGACGGCCCGCATGGTGTCGGCACTGTTCAGCCGCGCCGGATCGTCATGACCAGCCTGAACCTGCGGGCGTTGGTCGCTGCCGACATGCCCGAGGAAGCCGCGCGTATCGCGCTGGAGACGGTGGAGTCCGGCGGCCTGGTGCACTGGCACTACTAACGCATGGCCGAAATGGTCGCAGGGATAGAGGACCGGGGATAACCGGACGCGGTGGTATGCGCGAAGCGTTCCGCGACATCTATACGTCCCCGTAGTGCCCGTGTGAGTTGCGCGAGCGCCGGCCGGTAACGCACGCGAAATGTGCTGTGTCGCAAGGTTGTGCGCAGTAGGGCCGACCCCACTGGCCGCCTTCGGATTGCCCGCGCCCGCAGGGTGGCAGTGCTTCGCGGACAGAAGGTTTCGTCCATCGTGCAAGACGCCGAGGGCATCGTGGTAGAGAGCATCGGGGTCATTGCCCGGTGGCTGCGATCGCGGGATGCGTTCGGGTGCGGCCGATCCGGCAACGAGCATAAAGACGGCCATATCGGCGGCGATAGGCTCGGGGGTGAGGGATGCCGGTGTGCGCAATTCGCCGATTGGGAACGAGATCAGCCACGCGAACCTAATTCAGCCCTCGCCCGTATGGCTGTTACGACGGGCAGGCTGGGCGCGGGTATGGAAAGGCCCGAAAAAGAGATGGTTCGCTGGGCGCGGTTACTTCATGAGGTTGCCGAGTGAGCCGAGGAAGGTCGCCCACAGGCCGTCACTGGCAACTGCGGAATCCAATAGAGGCACCAGGGCTCGAAGCAGTGTTCCGCCACCGAGCGAACCCATGGCAAAACACCTTTACACGCTCATAATACGCTCTGGATAAGAAAAATATCGATCCAGGAGAGGGCCACCGACCACCCAATCTCAGCGATGGACACAATTATTGGAAACCCGATTCTTCCACAGGAGTATCCTGAGACACGCCAACCACGCACAGACCAACCGATGGTTAGCGCTGGCTGTAATGCCTGGTCAGGGAGCACATCTGATCGAACTGGCCGCGAATCCTTCCTGTGATCGCAACGCCGATCGATGACAAAGATCCGATCGATTCATGTCAAAGCCTTAGCGGAATTAACTTTCCAAGCTAAATATTTAATAGCGGATAAGGATCTACCGGAACGCTCTCCGACGTGGCCATCGATGCCAAAACGTTATTTCGGATTTCGATCACAGTCAGATGAGAACAGGTTATATTTTAGATCCCCTACGGTTACGGCGCGACATCCGGGTCGTACCGTTGCTTCACATTTTGGAGATAGTTATGAGATCGACCGCAGCCATGCTGCTTCGTGCCGGAGTTGTTACTCCGATGGCGCTGGCCACTGTCTTCTGTTTAGCTGCACCCGCAAATGCCACCGCTGTCAGTGTGAACTGGAGTTGCCAGGGCACGATCTTCGGCATAGGCCAAACCTCGAGTATGACCACATCGGTCGACGGCACCGCGCCGAGTTCGGCGGCATCCGGCTCCGCGGTGGCCATCACCCTCACCCCCGGTGTTTCCACGGTTCCCAGCTCGGCCTCGGGCTTCACCGTCACGAGCATCAGCAACCTGAAGATGATCTTCCCGACTCCGGCGAATTCGACGCTCGTCTCGGCTACCGCTTCCGGTGGCACCGTGGCCGGCACCGTCACCACCTCGGGCGGGAATGTCGTTCTCACCGTGCCGGGTCCGATCGCCGGCGGCTCGAGCTTCACCCCGCCGGCCGTGACCATCAATGTCACGGCCGGAACCTCCGGAACGCCGATCACCAGCAAGTATGCGGGGACCAGCTATGCCAATCCCGGTATGACCATGACAACCAACGTGCAATGGGTCGGCGGTGTCGCGACCGCGTGTTATCCGAATCCATCTCCGACCCTCACCACCACAGCTGTGAGCTGAGTCCGAGGGCGGACGGAACAGCGTGACGGTCAGTATCCGCGCTGGCGAAATGTGGTGAGTATGCCTGGACTGGGCTGGTACCAACAGCCCAGCCCAGGTTCCGCGATCGGACAATCGCCGTCCCGGATAGTGTTCGGCCGCTTCGGCTTTCGTGCTGTGAAAGCCACTCTGACCGGCTATGCAATGCAGACTATCGTATCGACTACCGCGTCGTACAGTGCATGTCCGGCACTGCCCGCAGCCGCTTCGGCGGCCAGGGGCGGTGCCGCTCTCGAGATGATCGTCAGCCGCGGTATGGACTGTTGACCTATCGTTTGATAGGAGTTTGGGGATGCCCGCATCGAGCGCCTCGCGGAATCCACACTGCGCGAAGGGGAAGCAATGAAGCACAATCGCGAGTCCCCCACCGCCCTCGACCCGCGCCGCGCCACCGCGGCCCGCGGTATTCATTGAGTCCATCGAACTCGTCGGTTCATGCGCGAAATCATGCTGTTCGACGATCGGTCGAGCCATGGTCGGTGAATTCCGTTGAGAGGTTTCATGTTTCAAGCGTTCGAGGGTGGGAGCCTGTGCGTCCGATGTCAACCGAACCCGCTCGGATCGCAGTAAAGCTCAGAAAGGCCCTGGAGTTCTATCACGGAACCGTCGAGGATCTGGCCCGCGAATCGATCAGATTGCTGGGCGTGAACGAGACCGATCGACGTGCGCTGGAAATCGTCCTTCTCGGGGACGAGAAGTCCACGACGCCTGGAATGCTGGCCGAACGGCTGGGCCTCACCGCCGCGGGCGCCACGGTCATGCTCAACCGGTTGGAGAAGCAGGGCTATATCGCCCGCTCGCTGCACCCCACCGATCGTCGCCGCGTGATCGTGGTGGCCACGGATCTCGCCGCCCGCCGCGTACAGGAACTGATCTCACCATTGGTCGACGAGGGCTACAAGATGATGCTGACCTGGTTCGATCCCGCCGAACTCGAAACGATCGCGGCCTTTCTCACCCGGGTAGGCGAACTGCAACGAATCCACCGGCAACGGCTACGCAACATGGACCCCTACCCGCGACCCTGAGGGTTCCGGGCGGCTCACCGAAACCCATACCGACACAGGGTTTCCCGCGTGCGGACAGCTGACTCGCGAGGTCGACTTCGATGGAAACGGCCGTGTCACACCGTCGCGCGTCAGGTCGTCCGGTCGGGGCTCGGGCAAGCATGCTCATGGCGTTTCGCCGTTCCGCGGCGCAGGCATTCGATAGGACGCGACGCTCAGCGGTGTGAGCGGCCGAGGCGCTGCTCGGCGTCGAGGATGGTGCGGGTGGTCGCGATCAGGGTGTCGGGGTTGAGGCTGATCGAGTCGATGCCGAGTTCGACCAGGAATTCGGCCATGTCGGGGTAGTCCGAGGGGGCCTGGCCGCAGAGGCCGGAATGAATGCTGTTGCGGCGGCAGCCTTCGACCGCCAGCCGGATCATCTCCTTGACTCCCGGATCGCGTTCGTCGTAGTCGAAGGCGACGATCTCGCTGTCCCGGTCCACGCCGAGAGTGAGCTGGGTCAGGTCGTTGGTTCCGATGGAGAAGCCGTCGAAATGTCGGGCGAACTGGTCGATCAGGATGACGTTGTTGGGGATCTCGCACATGGCGTAGACCTGTAAATCGTTCTCGCCGCGCACAAGTCCGAGTTCGGCCATTCGCGCCAGCACCTGTTCGGCCTCGACCACCCGGCGCACGAAAGGGATCATGACGATGACGTTGGTCAGACCCATTTCCTCCCGCACCCGCCTGATGGCGGCGCACTCGAGCGCGAAGCCCTCGGTGTAGGCGGGGTGGGCGTAGCGGGACGCACCACGGAAGCCGAGCATCGGATTGTCCTCGGCCGGTTCGAAATCCCGTCCGCCCAACAGTCCGGCGTATTCGTTGGTCTTGAAATCCGACATGCGCACCACGACGGGTTTCGGCCAGAAGGCCGCGGCGATGGTGCCGATCTCCTCCGAGAGCCGCTGCACGAAGAAGCTCGAGCCGTCGGAATAGCCTTCGGTCAACCGCTCCAACTCGGTCCGTATGGCCGGATCGCCCACCCGGTCCGGGTGGATCAAGGCCAGAGGGTGGGCCTTGATCGATTCGGTGATGACGAACTCCATCCGGGCAAGGCCGACACCGTCGCTGGGCAACATGGCGGTCGCGAAAGCACGGTCAGGATCGCCCAGATTGACCATGACCCGGGTGGCCGGGCGCGGCATCTCCGTCACGGCGAGCCGGTCCACGTGGAAGTCGAGCGCGCCGCGGTAGACGCGTCCGACATCGCCCTCCGCACACGACACGGTGACCGTCTCGCCGTCGGCGATCACGGTGCGCGCGTCCACCGTGCCGACGACGGCGGGGATCCCCATCTCCCGCGCGACGATCGCGGCATGACAGGTGCGTCCACCGCGGTCGGTGACGATCGCCGCGGCGGTCTTCATCACCGGCTCCCAGTCGGGTGTGGTGGTTTCGGCCACCAGCACCTCACCCGGGCGGAATTCGCCCAGTTGCTCGACATTCGAGATCCGGCGGGCAGTGCCCGTCGCGATGCGTTCGCCGACCGAGCGACCGGTGACCAGCACCTCGCCGTGACCATCGAGACGATAGGTGTCCAGCGTGGCCGCCGAACGCTGCGAAGCGACGGTTTCGGGCCGGGCCTGCACGATGTAGAGCAAGCCGTCGGTACCGTCCTTGGCCCATTCGATATCCATGGGCCGCCCGTAGTGCCGTTCGATCGCCAGAGCCGAGTCCGCGAGGCCCAACACCTCCTCATCGGACAGGCAGAATCGGCGCTGATCGGCTCGCGGTGTGGGGATGTTGTGGGTGCTCCGACCGGTCTGGTCCTCGGTGTACACCATCTTCACCGCTTTGTCGCCGAGCCGGCGACGCAATACCGTACGGTGCCCGGCGACGAATGTCGGCTTGTGCACAAAGAATTCGTCCGGGTCCACCGTCCCTTGCACGACATTCTCACCCAAACCGTAAGCGCCGGTGACGAAGACGACGTCCCGGAATCCGGATTCGGTGTCGAGTGTGAAGATCACTCCGGACGATGCCAGATCCGACCGCACCATCTTCATCACGCCGACAGAGAGCGCGACCTTCAGATGGTCGAAGCCTTGGTCGATCCGGTAGTGGATCGATCGGTCAGTGAACAGGCTGGCGAAGCAGCGTCGGATCGCATCGAGCAGATCCTGCTCGCCGCGCACGTTGAGGAAAGTCTCCTGCTGTCCGGCGAAACTGGCCGTCGGCAAATCCTCCGCGGTGGCCGAACTGCGGACGGCCAAGCTGATGTCGGTCCCGTATTCGTCGCGCAAGCGCCGGTAACCGGCCAGCACCGCGGCCTGCACCGCATCGGGAAGACCGGCGCCGTAGACGATTTCGCGCGCCTGCTTGCCGCGCCGGGCCAGGTCGGCCACATCGCCGGGGTCCAGACCGTCCAGGGTTTCGGCAAGCCGCTCCCATGCGTCGGCCCGCGTCAACATGTCCCGATAGGCGTCCGCGGTGATCGCGAACCCATCGGGCACCCGTACACCCGCCGCAGACAGCGAGCGGTACATCTCTCCGAGGGAGGCGTTCTTGCCGCCGACTACAGCGACATCGGCCATGCCGAACTCGTCGAAGAACCGGACGTAGGTGCTATCGGTCATAGCTGTCTCCAGTCGTCGATATCGCACCGGCCGGTGCGTTCCCCTTGATCCTGGGCGCGGCGTCGCACGGCCGACAGGGCCTTTGGACCACGGTCACGGTGCCCTCCGGGCAAGCGAGATTGGACATCGGCCCGTAGAACGCCTCCATCGACGGCGGTACCGTGGATTCGGCGTCCCGTGAGAAGGCAGAGAATCGTGCGAATCGCGATCTTCGAAACCGAACAATGGGAAGACGCCGCGTGCCGACGGCTCGCGCACGAACAGGAGCTGGTTTGTTTCTCCGAGCCGCTCGATTCACATATCAGCGCGCCCGACGCCGAGGTGATCAGCCCGTTCGTGTATTCGCGGCTGACCGCCGATGTCCTCGCCCGATTCCCGCGCTTGCGGCTGGTGGCGACACGGTCCAGCGGATTCGATCACATCGATATGGATTACTGTGCGGCGCACGGCATCACGGTGTGCAATGTGCCCGACTACGGCGACTCCACCGTCGCCGAGCATGTCTTCACCCTCCTCCTCGGCCTCGCCCGCCACCTGGTCGAGGCGGCCGAGCGCACCCGCCACGGGCTCTTCAACCAGACCGGACTCCGTGGTTTCGAGCTGCACGATCGGGTGCTGGGCGTCGTCGGGACCGGACGCATCGGCCGGCGCGTCATCCAGATCGCACACGGCTTCGGCATGGCGGTGATCGCCACCGATCCCCACCCCGACCACGCTGCCGCTCGGGCAATGGGTTTTCGCTACGCGTCATTGGACGAAACACTCGCGGCGGCAGACGTTCTCACCCTGCACACGCCCGCCGCACCGGACACCGTCCATCTCATCTCCGACCGCGAACTGGCGCTCATGAAGCCCGATGCGGTCCTGATCAACACCGCCCGCGGCCACATCGTGGACGTCGCGGCGCTGGTTCGAACGCTCGCGGTCGGCAGATTGCGGGCGGTCGGACTCGACGTACTGCCGGAGGAACCCGCCATCCGCGAGGAAGCGGCCATCTTCCGCGACCCAGCCCCGAAATACGACATGGCCACCCTCGTCGCCGACCACGCCCTGCTGGCTTTCCCGAACGTACTCGTCACTCCGCACAACGCCTACAACACCGACGAAGCATTGCACCGGCTCATCGACGCCACGATCGACAATATCGACGCCTTCACTCGCGGCGAACCTCGAAACGTCGTGTCCGCCGAGGTTTCGATCCCATCACCAGGCCCGCAGCCCTTCAGTGCGAAATGAATACCACCGAACCGACCGGCTCCGAGAGGCCATCACCGCTCGGGAGCACTGCGCATTCCCGCTCCGATGGGTTCGGGCGCGTCGGTTGAACTGCGGCTGAACGGAATCGGCGGACGCGATGTCACGGGAACATGGACCGCACCCTGACCGGCTGTACGCTACCGCGGGGACCAAAGCCCCGCCCGAAGCGAGCCGCAGTCCCCTCGTTCCGAGCCGATCATCCGGCGATCCTGATATTCATCACTCGATTCGCGTCAGGAGAACGCCGTGATCGACAACGCGCACCGGACTTCCTACGACAGACAGAGCCCGGTCATCTGGCCGGACCCCAGCCCGCTCGATTCCTGGTGGGACGCCGTGATGCGAGGCGAGGATCTCACCAAGCCGAGCCGTGTGAAGTCCGCGCGTCCCTGACGCCACGCTGGCTATATCGGCGAGCGAATGGGGACTGCGCGGGCCAACCAAGGCCGCCACCTGGAATGGGGGCCGCCCGCGTGCGCGTCTACTCGCGGGCCGATCCGCACCACGACCGCGGACATGGGCGACGAGAGGTGGACGGGCCGACGGGGAATGCTCATCGCAATCTGCGGATCCGCAAATCTGTTCGAGGTACACCTATCGGTTCGAAGGTGTGTTCAACGTGTCGACGAGCATCCTGAGCGCGATTTCGGTTGGTCCCGTCGCAGACAATTCCACGGCGGGCGAGGGCCGGCGCGGTGTTGCGGGCAAGGATTGGATCAGAAGCGGCGCGGCCTCGAGTTCCGGGACAACTTCGCCCCCCGAAGTGGCCGGCCCTGCTCGATGACGCAACATGTGAACCGCAGTCGGCCCAACTCCGACAACCGGGGCATGACGGGAAGACACGAAGACCTCCGGAGTGAATGCGACAGCTCGCATTTCACTCGGAGGTCTTCGCCATGTCAGCTCGCCACGCCGTCACCAACGTCCGTGGTCAGTACACCTAACCTTGCCTCGCGCCCGCCGAAGGCACCAGGCCTTGCAGTCGGCCGGTTCGGCTCATCCCGAGGACCATCGAGCCCAGACCGAGAAGCAGTGCGACCGCGCCGGCGACTACGTTGCTCCAGATCGTCGATGCGGTATCGACATTGCCGCTCACCACCCAGGGAGTGATGATCGTCCACACACCGATCAGTGGAGCGGTCCAGACGATGCCGTGCGTCCGGCCGTACACCGAAGCGAATCCCAGGGCCAGCATCGCCAGGGCGATCCCGACGATGAGGTTGTTCCCTGTCAAAGTCGCGAACCCGTTGAATCCGACAACCCAGGGCGAGATCGCGATATAGAGCCCGGTCAGGAACATCAGGCCGGCAACCGCCTGGGCGGCCGGCGCCTCCGAGGCGAGCTCATATTTCTCATGCTTGGCCCGCAACTCCAGGATGTCGGGATGCCGGCTCATGCTCATGGCCTCACTGGTCATGTCCTCCACCACCTTCAGACGCAGTACGTGAATAGAGAGGGTCGAGCGGAGACGGCAACAGCCCTGACCACCCGGCCTATGCGGCGCCCTGTGATAATATCACGGCATGATATACCAGTCCATGTCGGCCGATGATCACCTCAGTGACGACGAGTATTCGAGGCTGCTCAGGTTCCGGGCAGGGCTCCGGCACTTCCTGCGATGGAGTGAGCGGCGAGCAGCCGACGTGGGACTCACCGCCACTCAGCATCAACTGCTGCTGGCGATTCGAGGCCATTCACATCCAGCCGGCCCCAGCATCGGAGAAATCGCTGAGTATCTGTGCACTCGGCACCACAGTGTGGTGCAACTGATCGATCGCACCGAGCAACTCGGCCTCGTCGCTCGAAATCGGGAGGAGGGCAAGGACCGCCGCGTCGTCCGTCTCGCACTGACCGAGGCGGGTCGGGACATCCTCGCACGACTCAGTGCGACCCATCTCGAAGAACTTCGGCGACTGGCCCCGCTCGTCGACGCGCTGGTCGACCCCACCGCGATGACACCCTCGGATCGGGCCTGTCCGGTTCGGTCATAGTGTCTCGGCGGTGTCGGCCACCGGCCCGGGTGCCGAATCCGGACCGATGAACATTACTGGTCGCCGCACTGGAACGCCTTTCATACGGGGCATCCGCCACGCGTCACCCGAACACGCCGGGCTGGGCGAAAGATCGAGGTCAATGAGAGGACCAAATGCCATCGAGGGCGGTGCCCTCTCCTCTGCTCTACTGTGCACCCGCCGGGTGAGCATCGAAACCATGACCGATAAACCGTCGACCGCACCCGACTCGACCTCGGCTCGAGAGGCGCTACGGGTGTTCAACAAGTACGTGACCAACCGACTCATGAGGCCCGTGGCCGGTCGAAAATACTGGTACGCCTCGCTGATTCAGCACATCGGCCGACGCACCGGCACTAAGTACGCGACCCCGATCGTCGCCGAACCGACAGCCAACGGGTTCATCATTCCCCTGCCCTACGGCACCCGAGTCGACTGGCTGCGCAACCTCCAGCACACCGGCACGTCGACCCTCACCCGTCGAGGCCGCACCTACGCGGTCGGGACCCCGAGGATCATCGATGCCGCCGCCGCGCAAACCCTGCTGACCCCGCGGCGCCAACGCCAATTCCGGCGATTCCATATCGACAACTTCGTGACCGTCGAACTCGCCCGCACCGACTCCTAGAGACTGCCTCAACGAAGCCACACCTGGCCTGCGAACCTGGGAACCCTCGATAGATAGAACGAATCGCTATGCAGGCAAACGGAATTCGACGCCACTATCTGGAGACGCAACCGTAGCGTCGAGTCCGTGATCGACGCCGGCGATTCGTCGGCGCCGGTCGAACGCCAATCACGAGGGGTTCAGTGAACTGCGATGACCGACGACGATTCGCTATCGGTCGGGGACTTTCCGGAGGTCTTGGAGACCGGGAAGCCCGAACCGCGCAAGAAGACGATCAGCAACCCCTACATTCACCGGCTACAGCGTCGGCACTTCCTACTGTTCGATGTGCTGCCGATCATCGGGACCGTAGCGGCGTTCGCCTTCCTGTGGGTGCGCCCGTTCGGGCTACTGGAATTCTGCCTGCTGTTCTCGATGTGGCTGGCAACCGGGCTCGGGGTGACAGTCGGCTACCACCGGCTGTTCACGCATCGCACCTTCAAGGCTGCCCCGTGGGTGGCGGTCGTGCTGGCGGTGCTCGGCTCGATGGCTGGTCAGGGTGGCGTGGTGTCGTGGGTGGCCTTGCATCGGCGGCACCACGAATACAGTGACCGCCAAGGAGATCCACACTCGCCGAACCTGTCCGGCGACGGATTCCGAGGGGCGGTACGAGGGTTGGCGCACTCGCATTTCCTGTGGATGCGCCGCCACGAATACCCGAACATCGTGCACTACGCCCCCGATCTGCTGCGCGACCGCGGCATCGTGCGCGTCGCGCGCCTGTACTACTGGTGGGTCGCGCTCGGGCTGCTGATTCCCACCGTGATCGGCGGACTGATCAGCATGAGCTGGACCGGCGCCGTCAGCGGCCTGCTATGGGGTGGGTTCGCACGCATCTTCCTGCTCGAACACATCGTGTGGGCGATCAATTCGCTCCTGCACATGTTCGGCACACGCCCCTACGACTCCCGCGAGAACAGCCGCAACGGCGGCGTCTTCGCACTGGTGACGCTCGGCGAATCGTGGCACAACAATCACCACGCCTTCCCGGAATCGCCGTCGTTCGGATTGGACTGGTACCGGCTGGATCCGGGCTACTGGCTGATCCGCGCCCTTGCCGCCTCCGGTCTCGCCTGGGATCTGAAGTTGCCGTCCGAGGCCCGTATGGCCGCCAAACGTATTGCCTGAGAGGGGCCCACCGTGGATACCAGCAAAGAAGCCATCGTCACCTGGTGCCAGCAGTATCTGGCCGATCTGATGGAGATGCCTGCCTCCGCCATCGACCCGGCCGCCGATTTCGACCGCCTCGGCGTGGATTCCGCACTGGCGGTGGCGCTGCTGATCGAGGTCGAGGAACGCTACGGCGTCGACCTCTCGCCCGAGGATCTCTACCGCAACCCCAACCTCGACGCGGTCGCGGCCTACCTGCACGAGCAGACTGCCCGGAACGTGGCCTGACATGGTCGATCTCGATACCGAGCGGATCGTGGACAGCGCGCGCACCGATGCCGCGGCCGCCGCGATCCGCCATCACTACGACGTCGGCAATGAGTTCTACCGGCTCTGGCTCGACCCGACGCTCAGCTACTCCTGCGCCTTGCGCGAAAAGCCTGATGACACATTGGAAAACGCGCAGGAGCATAAGCTGCGCCACCATCTGAACGCCGTCGACGCCGACAACGCCCACTCGATCCTCGACATCGGCTGCGGCTGGGGAGCCGTCCTGGCCCGGGCCGCTCGCAACCACGGGGTGGGCCGGTCGGTGGGACTGACGCTCAGTCTCGAACAAGCGGAATATGTTCGAGCGCAGCAGTATGCGGGTGTCGAGGTGCGAGTCGAGGACTGGCTGTACTACAGGCCCGAAGACCGATTCGACGGCATCATCTCCATCGGCGCATTCGAGCATTTCGCCCGCCCGGACGACACCGCCGAGCAGAAGATTGCCGTCTACCGCGAGTTCTTCACCCGCTGCCGCGACTGGCTGCAGCCCGGCGGCGCGCTGTCATTGCAGACCATCGCCTACGCGAACATGACCGCGGCACAGGCGAATACCTTCATGCAGCGGGAGATCTTCCCCGACGCCGAACTGCCCACCCTGGCCGAGATCGCCGCGGCCGCCGATGGCATCTTCGAGGTCTGCGCGGTCACCAACGGCCGACTCGACTACGCCTGGACCTGCATCGAATGGGCGCACCGCCTGCATGCCAACCGGGATGCCGCCGTCGAACTCATCGGGGCCGACACCGTAGCCCGCTATCAGCGGTACCTGAAGCTGTCCGCGATGGGCTTCCGCATGGGCAAACTCGCCCTGTACCGGCTGGTGCTGCGTCCCTACGCCGCCGGATTCTTCGCCGAACGCGGAGACCGGATCGCATGACGTTCCAGCACGCCCGACCGCGCGCCCGGTTCAACCCCTTCAGCGCCGAATTCCGGCGCGACCCCTATCCGATGTATCGCGACCTGCGCGAGAATCGGGCCGCGCACAAGACACTCGGCATGTGGGTGATCACCCGTCA
Organism: Nocardia aurantiaca; assembly: GCF_009708175.1. GTDB lineage: Bacteria > Actinomycetota > Actinomycetes > Mycobacteriales > Mycobacteriaceae > Nocardia > Nocardia aurantiaca. The sequence continues at coordinate 285,171 of NZ_WMBB01000011.1, forward strand.
CGCCGACGTGAAGGCCGTACTCCACGACCGCGGCTTCAGCGCGGGCCTGATCCCGCAGCTGGTCTCCGAGCAGGCCGAGCGGCTCGGGCTGGACGGAGTCGACCGCATCGAGCGGCTGGGCCGCAAATCATTGGTATTCACCGACAATCCCGACCACGCCCGGCTGCGCGGCCTGGTGAATCGCGTCTTCACCACCCAGGCAGTCGCCGAACTGCGGCCGATCGCCACCGACTTCACGGCCCGGGTCGTTGCCCGTGCCCAGGCGGCCGGAAGCATGGACGTCATCGCGGACCTGGCCGCGCCGCTGCCCGTAGCCGTGCTCGGTGAGTGGATGGCGCTGCCACAGACACTGCGCGAACAGATCGCCGCCTGGACCCATGACATCCGGTTCCTGCTGGAACCGGGAATGATGAAGGCCGAGGACTTCATTCGAGCGCGTGAGGTGGTCGAAGACTTCGCCACCGCCCTCGCCGATGTGCTGGCGGCCCGCCGCGCGGCGCCGGGCCCGGATCTGATCAGCCGTCTGCTGGCAACCCGCACCGCGGGCGGCGACGCCCTCAGCGACGAAGAGCTGATCTTCGTCTGCATCATGAGCTTCGTGGCCGGCAACGAGACCACCAAATCGCTCATCGGCAACGGCGCGCTGGCCCTGCTGCACCACCCCGACCAGGCGGCCGCGCTGCGCCGCGACCCGACCCTGGTGAAAGCCGCCGTCACCGAGGCACTCCGATACGACTGCCCGCTGCAGCTGACCAAACGCCTCTCCACCCGCGACGTCGAACTCGGCGACCAGACCATCAGAGCCGGTGACCAGGTGCTGGTGTGCCTGGGCGCGGCCAACCGCGATCCGGAAGTCTTCCTCCGCCCCGATGAATTCGACCTCGTTCGCGGCGGAGCCGGGCACCTGGCCTTCGGACACGGCATGCACGGCTGCCTGGGCGGGCTGCTGGCCGAACTGCTGAGCGAGATCGCCTTCGCCCACCTGTTCGAGCTGGACCTGGAACCGGCGGTCGACGAGTTCGAATGGCAGGACAACAGTTTCATCGTGCGCGGCCTGCGGCGACTGCCGGTGACCATCCGGAGTGCCGTATGACCACCGCACCGCCTGCCCTGCTGCCCGACATCCTGCGCGACCGCGCGGCCACCGAGCCGGACCGGACCGCCTACCTCTTCCTCGACGACAACGGCGAGGAGACCACCACCCTCACCTACGGCGAACTACACGCTCGTGCCCTGGGTTTGGCCGCCGAACTGCGGCAATGGTGCTCGCCCGGCGATCGGGCGGTGCTGGTATTCCCTCAGTGCCCGGAATTCATCATCGCCTACTTCGGCTGCCTGTACGCCGGTGTCATCGCGGTGCCACTGAATCCGCCGCGGCGCAATCGGATTCAAGAGGGCACGCGCTCCATCGTGCGCGACTGCGCACCGATGGCGGTGTTGAGTCTGGACATGTTCCTGACACCGCTGCGGGCCGTGCTCGAACCGCACTGCCCGGCCACACGGTGGCTGGGCGTGGACGTCATGCACGCGGCCGCAGCGTCATTCGAGCCCTTCCGAGCGACGCCCGCGACCACCGCCTTCCTGCAGTACACCTCCGGATCCACCGCCGCGCCCAAAGGCGTCATGGTCAGCCACGCGAACCTGGTAGCCAACGAGGAAATGATCCGACGCGGATTCGGCCACGACCGCGACTCCACCGTGGTCGGCTGGGCGCCGTTCTTCCACGACCAGGGTCTCATCGGCAATGTGCTCCAACCCGTCTACGTCGGCGCGACCGCTGTACTCATGTCGCCGATGGCCTTCATTCGTCGGCCGCTGCTGTGGCTGTCGGCCATCACCCGCTATCGCGCGCACACCAGCGGCGGCCCCAACTTCGCCTTCGAAGCCTGCGTGGCGCGCGCGGCGGCCGGGCCGGTCCCCAAGCTGGATTTGAGCAGCTGGAAGGTGGCGTTCAACGGGGCCGAGCCGATCCGGGCCGACACCCTGCAGCGGTTCACCGAAACTTTTGCGCCGCACGGGTTCAGCGCGAATGCGTGGTATCCGTGCTACGGGCTCGCCGAGGCCACCCTGCTGGTCTCCGGCAGCGTCCCCGGCCGCGGGCCACGGCTGCTGGAAACCGACACCGACGCGCTGGCGACCGGTCGATACGCCCCGGCGACGGGACCACGCGCCCGCACACTCGTCGGCTCCGGCCAGATCCTGCCCGGCGAAGAGGTCCGCATCGTCGACACCGCTACCGGCGAGCCGTGCCCGCCCGACCGGGTGGGCGAGATCTGGGTCTCCGGCGGCCATGTCGCGCAAGGCTATTGGCGCAATATGGCCGCCACCGACCGGACCTTCCGCGCAGGCGGACGATTCCTGCGCACCGGCGACCTCGGGCTACTCATCGACGGCGAACTGTACGTGATCGGCCGCGCCAAGGACCTCATCATCATTCGCGGCCGCAACTACTACCCACAGGACCTGGAACAGACCGCGGCGGCCGCGCACCCGGCCCTGCGAACCGGCTCGATCGCGGCCTTCGCCATCCCCGCGCCCGACGGCGAGAAACCCGCTGTGGTGGCCGAGATCCGCCGTGATGCCGAGGCCGATCCGGTCGACGTCATCGGCGCGATCAAGGCGGCTGTACTGGCCGAACACGACCTCGCACTGACCGACGTGCTGCTCGCCGCACCGGATCAGGTGCAGCGCACCAGCAGCGGCAAGATCATGCGCTCCGCCGCCCGACAACGCTATCTGGCCGCCGAATTCACTCGGTGGAACCCGCAACCGACGAACACACCGACGCATTGAGGAGCCGACCATGACCACCCCGCAGGCACCGAACCCCGACTTCGCGCAGATCGTCACCGCGGCGGTGCTCAGTATGCCCGCGGCCCAGCACCTGGGCTTCGAATTCGGCCGCATCGAGGCCGGCACGGTCGAGATCATCCAGCCCTATCGCGCCGAACTCACCCAGCACAACGGGTATCTCCAGGGTGGAGTACTGGGATCGCTGGCCGACTTCGCCGCCGGATCCGCCGCCGGCACCCTGCTGGCGCCCGGTTGGGTGAACATGACCATCGACTACACCGTCAAGATCCTCGCCCCCGCCAAGGGCAAGCGGATAGTGGCACGAGGGCGGGTGCTCAAGCCCGGCACGCTCATCACCACCGCGGCCGCCGACGTCTACTCCATCGAGGACGAGGACGAAATCCACTGCGCCACCGCCCTCGTCACCATGCGTAATGTGAAGCTGGCGTAATCGTGAGCGCCGCACCGTTCGTCGTCGACCCGTTCGCACCCGGATTCGCCGCCGGCCCGTACCCGCACTATGCGCGACCGCGCGCCGAAGCACCGGCCCACGAGCACCCGCTCGGGTTCTGGACTCTGTCCGGGTTCGCGGATGTGGCTGCGCCGCAATGGTTCTCGCATTCGTTCGACGAGGCGAACCTGACCCGACCGGCTGATTGGGAGAGCGACAGCAGCGCGCTCGGAGGGGTCGACCGGGTGATGGGCGGGCCATCGATGCGGGATCAGGATCGACCCGACCGCGCCCGGATGCGGCGGCTGATGGCCAACGCCGCCGAACTCGTCGTCACGGTCTGATCAGGAGCCCGCATGCCCATCGCCGAGATCGGGGGAGTGCCGATCGCTTACTCCGACACTGGAAACCCACCGGGCCATGAGGATCCGCAGGCCATCGTCTTCGGACACGGACTGTTGTTCGGCGGCTGGATGTTCGGGCCGCAGATAGAAGCCCTGCGCGGCCGCTACCGCTGCATCACGATCGATTGGCGCGGACAGGGCGAAACCCCGCCCACCGCCGGCGGATACGACATGGACACGCTGGCCGCCGATGCCGCCGGGCTCATCCACCATCTCGGTGTCGCACCCGTCCACTGGGTCGGCCTCTCCATGGGCGGGTTCGTCGGTCAGCGCTTGGCCGCGCGCCAACCGGACCTGCTGCGGTCGCTCACCCTGCTGGATACCAGTGCGCGGCAGGAGGATCCGGCCAAGATCGGCGAATACAAGCGACTGGCGCTGGCGGTGCGGCTATTCGGCTTCCGGGCGATCCAAACACTGGTCGAGCCACATATGTTCGGTCCCGCGTTCCGATCGGACCCCGCGTCCGGGCCCGTCATCCGCGAATGGTCCGGCCGCCTGCGCCGCCTGCGCCGCACGGCTGTCCACGCGGCTGTTCTCGGTGTCGCCGACCGCGCTTCGGTGCTCGACGAAATTCCCGCCATCACCGTCCCGACCCTGGTCGCGGTCGGCGCCGACGACCAGGCGACCCCGCCGGACCGGGCCCGCGAGATCACCGCTCTGATTCCCGAGGCGCGGCTCGAGATCATCGACACATGCGGCCATACCAGCACGATCGAACAGCCTGACGTCGTCGCAACCCTCCTGGCCAGGTTCCTGCACCAGGCGACGTCGAGCAATGAGAACCCGCCCACAGCACCCGAGGAGCACCGGGCCGACGTCGGCTCATCGACGAACACCGGGAGTCCGGTCCCGCGGTCGTCAGTCTCGCCCCAAGGCCGCGAAGAGATCACCGGTGCTGGCGAAAACCAAACTCTCGACTCCGCAACGAGGACACGACTCACTGCCCGCCACAACCGCGGACGTCCGGCACAGTAGTCCGCACTCTGTGCACCGCAGGATCGGTCCCCGCAGCTGGCTGATACGTGTCACCCTCACCATGTCCACCTTTCTAACTATTTGCGAATATTAGCAACCAATGCGCCGGCCGCGTCGACGCGGACCGGCAAGCCCGCAGCTTGCGGCGTTGCCCCAGACCGGCTGCCGCCCGCCGCGACTCCATCCTCAGGCGCATCGACCGACGTCGGCGCGGATTCAGTGGGGATGATCACCACATCAAAACCTGGCCGACTGATTGCAGGATTTCTAAACTAATAACCTAGATATCCAGAAAGCGAGCAGTTGTGACCGATAGCGCCCTAGCCACTCCCCCGTCCGGACCGACGCCGCCTGTCGAGGAATCCCGCCGCCGGGTATCCACGCGGTTGCCCTTGCGCACGCTGCTACCGGTCTGGTCGGAGTGGAAGCCGGCTGTGCGCTCTCCGGGCGCCGACCTGATGGCAGGGGTGATCGTGGCCCTCGTAGCCCTGCCGCTGGCACTGGGCTTCGGCATCAGTTCCGGACTCGGCGCCGCGGCCGGGCTGGCGACCGCGGTGATCGCGGGCGTGGTGGCCGCTGTTTTCGGCGGCTCCCGGTTCCAGGTCTCCGGGCCGACGGGCGCGATGACAGTGGTGTTGGTGCCTATCGTGCATGCGCACGGGGCGAGCGGTGTACTGACGGTCGGGTTGATGGCGGGGCTGATCTTGATGGTGCTCGCGGTGGCCGGTGTCGGTCGCGCGGTGCGCTTCATGCCGGCCCCCGTGATCGAGGGGTTCACCGCCGGGATCGCGGTCGTGATCGCGCTGCAGCAGTTTCCCGCCGCTCTCGGCATCTCTCACGCCGAGGGCGAGAAGGTGTGGCAGTCGGCGTTCGACGCGGTGCGCCAATACCTCGCGAATCCCAGCGTGGTCACTCCGGTGACCGCGGTCGTCGTGGCCGTGGCCATCCTGATCGGTGGCCGATTCCTGCCGAAGTTGCCGTTCGCGCTCATCGCGGTGGCGGCCGCGACCATCGTCGCCTCGGTGTTCCACCTGAATCTGACCCGCATCGGGTCGATCCCCGCCGGACTGCCGGCGCCGTCGCTCGGATTCGTGCACCTCGATCAGCTGGGGTCGCTGATCGCACCCGCTTTGGCGGTGGCGGCGCTGGCCGCGCTGGAATCGCTGCTGTCGGCCACCGCCGCCGATTCGATGGCGGTGGGAACTCGACACAACCCCGACCGTGAGCTGTTCGGGCAGGGCCTGGCCAATATCGCCGCGCCCCTGTTCGGGGGTGTGCCCGCTACCGGGGCAATCGCACGCACCGCGGTGAACGTTCGCTCCGGCGCGCGTACCCGGTTGGCGGCATTGACGCACGCGCTGCTGCTCGCGGCGATCATCTACCTTGCTTCCTCACTGGTTGCCGACATTCCGCTGGCCGCGCTGGCGGGTGTACTGCTGGCGACCACGGTGCGGATGGTGGAGACGGCCTCGCTGATGGCGATCGCTCGCGCGTCTCGTGGGGACGCGGTCATCATGGCACTCACCTTCGCGGTCACGGTGGCGTTGGACCTGGTCACCGCGGTCGCGGTCGGGGTGGGCTTCGCGATCGTGCTCGCCCTGCGGTCCGTGGCCCGGGAAGCCCGGCTCGAGCAGGTGCCCCTCGACGAGGGCGATCACCTCGCCGAGGAGCACCAGCTACTGCACGATCACATCGTGGCCTACCGCATCGACGGGCCCCTGTTCTTCGCCGCGGCGCACCGATTCCTGCTGGAGCTGGCCGAGGTGTCGGATGTCAAGGTCGTCATCCTGCGCATGTCGAAAGTCACCGCCCTCGACACCACCGGCGCACTGGTGCTCAAGGATGTCATCGGCAAGCTCGAGCACCGCCACATCACGGTATTGATGTCCGGACTGCGATCCGACCATCGCCGTCGACTGGCCGCTGTCGGGGCACTGCCCGCCGACGGCGAGAACGCGGTCTTCGCCGACACCCGGCTGGCCATCGACCATGCCCGCCGCTATCTGCCGATCAATCACGCACGCCATACCGCGGATGACGAAGCCGAGGCCGTCGCATAGGGGGCTCGACTGAGCGCGTCGCAGATTCGCCCGCCGGCACGCGACCGTCGATACCATTCGTCCCCGGACTGACGGCGCCACCAGAACGTCGTCGGCGAATCACGCGGTGCGGTCACGCGGATTCAGACACCGCTCACACCCGCTGATCCGGCCAAGAAACGCCCAAATTGCACATTTTCGCAACTAGATAGTTCATGGGTCGCTATCTGGTAGACCTCTACCTGTGGCAGATGCACCAGCGGGTCTTCCAGCGGCCGCCACCGGCAGACGGTAGGGCGCGTCATGGGCTGGGTACGCAAGATCTGGCGGGTCGGCCGGGCGGCCGAACCCGCTCCCGACTCGCCTGCCCCACTGCCGAATGTGCCTGCGGCGCTACGGGGTTCGCTGCAGATCCGGCATGTCGACGCGGGCTCGTGCAATGGGTGCGAGGTGGAAATCTCCGGCGCGTTCGGTCCGGTGCACGATGCGGAACGCTATGGTGCGCGCCTGGTCGCTTCGCCCCGTCACGCCGACGCGGTGATGGTGACGGGAGTGGTCACTCGCAATATGGCGGTTCCGCTGGCGCAGACGGTCGAGGCCACCCCGCGCCCGCGCTTGGTGATCGCCTGCGGCGATTGCGCCCTCAACCGAGGGGTTTTCGCCGACGCGTACGGAGTGGTCGGCGCGGTCGGTGATGTGGTGGGCGTCGATGTGGAGATACCCGGCTGCCCGCCACCGCCGGAGCGGATCATCGCTGCGCTGCGCTCGGTGACCGACCGATGACCGCCTCCGTACGGGCCACCACGTCCGCGGAGCCAGCTTCGGCGCACCATACCGGTTTTGCGTCCCTCATCGCCGGCCTCGCCACCGCGACGTTCGGCGCCGCAGGAGTGGCCGCCGGTGCGATCGGGTTGTTCGGCGCACCCGGCCCGGTCGATATCGGCTGGTTGCTGCCCTTGTCGGGGGTGTATCTGCATCTGGATCCCCTCGGTGGCTTCTTTCTGGCATTGACCGGCGCAGTGGCGGTTCCGATCGGTGTGTACTCGATCGGTTACGGGCGGGTCGAGCATCTGGGACGCCTGCCGTTGGCGCTCCTGCCCCTCTTCGCGGCGGCGATGATGCTGGTGCCAGCGGCGGGGTCGGTGACCACGTTCTTGCTGGCGTGGGAGTTGATGGCCATCGCGTCGCTGGTGCTGGTGGTGACCGAGCATCGCAGGACCGCGGCACGCGCGGCGGGAGTGTTCTATGCGGTGATGACTCAGCTCGGGTTCGCTGCGATCCTCGTCGGGTTGATGGTGGCCTCTGCTGCCGGCGGCGCGGATCGGTTCACCGAGCTCGGTACCTTGTCTCCGGCTACCCACGCCGTAGTGTTCGTGCTGACAGTGGCCGGGTTCGGCTCGAAGGCAGGTCTGGTGCCGCTGCACGCATGGCTGCCGCGCGCTCATCCCGAAGCGCCGAGTCCGGTCTCGGCGCTGATGAGTGCCGCAATGGTGAACCTGGGTATCTACGGCATCATCCGCTTCGATGTGACCCTGTTCGGCCCCGGCCTCCGTTGGTACGGACTGGTCTTGCTCATCGTCGGTGGGACGACCGCGGTCTACGGGATCTTGCAGGCGTCGGTGGCGACCGATCTCAAACGACTCCTGGCGTTTTCGACTATCGAGAACATGGGGCTGATCACGCTGGCGGTGGGCGCGGCCGTGCTGCTGACCGCGTCCGGGGCCCACGCGGCGGCAACGGTCGCGATGACCGCCGCATTGCTGCATCTGCTCGCCCACGCGGCATTCAAGAGTCTGGGATTCCTCGCCGCCGGATCGGTACTGGCGGCGACCGGACTGCGTGATCTGGATCGACTGGGCGGGCTGGCGCGGCGAATGCCGTTGACCACGAGCTTGTTCGGGATCGCGGCGCTGGGCGCGTCCGGTCTGCCGCTGGGTGCGGGCTTCGTCAGTGAGTGGCTGCTCGTACAGGCGTTGATCCACGCCGATCAACCCCGCGACCCGGTGGTGGCCCTGGCTGCGCCGCTGGCGGTGGGCGCGGTCGCGCTGACCGCCGGTCTGGGCGTGGCGACGATGGTGAAGGCCTTCGGAATCGGGTTTCTCGCCCGGCCTCGTTCCGAACTAACGGCACAGGCGCGCGAGGTCCCGGCCTCGATGGTGGCCGGTATGGCGATCCCAGCGGCAGCCTGTCTTGTGCTGGCAGTGGCGCCGGTGGTGTTGTCCCGGGGTCTGCGGCGGGCGCTTGCCGCGATACCGGTATCGAGAGACCCGGCGTTCACCGGATTGGGTGCGACCGTGCGCTTGCCGGGCCTGCCGGGGTCGATCGCGCCGGGCGTGATCGCCGCGACATTGGCGATCGCCGCCCTGGTGGTTTCTACGGCCACGTGGTGGACGGCGCGGCGACGACCCGCGGCGCAGATACTGCCGTTGTGGGCGTGCGGCACGGACCAGCCGAATGCGCGAATGCAGTACACCGCAACCTCTTTCGGTGAGCCGCTGCAGCGTGTGTTCGACGATGTACTGCGACCTGACACCGATGTAGAGATCACTCATCTGGCCGAATCCAGGTATCTGGTGGAGAGGGTCGCTTATCGCGCGCGCATCAGCGACGCGGTCGAGGTGCGGTTGTATCGGCCGGTGATACGTGCGGTGCGGCTGGCGGCCCGGGCGGTGGCTCGCGCCCACACCGGCAGCGTGCATCTGTATCTGGCGTACGGAGCGATCGGGGTGTTGATCGTGCTGGTGGTGGCGCGATGACGGCGATGTCGTATGTGGCGGGTGCGGCGCAGATCGGCGGCGTCGTCGCGGGCGCACCGCTGGCACTGGGAGTGATGCGGCAGACTCGAACCCGGCTCGAGGGCCGCGCCGGAGCGGGTGTGCTGCAACCCTGGCGAGATCTGCGTAAGCAGCTCGGCAAGATGTCGATCATTCCGATCGGTACCACCATCGTCTTCGCCGCGGCCCCCGTGGTGCTGTCGGGCACGACTCTCCTCATCGCGGCCATCTCCCCCTTGGTGGCGACCGGGTCTCCCCTCGACGGCGCGGCCGATCTGTTCGCGGTGGTCGGGTTGCTGTTCCTGGGCACCGTCGCGCTCACCTTGGCCGGAATCGACACCGGTACCGCCTTCGGCGGCATGGGCGCCAGTAGGGAGACGGTCATCGCGGCCTTGGTCGAACCGACCATTCTGCTGTCGGTGTTCGCGCTGTCGATCCCGGGTGGCTCGTCGAATCTCGGTGCGCTGGTTGCCAGTACGCTCGCACACCCGAGCCGAGTGGCGTCGCTGACCGGACTGCTGTCCGCGGCGGCGCTGGTGATCGTGATCATCGCCGAGACGGGGCGGCTGCCGGTCGACAACCCGGCGACGCACCTGGAGCTGACGATGGTGCACGAGGCGATGGTGCTCGAATACGCGGGCCCGAAGCTGGCGCTCGTCGAATGGGCGAGCGCCATGCGCTTGACCGTGCTGCTGGCCCTGTTGGCGAATCTGTTCCTGCCGTGGGGAATCGCGGGTGCGGCGCCGAGCGCGGTCGCGGTCGTGGCGGGTGTGGTCGCGATTGTCGTGAAGGTCGTGGTGCTGGCGGTGGCGCTGGCGAGCGCGGAGGTGTTCATCGCGAAGCTGCGGCTGTTCCGGGTGCCGGAGCTGCTGGCCGGGTCCTTCCTGCTCGCACTGCTGGCGGTGACCGCGGCGAACTTCTTCACGTCCCATTCCTGATCGGAGACGGAGCGCAATGACCGAGACGGGTTATGTGAGCATGCTCGACCTGGCCGCGGGCGGGCTGGTGCTGGCCGCGGTATTCGTCGTGTGGCGTCGCGATCTGGGTGCCATCGTGCGTTTGCTCGCCGTTCAGGGCATAGCGCTGGCGGCGATTCCGCTGGTGCAGGGCGCCCATCACGGTGAGACCGCGCTACTGGTAGTGGGCGTTGTCGTGTTGGCGCTGCGGGGTGCGGCGCTGCCGATGCTGTTGGGGCGGGCCGCCGGTGCCGAGCGCCGGGAGTACCGCGAAGCGACCCCGCTGGTGAATACCGCCTCCTCATTGCTGGTGGCCGCGGCATTGGTCGTGGTCGCCTTCGCGGTGGCACGGCCGGTGGTGGCGCTCGAACCCGGGCCTGCCTCGGACGCGGTGCCCGCGGCGTTCGCGGTGGTATTGATCGCGTTGTTCGTCATGGCGACTCGCCGCCACGCGATCTCCCAGGCTGCGGGATTCCTCATGCTGGACAACGGGATCGCGGCGATGGCGTTCCTGCTCACCGCGGGTGTCCCGCTCATCGTCGAGCTGGGTGTGTCGCTGGATGTCTTCTTCGCCGTCGCGATCATCGGCGTGCTGACCGGACGATTGCGGCGTGCGTTCGGCGGAGCCGACCTCGACCAGTTGCGGGAGTTGCACGACTGATGACGATCCTCGTCCTGATCGCGATCCTGACTCCCGTCACCGCGGCCGCTGTGGGCGCGGTCGCCGGATGGCGGCGTGGCACAGCGCTTTTCGGCACGCTCAGCGCGGCGACCATCCTGGTGTGCGCTGCCCTGCTCGGTACTCGACTCTCCGGGCACGATCACGTTCTCGCCGACGGACTGCTGCGCGTGGACGCGCTGTCGGTGACCATGCTGGCGGTGATCGGCGTAGTGGGCACGCTGGCGACTTGGGCCGGGATCGGCTACATCGACGACGAACTCGACCACGGGCACACCGACGCCGACGGGGCGAGACTGTATGCGGCGCTGGTGCCGGCGTTCCTTGCCGCCATGGTGGTCGCGGTGTGCGCCGACAACATCGGCATCGTCTGGGTGGCGGTGGAGGCCACCACCATTGCCACCGCCTTCCTGGTCGGGCACCGCCGGACCCGGGCGGCGCTCGAGGCGACCTGGAAGTATGTGGTGATCTGCTCGGTCGGGATCATCGTGGCGTTCGGCGGGACTGTGCTGCTGTACTTCGCGGCCCGGCACACGGGCGCTCCGTCCGAACACGCCCTCGATCTCGATGTGCTCACTGCTCACGCCGCCGCTCTCGATCCCGCTGTCACCCGTTTGGCCGGCGGACTGCTGTTGATCGGCTATTGCGCGAAGGTTGGTTTGGTGCCGTTCCACACCTGGCTCGCCGATGCCCACAGTCAGGCTCCCGCGCCGGTGTCGGCGTTGATGAGCGGGGTGCTGCTGTCGGTTGCCTTCTCGGTCGTGCTCCGGATGAAGGCGCTCGTCGACGCCGCCACCGGTCCGGGCTACCTGCGCGTCGGGCTGTTGGTCGTGGGGCTGGCCACCTTGGCGGTGGCGGCGCTGTTGCTCACTGTCACCAGGGATCTCAAGCGCATGCTCGCCTACTCCTCGATGGAGAACATGGGCCTGATCGCTGTCGCCGCCGCGGCGGGCACGAAGTTCGCGGTCGCCGCGCTGCTGTTGCATGTGTTCGCCCATGGCATCGGTAAGACCGTGCTGTTCTTGTCCACCGGTCCGTTGCAGGCCGCGCACGATTCGACCGCTATCGCCGCCATCCGAGCGGTCGCTGCGCGATCCCGTCTGATCGGCGCGAGTTTCGCGGTAGGCATGGTCACCTTGCTCGGTCTGCCGCCGTTCGCGATGTTCGCCAGCGAGCTGGCCATCGCCCGATCTCTCGCGGATGCTCGGCTGTCCTGGGCGCTGACTGTGGCGATGCTGCTGATCGCGATCGCCTTCGCCGCACTCGTGCGCAATTCGAGCCGAATTCTGCTCGGTCCTGTCCCCACCGGCACGCGCGCGATCACGGTCCCCGTGACGATGGCAGGCGCGCTCGTTGTCGGGGCCGCGGCGGCGGTCGTGCTGGGCGTGACCGCCGGGCCACTGACCGACCTGTTCACGACCGCCGCGGCCCAGGTGGCGACACGATGACCGAACCCCAGCGCAGCCGCCGCGCCGTCACCACCGCAGAGCTGCGCGACGCGGCCGAAGAATTCTTCGATGCCGGATACCGGCTCGCGCTCGCGGCCGCCCACGATGATGGGGCGCGGCTTCGGGTGGTGTATCTGTTCGTCGCCGGCCGCCCGGACCGACGCGCCGAGCTGGAATGCTCACTCCCCGCCGAGGACCCGGTGCTGCCGTCGCTGGCGTACCTGTCCTTCCCAGCCGGGCGCTTCGAGCGGGAGATGGCAGATCTGTACGGGATCCGGCTGAGTGGACATCCGCGTCCACGGCGACTGGTGCGGCACGCGCACTGGCCGGAGGACTGGCATCCGATGCGCGAGAATGCCACTGCGGCACCGGTTTTCGGCGCGGTCGACGAACTGCGATTCCTCACGGTCGCCGGTGACGGCGTATACGAGATCCCGGTCGGGCCGGTGCACGCCGGACTCATCGAGCCTGGCCATTTCCGCTTCTCCGTCGTGGGTGAGACCATCGTGCGGCTCAAGGCTCGGCTGTGGTGGGTGCATCGCGGGATCGAGCGCCAGTTCCAGGGTCGCCCCGCGAGCGCGGCGACCGATCTGGCCGAACGCATCAGCGGCGACACCTCTGCCGCGCATGCCCTCGCCCACAGTCTCGCCATCGAGGAAGCCTGCGGTATCCGGCTTCCCGACTCGGTGCACCGGCTACGCGCCATGCTCGTCGAGCTGGAACGGCTCTACAATTACGCGGCCGATCTGGGCGCGCTCGCCAATGACGTCGGCTTCGGCCTGGCCAACGCGCATGCCCTGCGCATCCGCGAGCAGCTGTTGCGCATCAACGCCGCCGTCACCGGAGAACGATTGCTGCGCAGCGCCATCCATCCCGGTGGCGTCGCCCTCCGTTCCCTGCCCGACCTGGCCCGGCTCCACAATTTGGCCGCCGACCTGGCCGAGATCGCCGAGCTGACTCTGGGCAACGCCGTCGTCTACGATCGCTTCGCCGGCACCGGCGTGCTGGCGGGCGACGACGCTCGCGCGCTGGGCTGCCTGGGATATGTCGCCCGCGCCAGCGGACTGGTCACCGACGCTCGCCTCGACCACCCCGTCGTCGAACTGCCGGTGACCGACACCGGTGCGCGCGGCGGAGACGTACTGAGCCGCTACACGATACGCCGCGACGAGTTCGCCGCGTCGATCCGGCTCATCGAGGATCTGGTCGACACCCACACCGGCCCAACACAACTCATGCAGCGTGACACGGTCCTGCGGCAGGCGGGCAGCGGTGTCGGCATCGTGGAGGGCTGGCGGGGCACGATCGTACATCGAGTCGAGATCGACGATTCGGGCCTGATCACACGTGCCAAGATCGTCGACCCATCCTGGTTCAACTGGCCCGCCCTCCCCGTCGCCATGACCGATACGATCGTGCCGGACTTCCCCCTGGTCAACAAGAGTTTCAACCTCTCCTACGCGGGCAACGACCTCTGACCCGCGCGGCCGACGGCCGGCCCGGTGGTGGCCCCGACGACCACCGGAGAAGCTCGCCGAGATCGGCACACACCGCGCGGATCAGAAAACAGGCGATCAGCGGCGATGCACGGGTCCGAGGGTGTCCGCGCAGGGTCAGGCGGGTTGCCCGAGGACTTCGGCTTGACCTGCCACAACGCCGGTGAGAATCGCCCGAGCGGCGGCGAGCAGCTCCGCGACCTGCGGCGAGGTGAGCTCATAGGTCACCGACAAGCCCTCGCGCCGCGCGGTGACCAAACCGGCGCGGCGCAGGATCGACAACTGCTGGGAGAGGTTCGCGGCTTCGATACCGATCTCGTCGAGCATCTCCGAGACGGCATATTCGCGTTCACTGAGCAACTCGAGAATCCGGATGCGTACCGGATGTCCGAGGGTTTTGAAGAAGTCCGCCTTCATCTGAGAGAGCGGCCGCTGCATTCCAGGCATCCGATGCCACTCCCCGTTCCTCGTGCCGACGCGATGCGGACGATCACTCCGCTGTTTGCATAGTTTAGCAAACAGCTTAAGCATCCTTGGCGCGGCCACCCAGGAGCGACGCGTCGAAGTCGTCGTTGACCAGCGCAGATCGTGAAGACATACGCTGTCGGCGACCGAAGGAGGAAGATCCCGGCGTCGTGACCAGCCGTAGCGAACAAAGCCACCTGAAGCAACGAACGACCGCGAGCCGGATCTCGAGCGCCCCCTTCGATCGGTCCGCTAGTGCCACACGAGCGCCAGGTTGCCACGGGCAGGGCTACGCACCACGCCGCCGTGCAGCCAAGGCGTCTCGTGGATGGTGCTCGCCAGCGCGGTCCCCGTCTCCACCGAAGTCGCGGACCGCTGACGCATCTTTCTTCCCATACTCCAACCGCCCAATTCGGCCCCTCAATGGCCGCGCCGTCATAGAGACAGGCCACTAACCGCGGCGGTCAAGGTTCGGCGGCAACGGCCGCGCCGCGGCCGTGGTGATCTCCGCGAGCTGCGAGTCCACACGTACTACGCTGGCGCACTCGCGGTTTCGGCGTCGCTCATTCGCTCGCTTCGAATCCGGCGGAGAAGTCGTGACCCCACAGGCTGACCGCGGTGGATTCCCGTGCGATCCACGAGTGGTCGTCGACTTCCAGTCCCTCACAACCGAATTCGATGTCGAATCCGCCCGGCGTCTTCATGTAGAACGA
>NZ_WMBB01000012.1 GCF_009708175.1 Nocardia aurantiaca
TAGAGTTACGGCGGCTATAGCGGTGGGGAAACGCCCGGTCCCATTCCGAACCCGGAAGCTAAGGCCACCTGCGCCGATGGTACTGCACTCGACAGGGTGTGGGAGAGTAGGACACCGCCGGAACATCTTTCCCGAAGGCCCCCAGCACCCGCTGGGGGCCTTCGGCGTATTCGGGTACTTTGGTGGTATCCGGGTACATATCGAGAGATATGGATCCACAGAAAGCTCCCAGCGGTCGGGCAGTTCCGCTGAGGATGGGACGACAATGATCGAGGGCATGGTCATTCAAGCAGCGCCGGCCGCGCCGGCAGTCTCCGCTAACCGGCGGTCCCGGATCTTCACCTCGAAGAGTCCGCGGTCACTACGCCGGGTTTTGTCGGCGGTATGGCTGCCCGCGACCTACAGCTATGTCGGCCTGCTGTCCGCCATCGCCGTCGCCCTCACCATGGTGAGCGCGAAGTCCGAGACGCGCATCGTGTTGCATGCCAGTACGAACCTGCACAACCTGACCACGGGCCGGTTCGGCACGCTGTTCTCCAGCGCGTTCCTGGTCGGTGAGGGTGCCGCCACGGTGTTCGTGATCGTTCCGCTGCTCGCGTGCCTGCTGGCTCTGGCCGAGCGCAGGTTCGGCACCGTCAAGCTCCTCCACACCTTCCTGGTGGGCCATATCGGCGCGACGGTGCTGGTGGCCGTGGGCCTGTGGATCGCGGTGGAGTCGCAGCTGGTGCCGAACAGCATCACCATGGTCGAGGACGTGGGCGTCAGTTACGGCGCCATGGCCGTGGTCGGGGCTCTCGTCGCGGTGGTCCCCGCGCATCGCCGGTTCGTGTGGGCCGCCAGCTGGCTCACGCTGGCCCTGGGCGGGGTGGTGTGCTGGCACACCTTCACCAATGTGGGTCATTTCCTCGCGCTGTGCCTGGGCCTGGGTATCGGCCGGCTCATGATCCGGCGTCAGGCGACCCCGCATCCGCTGAACTGGCCGGAAACGCTGTTGCTGGCAGTCGGTTCCGTTTTCGCCTGCCTGATGCTGTTGGGCTGAGGCCCGGTCACTAGACTCGACCGGTGCGCCTTGTGATTGCTCGATGCCAGGTCGATTACGTTGGCCGTCTGACCGCCCACCTCCCCATGGCCCGCCGCCTGCTGATGATGAAGGCCGACGGCTCGGTGCTGGTCCACTCCGATGGCGGCTCCTATAAGCCGTTGAACTGGATGAGTCCGCCGTGCTGGCTGGAGGAACGCGAATCCGGTGCGGAGATCGGCCAATTGTGGGTGGTCACCAACAAGGCGGGCGAGGAGTTGCGCATCACGGTCGAGGAGATCGAGCACGACTCCAAGCATGAGCTCGGCGTCGACCCCGGTCTGGTGAAGGACGGCGTCGAAGCCCACCTGCAGGAGTTGTTGGCCGAGCACATCGAAACCCTCGGCGCCGGTTATACTTTGATCCGCCGCGAATACATGACGGCGATCGGCCCGGTGGACATCCTGTGCCGCGACGCCGACGGTGCGACGGTGGCGGTGGAGATCAAGCGCCGCGGCGAGATCGACGGTGTCGAACAGCTCACCCGCTACCTCGAACTCCTCAACCGGGACCCGCTGCTGGCCCCCGTCGCCGGCGTCTTCGCCGCCCAGCAGATCAAGCCGCAGGCGAAGACCCTCGCCACCGATCGCGGCATCCGATGCCTCATCCTGGATTACGATGCCCTGCGCGGCACCGAGTCCGACGTATTCCGCCTCTTCTGACCTTCGACACCATGCCTCGCCGGAAACCCCGTTCCAAGGAGTCGGCGCGATCCCACCGGGATCCGCGCCCCCTGGGCGACGTCTTCGGCCGCACCGAACCCGGTCCCGGCACCGATGACATTTTCATCGTCCGCACCGTCCCCGGTGCCCGTGCCGCCAAGTCATATCGTTGCCCCGGCTGCGACCAGGTCATCCCGCCCGGCACCCCCCACGTCGTCGCCTGGGCCGCCCACGGCGGGGAGGACGACCGCCGCCATTGGCACAACGGCTGCTGGAATGGCCGCAACACACGCACCATCACCCGCCGCTGGTCCTGATGACCACTGCCTCCAAGACCTACCGCGCCGGGTGGGCTGTCACGCGGATCGTGTGGGTGTGTTTCGTTCTGGCTGGCGCGCCGCCGGTGTTTCTGGTGCGCCGCCGCGCGGTGGCGCCGGATATTCCGGAAAGGCCTTATCGGTGGTGATTCCGGGTCGTGGTCGACAGGCGAGACCCGGGAAATGGGGGGATTCGCGGCGGAGACGTTGTCATTACACTGCGTGGAACTGAAATGACATAATTTCACAAGGGGTTCGAATGAAGTTCCGGCGAATCAGCCTGGTGCTGGGCGCATGCGCCGCTGTCGCGGTCACCGTCTTGGGCAGCCCGCTCGCTTCCGCGGACATCTCGAAAGTGGATGTCGAGCTCGGCCAGAGCGGCCCTTTCCACTCGTGGCAGGTGCTCGCGGAGATCAGTCCGTGCACCACCGCCACCATCACCTTCACCGACAACGGGCAGCCGCTGCACGGCAGTCCGGTCGCGGCGAGCTGCACCGGCGGCGAGGTCTTCGGCGTCGCCTATGCCGGCTTCACGCCGACGACCCTGGGCCTGCATCACATCGTGGTCTCTCAACTGAATTCGGATGGATCGGTCGAGAGCTCCAAGTCGCAGGACGTGAACGTCACCTACCTGCCCTGCCCGAGCACCGGCAGCGCCGCAACCCTGATCTGCAACGTCCCGCCCTACGCCATGCCCGGCACCGGTTCCGGTTCCTTGTCCGCCGGCACCGCCTCCTGACCACCTGAGAACAAATAGCTTCGAGAAGAGATTCGACATGGGATCCAGTCGAATCGGCCTAACGTTGAGCGCATTCGGGCAATCGTGTCGTCACAGCCGACATCGAGCTGATTCCTCGCTCTGATTGTCGATAGGCGCACATAAGGAAGGCCGCTTCCCCGGAGGGGAAGCGGCCTTCGAACGGATGCGGGTTGTCGCCCGGTCGGTGAATTAGCTGGAGACGTCAGCGTTCTCGCGCTCGTCGACGATCTCGTCGTCTTCGCGGGTGTCGGAGATGGCCTTGCGGCCGCTCTTGTTCAGGGAGCGCTGTTCCGGTGCGCCGTCGAGGAGTTCACTCTCGCGGTTGACGGCGGCGAGCATGGCCGGGACCGAGTCGAGCTGGCCGCGGATACCGAGCAGCTGGGCCAGCACGCGGCCGCGCAGCACGCGCATTTCCTCGGCGAGCTCCTTGGCGTGCGCGATCTTTCGATCCGCGGTGTTGGTCGCCGAGGTGATGAGGCGGTTGGCCTCGTCGGTGGCGTCCTTGATGCGCTGGGCGGCCTCGGCGCGCGAGCTGGCCTCCAGCTCCTCCATGGCGCGGGTCAGCTTGGTGCGCCGCTCCGCCATGGTGACCTCGAAGTCCTGCTGCGTGGCCTTGCGCTTGGCCTCGGACTCCTTGGTGAGGCGGTCGGCCTCGGCATTGGCGGCTTCGACGATCTTGGCGGACTCGGAGCGGGCGTTCGCGAGGGTCTGCTCGAATTCGATTTCGAGAGCTTCGCGCTTCTCCTTGGTTTCGGCGAGGAGCGATTCGTACTTCCCACGCATTTCGGTGGCCTGCTGCTCGGCGATCGAGATCATCTCGGCGGCCTCGGCCTGCGCCTGGGCGCGGACCTCGGAGGCCTCATCCGAGGCCAGACGCAGCATGCGGGAGATTCGATCGGACATGCCTTCGGCGGTGGTCGGCGGCACGGAGAGCCGGTCGACCTCCTTACGGAGCTCGTCGATCTCGTCCCGGGCATCCTCCAGCTGGGCCGCCAGATTGCGGGCCTGGGCTGCGGCGGCATCGCGGTCAGTGGCGGTGACCCTCAGCTCGGCATCGAAACGGTCGAAGTAGTTACGCACCTCGTCACGGTCATAGCCCTTCCGCACAACGGTAAAGGGCAGTGCAACGAAGCGATTACGATCGGGCTCAGTGGACGACATGACCCACAAACTACAGCCTGACGACCACTGATGGTGACCCGACCGCGAATGTTGTTATGCCCTCTTTAGGCGGACGGAACCCGGTACTAGTGGGTAGTTTTCGCCGCCGGTTCGACGAGTTCGACCAGCACACCGCCAGCATCCTTGGGATGGATGAAATTGATGCGGGAACCAGCGGTTCCACCTCGCGGCTCCGCGTACAGCAAACGCAAGCCCCGTTCGCGAAGTTGCGCGGAAACGGCCTCGACATCGGTGACACGATAGGCGAGCTGCTGCAGGCCAGGTCCGTTTCGGTCGATGAACTTCGCGATCGTCGACTCCTCGTTGAGCGGAGACAGCAACTGCAGAGCGACTGAGCCTGCCGGGGCGCCGGGCACCGACAGCATGGCCTCGTGCACGCCCTGCGCCTCGTTGATCTCGCGATGCGTCTCGACCATGCCGAGGTTGTCTCGGTACCAGGCCACCGCGGAATCGAGATCCGGCACAGCGATTCCCACGTGATCGACGGCGGTGACGTATTCAGACGGGATGAATTCGGTGTTCTCGGTGTTGCTCACACCAGTGACGGTAGCGCGCCCCTGGGAAGGTGGCCGGAATGCCGCGGGTTACCTTTGAGTACGGCTCCGATGGTTGGCGGAGCAGTCACCATACGACGTAAGCGAGGCTCATCGTGACCACCACCTCCGTCATCGTCTCCGGCGCCCGCACCCCGGTGGGCCGGCTGCTCGGATCGCTGAAGGACTTCAGCGGCTCCGACCTGGGCGGCATCGCCATCAAGGCAGCGCTGGAGAAGGGCGGAGTGGCGCCCGAGCAGGTCGATTACGTGATCATGGGCCAGGTGCTCACCGCGGGTGCCGGCCAGATCCCGGCCCGGCAGGCCGCGGTCGCCGCCGGCATTCCGATGGATGTCCCGGCGCTCACCATCAACAAGGTGTGTCTGTCCGGTATCAATGCGATTGCGCTGGCGGATCAGCTGATTCGCGCCGGTGAGTACGAGATCGTGGTCGCCGGTGGTCAGGAGTCCATGACCAACGCCCCGCACCTGCTCGAGAAGAGCCGCGAGGGCTACAAGTACGGCGACGTCAACCTGCGCGACAGCATGGCCTACGACGGCCTGTACGACATCTTCACCGACCAGGCCATGGGCGCGCTCACCGAGCAGCGCAACGACGCCGACCCGATCAGCCGCGCGGAACAGGACGCCTTCGCCGCCGCCTCGCATCAGAAGGCCGCCGCCGCCTGGAAGAACGGCCTCTTCGCCGACGAGGTGACCCCGGTCTCGATCCCGCAGCGCAAGGGCGACCCGATCGAGTTCGCCGAGGACGAGGGCATCCGCGCGGACACCACCGCCGAGTCGCTGGGCAAACTGCGCCCGGCCTTCCGCAAGGACGGCACCATCACCGCCGGTTCCGCCTCCCAGATCTCCGACGGAGCGGCCGCGGTGGTCGTCATGTCGAAGGCCAAGGCCGAGGAGCTGGGCCTGAGCTGGATCGCCGAGATCGGCGCGGCGGGCGTCGTCGCGGGTCCCGACTCCACCCTCCAGGACCAGCCCGCCAACGCCATCGCCAAAGCCTGTGCCAAGGAAGGCATTTCGCCCGCCGACCTCGACCTGGTCGAGATCAACGAGGCTTTCGCGGCCGTCGGCATCGCCTCCACCCGCAAGCTCGGCATCGACCCGGAGAAGGTCAATGTCAACGGCGGCGCCATCTCCATCGGCCACCCGCTCGGCATGTCGGGCGCCCGCATCGTCCTGCACCTGGCCCTCGAGCTGAAGCGTCGCGGTGGCGGTGTCGGCGCGGCCGCCCTCTGCGGTGGCGGCGGCCAGGGCGACGCCCTCATCGTCCGCGTGAAGTAAGAACCTCCGACGTACCGACCAGCCCCGGCCCGAACATGAGCCGGGGCTGGTTTCGTTGCGCCGCAAAGATTCCCACTCCGCCGCGACGAAGCAGACGCGCCATGACACGCGGCGAGCTCACGCGGCGTCGGTCGGCGCGCGGCTTCCCGAACGGTGGGCCCATCATCGGCGGCGTGGGCCGGAATCGAGTACGAACGGGGGAGTGCGGCCCGCGCAGCCGCTGGACGCCTACGCGGCATCGTCCTTTCGATTGATTCGCATACCAGGAATCCAGCACGCACGTCCACAATGTGACCAGGTCCACTACAGGGCGTCGTAGCCGTCCGGCAGAATGGTTGCCATGGGTGATCTCTTCGACCTGTCCATGGTCGCCAAGCGCGTGCGGTTCTTCGGCCTGCTGGAAGTTCCCTCCTGGGTGCTGTTGTTCATCGGCTCGGCCCTCAAGCGCGCGGATGCGTTGGGGATCGCCGATCAGCCGATCAAGTGGCCGGTGATGGTGTTCGGCATGCTGCACGGCCTCGTCTTCGTGGCCTACGCCATCAACTGCCTGCTGGCTTCGCGCGAGTTCGAATGGCCGGGCAAGACCACCGGTCTGGCGCTGCTGTCGTCGGTGGTGCCGTTCACGTCCGTGTTCTTCGAGCGGTGGGCGATCAACTCCGGTCAGCTGGGTGAACTGAGCCGAGTCGGGACACCCGCCGCCGCACGTTCGTGACAAACTGGATGTCGTGACTCGACCTGCACGCCGTCCTTCCGCCGCCGCAGCCGCCGCCATGTCGGGCGCGGTGGACCTGTCCGCTCTCAAGCAGCCGGCCGTCGCCGCGGATGTCCCGGGTGACCATGCCGTCACCGAGGCCAATTTCGAGGAACGAGTGCTGCGGCGCTCCACCCAGGTGCCGGTGGTGGTGGCGCTGTACTCGCAGCGCAGCCCCGGCAGCATCGAGTTGGTGAAGCTGCTGGAGAAGCTGGCCGGCCAGGGCGGCGGTGACTGGGATCTGGCCACCATCGAGGCCGAGGCCAATATGCGCATCGCGCAGGCCTTCGGCGTGCAGGGCATTCCGACCGTGGTCGCCGTGGCCGCGGGCCAGCCGCTCGCCGACTTCACCGGCAACCAGCCGGAGGAGCAGGTGACCCAGTGGATCGCCGCCGTGGTGGACGCCGTGCGCGGCAAGCTGCCCGGCGTCGGCGCGGAGGCCGCCACCGAGCCCGAGGTTTCCGAGGACCCGCGCTTCGTCGCCGCCGAAGAGGCTTTGGAGCGCGGCGAATTCGACGCCGCCATCGCCGCCTACCAGGCCATCGTGACCGCCGAACCGAACAATGCCGAGGCCAAGGCCGCGCTGCGGCAGGTCCAATTCCTGTCCCGCGTGCAGGACCTCGACCCCGCCGCCGTCGCCAAGTCCGACGCCGACCCGGCCGATCTGAACGCCGCCATCGCCGCCGCGGACCTGGAAATGTTCAATCAGCAGCCGGAAGCCGCCTTCGACCGTCTCATCGCCCAGGTCAAGCGCACCGCCGGCGATGATCGCACCCAGGCCCGCACCCACCTGCTCGAACTCTTCGAACTCTTCGACCCGGCCGAGCCGATCGTGGTCGCCGCGCGCCGCAAGCTCGCCGCCGCGCTGTATTAGTAACCCTCGTCATCCCGGGACGCAGGCAACCGCTCGTCATCCGGCCTACGTTTCGGCCGGATCCACTCCAGCAGCCGTGGATTCCGGTCAGAAGCGCGCCGGGATGACGAGCGGGGGACCTCAGCCAACTGTGGGGAGGCTGCTGAGGGCGGCGTCGACGCGGGACTGTGAGAGTTCGAAGTCGGGGATCTCGCCCGCGAGGTAGCGCTCGTAGGCTGTCATGTCGAAGTGGCCGTGGCCACACAGGGCGGTGAGCAGGACCTTCTCCTCGCCGGACGCGGTGCAGCGCTTGGCCTCCTCGATGATTGCCGCCAGGGCGTGCGAGGGTTCAGGGGCGGGGAGGATGCCCTCGGCCTTCGCGAAAGTGACCGCGGCGGCGAAGCATTCGCGCTGCTGCTTGGCGACCGCCTCGAACAATCCCAGCTCGTACATGTGCGACAGCAGCGGTGACATGCCGTGATACCGCAGCCCGCCCGCGTGCACCGGATCGGGGATGAAGTCGTGCCCCAGAGTGTGCATCTTCATCAGCGGTGTGAATCCCGCGGTGTCGCCGAAGTCGTAGGCATAGATGCCGCGCGTGAACGACGGGCAGGCGGCGGGTTCGACCGCGCGGATCACGGGATCGGCTCGGCCCGCGAGCTTTTCGCGCAGGAACGGCAAAAACAGTCCCGCGAAGTTGGAGCCGCCCCCGGTACAGCCGATGACGACGTCGGGCAGCCGTTCACCCGCGGCGGCGAACTGCTTCAGCGCCTCCTCGCCGATGACGGTCTGGTGCAGTAGTACGTGATTGAGCACGCTGCCCAGCGCATAGCGGGTGTTCGGGTCGGCGGCCGCCACCTCCACCGCCTCGCTGATGGCGATGCCCAGGCTGCCGGGGGAGTCCGGATGGTCGGCGAGGACTTTCGCGCCCGCCGCGGTTACGGGTGAGGGGCTGGCATGCACGGTCGCGCCCCAGGTCCGCATGAGCGTGCGCCGGTGCGGCTTCTGGTCGTAGGAGGCGCGCACCATCCATACCTCGCAGTCGATGCCGTACTGCGCGCAGGCGAAGGCGAGCGCGCTGCCCCACTGGCCCGCACCGGTCTCGGTGGTCAGCCGCCGCGTGCCCTCGGCGGCGTTGTAGAACGCCTGCGGCACAGCGGTATTCGGTTTGTGCGAGCCGGCGGGGGAGACGCCTTCGTATTTGTAATAGATGCGCGCCGGGGTGCCGAGCGCCTGCTCCAGCCGCCGCGCCCGGAACAGCGGTGTCGGCCGCCAGAGCCGGTACACGTCGATGACCTCGTCCGGGATGTCGAGGTAGCGTTCGCCGCTCACCTCCTGTCGGATGAGTTCCATCGGGAACAACGGTGCCAGATCCTCCGGCCCGACCGGCTGCCCGGTGCCGGGGTGCAGTGGGGGCGGCGGTGGCGCGGGCAGGTCCGGGATGACGTTGTACCAACGCCTCGGGATCTCGGATTCGTCCAGTGTGATCTTGGTGCGCTCGTCCACGGGACCCTCTCGGCTCGAAACGGCTGTCTGTCCAGACTGCGCCCGCAGCGGAGCCGTTGGTGTGGAATTCGCCGGATTGTCACTGTCCGCATCACCGAGAAATTAGTAAGCTAATGCTTATGATAAGCACCTACAAAGAATTGCTGGCCTCCGGGCCGGAACTGCTCGCGCTGGACGCCCGCGCGGTGCGTACGAGCATCGAGGTGGTGACGGGGCTGACCTCCGCCGACCTGGGTGCGACCACCCCCTGCGCGGGCTGGACTCTGCGAGACCTGCTGGAGCACATGATCGTTCAGCACTACGGGTTCGCGGCCGCCGCGCGCGGCGAGAACGATCTCGCGCTGTGGAAGCCGCAGCCCCTCGGCGACGATCCCGTCGGTGAATACCGGACCGCGGCCGAGCACGTGCTGGCCACCTTCGCCGAGCCGGGCGTCCTGGAACAGGAGTTCCCGCTGCCGGAGATCCGCGGCGGCATCGTGGTTCCCGCGCCGCTGGCGATCAGTTTTCACTTCATCGACTACATCGTGCACGCCTGGGATGTCGCGCGGGCCCTCGGAAAGATCGTGGAGTTCGACGCGGACCTGCTGAGCGCGGGGCTGCCGGTCGCCGAGGCGGTGCCGCGCGGCCCGGAGCGGGAGCAGCCGGGCGCATCGTTCGCGCCGGAGGTGGCGGCGCCGGAGTCGTCCGGACTGGATCGGATCCTGGCCGTCCTGGGCCGTTCGCCAGGCTGGCCCAAGTGATCGGGGATCATCCGCGGTTCCTCCCGCCCAGCGGGCAACCGGTCCGCTGAGCCCCCGGACAGGAGTCCCACTCGTCATCCCGGCATGCCTTCGGCCGGGATGGCTGTCGAGCCCGAACCGCACCCCGTCCGCGCGGATCTGTCAGAATTGCGCCGGCCTCGGCCGGATCACGGGGTCGATGACCAGATCCTTACCTGGCACCACGCCGCTGGACTCTGCTTTGCGGCTGGCGGCACGATCGTTACCAGCACCCGTAGTGACGAGGAGGACTTCCGACCAGCCCCTCAATCGGCGGGCGCCGTCTTCGACAACCATACGGCGCTGTGCGGCGCGAGCGTCAGGACGGCCGAGACCGGTCGGCCGTGCCACGGGATGGACTCCTCCGAAATCGCACCCGCATTGCCGGTTCCGTTGCCGCCGTAGGCGATGGCGTCGGTATTCAATACCTCGTACCACGAATCCGGTTCGGCCCCCGGCAATCCGATGCGATAGCCGTCGAGTTGGGCCCCGGAGAAGTTGTAGACGCAGGCCAGGATGGAGCCGTCGGCGCCATAGCGCAGGAAGGACAGCACATTGTTGTCGCGATCGTCGGCGTCGATCCAGGAATAGCCGCCAGGTGAGGTGTCCTGGCTCCACAGCGCGGGATTCGCGACATACAGCCGGTTGAGATCGCCGACCAGCTTCTGAATACCCTGGTGCAGTGGGTTTTCCAGCTCGTGCCAATCCAGCCCGCGATCATGGTCCCATTCCCGGAACTGGCCGAATTCCTGGCCCATGAACAGCAACTGCTTGCCGGGATGCGCCCACATGTACGCCAGCAGTGCTCGTACTCCACCCGCCTTGGTGAAATCGTCGCCGGGCATGCGGGTCCACAGCGTGCCCTTGCCGTGGACCACTTCGTCGTGGCTGATGGGCAGCACGTAGTTCTCGCTCCAGGCGTAGGTGAGCGAGAAGGTGATCTCATTGTGGTGCCAGGTCCGGTACACCGGATCGTGGGCCAGATACCCGAGGGTGTCGTGCATCCAGCCCATATTCCATTTCATGGTGAAGCCGAGTCCGCCCACCTCGGTGGCGCGCGTGACCCCGGGCCAGGTGGTGGACTCCTCGGCCACGGTCAGCACACCCGGAAAGTGCTTGTGCACGGTCGCGTTCATTTCCTGGAGGAAGGCGACGGCCTCCAGATTCTCCCGGCCGCCGTGGATGTTCGGCTCCCAGTCCGGGCGCGAGTAGTCCAGGTAGAGCATCGAGGCCACGGCGTCCACCCGCAGGCCGTCGACGTGGAATTCCTCGATCCAGTACAGCGCGTTGGCGACCAGGAAGTTGCGCACCTCGTGGCGGCCGTAGTTGAAAACGTAGGTGCCCCAGTCGAGTTGCTCGCCCCGGCGCGGGTCGGAGTGCTCGTAGAGGGCGGTGCCGTCGAATCGGGCCAATGCCCATTCGTCGCGCGGGAAGTGCGCCGGCACCCAGTCGAGAATGATGCCGATGCCCTTGCGGTGCAGGTGATCCACCAGATACCGGAAGTCGTCGGGGGACCCGAAGCGGGCGGTCGGCGCGTAGTAGGAGGTGACCTGGTAGCCCCAGGAGCCGCCGAAGGGATGCTCGGCCACCGGCAGCAACTCCACATGGGTGAAGCCCCGGGCCAGCACGTATTCCGCCAGCTGGTCGGCGATCTCGCGATAGCCGAGCCCGGGTCGCCACGAACCGAGATGCACCTCGTAGATGCTGACCGGTGCGCGCAGCGGATCGGTGCGCTCGCGGGCCCGTAGCCATTCCGCATCGCCCCAGGCGAATTCGCTCATGGTGATCACCGAGGCGGTCGCGGGCGGCACCTCGGTGGCGTAGGCCATCGGGTCGGCGTGGTCGACGGTGCGCCCGTCCGCCCCGTGCACACGGTACTTGTACAGCGCCCCCTCCCCGATGCCGGGCAGGAACAGCTCCCATACCCCGGAATCGCCGAGTTTCCGCATGGGCGCGGTGTTTCCGCTCCAGCCGTCGAAGTCCCCGATCACCGCTACGCCGCGCGCGTTCGGCGCCCACACGGCGAACGCCGTGCCGGACACCTCGCCGTCGAGGGTGGTGTACCGCCTCGGGTGCGCGCCCAGCGCCTCCCACAGCCGTTCGTGCCGTCCCTCGCCGAGCAGGTGCAGGTCGACCTCACCGAGCGTGGGCAGGAAGCGGTACCCGTCCGCGTCCACGACCGTGCGCCCGCCCGGATAAGAGGTGACGATGCGGTAGTCCCACAGCTCCGGGAACGACACGATGGCCTCGAACACCCCGTGATCACTGTGCGCCAGTGGATGATCCACGCCGCCGATCCGGGCCGCGACGGTCTCCGCGTGCGGCCGCAGCACCCGGATGATCGTTCCGTCGGGATGCGGGTGCGCTCCCAGCACCGTATGCGGATCGGGATGCGTGCCCGCCGCGAGCAGCAGAAGGTCGCGCCGATTCATCGGAACGATCGGCGGTAGGCGAGCTCGCTGCGCACGGCGGACGGCACCGGCGGCAGCCTGAGAATGTGCGCCGCCGCGCGAGCCGGGTCCAGGCGCACGTAATTGCACTGCCCCCAGTGGTATTCCTCGCCGCTGATCTCGTCGAACACCACCGGCCGGTCATGCCACTCGCGGCCGATGGCGGGCAGGTCCAGCGAGACCATGCCCTGTTCGGCGCCGAACGGATTCAGGTTCACCACCACCAACACGGCGTCACCGGTGGTGGGATCGAACTTCGAGAACGCCAGCAGCGCATCATTGTCCACGGGGTGGAAGTGGATGCAGCGCACCTGCTGCAGCGCCGGGTGCGCGCGGCGGATCTCGTTGAGCCGGGTCAGCCACGGCTCCAGCGATTCTCCGCGCGCGGCGGCCTCCGCGAAACGGCGCGGACGCAGCTGGTATTTCTCGGAATCCAGGTATTCCTCGCTGCCCGGCCGCACCGCCTGGTGCTCGTACAGCTCGAAGCCGGAGTAAACACCCCAGGTGGCCGCGAGCGTCGCGGCCAGCACCGCGCGGATCGCGAACATGCCCGGACCGCCGTGTTGCAGGCTCTCGTGCAGGATGTCCGGGGTGTTCACGAACAGGTTGGCGCGCGCCTCGTCGGCCTTGGCGGCCAATTCCCTGCCGAATTCCTCGATCTCGTGTTTGTGCGTGCGCCACGTGAAATACGTGTAGGACTGGCTGAATCCGCGCCGCGCGAGACCGTACATGCGGGCCGGGCGAGTGAAGGCCTCGGACAGGAAGATGATCTCCGGATTCTTTCGCTGCACCTCCTCGATCAGCCATTCCCAGAAGTCCGTCGGCTTGGTGTGCGGATTGTCGACCCGGAAAATGGTGACGCCCAAGCTGATCCAATGCCGCACCACCCGCAGCACCTCGGCGTACAGCCCGTCGGGATCGTCGTCGAAATTCAGCGGATAGATGTCCTGATACTTCTTCGGCGGATTCTCCGCGTAGGCGATGGTGCCGTCCGGCAAGGTGGTGAACCATTCCGGATGCGCCGCCACCCAGGGATGGTCCGGGGCGCACTGCAAGGCCAGATCCAGGGCCACCTCCAGGCCCAATTCCCGTGCGGCGGCCACGAAGTCGAGGAAGTCGGCTTCGGTGCCCAGCTGTGGGTGGATGGCGTCGTGCCCGCCCTCATCGGAGCCGATGGCCCACGGCGAGCCCACATCCCCGGGTCCGGCGGTCAGGGAGTTGTTGGGACCCTTGCGATTCACCTTGCCGATGGGGTGGATCGGCGGCAGGTACACCACATCGAAGCCCATGGCGGCGATGCGGGGCAGATCCTTGGCGGCCGTGGCGAAGGTGCCGTGTACCGGATTGCCCGCGGCATCCCAGCCGCCGGTCGAGCGCGGGAAGAATTCGTACCAGGCGCCGCAGAGGGCCCGCTGCCGTTCCACCCGCACGGTGTGCAGCGGCCCGTGAGTCACCAACTCCCGCAGAGGCGTTGCCCGCAGGATCGCGCTCACCTCGGCGCTGAAGGCCGGAGCCACCCGCGCGGGCAGCTGGGCGTCGCTGCGCAGTGCGGCGGCCGCGGCGCGCAGGATCTCCCACTGCGGCTTGGGCACCGCCAATGCCGCCCGGTCCAGCAGCCGTGCCCCGATCTCGAGATCGTTGGCCAGGTCGACGGCGCTCTGCCCGACCGCCAGCTTGGCCTCCACTCCGGATCGCCAGGTGGCGATGGGATCGTTCCAGCCCTCGATCCGAAAGGTCCAGCGCCCGGGCTTGGTCGGGGTGAACACGGCGTTGTACACGTCCGGCTCGTACTCCGGACTCATGCGAATGCGCTGTGTGCGTGACGAACCCGGCGACCGCACCGCGAGGGTGGCGGCCACGGCCTCGTGGCCCTCGCACCAGACCACGGCGCGCACCGGCACGACCTCGCCGACCACGGCTTTGGACGGCCGGCCGCCGGGAATCGCGGGGGCGGTGTCATCGATGGCGATGCGGCCGGTCACGCCTTCGAACTTACCGGAGCGGCTACTGCTGCCCGGGCTGGAGGAGCAGGAACAGGCCGTGCGCCTCGGCGCACAGGCGCTCGCCGTCGTGCAGGGTGGCGCGTACGAACACCTTGCGACCCTCCTGCCGCTCCACCCAGCCGCGCAGTTGCAGCTCGGTGTTCAGGGGCGTGATGGCCCGGTAGTCGATGTGCAGGAAGGCGGTGCGGGTGACCGATTTGGTGTACAGCGCCGCCGTCATGCCCAGCAGGTCGTCGAAGCCGAGCGCGATGTGGCCGCCGTGGGCCGCGCTGTTGCCACCCAGATGGAAGGTGCGGAAGGTGATGCGGGCCTGCACCCCGTCCTTGCCCGCGGATTCGACCTCGAACGGCGGCAGGGTGATATTGCCGCGCGCGGGCAGATCCGTGCGGTGCCAGGCGGGTGCGGCCCACTCGTCCACGACCGCCTCGTCGAGCTTGTCGTTCAGCTCTTTCAGCGTGGCGATGACGTCCAGCGCCAGCTCGTCGGACGGGGCGGCCAGCCGCACCCGGTCCATGAGCCCGCGCACCTGCTCGATGAATTCGCCATAGTGCGGTCCACCCCGGCTGGAATCGCGGCCCAGTTCGTGGATCGGCCGGAACCCGCCCTCGTGATGCTCCTGGGTGGGCAGTCCGTCGACCGCCTCCTGCTGCTCGCTCATGTGAAACACGTTATCGGTTGCCGACCGGATGCCCTTGCCCGGGGATGCTCTGACCAGCGTGAGATGCGCTCGAGGGTTCGCGGCCGTGCCGATTCTGGGCTTACGGAGCGTGGAAGCGGACGAGGGAAGAATCGAGACTTCGGGGCCGCGAACCCGCCCGGAGCCGAGCGGAGGGCAGAATAAGCATGGTGAAGGCATTGCGTCGATTCACCGTTCGCGCCCACCTGCCGGAGCGGTTGTCCGCATTGACCGAGCTGGCGACCAATCTGCGCTGGTCCTGGCATGGACCCACTCAGGATGTGTTCGCGGAGCTGGATCCCGGCCTCTGGGTGGAGGTCGGGCACGATCCGGTGCGGATGCTGGGGGAGTTGCCCGCGGCCCGGCTCGACGAGCTGGCGGAGGACGAGGCCTATGTGCGGCGGGTCGACACCGCGGCCGCCGACCTGCGGGACTACCTGGATCGTCCCCGCTGGTTTCAGAAGCAGCCGCGCGGGCCGCGCGGGATCGCCTATTTCTCCATGGAGTTCGGCGTCACCGAGGTCCTGCCCAATTACTCGGGCGGGCTCGGGATCTTGGCGGGTGACCATCTGAAGGCCGCCTCCGATCTGGGGTTGCCGCTCATCGGGGTCGGATTGCTGTACCGCTCCGGCTATTTCCGGCAGTCGCTGACCGCCGACGGCTGGCAGGCCGAGCATTACCCGGCGCTGGACCCCATGGGCCTGCCGCTGCGCCTGCTCACCGGCGGGGGCGCTGGGGCGGGGGGAGATTCAGCCGGTGCGCCGGTGCTCATTCACGTGGCCATGCCCGAGGGCAGGGTGCTGCGGGCCCGGGTGTGGATCGCCCAGGTGGGCCGGATTCCTCTGCTGCTCTTGGACTCCGATATCGCCGACAACGATCCGGAACTGCGGGCCGTCACCGACCGGCTCTACGGCGGCGACCAGGACCACCGCATCAAGCAGGAGATCCTGGCCGGTATCGGCGGCGTCCGGGCGGTGCGCGCGTACACCCGCGCCCACGGCCTGCCGGACCCCGACGTCTTCCACATGAACGAGGGCCACGCCGGTTTCCTCGGCATCGAGCGCATTCGCGAATACATGGCCACCGGAATGGATTTCGATTCCGCGCTGACCGCCGTCCGCGCCGGCACGGTCTTCACCACCCACACCCCGGTTCCCGCGGGCATCGACCGCTTCGCCGGCGCCCTGGTCCGCCGCTACTTCGGCGGCCCGCACGGTGAACGGGAATCGCTTGTGCTGCCCGGCGTTTCGGTGGATCGCATTCTGGCCATGGGCCGCGAGGCCGATCCGTCGGTGTTCAACATGGCCCACCTGGGCCTGCGACTCGCCCAGCGCGCCAACGGCGTGTCGAAGCTGCACGGCGAGGTCAGCCGCGCCATGTTCGCGCCGCTGTGGCCGGGCTTCGACACCGCCGAGGTGCCCATCGGCTCGGTCACCAATGGCGTGCACGCCCCCACCTGGGCGGCGCGCGAATGGATCGACAAGGCTCGCGAACTCATCGGCGACGAACTGGTCGAGGAAGCCCGCGGCTGGGAGCGGCTGTGCGATGTGGACCTGCGTGAGCTGTGGTCCATCCGGAACGCGCTGCGCGGCATCCTGGTCGGCGAGGTGCGCCGCCGCCTGCGCGACTCGTGGCTGGAACGCGGTGCCGCTGCCGCCGAACTCGGGTGGATCGACCAGGTTTTCGACCCGGGCGTGCTGACCGTCGGCTTCGCCCGCCGCGTCCCGACCTACAAGCGCCTGACCCTCATGCTGCGCGACCCGGAACGCCTGCGCGCCATGCTGCTCGATCCGCAGCATCCGGTGCAGCTGGTGGTCGCGGGCAAATCGCATCCGGCCGACGAGGGCGGCAAGGCTCTCATCCAACAGGTGGTTCGCTTCGCCGACGACCCGGCCGTGCGCCACCGCATCGTCTTCCTGCCCGATTACGACATGTCCATGGCCCGCTACCTGTACTGGGGGTGCGATGTCTGGCTCAACAACCCGCTGCGCCCGCTCGAGGCGTGCGGCACCTCCGGCATGAAGTCGGCCCTCAACGGCGGCCTCAACCTGTCCATCCGCGACGGTTGGTGGGACGAGATGTACGACGGCGAGAACGGCTGGTCCATCCCCACCGCCGACGGCGTCCGCGACGACCACCGCCGCGACGATCTCGAGGCGTCGGCCCTCTACGAACTGCTGGAACGCGCTGTGCTGCCGCGCTTCTACGACCGCGACCGGGACGGCCTGCCGGTGCGCTGGATGGAGATGGTCCGCCACACCCTGCGGACCCTGGGGCCGAAGGTGCTGGCCTCGCGCATGGTTCGCGACTACGCCGTCGACTACTACGCACCCGCCGCCGCGGCCTTCGAGGCGGTGTCCGCCGACGATTTCAAGGGCGCGCAGGATCTGTCGGCGTATCGCCGCCGCGTCGAATCCGCCTGGCCCAGTGTGAAAGTCGTCCAGGTGGACAGCTCCGGACTGCCCGACATCCCGGTCATCGGCGCGGAGTTGGCGCTGCGGGCCCGTGTCGATCTCGGCGGACTCACCCCCGGTGATGTCCGCGTACAGGCCGTGCTGGGCCGGGTCTCACCCACCGACGACCTCTCCGACATTCACACCTTCGACATGCGGCACACCGGAACCGATTCCGGCGTGGACGTTTTCACCATCCAGACGCCGGTCCCGCTGTCCGGTGCGGTCGGGTACACCATCCGCATCCTTCCGCATCACCCGCTGCTGGCCACCGACGCCGAACTGGGCCTGATCGCCTCGCCGAGCCCCTAGCGGTCAGGTCGGCGCGATCAGCATCCGCTTGAGGATCTTGCCGGTAGGGTTGCGCGGCAACGCCTCCAGGAAGGTGACGTCGCGCGGCACCGAGAATCGGCTGACCCGATGCCGGATGTAGTTGCGCACCATGTCCGAATCCAGCCCGGAGCCCGGCCGTTTCACCACGAAAGCGGCCAGGCGTTGGCCGAATTCGTGATCCGGCACCCCGACCACGGCCACCTCGCTCACCTGCGGCAGATGCGCCAGCGCCTCCTCGACGGCGCGCGGGAAGACATTCTCGCCGCCGGAGATGATCATCTCGTCGTCTCGCCCGGCCACGAACAGCTTGCCGGCGGCGTCCAGGAAGCCGATGTCGCCGGTGTCGAGCATGCCGTCGGCCTCCTCGGGCGGGGCGGCATCGGTGTAGCCGTCGAACAGCATGTGATTGCCGACGAAGATGCGCCCGGTCGCCCCCACCGGTACCGGCCGCCGATCCGGGCCCAGCACAGCGAGTTTCGTGCCCAGCGGCGGCCGCCCCGCGGTAGTGGGGGACATGCGCAGATCCGCGGAGTCGGCGATGGACGCCCACGAGACCTCGGTGGAGCCGTACACGTTGTAGAGGATGTCGCCGAAGGCGTCGAGGAACTTCAGTACCGTCGCACCGGTCAGGGGCGCACCGCAACTGGCCACGATGCGCAGACTGGACAGGTCGTAGCGGGCGCGAACCTGCTCGGGCAGGTCCAGGATTCGGTTCACCATGATCGGCACCACGACCAGCGCCGTCACCCGGTGCTCGGCGATGCGGCGCAGGCAGTCCTCGGCGTCGAAGCGGTCGCCCAGCAGCACCGTCGCCCGGATGGCCGTGGAGATCTGCAGGGCCCCCAGCCCCCAGGTGTGGAACAGCGGGGCCGGAATGAACATGGTCTCGTTGGTGCCGAACGGAATTCGCGACAGGAGTGCGGCCACCGTCCCGAAACCCTTGGGGTGCGGCCGCCGCGCGCCCTTGGGCGTGCCGCTGGTCCCGGAAGTGAGCACCACCAATCGACCTGGCCGCGGCGGTTTGCGCGGCGGCTCCTGCCGCATGGCGATGAGTTCCTCGATGGTGGTGCGCCCCGGATCCGGCGGCGCGTCGTCGCTGGTGAACCGGGGCAGGTCGGTGGGCAGATACCGCACCAGATGCTCGAATTCGCTGTCCACGAACAGCGCCGAGAGCCGATGTCGCTGCACGATCTCCTCGACCTGCCGCGCCGGTAGCCCGGTGTTGAGCAGTACCGCGTCCGCACCCGACTTGCCCGCCGCCACCATGCACTCGACCATGCCGGTGTGATTGCGGCACAGCAGCCCTACCGCGGTCCCCGGCCCGAACCCCAGCGCGGCGAAGGCACCCGCGAGAGCGCTACTGCGCGCGTGCAATTGGTGGAAGGTGCTCGAGTACCGTTCGTCGATTACGGCTGCTCGCCGCGGTGAGTGCGCGGCCGCCGCCGCATACCCGCCCGCCAGGCTGAAACCCCATTTGGCAAGGCCGCCGATCTGCCGCAGGCCGACATCGGGGCGATAGGTGCGCACCATGCCGGAGGCCACCATGCGCTTGACCACCCCGGCCTGTAAGCGCATCGGCGAATTCTCGCCATTGACCATGTACGAGGTCGGCGTGCCCAGGATCAGATCGCCCACCCGCTTCAGCCCCGCCAGCGTCCAGGCCACCACCGCGGAGTTGGGCAGGCGGGCCAGCATCGGATGCACCAGTCCGGCCTTGAAGTAGGTCACGTAGACCCGGGTTTGCCGCTCGTCGCCGTGCAGGCGCACGGTCGCGAAACTGCCCTGTTCGGGGCAGTGGATCTCGAACCCCTCGCCGGCGCGCGTGATGTGCAACTGCACGCGGAGCACCTGGACATCGATGGCATGGCCGCCGATCCGCATATTCGATGTCGGGTGCGCGTCGACGGTGTCGAGTTCTTCACACGCGCCGATTCCGGGAAATAGCCGGGGATAGGTCTGCGGGTCGACCAGGACATCCCAGATTGCTCGGCGATCGATCGCGAAGTCCGCGACCGCGTCTATGACATCGGTGACCACTGGCGTACTACTTCTGCCTGGCCGGTTCCCTGATCGCCCCCGGCTGATTGCGTATTTGTAACGTTCCAGCCAATAGCGGTCAAGGCTCCAGAATTACAGGCCGGTGGTTATTTAATTTGCCGATAAATTGCGAAAGTAGCGCCCGAAAAACAATGCTCAGGCAGGTGGGATTGCCCACAATTCGCGGTTTCAGTGACAGATCGTGCCATCGGGACAAGTACGGTGCCCACGGCAGTGTTCTACCCTCCCGCGGACTGGAGACACCACACTCATGAGCACCGACGTCCTCATACGCACCAAGGGGCGCGTCGACGCGTACTTCGGCATCAGCGAACACGGGTCGACCTTCAAGCGCGAGCTCATGGCCGGAACCGTCACGTTCCTGGCCATGTCCTATGTGCTCGCCGTGAACCCGCGCATCCTCGGTGACGGCCCGGCCGGCGATCTCCACGACAAGGGCATGCCGATCCAGGCCGTCTTCACCGCGACCGCCGTCGCCGCCATCTTCGGCACGCTGGTCATGGGCTTGTGGGCCAAGTATCCGGTCGCGCTCGCCCCCGGCATGGGCCTCAATGCCTTCTTCGCCTACACGGTCGTGCTGCATATGGGAATCCCATGGCAGGAGGCGCTGTCGGGCACGCTGCTCTCCGGCGTCATCTTCTTCGTCCTGGCCGTCACCAAAGTGCGCGAGAAGATCATCGAGGCCATTCCCATGCAGATGAAGCTCGCGGTCGGCGCGGGCATCGGCATGTTCGTGGCCTTCCTCGGACTCAAGAGCGCGGGCATCGTGACGGCCAGCGACGCCACTTTCGTGCACCTGGGCGACTTCCACGAGGGCACCACCCTGCTGGCGCTCTTCGGTCTCGTGGTGACCGTCGTCTTCCTTGCGCTCGGCTGGCACGGCGCGGTGCTCTACGGCATCCTCTGCACCACCGTTCTCGGCGTGGTCACCGGTCTGGTGCGGCTGCCGGACTCCCTCGCCGCCATGCCGCACGGACTGGACCAGACCTTCGGCCAGGCCATCATTCACCTGCCCGACGCCTTCACCGGGAAAATGGTGGTCGTCGTGCTGACCATGCTGTTCGTCGACTTCTTCGACGCCTCCGGCACTCTGATCGGCGTGGCCAACCAGGCGGGGCTGCTGACCGCGGACGGCAAACTGGAGCGCGCGGGCAAGGCGCTGGCCGCCGACTCGGTCGGCACGGCCGCGGGCGCCATCATCGGCACTTCGTCCACCACCGCCTATGTCGAATCCACCGCGGGCGTCTCGGCGGGCGGCCGCACCGGCCTGACCGCGGTCGCCACGGCCGGCTGGTTCCTGGTCGCCCTGTTCTTCTTCCCGATCTTCGCCACCTTCGCCGATGTGTCGGCCGTGACCGCGCCCGCGCTCATCGTGGTCGGCGTGCTCATGTCGCGCGCCCTGGGCGAGATCGACTGGAACAAGCTGGAATACGCGGTCCCGGCGTTCATCACCGTGATCATGATGCCGTTGACCTACTCGATCGCGAACGGCATCGCCATGGGCCTGCTGTTCTATCCGATCGTCATGCTGGCCAAACGGCGTGCGCGCGACGTGCATCCGGTCATGTGGGCGCTGATGGCGGTGTTCATCTACTACTTCTGGTACCTGGCCAAGTAGGGGCCACAACTCTCGGGCTCTCGGGGACTTACCCTGCAATCCCTTTTCGCGCGTTACCGGGCGCGAGGCGGTACAGCCTCGCGCCCGGTGTCGTTGAGGACCTGCTGTAGGCTCAAAGCGGACCACGGTCCGGATAGGACTGCCCGCGAGCCGAACAGACCCGAAAGAGAAGGACCCCGACATGACCGAAACCGTGAAGGCCAACGCCGCCACTGCTGCCGCCTCCTCCGGTGTGAACGGCGCCGACATCGGCCTGCTCGTCGCCCGGGTGGGCTTCGGCGGCCTGCTGGCCGTGCACGGCAGCCAGAAGCTGTTCGGCTGGTTCAACGGCTACGGCCTGGACGCGACCGCGCAGGGCTTCCAAGGAATGGGCTACCACCCGGGCAAGTCCTTCGCCACGCTGGCCGGTCTGAGTGAGATCACCGGCGGCCTGCTGCTGGTGCTGGGGCTGTTGACGCCGCTGGCCGCCGCCATCGCGCTGGGCACCATGATCAATGCGGTGAACGTCGGCTGGAGCGGCGGATTCGCGATGTGGGAACTGCCCGCCGTGTACGCCCTGGCGGCGGTCGCCTTCGCCTTCGCGGGCCCGGGTCGACTCGCGCTGGACCGGGGTCGCCCGTGGCAGCGTCAGGGTCTGATCTGGGGCGCCGGGGCGGTCGTGCTGGGCGTGGTCGCCGCTCTCATCACCCTCGCGTTGAAGTAGGCGGCGGAAAGTATCGGTGTCCCCGCGCCGCGTGCAGGGCTTGGCGCGGGGACGACGGACACGTCCGATGTGGGAATTGGGGGTTCACCGGAGTATCGAAAGCCAATTTACTTCTGATCAGAAGTAAGAACCACCCCTGTGACTGTTCTCACAGACGTCATTTCATTTGTGCGACACTATTTGTCAGTCTTTCGAGAGCTTTTGTCACAACGTGGGGATCTGATGTTTCCCAATACGGCGGCAAAGATGCTCGGAGATAACCGCCATAGCGTGCTGTGACCAGCCGCGAATCCAGAATTGCGATTACGCCGCGATCGTCCACACTGCGCAGCAAACGCCCCGTTCCCTGCGCCAAGAGCAGTGCCGCGTGATTGGCCGCGACGGACAGAAATCCATTGCCACCTCGCGATTCCACCGCACGCTGACGCGCCACCAGCAGGGGGTCGTCCGGGCGTGGGAACGGAATCCGGTCCAGGATCACCAGACTCAGCGACGGACCGGGGACATCAACCCCCTGCCACAGCGAAAGCGTCCCGAAGAGTGAGATTTCCGGGTCTTCGGCGAATTTCCGGACAAGTGCGCCGGTGGCATCGTCGCCCTGGCACAGGATCGGCGTGTCCAGGCGCTCGCGCAGTATTTCCGTGGCGGCCTTGGCCGCTCGCATGGACGAGAACAGTCCGAGGGTGCGCCCGCCCGCCGCGCGAATGAGGCGTTCGATCTCATCCAGGTACGCCTGCGGCAGGCCGTCCCGCCCGGGCGCGGGCAGATGCTTCGCCACGTACAGGATTCCGGACTTGGCGTGGTCGAAGGGCGAACCCACGTCGACCGAATTCCAGCGCAGCGATTTCTCGTCCGACGGGGTCTCCGCGCCATTGGCCAGCGCCGGGTCCACGGTGGCCGACGACTGCGGCGGCAGCCCCCAGGTCACCGCCAGATTGTCGAACGAGCCGCCGATCTGGAGGGTCGCCGAGGTGAGAACCACGGTGGCCGTACCGAACAGGCGGCTGCGCAGCAGCCCGCCGACCGATAGCGGGGCCATGTGCAGGGTGCGGCGGGCCACCCCGCGCACGTCCTCCGACGCCAGCCAGATGACATCGCGGTGCGCGGCCGGATCGGCCTCCTCGAAGGTGGTCAGCACCCGCACCGCCGCGTCGTGTATTTCCTCGACGGCCGCGAGCGCCTGATTGCGGGCCGCCGCGGATTCCGGGTCGCCCTGCGCGGAACCAGCGCCCTGCGGGGCGAGCGCGGTGCGCGCGTTCCAGGCGGCGTCACGAATCAGCGCGAGCACCGGGGCCGCGCCGTCGGGCATGCGATCCCAGCGTCCGGGGTTCAGCTCGTCGAGCAGGTTGTGCCAGGCCTCGGCCGCGCTCTCGAGCCGGTCCACCTCCTGTTCGTCGATGAGCTTCGAGCACCGCTTGGCGGCGGCGCTGATGGCGGGGGTGGACAGTTCGGCGGTGGCCACGCCGGTCACCCGGTCCACCAGTTCGTGCGCCTCGTCGATGACCACCACATCGTGTTCCGGCAGCACCTGGATGCCGCTGATGGCGTCGATGGCCAGCAGCGCGTGATTGGTCACCACCACATCGGCCTGCCCGGATTCGGCGCGCGCCTTCTCGGCGAAGCAGTCCTGTCCGAACGGGCAGCGCGACTTACCCAGGCATTCGCGGGAACTCACGCTCACCTGCCGCCATGCCCGGTCGCTCACGCCGGGGGCGAGTTCGTCGCGGTCCCCGGTCTCGGTGTCGGACACCCACTCGTGCAGCCGCTGTACCTCGCGGCCCAGTTTGGAAATGGCGAAGGCGTCGAAGAGTTCGGCCTCGGGCTCGTCCGGAATGGCGCTATTGATTTTGTTCAGGCACAGATAGTTGTTGCGCCCCTTGAGGATCGCGAACTGCGGCACCCTCCCGAGCGGCGTCGCCAGCGCGTCGGCCAGTCGCGGCAGATCCCGGTCCACCAGCTGCCGCTGCAAAGCGATGGTCGCCGTCGACACCACCACGGTCCTCCCGGTCCGCACCGCGTGCCGCAGGCTCGGCACCAGATAGGCGAGCGACTTGCCGGTGCCCGTCCCCGCCTGCACCGCCAGATGCTCGCCGGTGTCGATGGCGTGCGCCACGGCGGCCGACATGGTCTGCTGCCCCGTGCGCTCCTTGCCCCCCAACGCCTGCACAGCGGTGGCCAACAGCTTCGGAACGGGAGGCAGTTCGGGCACGCGGCCAGATTACTGCGCCGCGCCGACAGTGTTCGATTCGCGGCGGCTTCGCGGCCCTGGAGGTCTCGCTTCCCTCCTGCGCACCTCCATGGCGGCAGTCTACGAAGCCGTTCGCTTTCCCGCTCCGAGCGCGGGGAGGCGGAGCACAGTGCGGAACGAGACCGGCCGCGAACCTGCGATCCGGTTTCGAGCTCGAGGATCAGCTCTCCAGCGTTCCGGCCAGTTCGACGCCGCGGGCACGGAGTTCGTCCAGGGCGGTGGCGAGGGTGCCGGGGGAGACGGCGGCGGTGAGGCCGAGCAGGACGCGGGTGTCGAAACCCTGGGCGCGAGCGTCGAGGGCGGTGGCGCGGACGCAGTGGTCGGTGGCGATGCCGCAGACGTCGACGGCGTCGATCTCATGGGCGCGCAGCCAGTCGGCGAGGGTGGTGCTGCCGTCGGAGGCGGTGCCCTCGAAGCCCGAATAGGCCGCGGAGTACGCGCCTTTGGAGAAGACCTCCCGGATGGGCGTGGTGTTCAGGTTGGGGTGGAAGTCCGCGCCGGGGGTCCCGACGCGGCAGTGCGGAGGCCAGGTGTCGACGTAGTCGGGCCGGGCGGAGAAGTGCGCGCCCGGGTCGATGTGGAAGTCGCGGGTGGCGACGACGGTGGCATAGTCGGAGACGCTCAGGTATTCGGTGATGCGCTCGGCCACGGCCGCCCCGCCCGCGACAGCCAGTGATCCGCCTTCACAGAAATCGTTCTGCACGTCGACGACGATCAGGGCTCGGCTCATGGGCGTACCTCCCGGGAATCGGCGGCTGAACCAGGACGGCGCGCCGCTCGTATTGCATTGTGCCGCCCGGTGCCCCGCCGCGCCGCGTCGGCGTCGGTCGATGGATCGGGGGAAGCGATGAAGGGCGCCGCGCTCATGGCCCTGCGGTATTTCGTGGCCTTCGAGATCGCCGGTGTGGTGGCGGATCTGGTGTGGCACGACATTTCGTTCGAGGTCGAGGAGCTGCTGGGCACGCTGGCGCACACGGCCCTGTTCGCCGCGCCCGCCGCGGCGATCGCGGCGGGGCTGTGGCGGTTCAGCGCGAAAAGGTCGTCGGAATCGCGGGTTCGCCCGCCGACAGCTTCAGGCCCTCCCAGGGCAGACTGTTCAGGCCCTTGGCCACCTGTTCCCGGCTCTGCGCCAGGGTCGCGAGGTCCCCGACCGCCTCGCCATCGCGCACCAGCGGGACCTGGAGATCGCGGATCTCGAAGCCGTCCGGGTCCGGGCGGGCCGCGGTAGCGGGGTAGACGATCTCCTCCACGATGGTGCCGGTGCGGCGGGCGAGCCGCACGGCGCGCTTGGTGCCGCCCCGAGATTCTTTGTGGGGGCTGCGTTTCGCCACCGGAATGCCGTCCACCTCGACCAGCTTGTAGACCATGCCCGCGGTCGGCGCGCCGGATCCGGTGACCAGCGAGGTGCCGACGCCGTAGGCGTCCACCGGTTCGGCGCGCAGTGCGGCGATGGAGTATTCGTCCAGGTCGCCGGAGACCACGATGCGCGTGTGCACCGCGCCCAGGGCGTCGAGCTGCTCGCGCACCTGCCGGGCCAGCACGCCCAGATCACCGGAATCGATACGCACGCCGCCCAATTCGGGCCCGGCCACCTCGATGGCGGTGGCCACGCCGCGGGTGATGTCGAAGGTGTCCACCAGCAGCGTGGTGCCGACGCCCAGCGCTTCGACCTGGCTGCGGAAGGCCGCCGCCTCGTGCGCGCCGTCCGCGCCGCTGTGCAGCAGGGTGAAGGCGTGCGCGCTGGTGCCCGCGCTGGGCACGCCGAAGCTGCGGGTGGCCTCCAGATTGGAGGTGGCGTCGAAGCCGGCCAGGTAAGCGGCGCGGGCGCTGGCGGGGGCGGCCAGCTCATGGGTTCGGCGCGAACCCATTTCGATCATGCGGCGGCCGCCGGCGGCGCTGACCATCCGGGCGGCCGCGGCGGCGATCGCGCTGTCGTGGTTGTAGATGGACAGGATGAGGGTTTCCAGCAGGACGCATTCGGCGAAGCTGCCGCGCACGGTGAGGACGGGGGAGCCGGGGAAGAAGAGCTCGCCTTCGCGATAGCCGTCGATCTCGCCGCGGAAGCGGTAGTCGCGCAACCACTTCAGGGTGCGGGTGTCCAGGAACCGCTCCACGACCGCGAGTTCGGCTTCGCCGAAACGGAATTCGCTCAGTGCCGCCGGCAATCGCCCCGTCCCCGCGACCACTCCGTAGCGGCGGCCGTGCGGCAACCTGCGAGCGAATACTTCGAAGGTGCACTGGCGCTGGGCCGAACCATCGGCCAGCGCCGCGGCCAGCATGGTCAGCTCGTACTGGTCGGTCAGCAGGGCCGTACTGGTCAGTCCGTCGGCGATCATCACCGCGCCTATTTTGCCCTCCGCTTCGCTCCGGGCGGGTTCGCGGCCCCGAGGTCTCGATTCTTCCTTCCCTCGCTCCTCCGAGGCGCAGGTCTATGGAGCCGTTCGCTCCGTCGCCGCGGAGAATCCGGAATCGAGCGCTCCACATCTCTGCGCTTGGGCCGCGAATCAGGCGTTGAGCTGGCGCAAATGCGGTGCCGTTGCTCTTCGTTTGCCGCATGCGCCGCGTGCGGGAGCGACGCGCTTCGGCGTGTCGTGGGCTGTTGTCTTATCGCGGTCCAGTCGTACCCTGGGTGTTATGGGTCTGTGTAATCAGGACGTTGTCCGGGTCGCCGCCGGTCCGGCCGGCGTCAACGTGGCTATGTCGGCGGCACAGGCGACACCGGAGGCTGTGGAATACTCCGAGATTCTGGAGGCCGAGGACCGGCCGTGGGTCACCGTCGTATGGGACGATCCGGTCAACCTCATGCACTATGTGACCTACATCTTCCAGAAGCTCTTCGGCTATAGCAAAGGCAAGGCAACCGAGCTGATGCTGAAGGTTCACAACGAGGGCAAGGCTGTGGTGTCCGCCGGCTCGCGCGACAAGATGGAGCATGACGTCCAACGGCTCCACGCGGCCGGACTGTGGGCCACCATGCAACGTGACGAGTGATCGAGGCGACTACGGTAACCCTGTGCGGAAGTGGAGCAGAAAGAACTCCCTGGGCGGTCCGAAGCTGCGTTCGGAAATGGACGCCCACGAGGCGGAGGTATTGCGTTCGCTGGTCGGGGCCGTCACCGGACTGCTCACCGATCGCGCCCGCTCTGCACCTGAGGACGACCTCGCGGCGCTGACCGGGCTAGAGCTGGGCAACACCAGTCCGCCCGACGATCCGCGATTGGCCCGGCTGCTGCCGGACTTCCATCGCCCCGAACCCGGTTCCCCTGACGCCGACCGCGCCGACCTCAACGGCGCCCTGCGCAGCCTGCACGAGCCGGAGATCATCGAGACCAAGGTGGCCGCGGGCCTGGTCATCCTGGAGACGCTGCCGCCGCAGGGCGGCAGGATCGTCATCACCCAGGAACAGGCCGACGCCTGGCTCACCGCGCTCAATGACGTGCGGCTGGCGCTGGGCACGGCCCTGGACGTCACCTCCGACACGCCCGACCATTTTCCCGATGACGATCCGCGCGGGCCGAGTCTCGAGGTGTACCACTGGCTCACCTGGATGCAGGACTCGCTGATCCAGGCGCTCGCGCCCTAGCCATCGGACGCCACGTGGCCACCGAGGAGGAACTGCCGTGAACAGTGTGGCGGGACCACGTAATTCGATCACCGACGTCAGCGGCGTCCTGGTCGGCCATCATCACGCGCTGGACGCCGAGGCCACGCTCGGTTCCGGCGCGGCCACCGGCTGCACGGTGGTGCGGGTGCCGGGCGGCGCCGTCGCCTCGGTCGATGTGCGCGGCGGCGGTCCGGGCACCCGCGAGACAGACCTGCTGGATCCGGGAAACACTGTGCGGCAGGTGAATGCGATCCTGCTCACCGGCGGCAGCGCCTACGGGTTGGCCGCCGCCGACGGCGTCATGCGCTGGCTGGAGGAGCACAGGGAGGGGATCCCGATGGATCCCGCCGACCCTGCCCGCGTGGTGCCGATCGTGCCGGGGGCGGTCATCTTCGATCTTCCGGTGGGGGCGTGGAACATTCGGCCCGACGCCGACTTCGGCTACCTGGCCGCGGAGGCCGCGGGCACGGAGTTCGAGCGCGGTTCGGCAGGCGCGGGCGCCGGCGCGCGGGCGGGCTCGCTCAAGGGCGGAATCGGTACCGCCAGTGTGTGTTTCGACGACGGTCCGGCTGCGGGCATCACCGTGGGCGCGGTGATCGTGGCCAATCCGGTCGGCTCGGTCTTCGATCCGCGCACCGGATTCCCATGGGGCACGGGAACCGACGGCGCCGAGTATTTCGGGCTCCGTGCGGCCACCGCCGAACAGTTGGCCGCGGCGAACGCCCTCGCGGTGAAGGGCACCGTGCTCAACACCACCATCGGCGTGGTCGCCACCGACGCGGCGCTGGATCCGGCCGCCTGCCGCCGCTTGGCCGCTACCGCGCACGACGGGCTGGCCCGGGCCATCCGGCCCGCCCACTCACCGCTGGACGGCGACACCCTGTTCGCGATCGCGACCGGTACCGCCGAGCCGCGGCCGAGCTTGCCCATGCCGCCCGCCTTCCCCGCGGACCTGCTGATCCTGGACCAGCTGTGCACGGCCGCGGCGGTCTGTGTGGAGCGCGCGATCGTGGACGCCATCCTGTCGGCCACCTCGGTGGCGGGCATCCCGGCCTACCGCGACCTGTTCGGCGCAGAGGGGTGTGAGCGGATTCATCGGGAATAGCCGCATATTCTGACCTGTTGACGACAGCGTTTCGGCCTTTCGGCCGGAGGCGTCGAGCGGAAGGATGCGACTGTGCTGGTGATCGGAGCCGACCTCGTGGAGGCGATGGTGGCGCACGCCCGCGCCGACCACCCCGATGAGGCGTGCGGTGTCATCGCCGGTCCTGAGGGCTCCGATCGGCCCGAGCGTTTCATCCCCATGGTCAATGCCGCGCGCTCGCCCACCTTCTACGAGTTCGACTCGGGCGAGCAGCTGCGGCTGTGGCGGGAGATGGATGCCGCCGACGAGGAGCCGGTGGTCATCTATCACTCGCACACCGCCACCGAGGCGTACCCGAGCCGCACCGACGTCTCCTTCGCGTCGGAGCCCAATGCCCACTATGTGCTGATCTCCACCCGCGATCCGGAGCGGCACGACCTGCGCAGCTATCGGATCATCGACGGCGTCGTCACCGAGGAGCCCGTCGAGATCGTCGCGGCCCACAGCGAATCCGTCGACGCCTGAACGACTTTCAAGCACCCCGCACGCCGGAAGAATACAAGGAGTCCCCCCTCATGCCGGTCACCGTGTCCATCCCGACCATCATGCGCCCGATCACCAAGGGCGAGAAGCGCGTTCA
The DNA here is from genome assembly GCF_009708175.1 of Nocardia aurantiaca. GTDB lineage: Bacteria > Actinomycetota > Actinomycetes > Mycobacteriales > Mycobacteriaceae > Nocardia > Nocardia aurantiaca. The sequence goes on from NZ_WMBB01000012.1 coordinate 29,572, forward strand.
GGCGCAGGGCGCGACCCTGGCCGCCGTCATCGCCGACCTCGAGGCCAACTACCCGGGCTTGGAGGCGAAGCTGCTCAAGGACGGCAAGCTGAACCGCTACGTCAACATCTACGTCGACGACGAGGATGTGCGGTTCAGCGGCGGGCTCGAGGCCGAGGTGCCCGCGGACGGCACCGTCACCATCCTCCCGGCGGTCGCCGGAGGCGCATCGGACACCGCCGACGGCGTCCGCTGACCATGGCGCGCTACGAGTCGCTGATCGCGACATTGGGCAACACCCCGCTGGTCGGGCTCAAGAATCTGTCCCCGCAGTGGGACGGTGACAACCACGTGCGGCTGTGGGCCAAACTCGAGGACCGCAATCCGACCGGGTCCATCAAGGACCGGCCCGCGCTGCGCATGATCGAGCAGGCCGAGGCCGACGGGCGGCTGACGCCCGGCTGCACGATTCTCGAACCCACCAGCGGCAATACCGGTATCTCGCTGGCCATGGCGGCCAAGCTCAAGGGGTATCGCCTGGTGTGCGTGATGCCGGAGAACACCTCGGTGGAGCGGCGGCAGCTGCTGACCATGTTCGGCGCCGAGATCATCGACTCCCCGGCCGCGGGCGGCTCCAATCAGGCTGTGGCGCTGGCCAAGCAGATCGCGGCGGAGAATCCGGACTGGGTGATGCTCTACCAGTACGGCAATCCCGCCAACGCGCTGGCGCACTACGAGACCACCGGTCCCGAGATCCTCGCCGACCTGCCCGAGATCACGCACTTCGTGGCTGGTCTGGGCACCACCGGCACGCTCATGGGCACCGGCCGCTTCCTGCGCGAGAAGGTCCCCGGCATCGACATCGTCGCCGCCGAGCCCCGCTACGGCGAACTGGTCTACGGCCTGCGCAATCTCGACGAGGGCTTCGTTCCCGAACTCTACGACGAGTCGGTCCTGACCTCGCGTTTCTCGGTCGGTCCTTACGACGCCGTCCGCCGCACCCGCGAATTGGTCCTCGAAGAGGGCATTTTCGCGGGTATCTCCACCGGCGCCATCCTGCACGCCGCCCTCGGCGTCGCCAAGAAGGCGCAGAAGGCCGGTCAACGCGCCGACATCGCCTTCGTCGTCGCCGACGGCGGCTGGAAATACCTTTCCACCGGCGCCTACGACGGCACCCTCGAAGAGGCGGAAGAAAAGCTCGACGGCCAGCTCTGGGCCTGATTCCAGCCTCGGCTTCCCGCGCCCGCTGCGAAAACGCAGCGGGCGCGCGGCATTTGCGGTCGAAGGTCGACCGCCGGCGGGCGGGTCCGCCCGACACCCGAACTCCGGCGAATGCCGACGCCCGCGCAGGGCCGCACCATCCGGCCAGGTCGCGGAGCCGATCACGGGTGTGCCGCTCGCCGGAGCGCGCCTCGGCGTCGGCTCCCTGCCGCAGCCCGCGGATTTCACGCGCCCACGCCGGGATGCCGTGCGCCGAGTTGATCTCGTGCTCGCAGGTCCGGAAGCTGTCGTGGCGGTGGCGCCGGTCCGGCCGTATCCGTGACCGGTCTGGTCGGCGATTCATGTCGGCCGGACGGTGAGTGACGCCGGGGGCATGGCCCCGGCATGAACAGGCGCGGATGACGACTTGCGGTCTCCGCCGCGGCCGGGGTCGAGCAGGCGTGTGGGAGGTTCGCGGATCGGGGAATTCCCCGAGGCGGTCGGGCGTATCGCGGCGGTAGGCTCGGGGCAAGGGCGGCTAGGAGGTCTTGGCATGGGCGGCGGGAGCGGCATGGGCGCGTCGTTCGATCCGGATCGGATCGCGCGGCTGCGGGGCCAGTTGGCGAAGCCGGCGGAGGGATCGGAGGGGAATGGCGCTCTGAAGCTGCTGTGGCAGCGTGCCATTGCGTTGACCCTGGGATTCACGGTGTTGCTGTATGGCGTCGAGGGGGTCAACAGCCTGACCGGCAACGAGCTGGATCAGGCGGGGGTGAAGCCGCGCAGCGGGGAGGGGCTGATCGGCATTCTGTTCGCGCCTGTGCTGCATGCCAATTGGGGGCATCTGTTCGGGAACACGCTGCCGGTCATCGTGCTCGGGCTGCTCACGTTGTTGACGGGGATCGGGCGCGGGCTGACGGCGACGGCCATCATCTGGGTGATCGCGGGAACGGGGCAGTGGCTCACCGCGCCGCCGCACAGTGTTTCGGTCGGGGCCTCGGTGCTCGTGTTCGGCTGGCTCACGTATCTGATCTGCTGGGGCTGGTTCTCGCGAAATGTGTTGCAGATCGCGGTCGGGCTGGTGGTGGCCGTGCTATACGGCTCGATCCTGTGGGGAGTCCTGCCCGGCAACCCGGAAATCTCTTGGCAAGGACATCTTTTCGGGGCGATAGGTGGAGTGGTTGCCGGATGGGTACTCTCTGGGAGTGAACGTCGTCATCGTCGCGGATCTGACGCCGGCCGTCTCGCGTTGTAGGGGTGACGCTGGACGTGGTCGGCGATATGGGGGATCCCTCCTTGAGTGAGAATGCAGCGTGGCAGCATGGGGGAATGCGCCTCACCGTCCTCGGGTGCTCGGGCAGCGTGTCCGGCCCGGATTCCCCGGCGTCGGGTTACCTGCTGACCGGCCCGGATATGACACCGACCGTCATCGATTTCGGCCCCGGAGTGCTCGGCGCGCTGCAGCGCCACCTCGATCCGGGTGAGGTCGACATCTTCCTGACCCACCTGCACGCCGACCACTGCCTGGATTTGCCGGGCCTGCTGGTGTGGCGTCGCTACCACCCGAATCCGCCCGCGGGTAAGGCCATCGTCTACGGCCCCACCGACACCTCGCTGCGAATCGGCAACGCCTCCGCGGAGATCGGCGGCGAAACCGACGATTGGTCCGACGTGATCGACATGCGGATCTGGCAGGCGGATACGCCGACCCCTTTCGGCCCCGGCCACACCGTCGAGGCCCGTCGCATGTACCACCCGCCGGAGTCCTATGGCCTGCGCATCACCACCGCCACCGGGCGCACCCTGGTTTACACCGGTGATACCGCCCTGTGCGACGAGGTCTTCGAGTTGGCCAGCGGCGCAAACGTTCTGCTCTCCGAGGCCTCCTGGACCCACGACCCGGCCAACCGCCCGCCGGGCATCCACCTGTCCGGTCACGAAGCGGGCCTGATCGCCGCCCGGGTCGGCGTCGGCGAACTCCTGCTCACCCACATTCCCCCGTGGACCTCCCGCGAGGACGTCATCGCCGAAGCCAAGGCGGTCTTCAGCGGTCCCGTCCACGCCGTGTCCCCGGGCGAGGTTTTCGATATCTGAGGCTCCCCCGCCTCGCCGGACCTTCAGCGGGCGGCTGAGTACGGGCGACTGTCGTGCATCCGTGCCGGCGGTTGGGCGCGGAACCAATTCACGCCGTACCCGATGAACCCCGACGGCTACGAAATCAGTGCTCACCTCTCCCGGGGAGGCAGGGGAGTCCGCTGAGGCGCGGGGCAGGCGGTATAGCCTGTTGGCCGTGTCGAAACGAGCCGATGGCAGGGCGGATGACGAACTCCGCGAAGTAAGGATCACTCGGGGATTCACCACGCATCCGGCGGGGTCGGTGCTGGTGGAATTCGGGCAGACGCGGGTGATGTGCACCGCGAGTGTCACCGATGGGGTGCCGCCGTGGCGCCGGGATTCCGGATTGGGCTGGCTGACGGCCGAATACGCCATGCTGCCCGCGGCGACCCATACCCGTTCGGGGCGAGAGTCGGTGAAGGGCAAGGTCGGTGGCCGCACCCAGGAGATCTCGCGGCTGATCGGCCGTTCGCTGCGTGCCTGCATCGACCTGTCCACCATCGGCGAGAACACCATCGCCGTGGACTGCGATGTGCTGCAGGCCGACGGCGGCACTCGTACCGCCGCCATCACCGGCGCGTACGTGGCGCTCTCGGATGCCATCACCTACCTGGGCGCGGCCGGGAAACTGACCGACCCGCAACCGATCTCCTGCGCCATCGCCGCGGTGAGCGTCGGCGTGGTCGATGGCCGGGTGCGGCTGGACCTGCCGTACGAGGAGGATTCGCGCGCCGAGGTCGATATGAACGTGGTGGCCACCGACACCGGCACCCTGGTCGAGATCCAGGGCACCGGTGAGGGCGCGACCTTCCCCCGCTCCACCCTCGACAAGCTGCTGGACTCCGCGCTCGCGGGCTGCGAGCAGCTGTTCGTGGTGCAGAAGGAAGCCCTCGCCCTGCCGTACCCGGGTGTGCTGCCCGAGCCCGAGGAATCCAAGAAGCGATGACTCGACGCGTCCTGGTCGCCAGCCGCAATGCCAAGAAGCTGAACGAGCTGCGCCGCATCCTGGATGAGGCTGGGATCGCGGGCATCGAGATCATCGGCCTGAACGACGTCCCGCCCTACGACGAGGCCCCGGAGACCGGCGCGACCTTCGAGGAGAACGCCCTCACCAAGGCCCATGACGGTTTCGCCGCCACCGGAATCCCCTGCGTCGCAGATGATTCCGGCCTGGAGGTGGATGCGCTGAACGGCATGCCCGGCGTTCTGTCGGCGCGCTGGTCCGGCGCCCACGGCAATGACGAGGCCAACAACACCCTGCTGCTGTCCCAGCTCGGCGACGTCCCGGACCAGCGCCGCGGCGCGCGTTTCGTCTCGGCCTGCGCCCTGGTCGCCGACGGCGTCGAAGAAGTGGTGCGTGGTGAATGGCCGGGCGTCATCGGCCGAAAGCCGGTGGGCGACGGCGGCTTCGGTTACGATCCGATCTTCTATCCCGCCGGAGGTGACGTCTCCTCCGCCCAGCTCACTCCCGCCGAGAAGGACGCCGCCTCCCATCGCGGCCGCGCTCTGCGCCAGCTTCTCCCCGCGCTGGCGGGTCTCGCCGCGGGCTGAATCGGCCCCCGCGATACGGCGATTCAGGGGCCGGGGTCGAGTACCCGGGCCCTGACCGTATCCGCCGCGCGGGAAACCGCCGGGCCGTTCTCGCATGGCGGCCGGCGCCGGTCGGTGCCACGGGCGGTGCGCCCATGCGGCGATGGAGCGGCCGATCGCGCACATCGGCCGGCCCAGGCCCGGGCGCTCGCACGGACCGCGGGGCACCTGGTTCGCAGATGTGCTCACGGGTCCTGAAACCGACCGCGCCCCGCCGATTCTTCGGCGGGGCGCGGTTTTCGTTCGATGCTCAGAGGCCGAAGGCGGATTTCACGTCGCGGGTGCGGTAGTGCTCGAACACGAAGGACAGGAAGGGGATCGTGCCCGCGAGGCAGGTGAGCGCGGTGGTCAGCGGCCTCCAGCGGGCCTTGATGCCGAGGTCGATGGTGAAGACCAGGTAGATCATGTAGAAGAGGCCGTGCACCTGGCCGATGTAGAACAGCCAGTGCGGGGCGGTGCTGGAATCGTCGAGGATCAGGTACTTGTAGATCATCTCGCCGCACAGCACCAGCAGCCACACACCGGTGATGTAGGCCAGCGCGCGGTAGCGGGTCAGCGCGCCGCGGATCTTCTCGGGCGCTGCGGCACCGAGCGGGCGGGGAGCCAGCGTGGTGGTCTCACCGGCGACGGGGGATTCTGCGGAGTTGTCGCGGGTGCTCAACCGGCGCTCCTCTCGGTGTGGTGCAGCCCGGCGTCACGGACCTTGTCGTCCATATCGCGGGCGTGCAGTTCGGCCAGGTACCTGTTGTATTCGGCGAGCTCGGGATCCTCGTCCTTGGCCGCCGTGGGACGCTCCGGCAGGATGCCCGCCGGAATCTCGCGCGGTGCCGCCGCTTTCGGCCGACGCGGCCGGGCGGCGGGCGCACCGGTCGGCGTGACCTCGGTGGTTGTGTCCGGAGCGGGAGCCGCGTCCTCCACGGATTCCTTCTCCAGACGCACGAATCGCACGTAGGCCCATACCACGAATCCCGCGAACAGCGGCCATTGCAAGGCGTAGCCGAGATTCTGGTACGTGCCACCACCCGATTCGAACCGGGTCCACTGCCAGTAGCCCAACCCCAGGCACGCCAGGAATGCCACGACCACGAAGACAATCAGGGCCGGACGGCGATGGGGAGCGGACACGCCCCCCACGGTACCTGCCTACTACGGCTCCCGTAGTAGGCAGGTCTGCTGATCAGAACTTGTATGTGACGCCGGTCAAACGCTCGGACTCTTCCCAGAGCCGGCGCATCAGTTCCGGGTCCCGCGAAATCTTGCTCGACGGCGACGGCTCGACCGGGCCCCGGCTGCCGAACCAGCGGGTCGGACCCCAGTAGACGGTGGGGTCGGCGTCGGGCTCGGTCGCGGCGAACAGGGAGGAGTAGGCCGCGTGGTAGGGAGACTGGCCGATGAGTCGGATGAACGGCTTGGAGATCGTGTCAAGGGGGGTTTCGGTGCGGGCGAACAGATCGGTGGCGGAGACGCCGGGGTGTACCGCGTAGGAGCGCTTGGACGAACCGGCCTCGGTCAGGCGCCGCTGGAGTTCGCGGGCGAACATGAGGTTCGACAGCTTGGACTGGGCGTAGGCGAGATTGCGCTGGTAGCGGCGATGTTCGTAGTTGAGGTCGTCGATCCACAACTTGGGGGTCTGCTTGTGGGCGATGGAGGCCAGGGTGACCACGCGGTCGCGGATCTTGTCCAGCAGCAGGCCGGTCAGCGCGAAGTGGCCGAGATGGTTGACGCCCCACTGGGTTTCGAACCCGTCCTCGGTGCGCGAGAACGGAATGTTCATCAGGCCCGCGTTATTGATGAGCACATCGAATTCGCCTGTGCTCGCGGCGAATTGACGTACCGAGGCGAGGTCGGCCAGATCCAGGTTCGCCACCCGCACGTCACCCTCGATGCGGTCGGCCACCTCCTGCGCCTTGGCGGCATTGCGGCAGGCCATGATGACGGTGGCGCCCTTGCTCGCGAGCACCCTGGTGGTCTGCTCGCCGATCCCGCCGTTGGCTCCGGTGATCACGAAGGTGCGCTCGGTCTGGTCCGGGATTTCGCTGGGCTTCCATGCCATGGCTGTTGACCTCGCAGGGTTCGGCGTTCGATGTGCGGGATCGCACTCGTCCCCTCGACCTTACTGCAGAGTAAGTTCTGGCGGTAGGCGAATCGGCCGCCCCGTGATCTTGACCGATGTGACCGGTGTCGGTAAACCTGGCTTCGTTCTAAAAATAGATCGACTACTAACTTGTGTCGGGTGTGGATATGCTCGTCGGCATGAGCGCACCCTCGGCCGAGACCGGTACCCCCGCGCTGGGCCTGCGCGCCCGCAAGAAGGCGCAGACCAGGCAGAACATCTCGAACACCGCCACTCGGCTGTTTCTGGACCGCGGGTACGACAACGTCACCATCGCCGAGATCGCGCAGGCGGCCGAGGTCGCCAAGATGACGGTGACCAACTACTTCCCGCGCAAGGAAGACCTGGTGCTGGATATTCACGACGCTTTCGTGGCGGGCCCGGCGACCGCGGTGCGTGAGCGGCAGCCAGGAGAGTCGGCGCTGGCCGCGCTGCGCCGCGCGTATCTCGCCGCGGTCGCGGCGAAGGATGCCGTGCTCGCTGGATTCTCCGGGCCGGACTTCGCCGCCCTGATCACCGGCAGTCCCGCGCTGGTGGCACGGCTGCGGGAGTTCCACGAGGACCGGGAGCGACATCTGTTTCAGGTGCTGGCTGAGGAAACAGGTTCCACCGCAGACGATTTCGCTGCTCGGATCGCGGCCGCGCTGCTGAGCGGAGTGCATCGAGTCCTGTTCGAGGAGGTGCTGCGCCGCACGGTCGCGGGGGAGCCGAACGAGGCCATCGCCGCGTCGCTGGCCGAGCGGGTCGCCGCTGCCTTCGACACCCTCGAGCCGGCGCTCGGCGACTACGCGGTCCGCACGAACTAATCGGTCGCTCTGCGGAATTGGCCGATCCGCCGTGTCGTTGCCACATATTCGCTGGTGAGCGCCACATACTGGGCCGATGACCGGTGCCAGCGCCACCGCCGAGAAGCCCGACGCGCCACCACAGCTGAGCCGGGTCCGCAGAAACGTCATCTTCGGAACCGTCGCGCTCGGCATGCTCATGGCCGCGCTGGATACCACCATCGTCGCCACCGCCCTGCCGACCATCGTGGCGGATCTGGGCGGGGCCGGGCACATGGCCTGGGTGGTCACCTCCTACTTGGTGGCCGAGGCCATCTCGACCGCCCTGTCCGGCAAGTTCGGTGACCTCTTCGGCCGCAAACTGGTCTTCCAGATCAGCGGCGCCGTCTTCATCATCGGCTCGATGGCTGCCGGGCTCGCGCACGGCATGACGCTGCTCATCGTGGCGCGCGCCATCCAGGGGCTGGGCGCGGGCGGGCTCATGGTCACCTCCATGGCCCTCATCGCAGATGTCATTCCGCTGCGCGAACGCGGCAAGTACCAGGGTGCGCTGGGCGCGGTCTTCGGCATCACCACGGTCATCGGGCCGACGCTGGGCGGGCTGTTCACCGACCATCTGAGCTGGCGCTGGTGCTTCTATGTCAACGTCCCCCTCGCCATCGTCATGATCGCCCTGGCGGCCCGCACCATCCCGATGATCAAAGCGGTCGTCCGACCGATCGTGGACTATCTCGGCATCGCGCTGATCGCGATCGGAGTCACCTGCCTGATCCTCGGATTGGAGTGGGGCGGGCAGGATTACGCGTGGAGTTCGCCCACCATCATCGGCCTGTTCGTGGCCGCGGCGGTGCTCGTGGGGACCTTCGTGGCCGCGGAGTTCCGAGCCCGCGAACCCATGCTGCCCATGCACCTGTTCCGCAGCAATGTGTTCACGGTGTGCTCGATCCTGAGCTTCATCGTCGGCTTCGCGCTGCTGGGCGCCATCACCTACCTGCCCGCGTATCTGCAATACGTGCAGGGTGTTTCGGCGACCGCGTCCGGCGTGCGGACGCTCCCGCTGGTGTTCGGCCTGTTCTTCACCTCGATCCTGTCCGGCAATATCGTCGGGAAGACGGGGCACTACAAGGTTTTTCCCATCATCGGCTGTGCGGTCATGGCGCTGGGCCTGTACCTCATGTCGACCATGGGCCCGAATACCGGCGTCTGGGTCATGTCCGTGTACATGCTGATCCTGGGTTTGGGTGTCGGTCTGGCCATGCAGGTGCTGACCATCGCGGTGCAGAACAGCGTCCCGTACTCGGATCTGGGGACGGCCACCTCCGGCGTCACCTTCTTCCGGACCATCGGCAGTGCGTTCGGCACCACGGTGTTCGGCACGCTGTACACCAACAAGCTGCGCCCGGATCTGGAAACGGCGCTCATCGAAGCCCGCGTCCCGCCGCAGGCGGCACAGAACCCCGCGCTGCTGCGGGACCTGCCGAAACAGCAGTCCGCGCCGATCATCCAGGCGTACGCGGATTCCATCGACTTCGTCTTCCGCTGGGTGGTGCCGGTGGCTCTGCTCGGCTTCGTAGTGGCGTTCTTCCTCCAGCAGGTGACGCTGCGCGACAGTGCGCGGGCCGAGGCCACCGATGTGGGGGAGCAGTTCTCCGTGCCGGACTCCGGCGACCGGTTGGTGCAGCTGGAGCGGGCCATCGCCCGGGTGCTGCGCAAGCAGCGTGACAATGCCCTGCCCGATCCGGGCATCCTGGCGGCGGCGGGCAGTGCGCTCGGCCGCGACGAGGCATGGGCGCTGGGCCAGGTGCACATGTACAACCGGCTGCGCCGCACCGCCACCATCGACGATATCGCCCGAACCCATTGGATCCCGGCGGAATTGATCGGTCCGGTGTACGCCAAGGCGGAACAGGAGGGCCTACTGCGCCGTGACGGAGACGAGCTGATCCTCACCGACAGGGGTGTGCAGGAGGTCGACCGGGTGCGCGGCGCGTGGAAGCGCTGGCTCGTCACGCAGCTCGGCGGTTGGGACCACGCCGATTCCTCCGACCGGATCCTGCTGGATCAGGCCATCGACAATATCGCCACCAGGCTGCTCGACGAGGCCGATCGCCCGGACGTCCTGCCGGTGCGCTGACCGACCTGGACCGCGCCCCGCCACGGAAATCGCGTCGGGGCGCGGCCTTTTCGAGCGTCAGACGGGCACGGCAGCGGGTCGCACGGTGGCGTCCCAATCGATCCGGAAGCGCTGCTCGGCGCCCAGCATCTTCTCCGGATCCATCCGCTTGAACATCAACGGCATCATCAGCTGCATGGCCTTGCGGGCGATGGGCCCGGCCGCCTTGGTCTGGTTCATCCGTGCGACCCGGGCCGCGACCCCCTCCACCCGCGGTCGCCGCAGTGCCTCGTAGGTGGCGAAAGCCATTGCCGGATCGTCGATATCGCGCAGGCACCGGGCCAGCTCGATCCCGCTCTCGATGGCCAGCGAGGCCCCCTGCCCGGAGGTGTTGCTGGGCGCGTGGATGGCGTCGCCGGTGAGCACCATCCGGCCGCGGTGCCAGTGCGGCACCGGCGGCATGATGTGCAGCGCGCCGATCACGGCCAGTTGCGCCGGGGTGGTGCTGCGGGCCAGCTGCTCGCCCGGATCCTCCCCGGCATAGGTCTCGCGCAGGGTGCGCAGCCACCGCTCGGCGGGTACGGCCCGGGCCTCGGTGAGTGAATAGTACTGCTCGCTGGGCAGATTCGCGCCCCACGCGACCCGGCCGTCCGGCATGGCCCAGTACAGGTAGTAGGCGCGCCGGCCGAAGGCGAAGGTCATCGTCTCCGGTTCCAGCTCGACCGGGCAGTCGGTGTACGCGCCGAAACCGAGCATGCGCAGATACGTCGGCGCGGGGGCCTTCGGATCGACCAGGGTACGCACGCTGGAACGGATTCCGTCCGCGCCGATGAGCACATCCGCGGTCGCGCTGCTGCCGTCGGCGAAGACGGCGGTCACGCCGCCCGCGTGCTCCTCCACCTCGACGAGCCGTTTGTCGTAGGCGAAGGGCACTCCGGCGGCGACGGCATTGTCGTGCAGGACCTGATGCAGGTCGGCGCGGTCGATCACGCGTAGCGGCTCGATATCCGCCATCCCCGGCAACTCGAATCGCTTGCCGTTGACCGACATCGCGGACCTGCTGATGGGTACGGCGCGGGCGCGCACCGCGTCGCCGGCCCCGACGATGTCGAGGGCGGCCACGCCATTGGGCGCGAGGGCCAGATTGGAGCCGATCCCGTAGGCCGGGCCCGGATAGGCCTCGAAGACGGTGGCGTCGATACCGGCCAGGCGGAGGGCGGTGGCGGTCACGGGACCGGAGATGCCGCCGCCGATGACGATTGCGGAACGAATGGACATGGTTCTCTCCCGAGATGTTCGTAGGTTTGTCGAAACCCCGAACCGACCCGTGCGTGGAAAACCCAGTTATCCTGTAGTTGCCAAACTCGGTGCCGGGTTCGCCTGCACGGACGCGGTTCGAGACGGTGTGTTCCCGGGCTTCGGCGGCGGTGTTGCAGCACCTTCGCCGAAGCCCGGTCCATGGGATCAGTCGTGCTGAGTCTGCGGCGTGTGCGCTCCCCCTTCCGCCAGCTCGGCGATCTCGGCGGGCATGACGCCCTCGCGATGCCAGGCCCGCCAGCCCTCCACACCCGGGAAGCTGCCGTCGGCGAGCGAATCGCGCAGCGCGCGTGCCCAGGTGGCCTCCGCCGCCAGCATGGTCAGCTCATAGTCCTCCTCGACCAGGAAGAGGTGCGGCACTGTGCCTTCCAGAGCGGCCAATTGGGCGCGGGTTTCGGCAATGGTCTTGTCCAGCTTGCTGATTCGCTGGGTGAGCAGATCGGTGACCTCCTCGGGCGGCAGCACCGAGGCGACCGACAGTCCGGCCACGAAGCGGCGCTTCTCGGGTTCCGGATCGGAGAGGAGTTCCCTTGTCCAGTCGGTGAGTTCGGCCCGGCCGGCGTCGGTGATCCGGTAGATGGTCCGCTCCGGCCGCGCGCCGTCGCGCTCGCTGCCGGCGACCTCGAGGAAACCGTGCTTGGCGAGGTTGTCCACGACGGTGTAGAGCGATCCCCATTTCACGCCCATGTCATTGTCCTTGCCCCATGCCCGCAACCTCGCGGCGATCTCATACCGATGCATGGGTTCGACGACGACGGCGGAGAGCACGGCCAACCCCATCAGATTGGCGACTTTGCGCTTGCGGGCCATCCGGCACCTCCTTACTCGTCTACGAATATACGTCTACGAGTATTGGGTGGCAAGCCCTCCGCCGGCTCGATATCCGATCGGCGCCTAAGCGGGGGAGAAGCGGGCGCGCAGGTAGTCGGAAGTGGCCTGATCGGCGGGCAGGAACGCCTCGAGGTGCAGCTCGGACAGGGTGATGTCGGTGGCCGTCGCGAAGGAGGTGACCGTCGTGATCAGGCGCAGCTCGCCCGCCTCGGACCGCAGCCGCAGCGGAACCGCGAAACCCAGATGCCCCGGTCCCGGTTCCACCGGCGGCAGATAGCTGTCGAGTTCGGCGATGAGTGCGTCCAGCTCGGCGTCCGGACTGCGGCCCGCTCTATTGCGCAGGCTGTCGGTGACGTGCCGTCCCCACTCCGGCAGGTTCTCCACCCGCCGCGCCAGGCCATCCGGATGCAGGGCCACACGCAGCACATTGACCGGCGGCTCCAGCAGCCGCGGCGCACAACCCTCGGTCAGCAGCTCGAATCCGGGATTGGCGGCCACCAATACCCCGAACGGCCGGGTCACCACCGCCGGATACGGCAGATGGCCTCGCAGGATGGTGTCCAGCGCATACCGCACCGCCCCGAGTTCCGGTGCGTTCAAGGAGGATTCGGGAAAGATCGGCGCGTAGCCGGCGGCCAGCAGCAACGCGTTGCGCTCCCGCAGCGACAATCCCAGCACCTCCGCGAGCCGGATCACCATGACCCGCCCCGGATGCGAACGCCCCTGCTCCAGAAAGCTCAGATACCGCTGGCTGGTCTCCGCGGCAATAGCGAGATCGAGCTGGCTCAACCGCCGCCGCGTCCGCCAGCCACGCAACTGCTGCGCGAACGGTGTCGTCGCCGGGGCCATGATCGTCATACCTCCACTGTGCTGGCGGGGATATCGCGTGGCGATTCCCTCCAGGGAATCGTCACACGAACGGCCGGGGGCTTCGGGGGCGGAGGCCCCAGCCGGCGCCCAGAGTTGGGCCGTCTCATTCCCTCCAGGGAATCGCGCGGGAAGCCCGCCCCGCACAGACTCGGTCCCATGGGCGATGGACAGAAGCAGTACGCGAAAGGCGTTGCGTTTCACATGGAGCCGCTGCGCGGGTTGGACGGGTTGAGCACCGAGGTGCAGGACGCTCCGATGCCCGGACCGCGTCAGGTCCTGGTGCGAGTGCGGGCCGCCTCCCTGAACCGGCGCGACATCATGCTGATGGAGGGCACCTACCCGCTGCCGGCCCGGCCCGGCGTGGTGCCGCTGGTGGACGGCGTGGGCGAGGTGATCGGTCTGGGCGAGGGCGTGACCCGGGCGGCGCTGGGCGACCGCGTGATGGGCACCTACTTCGTCGGCTGGAACGACGGGCCACAGACGCAGGAGCTCACCCGTCAGCAGTACGGCGCGACCCGCGACGGCTGGCTCGCGACTTATATACTGCTGGAAGAGGAATCGGTGGTACAGGCGCCACCGCATCTGACCGACGCGGAAGCGGCCGCACTCACCTGCGCCGGGCTGGTGGCCTGGGCAGGGCTGACCAAGCCGGTCCCGGTCGGTCCCGCCGACACGGTGCTGACCGTCGGCACCGGCCCGGTCGGACTGTTCGCGGTGCAGCACGCGAAAATGCTGGGCGCGCGGGTCATCTCGATCACGTCGTCGCCGGAGAAGCGCGAGAGGCTGCGCAAGCTGGGCGCGGACGAGGTGGTGGACCGCACCGAGACGCCGGACTGGGAGCACACGGTGCTGGAACTCACCGGCGGCCTCGGCGTCGAGCGGGTGGTGGATGCGGTCGGCAAGCGGACCGTGCCGAAATCCCTTGCGGCGACGGCTTACAACGGCCAGGTCGTCCTGATCGGCGCGTTCCCGGCCGAGCCCGGACAGCACCTCGCGGACCCGCTGGGCGGAAAGTACGTGGGCCTGCGCCGGATCGCGGTGGGCAGCCGGGCGGATCTGGAGTTCATGAACCGCACCATGGCCGAGCACCGTATGCGGCCGGTGATCGATCGGGTGTATCCGTTCGAGCGGGCCGTCGAGGCGTTCGAATACTTCGACGGGGGCGACCCGCTCGGCAAGGTGGTGCTCACCCTTTACTGAGCGCAACTTGTTGGCAATCGGTTGGAAAAGATATCCACCTGGAACTATTTCCTTACCGTGTAGCAGGTTCAGGTGATCAGCAAATCTGTGTAGCGTGCCTTGAAGGAATGGCTTTTCGGATTGGCGGCGTGGGCTTCGAGTCGAAGGAGTTCCCGGGTGGCGGTGGGCGCGGTACGCGAGAGACCCGACGGGGCGCGGGAGCAGTCCGCCACCTCCGCCGACGATGGCATCCCCGGTCTGACCGCGCCAGGGGAGATGTCGCCCAAGGTGCTCATGGGACTGGTCGTCCTCTCGCTGAGCGTGGTCTTCGCCCTCATCGGCGGCGCCCTGCTCGCCGGACTCGACAAGCCCAGCGGCCCCGCACCCGATACCCCGCGGGCCTCTAAGGCCGTCACCCAGCCGCCGATCAACGCGCAGCCCAAGGCGTCGCAGCCCAAGGCGTTGCCGCCCAAGGCGTCGCCGCCCGCCGCACCCCCGCCCGCCGCGTCCGCACCGCCGCTCGCTCCGACCGCCCCCGCGCAGAACCCCGCGCCCGCACCGCGAACCGAGCAATACGTCGCCCCGGCCCCGGCCGAGGTGGCCCCCGAACCGCCCGCGCCCGCCCCTGCGCCCGCCGCACCGCCGCCCGCGCCCGGCCCGCCGTCGCTGCCGGACATTCTGGCCCCCATCCTCCCGTTCCTGGTGCCACCCCCGCCCCCGCCGCCCGCCCCCTAGCGTCGCGGCCCGGAATCCGAAGGAGGACAGCCATGCTCGGTACTGTCGACGAGATCCGGCGCGACGAAGGCGATATCGATCCCAGCGGACTGGCCCGGGTGGTCCTGGCCGCTGTCCTCATGGCCCTCGGTGTCGGGGCGGGCATGTGGCTCACCGCCTCCGGTGATCGCCCGATCGCCGACACCTCGATCGTGAATGTGCCTCGCCCACATCCCGACCGCCATCCGCCCGCGCCGCGATCGCCGAATGTCGCTCCCGCCCAACAGGTTCCGTCCGCAGCCCCACCGGCGGCGCCGATCCACGCGCCCGCCGTGCCGGTCGCGCCGCCAGGCCGCGCCACACCGCATCCGGTGGAGATTCCGGCGCCGGTGGGCCCGGCTACCGGGCCGGTCGACGCTCCGGTCGAGTTGGCAGCACCGCCCGGCACTGCCGATCAACCCTCCGACTAGAGCCCGGAAACCCCTGCGATCTGGCCGATTCCGTAGGTGACGGCCATGGCCAGCGCGCCGCCGATGACGACTCGCAGCACAGCGCGGCGCGGATTGGCGCCGCCCAGCCGGGCGCTCACCGAACCGGTAACGGCCAATGCCACCAGGACCGCGGCGAAACAGATGGGGATGCGCCATGGGGTCGGGGGCAGCAGTATGGCCAGGATCGGCAGGATCGCGCCCACCGTGAAGGAGATGGCCGAGGACAGCGCGGCATGCCACGGATTGGTGAGTTCATGCGGGTTCAAACCCAATTCGGCCTCGGCGTGGGCGGCGAAGGCATCGTGGGCGGTGAGCTCCTCGGCCACCTGGCGCGCGGTCTCGGGGGTCAGGCCCTTGTCCCGGTAGATCTGGGTGAGTTCCACCAGTTCGTAATCCGGCTCCTCGGCCAGTTCGCGCTTCTCCTTGGACAGCAGGGCGCGTTCGGTATCGCGCTGGGTGCTGACGGAGACGTATTCGCCGACCGCCATGGAGAGGGCGCCGGCGGCCAGGCCCGCGATGCCCGCGGTGAGGATGGCGCTGGACTCGGTCGTGGCGGCCGCGACACCGACCACCAGACCGGCGGTGGAGACGATGCCGTCATTGGCGCCCAGCACGCCGGCCCGCAACCAGTTGAGTTTGGATGCGAGGCCCTCGTTGTGCGGTTCGTGCGGGTGGGGTAGCGCCGCGTCAGCGGTTCCGGCTCCTGTTTCATCCACATGGGCAGCCTAGTTCACCGCCGTGCACTCATGCGGTCACGCGATCGGGGGAGGCATGGCTCTCAACCGTGGGGTATGCGGATGGTTTGCTGGAACGATGGGGCTCATGGTGCGTTTGTGCAGGCGGTACTGGTCGGTCGTCCTCCCAGTGCTCGGGGCCGCGGTGCTGGCGGTGTCCTGGGGACATGAGCTGGACCCGGGCCCGGCGGTGCTGGTGGGCGCGATGCTGATCGGTGCGGTGCTGGCCGCGGTGCATCATGCGGAGACGGTCGCGCACCGGGTGGGGGAGCCGTTCGGGTCGCTCATCCTTGCGGTGGCGGTGACCATCATCGAGGTCGGGCTGATCGTCACGCTCATGGTCTCCAGCCCGCAGAAGTCCGCCTCACTGGCCCGCGACACCGTCTTCGCCGCCGTGATGATCACGTGCAACGGCATTTTCGGCCTCTCGCTGCTGGTGGGCGCACTGCGGCGGCGCGTGGCGGTCTTCAATGCCGAGGGCACCGGCGCGGCGCTGGCCACGGTCGCGACCCTCGCGACGCTCAGCCTCGTGCTGCCGACCTTCACCACCAGCGAGCCCGGCCCGGTGTTCTCGGCCTCGCAGCTGGCCTTCGCCGCCGGGGCGTCGCTGGTCCTCTACGGCGTCTTCGTCATGGTGCAGACGGTCCGGCATCCGGACGACTTCCTGCCCGTCGAGGGCATCACGGCGGCCGACGATGGGCATGAGGAGCCGCCCACACGCAGGCAGGCGCTGTGGAGTTTGGGTTTGCTACTGATTGCCCTGGTCGGCGTGGTCGGCCTGGCGAAGGTGGACACGCCGAATATCGAGGCCGGGATCGCCGCGGCCGGGCTGCCGCAGTCCGCGGTCGGCGTGGTGATCGCGCTGCTGGTGCTGCTGCCGGAAACCATTGCGGCCGTGCGGGCCGCGCGTCGCGACCGGGTGCAGATCTCGCTGAATCTGGCGCTCGGTTCGGCCATGGCCAGCATCGGCCTGACCATTCCGGCCATCGCGCTGGCCTCGATCTGGATCGCGGGCCCGCTCATGCTCGGCCTGGGCGCGACCCAGATGGTGCTGCTGGCGTTGACCGTGGTGGTCGGCGCGCTGACCGTGGTGCCGGGCCGCGCCACCCTGCTCCAGGGCTGTGTGCACCTGGTGTTGTTCTCGGCCTTCGTTTTTCTGGCGCTCAGCCCGTAATCAGGAGTTCCAGCGGTAGACCTGGCCGTCGCGGAGTTCATAGGACGTCGCGGGTTTCGTGGCACCGTGCCGGGACAGCAGCGCCATGACTCGGGTCCGACCGCGGGTGGTGACGCCGCCCTCGGTCCAATGCACATAGGGGTGCACCAGTTTCGCGAATTCCGCCCAGTCGCCGGCTTCGATCGTGTGCAGGACCGCCGACACCGTGTTGTCCACAGCCACAGTGAACACTCCGTGTCCGGGTTGCGCGTGGGTTCGGTGCGAAATCGGAGATTGCTGGGAGATCACTCAATTCCGATTTGGGCATTGCCGAGGGTTCGAAACAGGCATGCCGGAGGTTCGCCGGGGGTGTGGCCGGTGTCATATCGACAGTCGATCAGCTCTGATAACACGTTCTAGAATCGCAGGTCAAATGGCTATTTCTCTGCGTTGACCGGGAGTGGCGGCGGATGTACCTATCAGTAACTTGGAGGCCCTGGTCACACTCGGGCCGATTTGTTGTAACTCCGCGTAACTATTAGCTTTGATGGCAGGCAGTGTTGCCGATCACGGAGAAGAAATTTGAAGCTCGTCACCACGCGTCGGTTCCGGCGTCTCGATCAAGCAGTCCCGCGATGACCCGGGCCGTCCACAGTCGGTCCGCCGTGCGCATCGTGCGCGACAACTTCTCCGACACCTCGGTGGCGTCGCTGCGCACCTTCGGTCGCGCGGTCGGAATTGCCGAGGAAGCCGTGGTCGGCACCCTCACCGACATCGCGCGCCGCCGATTCCAATGGAAAGAGGCGATTCTCCAGGCGTGGCGGCTCATCACCGTCACCGCGATTCCGGCTGTGCTCATCGCGATTCCGTTCGGTGTCATCGTTTCGGTCCAGGTGGGCAACCTGATTCACACCCTCGGCGCCGATTCGCTGCTGGGCGCGACCGGCGGCCTGGGCGTCATCAAGCAGGGCGCACCGCTGGCCACCGGCTTCCTGCTGGGCGGCGCGGGCGCCGCGGCGCTGGCGGCGGATCTGGGCGCGCGCACCATTCGCGAGGAGATCGACGCGCTGAACACCATGGGCATCAGCCCGATACACCGCCTGGTGATCCCGCGCCTGGCGGCCATGGTCTTCGTGGCGCCGCTGCTGAACGTCCTCATCATCTTCGTGGGCGTGCTCGCGGGCTACGGCGTCGCCATCGGTGGGCAGGGCGTGACGCCGGGCTCGTACTGGTCCACCTTCGGTTCCTTCACCAGCACCGCCGATGTGTGGGTGTCGCTGTTGAAGGCCGTGACATTCGGCTTCCTCGTGGTGATCATCGCCTGCCAGCGCGGCCTCGAGGCGAAGGGCGGCCCGCGGGGTGTCGCCGACGCCGTGAACGCCGCGGTGGTGCTGTCGGTGGTGTCGATTGTGACCGTGAACCTGGTCGCCACCCAGATCACCGACCTGTTCCTGCCGACGAGGCTGGCCTGATGTCGGCTACCTATGTGCCCACGGGGCTCGGCTGGGCCGCGCGCGCCTACCGCCGCCGCGGCCTGATTCTGCGCCGCGTGGAGAACCTGGGGTTCGTGCTGGCCTTCGTCTGGCAGGTACTCTCGTCGATCCCGTTGACGCTGAAGCGGTATCGCAGTGAGACCATGCGGGCCATCTCGGATATGACCTGGGGCCGCGGCTCGGTCATCGTGGGCGGCGGGACCGTGCCGATGATGATCGTGCTCGGCCTGGTCATGGGCGCGTCGGTGGCGGTGGAATCGTTCACCACCCTCGACATGCTGGGCATGGGGCCGGTGTCCGGCCTGGTGTCGGCCTACGCCACCACCCGTGAGCTGGCTCCGATCGTGGCGGCCATCGGGTTCGCCGCCCAGGCGGGCTGTCGCATGACCGCCGAGATCGGGTCGATGCGCATCTCCGAGGAGATCGACGCCATCGAATCCCTGGGCCTGCGTTCGGTTCCCTTCGTGGTGACCACTCGCGTGCTGGCGGGCGCGGTCGCCATCGTGCCGACCTTCCTCATCGCGCTGATCCTGTCCTACGGGGCCTGCCGTGGGCTGATCACGCTGGTGCACGGGGCCTCGGCCGGGGTGTACGACCACTATTTCTTCCAGTTCGTGTCCGGGTTCGACGTCATCGCCGCCGTGGTGAAGGTGGCCGTTTTCGCGGTGGTCGTCATCCTGATCCACTGCTACTTCGGCTTTTTCGCGACCGGCGGCCCGGAGGGCGTGGGTATCGCCTCGGGCAAGGCCGTGCGGGCCAGCTCGGTGGCCATCGTGGCCATGGACATGGTGCTGTCGCTGTCCCTGTGGGGCTTCAACCCGGCGATCACGTTCACGGGGTAGGGGATGCCGAATTACGGAATGCCGGGTGTGGCCGTCGACCGCAAGCGGGCGATGACGGTCGGCGCCGTCGCACTCGCGCTGGTGGTGACGGTGGTGGCGGGCTGGGTGCTGGACCGGTCCCAGAAAACCGAAGCGGGACTGCCGATTTCGTTGCGCACCGAGCGGATCGGTGACGGTGTGTTGGTCGGCACCGACGTGCGGGCCAATGGCGTGGTGGTCGGCAAGGTCACCGCGATTTCGCCAGATCGGAATGGGACGCAGCAGATCTCGCTGCGGCTGGACGACTCCGAGCTGTTCGGGCTGGACGACAGCCTGCAGGTGGACTACGCACCCGCCAACCTCTTCGGGATCAGCGAGATCGAATTGCGCACGGGCGCGGGCGGTTCGCCGCTGCGCTCGGGCACGGTGCTGGACTTCACCGGTCGCCGCGCGAGTGAGGTCTACGACGCCACCATGGGCTCGATCCTGCGCAGCGCCGCGCAGATGGGCGATTCGGTGCTGACGCCGCAGATGGCGTCGGTGATCGCGCAGGCCGCGGCCGACACCCAGGCGTTCACGCCGCTGGCGCAGGCGCTCATCACCGCACAGCGGACCGTGACGAACAACCAGAAGATGCCCATGTCGGAGCTGGTCGGCAACCTCGGTCCGGCCTTCGACGGCGGTGGCCGGTTCGCGGGCGCGACCGTGCAGGTGGTGGATCTGATCCTCAGCATGCAACGGCTGCAGACCGATCGCGCGGCCTACGACAAGGGCGTCGCGACCGTCACCGGTCAACTGCTGCCCGCCCTGGCGACCACCTTCACCCAGGCCGGCAATCAGCTCTCCGGCACCACCGACATGCTGGTGCCGGTGCTGACCGCGTTGGCGCGGATGGTGCCGCAGCCGCAGCAGTCCGCGGCCGAATTGCGTCTACTGCTGGAGCGTTTGCGCGCCGCCATGCCCGATAACGGGCAGGGACCGGTGCTGAATGTGGAGGTCGACCTGAAGGGTGTGCCGGCCATCGCGGTGCCGCTGCTGGGAGGTATCGGATGAGGCGTGCATCGCGCAGCGATTTCCATCGAGGTGGCGGCGGGGCGACGGATGGGCGTGTGAAGTCGGCGGCTTGGCGGCTGGCCCTGTTCGCCGGCGCCATCGTGGTGGTGCTCATGCTGGTGCTCACCGCGATCGCGCGGCCGGTGTCGGGAGAGACCGAGACCCA
The DNA here is from genome assembly GCF_009708175.1 of Nocardia aurantiaca. GTDB lineage: Bacteria > Actinomycetota > Actinomycetes > Mycobacteriales > Mycobacteriaceae > Nocardia > Nocardia aurantiaca. Next base: position 50,286 of record NZ_WMBB01000012.1, read on the forward strand.
TGACGCCATCTTCACCGATGCCAACGGCCTCCGGGTCGGCGACGACGTGCGCATGTTCGGGGTGCAGGTGGGCAAGGTCAAGGCCATCGGCCTCGAGGGCTCGAAGGCGCGAGTCCGATTGTCGGTCAAGACAGATGCGCCCATCTACGACAACTCCAAGCTGGCCATCCGCTACCAGAACCTGACCGGTCAGCGGTACGTCGATCTGCAGCAGCAGCCGCGGCCGGGCAACCGGATTCCCGCGGGCGCGCGCGTCGGCGAGGACCACACGGTGCCGTCGTTCGACGTGACGCAACTGTTCAACGGCCTGAAGCCGGTATTGCAGACCATTTCTCCGGAGGCCATCAACCAGTTCAGTGCCAGCATGGTGGCCTTGATCGAGGGTGACGGCAGCGGTATCGGGCCGGCCATGGACGCGATCGGGAAACTGGCGTCGTACGTGGACAATCGGCAGCAGGTGATCGGGACGCTGATCCGGAACATGTCGGATCTGTCGGACCGGCTGGGCGGCCGGGTGCATTACCTGGTGCCGCTGCTGAAGCAGTTGTCCGACGTCTTCGAGGCCCTGCGGCAGAACATCGGCGGCCTGGCGCGATTCGCCATGACCGCGCCGTCGGTGCTGCGGCCCATCGACAATCTGCTGCGTTCGCTGGGGATCGACAGCGGCTCCGATGTGGATGCCCTGATCCGCAAGGTCTTCCCCGACGCCAAGGAGGCGGTGGACGCCTTCGGCCGCCTGCCCGCGGTGCTGGGCGCGGCCGACGCGGCGCTGCCGACCGGCCCGAGCGGTTGGAAGCCGGTGTGCAGCAAGGGAATCGCAGAGGTACCGCCGGTGGTCAAGGTGCTTCTCTCGGGACAGCAGGTGGCGATATGCAACGGATGAGTCTGCCGCGTGTCTTGAACGGACTCGGCCGCAAACGCGATGACCGCGTCGTCGACGACGCGACCGAACAGAAGCGGCACCTGCGCAAGGGCGTCATCGGCGCGGTGCTGGTGGTGCTGGGCCTGGCGGCCGTCGGTGCGTTGTACGCGATTCCGTTCGGCAAGCACACCTACACCGCGGAACTGTCCGAGGCGCAGTCGGTCAAGGCGGGCGATGACGTGCGCGTGGCCGGTATCTCCGTCGGCGAGGTCAGGTCGCTGGAGCTGAAGCCGGACAAGGTCGTCATGCGCTTCACGGTGAAATCCGATGTCTTCCTCGGTGATCAGACCTCGCTGGACATCCGCATGCTCACCATTGTCGGCGGCCACTATGTGGCGGTGTTCCCGGCCGGGAGCCGGCCGCTGGGTTCGACGCCCATTCCGGCGGACCGGGTGCGCCTGCCCTACAGCCTGATCGAGACCTTCCAGGACGCGGCCACCCCGCTGTCCAAGATCGACGGCTCGACGCTGAACAGGAACCTCGCGGCGCTGGGCAATTCGATCGACGGTTCGCCCGATACCCTGCGCACCACGCTGGCCACGGTCGACACCTACGTGGACGCGCTGGACAAACAGCGCTCCCAGGTGTCGAACGCGGTGGCCGTGGCCGATGAGTACGTACGCATGTACGACGGCGCGAAGACCGATCTCGGTCGGCTCATGGACAATGCCAATCTGCTCCTCACCGTGCTCGACGACAAGCATGCGGAGATGGCCGAGGCCATCCGGCTGCTCAGCGACGTACTGGGCCGGCTGGGCGGTGCGGAGCCGGCCTGGTCGGATCTGAAGCCCAAGCTGACCGATGCCATCACCCAGCTCGAGCAACTCGGCCAGAAGTTCCAGCCGACCCTGACGGCTGCGCAGGATCTCCAGAAGAAGCTGTCGGACCTGGTGATTCCGGACGGCGGGATGCGGATCGACCAGTCGCGGCAGACCGTGACGCTGCCGAATCTGCTCGTGGCGCAGCCGCAGGTGTGCGTTCCGGTGCCGGGGAAGGACTGCTGATGTTCAAGCGGATGCTCGGATCGCAGGCGTTCATGTCGGTCGCCGGTGCGGTGCTGGTGGTGCTGCTGGCCGCGGTCGGCTACCTGCTCTGGTTCGACCCCATGAAGAAGACCGTCTCCTACTGCGCCATCATGCCCGACGCGGTGGGCCTGTACGCGGGCAACAAGGTGACCATGCGCGGAATCCCGGTCGGCACCGTGGATTCCATCGATTCCGACGGCACCAAGGTCAAGGTGAGGTTCTCGGTCGCCGCCGAGTACCCCGTGTACGCGGACGCCGCCGCCACCACGGTCTCGGATTCCATTGTGGCCGATCGAGATCTGGCGGTGCTGGGCAGCGGCAAGAACCTGGCGCACTGGGATTCGTCGCAATGCATCACCAAGACCCTGACGCCCAAGAGTATTACCGAGACCCTGACCGCCTTGGCCGATCTGTCCTCGCAGCTGCAGCAGGCGCAGGCCCCGGATGCTCTGGCGCACAGCCTGTCCGCCCTGGACTCGGCCACTCGGGGCGCGGGCCCGCAGATCAACGAGATCGTCAAGAAGCTGGGTTCGGCTCTGGCCCAACCGGATGCCGACATCGGGCACCTGGCCGGCATCTTCGACGCCTTCGCCTCGGTCGGTGAGAAGGTCGAACAGCATTGGGGCGACCTGCGCTCCATGCTGCTGCGCCTGGGACCCGCCCTGAACAATGCCGGCACCGAACTGCTCGGTCCCGGTGCGAAACTCATCGATCGCCTCGGTGAGGCGCTGCCGATGCTCAATGATCTGGTCACCATCGCGGGCGACCCGATCATGCGCGCCCTCGACGACACCCTCCCGCTGGTGCGCCTGCTGCGCGCCAATGTCGGCTCGCTCTCGGAGGTCGTGCTGAAACTGCCGGTGCTGACCAACGCGGCCCGGAACATCATGGGCAACGGCATCACCTACGGCTCGCCGCGTGCGGCGCTGCCCGCCCCGCAGGCCGAACAGGTCTGCGCCGCGGTCAATGCCGTCACCGCGGGCAGCTGCACCGACGCCGCCGACGGCATGGTGCGCGTCCCGCTGGTTCCCCTGGTTCTCCAAATGGGAGGTGCGCGATGAGAATCGGACGTCGGCACATCACGATCGACACAGCGTCTTCCCGTCATCCCGGCGTGCCTGTGGTGGCCGGGATGACCAGGGGGCGGGTCAAGCGGGCCGGTGCCGCCGTGCTTGTGGCCGGGCTGCTGGCCGGGGCGGGCGGATGCGCCTTCGATCCGTCGGCGCTGCCGGTGCCCGGGACGACCATCTCCGGTCCGACCTATCGGATCCACATCGAATTCGGCAATGTGCTGAATCTGCCCGCGAAGGCGAAGGTCGTCGCCAATGGCGCCCAGGTCGGGTCGGTGAGCGGTGTGCGCGTGGTGGATTCGGCGCATGCCGGCGGTCGCGGCGGCTATGTCGTCGTGGACGCCGATATCTCGTCGATGGTGCAGTTGCCGGCCACCACGGTGGCCGAATTGCGGCAGAACACGGTGCTGGGCGACATCCACCTGGCGCTGACCACGCCGCCGGACGGGTTCTCGTCGCTGTTGCAGGATGGCGGGACCATCGGCCAGGACCACACACGACCGCCCGTGCAGCTCGAGGACACCATGGCCGCGCTGGCCGCCTTCACCCAGGGCGGCGCGGTCAACCAGTTGCAGGACATCATCAACCGGTTCAACGCGGTACTGCCCCGCGACCCCGAGGAGACCCAGAGGATCGCGCAGAACGCGGCCGGGAACGCGGTCGATCTGGCGGCGAACCTGGACCAGGTCGACAAGCTGCTCGACGGCCTCGGCGTGAACGCCCAGGTGTTGCACGACCGCGTGGACTTCCTGGACCACGAGCTCAGCCCGGAGTCGGTGGACGCCATGACCGCGGCCACCGCTTCGATCAAGGGCGTCACCCAGATCTTCGCGGTGCTGGGGCAGCTCGGCCAGTCGTTGGTGTGGCTGGCTCCGCTGGCCGGTGCGCTGGATCCGGTGACGCGGGCCTTCGCGCCGCTGGCGCTCTCGGGTCGCCCGCTGGATCTGTCGCAGCCGTCGAACCTGTCGGCACTGGTCTCGCTGTTGCGGGACAAGCTGATTCCGTTCGTGGAGAACGGACCGAAGGTGAATGTCACCGGTGTCAAAGCGGATTCGGTGTCCGGCGACGACCAGGTCACCGCCATGCTGGCCGGGCTGCGCATGATCGGAGCGGTGCGATGAGGTGGGGTGCGTTGGCGTCGCTGGGCGGTATCGCGGCCGTGACCGTGGTGGGCGCGAGCTATCTGACCTTCGGCGTGGTGCGGGCGGATCCGTTCGCGCACTACACCGACGGCTCCATGGTGATAGCCGATTCCGGTGGCGTGGGTGTGGGTTCGCCCATCCTGCTCACCGGCATGAAGATCGGCACGATCACCTCGGTGGACTCCACCGCGCGTGGCGTCGAGGTGGGCTTCCGCATCGACGGCGACCGCAGGCTGCCCACCGACAGCGACATCACCATCGAGCAGCTGTCCGCGCTGGGTGAGCCGTTCGTGGAATTCCGGCCCCGCACCGCGGGCGGCCCGTATCTGAAGGACGGTCAGCGCCTCGACACCGCCGCGGTGAAGTCGCCGCTGTCCATTCCCGAGGTGTCACGGCTGGTCAACAAGGTCATGAACCAGCTCGATCCGAAGGTGGCGGCCTCGCTGGTGAGCACGCTGGGGGTGGCCTTCCACGACACCGATTCGTCCATGCCGACCCTGACCCGGGCGGGCGATCTACTGGCCGCCGCCATTATGAGCCGCGAACCCAGAATCGCTCAGCTACTCAACAGCTTCCAGGTCGCGGCCTCGAATATCGATGGCATGAGCGAGGCGACCGCGACCGCGGCGCCGGCATTCGTCCAGTTCGAGCAGTCCCTCGAGGAACTCATCAATGCCGTCGGCAAATTGGTGGACCGTGCCCCCGGCCCGCAGGCCTATGTATCAGGCAACGGGTTGGCGCCCTTCCTGTCCCGGCTGACCGACTGGTTGCGGCACGCCGGACCCGAATTGCAGGCCCTCGCGCCCCAGCTGCGGCCGCTCGCCGATGCGGCGGGCACGGCCGGGCGGCAGCTCGATATCAGCAGCTTGATCTCGCAGGCGCTCGCGTCCACCGGTGACGGTGCCGTGCGCGTGCAGGTCGGCGTGAAGTAGCAGTATCAGCAAGGAGCAGACCCATGTCTCAGAACACCGAACCCACACCGCCGGTCGATCCGGACCCGGCGCCGGCCCGGGGCAAGACGGTGCAGCTGAAGGTCTCGACCCTGGTGACCGCCGTCGCGGCGGTGCTGCTCGTCGGCGCCCTGGTGACCGTCACCGTCCTGTGGCAATCCGCTCGCGGTGACCTGAGTGACCGCGACGGCCAGGCCGCCAATGACAAGCGCGCCGAGCAGGTGGCCTCGAACTACGCCATGGGCGCCGCCGATCTCGACTACTCCGACTTCAACGCCTGGACCGCGCGTCTGAAGTCCAACACCACAGCGGCCTTGGCGAGCAAGTTCGACGCCACCTCCTCGAAGCTCCAGGAGATCCTCGTTCCGCTGAAGTGGACCTCGAGCCCGACCCTGCTCAGCTCACAGGTCATCACCCGGGACAACGGCGTCTACAAGGTGAACGTCTATCTGAACGTCAACTCCACCAACGCTCAGAACCCCGACGGCGTCCTCACCACCATCTACTACACGGTGAACGTGGACCCGAAGAGCGACTGGAAGGTCACCGACGTCGGAGGCATCGACCTCCCGCTGCCCAAGCGGTAGTCGTTTTCGGGGCGCGGATGGCCGGCTGCCGAGCCCATCGCGCGGAAATGGTGGCGGTCACAAGGATTCGAACGTCGGCGGCGGATGTCGGGAGATCAGCGGCTCGGGCGCGTCCGCGAACGTGAGACCGACGAGCAGCGCCGCCGCGGCGACAGCCGCCGCGAGGACCCTCCTCGAGCACGCACGCCTTCGACCGTGCGAGCGCGATGCCGGGGTTGCGCACTCGATCATGGGGCAGACTGTATTGCGCACGAACACAAGGCATGTCGTCCCGACAGGAGGAGTCCGGCGTGGAACTGGGCCTGCACTATTGGAGTTACTCGCAACCCCCCGAAGCCGACCGGATCGCGCTGACCCTGGCGCATACCGCCCGCATCGCCGAGCAGGCCGGTTTCGCGCAGTTCACGGTCATGGACCACTACTTCCAGATGGAGCATCGCGGCACCGCCGACGAACCCATGCTGGAGGGCTACACCACCCTCGGTTACGTGGCCGCGCTGACCGAGCGCATGCGGCTGGGACTACTGGTGACCGGCGTGATGTACCGGTACCCCGGCCTGCTGGCGAAGATCGTCACCACCCTGGACGTGCTGTCGGGCGGCCGGGCCGAACTGGGCATCGGCGCGTCCTGGTACGAGCGGGAGCAGCGCGCGCTCGGCGTGCCGGTCGTGCCGATGGCCGAGCGGTTCGCGCGGCTCGAGGAGACGTTGCAGATCTGCCTGCAGATGTGGGGTCCGGACAACGGGCCGTACAAGGGCGAGTACCACCAGCTGGCCGAGACCCTCTGCGTGCCCGCGCCTTTGAGCCGGCCGCGGCCCCCCATCCGCATCGGCGGCGGTGGTGAGCGCAAGACGCTGCTGCTGGTGGCGCGCTACGCGGACGCCTGCAATCTCTTCGCGAGCGGCGCCGAGGAGGTCGCGGCCAAACTGGCGGTGCTGCGGGCGCATTGCGAGGCCGAGGGCCGCGACTACGATGCCATCCGCAAGACCGCGGTGTACGTGGCCCCCGACGTCCTCGACAATCCGGAGCGGGTTGTCCGGGACGCCGAACAGTTGGCCGCACTGGGCATCACCGAACTGGATTTCATGCCCGATCGAGACCCTGTCGTGTATGCGACCGAGTTCTCCGAACGCCTGCTTCCGCGTCTGACGGCCATATGACCGGTTCGGTTCGGTATCATCGCGCGCGCTGACGAACACCTGGAGGACACCGTGCCCGCGAATCCCACTGCCGCCGAACTATTGGCGACCGTAGCAGCTTCACCGCGGGCGGTCGGTGCGCACGACAAGACCGCCTGGGTGGGCCTTTTCGCCGACAACGGCAGCGTCGAGGATCCGGTCGGCTCGCGCCCGCATGTCGGGCGTGCGGCCATCGAGCGCTTCTACGACACCTTCATCGCGCCCAACGGCATCGTCTTCGACGTGACCGATGACGTGGTGTGCGGTATGACGGTCTTCCGCGATCTGACCATCGCCACCACTATGTCCACCGGGGTCACCCTGCATGTGCCCATGCACCTGCGTTACGACCTGGCCGAGGTGGACGGGGCATTGAAAATCCTTGCCCTGCGCGCACACTGGGAGTTGGCGGGCATGATCGGCCAGCTCCTGGGATCGGGCCTGCAGGGCCTACTGGCCGGGGCCAAGCTGGGCCCGCAGCTCATCGGCAACCAGGGCATCGGCGGGGCGGTGGGCTTCATGTCCGGCCTGCGCGGGGTCGGCGCGGCGGGCAAGCAGGCCGCCGGGCGGCTGCTGGATGCCGTGGCCGCCGGTGACTCGTCGGGTGCCCGTGCGGTTCTGGCCCCGGTCCCGCGCCTGGAGTGGGGCGTCGACGGGGCCATGTCGCTGGAGGACTTCACCACCAGGGTGAAGGGTCTGCGCTGGGGCAAGACCATTGCCGCCGGTCACACGGTGACCGTGTCGGTGGAGACCCGCGAGGGCCACGGCATCGCCGAACTCGACTTCGCCGATCGTGGGCTGCGCATCGAGTCGGCGCGAATCTTCGTGCGGACGAGCTAATCCCGGAGTCCGGCGATCTCCGCCAGCGGATTGCTCCCACTGAACGTGGTGCCCCCGGCCGCGCCGACGACCTTCCCGTGCACGCTGATCAACCACTGGCCGCACACACAGCGCAGGTACCGCACCCCGCGATGCGAGGAGACAGCAGTGGGGGAGGGCCAAGCGCAAGAAGGGCATTCGGCGATCATCAGGACATCCTGGACGCGCGGCCGCGACTTGACCATGATCGACACGCGGCAATCCGCAAATCAAGTGCAAGCGTGGGGCGGCGGAGCGGTCTCGCGCGACTCGCCGTGCATGATTTGCCAATGGGCCCACCGGAACTCGAAGGCAGTCCGCTGATACACCCTGTGGTCAGCCCGTTTTGCCCCTGCGCACCGCGGTCGGCGTTACACCCCACCAGCGCTGACAGCAGCGTGTGAACACCGACTGTTCCGATAACCCGATAAGCGAGGCCACCTGGCTCATCGGCATATCCGTGGTGGTCAGATAGCGTCGCGCCTCGGCGCGCCGCACCTCGTCGAGGATCGCGGCGAAGGTGGTGCCCTCGGCCGCCAGCCGCCGCTGCAGAGTGCGGGGATGGATGGTGAGCAGCCGTGCCACGGCGTCGATTTCGGGGGCGGCGGTGCCGAGCAACTTCTGCAGGGTGGTCCGGACCCGCGGCGTGAGGGCGGTGGCTCCGTCGCCGGACTGCTCGGCCAGGAAGGCCAGGGCCAGCCGATGCAGGTTCTCGTCACCGCCGGAGAGCGGCCGGTTGCCCAGGCCGGCCGGTACCCGCAGCAGCGCGGCCGGGCGCTCGATACGCACTGGCGCGCCGAAGAATTCCTCGTATGCCTGGATCGGGGCGGCGGGGCGATAGGGGACTTCCACCGAGCGCAGCCCGTAGCGGTCCTCGGCCAAGCGCTGAATCGTCCTGTGCACGAACGCCAGTCCGAGATCGGTGCCCTGCACGGGGGTGGGCAGGCCGGGCGCGGTGACGCCGTAGCGCAGAGCGATGACGCCGCGATCGCCGTACGGGTCGGGTTCCATGGTCAGGCTGAGTGAGCGGGCGTGCACGAACAGGTAGCGCGAGGTGCACTCCAGGACCCCGGCCAGGGTGGTGGCATTCCGGATGGCCAGTGCCAGCGGGCCCAGCATGTCCAGGTCCTGCCGCCACGCCATGCGCAGGCCCAGATCCGGGCAGTCGAGCCGATGCGCCGCCAGCTCCAGGACCGCCCCGACCGCGTGATCGGGGACCAGGAGATCGTCGGTGTCCAGGGCCGCGAGGGGGAGTCCGCACGCGGCGGCCAACTCCTCGGCGTCCCCGCCGAGCTCGGCCACGGTCGCGCGGAAACCTCGCAATCCCGCGGATCTGATCACAGACATGTCGCTCAGAATCAAATACTTGTCGCGCAGAGTCAAGGAACCGGATGGCGGACACAACAAACTGGAGGGCATGAACGCCGCGCAACCCCTCGCTGAACACCTCGACGTCGTCATCGTCGGAGCCGGGCTCTCCGGCATCGGCGCGGCGTATCGACTCCAGGCCGAACAGCCCGGCCGCAGCTACGCCGTCCTCGAGGCGCGCGACGCGCTCGGTGGCACCTGGGACCTGTTCCGCTACCCGGGCATTCGCTCCGACTCCGACATGTTCACCCTCGGTTACCCGTTCAAGCCCTGGCGCGACGCCAAGTCCATCGCCGACGGGCCGTCCATCCTGCGCTACATCGCCGAGACGGCCACCGAGAACGGCATCGACAAGCACATCCGATACGGCACCAAAGTCGTTGGCGCCGAATGGGACAGCGGTGAATCGCGGTGGACGCTGACACTCGAGCGGCCCACCGCCGACGGCATCGATCGCAGCACGCTCACCTGCGGTTTCCTCTACTCCTGCTCCGGCTACTACAACTACGACCACGGCCACTCGCCCGAGTTTCCCGGCGTCGGGGACTTCGCCGGCACCGTGGTGCACCCACAGTTCTGGCCTGAGGACTTCGACTACACCGGCAAGCGCGTGGTGGTCATCGGCAGCGGCGCGACCGCGGTCACCCTGGTCCCGGCCATGGCCGAGCAGGCCGAACTGGTAACCATGCTGCAGCGCAGCCCCACCTGGATCTCCGCGGTCCCCGGCCGCGACAAGGTGGCCGATCGGATGCGCGAACTGCTGCCGCCGAACCTGGCGCATCGGCTCATCCGCACCAAGAACATCCTGTTCAATATCGGCTTCTACCAGTACTGCCGTCGCCGTCCCGAGGCCGCCCGCAAGCTGCTCACCGGGCTGACCACGCGAATCCTGAAGGACGAGAAGCTCGTCGCCGAGCACTTCACGCCCGAGTACAACCCGTGGGATCAGCGGCTGTGCGCGGTACCCAACGCCGACTTCTTCAAGGCCATGCGCAAGGGCAAGGCCGAGGTGGTCACCGATCACATCGAAACCTTTGTGCCCGAGGGCATCCGGCTGCGGTCCGGCCGGGTGCTGGAGGCCGATGTGGTGGTGACCGCCACCGGCTTGCAGTTGCTCGCCTTCGGCGGCATCGACCTGGTGGTGGACGGCGCGCCGGTGAACCTGTCCGACCAATTCGTCTGGCAGGGCACCATGCTGACCGGCGTGCCCAACTTCGCGGTCTGCATCGGCTACACCAACGCCTCCTGGACGCTGCGCGCCGACCTCACCTCGCGGCTGGTCTGCAAGGTGCTGGGATTCATGGACCGCAACGGGTACAGCGCCGTGGTCCCGCAGCCGCAGCGCACGCTCGAGGAGCGGCCGCTGCTGGATCTGGCCTCCGGGTACATCCAGCGGTCCATCGGTGACTTCCCGCGCCAGGGCGATCGGCATCCGTGGCGGGTGCGGCAGAACTATCTGCTCGACACCGCGACCGTCATGCGGACCGACCTGAGCAAGACGCTGCGACCGGTGGCTCCGGCCAAGGTGCTCGAACGCGTGTGAAACGCGGGAGGTTCGCCGGCCGGCATGGCGAGGATCGTCTCCCAGCGGTCCATGCGGCCGGCGGACACGGCGGTGTCCGCCGCGCTCTTCGGAGCGGTCGGCGGATCCTCGCCGCCGGCCGATCAGCCGTCCCCGCCGCGCCCGCCGATTCGGCGACCCTGATCGCGGCCCACGGCATCGGCGATCGCATTCCGGCGGGCGTGGATCCGTCGCTCCGTCGCCCACCGGCCCGCTGCTCTCCCCATCCACTGATCTGCTCGGGCGGGCTCGCCCTGCTGGAGTAGCCCCGAAGGGGTGCGAAGACCGATTCCCGGTCGTTCGCGCCGGGCTCGAGTGCCATGCTGGCGCGGTATGGGAGCCACCGAGTCGAGGGGAGGGGCCGTGGCGTCGGAACATGGATTCCTGCTGCCCGCACCGCGGTTCGAGCCGCCGCTGCAACGGTGCCGCCGGGGACCGGAGCCGGATCGCCGCGCACCGGATCCCGGTCCGCACCGGCTACCCGCCGCGACTTCCGGCCGTGCGCCCGGCTGCCGGAATCGGGTGGACCGCAAATCGACGTCCCGGTCGTCGGGTCCGGCCGGTCTGCAACGGGTTCTGCGTTCTTCGCACGCTGTGAAAACCCGAGACAGTGATGAATGCAACACCGCGGCAAGGCAATTCGCCGGGCAGGCATTGCGTGTGGCGCTGGAGGTGCTGGACGGCCGCCGCCCGCCGGGCCAGCTGAGCCCGCTGGCCGAGCCGGCGGTGGTGGCCTCGGTGCGCACGCTCGCCGGTGCCGGTCGGCTTCCGGGGCGCGAACTCGGGAGCGCCACCCTCACCAGGGTGTATGTGATCATGGCCGAGCCCGGGAAGGCCGAAGTTTGCGCGGGTTACGATCGCGGCGGCCGACATTTCGCGCTCGCCGCCAGCATTGTCCGCGGTCGTTCCGGGTGGCGCCTGGCCGCATTCCGGGTGTGCTGAAGACCAGCCGGTCTCTGCGGTAATAGCAGAATAGTCTGGTGGCGCCTAATTCGATTCGTGCCTGGTTTGAATCCTGCATCCCGCGGCATTAGCATTTCGGCGAATAGCGGCACCTCACACGTGGAAGGGCAGTCGATGGCGAAGAAAGTCACCGTAACGCTGGTTGACGACTACGACGGCGAATCGAAGGCCGACGAGACGGTCTTTTTCTCGATCGACGGCAACGACTACGAGATCGACCTGTCGAACAAGAACGCCGGCAAGCTGCGGGAGGCCCTCGAACCATGGACCGATAAGGCCCGCAAGGTCGGTCGTTCCAAGCGCAAGGTGGCCGCGGGCGGCCGCACCCGTCCGGCGGTGGATCGCGAGGAGAGCACCGCGATCCGTGAATGGGCGCGCGCTCAAGGGCACCAGGTTTCCTCGCGCGGCCGTATCCCGGCCGAGATCGTCGACGCTTACCAGCGCGCCAAGAATTAACCAGCGCAAATCCGGCGCCGGGAATTCGGTGGGAGTCGAGAGCCCGCGGGCATCGGCTCCAAGCGCGGGAAGATGGAGCGACATATCAGGCCAATGGCGCGATCCGGATTTCTCGTGCATCAGGCCACGCGCAGTAGTGCGGCCCCGCAGTCGGGAAGTTCCGCTCGAATCCTTTCCAGCAGGCGTTCGGCGTGGTCGTGATGCGCCGCGGCCGCCTCGACATCGCCCAGGGCGGCGGCCAGGGCCGCCAGGATCGAGTCCATCGGGCCGAACTCGGTCATCCCGGTTTCGAGGCCGATCAGGGTCCCGCTGTGCGGGGCAAGGTATTCGTAATGCCGTCGAATTGCTGGAATGTCGCCGAGCTCGATGGCAGCGACCGCCCGCAATGCCGACATGAGGACCGGATAGAAGCCCGCCGCAATCGGATCCGAATCCTCGTACACGCCGCGTGCGCGCTCGCGCTGTCCGTCCTGCAGCAGGGCGAGCGTGTAGGCCGGAGCCGACGCCGCGGGCAGTGCCGCATAGGCGTTCGCGAGCCGATCCACCAGCCCGCCCAGTTCGCCGCGCGCCCAGCCGATCGAGAGCGCGCAGAACAACTCCGCCTCCGCGTGGTTGGCCACTCCGGAGAGCCGGGTGCGGGTGGTGAACCGGTGATATAGCTCATCGGCCAGATCGACGTTCCCGCGCAGCAGCTTCATGGTCGCGGCGAAACAGCTGATCATATCCAGCAGCGGCTGCAGCTGGCCCTCGTCGGCGAACTCCACGGCCGCGGTGGCGCGCCGTCCCGCCTCCCGCAGGTCGGCCCGGGCCACCGCGGCGCGATAGCCGAGATAATGCGCGAGAGCGCGGTACTCGGCCAGGCCCGCGGCAGTGGCCACCCGCTCCAACTCGGTGACCAGGGCCGCGAACTCCGCGTCGTACTCGCATGCCAGATAGGTGACCGCATTGATGGCGGCGCACAGTAGTTCGGGATCACCGGTGCGGCGGGCCACCTCGAGGGCCCGCCGGGCCAAGACGCGACCCGACGCGGACTCCATCAGCCCGGTTTCGAAGGTGGCCGCGACCAGCAGACGCGCCAGATCGACCTCCGTCGCGCCGCTCGAATCCTGTTTCACCACAATGACTTCAGCGCCCTGCCGGGCCGGTGTCCACGGGCCGGTGGGGTCGGATACGAGCAGGGCCAGGGTCGATGCGCCGACGCCATGCCGGGCCAGGGCTCGGGCCAAGCCCCGACGCATGTGCTGATCGGGCCTGCGCCAGTTGCGAATTGCCCAGATGATCGGGGCGCGCCAGCAGGTGAGAGCCTGGACCAGCAGGTCCGGATCGTCCAGCTGTTCGGCGAGGGTGAGCGCCCGATCGCGTTCGACACGGGCCTCCCGGGGGCGATTGTCGTAGGCCAGCGCGGTGACCAGCGCACAGCGGGTGCGCAGCAGCGCGATGCGGTCCGCGGTGGGTGCGTGGTCGGCGTCGTGGCGGGCCAACCGGTGCAGGTCCACCGCCGACCGCAGCAGCCGCGCACTCGCGTCGCGCATCCCGCGGCCGGCCCGGCGCTCGGCGGCGCGTTCCACGTATTCGATGGCGCGCGGGGCGGTTTCGGCGGTGGCACCCTGTACGGCGTGCCGCGCCAGCACATCCGGATCTCGTGCCACCGCGGGATAGGAATCGGCCTGCTCTTCCAGCAACTCCAATGCCGCCCAGTGCATCCGCCCGCGCCGCAGCGGCGGAATGCTCAGATACACGGCGTCCCGGATCAGCCCGTGCTCGAACCGAATGCTTCCGCCGCTGCTCGACCCCACCAGTCCCGCCGCCTCGGCGGCCGCCACCAGGTCGATCACGGCGTCCTCGGCCAGCCCCGCCGCCGCGCTCAGAATCGCCAGATCGACGCTCTCGCCCCAGATGGACAGCTGCCGCAGCACCTCGGCGACCCCGTCGGGCAGCTGGGCCACCCGGTCCTCGATCAATTCCCGGATCGAATCCGGCACCTCGTCCAGACTTCCCTGCGCGGCAGCCGCTTTCGCTACCTCCCGGACGAACAGTGGATTGCCGCCCGTCCGCCGATACAGCTGGTCGAGGGCTTCGACGTCGATCCCCCGCAGCCCCGCAGCCTCCGCGGTACGCCGGGTCCCCTCCAGATCCAGCCCGTACAGCTCTACCCACGCCCCGGTGTGCTGCGCCAGCGCCGCCACCGTATTGTGCGCTGCCGCACCGGCTTCCGACCGCCGCAGTGTCACCACGATGAGCACGGCATCATCCCGCAGCCAGCTCACCACCTGCCGCAATACCTGCAAGGTCCCCGGATCGGCGCGCTGCGCATCCTCCAGCAGCAAGGCCACCGGCGCGGAAGCGGCCGCGCGCCTGCACTTTTCCGCGATGACCCGTGCCAGCGTGAACGCGTCTTCCTGCCCGGATGATCCCGACTCCGTTGTGATCGGCGACGCCGCGGCGGGAACCGAGCCAGGCTCGGCCTCGTCGAGGGTGGTGAGGATCTCGGTCCAGGCCCAGGCCATGGGTGCGCCGTCGATCTCGGGACAGGTGCCGGTCGCCGTCGTCCAGCCCGCGGTGGCCAGCGTCGCGAGAGTGGCCTCCGCGAGCACGGTCTTGCCGATGCCGGCCTCCCCGGCCACCCATGCGACCCGCAGCCGCCCGGCCCGCGCCGTCTCGGCGGCATTCAGCAGCTCGGACAATTCGGTGATGTAGCCGGTGGCGCGATGGGATTCGCCGACGAGGGAGTCCGCTGTCGTCGACGTGGCCGACGGTGGTGTCGCGGCGGTCTGCGAGGGTGCGGCCGGACCCTTCGTCGCCGGGGCGGGGTCGGCCGGGTGACGGTCGTGGGCGGGCAGCGGTGGTGTCCGGGTGAGAGTGGCGGAATGGTTGAGGATGGCTGTCTCGAGTTGGCGGAGGGCAGGGGAGGGGTCCACGCCGAATCGGCCGCCGAGGAATTCACGGGAGCGGCGGATGGTGGTGAGAGCCTCGAGCTGCTGGCCCAGCTGGTATTGGGCGAGGGCCAGGAGACGGACGATCTCCTCCCGGCCGGGGTGGTCCTCGAAGAGCTGGCGGAGTTCGCGGACCACCTCGCCGGAACGGCCGAGTTCCAGTTCGGTGCGCGCACTGTGTTCCACCGCGGTGAGGTAGAGGTCGGTGAGCCGGTCGGCCTCGGCGATGGCCCAGTCCGCGTCGGAGAAGGCCTCCAGTGCGGGGCCGTGCCAGAGCGAGAGAGCGGTTTTCAGCAGGGCGTTGCGTTCGGCCGGGTCGGTGCGAATCTCCGGATTGCTGACCAGTTCCTGATAGGTCCGCAGTTGCTGCTCGAAATGCCAAGCGTCCACGGCGTTCTCGGGGATCTTCAGGGCGTACCCCGATGATTCGGACACGATGAAGCGGGACGGCGCGCGGCGCGGGCGCTGCGGTTCGAACAGCCGCCGCAGATTGTGTATGTGCACCTGCAGCACCGCGGCGGCCTTGGGCGGCGGACGTCCGGACCACAGGTCGTCGATCAGCCGTTCGGTGCTCACCGCCTGGCCGTGTGCCACGATGAGGCGGCCCAGCACGGCGCGCTGCATGGGGGTGCCGAGAGCGGTGTCGCGGCCGTCGACGGACAGGTGCAGGGGGCCGAGCACTCTCAGCTCCGCGCCTGCCATCGTTGTCCTCCTGCGACCGGAAGCGAACTGGACGTTCGCCGCGAGAAGAGCACTATCCCTCAAAAATCTGGAGATGCCAAAAGTTAGCCGAATGGTTGTCGAACAGTTACTGCGGTACGCCGCCGCAAAGAAGACCACGTGGTACGGATGAGCATCTTCAATGCTCACGGCGCGAACGCGTCGGCCAACCCGGCCGGAAGTGAACCGCAAGAGGTAGGGAGAATACTTCTGACTGGAAGCGACCTTGACGTTGAGGGGTGGTTGATATGAAGCGTGTGGATTTCCCCGGGGGTCTGGGTGCGACCGGCATCGAGCCCGAGGACGCCGGCATGTACCTGGACCGCGACGGTGACATCTGGGAGAAGCAGGAGGACGGCTGGCGCCTGATCCTCCAGCGCGGCGTCTCGGTCGACCCGATGTCCCTGTGGGATTGGACCGAGGGCCACGTTCGCGATTACGCGCCGTTCATGCCGGTGGTCGCCGGTCGCTGATCAGCCGCCGTCGCTATTCATTGCGGCACAGTCTTTTTCGGCGTCAGTGTGCCGGTCAGATGGTCGTAGGCCACCTGCGCGTGCAACCGTACTCCGGTGACGAGTGTGTCGTCGTCGGCGTAGAAGTGCGGGTTGTGGTTCATGAAGAGCCCGCGCCCGCCCGGCACGGGTACGGGCATGCCCACGGCGTCGAGCTGCGCATCCTGCACCCCCAGCGTCACGTACAGCCCGCCGTACCTGTTCACGAACTCCGAGACGTCGTCGTACCCGAGGGTGGCCCCGGTAGGCACCACCCGGTCGTCCCCGGCCACCCGCCTGAAGGTGGGCAGGCCCGCGTCGATCCACTTCTGCTCGTTGTGCAGCGCGGGCACATCCTGGAGGAAATCCACTGTGGCCGAACAGTTGTAGGCGGCCGCGGTATTGGTTGCGAGCGTGCGCAGCCGCTGCCGCACCTCGCCCATGTCGTGCTCCAGTGCGCACCGGATGGTGCCCCACAGCGTCACGGTCTGGCCGATGATATTGAACCGCCCGACGTCCTCGATGTGCCCGATGCTCACGGTGACCGGGTCGAAAGCGCTGACCTGCCGATAGAGCTGCCCGATCCCGGTCATGATCGCACCGGCCGCCGGCATCGGATCGATGCCCATCCACGGTGTGGACCCGTGTACCTGCTGCCCTGTGATGGTGATCTTGGCCAGGCAGGACGCCCCGAACTGGTTTCCGACCCGATACCCGATGTAGCCCTTGGGATACGGCGTGACGTGGAATCCGAAGGCCATGGTCGGCGCCGGATCGTCGAGCGCGCCCTCGGCGAGCATGGCGCGCGCACCGCCCTTTTCGCCCACCGGCGGTCCCTCCTCGGCGGGCTGGAACACGAAAAGTACTGTGCCGGGCAGTTTCTCGCGAACGCCCGCCAATACCGTGGCCGCGCCCAGGAGCATCGCGGTGTGGCAGTCGTGCCCGCAGGCGTGCGACACCGGGAACGGTCCGCCGGGATACCGCTGATCGACCACGTGCGAGGCGAACGGCACCCCGCACAGATCCGGCACCGGCAGCGCGTCGATATCCGCGCGCAGCGCGACCACCCGGTCGCCGGGCTCCCCGCCGCGCAGCACACCGACCACCCCGTGCCCGGCGATGCCGGTGCGAACCTCGTCCAGCCTCAACGACTTCAGATGTTCGGTGATGAACGCGGCCGTATCGACCTCGCGATTGGAGAGCTCCGGATACTGGTGCAGGTGTCGCCGCCAGTGCACGACCTGTCCGGCCACCGCCGCCGCGCGGGTATCGAGATCGTCGTGAATGGCGCTCATCAAAACTCCGTTCGGTCGGTGCTGCGACGGCGTGGCAAGGGCCAACCCGATCCAAAACAAAGTCGTTACGGCCATTTGCCGTGCGCGCCGAGGCTACTACTGTGGACACCGAGTTCGCTATCCGTTAGCTGACGCGTCGCCCGACTTCTTGTCCATCCGAGTCCTGCCGTCGCGTCACCCGAACCCGCGAGGTGATAATGACTCAGGGTTGGCCCAGTTCGATGGGATCGTTCGACTCCTTCGACGACATCTTCAACCGATTCTTCGGATCCGGAATGTCGCGCCAGCCACCGGTGCAGCGCATCGATCTGAGTCGATTGCTGAGCGAGAGCGCCAAACAGGTCGTGGACTCCGCCCGCCAGGCCGCCCACGACTGGGGCAGCGCCGAGATCACCCCCGAGCATCTGCTCTACGCGGCCGCCGCCATCGAGCCGTCCAAGAGCATCATCGCCGAAATCGGCAGGGACCCCGAACAACTGCGCAAGCAGATGCAGGCCGCCGCGGGCAGCGGCGTCGGCGCGCACGGCGCCGGCCACGCCTTGGTCCTGAGCCCGGCGGCCAAGCTGGCCCTACGCAATTCGCAGCGCGGCGCCGCCGAGGCGGGCAGCAGCTACATCGGGCCCGAGCACATCCTGCTCGGGATCGCGGGCCTACCCGACAGTCCGGCCGCCCAGGCCCTCGCGGGCGCGAAGATGCCGGCCGCCCCGACCGCCAAGGAGCCCTCGGACACCCCGACCCTCGACGAGTACGGCCGCGACCTCACCGCG
Source organism: Nocardia aurantiaca (assembly GCF_009708175.1). GTDB lineage: Bacteria > Actinomycetota > Actinomycetes > Mycobacteriales > Mycobacteriaceae > Nocardia > Nocardia aurantiaca. The sequence continues at coordinate 68,572 of NZ_WMBB01000012.1, forward strand.
GAGGCCCGCGCCGGCAAGGTCGACCCGGTGGTCGGCCGAGCCGAGGAGATCGAGCAGACCGTCGAGATCCTGTCGCGGCGGCGCAAGAACAATCCGGTGCTGATCGGCGACCCGGGCGTCGGCAAGACCGCCATCGTGGAGGGCCTGGCCCAGCGCATCGTGAATGGCGATGTCCCCGAGACGCTCGCCGACCGCCGCGTGGTCGCCCTGGACGTGAGTTCGATGGTGGCGGGCAGCAAGTATCGCGGCGAATTCGAGGAGCGGCTCACCAAGGTTCTCGACGAGGTGCGCGCGCACTCCGACGAATTGGTGGTATTCATCGACGAGCTGCACACCATCGTGGGCGCGGGCGGCGGTGGCGAGGGCTCCATGGACGCGGGCAATATGCTCAAGCCCGCGCTGGCCCGCGGTGAGCTGCACGCCATCGGCGCCACCACCATCGACGAATACCGCAAGTACATCGAGAAGGACGCGGCGCTGGAACGCCGCTTCCAGCCGGTTATGGTGTCCGAGCCGTCGGTGTCCGACACCATCGAGATCCTGCGCGGCCTCGCCGACGTGTACGAGGAGCACCACCAGGTCCGCTACCTGGACGAGGCGCTGATCGCGGCGGCCGAACTGTCCGACCGCTACATCACCGACCGCTTCATGCCGGACAAGGCCATCGACCTGGTGGACCAGGCGGGTGCGCGCGTGCGATTGCGCACGCGCACACCGGATCCCAAGGTGCGTGAGCTGGAAGAGAGACTGGCGCGCCTGAATCGGGAGAAGGACGCGGCGGTCGCCGGCGAGGACTACGAGAAGGCCAAGACGATCAAGGCCGAGATCGCCAAGCTGGAGAGGAAGACCGCGGACGAGGTGGATCGCACCGAGATACCGACGGTGGAGATCACCGATATCGCCGAGGTGGTCTCGCGCCAGACCGGCATCCCGGTCGCCGACCTCACCACCGAGGAGAGGGCGAAACTGCTGAAGCTGGAACAGGATCTGCATCGGCGGGTGGTGGGCCAGGAGGAGGCCATCGTGGCGGTGGCCGAGGCGGTGCGGCGCGCCCGCGCCGGCCTCAAGGATCCCCACCGGCCCATCGGCTCGTTCCTGTTCCTGGGCCCCACCGGCGTCGGCAAGACCGAACTCGCGAAAGCTCTGGCGGAGGCCGTGTTCGGCGACGAGGACCGGCTCATCCGCTTCGACATGAGCGAGTTCCAGGAGAAGCACACGGTCTCGCGACTGGTGGGCGCGCCGCCCGGATACGTGGGCTACGACGACGCCGCCCAGCTCACCGACAAGGTGCGCCGGCAGCCGTATTCGGTGATCCTGTTCGACGAGGTCGAGAAGGCGCATCCGGATGTGTTCAATGTGCTGCTGCAGCTGCTCGACGACGGCAGGGTGACCGACTCCAAGGGCCGCACGGTGGATTTCAAGAACACCATCGTCATCCTCACCAGCAATATCGGCTCCGATCTGATCCTGTCCGCGAAGGACGGCGACCTGGACTCGGTCACGCCACAGCTGGAGGAACGGCTGCGCAAGCAGTTCCGGCCGGAGTTCCTCAACCGGCTCGACGAGCAGATCGTCTTCCACCGGCTCGACAAGTCGCAGCTGCGCACCATCGTCGATCTGGTGCTGGACGGCACCCGGCGCCGGTTGCACGCACAGGACATCGCCCTGGACGTCTCGGACAAGGCCATGGATTGGCTGGCGGACAACGGCTATCAGCCCGAGTTCGGCGCCCGGCCGCTGCGCCGGACCGTGCAGAAGCAGCTGGACAACGCGCTGTCGAAGAAGCTGCTCGAGGGCGCGCTGGCCCCCGGTGACACGGTGCGCATCGATGCCGACGACAACGGCCTGCAGATCGAGGCGATCCACCACAAGATCACCGAGGAATCGGTGATGACCGTGGGCAAGGGTGGCAAGGGCAACAAGCCGGATACCAAGCAGACCGGCGGAAATGGCCACGGCAAAGGCGACGCCAAGGCCCCCAGAGGGAAGACGTCCTCGGGCAAGAGCTGAAGGATGACCGAAAAGTGCCGCGCCGGAATCGATTCCAGCACGGCGCTTTTCGTGAAACGAATGGTTCCGGCGCGGCGCGGAGATCCTTCCGCGACCCGCGAGCCACGGTTCCTATGGGTGCTCGAGGGAGGGGCCCTCGAACCTCCTGATCGCCGCGTGAGTGGAGATCAGCCGACGGCGACCATTCGAGCGGCGTTGGCCGCCTCGTCGTCCTTCGCCTCGTTCGCGGCCAATTCGGCGTGCACGCGGTCGAAGTAGCGGTTGATCTCCGCGTTGGTGCGCTCGTCGTCCCAGCCCAAATGCGGGGCGATGAGGCGGGCGATCTCCGGGGCCGCCCGCAGGCCGCGGTCGGGCACCTCGATGGAGATGCGGGTGCGGCGGGTGAGCAGGTCGTCCAGGTGCAGCGCGCCCTCATGGGTGGCGGCGTAGACGGCCTCGGCGGCCAGGTAGTCCTCGGCGCCCGGAATCGGTTCGCCCAGTGCGGGAACCGCGGCGATGAGGTCGAAGATCTCCTCGGTCAGCGAGCCGTAGCGGCCCAGCAGATGCGCCACGGTCTCGACCGGCAGTCCCGCCCGCGCCGCCACCTCGGCGATGCCGTCCCGCATGCCCTGGTAGCCGACCGCGCCCAGGATCGGCAGGTTCGCGGTCACCGACGGCGGGACATCGCCGCCCAGGCGCTCGGCGGCGGCATCCACCACGTCGGCGGCCATCACGCGGTAGGTGGTATACTTGCCGCCCGCGATGACGAACAGGCCGGGGGCCGGCTCGGCCACGGCGTGCTCGCGCGAGAGCTTGGAGGTCTCCTTGGACGCACCGGTCATGAGCGGCCGCAGGCCCGCGTAGGTGCCGACGATGTCGGCGCGGGTGAGCGGTTCGCGCAGTAGCGAATTGACGTGGTCGAGGATGTACTGCACATCCGCTGCGGTCGCCGTCGGGTGGTTCTTGTCCAGCGACCAGTCGGTATCGGTGGTGCCGATGATCCAGTGCTCACCCCACGGGATGACGAACAGCACGGACTTCTCGGTCTTCATGGCGATGCCGGTGCTCATGTCCAGCCGCTCGCGCGGCACCATGATGTGCACGCCCTTGGACATGCGCACGTGGAACGGGAAGTCCACGCCGGTCATCTTGATCATGTCGTCGGTCCACACACCGGTCGCCGAGATCACCGTCCGGGCCCGGATGCTGTGCTCCAGACCGGTTTCCAGGTCCATGACCCTCGCGCCCACGACCTGCTCCCCGTCGCGCAGCAGGCCGGTGACCCTGGTACGGGTCAGCACGGTGGCGCCGTGCCGGGCCGCGGTGCGGGCGACCATCATGGTGTGGCGGGCATCGTCGACCTGCGCATCGTAGTAGCGGATGGCGCCGGTCATGGCGTCTTCCTCGAGCGCCGGCGCCAATTCCAGTGCCCTGGAACGGCTCAGGTGCCGGTGCATGGGCACCGAACGCGCGCCGCCCATGGTGTCGTAGAGGGCGATGCCGGCGCCGATGTAGAAGCGCTCGTAATGCTTCTGTAGCGGAAACAGGAACGACACCGGGTGCACCAGATGCGGGGCCAGTGTGTTGAGCAGCAGTCCGCGCTCCTTCAAAGCCTCACGGACCAGCGCGAAGTCGAACTGTTCCAGGTAGCGCAGGCCGCCGTGGATGAGCTTGGAGGACCGGCTCGAGGTACCGGCGGCGAAATCGCGCGCCTCGACCAGGGTGACGGACAGCCCGCGCGTGGCGGCGTCGAGGGCGGCTCCCGCTCCGGTCACGCCACCACCGATCACGAGCACGTCGATTTCGGTGTCGCCGAGCGAATCAATCGCCCGGGCGCGGTAGGCGGGATCCAGTTGTGCGGACACGAAATACTCCTTGCTATCGGTGTTTTCAGACTGGTGGGGCGCAGTGGTCACCGGTCAGTCCTCGTCATCGAGATCGACCCAGTCGAGGGTGCGCGAGACGGCCTTGCGCCAGCGCGCGTAACCGCGCTGTCGCCGCTCCTCGGTCATGGTGGGCTGCCAGTTCTTGTCCTCGTCCCAGTTGGCGACGAGTTCGTCGGTGTCGCGCCAGAATTCGACCGCGAGACCGGCGGCGTAAGCGGCGCCCAGCGCGGTGGTCTCCGAGACCACCGGACGCGACACCGGCACGCCGAGGAAGTCGGCCTGTATCTGCATGGCGAGTTCATTGGCGGTGACGCCGCCGTCGACGCGCAGCGTGTCGAGGGTGACCCCGGAATCCTGCTGCATGGCCTCGACCACGTCGCGGGTCTGGTAGCAGATGGATTCCAGTGTGGCCCTGGCGATATGGGCATTGCTGCTGTAGCGCGACAGGCCCACGATCACGCCGCGGGCGTCGGCGCGCCAGTAGGGTGCGAACAGTCCGGAGAAGGCCGGCACGAAGTAGACCCCGCCACTGTCGCAGACCTGACGGGCCAGCGTCTCGACCTGTTCCGCGCGCGAGATGACGCCGAGCTGATCGCGCAGCCACTGCACGGCCGAGCCGGTGACGGCGATCGAGCCCTCCAACGCGTACACCGGCTTGTCGTCGCCGAACCGGTAGGCGACGGTGGTCAGCAGACCGTGCTTGGAGCGCACGATCTCGGTACCGGTATTCAGCATCAGGAAATTCCCTGTGCCGTAGGTGTTCTTGGCCTCGCCGGGCCGGAAGCAGACCTGGCCGACGGTGGCGGCCTGCTGGTCGCCCAGCACGCCCGCGATCTTCACCGCGCCCTTGAACGGGCCGTCCGGATGGGTGGTGCCGAAGCCCTCGGGATTCGACGAGGGCGCGATGCGCGGGAGCATGGTGCGCGGCACCCCGAACACGGCGAGCAATTCGTCGTCCCAGTCCAGGGTCTCGAGATCCATGAGCATGGTGCGTGAGGCATTGGTCGGATCGGTGATGTGCGCGCCGCCGCGGACGCCGCCGGTGAGGTTCCAGATGATCCAGCTGTCCGGGGTGCCGAAGAGGGCGTCGCCTTGCTCGGCGTCCTCGCGCACGCCGGGGACATAGTCGAGGATCCACTTCAGCTTGCCGCCGGAGAAGTACGGTGCGGGCGGCAGTCCGGCGCGTTCGCGAATGAGATCGCCCTGGCCGGTTTTCTCCAGCTCGGCCGCGATGCGGTCGGTGCGGGTGTCCTGCCAGACGATGGCGTTGTAGTAGGGACGTCCGGTGCGGCGGTTCCACACGATGGTGGTCTCGCGCTGATTGGTGACGCCGACGGCGGCCAGGTCGCACGCCGTGAGGTCGGCTCCGGCCAGGGCGCTCTTGATGACGGTGCGGGTGCGCTCCCAGATCTCGTCCGGATTGTGTTCCACCCAGCCGGCCCGCGGGAGAATCTGCTCATGCTCGAGTTGATGGCGGGCAACCACATTGCCGCCGTGGTCGAACACCATGAATCGCGTGGAGGTCGTGCCTTGATCGATGGCTCCGACGTACTGCGTCATCACGGTCCTTTCCGGGAGCTCGTCGTCGAGTCCGTTTGCCGGGGTCCCCGGGGAGGCGGCGGGCGGGCGGTGGACCGGTACCGGCCGCGCCCGACGTCCACGCTACGAAGCGGCCTCGCCCGATGACAGAAGAAGCGTTCGACAATGCCGAACGGTTTGCTGATAGATTACGGCCATGCCAGGTCCGATTCAGTCGATCGAGCGCGCCGCGGCCATACTGCGGCTGCTCGCGCGTGGGTCCGGGCGTATGGGAGTGGGGGAGATCGCCGCGGCGCTGGGGCTGGCCAAGCCGACCGCGCACGGCATCCTGCGGACGCTGCAGGGGGTCGGGTTCGTCGATCAGGATCAGGTGACGGGCAAATACCGGCTGAGTCCGGCCCTCCAAGATCTCGGCGCGGGGCACCTGGACGCCAATGAGCTGCGGTCGCGGGCCATCAACCGGGCCGACGCGCTGGCCGCGCGGAGCGGGGAGTCGGTGCGAATCGCCGCGTCGGTGGACGGGGCGGTCGTGGTGATCCACCACGTCTTCCGGCCCGACAATACCGAGCAGGAATTGGCGGTGGGCGAGCAATTGCCGCCGCACGCGACGGCTCTGGGCAAGGTGCTGCTCGCCTACGACACGAATCTCACCGAGAGCGTCCGCGACGGCGGGCTGCCCGCGATCACACATCGGACCCTCACCGACCCGCCGTCATTGCGGCGGGCCGTCGCCGAGGTTCGACGCACCGGCTGGGCAGGGGATATCGGCGAATACCGTTCCGATGAGGCGAGCGTCGCCGCGCCGATTCGCTCCCGGGGTGGTTTGGTGGTCGGCGCCATCGGTATCACCGGGCCGCTCGATCGTCTCTGCGATGGGCAGCTGCGGTTCCGGCTCCCGCTGATCGCCCAGGTGCGCGACGCGGCCGCCGCGGTCTCCCGGGATCTTGGTGGCGCGCAATGACTTTTCCGAACAGGAGCGGTCTCGGATGACGCAACGCTATGTGCTCGCCATCGACCAGGGCACCACCTCCACCCGGGCCATTCTCTTCGATCAGCGGGCTCGGCTGACCGGGGTAGCGCAGCGTGAACACAGGCAGCACTATCCGCGGCCGGGGTGGATGGAGCAGGACGCGCTGGAGATCTGGCGCAATGTGGAGCGCATCGTGCCCGCGGCACTGCGGGATTCGGGCATCACCGCCGATCAAGTGGCGGCGGTGGGTATCGCGAATCAGCGCGAGACCACGGTGGTGTGGGATCGGAGGACGGGGGCGCCCATGGCGCGCGCCATCGTGTGGCAGGACGTGCGCACCGAGGAGCTCGTCGAGCGGATGCGGAAATCGGCCGGGACGGAACGGATTCGGGAGCTCTGCGGCCTGCCGCTGGCGACGTACTTCGCCGCGCCCCGGCTGCGATGGCTGCTGGATCGCACGCCGGGGCTGCGGGAACGGGCCGAGCGCGGTGAGGTGCTATTCGGGACCATGGAGACCTGGCTCATCTGGAATCTCACCGGAGGCGCCGATGACGGGCTGCACGTGACCGATGTCTCCAATGCCGGCCGGACGCTGCTGATGAACCTGTCCACGCTGGAGTGGGACGAAGAACTGTTGCGGTTCTTCGATATTCCGAAGGCCATGCTGCCGCGGATCGAGCCCTCGACCGGTGAATTCGGCACGGCGCGAAGAGTATTGCCGGGGGTGCGGATCGCGGCGGCGCTGGGCGATCAGCATGCGGCGCTGTTCGGGCAGACCTGTTTCGCGCCCGGCGAGACCGAATGCACCTACGGCACAGGCGGTTTCCTGCTCATGAACACCGGGCGGGAGCTGGTGCGGTCCACACACGGCCTGCTCACCACCATCGGGTACCAGGTGGGGCCGGAGCCGGTATACGCGCTGGAGGGGCCGATCGCGGTGACGGGGTCGCTGGTGCAGTGGCTGCGCGACAACATCGGGCTCATCGCCAGCGCGCCGGAGATCGAAACCCTCGCGGGCACAGTGGAAGACAATGGCGGCTGCTATCTTGTGCCCGCGTTCTCGGGGCTGTACGCGCCGCACTGGCGCAGTGACTCGCGCGGGCTGCTGATCGGGCTCACCTCATATATCACCAAGGGGCACATAGCCCGCGCGGTACTCGAGGCCACGGCCTGGCAGACACGCGACGTGGTGGAGGCCATGAACGCCGACTCCGGACTGCACGCCGGGGCGCTGCGGGTGGCGGGCGGCATGACCTCGGACAACCTGCTCATGCAGATCATCGCCGACGTCCTCGACATACCGGTCATGCGGCCGATCGTGGCGGAGACGGTGTCGCTGGGCGCCGCCTACGCGGCAGGCCTGGCGGTCGGCTATTGGCCGGATCTCGAGGGCCTGCGCCACAATTGGCGCGTCGCGGCGCAGTGGCTTCCACGCATGGATCCGAGCCTGCGCGCCGAAGAGTACGACAACTGGAAGCGGGCGGTGGAGCTTACCTTCGGTTGGCTGCGGCCCAAGAAGTCCTTGACCTAACGTGGCAGGCATGCGGCTCTACGTCGGTTGCGCAATGTGGACACACCCGGACTGGCAGGACAGACCACTTCCCCCGGCCGAACGCCTGCGCACCTATTCCTCCTGGTGCAATGCGGTGGAGGGCAACACCACCTTCTACGCCGTCCCACAGCGCCGCACGGTCGAATCCTGGGCTCGCCAAACCGATCCCGACTTCCGCTTCGTGATCAAGCTGCCTCGCACCATCACCCACGATCGCCGCCTCACCGGCGTCGACGACGAGATGGCTACCTTCCTCGACGCCATCGAGCCGCTGGGCCGCCGCCTGCACTCGCTGTGGGTGCAGCTGCCCGCGGCCTTCACCGACCTGTCCGCCCTCGCCGACCTGCTCGCGGGCCTACCGTCCCGCTACCGCTGCGCCGTCGAAGTGCGCCACCCGGTGTTCTTCGAGAATCCGCGCGCCACAAGCCGACTCGAGGCCATCCTGGCCGCCGCCGGTGCGGAATGGATCCCCTTCGACACCGCCGTCCTCTTCGACGGCCCGCCCGCCAGCCCGGCCGAGTACGAGGCGCGCTCCAAGAAACCCAATAACCCGCGTCGCACGCACGCCCTCACCGACTTCCCCATCGTCCGCTACCACGGCCGCGACGACCTCGCCACGACCGTCGCGGGCTGGCAGCCCTGGATCGACACCACCGTCGCCTGGCTCCGTGAAGGCCGCTCTCCGACCGTCTTCATCCACACCCCCGACAACGCCGCGGCGCGCACCCTCGCCCGTCGCTTCCATGCCGAGGTCCGAACCCGCCTCCCCGACCTCGAGCCCCTTCCCGACCCCGTCCCCACCGACCCCATGACCCTGTTCTGACCCCGCTCCTGACACTCCGGCGCAGCCCGATCGGCGGCGGGACACAGGACGCATGGAACCGATCAGAGGGCGTGACCGCCTTGGTCATTCCGGCCGCCCCTCATCCGCGTCATCCGGCGCGGCTGCTGCTCGCTCTGGCCGCCGCCGGTGCGCGTGTGGTGCTCGGCCCGTTGTCCACCTGATCGCCGCGCTTGTTCCGGCCCGGCGAGCGGCGCATGGCGCAGAGGCCGTCCGGTGTGCTCCCGGCCATGCGCCACCGGAGGACTCAGCTGACGAGGACCGGTGGTCGTCCGGTGCGCCGGGCTTCGCGGGCGAGAGCGCGATCGCGCTGCTCCTCGAAGCGGACCACATCGGCGCGGAGTTTCTCGACGAACTCGCCGAGCCGGTTGCGGCAGTGGTCGCCGACCGCGCCGAAGTCGGTGCGCTCGAAGATGTTCCACTTCTTGAGGTTGGGGAGCAGCACCTCCTCCAGGTGCTGACGCAGGTCGTAGACGCCGTGCTTGGCCATGAGGACGCCGTTGCGGCGGAAGTTGGGCATGCCCAGGCCGGGCATCTGGAAGCCGAGCACGATATTGGTGATGGCCTCCATGGCCTGGTCGGGTGAGAGGTCCAGGGCCGCGGCGCACATGTCACGGTAGAAGATCATGTGCAGGTTTTCGTCCGCGGCGATGCGCTGCAGCATGCGGTCCGCGAGGGGGTCGTTGCACACCTTGCCGGTATTGCGGTGGGAAACCCGAGTGGCCAATTCTTGGAATGTCACGTAAGCGACAGAATGCATGAATCCGGCATCGGCCTGAACGTAGTCCCGATTCGCGTGCTTCTTGATCAGGTGCGCGGAGTTGTATCCGTTGGTCATGTGAATCATCCGGGCCTGTTCCAGCGCCACCGGATCGACGCCCCGGGTGACCACCAGGTAATCGCGAATTACGATGCCGTGCCGATTCTCCTCGGCCGTCCAGCGGCCCACCCAGGTCCCCCAGGCGCCGTCCTGTGAGAAGTTCTCGGCGATTTCTCGGTGATAGCTGGGCAAATTGTCTTCTGTGAGTAGATTAGTGATCATTGCCGCTTTGGCGACCTCGGTGAGCTTCGACTGTTCCGGGTCCCAGTTCACCCCGTTCATAGCTGCGAAGTTGCGACCGAGCTCCCAGGGTACGTACTCGTGCGGGTTCCAGTCCTTGGCCATTGATAGATGACGATTCACATTCTGCTCGGCAATCGGCTCCAGCTCGATGAGCAGCTCCAACTGCGTGAGACTCCTGGCCACGGTTGTGTGCCCTCCCTCGAAATGGCTCGGCGCTGCGTGAATGATGTAGGAGAGAATGCGGCGGATCCGGCGATCGCCGCCCCCGGCGAGAGGGGCTCACGGGATTGAGAAAGGATCCCCGCGTGTCGCTCGATGAGACTGGTCGGCTCCGCCTCGGATAATCTAGCCCAGTTCGCCGAAGATTGTCTCAATACCCGCCGATGCGTTCATGGCCGGGCCCGCTCGCTAGTTCCCAATCAGTCCTTGACAGCCTATGCGGATCGCACACTGGTTCGCCGAAGCATTGCTACGGAGAGTGAACATGCAGACGCTCAACCGCCGCCAGTACCCCAGTGTCGTCGTCACCGCGCTCGCGGCGACCACCGCGCTCGCGGGAGACGTCGACTCGACGTGGAAGGGACTGCTCAACGGGGAGAGCGGGATCGACGTCCTCGAGGACAGCTTCCTCGACGACTTCGGCCTGCCGGTCCGCATCGGCGGCCACTTGAAGACGCCGCCCGCCGATCAGCTCACCAAGGCCGAGGCTCGCCGCCTGTCCTATGTCGAGCAGATGGCGGTGGTGCTGGGCCGCGAGGTGTGGGCCAATGCCGGAAGCCCGGAGGTGGACCAGGATCGGCTCGGCGTCTCCATCGGCACCGGCCTCGGCGGCGCGGAGATGCTCATGTCGGCGCGCGACAAGCTGGTCAACGGCGGTTACCGCAAGGTGGTGCCGCACACCGTGCAGGCCGTCATGCCCAATGGCGCGGCCGCCTGCGTCGGCGTTGAGCTGGGCGCGAGGGCCGGTGTGTCCACGCTCGTTTCGGCATGTTCGTCGGGTTCCGAGGCGATCGCGAACGCCTGGCGCATGGTCGTCATGGGTGATGCCGACATGGTGGTCACCGGCGGCGTGGAGGGTTCCATCCAGGCGCTGCCCATTGCCGCGTTCTCCATGATGCGCGCCATGAGCACTCGCAACCACGACCCCAAGGGCGCCTCGCGGCCCTTCGACCTGGATCGCGACGGTTTCGTTTTCGGTGAGGCCGGTGCGCTCATGGTCATCGAGACCGAGGAGAACGCCAAGGCTCGCGGCGCCACGATCCATGCCCGCATCATGGGCGCTGGCGTCACCTCCGACGGCTTCCACCTGGTCGCTCCCGACCCGGAGGGCACCGGCGCGGCCCGTGCCATGTCCCGCGCCATGGAGTACGCGGGCCTGGCCAAATCCGATGTGGCGCATATCAATGCGCACGCCACCGCCACTCCGATCGGCGATAGCGCGGAGGCGAAGGCCATCAAGCAAGCCGTCGGCAATCATGCCGCGGTATACGCGCCGAAGTCCGCTCTCGGGCACTCCATCGGTGCGGTCGGTGCGCTGGAGTCGGTCATCACCGTCCTCAGCGTGCGGGACGGAATCGTGCCTCCCACATTGAATTTGGAGAACCAGGACCCCGAGATCGACCTCGACGTGGTGAAAGGCCAGGCCAGGCCGGGGAGCTATGACTACGCCCTGAACAACTCCTTCGGTTTCGGCGGGCACAACGTGGCCATTGCCTTCGGCCGCTACTGATCGCCTTCCGTCGCTACCGATACCGCCTTCGGACGTACCGAGTGACGGGGATTCCGGAACCTGCTAGGGTTCCCCACCCTCAGCTACATTCGAGCTTTCGGTGTCGATCTTTGTTCGGTGTCACTGCGCAGTCCTGACGGCTGTGAGTTGAAAAGGATAGGGAATGATCGGCGATACCATCGATGACTATCTGGACGAGCACGGCAACATCAAGATCCCCGACAACCAGACCATGGTCGACCTGGTCGACAAGCACGCCGCGGCGAACGGGGACGAGCTCGCCTACCGCTTTATCGACTATTCCCGCGAACACGACGGCGAGTACCACGACATCACGTGGAATCGCTTCGGCGTCCGGCTGCGCGCCGTAGCCGCCCGGCTACAGCAGGTCACCCAGCCCGGCGACCGCGTCGCCATCCTGGCACCGCAGGGACTCGACTACATCGTGGCCATGTACGCCGCGGTGTATGCCGGCAATATCGCGGTGCCGCTGTTCGATCCGGACGAGCAGGGCCACACCGACCGGCTGTACGCCGTGCTCGCGGACTGCAAGCCCGCGGCCATCCTGACCGTCAGCTCAGCCGCGCTCGGGGTGCGCGAGATCTACAAGCACCTGCCCGCGCCGCAGCGTCCGCGCATCATCGCGGTCGAGGCGATCCCGGACGGCGTCGGGGAGAGCTGGGTGCGGCCGCACGTGCAGATGGACGATGTGGCCTATCTGCAGTACACCTCCGGTTCCACCCGCACCCCGGCGGGCGTGGAGATCACCCACCGGGCGGTGGGCACCAACCTGCTGCAGATGATCGATGCCATCGGGATCACCGAGAAGGCGCGCGCCGTCACCTGGCTGCCGCTGTTCCACGACATGGGGCTGCTGACGGTCATCCTGCCCACCATCGGCGGCAAGTACATCACCATCATGTCGCCGAGCGCCTTCGTGCGCCGGCCCTACCGCTGGATCAAGGAGCTGGCAGCCCAGGAGGACGGCGCCGAGATCTTCGCCGCCGCACCGAATTTCGCCTTCGAGCACGCGGCGGCGCGCGGATTGCCCAAGCCCGGTGAGGATTTGGATCTGTCCAATGTCATCGGGCTGATCAATGGCAGCGAGCCGGTGTCGGTGAGCTCGATGAAGAAGTTCAACGACGCCTTCGCCCCGTACGGCCTGCCCAAGACCGCCATCAAGCCCTGCTACGGCATGGCCGAGGCCACCCTGTTCGTCTCAGCCACCAGGCGCGAGGACGAGGCCCGCACGGTCTGGGTGGACCGCACGGAACTCAATGCCGGGCGCATGATCGAGGTCGACGAGCACGCGGAAGACGCTGTGGCCCAGGTGTCCTGCGGTTACGTGGCGCTGTCCCAGTGGGCGGCCATCGTGGACCCCGACACCGGTGCGGAGCGTGCCGACGGCGAGGTCGGCGAGATCTGGTTGCACGGTGGGAACATCGGTCGCGGCTACTGGGGCCGCCCGGACGAGAGCCGGGCCACCTTCCACAACACGCTCACCTCCCGGCAGCCCACGAGCCACGCCGAAGGCGCCCCGGCGGACGGGAAGTGGATGCGCACCGGCGATTACGGCGCGTACTACGACGGCGAGCTCTTCATCATCGGCCGTGTCAAGGACCTGGTGATCGTGGACGGCCGCAATCACTACCCGCAGGATCTGGAGTACTCCGCCCAGGAGTCCAGCACCGCCCTGCGCCCGGGTTTCGTGGCGGCCTTCTCCGTCGCGGGGGACCAGCTCCCGGCCGCGACCGGCACGAGCAACGGGGCTGAGCCCGCCTCCGCCGCCGAGCAGCTGGTCATCGTGGCCGAACGCGGCACCGGCGCAGCCAAACTGGACCCGGAGCCCATTGCCGAAACCGTACGGGCGGCCATCGCCAAGCGTCACGGCGTCACCGTCCGAGATCTGCTCCTGGTCCCCGCGGGTTCGATTCCCCGCACCTCCAGCGGCAAGATCGCGCGCCGCGCCTGTAAGACCGCTTACCTGGAGGGCACCCTCCGCGGCGGCCAGCGCCAGCAGGCGTTCCCGGACGAGACCGACTGACCGACTCCGACGGCGAGTGGCACATCGTCGAGCCACGACCTCGCGGATGTGCACTCGGCGTATCGGGTCAGAGCGGCGATGAGGGGATGGACAGCGCGCACAGGCCGCGCGATGGATCAGGTATCGAGGCTTACCGAGGTGGCCGGCTCGGCGAGCTCGGCGGCGTGCGCGGCCAGCGCGCGGGCGGCGGCGTTGAGGCAGCCGCGGACATGCTGATCCGCAACCAGACCATCGGGTCCGATACTGCTCTGTAGCACGGTGATTCGGCCGCACGCCGCCTCCACCAGTTCGGCCCCGACATAGCCGAGTACGGTGCGCAGGGTGGCCACGGCGGCCTCGCCCCGGCCCTCGTAGGCGACATTCACGTAGGCGACCGGCTTCTCGCTGAGATCGGCATTGCCGACCGTCCATTCCAGCAGGTTCTTGAGGCTGCCTGGGATCATGCCCGCGTATTCCGGCGTGCAGAACAGCACGGCGTCGGCTGCGGCGAGCTGCCGGTGCAGGGCCTCGACCGCGGGCGGTTCGGGCTCCTCGCCGGGGACGAAGGCGGGCAGGCCGAGCAGGCCGTCGAACCGGACGGCTTCGAAATCGGACCCGGCGTCTGCGGCGATGGAGCGCAGCGCGGCGGTGTTGGTGGAGCCCTCGCGGGTGCTGCCCGAGATCAACAGGATGCGGGTAATGGTCACGACTGCGGCAACAGGGCTGGGGTCGGGAGTATTTCGAGGTCGCGGGCGCGTTGTCTCATATGCGCCGTCCCAATGGATGGGAGTTGTTGTGACAAGAGGTGTCGCTATCTCCCATAGTGGGTATGGTTTCGCCCAACCGGAATTGTCCCGGACAGCTGACGCCGCCCCTCGGATCCGGTTATGCGACAACTGCATAACGCGAGTGTGTGCAAGAAGGGCAGGCAATGATGACTGCGAACACCAACCGCTTCGACGAGGCGGCGGTCGGTGCCGGATATCCCGGTGCGTTCGAACCCGGCAGGCTGCTGGGCGCCGAACCGATGATCGCGCGCATGCTGCCCGGGATCCGGCTGCCCGCTCGCGCCTGGCGAACCAGCTACACCTCGACCACCGCCACCGGAGCTCCGACGCACGTCACCGGCACCGTGCTGGTGCCGAACACGCCGTGGCGCGGACCCGGCTCGCGGCCACTGGTCGGGTACGCGGTCGGCACGCAGGGTCTGGCGGGCACGGTCGCCGCCGCATCCTGGCAGCTGCGATTCGGGCTGGAATACGAATCGGTCTTCCTCCGCGCCGCCCTGCGTCGCGGCTGGGCGCTCGCGATCACCGACTATCCGGGGCTGGGCACCCCGGGGCTGCACCCGTACGTCATGGGCCGTGCGCTGGGCCCGGCTGTTCTGGACATCATGCGCGCCGCGCGCCGGCTACCCGATGCGGACCTGGATCCCGATGGCCCGCTGGGCATCTACGGCTACTCCGAGGGCGGCAATGCCGCGGGCTGGGCGTTGCAGTTGCAGCCCGACTACGCGCCGGATCTGCCGCTGGCGGGCGGGGTGGTGGGATCGGCTCCGGCCGACATGGTCGACATGGTGCGGTTCCTGGACGGCACCCCCTTCGCATTCCTGCTCTTCTACGGTGTGCTCGGCATCGAAGCCGCGTATCCGGAACTGAATGTGCTGCAACACCTCAAGCCACATGGCCGCGCCCTGGCCGCGCTGTTTCGCCGCACCCACATCGCCGCCGCGGCGATGCTCGGGATCGGCGCGGGCGTGGTCGTGCCCACCAAGGTCTCGACCTTCTGCCACCGGCCGCCGTTCGAAGTGCCCGAGGTAAAGGCCCGCCTACTGGAGAACCGGCTGGGCGGGATCGCGCCCGCCGCACCGGTCCTGGTCGCGGGCGGCACCGGTGAGCAGGTCATTCCCTATCCGCAGGCGGTCCGGCTCGCGGAGGACTGGGAGGCATCCGGCGCTGAAGTCACCATGCGCACCCTGCATGGTCGCGAACACATCGGCGGCGCAATGGCCTTCGCCGGACCGGCCATGCGGTTCCTCTCCGAGCGTTTCACCGAGCAGGCCGACGCTCCGGTGCTGCGCCGCGGCGCGTGATCCTCGCTCGAGGACGGCGAGCGGGGTCGCCGTCACGCCCGGCCCGATGACGGACCACCGGTCGGTGCCGAGTCGCCCGTGGGCGCCGAGTCACGACCATCGGGCGCCGGCGTGACCGGCGCGGGATGGGGACTGTTCGCCAAGGGGACAGCGCAATACAGCAGGTCTGCACTAGGGGGTGCCCGGCGGCTTCGGACAGCGTTGGAATCGGCCTGACTTCATCCCACGGCCCGATTATGGCCGAAAGTATCGATTTTCTGGCCGTGGCTCTGTCATGACCTGATGTGCGCCGGTCGTAGCGTCGAATTCGATCACATCGAGGTGAGAGAGGGACGCATGAGCAGCAGCCCGTCGATCGTCATCATCGGCACCGGCTTCGGCGGCATCGGTATGGCATCGGAGTCGACACGCGCCGGGATCGGTGACTTCGTCATCCTCGAGCGTGGCGGCGATGTCGGCGGCGTGTGGCGCGAGAACACGTATCCGGGTGCGGAGCGCGATGTGCCCTCCCCGCTGTACTCGTACTCGTACTCGTTCGAGCCGAACCCGTCCTGGTCCAAGCGGTGCGCGCCGCAGGCGGATTGCCGTGCGACCCGCCGCCCGAACCCCTCCCAAGACCGGCTCGTCGCGATCGCGCGCACGGAATCCCAGGAGTAACAATGCGATTCGACTACGACGTCCTCGTCATCGGTTCCGGCTTCGGCGGCAGTGTGAGCGCGCTGCGGCTGACCGAGAAGGGCTATCGCGTCGGCGTGCTGGAGGCGGGCCGGCGCTTCGAGGACCATGAGTTCGCGAAGACCTCATGGCGGCTGCGGCAGTATCTGTGGGCGCCGGCTCTGGGCTGCTTCGGAATTCAACGGCTGGCGTTGCTGAAGGACACCTTCATCATGGCGGGCGCGGGCGTCGGCGGCGGCTCGCTGGTCTACGCCAACACGCTTTACGAGCCGCCGGACAAGTTCTACGCCGACCGCCAGTGGGGTCACATCACCGACTGGAAGGACGAGCTCGCTCCGCACTACGACCAGGCCAAGCGCATGCTGGGCGTGACGGCCAATCCGGCGACCACCCCCGCGGATCGCGTGCTGCGAGGTGTGGCCGAGGACATGGGAATCGGCGACACTTACCGGCCGACCCCGGTCGGTGTCTTCTTCGGCGGACCCGGCCGCCGCCCGGGTGAGGACGTACCGGATCCGTTCTTCGGCGGGGCCGGGCCCGGCCGGCGCACCTGCACCCACTGCGGTGAATGCATGACCGGTTGTCGTCACAATGCGAAGAACACCCTGGTCAAGAACTACCTGTATCTGGCCGAAAAGGCGGGCGCCACAGTGCATCCGCTCACCACCGTCACCAATGTGCGACCGTTGAACGGCGGCGGCTACACGGTGGAGACCGTCCGCACCGGCGGCGTGCTCCGGAAGCGGCGTCGCGAATTCACGGCCGAACACGTGATCTTCGCCGCCGCCGCGCTCGGGACCCAGCGGCTGCTGCACCGGCTGCGCGACAAGGGCTCGCTCACCGGGATCTCCGACCGGTTGGGCTATCTGTCACGCACCAACTCCGAGGAGCTGCTCGCCGTGCGCAGCCGTGACGAGCACGCGGATTACACCAAGGGCGTGGCGATCACATCCTCCATCCACCCCGACCACGACACCCATGTCGAGCCGGTCCGCTACGGCAAGGGCAGCAATGCGTTCGGCCTGATGAGCACCTTCATGGTCGACGACGAGGGGGACACGCCACGCTGGCGGCTCTGGGTGCGTGCGGCTCGCCGCCGACCCCGCGACGCTGTCCGGGTGCACAATCCGCGGCACTGGTCGGAGCGCACCATCGGTCTGCTGGTCATGCAGTCGGTCGACAACTCCATCACCACCTACACCAAGCGCGGAGTGCTCGGCCGTCGCATGACCACCAAACAGGGTGAGGGCCAACCCAATCCGACGTGGGTCCCCGCCGGACACGAGGTCGCGCGCCGCGTCGCCGAGGCCATCGACGGTATCCCTCTCGGCGCCATCTCCAGCATTCTGAAAATTCCCATGACCGGACACTTCCTGGGCGGCTGCGCCATCGGTGACTCGCCGTCCACCGGCGTCGTCGACGCCTACCACCGCCTCTACGGTCACCCCGGCCTGCACATCATCGACGGCTCGACCATCTCCGCCAACCTCGGCGTCAACCCGTCGCTCACCATCACCGCCCAGGCCGAACGCGCACTCTCGTTGTGGCCCAACAAGGGTGAGCCCGACCCCCGCCCGGAGCTGGGCTCGGACTACCGGCGCATAACCCCGATCCCACCCCGTCACCCCGTCGTCCCGCCCACGGCGCCGGCGGCTCTACGGCTCCCGCTGGTCGGCTTCAACGAGAGCCCGAACGCGCACGCGGACAACTGATCCGGCTGCCCCGATCGATGGGTGAAGGCTCGTCCTGTGCTCGTGCGGTGCCGACCGATCGAACCCCCGGAGGCTCTGCGACTGCCGATGGTGGACATCGCGGCCCCGCGGATCCCGCGGGGACCTGACTCCGGATCGCGAGAGGGTCCGGAAAAGCGCAGGGCGGCGTTCGTATCTCGCCGTCCTGCGCTCGTTGGCGGCAGCGGCTCCGGGGAGAGTCCTCGGGCCGCGAGGCGAAGGGCAGGCGCGAGGTGCGCCCGCCCTTGGCGGCGAGGGGCCGGCGGACCGGTCAGAGCGCGAGCAGGCGGGCCTTGGCCTCGTCGTATTCGCGGATGAGGCGGTCGACCAGCTCGGCGGCCGGACGCACGGCGTCGACGGAGCCGATGCCCTGGCCGGAGCCCCAGATGTCCTTCCAGGGCTTGGCGCCCGGGGTGGTGGATTCGCCGGTGCCGAAATCCATGGCGGACGGGTCGGATTGGGCCAGATTATCGGGGTCCATGCCGGCGGCGGTGATGCTGCCGCGCAGGTAGTTGCCGTGGACGCCGGTGAAGAGGTTGGAGTAGACGATGTCGGCCGCGCCGGAGTCGACGATCATCTGCTTGTAGCCGGGGACGGCGTTGGCTTCGTCGGTGGCGATGAACGCCGAGCCGATGTAGGCCAGGTCCGCGCCCGCGGCCTGCGCGGCCAGGATGGAGCGGCCGTGCGCGATGGCGCCCGAGAGCAGCAACGGGCCGTCGAACCAGGTGCGGATCTCCTGGATCAGGGCGAAGGGGGACTGGGCGCCCGCGTGGCCGCCCGCGCCCGCCGCCACCGCGATCAGGCCGTCCGCGCCGCGTTCGACGGCCTTGTGCGCGAACGTATCGTTGATGATGTCGTGCAGCACGATGCCGCCGTAGGAGTGCACGGCCTCGTTCACATCGGGTCGCGCGCCCAGCGAGGTGATGATGATCGGCACCTGGTGTTCGACGATCGTGGCCAGGTCTTCCTCCAGCCGGTCATTGCTCTTGTGCACGATCAGGTTCACCGCGTACGGCGCGGACGGCTGGTCGGGATTGTCGGCGTCGTGCTTGGCGAGCTCCTCGTTGATCCGCACCAGCCATTCCTTGAACAGTGACTGCGGCCGCGCGTTCAGCGACGGGAACGAGCCCACGATGCCCGCCTTGGATTGAGCGATCACCAGCTCGGGGCCGGACACGATGAACATGGGGGAGGCGACCGCGGGCAGGCGCAGGCGCTCGGACAGGATGGGCGGCAGGCTCATTGACCAGATTCCTTCATACAGGGGTTACCCAGGGAACGTTACTCGCCGGTAATAACTTCAGGCGGCGCGGGTTTCGGCCAGCCGATCATGGCGGGCGTAGCTGCGATCCGGATCGTTCATCAGCGCGGCCCGCCGCAGCATGCGCTCGGTGGCCCGGCGGCCCAGCCGCTCACTCAGCCGGGTCGCGCCCGGGATGCAGCGGCGCGGCACCTCGAGCACGCTGTTGACCGCCGCGGTGGCCAGCACCGCCGCCAGGAAGACGCGGCTGTAGGGCATTTCCAGGAAGTCGGAGTTGGTCTTGCCCAGCAGGATTCGGCTGTAGGACACCGAGTACAGGGTGAAGGCCCGGCGCAACATCCGTGAGCGCAGGCCGGGGCCGTCGAAGCCGTAGATCGGGCCGAGCGCGGAGACCAACGCCCGCGACAGCCGCCGCGAATCCTCGTCCGGCAGGAATTCGTAATCCGCCTGCAGCCACAGCAGCCGCCAGGTGTCGGTCTCGTCGGCGGGCAGGATCTCCGGATCGAGCCCGATCAGGTGGCCGACATACCGCCACAGGTGATAGACCGCCGCCTTCTCCTTCTTGGAGAACCGCAGCCCGACCGCATTGCACCCGGCAATCGTGGCCAGCGAGAACAACATCAGCGTGCCGGCGGTCAAAGACTGGTTGAGCGGGTGATCCCACTGCTCGTAATCCCAGTCCGGCCGCCGGTTCATGCCCGCGCGTACTTGGGCGTGCATGATCCGGACCCGAACGGTGTTCTTGAATCCCGGCGCGAATCGCTCCAGTCCGTCCCGTGCGGTCACGTCGACCCACCAGGTCGCGGTCTCGACGACCCGCCGCGGCGCCATGGATTCCGCCGACAGCCCGCCGGTGCCGACCAGCACCTTGCCCGCGCGCGAGGCCAGATAGCCGCCGTTCAGAGAGAACATGGACAGGGCCAGATTGGTCGCCCACGGCCCGACCCGCCCGCTGACCCGCGCGGCCCGGTCCAGCTTGTCCTGGTCCAGCCAGAACGGGACCGAATCGAGGTGCGCGAAAAAGGCTTTCAGCTCGGTGGGCGCGTCCGGCACGGCGTCGATCCCGCGTTCCAGGGCCGTCTCGAACATGGCCCGACCCTGTCCGGTGGGCAGCCGCCCGAACATCTCGACCACGGCGTCGGCCAGTGGATCGCCCATGTGCGCGAACTTGCGGTAGGCCGCCTGTTGCTCAGGGGTCGGGCGGATATCGCCGGGGCCGAGAAGGCGGACCCCGATATTGAACGGGAATTCCCGGAAGATCACCGGATCGGGCAACTCGGAACGCGTCATTGCGTGCCTCCTGGAATGCGCTGAGCCTCTGGTGAAGGACGTCACCAGAACTTTGGTGATAGTCTTCACCAAACCCTCCGGCATGGCAACAGATGAGGCGGAAACCGTGGACGTATCCCGTGGCCGATACGCCGGACTCACGGCGGACGAGCGGCGGACCCAGCGGCGCGAGCGGCTGCGCGAAGTCGCTCTGGAGGTGATCGCGGAGGAGGGCGTCGCCGGGTTGAAGGTGCGCGCGCTCTGCGCCCGTGCCGGGCTCAACGATCGCTACTTCTACGAGACCTACAGCCACACCGACCGGCTGCTCTACGAACTGGTCGACGAGCAGTTGGCCGAGGTCGTCGCCGCGGTCATGGGTGTCATCGCCACCGCGCCCGCCGACACCAGGGTCCGGTTGCGGGCCGTGATCGAGGCCGGTGTCACCGTCATCGCCGATCACCCGGCCCGCCGCCGGCTGGCCATCGATATGCAGACCACCGACGAATTGCGCCGCCGCCGAACCGAACTCGTCGACCTGGTCGCCCGGGTCATGCTCGACCAGGGGCGTGAACTGCTCGGCGACGCCGCCGTCACCGGTGTGCACGCCGAGCTGGCCGCCCGCACGGTCGCCCACGGCGGGCTCGAGATCCTCATCGAATGGCTGCGTGATGAGCTGGACATCGACCGTGCCCAGCTCATCGACTTCCTGGTGGCCATGATCCTGACCGCGGCCGAGATCACCACCACCGTGCAGCGCGAAATGGCCGCTGGCTGAGTCCTTTTTCGGCGGCCCGAATCTTGCGGTAGACGCGCCCGTCGTAGCGCAGCCGCCGGGGAATCAGCGGCCAGGTAGCACGGATCGCACCCGCGAAGACCTGGAAACCGGCCTCGTCCCGGCGGTTCCAGTCGATGCCCAGGATCTCCCGGCCGCGTGGCGGCATGAGCGCCCCGATCAGCCACACATTGAACTGCATGAAGGGGCGACGGATCACCGCCCACACCCATTCCGGGACTCCGGGCACCGGCGGAATGGAGATGGCGGCCGACCGCAGCGCGAAGTCGGTGGTCGCGTTGGCCTCCAACCCCTCGGCGAGCATGCGCTCCCAATACGCCTGGAACTCTTCGTAAGTCCCGAACACCGGCTGCATGGACAGTCCGTAGCGCTCCCACCAGGTGACGCCCTCGGCCCAGAGCTGCTGTTTCTGAGCATCGGTCAGCGGCGTGCCGAAGTGCTCGTTCATGGTCATGACGGCCTCGACGAAGGTGACGTGCGTCCACCAGTAGATGTCGGGATTCAGGGCGTGATACCGCTGCCCGTGGTGGTCCACGCCTTTGATGTCGCGGTGGTAGTCGCGTACGCGCACGGCCGCGCCGGATTCGGGCGGGTCGTAGATCGAGTCCTGGATCCGGGGCACCGAACGCAGCAGGCGGTCCCACGGATCGTCGAAGAAGTTCGAATGCTGTTGCAGCGCCGCGGAAACCGCCGGGTGCATGTTCTGGAGGGTGCCGGAGCGTCCGAAGAACAGATTGAGCCGGCGATCGCCGAAGTACTCCCACAGCAGTGAGCCGGGGCCCAGGGGTGCGCCCGTAGGAATGGTCGTCGGCTGTTCGGTCTCTGCTGCGCTACTCATGTGCACGGCCTCCACGTCATTGGAAACTCCTGCCGATGAGTGCAACACATGATCTCTCTTTGTCGCAAGACGGCGCGACAAATTTTGTCGTCCTGTCGCACCGCGTTAGACTCCCGGTCAGGAGGTGCGCTCGGTGGAATCACCCTTGTCGCTACAGGCCCTGCTCACGGCGGTCGAACCCGACGATGCGGTAGACACGCGCATCAAAGAGGCTGCGCTGGAACAGTTCTCGCTGGTCGGTATTCGTCGGACCAGCGCCGACGACATCGCCAAGCGGGCCGGGGTGAACCGGGCCACGCTCTACCGGCGGATGGGCGGGCGCGAGGAGATCACCCGGGCCGCGCTCACTCACGAGGTGCGCCGGACCCTGGTCGCGATCGAGCAGGGCATCGGTGATATCGCCGATCCGCTGGAACGCCACACCCGCGGGTTCGTCATCACCGTCACGACGCTGCGCGATCATCCGCTGCTGCGCCGGCTCTTCGCGGTGGACCGCGACGAGGTGCTGGGCTGGCTCACCCTCGAGGCCGGAGAGATCCTGCGCATCGCGACCGAGTTCGTGACCGTGCAGGTGAACGCGGGTCGTGCCCAGCTCGGGCTGGACGCGGGCGAGCAATCGGAGTTCTACGCCACCACCATCGTGCGGCTCATCCACTCCTTGGTGCTGACGCCGGATGCGCCGCCGCTGCTGGACTCCGAGGAACGGCTGCGCGATTACGCGGTCCGCTATCTCCAGCCGCTGCTGACCGCGCCCTGACGGTATCCGTGTTGGGTGAATCCCGCTGTGGCCCAGCAATGTCCGGACCACGGCAATGTCCGGACCACGGCGATCACCGAGGCGGTCCGGAGGTGTCCGGGTCAGGGCAGGACGATCGTGAAATTCGGATCGGC
The DNA here is from genome assembly GCF_009708175.1 of Nocardia aurantiaca. GTDB lineage: Bacteria > Actinomycetota > Actinomycetes > Mycobacteriales > Mycobacteriaceae > Nocardia > Nocardia aurantiaca. Next base: position 91,713 of record NZ_WMBB01000012.1, read on the forward strand.
CTTGTCGAGCAGGCCGGTGAGCCGCCGCCACACTCCGGTATCGCCCTTGGTCTGCAGGCCGTCGAACGAACCCGTGGCCATCAATTGGAGCAGGCCGAGCTTGGTGAGGGTGATGTCGAGATCGGCATCGCGCGTGCGGGTCGCCGGGTGGTGAATGAGCGCGCCGTTACTGAGTTCCATGTGGTAGTTCTCGCCGCTGTCGGTGAAATGCCACGCGATGCTGAACTTTTCGGCCCATGCCTGTGGGCCGACGATATTCAGCGAGAGCGTGTCGAACAACTGGGTGGTGCTCATGGCGAGCGCCACCGCCTGGCTGGCCGATATCGGGGTGGGCGAGACGCCCTGCAGGAGTTCCTGCGCGCCGGTGAGGAAACAGTTGCGCCAGGTGGCGTTCTCGGAGCCGAACCCGAGTTTCTCGAACACCTCGGCCAAGCTCTGCTTGGCTCCGGCGTGCGAGGGATCGGCGAAGACCGCGTGGCTGCCGAGTTCGGCCGCGAAGCGCAGGTCGCCCTTGTCCGCGAATTCCTTCACCTTGGCGACGGTCGCGTCGATACCGCCGAGCAGTTCTACGTAGCGCGCGCCCTGCGCCCGCGGCGGGTGCTGCCACAGATGCGCCGGATTGGCGTCGTACCAGCCGAGATAGCGCTGATAGACGGCCTTGACGTTGTGGCTGATCGAGCCGTAGTACCCGCGGTTGTTCCATTGCGCCGCGAGTGCGGGCGCCAGCGGGAAGTCCTCGGCGATCTCGCTCCCGATCTCGCCCTGGTTCATCCGCCGCACCGTCTGGTCGTGCAGGTAGGCGTAGGTGTCGCGCTGCTGGATCAGGAATTGGAGAATGTTGTCCCGACCCCAGATGGGCCAGTGGTGCGAGGCGAAGACGACATCGGCGCGGTCGATGAACATCTCGATGGCCTCGGCGATGTAGCGCGACCACATGCGGGAATCACGCACCTGCGCGCCGCGCAGGGTGAGGACATTGTGCAGTGTGTGACAGGCGTTCTCGGCCATGCACAGCGCATTGCGGTCGGGCAGCAGAAAGTTCATCTCGGCCGGGGCCTCGGTGCCGGGCGTCATCTGGAAGATGATCCCCACGCCGTCGACCTCTTCCTCCTGGCCGGTCGCGATGATGTCGAGAGTCGGTGCCAGCAGGCCGAATTCGCCTGCCGAGGCCACCGGGCCCAGGCCCATGCCGACCACACCGCGTGGATTGCGCGGGAGGGTGGCCCCGGAGTAATAGCCGCCGCGCCGCAGCATGGCGGCGCCCGCGTAGACGTTCTCCGAGACCGCGTGCTCCATGAAGTGCTCCGGCGCGATGATCGGCACCGTGGTGTTCTCGTCGACCACGCCGAGCACGCCACCGAAGTGGTCGGCATGCGGGTGGGTGTAGATCACCGCGGTGACCGCGCGATCGCCGCGATTCTCGCGGTACAGGGCCAGCGCCGCCGCGGCGGTCTCCGCACTCACCAGCGGGTCGACCACGATGACGCCGTTGTCGGACTCGATCAGCGTCATATTCGAAATATCCAGGCCGCGAACCTGATACACGCCCTCGCACACCTCGTAGAGACCGTGGATCGCGGTCAGCTGGGACTGCCGCCACAGGCTCGGGACGACGGTGTCCGCGCCCTCGGCTTTGAGGAAGTCGAAGGAATCCGCGTCGTAGGCGACGCCGCCGTTCTTCCCCGGAATCACAGCGGGCGCGAGCCGGGCGATGAAGCCCCGGTCCGCATCGTCGAAATCGGTGCGATCGGCGGGTGCTGCTGTCATGTTCACCTCACTGTTGGTTTTCCGACTGTCGATCCCGTTGGTTCCGAGGTCGAACGGCCTTGGTGACCGGCCCGAGATCTCGGGTGCGGCCTCGACGGTGCCGTTGAGCACGATGACCACCCCTCGAGCCCCTACTCGCACACTGTCCACTCCGCGTTCACCGTCAGCCTCACACGGGGCGGGCGAATGTGCGGCAATTTGAGATAGGTCTGTTGCATATGGATATCGAGGGTGAAATTGGCGGAATTCTGGAATTCAGCTATCTATCGGATACGCAACGTTCCGTTCGGTGTGGCCGCATTGACCCTGGACGAATCCGGTCCCGCATCCCAGGATGAGACCTGATCTTCATCGATGAGGAGTGGGTATGGTGACCGAGCACCGCGTGGACTGGCTGGCGGGTGGCGTGCGGCGGTCGGTCGCCTCCGACCGGATCGTCGGCGTCGCGTCGGAGCTGTTCCAGACGCGCGGGTTCGACCATGTGGGGATGGACGAGGTGGCGCACGCGGTGGGGTGCTCGCGGGCCACGCTGTATCGGCACTTTCCGGGGAAGGCGGCGCTGTTCGACGCGGTCATGGCCAGATCGGCGGTCGGCGTGGCCGAGCGGGTGACGGCGGCGGTGCGGCGCTACGAGGGGTCGCGGCGGATCGTGGAGGCGATACTGGCCTCGGTGGCCGCGGTGCGTTCGGATCCGATGCTGGCCAAGGGTTTCGCGGGCACCCGGGCCGGCGGGGGTGGCGGGGCGTTCGCGAGCTCGCCGGAACTGGGGCGGATCGCGACCCTGCTCACCGGTATCGCGCCGGATGACGAAGCGGCGCAATGGATTGTGCGCATGGTGCTGTCGCTGCTGACCTGGCCGCTGGCCGATGCCGCCAGTGAGAGGCGGATGGTCGAGCGCTTCATTCGCTGAGCTGGGGAGCGGCGCGCCGGAGTGGAGGGTGAGGCCGCGGGACGCGCGGTGGCCGCGAGTGTGCCCCACACCGCGTGCATTGATTCGGTGGCGGGGTCTGGCCTCGGAAAGCAAGAAACCCGCGCGATTCGCGCGGGTTTCCGTGTTCGTCGGCTCCTAGATGACGCGGACGCTCTGGGCCTGCGGGCCCTTCTGGCCTTGGCCGATCTCGAACTCGACACGCTGGCCCTCGTCGAGGGACTTGTAGCCGGAGCCGGAAATCTCGGAGTAGTGGACGAAGACATCCGGGCCGCCCGCGTCCTGCGCGATGAACCCGAAACCCTTTTCGCCGTTAAACCACTTCACACTGCCTTGTGACATGTACTTTTTGTGACTTCCTGTAGCGAGCCGGGCGATCATTGCAACAACCCGTGCTCGGTACCCACCATGCCACACCCTCCCCGCGCGGGGGAATGTGGGTGGTGCGACAGCTCGTCGGCGGTCGGAATCACGGTTGTTCCCGGGCCCCGGCGACACGAAAAATTCTGTAGTGGTGACTGTAGACATTCGCCGTAGTGTGCGGTAACTTCGGTGCCGTTGGAAGTGGAAGAAGTATCCAGATGGCACGGGAGATAATGAACTGCCCGTGGGAGGGAAGCCGGCGGGCGCGACTGCGGGACCAGCACGTACGACGGTCCCGGCGCCCGCCGGAGTGCACGATGAAGTTGAATGGAAAGAATGAAGTAACCCGGTGAGTAGAAGGGAGAAGTTGCCCGTCGGGTTACCCGGAAGCACGTGTGGTGCGGGTGATCGCCGACGTCTTGGTTACATGTCGGAAGACGAAAGTAAATTCCCCCCTTCGACGCCCCGGTGTCCTCATGGCACCGGGGCGTTTCCGCATATGGAGGCAGTACGATTTCTCAACCCCCGACCGTGAACGACAAGTTCGACGACGACGACTACCCCGCCTACACGATGGGCCGGGCCGCGGATCTGCTCGGTACCACCCAAGCCTTCCTGCGCAGCCTGGACGAGGCGAAACTGATCGTCCCGCAACGCTCAGCCGGCGGGCACCGCCGCTACTCGCGCTACCAGCTGCGCATCGCCGCACGCGCCCGCGAACTCGTCGACCACGGCACGCCGCTCGAGGCGGCGTGCCGGATCATCATCCTCGAAGACCAACTATCCGAAGCTCTCGAGCTCAACGCCAAACTCACCCAGCAGGATTGAGCCGGGCATCACGCCTCGCCGGAACCTGCCCCACCATTCCGGATATCGAGTGTCGGCCGGGAACCGTGGACGGATCGAATCGGGTACTCCCGGCTACCACGAAGGCGGGCTCTCAGGGCCGGGTGAGTTCGGCGCGGGTGGCGGTGAGCATGGCGGTGATGGCGGCGGGGAGGGCTCGAGCGGGGTCGGGGGCGAAGCGGGAGGAATGGTTGGAGGGGAAGTGGGGTGGGAGGGCGCCCTCCGACAGCATGTAGGCCTGGTCTGCTTCGGTGAACCGGGCGGGGTCTGTGCCGCCGATGTGCCAGAAGACGGAGGGGGCTTTGGCGGCGGTGCCGAAGGCGCCGAAGTCCTCGCTGCCGGTGATGGGGTTGTCCATGGACATGACGGGGAGGTTGCCGGCGGTGAGGGTGGCGAGCACTCGTTCGGTGTCGCCGGGGGTGTTCTCGGTCACCGGGAAGTGGTCGTAGAACTCGACTTTCGGTTCTTGCGGCGCTCCCGCGGCGGCGGCTTCGGCTTCGGCCATGCGCTGGATGCCCTCGATCATGTGGTTGCGGGAGCTGTCGGTGAAGGTGCGCAGGCTGAGCAGGACCTCGGAGGTGTCGGCGATGATGTTGGGGCGGCTGCCCGCGTGCAGGGCGCCGGCGGTGAGGACCGGGGTCGAGGCGATGGCGGTCCGGCGAGCGGTCAGCGATTGCAGGCGCACCACCAGGGAGGCCGCCATGAGCAGCGGGTCGACGGCGGTGTGCGGCTGCGAGGCGTGACCGCCCTTGCCCAGGAAGGTGATTCGGACCGAGTCGGAGGCGGCCATCAGGGTGCCGGGGCGGCTCAGGATGAGGCCCGCGGGCAGCGGGCTGACATGCTGGCCGAGCACGATGCGCGGATGCGGGAAGCGGTCCAGCAGACCGTCATTGATCATGCCCTGCGCACCCGCGCCGGTCTCCTCGGCGGGCTGGAACAGGGCGACCACGGTGCCGGGCAATGGATTCGCCGACAATTCGGCGCAGGCGCCGAGTAAGGCCGTGACGTGCACATCGTGGCCGCAGGCGTGCATGACGCCGGGCACCGTGGAGGCGTAGTCGAGACCGGTCTCCTCCTGCACCGGCAGCGCGTCCATATCCGCGCGCAACCACACCACCGGACCGGGCCCGCTGTGCAGTACGCCGACAACGCCTGTGCCGCCGACGTTCTCGGTCACCTCCCAGCCGGGCAGGGCGCGCAGCTCATCGGCCACCAGGCGGGCGGTGGCGTGCTCCTCGCCCGACAGCTCCGGATGGGCGTGCAGGTGGCGGTAGACCTGTTGCCAGTGTTCGGTCATGTCAGACTCTCCTTCGACGGGACGGTCGCCGAGGTGCGGCGGGCCAGAGTCCCCCGGAACGCGTCGGCGGTTTGCGGAACCACGGCCGCCGCCAGCAACGCCAGCAGCGGGCCGATGGCCATGGTCTCGAAAGCCGTTGTGTACGAGACATGATCGGTGACGACACCGAAGGCGAGCGGGCTCGCCACGCCCGCCAGTTGCCCGCCGAAGATAATGAGGCCGGTGGCCGCGCCGATGTAGCTGCTCGGCAGCGAGCGCAGCGGCACCGAGAACGCGGGCATGTAGGCCATTCCGGCGACCAGGCTCATCGCCGTGCCCAGCAGCACGAACAGCGGGAACGACTCCGCGCGCGGGAGGGCGAAGAGCATCGCGGCGGTGAAGGCCATGGCGGGAACCACGATCACCCGCGGCCGCCCGCCGATCCGGTCCGACAGCCGGGCGCCGAGCACCACCCCGGCCGCCGCCGCCAGCGTCGTCGGCACCGCGGCGAAGGCGATGCCGGCCATCGAGATGCCGCGCTGCTCGTGCAGAAAGGTCGGCGTCCACGCGGTGACACCCCATACCAGCACGTCGTAGCCGAAGAAGATGACCGCGAAGCCGATCAGCGCGGGGGAGAGCAGGACAGCGCGGCGTTCGGCCTCGGCGCCGACGTTCGCGACCGGAATCTCGTCCCGCGCCAGCGGTTCCGGCATCCACCGCCGCCACGCGAGGATGACCGCGACGCCGAGCACCGAGATGACTCCGAACATCACCCGCCACCCGACCGTGGGCAGCATGACGCCCGCGATCATCGCGGCCAGCAGCAGGCCCGCCGCATTGGACGAGTTGGTCCAGCCCGCCGCGGTCGTGCGCTGTTCGGGCAGGCTGCGCTCCGCCAGCGCCTTGATGGCGGCCGCCGGGAACACGCCCTGCACCAACCCGAACAGGAAGCGGATGGCCAGTAGAACCGCGAAAGACCAGGCGACCGCGGTCAATCCGGTGAAGATCGACCAGGCCGTCAAGCCGACAATGCCGACTTTCAGGGCCCCGTACCGATCCGCCAGCAAACCTCCGGGAATCTGGACGAGCGCGTACGCGATGAAGAACACCGACACCAGCAGACCCTGTTGCGTGTGGTCGAGTCCAAGGTCGTCGCCGATCGAGGGCAGCGCGAAGTTGATCACGGTCCGATCGATGTAGTCGACAACCCATGCGGCGAACAGCAGCAGGATGGTTATCCGGGTGGTGCGTGGCATCCAAGCCCCTTCGCAACGGGAGGAGTGGCTGGGTGCCACACTGGGCCCCATGCCCGAGGATACGGTGGAATCGCCGGATACCGCCATGGAAGGCGGCCGGGTGCCGGAATCCGCCGTGCTGGCGGCTTTCGACGAGCGCGACCTGAATCTGGTGAACGCTCTGCAAATCAATCCGCGGGCCTCTTGGACCCGCATCGGCGCCTCCCTCGGCATGGACGCCACGACCGCCGCCCGGCGCTGGCAGCAGCTCACCGCATCGGGGCTGGCGTGGATCACCGCCTACGCGCCGGAGTTGGCCACCATCGCCTATCTGCGGGTGCGCTGCCGAGCCGACAGGCTGGCCGAGATCTCGGATCGGGTCGCGGCCATGCCCTGCGCCTTCAGCGTCGAACGCGTCACCGGCGGCTTTCCGCTGCAGCTGTCGGTGGCCGTCGAAAACCTCGCGGCCCTGGACGATTTCACCACTCGGGAGCTGGGCGGGCTGCCCGGTGTGGAGGAGATCCGTACCGCGGTGAATCAGCATGTCTATGTCGAGGGCAGCCACTGGCGGCCGCAAGCCCTCGATCCGACACAGCGCACTCTGCTCACCGATCCGGTCGGATCCGCCCCGGCGCGGTCGCGTCCGCGCCCGGGCGACCCCGCGCTGGTACTGGCCCTCGCCGCCGACGGCCGACGCAGTATCGCCGACCTCGCTCGCGACACCGGGCTCACCGAGACCACGGTCCGCCGCCGCATCACCGATATGACCCGCTCGGGACGTCTGGTGCTGCGCTGCGATTTCGCCGAGCAGGCGGCGGGTTGGTCGGTCACCGCCAACTACTGGGCCCAACTCCCCGCGCCCGCCATCGACGCGGTGGGCGCAGCGCTGGCGTCCTGGCCGGAGATCCGGCTCTGCGTCTCCACCGCGGACGACAGCAATGTCCAGCTCATCGCCTGGCTGCGCAACCCCCGTGAGGGCGTGCTGCTGGAAACGCGGCTGCAGCGCGACTTTCCGGACCTGCGGATCACCGAGCGGCAGTTGACGCTGCGCACGATCAAACGCATGGGGCGTCTGCTCAGCCCGCGCGGCCGCGCCGTCGGCTACATCCCCTTCGATATCTGGGGCCGGAAACCGGAACAACCGTCTCGTTGAGGCTCGCCCCACTGCCGACGGGCGCTGTCCGCACCCGGCCCGCGCGATCTTCGGAACCGCGACATGCCCATCTGGGGCTCACGCTGAACCGCGGCAGGCCGCCGATCGTAGATCCGGATGGACCGGCTCCGCGCCGGTAGCCGTCCAGATGCGGTCCGGTTATCCCCCTGCGTCCGGACCGGGGACCCCGCCGAAGTAGCCCCGGCGGGGTCTTTGCATGGCCAATTTGCCTGGGTTACAGCACTTTTCGGGCAACAGTGTGACCTGTGACACGTTGATCACGCTCGCTCCGGCTGGATACCTTGTGTGCGATGTATCGCGGACAAGGCAATGTGAGACGGAGGATCGTGTTCGAGAGCGCACCCGAATTCCGAACCGTGGCCGACCTCGTCGTCGAGCGGATCGCGGTCCACACCGACCACCTCTTCGGAGTAGGCGGCGCCAATATCGAGGACCTCTACGACTCCCTCCATCGCCACCCCACCCTCACCGGCATCATCGCCAAGCACGAATACGGCGCGGCCACCATGGCCGACGGCTACGCCCGCGCCACCACCCGTCTCGGCGTGGTGGCGGCCACCTCCGGCGGCGGCGCCATGAATCTTCTCGCCGCCCTGGCCGAATCCTTCGACTCCCGAGTCCCGGTCCTGGCCCTGGTCGGCCAGCCCCCGACCGCCCTCGAAGGTCGTGGCGCCTTCCAGGACACCGGCGGCCTCCCCGGCCGCCTCGACGCCGCCCGCATTTTCGCCTCGGTCTCCCGGTACTGCGCCAAAATCACCCGGCCGCAGGACATCTGCGATGAACTGGACCACGCCATCGAGGTCGCATTGTCGGGCGGCCCGGCGGTCCTGCTACTACCCAAAGACATTCAGGCGGCCCCCTCGGCGATGCCCGCGGAGGCGAAAAAAGCTCAGCCGCGAATCGACCGGGGAGGACCTGTCGCCGCCGGCTCATCCGGGAGTCCCCTCCTGCCCCACTGGGATCCAACCCCGCCGTCGGGGCGCGGTCGGGGCGCACCGTCGATCGCGGAATCGCCTCCGGAAAATGGTTTCGCCGCAAGGCAACTCGGTGGTGGTTCCGCACTGCCGCGCGGCGTCCTCGAAACGCTGGCGGAGGTACCCGCCGGTGCGCCGGTGGCGATCATCGCCGGTCCCGAGGTCGGCACCGCCGATGCGCGCGTGGAGCTGGCGGCGGTGGCGCGGGCGCTGGAGGCGGCCGTGCTGGTCACGCCGGACGCCAAGGACGCCTTCCCGAATCGCGATCCCCGGTTCGCCGGTGTCGTCGGCGTCATGGGGCATCCCCACGCGCCCGAGCTCGTCGCGGAGGTGCAGCTGTGCCTGCTGGTGGGCACGCCGCTTCCACTGACCGCACGGGCGGGATTGGATACGGCGCTGGCCGCATGCCCGCGGGTGGTGCACCTCGGCGCGGAGCAGCCGTTCGTCCCGGTCCACGCGGAGGCCCGGGGACCGCTGGCCACCCTGCTGAACGAGCTGGCAGCCCTCGCGAGCGGCGTGGCGGGGAAGGCCCGGCATCGCTCTGTCTCTGCGGCGACAGTCGATGAAGAGCCGGTCCCCATATCCACGGCAGCGCCGGGATCCATCGGTGCGCGGTCGGATCGCGGTGTTCTGCCCGAGCTCATGGCGCCGCCCGCATCCGGTCCGGGAGTGCGGTATCGCCCGGCGGTGGCGGCGCTCGAGGCGGCGTTGGAGCCGGGGACCGATGTGATCGCGGATGCCGGGAACACCGGGGCGGCTGTCGTGCACTACCTGCGGGTGCCCGAGGACGGACGGTTTCTCATCGCGCTCGGGATGGGTGGGATGGGGTACTCGTTCGGGGCCGGGATCGGGTGCGCGCTGGGTCGGGGGCGGCGGGCGATGGTGGTCGCCGGGGATGGCGCGTACTTCATGCACGGGCACGAGGTGCACACGGCCGTCGAGTATCAGGTCCCCGTCACGTTCGTGGTGTTCAACAACAATGCGCACGCCATGTGCGTGACACGCGAGCAGGTCTTCTACTCCGGCGAGTACAGCTTCAATCGATTCCGGGCGGCGGAGATCGGGGCGGGGGTGGCCGCCATGTTTCCGGGGCTGCCCACCTGGACCGCACGCACACTGACCGAATTCGAGCACGCACTCGAGAAGGCGCGGGCGACACCCGGACCCGCGTTCATCGAACTGCGGTGCGACCCAGACGAAATCCCACCGTTCGCACCCTTCCTGAAGGAGCCTGTCGCATGACCGAGACCGTCAAGGGCGAGCCGATCGAAGTCCCGGAGTTGGATGTGCCGGGCGTATACCGCATCGAGACCATGGCCCTGCGCGAGGGCATGCCGCTGGTGCTGGACATGACCCGCGCCGTGTACCCGCACGACGAGATCTACGGGCAGTACTGCACCGTCACCGAATTCATCGCCGCTCCGCCGGACGAGGTGTACGGATATCTGGCCGATACCCGCAGCCTCTGCGAATGGACCTACAGCATGCGGGGTTTCGAGCGAACCGAGGACCCCGAGATCTGGGTGTCGGACGACCGTATCGGCTCGCACACCCGCATCTACACCCGCACCGTCGCCAATGCCGACGCTCGCACCGTGGACTATCACTGCGCCTGGGATCAGGCCGACCATCTGTGGATGATCTACCTGATGCGGGTCGTGGACGCGCAACTGGTGTTGAACAAGCCGGGATCCGTTGTCACCTGGACCAATTGCCACCACCCGTTCTACGAGGACAACGGCTATCCGGAGGCCGCGCCGGAGGGCCGCCCGGTGTGGGTGGGCGACTTCTGGCACCTCTTCGCCGCCGGTCACCTGCTGGAACTGCGCAATCTCAAAGCGATCTGCGAACACCGGCACGCCAACGGCCGGCCGATCAAGCCGGAATGGATGGACTGAACATGAGCACCGTCAGCCTGATCGACGTCGCCGGGTACCTGCCCGAGAACATCGTCGCCGCGGACTATTTCGCGCAGTACGCCGATCCCGACGAGGTCACCTCGAACCTCATGTTCAAGGCGCCCGAGTTCCGCCACCACGTCGCGCCCGGTGAGGCGCCCGCCGATATGGCCGAGCGCGCGGTGGCCCCGATCCTGGCCCGCCAGGGCCGGGACACGCTGCGCGACATCGACATTCTCATCGTCCACACCCAGCTGCCCGATATCGGCATCGTCGGCAGCGGCGGTGATGTGGCCGCTCGCCTCGGCATCGCGCCGGAATGGCTGATAGACCTGCACAACGGCGGCTGCGCGTCGTTCGTCTACGGCATGAAACTGGCCCGCCAGATCCTGCTCTCCTCCGATGCCCGCTCCGCGCTCGTGGTGACCATCCAGAACGTGGCGGGCCAGATCTTCACCCAGGAGCAGGTGCGCGGCAAGGCGCAGGCCGCCATCCCGGGCGACGGCGCGGGTGCGGGACTGCTGGTGAAGTCCGGTGACTCGCCCATCCTGGATATCGAGACCCGGCATCTGCCGGAGTTCGCGGGGCAGATGACCGTCATCGCCGATCCGCCGCGCCGCTACTGGGAGGCCGGCGTCGGCCAGATGCACGTGGGCTTCACCGAATCCAAGATCGCCAAGGTGCTCCAGCGCGGTAACCGCCTGGTGCCCGAGGTCGCGAACGCGGTGTGCGAGCGCATCGGGGTGTCCTCGCAGGAGCTGGATCTGCTCGTCACCAACCAGCCCAACCGCGCCTTCCTGCGCAACTGGCGTGATGCCCTGCAACTGCCGCGGGAACGGCATCCCGATACCTTCGACGACTGCGGAAACCTGTTCGGCGCTGGCATTCCCGTCACCTTCGACCGGGCCGTGGACGAGGGCCGGGTGCCGACCGGGTCGCTGGTGATGTTCGCGGGCTTCGCGCACGCGGGCGATTTCGCCGGGGCCGCCGCGGTCCGGTGGGGCGGGCGTTGAGGGGCCGACCGCGATGAGCCCGCTGATCACGGCCGGATATCGGCTGCAGCTCAACGAGATTCCCTACGGACCACCGCCCTCGGTGCGGGAGGCGCTCAGCGCCGCCTTGGCCTCGGCCAACCGCTATCCGGAATTCCTGCCGCAGCGGCTGCCGCGGCTGATCGCCGAACGACTCGGCTGCGCACCCGACCGCATCGTGGTGGGGGCGGGCGCGACCGGCGTGATCATGCACATCGTGCAGGAGTTCGGTTCCGGCGCGGCGGAAGTCGTCATGGCGACGCCCACCTTCGACGGATTCCCCATCCTGACAACCATGGCCGGCGGACGGCCGGTAGCGGTGCCGCTCACCGAATCCGGTCGTCAGGATCTGGCAGCGCTGGCCGCCGCGGTGACCGAGCGGACCCGGCTGATCGTGGTGTGCCGCCCGCACAATCCCACCGGAACCATGGTTCCCGCAGCGGAATTCGAGGACTTCCTGCACGAGATTCCGGCGGCGGTGACCGTCGTGCTCGACGAGGCCTACGTGGACTTCGTCGCGCGAGCCGACCGCATCGACGTCCTCGCCCTACTGGAACGCCATCCGAACCTGCTGGTCCTGCGCACCTTCTCGAAGGCGTACGGCCTCGCGGCCCTGCGCGTCGGCTATGCCCTCGGCGCGCCAGAGCTCATCGAGCGAATCGCCCGGTGGCAGTTGCCGTTCGGCATGACCGGACTGGCCGAGGTGGCGGTGCGGGCCTGCTACGAGGCCGAGCACGAGATCGAGGCGCGAGTGGCTCTGCTCGGCGAGCATCGGGATCACCTCACCGGCGGCCTGCGCGGACTCGGCCTGTCCGTCCCCGATAGCTACGCCAATTTCTCCTACCTGACCCTGCCCGGTCCCGAGGCGGACCGGGTGGCAACCGCGCTGGCCGGCGCGGACATCCACGTCAAGTCCTATCCCACCGGCATCCGAATCACGGTCGGTGATCGCGCGGCCACCGACGCCGTGCTCGCCACGGTCCGCAGTACAGTGCAGTAATGCACGAACATCCGCCTTCCGCACCCGACGGGCAACGGGCCGGAGCGGACGAGGAGATCGACTACGCACTGCTGTCGCTCAATGCCCAGTTGTGCTTCGCGCTGTACTCCGCGTCGCGATCCATGACCGCTGCCTATCGGCCGTTCCTGGACGAGATGAACCTGACCTACCCGCAGTACCTGGTCTTGCTGGCCTTGTGGGAACACCCCGGCATCACCATGAAGGAGTTGGGTGAGCAGGTGCATCTCGACTACGGCACACTCTCGCCCCTGGTCCAGCGACTACAGTCGCGCGGCCTGGTCGAGAGCGTGCGCAGCGCCACCGACGGCCGGGCCGTGGTCCTGCACGCCACCGACGCCAGCCGCGTGCTGCAGCCGGGCGCACAGCAGATGATCCACACCGTGGTGGATCTGGTCGGCATCCCGATGGAGGACATCGAGACCCTCCGCGATCGGGTCAAGGTCCTGGGCGAGCGCCTGGACGCCGCGGCGGCGGCCGCTCGCGCCCGCTAGACCCGCCCGGCCCGCGTGCGTGTGGTGACCGACCGCCTGATCGGCGTCGGCCGGGAAGTCGGTGTTCACGCCGACGGGATAGTCGAGGCCGCGGTGGAGGTCGGAGTGAATCAGGCGAATTTGGCCAACGCGTCCGAGACGATGGCGTCCAGCCGCGCGTGGTGCGCGCCCTTCCAGTAGGTCTGGCCGCAGTCGACGCACTGGACGAAGGAGTCGTAGCTCTGGCCTGTGTTGTCGGGCAGGCAGTCGCGGACGGCTTCTCGGTCGGCGGCGCGCAGGGTGCCGTTGCAGGAGGTGCAGCGGGTCCAGGGGGCCAGGGGCGGGGCGAAGCGGGACAGCACGTCGTCCAGCTGCTCAGCCGGGTGGTGGCTGTAGACATAAGCACCGGAATAGATTTCGCGTCGGCGCAGCAGGCCGCGATCGCGGGACAGCAGAACGCGGTGCTCGGCGGCGGAGCGGGCCGCCAAGGCGGCGTCGCCGATATCCGGATTCTCGTATGCCGCATCGATTCCCAGCAGGCGCAGCCGCCGGGTCAAAGTGCCCAGGTGGATGTCGAGCAGGAAGCGCAGTGGTTCGGGGCTGATCTGCGGACGGGCCACCGCCGCCACCGTCACGGTCTCGCCGCCGCGGGGAATGTGGCCTGTCGCAACCGGTTCGCCGTTCACCAGTAGTGCGCCCACCTCGGTGAGCGGCACACCCAAGGACTCCACCACGTGTCCCAGCGTCGAGGTGCCGTCCACGCGAACCGGCGTGCTGTCGCGCTGACCGACGAGCACGCGCAACTCGGGCGCGAACTCGACGGCGATGTCCCCTGCGTTCACCAGCCCAGGATCCCAGAAAGCGCGCGCCGGTGAGCAACGGACAGCCGGTGGATTCTGCCCGGCGATATGTTCGCGCGGCATCCGCGGCGCCAGTGGGGGGTCGGGCGTGGAAGGGGACTCAGGTCCCGTCAGGTCACGCAGGTAGACGTTACCGCAAATAACATGTAATACTCGATGTGTCCGGACGCGGGTGTCCGGGCGCGACGAGAAGCGAGAACCTCAATGACGCGGCATGTCGACGTACTGATCATCGGGGCCGGCCTCTCCGGTATCGGCATGGCCTGCCATCTGACCCGGGAAAAGACCGGGCGCAGCTACCTGATCCTGGAGCGCCGGACCGCCATCGGCGGCACCTGGGACCTGTTCAAATACCCCGGCATCCGGTCGGACTCCGACATGTACACCTTCGGCTACGGCTTCCGGCCCTGGCACGGCACCAAGGTGCTCGCCGACGGACCGCGCATTCGCCAGTACATCGAGGACACCGCCGCCGAGTACGGCGTCACCGACCACATCCGCTTCGGCCGCAAGGTCACCAAGACCTCATGGACCAGCGACGAGGGCGGGTGGACCGTCGAGGTGCTCGACGAGCGCACCGGCAAGACCGAGACCTACACCAGCGACTTCCTCATCGGCTGCACCGGGTACTACGACTACGACAACGGCTACCGGCCGCGGTTCCCGGGCGAGGAGAACTTCGGCGGGCAGATCGTGCACCCGCAGCACTGGCCCGAGGACCTGGACTACCGCGGCAAGCGCGTGGTCGTCATCGGCAGTGGCGCGACCGCCATCACGCTCATCCCGGCCATGAGCACCGATGCCGCGCACGTCACCATGCTGCAGCGCTCGCCCACCTACATCGCCGCGCTGCCCGCCGACGACCCCGTCGCGGTCGGCTTCAAGTTCGCGAAAGTGCCTGCCGCCATTGCCTACAAGGCGGGCCGGGCGCGCAATATCGCGCTGCAGCGGGCCAGCTACCAGCTCTCGCGCACCAACCCGAAGCTGTCGGCCAAGCTCATGCTGGCCGCGGTGCGCGCGCAGGTCGGGCCGGACATCGATATGAAGCACTTCACCCCGAACTACAATCCGTGGGACCAGCGCCTGTGCGTGGTGCCCAACGGCGACCTGTTCCGGGTGCTGCGCAGGGGCGAGGCGTCCATCGTCACCGACACCATCGAGACATTCACCGAGAAGGGCATCCGCCTGTCCTCGGGCGAGGAGCTCGAGGCCGACATCGTGGTCAGCGCAACGGGTCTCACCGTGCAGATGCTCGGCGGCGCGCAGCTCGAGGTGGACGGGCAGACCCTGGCCACCCGGGATCTGGTGGCCTACAAGGGCGCGCTTCTCGGCACCGTGCCGAACATGATGGTGATCCTGGGCTACACCAACGCCTCCTGGACCCTCAAGGCCGATCTGGCCGCGGAGTACTTCTGCCGCCTGCTGAACCACATGCGCGACAATGGATACACCGAGGTCGTCGCGATCCCCGAGGAGGGCGACCGCTCCGAGGCGTCGCTCATGGGCGGCGCGCTGACCTCCGGTTACATCCAGCGCGGCGACGGCGTGATGCCCCGTCAGGGCACCCGCGGCCCGTGGCAGGTCGTCAACAATTACTTCCGGGACCGCGCGCTGCTGCGCAAGGCCCCGCTGGAGGACGGCATTCTGCGCTTCCGCCGCACCACCCGGAAGACCGCACCGGTCACCGCCGAAACCCGTTCGGCCTGACGCCTTCTCGCCCGCGAGCCCGGCCGTGCCCCCGTGTACGGCCGGTGGTTCACGAGGCGGTGACGGCCACCCCTCCCGCCGTCACCGCCATCGCCACCCGCGAGAGCGGGAGCATTCCCTCGCCGACCAGGGCCGCCGTCGTGTCCACGAACCAGAACGGTTGCGGTGCGGGCATGTTCACCGGGAGTGGCGGCGAGCTGATTACGCCGATCGAGCTGGATCTCCGGTGGGTCATGAGATCTCCTCCCGGGATCTCGAAAACCGGTGCCGGTCAGCGGATTCGCCGATCAGCCATGGACCGGGGCGGCCCGATGGGGCGGCGCGGCCGAATCGGTCCGCCGTTCCTGCCGGTCGGACCGATTCCACAGCCGCACAAGAACTTCGCGCAGCGTGAAGCCGAGCTCACCGGCCAGCAACTCGGCCACCTCCAGGGCCTGGTCGAGATCCTCGGGGTCCGGATCGCTCAGTATCTCGTCGAGCAGCATGGCGTGGCACGCCGCCTCGAGGGAGAACAAGCGGTCCGGGGCCCAGGTGAGGCGCCAGCTGTCATCGGAAGGAGTTGTGCGAATTGCCATTTCGGGCGTCTTGTCGCTGCGGATCACCCAGGGCCGGTGCTGGGGTTTCATCTCGAGGGCCATGAGGTTTCGGGCACCTCCTCGAAAGCGGTTGTAGCACAAGGATACTTCAGCGCAGGGATGGCACATAGCGAGAAGATTTGCTCATGATCGATACAAGATAAGCGCACGGTGCTAATAAGTAAGCGTCGTGCACTGTTCGTATCTCGAATATCGCAAATATCAGGCGTCTTCCGCTGCTAAAAGCGCATTACGGTCCAGCCGAAGGTGTAGCTGGGCGATGTCTCGCCTGTCCATCCTGGGTGATTTGACCGGTTAACCTGTCCGGTAAACGAATCCGGAGAAGCCTGCACGTTTCGTAATGGCAAAAATGACACAGCGTGCTTAGGATGAGCTACGCGTGACACGTCTGAGCAATGCAGAACATGATGGGAGACGAGCATGTCTCGCTCGGCCTCGGACGGCGAGCCTATCGGCGCGGTGGTCAAGCGACTGCGCCGGCAACGCAATCTCACCCAGGAGGCGTTGGCCGAACGGGTCGGCTGCTCGCGCAGTCTGATTCAGCAGATCGAGAACGGCAAACGCATACCGCCGCGCCTGCAACGGGAGAAATTGAGCGCGGTCCTGGGCGAACGCCTCCCCGGCCTCGGTGAGGAGACCGATGCCGAGGCCGCCATCAGTGACCTGCGCATCCGCTTCGACATCCTGCTGAGTCGGAAGCCGGATCTAGCCGACCGGGTTCTCACCCTCGCGCAGAGCCTCGCCGCGCTCGACGACACGGGCGAGGAACTCGTCCCGCTCCGGGAGATCGCCGAGCGGCAGCTGGCCCGGGCCGAGGAGGTCCTGATCCAGATCCCTTCCGGCAGCGTCGTTGTGCGGGAATGGAATACGGTCATCGACTGGCTCACCGTCCTGGATCGCGCGCGGGAGCGGATCTGCGCGATCCACAGCGCCGAACTGGGAGCGATCGGCGGCGACGTCGGCGACGAGTATCACCGGGCAATCCTCGCGAAGGCGCAGTCCGGTGTGTCGGTGCAGCGTGTCTATGTCCTGGACGACGTCGTGGACGTGACCCTCTATGAGGACAAGCTCTGGCAGCAGGTCAAGGCGAAGGTGGAAACCATACTGGTGAACCGGGAGTTCGCTCCCAATGCGCAGGGCATGCTGATTGTCGACGACAGCTATGTCCTGGCGGGCGATTACGATTTCCGCCGCCGCGAGCGGGACTCCAGCAGATTCTCGTCACTGTGGCAGGACGTCCAGGCCGCACACCGCAAATTCAACCATCTTCGTGACCTCAGGAGCTTCGGAAAGGCGCTTGTAGTCAACGATCTCGTCGAGCGGACGGGACTGGCCCGGTTCGAGCGCTTGGACCAGGAAGACTGCCGTGGCCGTTTTCAGGAGGCGCTGCGTCGGGCGTGGACCAACGAGGAGCCCGGATCCGAAGGCGCGCCCAGATGAGCCGAGGGGTCGCGGCCTCGCAGTCGCTGGACCCGGTCGACGTGGCGGACCGTTCCGACCAGCGCAAGCAGATCGCGCGGAGGTATCTCGACAGCGACAGCCGTTTTCCCGGGACGAACGGCCGCAGCCATCGCGGGATCATCGACGCCTATCACGGCGAGACCGGCCTGCCCATGGACGAGAACGCCGTGGCGGCCCTCAACAACGCATGGGCGGAGGTGATGGCCGGTCATGGCGCCGCGGGCGGCGGGAACCTCACCGACGGCCGGGACGGGACGCCGTACGCCAAGAGACAGCCACTGGTTTTGCGGAGACTGGCCGCGGAGCGGCTTTTCGCGCGGATATCGCGGCCTGTTGCCGGCATGCCCGGTGTCGACATCGATCCCGGCGAGGTGATCGTCGGTCCCTATTCGAGCACCGTCCTGTTGGAGGAGGCGATCGCCACGCTGGCCCGGCCGGGCGGTGTCCTGGTATGCCCGGAGGGCTACTACAAGAGTGTGGCCGGGCACGTCGCCAAGTTCGGCCTGCGAATGGCGGCCAGTAGCGTGACCGGCGACAACGACTTCAGGATCGATCCCGATTCCCTCGAGCGAACGCTGAAATCCCATGCGGCGCAGGGAAACCTGTGTGGCGTCCTGCTGACCCTACCCGGCAACCCGGTGGTCGCCGACTACACGGTCGAGCAGCTGGTCGAGATCGGCCGCGTCCTCGTCGCCGCCGAGGTGCCGGTGATCTGCGATATGTCGTTCGACCTGCTCGTCGAGGGACATATACCGATCGCGTCGATCGTCGTTCCCACGGCCCGCGGGCCGGTCCGTCTGTACGACCGTGTCCTCAGCATCACCGGTAATTCCAAGGCGTTCAATGCCTTCGGTCCGTGCAAGCTCGGTGCGGCGTGTTCGGGCGACAAGGTGTGGTTGGCCTCGGTTCGCGAGCGTCTGCGCGTCGCGTTCCAGCGTGAGACGACGCATCTGGTCCGGGCCACGATCGAGGGCACCTCGGAGGACTACCTGATCCGCAACCGCACACTGCTCCGGGAGCGGATGGCAACCGCACGGGCCCTGGTGGCCGGGATCAATGCCGGATTCGGCACCGAGCTGCTGCGGTGCCTGGGCAGCCAGGACGGCATGTTCCTCACCATCGAATTCGATGCCGAGGTGATGTCGGCGGCGGCGGTACGGTCCAGCGCGGATCTGGAGGACCTGCTGCTGATTTCGGCCGGTGTCGACTGCGTCGCACTGGACCGCACCGGATCACGTCGAATGGGCGTGCGGCTCAATGTGACAACGCCCCGGCGTGCTACCGGCGAAGTGGGCCCCGGCCTGGTACCCGAGTTGTTCGACCGCATCGAGCGCCTGCTCCAGCGGATCGACGACGGCATGACGTATTCCGGCGCCCTGCTGGAACGCCGCATTCCCGCCCGCTCCCCGCGCGTCACCACCGTCGGCGTGCTGCGCGAAACCGCCGCGGACGAGTTGCGTGTCGCCTCGACCCCCGACGATGTGACGGCCTTGGTCCGGAGCGGGCTGAAAGTGGTGGTGGAGCAGGATGCCGGCCGGTGGGCCACCTTCGACGACGCCGACTATCGGGCCGCGGGGGCCTCGGTGGTGCCCGGACCGGAGTCGGTCTTCGCTGCCGCCGACCTGATCACATGGGTGAAACCGCCTGCCTACGACCTCGATACGATGCCGACCAGAACCGGGCAACTGCTGCTCGGGTTCCAGGATCCGGTGAAACGCCGCCGGTCCATTCACCGGCTGAGTCAATACGGGGTCGAGTCGGTGGCTTTCGAGCACATGCCGCCGGATCTCGAAACGGCCCAGCTCGATCCGCTGAGCGCCATGAGCCGGATCGCCGGTGAAGTGGCGTACCTGGAGGGGCGCGGGCAGCTGCGCGATCAGGATCCGGATTGCGTGGTGTGTGCCCTGGTCATCGGCTGTGGGCAAGCCGGGCTCGCGGCCATCGACGCCGCGGTCCGCTCCGGCGATGTACCGCCGGCCGCGATCGGCAGCCGTGTCGAGCAGCGCGCGGTCGCATTCGCACACGGCGCGAAGAGGTTCGTCCTCGATCCGGATCCGGCTATGGTCGCCCGCTGTATCGCTTCCGTCCGGCCGAATCTGGTGGTGTGCGCCGCAGGGCGTCGCGGGAGGCCCGCACCGGTGCTACTCGACCGGGAGGGTCTGGCGGCGCTCCCGTTCGGTACGGTGGTGGTCGATTTGACGGCCAAAGCCGGTGGCAACTGTGTGGTGACCCGCGTCGACGACACGGTGACGCTGGCCAATAATGTCACCGTGGTGAGCCGTTCCAACTTCCCTTCCGCCCGTCCGGATATCGCGAGCCGTGCCTACGGCGCGGCGGCGGCCACCGCGATTCTGGGGTACAGCGCGGCCACATAGATCAGGCGGAAGGGATGTCATCCCACGCCTGAGCGTATGCCGCGCTCAGCGCAGCGCGGGAATGACCTCGCGCTCGAAGAGTTCCAGGCCCGAGGTGTCGTAGGCGATTTCGGGGAAGTAGTGGATGGCGTAGGCGAGGCCGAGATCCTTGATGCCCGAGAGCCTTTCGACGATCTGCTCGGGGGTGCCGACGCCGAGGGAGCCACGGAACAGATCCTTCACGTGCTGTGCCGCGCCTTCGGCGCCGACGAACGGGGTCAGCCGCGCTTCCAGCTGGGACAGGCGATCCTGGACCTCGGCGTCGGTCGCGCCGACCAGGGTGTTGAAGTTGGAGCCGCGGGTGATGGCGTCGAAATCCGTTCCGACCTCGGAACAGTGCGTGCGCAGCAGTTCGGACTTCCGGGCGAACGTCTCCGGATCGCCCGCGAAGTTGGTGTACTGCGCGTGCTTTGCCGCGATCCGCAGCGTCACCTTCTCGCCTCCGCCCGCGATCCAGATCGGAATCCCGCCCTCCTGCACCGGAAGCGGGCGCACGATCGCGCCGTCGACCTGGTAGTGCTTGCCGTCGAGGGTGGCCTTACCGGTGGTCCACGCCTGCTCGAGGATCTGCACGCCTTCGTCGAGACGCCCCAATCGCACACCGGCGGAGGGGAATCCGTAGCCGTAGGCGCGCCATTCGTGTTCGTACCAGCCGCCGCCGATGCCCATCTCCACGCGGCCGCCCGAGATGAGGTCCACGGTGGCGGCGACCTTGGCCAGGTAGGCCGGATTCCGGTAGCTCATGGCGGTGCACATCTGGCCCAGCCGGATGCGTGCGGTGCTCGCGGCCAGCGCCGACATGAGCGACCACGCCTCGTGGGTCGCCTCCTCGGTGGGCACCGGCACGGTGTGGAAGTGGTCGTAGACCCACAGGGACTCCCAGGCGTCCCCGGAATCCGCGCGCTGGGCCAGGTCCCGCATCACTCCCCATTGCGCGGCGGGGTCGATGCCGACCAGGTCGAGTCGCCAGCCCTGCGGGATGAAGATGCCGAAACGCACGAGATATCTCCTCTGGTCGAATCATTCCGATCGAATCCGGTGGGATCGATTCCCGCGTCCACTGTTCCCGTCGCCCGCCCGCTGGGCAACCGTTCGGTACAGCCCGCGCCGAACTACGGCGCGCCGACTCCGGGCGAGGCTATCTCGGTCGGGGCCAGCACCTTGCGCAGCGCCGCGGCCACGGTCTCGAGTTCGGCCGGATCGAGCTTGCCGCCGAAGCGCCGCTCGATTCCGGCCAGGTAGTGCGGCGCGGCCTCGCGGAAGCGGCGGCGGCCCGTGTCGGTGATGCTCACGAATGCCGAACGCCCGTCGTCCGGGTTGGATTCGCGCCGCACCAGCCCGTCCGACTCCATCTCGGTCACCAGCCGGCTGACCCGGGTACGGCTGAGCACCACGCGTTCACCCAGATCGCTCATCCGGAGCCGGTGCGGCCCATCGAGTTCCAGCAGCACGTCGTACCAGCTCAGCGGGAGCCCGGTGGCGCGTCGCAGTTCGGCGTCGAGTTCGGGCACGAGCCTGGCGTGGACCTGCAGGAGCGCGGCCCAGGCGTGCACGGCGGGAAGGGATCGGGATGCGGACACCCGCCCATCATAACCAGTTGCGTGCGCGCGCACTCAAATAGTAGCGTGCACACGCACATAATTTTCGGGAAAGGAACCCCATGACCGCACTCATCACGCGCGCCGAACTCGTCGAGGAGATCGAGGCCGGTTCGGTCATCGTGCTGGACGCCCTGGGCGGCGAGTACTACGCCGAGGCCCACCTTCCCGGTGCGCTCGCGCTGGTCGAGGCCGAGGTGGAAAACCTCGCACCACAACTGCTTCCGGATCGTGACGCGGCCATCGTCACCTACTGCTCCAATGCCGCGTGCCCCAATAGTCAGAACGTGGCCACCAAGCTGGAGCGCCTGGGCTACACCAATGTCCGCAAGTATCGCGACGGCATTCAGGATTGGGTCGAGGCGGGCCTGCCCGTCGAAAGCTGAGCACGCACACCGCGAATCGCCCGCCCCCGTCGCGACGCGCGGCGGGGAGCGGCGGATTGTCCCAGACGCGTTACGATGCCTCGGTTAGTTCGATCTCCGACGGAGGGGCGCACCGGTGAGCACGATCCAACTGACCACGCCCAACGGCACCATCGACGCGTACGTCGCCACCCCGGCCGGATCTGGGCCTTGGCCGGGCGTTGTGGTGCTGCACGACATGGTGGGCGTCAACCACGACATGCGGACGACCGCCCGCCGCCTGGCCGAGAACGGCTACCTCGCCATTGTCCCGAACCTGTTCGCGCGCGGCCGCGTTCGCTGCGTGCCGAGCATGATCCGCGAACTGCTCTCCAATGGCGAGGGCACCACCGTCCACGACATCCTCAGCGCTCGCGCCCATCTCATCGCCGACCCGCACTGCACCGGCCGGGTGGCCGTGGTCGGGTTCTGCCTGGGCGGCGGGTTCGCGCTGCTGGTCGCGACCAAGGGCTTCGATGCCGCGGCGCCTTTCTATCCCTCCGGCCGCGGCAACTACGAGGACATCCTGCGCGGATCCTGCCCCATCGTCGCCAGCTACGGTGCACTCGACCCGGCCAATCCCGGCCGCGGTCCGAAACTCGAACGGGTGCTGACCGAGTACGGCATCGACCACGACGTGAAGACCTACCCCGGCGTCACCCATGCCTTCGCCAACCTCACCCCCGCCGAACCGGTGATCCGGGTAACCGGCCTGGGCTATAACGAACAAGCCACCAAGGACGCCTGGAAGCGAATCTTCGCCTTCTTCGAGACGCACTTGCGCTGACCCGGCGGACTGCAGCGCGGAGGTCATTCCGAGGGTCTGGTTCTCGCCCGGAATATCGATGAGTTCGGCTCCCGGCCTCATCGGCCTGGACTGCCGCAAGGCACTCCAGGAGCCGCCGGGTCATCCTGGGCCAGGACATGTTCTAGGCTGCCCGGGAGCGGCTGACAACGGCCAGGCACACAGCGCAGGCCGCCGCGAGCCCGCCGAGCATTGCCGGATAGCCGAGGCCGGTGCTGTCGTGGCAGATCGCCATGACCGCCGGGACGCCGAAGCCGAGGTAGCTGACCGCGTAGAAGACGGCGGTCAGTCCCGCCAGATCGTCGGGCCGGGCCATGCGCTCGATTTCGAGCAGGCCGGCGACCAGCCCGCTGCCGAAGCCCATGCCCAGGGCGATGGCGGTCAGCACGGTCAGCCACATGGTCAAGGTGGCGGAAGCCGCTGCGGCCAGCAGCATTCCGAGGATGACCAGGCTCAGCGCCAGTACCGGCAGGCGCAGGGATCCGGGCCGATCGATGCGGCGGGCGACGGATTGAATGCCGAAGCCGCAGCCCAGCGTGATGACGGTGATGAGCGCCGAGAACGCGATGGGCGCATTGTGAACCTTGGGCATCATGAGTGTCGGCATGATGGCATAGGCCACCGCGGACGAGGTGAACAGCCACAGGCACACCGGCAGCGCCACGGTCCGGAAGCGGTGGTGCGCGGCGACCGGGACCTCGAGGTCATCCCGCAGTCGACCCGGATTCGCCTGCGGCGCGATGGATTCCGGCGCGCGGAACACCAGCGCCGCCGCCACCAGGCACAGCGTCACATTGATCAGGTAGGCGAGGGTGTCCGGCCACGGCGCCCACTGCGCAAGCACCCCGGCCACACCCGCACCGACGCCGAAGCCGCCGGTGAGGCTCATGGCCGAGCGGCGCGCCCCGGTGCCGGAGGCGGTCGCGGCGGTGAAGGGCGGCTGCGACAGCTCCTTGAGCCAACTGCTGCCCACCGCCATGGCCAGGCCCAGCGCGATGCCGCACAGCACGCGCCCGGCGGAAAGCATGGGGACGGAAGCGGATCCGAAGGCCAGCAGGGTCGAGCCGGTGGCCGCGATGAAGGGCGCGGACCGCATGAGTGGGCGGCGGCCGTAGCGGTCCGACAGCGGCCCGCCGATGAGCAGCGCGGGGACGATGCCCAGTACGTATTCGAAAAGCAACAGGTCCACGGTGGTGACGGGCAGCCCGTCGCGCTTGTACATGACCAGCAGCGGGGTGAATTCGTTGCCGCCCCAGGCGATCGCGAAGATGGCGGTGGCTACGCCCAGCCACGCCTTGGGATGGGTGCCGATGCCGGTGGTGCGGGAACCGACGGCCGTCAGCGTCGCCATCACACTCCTCTCAGGGTCACGCCGTGCACGTCGGTGAGGTGCACGGCGAGTGCTTCGGCGAAACCGGCGGCGTCGGCGGCTTCGATCAGGTCGGCGAGCCGCGTGTGCTGCTCGATGATGTGGTGCGGGTTGGTCTCGCCCCGTTGCAGCGCAACGCTGTTCATGCGGCGCTGGCGCTCGCGCAGCGAGTCGTAGAAGCCGATGAGCAGCGGATTGTCGGCGGATACCACGTACTCGCGATGGAAATCGGCGTCCACGATGGCGAATTCGTCGAGGTCGCCCGCATCGGCCAGTTCGCGCTGGCGGTCCAGGGATTCGCGCAGCCGGGGGATCAGCCCCGCGCGGGCGATGCGGGTGAGCGCGTCGACCGCGCCAGTTTCCACGATGTAGCGGGCATGGATCACATGCTCGGCCTCATGTGAGGGCACCGGCACCACCAGCGCGCCGCGCTTGGGATAGAGCCGCATCCAGCCCTCGGTCTCGAGCCGCAGGAAGGCCTCGCGCACCGGGGTGCGGGAGGTGCCCAGCTCCGCGGCCATCTCGTTCTCGCTGACCAGCTCCCCACCCGCCAGGTCGCCGCTGAGGATGCGTTCCTTGATCTCGCGGTAGGCCCGCTCGGCGGCGGAAAGAGTCTTGGACACGACTTGCATACTAGAGGGGACATGGGATGATTTGCCCGGATGTGGCGGGTTTCACGCCAGGGCTGAAAGAGTTGCGCCGCGACCCTCTCACCCATGATGATTCACGTTGTTGGCAGCACGTCAGTAAGTTGCCCCATTTCCGGGACGAGGAGGTCCGCATGGCGAATGACGCCCCGCCGCTGAACGAAGTCGTGAACGGTGGTCTGGAATTCACGATTCCGATCGCGCACAAGATGGGGGTGCGGGCCGAGGAGGTGCGCCCCGGATTCGCCGCCACCACGGTGCCGGTCGAAGGAAATGGCAATCACTTCGGCGTCATGTACGCCGGTGTGCTGTTCACCGTCGCGGAGATCCTCGGCGGCGCGATCGCCATCGCCAGTTTCGACACCGCCAAGTACTTCCCCCTGGTGAAGGACCTGCAGATCTTCTTCCGCAAGCCCGCCGCCACCGATGTGCGCGCCGAGGCGTCGCTGTCGGAGGAGGAGATCGCGCGCATCACAGAGGAGGCCGACGCGAAGGGCAAGGCCGACTTCACCCTCGAGGCCGTGGTGACCGACGCCAACGGCGTGGTCGTGGCCGAAACCAAGGGTCTGTACCAGTTGCGCTCTCACGGCAAGTGAGCCGCTGAGCGGCCGAGTCCCGGGATTCCGGGACTCGGCCGCTCTCGCGGACCCGTCAGGCGATGATGATCCAGCCCTTGCAGCCGGTGCCGGCGCTGCCCGGCCACTCCGAACCGGAGATCTCGAAGGGGACGACCCCGGGCATCGGGGTGCCGAGGTCGATCTGGGTGGTCTGGGCGCCGTAGGTGTCGGGCAGCGGGGTGCGCTGGCCGTTCATGTCGATCTTGGCGTCATCGGTGAAGTTGTCGGAGGTGGTGATCTCCAGCGTGGTGGGCGTGAACGAATGGGCCAGCAGGACGGTCTGGCCGCACCGGCCCTTGGAGTAGTCGAGCGTGATCCGCTGCGGGGCCGCGTCGGCGGACGCCGGTGCGGCGAAAGCGCCGGAGACGGCGCAAGCGAGCGCGGCCAGGGTGATGCGGCGGAGATACACGGTCTTCACGAACAGAACCCCTTTCCTATGGTCACGGCTGTGGCTCCCCCTCGGTCGACGACGATCATGCCGTGACCGAGCCCCCGGCACGCGGCGGACGCGCGGAAGAATCCGGGCGGGTTGCGTGAGTCAGCGCAGGCGCAGCGCCTCGTCGAGGAAGGCGGGCAGCAGCGCGTTCGTGGCGAAGTCCGTCCCGGCGGCCGACGGATGGCCGGCCGCCGCGAGTCGGCGATCAGCCCGGCGGTGGATTCGCCGCCCGCGCCGACGAGTTGGACCGGGATGAGCACGGCCACCACGTCGGTGATCTCACCGGCCGCGCAGGCGCGGTCGGCCCGCCGAGCAGGTCGTCGCCCGGATCCTGTTGGGCGGCGGTGAACTTGGTGCGCAGATGGGCCGTCGCGCATGGGCTCACGGCTTCCCGGCCCGAATCGACGGTCGAGGACCATCTCGTCGTGAGATGGACGATGCGCGGTGTCCCGCTCCCGCACAGGGGTTTTGCTCGCTTTCCGGACTCGGAACCCTCCTCCCCGATAGCCGATTAGTATTGAACGACTACGCGATAACGCTGCTGGCCCAGGAGGCTCGGGTGATCGTGCGTGACCGGGAGTGGATGGGATGGGGAGCCGGGGCGGTGTTCTCGGCGGTCGTTCTGCTGGTGACGGTCTTCGCGCTGAACGGTCCGCCGGCGCGCGCTCTACCACCGGCTGCCCCCGACATCGTCGCCATCGACAGCGGCAGTCTGCACGGCGTATCGGCCCAGCACTACCGCCTCTTCAACGGGATTCCTTACGCCGCACCGCCGGTCGGCGCACTCCGCTGGCGGCCGCCCGCACCGGTATCACCGTGGACCGGCATCCGCGAGGCCCGCGACGCCGGGCCGAAGTGTGCGCAGGCCACGGGCGCGGGCGGGCTGCGCTCGACCGATGAGGACTGCCTCTACCTGAACGTCTGGACGCCGCGCACGCTGCCCGCCGACGGGCGGGGTCTGCCGGTCATGGTGTGGATTCACGGCGGCAGCCTGCAAACCGGCACCGGAAGCATGTACGGTGCGGCGCCTTTGGTATCGCAGCCCGACGGCGACAGCATCGTGGTCACCATCAACTACCGGCTCGGGACCTTCGGCTTCCTGGCCGCCTCGGCGCTGGACGAGGGTGCGGGCTCGGGGGACTACGGGCTGATGGATCAGCAGGCCGCGCTGCGCTGGGTCCAGCGCAATATCGCGGCATTCGGCGGTGATCCGGACCGGGTGACGGTGGATGGTGAATCCGCGGGCGGGATTTCGATCTGCGCGCAGATGGCCGCGCCCTCGTCGGCCGGGCTGTTCGCGGCGGCCATGATGCAGAGTGGCCCGTGCGCCGGGCAAGCCCTGCCGGAAGCGGAAGCCGAGGGCGATGCCTGGGCGTCCGGAGCCGGTTGCGCGGGAGCGGACGCCGCGGCATGCCTGCGCGGTCTTTCCGCGGATGTCCTCGTGGATCACGCGCCGGATTCGGCGAATGTGGTGTACGGCAATGACTTTCTCCCGCGCGATCCTGTCGCCGTGTTGAAAGCCGGTGGGATGGCGCATGTTCCGACCTTCATCGGTTCCAATCATGACGAGATGGCGCTGTGGGTGTGGATCAAGTACGGCAATCCGCTCGGCGCCGGGATGACGGCCGCGGATTACCCCAATCTGCTCACCACCCAGCTGAGCGGGGTGGATCAGGCACAGGTCGATCGGATCGTGGGGGAGTATCCCCTCGGTGACTACGCGCAGCCCGCGCTGGCGCTCACCCGGGCCTGGACCGACAAGGTCGTCTGCAATCTGGTCGACCAGGCCGGGCAATTCGGACGCCAGAACCCCACCTACATCTACGAATTCGACGATCGAGGCGCGTTGGCCCCGCCGAGCAACTTCCCCATGGGCGCCTACCACGCCGCGGAACTGCCCTCACTGTTCGACCTGGCGCAGGTCGGATGGCTGCTGCACGGCGCCATGACCCCGGACCAGCAACGCCTGCAGGACGAAATGCGGCGCTACTGGACGCGCTTCATCACGGCGGGCAGCGCCGACCCGCAAGGATTACCGGCCATTCCGCGATACAGCGAGTCCGCACCGGCTTTCCTGTCCTTCCGGCCCGCCGGCAACCAATTCTCCGAGGCCTTCGCCGCCGACCACCGGTGCGAATTCTGGAGCAGCCTAGCGCGGTAGCAGTCGTGGCCGTACATGATCCGCACCGATCGCCCCCGGCTGAGTGGGAATCAATTGTCCGACAGCGGCGGCGTTTTCAGTGTCGGCGGAGCCGCTGTGGGTGCGCGCGGTCAGCGTGGTGCGATCGAATCCGCGCCGTATACCGGCAGCGGCACCGGGCGTTTGGGTTCGCGCCGGTCACCGGAGGAGATGCCACGCAGGCGGCGCATCACCCACGGCCCCAGCGCGGTTGCCGCCCACTGGAACTCGGCCGCGAGCGAGCGCAGCGGCCCGTGCTCGGGCAGCGCGGGCGAGAGCGGGCGGGTCCAGGCATCGTCCGCGCCGGGCAGCCGCAGCGCCTCGGCCACAGCGTCCGCGATGCGCTGGTGGCCCAGCGGGCTGGCGTGCAGACGGTCCGGGTCCCACAGGCGCGGATCGGTCACCACGCGGTGATGGCCGATCTCGGCCACGAGCACCCCGTGCCGATGGGCCGCCGCCCGCAGCCGGTCATTGATCACGGCGATCCGGCCTCGAATCGGCCGTGCCAGCGGAATGGTCTCGGCGACATCGGGGAAAGTCAGCGTCGCCACCACCGCCCCGGCGGCGGTGAGCGCCGCGAACATGGCCTCGACATGCTCGGCGATCTCGTCCGGATCGAAATTCGGCCGCAGCAGATCGTTCATGCCGGCCAGGACGGTGGCGAGATCCGGGCGCAGTGCGAGCGCCGCGTCCAGCTGGTCGTCGCGGATCTGGTGGGCCAGCTTGCCGCGTACCGCCAGATTGGCATAGCGCAGTTCGGGATTGGTGACGGCGAGTCGCTCGGCCAGCCGGTCCGCCCAACCTCGCAGGCCGGTCAGGTCGTCGCCGTCGCCTACGCCCTCGGTCTGACTGTCGCCCAGCGCGACGTAGCGGGTGTACGTGCCATCGGTCATGGCGGATCGGCCTTTCGGTGACTGTTCGTGGATCATCCCAGGAAATCGGTCCGCGCGGGGCCCGGGCCGAACTCGTTCACGAGCCCGCCGCCTGGCGTTCCTCCGTCGCTGCCTCCCGTTCGATTTGCGCGACGGCCTCGGCCTGGATCTGCTCGAACTGTGCGGCCATCGCCTCGGCCAGCGCCTGCGCCCCGGAGAGCGGACGGACCATCACCATGAACTCGTCGATCCGGCCGTCGGCGTCGAAGTGCAGGAAGTCGCAACCGGTGATCCGCTTGCCCGCGACGGTGGCTTCGAAGACCAGCGCGTGATCGCCGCTGTCCGCCGCGCCGATCTCCTTGATGTAGCGGAAGTCCTCGAACACCCGCATGACACCTCGCAGGATGGCGGCGGTGATCGCCTTGCCGAGGTAGGGCTTGAAGGCGACCGGGCTGGTGAACTCCACGTTGTCGGCGAGCAGGGCCTCGATGGCCGCGGCGTCACGAGCCTCTACGGCTTTACGGAACGAATGCATGATCCCTCGCGTTTCATAGTCAAATCATTGCCTAAAGACCTCGAACAATATCGCGCTTCAGTTGAAAGTGTCCAGGACTGTGTTAATCAATAAATTGGCTATTTGGCCGTGGAGTGCTCGTTGCTCGCGGCGGTGTATCGCCGGGCCGATGGCTCATCGGGTGCGACATGGGCAGGCTGATGGCTCCATGGATCTGCCGGTCTTCCTGGCCCGCCGCGTCGGCGGCCCGGTCCGCCTCCACGTCGAGCACGTGCGCGCCCGGCTCCAGGATGCGGCCCGCGAACGGCGGGACCGCGCGGACTGACCTTCCGTGACAGTGGGGTGACGAATCGTGTCGATCGGCAAATCCCCAGGCACGTATGACTATTCGTGCCGTACGCACTCTCCTGCTGTGCCAGAGATGCCGAAGGTCTCCTGGTGATCTACCGATTTCGCTATCGTCCAGAGCGGGGATCGTGGAAGTGCGTCGGCAGTGTTTCCGAAGTTGGTTATCTGCCAGCATTGGCCCTTTCGCGGCCCCGGGGCCGTTCCATGTGCGGCCCAACCGGTCTCGCCTCCGCAACCAGGCGGGACCGAGCGTGAGATCGCCCGCAGTCCGGTGGGAGAGCCCGCAGACAACGTCCTCTCCCACCGGGTCTCTCGGACCGGAACCGCGTCGCGAAGGACAGCGGACCGGTTGTGAGGACCGGGCCGCAATGGGGTGTGTGGTTATTTCCCGACGATGCCGTACTGGGTGAGCAGCTCGCCGATCTCGTTGTTGCCGAGGCGCTTCGCCAGGCCGCGCCAGAGCAGGTCCGGACCCGGCAGATCGACCGGATCGCCGTCCCGCAGCCGGGTCATGGCGGCCAGCAGCGTGCGGACGTCGTAGGTGGAGTCGAAGACCTCCGGTACGCCGCGTTCGATGTCGAGGAGCTGGTAGGCGGCTTCCATACCGGTGCGGACCGAATACTCGGTGGTGAAGATGCAGTCGCGGCCGGTCTCGGCGAACTGACCGATGAAGGCGAAGTTCACCGAACCTCGCGGCACCACATCGGGGCGGTCACCGGCCTTGCGGGGCATGAAGAACGCGGTCACGTAGGGCATCATGACCGGCACGCACTGGGCCGAATTGGCGGCCAGGTCCGGAATCTCGGTCTCGGGAACGCCCAGGTGGTAGAGCCACTCCCGGGTGATCTCCTCGCCGGTGCACTCCTGCATGGTCTTCTTCACGTAGTCGCCCGGCTTGTCGACGAACAGCGAGTACACCCACACCACGATTTGATCCTTGGGCTGCTGCTTGAAGTGCGGCTGCCGGTTGACCGTCCAGCTCATCAGCCAGCTGGAGTCCTTCACCGTCACGATGCCGCCGGTGACGACCTTGCCGCTGAACGGATCTCGCTTGCAGATCTTCTGAATGTATTCGGGAATGCGCTGATCCAGCGTGGTGACCGTGGCCGATTCCCACTTGGTCTCCGGAATGTGCGAGCCGAAGACGTCAGGGTGCCCGAAGGCCTTGTCCTTGGCGGCGATCCGACGCCACAGATCCCAGGCGGGGGCCGGGCCGTCATTGACCTTGGCGGGCGTGTGGTGGTCGCCCTCATCGGAGTTCTCGGTCAGCGAGCCGATGGTCATCAGCAGCAGATCGTTCGGGCCCAGGTCCACGCCGCCCTCGACGCCCTCGCAGATCCAGTGAATCCTGGTGGCCTGCTTGCGATCCGCGGTGAGGTCGAAGTCGACATCGGTGACCGTGGTGTCGAATTTGAAGGTCACGCCCTGGTCCAGCAGCCAGCGGTACAGCGGCAGCACCAGCGACTCGTACTGGTTGTACTTGGTGAACTTCAGCGCCGAGAAGTCCGGTAGGCCGCCGATGTGGTGGATGAAGCGGTGTAGGTACAGCTTCATCTCGAGGGCGCTGTGCCACTCCTCGAAGGCGAACATGGTGCGCCAGTACATCCAGAAGTTGCTCTCGAAGAAGTCCTCGGAGAACACCTCGTTGATGCGCTTGCCCTCCATCTCCTCGCGGGTAGCGAGGAAGATCTTGGTGATGTCCTGCTGCGCCCTGTTGTTCAGCGTGAAGAGGTTCTTGGTCTGCGCGCTCTGGCCACGGTTGACGGTGGCGCGCTCGAGCGAGAAATTGGGATCGTCCTTGTTGAGCCAGTAGAACTCGTCGAGCACACTCGCGCCCTCGACCTCGAGGGACGGGATCGTGCGGTACAAGTCCCACAGACACTCGAAGTGATTCTCCATCTCGCGCCCACCGCGAATGACGAAGCCCTTCTTCGGTTTCTTGATGCCGTCGAGCGCGCCACCGGGTAGCTTCAGCTCTTCCAGAATGGTGATCTTTTCCCCGGGCATCTGCCCATCGCGGATGAGGAATGCCGCACCCGAGAGCGAGGCGAGACCCGAGCCGACGAACCAGGCCGTCTTCTCGTCGACGCCCGCCGGCTTGCGCGGCCGCGCGAAGGCTTCGTAATTGCCACTGCTGTAGAACATGCGAACTCCTATCCGTGAAATGACTGGAAGCCCGGGCTTCAGAGGTTTCGCCCCTGAAGCCCGCTCCCGAGAATCACGCCGTGTACTTGTAGAAACCCTCCCCGGTGGCGATGCCGAGTTTGCCCTGGTCGATGTAGTTGTCCTTGAGCCACTTGGCGATTCGCTGCGCGGATTCGTCGCCGTTGGCCAGGATGTTGTAGGGCGTGGTCAGGCCGATGATGTCGAGGATCTGGAACGGTCCCGCCGGGGCGCCGGTGCCGATGCGCCAGGTCTTGTCCACCGCGTCGGGCTCGGCGTAGCCACCCTCGGCCAGGTTCATGGCCGCGTTCAACAGCGGCACCAGCAGCGAGTTCAGGACGTAGCCGGCCTTCTCCTTGTGCAGCTCGATGGGCACCATGCCGATGGCGGTGGCGAAGTCCACGACGGCCCGGTAGACGGCCGGATCGGTCTCGGCGGTGCCCATGATCTCGGCGGTATTGAAGTGCCACACCTGATTCGCGAAGTGCAGCGCCAGGAACTTGTCCGGGCGGCCGGTGAAGTCCTTCATGGCGCTGGGCAGCAGCGTGGAGGAGTTGGTGGCGAAGATGGTGCGCTCGGGCGCGAGCTTGCCCAAACGCTCGTAGGTCTCCTGCTTGATGGTGAGCACCTCCGGCACCGCCTCGATCACCAGGTCGGCGTCGGCGACGGCCGCGCCCAGATCGGAGGTCAGCGTGATGTCCGCCGCGGTCGTCTCGGCCTTGCCGTCGTCCGCGCCCGGCACCACCTGACGGTAGGTGGCGGCCAGTTTGTCGAAACGGTCGCGCGCCGCGGTCAGGGCCTCGTCATTGATGTCGTAGGCGGTGACGGCGAATCCGTGGAACGCGGTCTGGAATGCGATCTGGGAACCCAGAACTCCGGTGCCGAGCACGGTGACTTTGCCGATCTCGATGCTCATTGTCATTGCCTCCCTGGGGATGTGAAGAATCCAGCGATAATCTGTGCGATCTGCGCCCGCAGATCCGCCATGGCGTCGTGGCCGGGACGGGTCCCGGTGGACGGTTGTACCAGTGCCAGGTGCAGGACGGCGAAGATGCTACGTCCGGCCACCCTGGCCCGCTCTTCCGAACGCTCCGAGCCGATTCCGTCGCGCCGCGCGTCGGCGACGAGCCGCTCGGCGATCATCGATTCCAGCCGTGCCACCAGCGCGAGCCCTGCGGAGCGGTACTTGTCGGTGGGCGAGCCGAACAACAACTCGCGCTGATAGACGATGGTGTTCTCGGGTTGTTGCGCGGCCGCCCGCAGCAGCGGCCGGATCATCGCGAACACCGCCTCGACGGTGTCGGTCCGCCGCCGCGCCGCCACGGCACCGTCCTCGAGTGCGGTCCGCAGTTCCTCGTTGTAAACCATGAGCAGCAGTTCGCCTTTGGACGCCGCGTACCGGAACAGCGTCCCCGCGGCGATATCCGCGCGATCGGAGATCTGCTGCGTGGTCGTGCCTTCGAATCCGTGTTCAGCGAACATCGCTGCGGCGGCCGCGAAGATGCGTGACTGCTTGTCGTGCATCTTCCGCTGCCGTCGGCTGACGTGCACCGATCTAGCCTGTGTGACCATCGGACACCTCCAACCCTGCGTTCAGAACTGAGTGGACTCAAAAATGAGCGTACTCCCGGTTATCGGAAGCGCAACCCGGGTGTCTGCGGCCGGGCGTATGTTGGTTGAATGGCCACGCATCTCACCCACTGGGGCGTTTTCGAGGCGAGTAGCGACGGCGACCGGCTCACGGCGGTGCGGCCTTGGCGCGATGATCCGGAACCCACCCCGCTGATCGGGAATGTGGCATCGTCCCAACATCATCCGGCGCGGATCGCGCAGCCCTATGTGCGAAAGGGCTGGCTGGAGAACGGTCCAGGGCCCGCGGCGCGTGGCGAGGACGAGTTCGTGCCGGTGTCGTGGGAGACCGCGCTGGATCTCCTGGCCGATGAATTGACCAGGGTGTATCGCGAATTCGGCCCGTCGGCGGTGTACGGCGGATCCTACGGCTGGGCCAGCGCCGGGCGATTCCATCACGCGCAGAGCCAGGTTCACCGCTTTCTGAATTGCCTCGGTGGTTATGTCTCGCACCGCAACAGCTACAGCCTGGGCGCGTCGACCGTGCTGCTGCCGCACATCCTCGCCGATATGGGCACGATCATGTCGCACGCCACGACGAAGTCCGTGCTGGCCGAGCATTCGAAGCTGGTGGTCTCGTTCGGGGGTCTGGCGCCGAAGAACGCGGCGGTGGCGCCGGGCGGGGTCTCCCGTCACAACGGCCGGGGCTGGATCGAGACGGCGCGGGGGAACGGCTGCCGGTTCGTCACCGTCAGTCCGCTGCGCGACGATATTCCGGCCGAGGCGCGGGCCGAATGGATCGCGTCCCGGCCCGGCACCGATACCGCCCTGATGCTGGCGCTGGCGCAGGTGCTCGACGCGGAAGGTCTGGCGGACAACGCTTTCCTCGATCGGTATACCGTCGGTTACGAGCGCTTCGCCGACTACCTGCGCGGAGCGGTCGATGGCGTCGTCAAGGATCCGGAGTGGGCCGAGCCGATCACAGGCGTTGCCGCGGAACGGATTCGAACGCTGGCCCGTGAGATGGCGGGCACCCGCACGCTGATCACGGTGAGCTGGTCGCTGCAACGCGCCCGATACGGGGAGCAGCCGCTATGGCTCGGCGTGGTCCTCGCTGCCATGCTCGGCCAGATCGGCGTGCCCGGTGGTGGATTCGGGCACGGCTACGGTTCGTCCGCGAATGTCGGTTTGGCCGTGCGACTCACGTCGCCGCCGCGCCTACCGCAGGGCGTCAATGGCGTCGACGATTTCATTCCGGTCGCGCGCATCGCGGATATGCTGCTGAACCCCGGCGCGCCTTACGAATACAACGGTGAGCACCGCGTGTATCCGAGTATCCGGCTGGTCTACTGGGCAGGCGGCAATCCCTTCCACCACCACCAGAATCTGGCCCGGCTGCGCAACGCGTTCGGCCGTCCGGACACCGTGGTGGTGCACGATCCGTTCTGGTCGGCGACGGCCCGGCACGCCGACATCGTGCTGCCCGCGACCATGACGATCGAACGTGACGACTACGGCTCCGGCGAGGGCGACCGCTTCCTGTTCCCGATGCCCGCCCTGACCCGCCCGCACGGTGAAGCCCGCGACGACTACTGGATGTTCGGTGAGCTGGCCGAAAGATTGGGCTTCGGAAAGGAATTCACCGAGGGTCGGACGACGCAGGAGTGGCTGCGCCACCTCTACGAGCAGTGGCGGGAGCGGCTGCGAAACCATGGCCACGAGGTGCCGGACTACGACTCGTTCTGGGCTGGGGAATCGATAGAGCTGCCCCTCGAGGCCGAGCAGCACATCGCGTTCGCGGATTTCCGCGCCGACCCGTCGGCGCATCCGCTCGGCACCCCGAGCGGCCGAATCGAGATCTTCTCCGAGACCATCGCGAGCTTCGGCTACGACGATTGCCCGGGCCACCCGGTCTGGCTCGAGCCCGACGAGTGGCTGGGCAGTCCGCTGGCGGCGCGGTTCCCTCTGCAGTTGGTGGCCAACCAGCCCCGAACCAAGCTGCACAGTCAGCTGGATATCGGCGCGCACAGCCAGTCCACGAAAATCTCCGGGCGCGAACCGGTCCGGCTGCATCCGGACGACGCCGCCGCACGCGGCCTCGGCTCGGGTGACATCGTCCGGATCTTCAATGACCGCGGCAGCTGCCTGGCCGGACTGGAAATCAGTGAAGCCGTACGGCCCGCGGTCGCGCAGTTGTCGACCGGAGCCTGGTACGACCCCGACCCCGACGACCCGACATTCTGCCGCCACGGAAACCCGAACGCGCTGACCGCCGATCGCGGTACCTCCCGCCTGAGCCAGGGCTGCACCGGCCAGCTGTCCCTGGTGGAGATCGAGCGCTACACCGGCCCGATCCCGCCGCTGACCGTCACCGGCCCGCCTGCGATCGCCGATTCCTGAGCTCGCCGATGACTCCGGGTGGGTCGGGGCATGGTGGCCCAGCCGCTCTGTGGGAGAAGAGGATATGGCTCGAGGCGGCGCCGGGCACCATCTCCAATAGCGTGGTGATTTTGGTGGTGGCGGGCATTCGCCACGGTTGATTCCACGTACATTCGCATGTGTCCCGCATCACTGGTCAGGAGCTGTCGCGGGGGTCAATGGATGGAGTCAACCTCGATGCAAACAAGTATCCGAGCCTGTTCGGCAGCGTTCGCGGTGATCTGCGGTGTGCTGTTCACCGGAGTCGGTACGCCACCGGCCTCGGCGAGTCTCCCCGATGTACCGGCGCCGGCGGGTCCGTGGGGGTCGTTCTATGATCCGCCCACGGAGTTGCCTGGCGAGGCGGCCGGAGACGTGATCCGCGAACAATCGTTCACGCCGGCCCTGTCGGTGCCCTCGGCCACGGGAGCTTTCCCCGGCACGGCTCGGCGCATCATGTACCGCAGTGTTGACGACGCCGGTCGCGCGATCGCTGTGACCGGCACCTACTTCGAGCCCAGCACTCCATGGCCGGGCCCGAGCCGGCCCCTGGTGTCGCTGGCATCGGGAACGATCGGCGAGGGGCGTCAGTGCGCGCCTTCGATCGCGCTGCAATCCGTGGTGCATTACAGCCCGCCGTTCGACCTGTCGATCGCCTACGAACAGCTGGCTGTCGATTACCTGCTGGGGCAGGGGATCGCGGTCGTTTTCACCGATTACGTCGGACTCGGGACCCCGGGTCCTCACCCCTACGGCAATCGTGCGGCCTCCGCGCGGGCGGTCATCGACGCGGCACGAGCCGCCCAGCGTCTTCCCGGAACCTCGCTGAGTCCAGATGGGCCGGTGGGTTTCTGGGGCTACTCCCAGGGTGGCCATGCCGCGGCGGCCGCTGCGGAATTGCAGCCGACCTACGCTCCGGAGCTGAACATGAAGGGCACCTACGCGGGAGCCCCGCCGGTGAAGCTGGACGACACGCTGGCCCTGGCGGAAGGGAGCACCCTCATCGGAGCTGTCGGTTACTTCCTCGACGGAGCGGTACGCACCAATCCGGAAATCGGTCCCGTGCTCGACCGCGTACTCAACGACCAGGGTCGAGCCATGATGAGCAGCACTGCCAACCAATGCATCGGTGAAACGCTGCTGAACTATTCGTTCCAGCACACCACGCAATGGACCAACACCGGCGAATCACTGGGCGCCGCGGTCACCAGCGACCCGATCGGGCGTCGCATCGTCGAGGAACAGGCCATCGGAAACCTGACCCCCGCGTCACCGATTCTGCTCGCCTCCAACGTCAACGACGACGCGGTCCCCTACAGCCGTGTGCACGACCTCGCGCAGACCTGGTGTGAGCGAGGAGTCCCGGTCACGCTCAGCACCATCGAGCTGCCACCGATCATTCCGGGGACCGCGGTCGGTCACGGGGTCCCCGAATTCGCCAACGTCCCGGCTGCCGCGGCATGGATGATCGATCGATTCAACGACGTCGGAATTCTTCATCAGATGAATTGCGAACAGAAGTAGTGATCGCCACAGTGGCAACGGATTCAGCGACCGCCACATTGGAGGTGAGCGCATCGACCGCCGCATCCCTCTATGCGGTCTCCGGTGTCGATCGTTTGCTCGACCTGGTCATGGACTTCGGCGAGTGACTCCCGTAATCGCGACCGCGACAACACCCCACCCGACCCGAGCAGAATAGGGCGGCGCCGCGCGCCGCCCTATTCTGCGGCAGCCCGCATCGCGTCTGCG
Organism: Nocardia aurantiaca; assembly: GCF_009708175.1. Taxonomy (GTDB): domain Bacteria; phylum Actinomycetota; class Actinomycetes; order Mycobacteriales; family Mycobacteriaceae; genus Nocardia; species Nocardia aurantiaca. The sequence goes on from NZ_WMBB01000012.1 coordinate 129,425, forward strand.
TCTCGGTATCGGAGGGGCAGGCGAGTGGGAGGCGCGTCGGGTGTCCCGTTCGCGGTGAGGGCCTCGATGACGGTGCGGGCCGCATTGGACGGTGTGCGCTCGGCGGCATGGCCGACGCACAGTTTCCAGGGCAGCGGCCGGGGCGCGAAGTCGCAATAAGGCACGCCGGGGGAGAGCCGCGCGACGGACTTCGGGATGAGCGCCACCCCGAAGTCCTTGGCGGCCAGTTCCAATGCGAAGGCCTGGTCGGCCACCTCGATGACGGGATGGCGGCCGGAGAAGAGGTCGTCGGCGATGGTGCGGATGCCCCAGCCCGGCGGGAAGTCGATGAAGCGAACGCCATCCAGGTCGGCGGCCCGGAAGGGGCGGCCCGCCAGCGGATGACCGGGCGCGGTGCACAGCACGAGGGTCTCCTCGACGATGAGATGGGTGGTGATGCCGGGGAATTCGCTGCTCGTGCCCGCGAGCAGCGCCAGTTCGAGTGAATTGTCGCGCAGCCCGGCCACATTGCCCGCCATGCCGGAGATGCTCTGCCGCATTTGCAGGGTGACCGCCGGAAACCGCTGGTGCAGTTCGGCGATGATGCCCGCCAGGTCGAAATTGTGAACGTTCATGAGGTTGCCGATGACCACCTCGCCGCGGATCTCGCCGCGGGCCGCGTCGATGGCGTCCACGATGTCGCGGCGGGCGCGCAGCAGGGTGCGGGCGGGGGCGACCATGGCCCGGCCCGCCTCGGTCAGCTCCAGGGTGCGCGGGGTGCGGTCGAACAGGCGCACGCCGAGTTCGCGCTCGAGCTTGGCGACGCTGGTGGAGACGGCCGATTGCACCAGGTTCAGCGTCCGCGCCGCCGCGGTGAAGGACCGGTGGTCACAGCAGGCCAGGAAGCATTCGATCTGACGCAACTCCATGGACGGAGCCTACCGATTCCATCTTGTTCATAGATGGCAGTATCTAAAACCATCGCTTTTGTTGATTCGCTCGCGCGCCCACCATGAACTGGTGATCGATTCGATGACCGCCGCGCCCGCGCGGCCTGTGCGCGAGACCGCGCTGACCCGCACGACCGTGTTGGTGTTCGCCGTGACGGCGGGCTCGTCGGCGGCGGGCAACTACTATCTGCAACCCCTGCTGCACGAGGTCGCCGGGGATCTGCACATCTCCACCGCCACCGCGGCCCTGCTGGTCAGCGCGGCCCAGATCGGCTACCTGTGCGGCCTGGCCCTGCTGGTGCCGCTGGGCGATTTCCTGCACCGCCACCGTATGGTCCCGATGCTGCTGCTGGCCTCGGTTGCGGCCCTGCTGGTTTCGGCGTTCGCGCCGAACTTCGGCGTCCTGTTCGCGGGGGTGGCGGCCACCGGTGTGGCGGCCTCGGCGGCGCAGGTGGTGGTGCCCTGGGCCTCGGCGCTGGCCGATCCGGCGCGGCGCGGGCAGGTGGTCGGCACCGTGATGAGCGGACTGCTGCTGGGAATCCTGTTGTCGCGGGTGCTGTCCGGGGCGGTGGCGCAGCTGGGCGGCTGGCGGGCGGTGCTGCTGGTGGCGGCCGGATTGCAGGTGGTGATGGCGATCAGCGTGTACGCGCTCGCGCCCGCCACCCCGCGCGCCGCGACGGGGGAGAGCTATCCGCAGGTGCTGGCCTCGATCCTGGGCCTGATCCGCAGGCACGCGGTGCTGCGGCAGCGCATGATGCTGGGCTTCATTCTGATGGCCTGTTTTTCGGCGGTGTGGACGGCTATCGCCTTCCTGCTGTCCGGTTCCCGCGGAAGCGAGTACCACTATTCGGAATTCGCCATCGGCCTGTTCGGTCTGGCGGGTGTGGTCGGGGCGCTGGGCGCACCTGTGGTCGGGCGTTCGGCCGATCGCGGTCGGCTGCGCCGCGTCACCACGCTGACCTGGCTCGTGCTGCTGGCCGGCTGGGCGTTGATGGCCTGGGGCGCGCACAGCGTGGCGGCGCTCATCACCGCGCTGGTGATCTTCGACTTCGGTATCCAGGGCGCGCACCTGACCAATCAGAGCGCCATCTACACCCTCGATCCGGCCGCGCGCAGTCGCCTGACCACCGCCTATATGGTCACCTATTTCCTGGGCGGGGTCGTCGGTTCGGTGACGGCCGGTGCGGCCTACGAGGCGGGTGGCTGGTCGCTGGTGTGCGAAATCGGTGTCGTGGCAACGGTGCTGGGCCTGCTGCTGTGGGCGGTGTTCGCACTCCGCCCACAGCGCTCCGGGGTGCGTCAGTCCGCCATGGCCGCGGGCAGCTGATCGGACATGGTCACGGCCTCGGCGAGCAGGTCCGCCGTCGAGAGCAGCTGCTGCTCGGTGTGTTCGGAGGTGATGAAGAAGCGCAGTCGCTCCTTGCCCACCGGGACCGCCGGGGCCGAAATGGCCCCGGCGTACACGCCGCGCTGCAACAGGGTGGCCGAGACGAATCCGGCCCGGAGCTCACCCGGCACGATCACCGGTAGGATCGGAGTGCCCTGGGAGTCACCGAGATTCAGCTCCCGTTCCCGCAGCGCGGCATCGAAGAGGCGCGCGTTGTCCCACAGCCGGGTGACCCGCTCCGGCTCGGCCTCGAGCACATCCAGTCCGGCCAGCGCGGCGGCGATGCCCGAGGGCGCGGGCGCGCCGGTCAGCATGGCCACACCCGGCGCACTGGACTTCATCGCGCCGATGAGGTCGGAGTCGGCGGCGATGAAGCCGCCGACGCTGCCGAGCGCCTTGGACAGCGTGCCCATCCAGATGTCCACATCCGCCCCGGCCATGCCGAAGTGCTCGCGAATGCCGTGCCCTGTCGGGCCGAAGACGCCGAAGGAGTGCGCCTCGTCCACCATGACAGCGCAGTCGAATTCTCTTGCGATGGCGGCCAATTCGGCGACGCGGCCGACGGTGCCGTCCATGGAGTAGTGGCCTTCCACCACTACCAGCGCGCGGTCGAACCCGGAGCGGGACATCTTCAGCACCGACCGCAACGAGTCGGGGTCATTGTGCCGGAAATTGATCCGACGGCAGCCGGCCCACTGCGTGCCCGACACCACGCTGCCGTGGATCAGGCTGTCGCAGAAGGCCACATCGCCCTCGCGCAACAGGAAGCCGATGACGCCGGCATTGGTGAGGTAGCCGCTGGTGGTCACCATGGCGTCGCCGACGTCGTAGATCCCGGCCAGCCGCTGCTCGAGACGGCCGTACAGCGGGATCTCCCCGGAGACGATCCGGCTGGCCGACGCCGACGCGCCGTACTGGTCCAGCGCCTCCTTGGCGGCCCGCACCACCCCGGGATGGCTGGACAGCCCCAGATAGTTGTAGGCGCTGAAGTTCACCAGGTCGGTGTCCAACGCCCGGATCACGGTGTCGTTCGAGCCGGTTCGCGGCAGGAACAGCGGGTTCGGCATCCCGGACTGCTCGTAGACGGCCGCGATGGCGGACTGCTTCATCACGGCCGCGGCGACGTCGGGGTGGTCGGTGAACTGGCGGCCGGGACCGCGCCGCGGCCGGGCCGGACGGCTCGCCGCGACCGGCTTCGTCTCCTTGACGCCATTGCCGGCCGTAGTGCCGCCATTGCCGATCCCATTGCCCGCCAGCAGCTTTCGCGCCAGATCGCGTGCGGACTCGGTCATGCCGGCACCGCCTCGGCGCCGCCGACCAGAAGTTCGGCCGCGCGCGCTCCGGCCTGCTGGAGGGTGAAGGACCGCCCGACCTTCATCGACATCAGGTCCACGCCGAGCGTCTTGCTCACCAGCGCACCGAATTCCACCGCCATCAGCGAGTCCAGGCCCAGTTCCGGCACCGGCACGGTCAGATCGATGGAGTCGGCGTCGACACCCATGACCACGGCCAGCTGTTCGGCCAGCATGTGCGCCACCACGTCGGCGCGCTTCTGCTCGTCGAGTTCCCGCAGCGCCGCCACCAATTGCGAGGCGGCCGAATTATCCTGCACCGCGGCGGCGATGCGCTCGGCCGTGCGCCCGGTCATGCCGTACCAGGAGACCGTCGAGGCCACCCGCGACCAGTCGATCGGAATGATGGACGCCTGGTGGTGGATGCCGAGTTCCAGGGCCTTCTCCAGGTATTCGGCGCCCTCCTCCATATCGATCGGGTCGAACCCGGCGGTGCGCAGGTAGCGGGACACGTATTCGTCCTCGGCCATGCCGCCGCCGGACATATGACCCCAGCCGACGGCCAGCGCCGTGCCGCCCTCGCGCACCACCACGTCGGCGGTGGCGTTGAGCGCGAGATTGGCGGCGGTGTAGGCGTACTGGCCGATGCTGCCGAAGATGGTGCTGCCGGAGGAGAACAGCACGAACATGTCGAGTTCGGCGCCGGCGGCCTCGATGCCGTGCCGCAGTGCGATCACGCCCTCGACCTTGGGGCGATACACCGTGGCGAGGCTGTCGCGGCTCATATCGGGGACGCGCTTGTCGTCCAGCGTGCCCGCGGTGTGGAAGACGCCGCGCAGCGGGTGCTCCGCGGTGTGCGTCCGCGCGATGACCGCGGTCATGGCGTAGGCGTCGGTGACATCCACCCGCTCCTCGACCACCTCGACGCCCTGCTCCTGCCAGACGGCGAGCTGGGTGCGGGCGGCCTCGGTGGTCGCGCCGCCGCGCCCGAGCAGCGTGAGCCGCCGCGCGCCCCGGCCCACCAGCCAGCGGCCGATGGCCAGGCCGAAGGCGCCGAAGCCACCCGTGATCAGGTACTGCGCCGCCGGATCCACGGTGACCGCCGGAATCATCGGACGCACCCGCGGCGCTTCGGATTCCAGGCTGATCGCGATGCGGCCGAAGTGCGCCGACCGGGCCACGTCCTCGAACGCCCTGGCCACGTCCGCGGCGTCGTACAGCTCGTAGGGCAGGTACCGGTAGTGCCCGGACGCCAGCTTGTCGTGCACGCCCTGCACCAGCTCGCCGGTGGCCCGCCGCTTGAATGCCAGCATGCGGTCCAGGTCGAAGGAGTGGTAGGAGAGGTTCTTGTCGAAGTAACCCAGGTCGAGGACGCCGCCGCCGTAGATGTCGGCCTTGCCGATCTCGACGATGCGACCGAATTCGGCCACCGCCTTGAAGTTCCGGCGCAGGATCTCCCCGGGCGCGGTGCTGATCACCACGTCCGCGCCGCGGCCGCCGGTGAGGCCGAGGACGTCGTCGGCGAAGTTCAGTGAGCGGGAGTCCAGGGCGTAGTCCGCGCCCTGCGACAGGATGTAGGCGCGGCGCTCGTCACTGCTGGCGGTGCCGATCACGGTGGCGCCGTGCAGTTTCGCGATCTGCACGGCCGCCGAGCCGACGCCGCCCGCCGCGCCGTGCACCAGCACCACATCGCCCGCCCGCACCCGCGCCAGCTCCAGCAGCGAGTGCTCGGCGGTGGCGAAGGCCACGGTGCTGGTGCATTGGCCCACCTCGGTGCTGTCGGCGACCCGGGTGACCAGGTCGGCGTCGGTGGTGTGAAAGCGGGAGACCATGCCCTTGGAGGTGAGGAACACCCGGTCGCCCACGGCCAGATTGTCGACCTCCGAGCCGATTCGGACGACGACGGCGTCGGCCTCCATACCGGGTTCGGTGCCGTAGAAGGTGCCCGCCATCTCGCGCTCGCCGAGCACGCCGATGACCTTGAGCGGGTCCTTGTAACCGAGACCGATGGCCAGGATCCGCACCTCGACCTCGGTCGCCGCCGGCGCGCGCCGCTCGCAGCGCCTCCACGCCAGCCGCGACAGCACTCGCGACTTCGGCAGCTCCAGGCGGAAGTTCGCCTCCGGATCGGTGAGCGGCTCGGCCTGGTCCAGGGCCTCCAGCCGGTCGGGCAGGGTGGCGGCGACCACCGTCACCCAGCGCAGGCCGTTGCGCAGCACCACCTCGTCGGAGTGGTCGTAGGTGAAGGCGCCCGCAATGGCGAGCTCGGCGGCCAGATCCGCCTCGGCCACGTCGGGATCCACGTCGATGAGCCGCCAGCGCAGCCGCGACTGCTCGTTGAGCAGCACCCGGCGGGCGCCCGCCAGCGCCGCGTGGGACGGATTGGGCGCGGCGTCCTCGTCCGGGTGCGCGAAGGCGCGCTCGGTGACCAGGGAGACGTGCAGGGAACCGTCACCGGTCATGGGGATCTCGTCGCCACGCTGCTGCAGCCAGTCCTCGAGGAAGCCCTCGATCGTGACCGCCACCCGGCGCAGCGTCCAGAGCGCGTCCAGGTCGGTGTAGTCCGAGCCCGCCACCAGGACGATGTGTGTGCGTTCGACACCGCTCAATGCCACGATCTGCGCAAGCCGGTCGCGCACAACGGCTTCCAGATCCTCGCGGTTCGGGTCGCCGACCGCCAGCACCTCGCCGTGCGCCGTCGTGCCCGCGATGAACGAGGCGCGGGCGCCGACCTCGGCCGCGAGGTCGACGGCCAGCGTGTAGGCGGCGTCGGGGGAGGGCAGGCCGCTGATGTCCACGGGTTCCCGCATGTCCCAGCGGTCTTCGTAGAAGTAGTCAGTGAGCCGTTGCAGCGCACCGCGATCCGGGTTGATGGCGCCCAGCCGCAGACCGATGATCCGCATGACCACGTTCTGTTCGGCATCGAGCAGGTCGTAGTCGCAGGTGAGGTCTTCGGCGCTGTGCAGACGCGCCACCACCGTCACCTGATCGGGGATGGGCGCGAACACCCGCACGCCCTCCACCGCGACCGGGACCAGCGCGCCCCGTTCGGCATTCGGGGCGGCGGCCAGGACCGCTCCGAAGCACTGCACGGCCGCGTCGACCACCGCCGGGTGGACCAGATGGCCGCTGTCGCGGGCGATGCCGCCGTCCAGGGTGGCGACCACGGTATTGCCGGACACCCGCAGCTCGGTGGCGCGGCGGAAGGCCGGACCGTAGTCGAGGCCACGCGCGGCGAAGGCGGTGTAGTAGGCGTCCGGATCGATGGCCAGCATCTCATCGGTGTCCGGCAGGTCGGCCTTGGTGGGCTCGTACGTGCCTTCGACGAGGCGACCGGTGGCATTGATGGTCCAATTGGTGCTCGCGGGCTCCCGCGAGCGAATGGTGAACCGTCGTGTGGATTCCTCCACGTGCAGTTCCACCACCGGCGCCATGCCCTCGTCCACCACCAGCGGCGCGAGGAAGCGGACGTCCTCGACGGCCACCCGGGTCGATTCGGTGCGCAGCGCCGCCGCGCTCAGGGCGGCGTCCAGATAGGCCGCGCCGGGCAGGATGCGGGAGCCGCCCACCACATGGTCGGCCAACCACGGCAGATCGCCGACGCTCAGCTGGATGCGCCAGGCGGTGGTCGGGTCCTCCAACACCGGATCGCCGAGCATGCGGTACGTGCCGGGCGTGCCGTACTTGAGCTGCTGCATGCCGACCAGCTCGAGGCGCAGGCGAGTGCGCTGCCATGGGTAGCGTGGCAAATCGACATGCCGGGTGACCAGATCGCCGAAGAGGGCGTCGATATCCAGCACGCCCGCGGTGTACAGGCCGGCCACGGTCTGCCGGATGCTCTCGTCGTCGGCCTGCTTGCGGTTGAGAGTGGCGACGGTGGTGCCGGTCTCGCTCGCGCCGATGAGGATTTCGCGAATGTTCGCGCCCAGCACCGGATGCGGGCCGACCTCCAGGAAGACCCGGCTGCCCGCACCCACCAGCTCGGTGATGGCGTCGGCGAAGCGCACCGGCTGTCGGACATTGGCGCACCAGTACTCGGCGTCCCAGTCGCCCGCGGTGACCCGGGCGCCGGTGACGGTGGACCACAGCGGGATTCGCGGGTCGGCGAGCTCCAGATCGGCGAGCGCCGAGCGGAGCTCATCGAGGATGGGATCCATCAGATAGCTGTGATAGGGCACCTCGACCTGTAGTCGCCGCGCGAAAACGCCCTGCGCGGTGAGGGATTCGGCGATCTCGTCCAGCCGCTGCTCCTGGCCCGCCAGGGTGACCGCGCTCGGGCTGTTGATCGCGGCGATGCTGACCAGCTCGTCGCCCTCGATCAACGCCAGCGCCGCGGCCTGGGCCAGGCCGATGGCGAGCATGCCGCCCGACCCGGCCGTGGTGGCCTGCAACCGAGCGCGGTGATAGCTGACCAGCAGCGCGTCCCGCAGCGAGAGCATCCCGGTGACATAGGCGGCCGACACCTCGCCGACGCTGTGGCCGACCACGGCGGCGGGCCGGATCCCGAGTTCCTCGAGCAGCGCGACCAGCGCCACCTGGATCAGGAAGTTGGCGGGCTGGGCCACCGCGGTCGTGGTGACCCGCGACTCCTCCTCCGGCCGCAACAGCTCCTCGACGATGGACCAGCCCGCGATCTCTCGGAACACCGCGTCGATCCGCTCGGCCTCGGCGGCGAAAGCGCCTCCCGCGGTGAGCAGTTGGCGGCCCATGGCCCACCACTGCGGACCCATGCCGGTGAACACGAAAACCGGTTCGGGCGCCTTGCGGGCGATCACCTTGGCGGTGCGGCCCTCGCCATTGGCGAATTCGACCAGCGCCCGCACCAGGTCGGCGTCGTCACCGAAGCTCAGGCCAGCCCGCACGGCATGGTGCTGGCGGCGTGTCCACGCCGCCTCGGCCAGCCGCGCGGGTTCGGCCCCGGCCGCGATGAGTTCGGCGAAGCCGCGAGCCAATTCGCGGACGGCGGTGTCATTGCGCGCCGAGAGCGGCAGCACGCCATAGTGTCTGGGCTCGCGTCCGGGCGCGTCGGCCGCGACGTACTCCTGGAGGATCACGTGGGCATTGGTGCCGCCGTAGCCGAAGCCGTTGACCGCGACGGTCATTCGCGTATCGGATGCGACCGGCTGCGCCTCCAATTGCAGCGTCAGCCCCAGCTCTTCGAACGGGATATCCGGGTTGGGCTCGTTCAGCCAGCCCTGCGGCGCGATGGTGCGATGGGTGATGGCCAGCGCCGACTTGATGACGCTGGCGATGCCGGAGGCCGCCTCGGTGTGCCCGAGCTGCCCCTTCACCGAGCCCACGCCCAGCGGTTCGGTGCGGCCCTCGACCTGCCCGTAGGCGCGGCCGATGGCCCGCAGTTCCAGCGGGTCGCCCACCGGCGTGCCGGTGCCGTGCGCCTCGACGTAGGTGACCTCGTGCGGCGCGATACCCGCCCGCTCGGTCACCGTCCTGGCCAGTGCCTCCTGCAGATCGGCATTGGGGACGGTGATGGCGGTGGTACGCCCGTCCTGATTGGATCCGGTGGCCTTGACCACCGCGTAGATCCGGTCCCCGTCGCGCTCGGCGTCTTCGAGCTTCTTCAGCACCACCATGCCCGAGCCCTCACCGCGGCCGTAGCCGTCGGCGGCGGCGTCGAAGGGCTTGCTGCGGCCGTCGGCGGCCAGGAAGCCGCCCTTGCACATGGAGACGAACACCTCCGGTTGCAGCAGCAGCGTGACGCCGCCGGCCAAGGCCACCTCACAGTCGCCGTTCTCCAGCGCCTGGCAGGCCAGGTGGAAGGCCACCAGTGAGGACGAGCAGGCGGTGTCCACCGTGAGAGCGGGGCCGATCATGTTGAGCGCGTAGGCGATCCGATTGGAGATCATGGTGTACGACGCGCCCGCCGCGGTGTGCATGTCCACCCACGGCAGCGCCGCGTTGGTATTGGACATCGCCATCTGGTCAAGCGTGAAGGCCCCGACGTACACACCGATCGGCGCGCCCGAAACCCGGCCGGCGATGCCGGCGTCGTCCAGCGCTTCCCAGGCCACCTCGAGGACCAGCCGCTGCTGGGGGTCCATGGCCGCGGCCTCGCGCGGCGAGATGCCGAAGAAATCGGGGTCGAAGGCCCACGGATCGCCGGTCATGAAGGCGGCCCGCTTGGTGTACATGCGCCCCGGCGTGCGCTTGTCCGGGTCGTAGTACCGGCGGTAGTCCCACCGGTCGGACGGGATCTCCATGACCCCGTCGTCTTTGTTGATGATGAAGTCCCAGAACGATTCCGGTGAATCGATACCACCGGCGTAGCGGCACCCGATTCCGACAATGGCAATGTCAGACACTACGTCTCCTCGGCAAAACAGAACGAACCTGGTGATCCCCCCCGAGGAAATGCGGCCCGGCCCGACCCCGATCGGGTCCGAGCCCTCCACCGCATCCGTCAGCCTGCGCTGACCCGTGCTGCCGGTCGCAGCATGAAGTTCAGCTCCGGACCCTTACTCCCGATTCGGGTCCGGGCGGCCCGCTCGAAGCCGAAAGGCTCGTAGTAGCGGACGTTGTCGTCCTTGCAGATTCCGCACACCGCACGTCCGGCGGCGTCGGCGTCGGCGATCAATCGGGACGTGAGCGCGCGGCCCACACCCGCGCGCTGGGCCTGCGGATCGGCGCCCAGATAGACCATGTAGTCGTGCGGCTCGACGGGCGCGCTGCGGGCGATGGCGGCATCCACCTCGATCCCGCGCCGGGTCGCGCCCGGACCCATGGCCCAGAGCAGCTGGGGACCCGAAATCGCCTCCCGCCATGCGGGACTGCGGTACCCGTGTGGAATCCAGAGCAGCGCGCCGACGATTTTGTCGTCGACCAGTGCCACGGTGGCCGCGTCGGCGGGCAGGTAGCGGTGCTTGATGAGGATGCGAAGCATGCCCGGCGTGCGCCGGCGTCGTACTTCGGGATTGGGGAAGACGTAGTCCTCGATCGGATCGTCGGACTCGAAGGCCAGGGCGATGACCCGGACCATGTCTTCGATGTCGGCCTCCGTGGCGCGGCGAACGACCGGTGCACCCGACTGAACCAAAACTGTCCCTTACGTTTTCATGCCCGTGAACGCCCGACCACGATGACGGACAATCTGCCTGTCTGTTGTCCCTACCAGACGGTAACCGCATAGGCTACTTACGAGTAGGCTACTCGTACGTTACTGATCATGCGACCGATTGGTGTTGTGGCATAAAACGATTCGTCGGGGGATGGCCTGGCGCTGTGGGATGTCCTAGGGTTCGCGCGCGTAGAAGCGATATCTCTTCGTTTCACTCAGACGGCCCAGGGATCCCATAAAGTGGGAGCGTGGCCGCACTTCTCACCCAAGGGCAGACCGGCGAACTGGGCGTCGCGGACATCACCGTGACGGTGCACTTCAGCGCGGGTATCGATCTGGCCGCGCTGCTCCTCACCGATCGCGGCGCGGTCCGCGGCGATACGGATCTGATCTTCTACAACCAACCCACGGGGTCCGGTGTTCAGCTGGTGCCCGGGCAGAACGCCCTCGCGGTGAGCCTGTCCTCGGTGCCGCCGGGGGTAGCGCACATCCGCATCGTGGTCACCCTGGACGACCGCGACGGCCGCCTCGGCGACTATCCGGCCCCGCATGTCGGCATTGCCGACGAACGCGGAATCCCGTTGTACGAGTACGTGATCGATGGTCTCGGCAACGAGACCACCGTGGCGGCTGTGGACTTGGACCGCGGCGAGGAAGGATGGTACGCGCGCGCGGTCGGCTTCGGTCATCCTCGCGGTTTCGCGGCGCTGCTCGCCGATCACGGCGTGTCCATCAGCAACACGCCGCAGGCCTCGGCCGCCCCCGCCATCGCGCCCGTGCTGCGCGCCGGCGACACGGTGGCGCTGCGGCGGCAGGGCGCGGACCTGAGCTTGGTCAAGATGGGGCTGGGCTGGGATCCCGTTCACGTGCAGCACAAATGGGGCTCCCGGCCGGTCGAGATCGACCTGGACGCCTCGGCGCTGGTGTACGCCGGACACGATCTGGTCGACGTCGCGTACTACGGCCAGCTGGTCACCAAGGACGGGGCCATCCGGCACTCCGGCGACAACCTCACCGGTGAGGGCAAGGGCGACGACGAGGTCATCACCGTCGACCTGACCCGGGTCGGCTCGCACGTCACCACCATCGTCTTCGTCATCACCTCGTACGCGGGCCACACCTTCGAGAAGGTCCGCAATGCGTTCTGGCGCTTGATCGACGGCACCACCAGCACCGAGCTCACCCGGTCCAACCTGAGTTCGCGCGGTTCGCACACGGGCATGGTGGTGGCGAAAGTCCATCGCGAGGACGGCATCTGGAAGGTGCAGGCGCTGGGCCACCCGATCCAGGCGGGGCATCCGGTCGAGGCGGCCGCCCAGGTCGGCGGGTTCCTCTGAGCTGTCGGACCCGGCGCGTCGAGGGTGCCGCCGGGGCACGTCCATTTCGGGCGCGCCCCGGTCGTGTTCAGACCGTGATGAACCGGCCCAGCTGTGGCACGGCCTCACCGGGATGCTTGGCCTGGAAGCCCTCGCCGATGGCCTGGAGCTTCCATTCGCCGTCCGCGCGGAACACCTTGGCCATGGCGATGGCCGTGAACGGCATGCCCCCCGCCAGCGCGTAGCGGGCCAGCTCCGCCTGTGTGGTGTCGTCCACCAGCCGGCAGTAGGCATTGCTGACCTGCTCGAAGGTGTGGCCTTGATACGAGGTGACGATGAACAGCAGCGTATTGACCTGGCGCGGAACACGACTCAGATCCACCATGATCACCTCGTCGTCGCCCGCGGCCCCCTCGCCGGTGAGGTTGTCGCCGGAGTGCCGGATCGAACCGTCCTTCGACATCAGCTGCCCGTAGTAGGCGACATCCGCCAGATGCCGGTCGGCGAACATGGCCACCCAGGCGTCCAGGTCGATATTCACCGGCCGCCTCCCGAACAGCCCGCCCTGCTTGGCCGGATCCCACCCGAGCCCCATCCGAATCCGCGTCAGCGCGACCCCGCCCTCCTTGCGCAGGGTGACGCGCTGCCCCTTGGACAGGTTCACCGGACGCCCACGCGACAGCCCGACCTCACCGTTCGCCTGCGGCGGAGCCGGTGGCGCCAGCTGCTGCGACTGGTACGGCGAGTTCGGCGGTGGCTGAGTCGGATACGGCGAGTTCGGCGGCGGTTGAGTCGGATACGGCGAGTTCGGCGGCGGTTGAGTCGGATACGGCGAATTGGGCGTGATGTATGTCGGCTCGACAGGCGGCGGATAGGCGGAGGTCGGCGGCGGGGGAGGCGTGCGGCTCTCGACGGGGCGCGGCGTGTCCTCGACAGTGACCCCGTGGTCGGTGACCAGGGCGGCGAAGCCGCCCGCATAGCCCTGCCCGACCGCGCGCACTTTCCAGTTCCCGAAGCGCCGGTACAGCTCGACCGCGATCACGATGGATTCGCTCTGCAGGTCCTCGATCTTGTACTCGTAGAGCGGATTACCGGCCGGATCGGAGACCAGTGCGACCGGCGGCGCGATCCCGCCGAAGGTGGAGCCGGCGCCGTCGAGCGTGACCACCGCTCGGATCTGCGTAATGTCCGCGGGCACCTGCGCCAGCGACACCGCCAGTTCGGCGGGCCGGCCCGCCGCCTGGCTCCGCAACCGCACGCCCGGTCCCGCCGGCTGGTTGTAGAACACGAAATCCGAGTCCGAGCGCACCTTTCCCTGGTCGGTCACCAGCAGCGCGGACAAGTCGGCGGCCGCCGCGACCCGGACGGAGATCATCACCTCCGACGCGGCCAGCGGTCCGTTCTGACCCTTCACAAGCATTGTGGACAAGGCCGATCCTCCCGTATCGAGACGTCCACTTGCCACTGTAGGAGACCCCGGGGCCCTCAGCAGCCGAGCTGGTCGGCGAGATCCAGGAAATCCACGGCATTGATATCGAATTCGTCGGAGAACTCCGCATCCCCCAGGGCCGGATCCCCGTACTCCAGCGGCCGCGCGACGAATGCCGTCCGGAACCCGAGCTCCTTGGCCGCCCTGATGTCGTACTTGTGAGCGGCCACCATCATGATCTCCGCGGGCGCCAGCCCCAGATACCGCGCCGCGAGTCCATACGTCCGCGGATCAGGCTTGAAGGCCCCCACCATCTCGGCCGCGAAGATCGCATGCCAGGGCAGGTCCCCGTGCCGCGAAATCTCCACCACCGCACTGACATCCGCATTCGAAAGCGTCGCCAGCGTGAATCGGTTTCGCAGGCGGCGCAACCCCGGCACAGTGTCCGGCCACGGATCCAGCCGCGACCATGCCCGAGCCAACTCGTCGCGTTCCGCGGTCGCCAATGCGATGTCCCTGGCATCGAGCAAGGGGTCCAACGTCTTCCGGTACACCGAAGCCACGCTCACCCAAGGCCCATGCTCCGGCTGCTGGGATGTCTCCGCGAAATAGGCCGCCCGCCACTCGTCGACGAACCCGCCCCAGTCCTGTCCCGGAGCGAGATCCTCGGCGGCGGCCGCGGCGGCACGCCGAATCGTCGAATGAAAATCGGTAGCGGTCCCTTGCACGTCGAACAGCAGCGCCTTCGGGCTCAACACAGTCACAGCCAAAGGCTAGCTAGTCGTGACCTGATGGCGGCTGGTCAGCGACCCGCCCGCGCTGGAAGTCCTGATCACACCGCTCCGCGGTCGATCGCGGTATCAGATCCTCGGCCAATGCCCCGAGCCGGCCGGCCGGTCCACCTGTCGGGTAGATCCCGCCGACGCACTATTGGCGCGGCCGCGAGAGCCTCGAGCCGGGCCCGGTACAGCGGGGTGACGATCCCTGCCAGCTCGGTGACCGGGTCTGCCGCCGTCCTCGATCCCGGCGGCGTTCTGCCGTTCAATTCGGTCATCACAGTGTGTCCCTGACCTGCAGGGATTCCAGGAGAGGCGGAGCAGTGACCGAATTCGTGGAATTGGCCGGTGGCCGGATCGCGTACGACGTGCTCGGGGAGGGGCCGCTCGTGCTGTTGGCGCACGGCATCGGTGACCACCGTCAGGCGTACCGTGCCGTGGCGCCGCGGTTGGCGGCGGCGGGCTACCGGGTTGTCAATATGGATATCCGAGGGCATGGCCAGTCATCCATGGACTGGGTGTCGGAGACCGGGCGGGCGGCCATCAGCCGGACCGATGTGGCGCGGGATATGGTCGAGGTGATCAAGCATTTCGGCGGTCCGGCGATGATCGTCGGACATTCGATTTCCGGGGGCGCGGCGACGATCGCCGCTGCCACCGCACCGGAGTTGGTCGCGGGCGTAGTAGAGATCAACCCGTTCACACTGGTCCAAAAGTTCAGCATGTCGGGTTTCTGCCGGGTGCGCCGGTATCGGCAGGGGATGCTGCGGCTCGGTATGACCGCGGCGGGAAGCCTGCGCTGGTGGCTTCGCTACCTCGACCTGGCCTATCCGAGCAAGCCGGCCGACTATGCCGCGTACATGGCGGAATTGGCGGCCACGTTGCGGGAACCGGGGCGGATGGCGGAATTCATGAAGACCGGCAAGTCCACGCCGGCCGACGCGCAGGCGCAGTTGCCCAATGTCGCCTGCCCCGTGCTGGTGATCATGGGCACCTTGGACCCGGATTTCGTCGATCCGACGGCTGAGGGCGAAGCGGTCATCTCCGCGCTGCCGACAGGTATCGGGCAGCTCGCGACCATAGCGGGCGGCCACTATCTGCATTCGGAAAAGCCCGATGCCACAACCGAACTCATTGTCCGCTTTCTCGCAACCCAGGTGCCGGAACACCGGATCGGCTGACGCGGTATGTCCGCCTCGGGCGTGTGGCTCGCATGCAGGCGCGGTGCCGGTCCAGCGGGCACCCGCCATGTCCCGCGGCATCGGTACGTGTCGGACAGCGACCATAATGTCGACGTGTTTACGCGAACGGTCGTGGTGGTCGTCTATGACGGTTTCCAGCTGCTCGACCTGGCAGGTCCGCTGGATGTGCTGGCCACGGCCAACCACGCGGTCGGTGGTCCGGCCTATCGGCTGATCACGGCGTCGCCGGGTGGCCGGACGATCGACCTCGCGGGCGGGGCGAGTTTCGTTGCCGACCGAGCGCTGGAGGAGATGGCCGCCACCACCGAGGCGATCGACACCCTGCTGGTGGTCGGGGGCGCGGGGGCGTTCGTGCCGAAGACGTCGTCGGAGGTGGCGCAGCAGTTGCCCGCCCTCGCGCGGCGGTCCCAGCGGATCACCTCGGTGTGCGCAGGCGCGTTGGTGCTGGCCGCCGCGGGGCTGCTGGACGGGTATCGAGCCACCACGCACTGGGGCGCCTGCGATCATCTGGCCCGGGCGTTTCCACTGGTAAAGGTGGAGCCGGACCGGATTTTCGTTCACGACCGCAGTCGCTGGACATCGGCCGGAGTCAGCGCGGGCATCGATATGGCGCTGGCGTTGGTGGACGCCGATCTGGGCACGGAGATCGCGCAGCTCATCGCCCGGCAACTGGTGATTTTCGTCCGGCGGGCAGGTGGACAGGAGCAGTACAGCGCGCAGCTGCGAAGCCAGCCCGCCCGGACGCCGTCGATCCGGGCGGTGCAGCAATGGCTGCCCGAGCACCTGACCGGGGATCTGACGATCGCAGCGCTGGCCAGCCGGGCAGGGATGAGCGAACGCACCTTCGCTCGGACGTTCCGCGCCGAGACGGGCACCACTCCTGCGCAGTTCATCGAGACCTTGCGGCTGGAGGCGGCTCGTAGATTGCTGGAGAGCACCGACCTCACCGTTGACGCGATCGCTCGCACGGTCGGCTACAAGCATGGCAAGACGCTGCATCGGGTTATCTCGCGGCGGTTGTCGACCACCCCCGACCGCTACCGGCAGCACTTCGCCGCCACTGCCGTGCATTCCCAGCTCAATCCCACCTGAGGCCCTCCGCGGATCGTCCATTGGTCCGGTGTGGTCCGTCGATCAGTCGCTCGGGATCGATTGTTCGAATCCTGTTCAGCCGAATCCTATTAGCGGAATCGGCGTCGCGGTGAGTGGCTGCGCAGGAGCAGATAGCCGGATTTCACGGGGCGCGGTCAGGCGGCTGTCATCCGTCGCCTGCGTCGCATCCGGTGCGTTCGCGATCGTGTTCTCAATCAACTTGGAAAGGAAATTTGCAGTGGTACAGCAGGATCCAAAGATCAAGGCCATCAGCGAGTTTTTCGAGGCATACGGTCGTTACGACCTGGACGGCATGAAGGCCGTCCTGACCGATGACATCGCCTGGACAATCCCCGGCCATCACGCGCTGTCCGGCACCAAGCATGGGTGGAAGAAGTGCTCGCTTTCTTCGACCAGTTGGCGAAGGCGGGCATGAAGGCCGAGACCTTCTTCCTCGAGGCCAACGAGGAATACGTCGTCGACATCCATCGTGGCTATTCGACCAAGGGTGAAGGGGCGGTCGACACGATGTGGGCGCTGGTGTGGCACTTCAATGCTGACGGCAAGGTAGATCGAGTCGATAATCTGTCCCTCGACCAGCACCAGATGGACACGTATATCTGGAAGAACTTCTCCCTCGCGCCCCTGCCTACTCGGCTGGCCGTCGAATAGGCCGAAGCGGCTCGCCCGCAAACTGTCGGTTCGTCGGGCCGGCCAGGCGACAGCGCCCTGTCCGGCCCGATGATCGCAGTGCTTCGACTGAGCCAGGAGGCCGGGCCGACCATCCCGGTATGAGTTGTTTCCCATAGCTCCGTGTGTCCGGATCGCCTCTAGGCTGATCCCATGGAGACCGGCCGGGCCAGCAAGACAGCCTTGGCGACCGCGTACGCGCGCGCCTATCACCAGCTCTCGGGGGAGCCGCGGGTGTTCACCGATCCCCTGGCGGCCCGGATTCTGGGGCTGACCGCCGACCGGATCGCCGATGTGGACGCCGCGGTTTTGGACCGGCCGGGCGGGAACGACCCGCGGCGGCGGCTGCGGCGCTATTTCCTGGGCGCCCGGGCGCGGTTCGCCGAAGAGGTGGTGGCGCGGGCGGTCGCCGAGGGCACCGAGCAGGTGGTGATTCTGGGCGCGGGTCTCGATACCTTCGGATACCGGAATCCGCATCCCGGCCTGCGGGTGTTCGAGGTCGATCATCCCGACACCCAGGGGTGGAAGCGCGAGATGCTCGCACAAGCGGCTATCGAGATTCCCGAGTCGCTCACCTTCGTGCCGGTGGACTTCGAAACCGACACGCTGGCGGAGAGTTTGGCCGCCGCCGGTGTCGACCGGGAGAAGTCGGCCGTCTTCGTCTGGCTCGGCGTCGTCATGTATCTGACGCGGCCCGCCATCGAGGAAACCTTGCGATTCATCGTGGACCAGGGGCGGCCCGTGCATCTGGTTCTCGATTACCTGAGTGCGGGAACGACGGACGAGGAACGCGCGTACGTGCGGGCCCGGTCCGAACGGATCGCGGCGATGAACGAGCCCTGGCTGAGCTTCTTCGAAGCCGAGGAGATCGACAGCCTGCTGCGGTCGTTCGGTTTCGACACTGTCGAAGCCCGTTCACTGCCGGACCTGTTCGCGGAGTACCTCGGCGAACCGCTGGCCGACCTGTCCGCCGGGAACGGTCGCGCGCCCCTGTTGCACGCGAGCCGGTCGGCGGACTGAAGATTCACTGATGCAACGACCGTCGACCGGCGACCGGGGCGTGGCTCCTGGCCGCGGCGCGAAAGTGGTTGTCCAGTCACATGATTCCGCCGAGCTGGGTCGTGCTCGATGGGACTTGACCGACCAGCTGAAAACCGTATGCCCGCAGGTGCGCGGCCGCTGTCACCGGCGCCGCCGAGGCGCTGAGGCCGGCGACAACCCCGGTCCATGACATGTCGACCGCGTCGGTCCGGACGGCCCGCTCCTGGACGGGCTCCCGGGTGTGGGCGCTGCGGCGGGCGCGGGCGCCGCTCGCGCCGCACCTCGCGATCATGAGGGCGCAGCGTATGGACAAGCCGCACCCTGAAAATGAACGTAAGGTGAACAAAACTTGACCAATGCCTCGCGGCTGGGGAATAATCGCCGGTCTGTGCCTCGCGACCCGCGAGGTTCGTAATCGGTATCACGGCGCATGGGCGAGGAGGTGAGGGACGAATGAAGCACGGCGACAGTCCGTGTCCGAGACCGATTCGATCACTCTCACTGTTCCCGGCCAGCCGTTGCGGAACTGCTGTTCTGTAGTTCGGCGAGTCGGCATATCTCCTGAAGGAGGGCTGTCATGGCTTTCATCAACTTCACCCGTAACCCACTGACCGTGCTGTCGGTCCTCGGCGGGCGTTCCCGCTCCGCGCTGACCCCCCAGGAGCGGGCCAACCTGCGGTCCGCGCGGTCCCGTGCCGCGGTCTTCAGCGCCTCGCTCGGCGTACACAGCACCCGCTGAGTTCGGATCTCCTCGCCTGCTGTCCTGAATCATGCGGGACGGCAGGCGTTTTCGTTATTCGACGGGTGGATGCAGGCACGTGCGGAGTCGCAGGGAGTCTGAACCTTCCGCCCGCGGAAGGCTTCCGCCGGAAGGCATGCGTGGATCCCGTACCGGGATTCCGCAGGATCGTGCCGTGGCCCCGGTGCTTGCGCCGGGGCCGACGGCGTAGTCGCAGGAAGATCACCCGCGACCAGGTCGGCGCGGACCTGGAAACGGCCCCGCGCCGCCGCCCACAGGACTGATCAGCGCAGAGCCGCGCGCGCCCCGGCGGCCTCGAGTTTGATCCGGGCCGCCTCGGCGGAGTCCTTGTCGACCTTCTCGAGGACGGTCTTGGGCGCGGCCTCGACCAGGTCCTTGGCCTCCTTGAGACCGAGGCCGGGGATGATCTCGCGCATGGCCTTGATGACTTGAATCTTCTTGTCCCCGAAGGATTCCAGGACGAGGTCGAATTCGCTCTGCTCGTCCGCCGCCTCGACCGGGGCGGCGGACGCCACGGCTTGGACGGCCACCGGCGGTGCGGCGGTGACGCCGAATTCCTCCTCGAACGCCTTCAGGAACTCCGAAAGCTCCAGCAGCGTCATACCTTTGAACACGTCGAGCAATTCGACAATGGTCATCTTGGCCATGATGTACCCCTTGCAGCGCTGACCAGGCGATACGAACGATTCTAAGCGCGCGGGCCCGCCAAGGTGACCGGATATTCGCGTTCGTCGGGTGTCAGCTTGCGCGGCGTGCCTTCGTCGATGGCGACCAGCGTGGAAGTCGTGGAGAGATAGAGGTTTTCGGCGCAACGAACCTCGTGGACCGCGGGCTGAACGAGGTGGTGCCCAGACCCTCGACCGCGGAGGTGGCGGTGACCGGCGCGGTCCGGAACGGCAGCGGCATGCGATAGGTCAGGCGCCGGCCCGCCACCGCCACTCGCGAACCGGTGTCGGCAGCCGCCCCGCATTCACATCAAGTGTGCCGCCGTGGCAACCGCCGGGCCATCGTCCGCATGGCTGGATCTGCAAGGATCGTGTCATTGACGCCACGCAGCGGGGCCCGCAGGCTGAAGGCATGCGGGTGGTGCTGATCGTGGTCTTCGACGGATTCCAGCTGACGGATCTGGCCGGGCCCGCCGACGTGTTCACCGGTGCGGCCGTGCTCGGCGCGAATCCGGGATACCGGGTCGAACTGGCCGCGGCGCAGGCCGGTCCGGTGCGCTCGTCGTGCGGCATCGAGGTGACCGCCGCGCACGGGCTCGACACCTGGACCGGATCACTGGACACCTTGCTCGTGGTGGGCGGCATCGCCTTCTGGGCGGCGGCCGGTGACGCCGAGCTGGTCTCCGGGATCCGGCGGGTGGCCGCCGAGGCGGATCGGGTCGGCTCGGTCTGCTCGGGCACCTTCCTGCTGGCCCGGGCCGGACTGCTGGACGGCCGCCGCGCCACCACGCACTGGGCGGGTGGTGAGCTGCTGGCCCAGCAGTTTCCGGCCATCACCACCGAGCCCGACCGAATCTATGTGCGCGACGGGCCGATGTGGACCTCGGCCGGGGTGACCGCGGGGATCGACCTGGCGCTGGCCATCGTGGCCGCCGACCACGGACCGGACCTGGCGCGGGAGGTGGCGCGCTGGATGGTGGTGTATCTGCACCGCCCGGGCGGCCAGAGCCAGTTCAGCGCACCGCTGGCCGCGAACGCGCCGAAGCGCGATTCACTACGGGCGCTACAGATTTGGATGGAGGAGAACCCGCAGGCCGATCTGTCGCTGCGCGCCCTGGCCGAGCGGGTGGGCATGAGTACCCGGCACTTCTCCCGCGTTTTCGCCGGCGAGACCGGGACCACGCCCGCCCGCTATGTCGAACGGGTGCGCATCGCGGCGGCGCGCCGACTGCTGGAGACCACCGACCAACCCATGGACCGGGTCGCCGCCGCCGTCGGGCTCGGCAGCCCCGAGACCCTGTACCGAACCTTCCACCGCCACCTGGGTATACCGCCGGGCGAGTACCGCGCCCGGTTCACGAAATTCTGAAAGAGAGCGTGTCCCATGACATTCCAGATCGCCATCGTGCTCTATCCCGGCATGACCGTGCTGGACGCGATCGGGCCCTACGAGGTGCTGCGAATGATCCCGGACAGCGAAATGCGGTTCGTGTCCAATGAAGTCGGCCCGATCGTGTCCGACAGCGGCGTACTGGCGCTGGGCGCGACCCACACCTTCGCCGAGACGCCCACGCCGGACCTGGTGCTGGTGGGCGGCTCGGAGGCGGCGACCACGGAGGCCATGGCCAACCGCGAGCTCATCGACTGGCTGCGCGCGGTGCACCCGAATACGCAGTGGACCACCTCGGTCTGCTCCGGCGCCTTGATCCTGGCCGCCGCCGACATCCTGCGCGGTCATCCGGCCACTACGCACTGGGCGGCGCAGCCCGCGCTGGCCGCCTTCGGGGCCGAGTCGCGCCCGCACGATCGCATCGTGCACAGCGGCAAGATCGCCACCGCCGCAGGCGTTTCCGCCGGAATCGACCTCGGGCTGTGGCTGGTCGGCACGATCGCGGGGGAGGAGGTCGCACAGATGACCCAGCTGTACATCGAATACGACCCGCACCCGCCGTACGACACCGGCCACCCGGACAAGGCTCCCGCCGATCTGCTGCGTAAGACCCGCCTGGAGGCGACCAAGCGTTCCGCCAAGCCCCGCGTTCCGCTCGATCTGGCCACCGCCTTCTGGCACCTGACCCTCAACCGCATCAGGGAACGCACCGCCGCCAAGCGCTGAATCTTCGTATCGTCGAGAGGATGCCGAGCTGCTCGGCCATCCGCCCGGCTGCGCGAAGCGCTGGCCACACGCGTTGATTCCACGGTCTGAAGTCTCCGGTGCGCCCGCGCTCGTAGATGCAGCGGCTGTGACAGGCCTGCGACCGGATCGGTGAAAGCAGTGTTCCAATCCAGCGATTCGGTCGCATCGTGGCGCTCGAAGGTCTGTCCGCGTGATTCCGCGTGCACGAGCGTCTCGATGGCCGTGCGGGCGATGGTGGCACGGCTGACCCGGCCGTCGCCGGATCTCCCTGCTCCAGCCGGACACGGGTGGCGGGCGGGTCGATCAGCCGGCCGGGGCGGCTGTGCCGCCGAGGACCGGGTACCTCAGAGTTGTTGATCTTGCCGGTGAAATTGCCGGGCGTCGAGCGATGAATTTTCGTCGGCGCGGCGGTCTACATTCGTGAACAGACGTTCGAATTGTCCGTCGAGTCAAAAGAGTTGATCTTCATGACCGTATTCGCCATCTATGGGGCCACCGGTCACACCGGTCGCCTTGTCGCCGCCGATCTCACCGCACGGGGGAAGGAAGTGGTGGTGTCCGGGCGGGATCCGGATGCCCTTGCCGGGTTGGGTTATTCGCGGGTGATGCCCGCGGCGCTGGATGATCCGGGAGCTTTGCGGGCGGTGGCGGAGGTCGCCGACGTGATCATTCATTGCGCGGGGCCCTTTGCCGCCACCGGTCTGCCGGTGGCGACGGCTGCCGTCGAAGGTGGTTGCCACTATGTCGATCACGCGGTGGAGGTGCATCACGTGAAGCGGCTGTTCGACGGTTTTCAGGAGCCCGCGCAGCGAGCGGGGATCACGATGCTGCCGAGCGTGAGTTTCTATGGGGGACTGGGCGATCTGCTGGCCGGAGCGGTCGCGCGCGGCGTTCCCGATATCGACCGGATCACGGTGGCCTACAACGTCACCCGGTGGATGATGACCCACGGCGCGGTGGAGACGGCGCGGCTGCTGTTCGCCGACACCGATCGCATCGGCTACGAGAACGGCGAGCAGCGGTACGGGTTCGTGGAGCCTCGGCAGGCGATCTTCGCCTTCCCGCCGCCGGTGGGGCCGCGGCCCATGATCGCGCCCGTGCCGTTCCCGGAGCCGGTCACGGTGCCCCGGCACACCCGCACGAGGGCGGTGGAGGCGCAGCTGACCTCGCGTACCTTCGCGGAGGAGCAGGCCTTCACCAGTGAGCAGGTCGATCCCGCCGCGCGCGCCGGTAGCGAATTCATGATCGCCGCACAGGTTCTCGCGGCCTCCCGTTCCGCGGCCGGGACGCTGACCGGGCGGGATCTCTGGTCGGCCGCCGCGCTGGCCTCGGTCGAGGCCGCCGTGCGGCTCACCGAGGGCGGAGCAGAGAGCGGAGTCGCCAGTCCCGGTGAGGCGTTCGACGCCGTCGATTTCCTGACCACCCTCGCCGAGCGCGGGGCTTTCGACCTCCAGTTGCCGGCCGAGGCGTGAGGAGCAGCGCAATGGAACCCATTCTCGTCACCGGCGCGGCCGGTGGAAGCCAGGGCGGCACCGGCCGGCGAGTCGCCGAGACACTGCTGCACGCGGGCCTGCCGGTGCGCGCCTTCGTGCACAGCGACGACGGCCGCGCGGCAGCGCTGAAGGATCTCGGTGCCGAGGTCGTGGTCGGTGATCTGCGCGAGATCACCTCGGTGACGCCCGCTCTCCAGGGCGTGCGCCGCGCCTACTTCACCTACCCGGTGACCGCCGGAATGATGGACGCCGCAGCGGTTCTCGCCGCCGTCGCACGACAGAGCGGCCTGGAGCGCGTGGTCGCGACCTCGCAGCTGGGGTCCGATCCGCAGGCGGGCACCCCCCACATGCGGCGGCACTGGGTGGCCGAACAGGTGCTGGACAATGCCGGGATCGGCGCGGTCCATCTCCGCGCGGCGGTGTTCTACGAGAACCTCCGCGTGGCCATCGGCGACCGCGGTGAGCTCGCGCTGCCGCTCGGATCCCCCGATACCGTCCTACCGCTTATCGCGGGCGAAGACGTGGCCGGGGTCGGGGCGGGCGTGCTGCGCGCCGAGGGGCCGGCGGATCCGGTGCTGTGGCTGGCGGGCGAGATCATGACCGTCGGCGAGGTGGCCGAATTGTTCGGCGTCCCTTACCGGAACGTCGATCCGGCCGAGTGGTCCGAGTGGGCCATGACGGTCTACCGCGACGAGGTGGCCGTCGAACACCTGACCCATCTGTGGACCATGTTCGCCGCCATCGGATCCGGTCACGAGTTGTTCCGCGTGACCGAATCCATCGAGCGGTTCACCGGCCACCCGCCGATCACCCTGCGCGAGTTCGTCACCGCGGGGTGAGGAAGTCCTCCAGGAAATTGCCCAGGCGCTCGGCCCGGGCGGCGATGCTGCGATTCGATTGCAGGTAATCGTCGATGCCTTGCTCCTGGGCATCTTTCAGGTATCCGGGCAGCGGCTGCTGGATCTCGGTATCGATGGCCTGCGCCAGCAGCTGTTCCATGCTGTCCCGCAGCGGATTTCCGCTCGCCGCCTGGTTGTCCAGCTCCAGGCGGCCGTTCTCGGTGGAGTAGTCGTAGAGCTCGAACTCCTGCTCGGCCGACGAATCGATCTGCACGCGGCCGTCCACCCACTTGGAGTAGGAGGCGAACTTGGCCTCGGCCGTGCGCACCATGGCCACATGGCCGGGTGCGTTGTGGTCGAAGAGGATCGCGGCCTCCTCGATGGTGGACTCGTCGGTGGTGTGCGCGATCCAGGGACGTCCGGCCGCGGAAGCATTGCGGCACACCGCCGCCAGGTCCAGGCGTCCGCGCAGATGCTCGTAGCGGTCCTCGGAGCGCCAGTCCGCGCCGCCGGTGGCGATGGTCAGCAGCAGGGGTGCGAGGTCCACGCTGGAGGTGAGTTGCGTTCTGGCGCTGGTGGAACCAGTCGGGCTCAGATATCCGCGTGGGTCGTGCACATACAGCGGCACTCGCACGGCCTCGTCGTAGGCGCCGCCGCCCTTGCCGTGCAACCCGTGCGATCCGGCGTAATCGCCGTGATCGGAGGTGAATACGATGACCGTATTGGCCGCGACCTCCGGTCGCGAGTACAGCGTGTCGAGCACCCGGCCGATCTGCTCGTCGACCTGTTGTTGCAACCATAAGTACAGGTTGCGCATATCGATCCAGGCCTGTGTCGCCTCCGGGGTGCCGTAGGGCGCGAGCCCGAAGGCGACCACCGACGCCTGCACCAGCGCCATCTGCAGCCGCGGCTTGGCCGAAAGCTGTTCCAGCGACTCGAAATTGTCCGGCAGCTGATCCACCCAGCGCGGAATGTCGAGGTTGGCCTGGTCGCGGCGGGTCCAGC
The DNA here is from genome assembly GCF_009708175.1 of Nocardia aurantiaca. Classification (GTDB taxonomy): domain Bacteria; phylum Actinomycetota; class Actinomycetes; order Mycobacteriales; family Mycobacteriaceae; genus Nocardia; species Nocardia aurantiaca. Next base: position 154,550 of record NZ_WMBB01000012.1, read on the forward strand.
GTGGCCAGTACTGGATATCGTGCGGATTCACCAGCGACACCGTGGTGCACCACGGCGAGCCGCCGGAATCGTGCTCGAACCAGTCCACGAAGTCGTCGACGATCTTCGGATCGGCCTGTAGCCCCTGTCCGGGAGCGCCGTTCGGCGATGGATACGTGCCGCCCGCGAACCCGTACGCCTCCAGCGCCCCCGGCGTCCGATCCGGGTAGTGCCCCAGATGCCACTTGCCCCACCAGGTCGACTCGTAGCCGTGCTCGCGCAACATGGAGCCCCAGGTGGGAAAGCGCGGGGACAGCGTGGATTCCGAGACCACCATGCAGCCGGTCTGATGGCTGTAGAGCCCGGTCACCAGCGCGCCGCGGGAGGCGGTGCAGTCATTGGCGGCGGTGTAGTGCTGCTCGAACGAGACGCTGCCGTGCCGGATGCGGGCCAGATTGGGCAGTAGTTGGTCCAGGGTCGGCTGGTCCGGGAACCAGACGGGCGCGCGCATCTCGTCGACGATGACGACGAGAATGTTGGGCCGGGCCGGATCCGTATCGGCCCGGGCCCGGGGTGCGGGTCCGGTCGCGTTGGCGGCTACCGCCGCGGTCACCGATGCCGCTGCTCCTGTCAGGAATCCGCGTCTGCCGAACAAGGGGCCTCCTACTGCCGAATGTGGCGATTACCGGGCAGCGTAGGACAGTTCCGGAGCCCGATCATCACGCCCGCGCGGGACACGCCGTCCCCCGTTCGGGGGATGGCGCGGCTGCCTCACCGCGGTCAGCTCGTGGACAGGACCCGGAGAAAGTGCTCGACCTCATGCTGGACCGCGGACCGCCCGGGTCCGAGGTATCGGCGTGGGTCGGACAGGCTCGGGTGCTCGACCAGGACCGACCGGACGGCATCTGCGAGCACGATGTTCAGCCGGGTGGCGATATTGATCTTCGCCATGCCGTGCCGGACGGCCGCGCGCAGACCGGGGTCGGAGACGCCCGAGGAGCCGTGCAGCACCAGCGGGACCGGGAGTTTCGCGGCCAGGGCGGCGATCAGGCCGTCGTCCAGGAGAGCATCGCGAGTGTGCATGGCATGGGCGGAGCCGACGGCCACGGCCAGAGCGTCCACGCCGGTGGCCGAGACGAAGGCGACCGCCTCGTCCGGATCGGTGCGGACGCCCGGGGTGTGCGCGCCGTTCTTGCCGCCGATCGCGCCGAGCTCGGCTTCGATGTGCGCGCCGCGGTCGTGGCACCAGCGCGCGACGGCGGCGGTGGCCTCGACATTGGCGGCGTAGTCGAGGGCGGAGCCGTCGTACATGACCGACGTGATGCCGATATCCACTGCCTCCGTAATCAATTCGCGGGACGTGGCGTGGTCGAGATGGACGGCCAGCGCGGCGGGGCTGTCGGCCGCCAGGTGCAGGCAGGCGCGGGCCAGCGGCTTCAGGCCGCCGTGGTAGCGGACGGTGTTCTCCGAAATCTGGAGTACCGCCGGACGATTCGCCGACTCGGCGGCGGCCACGATGGCCTCGGCGTGCTCGAGGGTGATGACATTGAACGCGCCCAGGCCGCCGGGCTGGGCGGCCGCGACCAGATCGGGCATCGGGACCGCTGTCATGGCCGGGGCTCCCGGGCCAGCGCGGTGACCTGGACGGCGGGGGTCAGACGGTCGCGCAGGGGCAGGTCGATCTCGCCCGCCACCGGCATCACCACGGCCGCCGCCGATGTCGCGACGGCGTCGATCAGCAGGGCGGGCCAGTCGATCTCGTCGGTGGCCGCCAGCGTACGGATCACGGCGGCCGCGGCGGCATCGCCCGCGCCGGTCGGGTTGCCCGCCAGGGGTTCGGGAAGCCAGGCCGACCAGGCTCCGGACGCGGTCGCGGCGACCATTCCCGCGCGGCCGCGCGTGGCGACCACGGCGCGGACCCCAGCCTTCAGCAGCGGTCGGGCGGCGGCGGCCACGGCCTGCGGCGTCTCGGCGACCACTCCGGTGAGGCGTTCCAGCTCATCCTGATTGGGCATGAGGACAATGTCCGCAATCGTGGCGGCGCGTTTCAGCGCGGGACCGTCGACATCGCACACGGTCGGCACGCCCGCCGCCACCGCGATGCGGGCGAGCTCGGCGGGCACCGCGTCGTCGACGCCGCCGGGCAGCGATCCGGACACCACCACTCCGCGCAGCTCGGGCAGCAGGAAGGCGATGCGATCCAGCAAGCGGTCCACGGCGTGCGGTTCGTGCACGTACGCGCCCGGCTCCCACAGTCCGGTGGCGGTGCCGTCGCGGGACTCGCTGATCACCACGGTACGGCGGACCCGGGGCAGGGCGGGCACGAAGTCGGCCGGAAACTCCGCGGCGGCCGCCGCGGCGAAGGTGTGGTCGGCGAATCCCGTGGCGTGGACGAAGCTTCCGAGCTGGCACAGGATACGGGTGACATTGATGCCCTTGCCGCCCAGGCGTTGCTCCACCGACAGCACGCGTTGAGCGCGGCCGCGTTCGAGGCGTTCGAGACGGTAGGTCAGGTCGTAGGCCGGGTTCATGGTCACGGTGAGGATCACGCCAGCCACCGTCCGCGACGCAGCACCCGGCGCAGGCCCAGGTCCTCATCGAGCACCACGGCGTCGGCGTACATGCCCGGCCGCAGGTCGCCGACCTCGTCCAGACCGGCCGCGTCCGCGGGTGTCGCGGTGACCGCCGCGATCGCATCGGGCAGGGGGACACCGCATTGCCGCACCGCCCAGCGCAGGCAGTGCAGCAGCGTCGCGGTGCCGCCCGCCAGGGAGCCGTCCGCGACCCGGGCCACGCCCTCGGTCACGGTCACCGGACGCGGACCCAGCTGATACTGCCCGTCCGGCATGCCGGCGGCCTGCATGGCGTCGGTGACCAGCGCGACGCGGTCGAGAGCGGTGGCGAAAACCAGTGCGCCGAAACCGGAATCGACGTGCACGCCATCCCCGATGACCTCCACGAAGGCCTGCCGCTGCGCCGCCGCGACCAGGCCCGCCGCCACCGGACCGGACGCGCGATGATGCAGTGGCGGCATGCCGTTGGCGAGATGGGTGACCAGGGTGCCGCATCCTTGCGGACTCAGCGCCGCGCGGAAGCAGGCGAAACTCGAATCGCTGTGCCCGACGGCCACCACCACGCCGCTATCGGCCAATTGTTTAGCGGCGGTGTCGAATCCGGTGCGTTCCGGGGCCAGCGTCATGACCCGCAGCTGTCCGTCGGCGGCGCGGAGCAGCCGGTCGATGAGGTCTGGATCCGGATCGGTGAGATATCTGAGATCGTGTGCGCCGCAACGGGTCCGGGATAGAAACGGACCCTCGATGTGGATCCCGGCTATCGTCCCGTCGGCGGCGAGGGTCCGCAGCACGCTCGTCTGGGCGACCATGGTGTCGGGTGCGGCCGTCACGATTGCGGCGAGCACGCTGGTCGAGCCCTGCCGGTGGTGGAAGGCGGCTGCCGCGCGCGCCTCCGCCGGATCCTCGGTGTCGAAGCGGTGCCCGAAACCGCCGTGAGTGTGGATGTCCACCAATCCGGGGATGATGGTGCCCGAGTACTCCGGCGGCAGTTCGCGATGGGTCGTGGCCCATTCTGTGGCCGGCCGCACCGCGGCCACCCGCTCGCCGCGCACGGTGACCACGCCGTCCTCCAGCACGCCCGCCCGGGTCACCACCCGGCCGCGCACGTCGAGCCCACGCCGGCCGCTCACCGCAATGACCCCGTCCGGGCCAGGTGGGCGGCGCCGATCAGCCCGGCGCGAATACCGAACTCGCCCAGCGTGACCCGGGGGACCGGGACCACGCGGAGCAGCGCGGTCAGGCGGGCGTGCAGGCCCTCGCTGAGGACGGCGCCGGCACGGGCCAGGCCACCGCCGAGGACGATCAGTTCCGGGCAGCTCGCGTGCAGGACGCCGAGCAGGCTCTCGGCCAGGGCCGCGACGGCATCGTCCACCACCGCTCTGGCTTCGGGATCGGTGTCGAGGGCGGCGAAAACATCCTCCGCGCCGGCGATTTCGTGGCCGGTGCGCGTGGTGTAGGCACGAGTGATGGCCGGTCCCGACGCGACCGTCTCCACGCAGCCGGTATTGCCGCACGGGCAGGGCAGGCCGTCGCGGTGGCGCACCGGGATGTGGCCGTACTCCCCGGCCTGGGCGGCCCCCGTCGACCGGGGGGCGCGCACCAGCCGCCCGCCCACCGACAGGGTGCCGCTGATACCGGTACCGAGGATCAGGACGCAGACATCGTCGAGTCCTCGGCCCGCGCCGTAGCGCCATTCGGCCCAGCCCGCCACGGTCACATCGTGATCGATGAGCACCGGCAGGCTCCAGCCGTCGGCGAAACGAGCTCCCACCTTCGTATTCCGCCAGCCGAGATTGCTGCTGAAGACGGCGATGCCGCGCTCGGAATCGACCAGGCCGGGCAGGATGACCGCGGCCCGGACCACCCGGGCCCGCTCGGGCGGCGGCAGCGTCGCCAGCAGGTCGCCGCCGAGTCGTTCGATCGCGTCGAAGGCGGTCTCGCCGTGCGGTGTCCCGACGGTCGCCGCGCACAATACGGCCCCGCTCGCGTCGGTGATCTCGCCCTTGGTGGTGCCGCCGCCGACGTCCACGGCGAGCACCAGATCCGTTGCTGCGTCAGCCATCACGGCACACCCATCAGCTCAGGATGACCGATCGCGCGAGGTTGCGTGGGTGATCGGGGTCCAATCCCAGGTCGGCGGCCCGCAGCGCACACAGCCGGTGCACGCGGACCAGCTCGGCCATGGGATCGACGCCGCGATGCTCGATATGCGCTCCGGTGGCGCGAAGGTCGTCGGTGAGGCCGGGCGGGAGCGGACCCAGCGCCCAGACCGCCCGACCGGGCTCGGCAATGCTGATCGGCCCGTGCCGGTACTCGGTGGCCAGGTAGGACTCGGTCCAGAAGCGGCAGGACTCGCGCAGCTTCAGCGCGGCCTCGTCGGCGAGCGCGGCGGCGAAACCCATTCCCACGAAACTGATCTGTTCGGCATGCCGGACATTCGCCAGCGTCTCGGCGGCGTTCTCGGCCAGCGCGACCCGGGCCTGCCCGACCACCGGGCGCAGATCCTCGCCGAGATGCCAGCGCAGCAGGGCCAGCGTCGTTGTGGCGAAACGCGTTTGGATCACCGAGTGCTCGTCCACCTCGTCGAGCAGGATCGGATCGGCCAGATCCAGGACCGGCGTTCCGGCGCTGGAGCAGAGCACCGTGCGCGGAATGTCCTCGGGCAGGGTGGATATGGCGTCCAGTACCTCGGTGGTGGTGCCGGAGCGGCAGATCACCAGGTAGCGGTCGTAGGAGCGGGCGAGCCGCGGTTCGCCCGCGGGCCAGGCGTCGGTGAGCCCCTGCCCGTCGGATTCGCGGAGTGCGGCGAAGGCGCGGGCCATGAACAGCGAGGTGCCGCAACCGAGGACGGCAACCCGTTCACCCGAGACCGGCAGCAGGTGGCGGTGGGCGGCGGCGGTGGCCTCGGCACGAGCCCAGTCATCGGGCTGGGTGGCCACTTCGGCGGCCAGATGGCTTGCGGGAATGGAGATTCGATCGGCCTCGGGCAGCACGTACCCAGGATCAACCCGGTGATCGTTCGTGTCAATTTTCCCGGTCAAACAATCACATTCGAGCAGAGTCCGCGTTAGATTCGGACATACCGAATCGTTCTCTTCATCATCCGCGATTCGCGTCGCGGGGTGTGCAGATTGAGGAGCCCTTGTCGTGAAACGTCCACTGCGCGGCGCGCTTTCCTCGATGGCCCTGCTGACCGGCCTGGTGCTGACGGTGTCCTCCTGCGGCTTCGGTGGGAGCAAGTCCGACGACTCGGACCCGAACACGCTCACCTTCCTCGCGCCGACCTACAGCGACGGGACCAGGTCCGCATGGGACGCCATCATCGCCGACTTCGAGAAGGCGAATCCAGACGTCAAGGTCAAACTCTCGATGGAGTCGTGGGATTCGATCAATGACGTCGTGCGCACCAAGTTGCAGTCCAAGGGCACCACGCCCGACATCCTGAATATCGACGCCTATTCGACCTTCGCCACCGACGGCCAGCTGTATCCGGCCACCGACATCGTGGACGCCGCCGTGATCGGCGATATCCAGCCCGGGTTCGCCGAGAACGCCTCCATCAGCGGAACCCAGTGGGCGCTACCGCTGTTCGCTTCCACCCGCACGCTGTTCTACAACACCGACTTGTTCGCCAAGGCGGGTATCGGCGAACCGCCCAAGACCTGGGCCGAGCTGACCGACGACGCCAAGAAGATCCAGGCCCTCGGCGGCGTCTCCGGATACGGGCTGCCGCTGGGCAGCGAGGAGTCCCAGGGCGAGACTTCCATCTGGACCTTCGGCGCGGGTGGCAACTGGTCCGACGGGGACAAGATCACTGTCGACACGCCGCAGAACCTCGAGGGCGTGCGCGCCATGAAGGCCATCGTGGATGCCGGTGTGACCGAGCCGAATCCGGGCGCCACCAACCGGCTCGACGTCATCAACGCGTTCATCCAGGGCAAGATCGGCATGATCGAGGGGCTGCCGCCGACCATCTCGCAGATCGCCGCCAAGAACCCGGGTTTGAAGTACGGCACCGCGCCTTCGCCGACCAAGACCGGCGAGCCGTCCACGCTGGGGGTGGCCGACCACCTGATGGCGTTCAAGAAGGACGGGAACAAGGCCGCAACCATCAAGAAGTTCCTCAGCTATTTCTACTCCGCCGCCGTCTACGCCAAGTTCGTCAGCAGCGAGCATTTCATTCCGGTCACCACCAGCGGCGCGACGGCGCTGGCCGACGATCCGGTCACCAAGGCGTTCGCGGCCACACTGCCGGTGGCCAAGTTCTATCCGAGCAACAACCCGAAATGGGGCGCAGCACAGGGTGCCATCCGGCAGCAGATGGGCACGATCGCACAGGGCAGCGACCCGGCCTCGGTGCTGCAGAAGATTCAGCAGGCGGCGAGTTGAGGGGCGTCGCCTCCCATCGATCCACGGCCACGCTGCGCGCGTTGCCGTGGATCGGCCCTGTGGTGGTGCTGATAGCCGCGGTGGTGGCCTTCCCGGCCGGGTACATGTTCTGGACCTCGACCCGGGACCTGAGCGCCTACGGCCAGGACCGCGGCCCGGCCGGATTCGCCAACTTCCGCAGGCTGTTCGGCATCGACGAATTGCCCGCGATCCTGGCGCACACCGTGGTGTGGGTGGTGGCGGTCGTGGTGATCACGCTGGTGCTGTCGGCGGGACTGGCGCAGTTCCTGAACAAGGACTTCCCGGGGCGGACGGCGGTGCGGCTGGCCATCCTGGTGCCGTGGGCGGCCTCGGTGGTCATGACCACCACCATCTTCGACTACATGCTGGATCCGAATGTGGGCATCGCCAATCGTTTCCTGGTCGATATCGGGGTGCTGGACCGGGGTTTCGGGTTCACCAAGGAGCCGGGACCGGCGTTCCTGGTGGCCATCGGGGTGGCGGTGTTCGTGTCCGTTCCGTTCACGACCTACACGATTCTGGCCGGGCTGCAATCGATTCCGTCGGATATCGACGAGGCGGGGCGGGTGGACGGCGCGAATTCTCGGCAGCGCTATCTGTATCTGACACTGCCGCAACTGCGTCCGGCCATGGCGGTGGCGACCGTCATCAACATCATCAACTCGTTCAATTCGCTGCCGATCCTGCAGGTGCTGACGGGCAGCATCGCGGGCTACTCCGCCGACACGACGACCACTCTGACTTTCAAGCTGATTCGGCAGAATCAGCAAATCGCCACGGCAGCCGCCATGAGCGTGCTGAACTTCGTTCTCATTCTGCTGATCATCGCGATCTACGTGAAGCTGATCCGACCCGTCGGTGAGGAAGCGAGATGAGGTCGCGGCGGCGGTGGGGGCTCACGGCCGTGGGCGTGGTGCTGGCCGCGGTGTTCCTACTGCCGTATGCGGTGATGGTGCTGGGATCGCTGAAGCCGCGCGCGGAGATTCTGAGGATTCCGCCGACCTATCTGCCGAGGCAGTGGCGGCCGGACAACTACGCCACCGTGTGGCACACGCCGGAGACGCCGCTGCCGTTCAATCTGGTCAGCACCATCGTGATTTCGGTGTTCGGGACGCTGCTGGTGCTGGTCGTGGCCATTCCGGCCGCGTATTACACAGCGCGGCGGCGGTTTCCGGGCAAGGCGTTGTTCTTGGGTCTGGTGCTGATCACCCAGATGCTGCAACCGACCGTGCTGGTCACAGGCTTGCTGCGGGAGTTCTTCACCCTCGGCATCAATGACACCTGGGCGGCCATGATCCTGGTCGACGGCGCGTTCAATCTGTCGTTCGCGGTGTGGATCCTGCACAGCTTCTTCGCCGGGGTGCCGGTCGAGGTGGAGGAGGCCGCGCAGCTGGACGGGCTCAACCGCCGGCAGATCCTGACCCGGGTGAGCCTGCCGCTGGTATGGCCGGGCATCGTCACCGCCACCGTGTTCGCCTTCGTGTCCTGTTGGAACGAATTCGCCGCCAGCCTGGTCATTCTCACCACGCCGGAGAATCAGCCGCTGTCGGTGGCGCTCACCAAGTTCGTCGGCCAGTACGACGTGGCTTGGCAATATGTCTTCGCCATCTCTACCGTCGGCATCGTGCCCGTCGTGATTCTCTTCGCGCTCATCGAGAAGCGCCTCGTCGCCGGCCTCACCGCCGGCAGCGTCAAATGACCGCTCCCGCCGACCGTTCCCGGCGCTGGAATCGCCTGCTGGAGCTGCTGTCCGAGGCCGGCCGACTCTCGGTCGAGGAGACCGCCGCCCGCCTCGGCGCGTCCCCCGCCACCATTCGCCGCGACTTCACCGCCCTGGCCGACCAGGGCCTCGCCACCCGCACCCACGGCGGCGTGGTCGCCACCGCCGTCGCCTACGACCTCCCCGCCCGCTACCGCGGCACCGCCGACGAAGCCAAACAACGCGTCGCGGAACACGCTGCGGCCCTGATAGATCCGGCCGAAGTGGTCGCCCTCAACGGCGGCACCACCACCACAGCGGTGGCCCGAGCCCTGGCCGCTCGCCCCGACCTCCCCACCTCGGCGGACCATGAGCTCACCATCGTCACCAATGCCCTCAACATCGCCGCCGAACTGGTCCTCCGCCCCCACCTTCGCACCATCTGCCTCGGTGGCCTGGCCCGCCGCGAATCCTACGAACTGCATGGGCCCCTGGCTGCCCTCGCCCTGTCCGAATTACGCTTGGACACCGTGATTCTCGGCGTCGGCGCCATTTCCGCCGAGGGCGGCGCCCAATGCCGCCATCTGGATGAAGCAGGCATCAACGCCGAAATGGTCCGCCGCGCTCAGCGTGTGATCGCGGTAGCCACCGCCGACAAGCTCGGCCGCACCGCCCTGGCCCGCATCTGCCCGATCGACTCCATCCACATCCTGGTCACCGATCGTGACGCCGACCCGTCCGCCCTCGTACCCGTTCGCGACGCGGGCGTCGACGTCCATCTGGTCTGATCGCGGCCGAATCAGTTGGGGCGCAGCACGACCAGGCCCGGGACCGTGGTGAGGTACCGGGTCAGGGGGGTGTCGACGACCTGGTCGTTTGCGGACAGGGAGGAGGCGTTGCGGAACATCGGGCCGTTCGGGGTGCTGATGAAGATGCCTACGTGGGAGACGTCGAGACCGGCTTCGGTGGTGTAGGCGCCGAGGTAGTCGCCGGTGTGGAGATTGCCGATGACGGCGTTGTCGAAGGAGCCGCTGGGGACATAGGTGATGTCGCGGTCGACCACCGGGAGGCCCGGGAGGTAGGTGGTGCCATCGCCTTTCGCATTGAGGTGCTTGGTGACGGTGACCGCGGCCGGGGTGAGGGTGGCGGTGATATCGGTGGCGGCGACGCGGTTGACCGCGGCCCAGTCGGTGAAGAAGTGCTTGCGCCGCGGGAACTCGACCCGGCCGTCCGCGTAGCGGGTGGCGACCAGGTTCTGGATGAAGTCCGCGCGGGTGGTGGAGCGGCTCAGGGCCTCCACGTAGTCGAGGTAGGTGAAGCAGTCGACCCGGCGGAAATCGATGACCAGCTGTTCGGGTCGGGTGGCGGAGCCGATGAGCATGTTCGCGCCGTAGGGGGTGCCGAGGAAGTGGCCGGAGAGTTGGGCGATCGCGTCGGTCCGGGGGCCCGAGATCGAGTTGCGCAGGGCGAGGAGCTCGTCCAGCTGCCGCGAGGTGGTCTCGTCCAGGTTCGGGTCGGCGGGGGTGGCCGTGGCCTGGGAGGCCAGCAGGGCCAGGGCGGAGACGAGTGTGACCAGCGTCAGCAGGATCCGGGTGACTGTGCGCAAAACTCCTCCATCCGAACGAGACGTTCAGATCGAACCTAGCAGCGGGATTCTGTCCCAGACAATCTTTCCGCTGCGCTGATCGTGATCCTGCCGCGCCATACCGGACGTGCTCACCGCCTCGGGCTGCGAGGTGAAACCGGGCCGGACATCCTCACGGCGTGATGCGATTCGTGACCACCGTCGAGCGCTGACCGGAGTCAGCCGAGCAGACCGCCCAGGAGGCCGCCGGACTGTCCGGCCTCCTGGCCGCCGCCGGTGCCGCCGATGAGGCCGCCGGGCGGCAGCTCGGAAGGCTGCACGATCACGAAGCCGCGGCCGGAGAAGGACAGGGTCAGGCCCTCGCCGGTGCTGCGGCCGATCAGACGGCCGAAGCCGAAGGAGTCATTGCGTTTGATCCCGGTCTGCAGGCTGGAGGACCAGGCCACCGCGGCCTGCGGGTCGGCATAGGTCGGCTGGTCGACATTCAAAACCACGGGCTGGCCGTGCGTGGTGATGGCGATCCGGCCGCGACCGCTGAAGACACAGTTGAAGAAGCCCGCGTTGCTCGCGAAACCGGCTGCGCCCTGCACCCTTTGGATGTTGTAGGACAACGAGGAATCGAAGGCGAGGACGTTCGCGCCATTGATGGTCAGTCCGTCGGTGCCGTCCAGGTCCACGATGTGCACATCCGAGGCGGCATTGGCCAGGAACAGATCGCCGCGCCCCGACACCTGCATGAGCGGCACGCCCTCACCGGTGAGCCGATGCTGGATCGCCCGGCCGATGCCGCCGGATCCGAGCGCTTTGAAGTGCAGATCTCCCTGGTAGGCCACCATCGATCCGGCCCGGGCCAGGGTCTCGCCGTCGACTGCGACGCGGATCATCTTGCTGCCCTGCTTCTGAATGCCGTAACCGGTGACCTCGGCATGATTCGGATGGAACAGCTCGCTCTGCACGGACGGAGCTCCTTGTGGTGCGTAGTTATTCGGGACCGGGGCCGCGGGCGGATGGGAAGGCGGCGCGAAAGACCGCGGGGCCGTGGGTATCTGTTGCGGTGCGGCCGGTGGTGGCGGCGCGGGTACCGGCGGCCGGAATCCCTGGGCGGGCAGTGCGGGCGGCAACGGTGTCTGCGCCGCGGCGGGATTGGGTCGCGTCGGAGGGTATTGCGCGGGTTGCGGCAGCGGCTGCTGGGCGGGTTGTGGCGCGAGGGCGTGCGCCGGAAGCGTCGGTGCGGGTGCCGGTTGCGCCGGCACCGGCGGCTCGGGTTCGTCGTCGATATTCACACCGAAAGCCGCGGCCAATCCGGCGAGCCCGTCGTCGTACCCTTGGCCGACCGCGCGTACTTTCCATCCGTCGCCGCGCCGGTAGATCTCGACGCACACCACGGCCGCCTCGCTGGTCAGGCCGTTCATGGGGAAAGTCAGTGTGCCCGCCGCGGATCCGACGGTGGCGGTGAGCGTTCCCGCCCCGGCGAAGGTGGCGGGCCCGCTGCCGTCGAGGCTGGCGGTGATGGCGACCCGTTCCACCTCGGCGGGCAGCGCCGAGGTCTGGACATCCACCATGTCCCCGGTCCCGCGTCCGTGCCGGTACACCACACCGGGACCGACCGGTTGGTTGAAGAAAATGAAGTCCCCGTCCGACCGCACCCGTCCATCCGCCCCCAGCAGCAGCGCGGACACATCCACTGCGCTGGAACAGGTTACGGTCACCGTCATCCGGTCAGCGGGCGCGGGCCGATTCTCCCCGCGGGCCAGCGCTGTCACCACAGCCTCTCACCGGAGGCGCGGACCTGCTCGGGCGATAGACGATTCACAGCCTCCAGTCTCCCCAAACTCCGGATCAAAGGCCATCCGGGTATTCCCCCAGATGTTGCCGTCTCACTCGCCCGGGCGGGGAGTGAGACGGCAACATGTCGTTTCCGTCCCGGGATGCGCCGGATCACACGCGATCGCGGCGGCTGGTCGCCAAGGCGTCACTCAAGATGGTGCGGGGGATGGCGCTGCGGAAAACTACGATCGCGGATGCCGCGCTGGATCGGATCGCCGAATGCGGGCGGCTGGATATGGTGGCGAATCCGGCTCATCCGTTGTCCTACACCGGAGATCCTGCCCGTTGGCGGCGATGCATGAGCGCGGTGAGAGCGGCCGTGTCGGTGGTGCGGGAACCGCCCGCGAAGGCCAGCGTGGCCAGTGCGCGTTCGGCCGCCTCGGGATGGCCCGCACCGCAGGCGTCGGTCACCACGAGAGGGAGGTAGCCGAGATCGGTGGCATGCCGCACCGTGGGCTCGATGCCGACCTCCATGGCGATGCCCGCGACGGCGAAGGCCCCGATACCCAAGTCCCGCAGAGCGATATCGAGCGGTGTCCCGGCGAAGGCCGACATGGTGATCTTGTCGAAGACGACCTCGTCCGGACCGGGTGACAGTTCGGGCACCAGCTGGTACTGCGGCGAGCCCTGCGCGAAGGCGGTCCGCACCTCGGCCGGATCATCCACGTGCTGCCACTCCATGGCCGTGCGCAATTGCGAGATCCCCGCCGCGGCCGGGGGAATGGACAGGTGCCGGGTGTAGAAGACGCGGAAACCGTTCGCCCGAGCGGCATCCCGCAGCTCCACGCAGGACTTGACGATGTCCGCACCGTCGGCGAGCTGTCCGACGATGCCGACCTGCATGTCGTAGATCAGCAGCGCCATGTGCTCCGGATGGCAGGCGTCCTCGACCGTCTGGGGAATGGTCAGACCGTAGGCTTGTCGCATGACGGCCTCAGCGGGTGCGGTCGTAGGGTTCCGCGACATCCACCGAGGCGTCCATGAGCGCCTCGATCGGCAGTGGCGCGGTCACGGGCACATAGGTCCACTCCAGGAAGCCCTTCTTGGTCAGCGGAAAGTCGTTCACGTACCGCTGCGCCTCCTCGACGCTGTCCACCTCGAACACGATGACCACCCCCGGCTCGTCGGCACGGGCATAGTTCTCCCGCACGATCCCCGCCTTCCACAGCCGCCACACATTGGCGACTTCCTCGGGCAGATGCGGGGTGATGGTCTCCAGCGTGACGCCGGGCTTGAATCGATCGAATGTAATGACCTTCATGGGAATTCATGAAAGTCCCCTGATTACAGTGTTACAAGAACGCACTTTTCGGTAAGTACCGGAGGGGAGATGCCCGCGAAGCGCTATTACTGCCCGGTCGAGGTGACCGTCGACCTGATCGGCGGCAAATGGAAGCCGGTCATTCTCGCTCACCTCAAGGAAGGGGTGCGCCGGTACGGCGAGCTGCGTCGGCTCATGCCGGATACCAGCGAGAAGATGCTGATCCAGCAGTTGCGGGAACTGGAATCCGACGGCCTGGTGCGGCGCACGATGTTTCCCACCGTCCCGCCGCGGGTGGAGTACGACCTCACCGAGGAGGGCCGGAGTCTGGTCCCGGTGCTGACCGCGCTCTACGAATGGGGTGAGAAGCGGAGCGCCCGAACGGGTCTCGTCATCCAGGCGCCGTGAGCGGCTCCGCTTCCACGGGTGATCAGGCGGCGCGGTCGGTGCGCTCCGGTCCTCTACCGTCCGCCTCGCACTGCGCCCGGTGCATGGCGCAGCGGTACTTCGGCCCCGGCTTGACGTAGGCGGGGTCCAGCCGCTGGGCGAAGGTGAGGTTGTCACGCCGCCAGCAATCGATGCACACCGGCTCAGTCATGGCGTCCTCCTCGGTTCTCGCTCGCGAAAGGTATGCGCGAGAGGGATTCCCACTATGAGCCAGTTTCGGATATAGCGCCGGACACTCTTCCATAACGGATGCGGCCAGATAGCCGACCGGTCGGTTGCCTATGGGGTGACGCGAGTGCGCCGGAGGGAGTAGATCAGGCCGCCCGCAATGACCACGTAGACGATGACGTAGCAGTTCAACAGGATCTGGGCGATCGGCCACGACGGGGGGAACAGGAACCAGCCGACCACCACCCAGCGATCGGTCCAATGGTAGGCCCAGGCGCCGGTGGCCAGGTAGAGGAAACCCGCTGCCGACCACCAGCGAAGGTCCGAGGCCGCGCGGTGGACCAGGTACACGAACAGCGGCAGGAACCACACCCAGTGGTGGTTCCAGGAGAACGGGGAGACCGCGCAGGAGGTCAGGCCCGCGACGGTCACGGTGAGCAGCTTCTCGCCGCGGTTGTGGAGCGCCGCGGCCAGCAGCAGACCGCCGATGGCGACCGGGGTGGCGATCAGCAGCCACAGCCATTGCGGCACTTGATGACCCGAGAGATGGGCGACGACGCCGCGCAGAGACTGATTGGCGGGCTGTGTATCCGGGGCTATGCGGTCGGACTGGAAGAACGTCTTGGTCCAGTACTGCTTGGAATCCGAGGGGAGGACGGCGCCCGCGACGACGATCGTCATGACGAAGGTGGTGGCCGCCACCACGGCCGCCCGCCACTGCCGCAGCACCAGCAACTGCGTCACGAAATACAGCGGCACCAGCTTGATGCCCGCGGCCACGCCGATGCCGACGCCCCGTGATCGGCTGTGTTCCGGGCGCGAGAAATCCCAGAGGATCAATGCCATCAGGACCAGATTGATCTGGCCGTAGTACAGCGTCGTGCGGATCGGCTCCAGGAACATGCAGGTCGCCGCAACCAGCGCGCTGATCCCGGCGAGCCGCCAGGTGACGCGGTAGCCGAGTACGCGCCAGCACAACAGGACACACGCGTAGAGCACGCAAATGTTCAGCGCCAGCCAGGAATTCGTGACGTATTCCCAGGGCACCGCCAGGATCGGCAGGAAGATCAGCGTGGAGAACGGCGTATAGGTGTAGGACAGGCCGCGATGCGTGGTCTCGGTGTAGAGCGGATGGCCGTGGTAGAGCTTCCAGGCGCCGTCCCGGTAGACGTGGACATCGAAGCCGCCCACCAGGAATCCCACCTGGTCCAGCCACGGATCCACCGTCGTGAAGATCAGTACCAGCGACAGCGCCGCGCCGAAGACCAGCACGAACGGCGTCGTCCTGCTCCACGCCGGCGGCGGCCCACTGGAATCGGCAATGACAGCAGGGTCATTCGTCCTTGCACCGATCAACACCAAACCCACCTCAGATGTGCGATACACCCTGGCGGGCTCGATAAACGCTGAACACGAACGCTTCAGCCCGCCCGCCTTGACGCTGCCGGCCACCGGCCGGGCCGACCCGCGCGCTGCGGTGCGCGGTATCGGATCCTCAGCACCCTACCGCCCGCCGCGGGCGGTTCGGTCACATGCCCGACCGCGTGGTCTGGTGTGATAGTAAGCGCGCATTGGCGACGATGGCGTTGGCCAGCGCCTGCTCCGGGTCGGACGGCCGGGTGCGGCGGTGCATGAGCATGAAGTCCAGATCACCCAATTCGGCCAGCTCGGGATCGGTGAGCGGAACCAGCCCGTCGGGCAGGACGGCGCCGCGTGCGCGATCACCTCGAGCCCCGCCGGCGGCCCGCAGGCCGAGCAGGTTGTCGCTGATATAGATGACCCCGCACGTCCGGCCCGCGTGTCGCAGCGCCCGTAGCGCCAGTTGCCGGGTCGGGCTCGGCTCCGGATAGCTGGCCGGGTCGTCGAATTCCGTTGCGGCCGAACGTCCCGCCCACACCAGCCGGTCCCGCCGCAGCAGGGCGCGTGCCGTTCAACCGGCACCGTCTGCGTCGAAGCGCCCAGCGGCGCAGCGGAATTGGTGTGACCGCTCAGGCCGCGCGGAGCCGCAGGGCGGCGAGCGGGATGAAGCCCGGGGCGTCGGTGGTGGCGGCGCCGTCGGTCCCGGTCATCCGTCGCAGCATGGCGATCGCGATCCGCTCGCCCTGGGCCTTGGCGCGATCGGCGTTCGGCCCGGAATAGCGTCCGTCCACCGCGGCGTGCCAGAGCTGCACCCAGCGTCCGAAATGCTCGGCGGTCAAGGGCCGCGCCGCGTGCAGCCGGGCGTGCGGCGCCAGCGCATTGCGTCGGTAGTCCGTCGTACGGAACAGCGCGCGTTCCCAGAAATCGCCGATCCGGGGCAGGTGCTCTTCCAGATCGGTCCCCGCGATCTCGGTGAAGAACGAGCCGATCAGCGGATCAGCGAACGCCTCGACATAGAACCGCCGCAGCAGCTCGTCGAGATCCGGCCGATCGGAGATATCACGTCGATCACCCATCCCTCCACGCTAGCGCGCAACGATCGCCGTGCTCACCGCGGCGGGCGTGACGTCTATTACCCGAATGGCCCGGGTATTTCGCCGAAGGTCGCGAACCCGGCGCCGAGGGCGGCGGGATCGATTTCGGGTTTACGGGAGGGCGCGAAAAGCGCATGTGCGCGGGAAGCCTCCTGGAAACGTGAACAACGTCCCGAATGGGCCGCGGTCGCGGCCCGGATGATGGCACGGGAAATACCTGTCCGCAGGAGATTGTCCGATTGTCCAGCGGGTTCGGCGTGCCTCCCGACCGCCTTCGTATCTTCCTACAGAATCCCACGGTGAGCGGGGTCTCATGTTGACCGACTATCGCGCCGGGACGTAGGTTCGGGGCCTCGTAACCCGTGGTCACGGACAGGAGGCGACCGGATGTCCACCAACTCCGACCTGCGTCGTCTCGCCCACCGCACGGTGTGGGTGCCCGGGCGCGTCGCGCACGGCTGCTGAGACCTGGCTTTCTCGACGAGCGGAATTGATCCGCCGACACTGGATAGTGCACTCGACGAAGAAAGCAGCCTGAAATGGCAATTTTCATGACGGTGAACGGGAAAGCCACGCCGATTTGTCCGGCCGCGACGCATACCTCCCTGCTGGATTTTCTCCGGGAGCAGGGACTCACCGGGTGTAAGGAGGGTTGCGCGGAAGGCGAATGCGGCGCGTGTTCGGTGCTGGTGGCCCGGCCGGGGGTGGTCGAGCCGACCGAATGGGTAGCGATCAATGCCTGTCTGCTGCCCGCCGTGGCACTGGACGGGCAGGAAATCGTCACCGCCGAGGGTTTGGGCACGCCCTCGCGACTGCATCCCGTGCAGCGCGAGATGGCCGAGCGCGGGGGATCGCAATGCGGTTACTGCACACCGGGATTCGTGTGCAGCATGGCCGCGGAGTACTACCGGCCGGATCGGCGGGCGCCGGAGAAGATCGCAGGCGACCGCGCGCACGCCGAGACCGGGCCCAATGGTTTCGATCTGCACGCGCTGAGCGGAAATCTCTGCCGATGCACCGGTTACCGGCCCATCCGCGACGCCGCCTTCGCGGTGGGCGACCCGACGGCCGAGGACGAGCTGGCCCGGCGGCGAGCGTCCGACCCGCCGGAACCGGTAGCGACCGACTTCAGTTCCGATGGGAGACGTTTCGTGCGGCCCGCGACGCTCGCGCAGGCGCTGCGGCTGCTGCGCGAGCGCCCGGACGCCACGGTGGTGGCGGGCAGCACCGACGTGGGTGTCGAGGTGAATATCCATGGGCGGCGGGCGGATTACACACTGGTCATCGATCGGCTGCCCGAACTGCGTGGGCTGACCATCGATTCGGACCGGATCGACCTGGGCGCCGCACTCACCCTGACCGAGATCGAACGCCGCCTCGGCGGGCGGGTGCCGCTGCTGTCGGAGTTGTTCCCGCGGTTCGCCTCTCGGCTCATTCGCAATGTCGCCACCCTGGGCGGCAATCTGGGCACCGCCTCGCCGATCGGCGACGGTCCGCCGGTGCTGCTGGCGCTGGAAGCGTCGGTCGTGCTGGCCGATGCCGACGCCGAGCGCGAGGTCGCGCTGACCGACTACTTCACCGGCTACCGGCGCTCGGTGCGGCGGCCGGACGAACTCATCCGGGCCGTGCGCATCCCGCTGCCGTTGCCCCCGGTGACCGCCTTCCACAAGATCGCCAAACGGCGCTTCGACGACATCTCCAGTGTCGCCGTGGCTTTCGCCCTCGACATCGAGGACGGCGTCGTACGCAAGGCACGGATCGGGTTGGGTGGCGTGGCCGCCACTCCGGTGCGCGCATATCGAACCGAGGCGGCTCTCGCGGGCCGGTCCTGGAACGAATCGACCGTGGTCGAAGCCGCACAGGTGCTGCGCCATGAGGGCACGCCGCTCGACGATCATCGCGCCAGCGCGCGGTATCGCAGTGCCATGCTCGGCGAGAGCCTGCGCAAACTGTTCGCCGAGACCACCGAGCCCGCGGGGGTGCTGTCATGAGCGACCTGTCGCGACGACCCGAGCACCCCGTGGTGGGCGTGGCGCTGCCGCACGAGAGCGCCGCCCTGCACGTCACCGGGGCCGCGCTGTACACCGATGACCTGGTATACCGCACCAAGGATGTGCTGCACGCGTATCCGGTGCAGGTGTCGCACGCGCACGCGCGCATCACCGCCCTGCACACCGCGCCCGCGCTGCGGGTGCCCGGCGTGGTGCGGGTGCTCACCGCCGCGGACGTGCCCGGCGTCAATGACGCGGGCGTCAAGCACGACGAACCGCTGTTCCCGGACGAGGTGTGCTTCCACGGCCATGCTGTCTGCTGGGTGCTCGCCGAGACGCTGGAGGCCGCCCGGCTGGGCGCGGCCGCGGTGGCGGTGGAGCTGGAGCCGTTGCCGTCGCTCATCACCATCGAGGAAGCGATGGCGGCCGGCAGTTTCCAGGGTGCACGGCCCCAAGTGCGCTGTGGTGACCTGGAATCCGGCTTCGCCGCCTCCGCGCACATCTTCACCGGCGCAATCCACTTCTCCGACCAGGAGCACTTCTACCTCGAAACCCACGCCGCCCTGGCGCACATCGACGAGGGCGGGCAGGTGTTCGTGCAGTCCAGCACCCAGCACCCGTCGGAGACCCAGGAGATCGTCGCCCACGTGCTGGGACTGCGCGATCACGAGGTCACCGTGCAATGCCTGCGCATGGGCGGTGGTTTCGGCGGCAAGGAGATGCAGCCGCACGGCTTCGCGGCCGTCGCGGCGCTCGGCGCGACCCTCACCGGGCGGCCGGTCCGGGTGCGGCTCAACCGGACTCAGGATCTGACCATGTCCGGCAAGCGTCACGGATTCCACGCGCAGTGGCGGGTCGGATTCGACGCGGGCGGGCGCCTCCAGGCCCTGGACGTCACCCTGACCGCGGACGGCGGCTGGAGCCTGGACCTGTCGGAGCCGGTGCTGGCCCGCGCGCTCTGTCACATCGACAACATCTACTGGATTCCCAACGCGCGCTTCAACGGCCGCATCGCCAGGACCAATAAGCCGTCCAATACCGCGTTCCGCGGTTTCGGCGGGCCGCAGGGCATGCTGGTCATGGAGGACTTGCTGGGCCGCTGCGCGCCCCTGCTCGGCCTGGATCCGATGGAGCTGCGCCGCCGCAATGTCTATCGCCCCGGGCAGTCCACGCCCTACGGGCAGCAGGTGCGGCACCCCGAACGCATCACCGACACCTGGGACCAGGTTCTCGCGCTTGGCGAGATAGGCACGCGCACAGAGGAAATCGCGGCATTCAATGCCTCGCACCCGCACGTCAAGCGTGGGCTGGCGGTCACCGGGGTCAAGTTCGGAATCTCGTTCAACATGACGGCCTTCAACCAGGCCGGTGCGCTGGTGCTGATCTACAAGGACGGGTCGGTGCTCATCAACCACGGCGGCACCGAGATGGGCCAGGGCCTGCACACCAAGATGCTGCAGGTGGCGGCCACCACGCTGGGCATTCCGCTGCACCGGGTGCGGCTCGCGCCGACCCGAACGGACAAGGTGCCCAACACCTCCGCGACAGCGGCCAGTTCCGGCGCGGACCTCAATGGCGCCGCGGTGAAGAACGCCTGCGAGCAGCTGCGGGAACGCCTGTCGCGGGTGGCGGCGACCCGCCTGGGTGTGAACGCCTCCGATGTCCGCATCGCCGACGGCGTCGCGCGTGCACTCGGTCCCGGTGACGCGACCGTCGAATGGGACGACCTGGTGCGGACGGCCTACCTCCAGCGAGTTCAGTTGTCGGCGGCCGGTTTCTACCGTACCGAGGGTCTGCACTGGGACGCCGGGACCATGCACGGTGCCCCGTTCAAGTACTTCGCCTACGGCACCGCGGCCAGCGAGGTGGAGGTGGACGGCTTCACCGGCGCTTACCGTATCCGCCGCGTCGACATCGTCCACGATGTCGGCGACAGCCTGTCCCCGCTCATCGACATCGGCCAGATCGAGGGAGGTTTCGTGCAGGGCGCGGGCTGGCTGACGCTGGAGGACATCCGCTGGGACACCGGCGACGGCCCGGGCCGCGGGCGGCTGCTGACCCAGGCGGCCGGCACCTACAAGCTGCCCAGCTTCTCGGAGATGCCCGAGGCGTTCACTGTGACGCTGCTGCAGCACGCCCACGAGGAGGGCGTGGTGTACGGGTCGAAGGCTGTGGGGGAGCCACCGCTCATGCTGGCGTTCTCCGTCCGCGAGGCGCTGCGTCAGGCGGCCGCCGCCTTCGGTCCGGAGGGCGTGAGCGTCGAACTGGGCGCGCCCGCAACGCCGGAGGCGGTGTACTGGGCCCTCGTCTCGGCGCGGCACGCGGGCGAACTCGTCACCGAGGAAAGCGTTTCCGCCGGTGCCTGACATGACCTGGGTGACCGCGGTCGCGCGGCTGCGCGCCCGCCGGGAACCCGGCGTGCTGCTCACGGTGGCGAGCGTGCGCGGCCACGCGCCGCGCCGGGCCGGGGCGAAAATGGTGGTGGGACAGGCAGATACCTGGGGCTCGATCGGCGGCGGCAATGTCGAGGCCGTCGCCGTGGAGCGCGCCCGCGAGATGATCGCGCGCCCGCACGCCGAACCCGAGCTGAGGGAATTCGCCCTCAACGACAAGGTCGTCGATCAGCACGGCGTCCAATGCTGCGGCGGCACGGTCACCGTCCTGCTCGAACCACTGCCGGTGCGCCCGGCGGTGGCCATCTTCGGCATCGGGCATGTCGGCCTGGAACTGGCTCGCATCCTGGCCCGCCAGGATCTCGATCTGCACCTGATCGACTCCCGGCCCGAGATGCTCACCGACGAACGCCTCACGCCCCTCGCGGACGCCCTCGCGCAAGTCCACACCCACCACACGCCCCTGCTGCCGGAGCAGATGCTCGATCAGCTTCCACCCGGCACCCACATCGTGATCATGACCCACGATCACGCCGAGGACGCGGCCCTCTGCGACGCCGCCCTGCGCGCTGACAATCTGGGCACCATCGGCCTGATCGGGTCCCCGGCCAAGTGGGCGCGTTTCCAGAAGCGCCTCACCACCGAGGGCGGCCATGCGCCGGAAGCCTTGGGCCGCATCAAAACTCCCATCGGGCTGACCGATATCACCGGCAAGGAGCCCGCCGTCATCGCCGTCAGCGTCGCGGCGGATCTGCTGCGCACCTTCGAACTCGGGGTGCGCGCCACCGACTGAACTGCTCGCCGATCAGCGCGGGACTCGGATTTCGGGCATGTGGTCGGGACTGAAGAGCCGCGCCGGCCATGTCGGCCGGGTCCGGGCGGGCAGGGACACCGATTCGCCCATCGCCAATGCCTCTGCTCGCGCGTCCCGGCGGCGGCGATGGAAGTTCGCGGACCGCCTGTCGGTGGGGTTTATCAGTGCGCGGCCGCCAACTCCACGCTGTGGGTGCCCGCGCGGCGGCCGGAGAAGACGCAGTCGGCCAGGGACAGGCCGCTCACATACGAATTCGAGCAGACGCCCACGGCCGCCCGACCCGCCGCGAAAAGGCCGGGAATGGCCGCGCCGGAGTCGGTCCGGACCGCGCCGGTCTCCTCGTCCACCAGCAGGCCGCCCAGAGTCAGCATCGGCATCGGGTAGGTCAGCCGTGATTTGAACGAGATGTCCAGCAGGGTGAAGGGTCCCGTGTGCAGCGGGCGGCGGAGATCGTCCGGCTTGCCGAGGGGGTCGGGCAGGTTGTGCTCGATGGCGCGATTGTGCGCGTCCACGGTCGTGCGCAGGGCCGCCGGGTCGATGCCGGCCCGGGCCGCGACCTCCTCGACGGTCCGGCCGGTCACGCTGCCGAACCGCAGCAGCCGCTCGGCCTGCATGCGCTGGAACCACACCGACTGCCGGCCGATCTGACGGCGTGCCTCGGCGGCCAGCCGGGCATCGACCAGCAGCCAGGCCCGATTGCCGGGGCTGGTGGCAATGGCCGCGCCCAGCGCCGCGCCGTAGCGGGATTCGTCGATCATGCGCTGCCCGTTGGCATCCACGGCGATCGAGCCGAAATACGCGCTCGGCGGTGCGATGAACCGCCACGTCGACAGCATGTCCATCCGCCCGGTGGCCGCGCCGACCGCCTGCGCCATGGCGATTCCGCTGCCGTCGCATCCGGCGGTCCCCAGCGGCAGGCCCTCGGCCCACGGGTAGTCCGGGGCGTGCTCCGCGACCATCTCGCCATTGGCGATGAAACCCCCGGTGGTGAGAATGACGCCCGATCGCGCCCGAATCCGCACCGGCATGCCGTAGCGCTGCTCGATACGAGCCAGGAGTGCCTGCACGGCCTTGCGCAAGCCCTGGTGGTACACACCGGGTTTCGCCGAGATGCGGGCCAGCGCGGCGAACCGCCGCCTTACCGCGGCGGGCGCGTTGCCCAGGGTGGTCGCCTCGACGCCCACGACGCGGCCGTCCTCGATCACGAGGCGCGTTGCCCTGGTGCCGATTTGCACTCGCACACCGTGTTTCGCGGCGGACTCGGCGAGCGGCCCGAACAGCTTCTTGCCCGACACCCCGCGTCCGTGCGCCCGATGCCCGCGCTGCCGCGGCACCGCCAATTCCCGGAAGCCGCCGGAGTTTTCACTTCCCGAGTAGTACAGGTAGTAGTCGTCGGTGGGGTACGAGGTCTTGAACGGGCACAGCGAGGCCTGGAACGGAACCCCGTGCCGGGTCAGCCAATCGATCAGCGCGGGTGACTCCTCGCAGAACTTCCGCAGTGTCCGCTCGCTCACGGTGTCGCCGACCTCGGCCCGCAGATACGTGAGCATGTTCTCGACATCGTCCTCGACCCCGGCGGCCTTTTGCACCCACGTGCCGCCGCCCGCATAGACGATGCCGCCGGACAGTGCCGTCGCCCCGCCGCCCAGATACCGGTCCAGTGCGAGCACATCGGCTCCGGATTCTCGTGCGGCCAGCGCCGCCGCGACACCCGCGCCGCCGTATCCGACCACCACCACGTCGGCCGAAGAATCCCAGGTCCGCACTGTCGCGACCACCTTCCGAAGCGAAGAAATCCGAGCGGAGAGAACTATAACGCGTTCTAGTTCGATGTGCGGCTCGCGGCGAGTCGGTCGCGGCCGGTCGAAATGCCGGTTACCGTCGGACGGATGGCCGGCAAGTCAGCTGTGCCGGCGGTCGAGGTGCCGGTCGGCGAGTACAGGGTGCGCGTCTCGAATCCGGATCGGGTGTACTTTCCGGAGACCGGGGCGACCAAGCTCGACCTGGTGCAGTACTACCTGAGCGTGGGCGACGGGATCGTCAACGCACTGCGGGACCGGCCGTGCATGCTGCACCGCTTCCCGAAGGGCCTGCCCGGCGGCAAGGTGCATCAGAAGCGACTGCCCGGCGGTGCGCCGGACTGGATTCCGACCGTGCAGCTGTACTTCCCGCGCTACGGCCGCACCGCCGACGAACTCTGCGTCGAGAAGCTCGCCGACGTGATCTGGGCCGTGCAGATGTCGACCATAGAATTCCACCCCTGGAATTCACGACGCTTCGACACCGAGATGCCCGACGAATGGCGCATCGACCTGGACCCCATGCCGGACTGCCCGTGGTCGCGGGTGCAGCGGGTGGCCGGGGTCGTGCGGGAGGTACTCGACGAGCTGGGGGCGGTCGGATGGCCGAAAACCTCCGGCGGCAAGGGATTGCACGTGTACGTGCGGATCGCACCGCGCTTCGGGTTCCAGGAGGTGCGCCGGGCCGCCCTCGCCTTCGCCCGCGAGGTGGAGCGGCGCGCACCCGCGGACGTCACCACCGCGTGGCGGCGGAAGGATCGCGATCCGACGCAGCTGTTCGTGGACTACAACCAGAACGCGCGCGACCACACCATCGCGGCGGCGTACTCGGTGCGCGGGGTGCCCGAGGCGACGGTGTCGACTCCGGTGCGCTGGACCGAGATTCCCGAGGTGCACCCGGGCGAGTTCACCATGAAGACCGTGCCCGCGCGGTACGCCGAACTCGGCGACCTGCACGCGGGCATCGACGAGGCGGTGTTCGACATCGAACCGCTGCTCGAATGGGCCGACCGCGACAAGATCGAGGTCGACCTGGACGAGGACTCCGGAGACTAGAGATCGTCGGTGGTGATCAGGCCGTCGCGGATGGCCCGAGCCACCAGCGCGGCCTTGGTGGGCGCCGAGCGCCCGACCGCCGCGTACTTGGCGCGGATGCGCTCCAGATAGGTGTTGACCGTGCCGATGGTGATGTAGAGCTGCTGGGCGACAAGGGCTTTGGACTCGGTCTGGAACCAGGCCAGCAACACCTCCCGCTCCCGCCTGGACAGTCGCGGCCGGTCGTCGCCGTCGGTGCTCATGGCGCGGGCCATGGTCGGGCTCAGGTACGGCCGCACCTCGGCGGCGGCGTGCAGAGCGGTGATGAGGTGTTCGCGCCCTTCGGTTTTCGACAGGTAAGTGACCGCGCCCAGATCCAGGCAGTCCCGCACCAGGCGGGGTTCGGTGTACTGGGAATAGACCACGACGCGGTGGCCGCGCGTGCAGATCGTGCCCAGGGCGCTCAGATCCGGTGCGCGCTGGTCGAATTGGAGATCCAGGACGATGGCGTCCAGGTCGCCGCGGTCCGGTCCGGTGGCGGACAGGAAAGCGGCCGGATCGGGATGGTCGGCGATCACCTCGATGCGCGGCTCGGCGGCGGCGCACCAGCCGCGCACGCCGTCACGGATCAGCGGATGGTCATCGACGATGGCGATGCGGATCATCGGGCTCCCTCGGCCTCGAAGCGGTGATGCATTCGTGCCCAAAGTAATTCGCCCGCCGTGATGACCTCGGTGTGCACCGCGCCGCCGGTGTCGAGGGCGGCGCCCGACAACAGCGACAGGCGATCCAGCGTCTCGACCGGGCAGTCGCCGAGCGCGCTGACCGTACAACCGGAGGGGTCCGCGGTCACCACCACCCGGGCGCGGGAAAGGCTGGCGTCCAGCATGATCCGAGTCGCGGCCACCAGATGGCCGCGGACCGCGTCGGGCAGGTCGCGGTCGGTGGACGGGTCCGTAGGACGGAATTCGACATCTGCCTCGACGGTGACCGCCACCCCGCGCCGTTCGGCGGCGTCGATGCCGGTGCGCAGGTCGGCCAGCAGCGGGTGGCCGAGGCCGTCCTGCTGGGTGAACAGGCGGCGCAGGCGCGCGTACTCGGTGCGCGAGGCGGCCTGCACGGCAGGATCTCGCGGATTCAGCGTGCCGTCGGCCAAACCCCTGAGCAGCGGCGTGAATGCGGTGAGCAGTTCGCGATACCGGCGCAGGCATTCCTGTTCGGTCATGCGCCCGACCGCGTCGGCGGTGCGCAGCCGCAGGCGCTCCCGGTGCAGGGCAGCAGCCTGGCGGGCCGCGCGGTCGAGGGTGGCGGCGAACCAGGCGGTGAGCACCTGGAGGAAGTAGATCGCCGCCGTGTGATACCCGAGCACCATGAGGGTGTCCGTCCCCGGCACCCGGACCAGCACCAGCCCGCACACCAGCACCCACCAGGCAGTCAGTGCCGACAGCGACAGGCGTGGCGCCAGCGGGAACCCGAGCGCCACCACCGTCCAGCCGGACGCGCCGATGGACCAATTCGCACCCGCCAGTACGAAATCCGGCGGCAGCAGGGCAATGAGCAGGAGCGAGGCGGCGATCGCCGTGCCCATGAGCATGAGCGTGACGGACTCGCGGCGGCGCGGTATCAGCGCCGCCAGCGCACAGACCACGTTCACCGTGACCAGCAGCGCGTTGACCGCCGCCGGGGGTGTCGCCGCCGCCTCGGTGAGCGTCGACTGCAACAGGGTGTCGGCGACCGCGATGCCGACGATGCCGTATCCGAAACTGCGTCCGAGCAGGTCGATTCCGGCGGCCGCCGCCGGCGCGTCGAACGAATGATCCTCGGCGGTATCGGATTCGGCGACCGGCCAGCGCAGTCGGACCTCGGTGCCACGTCCGCGGGCGCTGATGACGTCGGCGTCGCCGCCCACGGCCCGCAGCCGCTCGATGATGGAGTGCCGGATGCCGTAGCGGCCCTCGCCCGGCGTTCCCTCGAATCCGACACCGTCATCGGTGATCATCAGCGTCCCCGGCCCGGCGCTGACCACGACCTCCGACGCGTGAGCGTGGCGGTCGACATTGGTGAGCGCCTCCCGCGCGGCGGCGGTCACCGTCCACGCCAGGGTCCGGCGGATCGGCAGCGGGCCGGGTGTCCGCAGGGAGACCGGGACCGAGCAGTCGGCGCTCAACTCCCGCAGCAATTCCGACAAATCGGCGTGCGAGTCGTCGCCCGGCAGCGGGATGCCCGATTCCAGCACCGTGAGGTCGCGCGCGGCCTGCCGGGCGATACGCTCCGGATCCCGGGCCGCGCCCTGGCCGACCATGAGCAGGGTGGCCGCGGCGGTATCGTGCATGACCGCCCACTGCTCATGCTCGTAGCGTCGCCGGGCGGCGGCGACATCGCTCGCGATGCGGGAGTCGGCGGCGGCGGTCACGGTCTGGTCGTGCACGGTGGCCGCGCGCAGCACCACGCGGCGCACACCGATCGCCAGCAGCCACTCCACCAGGAGATACGCGACGGCCAGATCGGAGAGGTAGCGCCACGGCGTGAGACCGGGGGTATGACGATTAGCGTAGTAGAGCAGCATGAGGACCAGCGCGGTCACCGCCGCGGAAACCCTCACCCGCTCCGCGATACCCACCGAGATCACTGTTGCCGCTACGACCTTCACATCGATGAGGTCCTGGGTGCCGATCCCCGACGCGGCCACGCTGACCGTGCCGAGCAGGTAGATCGCCACCACCGCGACATCGGCCGCCGTCCACCACGGTCCCCGTCGCCCACCCCACAACCGGCTTGCCGACCACACGGCCAGCAGCACGGTGATTGCACGTTCCAGGCCCGGATCGGCCGCCCCGTTCGCCAGGTGCACCACGGTGAGCACCAGGCACGCGGCGTGCCGGAATCGGATGGCCAGCCACGTCGCCTCCTGCGCGACCGCGGCGTGGGTCGGGTCGGCTTCGCGCAGCACCCGGCCACGGTACCGAACCGGATTCGGGCCAGCATGGCATCCCGGTATCCGTCGCGCTGTCGGTCGAACGTCTGACAGACAGACCCGTCCGACTGCGGAATCGTGGAAGGTGCAGAAGGGTGTACGGGTTCGGCCCGCGCCGCTGCTGCGCCCGCGGCCGTTGGCGGGCGGGGAGTCAACGGCCGCCCGGGTCAGCGTCCGGGAAGCGTGGTCGACACCGCCCTGCGAGCTCGTACCGCACCATCGAACCCGCCACGGCCACAGTAGGACTGGCGCCCGCGCCGACCAGGGGATCCCTACCGCCGGATCCAGCCGGCCGGGGCCCTCGGACGGAATGCCGGAGCCCGCGTTGCCACCTGGGCTCGCGCCAACCCGGTGAGTAGGCTCCGAAGTGGACGGTATGTGAGCTGAGCTGACACGGCCGGCGCAGGAGGCGCGGGATGGAGTGGTTCATCGCACCGGAATACTGGTTCGCGCGGCAGGTGCTCGAGCGCGGAATCGCGGCCGTTTATGTATTCGCGTTCGTGGGGGCGGCTCGGCAGTTCCGGGCGCTGATCGGGGAGCACGGCATGCTGCCGGTGCCGCGCTTCGTGGCGCGGCGGCCGTTCCGGGTGGCGCCGAGCCTGTTCCAGCTGCACTACTCCGACCGGTACTTCGCCGCGGTGGCGTGGAGCGGGGCGGCGGTGTCGGCGGCGCTGGTGGGCGGGGTGGCCGATCTGTTGCCGCTGTGGGCGGCCATGGCCATGTGGCTGCTGGTGTGGGTGCTGTACCTGTCGATCGTCAATGTGGGGCAGGTCTGGTACTCATTCGGCTGGGAATCGCTGCTGCTCGAGGCCGGGTTCCTGGTGATCTTCCTGGGCAACGACCGGGTCGCGCCGCCGGTGTTGGTGGTGTGGCTGGCCCGGTGGCTGGTGTACCGGGTGGAATTCGGGGCCGGACTGATCAAGCTTCGGGGCGACCGGTGCTGGCGCGACCTGACCTGCCTGTACTACCACCACCAGACCCAGCCCATGCCGGGGCCGCTGAGCTGGTTCTTCCACCGGTTGCCCAAGCCGCTGCACCGGATCGAGGCGGGAGCCAACCACGTCGCCCAATTGGTGGTGCCCTTCGGCCTTTTCGCGCCGCAACCGGTCGCGAGCGTGGCCGCCGCGGTCATCATCGTCACCCAGTTGTGGCTGGTGTTGTCCGGGAACTTCGCGTGGCTGAACTGGCTGACCATCATCCTGGCCTGGTCGGCGGTCTCGAATTCCGCTGCGACGACGGTTTTTCCGATTCCCGCGGCGCCGCATCCGGCGAACTCCCCGCTGTGGTTCACGGTGCCGGTGTTCGTCTTCGTGGCCTGCACCGTGGTGCTGAGCTATCTGCCGGTCCGCAATATGCTGTCGAGCAGGCAGCGAATGAACCAGTCTTACAATCCTTTTCACCTGGTCAACACCTTCGGGGCGTTCGGTGTCGTGGACCGTGTCCGCTACGAGGTGGTCATCGAGGGCGCCGACGACTCGCGGCTCACCTCCCGCACCCACTGGCGCGAATACGAGTTCAAGGGCAAACCCGGCGACCTCCACCGGCTCCCGCGCCAGTGGGCCCCGTATCACCTGCGCCTGGACTGGCTGCTGTGGTTCGCGGCCCACTCGACCGCGTATGCCAGGCCATGGTTCGGCGGGCTCCTGCAACGCCTGCTGCGCAATGACCCCGCCACGCTGCGCCTGCTGCGCAGCAACCCGTTCCCGGACGCTCCGCCACGTTTCGTCCGGGCCCGCCTCTACGAGTACCGCTTCACGACTCCCCGCGAGCTGCTCGCCACCCACGCCTGGTGGACCCGCACCCTGGTGAGCGAGTACGCGCCCCCGATGTTCCTCTCGAATCCCCCGGAACAGCGCCGCCGCGCATCCCGGGCCTGACCCGGACATAATGCGGCATGGGATTCTTCAGGCCGCGGTGTCCGGTGAGGGAGGTGGAACGGCTCTGGGTGGAGGAGATGCTGGGCTGGTGCGCGACGCAATTCGGCGCCAGGACCCTGCGTACGCCCGTGATCGTGCCGACCTCCGACTTCTTCCCGGATGCCTACCCGCGTACCGCCCAGCAGGTGCTCTCGGTGGTGGAGCGTGTCGGCGGATATATGGGCGTGGGCCTGGATCGCCTTGTGGTGGAGCTCGATTCGGCCTGGGCCGTCCCACCCGAGCAGGCCATGTTTCTCGAGGGCGCCGCGCGCGGGGAGGCGGGGCATTACCGCCTGGAGCACGGGCGGGCGGTGGTGTCGCTCGAATTGGCGCGCCTGCGCTCGCCGATCACCCTGGTGGCGACCGTCGCCCATGAGCTGGCGCACGAACGCCTGCTCGGTGAGCGTCGCATCGCACCGGATCGCCACGACGGCGAACAGCTCACCGACCTGACGACGGTCTACCTCGGCCTCGGCGTGTTCAATGCCAACGCCGCCTTCCAGTTCTCGCAGAACAGCCGCGGCTGGCGCTCCCAGCGCCTGGGCTATCTCTCCCAGCCCATGTACGGATACGCGCTGGCCTGCTGGACCGTCATGCGCGGCGACCCCGAACCCGCATGGGCTCACCACCTCGACACGAATCCCCGCGTCTACATGAAACAGTCCCTCAGATACCTACGCGCCAACCCCGACGCCCTGCCCGAGTGGCGTTTCGCGGCCTTCGAATCCTGAGTTCGGCCCTCTTACGCGGTACTGCTCGCGCCGCCGTTCTCCAGATGACCCGCGAAATGCCTGCGCCAGTCGGAGTTTCCGGACAGTGTGAGGGTCAGGTCGTACCAGCCTTCGTCGAGCGGTGCGGTGATCTGGTGATCGGCGCCGCCGTTGATGGTGGTGCGGGAGCCGCCCACCTCGATCGTCATGGCGGAGGTTCCGGAATTGGTCACGGTCACGACGAAGGCGGGCTTGTCGGCACTGCCGCCGATGGCCGCCGCGGCGGTGAGCGTCGCGGTGTCCGCCGTACCCGAGGCCTCGACGAGGAATCCGTTGGGCGCGTGGATCGCGAAATCGTAGGTGCCGCCGAGCTGGAATCGCTCCTGCGCGGCACCGCCGGGCGCCACGACCGTCTGGCGGATCGAATTGTCGTGGTAGGCAAAGGTTTGGAACGGCATGGCGACCGTGCCCTGATTGCCGAATCGGACCGTCGCGGCCGCCGCGGTCACCTCGAGCCAGGCCACCGGCTGATACGGCAGCGGGCGCGCCTTCGCACGGCCGGGATCCTGGGCGGGCAGCCGCTGTCCGGCCGGGGCGGGCGGGGCGGGCTTGGGCAGGTTCTTCTGACCGGCCGCCCGGGCGCGCTCGGCATTCGCGTCGGGCAGGGCGGGAATGCTGGTGTCACGCTTGCCGAAATCGAAGCAGCTGGTGAGGTCGCCGCAGACGGCGCGCCGCCAGGCCGAGATATTCGGTTCGGCGACGCCGGTCCACTGCTCCAGGAACCGCAGCACCGAAGTATGGTCGAACACTTGGGAATTCACCCAGCCGCCCCGGCTCCACGGCGAGACGACCAGCATCGGCACTCGCGGTCCCAGGCCGATAGGCGACTGGCCGCCCAGCAGCGCCCCGGCTCTGCCGATGAGCGTGTCCAGGCTCGCCGAGCCCGAGGCCAGCCCGAGGGTGGCCGAGCCGGAATTGAGGTCGGTGCCGGTGATCTCCAGCGAGGGCAGGATCTCGTCGGGGGTGCCGGGCGGCGCGGTCGGCGGTACCAGGTGGTCGAAGAAGCCGTCATTCTCGTCATAGTTGATCAGCAAGACCGTCGACTCCCACAGTTTCGGGTTGTCCCACAGGGCCTTCAGGACGCGCTGGATGTAGGCGGCGCCGTCGGCGGGACGGTAGGCCGGATGCTCGGAGTATCCGGCGGGCGCGACCACCCAGGAGACCTGCGGCAGCGTGCCCGCGGCGCAGTCGGAAATGAACTGCTGCAGAACGTAATCGACATTGGTGCCGTCGATCCCGGCCGGTGCGGGTGTCATTCCGGTGGCGGTCACCCGGGCCCGGTCGGCCAGCTGGCGCACGGCGGGATCGGCTGAGGCCGCCGCGTCGTGGTAGGCGTGGAACAGCCACAGCGGGTTGTCGCCGAAGTCCGCGAGGAAGTCGCCGCCGCTGTGATTGTCGGCGTACACCTGCCACGAGATTCCGGCCTGCTGCAAGCGTTCCGGATAGGTGGTCCAGCTGTACGCCGGCCGGTAGTCCGGGGGATTGGACACCGCCGGTCCGCCGGCGCGGCCGGCCGCGTCGATGGTGCCGGTCCAGTGGAACAGTCGATTCGGCGTGGTGGGGCCCTGAATCGAGCAGAAGTAGTGGTCGCAGATGGTGAACGCCGAGGCCAGCGCGCGATGGAACGGAATGTCAGCGTCGGTGAAGTACCCCATCGTCATCTTGGACTTGGCCGCGATCCACGAGTGATAGGCGCCGTCGGCCCACGCCAGATGCGTGGTGTTCCAGTCGTGGGCCAGATCGCCGAGATCCTGTCCGTCCACGCGTGTGGTGTCGATATGCCAGGGCAGCAGGAATCCGGTGCTGCTGAACGCATCCGGCTGATGGAACGCATCCCGGTCACCGTCCGCCGAACCGCTGCTGCTGCCGCCGGCCGATCCGCTGGCGCTGCCCGTACCCGCCGACCCGCTGGCCAGATCGACCCCGAGCCCACCGCCGACGGCGGCGTCCATGGCCGCCTGGAGCACCGGGTCGTATCCGCCGGCGGGCAGCCGCACGGCGCGCTTGTCACCGAAACCCCGCACGCCGCTCATGGTTCCGAAGTAGTGGTCGAACGAGCGGTTCTCCTGCATGAGGATGACCACGTGCTCGACCTGATCGAGGGTGCCCGCGCGGCGCGGTTCGGCCAGCGCCTCCGCCATGCCCTCCGGCAGGCCGGTCACTCCGGCCGCGCCCGCGGCCAGCATCGAGCCCAGCACCGTCCGCCGATTCGTCGTGGCGAATCCACGCCCCATCGAGAATCTCCGATCGTCAGTCTGTTCCCATGCCATCGCGGCCCGGGAGACGCTACCGGCACACCCGCCGCTTCGCAGTGTTGAAAACGTGTCCTGGCCAGCGTTTTTCGCTATAAGCGCGGATCCCGGATCCGGTGCGGCGGGAAAATTCGTGCCGCCGTGCGCGCCGTGGAGTTGGCCCGGTGATCACCTGGGGGTCATGTGGCGGTGCCACCGTGGTCGGGTGGCGATGGAGACGGTTGCGCGACCGGCACGGGCGGTTCGCTGGTTTCACCGGGTGTGCGACGGGGTGGTCGCGCGGCTGCCGTTCGGGTTCGGCCGGTTCGTGGCGCCGACGTTCGTCGGTTATCTGCTGGTGAGCGGATTCACGTTCTCGGTCGATCTGGTGGCGCTCACCGCACTGCACGGGGCGCTGAAGGTGGCGCTGCCGATCGCGGTGACCGTGGCCTACTGCACGGCGTTCGGATTGAGCTACCTGCTGAATCGGATACTCAACTTCGAATCCCACGCGGCCGTCGGCCCACAGGTCTCCATCTACGTCGTGGTGGTCGCGGTCAACTATCTCGTGTTCATCCTCGGCGTCACCAGTGCTGTCGCCACCGTGGGCCTCGACTACCGCATCGCCCGCATCCTCGGCGGTCTGGGCGAGGGCCTGTTCATGTACGCGTCCATGCGCCTGCTCGTCTTTCGCGCCTGGACGCTGCCCGGCCGGCGACCGCGCCGCTAGGACCCGAATCGTGCCGCCCGCCGCCTCGCCCCGGCCATGCGGTGTCCCCCGAAGACGAGCCCGACCGCGAGGGCGGCGCCGCAGCCGCCCGAGATGAGCAGCGGGACACGGCCGTCGCCCTGCCAGACCAGGCCGGCCCAGAGCCCGGCGACGAGGACCGCGGCACCGCCCAGACCCTGGTAGAGGCCCTGGGCCGTGGATTGCCGCGCGGTCGGGGCCAGGTCGGCGATCCACGCCTTGCCGACGCCGTCGGTCGCGGCGGCGAATCCGCCGTAGAGCGGCAGCACGACGAACACCCAGCCCGGTCCGGACGCCAGCCCGAGACCGAGGTAGCCGATGGCGAAACACGCCAGACCGGCGGCGAAGACCAGATGCCGGGGCAGCCGGTCCGATACGGCGCCCGCCGGATACGCGAGCAGGGCGTAGGCCAGGTTGTAGACGACGTACGCGGCGATCACCCCCGCCACCGACAGACCGAGCTGATGGGCGCGCAGCAGCAACAGCGAATCCGGGAAGTTCACCAGCGAGAAGGCCGTGAGCAGCGCGATGACGGCCTTCAAACGGGCCGGAAGCGGCTCGGCGCCGGTGTCCACCGGTGCGGGCCGGGGCGCGGAAGTGACCGGCGCGGAGGGCTTTTCGCGGACTGCCGCGATCAGCGCCACCGCCGCGAGCGCGGGTATCACCGCGATGAACAGCAACGGCCGGATGCGGTGGTCGAGCAGCTCGTACAGCACCAGACCCAGGGCGGGTCCGAGCACAGCGCCGGCGGTGTCCGCGGCGCGATGCACTCCGAAGATCCTGCCCCGGTGGGCGGGGTCGGCGTCGACCATGAGCAGGGCGTCGCGGGGCGCGCTGCGCACACCCTTGCCGAACCGGTCGACGCACCGGCCGGCGAGCACGATCGGCCAGGCGCCGGCCACCGCCACCAGGACTTTGCCGACGGCCGCGAGCCCATAGCCGAGCGCGATGAGCGGACGTTTGCGAGAACGGTCACCCAATCGCCCGGCGATGATCTTGGTGGCCGCCGCGGCGGCTTCGGCCAGTCCCTCCACCGCTCCGACCACCGCGGCCGGAGCACCCAGGACAGCGGTCAGGAAGATCGGCAGGATCGGGTAGACCAGCTCGCTCGCGGTGTCGGCGAGAAAGCTGACCCCGCACAGCACCCGCAGGTTCGGTGTCAGCCACGCGGGCCAAGGCGTGGCGGCGCGGGATTCGGTGGTCATGGCGGCACGGTACCGGTCCGCGCCGATCCGGTGGAGGGCATCGAGATGCGGTCGGGAACTTCGGCCACACCGTAGTGCCTTCGGACCCTGATGGCGACGCGCCGTCCCGTGTGATCGTCGAAACCGACACGGCCGGCGGTCGGCCGGTCCGCGTTCGAGGAGACGAGTTCGATGGACATGAATGGCATGGACATGCAATCGCCGCTGATGCAGATGTGCCACGCGATCATGATGTGGCTGCACCAGCAGGGCCTGATGCCCCCGATGGCCATGTGAGCGACCGCCGCTGACCGTACCCCGATGGACGCGGATGTAGGTATGGCTTACCTTTGGTAAGCGTGAGCGTTGCCGAGGCTGTGCCGAATCTGCTGATCTGCCTGCGGGAGGGCCTCGAGGCGGGGCTCGTGGTGACCATCCTGCTGGCCGCCGTTCGCAGGCTGTCCACCCCCGAACGGCCGGTGCCGACCACGCCGGTGTGGTTGGGCGTGCTCGGCGCGGTCTCGGTAGCGGGGAGTTTCGCGGCCGTACTGACCTATTCGACCGCCGTGTTGACCAGTTCGGCGCGGGCAGTGGTCGCAGGTGTGCTGAGCGTGCTGGCCGTGGCCCTGGTCACCGCGATGATCTTCTGGATGCGGCGCACCGGGGCCGCGCTGTCGGGGCAGCTGCGCGGCGAGGTCGCGCGAGCCGCCGGACTGGGCGCGGGCGTGCTCGCGGTGACGGCGTTCCTGGCGGTCGGGCGCGAGGGGCTCGAGACCACGCTGTTCGTGTGGACGGCCGTCAAGGCGGCCGGGTCGACCGTCGCGCCGCTGGTGGGCGCGGCGCTCGGGCTGGGCATCGCGATCGCATTGTGCTGGTTGCTGTTCCGGCGGGCGGTGCGGCTGAACCTCGGCGTGTTCTTCAACCGGACCGCCGTGCTGCTCATCGTGATCGCCGCGGGCGTGCTCGCCTACGGCCTCGGTGACCTGCAGGAGGCGGGCTGGCTGCCGGGTGCGCGGTGGATCGCGTTCGATCTGACCGCGCACGTCGATCCGAACTCGTGGTGGGTCTCGATCATCACCGGTGTCACCAACCTCTCGCCGAAGATGACGGTGCTCCAAGTGATGGCGTGGATCGCCTACCTGGCCACGGTGATTCCGCTGTTCGTCCGGGCGGGCCGAACCCCGGCGACGGAGCCCGCCGCGACCGAGCCGGAAACCGAACCCGCGCACGCGGATTGGTGGGAGCGGATCGCCGGTCCGCGCCCCGCGCTGGTCGGCGCGACCCTCGTGGTGGTGCCGGTGCTGGCGGCAGCCACCGCTATCGCCTTGCTCCCGTCCGGCGATGAGAACACCACCCGCACCGTCTCCGTGACCGCCGACGCCTGTGCACCGGAATGGACTTCCGCGCACACCGGCACCCAGACCATCGCGGTGCGCAATGCCTCCGGCAAGTCCGGTGAGATCGATCTGGTCGATGCGGACGGCGCGGTGGCCGGTGAGATCGAGAACATCGGTCCCGGCACCACCGCCGAGCTGACCGCGACCCTGAATCCGGGCAGCTATACCATCGTCTGCCTGATGTCGGGTCGTCCGTCGCTGTCCTCGCAGCGGGTCCAGGCGACCGGTCCGCAGACCGACGCGCCCCCGGCCTTCAAACCCGCCCGCGCCAGCGAACTCCGCGCGCCCAATGACGCCTACCAGGCGTATGTGCGACAGGTCCTGACCCGGGTCACCGGGGCGGTCGGCGCGGTCGGCCGGGATCTGCGGGCGCGCAATATTCCCGCCGCACAGGCCGATTGGCTGCTCGCGCTGCAGGAGTGGGAGCGGGTCGGCGCCTCCTACAACAGTTTCGGCGACGCGGGCACCGCCGTGGACGGCCTGCCCGGCGGCCTGCCGGACGGCGTCAACGACCCGCGCTTCACCGGATTGCGCCGCCTGGAATACGGCCTGTGGCACGGCCAGGGCCCGGATCAGCTGCTGCCCGTGGTGGACAAGCTCACCGCGGACATCGCCACGGTAAGCGACAACCTCACCAGCACCGCCATCGCCGGTGATCCGGCCACCCTGCCGGTGCGCGCCCACGAGATCCTGGAAGACGCGCTGCGCGACCATCTTTCGGGCCTGGACGATCAAGGCGCGGGCGCGGCCTACCCGGCGACGCTGGCCGATGTCGAGGTCACCCGTGTGGTCCTGGATCAGCTCGCCGTCCCGCTGGACGAGCGCGATCCGAAGCTGCGCCCCGACCTCGGGGCCAAGCTGGATCGCCTGCGCACCGCCCTGTTGGCCACCCAGGACAACGGCCGCTGGCGTGCGCTGGCGCAGACGCCGCAGGCGGCCCGGCAGGCGGTGCTGGCCGCGATCGGCGCGGCCCTGGAATCGCTCGATCGGGTGCCGCGGCTGCTGGAAACCAAAGCGAACTGACTCTCTACGAAGGACCGAGGCCATCACCATGACCGTCAGCCGCCGCCGCTTCCTCTCCGGCGCCGCCGTGGGCGCGGCCGGAACCGCCCTGACCGCGGGCGTGCTCGCCGAGGGCGCCCGTGTGGACGCCGCAGCCGGGGGCGGGCAGCCCTCCACCACACCGGTTTTCCCATTCCACGGCGAGCACCAGTCGGGCATCCTCACTCCCGCTCCGGCCGATCGGCAGGCCGCCTCCTGCTTCGCCGCGTTCGACGTGACCGCCGCCAACCGCGCGGAACTCGCGGATCTGATGAGGACGCTCACCGACCGCGCCCGTCGCCTCACCGCCGGTGGCCCGCCGGCGGATCCGGGCCCGAGCCATCCGCCCGCCGACAGCGCCGTCCTCGGCCCCGATATCCCCGCCGACGGCCTCACCGTCACCACCGGTGTCGGTGCGAGCCTGTTCGATCAGCGCTACGGGCTGGCCGCGCGCAAGCCCGCGCACCTGACCCCGATGCGGATCTTCCCCGACGATTCCCCCGACCCGGCCTGGATGCACGGCGACCTGTTGCTGCAGCTGTGCGCCCACAACCCCGACACCATTCACCACGCCATTCGCGACATCACTCGCCACACCCGCGGCGGGCTCCAATTGCGCTGGAGGATCCAGGGTTACAACTCCCCGGCTCGCCCGTCCGGAACCGGCCGCAACCTGCTCGGTTTCAAGGACGGCACCGCCAATCCGACCGGGTCCGATGCCGCCGGCCTGATCTGGGTCGACAGCCCCGAGGAACCGGCCTGGACCCGTGGCGGCACCTATCAGGTGGTCCGCCTCATCCGCATGCTGGTGGAGTTCTGGGACCGCGTCTCGATCGCCGAGCAGGAGAACATGTTCGGCCGCCGCCGCGAATCCGGCGCACCCCTGGACGGCACCAAGGAATTCGACACCCCCGACTACGCCGCCGACCCCGACGCCACCGTCACCCCCGCCACCGCACACATCCGCCTGGCCAATCCCCGCACCCCCGACACCGCCAACCAGCAGCTCCTCCGCCGCTCCTACAACTACGACCTCGGCATCGACCCCAACGGCAACCTCGCCGCCGGGCACATCTTCACCTGTTTCCAGCAGGACATTCAGCGCCAGTTCGAAACCATCCAAACCCGCTTGGCCGGCGAGCCTTTGACCGACTACGTCCAGCCCTTCGGCGGCGGCTACTTCTTCGTCCTGCCGGGCGTCACCGGCACCGAGGACTGGTACGCGCGCACGCTGTTGAGCTGATCCGCCACCGCCGGCCATGCCGGGGCGCGGGCGCGAGATGAGATGAACGGCGCGACGCAGTCGCACAGCTGCGCTTCGCGGAGTTCTGAGCGGGTCAGGCCGTCAGCACGGTACGGATTCGGTTGTCGGGGTCGATGGTCCGGCGGAGAGCGGCCAGGCGAGGGTAGTTCTGAGCGTAATAGCGGCTGAGGGGATCGCCGGGTTCGAGGTAGTTCACGTACGCGCCTGCCGAGACCGGCGCGAATCGCCGGTGGGCGGCGGTGATCCAGGCGAGGGCGGTGTCGTGCGGGATCGGTTGGTAGGCGCCCCATTCGACGAGGGCGGCGTGGGTGCGCCAGGGAAAGGCCGTGGCCGTGGGCGCGGTATCGCCGATCGCGCCGTCGAGGGTGTTGATCTGCACCCAACCGGTGCCGCCCGCGCTCGAGAAGGCGGTGAGGGCTTCGATGATGTACGCGATGGCATCGGGGGTGAGGTCGGTGACGACGTCGGAGCCGTTGGTGAAACTCGCCCGCGGTGTGGTGGGGCCGCCGCCCGCCAGATACGTGATCGTGTCCATGTGATCGAGGGTCTGCGTGTCGACGCTCAGCGGCTGCATGCCGATCGCATCGGTCAACGCGGCCGCGGCCCGCCTGCCGGAACCGGCCGGGCAGACCATTTGCATCCAGCAGTCCAGGTTGCCGTCGCCGTCGGCGTCGACACTGACGTCGGCCCACTCGGACCGGTCCGCGCAGCGCAGCCAGGTGGACCATCCGGCGATCACCCGGGCCGCCCTGTCTCCGGGGAAGGTCAGGCGCACCAGGTCTTTCGAGGTCGCGGGGCAGGTGTCGAAGGTGAGCGAGGTGACCACGCCGAACAGTGGACCGCCGCCGCGAAGCGCCCAGAACAGTTCCGGCCGGGAGGTTTCGGAGACCGCGGTTACGGTGCCGTCGGGCAGGACGAGCGTCGCACCGGCGAGCCGGTCGCAGGTGACGCCGTAGGCGCGGGATTCGAACCCGATGCCGCCGCCGAGGGCGAGTCCGGCAATGCCGACATCCGGGCACATGCCGGTCGGGATGGTCAGACCCGACCGGTCGAGTTCGCGGTAGACCTCATACAGGGTGTGGCCGGGTGCCACAACCGCCCGTCCCGCGTCGACACTCACCCCGGTGAGCTGCCGGACGTCGATGATCATCGCGCCGCTCGCCGTCGACACCCCCGCATAGGAGTGCCCGCCGGAGCGTGCGGCCACGGGAAGCCGGTGTTCGGCCGCGAAACTCAT
This sequence comes from Nocardia aurantiaca, assembly GCF_009708175.1. Taxonomy (GTDB): domain Bacteria; phylum Actinomycetota; class Actinomycetes; order Mycobacteriales; family Mycobacteriaceae; genus Nocardia; species Nocardia aurantiaca. Next base: position 193,746 of record NZ_WMBB01000012.1, read on the forward strand.
GGCGGCGACGACATCGTCGGTATCGGCCGCCTGCACCACGGCGATGGGTGTTTCGCCGTCGAATCGGGTATTGAAGACCTGCTTGGCCATTCCGTAGTCGGCGTCATCGGCGTCGACCACGCGGCCTCGAATCCGACGTTCCAGCATGCTCCAATTCGGTGTGGCCGCACCGGGACCGGAGGAATCCGCGACGGGGTCGGCATCGGACATGCCGGTGAATCCCCAACCGGCCATGGCGATTCCCAGTGCGCCACACAGGAATGTGCCGCGCGAGAAGCCGGCGCCCGCGGCAGTCGTCGGCGAAACGGATCTCACTCTGCGCATGTGCCCTCCAGGCTGGGTGCTAGCCGGAAAACGATGGCGGGCAACGGATGCACGCCTGCCTGGGCGTCGACGATGTGATCGGCCGCGATTATCCGCGGATTGTCGACAACCGCCACGTCATTGTGCCGACCACCTCGGTGGCCGGGCACGACTTCGGGCTACGCCTAAGGCAATTCACAGGCAACCGTGACCGAACCGCCCGCGTGTCGCCGTCGGTCGGTCGGCACTTCACTCGCAGGCTGATCGGCACGCGACGGCGCGTCCGGATCACCTCGCCCGCCAATACCGGTTCGGGGCACCGGGATTCGCCTCGACGGGCTACTTGCCGCGTGCGTTGAGCGCGACGGCTTCTCGAATGAGGTCCATGAACGCCGTGGCGTCGATCTTGTCGTTCTCGCCGATGTCGATGGCCCTGCGGGTCTTTCCCTCGAGGCTGGAGTTGAACAGCCCGGCCGGGTCCGAAAGCGACGCGCCCTTGAAGAAGGTGAGTTTGACCGCCTTCTTGTAGACCTCGCCGGTGCAGATGCCGCCGTCGTGGGACCACACGGCGGTGCCGGGACTGGTCGCCTTGACCCACTTCCACTCTTCGACGATGTCCGGATCGGCCTCGTGGATGAGAGCCCGCACGGCGGCGAGGGTTTCACCGCGCCAATCGCCGAACTCCTTGATGCGGTCGTCGATACGTTCGGATGCGGTGGATTCGTCGGCCATCGGCTTTCCTTTCGCGGTTCGACGTCTGTCGTGACGATGATCGCACCGCATCGGGCAACCATGAGGTAAACGTCGCCGCGCGGCAGTCGAATGCGACGGATATCAGTCCGATCGCGTCGGTGCGCGTGCCGCGGCGACGTCGGCAACGAGGTAGGAGGATGGACACGGCTGGGATGGATGCCGAACCAGCGGACGGGCGGCCGACTGTCGAGTTTCGGCCGGGGTGAGCGGATGGCCGCGCTTCGCGCGGTATCGGCGCGGCCGGTGCGGCTGACCGGGAACATGTGGCCGATCACGCTTCGGTCCCGGCGGCCCGATCACCCTCTCGCCGTTCCTGGACGTCGCGCGGCGGCATCCGCGCCGCGCGCCGCGAGATGTCCTGTTCCCGCCGCGGATTCGCCTTGCGGGCCGGTCGGGCATGAGACGGTCGGCTCTCCTTGCCGCAGGCGTGTCCCTGTGATCTGGATCTGCCGCGCATGCCGCCCGTGGTGGTGCGGGCCGGTTTCACCGAACGGCCCGCTGTCGCGACCTGGCCCTGATCTGCACCGCGGGCATCGTCACCGTGGCGCCGCGGGGCGGGGCATAGCCCCGGAACCGCCGGGCTGCGCGCGCGTGGAGTGGAGATCGCCCTCGCCGCCATCGCGCTGGGCTACTGGCAGCCGGGCAGCGATGTCCTCATCCCACGATGAAGGTGCGCCGCAAGCCGATCGGCGACCGATATGCCGACCTCATCGGGGGCGGGTACGGAGATTCTCAGAGGTAGGCGCCGCAGGTGGGCCACGCCCCAGGACCCTGGTGGGCGAGGAGCTGTTCCGCGATGCGGATCTGTTCCTCGCGGCTGGCATCGGCCGGGTTTCCGCTGCCGCCGTAGGCTTTCCACGTGCTCTGAGTGAATTGCAGGCCACCGTAATAACCGTTGCCGGTGTCGGCATTCCAGTCCCCGCCCGCCTCGCACTGGACGACCGCATCCCAGTCGTGCCATTGGGCGGCGAGTGCGGTGGCGGCCGGTCCGCAGGTCAGGACCGTAATTCCGATGGCGAGAGCAAGAACGTGAGCAGGTCTTCGAAACGAGCGCTGTCCGATCATGGCGTATCTCCGCCCTGGTAGCCGAACTCGCGGGAAAGACGATCTACAGATAGTAGCTGAAGATTTGCTGAGTATCCATAATTGTGCTCTGAACAGGTTATGAGATGGTTTGCAGGTGAAAGTCGCCCGGCTCGGGGTCGGCGAGCATGGATTCCATGGTGGCCCGGTCGAAGGGGAGCAGGTCGATGCTGCCGCCCTCGGTGAAGTACCAGGAGTTGCAGCCGGTGTTCCAGACCGTGGGGCCCATGGCCTCGGCGACCTCGGATTCGAACTGGGCGGTGGCCTCCTCGGTGACCTCGACGGTGTCGAATTCGCCTGCGCTCCAGCGCTCGATCCAGCGGGTGATGTAGCGGGCGGTCACCTCGGCGGCGTGGTGCAGCGGGATGGAGCCGGTGGGGGAGTGGGGGCCGAGGACGGTGAAGAAGTTGGGAAAGCCGGGGATCGCGGTCATGCGGTAGGCGCGCGGGCCCCCGGCCCAGGCGTCGTCGATCGAGATGCCCTCGCGACCAACCAGGTTCATGGGCCTCATGTAGTCATGGGCGCGGAAGCCGGTGGCGAGCACGATCATGTCGAGATCGTGGTGACGGCCGTCGGCGGTGCGAATGCCGGTCGGGGTGACCTCCTCGATGGCCGTGGTGACCAGCTCGGCATTGCGGGCACGCAGGGCGCGGTAGTAGGTGCCGGAGAGGACCTGGCGCTTGCACAGCGGCTCGTAGTCGGGGGTGAGCCGTTCGCGCAGCTCGGGTTGGAGGATCTGGGCGCGCAGGCTCAGGCGCGCGTACTCCTGGACCGCGCGCCGTCGCCAGCTGGGCCGGGTGACCACATCGGTGAACAGGGCGGCCCCGGCCAGGCCGGCTCGGTAGAGCGCGCGATTCACCTGTGGCAGTCGGTTCAGCACCGCGCCGACGAGCGCGGGCTGCGGGATCTGCATCGGGGCCCAGATCACCCACTGTGGGCTGCGTACGAAGTGAGTGATGCGCTCGGCCTCGGGTTGCAGGGCCGAAACCACCTGCACGCCGGTCGATCCCGTGCCGAGGACCGCGATCCGCCGCCCGGAGGTGGCGACGGTGTCGTCCCAGCGCGCGGTGTGCAGGATGTCGCCCGTGAACTCGCCCAGCCCGGGCAGGTCCGGCACGGCCGGGTGGTGCAGCACGCCGGTGGCCGCGATGACGAAGTCGGCCTCGTGCCGGCTCCCGTCGCCGGTCTCGATCTCCCATCCCGACCCGGTGAACGTCGCCGCCACCACCTCGGAATTCAGTCGAAGCTGCGCCCGCAGCCCGTACCGGTCGGCCACATCGGCCAGATATCGCTGGATCTCCGGTCCGGGCGCGAAGATGTGCGACCAGTCCGGCTTCGGCGCGAAGCCGAACTGATACAGCTGGGAGGGCACATCACAGGTCAGCCCCGGGTAATGGTTCCAATGCCACACCCCGCCCACGTCGGCGCCCTTCTCCAGGATCACGAAGTCGTGGAACCCATTGCGCTGCAGGGTGATAGCAGTCGCGATGCCGGACACCCCGGCCCCGATGATCACGATGCGAGGCTGCCGCGGCGCGCCCATCGCCACCTCCTCGTTGGATACCCTTGGAACTCGAATACTGAAGGTATTTGTAACCGGTGGTTATGTCAATCGGTCGAGGGTCTCGTCGCGCAGCCTCGATCGGGATCGATGCTTGGACGAACCGGCGGACGGCAGCTCCTTCGGCTCCGCGAGGACGGTGTCCGTCAGGACTGCTTGATCGAGTAGGAGCCGACGGTGTTCCCGGTCAGCTGCCAGCCGCCCTCCACCTGGGTGAGGGTGAGCTCGGAAACATTGGTGGACTGGAGATTCGGGCGCGCGGCGCCGGGGTACCAGGCTTCCACGCGTCCGGTCCCGGTGCCGGCGAAGCCGTTCGCGGTGACCGTTGCCAGGGTGCCGGGGACGGCGCGCGGGTAGGCGCGGGCCAGCGGCCGGGCGAATCCGGCGACCTGACCGAGCGCGGCGCCCGAGGGGCAGGCGATGCGGTTGAGATTGCCCTGCGGCTTGTTCGTATTGCCGTCGCGCACGGTGTGCGGGTCACCGCACGCCTGCTTCCACGACCACCACGCGCCGCCCATGCGATCGGCGTTCAGCTGGTCGACGAACCGATCCACCTTGGCCGCATCGGAATTCGGATCCCCGAACCAGCCCCACTCGCCGCTCCACACCGGCACCTTGTACTTGGCGGCGGCGTCGAGGGCGACGGTGAAGCCCAGCTCTATGGACGGGAAGGCGTTCACGATATTGATCGACTCGCTGTACAGATGCGGCGAGAACACCGCCAGCGGATCGGTGATGTAGTGCGCCGGCGGCGTGGCGTCGATGCCGATGGCCGACCAGATCGCACTCGGCTCGAAGATGGCCAGGTGCGGCAGACTCCCGCGCTCGGCCCGCCGGATGGCGGCGATGACCCGCTGGTAGTACTCGCCGAGCTGGTCGGACGCCGAAAACGGGTCGCGCAGACCGGGATTGGGCTCATTGAGCAGGTCGTAGCCGGCGATGGCGGGCTCGTCCTTGAACTCGGCGGCCAACCTCGCCCAGGTGTCGACCAAGTGGCCCTGAATGCCCTGGGTGTCGTCGTAGAAGTTCTGGAAGGAGCGGGCCACGGCGGGCGCGGTCTCGCGGACGCCGCCGACATTGCAGGTGGTCCAGCCATCGGTGAGCGTCGCCCACGCGGGCGCGCCATCCCAGCCGATACCCGGCTTCATGAAGATCGGGCAGCCCTGACCCTTGGGCGTGCCGACGGCCTTGCCCCACGCGTCCTGATGCATGTCCAGCACGGTGTAGATGCCGTTCGCCTTGGCGTCGTCGACGGCGGTGTGGATGCGGGCCAGATAGGTCCGGTCGAACGCGCCAGGCGTGGGTTCGAGCGCGGACCAGGCCAGATTGAGCCGCACCACGTTGAAGCCGAGCGCCGCCATCTGGGCGAAATCCGTGCGGTCGAGCGGTGCGACGGTCGGCAGCGCCGGATCGTTCTGCGCATAGTCGTTGAGCTGGTTGACATTCGCGCCCCGCAGCAGCACCGTGCGTCCGGTGACATCGGTGATGGCGCCGTTGGCGACGGTGAGCTGAGGCAGGGTCCAGCCGCCCGGTTCCGCCGTCGCCTCCGGCCCCTGCTGGACGGCGATACCGGTGAACACGAGCGCCGCCGCGGCGACAGGGGCCAGGAGTCGGCCTCGAAATGGCATATCAAACCTCTTTATGGGGCGAAATCGCGGAGATCTCTTCGGGTGGCGCCCGGGTGCGTGCATGGAGAACCTAGTGGCCCAACGAGTCCGAGGGGAAACAGTAGTTCCGAACCGATTGACAAGACGAGGTTGTCAATGGATCCCAAATATCGGATTCAAGTCTCTTCCGTTATGCTCCAGCATCTCTCGTCCTGGGCGGAACACTCGAATTCCCGCTCCGCACTCGGATTCGGTTCATGTATTCCGCAACCGCTGGAAGCACCATGAGAAAGTGGCCGCCGAACCGGCGGCGATCGCATCGGGCATGCCCGGGACGGGTGTTGCCGTGAGTGCGGGTGTCGCGACCACCGATACTCGCGCGGCCGCCTCCGCGCACTGCGGTCACGACACCGAGAAACCAGCCGGCATTCACCGTGTCCGCTTCAAAGCTCCTCCGCGTAGGGCTCTTTCGTCGCTGAGCGCCCTCACGATGGGTGTTCCGCGGTCGGCGGAAACAGCTTTACAGCCCGTCATCCGAATGCCATTCGCGCGTCACCGTGGTGGCACGGTCGATGGCAACACTGTCTTTCGCACTCGGTGCCGGTCGACGAGCCTCCAATCGCCCGGTGTCCGCACTCGACGCGAATCCTCCGTTCATGCCTCGCGTCGGCCACGGGAACCCGCGGACACCCTGGCATCGAGTGCGCTTATCGTCGCGCGCCCGGAGGTTCCGATGTTCGAATCGTGCTGCTCCCCTCACGAATCGGCCCACGTGCTCAGAGCACGCTACGGACTTCCGGTCGAGATGTACGCCGAGCGGCCGTTGCTCACCGTCGGTGCCGCGGTGGAGGCGCTGAACCTACCGGCTCCGCTGGCCCGCCGGGTCTCGGTCCGGCTCTCGTGGCTGCCGTCGCTGCCCGCGGTCGCCGAACCACGCGGCCGCCGCTGGACCTTTCCGGTGGCGCCACCGTTGCCGTATCACCCGGTACCCCAACGCCTTCGGCGCTTCCTGTTCGACCACGGCGTGACCATGCCCGACCACGGCAGCAAGATCCTGCTACCCACGTCCGACGAGACGTTCGGCCGGCACTGGGCCATCGAGCCCGAACCCGGACGCTTGTGCCTGCCGCATCGAGTTGTCGTGCTGGCCGCCATCCGGCTGTCGATCCTCGAGGGGCCCGATCGCGTCCCAGCCTGAGTCGCTCACCGGTGGCACGAAAATGAAAAGTGCTGGAGCAAGACGTGTTTCACTCGGCGGCGACGCTGCCATAATTCGTATCGGGTGTTGGAGCCCGCAAGGCGGGGTAGTCGCCGCGCTTGACTGCTCTCCCGATCAGAACGGTCTCGACGTCGGTGACGGGATATCGAGCGAGTTCGACCGTGAGAAATCGATAGAGCTCACCGAGATCTCGTAGCCACAGCGCGATCTGGAGGTTGGTGGGTCCGGTGGTGGCCGCCGCGCCGTGAACCGCGGGATGCCGCGCGAGGGCTTCACCGGTGGTGTGCAGGTCGGCGGGCGCCACGCGCAGGTACAGATTGGCGTCGACATGCAGACCGAGCAGGTGCGGGTCGACGATCACGCGCGTGCGCAGGAGGCCGTGAGCGATCAGGCGATGGATGCGGCGGCGGGCGGTCGATTCCGGAATGCCGATCATATGCGCCAGACGCGCCGCGGGTGTTCGCGCATCGTGGCGGAGGCTGTCGAGCAGGCGGTGGTCGGTGTCGTCGAGGCGGTAACCGTCAGCGGGCTGGACCGCGACACGGAGGGCCGTGGCTTCGGTCTCGGTCAGGGCATGCAGACGCCAGTCCCAGGCGTCGGCGAACCCGTGCAACACGGTTTGCGCGGTCGCCGCCGTCACCGCGGAGGTGGCGGGCAACTGTTCGAGCACGAACCGGTCGCGATGATCGGGCTCGGCGACGACCACCGCGCAGATCTCGTCACCGGCACGGGAGACATCGATGAAATGCACCTGCGGTTGTCTGGCGAGCGCCGCGGTCAGCGGCTCGAGCTTGCCGCGCAGCACCCGGATTCGTAGCACGGTCACCTCCGCGCCCGCCGTCGACGGCGGGGCAGCGACGACCCGTAACCCTCCGCCGGCCGACAGCGCCGACAGCAGACGCCGCACCCGCGTACTACTCAACCTCAGCGCCGCGGCCAATTCCTCCGCGGTAGCCCGCCCGTTCACCTGAAGCGCCGCGATCAGCCGGGACACCTCGGCATCTTGATCGGAAGCGATCGAATTCACCGTCACAATCATCAGTATCGATCAAAGTCGGGCACTTTCCTTCGGGATTCCGCCAGTCCGACGGCACAGTGAAGTGGTCCTCGCCCACGACATCGACATCACAGGAGATCTGTCCATGGACTACGACGCCCTCTCCCAGGCCATAGCGGCCATCGCGGAGCAGACCGGCGCGGAACTCGACGCCTTGGCCCGCCCCACCCCTCCCGCAACCCTTGCCGAGCTCGAATCGACTTTCGACGCGGTCGACAGCCCTGCCGCGGAACGGATCCGGCAGCGACTGCGCCCTCTGATGCCCGAGGCCGCCTGGTTCGCGGGACTTTTCACCGACCTGCCCGAGCAGGGCGCGGTCTGGGTTGTCGACGCCATCGACGGCGCGGTGCAATACCTGCAAGGGCTTCCCCAGTGGTGCGTGAGCATCACCCTGGTCCAGGATCGCCGACCGATCGCGGCTGCCCTGCACAGTCCCGCCCTGGCCGAAACCTACCGCGCGGCAACGGAAATCGGCGCTTTCCGCGACAACCGGCCCATCGCCCCATCGACGAAGACCGTCCTCGACGCCGCACTGGTCGCGACCAGCCAGCCACCCTTCCCGGGCCGGCAGGCCGGTGTCACCGCCGCCGCCGGGCGCACCCTGACCGCCCTGCTCGAACACGCCGCCGCGGTCCGGAACTTCGGACCCACCTCCTGGCAGATCGCCGACACCGCCGCCGGCCGCGTGGACGCGTTCTGGCTCAACGGTATCGACGACACCAACCTGCTCGCGGGCGCCCTGATCGCCGAACAAGCCGGATCCATCGTCACCGACATCACAGGACAACCCTGGATCCCCGGCGCGTCCGGGTTCCTCACCGCGCCGAGCGGACTGCACAGCACCCTCGTCGGCCTGCTGAACCACCGTCCCGGTTGATGGTTCCGTGGACTGGTCAGCGGCCGACCCGGTCGGTGTGATGGTCGGCCGGTGGTGTCCGGGCGACGATGATGGGGCATTCGACCGACTGCACCAGCGCGGAGCTGGTGGAACCGAGCAGCATGCCGGCGAAGCCGCCGCGGCCGTGGCTGCCGACGACCACCAGTTGCGCATTCTCCGATTCCGCCAACAGCGAGTGCGCGGGCTGGTCGCGGACCAGGACGCGGCGTACCGGCACGTCCGGATACTGTTCGCTGTGGTCGGCCAGGCTTTCCGCCAGGAGTGCGTCCTCGCTGTCACGGATTGATTCCCAATCGGCCGGCTCCCGTTCGGCGCTGGTGGCATCGCTCCACGAGTGCAGGGCGATCAGCCCGACCTTGCGCAGGGACGCCTCCTCGAACGCGAGCTCGATGGCGGGCACGCTGTCGGGACTGCCGTCGACGCCGACGAGCACGGGCTTGCGCGACGAGACCGCGTCCGTCCCGGACATCGCGTGTATCACCGCGACCGGACAGTGCGCGTGGTGGACCACCGCCGAACTCACCGAACCGAGCACAGCGCGCCGGAACCCGCCGCGACCGCGGCTGCCGACCACCAGGGTGCGCGCACGCTGTGAACGTGCGATCAGACTGGGAATGATCGGATCGAAGATCACCTCGGTGCTGATCGCCAGGTCGTCACCCGGCACGGTGTCGTGCGCGATTCGCGCCGCCTCGGCCACGATCTGCTCGCCGGCGTCCTGCAACTGATCGACCGCTTCGGCGGTCACGAAAGGCGCAGGCCCGTAAGCGAACTGGAAGGCCTGGGAGATGATCAGATGCAGTCGGCACCCGTGCAGCGCGGCATCGGCCGCCGCCCAGGCCACCGCCAGATGGGACGTCGCGGAGCCGTCGACGGCGGCCACGATCGGCGCGTCCGGCGCCGGCGCGGGAATGTGGTCGGTCATCGTCTCTCCTTCTCCTGATGCCGGTCGCCGGCGGAATACCCGGCCACCGCTACGACACCCAGCATCGACGAACACGATGCTCGGCGGCGTGGTCGAAAGTCATCGAATGTCAGGTACTCGGCCTGTTTTCGAGCAGCTCAGCGGGATGCCGGTGACTATCGGGACTTCGGTACGGGCCGTTGGTCTCTGGGACCGAAGTCGGACACACCGCATGCTGTCGTCATGGCCGATCGCACATTCCCGGTAGCCGCGCCCGCGGTGGAATTGAGTGCGTTGACCCGTCGATTCGGTGACTTCATGGCCGTCGACCACGTGGATCTGTCGATACCGGCGGGCACCGTCTTCGGTCTGCTGGGCCGCAATGGGGCCGGCAAATCGACGACGATCAAAATGCTGATCACCCTGCTGAAACCGAGTTCCGGCACCGCTCGCGTGGTCGGCTTCGACATTTGCGCTCAGCCGAGGAAGGTGCGGCAGGTCGTAGGGTACGTGCCGCAGTTGCTGTCCGCGGATGGGTCGCTCACCGCCGCGGAGAACCTCACCGTCTTCGCCCGCCTGTACCACGTGCCGCGGGCCGAGCGCCGCGCCCGAAGACACCATCGCCATTGCCGACATCGAGGTCCGCAAGCTCCGGCACGACCCGCTCGAGCTGCTCACCCGAGCCGTGCAGCCGGTGTTGTGGCTGCTGGTGTTCGGCACCGTGATGGCCCACAGCCACGCCATCCCCACCGGAAGCCTGCCCTACATCGACTACCTCGCACCCGGAATCCTTGCTCAGAGCGTGCTATTCGTATCGATCTTCTACGGCATCGCGGTCATCTGGGAACGCGACCTCGGGATCGTGCACAAATTCCTGGCCAGCCCGGCTTCCCGCGCGGCTCTGGTTTCCGGGAAGGCACTGGCCGCCGGTGTCCGAGCGTTCGCCCAGGCGGTCATCGTCTACGCGGTCGCCGCTGCGATGGGCGTGAACCTGCGGTTGACCCCGGTACCGCTGCTGGGTGTCACGTTCACCGTGATTCTCGGCTCTGCGGTGTTCGCCAGCTTCTCGCTCATCATCGCCTGCCTGGTCAAGACCCGGGAACGATTCATGGGCATCGGGCAGATCCTCACCATGCCCCTGTTCTTCGCCTCCAACGCGATCTACCCGGTCGCGATGATGCCTACCGCGCTGCGCTGGCTGGCTCGCGCCAACCCGCTCACCTATCAGGTCGACATTCTCCGCACCCTCATGCTGCACCACAGCCCCAGCGCCTATGGCCTCACCCTGGACTTCGGTGTCCTCGGCGCATCGGTGATCGCGATGATCGCCATCGCCGCCCGCATGTATCCGCACGTGGTGACCTGAGCGTTCCAGGACCCGAACACCCCGGTGCGAAACCGCCGGAACCTCCTCAGGCGCGAGGGTTGAGAAACCGTCTTCCGCGAGGTTCCGCTGACAAGGAACGTGCCGAGGCCGGTCGACTGTTCGCGGAGTGGCCGATAACGCCGTTCCGATGACCTTCGCTTCTGGGTGGGGGCAGGGCGGAAGCGCAGAATCGATGTATCGCACGGATTGATTCGCCCAGCCAGAGATTCGGACGACAGTGTGGTCTACCGACAGGGTGAGCTTCCCCCAATGGCGCGGGAACGACTCCACCGAAGCCCACCACGGGCCGGGTGTCCATCGCGAACCGGCGCGGAAGGCTCGACCGTCACGAGCATCCCTGTTCGGCCCTCGTGAAGGAATGCCGGCCGGCGCACCGGGTATCGATCGAAGGGACCAATGACGATGCGGTCGAACGAGGTCGCGGCTCAGGCATTGGACGAGATGGCCGATCTGATCGCCATCTCGGGAGGTGATCCGTACCGGGTGCGTGCCTATGAGAAGGCGGCACGCTCGGTTGGCGGGTATCAGCTCGACATCGACACCCTGGATCGCAAGGGGCTGATGGCGATTCCCGCCGTCGGCGCACACACCGCCGACCGGCTGCTGGAACTTCGCCGTACCGGGCATATAGCAATGCTCGACGAGCTGCATGCACAGCTACCCGCTGGGCTGCGTGCCCTGCTCGGCATTCCCGGGTTCGGTCCGCGCCGGGCGCATCAGGTCTACGAGGAATTAGGTATCTCCTCACTTCCAGAGCTGATGACGGCTCTGGACGAGCAGCGGCTGCGCACCCTCGCGGGATGGGGCGAAACCAGCGAACACAATCTCGCGCAGTCGATTCGGCGCATGCAGCAGGCATCCGAACGCATTCCGCTGGCGGTCGCGCGCAACATCGCTGAGGACCTGCTCGCCCGGCTGCGGCAATTGCCGCAGGTGAGCCGGGCCGACTACGCCGGGTCACTGCGCCGCATGCGTGACACCGTGGGCGATATCGACCTGCTCGCCGCGGCCGATGACGACCCGGATTCGGTGATGGCGAGCTTCTGCGCGCTGCCGCTGGTGGATCGCGTGCTCGCGCACGGCCCCACCAAATCGTCGATTCTCACGGCCCACGGAGTTCAGGTTGATCTGCGGGTTGTGCCCACCGCGGCGTGGGGTGCGGCGCTGCTCTATTTCACCGGATCCAAGTCCCACAACGTTCACATCCGGGAGCTCGCGGTGCGCGCCGGACTGAAACTGAGCGAATACGGACTGTTCACACCGGAGAGCGATCGGCCGCGGGCGGCGGCCACCGAGCACCAGATCTATCGAGCCCTGGGACTGGACTGGATTCCGCCTACTCTGCGCGAGGACCGCGGCGAGATCGAGGCCGCCGCGGCGGGGCGACTGCCGCATCTGGTCGAGATCGCCGACCTGGCAGGCGATCTGCACATCCACACCGACCTTACCGACGGTCTCGCCAGCGCCGCGGACATGATCGCCGCGGCCGCCCGGCGCGGCTACCGCTACTGCGCTATCACTGATCACGCACCGCTGCTGGCCATGCAGCGCATGACACGCGACAAGGCTCTCGCGCAGCGTCGCGAACTGCGCGAACTCGCCCCGCATTATGACATCGAGGTGCTGCACGGCTCCGAGCTGAATATCGCCGCTGACGGCAGCTTGGATTGGGACGACGAGTTCCTCTCCGGCTTCGACATTCTCATAGCCTCTGTGCACTCGCACTTCGATCAATCCGCCTCAGCGATGACCAGCCGCCTCATCACTGCGATCGAACACCCATTGGTCAACATCATCGGCCATCCCAGCACCCGAATCATCGGCCGCCGCCCGCCCATCGAATTCGACGCGGACGCCGTTTTCGCCGCCGCCGCCAGAACCGGAACGGCTCTGGAGATCAACGCCTTTCCCGATCGCCTCGACCTCGGCGAGGATCTGATCGCCAGGGCCCGCGGGCACGGTGTCGTCTTCGCCATCGACACCGATGCCCACGCCGTCCCCCACCTCGACCACATGCGTTACGGCATAGCCACCGCGCAGCGCGGCTGGGTGGAACCGAGCGAGGTGATCAATACGTGGCCGGTGTCGCGGCTGCGCCGATTCCTGGCCAAGGGAAGACCGAGCGCCGTGCGCGTCATGCCGCGCGGTGCTCGAGACGGCACGCGATCGGCCCGCGGCAAACCCGACGGCCGGACCGGCGAGCGACGGCAGCCGCGGTGACCTTGGGCACTATGCCGTACCGGTTCGTCTGCGGATGATCGAGGTATTCCGGACGACTCTGTCACCGGAGCACATGGTGGTCGGCGCGTCGCGCCACGGCTCACACCGGCGGTGGCGCGACGCGCTGGACCGTCACCGGATGCGAAGCGACCTCACCCCCGGACTCGACCGCCAACCCGCTCGGACGGGGTACCTCAGGTGGGCGACTCGAGCCGATTCGGCTGTAGAGCGCAGTGCGGACGGCACCGCCGTTCAGAAAGTCAGGTGGCAGAAGTAATGGGCGACTACTGGTGGAATCTCATGCTCGTGGTCGCGCTGGTCGGACTCAGCGGATTGTTCTCGGGCAGCGAGACCGCGTTGATCTCTCTGCGCGAGGGCCAGATTCGGCAGTTGGAGCAGCGCCACGACCATGCTGCGGCCACACTGGCGCGGCTGGCGCGGGAGCCGAACCGTTTCCTGGCCACCACGCAGATCGGGATCACCCTCGCCGGGTTCCTCGCATCGGCGACAGCGGCGGTTTCCTTGGCGCATCGTGTCGAACCTGCCCTCTCACCGCTGGGGCGGGCAGCCGAGCCGGGGGCGGTCGGACTGGTCACCGTCGTGCTTTCGTATTTCACTCTCGTCCTCGGCGAACTCGCTCCGAAGCGGTTGGCGATGCAGCATGCGCAGCAATGGGCCTTGTTCGCCTCCCGGCCGCTGGACCTGCTGTCACGATGGTCGCGCCCAGCGGTGTGGCTGCTCAGCGCGAGCACCGACCTGACCGTGCGGGCCTTGGGCGGCGACCCGCACGCGACCAGAGAGCAGCTCACTGCCGCGGAATTGCGGCACTTGGTGGCTGAACACGGCGGTCTGGAGCCTCAGCAGCGGACGATCATTCTGGGCGCCTTCGACATCCACGAACGGATATTGCGAGAGGTATTGGTGCCGCGGCGGGCGGTGTTCACTCTGGATGCGGATCTTCCGGTCGCACGGGCGCGTTCGGCCTTGGCCGCGTCCGGGCATTCCCGCGCCCCGGTGCTGCGGGGCACGGGCCTCGACGACACCGTCGGCGTGGTCAACCTGCGTGACCTCATCGACCACGACGGCGCTTTGGTCGATGCCGCGCGTGTGGCTGTGGTCTTCCCCGACACCATCCAGGTCGCGGATGCGTTGCGCCGGCTCATGGCCGAGCATGAGCATTTCGCCCTGGTAGCCAACGAGAACGGCGATATCGACGGCATCGTGACGCTGGAAGACCTGCTCGAGGAGGTTGTCGGCGAGATCTATGACGAGGCCGACCGGGAACTCGCCGCGGTCCGCCGCGAAGCCGACGGCGCGCTGCTGCTGCCCGGTACCTTCCCGGTGCACGACCTGCCCGACCTCGGCGTGCGGATCGACGGCGCCCCCGCCGGTGATTACACGACGGTCGCCGGGCTGGTGCTCACCGCGCTCGGCCGCATTCCTCGCCGATCGGGTGATCGCATCCCATTGCACGAGTGGGTCATCGAGGTCGCCGGTATCGACGGCAACACCGTCACGGCGGTCCGCCTCCGCCCCATCGCGACCGGTGGGTAGGGCCGCCGCTCATCGACGTGGCGACGTCCTACCACGGATCACAGGACCTCCGGCCCTACGCACCGATCGGAGGTCCCGGTGACGATGAAGTCGACCAGCAAACAACACGGAAGGTCCGGATCATGTATGCGAAACCAGGAGACTGGCTGATCGTCGAACACAACACCATCGGCGGCACGGCGCGGCACGGCCTCATCGAGGAGGTGCACGGAGACGGCGGGGAGCCGCCCTATCTGGTGCATTGGACCGACACCGGGCGCCGAGCACTGATCTATCCCGGACCCGACGCCTACGTGCTCAGCTCCGAGGACCTGCGGACACGGGAAGAGATCGAGTCCGCGCATCTGTCCTCCATGCAACACCGCCCTGGGCGGGCCGCGGATTCCAGCGTGAGCTGATAGCCAACCTTGCCGCCGCACACCATGATCGCGGTTTCGCGATGACCGCACGTGCGAACCGCGGAGCCATGACGATCGGTGCGAGGCTGATCGAACTCCAAGTGGCGGGGACGCCATTTGGCCTGCGCGAGGCGCTCGGGGCGATCGATGTCCATGACTCCCATCGGGCCCACCGTATGCGCCGTACCGGCCAGCGGATCGGCGCCGAGGTGATCGGGCGGATTGTGGCCGAACGGCTCGGGCGCAGTGACATTGGCCTCTCATCGGCGCAAGCGATGCGGTGGCACAGTCAACGAGGAGAGGAGGTCGCGATGCCGTCGCAGCCAACGAGAACAGATCCCATTCTTCAGATATCGGTAGGCCGTCATGTCTCCGCCGGCGGGGCGGACTACGCCCGCGAGAAGATAGGCCACGTACTCACCCTGGCTCCGGAACCGGTGCTGTCGGCACGCGTGCGCCTGACCGGGCATCGCGATCCCGCCGCCGTGAATCCGATCATCGCTCAGGGGAATGTGAACCTCAACGGTCGGGGAGTACGGGTGCAGGTGGCCGCCGCGACCACCCGGGAGGCCGTCGACCTGCTCGAAGCCCGGTTGAAGGAGCGCTTCGAGCGGATCGCCCGGCATTGGGAAGGTATCCGCGGTCGTCAGCCGGCGCCGGGGCCGCACGAGTGGCGGCACGACGCTCCACCACGCAGCCCGCTGCCGTACTTCCCACGGGCTGCCGAGCAGCGGGAAGTGCTGCGGCACAAGTCGTTCGCGCTGGCCGACGAAACCTGCGAGGAGGCCGCGTTCGACATGGAGATGATGGATTACGACTTCCATCTGTTCACCGAGTCCGGCAGCCGCGTCGACAGTGTGCTCTACCGCAGCGACGGCAATTACCGGCTCGCCCAGCTCGACCCACGGCCCGAGGCCGTCGCTCAGGGCAGCGTGCCGGTCACGATCAGCCCGGCACCAGCGCCGACGGCGACCGTCGAGGGAGCGATCGAGCGGCTGGAGCTGACCGGGTGGCCTTTCGTGTTCTTCCGTGACGCGAACCGCAACCGTGGTTGCGTGCTCTACCACCGCTACGACGGCCATTACGGGCTGATCACGCCCGCCGACTGAGCCGAGCGGAACCGCAACGACCGTCGAAGACCGACGCAGAATGATCCCAGCAACGAGTTCTGCCGATTTCACCCTCATCGCTACCCCGGATAGCTGACGCTATCGGACCGTGTGAGCGGAAGGCATCGTTATGAAGGTCCGAAGTGATTCATTCGACGACAATGCCCGCATCCCGGGCGAGTTCGCCTACGGCGTACCGGATGCCGTGCACCATGTCCGGGCCGGTGCCAATCACAACCCGCATCTGGCGTGGGACGACGTGCCGGCGGAAACACGATCGTTCGCGGTCGTGTGCTGCGACATCGACGTACCTCGGACCGGCTCGGAGGCGAACATCGAGGGGCTGACGATCCCGCAGGAATCGCCGCGCGCCGACTTCTACCATTTGGTGCTGTTCGACATCCCGGTCGGCGTGCGGCAGATCGCCGCGGGCAGCCTCCGGCGCGGCGTGACCACACACGGCAAGCCGGGTCCGACCGCACCCCATAACGCGCGGTACGGCCTCAACGATTTCAGCAGCGAGGGAATCGATCACTACGGCTACGATGGCCCCTGCCCGCCCTGGAACGACCAGCGCATCCACCGCTACGTGTTCACCGTCTACGCCCTCGATGCCGAACGGCTGCCGCTGCGACAAGGGGTGACCGGAAAACAGCTGCGCCAAGCGATGATCGGCCACATCCTGGGGCAAGCCGAGCTCGTCGGCACCTACACTCTCAACCCCGGCCTGAACCCGAGCTGAGCCACCCGAGCGAATGGCACGTGGAGGCGACCGCCGTCCGGTCGTCCATTCCGTCCTGACGATATTTCGTGTCAGACGCTGTTGCAGACAAGAAGGTTACGAATACGATCCTCCATCTGTTGCCTCGCGCGCGTCGCCGACCAGCGGTCCTTCGCGTAGACGCCAGGGAAGCGATTGCAGTATGCGATGAACATGGATCGTTCGTCGACCCAGACAACTTCCAGATCGTTGAACACAGCCCTTCCGGTTGTCACAGCAGCGCATCCTCGCGATGGAAAGTCGAATGGCCCTGTACCGCCGACGGTCGGCACTGTCTCGGCGGTCGTGCTGTTTGCTGTGACTCGAGAACTCCCCGCGACCATGTTTGCGCGACCATTCTTGCTATCGCCACAACCTTCACTTTCTAGTCTTGCCGGTGTACGGCTCCACGGATTCCATCGTCTCCGGGTGGTGAGGCCGACCGAGCTCGACACCACCCCGCGTCCCACGCACTCCCGACGATTGCGTCGTGACTTGTCGCCCTCCCTGGGAATAGCGAGGCATTCGCCAGTCTATCGATGGCAAAGCGGGATTTTCTAGGATTAACCGCAATGTGGTCGCAATTGTCGGATTCATCCGCAAGATGCTGGACTCTACCGTTGTGGATTGTGGTAGGTTCAACCTATTTGTCCGAATAATGCCGCCCCGTAGTCCCTGCTGAGTGTCGCAGGTATTCTGGTTGAATTTTGCCGCAAATTAGCTATCAGGTCAACTGGTCCTGCTGCGAAAAGCGCCGATCCAGTCGACCGCGGAGGGTCCGCTGGGCCGCATGGGCTGTTCCGATCGCGGCCAGCTCGCTGAGATGGCAACCCGTGATCGGCATAGTGGTCCCTGGTGACGGTGACGAGTGCGGATGGCAGGAAATCCTGGTCGCCGGCTTCGAGGCGGCCAGCTTTGTGACCAAAAGTTTGCGGGCGCGGCGCGAGAGTCGACTGTGATAATAATGTGATAATAGTGGATTGCATGTCCGCTTACGGGCATCTATGGTCGAGATCTGGATGGCGGACCAGGCTGCGCGAGCCTCGGTTCGTGATCGATACGCTCGGGTGAAAGTATCCTCGACTCGATCCGGATCGATCGATCCGATTGCGGCTCGGCCGCGGGCATATCCCGACGTGCTCGCGCGAGCCATTTTTCTGTGTCAATTTGTCACTTCATCACCGCTGGCCGGTGCATCCTGCGAGTGTCGAATTCATGGAGGGTCGAACAAAGCGCTGGATTTGAGAATGGTTGCGAGCCCCAGCTGCGGGACGCGGTCGCTCCGTCGTCGGTCAGCGACGTTTTCCAGAACTGATCTCAGTGTGAGGTACGGGTGCAGTCGCGTCGCCCGGCATGCCCGGAATCGAGTCTTGGAGGTTGTTCGGTGGCTTCGAAGTCGGATGAGGTGAGTCGCCCACACTATGGTCGCCGATCAATTCGCATCCGGAAGGGGATCGGAACCATGAGCGTGCGCCGTGCCGGTGGGCTGGCCGCTGTTCTCCTCATTGGTCTGATACTTGTGCTGAGGGCGCTGGACTGGACCGACAATACCTTCTCGGGTCCGGCGCGCACCATGGACAAAATGTCGGCAATTCCCTCATCGGCCATCACCCGTACCACGACGAAGGTGTCCGCGTCTGCGGAGTCGGTCACCGAGACCTGCACTCAGTTCGCCAGGGAAACCGGAGCCAGTGTTTCGAAATATAACGAGTTCGTCTTGACGCGCGACACCGCCGGCCTGTCCGGGTTTCTCAACCGTCGCGATTCGGCGGCTGCCGCGTTGGAGGATGCCGCGACCACAGTTGAGGTCGGCGTATCGGTGGCTGAAGAAGCTGTCCCAGAACCGCTGGCGAGTACCTTGACCAACTACGTTGCGGCCGCCCGTGCCCTCGCCACGGAGACTCGAAAAATGAATGATGCGAGCTCGCTGGCGAATCTCAACATTGCAGGTGCACGGGCCGAAGGCGCGCGGATCGCGGTGTTGAAACTTTGTCGCTGAGACGGATTCCTTCCGGTCATAGCGCGTGGATGTCGGCTCGGCTCCGGCATCTCGCTTCGCATCACGATCAGTAGGAGACCTGTGAATCTCGGCGTATTGCGCAACCGAGAGTCGCTGCAGCGCCGAACCTTTTGTGGGGGTACTATCCTTTCAAAGAAAGAGTTCTCCTCAGTAGGCGACTGCTCCGCATGAGGTTGTCTTCGAGGCGGCATGGCGGCTCGGGGGGATCCCCGACTTTCTGCCCAGTCCACGCGCAGGCCATGCAAGCTTGACTTTAAAGGAGGATTACGCGCCATGGCCCAGCGACCCGCCTCTACGGTCACCAATGAGCGCTCCGGCTCGACCGAAGAGATGGAAACTGTCAGATTCTCACTCGACGGAATCGCTTATCAGATCGAATTGTCAAGCGACGAGGCCTGCCAGTTGCGCGAAGTATTCTCGCATTGGGCGAAGCGTGCCTCCCGCGTTCGCCTCGAGACGCCGCCGCGCGGTCCTCAACTTCGGGGGGCAAGTCGAGCTCAGCAAATCCGTGGCTGGGCCAAGGTCAACGGGTATTCGATTCCATCACGGGGGAGAATTCCAGACTGGTTGGTCATGGCATACGAGAATTCTATGCAATCTTCTAGTGAGTGAGCGGTCAAATTCAGCGCGCAGCCCAGGCGTCGGCTGAGTAAGACGGCTTTGATAGTGCTGGGTACTTCCGGATCAACGCCCGGGTTCAACATGCCGAAAGCCTGATGCCTACCACACATGTTTTCTGTTCAGGGGCCCGTCGGGCGCGCAAGCAGTCGATGCGCGCATCGTTGCACGGGCTTTCGGCCGGATCACCCACAGGGCCGGATGGCATCGCAGGGTCGTGGAGCCGGGACAGAAATTCGTCGACACTGCCGTAACGGAGCAGGATCTCGACCGAAAGTCGTCGTACGCCGCCGCGGACCCTCGCTGGTGTGTTTCCCGCCAGTATCGCGAGCGCCGTGTTCAGCCACATCGCGGACGTGAATCCGGTTCAGCCACCTCGAGCGTCGGCGCCTCCGATTCGATATTATCCCCGCAACCATACGGTCCAGCGTGGTGTATGTCGGCATTGCTATATCGAGCCGTATTCGACACCGGCTAATCCTTGGTGATTCTTATGAACACGGCGTTCTAAAACGCCACCAGCAGGCGTGGCAACGCTATAGTTACTGACTATGGAATCGCATCTGTATCCCCTGGTGGACGAGGTCTACTGCCGTGCGCCGACAGCCCTCGAAAGGGTCGATCTTTCGAAGGCGGTGCAGGACCTCGCAATTGGCCTGGCAACGAAGCTGGTCGGCATGCCATCGGGTGATTGGGAATCCTGGCGCGCAGAAAGTCTGGACTGGCGTCAGGCCCGTGAACTCCAGCTCGCCTTGCTGCAGGTACAGACTCTTATTGTGAAAGAAATCGAGGCATGGATGCCGGAGGCGGTTTCCGATGCGCTCGACCTGACGGCCACATTCGGCGATATAGCGGCTGTGATCGGATTGGACCGCCAGTTGGTTCATCAACGTTGGGGAAACATCAAGGGGGCTGACAGTCAGGTTGCGCTCGTAATCTCGCGTCGTTCGTCCGACGAGCCGGCGACCGTTGGTGCTGTCTACGACGAGGATCGGCGGTGCCGGAAGGTGAGCCTGGCCGTGCGCCGCAGAGCACGGCACGCCATCGTTGCCGTGGACGGAATAGTATGCCGGGTATACGAATTGGAGCCGGATAGCTGGATAGAAGAAATAGATTCTCGGACATGGATGTTCAACGCGATTGGACGCCGATCTCTGGTCGCGGCAGAGGTCAACGCGGCCTACTACGCGGGACTGTTGCCATTGCGTCTAGGTGATGTTTGCCCGGCTCGTTCACATGGAGCTTGTGCGACCTATTACTTCCCGTCGGCAGTTGATCTCTGTGCAGCCGCCGATCTCAGCGGTAAGGCATGAAGGCTGCGCCGTGACCGGCGTCGGTGGGTCGATGGCCGGGGCTCATGCCGGAAAAGCGCGCCACCCTCTCTGGAGCTTCTCTGGAGCAGGCTTAGCTGGTGTTCACTACGTGCGTCTTCGATCCTGGTCGGCCGTCACCTTATTGTCGCCGAGTTTCGGATCGCTAGTCGTCATCCAGTTTACGCAGAATTGTCTGGTACACACTTTCCTTCCGTGAAGGCGCGGTATGAACGACCTGGCGGTGAATGTGTCGAACCCTGTCATGCTTCTCGGTGCGGCACTCCGGATGACTATGAAATGCGGATCGGCCCAACGTGATTGCGCATCGGTGCGCAGTCGGCACCGCTGAGGCGATCGGATGTGGGTCAACCTGCTTCAGCGGTGTCTGTCAAAACTCCCACGTTCTTTGTCGTCCGCCGATTCTGCCGGGAGGTTTCGCCAGTCGTATCGGCGATATTCCTTGAACTGAAGATCCGTTACCTTCGAAACACCATCCTCGGAATGCACCTATTACTCTGCCTGTGAACGTAGGGTTCGGCTTGTAATATGACATCACACGCGTTTCGGTCCGAGCGGGCCGCGCTGCTCAGATGTCCAGCATACGGCGCGGCTCCGCTATCGGGTGTGTATCGAATTCTTATCGTGCCTCGTTTGCGACTTCTTGTCAGTGCGGGTCATTCAATCATTCGCTTTATCGCGATCGGCGCATCTGTGGCCCATGGATCGGGTCACGATATATCTGCGGTGTGTCTGTCCGACGGCAGGCCTTCCATGACTCGCAGTCGATCGGCGAGATATTCGAGCGACTCGATAGAGCCCTTCGACAGACCCGCGGCGTTTCGGATGAGCCGGCGGAGCGGAGCGTTGCCGAACTTCTCCGCGATGAACCTGTCTGTCGGGCTTCCACCTGCGCTGACACCGGTTCTGACGTACTCGACCTCGGCGTCGAAGAAGGCGGCGAGTGCGACTACCACCCCGTCGGACGGGTTGCTGCGTTGACCGCTTCGCAACAACGACAGATACGATCGGGAAACGGTATGACCAGCTGACGCCAAGTCTTCAACGACCTTGTTGTAGGTCAGCCGGTGGCCGTGTTCGCTCTCCCATGCTTGGAAGAGCATATTGAGTCGAGCCGAGAAATCCTGGCTGAGGGGTGGCTGATCGAGGTCGGCTGTGTGGATCCACTGACTCTTGGCGGGCGCCGTGCCGAACAGTGTGTGCAGCCGCTTGCGAGGAGCCGGATCGGGCGTCGCCGGTCGGCTCGGGTCGTTTCCGCGGCGAGCGGTCATCGGCTGGAGGGGAGCGGGGGGCGCCGCCAAGAAGGTGGGCCGACCGGACCGGCCGGCTGGGGCGGCGGCCGCAGGGCCGCTGCCGACCCTGTTGTGAGCACTCGCGTTCATGGCGCGCGGGAGTTGGCTCTGGTGACTCGCGAGGTGTTCGCCAGCAAAGTTCGAAGACCTGAGCTGGGCGGCAAAATCTGTCATAGGTCGTGACTATATGTGCTGTAAGTGGGCTTATGAAATATTTTCGAGGATTTTTTCTAGGTAATTGCCAAGCGATTGCTAAATGATTGCCGCATAGCGGACGGCCGTGGCCGGCAAACACCTGCGCATCCAACCTGGCCAGGCCCGTGGCATCGGCCCGCCGATGATCGCGCCGCGAGCCACGGAGGGAAGTGCCTGGATCTCGCGGCTTTGACCGTACACGTCATGATGGCCGAATTGCCCTGCTCCGTTTTATGCGAGACCGTCGTGCGCCGAGTAGCGGCATTGGTCCCCTTGGTGCGGGGTCTTTCGTCCCTTGGATTCTGTCAATCATTTGATCGACTGATCGGTCGGATTGTCGAGGGCCGATAATAGCTTGCTTACGGAATGTAAGTATGGCTTGCAGTTTCCGCCTGGGCCGTGTGGTTGCGTCCATCAGGCAACCTGAAGGACGGTCCGGGCCTCGAGGGCCGGGACCATCGGACAGTTGAAGCGCAAGCTGATCCGCTGGTCGCCGGGCTGTCAGGAGTCGGCGCTGAGGGGATGGAGTCGACCCCGGGACCGCACGATCGGCAGATCGTGTTGCATCTGCCAGTTCTCCATGGTCAGTGTGTACAGCCCGCCCCGGACCCGCAGGCGCGACTGCATATCGAGCGGCAGGGTGTAGGTCACCGCCCTGGCTTCCCACATCTGTCGGAAATCGGGGAACCGCGACAGTCGTTCGTGGTACTCCTGCGCCCATGCGGTGTGGCCGTAGCGCCCCATGAAGCCGCGATGGGCCGCGACGCCGATTCCCACCTGGTCGATCCAGTTGATCATGATCTCCCGCGCCTCGTCGGTGAACGACCACTCGAGCATGTACATGCCCGGCCGATGGGTGGGGAAGGTGTCGTAGTAGGCGCGGTTCGCCGTGATCAGCCGGCGCTGGGGCGCGTAGAAGGACACGAGATCGGCTGTTGCCTCGGTCATTTCGGTGTTCATGATCGGCGTCACCGCCGACTCGAACACCTCGAATCGCGCGATCTCCAGGGCCGGGCCGATCCCGGTGATGGACGGATAGGGCGAGGCGTAGCCGGCCAGATCGCAGATATAGCGCCACTCGTCGTCGCTGGCCTGATAGGTCGTCGCCAACACCCGCAAGATCCCGACGTCGACCTGCCCGACCTCGTCGCGCTCGACCTTGGTCAGGTAGCTGGCGGTGATATGCGCTTCGGCCGCTGCCCTTTCCCTACTGAATTTGCGCGCCGCGGGCAGGTCGCCGGTCTCGTGCCGACGTGCCTCCTCGCGCTTGCGCAAGAACGTAAGATGCTGCCCCAGCGACGGTTTCGTGGGCTCGTTCACCACTCTCGGGGGATCCTCTCTGGTGCTACATGCAACGGGATTGTATACACGCGCAGGGGTGAATTCGGACGGGTGGCGGGAGCGCACGCACTGCTAGGTTCCGTGTCATGGGGTACGAGATCGACTCTCCGGCAGATCATTCGGCGACAGCGGTGTTCGAACTGACGGATGACTTCTTCGATGACCCGCACACGGTGTACGACCAGCTGCGGAGCAGGGGAGCGGTGCATCGGGTCCGCCTTCCGGATTCCGGACTCGGATGGTTGATCACCGATTACGAGGTCGCCAAGGCCGCGTTCACCGATCCCGCCATCAGTAAGGTCCTCAAGTCTCCCGGCGCCAAGGCAACGGTCGCGGCGGAGGGCGGAGACCGGCATCTCGGCGGCAGCATGTTCGCGGACATGATGGTCTTCTACGACCCGCCGCAGCACACCCGGCTGCGGGGACTGGTCAATCGGGCGTTCAGCGGACGGGCCATGGCGGAGCTGGCGCCGCGGATCAGCGAGCTCGCCGATGAGCTGCTCGGCGACTTGGCCTCCGACCGTGGTGAAGTCGTCGATCTGCTCGAACGGTTCGCCGTTCCGCTCGGGATGTCGGTGATCTGCGAGCTGCTGGGCGTCCCCGGCACGGACCGCGACGCGTTCCAGCGATGGTCGACGTCGCTGTTGTCGAGTGAGGACAGCAACGAGGCCCGGGCGAGCGCGGTCATGGAATTCGTCGGCTACATCGACCGGTTGATCCATACCAAGGCCGCGACTCCCGGCCAGGATCTGCTCTCCGAACTCATCGCCGCCCGCGAGGACGACGACCGGCTCAGTCACCGCGAACTGATCAGTATGGTCTTCCTGCTGCTGGTCGCGGGCTTCGAGACGACGGTCAACCTGATCGGCAACGGCGTCGCGATCTTCTTGGCGGACAGGGGCCTTCACGAAGGACTGCGCGACGACCCGGACCGCATCCCCGCCTTCATCGAAGAGGTCCTCCGCTTCGAGGCCCCCGCGACCGAGGCGACCTTCCGCTATACCACCGCCCCAACCGTCCTGGGCGGCATCGAAATTCCCCAGGACCAACTGATCCTGGTCTCCATGGCCGCCGCCGACCGTGACCCCGCCCAATTCCCCGACCCCCACCGCTTCGACCCCGACCGCTCACCCAACCACATCGCCTTCGGCCACGGCATCCACCGCTGCGTCGGCGCCCCCTTGGCCCGCACCGAGAGCGCCATCGCCATCACCCGTCTCCTCGCCGCCTACCCCGACCTGGAACTCGCCCCGGACGCCGACCTGCGTTGGCGCAAGAGCCTCATCGTGCGAGGCCTGACCGCCCTCCCGGTCCGGTTGCGCTGACCCGGCAGCCATCTTTCGAGGAGGATCGCGGTCGAGTTGCTTGTCGGAGAATTATGTTCCTGTGTCACAACAGTTTTCGAGGGAGCTCCGACTGGAGGCACTCGACCTGGGTCAGGGCTTTCCCGACTACGAGGGCCCGGCGGGTCCCAGTCGCGGATGCTCGAACTCGACCTGATCCGGGCGCATTTCGACGTCGGCGAACCCGTTGGGCGGGTCGGTGTAGATCCGGATGCACAATCCGTCCGGGGTCCGGAATTCGACGAGATGACCGATGAATCCGGTGATGATCGATGAATGCTCGATGCCGACCGAGTCCAGGTGGTCCACCCACCGCTGCAGACCGTCGAGCCCGTCGACACCGAAGGTGACCGGGTCGAAGCCCGCGTTCGCGGTGGCTGCCGCTGGGGCCCGGCGTAATTCCACGGGGATCGGGACACCGGGCAGCATCAGGATGACGCCGAACAGGGTGCCGTCGGGATGGCGGTGGTCGTATTTCTCGACCCGCGTCGCCGCGAGTGCGGCCTCGAACCAAGCGATGCTCGCCGGCAGGTCGGAAACCGGGAACTTCAGGTGATGCACACCCGTCAGACAGACATGATGGTCGAACCTTCCCGGGGGACCGGACGGCAACTGGTGTGACGTGATCGGAGCTACTTTGACGACGAAGTAGTTAGGTGCCATATTAAATCCATGACAACGGATCCGGAAGCCCCGGAAGTTCCCACTCTGGCGCAGGCGCGGTCGCAGATCCGGCGCTATGGCCTGGAATCCGAAGTCGATCCCCAGGCGATGCTCGTCGCGGTGCGACTGCTGGCCGCCGGAGCGAAGCTCGGTCAGGCGACAGAGACGCACTTCGCGCGGTTCGGGCTGTCCACCGGACGTTATCGACTGCTGGCGGACCTCGAGGACGCGGGCGGGGAGAAGTCGCCCTCGCAACTGGCGGTCGGCCTCGGGGTAACGCGCGCAACGGTAACCGGCCTGATCGACGGCCTGGAACGGCAGGGGCTGGTGTGCCGGCGCGCTTCGGCCGAGGACGGTCGCGCCGTGATGGTGGTACTCACCGCGCGCGGCGCGCAGAAGCTGCGCGATATGGCGCCCGAGCATTTCGGCCGTTTGCAGGCGATGGTCAGCGCATTGACCCACAAGGAACGCGCGGTCTTCCTGGACTTGCTCGAACGCATCAGCGGGGGCATGGGCGCGCTCACTGCGGACTGACTGGACGATCGTCATCCGGCGCTTCGCTATGGCCATATAGTTAGGAACCTAATGATATGAATCCGACGACCGTGCCTGCCCGATTCGTAGTGTGGCGAGAGGTCGTGTCCGCCTATGTGGCTCCGGCGGTGTGCGCGGGCGCGGGCGGATTGATCACCGGGCAGGAGGATCTGCTGCGAGCCGCGGTGACCTCGATCGCCGGCACGTCCGCGCTCGTCGCCTTCCTGCTCGGGATGTGGCTGCGGCAGAGCGGAGTTCGGGTTTCACGGCTACGTCGTGCACGGCCCGTATCGCTCGCGGCGGGATTCGGGCTCGGCGCGGCCGCGCTAGCCGCGTTGACCGCCCAACTCCTCACCGCCACAGCGTTGTTTCCCGATCGCATTCGCATCGACTTCCCGATCGCCGCCGCACTGGCCGCCACGATCATTACCTGGCGCTGGTGCTCGGTCCAACGAAAAGCACACGGATGATTGTCGTCATGGGAGCTACCGGCGCGATCGGCAACGCGCTCCTGACCCGCCTGCTCGAGCTCGGGGTGCCGTGCCGGGCATTGAGCCGACATCCAGATCGGTTGCGCGCCATGGTGTATCCGCCTACGGATGTCGAGATCCGGTACGCCGACGCGGCGGATCCGGCCTCGCTGCGGGCCGCGTTCGAAGGTGCCACACAACTCTTCCTCGCCATAACCAACAGCCCGTTCCAGGTCGAATTCGAAACTCGCGCAATCGATACCGCCGCTGTGTGCGGCATCGAGCACGTGGTCAAACTCTCGGTGCCGACGGCCGCTCCGGACTCACCCGTGGCCGTCGCGCGGTGGCATTACGCGATCGAGGAGGCGCTGCGAGCTTCCGGCATCACACACACGGTGTTGCGCCCTTACGCGTTCATGCAGAAGTTGCTCCTGCTCGGTCCTCAGGTGGCGACACAGGGCGCCATCGTCGGAACCATGGGCGTGGCCGCGTGCAACTACATCGACTGCCGCGACATCGCCGACGTCGCGGCCGCGGCCCACACGCGAACCGAAATAGCCGGGGGCACATACACTCTCACCGGCGCGGAAACCTACAGCTACCCGGAGTTGACGGCCCTGTTGAGCGCCATGCTCGACACTCCGATCCGCTATGTCGACCTACCACCCGCCGACTTCCGCGAACACCTCATCGAACAGTCCGGCCTGCCGGGCTGGCTGGCCGGCCACATCGTGGAAATCCAGCGGCTGGCCATCACTTATCCGGAACGTCCGACCGATACCGTCGCCCGCATCCTCGGCAAGCCCCCTCGCGCCCTGGAATCCTTCCTGACGGAGAACCTGGACGCGTTCCGGCGCCGGGTGTAGTAGGTGGTGGGCTGCCTGGTCGTCGGCCTCGGCAGTGCGGCCTTCTTCATCGCGAAATGACTACCCGGCTTCAGAGCCGGCCGAACCCGACTCCCCGCCGATCTTCGGCCGACCGGCCGTAAAGTCTTGTCTCCGAACGGATATGGTCACCGGCCAGACCCTGTTGTCCGCGGGTTCCGCTCAGTCTCACGCGGTGGTGATGCGTCGACTGGCGATCTGATAGACGTTGCCGAAAGGGTCTCGCACCATGGCTCGGTGGTCACCGTACGGCGTGTCGAACGGCGCCTCCATGGTGACGGCACCCGCGGCCAGTGCTCGTTGATAGGTGGCCGCGACGTCATCGACATAGATGTAGAGGAACGCCGGAAACATGTCGCGTTCGCCGGATTCCGACACCAGGATCAGCGAGTCGCCGATACGGACCTCGGCGGGCCGATTCTGCTCGACCTCGCCGATCGCCTCGAACACGGTCCGCAGGAACGCGATCGCGGCTTGTTGATCATCGACCACCATCCGCGGCGTCACCGAATGAAACCCTGGCGGTGGAGCCGGTGTCGTGGCCATGGGGAGAGTCTCGCACGCGACCGAGTCCCGCAGCGTCTTTTCGGGGGGCGGAGGTGGCTTCGACATCGGCGCGGAAGAAAGCATCGGATATCCGGACGCACTCCTGTTCCTCGCGCGTGAACATGTCCGGTCTGCCCACGACGATCCGACTTGAGCCTTTTGAACAACTCGTTGATCAGACAGGCTGTGACGCGCTCCGCGTTGTAGCGGAGCGCGTCACATACGGGGTCTACCGGGATTCCGGTTCCTGTTGTCCGGTGGACGCCCGGTAATGCGCGGCGATCTCGTCGCTGGTGGTGAGCCAGACGCCAGGGTGGTCAGCCACGTACTCCAACGCTTGGTCCAGGTACTTGGTTCGGAATGGCTGACCGATGACGAACGGGTGCAGCGCGAGGGCCATCACCCGCCCGCTGTCGGCCGAGTCCTCGTACAGCTGCTCGAGCTGATCTTTGACGATCTGAACGAAATCGGCGCCTGACAGCCCGGTCCCGAGGAACAGGCTGTTGTCGTTGAGCTCGACCGAGTACGGCACGCTGAGCATTCCGGGAACGTTGAGCTGGTAGGGCTGATCGTCGTTGGTCCAGTCCAGCACATAGTCGAGTCCGAGTTCGGACAACAGTTCCGGTGTGTGCAAGGTTTCGGTGAGTGCCGGCCCCATCCAGCCGCGTGGTCTGCGACCGGTGGCTCGTTCGATGGTGTGGACGACCTCGGTCAGGTAGGCGCGCTCCTCGTCGACGGTCATATCCGCTTGGAAGATCGAGTTGTTCTTGCCGTGCGCCAGCCAGGTCCAGTCCCGGTCTCGGCCGGCGGCGATGATCTGCGGGTTGTGTTGGGCGACATCGGAGTTGAGCAGCACGCTGGCTCGAATGCGATGCCGGTCGAGGGTGTCTATCACGCGCCAGATCCCCACCCGCGGCCCGTAGTCACGCCAGCCGTAGTTCAGCGGGTCGGGGGTCAGTGCGGCGGTGCCGGGGAAGATGCTGGTCGAGGGCTTGTCTACTTGGTAGTGCTCGATATTGAGTCCGACGTAGAAGGCGACGCGGGCACCGCCCGGCCAATGGATCGGTGCGCGGTTGACGATCGGGTGGTAGTCGAAGAGTTCGTTGTCCATGTCTCGTATGCTCGAACCCTCACATAGGTGTGAAGGTCAAGCGAAGTGGGATCGGGCACATGCGGATCGGGGAGTTGTCGGAGCGCACCGGGACACCGCGTCGGCTGCTGCGCTACTACGAGGAGCGGGGGCTGATCGTCGCGGACCGCTGTGCGAACGGATACCGCAGTTACGACGAGCGCTTCGTTGATCGGGTCATGCAGATCCGAGGGCTGCTCGATGCCGGGCTACCGACTCGGATCATCAAGCAGATCCTCCCATG
The DNA here is from genome assembly GCF_009708175.1 of Nocardia aurantiaca. Lineage (GTDB taxonomy): Bacteria > Actinomycetota > Actinomycetes > Mycobacteriales > Mycobacteriaceae > Nocardia > Nocardia aurantiaca. Next base: position 223,169 of record NZ_WMBB01000012.1, read on the forward strand.
TCTCGACAAGCCGCGCGCCATCCACTTCCCTGACGCGACACCGGAAATGATCGCCATCCTCGAACACGAACGCGATCGGATGAGCGCCCGAATCGACTGTCTTGCTCGTAACCGTGATGCCATCGCTGCGTACCTCGATGCTGTGCGCGGCCACGCAACCACCTGACCTCCTCCGCGCAGAGCCGAGCGGGTTCGAGCTTCGAGGGATGGGTGAACGGGTCCGCGACAAGCCCTTCCGCGTCCATCTGCCGCACGCCGTTGCGCCCCCCACGTGTGAACACGCCTCGGGACCGAACACCTCACCGATCGCCGCGGGCGTGCAGATAGCCAGCCGGTTGCGAGATGCGTTGGCGAGCAACAGGACCCGGTCACCGGGAAACTGATTCGGCCGCCGCCGCCAGCGATACGGCGGCCGGACGAAACCGGTCCGGACGACGACGGAACCGTCGAGCGTCGCGGCGGTCGCGAGCTCGGCGACGCGGATGCCGCCGTCCACGCGCGGGCTCGGACGGTCACCCTCGGACCGGGCGAGCGCCGCGACAACGTGCCGATCCGCGATCCGGCCACCGTCACCCGCCGTCGCCAGTCCATAGGTCAGGTCCGAGGGACGAAGAGGGGGAGACGGCGGCGCGGTCATCGGGCCGTGCAACGGCTCCCGCAGCGGGGTCCGCGGCGGCACCAGCATCGGCATCGTGCCGCACCGCCACGGACATCGACGGCGATCGACGGATCGGCGGGTCCGGGAGAATCCAGCGCGCCGATCGGAAATCGTTGCAGGTCAGGGCACATCACCACTGGTCGTCCTCCGCGTGTGCGAGTGCACTCGAACACGCACTTCTCGGATACGACACCCGTGACGGGATTGTGTGCGCGAGGCGGGACTTGAACCCGCACGTCCGAGGACACCAGAACCTAAATCTGGCGCGTATGCCAATTTCGCCACTCGCGCTAACGGTACGACCGTCCAAACTTTACCGGGTCCAACGGGGATCGCGAAGCACCGGGAGGGTGTGGCGTACTGGTCGGTAACCCCACCAGGGATTATAACGATTTTATAAACACCAATGTGAGGAAGCCTCACATTTCCTACACGGATGTAACCGGGCTCACCAGCGGCTTCAAACATGAGGGAGGGTCATGTTTCGCGCCATTCTGGTACGAGTGTACGGAAAAACTCGTCGGTAATGACCTGGTCGACGGCCAAACATGAGGAGATCCTCATGATTTTGTGCCATCCTCGGCTTCTACCAGGGCCTGCGGGCCGGAGGGATACCTGCGCACCGTGAGCGCGGCCCAGTTCTGTGGAGGCGGGCCGCCAGGAGAAGGAAGTCGAACGTCTTGACGATCAACGAGAGCACCGGGACCGGATCGAAGGCCAGGGCGGCGGGGAAGTCACGGGAGAGTGGGGTCAGGTCGTCACTGCTGGACCGGTTGCTGGGAGGCGTGCCGTACGCCCTCGCATTCGGTGGGCAGGGCGCGCAGTGGCTCAGTGAGCTCGAGGAGATCGGGCGGGATTCCGCCCTGGAGCCGGAGCTGACGGCGCTGGTCAACGAGGCCGCCGCCACGCTGGAACCGATTGCGGCACAACTGCTCGTGGTCCGGCCGGTCGGTTTCGACCCCATCGCGTGGATGCTGGAAGAGGAGATTGCCGACCCGGACCAGGGGGAGGTGTCGGGAGCGCCGTCAGCGCAGGTGTTGCGCTCCGCCGCCGTCTCGATGCCGGGTGTGTTCCTCACCCAGATCGCCGCGCTGCGCGCGCTGCGCCTGCAGGGCCTGGACATCGTCGCTCACGCGCCCACCGCCGTCATCGGCCACTCGCAGGGCCGCCTCGCCGCCACCGCCGCCGAGGCGCACGGGCAGCGCGACGCCGAACTGCTGGCCATCACCCAATTGATCGGCGCCGCAGCCGGTCTGGTCGCCCGCCGCCGCGGCCTGCTGCCGGTGGGGGAGAAGTCCCCGATGGTCGCCGTCTCCAATGTCGACCCCGAGCTCCTGAAAGCCGTTGTCGCCGAGGTCATGACCGGTGTCGAGCCGGAGAAGGCCGCCGTGCTGTCCATCCGCAACGGTCGGCGCCGCGCCGTGCTGAGCGGCCCGGTCGCCCAATTGGATCGCGTTCGTCAGCGCGCCGCCGAGATCAATGCCGAGCAGGCGCGCGAGCGCGACGGCAAGAAGCGCGGCGGTGCGATCTTCGCCCCCGTCTTCGAGGACATTCCGGTCGAGGTGGCCTTCCACCACCCGGCGCTCGCCGAGACCGTCGACCTGGTCAAGAGCTGGGCTCAGCAGTGCGGCCTGGACGCCGAGCTGGCCGCGACCCTCACCCAGGAAGTGCTGGTCGATCCGATCGACTGGGTCGGCATTGTCGACGACACCGTCTCCCTGGGGGCCCAGTGGATCCTGGACCTCGGTCCCGGCGATCTGCTGAGCCGCCTCACCGCGGGTTCCCTCAAGGGCACCGGCGTCGGCGTGCTCGCCGCCTCCACCCGCCCGGGCCAGCGCAGCCTGTTCACCCCCGGCGCGGCCCCCGAGGTCGCCCCGGCCTGGAGCGAATTCGCGCCCAAGCCGATCCGCCTGCCCAACGGGCGCATCGTCGTCGAGACCGCGTTCACCCGCCTCACCGGCCGCTCGCCCATCCTGCTGGCGGGCATGACCCCCACCACGGTCGACGCGAAAATCGTTGCGGCCGCGGCCAATGCGGGCCACTGGGCCGAGCTGGCCGGTGGCGGCCAGGTCACCGAGCAGATCTTCGCCGACCGCGTCGAGGAGCTGAAGCAGCTGCTGCAGCCGGGCCGCGCGGTGCAGTTCAACTCGCTGTTCCTGGACCCGTACCTGTGGAAGCTGCAGCTGGGCGGCAAGCGCATCGTGCAGCGCGCTCGCACCGCCGGCGCGCCCCTCGACGGCGTCATCGTCACCGCCGGCATCCCGGAACTCGAAGAGGCCGTTGCCCTCATCGAGGAGCTGACCGAGGTCGGCATCACCCACGTGGCCTTCAAGCCCGGCACCGTGGCCCAGATCCGCGCCGTGCTGCGCATCGCCGACGCCGTGCCGTCGTACCCGGTGATCATGCACATCGAGGGCGGCAAGGCCGGCGGCCACCACTCCTGGGAAGACCTCGACGACCTGCTGCTCGAGACCTACGCCGAACTGCGTGGCCGCGAGAACGTGGTGGTCTGCGTCGGCGGCGGCATCGGCACCCCGGAGCGCGCCACCGAATACCTGACCGGTGAATGGTCGCAGCAGCACGGCTACCCGGCCATGCCGCTGGACGGTGTCCTGGTCGGCACCGCCGCCATGGCCACCCTGGAGGCCACCACCGCCCCCGAGGTCAAGCAACTGCTGGTCGACACCCCCGGCACCCCCGACTGGGTCGGCGCGGGCACCGCCGTCGGCGGGATGGCTTCCGGCCGTAGCCAATTGGGCGCGGACATCCACGAAATCGACAATGCCGCCTCCCGCACCGGCCGCCTGCTGGACGAGGTCGCCGGTGACGCCGAGGCCGTGGCCGCCCGCCGCGCCGAGATCATCGAGGCCCTCGACCGCACCGCCAAGCCGTACTTCGGCGATGTCGCCACCATGACCTACCTGGAGTGGCTGGAGCGCTACCTCGAGCTGGCGGCCTATCTGCCCCAGACCCACCCTGACCTGGACCGCCGCAAGAACTTCGACTGCGGCGCCGACTTCTCCGACGCCATCGCCGACGCCACCCGTTCGGTATGGCTGGACATCACCTGGCGCGACCGGTTCGCGGAAATGGTGCGCCGCACCGAATCCCGCCTCAACCCGGCCGACCGCGGCGCGATCGCGACGCTGTTCGCCGACGACACCGCGTTCGAGGCTCCCGTGCAGGCGCTCTGCGCCCTGAAGGAGCAGTACCCGGCCGCCGCCGACACCATCCTGCACCCGGCCGACGTGCCGTTCTTCATCGCGCTGTGCAAGACGCCGGGCAAGCCGGTCAACTTCGTGCCGGTCGTCGACCAGGACGTGCGCCGCTGGTGGCGCTCGGATTCCCTGTGGCAGGCCCACGATCCGCGCTACACCGCCGACCAGGTCTGCATCATCCCGGGCACCGTCTCCGTCGCGGGCATCACCCGCGTGGACGAGCCGGTCGGTGAACTCCTCGACCGTTTCGAGCAGAACACCGCCTATTCTCTGGTGCGTGCGGGGGTCGTCCCGGCCGCCGTGGACGGCCGCCGCCGCGCCGAGGTCGCGGGCGGCCTGCTCGACATCGTGCTCGCCGCCCCCGACGTGCAGTGGGCGGGCCGTACCACCGTCAACCCGATCCACCGCCTGGGCGGCCTGGACGAGTGGGAGATGAACGGCAAGGGCGCCAAGCACCCGCGCACCGGCGCCACCCTGTCCGCCACCGAGGGCCCCGAAAGCGATTCCGCCTACGTGGAATTGGTCGTCCCGCTGCTGGGCGAGGACGCCGTACGCATCCGCATCACCGTGCCGGTCTCCGCGTACAACGGTGGCGCGCCGATCATCACCGAAAGTGACGCCGAGGCCGCCATGTCGGCGCTGCTGGCCGTCGCCGCGGGCCAGTCGTTGCCCGAGGTCAAGACCATCGACGGTACACAGGTCGCGCACGTCAACCTGGCCTGGAGCCCGGACCTCATCGCCGACCACGCCGGTGTCACCGGCACAGGCCTGCCCGACAGCCTGAGCACGATCGGCCGCACCGCCCCCGACGTGCTCGTGGGCGCCTGCTGGCCCGCCGTTTTCGCGGTCTTGGGCGTCACCCGCACCGCCGACGGGCGGAGCGTCATCGAGGGCATGCTGGACCTGGTCCACCTGGACCACCAGATCGAGCTGCTCGGCGCGCTGCCGTCCGAGCACGCCGTGCTCGCCGTTCGCGCCGAGTCCGCCGAGGTGCTCGACACCGACCTGGGCCGCGTGGTCGAGGTCAAGGTCACCGTCGGCGTCATGCGCGACCACGGCCTGGACACCCCGCCCGTCGCGAAACTGGTGGAGCGCTTCGCCATTCGCGGCCGCACCGGTCAGGCCGAACTGACCGATCCGCCCCGCGCCGCCGGCTCGCTGTCGGCCGACGCCACCGACACCCCGCGCCGTCGCCGTCGCGACGTGGCCCTGGTCGCCCCGCGAGCCATGGGCGCCTTCGCCCAGGTCTCGGGCGACTTCAACCCGATCCACACCTCCGACAACGCCGCCAGGCTCGCCGGTCTGGGCAACCCGATCGTGCACGGCATGTGGCTCTCGGCCGCCGCGCAGCACGCCGTCTCGGCCATCGATCTGAACGACAAGGTGCCGCCGCGCACCATCACCGCCTGGACCACACGCTTCCTGGGCATGGTCCGCCTCGGCGCCAAGATCGATGTCCGCGTGGAACGCGTTGCGGTGGACCGGGGTTCGGAGATCGTCGAGGTCTCCTGCCGCATCGACGGCAATCTGGTGATGACCGCCACCGGCCGCATCGCGCCGCCGAAGACGGTCTACGCCTTCCCCGGACAGGGCATTCAGGCCAAGGGGATGGGCCTGGAAGCCCGGACTCGATCCAAGGCCGCCAAGGAGGTCTGGGACCGCGCTGACAAGCACACCCGGGAGACCCTCGGCTTCTCGATTCTGGCTGTGGTGCGCGACAACCCGACCTATCTCAAGGCGCGCGGCATCGAGTACCGCCACCCGCAGGGCGTGCTGCACCTGACCCAGTTCACCCAGGTGGCCATGGCCACCCTCGGTGTCGCCCAGGTCGCGGAACTGCGCGAGGCCGGCGCCTTCATCGAGGGCGCCATGCTCGCGGGCCACTCCGTCGGTGAGTACAACGCGCTCGCCGCGGCCGCGGGTGTGCTGCCTTTGCCGGCCGTCCTGGAGGTCGTCTTCCAGCGCGGTTCGGCCATGCACGAGCTGGTGCCCCGGGATGCCCAGGGCCGCAGTGACTACCGCATGGCGGCCATCCGGCCCTCGCAGATCGGCATCGCCGACGATCAGGTCATCGACTGGGTGAAGGGCGTCGGCGAGCAGGCCGGGGAATTCCTCGAGGTCGTGAACCTGAACCTGCGCGGCTCGCAGTACGCCATCGCGGGCACGGTCAAGGGCATAGCGGCGCTCGAGGCCGAAATCGAGCGGCTGCGCGCCGAAACCGGTGGCAAGCGGGCCTTCGTGCTCATCCCGGGCATCGACGTGCCGTTCCACTCCACCGTGCTGCGCGCCGGCGTGCCGGAGTTCCGCGCCAAGCTGCTGGAGCTGCTGCCCGCCGACCTGCACCCGGAACTGCTCATCGGCCGCTACATTCCGAACCTCGTGCCCAAGCCGTTCAACCTGGAGCGCGAATTCGTCTCCGAGATCGCGGATCTGGTGCCGTCCGAGCCGCTGGCCGAGGTGCTGGCCGACTGGGACGAGTGGACCGCCAAGCCGGTCGAGCTGTGCCGCGTGGTCCTGGTCGAGCTGCTGGCCTGGCAGTTCGCCAGCCCGGTGCGCTGGATCGAGACCCAGGACCTGCTGTTCACGGATGTGGAGCAGGGTGGCGTGGGCGTCGAACGCTTCGTCGAAATCGGTTTGGCCGCAACGCCGACCGTCGCCAACCTGGCGTCCAACACGTTGAAGCTGCCGCAGTTCGGCAGCGCCGTGGTCGAAGTCCTCAATATCGAGCGCGAGCGCGGCATCGTCTACTCGACCGACACCGACCCCGCGCCGGTGGAGGAGCTGGAGGAGACCCCGGCCGAAACCATCTCCGCCGCAACGGCTCCCGCCGCCCCGGCCCCGGCCCCCGTGGCCGTGCCGACCGGCGGCCCGACCCCGGACGACATCGCGTTCTCCGCCGCCGACGCCACCCGCGTGCTCATCGCGCTGTGGACCAAGCTGCGCATGGACCAGATCGGCCCGGTGGACACCATCGAGGGCCTGTGCGACGGCGTCTCCTCACGCCGCAACCAGCTGCTCGTCGACCTCGGCGCGGAGCTCTCCCTCGGTGCCATCGACGGCGCCGCGGACGCGGACATGGGCGCGCTGTCGGGCACGGTCGACCGCCTGGCCCGTACCTACAAGCCGTTCGGCTCCGTGCTCTCCGACGCCATCGGGGATCACCTGCGCAAGGTCTTCGGCCCCTCGGGCAAGCGGCCCGCCGCCATCGGCGACCGCGTCAAGAAGGTCTGGGGCCTGGGCGACGGCTGGGCGAGCCACGTCACCGCCGAGGTCTCGCTCGGCACCCGCGAGGGCCAGTCCGTGCGCGGTGGCGACCTGGGTGGCCTGGTCTCCGGTGGCCTCTCCGACGCCGCTTCCGTGGACGCCGCCATCGACGCCGCCGTGCAGGCCGTGGCCGCGCGCCGCGGAGTCGCGGTCTCCATGCCCTCGGCCGGCGGCGGTGGCGGTGCGACCGTCGACGCGGCCGCCCTGGGCGAATTCACCGAGCAGATCACCGGTCGCGACGGCGTGCTGGCGCAGGCCGCCCGGGTGATCCTGGAGTCCCTCGGCCACGCCGAGCAGGCGTCCGCGCCGGAGGCCACCGAGGACACCCTGGTGGATCTGGTCTCGGCCGAACTGGGTTCGGACTGGCCGCGACTGGTCGCGCCCGCCTTCGACGCCCGCAAGGCCGTGCTCATCGACGACCGATGGGCCAGCGCCCGTGAGGATCTCGCCCGCCTGTGGTTCGGCAATGACGGCTCGCTGCCGGTCGAACCGGTGGTGGACGGCTACTACGGCGCCGGTGCGGCCGTTGCGGCGCAGGCGAACTGGTGGCGCAACCGGGCCATGAGCGAAGCCCGCTCGGTGCTGGCCGGTGTCTACGGCGCCATCGCCGAGGCCGCCCTCGGCACCGAGGAGCCCGGGGCCTGGTCCTCGGACATCGCCGTGATCACCGGCGCCAGCAAGGGTTCCATCGCGGCGGCGGCCACCGGTCGCCTGCTCTCGGGCGGCGCCACGGTGGTGGTCACCACCTCCAAGCTGGACGACGAGCGCCTCGGCTTCTACAAGCAGCTCTATCGCGAGAACGCCCGCCACGGCGCCGCCCTCTGGGTGGTCCCGGCGAATATGGCCTCCTACACCGACATCGACACGCTCATCGAGTGGATCGGCAACGAGCAGGTCGACAATGCCGGTGGCGCCAAGGTTCTCGTCAAGGAGGCGATGACCCCCACCCTGCTGTTGCCCTTCGCCGCGCCCCGGGTGGCCGGTGACCTCTCCGACGCCGGCGCCCGCGCCGAAATGGAGATGCGGGTGCTGCTGTGGTCGGTGGAGCGCCTCATCGGTGGCCTGTCCAAGCTGGGCGCCGATCACGACGTGGACGCGAAACTGCATGTGGTGCTGCCGGGTTCGCCCAACCGCGGCATGTTCGGCGGGGACGGCGCCTACGGCGAGTCCAAGGCCGCCCTGGACGCCATCGTCGCCAAGTGGCGGGCGGAGAAGTCCTGGTCGGAGCGGGTCACCCTGGTGCACGCGCTGATCGGCTGGGTGCGCGGCACCGGCCTCATGGGCGGCAACGATCCGCTGGTCGCGGCCGTCGAGAAGGCGGGCGTGCACACCTGGTCCACGCTGCAGATGGCCGACGAACTGCTCAAGTGGTGCAGCTCGCGGGCCCGCGTGGTGACCGCGTCCGGACCGCAGCAGATCGACCTCACCGGCGGTCTCGCCGGAGCCAAACTGGATCTGCCGGAGCTGGCGCGGGAATCGCGCGAGCAGGCCGAGGCCGCCGCCGAGGAGTCGGAAGACCTTGACGGCGCGACCATTTCGGCCCTGCCCGCCCCGCCGACCCTCAGCTCCAAGCTGCCCACCCCCGAATGGGGTGCCGTGACCGCCGATCTCGACGACATGGTCGTCATCGTCGGCGCCGGCGAGCTCGGCCCCTACGGGTCGGCGCGCACCCGCTTCGAGATGGAGGTCTCGGACCAGCTCTCCGCCGCGGGCGTGCTGGAACTGGCTTGGACCACGGGCCTGGTCACCTGGGAGAACGACCCGAAGCCGGGCTGGTACGACACCGAATCCGGTGAGTACGTGGAGGAATCCGAGCTGGCCGACCGTTACCACGACACCGTGGTGGAGCGCTGCGGCGTGCGCCGCTACGGCGACGACGGCGCCATGATCGACAATGCCGCCCCGCTGCTCACCTCGGTGTTCCTGGACTCCGACCTCACCTTCGTGGTCAACAGCGAGGCCGAGGCACGCGCTTTCTTCTCCGCCAATCCGGAGCAGACGGTCGTCACCCCGGTCGAGGGCACGGGTGACTGGCAGGTCACCCGCAAGGCGGGCACCGAGATTCGCGTCCCGCGCAAGGCCAAGCTGTCGCGCACCGTCGGCGGTCAGATCCCGACCGGCTGGGATCCCACCAAGTGGGGCATCTCCGCCGATATGGCCGGTTCCATCGACCGGGTGGCGCTGTGGAACATCGTCTGCACCGTGGACGCCTTCCTCGGCTCCGGCTTCAGCCCGGCCGAGCTGATGGCCTGGGTGCACCCGGCCATGGTGGCCAACACCCAGGGCACCGGTATGGGCGGCATGTCGTCGATGCGCTCGCTCTACATCGACAACCTGCTCGGTGAGTCGCGGGCCAACGACATCCTCCAGGAGGCGCTGCCGAACGTCGCTCTGGCGCACGTGGTCCAGAGCTACGTCGGCTCCTACGGCGGCATGATCCACCCGGTCGCGGCCTGCGCGACCGCGGCGGTCTCCGTCGAGGAGGGCGTGGACAAGATCCGGCTCGGCAAGGCCGATCTGGTGGTCGCGGGCGGCTACGACGACCTCGGCATCGAAGGCATCGTGGGCTTCGGCGACATGTCCGCGACCGCCGACTCCTCGGTCATGGCCGCCAAGGGCATCAGCGACCGCTACTTCTCCCGCGCCAACGACCGCCGCCGCGGCGGCTTCGTCGAATCGCAGGGTGGCGGAACGGTTCTGCTCGCCCGCGGCTCGGTCGCGCTGGAGATGGGCCTGCCCGTGCTGGGCGTCGTCGCCTACGCGCAGTCCTTCGCGGACGGCGTGCACACCTCGATCCCGGCTCCGGGCCTGGGCGCCCTGGGCGCGGGCCGCGGCGGGCCGGAGTCCAAGCTGGCCAGGGAACTGGCCAAGCTCGGCGTCACCCCGGACGAGATCGCGGTGATCTCCAAGCACGACACCTCCACCGCGGCAAACGATCCCAACGAGTCCGAGTTGCACGAGCGACTGGCCAACGCGATCGGCCGCTCCGAAGGCGCTCCGTTGTTCGTCATCTCGCAGAAGGCCCTCACCGGTCACGCGAAGGGCGGCGCGGCGGCCTTCCAGCTCATCGGCCTGTGCCAGGTGCTCGAGCAGGGCGTCATTCCGCCCAACCGCAGCCTCGACTGCGTGGACGAGAAGATGCGGCGGTATCCGCACCTGGTGTGGCTGCGTGAACCGCTCGCGGTGGGAGATCGCTTCCCGCTCAAGGCCGGTCTGGTCACCTCGCTCGGCTTCGGGCACGTGTCCGGCCTGCTGGCCATCGTGCACCCGCAGGCGTTCGTCGAGGCCATCGCCGACGCCGACCAGCGAGAGGAATACCAGCGCAAGGCCGAACAGCGGCACTTGGCCGGCCGCCAGCGTTTCGCCGAGGCCATGTGCGGCGGCGCCCCGCTGTACGAGCGGCCCGCCGACCGCCGTCTCGGCGGCGACGGCACCCCGGCCGAGCAGTCGCGGCAGCTGGAAGCCGATGTGCTGCTGTCGCCGCGGGCCCGGCTGAACTCCGACGCCGTCTACGTGGCGGTTCCGAAGGGACCGGCCTGCCAGTAGGTTGCCCGATCTGGCAGCGGGTCGCATGGATCGGCCTGTCGGCAAGTAGCTCCCGGCAGGTCTGATACGGCGGGCTCGTGCCGGTGCTCCTCGGAGTGCCGGTGCGAGCCCGCCGTTGCATGTCCGAGGACCGGGACATCAGTCCAACAGAGCCTACGGTGCCGTAGGTCCACTGGTATGTTCGCAGCCAATTCGACTGCACGCACAAGGAATCTAGGAGTCCCGCACTGTGACGATCCTGGGTATCGGCTTGGACTTGGTCACCATCTCCGAGTTCGCCGAACAACTGGAACGCACCGGAACCACCATGCTCCGGGAGAGTTTCACCGCTGGAGAACGGCGCTACTGCCAAAGCAAAGGCACCGATCCGGCCCGGAGCTTCGCCATCCGCTGGGCGGCGAAGGAGGCGGTCATCAAGGCGTGGGCGACCTCTCGCTTCGCCCGCAGCCCGCAGATCGGGGACAACCCATATCCGCTCATCGAGGTCGTGAACGACGCCTGGGGACGCCCCAGCATCAAATTGCACGGGCTGGCAGCGGAATTCCTGCCGCGGGTGCGAGTTCACCTGTCGCTCACTCACGATGGCGACACCGCCGCCGCCATGGTCGTGCTGGAGGATCCGGGCGAACTGGCCGACCTGATGCGCGACTGACCCGCGTCCTCCCGCCCGGCATCCTTTCGGCCGGGGTCCATGGCAGACAGGGTGGATTCCGGCCACCTGCGCACCGGAACGACGGAGAAGCTCCTACTCCGGATCGAAGGTGGTGCGCTGCCCGCCGGAGCGCGATTCCTTTTCCGCGATCAGCAGATACGCCACCATGAGGCGCTTGAGCTCGGCGACGGCGTCCTCATGGCTGAGCCCGTCCTGGACCGAGAAGTTCAGCATCGAGTACACGACGTGCACCAGCACCTGCGCCATCATGGAGCGGCGGCCGCGCGGGGTGCGCGGCATGAGCGGGCGCAGCATCTGCGAAACCGCTTCGGCGAACTCCTTTTCGTGGATCGCGCCGGTCGCGCGCGTGGACGGGGTGGACTGCATGGCCAGCCACACCTCGCGTCGCGACGGGTCGGTCATCCACAGATCCGCCAGGTGATCGACCAGCTGCGTCATGTGCCGCAGCCAGTCCATGGACGGGATCTCACCGTGGAAATCGGCCAGCTCCTGCGAAACCGCCACCAGGTCTTGGCGATTCAGCTCGCAGACGATGACGTACTTGTTGGCGAAGAACTGGTAGAGGGTGCCGATCGGCACTTCCGCGCGGGCCGCGACCTCTTCGCAGGTGAACGATTCGAAGCCGACCTCGACGAGTAATTCCCGGGATGCCTGCAACAGGGCGTCGAACTTGCGTTTTGATCGTTCCTGCGTCGGGCGGCGACGGGGCATCAGCTCCTGTGGATCGTCCTGCAGCTCCAACGCAGGGTCCGGTCGTCGATTCGACCCGGCTCCCGTGCGCGCTTCCACGCTGAACAGCCTACGGGTAGCGACACGCGCATGACACGCTGCGGTACTTCGTGTGTCACCGCATCCCACCCATCCACGCCGCCTTTGGCTCCGAAGACCCATCGCAGCTGCCTCCCAGCTGCGGATCTTCGCCGAAAGGGGCCCGCCCCCTTTCGAACCCCTGAAAACGGGCATTCCGGGGTCCAGCCCCCGGACCCGGCACTCCGGATCCTCGCCGGAGTCACGCCCTGAAGGTTTTGGTACCGAATCCGATCGCGGGATCGGCCCGGGAGTTCGCGTTCGGCCCTGCCACCAGGGGCCCGCCGGGAACCCGAGTCCGGGCCGAATCGGGGTCGGGGGCTCGGCCTCCGGATCTCTCGACCTGCGTGCATCGCTTGTACGTCGACGTTGGAAGGCTGATTGTGGTTGCTACTACCCCTGTTCGTTCCGCGGTGACCCTCGGTGTCGCCACCGAGCGCGGCACGGTGCGCGCCGTGGCCCTCGCCGATGACGGCCACAAGTTGACCGAGCGTGTGGTGCTCGAGCGTGTCGAGCCGATCACCGGAGATACCAAGGCCGATCTGGCGGCCGCGGTGGAGTCGGTGCTGGAGGACATCGCCGACCAGATCGGCGCGGATCGCGAGATACTCGGTGCGGCCGTCGCTTACCGGGATGCCGCCGAGCGCCGCGCCATCGTCACCAAGCTGGCCGCGGGCCCGTGGCACGACGCCTCACTGGTGTCGGCCAAGGCCGCGCACCTCTCGGTGGCGCGCGCCATGACCTGGATGGACGAATTCGAGGACCTCGCCATCTGTGAGGTGGTGCCCGGCTTCCAGGCGTTCTCGCTCATCTCGCCCGACCGCAGCCGGGTGCTCGCGGCGGTGGCGCTGAGCGGCGGCGCTGCCACCGAGGAGGCCATGCGCAGCGCGGTCACCGCCGCCTGGGACCAGTTCGACGCGGCGGGCGTCAAGCCGGACGCGGTGGTGCTGATCGGTTCGGCCGCAACCGAATCCGAGGTGGTGGCGGCGTTGGAGTCGGGCTTCGGCGCACCGGTCATCCCGTGCGCGGTGTCGGCGGCCGCACCGGCCATCGGCGCCGCGCTGTCGGCGCTGCCGGAAGCGGAATTCGCGGGGGAGGCGGCCGAGCGCATTCGCCGGTCCCGCGGTGCCGCCGCGCTCTTCGCGGCGGCCAGTGTGCTGGTGGGCGGCCTGGTGGCGGGCGGGGTCTACGCCGCGGGCAGCGATTCCAAGAAGGTGCCACAGCCGATGCTCATCGATTCCCGCGTCTCCGCGGACGCGCACAATGGCGTCGAGCACCCGGCCGGCGATGCGGCGGTGCCGAGCCCGGACAGCGGATCCACCGCTCCCGTGGTCGACGGTCTGCCGGGCAATGCGGTCCCGCCGACCGATGCGGTCATGCCGAACTCCGATCAGCCCGCGCTCGGATTACAGCCGAGCGATCTGGTGACCATCGACCCCGCCACTCTGAACTGGGCGCCGCGCGGCGGCAACGTCCGCAATGGCGGAAAGCCGAGGCCGCTGATCCAGGCCCAGCCCGAGCCGGAGGTCGCTTCCAACCCGGAGTCGATCATCCCGGCCCCGACCCACGCGGTCGGCGCGCCGACCGAATCCGGGCTGTTCCCTGGTGAACTCGCGCCGCCGCCGTTGGGCGCCGACGATTTCTCCTCCTGGTGGGACAACCACTGGCGCATGATGCTCCAGTGGGCCGCACAGCTGATGCCGAAGGTCTAGCGGCCTCCCCTCCGCGGGGCAGTGGCAGTCCAGATCTCTTTGCATGGAATCCCGGTCCCGAATCCGGGCCGGGATTCCGCGTTTTCGGGTCCGTACGCCGGGTCGCCCGATTAGACGGACAGATCGCGGCGCAGCTTCGCGACGTGCCCGGTGGCCTTGACATTGTACTGCGCGACCTCGATCTTCCCGCTCTCGTCGACCAGGAAGGTGGAGCGGATGACGCCGGTGACCTTCTTGCCGTACATCATCTTCTCGCCGAACGCGCCGTACGCGGACAGCACCTCCTTGTCCGGATCGGACAGCAGCGGGAAGGTGAGCTTCTCGGTGTCGCGGAACTTGGCGAGCTTGGCCGACTTGTCGGGGGAGATGCCGACGACCTCGATGCCCGCGCCCTCGAGATCGGACAGATTGTCACGGAAGTCGCAGGCCTGCTTGGTACAGCCCGGGGTGCTGGCGGCCGGATAGAAGTAGACGATCACCTTGCGTCCGCGGTAGTCCGACAGCGAGACGTCCTTGCCGTCGGCATCGGGCAGGGTGAAGGCGGGCGCGGTGTCGCCGGGACTGAGTCGGTGATTCTCGGTCATGCCGCCACGCTAGCCGACGGGCTCGAGTCGGTGTTGGCGATACACTCCTGGGCAGGTCGGCTCGCATGCGCCTGTGTCGCGCGAGCGGCCCCGAGACGACAGCGCCGCCTTCCAGCGCGGCTTCCAGACAGGAGTGTGACGTGGCGAGAGATACCGAGGCGATCGAGCGCGAGATCGAGGCCGCACGCAACCGGCTCGCGAGCACGCTCGACGAACTCGCGGTCCGCGCCGATCCCCAGCGACTGGCCGACAACGCCAAGCAGACGGTGATGGCCAAACTGAACGAGCCCAAGGTGAAGTTCAGCCTGATCGGCGCCGGCGCGGTGGTGGCGACCCTGATCCTGGTCAAGATCTTCCGCCGCTGAGCGACACCAACTCTCGGACTGTCAGGGATTGCCCCTGAAACCGCGAACCCGAATGTGGCCCGGTCCTGGTGGACCGGGCCACATTCGCGTCGCAGGGCAGATGAGGTTGTTCGGCGAAACCCGAGGCCCGGTCCTGGTGGACCGGGCCTCGGGGTTTCGATGGCGGCCGAGTCGCCGCGCAGCGGTGAATCAGACGGTCGGGCAGGCCATTCCGGTGCCGTCCGGGTCCAGGTGCGGGCTGTAGCCGGGCTGGCCGCGGAACAGCGGCGCCACGCCGGCGGCTCGGGCCTGGTCGCAGTTCTCGTAGACGGGTCCGCCGGCGGAACCGGTCTGGGACAGGCCCGCGGAGCCGGTGGCGGCGGAGCCGGTGTCGATGGCGGAGGAACCGGTGCCGGAGGATCCGGTGGGGACGTCGGCGAGGGCGACGGCGGTCTGGGCTGTGAAGGTCGTCAGTCCCGCGACGCTGGCGGTGACGAGAAGCCGGCGAACGTTCATGTATTCCTCAATGTCGGCGCGATAGGGGTGACAAATGGCCCGGTTCGGCGCGGATGTGCCACCGCCGCCGCAGGCGGTTGCGGCGCGGTGACCGGTCCGGGCTCGGCGTCGAGTGTTCTGGCGCAACGTTGCATTGTCAACCGTATGAGCTATTCATCGAGGTGAATTAGGGGATTTGCCCCGAACGCCGGAACCTCTTCTGCCGGTGTGTGTCTCATTCGCTCCGGTCGGAAATGCGCTCGGGCCTTGATGATTTCCGCCAGAACTACGCAAATTGGACGGTCAGTACTGTACGTCAGAGTGCCGTCCGATGGCCGCCCGGATGCGCCGTGGAGTTCCTGTGCCTCCGCCTTGGTGTCCGTGTCAACTATTTGTCGATACTATGGAGGCCATGACGCGCTGGCTGACCGATGCGGAACAGACGACCTGGCAGTCCTACATTCGCATGCGGCAACGCCTGGACGCCGCCCTCGCCGCCGGGCTTGCCAAGGACGGACTGTCCACCTCCGACTACGAAGTGCTGGTCGCGCTGTCCGCGGCCGGTGGTCAGCTGCGCGCCAAGGAGCTGGGAGCTGAGATCTGCTGGGACAAGAGCCGGCTGTCCAAGCATCTGTCCCGCATGGCCGCCCGCGGGCTGGTCGATCGCTGCCAGGCCGCCGACGATGCCCGCGGACGCGAGGTCCGCCTGACCGATGCCGGCCGCCGCGCCCTCGAGGCCGCCGCGCCCAATCATGTCGAGCTGGTGCGTCGGCTGTTCGTCGACGAGATGACCGACGCCGAGGCCGCGGCCCTGCGCTCGCTGGCCGAACGGGTCGTCGCCGAGGTCGAGCGCACCGACATGGAGGGGATCGCCTAATCCTTGGGCGGCTCGAACTGCGCGCGCTTCCAGTCGCCGAACGGTTCGTCGCGCTCCCGCACGGCTTCGCGGAAACCGACCGTGGCCGAACGCAATTGGAAGGCGTAGCCCTCGCGGGTGTGCCGCGAGATGCCGTCGAACACCGTGCTGATCATGCCGGAGTTGGCCACGCCCTGATTGAGCAGCGCGCTGTTGAGCGCCAGCTTCGCCATGACCAGCTGGTTGATCGGCACCCGCGAAATGCGTTCCAGCAGTTCCTCGGTGCGCGCGTCCAGCTCGTCGGCGGGTGGGGCCTCGATCGCCAGCCCCCATTCCTGTGCCTGCCTGCCGCTGAGGCTGTCACCGGTGAACAGCAGCCGCTTGGCCCGCTGGTCGCCGACGCGGTGCGCCCACATGCCGGCGGCCGGAATGCCCCAGGTCCGGGTGGGCGGGTAGCCGAAGCGGGCGTCCGCGGCGCAGATGATCTGATCGGCGAACAGCGCGATATCGGTGCCGCCGGCGATGGCGAAGCCGTGCACCTTGGCGACGGTGGGCTTGTCGGCGTGCAGCAGGCTGGCGAAGCCGCGGTTGAAGCGCGACATCATGGCGTAGTCGACCATGGGATCCCAAGTGCCCCGGGGATTATGATTGCGCGCCTGCACCACCGGGTCGATCACGGTGCCCTCGGTGGATTCGGCGCCGCCGGCCCAGGAATCGGCGCCCTCGGCGAAGACCGACAGGTCGTAGCCGCCGCAGAAACCCTTGCCGCGCCCGCTCACCACGATGACGTGCACGCGCGGATCCAGATCGGCCCGCTCGACGGCCGCGGCCAGCTCGATCGGGGTGTCGACGGTGATGGCATTGCCGCGTTCGGGCCGGTTGAAGGTGATGCGGGCGATGCGGCCGGTCACCTCGTAGGTGAGCGTGCGGCCGGTGTACTCGTTCACCGGTTCGGGGCGGCCCGCGTACAGCGAGTCGTCACCGCCGGTCAGGTCATCGCGCCAGGCGGCCGGGCGGGTGCCGGAGTGGTTCTCGTAATCGGGGGACACTCAAGCAGTGAACTCCGGTTCATTTCTTGCTGTCAAGAGTCCGGGCCGTCTACTCCCAGGGTTTGACCGGCGGTTTCACCCACAGGATCTTCTCGTCCGACCGCTCCCGCCGGGCCGCGGGATGCCCGGGATTGCGCTCGGCCCACGCGTCCTTCTCGCCGAGCAGCCGCGCCACCACCTGCCAGGTCTCATCGGTGCTGGGCGGATTGGTGTCGGCCGCGCGGGCCAGTTTGCGTCGTTGCGCGGCAGGCAGTTCCAGCAATTCCGGCCCGCTGATCCCGCGTGCCCAGACGTACGCCGCCAGCCGCCGGGCCTTCTCCTCCCGGCTGCGGCTGGCGTGATCGGAGTGTGCGTAGTCGGCCATATCTTTCCTCGAACTCCGCGCAACCCCGCAGGTAGCGGGCCATGTCCACCCGACCCTACCGGAATGCCGGTTCCGTCCCGCCGGGCGCTGCCGCGGGACGGAACCGGGTGCGTTCGACTCTTCGAATCCGCGCGAGGGGCAGCGCACTTGGGGCTACCGTGGTCCCATGCCGGATGCCGTGCGTACCGATGATCTGGTCATTGCCCGCGCCACGCCGGCGGAATGGGCCACCGTCGTGGAGTGGGCCGCCGCCGAGGGCTGGAACCCGGGACGGCGGGATGTCGCCGCGTTCTTCGCGCAGGATCCGGACGGGTTCCTGCTCGGGCGGCTGCACGGGGAGCCCGCCACCGCGGTCTCGGTGGTCAATTACGGCGGCGAATACGCCTTCCTGGGCTTCTACCTCGTGCGTCCGGATCTGCGCGGGCGTGGATTCGGGTTGGCCACGTGGCAAGCCGGGCTGAAGCACGCGGGGGACCGGGTGGTCGGGCTGGACGGGGTTCCGGCGCAGCAGGACAACTATCGGCGCAGCGGCTTCGAACTCGCCTACAACAGTGCGCGATTCGCGGGCGTGCCGGACCTGCCGCCGCCGGATGACACCGTAACCGTGCTCTCGCCGGCGGATTTCGCCGCGGTGCAGCCCTACGACTCGGCGTGCTATCCGGCGGACCGGCCCGAGTTCCTCGCCGTCTGGCTTGCGGAAGCGGGGCATCGGACCTTCGCTCGGATCGTCGACGGCACGGTCACCGGCTACACCACGCTGCGTCCGGCCCGGGATTCGTTGCGCGTCGGTCCACTGTTTGCGGATACTCCCGCCGACGCGCGTCAGTTGCTGTCCGCGCTCGCGACACATGCCGCTGGAATGCCGCTGGCGGTGGATGTCCCGCTCGACAATGAGCCGGCGGTGCGGTTGGCGGAGGAGGCCGGGTTGACGCCGAGCTTCGAGACCGCGCGGATGTACACCGGTCCGGTACGCGCCTACCACCGGGAACGGGTTTTCGGCGTGACCTCCCTCGAACTCGGCTGAGCGGTACGAGGATTCGTCACCAGGCCGACGGGCGCACGCGGCCGGGCATCACCACCCGCGCGAGCGTATCGCGCAGCCCGGCCGTCACCGCGGGTCCGAGTGTCTCCGCCCACCGCTCGGTGAACCGGGCGGCGGCGGCATCGGCGGCGCGCGTGCAGGCCCAGCCGCGCTCGGTGAGCGTGATGAGCTTGGCCCGCGCGTCCGACGGATGCGGATTGCGGTGCGCGTAGCCCTTTTTCACGAGCTCGTCGACCAGTTGGCTGGCGGCCTGTTTGGTCACGCCCAGATGTTCGGCTATCTCGCCGACCGTTGCGCCCTTCGGCGCCATGCGCACGAATGCGAAGCCATGGGTGGGCCGGATATCGGTGAATCCGGCCGCCACGCACCCGTCGTGGATGGCATCGGTCACCTCCGCGGCGGCCGCGAGCAGTAGCAACGGCAGGTCCTGTGCGTATCCGGGCATGTCTGGAATCTTGGCACTTGACAGAAAAGTCAACAAGCTTGACTATATAGTCAAGAAACTTGACCAAAGGAGATGGCAATGCCCGTTGTCCGCGCCGCCGAGGCCCAGTCTCACGACATGCACGGCTCCCGCTTCATCCCGCTGATCCGGCCCAGTGCGGGCAGTAGCGAACTGTGCCTGTGGCGGCTGGAGATCGCGCCCGGCACCGAAGGGGTCCCGCATCGGATCCGGCGTGAGGAGGCATTCGTTCTGCTCGCCGGTTCGATCACCATCACCATCAATGGCGAGTCCGCCCAGCTGGCCCCCGGTGATGCGGCGGTGGCCGTGGCCGGATCCACCATCCGCCTGGACAACCCGGGTGGGCGGCGAGCCGAGGTGATCGTCAACGCGCCCGTCGGCTTCACCGGCGAGTTGCTCGACGGGACCGTCGTCAACCCGCCCTGGGTGAACTGATCATCCACTCGTGAGCGGCCGGGGGTCTCGGCCGCTGATCGGGACCGCGACTTATCTCATGTTTTGAAACGTGTTCTAATTTGGAAGATCGTCCACCGCCCGGGGAGGCACCATGACCACGTTCTTCACGCATGAGAACGGCCGCTTCGTCGCTACCGGATGGCGGTCAGCGCCTGGTCCTCGGCTCAGCTGGCGGGCACGGCAGTGTGCGGCCTGCTGGCCCACGAGCTCGAAACCCACCGGCCCGGGCCGGATTTCATTCCCGCTCGCTTCACCGTCGATCTTTTCAGCCCGGTCCTGAACGAGCCCATCGAGCTGCACAGCTCGATAGTCCGCGACGGCAATCGAATCCGCGTGGCCGACGCGGCCATCGTCCAGCACGACCGGGTGCGGGCCCGCGCCTGCGTCCAATTCCTGGCCGCCTCGGTCGAGCCGCCCGGCGCGATATGGCGGCCGGTCCAGGATCATCTCCCGGTCCCCGGCGACCGCCTCGACCGCCCCGAGGGCAGCCCGCCCCTGTTCAAATCCGGATCCCAGGATTGGACACACGATTTCGCCTCCGGCGCCAATCCCCTGCGCAAGGCGGTGTGGCACAACCTCCCGCCCCTCATCGACGGCACCCCCATCACCCCGTTCGAACGCGCCGCTTTCGTCAGCGACGCGACCAACCTCGTCTGCAACTGGGGTTCCGAGGGCGTCGGCTACATCAATACCGATGTCACCATGACCCTGTTCCGCCTCCCCGAGACGCCGGAACTGGGCCTGTTCGCCCAGGACCATGTGTCCGCCAACGGCATTGCCACCGCGACCGCCACACTGTACGACCGCGCCGGCCGTCTCGGCGCCTGCTCCATCACCGCGCTCTCGAATGCCCGCCGGCAAGTGGACCTGGCCGCCTTCGCCGAAGCGCAATCGTTTCCGGCTTCCGCGAACTGAGTTGTCACCCGTCTCGCAATACCGTGCCAAATCGTGCCGAATACGAGAGACTCACACTGATCGATGTCGAGAGTTGCACGCGCCAGGGGAGTTTGCGATGTCCGAATCAGCAGTTGGGTATCCGAGCGCGATACCGGTGGGGGTGGACACCACTCGCGCCAGTATCGCCCGGGTCTACGACGCGGCGCTGAATGGCAAGGATAATTTCGAGGTCGATCGCCAGGTTCTGGATCAGGTACGCACGGTGGCTCCCGGCGTCGCCGAATTGGCCTGGGCCAACCGGGATTTCCTCATCCGCGTATGCAGGTTCCTGGCCAAGGAGGCCGGTATCGACCAGTACCTGGACCTGGGCTCCGGCCTGCCCACCGCCGAGAACACCCATCAGGTGGTGCAGCGGGTCAACCCGAATTCGACGGTCGTCTACGTGGACAACGACCCGATGGTGCTGGCCCACGCCCGTGCCCTACTGGCCGGCAATCCCAACACCGCCATTGTCGCCGCGGACATCTTCCGGCCACTGGAAGTGCTGAAGACCCCCGAGCTCCGAGAGGAGCTCGACTTCACCCGCCCGATCGCGTTGTTCCACATCGGGACGCTGCACCACTACTCGTCCGACGATGCCGCCGCCATCATGGATACCTACATCGACGCGCTGCCCGCCGGCTCCTATGTGGCGATCGCTCACTTCTACGATCCGGAGGTCGACGACTACAGCGACCTCGCGCGCAAGATGGAAGAGAAATTCATCCACAGCCCCATGGGCTCGGGCCGCTTCCGCACCCGCGCTCAAATTCAGTCCCTCTTCGGTGATCTGGAAATGATCGACCCCGGCCTGGTCCTCTGCGACGACTGGTGGCCCGACGGCCCCCGGCTCGCCCCGATGAGCCCCGTGCGGCATTGCATCGTCGGCGGCGTCGGGTTCAAACGCTAGCGCGGCGGTCGTCGAGTCGGCTCGGTTCGGACAGCAGTTCGCGCGTCAAGAGGGTGGCGCCGGCGACGGCGCCCGGCATGAGGAATACCGCGACCAGCGGAACCAGGAAAGCCAGACCGAGCGGCACACCGAAGCCCCACGCCAGAGCCCTGCGTGAGCGCAGCAGGGCCAGTTGCTTACGCAGGTGCACCGCCCGCCGTGACAGTGCGACCGCGGTCAGCTCCTGCGTGAGGAAGAAGCCGGTGACGAACGCCGCGACAACCGGAATCACCGTCTGGCCGACGATGGGAACGAATCCCAGGACGAACATCAGCGCGGCCCACAGCATGGCCCGCACCAGGATGCGAACGCTGTCGCGGATGGATACCCACAGCTCGCGCCACCAGGGCAGGCCGGATTCAGGGGCGATGCCGTCCGGCGAGACCGACCGGTCCACCCGCTGCGAGATCACGTCATAGAAGGGCGAACCGATCGCCAAGGTGACGGCGGTGAAGGTGAGCACGGCCACCAGCACCGCGAGCGCGATCAGCGCGATGATCAACGCCGCGCGGAACAACCCCGCCCAGGGGCTCGGCCAGTGATCGGCGAACGGCGTCAGCGTCTCCGACAGATCCCCACCCCACGCCACCACCGCGATCAACGCCGCCACATACAACACCAGCGTGATCAGTCCCGGCACGATCCCGAACCCGAACTCGCGCCGATGCCGAGCCACCCACCGTTGTCCCCGAAGAAAATGGGTGAACCCCACCCCGAAATCACGCATGCCCGAACGATACTGGCACCCCGCCGAGCGTCGTCCCGCCGATCACACCCTGAAAGGCCGAAGGCCCCGGCAACCGGGTTGCCGGGGCCTGATGGGACGATCGCACTGCCGGACCGCCGCGCGTGCTACTCGTAGTCCGGGCCGCCGGGGCGGCTCGACCGTCGGGGACCCACGATGGGTCCCCGACCAGCTTTCGGGTCGACGGGTCAGCGGCCGGATGACTCGGGTGTTCCATCGAGCCAGGCCTCGATGGCTCCGATGATGCGCGGGCGCAGTTCGGCGGCGCGGATGATGGCATCGACCGAACCGACCTCGACCGCGCGCTGAATGTTGTGCACGCGATCGAATTCCGCGGCGACCTCGCCGAGCTTCTCCGCGCGCACCGACGAACGGAGTTCATCGCGTTCCGCGGTCAGTATCGCGCGGTCGGTGCCGGATGCGTTCGCCGCGCGTGCCTCGAACTCCCGCACCCGCGGATCGGTCGCGGTACGCGCGTTGACCTCGTTGGAGAAGACCACCGCGGCAGCGGGCGCGCCGCCGAGCACGGACGCGAACGAGCCTTCCAGCGCCAGCACCGTCATGTTCGGGTTCAGCGTCTTCGAGAACACCACGAACGCGCCACCGTGATATCGGGAGATCACGCAGAACACGATGGGGCCTTCGAAATTGACGATCGCGCGCCCGATTTCGGCGCCGTATTCGAGCTGCGCCTTCCGCATCGACTCCGGCGAGCCGTCGAAGCCGGACAGGTTCGCCAGCACCACCAGCGGCCGATTGCCGCTGGCCGCGTTGATGGCCCGTGCCGCCTTCTTCGACGACTGCGGGAACAGGGTGCCGGCGGTGTAGGTGTCCGGTCCGTCGGTGGCGGGGAAGCCGCGTCGCGGCACGCCCCGGGATTCGATGCCGAGCAGGCACACCGGGATTCCGCCCAGTCGTGCGTCCTGCACCACGGCCGTCTCGGCGTCGGCCATCCCGGCCCAGCGTTCCAGTACCGGATGGTCCTGGTCGGCCAGCGCACGCATCACGGTACGGATGTCGAAGGGCTTCTTGCGGTCCGGATTGGCGGTGGCGGAGAAGATTTCGCCGACGGTGGTGAAATCGCTGCCGTCGAGGACATGCGGGTAATCGGAGACATCGCGATCGACCGGATCGCTGGTCCGAACTCGCCGCGGCCGCTGCTCACCCGGAGCCACGTAGGTGAAGTCGTAGTGCGACATCAGCACGTCCCGCGCGGCAAGCAGATTCGGCGCCCAGTACTGTGCCTGCCCGTTGGGGCCCATCACCCGGTCGTAGCCGCCGATGCCGAAGTTGTCCTCGGCGGAGACCGCACCGGAGAAGTCCAGCGCCTGCTTGCCGGTGAGCACCATCGCCGACTCCGGTGTCATCACCAGGATGCCCTTGGTGTGCATGAGCATCGTCGCCTCGGCGTTCCAGTACGGCTGCGCACCGACATTGATGCCGTTGACCACGATATTGATCTCGCGACCGGCCTGGGTGAACTCGACGATCCGCTTGAGCGCGGCCGCCACCCAGTCCATGTTCTCCGTGCCCGACTGCATCGAGATGCGGGCGCCGGAGGAGAGCGCGTACCACTCCAGCGGCACCTCCATACGCTCGGCGAGGTCCAGTGCCGCGATCACCCGGCGGCATTCCGGTTCCGACAGTGCGCCAAGCGATTTCGTCGGGTCACCGAGCAGGATCACGCGTGTGACGCCGGCCGGATGCTGTGCGGTCGGTGTGGTGACCACGCCGGCGACGATCGCGGCGGTATTGCGGCCTTTGGGGCGATCGACCGGCACGAGAGCGTGGCCGTCGTCGAGGTCGTATTCGGTGAAATCGCCGAGCAGGCCGATCAGTTCGTAGGGGTAGACGGTATTGCGGCTGCTCGCCCGCAGCACCTTCTGCCGGTACTCGTCGAGCGGCTCGACCGGATCGTCGGTGCGCTCGACGACATTCACCTCGACGCCGCTCGTCGCGTCGAAGGAGATGCGCACGGCGATCTTGGTCAACTCCCCGGTCTGCGGATCGCGCTGGCGCGCGATGAGCAGGATCTCCTCGAGACCCGCGCCCGCGGTCATCGGCTGCACGTGCCCGCCGATGACCGTCGCCAGTTCGGTCCGGGTGACATCGACCGGTGGCCAGATGTACATGACGACGCGATTGGTGTTGAAGCGCTTGGCCGATGGCCGCTGCGCCTGCGCCCGGCGGATGGAGTCGATACAGGAGGCGATGGTGCTTTCTACCGTCGGCAGCACCAGCAGTCGGCCGTCGTGCTCGCGCAACGCGGCGAGGTCACGCACCTGTGCGAACGCGATGAGCCGGTCGTCGGCCGGATTCTCCTTCGCCACGGCACGGAAGAGGTACACCTCTTCGTCCGACGACGGCAGCCGGGTGAGGTCGAACTTCCGCAGCCGCCGCATCTGCATGCGCTGGGCGATGTAGGGGTGCAGACCGCGGATGAGCCGTTCCTCGGCCATGCCGGTGGTCGTGGGACGGAAGGTGAAGTGGTGGTGCATCACCGCGCCGCCGCTGCCCGCCACCGTGCACGTGATCCGATGCACGTGATCCGGAAGCGGTTGCCTACCAAGCTTTTCCTGCAGGGCAGCCGCCATCGCCTCGAAGTCGTCGGGCTGCTTCTCCCAGCCGAGGTAGATGTCGGCCTCGACGGACGCGGCGTCGCGGGCCACCTCGGCAAGCCCGCGCAGGACGGTGTCGAGCGCGTCGAAACTCACCGCGGCCGATACCAGGTTCACGCCCCGTCGCTCGGCGATGACGAAGGTGTGACCGTTGGCCTCCTCGGTGTGCACGCTGGTGAGGCCCTTGTTGCCGTAGTAGCGGCGGGTCAGCACCTCCAGGATGGCGGTGTTGTCCGCACTGCCGCGGACCAGCCGCTGACCGAGCAGCCGCACCAGCGGCTCGGTGGCGCGCACCATGTCCGCGATGCGCTCGGCGCGATCGGGTGTATCCGGTTGTGCGTCAAGGAAACTCAAGTGCTTGCGCACAGTCGTGTACACGCGGGCGCGGTTGCGCCGCAGCAGCGGGTGGCCGTACCAGGCGTAGGCCACGCCACGCGCGAGATCGGCGAGGCCGGGGAAACGCACCTGCGTCGCGGTCACCAATCGCTCCAGCGCCAGACCGGCGGGCTCCTGCAGCGCCCGGTCCGGCACGGGCTCGATCAGCCATTCGCGCAGCAGCGAGGTGATGACGGTAACGGTGTCGGAGGGACGTTGCTGCGCGAGGAAGATCCGGAAGACCGCGGCCTCGAGGTCGGGGGAGCGGTCCAGGACGGTGACGCCGTAGTGCCTGAGCGCCTGGGCGAGCTTGGCCCGGTACGACTCGGGCAGCCCGGCCCGCTCGACATCGAGGCTCTGCATATAGGTGTGGAAGAACTCGCGGGCACTGTGCACGTGGCCCTGGCCGCCGTCGTCCCACGACCGGTTGTGGCTGAGCTCGGCGAGATCGGCGAACACCTCCACGAGTTCGATTTCCTCGGCGAGTGGCCGGCGGTTGTCCGCGATGGCCGCCCGGCGCACGGCCAGATAGTCCGCGAGCACGCGCTGCTCGTCGTGTGGGTCGACATCGAAGCCCAACAGCAGGCCGCGAAGATCCTGCAGGCTGCGGGCCAAGCTTTCATGCGGACGGGCCGGTGCCGGTACGCCGGGCAGGTCCAACTCGACCGATCCGGCCGGCGCGGCGTCCACGTCCTCGTCGTCGGCGAGCGGCTCCAGCCGCAGCAACGGCGCACCGGTCTCCACCTGCGTGCCGACCGAGACCCCGCATTCCTTCAGCCGCGCCCGGAACGGCGCGCGCAGCACCGTTTCCATCTTCATGCTCTCCAGCACCAGGACGGGCGCGCCCGCCTCGACCTCGGCGCCGACCTCCAGCGGGGTGGCGACCACCAGCGCGGGGGCGGGCGAACGGACGACACCGCCCTCGTCACGGCTGATCCGGTGCCCGACCCCTTCGACGTCGACCAGATGGACCGGTCCGTGCGTGCCGGTGACGATGCGGAATCGGCTGCCGTTCACCACGATCTGCCCGGTGTGGCGGTCGAAGCGTTCCAGATCCACATCGGCCGCGCGCATCTCGCCGCCGGCCTCGATGCCGATCCGGAACCGATGCGCACCGGTGCGGGCCACGCGCACCCGGAAGGCCGCCCCGCGCAGCTTGAGGTCGTGCGGGCGTCCGCCCTGGTGTTGCACCTGTGGACGGCCACCGGCCGCCGTGGACAGCAATCGCGTCTGTTCGGCCTGTTCTTCCTCTTCGTAGGCGTCGATGGCGGCAACGGCCACCGCGATCGCGGAATGGCGATGCGTGACCAGCCGCCCTTCGGCGCGGACGCGGTCGATCCAGCCGGTGTCGGCGCTGCCGTCGATCACCTCGGGCTGATCGAGCAGGTCGAGCACGAAACTCTTGTTCGTCGCGCCGCCCTCGATGACCACCCGGGTGTGGGCCATCGCCCGGCGCAGCCGGCCGAGTGCTTCGTCGCGGTCGCGGCCGTAGGCGATGATCTTCGCGATCATGGAATCGAAGTCGGCGGGGATGGTGTCGCCCTCGCTGACGCCGGTGTCGACCCGAATGCCCGGCCCGGCAGGCAGATCCAGGCGTGCGATGCGGCCCGGGGCGGGCGCGAAATCGCGGTCTGGATCCTCCGCGTTGAGCCGAGCCTCGATGGCATGGCCGCGTTCGGCCGGGGGTTCGCCCTCGAGCCGGCATCCCGACGCGACCTGCAACTGCGCCCGCACGAGGTCGAAACCGGTGGTGGCCTCGGTGATCGGGTGTTCGACCTGGAGGCGGGTGTTGACCTCGAGGAAGGCGAACAGTTCATCACCGGGGTGGTACAGGAATTCGACCGTCGCCGCGCCGCGATACCCGACGGAGATCGCCAACCGCTCGGCCGACGCCTTCAGCTCGGCGGATTGCTCGGGCCGCAGCACCGGTGACGCCGACTCCTCGATGACCTTCTGGTTGCGCCGCTGCACCGAGCAATCGCGCACCCCCAGCGCCCAGGCAGTGCCCTGGCCGTCCGCGATGACCTGGACCTCGACGTGGCGTGCGCCGGTGACCAGCCGCTCCAGGAACACCACACCACTGCCGAACGCGCGTGCGGCCTCCTGCCGGGTGCGCTCATAGGCGTCGACCAATTCCGCCTCGTTGTTGATCACGCGGATGCCGCGTCCGCCGCCGCCGGCGGTGGCCTTCAGCATGAGCGGATACCCGATTCTGCCGGCGGCGGCCACGGCGGCGTCGATGGTCTCGACCGGGCCGCGGCTCCACGGCGCGACCGGCACGCCGACCTCCTCGGCGAGCAGCTTCGCGCCGATCTTGTCGCCGAGCTTGCGCATGGCTTCGGGGCTGGGGCCGATGAAAGTGACCCCGATCTGCTCGCACAGCTCCGCGAACGCCGGATCCTCCGCGACGAAACCCCAGCCGACCCAGGCGGAATCGGCTTCGGTCGCCAGCAGGGCACGCTCGAGCGCCTTCAGGTCGAGGTACGGGCGTGCCGACGCCGGCCCGAGGTCGTAGGCGATATCGGCCTCGCGCACGAAGGTCGCGTTTCGGTCGACATCGGTGTGCAATGCGATGATCTGGATCGCATGTCCGGTCTCAGCGGTGAGATCCCGGACGGCATGAATCAGGCGTACCGCGGCTTCTCCGCGGTTCACGATGGCAATACGGCTGAACACCGCCAGCTCCTTCCAATGCGCTTCATTGGCCCCGGTCGGGCGACGTTGCGTCTGCCGGTCACGGGTAGTCTGCACCTTCGCTGCGCGCAGGTACACCACATCCGGTGGTTACTCGCACGTATCGTTGGCAAAGCCTCGTCCGAGGCCGAGACAGCGTGGGAGGCGATCCGGGTGGCCGACATTCTCGATGTACTGCACTCTCGCTGGGCCGAGGCCGCCGGCGAAGCGCTCCTGATCGGCGAAGAGCACCCCACCCTCACCCTCACCACGCTCGAAGCAGCGGACCTCATCGACCACATAGCGGATCTGCGGAGCCGGTTCGCCGATATCGACCTCGCCTACCGCGAACTCGACCACCGGCAGACAGCGCTCCGCCGCGCCGCCGCCGATGCCGCCGCGGCCTTGGACCGGATCCGCATCGCCCTGGAACAACGCACCGCGCACCCGGAAGCTCGAGCCCGCCAAGCCTGCACCATCGCCCGCCACGCCGCCGAGACCCTCACGGCCGCATGCTCGAGCATCGAGGGAACCGCGAAGTAGCGAGCCCGAGCTCGGCACCGAGCGCGCTAATCCCCAATCATGTTGGTCCGGCACGGCATTACGTCGTGTTCCGGCCCGTCCCGGTTCGACCGGGGCGGTCAAGCTCTTTGCCGACCGGAGTTCGACGTCGGTTACCAGCACTGTTTCGATGTCGATCGCCGAATACCATTCCAGTGCAAGGGAATCGGGAGCGACGTCGAGTTCTGGGTGTTCATCGTCGATGATGGGGCGGCCGTCGTCACCGATCGGAATGACGCCGATTGCGGTGTGCTGGAATCCGAGCGGTCCGCCTTCGCGTCCAGGGTTTCTGGCCTGGAGACGTTGTGCCTCCATGTTCACCGTGCGGTCCCGGTCACGTCATCGGTGGCCAGCTGTCGCGCGACAGTGATCCCCGGCGACACCGTGATCACAGTCGCCACGTCGAGCAATTCGTCAGGGATCGCGCGGCCGTCGAAGTGCTCGGTACTCGGAACGATCACCGCGTCGACGCCGAGGCGGTCGATCGCCACACGCAGTCGACGCGTTCTGTCATGGGTGCGCTCGCTGAACACGATCGTTTTTCTCAGGTCGTAGCCAGTTCTCTTGGCGGCTCGGCGGATTCGCAGTTCGTCTTGCGGTTGTTGCAACCCGGAGACATCACTTCGCAGGAACCCCACGGCGGAGGGCAGCAGACCCATCGGTCACCACCCCCGACTGAGCGGGACATACTTTCGCGGGGGCTCTTTCGCGAGTCTGGCCTGGATATCGGCGACCGTGAGTTTTGGTTCGGTCTCGTGTTCGAGGTCGACGGCATATGCGCGCATGGTCGCGAAAATGAGCAGGAGCGAAATCAGCGTTGCCACGAGGATGATTGCCATGTCGGGTGCCTCCTGTTTGCTGAACGGTCCTGGAGTGCACCGGCGCCACGCTGTGGCGCCAGGTGCTGAGATCAGGTTCGCTGCAAGGGGACTCAGCGGCAATGGCACTTTCGATGCCGGGCGCATTGAAGTACCACTGGTAGACCTATGACAGGTTTCAGGCCCCGGAGAAAAGACCAGCGGCGCTTAATATTCCAGCTTGACCACGTCGGCCAGCTCTCGCATCTCGTTGGTGAGGGTGCGACGCTTCGCGATCAGCCGGCCCAAGAGGTCGCGAGCCAAGTGCTGTTCGGCCAGCCACGGGCGAGCCTCGCGGGAGAGCTGTCGCAGGATGTCGAAAGCGGCGTCGTAGTGGCTTAACTCGGTGTGTGCGGACACGACGTCGAGCAGGTGGCGGTTGCGGTTGTCCGAGGTGGGGCGTAGTCCTGGCGGGACATCGCGGGCGAGACGCAGTGCGAGGTCCGGCCGGTCGTCGACAACGGCGTTCTCCACACGCTTCATGGCGACAGTCGCGGGTCCGAAGGTCGTCCAATACTGGTGGTAGCCACCGGATTCGCGTTTGATGGCCACCGCTCCGGCTTGGGCGAGGCGCATCATGTCGTCGGCCTCGTCAGGCCGGTTGTCGCGGATCGCCGCAGCCGAACCGCGCAGCAGCAGCCAACCCCAGGTGGAGATCTCTCGCTCGGTCGCTACCGAGAGCCGCGGCTCGACGCGATCGGCCCATTCGGCCGCCAGGTTTCGCACCTGCTCGAACTGACGCTCAACAAGCATGAGCCAGCACAAGGTGATGATCGCCGAGGCAGCATCGAGCACATCGCCGGTGTCTTCGGCCTCGGCCACCGAGCGCTCGAGCGCAATCCGAGCCGACTCGCGCTGACGCGTTTGCACCATCACCGATCCGGCCAGCTGCAGGATCCGCGACCGCATCAGCGGAGACGCGCCTGACCCCTCGTCTACGAGCTTCGGCAATACGCGAGCAAGGTGGTCATATTCGTTGTCGTGGTACAGCTTCACGGCTGCAATGAGCGATTCAGCCAGGCCCCGTTCCTCTTCCGGGTGAAGAGGATCCACGGTGCGCGGCGTCGCAATGGCCACTCGCGTCGCATGCCAGCTCTCGTAGTCGCGGCTCTTGGGCGGCGCGGGGTTCGGGCCGAGCAGCGTCGATAGCGGGCATTTCAAGGCGACAGCCAGGCGCCGAAGCTTGTCGATCCGGATGTCATCGCGCTCACCCTGCTCGATCTTGCGAATGTAGGACAGCGACACACCCGATGTCTCCGCGAGTTCGCGCTGCGTGAGGCCCTTTCGTTTCCGTACCGACTGGAGGCGTTCCCCCAGATCCGCGCTCATGTGCTCCAGGCTAGGACGGTCTGCTGGTTCGCGCATGGCGTTGGCGGAAGTGAAATCGCGTGGGCCTGCCCAGCAGTCCGGGCCGACTTCGTCCACCACCGCTTTCAGTAGGGCAGCGGGGTCATGGTCCGGGTTGTCGTCAGCCCATGCAATTTTCGCGATTCCTTTCCGGGGACGGCGGCGCTGAACCGCGGGCTACCTGCATGGTCATGGCCGCAGGCGGCGCGATGACCGAGGAATCGGGCACGGACTCGTTCCCGCGCCGATTCCACGACGCCGGATTTACGCCGCCGGCCTTCGGCTTCCGGCGGCTCGGGGAGTCAGCCGATGAGTTCCGCGTGCCGCTGTAGAGCCTCCTCGATCGTGCCCGGCAGTGTGGCCGGATGAATGACGAGCTGCACGACGCCGAGATCCTCGTACTGCCGCACCACCGACGGGTTCAGCGGTTGGGTGGCGGCAACCGTGATCGAGAGCTTCCCGAGCTCATCGGGACGTTCCACGGTCTCCGCCACCTCGGCGAGCCGGGACAGATTCGCGGCCGTCTCGGCCACCGTGCCGATAGCGAACCAGCCATGCGCCCGTGTGAGGGCCCGCCGCAGCGCGCCCCGGCTGTGCCCGCCGACATACACCTGCAATCCGACCGGCCGAGGATGCGCGTCGACTGCCGCGAACTCGACATACTTTCCGGAGAACGAAGGCTCAGTCGAGTACCACAGCGAACTCATCGCATCGAGATACTCATCAGTGCGCCTACCGCGATCGGCCGTCGGCACCCCCACCGCCGCCAACTCGGGCTCCAGATATCCGGCCCCGACCCCCAGCCGGAACCGGCCCCCACTCAGAACCGACAGGCTCGCAGCCTGTTTGGCCAGAACCACCGGATTCCGCTGCGGCAGAATCACCACCCCTGTCCCGAGCTCGAGCCGCCTGGTCGCCGCCGCCACGAATGCCAGATGCACCAACGGATCGATGATCGATTCGGTTGGCTCGGCGGGAGACGCCGCTACCCGAGGCGACGGCAACACCACATGATCCGAAGCCCACCAGGACCGATACCCCAACGACTCCACCAACCCCGCTAGCCGCCCCGTCTCTTCCGGTGCATTGGTCCGACCGATATTGAGCGCTTGTACTCCAAAGTCCATGCTCACCCGAACCCCGCTGTGCCCCAGACCATTCCATATGGTCGTCCCCCGGATACGGCGAAAGCCCCGACGATTGGACTGCCGAGGCTTCGAACTGTGCGCCATCAGGGACTCGAACCCCGAACCCGCTGATTAAGAGTCAGCTGCTCTGCCAATTGAGCTAATGGCGCGTGTTACGCCGCGGGGCTTGGGCTTTCGCTTGGGCGGCTCCGCAGTGCGGAAGGAACATTAACAGGATTGAGCCGTGGAACCAGAATCGGTGTACCGGAGGGCCCGTCGCGGTGATTGTGGCAGCTGTCGGCGGCCTGACGGCCACGGATAGGGAGAAGCGGCCGACGGGTTGCGCGGCGGCGATCCGCGCATGCTCAGCTACCCTGCGCAAGTTGTGACCTAAGTTACATAGATTCAATCTTACTTAGATGGAATCTATGTATGATGAATTCTGTCTTTCTGTATGGGAGGTGGGCGGGTGGAGTTCAAGGGGCGAGCGGCGGACCTCGATCTGTTGGCTCGGCAACTGGACCTGGTGGTGAATGGGGCCGGTGCGACACGCGGGCAGGCCGTGATCATGACCGGTCGGCGGCGGGTGGGGAAGTCGCGCCTGGTTCAGGAGTTCTGTGATCGCTCCGGCGCGCCGTATGTCGTCTTCCAAGCGACGCGGGGACGTAATCCCGTCACCGAGCGCGTGGACTTCGTTGCCGCCTTGGCGCATTCGCCACTGCGGGGGGCGGAACTGGTAGCGGGGATATCTGCAGCGGATTGGAACCAGGCGTTGCGGACCCTGGCGATCGCGTTGCCGGACGATGCCGCGAGCATCGTCGTGATCGATGAGGTGCCCTGGCTGGTGGAGCAGGACTCCGAATTCGAAGGTGCGCTCCAGACGGTATGGGATCGGCACCTATCGGCCAAGCCGGTCCTGCTGATGCTGGTGGGCAGCGATATCTCGGTCATGGAAGCGTTGCAGTCATACGGTCGCCCGTTCTTCGGTCGAGCGACGAAAATGACTGTCGCGCCGCTGCATCTGGCGGATGTGCAGGCCATGACCGAACTGCCGGCAGCCGAGGCCGTGGACGCGCTGTTGATCACCGGTGGATTCCCGGAGGTCGTTCAGTCCTGGCGACCGGGCATGAGCCGCACGGATTTCCTGCGTGATGCCACTGCGAATCCGCTGTCGCCGCTGCTGGTGGCGGGCGAACTGACGCTGCTCGGGGAGTTCCCCGAAGCGTCGCGCTCGCGGGCCGTGCTGGAGGCGATCGGCAGCGGGGAGCGCACTTTCGGCACGATCGCCGCCGCTGCGGGCAGCACGGGTGCGTTGCCGGCCGGCACGTTGACCCCATTACTGAACACCTTGCAGGCCAAGCGGATAGTGGCTGCGGATCTGCCGCTGTCCACGAAGCCGGACAGCAAGAATAAGCGTTACCGCATCGCGGACTCGTATATGAGATTCTGGCTGGCCTTCCTGGAGCGCGGCATCCCGCTCATCGAACGCGGCCGGGGGGATCTGGCGTTGGAGCGGATCGAGCGTTCCTGGACGTCATGGCGTGGTCGCGCGGTGGAACCAATTATCCGGGAATCGTTGCTGCGTTTGCTGCCTGATGCCGACTGGCCCGAGACCGAAGCGGTGGGCGGCTGGTGGAACCGGCAGAACAATCCGGAAATCGACCTGATCGGCGCCGACCGCGAACCCGTCGCGGGCGCAGTGCATTTCGTCGGATCGATCAAATGGCTCGAGGGCCAGCCGTTCGGCAGGCACGACTACGACGCCCTCGCGCGTAGCGTGCTCGCTATTCCGGGGACGCGGTTCGACACCCCGTTGGTGGCGGTCTCGCGGTCCGGGTTCGATGGTGACCTGCCGATCGCAGCTCATTGGGGGCCGGAGGACCTGCTGCGCGCATGGCGATGAAGGCCGGGCTTGCGCGCGAGCGAACCCGAGTCGGCAGATTGGGAAGCCGAGGAACACAGAGACGTAAAAAGCATCAGCCCGCTGCTCGATTCGGCAGACGGGCTGATCGCTTCACTAAATATTGATCTTGATTGTGCGCCATCAGGGACTCGAACCCCGAACCCGCTGTTGTGGGTTCGGGGTTCTTCGGTGGTCACGCCTAATAACCGGGGGTCACGGTGGCCGGTCTACCTGCGGCTACGTTGAAATCTTCTTCACGCTCGTTCACAGTCAATCACCAGTAGTCACCGTGAAAGTTTGGGGTATTTTTGGTGCGGGTCGAATCCGCCATGTCCCCAAACGCTACCCGGTCGGCGCCTAGCATCACCTCAGCGGGATAGCAGTCCGGACCGCGGGTTCGGACGATGGTGCACGAGCGGCGGTCCGTGGCGGCGGCTGAGTCTCCAGTCGGGTATCGCGAATAAGTCATCAGAATTCGCGGCCGACGAGCCCTCCTGTCTCGGTGTCGAGGATGGTGCGCACGATGCCGGTCTTGAACCAGTCTTCTTCAAGGACGTCGTCCGGGATGTCGTTGCTATTGATTGTGCATATGTATTGTCCACCGGTGGATTCGACCATCGACTGCGCGAACTGGAGCGCCGAGGTGCGTTGGCGTGGATCGACGCCATCGAAGACCGATGAGTCGTGGACGAGGAAGTCGGGATGATGTGCAGTTGCGATGCCCTCTTCTAGCATCGTGAGATCGAAGCAAAACATGGTCATGCGGTTGACGCCGCTGCTGTTCGCTCCAGATGCGCGGATAGTGAACTTGTAACCACTATCGTCGACCGATACGGTTAGCGTGGCGTCTTTTCCATAGAGACGGCTCATCTTCTGACTGAAGCGGTCTCCGATCCGATCGAGCTTTTCTCTGGAGCTAGCGAGTTCGCGCGTGGCATCGGTACGGATTGTTGATTGGTCTAGTTTGAGTTCTTCACGGCGGGTCACGAGTTCGCGTGCCTGTTCGATCTGCAAATCAACTGCGGCAATCCGTGCACGCGCCTCAGCCAGCTCGTTTCTGAGGGCGTCGAGTTCGCTCAACGCCCCACCTGTATCGAGGGTCCGCAGTGCTTTGTCGCGCTGGTGATCCAGCCGTGTCAGTTCGGCGGTTCGGTCGGCGATGCGCCTGTCGAGGGTCTCGATCTCGCTGCGAAGGAATCTGCGCCTGTTCGTGAGAAGTGAAGCATGAAACTTGCGGACATCGCTGATCTGGCGCTTAAATCCGTCGGCGAGGATAAGTCCGGCTGCGTCGAAAAGTTGCTCCACTGGAAGGGCTGTGGAGGAAGATGTTTCAGTATCGGAAAGAGTCGTTTCGTACAGGTCTCTCATTCGCCTGTCGATGACAGCCGCGTCACGTAACTTAGATATTTCCTTAGTGAGTTCGCCCGTCTGTGCCACAAGGATGTTGGGGTTTTCGAGAATTCGGAACTGCTCGATTCGAGCTTCCCATTCGTCGACTTCATTCATCAGTGCTGCACGTTCGAGGACCAGGTCCTCTTCTGGTCGCAGCGTCGTGACCAGTCCTTCATGGGTCGCGGCCGCGATCGTAGTGATTTGGTCCAGGCTCTTACTGATCCGCGCAAGGTCGCGAACTACATGCCAGCTCAGGCCGAGAAGGAACGCCACGTGTTCGCGGCTGGAGGTTGCACTCTGTTGGGCGATGGTCTTGAGGGGATCCTTCGGGGTCTCCGTACGGATCACGTATGACAGCAGAGTACGAACAGAAAGGCCACCAGGTAAGTCCTGATCGGTGGGATCGAGTTCGAACAGAGCGAGACCAAGTACATCCTTCCACTCATCGAGATGAATCTGTCCCTCGTTGAGCCAGGGACCGAGTATCTCTTGTGCACCGCCGTCTGCTGCGATACGCAATCTTCGGCCGTTGGCGAGCGAACGGGTCGCTGCGACCGTACCGCCGAACATCTGCATCGTGAGTGTGATCTCCCACCCGTCTTCGGCGAGCGGGCGCAGGCTGTTGTGAAGGTTGCCTGCGAGGGCATAGTTCATCAGCAGAAGCAGAGTCGATTTGCCACGCGCGTTGCGGCTGTCCTGATCGGAGGAGTCCTGTGCACGCTCGGCGACGATCGCGTTGAAGCCGGGCTTGAAGTTTATGGGCTGGAATTCAGCCCGATTCGCGCTCAGGCGGAGGAACACTGAGTCAACCTCACGGTCTGGTCTTCGTAGTCGAGAACTCCGGCACCGTAGAGCAGGGTCAGTGCCGCGACGAACGAGTCATACGTCGAGGTGGGACTTGCCTGGCGATGATGAACGTAAAGTTCGCCGACAGTAATACCCGCGGAGCTGAGCAGCCCCAGAAGGTTGGCGGCCTCGCCTACGACACTCCGCTCAAGAGGCGTGAACTTGTCGGGGAATATGTCATTCACGCTCGAAGATCTCACAGATCTCGAAAAGGTAAGCCACCACCGAGAGCGCGGCAGCTCGGACTGAGGGAGTATTGCGGGGACCCGCGTTGTCGAACGCGGTTTGCACAAGGTAGTCGAATATGGCATCGGTCTCCAAACCGTTGGCGAGTGCTGCGTAGTAGTCGCTCTTGAAACGCCTGACCAGGCTTCGCCCGAATGACGGAGACATCGAGTTCTGGAAGGCGATGAAGTCTGCCACGTGCGTGGCTTGGGAGAGACCGTCGGTAATGCGTCGCACCGATGCCTCGCCGAGTCGGTTGAGGTTGATCTTCTCTTGGAGTGGCAGCGCACGCTCGACACCGAGTTGCTGCTGCGGTGCTTCGGCATTAGCCTCGATCTTTCGCCGGGCCTTCGGCCCGGCGTGATCGGTTTCGGATTGGTTTCCGGTCGTCGATCGGCGACCGGTGGGCAACGCGGGATGGCCCGGTCAGCGGGTGGCTGCCGGGTTCCACG
>NZ_WMBB01000013.1 GCF_009708175.1 Nocardia aurantiaca
CAGTGTGATCATCAGGCGCTCCTCGTCCAACCTCGTTTCCCAGGCCCTCGGGGCTCCGGGTCGGTGTCCGTGTCGCTCTGACCTGGAATAAGTTACGTGTTGCTACGAACAGAAGTCAAATCGGCTGTCTACCTGCGCTTTTCCGGCATATGTACGCAACGGCACCGATCCGTCGCGGCGGCGAATACCTCCGGAACGGATGTCGAGTGGAGGGAGCACGGTGGACTAGGCGTAGTGGGCACGGGTTCGCGGTCAGGAGAAGCCGGGCGGAGTGGCCCGCGCGGTGAAGAAGGTAGCGGCGCGGCGCGGGTACGTGGAGACGGCACGGCGGTTACCGGCATTCACTCGACGCCTCGCTGTCGAAGATGCGGCGCGGGTGAATCAGCCGGGCCGGCTTCGGGTATCGCGGGAAAAGACAGTTCCACCACCGATCGCTCCGGCATCGGGATAGCGAACCGCATAGCCGCTGGTCGATTTCATCCAGCGCTGCACGGTCGTTGACAAGCAATACGACAGCAACGATTGTCGGAGTGCGCCGTCTGACGGGGTTCTGTGCGTCATCTCGGTCTTACCCAGGGTGTTCGGCTCGGGCTCACGAGGCTTCGGGTCGCGACGAAGGAGTCTGCGTGAGTTCATCGGTGGAAGCGCGAACGCCCGGCGATCGGGTGGAGAGGGCGGAAGACCTCGTCTACGTCGTATTCATCACGGCCGCTGCGGCCATGGGTGGGTTTCTGTTCGGATACGACAGCTCGGTCATCAATGGCGCGGTCGAGGCTATCCGGGGTCGGTACGACATCGGGTCGGCGACCCTGGCGCAGGTGGTGGCCATCGCGCTGATCGGATGCGCGGTGGGCGCGGCGATCGCGGGACGGATCGCGGACCGGATCGGCCGCATCTGGTGCATGCGGATCGCCGCGACGCTGTTCACCTGTAGCGCGATCGGGTCGGCGCTGCCGTTCGCGCTGTGGGATCTGGCGATGTGGCGCGTGATCGGTGGCATCGGCATCGGGATGGCATCGGTGATCGGGCCCGCATATATCGCCGAGGTGTCGCCGCCGGCGTATCGCGGACGGCTGGCGTCGTTCCAGCAGGCGGCCATCGTGATCGGCATCGCCACGTCACAATTGGTGAACTTCGCGATCCTGAAGATGGCGGGCGGGGCGCAGCGCGGGCATATCGGCGGACTCGAGGCCTGGCAGTGGATGCTCGGCGTGATGGTGGTGCCCGCGGCGCTGTACGGGCTGTTCTCCTTCACGATTCCGGAGTCGCCGCGGTATCTGATCTCCGTCGGGAAGATCGCCAAGGCCAAGGAGGTGCTGGCAGAGGTCGAGGGGACCAAGGGTGATCTCGATGCCCGGGTGGCCGAGATCGAGCAGGCCATGCACAGCGAGCACCGGTCGAGCTTCCGGGATCTGCTCGGCGGGAAGTTCGGGTTTCTGCCGGTGGTGTGGGTCGGCGTCGGGCTCTCGGTGTTCCAGCAGCTGGTCGGCATCAACGTCGTCTTCTACTACTCGGCGACGCTGTGGCAGTCGGTGGGCATCGACCCGTCCAGTTCGTTCCTCTACTCGTTCACCACCTCGATCATCAATATCGTCGGCACCGTGATCGCCATGGTGCTGGTCGACCGGATCGGGCGGAAACCATTGGCGCTCATCGGATCCACGGGCATGGCCATCTCGCTCGCGCTGGAGGGGTGGGCGTTCTCCTCCAAGACCGGTTCCGGGGACAGCGTGAGCCTGCCGCATGCCCAGGGCATCGTGGCGCTGGTCTCGGCGCACTGCTTCGTGCTCTTCTTCGCCATGTCGTGGGGCGTCGTGGTGTGGGTGCTGCTCGGCGAGATGTTCCCCAACAAGCTGCGCGCCGCCGCCCTCGGTGTGGCCGCGTCCGCGCAGTGGATCGCCAACTGGGTCATCACCGCCAGCTTCCCCAGCCTGGCCGACTGGAACCTGTCGGGCACCTACGTCATCTACACCGCCTTCGCGCTCCTCTCGATTCCCTTCGTGCTCGAGTGGGTCCCGGAGACGAAGGGCAAGGCGCTGGAAGAGATGGGCTGACCCGCTATTCGATGATCGTGGTGATCTGGCCCGCGCCGACCGTGCGGCCGCCCTCCTTGGACAGGATGTACGCCTGGCCCTCGAACCGAGTGTGCGGCGTGACCGGACGATCGGGGTGTTGTCGCCGTCGAATTCGTATTCGCTGAGCAGGTCGCGAACCTCGAGTTCCACCGGTTCGAGGATCTCCCCGTCCTCCACCATGTCGCACTTGTTCAGTGCCACAACCCTTTTCGGCACGCCGACCTCACGCGCCAGAATCACGTGCTCCTTGGTCTGCGGCATGGGCCCATCGGTGGCGGCGACCACCAGGATCGCGCCGTCCATCCGGGCCGCGCCGGTGATCATGTTCTTGATGTAGTCGGCGTGGCCGGGACAGTCGACGTGCGCGTAATGACGGTTCTCCGTTCGGTATTCCACGTGGGCGATGGAGATGGTGATGCCGCGCTGCCGCTCCTCGGGGGCCTGGTCGATGGCCTCCAACGGCGTGAAGGGATTCAGATCCGGATATTCGTTGCGCAGGACCTTGGCGATCGCGGCGGTGAGGGCGGTTCTGCCATGGTCGATATGGCCGATGGTGCCGACGTTGACGGGCGGCTCGGTCCGCTGGAACTTCGCCTTCGCCACTGGAAACCTCCTGCGCGCCCGTGCGATTCGAGGCGGATACCGGAGGGTGGGGACACCGCGACATCATGCCCGACGGCGGTGTCCGTTCCAGGGTATTCAGCGGCGGTCCGGGACACGTCGGGGAACCGGGCGAACCGGGCGTACAGGACCGTCGGCGGAAACGCGGAGCCGTCGCGTGCCCAATCAGCTGTGGACGGGCGGGCGCAGTAACGTGGGCGGTTATGACAGCTGTTGCAGATCGTTCGCTCGGACCGGAACTCGTACGCGTCGGGGGCATCGGGGAGGCCGATGTGCTCGTCATCGGGCTCACCTCGACGGAGGACGGGCCGGTGATCGCGCCCGCCGACGCGTTCGAGGATGTGCTCGACGGCGAGACCCGGGCCGCACTGCTGAGCGCGCTGCGGGCCGTCGGGGCCAAGGGCAAGAGCGAGGAGACCACGCGGGTACCGGCGCCCGCGGGGCTGGGCGTGGATTTCGTGCTGGCGGTCGGGCTCGGGGCGGCGGACGATATCGACGCCGAGCAGGTGCGCAAGTCGGCCGGTGCGGCCGGGCGGGCGCTGGCCGGGGTCGCGACGGCGGTCACCACCCTGTCGGGGCTGGATCTGGGGGCGGCGGCCGAAGGGTTCTATCTGGGCGCGTACCAGTTCACCGCGTTCAAATCGGCCAAGACCGCGCCCAAGGCCGAGGATCAGCCGGTCAAGCGGGTCGAATTCCTGGTTCCCGAACCGGGATTCGGTGAGGAGGAACTCTTCCGGGCGCAGGCGATCGCCGAAGCCGTCGCCACCGCCCGGGATTTCGTGAACACCCCGCCCAGCGACCTGTTCCCGGCCGAATTCGCCAATCGCGCAGCGGAATTGGCCAAGGCCGCCGGGCTGCAGGTGGAGATCCTCGACGAGAAGGCACTCGAATCGCAGGGCTACGGCGGCATTCTCGGCGTCGGCAAGGGCTCCTCGCGACCGCCGCGGCTGATCCGCATCACCTACGCGGGCGGTGACCCCAAGGTGGCGCTCATCGGCAAGGGCATCACCTTCGACACCGGCGGCATCTCCATCAAGCCCGCGGCGAACATGGAGAACATGACCTCCGACATGGGCGGCGCGGCGGCGGTCATCGCCACCACGCTGCTGGCGGCGCGACTGAGCCTGCCGCTCACCGTGATCGCCACCGTGCCCATGGCCGAGAACATGCCGTCGGCCACGGCGCAGCGGCCCGGTGACGTGCTCACCCAGTACGGCGGCACCACCGTCGAGGTCATCAATACCGATGCCGAGGGCCGGCTCATCCTGGCCGACGCCATGGTGCGCGCGGGCGAGGACGAACCCGACTACCTGATCGACGTCGCCACCCTCACCGGTGCGCAGATGGTCGCCCTCGGCACCCGGACCCCGGGCGTCATGGGCACCGACGTCTTCCGCGACCGGGTCGCCCGGATCTCCCAGGCCGTGGGCGAAAACGCCTGGGCCATGCCGCTTCCCGCGGAACTGCGCGCCGACCTGAACTCCAAGATCGCCGACCTGCAGAACGTCGCGCCGCACCGCTGGGGCGGCATGCTCTCGGCCGGGCTGTTCCTCAAGGAATTCGTCTCCGACAGCGTGCAGTGGGCCCACCTGGATGTCGCCGGACCCGCCTACAACACCGGCGGGTCGTTCGGCTACATCGGCAAGGGCGGCACCGGCGTACCGGTCCGCACCCTCATCGCCACCCTCGAGGACATCGCCGCCGAATAGGCCGCCGGCCACATTCGCGAACCACGCCCGCCTCGCTGCCTGCGAGGCGGGCGTTGTCGATACGTCGATCACGATTGACGCGCAACGACCTTGCCGTACCGCAGGGCGTAGCCTCCCGACATCTGGTGATCGACAGCCATCTGGGCGACGCCGCCGCCGGTAGCCGGGCTTTCGCCGACCGGGCGAGACAGGCATACACGGCATTCCGCCGGAGGAACCCCGCATCGGACAGCGCGTCGGTTCGACAGCCGGACAGGATGTTCCGTCGGGCGGCGTCGTGTCCAGCTAGCCGACCGCTACCCCATCGGCGCGGGCGGGATTCCCGGCCACCGGCACCCCGGACACCCGTGTCGAGCGCAAACGTGATACGTCTCATGCCATTCCCGCCAAACCGGGCTCACGCCAAGGACATCTCATGCTCACGCAGGGGATTGCGACGCGGAGAGGTCGGCGCAACCGCCGCCCTGTGACACGCCGCACCCGGGCGAGTGCAAGGATGGGTGGCTGGAACAAGAACCAACACGGATCTCCGGTGCCACAGAATGTTCGGTGGCCGTCGGGCCGACACCGCGACCCGCGGTGCCACGCCCGCTGAGAGACGAACTGTTTAACCCGACGAGCAGTCAGAGGAGTCAACGGACATGACCTTCTCCGTCCAGATGCCGGCTCTTGGTGAGAGCGTCACCGAGGGCACTGTGACCAGGTGGCTGAAGCAGGAAGGAGACACGGTCGAGGTCGACGAGCCGCTGCTCGAAGTCTCCACCGACAAGGTCGACACCGAGATCCCGTCCCCGGCCGCAGGCGTTCTCGTGAAGATCGTCGCCCAGGAGGACGACGTGGTCGAGGTCGGTGGCGAGCTCGGCGTGATCGGTGAGGCCGGTTCCGCTCCGGCCCCGGCCGCCGCCCCCGCTCCCGCCGCCGCCCCGGCCCCGGCCCCGGCGCCCGCGCCGACCCCCGCTCCGGCCCCGCAGCCGGTTGCCGCCGCCCCGGCCCCGGCCGCCGCCGCGCCCGCTTCGGCCGCTGCCGCCTCCGGCACCCCGGTCAAGATGCCCGAGCTCGGTGAGTCCGTCACCGAGGGCACCGTCACCCGCTGGCTGAAGCAGGTGGGCGACCAGGTCGCGGTGGACGAGCCGCTGCTCGAGGTCTCCACCGACAAGGTCGACACAGAGATCCCGTCGCCGGTCGCCGGCACGCTGCTGGAGATCTCCGCCCAGGAGGACGACGTGGTCGCCGTCGGCGGCCAGCTGGGCGTCATCGGTAGCGGGGTCCCCGCCGCCGCACCTGCCCCGGCTCCGGCTCCCGCACCTGCGCCGGCTGCCGCGCCCGCTCCGGCCCCGGCGGCTCCCGCACCTGCTCCTGCCCCGGCTGCCGCTGCTCCGGCTCCCGCTCCGGCCCCGAAGCCCGCGCCGGTCCCGGCCGCGGCCACCCCGGCCGAGGAGCCCTCCACCAACGGCGGCCCCTACGTCACCCCGCTGGTGCGAAAGCTGGCCGCGGAGAACGACGTCGACCTCGCCACCGTCACCGGATCCGGTGTCGGCGGCCGCATCCGCAAGCAGGATGTGCTCGCCGCCGCGGAGGCCAAGAAGGCCGCGGTTCCCGCCGCTGGCGCCGCGCCCGCCGCTGCCGCTCCGGCCGCTCCGGCCGCCCCGGCCGCTGCCCCCGCGCCGCGGCCGTCGCTGTCGCACCTGCCCGGCACGGTCCAGAAGGCCACCCGCATCCGGCAGATCACGGCGGCCAAGACCGTGGAGTCGCTGCAGACCACCGCGCAGCTCACCCAGGTGCACGAGGTCGACATGACCAAGATCGCCGCCCTGCGCAACCGCGCCAAGGCCGCGTTCAAGCAGCGCGAGGGCGTCAACATCACGTTCCTGCCGTTCTACGCCAAGGCCGTCATCGAGGCCCTGGCCGTGCACCCGAACATCAACGCCTCCTACAACTCCGAGACCAAGGAGATCACCTACCACTCGGTGGTCAACCTGGGCATCGCGGTCGACACCGAGCACGGCCTGCTCTCGCCGGTCATCCACAATGCCAACGACCTGTCGCTGGCCGGGCTGGCGCGCGCCATCGCCGATATCGCCAACCGCGCCCGCACCGGCGGCCTGAAGCCCGACGAGCTCGCCAACGGCACCTTCACCATCACCAACATCGGCTCGAACGGCGCGCTGTTCGACACCCCGATCCTGCTGCCGCCGCAGGCCGCCATGCTGGGCACCGGCGCAATCGTCAAGCGCCCCATGGTGATCAGCGACGACGGCAACGAGTTCATCGGTATCCGCTCGATGGCCTACCTGCCGCTCACCTACGATCACCGCCTCATCGACGGCGCCGACGCCGGCCGCTTCGTGACCACGATCAAGCACCGGCTGGAAGAGGCGGCGTTCGAGGGTGACCTCGGCCTGTAGGGTTCATCGGATGCGGTCTGTGGGACTGATCGGATGAAGGTCGTGGTCGCCGGCTCGTCCGGGCTGATCGGGACGGCGCTCGTCGCGGCTCTGCGCCGCGACGGGCACGAGGTCACGCGCCTCGTGCGCCGTCCCGTGCACGCTCGCGACGAATTCACCTGGGACCCCGTCCGTTCCCATCTGGACGAGCGCGCGCTGCGCGGCGCCGACGCCGTGGTGAATCTCTGCGGCGCGAGCGTCGGGCGGCGGCGCTGGAACGGCAGCTACAAGCAGGAGCTGCGCGACAGCCGCATCGTCCCCACCGACGTGCTGGCCGCCGTTGTCGCCGCCGCGGGAGTGCCGACGCTGATCAATGCCAGCGGCGTGCACTACTACGGCGGCGACAACGGCGACCGCGTCGTCACCGAGAGTTCCCCCGCCGGAACGGGTTTCCTCGCACAACTGTGTGTCGACTGGGAAGCCGCCACCGCGCAGGCCGCCGACGCCGGCGTGCGCACGGTGCTGCTGCGCTCGGCGGTGGTGCTGGCCCGGCACGGCGGCATGCTCGGAATGCTGTACCCCCTGTACTTTCTCGGCCTCGGCGGGCGCCTGGGCAGCGGCCGCCAGTACGTCCCGTGGATCTCACTCGACGATGAGGTGGGTGCGATCAGTTACGCGCTCACGCACGAAAACCTCTCCGGCCCGGTCAATATGGTCGGTCCCGCGCCCGTCACCAACGCCGAGTTCACCCGTGCGCTGGGCCGCGTCATGCACCGGCCGACGCCGCTGATGGTGCCCGCGTTCGCACTGCGGCTGGCCATCGGCGAGTTCGCGGAAGAGGCGATCCTGCACGGCCCCAGGGCGATTCCCACCGCCCTCGAGGCAGCCGGATACCCCTTCCAGCACCCGACCATCGGCGCGGCGCTGACCGCCACCCTGGGCGGATCCGACTGACGCCGACCGGTTCCCGGTGGGCGCGGCGCGCGTCACAGCGACCCCGCCGATACCGTGTGGACGTGACCGATCAAACGTCCGACCCGCTGGTGCGAGATGCGCGCGAGAGCGATCTCCCCGAGATCCTGGCGATCCACAACAACGCCATCGCCGAGACCACGGCCATCTGGGAT
The DNA here is from genome assembly GCF_009708175.1 of Nocardia aurantiaca. Lineage (GTDB taxonomy): Bacteria > Actinomycetota > Actinomycetes > Mycobacteriales > Mycobacteriaceae > Nocardia > Nocardia aurantiaca. Next base: position 7,917 of record NZ_WMBB01000013.1, read on the forward strand.
ACCGAGCTCGCCGACCTGGACGAGCGCAAGGCCTGGTTCGCGGCGCGGACCGGCGCGGGCCATCCCGTGCTGGTGGCCGAGATCGACGGCCAGGTGGCGGGGTACGCCAGCTACGGGCAGTTCCGGCCGAAGTCCGGCTACCGGTTCGCGGTCGAGAATTCGGTGTACGTGTCGGAGGAATTCCAGCGCCGCGGCGTCGCCACGGCGCTGATGCGGGAGCTGCTGGCACGGGCGAGCCAGGGCGGCGTGCACACCATGATCGCCGCGATCGAGTCGAGTAACCGCACGTCGATCGCCCTGCACGAGAAATTCGGCTTCGCGGTCGTCGGGCAGATGGCCGAAGTCGGGCACAAATTCGGGCGCTGGATGGACCTGACGCTGATGCAACGCGCCGTCGACGAAGGGGTAACGTCGCCATCGTGAGCGAGAGCACTACGGCCACCGCACCGTTACCCCGCGCGGTGTCGGCTCGCTTCGACGACACACCCCTCGTCGTCGAGGATCTGGGCCTCATCGATTATCAGGAAGCCTGGCAGCTGCAGCGGTCGATCGCCGCCGAACGCGCCGACGGCATCGGGCAGGACCGGCTGTTGCTGCTGGAACACCCCTTCGTCTACACCGCGGGACGCCGCACCGAACCGCAGGACCTGCCCATGGACGGCAGCCCGGTCATCGAGGTGGACCGCGGCGGGAAGATCACCTGGCACGGTCCGGGGCAACTGGTCGGCTACCCGATCGTGCGGCTGGCCGAACCCGTCGACGTGGTGGCCTACGTGCGCCGGCTCGAGGAAGCCCTCATCGCCGTCTGCGCGCGGCTGGGCCTGGAAGCCGGTCGGGTGGAAGGCCGTTCGGGGGTGTGGGTGCCGGAGACGGAGTTCCTGCCCGAACGCAAGGTCGCGGCCATCGGGGTGCGCGTCCAGCGCGGGGTCACCCTGCACGGGATCTCGCTGAACTGCGATGCCGGCCTGGACGGCTTCAATGCGATTGTGCCGTGCGGCATTCGCGACGCCGGGGTCACCACCCTGAGCCGCGAGCTGGACCGCGACGTGACCGTCGACGACGTGCGGCCGCTGGTGGCCGACGCCATCGCGCGCGCCCTCGACGGCGAGCTGAAAGTGGCCGACCACACCATCTCCCGCTGCGTCGAAGCCGCCGCCGAATGCCGCGAACCAGTCCCCGCGGCGCCCGGCGACGTGCCCGCCAAGGCCGAATGATCATGAGCGTAGGGTGAACACAGTGACCTCCGTCGATACCCCGACACCAAGTAACCCGGCCGCAGCCGAGCCATCCGCTGCCTCCCCGGGCCCCTCCGTGGTTACGCAAGCTTCCGCCTCCGGGGCCAGCGGTCCGGCGGCCGGCCGCAAGCTGCTCCGCATCGAGGCCCGCAACGCCGAGACCCCGATCGAGCGCAAGCCCTCCTGGATCCGCACCCGCGCGACCATGGGCCCCGAGTACACCGAACTCAAGGGCCTGGTGAAACGCGAAGGGCTGCACACGGTCTGCGAGGAAGCCGGGTGTCCCAACATCTTCGAATGCTGGGAAGATCGCGAGGCCACCTTCCTCATCGGCGGCGAGCAGTGCACCCGCCGCTGCGACTTCTGCCAGATCGACACCGGCAAGCCCGCCGCGCTCGACCGTGACGAGCCGCGGCGCGTCGCCGAGAGCGTGCAGGCCATGGGGCTGCGCTACTCCACCGTCACCGGCGTCGCGCGCGACGATCTCTCCGATGGCGGCGCGTGGCTGTACGCCGAGACCGTGCGCGCCATCAAACAGCTCAACCCGCACACCGGTGTCGAGTTGCTGATCCCGGACTTCAACGCGGTTCCCGAGCAGCTGGCCGAGGTCTTCGACTCGCGTCCCGAGGTGCTCGCGCACAATCTGGAGACAGTGCCGCGCATCTTCAAGCGCATTCGTCCCGCCTTCCGCTACGAGCGCTCGCTGGCGGTCCTCACCGCCGCGCGCGAGGCCGGTCTGGTCACCAAGTCCAATCTCATCCTGGGCATGGGCGAGACGCCGGAGGAAGTCACCCAGGCCCTGCGCGACCTGCACGAGGCGGGCTGCGACATCATCACCATCACGCAGTACCTGCGGCCCTCCCCGCGCCACCACCCGGTCGACCGGTGGGTGAAGCCCGAGGAGTTCGTGGAGCACTCCAAGGCGGCCGAGGCGATGGGATTCGCCGGTGTCATGGCGGGCCCCCTGGTCCGCTCCTCCTACCGGGCCGGGCGGCTCTACGCCCAGGCCATGCGCCACCACGGCCGTGAGATCTCGCCGGAGATGCGGCACCTGGCCCAGGAGGGGTCCGCGGCGCAGGAGGCCACCAGCGTACTGGCCCGCTTCGGTTCGGCAGGGGCATAGAAGGATTCACCCGCTGACTGCGGTGTAACAGGCAAATACGACAAAGACCCGGATAAAATATCCGGGCCTTTGTCGTATTTGCCTTTGTCATATTTGATGGCTGCTATATCCAGTGCAGCCTATGCATGACAAGCCAAATCTCGCCGCGCCGCTTGCGCGCGCAAATTGATTGCGTTTCAGGCGTTTTCGCTTACGGCGTCACATAGTGTGACCCCACCTCCTTCCGAGGGGCGGTGGCTCGATTCAACGGATCGAGCAAGGTCCAAGCCGCGCCCAGGAAGGAGGTGGGTGGGATGGCGAAACATCGTCGCAAGGCGAAACATCGCAAAAGTGGTTCCCCGGTCAACTGGGTTGTTGTAAGCGCGACGGCCGCAGTTGCCGGGGTGATCACCATCTTGGTCCGGCGGATGCTGGGCTCAGATGATCCCATTCGGATGGGGCGTCGTCCGAACCGGCGCTCCATCCTCCCCGCCATCACTTTCGTGACCGGTCGAATGCACACCGTGCTGATCAGCTTGTCGGCGAGTTGACTCAGGTGAACGCCCGGTATCGGCGCGCCATACAAATCGGTTCGGTCGATTCGTGGACGTGCGCACGGCGCTGGTGGGAAGCTCGAAGGACCGCATTGATCGACCCCGGGAGCGAGCCATGGTCGAGCGAACGACGACGTCGCAAGGTGTCAACGGCAGGGTGGTCGTGGCCGAGAGGCCGGACGACATACGGAATGTGGTGCTGGTGGGACACAGCGGGTCCGGCAAGACCACGCTGGTGGAGGCGCTCGCCGTGGCGGCGGGTGCGGTGCCCAGGGCCGGCCGGGTGGAGGACGGCACCTCGGTCTCGGATTACGACGATATCGAGCAGCGACAACACCGGTCCGTCCAATTGTCGGTGGTGCCGATGGGCTGGAACCACGTCAAGGTCAACCTCCTGGACACCCCCGGCTACGCGGATTTCGTCGGGGAACTCAGGGCCGGTCTGCGGGCAGCGGACGCGGCCCTTTTCATACTCTCGGCCGCCGCGGGCGTGGAGGGCGTGAGCGGCCCGACGCTGGCACTGTGGGATGAGTGCGCGAGCGTCGGCATGCCGCGCGCCATCGTGCTCACCCATCTGGATACCGCGCGGGCGGATTTTGACGACATGACCGAGACCTGCCGGGAGATTCTGGGCGGCGGACGGTCGGAAAGCATACTGCCGCTGCATCTTCCGGTGTACGGGCCCAAGGCGGCCGACGGGCATCGGCCGGTGACGGGGCTGATCGAGCTGCTCACCCAGCACGTCTACGACTACTCGACCGGCGAACACGTGGACACGCCCGCCTCCGAGGAACAGCGGGAGCAGCTGGAGGAGGCGCGCAATCGGCTGATCGAGGGCATCATCGCCGAGAGCGAGGACGAGACCCTCATGGACCGCTACATCGGCGGCGAGGAGATCGACCTCGCCACGCTGGTCGCCGATCTCGAGAAAGCGGTGGCGCGCGGGAGTTTCCATCCGGTGCTGATCGCCGCACCGCCGCCGGAGGGCGCGCGGCAGGGACTGGGCACGGTGGAGATCCTGGATCTCATCACGCGCGGATTCCCCACGCCCGCGGAACATCCCGTATCGGCGACCGGATCCGGCGGCAAACCCTCCGCGCTCGCCTGCGATCCCGCCGCGCCACTGGCCGCCGAGGTGATCCGCACCGCCTCCGACCCCTATGTGGGACGGTTGTCGCTGGTGCGGGTGTTCTCCGGCACCCTGCACGCCGACGACACCGTGCACGTGTGCGGGCACGGTGCGGGCGACACCGGCGATCATGACGCCGACGAACGCGTCGGCGGGGTGTCCGCGCCGTTCGGGAAACAGCAGCGGCCGCTGCCGCAGGCCATTGCCGGGGACATCGTGTGCGTGAGCAAACTGTCGCATGCCGAGACCGGGGATACCTTGTCCGCCAAGAATTGTCCGCTCATCATCGAACCATGGTCCATGCCCGATCCGCTGCTGCCGGTGGCCATCGAGGCGCACAGCAAGGCCGATGAGGACAAGCTGTCCCAGGGGCTGTCGCGGCTGGTGGCCGAGGATCCGACGGTGCGGCTGGAACAGAATGCCGACACCCATCAACTGGTGCTGTGGTGCCTGGGCGAGGCGCACCGCGATGTGGCGCTGGAGCGGCTGCGGTCCCGGTTCGGGGTGCAGGTGGACGTCGTCGACCACCGGGTGGCCTTGCGCGAGACCTTCGCCGGGCAGGCGTCTGGGCGGGGGCGGCATGTGAAGCAGTCCGGCGGGCACGGGCAGTACGCCATCTGCGAGATCGAGGTGGCGCCGCTGCCGGAGGGGTCCGGGATCGAGTTCGTGGACAAGGTGGTGGGCGGAGTCGTTCCGCGGCAGTTCATTCCGTCGGTGGAGAAGGGCGTGCGCGCCCAAGCGCTACGGGGTGTGGCGGCCGGGTATCCGCTGGTGGATGTGCGGGTGACGCTCTTCGACGGGAAGGCGCACTCGGTCGACTCCTCGGACGCGGCGTTCCAGATGGCCGGAGCGCTGGCCCTGCGCGAGGCGGCCGGCGCCGCGCGCATCAACCTGCTGGAGCCGATATCCGAAGTGCGCGTAGTGGTTTCCGACGACTACGTGGGGCCGGTGCTCGTCGACCTGTCCAGCCGCCGTGGCCGGGTGCTCGGCACCGAACCGGCGGGGCTGGGGCGCACCGAGATTCGCGCCGAGGTTCCGGAGCTGGAGCTCGGCCGGTACGCCGTGGACCTGCGGTCACTGGCCCACGGCGCGGCCACGTTCACTCGCGCCTACGCCCGGCACGAGGCCATGCCCGCCCAGCTGGCCGACTCGATCCGGGACAAGGCCAAGAGCGCGAACTGATCTCGCGGACCGGCTGCACCACTCCGGGCAATCGGTTCGGTGCGGGTGGCGCAGTCGACCGGTTCGGCTGCCATCGATGCCGCTGAACAACACGAACAGCGCAGCTCCGGAAGCGACCGTGGTGATCCCGTCGCGAACCGGGCGTTCCCGGCCATTAAGCTGGACCGCATGGCAGCAGGCAAGGGCGGTAATCCGTCGAAGGAAGCGAAGGCCGCGGCGAAGGCGGCGCGCAAACAGGCGTCGAAGGAGCGCCGCCAGCAACTCTGGCAGGCATTCCAGATGCAGCGCAAGGAAGACAAGCTGCTGCTGCCGCTCATGATCGGCGCCTTCGTCGGCGTGACCGTGCTGTTCCTGGTGATCGGCCTCATCTTCGGCCTGCAGTGGTTCCTGCTGCCGATCGGTCTGCTGCTGGGCGCGCTGGCCGCGTTCATCCTCTTCGGCCGCCGAGTCCAGAAGAATGTGTACGCCAAGGCCGAGGGCCAGGCCGGCGCCGCCGCCTGGGTCCTGGACAACCTGCAGGGCAAGTGGCGCGTCTCCCCCGGCGTCGCCGCCACCACCCAGCTCGACGCCGTGCACCGCGTGGTCGGCCTGCCGGGCGTCATCCTGGTCGCCGAGGGCTCGCCGCAGCGCGTGAAGTCGCTGCTCGCCCAGGAGAAGAAGAAGGTCTCCCGTCTGGTCGGCGACACCCCGATCTACGACATCGTCGTCGGCAACGAGCCGGACCAGGTGCCGCTGAAGGAACTCCAGCGCTACCTGACCAAGCTCCCCCGCAATATCGACGCCAAGCGCATGGACCTCATCGAGGGCCGCCTCTCCGCGCTGGCCACCCGCGGCGGCCCGGCCCTCCCCAAGGGCCCGCTGCCCACCGGCGCCAAGATGCGCGGCGTCCAGCGCTCGATCCGCCGCCGCTGATCCATCCCCGAACATCCGAGGCCCGCGTCCCCAGGACGCGGGCCTCGTCGTTTCCATCCCGCGCGGAGACGGTGCGGCGCGAGTCGGCGAGGGAGATCGGACCGGAGCCGCGGCGGGAACCGGAGGGTACTTATCGGCATCAGGAGGTCGATGAGGGTGGACGTCAGCTGATGCATGACGGACGCACTTGGGAGCAGGGGTGACCGTGCCGGGGCAGCCGTGGTGGACGAGGGCGCGGGCCAGGGATTCGATGGAACCGCAGATGCCGCAACGTCATTCGTGGCGGGTGGGTTCGCAGGCGTAGCGGGTGACGTCCGGAGACAGGCGGGGGCGATTGCTGCGTGCGTGAGCCGACCGGGCGGGCCGGGATCACCGGCCGGCGCGGTTCGGATGCAGGCGAGGAGGTACCGCCCTCGGCGACAGAACAGTTCTCAGCCGACGTGGCGAGAGAGGAAGCGCACGACGTCCGGAGTGACGGTGCTCCAATACTCCTCGGTGTGCGCGCCCGGGGTCACCAGGCCGATCTCCGGGTGGGCGGTCGCGATGTAGCGGCGGCAGCCGTCGATGAACCGGTCGCGGTCGCCGCACCACAGGCCGACCGGGGCCGGACCGGCCTTGCCGAGATTGCGCAGCGGGTCGAGCGCCGCCCACTGGTCGGCATCGATGAATGCGTTCCGTTTGGCCATTTCGGTCCACGAGGTGAGCAGGCCCGGCGACATGGTGGCAACCGCGTTCAGCGGGCGGCCCTGCTCGAACCGGAGGCGGGAGTAGACCAGCGCGCCGAAGCCGCCCATGGAGGTGCCGGTGCAGGCGAAGGGCATACCGTCCGGTCCGCCCAGGCGGCGCTGGGCCAGCCAGCCGGGAACCTCGTTGAGCAGCATGGACATCGGATCGTCGCCGGTCCCGTGGTCGTGCCAGTAGTTGTCGCCGCCGTCGAGGGCGACGAAACCGAAGGACGGGAAAAGGCGGTTGGCGACCCCGGCGGCCAGAATGTCGGCGATATTGCCGACAGCCGCGGTGCGGGCGGTGCCGTGCAGACCGTGCAGCAGCAGCGAGACGGGCAGGTTCTCGGTCGGGACACCGGGCGGCAGGATGGTGACGAGATCGACGTCACGGCGGCGGGCGGCCGAGTAGACGCGCTCGGTACGGATGACCGGGTTGATGCCGAGCACGGTCTGCCGGGTGTCGTGCGCGGTGTCGTGCACCTCGTCGGCCCCGACCGCGGCGTTGACGCCGGCGCTGACCGCCGCGCCCGCTGCGGCCAGGCCGAGCAGGCCGGTGGTCGCGAACAGGGACCGCCGGCTGAATCTTCGCGCGGCCGCCCGGTAGTCCTCGACCATCGATCCTCCATCAGCACAACAACAGCTATTCGCCTGAGGCCAACAGGGGGACTGTGCCGCGGCAAATCGCCGTCACCATACCGATCGAAAGCAACCTGTGGTGAACAGTGAGCAACGTTCAGTCGCACGCTTCACCAACAGCATCGCAGGTAACGAGGATGAACATCGCCGCTTCATACGGCCTCACCCTTTCGAATCGGGCTGCGCGGAAAATCCGCGACGCTGTCACCGGGCGTCCAGGCGAACTCGTCCGGGAAAGAGCGAACGCCCAGTCGGAAGTTCGGCCGGGCGCGTCGCGGGTCGGCCGTCTAGCGGCTGTAGACGAGGGCGGTGCCGGTGGCGCGGTCGTGCATGCCTCGGCCGTCGCTGTCGGTGAACAGGGCGGGGATGACGAACACCAGGATGAGCTGACGGGCCAGGGCCCGAATGAAACCAACCGGTGCGTCAGCATCGACGCGACTGACCCGCAGCTTCAAGAAGTACTGGCCGGGCGTGAAGCCGAACAGCGTGACCGCGGCGATCCCGAGCACGAACCAGACCAGCAGCGTCGGCGTCGACAGCGCCTGCGTGATCACCTCGAAATGCGACGGCGGCTGCTGCCCCTTGGGAATCGTCATCTTCGAGATGATGTGCTCGGCGTTCGGCCGCACGATGATCGCGGCCAGACCCATGGCGATGAACCAGTCGACGAGCAGCGCCAGGACGCGGCGGGTGAAGGGCGCGAGCGCGCCGGGGCCGGATCGCGGCAGGCCGAGTTCCTTGCCCTGGTAATCACCGGGCGGGTTATCTCCGGATTCGGCGTTCGGTCCGGACAGCCAGGAGCCGGTGATACGTGCCATGGACTCAGCTTATGCGCCCCCGACGAGCCGATTTCGCACCCCTGCCGGGTCCGGGCATGAGGACGGGACCAGAGGGGCCCGCGTTCTGCCTGTTCGCCCGTGTCCGAACCGGCGCGCAACCGTTCAGCATCCAAGATTGCCAAGTGAATGCCCGACGGTGAGGATTGTCACGCTGACCCGGTCGTAGCCGGTGAGACTCCTAACTTCTCAGCGTCTTAACAGCCACTTCCGGCAGCTCGGTGGCAGGATGTCCCTGCTGGTCGAGCATTGCTCGGCGACCGCTGCGGCGTCTTCGCGAACCCGGGGGCACCGCCGAACCCCCGGCCAGCTGTGCGTGTAACACTGGCGAAACACAGCCTTGATTGCAGGGAAACACCGCATCCCTACCGTGTGGTCGCGACGAACCCATGCAGTCACCACTGGCTGGGAACCGATCCGTAAGGAGTACTAAGTGGCGTTCAGCACGGCCGACGAGGTCATCAAGTACATCAAGGAGGAGGAGGTCGAATACGTCGATATTCGTTTCACCGACCTCCCCGGTGTGCAGCAGCACTTCTCGATCCCGGCGAAGGCGTTCACCGCTGATCTCGCCGAAGAGGGCCTGGCGTTCGACGGTTCCTCCGTTCGCGGCTTCCAGTCGATCGACGAGTCGGACATGCTGCTGCTCCCCGACTTCGGCACCGCTCGGATCGATCCCTTCCGTGCCGCCAAGACGGTCAACATCAACTGCTTCGTCCACGACCCGTTCACCCGTGAGGCGTACTCCCGCGACCCGCGCAACATCGCGCGCAAGGCGGAGGAGTACCTGCGGTCGACCGGTATCGCCGACACCGCGTACTTCGGTCCCGAGGCGGAGTTCTACGTCTTCGACTCGATCCGCTACGACTCGGCGATGAACGGTGCGTTCTACGAGATCGACTCGATCTCCGGTTCCTGGAACACCGGCGCCGAGTACAACCTCGACGGCACCCCGAACCGCGGCTACAAGGTTCGCAACAAGGGTGGTTACTTCCCGGTCGCGCCGTACGACCACTACGTCGACCTGCGCGACAAGATGTCGACCAACCTGCAGAACGCCGGCTTCGAGCTGGAGCGCGGCCACCACGAGGTCGGCACCGCCGGTCAGGCCGAGATCAACTACCGCTTCGACACCCTGCTGTCGGCCGCGGACGACCTGCAGCTGTTCAAGTACATCATCAAGAACACCGCGTGGGCCGAGGGCAAGACCGTCACCTTCATGCCGAAGCCGCTCTTCGGTGACAACGGCTCGGGCATGCACGTGCACCAGTCGCTGTGGAAGGACGGCAAGCCGCTGTTCCACGACGAGGCCGGCTACGGCGGTCTGTCGGACCTGGCTCGCCACTACATCGGCGGCATCCTGCACCACGCGCCCTCGCTGCTGGCGTTCACCAACCCAACCGTGAACTCCTACCACCGTCTGGTGCCGGGCTACGAGGCCCCCATCAACCTGGTGTACTCGCAGCGCAACCGCTCCGCCGCGGTGCGTATCCCGGTCACGGGCAACAACCCGAAGGCCAAGCGCATCGAGTTCCGCGCCCCCGACTCCTCGGGTAACCCGTACCTGGCCTTCGCCGCCATGCTGATGGCCGGCCTGGACGGCATCAAGCGCAAGCTGGAGCCGATGGCCCCGGTCGACAAGGACCTCTACGAGCTCCCGCCGGAGGAGGCCAAGAACATCCCGCAGGCCCCCACCTCGCTGGCATCGGTCATCGACCGCCTCGAGCAGGACCACGACTACCTCACCGAGGGCGGCGTGTTCACCGAGGACCTGATCGAGACCTGGATCAACATCAAGCGCGAGCAGGAGATCGCCCCGGTCAACCTGCGCCCGCACCCGTACGAGTTCGAGCTGTACTTCGACGTGTAAACCTGACCTGCACGAACGCGGTTGATTCTCGGGTTCGGTACGCAGTCGGCAGAAAGAAGCGGCGGTGGACATCCTTCGGATGTCCACCGCCGCTTCTTTCTCTTGCGTGCTGTCGCCTAAGTTCATGTCTCCCAATAGCTTCAGCCATTCAACGGCCAAGTTGATCAAACCTATTATGTCGGAACCAATTACGGCATCAGCGTCACGATCATCAATTCCACCGTGACGAATTTCGTGAGCTTCTACGACAACAGCCAGTGCATCGGGGGCAGTCGCGCGTACGGCAATCCGGAGATCCCGCTCGCCCCGGTCGCGAGTGTGAACTGGATCCTGTCGACGGCCGGCCGCCACGTCATCACAGCCAATGACGGCAAGACCACGCAGACGCTCACGCTGGACGTCCAGCCCGCCCCCGCCGGATCCACACCGGCCAAACCGGTACCCCCGCCCGCGGGCTGCAGCCAGTTGGATCGGCTGCTCAACGCCGGCAGCTCCTAAGACTGGGTGCGGGATGCGCTCGGTGGTGATGCGGTCCGCTCGTTGATGACTCCGGCGATGACGATCCGGGTGGATTCGTCGGTGTCAGGCCATAGATGCCCATAGGTGTCCAGGGTGGTCTCGGCGTTGGCACAGCGTCGGTGAACAATTCGGTTGTCGGACTCGACGGCGAAGTGCCGCGTCGGGCAATGTTTGGTATGGAAACCTGTCGCTGGTCCACGACCGGGCCCTCCCGCCGCAACAGCAGCCCGCACTCCCGGCTCGGGCATGGGTGTCGCCTCACATTTCGGGGGGCCACGTCGTCGTTCACTCGAGACCCAATCGAAGGTCCCGACAACCCCATACCTCTCCAGGAGTGACCGACCATGTCAACCACGATCGATTTCAGCGAGCTGACCGGCGACTATGTCCTCGATACCGCCCGCACGCGGATCGGGTTCATCGCCCGGCACACGATGGGCACCAAGGTGCGCGGGAACTTCGGGGAGTTCGAGGGCAGCGCGCACCTGGACGGCGACGAACCGTCGAAGTCGAGCGCACAGCTCACGATCCAGGCCAAGACCATCGACACTCGCAACCAACAGCGCGACGATCTGCTGGGCCGAAAGTTCCTGGGCGTGGACGACCACCCGACGATCACCTTCACGCTGACCGGGGCGGAGCGGTTCGATCAGAACAATGTCAAGATCACCGGTGATCTGACCGTCCGCGGCGTCACCAGGCCGGTCACCGTGGACTTCGAACTGACCGGCGCGAAGAACGACCCGCAGGGCGCCCTCCGGGTCGGCTTCACCGGCAGCGCCACCATCAACCGCAAGGACTGGGGGGTGCACTGGAGGGCGGCCCCGGGCATGGTCGGCTCCAAGGTGACGCTGGAGTTCGACGTCGCGGCGATCCGGCAGTCCTGAGCGGGGAAGGCGCGCACTGACAAACCGCCGCCGACAGTGCGGACATCGCGGCGGCGCTCGCGAGACGGGCCGTGCTGTCCAGACCCCCCAACAGGCATGATGCCGCGCTGGAGCACGGGTGGGGCCGCCACCGACAGGTCGGCGGCCCGTCGCCGGCGAGGCATGCCGAGCGCAGTTCGCGCCTGATCAGGGCGCTGTCCAAGATCAGAGTGGCGATAGACGCGCTGTGCGAGGGGTGCCGTAGCCGACGACGATCGTGTGACCGCGTCGGCCCGGACCTCCTGTCGGGCTAGCGTGGACCCAAGAATCCGGTCAGCTCGGTCGCGACGGCGGCGGGATCGTCCTCATGGGCGTCGGGTGGGAGGCACTGTGCCGCTACTGATCTGATCGAGCCGGGTTGGGAAGTGAGCGGGGGGTCACCGGAGCCAGGGCGGAGAGGTCGAGGGCGGTGGTTTCGGTCCAGCCGCTGACGCGAAGATCGTCGGGGGTGGGGACGCCGAGGGCCTCGTGTAGGCCGCGGGCGGCGGAGCGGGCCAACTCTTCGAAGCCGCTGCGGGTGATGGGCCAGCGCAGGGTGCGGCGCCAGTTCTCGATCTCGCGCTGGAGTGCGGGCGGGGTCCAGCCGAGGTCGCGTAGTAACTGCGCGGCGGAATCCGAAATCGGTTCGGCGAGATAGTAATCGCCGGTCAGTTCGGCGGAGAGCGTGATGTCGAACTGCTGGAACTGAACGTAGCGATTACCGGTGGCGAGGAGGATCACCGTGGCGCGCGAGGGCAGTTTCGCGAGGCAGCCGGCCAGGCCGTGCACGAACACGTCCCAGTCGGTTGTCACAACTTTCTCGCGCTGACTTCGGGTGCCCATCGGGGCCGATGATACGCCGTCCAAACAAGGTGTTCACCGAAATACTTTGGCGCCCAGTCCGATCAGCGGAAACCGCGGCGGCATCGACTGAAGGACCGCCACGGTTTCCGCGTGAACGGCTTACCGCCGCCGGGGAGTCGGGGCGGGGGCGAGTACTTGCGAGGGGTGTGCGTTCCAGCCTTCGCCGATCATTTTCGGGCACGGTGGTCAGCTGTCGGGCAACTACGTACCGTAGCCGCCGTGACGCCACATTCTGCCAAGTGAGCATCGCTATGACCGTCAACCTCTCGCGAATAGTCCATTGCAGGCAATCGATCGGCAATCGACATCGTTTCATGGACGAACACGGCACTACGGACTGTTCGGAATCGATTTGAGGTACATGCAAAAGTCGATATGAGTTCGCAAAGATGCGAATCGGATCAAGAGGTGGGCACGCACGAAATCAGCGTCTCGGCGAATCATGGTGAGGCGGTTCGTCATCCCGCTTCGATCCGCTCCGATTCACCGGTCCAGCACATCGCATGGCCCGGCCGCACACACAAGCGTCCTGTATACGCGGATTTACGATTCCTCGGCGGCCGGAGCGTTTGAGCGGCGGGCGACTCAGCCCAGAATTCTCGAGGCGCAGTTCGCCCAGCGAATCGGAGGCGGCCGGCATTCGATGACAATGACGTCGAAGACGGTGAAATCGAAGACCACGCAAGGAGTTCCGGCGGTCGCGCAGACCAGGCCGACGAGACCGTCGACGAGGGCGGGCCTCGGTGCGGCCGGCGAAGTGCTGGGACCGCCGGTGCGCCATGGGCTTCCGGGGCGGCCCCCCTATGGGTGGCACACCACGACGTCGGGGTCGAGCAGTTCCAGCAGAGCCGAAGTCCCCGCCGCGGCAGGCGGCGAGGAAGTCTTCGACGGCATGCTGCCGGCGGTCGCGGACTCTCTTCGCCCTCGGCCAGGAACCGATCATGGACGCCGTCCACTCCGTTCGGCTATAACGTCAATGGCCAGGACGTCGGCCTCGACCCGCGCGGCAAGGGCGCGGGACCCATCGCCTACGCCCACGTCGACGACATCGAGAAGACCCTCGCCGCCCTGCCCGAGGCGGGCGCCACCGGGCGCGAGGCCATCCGCGACGTCGGTGGTGGCCGCCGCATCGCCACGGTGGAAGGAACAGACGGTCTTGTCCTCGGAATTCTCCAGCAGCCCCGACCATTTCGAAGTGCGGCCGGTGGGCCGGGTCCGCTCGCCGCTGACCGCTCGCACCGGTGCACCGCGTCAAGCCGACGAGGGCGCCCCGCCGGCCGAGATAGTCCTGTCCCCCGAGTTCGCCCCCGCCGCAGCCGATCTCCACGCGGGTATGCGGGTGGTGCTACTCACCTGGCTGCACGCGGGCAGCCGGGATGTGCTCTCGGTCTACCCCCGCGGCGACCGGACCCGCCCGCCCACCGGTGTCTTCGCCACCCGCTCCCCCGACCGCCCCAACCCCATCGGTCTCCATGAGGTCACCATCACCTCCGTCACCCCGGAGGTCCTCGGCGTCTCCGGCCTGGAGGCCATCGACGGCACCCCGATCCTCGACATCAAGCCCACCCTCGGCTCCGTCGAAACCCGCTGACCGACCGGTCCCCGCCATTCGGATGATCCCCCGAGCGGCTTGATCCGGCCGTCGCGGGTAGTGAACGCCGGATGGCATGACCGGACGGTCCCCGCCATTCGGCTCTCGCCTCCCTATGGGCCGGCGGCGGTCGCCGTTCCGCTCTCCGGGACCGGACGTGGCCACGGACGACCGTGATAACGCTCGATATCTGTGTTGAATCGCTCGAGCCAGGCCGCCAGGGCGCTGACGTCCTCGTCGGACCAATCCGCCAGGATCGCATCGAGATGCCGGATGCCTTCGTCACGCGCGCGCTGCAGCTGTGCCTCCCCTTCCGCGGTGACGCGGAATTTGCGGGCGATGCCACCATCGGGATCCGGGATTCGCTGCACCAGGTCCGCCCGCATCATGGCTGCGGTTTGCCGGTTCAATGTGGACACATCCAAACCCAGCGCATCGCTGAGCTGCCCGATCGACATCGGACCTTCCACCGCTAACCGTCGCAGCACGGTGTAGGCGCTGCGATCGAGACGAGTCTCGCTGCCTTTGCGAGATATCAGGCTGTACCGCCCGAAGAGCATGGCTTCGAACTCGATCTGGTCGGTTGGCTTGTTCATACCGCTCCTTCCGCCGATCCGCTTCGACTCTCGATCCACCTCGCTTCCGGAGTCAAACCCTACACAGTGTGCATCACGCACTCTATGTGCATAATGCTCATCATGTGCGCGATACACATTAGCGCGTTCCCGCTCGGAGGAGACATCCGTGACCCCAGCTGATTCCACCTCACAGACCGGCCGCATCCTGGCCGTACTGGCCTATACCGGCATCACCGCCTCATTGATGCAGACACTCGTCGTCCCGCTACTGGGCCAGTTGCCGACCATCTTGAACACCTCCCCCTCGAACTCGAGCTGGGTTGTCACCATCACCCTGCTCGTCGGGGCCGTGGCCACGCCGGTCGCGGGCCGGCTGGGCGACATGTACGGAAAGCGGCGCATGATGATCGCCTCGACGGTGCCGCTCATCATCGGTTCCGCGGTCGCCGCCACGGCCACTTCGCTGATTCCGATGATCATCGGCCGCGGCCTGCAGGGCCTGGGCGTCGGCATTGTTCCGCTGGCCATCGCACTGCTTCGTGACGTCATGCCGCCCGAACGGCTCGGCTCCTCCATCGCGCTCATCAGTTCATCGCTGGGCATCGGCGGCGCGCTGGGCCTGCCGCTGGCCGCGGCGGTCACCGAGTACAGCAATTGGCGCGTATTGTTCTGGGCCGCAGCAGTTCTGGTGGTGATAGCCGCCGCCCTCCTCGTCCTTTTCGTCCCCGAGGGCGGGTCCGAAGGCCCGTCCGGTCGCTTCGACATGCCCGGTGCGCTGCTGCTCAGCGCGGGGCTGGTGTCACTGTTGCTTCCCGTCTCCAAGGGCGCTTCGTGGGGTTGGACGAGTGGCAGCACCCTGGGGTTCTTCGCCGCCGCCGTGCTACTGCTGCTGACGTGGGGCTGGTGGGAGCTGCGCGCGACCGAACCGCTGGTCGATCTGCGAGTCACCGCGCGGCCGCAGGTGTTGATCACCAACATCACCACCATCGCGGTCGGCGTCGGCATGTACTCCGTGCAGCTGAGCATCCCCCAGCTGATGCAGCTCCCGAAATCCCTCGGTTACGGACTGGGTCAGTCGATGATGGCGATGGGATTGTGGATGGCCCCGGCAGGCATCATGATGATGCTGATCTCACCGGTCGGCGCGAAGCTCTCCGCATTGCGCGGGCCGAAGACCACGCTGGTCACCGGCGCTCTCATCATGGCCATCGGCTATGGGCTGGCACTGCCGTTCATGGGCTCGATCTGGGGTCTTCTGGCGGTGAACATCCTCTACAGTTCCGGCGTCGCCTTCGCCTACGGCGCCTTGCCCGCGCTGATCATGGGCGCGGTACCCCGGTCGGAAACCGCGGCGGCCAACGGCTTCAACACACTGATGCGCTCCATCGGCACCGCGATGTCCTCCGCGGTGATCGGCGCGGTCCTGGCCCAGATGAGCGTCTCGCTGGGCGGTCACTCCATACCGACCGAGAAGGGCTTCCAGGCAGCGTTCCTGATCGGCAGCGGAGTTTCTCTCCTCGCCGCCGCCATGGCCCTGATGATTCCGATCCGCCGGGCTGTGCGGGGAAAGCCGGAGGGAGACGTCACGGCGTCGGTCCCCGCCGCGGCTTGAAACATTTCTCACACCAACCACATCGGGGTGGCCGAGCTGTTCCACCGAAGGAAGGACCGAAATCCATTCTCGGGCAGCCTCACCCGGCTGCCGGCGGAAAACGCCGGGGTCGTGGACCGGGTTGCACGGCCGGTCCCCGCCATCCGGCTTTCGCCTCCGCGTCGGTGACGGTTGCCGCCCTCGCGACATGATGAGAAGATTCTTTAGCAACTCTCTCATCCTGTCCGAGTGTGGTGCTCGGGCAGGTGTGATCAAAGGAGATCACCATGACCGCCGCGGTCACGCTCGACCAGGAGACTTCAGGCGCCCGCCCCGCACGCCGCCCCTTCGCACCCGGCAGCCGCATGTGGGACGACGTCGGCCTGCTCACCTTCTCCCTCACCGCAGGCTCGGCCTTCCTGCTGCAGACCATGGAGCCGACCATCTCCGCCGTGGTCGACGAGCACTCGACCTTCCGCACCGACCCCATGGGCCGCGCCATGCGCAGCATCGCTTCGGTCATGATGTGGATCTACGGCGGCGACGAGGCCCTCGCCGAAGCCGACCGCCTGCGGAAACTGCACGCCGGTCTGAACACCACCGACGCCCAGGGCGTCAAACACCAGGCCCTGGCCTCCGCACCCTGGGCGTGGGTCCTGCACACCGGCGTCTTCGCCTTCACCGAAGGCAACAAGTACTTCTCCCGCGATAAGCTCACCGACGCCGACAAGGAGTCCTACTACCAGGAAACCGTGCAGCTCATGCGCAATTTCTCGGTGGCGCCCAAGGAGATTCCCGCGACCTACGCCGAGTGGGAGCCCTGGTTCCGGGATCAGGTCGAAAACCACCTCGTCGCAACTAATGTCGCCTATGACTATCTGCGGACGATCCGTAGGATCGCCCCGCCCGAGCAGATCCCCGCTCCCCTGCACCCGATCTGGCGCGCGGTGACCAACCCCGTCGGCCGACTTCAGTACTTCTGCACCGTGGGCACCACCCCCGGCGTCATCCGCGACAGGCTGGGCCTGGAGTGGACCGCCAAAGACGAACGCGCCCTGCGTGTCCTGGGCTGGCTCATCGGCCGCACCGTCCCCCGCCTCCCCGAACGAGTCCGCTACTTCCCCATCGCCTACGAGGCCCGCCGCCTCGAGCGCGACCGCGCCCGCCTCCGCAAGATGATCGACCTGCGGCCGGTGTGATCAGCCGCGCCGCACCGGATGACGCAGCACCGTCCGCATGGCGGCGTCTCGGGTCTTGCGTGGATCGGAGAGGTAGATCTCATGATGGCGGCCGTTCATGACCAAGCCGTGCTCGGTCATGAAGGCTTCCATGCGGGCCAGGGTCTCCGGCTCGGTGGCGTACGGGCCGCGGTGCATGACCTGGATGGACTCGCCCTCGGTGAGCTGTTCGAAGGCGGCTCCGGACACCATGTCCGCGGTCACCGATTCGGGCATGCGGATCATCATGGTCCAGTGCCATTCGTCACGCGGCACCTCGAGTGCGGGGCGGTCCGATTCGACCCACCACAGGCCCTCGAGCTTCGGCACCACGAAGTCGTTCCCGCCGGCCTTGGCGATCTTCTTCGCGCCGTAGGCGGCTCGGTAGAGGGTGGAGACGGCCTCGGTGTAGGCGTCGCCGAGAGGTGCGCCGACGCCGCTGACCGTCGCGTAGTTGCAGGTCTCGAAGGTGCGCAGGACCGGGTCGGCCGGAGCGTCGTAGTAGTGCTTGTCGGTTGTGGCGAGGTCCAGTTTCACGTCTTCTCCGTACGTCGAGGTCGGTTCGAGCATGCGGTCTCCCGTCGCGGGAGGGTCAAACCCGACGCGGTGTGGCGACGGAAATCGGACCGTGCACCCCGGTTCCTGGGGCTGGTTCACGGCGGACGCAACCGCCAAGGTCACTATGTGATCATGCGGATGGTGTTGTGGCGCGCCTTGATCGGCGTGCTGCTGGTGGTGGGGACTGTGGCGGTACCGGGGCGGGCGGCGGCCGATCCGCAGTATCAATGGCACGAGGAGTTCATCACCGCGCCGGACGGAACGCGGCTGCACGCGGATGTGCTGCGGCCGGCGGGAGTCGCCGATGACGTGCGGACGCCGGTGATCATGACCGTGAGCCCGTACCGGGCGCATCTGATGCGGTTGAGCGAACCGCGGATCAAGGGCGGGCCGTCCACCGAGGATCTGCCCGTCTCCCTGTTCCTGCAGGCCGGATACACCTACGTGATCGTGGACCTGCGCGGCTTCGGCGGCTCCAATGGCTGCCCGGACTTCGGCGGGCCGGGTGAGCGGTCCGATGTGAAGTCCGCGGTGGAATGGGCTGCGGCACAGCCGTGGTCGACCGGGCGGGTGGGGCTGATCGGCACATCCTACGAGGGCTGGACCGGGCTCATGGGTCTGGCCGAGAAGCCCGCGGGGCTGGCGGCGGTGGCGTCCTTCGAGCCGGTCGTGGATCCCTACGCCTACCTGTACATGCAGGGCACGGCCTGGAAGTTCTCACTCAAGCCGATCAGTGAGAACGGTTTCCGGCCGGGCGATTTCGCGGGGTTCGAGCACCTGCTCATCGCGTCCACACCCGCGTATCCCACCGATTCGGCCGAGTACAAGGCGAACACCTCGAGTATCGATCCCGCCTGCTATCAGCACTACATCGCCGAAACCACCAACCACGACGCCACCTCCGCGTTCTGGCGGGACCGGGATCTGGTGGAGAAGTTGCGCGGCAACACCATTCCGCTGTTCCTCGGCCAGGGGTTCGTCGACTACAACACCCGCGCGGACCGCGTCTTCCAGCTGTGGAACGAGCTCGGCCCGGGTGAGCACAAGGCGTGGTTCGGGCAGTGGGGTCATCGCGACTGCATCGAGAAATGCGGTGCGCCGCAATTCGCCTCGGAACTGCTGGCATTCTTCGACAAGCAGGTGGCGGGCAAGGATGTGACCGTGCCCGGCCCGCGCATCACCGTCGGCCAGTTCGACGGGAAGTGGCGGTCGGAGACCGCGTGGCCGCCCGCCGACAGCCGGGCCCTCGACATCGGCCTGCGCACCGGGCGCTATACCGACCGCGGCCTGATTCCCGGTGCGGACCGCGAGATCTGGACCGTCTCCCAGCCCCTCGACCAGGACCAGCACCTCTCCGGCGCGCCGACCGCCACTCTCGATCTGGACGGGCCGGCCGCGGCCTCCGTCACCGTCGAGGTCTACGACATCGCCCCCGACGATCGGGCGACCGTCATCACCCGCGGTATCGCTCCGGTCGCCCCGACCGCCCAGGTGCGCCTGCTGGCCCAGGACTGGCCCATCCCCGCGGGCCACCGCATCGGCATTCGCGTCACCGACGTGGTCGACGACGTCTGGGCGCACCCGCCGGCCTTCGCGCCGGTCACCGTCGCCTCGGCCCAGATACACCTGCCGCTGCTCGCCGCGGTCCGCACTCCGGACCTCCCCGGCGACCTGAGCGAGGCCATCCCCAAGTGGCGAAACGAGAAGTCCGTCTCCCTCTCCCCCGATGTGGTGAACAATGCCACTGTGACCGTGAACTTCCCTCCCAGGTCCGCTGGATAGGCCCATGACCAGCACCGCGCCGACCGACACCCTTATCGTCGACGATGCCACCGCCGAGCGGCTGGCCGCGGCGCTGCGTTGCCGAACCATCTCCCACGAGGACCTCGACCGCATCGACCTCACCGAGTTCGACCGCCTCACCATCCATCTCGAACACTCGTTCCCCCTGGTCCACACCCACCTCACCTGGGAAACCTTCGGCCACAGCCGCCTGTACCGCTGGGCGGGCAGCGGGTCGGCCGCTGCCGGGACCTCCGGTCGAACGAGTCTCGAATCGGGATCCGGCCTCGCATCCCCGACGCCGGTGGCTCGCACGGCCGCCGCGGGCCCGTCGGCGAACGCTCCCGGCACGGAACGGGAGCGGGACATCGCCGACGTCCGGCCGGGTGCTGTCGCGGCGGCCGACGGCTCGAGCTCGGCGACGCGGTCGACGGATGAAGCGCGTCCGGTGGCAGGCGATCGGAGCGGGACGCGCGGCGAGGCGGTGGCGGCGATTCTGCTGGCGCACATGGATGTCGTGCCGGTGGACGACCCGGAGGGATGGACGCATCCACCGTTCGCCGGGGTGGTGGATGACGAATTCATCTGGGGCCGTGGGGCGATCGATGACAAGAGCCGGGTGCTGGCCATCCTGGAGGCGGTCGAGCAGGCCCTGCGTGAGGGTGTACGGCCCTGCGAGACCGTGTATCTCGCGTTCGGGCATGACGAAGAGATTTTCGGGGCCGCGGGCGCCGGGCGCATGGCGGCGCGGCTGCGGTCAGCCGGGGTGCGGGCGCGGCTGCTGGTGGACGAGGGCGGGGTGATCACCACGGGGGTGGCGGACGGGATCGATGTGCCGGTCGCCACGATCATGGTGGGCGAGAAGGGGTTCGCCACCGTCCGGCTGGCGGTGACGGAGGTGGGCGGGCATTCGTCCATGCCGGGACGGCAGACGGCGGTGGGGCGGCTGGCGCGGGCGGTGGCGCGGATTCAGGATCATCCGTTCCCGCTGCGACTGACCCCGGTGGCCGTCGACATGCTCACGCGGGTGCGGGAATTCATGTCCGAGCCGCGCCGGACCCTGCTCGGGCTGCTGAACGTGGCGGGACCGGTCGCCGCGCGGGTGCTGGCGGCCCGGCCGCAGACCGAGGCGCTGGTGCGGACCACCACCGCGCCGACCATGATCAGCGGCGGGGTGAAACCCAATGTGCTGCCGCAGCGAGCCGAGGCCTTCGTGAATTTCCGTATCCTGCCGGGTGATTCGGTGGCAGACGTGCTGACCCACTGCCGGAAGGTGGTGCGGGACAAGGGCATGTCCATCGAACTGGACGGCATCACCTCGGAGCCGTCGATCGATCCGTCCGCGGGACCGGACTTCGATCTCGTGGCCGCCATCGCTCGCGAGCTGGTGCCGGGCATCGCCGTCACGGTCGGCGTCGTGCCCGGTGCGACCGACTCCCGCTACTACGATGATCTGGCCGACACCCGCTGCAATTTCGCCCCGATCATCCTGAACGCCGCCGACCTGGAACGCATCCACGGCACCGATGAACGCATCTCCCGCGCCGACTTCGCCCGATTGATCCGATTCAACCGCCTCCTGCTCGACCGTCTCGCCCGCCCCTGACCGCGGTAACCGTCCCACCACGCCGATCCGCCCGTCCGGTCCCGCACTGCGGCGACTACGCGAGAATGACTCCGCCGATCAGCGACATTTCGGGCGCACACCGGTGTGCGCGGGCGTACCCTCCGGCAACGTGACGACCTCGATCCGAAGGGAGCGGCCATGACCCGCACTGAGAACGGTGATTTCCAAGGCGCGGGAGGTCGCGTGTTCTGGCAGGCGTGGCTGCCCGACGGCGAACCCCGCGCCGTGGCCGTGATCGTGCACGGTTACGCCGAGCACTCGGGCCGGTACGCGCATGTCGCCGAGCGGTTGACCGAATCCGGGTTCGCCGTCTACGCCCTGGACCACACCGGGCACGGGAAGTCGGAGGGCGCGCGAGCGAATGTCGGCTCGCTGGACGCCGCCGCCGACAATGTGCGCACCATGCTCGCCACCGCCACCGGCCGCCACCCGGGCCTGCCGAGCTTCCTCATCGGCCACAGCATGGGTGGTCTCACCACCGCCTATCTGGCTACCCGGGATCAGCCGGAGGTGACCGGCATCGTGCTGTCGGGTCCGGCCATCGACATCGAGGCGGGCAACGCCGTGCAGCGCCTGGCCGCGCCGCTGGTGTCGAAGTATCTGCCGAATCTGCCGGTGGTGAAGCTGGATTCGAAGCTGGTGAGCCGTGATCCCGAGGTGGTGTGCGCCTACGACGAGGATCCGCTGGTGCATCACGGCGGCGTCCCGGCCCGCACCGCGGGTGAGATGCTGCGCGCGGGCGAATTCGTGAAGTCGCATCTGGACCGCCTGACCACACCATTGCTGGTACAGCACGGGACCTCCGACGGCCTGGCCTCGCCGACCGGCAGCGACCTGCTGGAAAAGAACGCCGCGTCCGAGGACAAGACGGTCATCCGCTATGACGGCCTCTACCACGAGATCTACAACGAGCCCGAGCAGGACAAGGTGCTCACCGACCTGGTGAGCTGGCTCGAGGCGCGCCTGCCGAACGCGTAGCGGCGCTCACCCGTAGGTCGCCGGACCGGCGACCCCGATGGCGAGGACGCCGGTCCGGAAGGTTCCAGGCGCACGAATCCGCTGGCGCCGTTCGCGTTCGCAACGACAGCGCGAACGAAGCACCGCGCGCCGCCCGCGACACGCAACCCGGAAAATCAGCTGAGGCCGCCCCCGAATCCGTGGCACAGTCGAGGATCATGAGCGACTACCGCCGCCTCAACCGGGCCAACTGGGACGATCGCGCGCCCCTGCACGCCGGTTCCGGCGACTACGCCCTGGACAGTTTCCGGACCGACCCGTCCCACCTGAGCCATGTCGTCCGCTTCGACCAGCCGCGCCTCGGCGACATCCGCGGCCTGGACGCGGTGCATTTGCAATGCCACATCGGCACCGACACGCTCTCACTGGCCCGACTCGGCGCGACCATGACCGGCCTCGACTTCTCCCCCGCCTCCCTCACCGAGGCGCGCAAGCTCGCTGAATCCACCTCCACCCCCATCGATTTCGTCGAGGCCGATCTCTACGACGCCGTATCCGCGCTGGGCGCGGCGCGATTCGATCTCGTCTACACCGGGATCGGGGCGCTGTGCTGGTTGCCGGACATCCGCCGCTGGGCCGAGACCGTGGCCGCCCTGCTGCGGCCGGGCGGCCGCCTGTTCCTCCGCGAGGGCCATCCCGTCCTCTGGTCGATCGACGAGACCCGCACCGATGCCCTCACCATCGGCTACCCGTACTTCGAAACCGCCGACCCGATCGTCTTCACCGGCGAATCCACGTACGCGGAAACCGATTCCGCCATTACGAACACCACCACCAACGAGTGGAATCACGGCCTGGGCGAAATCGTCGAAGCCCTCCTGCAGGCCGACCTCACCCTCACCCAACTTCTCGAACACGACAGCGTCCCGTGGGAACCACTCCCCGGCCGCATGGTGTGTGGCGAAGACCACGAATGGCGACTCATCGACCATCCCGAACGCCTCCCCCTCACCTACACCCTGCAAGCCCGCAAGCCCTGAGGCGCGAAAGGCCCGCGCCGGGATCCGGCGGTGGCAGATCTGCGCCACATGGTGGTCGGGGCCGGTTCGCGCCGTAGGGCTTCGAACCGAACGGAACCCGCCCGGCGCTTCCTGGGCTGGACCGTGGGCCGGCACCGGTATATCGGCTGACGGCAACGGAAGTCAGCGGCGCGAGTGCGACCGAATCACTCCCGACGCGCGGGCGTGGAACCCACGGCTCGCGTCCGGCGTCCAAGCGTGCAGAGAGACCGGGCGATGGGAGGACGCCGATGGAACCGGAAGCCTTGCGGCGCAGGGCGCGACTGAGCCAATCGGGAGCCGAGCATGAGCAGTCGCGGATTGCCGTGCGGGGGATCGACCCGGATTACATCCGGCAGTTGGAGCATTTCGCGCGATTCTCGCACCAGCAGATCCATGACCGGGTTCAGGCGATGGACCCCGGCGCGATGCACAGCGCGGCCCAGATCTGGATCAGCATCGCGAACAGCATGTTCGGGGCCCTGAGCGCCCTGCACGCCACCGTGCAGAACGCCCTCTCCGCTGGCATGTCGGGCCATATCGCCGACGCCGCCGAGGCAGCCGCCCGCCAATTCGTCCGCGACGCGACCGACGTGGCGGAGATCGCTCACAGCACCGGCCACCGAGTGATCGCCGCCGCCTACGGCGCCGAAGCCGTCCGGAACACGGTGCCGCCACCGGTGACCCACGGCGCCGCCAAGGCCGCGAACGAGCAATACCAGCTCGCACTGGCAGCCCTCGACGCCAACTACGTCCCGATCTACCCGCCCGCGGGAGCGGGAATCCCCGCCTTCTTCGAGGTCATGACTCCCGGCAATACCGATGCCACAGCCGAGAACCGCAGCGGCGCAGCCGATTCCGGAGGGAATCCACCCGCGCCGGACACCTCGCCACTTCGAACCCCGTCGGCCTCCGATACCCAGGCCGCGCCTGGCGGCGTCCACGATCCCGCAGCGGCCACCAATCCGGCCGCTGCGCAAGCCATTCCAGGAACAGCTGCCCGAACCGATGTCCGAAACCCGGCCGACCTGAACCGCCCGTCCTGGGACCGGCAGCGCTCGGAAACCCCACAGCCCACCGACATCGAAACCGGGCCCGCCACCACAACACCCCCCGGCCGCCCCTTCGTCCCGCCCATTCGCCCGACGACCCCGTTCTCACCCCGCCCGGCCCCCGCCGCCCCCGACCCCGGCCGCAGCTTCCCCGGCCCGCCCGACCCCGAACTCTCCACCCAGCCGAAACGACTCGAATCCCCCGACGGCGCCGGACCCCTCGGCGCCGGAGCCCCCGCGGGAATGTTCGCCCCGGGCGCCCGCGCCGCCGCCGACCCCGATTCCGCCCACCGCACCCCACCTTGGCTGATCCGCAACCGCGAGGACGAACTCCTCGGCACCCCGCTCCCCCATCTCCCAGCCACCCTCGGAGCCGAATTCCCCGCAGCCCGAAACGATCTCATGGTGCCGCCCGACGACCTCGGCTGATCGGCGATGTCCTTGCCGCCACGCAGACGACGTCGGCCGGGTCGCTCACCGTCCGGCGGCTCGAACAGACCAGGATTCGTACCCGGCGGCTCCACGCTTGGCGCCCGAACGAGACAGGAGCTCTCCGGTGACGTGGGTCCAGCGCCCGGTCCGGCCGCCCGGCACGCTCTCCACGGCATCCATGGACCTGTGGACATCGGCCGACCGAGCTCGGCCGGTCCCGGTATCGGGACCTCCGGGGCGAGAAGAGATCTCGCCCCGTTCGGCGTGTGCTATTCGCCGCCGAAGACTCGTTCCACGACTGTCTTCGCGCGGCGGGTGACGCGCATGTAGTGGTCGAGGAATTCACTGCCGTCGTCGGTGGGCCAGCCGTATACCCGGGCTATGGCGGACAGCAGGGTGCCGGGGCCGGGGAGTTGGTCGGCGGATTTGCCGCGCACGAGGACCAGGGCGTTGCGGGCCTTGGTGGCGGTGAGCCAGGCATCGCGCAGGAGGGCGGCGTCGGTGGCGTCGATGAGTTCTGCGCGTTCGATGGCGTCGAGGGATTCGAGGGTGGAGGTGTTGTGGAGTTCGGGCACCTCGTGGGCGTGGAGGAGCTGGAGGAGCTGGACCGTCCATTCGACATCGGCGAGGCCGCCGCGACCCAGTTTGGTGTGGGTGGCGGGGTTGGCGCCGCGCGGGAGGCGTTCGGAGTCGACGCGGGCCTTGATGCGGCGGATCTCGCGCACGCCCTCCGGGGACATCCCGCCCTCGGGGTAGCGGATGGGATCGATGGTGCGCAGGAAGCGGATTCCGAGTTCGCGGTCACCCGCGACCTGGTGGGCGCGCAGCAGCGCCTGCACCTCCCACGGCTGGGCCCACTGGCCGTAGTAGGCGGCGTAGGCGGCGAGGGTGCGGACGAGCGCGCCATTGCGGCCCTCGGGGCGCAGACCGGCGTCCACCTGCAGCGGCGGGTCGGTGCTCGGTGCGCCCAGCAGGCGCTGCACCTGTTCGGCGACGCCGATGGCCCATTTGACCGCGACGGTCTCGTCCTCGCCGGGGCGCGGATCGCACACGAACAGCACGTCGGCGTCGGAGCCGTAGCCGAGTTCCATGCCGCCGAGCCGGCCCATGCCGATGACCGCCAGGTCGGCGGGCGCGGGCTTGCCGAGATCGGCCTCGCTCGCCCGGATCACGGCCTGGAGCGCCGCCTCGAGGGTGGCGATCCAGACCGAGGACAGCGCCTCGCACACCTGCGGAACATCCAGCATGCCCAGCACGTCCGCCGAGGCCACGCGGGCAAGCTCATGGCGGCGCAGCGAGCGCGCCGTCGCCACCGCCCGCTTCGGATCGTCGTAACGCCGTGCCCCGGAAAGGATTCCACGCGCCACGTCGGCTGGTTTGGTGGCCAACAGCAGCGGCCCGTCCGGCCCGTCCGCGTACATGCGGATGGTCTCGGGCGCGTTGATCAGCAGATCCGGCAGGTACGCCGAGGATCCGAGCACGATCATCAACCGCTGCGCGATGGCTCCCTCGTCGCGCAGTTCGCGCAGGAACCAGATCTCGTTGTCCAGCCCCTCCGACACGCGCCGGTAGGCGAGCAGCCCCGCGTCGGGATTCGGTGTCTCGCCGAGCCATTCGAGCAGCGTCGGCAGCAGCAGCGCCTGGATCCGCCCCTTGCGCCCGACCTCGCCGGTCAGCGCTTTCAGATGCCCGAGCGCGTTCTCCGGCGCCACATAGCCCAGCGCGGCCAGCTGCCGCACCGCCGCCTCCGGGCTGAGCCGCAGACTGTCGGCGTCCAGCCGCGCGACCGATTCCAGCAGCGGCCGGTAGAACAGCTTGGCGTGCAGCCGCCGCACCCGCACGGCATTGCGTTTGATCTCGCTGGTCAGCACCCCGACCGCGTCCTGCCGCCCATCCGGCCGCATGTGCGCGGCGCGCGCCAGCCAGCGCATGCCCTCCTCGTCCTCGGGGGCGGGCAGCGTGTGGGTGCGCTTGAGTCTCTGCAGCTGCAAACGGTGTTCGAGCAGCCGCAGGAATTCATAGGAGGCCGTGAGGTTGGCGGCGTCGTCGCGGCCCACATAGCCGCCCGTCGCCAGCGCGGTCAGCGCCTCGACGGTGCCCTGGACATGCAGCAGCTCGTCGGCCTTGCCGTGCACCAATTGCAGTAGCTGGACGGCGAATTCGACATCGCGCAGACTGCCGTGCCCCAGTTTCAGCTCGCGTTCGCGCAGGTCCGCGGGCACCAGGTCCTCGACGCGCCGCCGCATGGCCTGCACGTCCGTCACGAAGTCCGGGCGCTCGGAGGCCGCCCACACCATGGGCATCAGCGCGCCGCGGTACTCGCCGCCGAGTTCGAGATCGCCGGTGGCGGGCCGCATCTTGAGCAGTGCCTGGAACTCCCAGGTGCGCGCCCAGCGCTTGTAGTAGGCGATATGCGAGTCCAGGGTGCGCACCAGCGCCCCCGCCTTGCCCTCCGGCCGCAGCGCCGCGTCGATCTCGAAGAAGGCCGCGCTGCCCACACTCATCATCTCGGCGGCCAGCCGGGTGGCGGTGGTGTCGGCCGGTTCGGCGACGAAGATGACGTCCACGTCGGAGACGTAATTCAGTTCCCGCGCACCGCATTTGCCCATGGCGATGACGGCCAGCCGGACCGGCACCTCCCGATCGGTGCACACCCGGGCGATCGCCACCGACAGCGCCGCGGTGAGCGCCGCGTCGGCCAGATCGGTGAGATGCTGCCCCACCTCCTGGTATGGCAGGACCGGTTCGTTCTCCACGGTGGCGGCCAGATCGATGGCGGCCAGCAGCATGAGCTGATCGCGATACCGCTTGCGCAGCAAGGCGATCGCTTCCGGTCCCGCGACGCCCGCGCGGTGCATCATGGGCCCGGCGTTCGGCCCCGTCTCCGGGATGGCGTGCACCGCGTCCAGCAGCTCGGTCAGCAGTTCCTCGCGCTGGGGCAGCCTCGACCGCTGCAACAGCCGCCACGAGGGCGGATCAGCGACCAGATGGTCGGCGAAGGCGCTCGACGAGCCGATGAGCGCGAACAGCCGCCCACGCAACGCGGTGTCCCGGCGCAATTCGGAATCCAAAGCGGCCCAATCGCTCCCGAGCTGCTCGCGCAGCCGGATGAGCGTCAACAGCGCCAGATCGGCGTCGGGGGAACGCGACAGCGCCCACAGCAGCGGAACGCTGTCCACGTTGTCCCACGCCAACTCTCGCAGAGAGTCGGACGCCGACGGCTCGAGCAGACCGAGCCGTCCGACACCGGGCACAGCGGAACGAGCAGTCGGTGGCCGAACCATGCAATCAAATTACATGGCGCGTCGAACCGACATGCCGCCCAACCCTCCCGAACGAGACATCGTTGCCCCCTCGCAGCCGCTCCGACTCCCGAACGCACCCACCCGCACTCGGGTGGCGTCGCACGCCTACGTGAATCTCATGCTGAAGCATGGAGTGACGCGGGTGCGTATGGCCCACCACCTCGGCGCGGCGCGTGTGAAGCCGCCGCGTCCGCCGGCCCGCCTCGGCCCGAACCGCGGCTTGATAGACCTCCCGCCTCGGAGCCGGGAGCGAACAGCTCCACAGACCTGCGCATGCAGGGTCGGAGGCTGAAACTCCCATCTTCGCAGCCCACCCCAACCCGGACCCACGAATCGAAGGGCAAGCCACCATCTTCGCGACCCGCCTCAGCCCGGACTCACGAAGCGCAGAGCAAACCTGCCAAGTTCGCGGCCCGCCTCGGCCTGGACTGACGGAGCGGGGGAGCGAAGCGGAGGAGCGGAGGAGGGAAGGCCGAGGTAACAGGGCCGCGAACCCGCCCGGAGCGAAGCGGAGGGCAGGAGGGCAATTATCACAGCCCCAGATATTCCTTTATCACAGCCCCAGATATTCCTTTATCACAGCCCCAGATATTCCTTTATCACAGCCCCAGATATTCCTTGAGCTCGTAGGGCGTCACCTGCGCGCGGTAGCCCGCCCACTCGCGGCGCTTGTTGCGCAGGAAGAAGTCGAAGACGTGCTCGCCGAGGGTCTCGGCGACCAGTTCGGACTTCTCCATGGCCTTGAGCGCCTCGTCCAGCGAGGCCGGCAGCTCACGGAAGCCCATGGCGCGCCGCTCGGCGGAGGTCAGCGACCACACGTCGTCCTCGGCCTCCGGCGGCAGCGTGTAGCCCTTCTCGATGCCGCGCAGGCCCGCGGCCAGCAGCACCGCGAAGGCCAGGTAGGGGTTGCAGGCGCTGTCAGGGCTGCGGATCTCGACACGGCGCGAGGCCGACTTGTTCGGGGTGTACATCGGAACCCGCACCAGCGCAGACCGATTCGATCGGCCCCAGGAGGCGGCCGTCGGGGCCTCGCCACCGTGGATCAGGCGCTTGTAGGAGTTCACCCACTGGTTGGTGACCGCGGAGATCTCGTGCGCGTGCTCGAGAATGCCCGCGATGAACGCGCGCGCCGTCTCCGACAGGTTGTCCGGGTCGTCCGGATCGGCGAAGGCGTTCTGCTCGCCCTCGAACAGCGACATGTGGGTGTGCATGGCCGAACCCGGGTGGTCGGCGAACGGCTTGGGCATGAAGCTGGCCCGCACGCCTTCGTCGATGGCCACTTCCTTGATCAGGTAGCGGAAGGTCATGACGTTGTCGGCCATGGACAGCGCGTCCGCGTAGCGCAGATCGATCTCCTGCTGGCCCGGCGCGCCCTCATGGTGGCTGAATTCCACGGAGATGCCCATGGATTCCAGCGAGTCGATGGCGTGGCGGCGGAAGTTCGGGGCTTCGTCGTGCACGGCCTGGTCGAAGAAGCCGCCGTTGTCGGCCGGGACCGGGCTGGAACCGTCATGCGGGCCCGGCTTCAGCAGGAAGAACTCGATCTCCGGATGTACGTAGCAGCTGAAGCCCAGGTCACCGGCCTTGTTCAGCTGGCGGCGCAGCACGTGCCGAGGGTCGGCCCAGGACGGCGAACCATCCGGCATGGCGATATCGCAGAACATGCGCGCGGAGTGCTGGTGCCCCTTGGAGGTGGACCACGGCAGCACCTGGAAGGTGGACGGATCCGGCTTGGCCACCATGTCCGCCTCGGAGACCCGGGCAAACCCCTCGATGGCCGAACCGTCGAATCCGATGCCTTCCTCGAAAGCGCCCTCCAGCTCGGCGGGCGCGATCGCGACGGACTTGAGATAACCCAGGACATCGGTGAACCACAGTCGCACGAATCGGATATCCCGTTCTTCGAGCGTCCGGAGCACGAATTCCTTCTGACGGTCCATGACCGCGAGCGTAGGGTCCCGGAGTTAAATCCGTGTTACATGAACGTCAGCAGGCGCGGCGAGTCGCGCCGACTCAACACGTGAGGCCCGCCGCGGGCTCCTTCAGATCAACGAGATACGAAATCACCGGGTCGTCGACACACTGAACGCCGGACAGCGACACGGTGTGTCGGGCGCCCTTGTAGGTGATGAGGGACGCGCCGAGCTGCTGCGCCAGATCGACTCCGGCCTGGTACGGCGTGGCCGGATCCTCGGTCGTGGAGATCACCACGGTTTTGGGCAGGCCCTGGATCGAAAGTTTGTGCGGGGTGCTGGTACTGGGCACCGGCCAGATGGCGCACAGTTCGAGGGGCGCGGCGTCGCTGCCGTGGCCGTCGTCGAGGAAGGGGGCGACGCGGCGGTAGTCGGCGTCCTGCTTGGCGGCGACAGACCGGTCGGTAATAGCCGGATCGTCCACGCAGCGAATGGCATTGAAGGCGTCGGAACTGTTGTCGTAGCTGCCGTCTTCGTGGCGGCCGTCGTACATGTCGGCGAGGGCGAGCAAGGTGTCCCCGCTGCCCTGGGCCAGTTCGCGCAGGCCCTTGGTGAGCGCCGGCCACAGGCGGTTCGAGTACAGGGTCTGCTGCACGCCGGTGATGGCGTCGCCGTAGTGCAGGCCGCGCGGGTCCTGGGTGGGAACCGGCTTGCCCCACAGCGGATCCACCAGCGCGCGGAACTTCTTGGTGGCCTGCCGCGGATCATCGCCGAGCGGGCAGTTGGTCTTCTCCTTGGCCGCGCAGTCGACGGCGTAGGCGTCGAAGGCCTTCTGGAAGCTGGCCGCCTGCGCCACCGATTCCTTGACCGGATCCTGCTCCGGGTCCAGCGCACCGTCGAGCACCAGGGCGCGCACGTGGTCGGGGAACTTCTCGGCGTAGGCGTAGCCGAGGCGGGTGCCATACGAGTAGCCCACATAGGTCAGCTTCGAATCACCGAGCACCGCGCGGATCACGTCCATATCCTGCACGACTTCCCGGGTGCCGACGTGGGCCAGGAAGTCCTTGCCGGTGCGCTGGGCGCATTTGTCGGCGAGGTCCTTGTTCTCGGCCTCCGCGGCGGCGATACCGGCGGGCGAGTTGTCCTTGTTGGGCTCGGCGCGCTGGGCGTCGTCCTCGGCCGCGGTCATGCACTTGATGGCGGGCTGCGAGGCGCCGACGCCGCGCGGGTCGAAGCCGATCCGGTCAAAGCGGTCGGCGAGCGTGGTGCTGTCGCCCAAAGTGACCATGTTCAAGCCGGTCACACCGGGACCGCCGGGGTTGAACAGCAGCGAGCCGATCTTGTTGCCATTGGCCCGGACTCGCGAGATCGCGATCTTGGCGGTGGCGCCGCCGGGGTTGGCATAGTCGACCGGCACCGTCACCCGCGCGCACTCCGCGTTCTTCGGCATCTCGTCTTCGCTGTAGTCGGCACAGCTGCCCCAGGTCAGGGTCTGGTTGTAAAAGGAATCCATCCCTACCGGTGCGGTCGCGGTGGGCTTGCCGTCCACCACGTTGGTGCACGCAGCCGCGGTCATCGCCAACGCCGTCGCCATAAGCACGATCCGGCCGGTTCGCATCAACGCCATCCCACGATCGTGCCATCCCGCCGAAAACACCTTCGAGGCCGTCGGTTGTCGCATATCGGCTCCGCCCGTCCGCGTCTTGTCTCCGTTTACATCACCTCCGCCGCTGTGCGAAAGGTCACGCATGGCACGGATTCGGCAACGGTAGAGGTTCGGAGCCGGCCTCACCGGGGGTACGTGGGCCTTCACACGGCAAGTCCCCAGGCCGCTCTCAGGCACGGCATGCTTAATGGGAGGGAATCGGGGGTTCTACCTATGAGGGATGTCATGACCGTGCAACCACATTCACCGAATCGGTCCACCGCGTCCGGTTCCGGCTCATCGCGCTCACGCACCATCCGGGCCGCTGCCGCCGCGGCGGTGGCCTCGGCCGCGGCCCTGGGACTGGTGGCCTGCGGGCCGTCGACGCTCCCGGGCAATCCGCTCGGGCAGCCGCCGGGCGGGGTGACCCAGAGCCAGCCGATCGATTTCACCACGCCCCCAGCAGATCTCGACTCCGCGGTGCGGAACGTGGTGCCCGGCATCGTGGACGTGAACACCGAGCTCGGGTTGCAGAACGGCGAGGGCGCGGGCACCGGCATCGTGCTCAGCTCCGACGGCGTCGTGCTCACCAACAATCACGTGGTCGAGGGCGCGACCAAGATCTCGGTCACCGATCTGGGCAACGGGCATACCTATGACGCCACCGTGCTGGGCTTCGACCGGAGCGAGGACATGGCCGTCATCAAACTGAGCGGTGCGTCCGGACTGCAGACCGCACCGCTCGGCGATTCGGACAAGGTGGCGGTCGGCGACGCGGTGGTCGGCGTCGGCAATGCGGGTGGACGCGGCACACCCACCGCGGCCGCGGGCAAGGTGACGGCGCTGAATCGGGCCATCACCGCCAGCGACGACTCCACCGGCAGTTCCGAGCAGCTGACCGGTCTCATCCAGGTGGCCGCCACCATCGAGCCGGGCGATTCAGGCGGGCCGCTGGTGGACGCGGCCGGACAGGTCATCGGCATGGACACCGCCGCCTCCAAGGGCTTCCGCTTCAGCATCAGCGGCGGGCAGGGCTTCGCCATCCCGATCAACCAGGCGCTGTCGGTGGCCAAGCAGATCCAGGCGGGCCGGGCCTCGGAGCGCGTGCACATCGGCGACACCGCCTTCATCGGCGTCTCGGTCAGCTCGGTCAGCGGCGGCGCGCAGATCCGCGGCGTCGTCCAGGGCGGGCCCGCCGATCAACTCGGCCTGGCGGCCCGCGACGTCATCACCGGCCTCGACGACCACGCCATCATCTCCGCCAACGACCTCACCTCGACCATGGACCAGCACCACCCGGGCGACACCGTCACCCTGAAGTGGACCGACGAGGCCGGCCAGTCCCGGTCGGCCCAGGTTCAATTGGCCAAGGGCCCGGTCGGTTAGCGCCCGCACTTTCAGTGCCGAGCCCGCCCTTTCGAGGGCGGGCTCGGCCAGTCATCTCCCCCGGTAGGCATTTCTTCGATGGCCTGGGTGCTTGCTCCCGGACCGGCCTCACGGATGTGAGGAATTCCATCTCGGGCGGGGACGGGCGCAATGGCAGACTGAGGATCGTCAGAACAACCCGGGGACCCGGTCATGGGCCTCGAGGAAACGACGAAAGGGACGATGATGTCCGTATCCGATGCGGAAACCCCTGTTTACGGGTCTGCGGCACCGAAAACTCCCAAGCGCGGGGAGGCGGAGCGTCGGCGGAAGACGCGAGTGCAGCATCTTCAGCAGATGAAGCAGGCCGGTGAGAGGTGGTCGATGCTGACCGCCTACGACTACTCGACTGCCCGCCTCTTCGAAGAGGCCGGGATTCCGGTGCTGTTGGTCGGCGATTCGGCCGCCAACGTGGTGTACGGCTACGACACCACGGTCGCGATCACCGTCGACGAACTGATCCCGTTGGTGCGCGGCGTGGTGCGCGGTGCGCCGCACGCCCTGGTCGTGGCGGACCTGCCGTTCGGCAGCTACGAGTCCTCCCCCGGGCAGGCACTGGCCACGGCCGTGCGCTTCATGAAGGAGGGCGGCGCGCACGCGGTGAAGCTGGAGGGCGGTGAGCGGGTGGCCGACACCGTCCACACGCTGACCGCCGCCGGCATTCCGGTGATGGCGCACATCGGCTTCACCCCGCAGAGCGTGAACACCCTGGGCGGTTTCCGGGTGCAGGGCCGCGGCGACGGGGCCGAGCAGCTCATCGCCGACGCCATCGCGGTACAGGAGGCCGGGGCCTTCTCGGTCGTCATGGAGATGGTGCCCGCCGAGCTGGCCGGGCAGGTCACCCGCAAGCTGACCATTCCGACCATCGGCATCGGCGCCGGCGCGGAATGCGATGCGCAGGTGCTGGTCTGGCAGGACATGGTCGGCTACACCGGTGGCAAGACCGCCAAGTTCGTCAAGCAGTTCGCCGATGTGGGTGGTCAATTGCGCACCGCCGCAGCCACTTACGCGGACGAGGTGCGGCGGGGTGTGTTCCCGGGCCCGGAGCACAGCTACTGAGCCGGATCCGGCTTCCCGGATAGCTGAAGTGCCTCCGCGCCACACCACGGAGGCACTTCATGCATTTCGGCTATGGAACCCGGGGGCTGAGGCCCCTGCCCCCTGCTTCTCGGTCCACAGCGAACTTTTGATGGCAGACTCGGAAGCCAATGAGCTGGAACGACCGAAGGGAAGCCATGGATCGCGGAACGAGTCGCCGGGTTCGTCGTACGCCGCTGCTGATCGCCGCGATGGGTGCCGTCGCGTTGACCGCGGCCTGTGGCGGCAACTCTTCGCCTGGATCGACGCAGCCGCAGGGCTCGTCCTCATCGCTGACCTCGACGGCGGGCAAACCGACCACCACGGGCGGACCGACCACCTCGGTGAATGGCACCACGCCACTGAACGTCTCCGACGATGCCGCCAAGCAGCTGTGCGACATGCTGCGTCCGCAGCTGTCGGATTGGCGGGTGCAGGGGCCGACGCTGGGCAAGATCTCGCTGAACGCGACCGTGATCCAGTGGGCGGCGCAGAACGGACTGTTCCTGCCGAACGACCGGGGCGTGGTCGACCGGGTCACCGCCAAGAGTTGCTCGGATGTGCGCGATCAGGCGATCTCCGCACTGGAGATCCCGAATCTGGCCGCGGGTCTGGTGGCGGGCTGATGCGCACCCTGTACCCGCCGATCGAGCCCTACGAGCAGGGCATGCTGGACGTCGGCGACGGCCAGACGCTCTACTACGAGGTGAGCGGCAATCCGGACGGCAAGCCCGCGGTCTTCCTGCACGGCGGTCCGGGCGGCGGGACGTCGCCGTATCACCGGCAGTTCTTCGATCCGCGGGCCTACCGGATCGTGCTGTTCGATCAGCGGGGGTGCGGGCGGTCCACGCCGCACATCGCGGACGGGGCCGGCCTCGAGCACAACACCACCTGGCATCTGGTGGCCGATATCGAAAGGCTGCGAACGCATCTCGGCGTCCAGCAGTGGCTGGTGTTCGGCGGCTCGTGGGGTTCGACGCTGGCGCTGAGCTACGCGCAGGCGCATCCGGACCGGGTCACCGAGCTGGTGCTGCGCGGGATATTCCTGTTGCGGCGCAAGGAAATCGATTGGTACTACAATGGCTCCGCGGGGTACGTGTACCCCGACGAGTGGGAGAAGTTCCTGGCGCCGGTGCCGGAAGCCGAACGGGGGCGGGATCTGGTCGAGGTCTACCACCGCCTGCTGCACTCCCCCGATGCCGCCCTCGCCACCGACGCGGCCGTCGCGTGGTCCACCTGGGAGGGTTCCACGAGTTCCCTGCTGCCCCAACCGGATCGGGTCGCCGAAACCGCCGATCCGCGGTTCGCACTGGCCTTCGCCCGCATCGAGAACCACTACTTCGTCAATCACGGCTTCCTCGACGAAGGCCAGCTGCTGCGCGATATCGAGCGCATCGCCCACATTCCCGGCGTCATAGTGCAGGGCCGCCACGACGTGGTGTGCCCGGCGACCAGCGCCTGGGATCTACACCGGGCCTGGCCCGCTTCGGCACTGCACCTGGTGCCCGACGCCGGTCACGCCGCTCTCGAACCCGGCATCACCCACCATCTGGTGGAGGCCACGGACAAGTACAGGACGTAGATGAGCACCACAGCCGGTTCCGCATTGATCGACGCAGCAGCCGCCGATGTGGACCGACTGTGTACCGCCGAACCCGATGTGCGCCAAGACCTTCCGGACTCGGTGCACAAGATGCGGGTGGCCACCCGGCGACTGCGCAGCGTCCTCCGGTCCTACCGCCGGATACTGCGGCGTAAGCCGGTCCGCGAGATCACCGACGAATTGCGCTGGCTGGCAGGGCTACTCGGGGTGGCGCGCGACGCCGAAGTGCGAGCTGAGCGGTACGCCGCCCTCCTCGGCGACAACGGGGCGCCGTCCGACGAGAAAACCGTTCCGCTGGGCGAGAAGCGGGTTCCCCAAGACGATTTCGGTCAGCGACTGGTCGCGGAGGAGCGCGGTTACTACGCCGGGGCCCATCGGGCGGTGGTCGACTCCTTGGACAGCCACCGCTACCGCACCCTCGTCGACCGCTTGCACAGATTGCTCACCGACCCACCGCTACGTGCCTCACACGCCGACGATCCCGCCGAACCGGTCTTCACCAAGGTGCTGCGGCACGAATTCCGGGACCTGCGCCGTCTCGTGCGCACGGAGCCCGGTCTGTCCGGCGACGACCGCATACAGCACCTGCACGATATTCGAAAGGCCGCCAAGCGATTGCGCTATTCGGCCGAAGCCGCGACCGCCGTACTCGGCAAGCCCGCCGAGGAACTCGGCAAGCAGGCCAAACGCCTACAGGGCGTGCTCGGCGATCACCGCGACGCCATCGAGGCCCTGAAAACACTGCGCACCCACGCCACCGACGCCGACGAGTCCGGCTATCAACTCCTCTGCGACGCGGAGGAAGCAGCGGCGGCCAAGGCCCTCGAGGAATACCCGGACGCCATCGAATTCCTCCGCGACCGCCCGCTGGACCAGCCGCGAATTACACTCAGAGACGGTCGATCTCGGTGAGATCGATATCGATCTCGAACGGCACGGTCAAACGAAGCCGATCATGATGAATTCCGGTGAGCGCGCATACACCCGTGGCCGGATCGAGCTCATAGAAACGGTTCGACGGTCATGGCTTCGAGTACGGCATCGAACAGGCTGGTCCGGCGGGGTAGCTGAACATGACCGTACGGGTGGCGGGGTCCGCCTCGGCGAGCCGGACCTGCACTGTTCCGCCCTCCGGCAGTGCGCCGGTGCACTTGGCGAGGACGGGCGGGTCGGCGATGAAGATCTCGGCGGGGCGGGTGCCGTTGGTCGCGCGCAGAACCACGGCGGCGAAGTCGGTGCCGAGGCGCGGGGACAGCACGGTGGCCTCGGTGAGTTCGACGCAGGCGCGTTCCACCTTGCCGGCGAGGGCGTCGCTGCGGCGCATGGTGTCGGCTACCGCGGTCAGGTCATCGCGGACCCAGTGCGGGACTTCGGTTCTCGCGCAGCGCGCCAGGCAGATCTCAGTCACGTAGCGGTCGGCGAGGCGGCGCAGCGGGGCGGTCACGTGCGCATAGGGTGCGCCGATCGCGCTGTGCCGCAAGGTTTCCGGGGCCTGGCCGTTGAGGATCGTGTAGGACGCGCCGCGCAGCAGGCCGGTGGCCTCGGACATGAGCACCAGGCCGGCGGGCGTATTGCAGTCCAGGGTGGCCAGCATGCGGCCCGCGGACTCGTCCCGCGACCAGGGCACCCCGACCACGGCGGCGGTGCGGCGCATGGACTCGATGGCACTCGCGGCGGGGGCCGGCATGGTGCGCAGCACACCCACGTGGCCGGAGCCGTTCGGGTTATTGGCATCGAGCATGATTCGGGCCGCGCACATGCCGGTCAGCAGGGAGACCTGCTCGTTCCAATCGTCGGCGGCGGTACGCGGTTCGACGGCCAGTTGCCAGTGGTCGATCCCGGTTTGCTCGCCGTCACGGATGACGGTCTGCGCGGGCAGCCGCAGGGTGATCGCGCCGCGCCGGATTCCGGCCTCGATGCGCAGGCGCCCGAAATCGGGGAGCGCCGCGATGGACGGGTGCAGGCGGCCGGCGTCGGCGTCGGCCTGCACGCTCTGATAGTCGAGGCGGGCGCGGGAGCGGACCAGGGCGCGGGCCACCGAGTAGCGCACGGCCTCGGCGTGCGCGTCGCATTCGATGGTCCACAGCGCGGCGGGGCGGTCCACCTCGGGCAGCAGGCTGGCGCGGTCCTCGGACAGCACTCTCGGGTGCAGCGGGACGGTGCCGTCGGGGAAGTAGAAGGTCTGGCCGCGGGCCAGGGATTCGCGGGCCAGCGGCCCGCCGGGGGCGACCACCGCGGCCACATCGGCGATGGCGTAGTGGAGGAGGAATCCGCCATTCCGGGTGCGTTCCAGGCACAGCGCCTGGTCCAGATCCATGGAGCCCGGCGGATCGATGGTGACCAGCGGAATCTCCCGCCGATCGGCTCGGGCACCCGCGAACGCGTCGACCGCGTCGCGGGCCTCCGAGACGGCCTCGGACGGGTAGTCCGAAGCCAGTCCGAATTCGGTTCGGACGGCGCCGAAGTCCACCGGCGCCGACACGATCCGCTGATGCAGTTCCACTGCGGGGGCTGTCCCTACTGCAGGGCCAGCATGGTGCCGTTCAGCTCGTTGAACGGACCGTACACGGTGAACACCACGCGACCGCCCGGGTACTGGGACGACAGTGCCGCCGCCGAGTCCAGGGCCTCCCCGAAGGAAGCAGCCGAGGGGTGCGGCAGGCCCGCGATCGCCTGCCCGATGTGGGTCTGCGCCACCCACTGCGTGTCCGCCGGGGTGAGATCCACCTGTACCCCACCCGGCAGCGGGGTCACGGCGACCGCGGAGGCGGAACCGGCACCCAGCACAACGGAAGCGGCAGCGGCGAGAAGCGCCCCCACTGCCAGTTTGCGAGCAATTCGCATGTAGACGAGACCTGCTTTCGACGATCATTGAGCCCTTCGCCCCGTTGCGGACCGCAACGGAACTTTCCAACGCGCAACACTTTATGACGTCCATCACGTTCGGTGCCAGTTCAGAGCGGATAACCCACTCGACACGCCGAGCCGCGCCGCTACACGCCGTGCGGCGCGCCGCAATTCTCATCCAACCCATTGGTCTGCGCACACGAATGGGCGAGCGGCGCCGGTCACGCCGCCCACCCGCGGAGAATTCTCCGACCTGGCGTTTCCAGGTTTACTTACCGCGCAGTCCGTCAGGGAACTTGGCGCTGAACAACTTGAATCCGTACGCGATCCCGAACAGCACCACGATGGCCGCCGGCTGAATCACACCCGCCATGATTTCTTCCTCATCCTCTTGCCGCCGCGCGTGCGCGGACCCGGTGCCCGCGCTACGCCGACTCCTCACCGCCGCCGGGCTCCCGGCCGCGTTCGTGTTTTCCTACGTATCGGGCGACTTTTCCCAGGCATTGGGCGGCGCCGACGGCGCACCGGGCTGTTCCAGCGCCGCCAGGGCCTCCCGGATACCGGGTTGGGCGAGTGCCGCCATCAACTCGCCGACCGCGGCGGGAGTAAGGCCCGGTTGTTCGTCGCCCGACCGCTCCGGCTCCTTGTCCTGCTCCGGTTGCCCCGCCTGAGCGGGTGGCCGCCCGCTGCGTTCCAGGAATCGCAGCAGTTCCACCGGGAACGGCAGCACCAGGGTCGAATTCTTTTCCGCCGCAACCTGAACCACGGTCTCCAGGAAGCGCAGTTGCAGGGCCGCCGGGGCATGGGCCATGTTCGCCGCCGCCGCGGCGAGCTTCTGCGAGGCCTGTAGCTCGCCCTCGGCCGAGATGATGCGGGCGCGGCGCTCGCGTTCGGCCTCGGCCTGGCGAGACATGGAGCGTTTCAACGCATCCGGCAGCGCCACGTCCTTGATCTCGACGCGATCGATGTGCACGCCCCAGTTCACGGCAGGGCTGTCGATCATCAGTTCCAGGCCCTTGTTGAGCTGCTCCCGATTCGACAGCAGATCATCCAGATCGCTCTTGCCGATGATCGAGCGCAACGAGGTCTGCGCCACCTGTGCGACCGCGAACAGATAGTCCTGGACCTCGACGAGGGCGCGCATGGGGTCGATGACGCGGAAGTAGACGACCGCGTCCACCCGGACGGTCACATTGTCCCGCGTGATGCCCTCCTGCGCGGGCACCGGCATGGTGACCACCTGCATGGAGATCTTCTGCATCTTGTCCACGCCCGGAATCAGCAGCCGCATCCCGGGGTCCCGCACCGCGCGCACCCGCCCCAGCCGGAAAACCACGCCTCTTTCGTACTGGGTGACCACGCGCACCCCCGCCGCCAGCCCGATCCCCGCAATAACGACGATGGCCGCGAGCCACCCCATCAACAGATACAGGACGTCCATATCTTCGCTCCGCGAAACGATCTCCGCGCCACCAGAAACCCGATGGTGTGCCTCCATCATCGCACCGGAAGAACACCCCCGCGACGCCAATCCCCACGACCGGACCCACCCACAAGGTTCGCGTTCCCCCAACGGCATCCCCCAAAGGCTCGCCTCCCCCCAACTACATCCCCCAAAGGTTCGCCTCCCCCCAACTACATCCCCCAAAGGTTCGCGGCCGTCTCGATTCTGGACTGACGGAGCGGGGGAGCGAAGCGGAGGAGCGGAGGAGGGAAGAATCGAGACCTCAGGGCCGCGAACCCGCCCGGAGCGAAGCGGAGGGCAGAAGATACAGCGGAGGGCAAAATAGCGCGAACGAGTCGGTCTGTAAGCCGGATCCTGTCCCCGGTGGTTACCCACCGGGTGGCGACCATCCATCTGGACACACCGTTGCCGGGTGCCTCGAGCGGTCCACCCGCAGGCTCGGGCGAGCAGCCCTCGAACGCCTGCGCAGTCGCACTCTCGCGAGTGCGGCCTTCGACCTTGCTCCGGGCGGGGTTTACCGAGCCACGCCGGTCACCCGGCGCGCTGGTGCGCTCTTACCGCACCGTTTCACCCTTACCGGCGGTGCACTTCTCGCGAAGTGCGGCCCACCGGCGGTCTGTTTTCTGTGGCACTGTCCCGCGGGTTGCCCCGGGTTGCCGTTAGCAACCGCCCTGCTCTCCGGAGTCCGGACTTTCCTCGGCGAAGGGCGGCGGCACCAAGCGTGCCCGTTCCCTCAGCCGCGGCCGCCCGACCGACTCGTCCGCGAACACCAGGGTACGGTAGGGCGTCATGGAGCGTGTCGAGGTGGGGTTCCCTTCGGGTGGCGACCAGTGCGCAGGGTGGCTGTATCTCCCGGATGGACCGCCCAAGCCGCGCCCGCTGGTGGTCATGGGTCACGGGCTGGGGGCGGACCGGGAAATGGGATTGGACCGGTATGCCCGGCGTTTCGCATCGGCGGGAATCGCGGTGCTGGCCTTCGACTATCGGCATTTCGGGGCCAGCGGGGGTGAGCCTCGGCAGGTGATCAATATCGCCCGGCAGCGCGAGGACTGGCATGCGGCCATCGCCTTCGCGCGCACCATCCGGGGCATCGACGCCACCCGAATCGCGCTGTGGGGCAGTTCTTTCGGCGGCGGGCACGTGCTGGCCGTCGCACCCGACGATCACTACGTCGCGGCCGTGGTGGCGCAGTGCCCGTTCACCAGCGGCTGGTCCTCGGCCATGGCGAAGGGGCCGATCAGCCTGATCAAGACCGGCACGCTGGCGGTCACGGATCAGGTGGTGGGACCGATCATTCGCCGTCCGATCAATGTCCGGCTGGCCGGCAAGAAGCATTCCGCGGCCTTGATGAGCGCCGCCGACGTGCCCGCCGGGTTCGGCCGCCTGGCCGAGGAGAGCGCACGGTACCGGCCGAAGGTGGCCGCCCGCATCGGCCTGTCGACGCTGTTCGACAATCCCACCCGACACGTCAAGGACATCAAAGCGCCGGTGCTGTATGCGATCTGCGACAACGACTCGGTGGCACCCGCGGGCCCGACCCTCAAGGCCGCGGAACGCACCAAGCACGCCACCGTGAAGCGCTACCCCATCGGGCATTTCGAGATCTATTTCGACGACTGGTTCGAGAAGGCCGTCTACGACCAGACCGAATTCCTCATGGCCACGCTGCGTCCCTGAACCCGAACCCGCTGGGGTGCACGGGTTCTCAGAGATAGGAGGTGTCGTTGACCAGGCGCACCGAGGAACCGCCGTCCGGATAGAACTCGGCGATGGACAGCGACCCCAGATCCAGGTGCAGCCGGTACAGCAGCGAGGGCCCCACCCCGAGCGCCAACTGCAGCAGCGTCTTGATCGGCGTGACATGGCTGACCACAAGCACATTCGCGCCCGGATACAGCGCCACCAGATCCCGCCGCACCGCCTCGACCCGCTCCCGCACCTGGTCGAAGCTCTCGCCGCCGGGCGCCGGAACCGACGGATCCCCCAGCCAGCGGCCGTGCAGCTCCGGATAATGCTCACGGGCCTCCTGGAAGGTCATCCCTTCCCACGCGCCGAAATCGGTCTCGGTCAATCCGTCCAGCACACGCACCGGCAGTCCGAGCGCCCGTCCCGCCGCCTCGGCGGTATCCCGCGCCCGCCCGAGCGGCGAGGACACGATGGCCTCGATCCCGCCCTTGGCCGCGAGCATGGCCGCCGCGTCGGCCGCCTGCCGCCAGCCCAATTCGGTGAGCGGCGGATTGCCCCGTCCCGAATATCGCCGATGCACCGACAATTCCGTCTGCCCGTGGCGTAGCAGCAGCAGCCGGGTCGGCCGCCCGACCGCTCCGGTCCACCCGGGCCCGACCGTCGCCGCCCGAGCGACGCCGACCGCAGCGGAATCGACCACGCCACCCGCAAGTGCCGCACCGATTGCTCCTACGGCCGAACGAGATTCGACCGCGGTATCCGCGGCGACGCTGCCGGGCCGCGGGTCCGCATCCGCGGCAGTGCGCTCGCTCGCGAGTGCGGTGCGTACCTCGGCGACGGTGTCCCCGTCATCCATGGCCTCGTTGGCCAGCCGGTCCGCGCGCGAATTGTCCTTGCGCGGAATCCAGGCGAAGCTCACCCGGTCGAACCCGGCCACCAGCCGCCGCGCCCGATCGGCGAGCGGAATCATCGACTCGTGCTTGACCTTCCACCGCCCGGACATCTGCTCCACGACCAGCTTGGAGTCCAAACGCACGATTACCTCACGCGCACCGAGCTCGGCCGCCGCCTCCAAACCCGCGATCAGCCCGCGATATTCGGCGACATTGTTGGTGGAGACACCGAGAAACTCCTTACGCTCGGCCAGCACGCGCACGTGGTCGGCGTCCCACACCACCGCGCCGTAACCGGCGGGCCCCGGATTTCCGCGCGCCCCTCCGTCAGCCTCGACGATCACCATGTCCACCAACGCTGTTCACCTTTCGTGCCGGCCTGAAAGTCCGCCTCCGACCGCGCCCAGGCTCGCTGCGTCGGACAGCGAACCGCATTACCGTGTATGCCGCCGCCTCGGCCCTCCGGTCCGCTCTCCGCGTAGATCATCTCTCGCCTCGAGCCGTACCGGGGTCGCGGCGTCGCGGTCGTCGAGCGGCCCCGCGGTCCGCGCCCGGGCGGACACGTGGGGTGCCGCGCGCCCCACGTGCGCGCGGCCACCGAATCAGAGCCCGGACTGCTTGGTGCGCACCAGGATCGCACCACATTCGGGGCAGCGGACGACCACGTCGGGAGCCGTCTGGGTGATGCGGGAGATCTCGCCCCGGTCGAGTTCGATACGGCAGGCGCCGCACCGGCGGGCCTGCAGCAGAGCGGCGCCGACGCCGTAGCCGGTGCGCTGCTTGTCGTAGGCGGCCAGCAGATCGGCGGGGAAGGCGTTGACGAGGGCGGCGCGGTCGGAGTCACAGCGCTGCTGGGCCACGGTCAGATCGGCCAGGGCGTCGTCGCGGCGGCGCTCGGCGTCGACCAGGTCCGCCTCGGCCTTGTCCAGGTTGGCGCCCGCGTGGTCGTGGTCGGCGGCGGCCGCCTCGCGGCGCTCCATCACCTCGAGAAGGTCATCTTCCAGAACCTTGCGACGGCGTTCCAGGCTGCCCAGCTCATGCTGGAGTTCGGAGAGCTGCTTGGCCCCGACCGACCCCGCGGTGAGCATGCCGCGGTCGCGCTCCTCACGCTTGCGGACGGCCTCGATCTCGCCCTCCAGCTTGCGAATGTCGCGGTCCAGGTCATCGATGAGGATCTCGACCTTCACCGCCGCATCCTTGCGGGTCGTGCGCTCGGCCTCCAGCCGCGCCACTTCCTGCTGCTCGGGCAGCACCTTGCGGCGATGCTCGATCCGCGTCAGCTCGGCGTCGACGGCAGCGAGGTCGAGCAGCTTGGCCTGGATCGATGGTTCTGCATTCAACGCGAAGGTCTCCTGGACGCTATGGACAGTAAGACTCCCACCGTACCGTGTTCAATTTGCCCGACGCTTCGCTCCGGGCGGGTTCGCGGCCCCGAGGTCTCGATTCTTCCCTCCCACAAGGCGCAGGTCCATGGAGCCGTTCGTTCCTGCGCTCCGAGCGCGGGGGGGGCGGAGCGGAGGCCGGAATCGAGCGCTCCGCCTCTCCTCGTCCGGCCGCGAACCAGAAAGTGGCTGATCAGCAGCCGGCCGCGCCGATGGTCCACGGGTCGGTGCGCAGCGTCGAGACACGGGTCTCGAGGCTGGGCAGCGCGGCGCGCACCACACCCTCCGCCTGCGCGCACCAGGGGAACTCGGTGGCCCAGTGGGCGGCGTCGATCAGGGCCGGGCCGCCGGCGCGCAGGTGC
Organism: Nocardia aurantiaca; assembly: GCF_009708175.1. Taxonomy (GTDB): domain Bacteria; phylum Actinomycetota; class Actinomycetes; order Mycobacteriales; family Mycobacteriaceae; genus Nocardia; species Nocardia aurantiaca. The sequence goes on from NZ_WMBB01000013.1 coordinate 52,432, forward strand.
TCGTCGGCCGGATGGTGGCGCAGATCCGAGGTCACGTAGGCGTCGACGCCGAGGCGAGAGACCTTGCCCAGGAACGAATCTCCCGCGCCGCCGCACACCGCGACCGTGCCGATGACGCGGTCGGGGTCGCCCGCGGCGCGCACGCCCCAGGTGGTGGCGGGCAGGGCGGCGCGCACACGAGCGGTGAAGTCCCGCAACGTTTCCGGAGTGGTCAGCTCGCCGACGCGGCCGATGCCCATGCTGGAGGGCAACTCCGCACGTTCGGTGACGTGGTAGACGGGCTCCTCGTAGGGGTGGGCCGCGCGAAGCGCGGCCAGCAGTGCGGCGCGACGGGAGGGCGGCGCCACCACCTCGAGGCGGTCCTCGGTGACCTCGTGCAGTTCGCCGACCGCGCCCAGGGCCGGGTTCGCCCCCTCGAGAGGCCGGAACTGTCCGGTACCCGCGACGGTCCAGGCGGCGTCGGAGTAGTTGCCGATCACACCGGCGCCCGCCGCGAAGAGGGCGTCGAGCACTTCGTCGCGGTGGGTGACCGGCACCGCCACCACCCACTTGTCCAGTGCGGTCAGCGGTTTCGGGTCCAGCGGCCCGGTCACCGTCAGTCCGATCGTGTGCGCCAGCGCATCCGAGACGCCGGGGTCGGCGGAGTCGGCATTGGTGTGCGCGGTGAACAGCGCGCAGCCGGAGCGGATGAGCCGGTGCAGCAGCGCACCTTTCGGCGTGCTGGCCGCGATCGTGTCCACGCCGCGCAGCAGCAGCGGGTGGTGCACGACCAGGGCCTGCGCACCCCACTCGATGGCCTCGTCCACGACGGCGGCGGTGGCGTCGACGGCGAACAGCACCCGCGACACCCGCTCGTCCGGGTCACCGGCCACCAGCCCCACCGAATCCCAGGATTCGGCCAGCCGGGGCGGATACGCCGCATCCAACGCCGCCATGAGATCCGCCAGCCGCACCGTCGTCACCACAACCGAACCTCCCGACTCTCGTCGTTGTCTTCCTGGTCACAAGCCCACGTCGCGAATCGCCGCGACCAGCCGATCCACCTCGGCGGCGGGTCGCACCGCCACCCGCAGGAAACCCGGGTCCAGCCCGGGGAACGTATCACCGCGGCGCACCGCTATTCCCTTGTCCGCGAGCTTCTTTCGCAACAGTTCCGCATCCGGCACCCGAATCAGCAGGAACGGCCCTCGCGCGGGCTCGCGCACCTCGATGCCGATCGCCCGCAGCCGCGGGATCATGGCGGCCCGATCGGCGGCGATGGTCTCGGCCTTGCGCTGTGCCTCGGCCACGGCGGCCGGTTCGCTCACCGCCGCAATGGCTTCCAGTTGCAGGGTGCCGAGCGGCCAGTGCGGCCGGCCGTGGTTCAACCGGGCCAGCACCTCCGGCGCGCCGAGTACATAACCGCAGCGCAGTCCGGCCAGCGCCCAGGTCTTGGTGAGGCTGCGGAACACGAGCACATCCGGACAGCTCTCTCCGGCAAGGGATTCCGCCTCCCCCGGCACCGCGTCGGCGAACGCCTCGTCCACCACCACGATCCGCCCGGGCCGCCGCAGCGCCCGAATGCCGTCCGCCGGATGCAGCACCGAGGTCGGATTGGTGGGATTGCCCACCACCACCAGATCCGCGTTCTCCGGCACCGCGGCGCCGTCGAGGGTGTAGGGCGGCGCGAGCATGACCCGGGCGACCGGCACCCCCGCCTGCCGCAACGCCAGTTCCGGTTCGGTGAACGAGGGGTGGATCACCGCGGCGAGCCTGGACCCCAGCCGCGGCAGCATGGCGAAGCCTTCCGCCACGCCGGCCAGCAACAGCACGTCCTCGAGCGCCCGCCCGTGCCGGGCCGCGACCGCCGCCCGCGCCGCCCGCTCGTCGTCCTCCCCCGGATACCGACCGAGCTGCCCCAGCCGCGCGGCCAGCCGCTCCCGCAACCACTCCGGCGGCGCACTCCCCTGGACGTTCACCGCGAAGTCGACCATCCCCGGCCGGGCGTCCACGTCCCCGTGGTGCCGCAGCCTGGCATGGTCGAAATCCTGGAACTGGGTGTCGTCCGGCACAGCCGTCCACCCTACGTGGCCGGGTGCGACACCCACCGGACAGAATGGCTGTTGTGGGCGAGCTGCATGTGACCTTCATCTGCACCGGCAATATCTGCCGGTCCCCGATGGCCGAGAAGATCTTCGCCGCGCACCTGGAGCGCGCGGGGCTGGCGGATCGTGTGCGGGTGAGCAGCGCCGGGACCGGCGGCTGGCATGTGGGCGATGAGGCCGACCACCGGACGAACCGCGAGTTGCGGGCATACGGGTATCCGACCGGGCATCGGGCCGCGATGATCGGGCCCGATCATCGGGACGCCGATCTGCTGGTGGCGCTCGACACCGGGCATGAGCGGACGCTGGCCCGGATGGGGGTGCCATCGGATCGGCGGCGGTTGTTGCGGAGCTTCGATCCGCGCGCCGACGGCCGCTCGGTGCCGGATCCGTACTACGGCGATCAGTCCGACTTCGCGGTGGTGCGCGAGCAGATCGAGGCCGCCGTGCCGGGCCTGCTGGACTGGGTGCGCGAGCAGGTGGGTGAGGTCGCATGAGTTCGAAGACCTCGCTGCCGCGGCGGTTCGCCTTCCTGCTTCGCCCCAGCTGGCTGATTCTCGCCGTGGTGGTCGCCGGGTTCGCCTACCTGTGCTTCAGCGTGCTGGCCCCGTGGCAGCTGGGCAAGAACACACGCACCTCCGAACGCAATGACCGGATCGCGAATTCGGTGCACGCCGATCCGGTCGACATCGCCGCCATGCTCTCGGGCAACGGCAAGGACACCGAGTGGCGGCGCGTCACCGCCCACGGCGCCTACGTCCCGGATTCGACCGTGCTGGTGCGACTGCGCCACCTCGACGGCCAGCCCGCCTACACCGTTCTGGCCGCCTTCCGGCTCGACGACGGCCGCACCCTGCTGGTGGATCGCGGCCAGATCGCGGCGGCGGAGGGCGGCACCCATCCACCGGCCATCGCGGCCCCGCCCACCGGCACCCAGCACCTGTCGGCCCGCATCCGCGCCTCCGAGGGCGTGATCGAGAAGAAGCCGCCGACCACGGAAGACGGCTACCGCCAGGTCTATACGACCGACACCCAGCAGGAGGCCGCGGTCCTCGGCATCCCGCTGACCCCTATCCCCACCGACGGTCCGGGCGGCTATCTCCAGCTCGAATCCGGCCAGCCCGGCGCGTTCACCCCCGACCCGCTGCCCCAGCTCGATGCGGGCCCGTACCTGTCCTACGGCCTGCAATGGCTGGCCTTCGGCGTGATGGCGCCACTGGGCCTGGGTTACTTCATCTGGGCCGAAGTCCGCGCCCGCCGCCGCGAAAAGGCCGAAGCCGCCGCCCAACCGGCGGCCGATCGGTCGACCGGCACCGCCCGCTCGACCGGTGAGGTCACCTCCGAATCGCCCGCTCCCGCAACAGCGGCGAAACCCCACGACCCGGCCCCGAAGCCGAAACCCACGACGAACGAGGCCCGCCTCGCCGACCGCTATGGCGGCACCCGCCGCTGACGTCACCCCCGCGGCCCGGGTTCAGGGCGCGCGAGTGATGTCCCGGGCCGAGCCCCGGCGTGGTGGCTGGCGCAGCGGCCGCGGCCGGAGCGTGGCGGAGCCTCGGCTACCCTCGCCCGGGTGCGAATGGGGATGGCTACCGCGGCCGGGCTGCTGCTCGGGTTCGGCCTGGACCGGACGCTGGGCGATCCGCGGCGCGGGCATCCGGTGGCCGGATTCGGTGCGGCCGCGACGAAGGTGGAGGACCTCACCTATCGCGACAGCCGCGCGGCCGGGGTGGTTCACGAGGTCGTGCTGGTCGGCACGGCCGCAGGGCTGGGGATCGGACTGCGGCGCCTGGTGGCGGGCCGGACCGCACCGGCGTCGCGCACGAAGAATCGGGCCGAGCGCAGGATGGCGCGAGCAATCGGCGAGGTAGTGGTGACCGCGGCCGCGACCTGGACCGTGCTGGGCGGGACGACCTTGGCCAGGACCGGGCGTGAGATGGCGGATCGGCTCGAATCCGGGGATATCGACGGGGCGCGGGCACTGCTTCCATCGCTGTGCGGGCGCGATCCCGAGGTGCTGGACGCCGACGGCCTGGCCCGGGCCGCGCTGGAGTCGATCGCGGAGAACACCTCCGATGCGACTGTGGCGCCGCTGTTCTGGGGCGCCGTCGCGGGTGTCCCCGGACTGCTGGCGTATCGGGCGATCAACACCCTCGACGCGATGGTCGGTTACCGCAACGATCGCTATAGCCGCTTCGGCTGGGCCGCGGCTCGCACCGACGATGTCGCGAATCTCGTGCCCGCACGGGTCAGCGGCCTCATCACGACGGTCCTCGCACCGGTGGTCGGCGGTCGGCCCGCTGATGCGTGGCGGGCCTGGCGGCGCGATGCCGGGAAGCACCCGAGCCCGAATGCCGGTGTGGCGGAGGCGACCATGGCGGGTGCGCTGGGCGTGACCCTCGGCGGTCGCACCCAATACCGCCATGGCACCGAGTTGCGCCCCACGCTCGGTGACGGCCCGGTCCCCCGGGTGCGCGATCTTCGCCGCGCGGTGCGGCTCTCGGAGGCGGTTCAGCTGGCCGCGGCCTGCGCCGCCGCGATCGCGGCCTACCCGCGGCGTTGATCCGATAGCTCAGCTTCACGAATCGGACAGTCTTCTTCGGCGGGTTTTCTCATGGGAATGTCACAGTCCGCCGACCTGTTTCGTCGGTGCTGTGGACGGTCCGCCCCACCGGGTGGGCGTGAGTGAAGGGTGAGGTGCGATGAGCGGTGACGAACGGCGGAACGGGCCCGATCAGGCCGCGCTGGCGCGGCAGTTCGAGGAGCATCGCGGCTATTTGCGGCGGGTCGCGTACAGCACGCTCGGCAGCCTCAGCGATGCCGACGATGTGGTGCAGGAGGCGTGGCTGCGCCTGGTGCGCTATTACGAGACCAGCCCGGAGGGCGCGGACATCGAGAACCTGCGCGCCTGGCTGACCACCGTCACCGGCCGACTGGCCCTCGACCACCTGGGTTCGGCGCGCGCTCGCCGCGAACACTATGTGGGCGAATGGCTTCCGGAGCCGGAGATCACCACCTGGGACGATCCGGCCGACCGCGTCTCCCAGGACGAGCGCGTCACCACCGCCCTGCTGGTGGTGCTGGAATCCCTCTCCCCCGCCGAGCGCACCGCCTTCGTCCTCCAGGACGTCTTCGGCATGTCCGGCCCCGAGGTCGCCGAGGTGGTCGGCCGCACCCCGGCCGCGGTGCGCCAATTGGCCTCGCGTGCCCGCAAACACGTGGAGAACGGCACCCCGCGCTTCCCCGCCAGCCCCGACGAGCATGAGAAGGTGGTCTCCGCCTTCGCGGTGGCCTGGCGGTCCGGCGACCTGAGCGCCCTGCTCGGTCTGCTGGACTCCGAGGTCACCTTCACCTCCGACGGCGGCGGCAAGGTGCAGGCGTTCCTGCACCCCATGCGTGGTGCGGACAAGGTCGCCGCCACTCTGCTCGGCTTCCTGGGGAGAGCGTCCGAGGTCGGTGGCGCGTGGGGCCGTTCGGTGCTGGTCAACGGCCGCCCGGGCCTGGTGGTGTTCGACGGCAAGCACACCGGCGTCTTCTCGTTCACCATCGACGAGGGCCGCATCACCAAGATCGACGTGGTCCGCAATCCCGACAAGTTGCGGGGACTGCCCGCCGACGGCGCCGAGCCCGACTGGTCGCTGGGCGCCGACGCCTGATCCGGTGCCACGGGCCTGCCACCGATTCCCTCGGTCGCAGGCCCGTCATGGCGTGCGGATCAGCTCAGGAGGCGACGCGTGTCACCGGCCGCAGGCCGTGCGCGGCGGCCACTTCCGGTGAATACAGCTGTCCGGCGTCCGCGTTGAGGCCCTGTGCCAGACCGGGATCGGCGGTGCAGGCGGACCGCCAGCCCAGGTCGGCGATGGCGCGGGCGTAGGGCAGCGTGACATTGGTGAGGGCGACGGTGGAGGTGTGTGGTACCGCGCCCGGCATGTTCGCCACGCAGTAGAACAGTGAATCCGCCACTGGGAACGTGGGTTTCGTATGGGTGGTCGGGTGCGAGCTCTGGAAGCACCCGCCCTGGTCGATGGCGATATCGACCAGCACAGAGCCCGGCCGCATGCGAGCGACCAGGGTGTCGGGCACCAGCTTCGGGGCCCGAGCCCCGGGCACCAGCACCGCGCCGATCACCAGATCCGCTGCCAGCACGGCCTTCTCGACCTCGGCCGCATTGGAGCCGATGGTGATGACTCGCCCGCCGAACCGCGCGTCGAGCTCCCGCAGGCGCGCGATATTGGTGTCCAGCACGGCGACTCGCGCCCCCATGCCGACCGCGACAACCGCCGCATTACTGCCCGCCACCCCGCCGCCGAGCACCACCACATCCGCGGGCCGCACCCCCGGCACCCCACCGAGCAGCACGCCCGACCCGCCCTGGGGGGACATCAGATGGTAGGCCCCGACCTGGCTGCCGAGCTTGCCCGCCACCTCGCTCATGGGCGCGAGCAGCGGCAGCGACCCGTCCGGGGCCCGCACGGTCTCGTAGGCGATGGCGGTGATGCCGGAGCGCAGAATCGCGTCCGTACAGTCCCGCGAGGCGGCCAGGTGCAGGAAGGTGAACAGCACCTGCCCCTCCCGCATTCGCGAATACTCTTCGGCGATGGGTTCTTTCACCTTCAGCACCAGTTCCGCGGCACCCCACACCTCGTCCGCGTGCGGCGCGGTCCGCGCTCCCGCCGCGAGGTAGGCGTCGTCGGGGAAGCCGGACCCGACTCCCGCTCCTGCCTCGACCAGCACCTCGTGCCCGTGCCGCACCAGTTCCCCGGCGCCGGCCGGGGTGAGGGCGACGCGGTACTCCTGTTCCTTGACCTCCCGTGGTACCCCGATTCTCATACCGCCATCGTTCCCCCGCGGGGGACGCGCCGCCATGAGCGCCACGGCCCGATTTCGTCGCCCGCAATTGTCGGGCTATCCGCTCCGCCGGACTCGTCGAGCGGGTGCGCGGCAGATCAGGGGGCCACCGTGACGGCCAGCGCCGCACCCGGCGTCGGGATGCGCAACCGGTCGGCGCGACCGCCGACGGTGAACCGGTAGGTCAGGTAGTCGAGGTGCTCGGAGAAGTGCGCCCAGCCCTCGGCGTGCACCGGCACGATCACCGCGTCACCCAGCGCCGCCGAGGCCTGGACCGCGGTGCGGCCGTTGAGGGTCAGGTCGTGGTCGCCGAAGCGGTCGGTATTGGCCGCGCCCACATTGAGGATGGCGATATCGATGCGCCCGAAGCGTTCCGCGATCCGACGCACGTACTCGACCGAGGCATTGTCCCCGGAGACGTAGACCGTCGGCAGCCCCTCGGCCTGGAGCACGAAGCCGGTCACCACGCCGGTGAACGGCTCGCACCCCTCCGGTCCGTGCAGCGCGGGCACTCCGGTGACGGTCACCGCGCCGATTCGCACCGACTCCCAGGTGGCCAGTCCCCGAATGCCTTCCATGCGCCCGGCGGCGTCCGGCGTGGACAGCACGGTCTCGACGTCCGCGAGGAACTCCCGCCCGGATCGGTCGAGATTGTCGGCGTGCTGGTCGTGGGAGAGCAGCACCACGTCCACCGGTCCGATCTCCGCGGCGGGCACGGCGGGTCCGCTCAGCTTGTAGAGGGTGACGCCGCCCGGGTATTCGCCCGGCTCGTCGAATGTCGGATCGGTCAGCCAGACCAGATCGCCGTAGCCGAATCGCACTGTGGGACCGCCGATGTGGAGCAGTTCGATGGTGGTCGCGGCGGCTGCGGTGTCGATCGTGTTCGTCATGCCACCGAGTTTCGCGGCGAACCCCACCGCACGACAGTGGCCCGAAGGCCGCTATTCGATAAAATCGGGCCATGCCCCCCGGATGCGACGCCCCGCACACCGTGGCCGTCCTGGTTTTCGACGGAATCAGCCCGTTCCACCTGTCCGTGCCGACCCTGGTGTTCGGCCGCGTCGGCGCGGGCGGCCCGGACGGGAGCCCCTACCGCGTGGTGGTGTGCGCCGAGCAACCCGGAACCATCTCCACCCCAGCGGGTTTCGATATCGTCGTCGGCCACGGCCTGGAGGTGACCGAGACGGCCGACACCATCGTCATCCCCAGCTGGGAGCGCGATCTCCCACTGCCCGAGTCCATTCGGGACGCCCTGCACCGGGCCCATGCGCGCGGCGCCCGCATTGTCGGACTGTGCCTGGGCGCGTGGGCGTTGGCGGCCAGCGGCCTGGCCGACGGCCGCGAGATCACCACGCACTGGTCCGCCGCCGCCGAGATCGCCCGCGCCTACCCGGCGGTCCGGGTGCGCGCGGACACCCTGTGGTCCGATGACGGCGACCTCGTCACCTCCGCCGGCACCGCCGCCGCGCTGGACTGCTGCCTGCACCTGGTGCGGGCTGATCACGGCAGCCGGGTGGCGGCCGAGTTGGCCCGCCGCCTGGTGCTGGCCCCGCATCGCAGCGGCTCCCAGGCCCAGTACATTCCGGTGGCCGTGCCCGAGACCGCCGAGCAGGATCCGATCGAGCACGCTATGGTCTGGGCCAGAACGCGTCTCGACGAACCCCTCGATCTGGACGGCTGGGCCCGCGCCGCGCTGATGTCGCGTCGCACCTTCACCCGCCGCTTCCGCGACCGCACCGGCACCAGCCCGCAGCAGTGGTTGCTGCAGCAGCGTGTGGACCATGCCCGCCTGCTGCTGGAATCGACCGACGACACCGTGGATCGCATCGCCGCCGCCGCGGGATTGGGCACCGGCGTCAACCTCCGCCACCACTTCCACCGCCTGCTCGGCACCACCCCCGCGGCGCACCGGGCCCTGTTCCGCCGCTAAGTTCGGGCCATGAGGATTCAGTTGGGTGAGCACGCGCCGCAGATCGACGAGAGCGCGTGGGTCGCACCGAATGCCACCGTGGCCGGCCGGGTGCGGCTGGAAGCCGAAGTGAACGTCTGGTTTTCGGCGGTGCTGCGCGGCGATATGGACCAGATCACCGTCGGCGCCCGCAGCAATATTCAGGACGGGTGTGTGCTGCACGCCGATCCGGGCTTCCCCTGCACCGTGGGCGAGGGGGTTTCGGTGGGGCACAATGCGATCCTGCACGGCTGCACGGTCGGCGACGATGTGCTGATCGGCATGGGCGCGACCGTGCTGAACGGCGCGGTGATCGGGGAGGGCAGCCTGATCGCGGCCAACGCCCTGGTGCCGGAGGGCGCGCAGATTCCGCCGGGCTCGCTGGTGGCGGGGGTTCCGGGCAAGGTGCGCCGGGAGCTGAGCGAGGCCGAGCGCGATCACATTCGCCTGAATGCGACCGCCTACCTGCACAACACGGCGCTGCACCGGCAGGGTCAAGAGGTGTGACTGAAGGGGGTATGTGAAAATCCCCACACTGAACAAGTGACCATAAAGTCCGCTGTTAGCATCGTGCGAAGCGTTCCCGGCGGCCCGGGCTGTGCCGCCGCTCGCCGGGTGCGCGAGCTCGGGGCTAGCAGGAGGTTTCAACGGTGTCGTACGAGCACGATGGTATGCACCGACGGCGCATCAGCGTGGCCGATATCGCCGCGCAGCCAGGGGGAATCGAGGCGCTGCAGCGCCGGGTGCACGAACTGCGTTCCAACGGCAGCGATTTCGCGGCCAATGCGATAGAGAGCGAAATGACCGCCCTCAACGTGCGCTGAACGAACCTCGCGTGCATTGATTCGGGCGGGCTGCGGACCGCAACCCGGTGGCGATGCGATAATGCGGCTCGACCTACGCGCCGCTGCGCGCCTTGGCCGTTCGCCGCAATGTCGCGGTCGCCAACCGATCGACTGGAGACTCGATGTCGTCCGTGCCCACCATCCTGCAACGCATCCTGGAGAAGCCGCGGGCCGAAGGCGAACAGCTACTGGAGAGCGCGCTATCGGCCTTCCTCGACTTCGGGATCAAGCGAACCAGCATGGGAGAGATAGCGCGTCGCGCCGGCATCAGCCCGGCGACGCTGTATCGGCGCTTCGAATCCAAGAACGATCTGGTGGCCGCGGTGGGTGTGCGCGAGGCACAGCTGTTCATCGCCGCGATCGACAAGCGGGTCCAGCAGGCCACGGCCACCGGCGAATCCGGAGATGATCAACTGGTCGAGATCTTCGTCGCCTTCATCACCCAGCTGGCGAACAATCAACTGCTGCACCGCCTGCTGCGCACCGAGCCCGACACCATCCTGCCGCGTCTGACCACCGGAGCCGGGCCCATTCTCGCGGTCGGACGTGCCTATCTGGCCGAGAAGCTGCGCGCGCTCCAGGCCGCCGCCGATGTGCCGGCCTTCGACGCCGATCTGGTCGCGGAGGTGTTCGCACGCCTGGGTCAGTCGCTGGTGCTGACTCCGGACGGCCTGATTCCGCTGACCGATGAGACTGCCGCACGGGAGTTCGCCCGCCGCACGATGCTGCCCATGATCGGCGTGCAGCCGGTCTGACCGACGTTCCAGGGCGGAAAACTCGTTCGGACAATTCGATTCTTTCCGGCAGACTTGACGATCATGCGGTACCGCAGCATCTTTCGCTCCGCCCGGACCCGGGCCGCCGCCCAGTTGTCCGCGCGCAGGATCGCGAAGATCGGCGTGGCCGCGGTGGCGCTGGCCCTGGTCGTGCTCATCGGATCGGATGTGTGGATCCGCCTGGACAACCGGCAGTACCTGTACGGCGTCGACACCGTCCCGCCCGCCGATGTCGCGATCGTGTTCGGCGCGGAGGTCAAGCCCGACGGCAAGCCGTCCGCCTATCTGGCCGCACGCCTGGAATTGGGCCGAACGCTGCTCGAGACGGGCAAGGTGAAGGCTCTCCTGCTCACCGGCGACAACGGTCGTCCGTCCTACGACGAGCCCACGGCCATGCGCGCCTATCTCGTCGAACACGGCGTCCCCGCCGCCAAGATCGCCCTGGACTACGCCGGTTTCAGCACCTACGACTCCTGCGTGCGCGCCCACGATGTCTTCGGCGTCGCCTCCGCTGTCGCGGTCACCCAGGATTTCAGCCTGCCCCGCACGGTCGCCCTGTGCCGCGCGGCCGGCATCGACGCCACCGCGGTCGGCGACGATACCCAGGTGCACGGTGACGTCTACCGCAAGAACTGGCTGCGCGATCAACTGGCCGACACCAAGGCCGTCTACTCCATCCTGTTCCATCCCGAGCCGACCTTCCTCGGCAAACCGGAGACGTCGGTCCGCGACGCCATGGCCGCGGACCTCCATCAGTAGTCCGCCTAGATGTTCCCGGCGAACGCGCCCGCACTACCCGCCGCACCCGCGGCGACCGCGCTGCCCGACATGAGACCGACGGCGGCGAGGATCAGAGCGATCATTTCGGAACCTTTCGACTGCGTACTTCGACGCATGGAAAGTTAGTGCCGCTCAATATCATCGAGCGAGACCCGAACCCGAACTCTGGGCGGACTCCATGGCGATCCTCAGCACCTTCCCAGTTCACGATCCGGTAGCGGTGTGGTAAGCCGAACGCAACCCAAGCCGGTCATGAAGTGTGCGCAAGACCGACAAGTAGCATTCAAAATATACTGGCACACAACATAATTCACCCATCGAATTACCACACAGCTCGAACGATTTGCATGATGGCCTGTTCGATAGAATGGCAAAAGTCCTCCAGCCCTGGGGATTTCGTGCGCGGATCCGGGTGCGCACTCTCGCCCGCACGCCACCGGTCATCAGGTCCCTATCGGCCGTCGGGTGATGGTGATGTCGACACCAACATTCACTTCAACGGCGATGAGATCGAGCAGGGCAGCATCGTCATCCTGTCCAGCGATCACGGTCCCGACCATCTCGACTTCCCGATCGTTCTTTGATCGGCGTCGACGGATTCCGCGCGCGACCGTTGCACGGTGATAGCACGGCCGCACCGCGGTCACAATGCCTGGAAACAACACAAACGGGATATTCCGACCGATGGCTCGGGGTCGCGTAGGTATGGCAGCATCCGTACTCGGGGTTGCTCGTCGGTGACTGCGAGCGAATCGGTGACGAGTGGTGTTGGGAAGGCAGGTCTTCGGTGTCCGGAGACGCGGAACGCGACTGGGTTGCTGAGGAAATCACGGCGCCGACGTTCGGCCAGGCGCTGCGACGGTTGCGCGACGAACGCGGCTTCTCGCGCGAGTACCTCGCGTACACGGCGGGCGTGAGCGCCAGCTACATCACCGCTTTGGAGAAGGGTGAGCGGGAAAAGCCCGGCCGCGCGGTCGTCGAATCCCTCTTGCGCTGCCTGAACCTGATGTCCCCGTTGACGCCCTCCGAGCGCAGGCACCTGCTGGAACTGGCCGGACTGCGCATGACCGATACTCCGGCTCCCGGGGAATTGCACGCGGCCATCACCCCGGACCAGCATCAGGCCCTGGTCCTGTTCGCACCGGCGCTCGCGGCCTATGTGGACCCGTGCGGAAATGTCCTGGACGCCAACGACGCCTGGAACGCTGCCCTGCCCGGCCTGCTCGAGGACGGCAATGTCTTCGAGTGGATGTTCGGCAACGAGCTGGCCAGGAAGGTTCAGGTGGATTGGGAATCCGAAGCGCGCCGATACGTCCAGTGGCTGCGCGGGACGGTCGGCCGCAACCCCGACGAACCGGTCTTCACCGACCTCGTCAACGATCTCGGCCGCTTCCCCGAGTTCCGGGCCTCCTGGTCCGAGGGCGGCGTCGACTTCATCCCGCCTGTCCGCACCCATCGCCTGCGCGATCCGCAGTCCGGTGAGATCCGCGAATACAGCGTCCAAGCCGGACCGGTATACAGCGAGATCTACCCGGATCGGATCATTCTGCTGCTCTGCGTCCCGATCTGACCCGGCCCCGGACGAAGAGCGGAGTCCGTGCCGCCATGGCACGAACTCCGCCGTGAAACCGCTTGCCCGGTCGCGAATTACGCGGGGACCTCGCTGCGGTCGCCGCTCCACAGCGTGTGGTACTTGCCCTCGGCGTCGATGCGCTCGTAGGTGTGGGCGCCGAAGAAGTCGCGCTGGCCCTGGGTGAGGGCGGCCGGGAGCCGCTCGGCGCGCAGGGCGTCGTAGTAGGACAGCGAGGAGGCGAAGGCCGGGACCGGAATGCCGAGCTGGGTGGCGGTCACGACCACACGGCGCCAGCCGTCGATGGCGGTCTCGATGGCCTCCCGGAAGTAGGGGGCGAGGATCAGACTCGGCAGGGCCGGGTCGGTCTCGTATGCCTCCTTGATGCGGTTGAGGAAGCGGGCGCGGATGATGCAGCCGCCGCGCCAGATGGTGGCCAGGTCGCCGGGGTGCAGGTCCCAGTCGTACTCGGCGGAACCGGCGGCGATCTGGTCGAAGCCCTGGGCGTAGGCGACGATCTTCGAGGCGTAGAGGGCCCGGCGAATGTCCTCGGTGAATTGCGCGACGTCCGTGGGCTTTTCGCCCAGGGCGCCGGAGGCCAGGCCCTTGGCGGCGGCGCGCTGGGCGCGGGAGCCGGACAGGGCGCGGGCGAAGACGGCCTCGGCGATACCCGTCACCGGAATACCCAGGTCCAGCGCGGACTTGACCGTCCAGCGGCCGGTGCCCTTCTGCTCGGCGGCGTCCACGATGACGTCGACCAGCGGTTTGCCGGTCTTGGCGTCGACCTGGTTCAACACCTCCGCGGTGATCTCCACCAGGTAGCTCTCCAGCTCACCGGAGTTCCACTGGGTGAACACATCCGCGATCTGCTTGGCGTCGAAGCCCAGCGCGTCGCGGAACAGGTGGTAGGCCTCGCCGATGAGCTGCATGTCGGCGTACTCGATGCCGTTGTGCACCATCTTCACGAAGTGGCCGGACCCGTCGGGGCCGATGTGGGTGCAGCAGGGGGTGCCGTCGACCTGTGCCGCAATGGATTCCAGCAGGGGGCCCAGCGACTCGTAGGACTCCTTCGGACCGCCCGGCATGATGGCGGGCCCGTTGAGCGCGCCCTCCTCGCCGCCGGAGATGCCCGCGCCCACGAAGTTCAGGCCGCGCGCCTTCATGGCCGCCTCGCGGCGGATGGTGTCGGTGTAGAGGGCGTTGCCGCCGTCGATGATGATGTCGCCCGGCTCCATGGCCGCGGCCAACTCCTCGATCACGGCATCGGTGGCGTCACCGGCCTTGACCATGATGAGCACCCGGCGCGGCTTCTCCAGCGCGGCCACGAACTCCTCGACGGTCTCGGTGCGCACGAAATCACCCTCGTCGCCGTGCGCCTCGAGCAGGGCGTCGGTCTTGCCGATACTGCGGTTGTGCAGGGCCACGGTGTAGCCGTGCCGGGCGAAGTTCCGGGCGATATTGCTACCCATGACCGCCAGGCCGGTCACGCCGATCTGAGCGCGCGCTTCCGAGGTCGCCATGAAACAGCCTCTCCGTTCGAAGATGTGATGACCGCACGAAGTCTCCTCGGCGGCGGCATCGACGGATGCGCTCCACGACGCCATACCTTTTCTACCCCACGCCGGCTTCACTCCTCAGCGGGGATATGGGCAGTCCATGCCGCACGTCCGGTCGACGGCTCTGCTCGTCGTTGCGGCTCGCACGACTTCCGGCGCACCCGCTCGGCCGGGCCACGGCACCCGGCTTCGGCCCCTCCGGCGCCGCGGTCCGCCGCGAAGGCATTGCCGCAGTGGCGGCGATGATGCCGTGCACGCAGTGGCCGCGCACTGTCGGCTCCCACGCGCATCAGCGACGGTGTGCGGAGCATTCGCACCCGTTGATTCCGCGCGGAACCAGCGCGGGTGCAACCCATCTCGAGAGATAGCCGCGAATCTCGGCGCCCCGCCGCGGCGGCCGGCCCGGATCGATCACGAACGACTGCACGATCCGTAGCATGTGCTCGACGAGTTCGTCCAGATCGGAGATTCCCGCCGCCGCCCAATCCACCGAGAAGCGGTGCAGGAGCGAACGCCCGAAAGACCGTGCGGTATCGGAAGTTACGCCCGCCGAGAAGGCACTGGCGCGGCCCGGGCGCAACAGCAGCCCGAGGTACTTCTCCTCCGGCAGGCGTTCGAGCGTATAGGCGATGCCCTCCACCACGGCGGTCGCCGGATCGCGGATATCGCCGAGATGCTCGGCCAGCACATTCAGGAAATGTTCCGTCTGCGCAACGGCCGTCGCCGTCAAAAGTGCTTCGACACTGGGGAAGTAGCGATAGACCGTCTGCCTGGTGACGCCGAGATCGCGCGCCACCTCGGCAATGCTGAACTCGTCGCCGGAGCGATCGATGGCACGCCGCGCGGCGGCCACGATCCGTTCGACGGCCTCCGCGTCGTCGGCGGGCGCCGCCCCGGACCATCCATGGGTGCGCACCCGGATCGCCATCCCTTCGCTCGCGATTGTCCCGCCCGAGGCTACCGTTCGGTCTTGACCATACACATGGCTACGAATGTATGGTCATGGGACGCGAAAGGAAGCCCATGACCACCATCCCGCCTCGGCCATCGCAGCTCGACCATCCCGTCCTGCCCAGGATCTTCAAGCACGTCGGCAGAGCCCAGGTCTGGATCTACCGACGCACCGGCGGCCGCATCGGCGGGAAATGGCGCATCGGAGCCGGATTCCGCAAACCGGTGCCGACCCTGCTGCTCGAACACCGCGGCCGCAAGACCGGGACCGTCTACACTGTTCCGCTGCTGTACATCTCCGATGGACCCGACACCATCGTGGTGGCCTCCCAGGGTGGGCTGTCCAAACATCCGCAGTGGTACCGCAATCTGTGCGCCGCCCCGGACACGCACATTCAGATCCGGCGCGACCGATTCCCGGTGCATGCGGTCACCGCCGATCCGGAGCAGCGCGCCCGCCTGTGGCCGCGGCTGGTCGAGGCGTACGCCGACTTCGACACCTACCAGGCCTGGACCGAGCGCGAGATCCCGGTCGTGATCCTGCGGCCATCAGCCGGGTAGCCCGATCGTCGCGACGATGTGGCCCGGGTGCGCCGCGGAATCCAGCAGGCCGACCTGCATCCGGAAACTCCGCAGCGCCCCCGTGGCCCGATCCCGCAGCCGCATGGTGCGCACGGGCGGCGCGAAACCCACTCCGCCCTCGGCCCAGAATCGCCGAAAGTCCGCAAAGCCGCCCAGCTCCCGCATCAATTCGTCGAACGCGGCGTGCTGGGTCGTCGAACCCACGGTTCCGCGGAGACAGCCGACCGCCTGCCGGACATCGGTTTCCCAATCGGCCATCACCTCCCGGGCCGCCGGGTCGGCCAGCATCCACCGATAGAGATTCCCCTCCTCACGCAGTCCCGGGAACGCCTGCGCCCAATCCTCGTTCCCGGCCAGCACATTTCCGCGGGTGTCATACAGGGCGGCCAGTTTCGGGCTGTGCAACGTGAGCAGGGACAGCTGGTCGGCACTGATCGAGTTCCGCAACTCCGCGACGGTCGGATATCCCTCGATCTCCAACCCGGCCAAATCATGCATATAGCGAATATCGCTGTCCGACAATGGATTCCACTGCCGCAAGCAGCGCACCAGGGAATCGACCACGGCCCGGGTCGGCTTCGCTTTGCCGCCCTTTTCCAGCTGCGCGATATAACTCGCGCTGACCCCGGCCGCGAATGCGAGGCGTTCCCGGGAAAGTCCCCTGTCATCGCGCATCCGCCGCAGCATTTCGCCGAATGAGGGAAGCGCGACCGTCCATGCCGCGTCGATATTTCCCGTACGGCCCGTCATCGCCGTCGACTCCCTTCCGGCCGTCCGCCGCATCGTCGACTCACACTCCGAGATCGCGTCCCGGACACTCCCAGGCCGAAATGCTCTCACAATTCCCGGTCCCGTGTCGTGCGACAACACCGGTAATCCGCTGACGGCAATGCCGAACCGGCGAACGGGTGGCATTCCAGAATTGAGCAGGTGACACCGACAGCCCTTCGATATCAGCGAAGGCGGTCTCCGCAATTCTTGGAATTGTCGCCATCGAAATCAATACGGCTCAAAGGAATTCGGCCGCGGCGCCGACGGACCGGCTCCCGCCCGAGACGAGGATTGCGAATCCGATCTGTCCGGTTCTCGGCGTTTCGGTGTCGAGCAACGGCCTGACCGACCAGTTCCTTGATATGTTCGCCCCGACGCACCGCCCCATACCGGGCACCCACCGTGGTCTACCCGGAGGCATCCCGTGGGGTTGCGCACGGAGCACGAACCTTGCGGTGGAGAAATCGTCCGAACGATTCGAACAAGGGGTGTGGGCCTTGTCCTTTCGAGCAGTGCGAACCTTCCGAGTGTCGTGCGGCGCCCTCGCGGCCGTGGTAGCGGCCGCCGCCGAAATTCTCATGGCCGCCGGCGCGCCCCGCGCCCAGGCCGCGCCCGCCGACTGCCCGAGCCTCAATGTCATAGCGGTGCCCGGCACCTGGGAAACCTCCGTCGACGAACCGAAACAGGGGATGCTCGCACAGGTCACCCGCGGGCTGCCGGACACGGTCCGCACCGACTACGTCAGCTACCCGGCCACCGCCTTCCCGTGGGACGGCGAGGTTTACGGACGCTCCAAACGCGACGCCGTCAACAGCGCCCGGGCCATGGTGGCCGATATGGCCGCGCGGTGCGGCGCAACACGTTTCGCGCTCATCGGATACAGCCAGGGCGCCGACGCCGCGGGCGACCTGGCCGCGGAGATCGGCACCGGGCTCGGGGTGGTCCCGCCCGATCGTGTGGCCGCCGTCGGTCTGCTCTCCGATCCGCGCCGCTCCCCCACCGACGCCCTGATCGGGCCCCAGGTCCCCGGCGCCGGGGCGGGCGGGGCCCGGGCGGGCGGCTTCGGCTGGCTGAGTCCCAAGGTCCGCACCTT
The DNA here is from genome assembly GCF_009708175.1 of Nocardia aurantiaca. GTDB lineage: Bacteria > Actinomycetota > Actinomycetes > Mycobacteriales > Mycobacteriaceae > Nocardia > Nocardia aurantiaca. The sequence continues at coordinate 70,236 of NZ_WMBB01000013.1, forward strand.
CTGCGCCGCGGGCGACCTCTACTGCTCGGTCCCCAATGACGATCTGGCCGGCCGTTCGGCCGGTCTGCTCACCCAGCTGACGGCCCAGGATCCGCTCCAGATCCCGAGCTATGCGATGACCCTGCAATCGATCATGAGCGAGGCGCTCTGGCAGGGCGGGGCCGCCATCCTGTCCGCGCCGGCCGATAATCCGGCCAGTGAGCAGTGGCTGCGGCAGGTCCAGGACTTCCTGGCCTCGGGCATCCACCAGTCCTACCCGTACTACGTGGTCGACGCCAACGGAACCACCGCGACCGCCTGGCTGCGCAACTGGCTGTCCGACGCGGCCCGCGAGAACCCCTGACCCACCGCGCGGAGACCGCGGCGACAAGCGCACCGGCGATGTCTGCACCGCAAATTTCCGGAACGAATTCATTTCAAAACAGCCCGACCGGTCCCCGGCTCAGGGTACCTTCCTGCCCGTGTCCGTCACCGGACCGGAAGGAATTGAAAGACAGTGATCATTGGGCAAATCGGGTCGACCGCGATCCTCGCGGCCGGGGACTCGGCCGACTCCTCCAGCTTCTCCGCCGGCACCCTCCTGATTCCAGCAGCCGGCGTGGTGCTGCTGGTCGTGGGCCTCGTGCTGCGAAACCGCACGAAGGCGACACCCGCGGCCGAAGGGACCGGCTCGACCGGAATGCCCAAGCACACCGGAACCATCGTCGCCATCGCGGGCGTGCTGGTGCTGGCCCTCGGGCTGGTCGCCACCGTCTCGAACAGCACCACCTCGAGCACCCACGATCCCGAACTCGCCGTGGGCAACTGCGTGACGTCCAGCGACTACCGCGGCGCCCAGATCGGCAAGATCCACCCCACCTCATGTGACGACCGCGCCGCCGTCTACGAACTGGCCGCCTCGGTGACCAACGGCGCCACCTGCCCCGACGGGAAGCTCCGGGACGCGGGCTACTTCGTGCTCACCGACGGCAAACACTCGCTGTGCTTCGCCCCCAATGTCAAGGTGGGCGACTGCTATTCGATGCAGGCCGACGTCAACCAGATCACCCCGATCGACTGCGCCAGCAAGAACGGGCCGGGCGTCACGGTCCAGATCGGCGGACGCTTCGACGGCACCACCGATACGAGCAAGTGCCCCATCCCCGCCGGCGCGACGATCACGCCGCAACCCGCGCGCGTGGTGTGCTGGCAGCCGGTCACACCGCACTGATCCGGACAGGCGGCGAAGGGCCCCGGCGGTCACACCGCCGGGGCCCTTCGTCACATCGATCGGCTAGCCCGCCGCGACGGGCGCGGGCATGCTCTCGGCGAGGTCCCGCTCGCCCAGCCGCGGATAGGTCGGGTACTCGATGCCCGAGATGTACTGCACGGTCCGCACGACCTGGCACGAGTAGCCGAATTCGTTGTCGTACCAGAGATACAGGATCGCGGTGTCGCCATCCACGATGGCGGCATTGGCATCCACGATCGAGGCCGCCCGGGAACCGATGAAGTCACTCGACACCACATCGGTCGCCGCGGTGAAGTCGAGGTTGCGACTCAACGGACCCGACAGCGACACCTGCCGCAGGTACTCGAGCACCTCGGCCTTCGTGGTCTCCCGCTTCAGCTGCAGATTCAAAATCGCGACCGAGACATCCGGCGTGGGAACGCGAATCGAGCTGCCGGTGATCTTGGCCTGGAAGTCCGGCATGGCCTTCTTCACCGCGGACTGGGCGCCGGTCTCGGTGAGCACCAGGTTGAACGGCGCGGACCGCCCGCGGCGATCGGACCGGTGGAAGTTGTCCAGCAGGTTCTGGTCATTGGTGAACGAGTGCACCGTCTCCACGTGACCGCGCACGATTCCGAACTCGTCGTCCATCGCCTTCAGCGGCGGCACGATCGCGTTGGTGGTGCACGAGGCACACGAGTAGATCTGCTCGGACAGGTCCAGCCCGCGGTGGTTGACGCCGTGCACGATGTTCGGCACATCGCCCTTACCGGGCGCGGTGAGCACGACCTTCGCGATGCCCGGGCGCAGGTGCTGCTCGAGGCCCGCGCGGTCGCGCCACTTGCCGGTGTTGTCGATGAGGATCGCGTCGTTGATCCCGTACTCGGTGTAGTCGATGGCGGCCGGGGAATCGCTGTAGATGAAGCGGATCACATTGCCGTTGGCGATGATGGTGCTGTTCTCGGTGTCGACCTTGATGGTCCCGTTGAACTGCCCGTGCACCGAATCACGCCGCAGCAGCGACGCGCGCTTGGCCAGATCGCCTTCACCGCCCTTGCGCACCACGACCGCCCGCAGGTTCAGCCCGTTTCCGGAACCGACCTTCTCGATGAGCAGGCGGGCCACCAGACGGCCGATGCGGCCGAAGCCGTACAGCACCACATCCCGCGGGCCCTGCGGCTCGGACTTGTTGCCGTCGATCACGTCGGCCAGCACGGTGGCGGTGAACTCGGCGATCGACAGCCCGCGATCATCGGTGCGGTAGGCCATCACCAGGCGGCCCAGGTCGATCTTGCTCGGGCCCAGATCCAGCCCGCTCAGCACCTCGAGGAAGGGCAGCGTCTCGTCGATCGACAGCTCCTCGCCCTCGATCTGCCGCGCGAACCGATGCGTGCGCAGAATGCTGATCACCGATTTGTTCACCAGCGAACGGCTGTGCAGCAGAATCGTCACCCCCTTGTCCCGATACAGCCTGCCGATAATCGGAATCATCGCCTCCGCCGCGGCCTCGTGAGCGTTCCAGCGGTCAAGATGTTCGGTAGTCAACACAAGTCCTTGGGGGTGTCCTGGATCGGTACGTAGACCGATGCTATCCAGCCCCGCGGTATCACAAACTCCGGATACCCGCATGTGAGATCCAGGTCGCGCTGGTGAGCCCGCTTCGTCGATCCCGCCGGGACCACCACAGCGGAGCGACGGCATGCGGCTTCAGGTCATCGAGGCTCCCACGGCCCGTGCACCTGATCCCGGCGATACAGGAACCGTTCCAGCGAAACCGCAAGCGCCTCTTCATCGTTGCGCGGTGGATTCGCCACCCGAAACGTATCGAACCCAGCCCATCCCACCGCCGCAGCACAGCGGCGTGATCCGCGGCGTCGAGATCACCGGTTGCCCGCGCCCCACCGGTTCAGCAGGTGCGGCACCAGCCATGGATGCGGCGTCGGCACGAGCGCGCCGACAGTGACGGCCGCCGCGCGCACGACGACCGCCCTGCCCGGTCCTACTGCGACGAGATCCCGCTGAGCACCCCGCCCACGTACCCGCCGCCGAACGCGCTCCCGAGCCCCGCCGCCGCACTGCCGACATCCACGGACCCGTTCCCCACGGCGTTCCCCAGATCCGCGGCCGACCCGGGCGTGATGTCCACGTCCTGCAGCGGAATCCCTTCCGCCGCAGCCGTTCCGAAGCTGGCTCCGAACAGAGCGCAGGCCGCAGCACCCACAAGAATGGTTCGTTTCATAGATCTGTTCCTCTTATCCAGTGCCGAAGCGGGTGCATTCTTCCCGCTCCGCGCGCCAGAGCATATGAAACATAACTAATTCACATGAGCGTTTTGGACCATTTGGTCTCCCACCTCCACGCATCCCGCCCACCCCGCGCGGATTCCACCGATTAGCGAATAAATCGCCGACCGGCCCGAGCCACCCCGCCACCTTGCCGAATCCTCATAGCTGCCAACACGTTGTGCGAACCCGGTCACATTTCCGTTGTGCCCCGCAACCCACCACCGATTGTGGGATGACACCCCGCAGCACCCGGAGAGGCAGACCATGGCAGGACGACACCGCGCACCGAGCAAGCCCCACAGGTTCCTCCTCGGCCTCCCTGTAGCCGCAGTCGTCCCCGCAGCGGTAGGCATAGCCACCGCAGCCCCGGCCACCGCCCAGCCCGCCGCTGTCACCGATTCGGTCGCGGCCACCCAGTGGGCTTCGCTCACCGAAACAACCGCGACCCCGCCGGCCGCCGTCAACGAGCCGTCAACCCCGCTCAGCTTCTCCCCCGACGCGGCAACCGCTTCCCCGGCAATCGACTCGTTCGCCCCTGCCACCCCCGAGCAGGTGCGAGAGGCGGCCGCGATCGCCTCCGCGACCCCCATCGCCAGCCCCATCGAAAACGCCACCTACATCGGCCAAACCGCAGGCCAAATCCTCGGCGGCATCACCGGCGCCGTCCTCGGCGGCTCGGCCGGCACGGCCCTGGCGACCCCTCTCGCCGCCATGACCGGCGGCCTCGCCGTCCCCATCGGCACCATCGGCGGCGCCGTGATCGGCGGTGTAGCAGGCACCTACATCGGCTACTACGCCGGCTCCTTCGCCGGTTCCTGGGTAGCCGAACAAGCCCCTCAGATCATTCCCGACGTCCTGCCGTAACGGGGGCGTCTACGGCCGAATCTCGTTCCGGCCGAATATATTTCGCGATTTCAGAGCGATATCACGGTGCGCACGTGGCGGCGTCGACGAATCGATCCGTGACTACCTCGAGGTCGCGGCCGGCGGCGGCGATGATCAGCAGGCCCATCCCCACTCCCCGGTGCACGCCCGCCGCGCCGAGCACGGCGATCTTCTCCAGCGCCCGCTGTCGACCGCTGGCCTGGGCGACGGCGACCGCTGCGAAGACCCGGGCCATGCCCGGGTCTTCGCAGCAAGCCGGGTCAGCGGGTGGCGATGATCGCCGAACCGTGACCGAAAAGACCTTGATTCACCGCGATGCCCGCGCGGGCGTTCTCCACCTGTCGCCCGTCGGCCCGGCCGCGCAACTGCCACGTGAGCTCGCAGACCTGGGCGATGGCCTGCGCGGGAATCGCCTCACCGAAACAGGCGAGCCCACCACTGGGATTCACCGGCACCCGTCCGCCCAATGTGGTTGCGCCGCTGCGCAGCAATTCCTCCGCGCCGCCGGTTTCACAGAGCCCGATGTCCTCGTACCAGTCCAATTCCAGAGCGGTCGACAGGTCGTAGACCTCCGCGAAGGACAGGTCGGCGGGCCCGAGCCCGGCCTCTTCATAGGCGGCGTGCGCGATGGCGGAACGGAACGCACGCGGCGGGGGCTCGACGGCCACGGCGGAGTCCGTCGCGAAGTCCGGCAGATCGAGGACGGTCTTCGGGAACGTCGGCGTGACCGTCGACAGCGCCCGGATCCGGACCGGGTCGGCGATACCGTGCCGACGCGCGTAATCCATGGATGTCAGCACCAGCGCTGCCCCGCCGTCGCTGGTCGCGCAGATGTCGAGCAGCCGCAGCGGATCCGACACGATCGCCGAGGCGGCGACCTCTTCGGCCGAAACCTCCTTGCGATACCGGGCGTTCGGGTTGTTCAGCCCGTGCCTGGCGTTCTTCACCTTGACCGCGGCGAAATCCTCGAGCGTGGCGCCGTGCAGCGCCATCCGGCGGCGGGCGTAGAGCGCGAAGTAGATGGGGTTGGTGGCGCCGAGCAGATGGAACCGCAGCCAGTCCGGATCATCGCGGCGCTCACCGCCGACCGGCTGGAAGAAGCCCTTCGGGGTGGTATCCGCGCCGATCACCAGCGCCACGTCGGTCAACCCGGCCAGGATCTGGGCGCGCGCATTGGCAATGGCCTGTGCGCCGGAAGCGCAGGCGGCGTAGCTGCTCGAGATCCGCGCACCCGACCAGCCCAGCGCCTGGGCGAAGGTCGCACCGGAGACGAAACCCGGGTATCCGTTGCGGATGGTGTCCGCACCGGCGATATAGCCGACATCGAGGTGGCTCACCCCGGCATCGGCCAGCGCCGCACGCGCCGCGACCAGTCCGTACTCGACGAAATTCCGTCCCCACTTGCCCCACGGGTGCATGCCCGCGCCGAGGACGGCAATGTCGCGATCGTTGGTGTCAGTCATTGACCGGCCTCCACATCCACACCGTGTGCTCCGCCTCGTCGTCCTCGTACAGCGTGCCGACGGCCAGCTCGACAGGCATGCCGACGGCCAGGTCGTCCACCGTGAACCCGCGCACGACCTGCCCGAGAATCACCATCTGCTCGACCTCGAGCTCGACCGCCGCGACGACATACGGTTCGAATGGATCAGCCGAGACGTACGGCGCGGGCGGTTTGTACCGCGCATCCGCGTACGACCAGATCCGGCCGCGCGTGGAGAACAGATACTCGACGAGCTCGGACCCGTCCTTCGGACCGGCGCACTGAGGATTCCGGCAGGCCAGCTCGTTCTTCGGGAAGTACGGTGTGCCGCAAACATCGCAGCGACTTCCCAGGAGCCGCACCACACCGTCATCCGCGGTGAACCAGTCGGCCACAGCGGGGCGTTGTTCTTTCTGCACAGCCCCGACGGTATAGGAACACGTTCTATTTTGGGGCCGAATTCCGCTCCAGCGATCCGCGACCAGAGGTACCGTGACTCCAGATTGAGGATGCGCCGCCGCCTCGAGTCGATCTGGAGTACCACAACGCGATGGGCACCGAAGCCATTGACCCACAGTCGATCCGCAACGTCACGATCATCGGTCATCCCGACGAGACAACACGCGTGATCCACCGACTGCACCGCCGCTTCGGCAAGGCCGGGTCCGGCACGACGACCACGATCCGTTGGACGACAGGCCGCGTAGAGCACACGATTCGCGTCACCGAGCTATCGAGCCACGCACCCATCGCAGATTTGGAGCGCTCCATTCGCGTAGCCGACGGAGTGATCGCAGTCGTCCATGCCGCCGCAACCAGCGCCCCGCGCCTCGAGACAATCCTGCGAGTCGCCGACGACCACCAGGTCGCCCGGCTCTGCCTGATCACCGGACTCGAGCACCCCGCCGCCACCTTCGACCGCCACGTCCGAAAGATCACCGATATTCGCGGCGCTGTCCCGGTGCCGCTGCAGCTCCCTATCGGCATCGGCACCGATTTCGAAGGCGTCATCGACCTGGCCTCGATGTGGGCGCTGGGACCGCTGGCCGCCGAAATCCTCGGCAGCCACTGGAAAGTCGCCGAGCAGCACTATCGCAGCCTCATCGAAACGGTCACCGCCCAAGCCCTGGATGCCTCCCGCGACCCGCGAGACGTCGAAGTGGACGAGCTGCATCACCGCATCCGCTGCCTCACCCGCATCGGTGACGTCGTCCCCGTCCTTTGCAGCGCAGCCCCCACCACTGACGACACGACCTCACTCCTGGACGCCATCGCCCGCTACTTGCCGTCCCCCTTGGACGTCTGCCAACCAGAACACGCCCTGGACTACTGACAGCCGTCTCTCCCGAGCCGGCTGACCCTCGTTCAGGCCTATCGAACTGCGGTACAACCAGATTCGGCTTCACTCCGGAATGGACTATCGCACACTCAATGGAGTGGAGTCCGACTGGTTCGAGCGGAATCAGGCAGCTCGAGATAACCGAACCTCGCTGTCCGACAAAGTTCCGGCCCCTCCGAAAAGCGGATTCGGCCATACCTCAGCGGTTCCAGGTCCCGCCTGCTCGTGCGACGTGGCGGTGAAGGGCGGTGTAGTGGATGCCGAGGACGTCGGCGACCGCTGGACCCCCTCCGGTCCCGCCGTTGTCGCCGCAGCCGCCGTCGCCGCAGGTTCCGCCGTTGTCGCCGCAGTTGGCACCGTTGCAGCCACCATGGGGCGGGACCGGCGGAGGTGGCGGGGGTGCCGGGGCGACGGCATGACCGCCCCATCCCCAAGGCCGATCGACCTGCACTATGCCGGACACCGGGGTCGGCGCGGCCACGGCCGGAACCGCCGCCATCACCGGAGTCGCCATCGCCACCGCCGCCGACGCGACCTCGGCGAACAGCTGACGCGTGATATTTCGGTAATTCTGGTTGGTCATCATCATCGCCTTTCCTGCCGCGGGACACGGTCCAGGATCTAGCGGGCGATCAGGTCGCTGCTGGAGTCCGCCGCCGCCTTCTTCGGCGAGCGCGCCAGCGCTCTCAACTCGAGGCCGGTCGCCCGTATCAGTCTTTGCCGAGCACGTGGGCGAGCTGGCTCTGAACGCGCGGTCGATTGCGTGCTGGACCCCGTCGGACGCGGTGGCCATACCCCGGCCCGGAACCGAGCAAACCCGCGCGGTGTGCCTGGATCTCTCTACCGCCGGTCGCAGCGGGAACACCGCTACCACCCGCGCCCTGCCCTACCGACTCGTGACTCTTCTGGCAAAGATCAATGCCGCCGCCGCGGGAATGACAGACAGCGCAAACAACATCCGGGCCGCGGCGGCGGTGTGAGCGGAGTCGGCGAACTCCATCAGATTGGTGATCGTTCCAGCGCAGGCGGATCCGAAGGCGGTCGCGGTCAGCTGCACGGTCGTCGCAGACGCTCCCGCGACCTCCTGATCATCGTCACCGGCCAGTAGCAGGACGTCGGTCAGCAGGTGCGGCCACACCGCGCCGACACCCCAGCCCAGCAACAACAAGCCGATCGCGATGACCAGTACGAGCGCCCACGAAGTCGATCGGACCGGCCCGGCGAGCGTGAGAACCACCAGCCCGGCCACGGAGAAGGCCGGAGCTGTCCCGATCACCAATGCCCGGCGACTCGTGACGCCGCTGAAGGCAATCGATCCCGCCGTCCATCCGGCGGCCATGACCCCCCCCTGGCCGCGACGACAGGTGCGGGACGACCGCGCGATCCGAACATCGATCACTCCGTACGGGAGGCCGCGCTCACCCTGCTGATGGAGGTCGGCTACCGCGGGCTCTCGGTCGACGCGATAGCTCGCTCGGCGGGCAGCAACCGGGCCGCGGTCTATCGCCGCTGGCCCAGCCTGCCCGCGCTCGTGCTCGACGCGCTCGCCACGCGTCTCGGCGAGGTGCGCGCACCCGACACCGGGTGCACGATCTGCGACCTGTCCGATGCGATCAAATTGCACCTCAACATTTTTCGACGCTTGCCGCCCGACTCCCTGGCATCGCTGCTCGCCGACTGCAATGCCACCCCGGCGCTGCGGGAGACGTTCATGGGCTCACTGTTCCGGCCACCGCGCGCCGCGGTCGCCCAAGTCCTCGACACGGCCATCGCCCGTGGAGATCTGCGGGAGGACACCAACCGCGACCTACTCCTCGACCTGCTGGCCTCACTCGTGCACTATCGCGCCCTGTTCGCCCACGCTCCCACCACCGACGACGACGTCGAGGACGCCGTCCATGCCCTCCTGCGCGGCGTCGCCGTCGACTACGAACAGCTCGTCGCGATCAGCAAGGCGAAGACCGGCGATCCCCTGATCCACCACCGGCACGTCGGCCTCGAGTCGCGTGATGCCGCAGAACCGGGATCCCGCACATCGGCCGCGGTGATCGATACGGCGTCCCCGCCCGCCGTGCGGAACGCCGGAGAATAAGTCCTCTTCCACTGCCGGTAACGGGCACGTCAGTGCGCACAACGAATGGAACACGATGTCTCTCAACGCACATACCGATGACCTGGGCCAGAACACCGCACCCGTCCTCCGCGCGTGCGAGGGCCCCGACGAATGGCCCGCCCTGGTGCGGATCTGGCGAAGCGCCGTCGAAGCGACCCACGACTTCCTCACTCCCGAGGACATCGATTTCTACGAGGAGCGCATCGCCAACGAGTACTTGGCCGCGGTCACACTGACGGTAGCCACCGTCGACGACGTTCCGGTCGGATTCTCCGGCACCGCCGACGGCAAGCTGGAGATGCTGTTCATCGACCGCCGCCAGCACGGTCGAGGCGTCGGAACAGCCCTGTTGCGCAAAGCGATCGACGAGACACCCGATCTACTCGTCGACGTCAACGAGCAGAACCCCCAGGCCGTCGGATTCTACGAGCGTCACGGATTCGTCACCCTCGCCCGTTCGGACATCGACGCCGACGGCCGCCCCTTCCCGATCCTGCATCTCGGACGACGAACCCGCTGACCAACCGCCCGAACCGAATCCGAATCCGCCCGATAGGGGCGGGCGTGGACAGCGCCCATCGAACAATCCGCGTCGATCCGCCCGCGTGGCTGAGATACGTTGGGCCCCTTGACCTTCAGCCCTACGCGCAGACCGGGTTCGCACGCAGACCCGCGTGAGGGTCGGGAACGCCGCTGCTCATGACCATGCCGATCGAGCATTGCGCTCGACGTCGTCGACGAAATCGCGGATCCGAACCGACCGCGACCCCATGGCGGCGTCGCAGCGACCAAAAGTGCTGCGCCCCGGAGCGTTCGGGATCCACACACGGTGTCGGTCTCTCCACATCCCGGCCTCGGCAGGTCAGCGAATCAGGCGCGAGCGCGGGGTGTCCCGACCCGCTACCGCGGGTCGGCAGGCCGATCGCTCTCGGCGGTGAGCGCCGCGGTGGCATCGCGCAGGGCGGTGTTGGCGTCTTCGAGTTCGAGGATCCGTCTGATGCCGACCAGGTTGATCCCTTGTCCGGCCAGTGCGGTGATGCGCGCGACCCGGGCGAGGTCGTCGGCGCTGTAGCGGCGGGTGCCGCCGCCGCTGCGGGCAGGGGTGATCAGCCCGTGCTGCTCGTACAGGCGCAGGGTCTGGACCCCGACGCCGGACAGCTCGGCGGCCACCGAGATCGCATACACGGCCTGCCCCGACAGCGGTAGGTGGCTCCGCTCCTCCGCCGGCGGCGCGTCTATCTCCCTGTTCTCACGCACTTGCTGCTCGCCCTCCGATTACCTCTCCACAGACCTTGCACTCACCTCTCTAGAGTGCTGAATGTTATCTATGTCAGATGACATAGTTTATCTAAGTTTCCTTCAATCGAGAATGGAGTGAACTGGAGATAGCGACCATGCTGATGCGCACCGATCCCTTCCGCGACCTGGATCGATTGACTCAGCAGGTTTTCGGTACACCCGCCCGGCCGGTGGTGATGCCGATGGACGCCTGGCGTGACGGGGACGAGTTCTTCGTCGAACTCGACCTGCCCGGTGTCGACCCGGACTCTCTCGATCTGGATGTCGAACGCAATGTGGTGACCGTGCGGGCCTCGCGCCCGGAACTGGATCCGGACCGGTCGATGATCGCCGCGGAGCGCACGCGCGGCGTGTTCAGCCGCCAGTTGTTCCTGGGCGAGAATCTCGACACCGATCAGATCCGGGCCGACTACCGCGACGGGGTGCTGCGGTTGACCATCCCGGTCGCCGAGAAGGCCAAACCCCGCAAGATCGAGATCGCCCGCCCCGGCAACGCCCACCAGGCCATCGACGCCTGAACACGATCGAGGTCGCAGGAGGTCCTGTGATGGCGTGCTCGACCGATCACCGCACGACTGAACGTGTCGAGGGGCTCTCGCACCTCGACGCCGATCTGCTGACGCTGGATCCCGATCTCGAGAAACTGTTCGCCGAGATCGACGACATCCTGTGTGACGCCGCCAGCCGTTGGCGGCCGCCGCGGCGACGCAAGACGCCCCGGCAATGGTCGCGTCCGCCCGTTCGTCTCCGACGGCGGCCGCCTGCCCGTCGCCGCGGTCGCCGACCCCGCCCGGTGCCGGCGAGCCAGCGCGGTCCGCCCGCCACGGTCGGCGCCCTGCCGGTCGTAGTGGAACCCATGAGAGCGAGGTGATGCCCGTCAGACACCACAACAGCGGTTCTTGCGTCGGGACGCACCATCTCCTGCACGTTGACACCGATCGGCCCGGAACCCTCACCGGCACCGGTACCGCCACCGCGTGTGGCAGCAGCAGGCAGATGCGACTCCCGCCCCTCGGCAAGTGACCGCAGAAGCCCGTCAGATCCCTTCCAGCGACGGGTGGGCCCGGTCAGCGGTGCGCTTCCGGGCCCACCCGGCCCCTTCACATCCAGGGCTGGGGGGGCATATTCCGGGATGTGTACGGCATTTCATCCTCGGGTGCCCACGCGTTCGGCTGCCGCACGAGTCAAGCGAGAGCTAGCTTCGAAGTCATGGACACCCTGCGCACACCCGACGAGCGTTTCGCCGGTCTGCCCCAATTCCCGTATGCGCCGCGATACGCGGAGGTGCCCGACGGTGAAGGGGGCACGATGCGGATGGCGTGGGTCGAGGGCGGGCCTTCCGACGCGCACCCGGTGCTGATGCTGCACGGCGAGCCGTCGTGGTCGTTTCTGTACCGTCGAATGATTCCGATACTGGCGGCGGCAGGTCACCGGGTGATCTGCCCGGATCTGGTGGGTTTCGGCCGCTCGGACAAGCCCACCCGGATCGAGGACCACACCTACGCCCGCCACGTGGAGTGGGTGCGGACCCTGGTGTTCGACCACCTCGATCTCACCGAAGTGACGCTGGTGGGCCAGGATTGGGGTGGGCTGATCGGATTGCGGTTGGCCGCTGAACATCCCGACCGGTTCGCGAGTCTGGTCGTCGCCAACACCGGGCTGCCCACCGGGGACATCCCGATGCCCAAGGTCTGGTGGCGGTTTCGCGAAGCAATCCGCACCCAGCCGACGATCGACGTCGGCGGATTCGTGCAATCCGGGTGCCGGCGCCCGCTCGACGAGGCGGTTCGAGCCGCATACGACGCGCCATTTCCCGACGACTCCTATTGCGCCGGCCCCCGCGCATTGCCGGGCCTCGTGCCCACCGGTCCCGACGACCCCGCGGCCCCGGCGAACCGCGCCGCATGGGCGACGTTGTGTGAGAGCCCGACCCCAATGCTCGTGGCCTTCAGCGACAGCGACCCGATCACCGGTGCGATGGCCCCCATCTTCCAGCGGGAGATGCGCGGAGCCCACGGCCACGACCATCCCGTCATTCGCGATGCCGGGCACTTCCTGCAAGAAGACGCCGGAGAAGAACTGGCCAACCAGATCGTCGGATTCCTCCGAACCATCGGCGCGGGCCGCGATCCCCGCTGAGAAACCGGTGGTTGGAACCTACTCCATTGCCGGACCCCGACTCGGAGGACGTGACAGCGCGCCGATGCGGGTTGACCTCACCAGTCGGCGGACATACCGCCCTCACCAGGCCGTCATGCCAGCTACTCACCCACGAGTGGCCAACTGGTTCAACAACTCTCGGCTGATGGGCCACCTCGGCCCTATCGAGTATGAAGCCGACTACTATCCGACCTGCTCCCAGCAACTGGATAAAGACAGACAACCGGGTGCGCACGAAAACACGTGCCCGAGGAAGTGCGGGACGCGATCGCCGGGCGAACCGCCGCCCGAGGCCAGTCGACTCAGGTCTACCTGCGCGCGCTGCTGGAACGAGAGTTCCGAGCCGAGCGCAACCACCATCTCCTCGAGAGTTTGTCGGCCGCCGGAGCCTGGCGATGAACGCCGACGACGTGGCCGAGGAGATCCGGAGCGGACACGAGGACGATGAGTGGCCGTCGTCAACCCGAATGCCATGGTGATGGCACTGGTCAGCCCCGCGGCGCAAGGGGACGCCGCCCGCGCGGCGATGGTTGCCGACGACGACTGGATCGCGCCCGCCCATATGCCCCTGGAGGTGTTGCGCACCCTGCGCAAGGCCGTCCTCGGTGACCGTCTGAGCGCCAATGACGCCGACGCAGCCTTCGGAGCGCTCACTGCCATGCAGATCGAATACATCGGAACCGATCTCGCCCTGCTGCAAGCGGTTTGGGCCATGCGCCACTATGTTTTCGGTCTACGACGCCGCCTACCTGGCCATCGCAACCATGCAGGACGCCCGCTTCGCCAAAGCGGCCGAACAAGTGACACCCGACGTACGCGTTACGCTACTTTGACCCACTGGGTAAGAGCACGTCGCGATATCGCGAGAACCTGGGACAAGAGACCGCAGGCTTACCGGCATTTTGGGGACAACTCATAGACAGTTCTCGAACGCATGGGCGAAGGAAGAACCTGCGCGCCGATCTGGCGTTTCGGCTCGAAAAACATTCCGCTGGGTCTGACGAAGTGGGCGCAGAGGGGATCGAACCCCCGACCGCTGGTGTGTAAAACCAGTGCTCTACCGCTGAGCTATACGCCCCAACTGCCCGGCGGGCGCCGAGGTTGGATGGTGTCGCCGGACGTGGGGGTCCGGAGGCACGGGTTATGAATCTAGTGTGGCGAGGGCTTTTTCCCAAGCGTGCTGGTCACGGGGCTCGCCGGGGCCGTTCATTTCGGCGAAGCGGATGATGCCGTCCTTGTCGACGACGAAGGTGCCGCGGTTGGGGTAGCCGGATTTCTCGTTGAAGACGCCGTAGGACTGGGCTACGGCGCCGTGGGGCCAGAAGTCGGAGAGGAGCGGGAAGGTGTAGCCCTGTTCGGCGGCCCAGATTTTGTGGGTGGGCGGTGGGCCTACGGAGATGGCGAGGATCTCGGCGTTGTCGTTCTGGAACTTGGGGAGTTCGTCGCGGACCTTGCACAGTTCACCCTGGCAGATGCCGGTGAACGCCAAGGGGTAGAAGACGAGCAGGACGTTCTTCTCACCACGGAAGCTCGACAGCGTGATTTCCTGGTTGTTCTGGTCTTTCAGCGTGAAGTCCGGTGCGACCGTGCCGATCTCGAGCGGCATAACCTTTCCCCTCCATCCTGTGGTCCTGGCGCAGCACCGAGCGACATGTTGGTGGAGACACGGGGAATCCACCGGGCCGCTCGGTTGACTGAAACCTTAGTGGAGGCCTCAGCGCTGCTTGGAGGGCGTCTTGGGCTGGGTGAGCTTGGTGCCAGTCCAGGTGCCCAGGGACACGGGTGTGGTCGCGGTGAGGCCGGCCGGGGTGGCCGACTCGCCGATCTCGCTCGGGTCGACATGGCCGGGCTGACCGGTCTTGGGGGTGAGCACCCAGACGACGCCGTCGTCGGCGAGCGGGGTGATCACGTTGAGTAGCTCGTCCACCAGGTCACCGTCGCCGTCTCGCCACCACAGCAGGACGACGTCGACCACCTCGTCGGTGTCTTCGTCGAGCAGCTCGGAACCGGTGGCTTCCTCGATCTCGGCGCGAAGCGCGTCGTCGGTATCTTCGTCCCAGCCCAGTTCCTGAACCACCATGTCGTGTGAAATGCCAAGCTTCTGAGCGTAGTTCTGCGCGTCCGCCGCGGCGACCACGGTGGTGTCCTCCTCAACTCCAGACAATAGGTAGTTGCAAGCGAACATGGTAAAAGCCCCCAGCGCAAGCCGATCGGCCGAAATCGCACCCTAAATGTCGTATGTGCGACCGTCGAGATTCATCGGACACCGTGCGGGTGCTCCTGGCGATCTGCCCGATCACCGGGGCAAAACGCCCCGCCGACTAGGACGGACAGCCGTTGCGGACCGCGGTCAGAGCATCGTTGACCTTGCGGCTCGCGTCGTTCAGCGGCGCCACGGACGAATTCGTCGTCATCTTGCGCACCTCCGCCGCCAGTCCCCGCGCCGCGGTCACATAGTCGGTGAACTTCTGACCCAGATCCGCCGGCAGGTCCGCGCCCGAGGCACTCACCTGAGCCTCGACCGTCTTCGCGGCGTCCTCGAGCGCCGTCGCCGCCGCGTCGCGCTTGGCGATCTGGTCGGCCGCGTTCCCGTCGTGCGCGTCGACGAAATCGTTGTAGCGGTCGACGGCGGTCCCGGTGGTCTTGCGGAACGGACTGCAGTTGTCGGAGGTCGCCTTGGCGATCGCCGCCGCCGCTTTCGACGAGGCCGCCGCCGCTGAGGACGACGCCGCCTCGGCCCGATACGACGTCACCTGAACCTGATTCGCGGTCGCGGTACCCTCGACCGTGTTCGCGCACCCGGCCAGTACCAACCCCGCCGCCACGGCCGCGAACGCGCACACCAACCCGAACCCACGCGGGTTCAGCAACTTCACTTGGTTCCTCCCGATCAACCCGGCGGTTCCCTGCGCAACCGTACTGGATTTCCGGCTGACATGATGACCTGGGTCGCATCATCGACAAGGATGTGAGATGCGCCCCAGACCAATCGTTACGGGTATGCCGCCCACCAGCGGATACCCGGGGTATTGACGCCACACCAGATGTCCCACCCCATGTGTACGAGGAGCAAACGTCTTGACCGACTTGATGCACCCAACTTCGTCGAATTCCACCAATGGATCGACACGCAAGTCCCCGGCGGGAGGCCGGGTTCGAGTGATTCGCGAGGGGGTGGCGTCATACCTGCCGGACATCGACCCGGAGGAGACCAGCGAATGGCTCGACTCCTTCGACGAAATGCTCACCCGCGAGGGCCCCGGCCGCGCCCGCTACCTCATGCTGCGCCTGCTCGAACGCGCCGGTGAGCGCCATGTCGCCATCCCCGCGTTGACCTCCACCGACTATGTCAACACCATCCCCACCGAGAATGAGCCGTGGTTCCCCGGCGACGAGGAGGTGGAGCGCCGCTTCCGCGCCTACATCCGGTGGAATGCCGCCATCATGGTGCACCGCGCCCAACGCCCGGGAATCGGTGTGGGCGGCCACATTTCGACCTACGCGTCCTCCGCGGCGCTCTACGAGGTCGGTTTCAACCACTTCTTCCGCGGTAAGGACCACCCGGGCGGCGGCGACCAGGTGTTCATTCAGGGCCACGCCTCTCCCGGCATCTACGCCCGCGCCTTCCTGGAGGGCCGCCTCACCACAGACCAGATGGACGGTTTCCGCCAGGAGTACAGCCACGGCGGGCCCGGCCGCGGCCTGTCGTCCTACCCGCACCCGCGCCTGATGCCGGACTTCTGGGAATTCCCCACGGTGTCAATGGGTCTGGGCCCGATGAACGCCATCTATCAGGCCCGCTTCAACCACTACCTGCACGACCGCGGCATCAAGAACACCGAGGATCAGCACGTGTGGGCCTTCCTCGGCGACGGCGAGATGGACGAGCCGGAGTCGCGCGGCCTGATCCAGGTGGCCGCCAACGAGGGCCTGGACAACCTGACCTTCGTCATCAACTGCAACCTGCAACGCCTCGACGGCCCGGTCCGCGGCAACGGCAAGATCATTCAGGAGCTGGAGTCGTTCTTCCGCGGCGCCGGCTGGAATGTCATCAAGGTGGTCTGGGGCCGCGAGTGGGACGCCCTGCTGCAAGCCGACCGCGACGGCGCCCTGGTGAACCTGATGAACACCACGCCCGACGGCGACTACCAGACCTACAAGGCCAATGACGGCGCCTATGTGCGCGAGCACTTCTTCGGCCGCGATCCGCGCACCAAGGAGCTCGTCAAGGGCCTGTCCGATTCCGAGGTCTGGAACCTCAAGCGCGGCGGCCACGACTACCGCAAGATCTACGCCGCCTACGCGGCGGCCATGGCGCACAAGGGCCAGCCGACGGTCATTCTCGCCAAGACCATCAAGGGCTACGGCCTGGGCAAGCACTTCGAGGCCCGCAACGCCACGCACCAGATGAAGAAGATGACCCTCGACGATCTGAAGGCGTTCCGCGACCTGCAGCGCATTCCGATCACCGACGCGGAGCTCGAGGCCAACCCCTATCTGCCGCCGTACTACCACCCCGGCCAGGACGCACCGGAGATCCAGTACATGATGGATCGCCGCAGGCAACTGGGCGGCTTCGTCCCCGAGCGCCGCACGCTGGCAAAGCCTCTGCAACTGCCGGGTGACGAGTCCTACCGTTCGGTCCGCAAGGGTTCGGGCAAACAGCCGGTGGCCACCACCATGGCGTTCGTGCGCCTGATGAAGGAGCTGTTGCGCGACAAGGAGATCGGCAAGCGCATCGTCCCGATCATCCCCGACGAGGCCCGCACCTTCGGTATGGACTCGTGGTTCCCCTCCTTGAAGATCTACAACCGCAACGGCCAGTTGTACACCTCGGTCGACGCGGAATTGATGCTTGCCTACAAGGAGTCGAGCGTCGGCCAGATCCTGCACGAGGGCATCAACGAGGCCGGTTCCACCGCGAGCTTCACCGCGGTGGGCACCTCCTACGCCACTCACGGCGAGCCGATGATCCCGCTCTACATCTTCTATTCGATGTTCGGCTTCCAGCGCACGGGCGATGGCCTGTGGGCGGCGGCGGACCAGATGGCGCGCGGATTCGTACTCGGGGCAACCGCCGGGCGAACCACACTGACCGGTGAGGGCCTGCAGCACAATGACGGTCACTCGCTTCTGCTGGCCTCGACCAACCCGGCCTGCGCCGCCTACGACCCGGCCTTCTCCTTCGAGATCGCCCACATCGTGCGCGATGGCATGCGCCGCATGTACGGCGGCGGCGTGGCCCAGGGCTACCAGGAGTCGCTGCCCGGCACCGATCCCGAATCCCATTCGGTGCACCACGAATTCGGCGGCGAGGACATCTTCTACTACATCACCCTCTACAACGAGCCCTACGTGCAGCCGGCCGAGCCGGAGAATCTGGATGTGGCGGGCCTGCTCAAGGGCATCTACCTCTACCGGCCCGCCGGCGCCGGCGAGCTGCGCGCCAACATCCTGGTCGCGGGCGTCACCATGCCCGACGGTCTGCGCGCGCAGGAGATGCTGGCGCAGGAGTGGGGTGTGCAGGCGGATGTGTACTCGGTGACCTCATGGGGTGAGCTCCGCAAGGAGGCCCTGGCCAAGGAGATCGCCAAACTCCGTCACCCCGACCAGGATCCGGGCCTGCCCTACATCACCGAGGTGCTCTCCGAGGCCCAAGGCCCGTTCGTCGCCGCCTCCGACTGGGTGCGTGCGGTGCCGGACCAGATCCGCCAGTGGGTGCCGGGCGAGTACATCACGCTGGGCACCGACGGTTTCGGTTTCTCCGACACCCGCCCGGCCGCGCGCCGCGTGTTCAATGTGGATGCCGCGTCCATCGTGGTCGCCGCGCTGCAGGGTCTCGCTGCTCAGGGCCGGATCGCACCCGCCACGGTGGCCGAGGCGGCGAGCCGCTACGCCATCGACGACGTGAACGCCGCGCCGAAGGCGGCACCCGGTACCGAAGGCGGCGACGCATAACCGAACATAAACACCGTGGAACGTAAACCGCCGAGGCCGCGCCGGATCAATGAGGAGGGCACCTCCTCTCATGAGGTCTACCTCCCGACCGGCGCACTCTCCCCGAATCGGCAGACGCGCGACCCGCTTCCGGACACGCTCCTGAAACGGGTCAAGCAGTTCTCCGGTCGCCTGTCCACCGAGGCCGTGGCCTCGATGCAGGATCGGTTGCCGTTCTTCACCAATCTGGATGCCGCCCAGCGGGCCGGTGTCCAGATGCTGGTGCAGACGGCGGTGGTGAACTTCCTGGAGTGGCTGCAGGACCCGGAGTCGGATATCCGGTTCAGTCTCGATGCCTTCCAAGTGATTCCGGACGATCTGGCGCGGCGGCTGACGCTGCGCCAGACCGTCGACATGGTCCGGGTGGCCATGGAGTTCTTCGAGCAGTGGCTGCCGGCCTTGGCGCGCAACGACCGTCAGCTGGTGGCGCTCACCGAGGCGGTGCTGCGTTACGGGCGGGAGCTCGGTTTCGCCGCCGCGTCGGTGTACGCCTCGGCCGCCGAGTCCCGCGGCGCGTGGGACACCCGATTGGAGGCCCTGGTCGTCGACGCTGTGGTGCGCGGTGACACCGGCCCCGAAATGCTCTCGCGGGCGGCCACTCTCAATTGGGACGCCACCGCGCCCGCCACGGTCCTGGTGGGCACGCCCCCCAAGGATCAGGTGGCCGTTGTCAGTTCCGTACATACGGTGGCCGCCCGGCACGGCCGCAACGCGCTGGCCGTGGTGCAGGGTTCGCGGCTGGTAATGGTAGTCAGCGGACATCTCGGGGACCCGATGTACCCGTCCCCATTCCTCGCGGACCTACTCGCGGAGGCCTTCTCCGAGAGCCCGGTGGTGATCGGCCCGACCATGCGAACCCTGTCCGCGGCGCACCTCAGCGCGGTGGAGGCGATGGCCGGCATGGAGGCGGTGGTGGGCTGGCGGGGTGCGCCGCGCCCGGTGCACGCCTCCGAACTGTTGCCCGAACGCGCCCTGCTCGGCGACCGTGCGGCCGTGGACGCCCTGAACGAGCATCTCGTGCTACCGTTGGCCGCCGCCAGCGCCGATCTTTCGGACACGCTGGACGCGTATCTGGATTGCGGTGGAGCCGTCGAGACCTGCGCCCGCCAGCTGTTCGTTCATCCAAATACTGTGCGCTATCGCCTGAAGCGGATCGCCGACATCACGGGACGTGATCCGATGAATCCGCGCGATGCCTATGTGTTACGCATCGCTGCCACAGTAGGCAGGCTGACACGAACTCGTAACGAATCACCCACTCCTGCCACTGATATGACTCCCGTCACAGACCCGAAGGATGGGCTGTAACGAGATTCGAGGATCGGGCGATCGGGTCACCCCACTTGGCCTTTTGTGGACTCCTCACAAAACTGCCAAGCAAGCTTCATTCGCGCCGACATCTCGTGAGAGCGTGCTCACAGTGTTTTCTTGACTCGTGATCGCATTGCTCGCCCCTGGACAGGGCTCTCAGACACCCGGCATGCTCACCCCTTGGCTCGAACTCCCCGGCGCCGCGGACCGCGTCGCGCTGTGGTCGAAGGCCTCGGGGCTGGACCTGCTGCGGTTGGGCACGACTGCGACCGCCGATGAAATCGTCGACACGGCTGTCACCCAGCCGCTCGTCGTCGCGGCTGCCCTCTTGGCTTTCGCGGAAATCCCGCAGGGATCGCTTCCCGCGGATACCATCGTCGCCGGACACTCGGTCGGCGAATTCGCCGCCGCTGCCGTCGCCGGAGTCATCTCCGCCGATGACGCGGTGGCCCTGGCCGCCATCCGCGGAGCGGAAATGGCCAAAGCTTGCGCACTCGAGCCGACCGGTATGTCCGCGGTGCTCGGTGGTGACGAAGCGGAGGTGCTCGCTCGTCTCGAGGAACTCGGCCTGATTCCGGCCAACCGCAATGCGGTGGGTCAGATCGTGGCAGCGGGTAAGCTCGAGGCGCTCGAAGCCCTTGCCGCGAACCCGCCCGAAAAGGCCCGCGTCCGCGCACTGCCGGTCGCGGGCGCCTTCCACACCGCGTTCATGGCACCCGCCCAGGACGCGGTAGCGGAGGCTATCGCCAAAATCGCTCCCGGTGAGCCGGCCCGGAGCCTGCTGTCGAACTTCGACGGCCAGCCGGTCAGCTCCGGCCAGGATGCGATCGACAAGCTCGCTGCCCAGGTCACGCGCCCCGTGCGCTGGGACCTGTGCACCGAAACGATCCGTGCGGCAGGGGTTTCCGCGGTGGCAGAGTTGCCGCCGGCGGGCACCCTGGTCGGCATCGCCAAGCGGGAGCTCAAGGGCACCCCGAACCTGGCGCTGAAGACCCCCGCGGACCTCCCCGCGCTCGCCGAACTCACCGCGGCAAGCTAGCTTGACTCGCGGCCCGCTCCCATCAACGGCGATGGAGCAATCGGGTCGCAAACACAAGAAACCCAACCCCTCACAGGAAACAAGAAGGGAGCCACCACAGTGGCCGCTCTGACCCAGGAACAGATCGTCGAAGAGCTCGGCAAGATCATCGAAGAGGTGACCGGTATCGAGCCCTCCGAGGTGACAATCGAGAAGTCCTTCGTCGACGACCTGGACATCGACTCGCTGTCGATGGTCGAGATCGCCGTCCAGACCGAGGACAAGTACGGCGTCAAGATCCCCGATGAGGACCTGGCGAGCCTGAAGACCGTTGGCGACGCGGTGGCGTACATCCAGAAGCTCGAGGCCGAGAACTCCGACGCGGCCGCTGAGCTGAAGGCCAAGTTCGGCGCCGAGGGCGAGTAGGAACCGACACCGTGACCACTCCTTCCACCTTGAACGGGAACTTTCCCAACGTCGTCGTAACGAGCATGGCGGCGACCACGTCGATCGCCGGTGACGTCGATGCGACGTGGAAGGGCCTCCTCAATGGCGAGAGCGGCATCGACACGCTCGGGGACGACTTCATTGCGGAGTACGACCTTCCGGTTCGAATCGGCGGCCATCTGAAGGTGTCGCCGGACACGCTGCTCGACCGGGTCGAGATCCGTCGCATGGCGTATGTCGAGCGACTGGCGACCGTGCTCGGTCGCGAGGTGTGGAAGAACGCCGGTTCTCCCGAGGTCGACCCGCTGCGGCTGGGCGTGTCCATCGGCACCGGTCTCGGCGGCGGCGATGCGCTGATCGATTCGGTCGACAAGCTGAAGAACGGTGGCTACCGCAAGGTTTCGCCGCTGGCCGTTCAGATGGTCATGCCGAATGGTCCGTCCGCCGTGGTCGGTCTCGAGCTCAAGGCCCGCGCGGGAGTGGTCACTCCGGTCTCGGCGTGCTCGTCAGGTTCGGAGGCCATCGCCAACGCGTGGCGAATGATCGTCATGGGTGACGCCGACATGATCGTCACCGGCGGCGTCGAGGGATTCATCGACTCGATTCCGATCGCCGCGTTCTCCATGATGCGGGCCATGTCGACCCGCAACGACGATCCGAAGGGCGCCTCGCGCCCGTTCGACAAGGATCGCGACGGCTTCGTCTTCGGCGAAGCGGGCGCGCTCATGGTCATCGAGACCGAGGAGCACGCCAAGGCGCGTGGCGCCACCATCCACGCCCGTCTCATGGGCGCGGGAATTACCTCCGACGGATACCATCTGGTGGCTCCCGATCCGGAGGGCACCGGTGCGGCTCGCGCCATGGAGCGCGCGATCCAGACCGCGGGTCTGTCCGCCCAGGACATCACCCACGTCAACGCCCACGCGACCGCCACCCCCGTGGGTGACACCGCGGAGGCCAACGCGATTCACAAGGCAGGCGTCAAGCATGCCTCGGTGTACGCGCCCAAGTCGGCCCTGGGGCATTCGATCGGCGCCGTCGGCGCCCTCGAGTCGATTCTCACGGTGCTCAGCATCCGGGACGGCATCGTCCCGCCGACGCTGAACCTCGACAACCAGGATCCGGCGATCGACCTGGATGTGGTGCACGGCGAGGCTCGCCGTCAGGACATCGAGTACGCGATCAACAACTCCTTCGGTTTCGGTGGGCACAATGTCGCGCTCGCCTTCGGCCGGTACTGACACGGATTCGTCCCGGTAAACCGGAAATCCGGACCAGCTTTACCGGTCAGTAAGACAAGCGGTCCCGGCAGGGTCTGGGAGGGAGAGCCCGCACCCTTGGGTTCTCTCGAGAGAAGCCCTGCCGGGACTTCGACATTCGCAGCCGCTCTCAGCGACCGCACTTCCCTTTGAGGAGAGTTTGCGATGACCATCATGGCTCCCGCGCATGCGGACACCACGACCGATCCCCGTGACCCGCTGGGTCGGTTGCAGCGCTTCTTCGATCCCGGAACCGTTCTCCCGCTCCACCCCCGCGACAAGTCCGGTGTGCTCGCCGCCATTGGTGAGGTCGACGGCGTCCGCACCGTCGCCTACTGCTCCGATGCCACCGTGATGGGCGGCGCCATGGGCGTCGAGGGTTGCAAGCACATCGTCGACGCCATTGATACGGCGATCGATTCGAAAGTTCCCGTTGTGGGCCTGTGGCATTCGGGCGGCGCCCGCCTCGCTGAAGGTGTGGAGGCGCTGCACGCGGTCGGTCTGGTCTTCGAGGCCATGGTCCGCGCGTCCGGCCAGGTCCCCCAGATTTCGGTGGTGCTCGGCTTCGCCGCCGGCGGCGCCGCCTACGGTCCCGCGCTGACCGACATCGTCATCATGGCGCCGGAAGGCCGCGTCTTCGTGACCGGCCCGGACATCGTGAAGACGGTGACCGGCGAGAGCGTCGACATGGCGACCCTGGGTGGCCCGATCACCCACGGCAAGAAGTCCGGCGTCTGCCACATCGTGGCCGACGACGAGTCCGACGCCCTGCACCGCGCCCGGCGCCTGGTCTCGATGTTCGCCGAGCAGGGCGAATTCGACCTGGCCGCCGCCGAACACGGCGATGTGGACCTCAAGGCCATGATGCCGGAGTCGGCCAAGCGCGCCTACGACGTCAAGCCGATCATCAACGAGCTGCTCGACAACGTCGACGGCGAAAGCACTTTCGAGGAACTGCAGGGCGGCTACGCCCGCTCCATGGTGGTCGGCCTGGGCCGGCTCGGCGGCCGCACCGTCGGCGTCCTGGCCAACAACCCGATCCGCCTGGGCGGCTGCCTCAATTCCGAAAGCGCCGAGAAGGCTTCGCGTTTCGTGCGCCTGTGCAACGCCTTCGGCATCCCGTTGATCGTCGTCACCGATGTGCCGGGCTACCTGCCGGGCGTCTCCCAGGAGTTCGAGGGCGTGGTGCGTCGCGGCGCCAAGCTGCTGCACGCCTTCGCCGAGGCCCGCGTCCCGCGCGTCACCCTGGTCACCCGCAAGATCTACGGCGGCGCCTACATCGCGATGAACGCCCGCTCGCTGGGCGCTACCGCCGTGTACGCCTGGCCGGGTTCCGAGGTCGCCGTCATGGGCGCCAAGGCCGCGGTCGGCATCCTGCACAAGAAGGCTCTCGCGGCCGCTCCGGAGGAGGAGCGCGAGGCCCTGCTCGAGCGCCTCACCGAGGAGCATGAGCGCATTGCGGGCGGTGTCGGCCGGGCCATCTCCATCGGCGTCGTCGACGAGGTCATCGATCCCGCCAAGACCCGCTCCACCATTGCCGCCGCCCTGGCTGCCGCCCCGGCGCGGGCTCAGCACAACAAGAACATTCCGCTGTAATCGGTTACACGGCAACGCAATAGCGGGCGGTCTCTCCGGAGACCGCCCGCTTTTCGTTGGTGCCGACCGCTTTCGCAGGCCGCGGTCAGGCCGGATGATTCAGGATTGGAGGCGGATCTTGTCGGCGGATTCGTTTTGGCTCGAGCATTCCTGGTAGGAGCCGGGGGCGGATCGGCGTTCGCCGCAGACCCAGCGGACGGTGTCGATGGTGACGGCTATGTCGCCGGTGGATTGTTCGGCGCGTTCGTCGGCGTAGGCGGTGACGACGGAGATGGCGGTGGGGCAGAAGTCGTTTCCCTTGGCGGTGGACACGACGACGGCGAGGCCCCAGGGCCCGGTGCCGCAGTGGATGGCTTCGTGGCCTGCCGCCGGGAAGGCGGCGGTGGGTGTGCCGGGGGTGGGGTGGGCCGAGCTGGCCGATGCGCCGGTGGCGGCGGTGTCGTTGCAGGCCGACAGGGTGAATGCCGTTGCCATTATCAGGGCCGCGCCCGCGATGTTCGCTGTGGTCCGCACGAATCCTCCTCGTCGGCTATCCCTTCCCTGGGCATTGTGCCCGTTTCGGGGCGTTCGGGGGGAAGGCTCGCGCGGTTCGGCGGCGCGGTGGCGGTGGAGCGGGTGGATCAGCCGACGTCGCGGCGCAACCAGGTGACCTCCGCTCCCTCGCCGCCGAGGCGGTAGGGCTCGAGGATGTCGTCCCAGGCGGTGCCGAGAGCGCGGTCGATCTCGGCGGCGATCTCGGCGGCCGAGCCGCGGCCGTGGGCGCGGGCCTCGGCGACGATGGCGCGCAGCCGCATTTCGCCGACCATGACATCACCGCTCGCGCCGGTGACCCCGCTCCAGAGTCCGAGGCCGGGGACGAAGCTGAAGCGTTCGCCGTCGACACCCTCGCTGGGGTCCTCGGTGACTTCGAAATACAGCACCGGCCAATCTCGCAATGCTCTGGCTAATCGGCCGCCGGTGCCGACCGGTCCGCACCAATCGGTGGTGGCGCGCAGCTGTCCGGGGTCGGCGGGCTGCGCGGTCCAGCGCAGTTTCGCGGGTGCTTTGAGCGTCGAGGTGAGAGCCCATTCGACGTGCGGACACAGCGCGGCCGACGACGAATGGATATAGACGACTCCAGACGTCGTCTCCGCGAACTGACTAGACGCGCGCACCACTGACACCTCCGGCTCGACGAGGGACGTCTTCCCCAACGACCCCTGCCCCGAACTCGGCGTTGCCCGAGTTTACTGGAGTGCCCGGTGTTGCGTGTGTTACTTATTGCCGGTGTCGGCCTCGCGCAAACTCCGCGATCACGGCGTCGCTGAGAGGCGGCCACGCGGCTCGGGCCCAGTCACCGAAATTCTCGTCCGCCAGCGCGAGACACGCCATCCCGACGTCCGGGTCCACCCAGAGAAATGTTCCGGACTGCCCGAAGTGCCCGAAGGTCCGCGGCGAGTTCGCTCCTCCCGTCCAGTGTGGCGATTTATGGTCGCGGATTTCGAATCCCAGCCCCCAGTCGTTGGGTCGCTGCGACCCGTAGCCGGGCAGTACTCCACTGCGTCCCGGGAATTGCACTGTGCTTGCTTCGGAAACCAGCTCAGTACTCAGAACAGTCGGTTCCAGCAATTCTTCGGCGAAACGCAGGAGATCTGCGACCGAGGACCGGCCCGCATGCCCGGCCGGACCCACCAGCGCGGAGGAGGTCATGCCCAGCGGTTCGAAAACCGCCTCGCGCAGATACTGATCGAACGGGATACCGGTCTGCGCCGCAACGAAGTCCGCGAGCACCTCGAACCCGGCACTGGAGTAGATCCGCTTCGCGCCCGGCCGAGCCAGCACCGCGGTGGTGTCGAAGGCCATCCCGGAGGTGTGGGCGAGCAGATGCCGCACGGTGGATCCGGGCGGCCCCGCGGGCTGGTCCAGTTCGATCGCGCCCTCTTCGACGGCGACCAGAACCGCGTACGCCACAAGGGGTTTGGTCACCGAGGCGAGCGGAAATACCTTCGTGGTGTCGCCCTCGGTGTCCACCACGCCCTTCTCACGGACGACGACCCCCGCCGCCGCGTTCCGGACCGGCCACCGTCGAATCTGCTCCAGCGCTCGCACGCATGGAGCCTACTGTGTTCGATATTGCCCTCCGCTTCGCTCCGATGGCGTCGAGGTCTCGATTCCTCCCGCGCCGCAGTGCGGTGTGCTCGCCGTCGGAGGTGGGTGTGCGACTGCCTCGGTCGCAGCTACGACGGGGCTCGGTCCGCAGCAATGATGCGGATATCCGCCGGAGTTCGGGTATGAACGGCCGCGCCGCCTGGCCATACCGCCGAAATGGCGGCAGGGTGCCGCGTCCACCGCGGATTCGCACTGCTCACAGCTATGCACTGGCATCGCAATGCCCCCGCACAGACCGTACGCCCGGTTACGATCGAACCCATCATGAGTGAGCAGGTCACGATCCACGGCGAGGTGGACGCGGGTTTCGGCCCGGTCGCCGACGCTTTCCAGCGCAACTTCACCCGGCACGGCGAGATCGGTGCGGCGGTGGCGGTGTTCGACGGCGATCGGCCGGTGGTGGATCTGTGGGCGGGGCATCGGGATCGCAAGCGCCGGCTGGCCTGGGAGCGCGACACCATGGCACCGGTGTGGTCCTCGACCAAGGGCATGACCGCGTTCGCGGTGGCGTCGGCGGTGTCGCGGGGCCTGCTGGACTACGAGGATCCGGTGGCGCTGCACTGGCCGGAGTTCGCCGCGCACGGCAAGGAATCCATTACGGTGCGGCAGCTGCTGGACCACCAGGCCGGTCTGGCCGCCCTGGATCGGCCGTTCCGGCTCACCGACATGGCCGATCTGGATCGTATGGCCGTCGTGCTGGCCGAGCAGAAACCGTTGTGGCGGCCGGGAACCCGGCACGGCTACCACCCGATCACGGCCGGTCTGTATCAGGGTGAGCTACTGCGTCGCGTCGATCCGCGGCATCGCACGCTGGGACGCATCTTCGCCGAGGACATCGCGGCCCCGCTGGGCGCGGAGTTCTATATCGGCCTGCCGGAAGAGGTTTCGCTCGATCGCGTGGCCACCCTGTCGGCGACCGAGGGTCTCGATATTCTGCGCTACGAGCGGGATCTGCCCGTGCGCATCGGAATTCAGCTCTACAGCAAGCGCGGCCTGTCCTTCCGCGCCCTGAACAGCCCGCAGGTGGGTGCGCCCGCCCGCGCCGCCCGGCGAGAGTTCCTCGCGGTGGAGAGCCCGGCCGCCGGCGGTGTCGGCACCGCCCGGGCGCTGGCGCGGGTGTACGGCGCGGCCGCCGGTCGGACGGGTGAGTTGCCGATCGATCGAAACCTACTGGACCGCTTGGCCTCCCCCGACACCGCCGACGATGTCCCGGCCGAGGATCTGGTGCTGCTCACCCCGAGCCGCTACCACCTGGGTTTCCGCAAGTCTCGCGGCGGTTTCCGGTTCGGCGCCGACAAGCGCGCCTACGGCACGACCGGCTATGGCGGCTCGTTCGGATTCGCCGATCCGGCAACCGGTCTGGGTTTCGGCTATGTGATGAACCGCCTGGGCATGGCGGTGCTCGACGACGTCCGTTCGCGCAATCTCCGTGAGGCTCTGCTCCGCTGTCGTTGACCGAAAGGAATACGTCCATGCCGCCGCAACCGTGGGTGATGCCCGACGAAGGACAGCCGCATCGACGAACCTGGATGGCGTTCGGGGCCGACGAACGGGTGTGGACGGCCGAGCTGCTGCCCCGCATACGCGAGGACGTGGCGCGCATCGCCCGCGCCGTCGCGCAATTCGAGCCGGTGTCGATGCTGGTGCGGCCGGAGGAGTTCGATCTGGCGCGCGCCCTGGCCGGTTCACAGGTGGCGCTGGTGCCGGCGGAGATGGATGATCTGTGGCTGCGCGACAGCGGCCCGGTGTTCGTGCGCGGCGACGGCGCCTCGGCCGCGGTCGATTTCAACTTCAACGGCTGGGGCGGCAAGCAGGACCATCGTAAGGACGCGCGGCTGGCCGCGCTGGTGGCCGAGCGCAGCGACGCCGAGGTGCTGACCACCGAGCTGGTGCTCGAGGGCGGCGGTATCGAGGTCGACGGCGCGGGCACCGCCATCATCACCGAGAGCTGCGTACTCAACGACAATCGCAATCCCGGCTGGC
This sequence comes from Nocardia aurantiaca, assembly GCF_009708175.1. Taxonomy (GTDB): domain Bacteria; phylum Actinomycetota; class Actinomycetes; order Mycobacteriales; family Mycobacteriaceae; genus Nocardia; species Nocardia aurantiaca. The sequence goes on from NZ_WMBB01000013.1 coordinate 98,769, forward strand.
AGCGTGCCGACGTGGAGGCGGAACTCGCTCGGCTGCTGGGGATTTCGAAGGTGATCTGGCTGCCCGGCATCGCGGACCACGACGTCACCGATGGCCACACCGATTTCTACGCGCGGTTCGCAGGCCCGGGGGTGGTGCTGGCCGGTCGCGAGGACGACCCGAACTGCTACGACTACGGCGTCACCCGCCGCCACCTGGCCATTCTCCAGAATTCCGCCGATGCTCAGGGTCGCCCCCTGCGGGTGGAGGTGATTCCGGGCCCGATGAAGGCGCGCAAGGAGTTCACCGACGACGAGTTCGCGGCCGGATACATGAATTTCTACGTCTGCAATGGCGGCGTCGTGGCGCCCGAGTTCGGGGATCCGTGGGCCGACGCCTACGCGGAAGCCACACTGGCACGCCTGTTTCCGGGCCGCCGGGTGGTGCAGATCGATGTCGACGCCGTCGCGGCGGGCGGCGGCGGCATCCACTGCACGACCCAGCAGGAGCCTGTCTAGGCGTCAGCGCTCGACATCGTGCGCGTGGTGCACGAGGTCGTGCAGGAAGTACAGCGCCATGGAGTCGACGGTGAACGCGGAGCCGTTGCCGCGCAGCGCGGCCCGGTCGCGCTCGGCGATCGGCACGGACGCGAAGGCGTGGGCGACGGTGTCGACGGCCGCCGCGAGTTCCGCTGCCACGGTGGCGGTTTCGGCGGCGGCGTAGTTCGCGGCGACCGCGGTGGCATCCTGATCCCAGTTGGCGAACATGGGAATGCCATTGTCCCCCATGGTGACCGCGGTGTCATAGGCGGCGATCATCGGCCCGGGGCGGGGGCCGCCGGTGCGGGCGATGTCGAGCCGGTGGGTGAAGATGCGGCACACGTCGCGGGCGTGCGCCGCGTATTCGAGCGGCGACCAGGTCGCGTCATCGGGACGCTGCCGGGCGTCCGGCCGTTCCAGGGCGGCGCTGATCCGGGCGGCGCTGTCGCGGAGCGACCCCGGCACGGCCTCGTAGGCGGTGGCGTCGGGGTCGAATCCGCAGTCGGCGCAGGCGCGTTCGAGCACCCAGGTCCAGTCTTTGGTATCGGGAACGATCGGCATGGCGACCAAATTACGGTGGCATTAGTTTTCCGGCCACCAATATCCGGTCACCCTGCGACAAGATGGCGACACGTTTGCCGTCACTCCATCAGCTTGTGCGCCTTCTCGAACAGCTCGAGGGTGATGGCGTGCAGGAAGTCGCCGACCTGCTTGGGCGCCTTGCCCGCGAAGGCCCGCGCGTGCGTGCCCTCCAGCACGATGCCGAGCTTGAAGCACGCGAGCACGGTGTACCAGGTCACCGAGCTCAGGTCGCGATCGGAGAACTGCCCGTAGTGGGCGATCATCTCCTCGGGCGTGGGCAGGCCGCCCACCGCGCCCAGCTTGCCGACCAGCGCCGCGCCGGTGGTGCCGGGCTCGGGGCGGGTGGCGATCTGCCATCCCAGGTCCAGCAGCGGGTCGCCGATGGTGGACATCTCCCAGTCGACCATGGCCACCACTTCGGGACCGTCGAAGGAGAACATCATGTTGGCGAGGTGGCAGTCGCCGTGCAGGATGCCGGCCCTCGGCTGGACCGGGCGGTTGCGGTCGAGCCAGTCGCCGACCCGCTGGACGCCCGGGATCTCCGGGCCGGGGTAGCCCTCGTTGGCGCTGTAGGAGTCGAGTTCCTTGAGCCAGCGCGGCACCTGGCGCTCCAGGAAGCCCTCCGGCTTGCCATAGCCGGTCAGGCCGAGCGCCTCGTGGTCGAGCGAGCCGAGGCGGGCGATGGCCTCGACCGCGGACAGCCCCATCTGTCGGCGCACCTCGGGATCAGAGGCGTGCAGTTCGGGCAGCTCGTTCTGCGGGTTGAAGCCGATGATCGGCTCCATGAGGTAGAAGGACGCGCCGAGCACGGATTCGTCGGGGCAGGCCGCGATCACCTTGGGGGCGCGGATCTCGGTGTCGCCGAGCGCGCCGAGAATGCGGGATTCGCGCTGGATGACGGTGTTGCTGGCCGCGCGCAGGTGCTTGGGTCCGCGCCGCAGCACGTACTCACGGCCACCGCGGCGGAAGCGCAGCATGATGTTCTGGGTGCCGCCGCCCAGCGGCTTCACCTCCTCGAACTCCCCGCCGGGCAAGCCCTGCCCTTCCATCCACTTTCCGACGATCGCGAAATCGACGACGTCACGATCCACTTCGACCGGCTGCGCAACAGACATGCCGCCCATTGTGCCGTAGCGGTCCACACGAACTGAAGGCAGTCGCCAGCAGTAACCGCCGCAGTGCGTTCGTGGCGGAGCGCGGGAAGGCGGAGCGCTCGATTCTCGCTCCTCCTTCCCGCCCTCGGAGCAGCGGAGGAGGGAAGCATCGAGACCTCGGGCCCGCGAACCCCGCCCGGAGCGAGGCGGAGTGCAGATTGAACAGAGCGTAATGTGCGTGGTCAAATGCGCACGCTCTTGATCGATAATTACGACTCGTTCACCTACAACCTGTATCAGCTGATCAGCAAGGTGAACGGGGTCGAACCCGTGGTCGTGCGCAATGACGAGGTGGGGTCGATCGAGGAGCTGGGGCTCGACCGATTCGACAACGTCGTCATCTCCCCCGGACCCGGGCGGCCGGACATTCCGCGCGATTTCGGCATCTCCGCAGCGGTGATCGCCGGGTCGGAGTCGCCGTTGCTGGGAGTGTGCCTGGGGCATCAGGGCATGGTGATCGCCGCGGGTGGTGAGGTGGTCGCGGCGCCACGGGCCCGGCATGGATACCAGGACCGTGTCACCCATGACGAGCGGGACCTGTTCACCGGTGTGCCGCAGGATTTCTCGGTGGTGCGGTACCACTCGCTGTGCGCGGCGCGGCCGCTGCCGGAGGTCCTCGAAGTCACCGCGACCACGCCGGACGGCGTGATCATGGGCGTGCGGCACCGCACCCGGCCGCAGTGGGGTGTGCAGTTCCATCCCGAGTCGATCGCCGGCGAATACGGGGAGCGGCTGCTGCGCAACTTCGCGCAGCTGACCGCCGAATACCAGGAGCGACAGGGCATTTGTCGCACGGCCGCGCGAACGGCACTGACGCGCACACCGATCGGCGCCGAGGAGGCGGGCTCGCGTGCCGTCGTCGAGCCGGTCCGCTACCGGGTCGAGCAGGCGGTCGTGGAGCGGGCGGTCGATGCCGAGGCCGTCTTCGATGCGCTCTATGCCGGTTCCCCGCATGCCTTCTGGCTCGACAGCGAGCATGTGGAGCCGGGACTGGACCGCTTCTCGTTCCTGGGCGACGCCTCCGGTCCGCTGGCCGAGGTGGTGCGGTACCGGGTCGGCAGCGGCCGGGTCGAGATCGAGTCCGCGGCCGGGCAGCGCACCGTGTCGGGCGGCGTGCTCGACTACCTGTCCGCCGAGCTGCGCCGACGCGAGATCGACTTCCCGGAGGTGCCTTTCGATTTCGCCGGCGGCTATGTCGGCTATCTCGGCTACGAGATGAAGGCCGACTGCGGGGCCGCCGCAGTACATACCGCCGCGACGCCGGACGCGCAGTGGATCTTCGCCGACCGGCTGATCGTGGTCGATCACGAGGCGGGCCGCACCCACCTGCTGGCCCTGGCCCAGCCGGATGCCGTTGCGACCGCACAGGAGTGGCTCGCCGCCACCCGAGCCGTCGTGGACACCCTGCCGACCTGGGAGAATCCGCCGACACTCGAGCTGCGTGCCGATGAGGGCACGGTCGCGCCGTTCCTCACTCGCGGCCGGGAGCGCTATCTGGCCGATGTCGCGGCCTGCCAGGAGCAGTTGCTCGCGGGCGAGTCGTACGAAATCTGCCTCACCGACAGCGCCTATCTCCCCGGCGACGCCGACGGTCTCACCGTGTATCGCACACTGCGCCGGTGCAATCCGGCCCCTTACGCTGCCTTCCTGCGTTTCGCCGATCTGGAGGTGGCGTGCTCCTCGCCGGAGCGCTTCCTCAAGCTAAACCGCTCCCGCACGGTGGAGAGCAAGCCGATCAAGGGCACCGCTCCGCGCGGCCGGACCGCCGCCGAGGATGCCGAGCTGGCGGCCGAACTGGCCCGCAGCCCCAAGACCCGCGCCGAGAACCTCATGATCGTCGACCTGCTCCGCAATGATCTGGGTCGCGTCTGCGAGATCGGCTCGGTGCACGTTCCCAACCTCATGGCCGTCGAGACCTATACGACCCTGCATCAGCTGGTCTCGACCGTGCGCGGCACCCTTCGTCCCGACTTGGACGTCATCGACTGTCTGCGAGCCTGTTTCCCCGGCGGCTCCATGACCGGCGCCCCCAAACTCCGAACCCTGGAAATCATCGACTCCCTCGAAACCGAGGCCCGCGGCATCTATTCCGGCACCGTCGGCTTTCTCGGCCTGGGCGGCACCGCCGAGCTCAATATCGTCATCCGCACCGCCGTCCGCCACGACAACCGCTGGCGGGTCGGCGCGGGCGGCGCGGTCGTCCTCGACTCCGACCCCGCCGACGAATACCGCGAAATGGTCTGGAAGGCGGCCGCCGCCCTCCGCGCCCTCCCCGGCCTCGGCGCCTCACCCCGCGATCCCATTCCCTCGGCCGGGTAGCCCCTACTTGCGGTGGGAGCCGCCGGATTTGCCTTGCGGCGGTTCGGCTTCCGCGGTTTCGCGACTGCCGGTGATACGGCCGAGGAGGGAGACGCCGGGGAGTTTGTCGAGGCGGCTCACGACCTCTTCGCCGAGGGCGGTGACCGATTCGAGGCGGGTCAGGAGCCGGTCGTAGGCGACGAAGGCGGGTTCGGCCAGGGCGAGGGTGCGGTCGAGGCGGTCGATGGTGGCGTTGAGGCGTTCGACGGCGGTGGTGAGGCTCCTGATCAGGTCGGGGAGCTGGGCCGCGAGCTGGATGGACGCGGGTGGGAGGCGGACGGCGGTGTCGAAGGCGGCCGACGCGGTCACCTGGGCCGAATCGAGGGCCTGACCGGCGGCGGTCTGGGCGACTTCGACGGCGGCCTGCGCGGCGGTCTGGGCGGCTTCGACGGCGGCCTGGGCGGCGGCCAGGATGTCCCCGGGGGTGGGGACGCGCGACGAGGAGGGTTTGGCGCGCGAGGCGGGGTTGTGGCGGTCGCTCCCCTTGGGGTTCGTCATCCCTCTACTGTGCCGCACGTTTTCCCCATGGGTGGTGAGGGCCGGGCATGCGGTTTTGTCGGACGGTCGTGGCATAGTTCGATCACCATGAAACTGACCTTGGGTGGCCGTACGACGGTTCCGACATCGCTTCTGACGGTTGTCCTTTCGTGGCGGTCGGAGCATGCGGTGCGGGCGCAAGCCGTGTTGGTGGGAGACCACGGGCGGGCCCGGTCGGACCGGGATTTCGTCTGGTTCGACGCGCCCCGGCACGTCTCGCAGGCGGTGACGCTGGACCGCGAGCCCGCGACGGGGACCGCGCGGCTGTCGGTGTCGCTGCCGCGCACCGGGCCGGAGGTGGCCGGGATCGTGGTCATCGGTTCGGTGGCAGGCGGTTTCGCCGAGGTCGCCGGTCTACGGCTGACGGTGTTCGACCACGACCACCCGGTCGCGTGGTTCGAAGTGGGCACGCCGGAACCGACCCCCGCCCTGGTGCTGGGCGAGTTCACTCGCGCCGACGACGGCTGGGAGTTCCGGGCGCTGGCCGATGCCGGAGTCAGCTTGGCCGGGCTGGTCCGCGAGTTCGGCGTGCGGATCGATCCGGCGCGCGTCGTCGAGGCCGAGCCGCGACGCACCCCACCGCCCCCGGATTCCGAACGGGCGGACTGGCATCCGGATCCGCGCGACCCGTCCCGGCTGCGCTGGTGGGACGGCACCACCTGGACGGGCGCGACACGCCCTGTCCCGCCTCAGGATTCACGCCACTGTCCGCGCTGCGGCATCCCGCGCCGACGCCTGTTCGGCGCGGCGCTGTTCGGCTCGGCACCCCTGTGCCGCGAATGTGCCGCCGAGACAGCCGAATACCTGCGCGGCTGGCGTCCCCGCGCCGAGCGCGCCCTGCGCGGCCGAACCTCGCACGACGACTGGGACTCCCTGTGGGCCGCGCTCCGGTATCAGCGCATCGACCGCACCGCCGCCCGGGACCTGCTGCGTCCGGCCGCCCACGACCATCTGGAACGCCTGGTGGCCTTCACCTTCGCCGACGGTGTCGTCGATCAGGCCGACATGGACGATTTCGAGGACACCGTCGCCGAACTGTCCCTGTCCGGCCCGGTCATCGAGGATCTGCGCCGCCGCCTGCACCGGGGCCGCCTGCTCACCCGCCTCCGCTCCGGCGAGCTACCGCAGCAGCCCACGACCGGCCTGCATTTGGACACCGATGAGCGCATCCACCTCAACCTCCCGGCCGTGCATATCCGCCGGATGGCCCGCGGCCCCAAGCGCACCGAGGGCCGTCTTATCGTCAGCAACCGCAAGCTGCGGTTCACCGGCGCGGACGCCGGCACCGAAATGCCCTGGGCCCGCGTGGTTTCGGTGACCGCCGCCGACGGCCTGGTCGAGGTGTCCGCGACCTCCGCCCGCGGGGGCGCGATCCTCGAGGTGGCCGATCCCGAGTACGTGGCCGCCGCCATGGAAGGCGCGCTGCGCATCGCCAAACGCCTGACCCTCACTCCCGGCCGCCGCGACACCCGTTCCATCCCACCGGACGTCAAGGCCGTGGTCTGGCAGCGTGACGGCGGCAAGTGCGTCGAATGCGGCGACAGCCACTACCTGGAGTTCGACCACATCATCCCGATCAGCCGCGGCGGCGCCACCAGCCCCGCCAACCTGCAGATCCTCTGCCGCGCCTGCAACCGCACCAAGGGCGCGCACATCTGACCACGGGCCGCCGGGCCGGCGCCCGACGCCCGCTGCAGCCCGCGTCGCACAGACAAGCGGTAGGCATTCGATCGCATCGACGCGCGGGCGATGGCGAATGCGAACGATCGGATCGCATGCGATGAATCACGTTGAGCGGCACGCGGTATGGCTCCAGCGGGGCCGACCGGAGTCCCCCGGCGAACCCACGGGTTCACGGTCCCGGGTACGCGCGAGGATGCCGTGCCCGCGGGTCAGCGCTTGACCCGCAGCACCGTCGGTTCGGCGCAGAACTGGCCGGTGGCCTGGTCCAGGGTCAGGCCGGTGCGGTTCAGCCCGCCGCTGTCGATCACGGTGCATTCGCTGCCGCCGACGTGCCCGGTCCCGTCGTCGAGCAGCCGGACCTCGGCGGTGACCACCGGTTGTAGCTTGTCGGCGTCGAAGGTCCAGAATTCGATGTTCCAGAGCTCGTAGCTGTCGCGCGCGGTGACCACGGTGTATCCGGTGGCGGTGGTGTCGATGCCGATGCCCGCCAGTTCGCCCGCGCGCTGGAAGTGCCCGTCGCCGCCGGCGCGGTAGATGACATAGCGGGTGTTGGCGGTGGCCAGCATGATCGGGATGATCACCTCGTCGCGGCCGTCGTTGTCGAGGTCGCGCAGCCGCGGCGCGGTGGTGCCGACGGACTTCTCGGTGAGCGTCTGCACCTGTGCGCCACCGGGATCGAGCACGGTGATGGTGACCGATCCCTGCGTCCCGGTGCCGTTGTGCCGCACCTCGAACGTCAGCCCGGCGGTGTCCCGCGACAACAGATAGCAGTCGGGAGGTGTTGCGGCGGAGGCGATGTCGCCGCAGAGCTGGAGGGTGGAGACGGGCGGCGGCAGGGCCGGGACGCCTGGGAAGGCGTGATCGGTGGTGTGCGGGGAGAGGTTGCCGGCCATCGGCGCGGAGGCGGGGTGGTTCGCGCACGCGGCCAGTGTCAGCGTCGCGGCGGCGGCCAGTGCACCGGCCGCGAGGTTCCTCCCCATGAAGGTGAGGATAGCGACGAATCACCCAGCGAATTCGACGACGTCCCGAGCACCGGTGGATTTACGGACATCATGTGCACAACTGCGCACCTATTGGCCTATAGTGGCGGTGTGCTCGACGTGCTCCGCCATCCCCAGTTCCGCAGACTGTTCACCGCCCAGGTGGTCGCCCTGGTCGGCACCGGCCTGCTCACGGTCGCGCTGGGCCTGCTCGCCTACGAGGTGGCCGGGGGCCAGGCGGGCGCGGTGCTGGGCACCGCGTTGGCCATCAAGATGGTGGCGTATGTGGCCGTCGCGCCGGTGATCTCGGCGCTCACCCTGCGGCTGCCCCGGCGGGTGGTGCTGGTGTCCGCGGATGCGGTACGCGCGGGGATCGCGCTCATGTTGCCGTTCGTCACGCACACCTGGCAGATCTACGTGCTGATCGCGGTGCTGCAATCGGCCTCGGCGACCTTCACTCCGGCGTTCCAGTCGCTCATCCCGTCGGTGCTGGTAGATGAGGACGACTACACCCGTGGCCTGTCGCTGTCCCGGCTCGCCTATGACATGGAGTCGCTGCTGAGCCCGATGCTGGCGGCCGCGCTGCTGACGGTCATCAGCTATCACTCGCTGTTCGTCGGCACCGCGGCGGGTTTCGTGGCGTCGGCGCTGCTGGTGGTGACCACCCGCCTCCCGCGGCTCGCCGCGCCCGAGCGTCCCGCCCCGCTGCTGCACCGCATCACCGAGGGCGCGCGCATCATGATGAACCGTCCGGTACTGCGCGGGCTGCTGGCCATGAACATGGTGGTGGCCGCGGCCACCGCGCTGGTGATCGTGAATACCGTTGTGTACGTGCGGGATCAGCTGGGCGGCTCCAACACCGGGGTGGCACTGGCCCTGGGCTGCTTCGGTTTCGGCTCCATGGCGGTGGCGCTGTCGGCCCCGCGGCTGCTGGCGGCGGTGCCGGATCGGCGATTCATGATGACCGGCTGTGTACTGCTGCCGCTGGGCCTGATCGCCGCGTCACTGCCGCCGCTGCTCCCCCGTACCGCCGGCGCCGTGGTGCTGGCGCTGACCTGGGTACTACTCGGCGCGGGGACCTCGATGATCAACACCCCGTCTGCCCGCCTGCTGCGCGCCCAGTCCGAACCCGCCACCCGCACAGCCATTTTCACCGCGCAGTTCTCGCTGTCGCACGCGTGCTTCCTGGTGACCTACCCGGTCGCGGGCAAGCTGGGCGCGTTGGCGGGGCTGCCGACCACGGCGATCGTGCTGGCCGCCCTGGCTACACTGGCAACTACCACGGCGGCCCGCGTCTGGCCCGCGCATGTGCCGGTGGGCCTCGAGGCGGTGACAGCGGCAGGAAGGTGATCAGGTGAGCGAGCCCGGACCGCAGTCCCCCACCCCCAGCCTCACGCACCCCGTCGATCCGGATCAGGCCCGTCTGGATGTGGCGACCGCGACCTTCCGCATGCTCGCGGATCCGACTCGCCTGCACATCCTCTGGACCCTCGCCGACGCCGAGGCCGACGTCACCGCGCTCACCGAGGCGTGCGGCGCCTCCCGCACAGCGGTCAGCCAGCATCTGGCCAAACTCCGATTCACCGGCCTGGTCGACACCCGTCGCGACGGTCGCCGCATCATCTACCGCATCCGCGACGGCCACCTCGCCCGGCTCGTCCGCGAAGGTTTGAACCACGCCGACCACATGGTGACCGGCGAACCTTCCCACGAATAGCGAAGATTCACTCAGGTGCGGGCTGGTGCCCGTCCCGACTCCGAGCGGCGGTCGCAGGCCCTCTCTCGCGTTCCGGGAACGCGGGCCCTTCCTTCCGAGCGTCCGGGCCGAGCCCTCGGGGCTCGGCTCCTGGTCAGTGGGACGTGCCATCGCCGACTACCCGCATACGCCGTGAGGATATGCCTATTCGAAATACCGCAAGACGAATAGTGAGAGGTCGCGCATGCATCCCGAGCAGGGCAGCCCATTCGATGTGATCATCATCGGTGCCGGATTCGCCGGACTCTACGGCGTCCACCAGGCGGCGAAGGCCGGATTGAACGTGCTGGGCCTGGAGGCGGGCGAGGGTGTCGGCGGCACCTGGTTCTGGAACCGCTATCCGGGTGCGCGCTGCGATGTGGAGAGCGTCGACTACTCCTACTCGTTCGACGAGGACCTGCAGCAGAGCTGGGCCTGGACCGAGCGTTTCGCCGCCCAGCCGGAGATCCTCGCCTACATCAACCACGTGGCGGACCGCTTCGACCTCAGGCGCCACTACCGGTTCAACCAGCGCGTCACCGCCGCCACCTTCGATGACGACGCCGCAGTCTGGACGCTGCGCACCGAGAGCGGGCACGAATTCCGCTCCCAGTTCGTGGTTTTCGCGACCGGCTGCCTGTCCGCACCGATCAAGCCGAACATCCCCGGCATCGAGTCCTTCGCGGGCGAGGAGCTTTTCACCGCCCGGTGGCCGGAGGAGGGCGTCGGTTTCGCGGGCAAGCGGGTCGGCGTCATCGGCACCGGCTCCTCGGGCATCCAGGTCGCGCCGATCATCGCCCGGGAAGCCGAGGCGCTCACCGTCTTCCAGCGGTCGGCCAACTTCAGCGTCCCGGTGCCGAACCGTCCGTGGACCGACGCGGAGCAGAGCGAGATCCGCGCCACCTACCGGCAGCGCCGCGAGAACTCCTACTACGCACCGGCGGCCACCCCGCACCGTTCCCTGCAGACCAAGGCCCTCGAGCTGACCGCCGAGGAGCGCGCGCGGGCCTTGGAGGACCGCTGGAACGGCGGCGGCGTGCTGTTCAACAAGGTCTTCCCCGACCAGAACAGCGATTTGGCCGTCAATGAGCTGGTGCGCGAGTTCGCCGTCGCCAAGATCCGCGCCAAGGTGGACGACCCGGCCGTGGCCGACGACCTCATCCCCTACGACCACCCCATCGGCACCAAGCGCATCTGCACCGACTCCGGCTACTACGAGATGTTCAACCGGCCGAACGTGTCGCTGGTGAACCTGCGCCGCGAGGCCATCGAGGAGGTCACTCCGACCGGCATCCGCACCGCGGACCGGTTCATCGAACTCGACACCCTGATCTACGCGACCGGTTTCGACGCCATGACCGGTGCGCTGCTGCGCATCGACCTGCACGGTGCGCACGGCGCCCGCCTCGGTGACCTGTGGGCGGACGGGCCGGTCACCTACCTGGGCTTCGGCATCCCCGGTTTCCCGAACATGTTCAGCGTCAACAGCGTCGGCACCCCCTCGGTGATGGCGAACATGGTGCTGCACTCCGAGCAGCAACTGGACTGGGTGCTGGCGCTGGTGGAACACTGCCGCGCCCAGGGGATTCGCAAGGCGGTGGCCCGCGCGGAGGCGGCTGCCACGTGGACCGATCACCTGGTCGAGGTCGCCGAGGGCACCCTGTTCGTCAAGGCCGACTCCTGGTACATGGGCGCGAACATCGAGGGCAAGAAGCGCGTATTCATGCCCTACATCGGTGGTTTCGACAACTACCGCCGCTACTGCGACGAGGAGCGCGACAATGGCTACCCGAGTTTCGAGCTCACCGCGTAATCACCCATCGACCTGACGAAACCGGCTCGCTTCTCCGCGTGCCGGTTTCGTCGTGTACCGGTCAGGCGGGCAGGTCCAGACCGGCAGCCAGGACGGGCCATGACTGTTTCAGCGCGTCCTCCCAGTAACCCCACGAGTGGGTGCCGGTGGGCGTGAAGTCGTAGGTGGCCGGGATACCGAGACTGTCGAGCTTGGCCTTCAGGTTATGGGTGCAGTAGTTGCTGGCGGCCTCGAGGGCGCCGCCGACGGTCAGCTGGTTCACCCAGCCGCCAGGGCCGGGCAATGTGTGCGGGCCGTTGAGGGTGTCCCACTCGCCCGGGACGCCGGAGCCGGCGGAAATGAACAGGTTCAGACCGCGCAGCTGGTCGGCGTGCACGTACGGATCATTGGCGGCCCACATGGGATCGCCTTCGGGGCCGTACATGTTCGTGGCGTCGCCGCCGCCCACGGCGACCACGGCCCTGACCAGGTTGTAGCCGAGGGGATCACTGATCTGCGCGCAGCCGCTGTAGGCGGCCGCCGACCGGTAGAGGCCTGGCGCGGCGATGGGCAGCTGCAGCACCGAGGTGCCCGACATGGACAGCCCGGCGATGGCGTTGCGGCCGTTGGTGTTCAACGCCCGGTCGATGAGCGGCGGCAGTTCCTCGGTGAGGAAGGTCTTCCACTTGTTCACGCCCAGAGCGGGATCCGGCGCGCGCCAATCGGTGTAGTAGCTGAAGCGGCCGCCGATCGGCTGCACCACGGTGACGTTCTTGTCGGACAGAAAGTTCAGCACGTCGGTCTGCTTCCGCCAGGTCGCGGCATCGGTGCCGCCGCCCGCGCCATTGAGCAGGTAGAGCACCGGGGCGGGCTGCGAGGGGTCGGCGGCGCGCTGCACATCGACCTCGATGTTCTTGTCCATGGCGGCCGAATAGACCTGCAGGGTCAAAGTGCGGGCGTCGGCGGCCTTGCTGGAGGCGATGTGGGGGCCGTCGGCGGAGTTCAGCGAGATGCCCGGGTCGGCGGAGGCGGCGCCCGCGGCTACCGGTAGCAGAACGGTTGCGGCCAATGCCAATACCGCGCCACCCCAGGTCTTCGTTGAACGCACGTTCGCTCCTTCGGCAGGTTTTCCAGGTATTACGAGACAGTCTCTCACCTTGACGACAGGCGCTTCGCAATTGCTAGCAAGAAACTGAACCGCACCTGAGGTGGTGCACCGGACGCCCGTTACGGCCGGAAACCGCCTCTACCTCACTCACGATCGGTCTTCGACTGGGGCTCGGGGAACGTCGGCGGCCGTCCGCGGACTGTCGGCGAGCTGTCAGCGCCGCTCGGCATCGTCGCGAGCACATCGGATGCACCGGCTGGAACCACCCGAGCCGGTCACGGAACAGCCCCCGCTGAAGGCTCCGCGAGGTCCGAGATCACCCATACCCATTCCGTCCCGACCGCGTTCGTCGAGGCCATCGCCGCCGGGTACGGGATGCGCGGCGTGTTGGTCGACGGCCGCGAGAATCACGCCGATGTTCGGCATGACGAGCACCGAGAACCCGGTCGATTACCCGTGAGGTAATCGACTCCGGTCCGGGCGTCGGGCAGAGTCGATCTCATGACCGACACCGATATCGCCACCGATCCGACGGGCGCCCAGCTGTTCTCCACCATGCCGTTCACCGCGGGCCTCGGCGTCCAGGTCCTCGACTGCGGCCCGGAGCTGGTGCGCAGCCGACTGGAATGGCGCGAGAACCTGTGCACGCTGGGCGACGCCATGCACGGCGGTGCGCTCATGTCGCTGGCCGATGCCACGGCCGCGGTCTGCGCCTACCTGAATCTGCCGGCGGGCAAACAGGGTACGACCACCGTGGAGTCGAAGACGAACTTCGTGCGCGCCCTGCGTTCCGGTCACGCCACCGCCACCGCCACGCCGCTGCACGCCGGGCGCAGCTTCATCGTGGTGGAGACCGAAATCCGTGACGACGCGGGCAAACTCGTCGCCAAGGTGACCCAGACCCAGGCGGTGCTGTAGTCGGGCGGACAGGTCCTCGATGAGCGCGGCCGCCCTACCGCCCTATCCCGTCAGAATCGGCACCAGATATCGGCGCGCGAATTCCGCCAGCTCGTCCGGAGTCTCGAGAGCAGCCGCGCCGCCGCCGACCAGAATCAGCGAATGGACCACGCGGCTGGCGACTTCGGTGCGAGCCGCCAGATCGACCGGAGGCTCGAACAGACCCTTCCGCGCGGCCTGCTCCAGAACCTGGACGGTGGCCGCGACCGACATGGCGAAGGTGGTCGCGCCTTCCACGGTGAGCTTCACCAGGATTCGGTCAGGCTCGACCGCGAGCAGCCGCTCCACCAGCGGATGTGCCCGCCAGCGGGTGATGACGGTGACGAAGATGTCGGCGACCAGCCCGGGCAGGTCGTCGTGCCGGTCGGGCATGCTCGACAGCTCGGCCAGCAGCGCCTCGACCTCCCGGCTGACGACGGCCTGAACCAGGTCGTCGCGCGAGCCCAGCCGCCGGTAGACCGTCACCCGGTCGACCCCGGCCTGCTTGGCGACATCCTCGATGGTCGTCTTCTTGACCCCGACCTTCTGGAATTGCACGAGGGCCGCGTCGAGGATGCGGGTCTCGATATCATCGGTATCCGTGCGGGTCAGCGGGGTTTTCGACGCGGTCGTCACGGGATCCACGCTAGCAGCCACCCAATCCGATGCAACAATCTCATCCATTTGTGGCCGCAACATTACAATAGTATTTGTTGCGTTGTACGGTCCGTGCGTGGCTGACAAGCCGATTCGACGCCGACCCCTACGAAATGAGCCGCCGATGTCCACTCCGCGCTGTCTCCCCGGTCCCGGCCCCTTCCGCCCGAAGGGTCGGGTCGCCCTGATCACCGGCGCCGGGCAGGGCATCGGCCGCGAGCTCGCCGGGATCCTGTACCGGCGGGGCGCGTCGGTGGCCATCGTCGATGTCGACGCGAGGGCCGCCACCGCGCTGGCCGCCTCGCTGGGCGATCGGGCGCTGCCGGTGATCGCCGACGTCTCCGACCGCGCCGCCATGGCGGAGGCGATTCCTCAGGTGGTGGCCTACTTCGGGCATCTCGACATCGTGGTGGCGAACGCCGGGGTGGTGCCCCGGCCGGCGACGCTGCGGACCATGGACCCCGCCGATTTCGACCGGGTCATCGGCATCAACCTCACCGGGGTTTTCAATACCGTGCACCCGGCGCTGGACCACATCATCAGCGCTCGGGGCCATGTCGCGGTCGTGTCCTCATGTGCCGCTTTCGCTCCGGGAATGGGCGGTGCGCCGTACATGGTCAGCAAGGCGGCCGTGGAGCAGTTGGGGCGGGCATTGCGGGTCGAACTCGCACCGCACGGAGCGTCCGCGGGCGTCGCGTATTTCGGGATCGTCGACACCGAGATGACCCATTCGACCCTCGACCGGGACGACCTCGGCCGCCGGATCGAAGCGCTGCTGCCATGGCCGCTCAATACCCGCATCACCGCCGAGCACGCCGCGCGCACCATTGCCGACTCCATAGAACACCGTGCGCCACAGGCTTTTTCGCCGCTGCCCTGGGTGCCGTACTCGCTGCTGCGCGGCGTGATCAATACCGTGCTCGACTCCCGGCTGGCCCGCGACCCGCGAGTGCGCACGCTGCTGCGGGAAGTGGAGCGCCGCAGCCTCGATACGACGCTCTCGACAGCGCCGTTGCCCACCGAGAGGGGGCGAGCGGCGGCGCATTATTGATCACATCATCCGGTGCCGTTCGTCGGGGGGAAGCCCCGAACGGCGGGAACAGGATCCTGCTCACCAAGAGGACGAACCGTCTTCCGATTCCCGCACGACAAGTTCAATTCCATTGCAATTCCGGTGAATACAGATCCAGCCAGGTGCCGATGTCGATGGCACGGTCCAAGCCGATGCGGACCTGCGGGGCCATGCGGGCCGAATCCTCTTCCACGGCCCGCAGCAGCCACTCGCGGTCGAGGAGATGGAACAGCGGCGAATCATGGTCGGCCAAGCGTTCTTTCACGTGCTGCTGCAGGTTGGCGGCGTACCCCGGGTCCTGCGTCGACGGGTACGGGCTCTTGACGCGGTCCACGACCGATCGCGGCAGCACGTGTTTCGCCGCCGCCCGCAGCAGGCTCTTCTCGCGGCCGTCGAAGGTCTTGAGTTCCCACGGCGCGTTGTACACGTACTCGACGAGCCGGTGATCGCAGAACGGCACGCGCACTTCCAGTCCCACCGCCATGGACATGCGGTCCTTGCGATCCAGCAACTGGCGGACGAAGCGAGTCAGATGCAGGTGGCAGACCGTGCGCATACGGCGCTCCAGGTCGGATTCGCCCGGCAGATGATCGACCTCGGCGATGGCTGTGGCGTACTGATCGGCCACGTACGCGGGCAGGTCCAGCCGGGCGCGCAGACCGGGATCCACGATGTCCCAGCGTGATTCGAGAGTGAGAGTCGAGCTGAAGGCCAGCCAGGGAAAGGTCTCGGCGCGCAACGCCGTCCCGTCGTGGAACCAGCGGTAACCGCCGAACACCTCATCGGCGGATTCGCCGGACAGCGCCACGGTCGACCGCTCCCGGATCGCCCGGAACAGCAGATACAGCGAGCTGTCCATATCGCCGAGGCCGAGTGGGATGTCGCGCGCGCCGATCACGGCCCGGCGCACCGAGAGATCGGACAGCTCGGCCGGATTCAGCACGACATCACGGTGTTCCGAACCTACCGAGCGAGCCACATCGCGCACGAACGGGGAATCGGGGGTGTCGCGGATCTCGTCGGGGACGAAATTCTCCTCCTGGTTCACGAAATCCACCGCGAAGGTGCGCAATCGCTCGCCCCGGCGGGCCAGTTGCCGGGCGGCCAGGCCGGTGAGGGCGCTGGAATCCAGTCCGCCGGACAGCAGGACACAGCGTGGGACGTCGGCCACCAGTTGGCGATCGACGATGTCGGTGAGCAGATCGCGCACCCGGGTCACCGTCCGCTCGGTGTCATCGTGGTGCGCCCGGGCGGTCAGCCGCCAATAGGTGCGCTGCCGGATTCCCCTGCGGTCCACGGTCATCACCGTGCCGGGCAGGAGCTCGGACATTCCCTTCCACAGTGCCCAGCCCGGGGCCTTGGTGAAGGCGAACAGCTCGCGCAGTCCGTCGGCATCGACCACCGCGGGCGCCAGCGGATTTGCCAGAATCGCCTTCGGTTCCGACCCGAACAGCAGGCCGTCCGGAGTCGGATAGATGTACAGCGGCTTGATCCCCATCCGATCCCGCACCAGCACCAGCTTGTCGGCCTGCTGATCCCAGATCGCGAACGCGTACATGCCGTTGAGCCGGTTCACCACCCCTTCTCCCCACTCCAGATACCCCCGCAGCACCACCTCGGTATCGCTGTCGGTCCGGAACGAATGCCCCAATCCCCGCAGTCGAGCCCGCAATTCCCGATAGTTGTAGGCCTCACCCGAATACACGATGGCGAGCTGTCCCCCACCCGTCGCGGCCACCATGGGCTGCGACCCACCCGGCAGATCGATCACCGCCAGCCGCCGATGCCCCAGCGCCACATGCTCCCGCACATACGTCCCCCGCGCGTCCGGCCCCCGACATGCCATGGTCTCCGTCATCGCATCCACCACCACCTGCCGCCCCGTCAGATCCGATTCGAACGAAACCCACCCTGCAATCCCACACATAGGGGACCTCCAGATCGTTAGCAACGAAAACCATCTGTAATTCCGTTGTAACACACTGGAACCCACGCACGTCCCGGTCCAGAAAATGCTGACGCAATTGAGACTCGTTGCCATGCAATAGCTTTGATCATGTACACGCCCGGCAACCTCGCGGTCCGATACCGCACCGGGTGGCCAGCGCGGCGGAGACTCGGATGCGACCCCGTCCGGGCCCCATGTTCGGCCAACTGCCGATATGAATCCATTCCGGTCGGTACTCTTCTATGGGTACGCATGGTGGTGATCAGCGAGAATCCGGACACCGCGTCCAGGAATGGCATGGCCACCGGCGCATCCAATCGAACAGCGATCAACTCCCAGCGACATCGCCGGAGCTGGGGTATCCCTCCGGGTACCGACGCCGCATTCGATCGATCAGGTGCGTGAGGTACTCAGCCGGACAGGGATCAACGGCGAACCGACACTTCTCCTTTCCAGAGGTGGATGATGGCCAGGAAGTTCGAAGGACATATCGCCCTCGATATCCGTGACTCGGTCGCCGACTGGGGTCCGTTCGCGGAGCCGACCGCGAAGCAGGGTGCGCCCAACGTGCTGTATCTGGTGTGGGACGACATCGGAATCGGTACCTGGGACTGCTACGGGGGCCTGGTCGAGATGCCGAATATGAAGCGCATCGCCGATCGTGGCGTCCAGTTCACGCAGTTCCACACCACCGCGCTGTGCTCGCCCACGCGTGCCTCGCTGCTGACCGGGCGAAACGCGTCGTCGGTCGGGATGGCGACGATCGAGGAATTCAGCGATGGATTCCCGAACATGTCGGGGCGCATACCTGCCGACACCGCGCTGTGTTCGGAAGTGCTCGCCGAGCGCGGGTGGAACACGTACGCCGTCGGTAAATGGCACATGACGCCGCTGGAGGAGGAGAATCTCGCGGCGTCGAAGCGGCATTGGCCGCTGGGGCGTGGGTTCGAGCGGTTCTACGGCTTCCTGGGCGGCGAGGCCGACCAGTGGTATCCGAATCTGGTGTACGACAATCACCCGATCTCGCCGCCGTATCCGCCGGAGGACGGATATCACCTGTCGAAGGACCTGGCCGACAAATCGATCGAGTTCATTCGCGACGCGAAGGTGATCGCCACCGACAAACCGTGGTTCATGTACCTGTGCCCAGGGTGCGGGCATGCCCCGCACCACGTCGCGCGCGAGTGGGCCGACAAATACCGTGGCCGGTTCGACATGGGCTACGAGAAATATCGCGAGATAGTGCTGGAGAACCAGAAGCGCATGGGTCTGGTGCCGGAGAACACCGAGCTGTCGCCCATGAACCCCTACGTGAACGTCACCAGTGCCGAGGGCAAGCCGTGGCCGCCGCAGGACACGGTACGAGCATGGGATTCGCTGTCCGAGAACGAGAAGCGGCTGTTCTGCCGGCAGGCGGAGGTCTTCGCCGGATTCCTGTCGTACACCGACGCGCAGATCGGCCGGGTGCTGGACTATCTCGAGGAGAGCGGCCAGCTGGACAACACGATCATCGTGGCCTTCTCGGACAACGGTGGCAGCGGCGAGGGCGGTCCGAACGGTTCGGTCAACGAGATGAAGTTCTTCAACGGCTACATCGACACGGTCGAGGACAGTCTGGCCAAGCTCGACGAGCTGGGTTCGCCGACGACCTACAACCACTACAGCATCGGGTGGGCGATGGCATTCAACACCCCGTACAAGCTGTACAAGCGGTATGCCTCGCACGAGGGCGGCATAGCCGATCCCTGCCTGATGTCGTGGCCGGCCGGCATCCCGGCCCGCGGCGAGGTCCGCCACCAGTACCTCAACGTCTGCGACATCACTCCCACCGTCTACGAACTGCTCGGCATCACGCCCCCGGACACGGTGAAGAACGTGAAGCAGCGTCCCTTGGAGGGGGTCAGCTTCCGGGCCCTGTTCGATGACGCCGACGCCGATGTCGGCAAGCACACCCAGTTCTATTCCATGCTGGGCACGCGCGGAATCTGGCATCGCGGGTGGTTCGCCGACACCATTCACGCGGCATGCCCGTCCGGCTGGGGACATTTCGACAAAGACCGCTGGGAACTGTTCCATCTCGATCAAGACCGCAGCCAGATGCATGACCTGGCCGAGGTTCATCCCGAGAAGCTGGAGGAGTTGAAGGCACTGTGGTTCTCGGAGGCCGGGAAATACAACGGGATGCCGCTCAACGATCTCGACATCGTCTCCGTGATGATGCGCTATCGCCCGACCTATGCCAAAGGCCTGGACCGGGCCGTGTACTACCCGGATAGCGCCGAGGTCGGACCGGGCGCGGCGCTCGAGATTCAAGGACGCTCGTTCGCGCTGCTCGCCGAGACGACGATCACCAGCCCGGACGCCGAGGGTGTGCTGTTCGCCCACGGTGGGCGGCTCGGCGGGCACGCCTTGTTCGTCCAGGACGGCCGCCTGTGCTACATCTACAACTTCCTCGGCGAGGAAGAACAGGCCATCGTCTCCGATCGCCCGGTACCGCTCGGCGATCACATCCTCGGGATTCGGTACGAACGGCGCGGAACCCGGCCCGACCACTTCACGCCCACGGGTGAGGCCGTCCTCTACATCGATGAGAACCCGGTAGGTTCGCTCGATGACATGCGGATCCAGCCGACCGTGTTCTCCGGCGTCGGGGAGGGAATCCGCGTGGGCCGCGACACCGGTCAGTCCGTTTCCGCGCGTTACCGGTCACCGTTCCCGTTCACCGGGGGGACCATGCACCAGGTCATCGAGGACGTGAGCGGAAAACCGTATCAGGATCTGGAAATGGCGGCGGCTGCGGCCTTTTCGCGCGATTGAGGTGACAACCCATGGCCACCGCGATCCACGCACAGGTCCACCGCGGCATGGTCCGGATAGCCGGCGGCGACTTCAGAATGGGTTCGGAGGATTACTTCCCCGAGGAGGGGCCGGTGCATCGGGTGCGAGTCGATTCCTTCTGGATCGACCCGCACCCGGTGACCAACGCCGCCTTCCGGCGATTCGTGAAGCGATCCGGATACGTCACGGTCGCCGAACGCGTTCCGGCGACCGAGGACTACCCGGATGCGGAGCCGGCGAACTTGACACCCGGCGCGCTGGTGTTCCGGCCCACCTCGGGTCCGGTGCCATTGGACGACTGGCGCCGCTGGTGGCGGTACGTCCCGGGAGCGAGCT
This sequence comes from Nocardia aurantiaca, assembly GCF_009708175.1. Taxonomy (GTDB): domain Bacteria; phylum Actinomycetota; class Actinomycetes; order Mycobacteriales; family Mycobacteriaceae; genus Nocardia; species Nocardia aurantiaca. Next base: position 119,003 of record NZ_WMBB01000013.1, read on the forward strand.
GGCGCCATCCACACGGACCCGGCAGTACGCTCGACGGGCTCGACCGCCACCCTGTCACCCAGGTCGCGTACGAGGACGCCGCGGCCTACGCGGCCTGGGCCGGCAAACAGCTACCCACGGAGGCGGAATGGGAGTACGCGGCCCGCGGCGGACTCGATTCGGCGACCTACGCCTGGGGTGACGAATTCGAGCCCACTGGCCGGCGCCTGGCCAACGTCTGGGTCGGCGCATTCCCCTGGAAGTTCCATCCCGGCCGAGGACAGACGCCCACACCCGGCACCACGGCGGTCGGCACCTATTCGCCCAACGGCTACGGTCTGTACGACATGACCGGCAACGTGTGGGAGTGGACAGTCGACTTCTTCCGCCGCGGGCACTCGGCGTCGTCGTGTTGCGCTCCACGCAACCCACGCGTGGACACACCCGAAATCGAAGCGGCGCAACGCTTTCCACGCCGCGTAATCAAAGGCGGCTCATATCTGTGCGCGGCCGACTACTGTCTGCGCTACCGCCCGGCCGCCCGACAGGGGCAGACCGAGGACACCGCCACCTGCCATCTCGGATTCCGTTGCGTCGTTCGCGACGGAGATCAGTGACGGGTGATGCGCCCGAGCCGAACCCGGGCGGGTTGATCCCATTCCGACGCTTCGGCTCGAAGCTCATCGGCACCCGGGCCGTATATCCGCCGGTTCCTTCCCGGGTGGCGGGTCTGGCGGATAGCAAGCTCTCAAGCGAGGGGGGCGCCTATTTCATGAACGACGACGGTGTTGCCACCCCGTTCTTTCGCCCGGTACATGGCGGTGTCGGCGCAACCGAGAAGCTGCTCGGCCGCGGGTCGGCCGTTGGCTTCCGCACCGTGATCGAAAACCGCCACTCCGATGCTGGCGGTGACCGCGACAGCCACTTCGCTCGACTCCTCGACAGCACGCCGGATCCGCTCGGCCAGCGCCCGGGCGGACACGACATCAAGATGATCGACAATCGTGAACTCTTCCCCGCCGGTGCGCGCGACGGTGGCAGCCGGGTTGGCGGTGTCGCGTAGCCGAGCCGCCGTTCTGGCGAGCACCCGGTCGCCTTCCTGGTGACCGAAGGTATCGTTGACCACCTTGAATCGGTCGAGGTCGACGATCATCGCGCAGATCGGCGTGCCGGCCTCGAACAATCTGGGTAGGTTGTAATCGAGTCCACGCCGGTTCGACAGAGTTGTCAACGGATCCGACAACGCATCCGTGCGCAGCACCCAGTAGTAGAACTGCAGCATGGGCAGCACGAAAACGACGGCGAGCACCATGATCAGCACGGTGGCCACCGCAAGCGATGCGTCACTGTTCGAGTCGGCGTTGGCCTGCATTCGTGTCGTCACCAGCACCACCGACAACAGTGACCACGCCGCATGCGCGGCGAGGGCCTTGGCGCCGTGGAAGAGCGTGAGATAGGCGCCGGTCAGGATCAGGGCGGTGGCGTTGACCAGCGCCACGCGGCTGGAGACCAGCAGACCGGTGGTCGTAATGGCAAGGTCGGCAACAGCTATCAACGCCAGTGACGCCCAAGCAGTCGGCCAGGGTAACAGATACCAGCGCAGGCCCGTCGCCACTCCGACAACGGCGAAGAATCCGATCACCGCCCGGCCCGCTGCACTCTGCGGGCCTTCGGACGACAGCATGACCATGACAGCGATGGCGCCCAGGCCCAGACCGGATGTGCCTATCAAGTTTTTCAGCAAGCCGAGTGCCGAGTGATTTCGGAGCGTCGTCAGTACCCAGCGGTAGTCGACTGGTTGTCGCCACCACATCCGCAGGGCAAGCCTTCCGGCGTTCATGATCCCACCTTACTGATGCTCCAGTCGGACTCCGTGGATGGTGATTGTGCTGGTGAGCGATCTGGACGTGTGAACGCCCATCGCCTGGTGATGTTGTGTTCGTATGGGAACAACGGAATGGGCAGGGCCGCGCCCCACAGCGTAGCCGCTGGACGGCGGCGACAGCTCGACGAGTCGAACGGCGGGATCCGAGCGCGGTTCACGCGGTGAGGCCCGCTGGTCCGGTGACCCGGTGGCGATCCGCCGGTACCCGAGCAGCGCGACCTTGTCATCCAGCACTCGCGATTCGACCAAGCGTGGCGCGACACACGGAGGGCTACCTGCACCGGCCATCCCGCGGTGGTGCGAGTCCGGGGCGTTGCCGAGGACGGCACAGTCCGACCGGTATCGTCCGCTCCGATGCGCGGATCCCGTCCGAGTCCGCGCGAAGGAGGACAGCGTGACGGTGTCGCCAGGTACCTCGCCGGAGAACATATCCGCGGCACCCGCTGCCAGTGTGCACGCCGGATCCCGGCTCGCGCTGACGGTCGGGGCGCTCGGGGTCGTCTTCGGCGATATCGGCACCAGCCCGATCTACACCCTGCAGACGGTGTTCAATCCCGATGACCCGCACCCGATTGCGGTCAGCCGTGACAACGTGTTCGGGGTCGTGTCGCTGGTGTTCTGGTCGGTCATGATCATCGTGACCGTCACCTACGTGTTGCTCGCCATGCGCGCCGACAACGACGGCGAGGGCGGCATCATGGCCCTGATCACGCTGCTGCGCCGCTGGACCCTGCCGGGCGGACGCCGCACCGCCGTCGTGCTGGCCGGACTCGGCATCTTCGGCGCGTCACTGTTCCTGGGCGACAGCATGATCACTCCGGCGATCTCGGTGCTGTCGGCGGTGGAGGGTCTGAAAGTGGTCGAGCCGTCGATGGACCGGTTCATCGTGCAGATCACCGCGGTGATCATCGTGGCGCTGTTCCTGGTGCAGCGGCGGGGCACCGCCGCGGTCGGCCGGATCTTCGGGCCGATCATGATCATCTGGTTCCTGGCCATCGGCGCGTGCGGCATCGCGGGGATCGCCGGGCATCCGGAGATCCTGAAGGCGCTCTGGCCGACCTATGCGCTCGGATTCCTGTTCGGGCACTTCGGCATTGCCTTCTTCGCGTTGGCCGCCATCGTGCTGGCCGTCACCGGCGCCGAGGCCCTGTACGCGGACATGGGGCATTTCGGCCGCAGCGCCATCACCCGCGCGTGGCTGGCGCTCGTCTTTCCCGCCTGCGTGCTCAGTTACCTGGGGCAGGGCGCGCTGATCCTCGACGATCCCGCCAACACCAGCGCCCCGTTCTTCCTGCTCGCACCGGGCTGGGGCCGACTGCTGATCGTGCTGGTGGCGACCGCGGCGACCGTCATCGCCTCCCAGGCGGTGATCACCGGCGCGTATTCGGTTGCCTCTCAAGCGGCTCAGCTCGGTTACCTGCCGCGGCTGCGCATCGCGCACACCTCCGAATCCACTATCGGCCAGATCTATGTGCCGTGGATCAACTGGCTGCTGATGGTGTCGGTGCTGACCCTGGTCTTCGCGTTCCGCAGCTCCGCCGCCCTCGCCTATGCGTTCGGCATGGCGGTAACCGGCACCATCACCATCACCACGCTGCTGTTCTTCTATGTGGTGCGCGCGAAATGGCGGACACCGCTGTGGCTGATCGCGCTCGGCGCGATCCCACTGCTGACCATCGATCTACTGTTCGTCGCCGCGAACTTCACCAAGCTGGTCCACGGCGCGTGGCTGCCGCTGCTGGTCGGCGTCACCGCGTTCACCATCATGACCACCTGGCAGAAAGGCCGGGAGATCGTCACCGCCGAGCGGGAACAGCGCGAGGGTTCACTGCGCGAATTCGTGGACCGGTTGCACACCGATATGCCGACCCTGGTCACCGTCCCCGGCACCGCGGTCTTCCTCAACCGCGGCAAGGAGACCGCGCCGCTGGCCATGCGCGCCAATGTCGTTCACAACCATGTGCGCCACCGGGAAGTGGTGATCCTGTCGATTCAGACCGAGGTGGTCCCGCGTGTTCCTGTGTCACAGCGGATCTCACTGGATCATCTCGGCTACGCCGACGACGGCATCATCCACGTCACCGCCCGCTACGGCTACATGGAGACACCGGACGTGCCCGCTGCCATGCGGCTACTCGATCCCGCCGAGACCGAGGGCATCGTGGATCTGAACGACACCACGTACTTCCTGTCGAAGATCGAGCTGCTCCGCGGCACCGCCAAGACCATGGCCCCGTGGCGGAAACGGCTGTTCATCGCCACATCTCACATCACCGCGGATGCGGCCGGATACTTCGGTCTACCGCGCGACCGAACCGTCATCATGGGTTCGCGCATCGAGGTCTAGGGATCGCGCGGCGTCGTACGGTCACGCGGCGGGCCGCCCGGCCGAATCGTCCGGACGCCGTCGCTGCTCGATGAGGTCGATCAGACCGTCGACCGCGGCGAGCGATGACCATTCATTGCGGCACACGAGACCTGGATGTCGATCCGATCGCGCGATGAACGCGGCGTCCCGGGACGACCAATGGACGGTGACGGACGAAAGGCAGACATCTCTGTCGACGATGCCCATGATTGTGGCCTCTTCCATTCTTGATTCAGGACGTCAATTCCACAGCACCACGGCGGATGTCGAGCCGCTCCTTACAGATCCCTCATTCTCGCGCTCGCGAAATTTCCGACTTCTTTACGGAACGATGGCCACGGCACTGCCGCATCGGCATGTCTCGGCCAGCGTTTGTCACCGGCGGCACCTCCGCCGACGGCGATCAAGGCATCAGCGCGCAGGATCCGCGGCAGCCGCATGGCCGCCACGGTCCGCGTCAGCGTGGGCAGTGACCGAATCCTTCTGAAGGAAAGGAACTTTCACACATGTCCAAGCGCGCCGACAAGAAACGCGCCCGCCGCAAGAAAAAGGGCCGATCGCGGCAAGCGGCCCGGCGCTCAACGCACGCTCCACGGCCGGGCAGGCGCATGCCGCCCGGCCGCCCAGCCTCAGCCATGACGAGGTACGGATACCGTAAAGATCTTTCCGAACGCCCACGGAAACACGTTAATAGACCTCCTACCTGACCCTTTCCGAAGCTACCGTCGTTTGCCTGCCCTCCATACCAAGGAAGAGGCCCACCGCTTCGATGACCGATCCGTCTGATGACCTGGACGCCCTGCGCGCACTGATCAGCCACCGCTACGTCGTGGAGATCCTCGACGCCGTAGCGAGTTCCCCGCGAACGTTCCGCCAGCTGACCGCGACTGTCGGGCCCCACCACGCGATCGAAGCCGCACTGCGAATCCTCGCCTCCCACCGGCTGATCGAGACCGATCAGCACGGCAGCTGGGACCGGCGGCCGGTGGGCGCGACCTGCATCCAACTCACTGACCGCGGTCGGTACACGGTCTCAACCCTCTCGAGCCTGGCAGTATGGACCGCCCTCTACGAACGAACCGATCATGGCCATCGTGATCGATCGAACTGATCATGACCTGGCAGCGCGCAGACTCGGATCTGCATGATGGTGCCGCCGTGAACCGTTGCGGGAGTGTGTAATCCGACCCCGGAACGCCGGAGGAGCGGGTCGTGGTGGATCAAGAATCGCTCGAGGAACCTGCGAGAGCGAACGGGAGCGGCCGATATCGAGGCCGGTGAGCAGGTCGGCGACGTTCCTGCCGACCATAAGTCCGCCGAGGTACGAGGTGAACAGTGCCCGGCAGCGTGGCGCGACGCGGCGAGCACGTTGCGCGTTTCAGATGCGCTCGACGCGGGACATGCCGGATTTGCCGTGCGCTTCCGGCCATAGTCTGTCGACAACGCGAGAACCGCAGGCCGGCGACCCGCGGTTCGCACAGATGGGGACCGGCTAGTGCTGGCCGGCCAGGTCGGCCTGGGCCTCCTTGTCCGCAGCCGGAGACGGCGCGATGCCGACCGTCTGGGTCGAGGTGAAGAACGCCGCGGTGACAGCGCAGACCGCTAGCAGGATCACTGTGAGGTACAGCGAGTCGGTCAGAGCCGAGGCATAGGGCGCCTTGACGAGGTCCGGGAGGTGGCCCGCTTCGCCGGACGAGGCGGGCAGCGAATGCGCCGCCATGCGCGCGGTGAGGAGCGCGCCGATGCCCGCGCTACCGAGCACCGAGCCGACCTGGCGGGTGGTGTTGTAGATACCCGAGGCCGCCCCCATCTGCTGCAGCGGCAGACTTCGCAGCGCGGTCGCCGGCAGCGGCGCCCAAATACAGGAGCTGCCGACACCGCACAGCGCCGACATCACACACATCAGCGCGATGGACCCGTGCGGGGTGGCGAGGCTGATGAACCACAACACCGCCACAGTGAACAGCGCGAAGCCGAATGTCAGCAGATAACGCGGCGATACTTTGTCCGAGAGCTTGCCGACCACCGGCGACAGGATGGCCGAAACGACTGCCATCGGAGCGAACACCAACGCCCCCTTGGTCGGAGACAGGTCGCGCACCGCCTGCAGATAGAAATACGACGGCACCATCTGCGCCGTCATCGCCGCGCCCAGCGCTCCGGTCGCCACGTTGCCGAGCGAGAAGTTGCGGTTGCGGAACAGGCCCAGCGGCACCAGCGGTTCGATCTTCGTGCGGCCCTGGCACACCAGGAACAACGCGAGGACGATGAGACCGCCGAAGATCAGGCCCCACACCCAGCCCGCCCAGTCGTAGGTGTTGCCCTCCTGGATGCCGAACACCAATGCCGACATTCCGATCGCGACGACAATCACTCCGGGGATGTCGAAGCGATGATCGTTCGTCGGCAGCGCCGGAACCAGCCACGCGCCCAACCCGAACGCGATCAAGCCGATCGGCACGTTGACATAGAAGATCCACTGCCATCCGCCGCTGTCGATGAGGGCACCGCCGAGGATCGGGCCGACCAGCGTCGCGATGCCCGCGACTCCGCCCCACACTCCCATCGCCGCGCCACGCTTGTCCCACGGGAAGATGCGGCCGATCACCGCCATGGTCTGCGGCGCGATCAACGCCGCACCGAGACCCTGCACGGCCCGTGCGGCGATCAGCGAGCCGATGCTGCCCGCCAAGCCACACCACAGCGACGCCAGCGTGAAGACGGCAAGTCCCCCGAGATACAGGTATTTCGGTCCGAATCGGTCGCCGAGGCGGCCGGTGATGAGCAACGGCACCGCAAAGGTGAGCAGATAGGCGCTGGTCACCCAGATCACCTTGGACATATCGGTGTGCAGGCCGCTCATGATCGCCGGGTTCGCCACCGCGACGATGGTCATGTCCAGCAGAATCATGAAGTAGCCCACGCATAGCGCGCCCAGCGCCCCCCAGGGGTTACGTTCGGCTGTCATATCCCCGTCCTCGATTTCTATGTTGACCGACACAAAAATAGGTAGCAGTGCCTCGGAAGCCGCGTCAAGAGATATCTTTGATGGACGACACAGAATTCGTGGGACCAGAAAGGCAGGTGGAGGATGGGAGAGCGTGGTCGTCCCCGCGGCTTCGACCGCGACGCGGTGCTCCGGCAGGCGATGGTCGCGTTCTGGAGCAACGGGTATGAGGGGACGTCGATGACAGACCTCACGGCCGCGATGGGGATCGCCTCGCCCAGCATCTATGCCTGCTTCGGCTCCAAGGAACAACTCTTCAGGGAGGCTGTCGAGCTGTACGACTCGATCGCGGGCAATCCGTCGCGGCTCGCGCTCGACCACGCACCCGTCGCCCGTGAGGCGGTACACGGAATGCTGTCCACGAGCGCCGACTTCTACGCCGATCCCGCGACTCCGCCCGGATGCATGGTCGTCATGGCCTCCGCTGGGACCGCGATGAGTCAAGACGTCCAGGATTTCCTCGCCGGTCTTCGTCGCGGTATGCAAGCCGCGATCGTGGCCCGGCTGCGACGCGCGGTCGACGAGGGTGACCTTCCTGGCGAGGCAGCTGTCGAGACAATGGCCGCGTTTTACACCACGGTCCAGCAGGGCATGTCGATACAGGCCCGCGATGGTGCCACCCGCGCCGACTTGGAGGCCATCGTCACCGCCGCCATGTCGGCATGGGAACCGTTAGCGGGCATACGCTGACGCTTCCTTTCACCGAGAACGACGCTGCCCACAGTTCATCGGCGAAATTCATTGCACAACAGTCGTTTCGGTTGCCGGAATGACACTGCGCAAAGCTTCGATGACGACGCCGACCAGAGCGTCCGCGCGTTCGGCGGACAGCCCCGCGCAGCCATACACCTGCTAGTGCTTCGTTCAGCAGGGCTTGCTGAGGCGCCCGGTCAGAATCGTGGCGCGGGCCAGCTGGACTTTGCGGGCCTGGCCGGAGGCGAATGCCATCAGGCCGAACGGGGTCCGGAGCCGGAGCTCGTCCTCGACGCGCGTGCCTTCCGGGGCGGCCGTGAGGTCGAAGCGATAGGCCATGTGGACGCCGCCGGGGCTGTTGACCTCGCCCCAGACGGCTTTGCCCGGTGTTCCTTGAAGAGACACCCGGATACGGTTGTCGTATTTCAGCGCGAGGACACGGAACCGTTCAACCGCCACGTACGAGCCCTCCCGAACGTCCTCGACGGCCACGACCAGCGGCGAAAGACCGATGTAGTTCTCGGGCCGGGTCAGATGCTCGTAGGCCGCTTCCACTGGGGCGGGGACGGTGAACGCGTTACGGAGAATCTTTTCGGGCACCCCCGAACTCTAGCGGTCATGCCGGATGGGGCTCGGCGAACACCGGGGAGAGGCCCACTGGCCCAGTCGATTCCAACCGCACGGGTACGCCGTCACTGGCCACCGTTCGCGGGCCACGTATCGGCGAACCAAGACGGAACAGGTGTTGGACGTGGTCGATTCAGGCTGCGGCAGCGCGGCGTTCGAGCATCTGCCGGATGCCGCGGTCGGTCATGCGGCCGAGATTTCCCGGCCAGAGGGCGGTTTCGTCGGTCTTGGCTTTCGGATGCTCGGCGCGGACCCCGTAGGTACTCGTGGAGGCCGCTCCGCGTCATCGGCTGGGTCCGGCAGAAGTTGTGCCCGTGTTTGTGGGGCGGGCCAATGCGGTCGGCGAAGAGTGCTCGAGATGCGCTGTCTCCTGAGGTCGGTCCCACCGGCAGGCCGTTGAGGCAGCTCGTCGGTACGTGGCCGAGTGAGGCGCAGCTTCAGTCAGATGTCGCTTTTGGTGGCCACACCCGTGATCAGCGGTCGAACAATCGGGGGCATTCCCCGCCACGACGTTTCCTGCACGTCTTCGAGCGCCAGCCCGCACGCCTGGATCAGTTCGAGGGTGGCGCGGTTGCAGTGGCAGCCCTCCGCGAACCGGCGCCACGGGCCGGCGAGGCGGTCTTGCCAGTGCGCAAGTCGTGGCGACTCGGCGCGTACGTGCTCGAGAAACAGCAGCCGGCCGCGGGGGCGCAGTACGCGCCCGATCTCCTGCAACACCGGATCAGGGTCATCGACGGTGCACAACACCAGTGTTGAGACGACCGTATCGACGGTTTCATCCGCGAACGGCAGTTGTTCCGCCGATGCGTCGAGCACACGTGCGCGAAGTTGACTGCTGCGCAGCCTCCGCGCCAACCGCGTACGCATCGCGGCCTCCGGCTCGGTCAAGATCAGCTCGTCAAGGTCGGCGGGGTAGTGCCCCAGGTTCAGGCCGGTACCGCTGCCAAGCTCGACAGTCCGCCCCCTCGCGTAGCTGAGCAGATTTCGCCGGCGAGGACCCATACCAGCCCTCTCGCCCACCCATAGCAGAGGGTCGTACAGCGCCGCGAAAGTCCGGGCCCATAGGTCCGAGCCCTCCGCTGCTGCCGCCGGGACGGCGCCACTGCTCACGGACTCGACAGTACGCCGACGAGCATCATCACGTAAGCCCATCTCGTCGAGCAGGGCGGTGGCAGTTCGCGGTGCGCCTCACTTCGCGGCCCGGCAACAGACCGTGGCGCGGGCTCTTCTGTGGGTTCAGCCGGACTGAGGCGTTTCGACGCCGACGACGGGCGCAGTGTTTTGGGATGCAAACCGCTGCTATGCGCAGAAGCCAAGGCGGGACGTGCTTCGTACTGGAACGGGTCGACGGAACGAGGCGGGGTATCCGCAGGTGAAAGGCAAATTGTGGGGCAGGGCTCGAACCCGCGACCAATGGATTATGAGATCAATCAGGCTTGCCACTGTTCTGACCTGGGAAAATCCTGCTGAAAACCGACCAAGACGACAAAATTCGTTGGTCTTCGAGCCCCCCCGCCTCCGGGCCTCCCTCACACGGGGGCGGGGTCTTCGACGTGCCCCCGGCCGGGCTCGAACCGGCAACCAGACGATTATGAGTCGTCGGCTCTAACCTATTGAGCTACAGGGGCGTGCCTTGGGCACCCTAGCAAGACAACAGTTGACCGACAAACCCAACACTGACCACGGCATCAGCGCTTCATGAAGCCTGTCCGCTCAGACACCTGCTTCCCCACGCCAGACCGCAGCTGTCCAGGCACCTGCCGATCAAGATCGGCAGGTCGAACGTTAGTGATGGTAACCTCTGCGGCTATGAGTGAAGTGGGGGCTCTGGCGGCTTGTCCGTTGTTCCTGAGGATGTACAGGCACTGGGTCGATTCGCCCTGGATGTAGCCGGAACACTACGCTCGGCGCTGGAATCAGCAGGGCGAGACGTTGACTCACTCACCTGGACCGGGGCGGCAGCTAAATCCTTCAGCACCGGCTGGGACGAATGTACTGACGGCGGAAATAGCATCATCGACGCCCTGACCACGCTGGCCAACTCGCTCGGGGTTGCCGCCGATACCTACACCAGCCACGATCTTCTGTCCGCGGAGCGGTTCACGAGCCTGGATCTCTGACGTGAACGACGACGAATACTCCGTAGACCTCAACGAACTGGACTCGATCGTGACCCGCCTGTCGGATCTCGCGAAATTCCTCACCGACCAGTTCGCAGCGATGGACACCAAGGTGACCACCTTGCGCGCAGGCAGCTGGGACAGCGATGCAGCCGCAGCGTATGAGGATGCTCACCGCCAATGGCTCGCAGGCGCAAAAGAATTCGCGCAAGGCGTCAGCGACATGAGCACCGCCGCAAGCAATGCTCACCATCACTACACCGCAGCAATCGGGGCAAATATCCAGATGTTCCGTGGCAGGTAACCCATGGTTGATGTAAATCCGCAGGTGTTTTACGACGGCGCCAAGATCCTCACCGATCTCGGCACCGATATCGATGCCGCTACCACCAAACTCATTAACGCGCTCAACGATACTGGGTCGATGTCCGGGTCCAGCGATGCGGCCAAGCAATGGGCCACCAGCTATGACACCCGAGCCGCCGATACCATCGACAATTCCCGCAAACTCGCTCAGACATTACAATATTTCGCCAGTTTGGTAAGCCTGGCAGGCTATAATCACGCTCTGGCCAATTATAACGCAAACACCAATCCCAATAAAGGCGCTGGCCCCATCAAGCCAGCCTCGGTGCCCCCACCAGTTGAATTATGTTGGATAGGAGCGCCAGCTGCTGGTGGTCCCGGCAAGGGACTCCTGTGCAAGATTTCCCAGGTGATGGACCAAATCCACGTACATATCCCTGACGGCGACACCGATAAACTCGGCAAGGCCGCCCAAGCCTGGCGCGACTTTTCCGGAACTGCGGCCATCTCCCAAGCTGGTTCCCAGATCGGCGACGTCGGCAAGAAACTTGCCGAGATCGACTCGCCCGAGATGCATGATCTGCAGGACCAGCTGACCAAGCTCAACCGATCCGGCCAGAATATCCCCAAGTCCGCGAATCAACTTGCAACCGCCTGCGACAACCTGAAAAAGCCTACCGACGAAGTACGCAAAACAATAAAGAATGCGTTCCTGGAACTCGAAAAATCCATTATAATTTATCTGGCCATCGACATCCTCGCCACCTTTGTCACCGCTGGCGCTGGCGTAGTCCTAACGGTCGCCACAGCCGCCAAGTTCGCCAAAGATATCGACGCTTGCGCAACAACGGTCAACGAGGCTGTGACAGTCTCCAAGATTGAAGACATCGCCGTCGCAGCAGCTAAAGAAGAACGCATTCTTGCCGATGCCAGCAAGGAACTGGACGACGTCGCCAACCTCGAAGCCAAGACGATCGAAGAAGAAACGAGCGGAACCGGCTCCGGCACACAGCTCACTTCCGATCAACTGGCTGGCAAGCAAGCGGCCGACGATGTGCGGGCCAGACTCGCAGCGAACGGCGAGACTATTTCCAAGGGCAGAAATGTCGCCGTCGCGAGGGGAGCTATCGACGGCGAGGAGATATCGCTGGACGCGGTCAGTGAAACAAAGACACCTTCTGGCACGGTCCAAATGCCAGAAAGCCCAACCTTGAACCCCATCTCAGTGGATGGTTCTGTCGAACGTCCCGCCGATTCTGAATTCAAGATTCTAGACCAGCTGGCCCAGAAACTTAACCCAGACTCCAAGGGGGTCATCAACCTGTACACCGAACGCGAACCATGTCCTGCATGCGATAATGTAATCAAGCAGTTTCAGGATAAGTTCCCCGGAGTGAAAGTGAATGTGACCAATGGCTAACCCAGAGAGTATGCAGGCAATGGAGTCCCTGCGCCATGATCTGCTAATTTCCGGCATCGCTACGTCTCCGAGCGAGATCATCGGATGCTCGGGCAATGAAATAGCTCAGGTCGTCGCCACTGCCGGGTCTTTCCCAATTCCCGACGCGTACATCGCATTTCTGGAAGTATTCGGCAGGAAAGCCGGTGACCTGTTCAGAGGGACTGACCTATTCTTCCCTGGATGTCTCGATGCGAAGGATTCTGCAATCGATGTTGCCAGCGGTCCAGACGAGACGTTGACCCTGGAGAATCGGTTCTTCTTCGGACACCATCAGGGCTACAAGGTCTACTTCTTCGAGCTGGGATCTGAAGCCGTGTACGGATACCAAGAGGGCTACCCCCATGTCCACAAGCTGGCCGACTCATTGGTTGATTGGCTGCGTCACGCTCTCGGGGTTCAAAAAGAAATAGTGGGCAAAAACTAAAACAAGCGTTGGCACCAGCCTTCCCGGCAAGTTGCCCCTGCGGGGTTAACATATTCACCCAGAACTCTCCAAAATCGCAAGTTTGCACTTGACCACCAGAGGATTATCGATGAGTATCGTTCCAGAAGAGGCGGCTGCACGCCGCGACCGTATTCAGAGTGCAATCTCTCAGGTTCGCGGCCGCGCCGAAACATCCGGTGGCGCGGTGGTCGTTGAAACTGATATGAACGGAAAGATCACCAATCTCCAAATCTCGCAATCCGCAATGTCCGTCGATCCCGGTCGGCTAGCGAGGGCAATCACGCGGTGCCATGAGACTGCTACGGAACGGGCCGAAGCCGAGGCCGGTAGACTATTTGAAAAATTGCGGGATTCGACTGATCTATCGTCACAACCAACCCCGCCAAACTCGCAAGAGTGGGAGGAGCTGCCCCCTCCGCTCCGCATCACACACTCGGTATGACTTCAGGAGCCTCGGGCCGCACAGTGGCCACCGAGACCCTGTCCTATCGGCCGACCTTCGCTCCTCAGCACTGAACTCCGCGCCACGGCTGCCGTCGTAGATCGGCCCCGCGAATGCCGTATATCCGATGGCTGCACTCAAATTCGTTGGTGTACACGGTCTGCACCGAACTCGGATGGCTGGCCGACTGAAGACAACACCTTATTATGGCCCATTTGTCGTCGTGCGAATTTCGAGCCTCCGGACGAACCGGCTCCGGAAACGTATCCACAAGATCGTGATCGATTCGTGAAGCGTTAACCTGGGCCTGTCCACCACCGCAGGGAGGAACACGATGGCGAGTCTGTTCGCGAACGTGCTGAAGGCACATCAGTGGATCTACGAGAACAGCAACGGATTGGTCGGGCACAAGCTGTTGTTCGGGAATCCGACGCTGCTGCTGCGCACAGTGGGTCGCAGAACCGGCAAGGAACGCACCAGTGCGCTCACCTACGCGCAGGACCACGAGGACTACCTCGTGACCGCGTCCAACGGCGGGTCGCCGAAGCCACCGGGGTGGCTGGCCAATGTGAAGGCCAAGGCGGACTGCGAGATTCAGGTCGGCACCACGCGGATCCCGGTGACGGCGACGGCCACCTATCCGAACGATCCGGAGTACGCGCGCCGGTTCCAGCTCGTCGACAAGGTGAACCAGGGCCGCTACACGCGGTATCAGAAGATGACCACGCGCCCCATCGCCGTAGTGGTGCTCACCCCGCGCTGACCGCGTCTCGACTGGACCTCACGGGTAAGGGTCGACTATCCTGCCTGACCTAGAGGGGAGTACTTCCCACGAATCACTCCGGTCAGTACGGGCCGCGCCGACGCGTCCCCCGGATGGTTGCCCGCCGCAGTGACATACAGGGGCGGGTGAAGGAGACCTCGGCTGGTTTTCCCTGCCCGAGGAGGTCCCATGAGTCCTACCCTGTCCGTTCTCGCGAGTTCCACCGCTATCGACAGTGTCGGTACGCCCTGGCTGTGGGGCGGAACCATGGCCGCGGTACTGGCGCTGCTGATCCTCGACTTCGCGCTCACCCGGCGTCCGCATGAGGTGTCGATGCGCGAGGCCATCGCCTGGACCGTCTTCTACATCACCCTGCCCATCGCCTTCGGCATCTTCCTGTGGTTCAACGACGGCGGCGCGCCGGCCATGGAGTTCTTCACCGGCTACCTGCTGGAGAAGTCGCTGTCGGTGGACAACCTCTTCATCTTCATGCTGCTGCTGTCGGCCTTCGCGGTCCCGGCCGCGCTGGCGCAGCGAGTGCTGCTGTACGGCATCGCGGGCGCGCTGGTGCTACGCGGCATCTTCATCGCCCTCGGCGCGGCCGCCCTGGCCACCCTGGACTGGGCGTTCCTGCTGTTCGGCATGATCCTGCTGGTCACCGCGGTGAAGCTGCTCGCCGACGCGGCCGGCGGGCACAAGCAGGAGCTGGATGTGTCCGCCATGAAATCGGTGCAGCTGATGCGCCGTGTCTGGCCGGTCACCGACGACTACCGCGGCACCAAAATGGCGGTCCGCGAACCGGATCCGGCCCAGCCCGGCACAGTCCGCCGCGCCCTCACCCCGCTGGCGCTGGTGGTAGCCGCGGTCATGGCCACCGATATCGTCTTCGCCGTCGACTCGGTCCCCGCGGTCTACGGCGTCACCGGCGACCCGTTCCTGGTCTTCGCCACCAACGCCTTCGCCCTTCTGGGCCTGCGCGCCCTGTATTTCGTCCTCCACGCCGCGCTCTCCCGCCTGGTCCACCTGGCCTACGGCCTGGCCGCCATCCTCGCCTTCATCGGCGTGAAGCTGGTCCTGCACTGGGCCCACGGCATCTGGAGCGGCGTCCCCCAAATCCCCACGGCCACCTCACTTCTCGTGATCGTGCTGGTGCTGGTGACGGTGACCTTCACCAGTCTGCGCGCGACCCGCACGCGGGAAGCGCGGACCGAGATCACCGCTCGCACCGCGTGATCCGTGCCGCGCGGCCCGCGATGTTCCGAATGGCGCTCGCGATCTGCCCCGAAATCAACGTAGCGTGAAGCTATGCTGCTGCGCCGTTCCCAGCGTCCACGGCTCGAACAAGTCAATCGAGCCGTGGACGCGCTCGAGCTTCCGGAGGCGGTGTTCAAGACCTGTCCGTGGCAGCCGCGTGAGCTGGTGGAAACCGGTCTGCGGCAATGGTTGCGCTGCTGCGGAGCGGCGATGCGCGACGATCGGGTGATCGGCATGCCCTCGCATGCCGTGGACGAGGCTTGGCACGGACTCATCCTGTGTACGAAGCGGTACGCGCGGTTGTGCGACAGCGCGTACGGCAGGTTTCTGCATCACTTCCCCGATGGCGAGGGCACGGGTTCGGGAGACCCGATGGCGGAGCAGCTGGGGCGCACGGTGGTCGCCTGGTCGTTCGTGGCGCGACCAGGCGAAGCATGCGTGCTGTGGGACCTGGATACCGTTGTGGGAGTGGACCATCCGTGGGGGATCCCATTGGAGCGGGTCCACTCCATCGAGGCGGCGCTACGGACGAGCTGACCGGCGCTCGGTCCGGTATCGTATCGCGATGGGCCGGCTAGCTGCCACCGCCGCAACCACCACCGCCGCAGCCGCTGCCGCCGCCGCAACCGCTGCCGCCGCCGCAACCGCTGCCGCCACCGCCACAACCGCTGTGGCCACCGCCATGGCCGTGGCCGCTGCCGCCGCCGCAACCGCTGTGGCCACCGCCATGGCCGCCACCGTAGGTCGATCCGCCACCGCTGTCGCTCGAGCTGCCGCCCCAGTCGCCTCCGGCCGCACCGTATCCCCAACTCTTGCCGCGACTTCCACGGCGAGGGTCAGGCTTGTTCCGGGTAGTAACAGCCGTCAAGACGACCAGAGCGATCACAATGGCAACACAGATTATTCCGCCAACCATCGTCGGCCTCCTCCCCCGCCTCACGGCCCCTCCGACCGCGAGATATAGCCGAAAGCTACGCCAGGGAGAATCGGTACGACAAACCCATTTTCCGAGGGGCTCATCGCCGGTGTGAACCCTCGCCGAAACGGGTACTCGGTTATGTCAGCTTCACCCGTGCCGCGAAGAAGCGGGCGACGGCCGGGGCGAAGCGGTTGAAGCGGTACTGGAGCCAGGCTTCGGGGGTAACCGGGACGACGTCGCGGCCGCGCTCCACGGCCTTGACGATCTGGTCGGCGACCTTCTCGGGGCCGTAGCGGCGGGCCGCGTAGAGCTTGTCGTAGCGCTGCTGCTCGGCGGCCTCGTCTGCGGCGGAGACGCCCGAGAAGCGGGTGGTGGCAACGATATTGGTGTGAACGATGCCGGGGCAGATGGTGTGCACGCCGATGCCCTTGCCCGCCAGTTCCGCGCGCAGGCAGTCGGAGAACATGAAGACCGCCGACTTGGAGGTCGAGTAGGCGGCGAAGCCGCGCTGGGGGGTGTAGGCGGCCATGGAGGAGAGATTGACGATGTGGCCGCCGAGGCCGCGGTCGGCCATGGCCTTGCCGAAGGTGCGGCAGCCATTGATGACACCGTGCAGATTGATATCGAGGACCCGGTCGAATTCGGCTGCGGGGGTGTCGAAGAAATCGCCCGCCGCGCCCACGCCGGCATTGTTGATCAGGATGTCGGGCACACCGTGCGTGGCGATGACCGCGGCCGCGTGCTCGGCCACGGCTTCCTCGCTGGAGACGTCGAGCTGGTAGGCGTGCGCGGTACCGCCTTCGGCGGCAATGAGATCCACGGTCTCCTTGGCCGAGTCCACATTGATATCGGAGAGCACGACCTCCGCGCCCTCGCGGGCGAAGGCGAGCGCCGTCTCGCGCCCGATGCCGCTGCCACCGCCCGTGATCACCAGCAGCTGGTTCTCGAAAGGCCGCTGCGGCGTGCCGACTTCGGCGCGCCGCAGCGCGCGCGGGGCCTCTCCCGTCCGCAGCGAGTCGATGAGCTCGAGCGTGGAGGTGGCCAGCAGCTCCGGGTGCGAGAACGGCAGCCAATGCCCGCCGCCGACCTCGCGCCGGTACAGGTTGGGCGCCCAGTCCTTGGTGTCGTCGTAACCGGCGGGCCGCACCGCCACATCCCGGCGCGCGATGATCAGCTGCACCGGCACCTCGGTGCGGCGCTCGCGCGGATCGCTCAGTCGTTGCAGGATATTCGCGCGGTAGATGCGCATGCCGTCGAAGAAGTCGCGCCGGAACTCCGGGCCGAGCTTGATGTTCGCCGGCGAGGTCTCGTTCATCAGGGCGACGAAGCGCGACCACATCTTCTCGGTGCCCAGCGGCGCGAGCACCACCCGCGGCACTCCAGGCGTCATGAACAGCCCGGTATAGGCCGAGGACAGCAGCTGGGTGAACGGCCCCCACACCTTGCCGCGCGACAGGCGCGACCGCACCCACGCGCCCAGGTGGTCCAGGTTGGGCCCGGATACCGAGGTGAAGGAGGCGATCCGCCCGGCGGCCCGCGGCTCGCAGACGGCCTCCCACATCTGCACCGAACCCCAGTCGTGGGCCAGGATATGCACGGGCGCATCGGGACTCACCGCGTCGGCGACGGCGAAGAAGTCGGCCGCGAAGTGCTCGAGCCGATAGTCCTCGGTGCGGTCGGTGCGGGTGGAGCGCCCGTGCCCGCGGGTGTCGTAGGTGACCACGTGGAAGCGGTCGGCCAGCAGTGGCACCACGCGATCCCAGAGGTGGTGGTCATCGGGCCAGCCGTGGACCAGCACAATGGTGTCTTGGGATTCTCCACCGGCCAACGGTTCACCGTATTCGTAGACGGCGATGTCGAACTCGCCGCTGCGCACCAGGCGCTCGGCGGCGGGAAGGACGGCGGGGTGATCGGTCACGATTTTCTCCTCATTGAGAGGGCGCTAGAGATCCAGCACCAAACAATCCCCGCCGCAACGGGATACGCAGATGAGCATGTCGCCGGCCGCGCGTTCGGCGTCGGTGAGCGCGGTGTCGCGATGGTCGACCTCACCGGAGCGCACCCGCACCACGCAGGTGCGGCAGAAGCCCTGACGGCACGAATACGAGCTGTCCGGACGGACTTTCAGCACTTCCTCGAGCACCGATTTGTCCGCGGGCACGTCGATCACCTCACCGGTGCGGGCCAGCTCCACCCGGAAGGCGGTGCCGTTCACCACCGGCGGTGGCGAGAAGCGCTCGGAATACAGTTCCACGCCGGGCATCTCGCGAATGGCGTCGGTGATGAGCTGCGTCATCACGATCGGCCCGCAGCAGTAGACGGAGGTGTCGGACCCGACCCCCGGCAGCAGATCCGCCGCGGTCGGAATCCCGTGCGCGTCATCGGTGCGCACGGTGACCCGGTCCCCGAACGACTCCACCTCCGACAGGAACGGAATGGTGTCGCGGGACCGCCCGACGTACACCATGCTCCACTCGACACCCAGCCGGTCGGCCATCCGGATCATCGGAAGGATCGGCGTGATGCCGATGCCGCCTGCCACGAAATGCACTCGCGCGGCGGAGGATCCGTACCCCGGCGGCACGAACGGGAACGCGTTGCGCGGCCCCCGCACCGACACCGGGGTGCCCACGGCCAGCTCCCCGTGCACCTCCAGCGACCCGCCATTGCCCTCCGGAACGCGCCGCACCGCAACGCGATACGCGTGCCGGTCGGCCGGGTCGCCGCACAGCGAGTACTGTCGCACCTTCCCCGAGGGCAATTCGAGATCCACATGCGCGCCCGGCCGCCATTCGGGCAGCTCCCGTCCGTCGGGCGCGGTCAGCAGCAGGCTGATCACATCGGTGTCGTGCGCCTCCACCCGGCGTTCGGCGACCACCAGCGGAATCCGCCAGTCGTTCACTTGCGCATCGGGCCGGCGCCGGTTCACGAACGCGCTCCAGCGCAAACGGCTTTCGGCGATGAAGTCCAGCACCCGGGTGGTCCGGTCGGCCCGCCCCTTACCGAACAGGTCCCGTGGCGGCGTGGTGGGGACGGGTCGGATCGCGCTCACGAGGCCAGCGCCCGGGCAGCCGGGGACTGCGCCAGATAGGCCACCGCCTGCGCGGTCGAGCCGACACCCTCAGGGCTGTAGCCCGGCTTGTAGGTGGACAGCGCGCTCACCAGCAGCGATGGAATCCCGGGCAGCGAACCGCGCCACATGGCCCCCACGATCCGCATGATCAGCATCGGGTAGCGGTGATCGGGCAGCGACGGGTCGGCGTGCACCAGGAACTTGCTGCCGCGCAGCAGCAGCGCGATGAAGATCGGGAAGACGATCAGCATGAGGGCGCCGCGGCGCACGTAGCCGATGTCGAAGTACTCGGCCACGTCGTGGGCGACCATGCGGTGCTCGACCTCTTCGGCGCCGTGCCAGCGGAACAGGTCCAGCATTTGCGGGTCGGCCTCGAACCGTTCGAGATCGGCATTGATCACCCAGTCGCCCAGGAAGGCGAAGAAGTGCTCGAGCGTCGCGATGAAACCGAGCCGCTCGACCAGTTGCTGCTGCCGGGCGGCCGGGTCGGCCGCCTCACGCGGGCCCAGGGTCTTGCGGAACAGGAACTCCGCCTGCCGCACATAGGGTTCCACGTCGATGCCGTGAGCCGCGAGCACCTGTTCGAGCGCCCCGTTGTGACTCTCGGCGTGCATGGACTCCTGGCCGATGAAGCCGAGCATGGCTTCCCGCAGCTTCTCGTCCTTGACCAGTTCGAGGGCTTCGCCGAAGGTCACCAGGAACATGCGCTCGCCTTCGGGCAGCAGCATGCTCAGGGCATTGAGGACGTGCGAGGCGATCGGTTCCTTCTTCATCCAGACCGGTTCGGTCCGCGACCAATCGAACTGCACATTCCGGGCCTGCAGCGCTACCTCTCCGGGTTCGATCACCACTCGGCGGCCCAGCCTCGGAAGTAGCTTCATCGGTACTCCTGGTCTCATATCGCGTTTGCTGCGTGAGCGTAGCAATATTCTACCTGTGTATGAAACCAGGAGTTACACCTAGATTTTTCGGCCGCCGTCAGCTATCGACGTGCACGTGCGGTCGCTGGGAACGCCGCGGGATCGCCCGCCGCAGGATCTCGCGGGTCACCGGAGCCACCTCGCCCTCGCCGAAGAACATGAAGCGGGCCAGGTTGACCAGCGGATTGCCCTCGGTCCATTCGAAATACACGTGCGGGCACTGGCCGGTGCGGTCGCGGATGGCGATGAGAATGGAGGCAATGCAGTTCGGGACGGCGGCCGCCTCGACCTCCAGGATGTGGTAGTCCTCCACATCCACCTCGGTCACATTCAGCGTCGTGCTGAACTCCGACGGGTCCTTGACGATGACCTCGAGGAAGAGGATCGGCTCGCCGTCCGGGATGTGGCTCTCGCGACGCTGATCGGCTTCCTTCTCCGCGTACTCCCCGGGCGAGCGGCCATCGGCGATGTCGTGGGTGACGATGCGGATCTCGCCGCGCTCGGCCAGCTGGTCGATCATCCGGCAGGCCTTCTCGTCGAAGATGACCTCGACGGCCCGCAATTCGAAGGCCCGGCGGACCCGCGAGGCGAACGAGACCACGATGATCGCGAGCACGAACAGGATGGCCAGATGCAGACCGGCCGGCTTCTCGATGATGTTGTCGATCGTGGTGTAGACGAAGATCAGTGACACCACGCCGAAGCCGAGCACACGCGTGTGCTGCTTCTGGCGCGAGGCCGAAATGGTCACGGCCATGGCCGCGGAGGTGATCAGCACCAACACACCGGTCGCGTACGCCGCACCCTGCGCGTCCACGCTGGCGTCGAAGTACCAGGTGATACCGAAGGACACCAGCCCGAAAACCAGCACCAGCGGCCGGATCTGGCGCGCCCACTCGGGAGCCATGCCGAAACGCGGCAGGTAGCGCGGCACCAGATTGAGCAGACCGGCCATGGCCGACGCGCCCGCGAACCACAGGATGGCGATGGTGCTGACGTCGTAGACCGTGCCGAACCCGTTGCCGAGGTACTCGTGCGCCAGGTAGGCCAGCGCACGGCCGTTGGCCTGCCCGCCCGCCTCGAACTCCTTCTCCGGAATCAGGATGGTGGTGATGAAACTGGTGACGATGAGGAATCCGCTCATGATGAGCGCGGCGGTGGTCAGCAGTTTGCGGGTGCCGTTGATGCGGGTGCGCGGGTATTCCTTGGTATCGGCCGGGCTGCCCTTGATCTGCGGCATGACCGCGACACCGGTCTCGAATCCGGACAGGCCCAGCGCCAGCTTGGGGAACACCAGCAGGGCGACGCCGATCATGGCGACAACATTGCCGTGCTTGGCGGTCAGCAGATGCGACCAGTCGGTCACCAGGTGCGGGGCCTGCAGCACCTTCACGATGCCGACCACGGCCACCACCAGATTCAGCGCCAGGTACGCGCCGACCAGACTGACCGCGATTCCGATCGCCTCACTGAACCCCTTGAGGAACACCGCCGCCAGCAATGCCAGCAGGACCAGGGTGATGGTCATGTTCTGGTCGTGCAGGAAACCCGGCACATACGGGTTCTCGACGATGTGGGCCGCACCGTCGGCCGCCGACAGCGTCATGGTGATGGTGAAGTCGGTGGCCGCGAAGCCCAGCAGCACCAGGATGAAGATCTTGCCCCACCACTTGGGCAGGACATTGGCGAACATGGCGATGGAGCCGCCGCCGTCATGGCTCTCCCGGGCCACCCGGCGGTAGACCGGCAGCGCGCCCAGCAACGTCAGGGCGACCAGCACGACCGTCGCCAGGGGGGACAGCACGCCCGCGGCCAGCGCGGCGATACCGGGCTGGTAACCGAGTGTCGAGAAGTAATCGACACCGGTCAGGCACATCACCTTCCACCAGGAATGCTGATGCTCCTTGGGGGCCTTCTTGGCCATCGGCCCCTGAATCTGCGAGTAGTGCTCACCCGCATCCTCGAGAAGCCAATTCGCAAAGCGCGAGCGCGGCTGTGCGTCGGTCGTGGTCAAGGAGTCCTCCCCGGAACTCTGCTGGTCCGGTTTCCCGAAAATATTCCATCAATGACGTGACGAATGTACTCACGGCAAACCGGGCGCAGTCAGAGCCCGCGCCGTGAATGGTTCCGCGCGATGTGCTAGCCGAGGTACGCCGCGATGGCGTCGGCGATGGCCTGCGCGAATCGGGTACGGCCATCCGGTGATTCGATGACCGCGGCATCGCCGGGATCTCGCATGTTGCCGCATTCGACGAGCGCCGTCGGGCGCTCGGAGAAGTTCAGCCCGGCCAGATCGGCGCGCGGGTTCATCCCGTCGGAGCCGACATAGGTGGAGGTGGTGAAGCCCGCCCCGGCCATGGTGTCGCGCAGGGTGGTGGCCAGCCGCACCGACGGCCCGGACTGGGTGTCGTTGAGCGCGGGCGAGGAGTAGGCGACATGGAAGCCGTGCGCACCGGCGGGCGCGCCGTCGGCGTGGATGGAGACCACGGCCGCCGCGCCGACGCGGTTACCGAGGGTGCCGCGATCATCGACGCACGGGCCGACCCCGCTGTCGCTGTCGCGGCTCATGATCACGTGGTAGCCGCGCACGGTGAGCAGATCGCGGACGCGCTGGGCCACATCCCAGTTGAATTCGTGCTCGGTATAGCCGTCGACGCCGCTGGTGCCGGTGGTGTTGCAGGGCTTCATGCCACCGCGGCCGTCGGGCACCTGCGCATTGATCTCGTCGGGGTGGGCCGCGCCGCCGCCATTGTGGCCGGGATCGATGACCACGGTTTGGCCGGCGATCGGAAACAGCGGGATGGCAGGCGATTCCAGCGCCGGGCGCGTGAGCGATCCCGAAACCGATGCGGCGGCGAGGCTCTGGCCGCTGCCCGCGATCAGCAGGACGCCGCAGAGGGCCGCCAGGGACTTCCAGGTTCGGTATCGCACGGGACAAACGATAACGGTTGAATCACGAACGGGTAAGTCAGTGTTCGAGTTTGCGCAGGATCTCGTGGAGTGTGCGCAGGTCGTCGGGGGTGAGGGCGGCCAATTCCGCGGGCGCCGGATCGGGCGTGGCGAGGGCCTCTGCCACCACCTCCTGCCCCGCCCGGGTGAGTGAGATGAGTTTGCAGCGCCGGTTGGTCGGGTCGATCTCGCGGATCACCAGGCCGCGCTCCTCGAGATCGTTGACCACGACCGTGGTGGCGGGGGCGTCCATGGCGGCCGCCTGGGCCAGCTGCTTGGCAGTGAGCGGACCGGGCAGCAGCCGGCGCAGCACGCGAATCCGGCTGAAGGGCATGCCGGTTCGCTCCACCACCGCGCGCTTCCAGCTGTCGCGGGTGTCCATCACCAGGTGGGTGAGCTGCCGCCAGACCTCATCGGTCGTGGGCGTGTCATCCGGCATGAACGGGGACCTCCTCGAGCAGGGGGGCGACCCGATCTCGCGAACGGTACGCCCAGTCGGTATTGGCGGCGACACCCAGCGCGGTCACGGCCGCGGCGAAGCCGGCGATGGTCCACCACAGCCCCACGCCGGTGAGCGCACCACACAGTGCCACACCGAGACTCACGCCGACCTGGCGGCTGGTGGAGGCCACCGCGGCCGCCGCACCCGCGCGATCGGGCGGCATACCGCTCACCGCGGTGGTGGTGATGGGCGCGTTCACCATGCCGAAGCCGATACCGAACAGGGCGAAGGTGATGACCAGCTGCCAGATCGGAGTGCCGGCGCGCAGCATCGTGAGACCGACGGCGGCCACCGCCATCAGGATGCCGGAGGCCAGCAGCGACGGGCGGGTGCCGTAGCGGCCCACCAGCCGGCCCGACAGCGGCGAGAAGAACAGCACGCCCAGCGCCATGGGCAGGTACAGCAGGCCGGTGTGCACGGCCGAGAAGTGCCGTGTCCCTTGCAGATACAGCGACATGTCGAACAGGAACGCGCCCAGGGCGGCGAACGAGCACACCGCGATGACGGTGGCCGAGGAGAACGGGAAGCTGCGGAAGAAGCGCAGATCGATGAACGGCGACGGGTGACGCGCCTCGTGCCGAACGAATCCGCCCAGCGCCAGCGCCGACAGCGCGAAGACCGCGGGCCTGCCTTCGATCAGGCCGAACACGAGCGTGAACATCACCACGATGGCCAGCACCTGACCGATCGGGTCCATGCCGCGCGGGGTCGCCGACTTCGATTCCGGCACATGGACAGTGGTGAGCAGCAGCGCGACCGCCACGATGGGCAGGTTGATCCAGAACACCGACTGCCAGCCCAGGATGTCGATGAGCACGCCGCCGACCATGGGTCCCAGCGCCGTCGAGATGCCGACCACCGCGCCCCACACGCCGATCGCGCGGGCGCGCTCCACCGTGGCCGTGAACGTGGTCGTAATGATCGACATGGCAACGGGATTCAACATGGAGCCGCCGACCGCCTGCACGAACCGCGCCCCGATGAGGACCTCGATGGTGGGCGCGAGGCTGCACAGCAGCGAGCCGAGCGCGAAGGTGAGCAGGCCGATACGGAAGACCCGCTTGCGACCGAAGCGATCGGCGGCCGCGCCCGAGAGCATGAGCAGGCTGGCGAGGGTCAGCGTGTAGATGTCGACGATCCACTGCAGCCGCGACAGCGGCGCGCCCAGATCGCCGCGAATGGTGGGGATGGCGACATTCACGATGGTCGCGTCCATGGACGAGATCAGCAGGCTCAGACAGCAGGTGATCAGGATGATCGTCTTCCGGCGCGAACTCAGCCCCTCAACAGTTGTAAGCACACAATGATTGTGAAACCACAACCGTTTAGGGCGCAAGGCGCTTCCTCGATGGCACAGGTCACACGGACGTCAGCGCTTCGGGGCCTCCCGGGCCGTCAGCGGCGACCACGCGCCCAGCACGTCCTCGGTCTGCTGTTCGGGAGTGCCGTAGGTGTGGGCGGCCACGGTGAAGCCGGGACCGAAGGACACCGAGGCCACCTCCGGGGGGCCGACATCGGCCCAGCCCCATTTGGTTCCGTACACCAGGGGCAGACGGGCGGTTCCCCAGTCCTGGCGGGTGCCGTCGGATGCCTTGTCGGAGGGTTGCTCCATCCAGGCCAGGATCGGACTGTCGGGTTCGGCGCGGAGTTTCGCCGCCAGAAAGTCGGCCACGTCGGCGACGCTGGTGGTCGACAGTTCCCAGCCGCCCGCACCATGGGTGGCCCGCAGGCTGTATTCCTTGGCGATCGCATCGATGGCGTACGGGTACTTGGCGGCGATTCGGTTGGCGGCCGCGTCGTCGGACCTGCGGATCATGCGCTCGCCGAGGTCTCGATCCTCGGCCGAGCCGTCGCCGTGGCGCAGGGCGTAGTCCGCCATGTACAGCTTGGCGATGGACAGCGCCGCGCGCTCCTCGGTCTCGTTGTCGGTGCCCCTGCCCACCCCCGGAACCAGCGTGCGCACGGCGAGCGCGGTGCGGGGCAGCACCCGTGCGGGTTGAATTGCGCCGGGGTCGATTCGGGGTTGCGCGCCCGCGGCCCCGGTCACCGCCAGCCAGACACCGGTCACCACAGCCGCGACCGCACCGGACCGAATACCCATCACCACCTCCGCGTCGCGTTCCGCCCGGTCCCACCTTGCTCTCCGAGAATGGGCGGACGTTCACGACACGCCGATGAGATCAGACGGTGAGGATGGTCCGGCCGACTGCGGTGCGCGCACCGATGGCGGCGTGCGCGGCGGCGGCCTCGTCCAGGGGGAACGTCTGGCCGATGACGACCTCGAGGCGACCGGCGGCGACCTCGGCCTGCGCGCGGTCGTGGAGGGTCAGCCAGTCGGTGTCCGGGGTCGCGATCTCGAACAGGGTAACGAGGGTGACGCTCTGGGCGGCAGCGGCCTCCGCGTCGACCGCCGCGAAGCCACCGGCGGAGTTGCCGTAGGCGATGAGCAGGCCGCCGGGCGCGGTGGCGGTGAGGGCCGCGCGGCCGATCTCGCCGCCCGCGCCGTCGAGCACCACCTGGACGCCGCCGGTCCGTTCGCGAACCCGGTCGGCCCAGCCCGATTCCGAGTAGTCGACCACCTCGTGCGCGCCGAGCCGTTGCGCCAGAGCCAGTTTCGCCTCGCCGCGGGCGGCGGCGATGACCTGCGCGCCGGCCGCTCGGGCCAACTGGACGAGCAGGGTGCCCAGTCCGCCCGCGGCCGCGGTGATCAGCACCCACTGTCCCGGCCGCATCGCAGCGCGGTCGGCGACGGCGAGAACGGTGCGGCCGTCGTGCACGAGGGCGGCCGCCTGCTCGAAGCTCAGCTCATCCGGAATGACCGCCAGCGTGGCGACTTTCGCCAAGGCCCGTTCGGCGTACCCTCCGATGGGCAGACCGCCGCCGATACCGCTTGCCGCGGTCGGAGTGGCCACCCGCTTGCCGACCCACGCCGGATCCACGTCCGGCCCGACCGACTCGACAGTGCCCGTCACAGCACCGCCCGGCACGAACGGCGTCTCGACCGGAAAATAGTCACTCGCCCACCCGCTCCGCAACGTCGTGTCCAGAAACATGACATCCGCCGCCGCAACCCGCACCACCACTTCACCCGAATCGGCGACCGGATCCGGAACTTCGCTCACGGCCAGCACCTCGGGTCCACCGAATTTCTTGGCCTGCACCACACGCATGTCTTTGCCTCCCTGTCGCTTTCGACGAACGGTCGATGACTCCAGGCTGAAACCTCGACTTCTATCGAGGTCAAGTGCACGGGCCGCGATTCCGCTGTGGGCGAACCGCGTTCGTCACTCCGCGACGGCCGGACTCCTGACATCTGTGCAGTGTTTGAACCACATTCGATTCAGGCATATACGGGGCGAGATATGCCGGTTCGCACTTCCCATCCAGTTGTCTGCCGAGCACACCGTGATCGGCATGATGGCGCGTTCCTGAGGCTGAGATGATCTCGGCGCTCCGGTCTTTCGCGGAGCAGACGCCACCTTGAAAAAAGGGCGCGGTCTGCGGCGAGAGAAGAGTGAACCTCGGCCGGCTAGTTGTGGGGGTGGAGGAGGTCGGCGAGACCTATGCGGGTGAGGAATTCGGTGCGGATGCGGTCGGCGACGGCGCTGACGACTTCGGCGCCGTCGTCGGCAGGGTCGATGTGGACTCGGAACGGTCGTGTGCCGTGGGGTGTGTCGACGACGGCGACAATGGCGCGGGCCACGTCGACGGCGTCGGCGTCGGCGGGGGCCAGGTCGGCAAGCCGTTGGGAGACTTCATCCATGAGTCCGGCGTAGCGCTGGTCGTAGGCGGCGACGGTGGTGGCGTCGGCGGGGCCGCCGCTGTGGGCGAAGTGATTGGTGCCCCGGGTGAAGGAACCGGGCACGACGATGGTGGTCTCGATATCGAAGCGAGCCAGTTCGGCGGCGTAGCCGACCGCGAGGGAGTCCATGGCGGCCTTGGCGGCGAAGTAGGGGCCCAGGTAGGGCGGGGTGCCGCCGCGGGTGCTGCTGGATCCGATCCAGATCAGCAGTGTGTGGCCGTGGGACCGCATGTGCGGCAGGACAGCTCGGTTGACGCGTTGGGTGCCCAGCACGTTGATGTCGTAGACAGCGGCCAGTTCGGTGTCGGTGAACGCCTCGGTGGGGCCGGTGACCATGTGTCCGGCGTTGTGGATCAGCACGTCCAGCCGGCCGTGTTCGGCGATGATCGCGGCGACGGCGGCGTCGATCGACGGCTGGGACTGCACGTCGAGTTCGATGGTGCGCAGGTCGGTGTTCTCGGCCGCGGCGAACGCCTTCGCATCTGCTACGGCTGCCGCGTTGCGGCCGGCGGTGTCGCGCATGGACGCGTAGACGGTATGTCCCGCCCGCGACAGAGTGCGGGCGGTGAGTGCGCCGAATCCGCTGGAGGCTCCGGTGATCAGGATGGTCTTGCTCATGGCAGTCCTCGATCTCGACAGGTTGATGGGCTTGGAGTTCGGAAAGTGATGGGGCTCAAATGATTCCGCCGTTCGCGCGAAGGGTCTGCCCGTTGACCCAGTGCCCGGCGGGAGAGGTGAGGAAGGCGACCACTTCGGCGACGTCCGCGGGTGTTCCGAGACGTTCCAGCGGTGGCTGGGAGGCCAGCCGGGCGACGGTGTCGGCGTCCTTGCCGTCCAGGAACAACTCGGTGGCGGTCGGCCCGGGAGCGACGGTGTTCACGGTGACATCACGTCCGCGCAGCTCCCGGGCCAGGATCAAGGTCAATGCCTCGACGGCGCCCTTGCTGGCGGCATAGGCCGCGTAGCCCGGCATCGCCAGACCCAGCACCGAACTGGACAGGGTCACCAGCGCTCCACCGCCGCGCAGTCGCCGCGCCGCCTGCTGGGCCACCACGAAAGTGCCGCGCGCGTTGGTGCGATACATCCGATCCAGAACCGACAGGTCCAAGTCCGCTACGGGAGCCAGGGTCATGATTCCAGCGGCGTTGACCACCACGTCCAGCCCGCCGAACCGTGCCTCAGCGGTGTCGAACACCGCCGCCATCGCGGCTTCGTCGGCCACGTCGCCGCGGACCGGGATCGCGGTACCGCCCGCGGTGGTGATCTCCGCGACGGTGGCGTCGGCCGCTGCCGCGTTGCCGGCGTAATTCACGACCACGGCATACTTTTCGGCCGCCAACCGCAGTGCGATCGCGCGGCCGATGCCGCGGGAGCCGCCGGTCACGAGTGCCACTCGAGTGGTCATGGGGTTGGTCCTTCCGTGGGGTTCGTTGTGGTGCCGACAACGATCCCGCCGCTGGAAGTCTGGAGCCAGAGTGCCGCTCACCCTGGGGTCGTCACCCCCTGGATAACGATGGCCGCACCGGCCGACCCCGGAGGAGGACACGGCATACCAGCCGGTATCGACGTTTCATGTCGGTGGTGGGGGTGCACGGCCGATCTGCCACATCCCGCTCCCAGGTACCGGGCGGCCGACCGGCTGGTGTCCATCCGTGCCGCCGAGCACCGCCGGCGCCCTGACAGGAGTGCCGGACCTGGTCGGACATGCCAGGATCGGCGTTGTGGACCGCAATGAACTCGGATCGTTCCTGAAATCTCGGCGCGACAGGATCCGCCCAGCCGACGTCGGGCTGCCGCCCGGTACGCGGCGACGGGTTCCAGGATTGCGGCGCGACGAGGTGGCCGTGCTGGCGGGCATGTCCGGCGACTACTACGTCGAATTGGAGCAGGGCAAGGGAGCTCGCCCGTCGGAGCAGATGCTGGCGGTGCTCGCGCGGACTCTGCGGTTGACCGACGACGAACGCGACTACCTTTTCCACCTGTGCGATTACGCGCCCCCACGCACGGTCGCGTCGTATCGGGTCAATCCACGACTGGCCGACCTGCTGGGCAAACTCGACGACACCCCTGCCCTGGTCATCACCGACCTGCATGAAGTCCTCGCCCAAAACGCCCTCGCCGTGGCGCTGTTGGGCCGACACGAACTCGGGCCCTGGCCGCACGGCAGCTTCGCCTACCACTGGTTCGCTCATCCTGACCAACGCGGCGTCTACCCGGCCGACGATCACGCCTATCACTCGCGGGTGTTCTGTTCGGACCTGCGCGCCGCCATCGCCCGCCGCGGCGGCGAGGCACGCGATCTGATGGCAGGGCTCCGGGCGATCAGCCCCGAATTCGCGCGCCTCTGGGACAACCACGACGTGGAAGTCCGCCACAGCACCCGCAAACGCATCGTCCATCCCGCCCACGGTGTCATCGAGCTCTACTGCAACAACATCCCCACCGACGACGGCACCCAACGCCTGCTCTGGTTCTCGCCCACCCCAAACAACGATTCCGCCCGGCAACTCGCCGCCCTCGTCCCCGGCACGATCGGCGTCCTCGCACCCGCCGAGCTCTACGCCTGACCCGAACACAGGGCATCCTCCCCACACATCGAGAGCGGTTCTCGGCATCGGCGGTTGCGCCGGATTTGTCGTCGGGATCCGCTCGGGCGGCTGCACGGCTCGGGTAGCGCCGACCGCCCCGGACGCTTATGCTGCCTCCGGCAGATCCGAATCCGCTTGCCGGTCCGGGCATTTGGCACGGTTCCCGCATGCGGTGTGGTCGGGGGTATCGGGGCGTTCGCCCTGGTTGACGTCGGTGCGGAAGTACGGAGCGTGTCGGAATCAGTGAATCCGCCGAACGGGGAGCAGCAGACCGTTCGGCGTCAACGTCCGCCCTATTCGACAACGGTCGGATCGCTGGTCGTCACCGCGGCCGCGGTGACGGTCGCGGTTTTCCTCTCCCCCACCGAATTCCGGGTGCCGCTGGCCATCGGCGCGAGCGTGGCGGCGCTATTGCTGATCGCCGCGACCACCGCGGCCGCGTACTACCGGGACCGGGTGGAGGTCGTGCGACAGGAGGCGCGCGCCTATACCGCACGGGCCGATGCCCATGTGGCCGCGACCATGTCCGCCGCTCAGGCGCGAATCACCGAGTCCGAGGCGAGGATTCACGGGATGCGCGAGCAAGCGGCCGAACAGGCCCGGGCGGCCAAGGAGAGCGAGAACCGCCGGGCCGCCGCCATGGCCGCGTTCGCCGGCGCCGCGGGCCGCATGCAGGCCATGAGCACCAGCATGCTGGCGGAGCTGCGTGAGATGGAGCACCGGCACGCCGACCCGAAGGTGCTGGCCGACCTGCTGGAACTGGACCACCGCACCGCTCAGGCGGGCCGTCTGGCCGACAGCATCGCGGTGCTCAGCGGCGCGCGCTCGGGCCGCCGCTGGGCCAAACCCATTGCCATGGAGTCGATCCTGCGCGGCGCCATGGGCCGAGTCGCGGGCTACCAGCGGGTCCGTCTGCGCGCGATCACCGAGATCGCCGTCGCCGGCCACGCCGCCGAGGGCGTCATGCATGCGCTGGCCGAACTCCTCGACAACGCCTGCAACTTCTCCCCGCCCACCACCGAGGTGCACGTCTACGCCGCCGAAGTCCCGGCGGGCGTGGTGATCACCATCGAGGACTCGGGCCTGGTCATGAGCGAATCCGCGCTCCGCCGAGCCGAAACCGCCGTCTCCGGCGCCCGCGCCGCCTCCGACCTCTCCTCGCTCTCCGGCACCCGGCTGGGCCTGGCCGTGGTGGGCCACTTGGCCCGCAAACACGATCTCACCGTCAGCTACCGCCCGTCCGCCATCGGCGGCACCGCCGTGGTGGTCGTCATCCCGCGCGAACTCACCACCCGCCTCGAACGCCGAGCCGGCACTGTGAGCCGGCCTACCCCGGTGACCGCTCCGCAGCCCGCGGTGTACGCACCGGCAACCGAGCTCCCGGCGCCCGCCGCGGACGCGGAACCGGCGGAACCCCTCACCACCTCCTCTCTCGAACACCCGGCGCAACGACCGGCTATCGCCGCGGATGCCGATGTCGCAGGCGAGAAAGTCCAGCACACAACGACTTCCACGGGCCTGCCGAAGCGCCGCCGCGGCAGCACCCTGGCCGCCGTCCACCCGGACGGACTGGCCGGCCCCGCAGAACCTCCCACACGGCGTGCGCCCGCCACCCCCTCGGCCATGGCCGCCTTCCAACGCGCCGTCAGCGGCCGCGACGGCGACGATCGCGAAACCTTCGGCGGCCCAATCGCTTCGCCGTTCACCGAGCTGTCAGCGACCAGACCTCCAACCGTCCCGGGGGGCGATGGCGGCCGCCAGTTCACCACGGGCTCATTCCCCGCCCCTACGACCCCCTCGGAGACCGATCGATGACACCGTCCGCCACACACCTGGGTTGGCTGTTGGAGCAGCTGCTGACGCGTACGCCGCGCGCGCGGCACGCGCTACTGCTGTCGGGGGACGGGTTGAAGATCTGCCACACGGCGGGCCTGGGCAACGACAGCGCGGATCAGCTGGCTGCGATCGCGGCTGGGATTCAGAGTCTTTCGCACGGGGCGTCGGTGGAGTTCGGGGACGGGCGGGGCGGGGTGCGCCAGTCGATGACCGAGTTCTACGGAGGGATCCTGTTCATCGTGGAGGCGGGGGTGGGGGCGCACATCGCGGTGGTCGCCGGGGAGGACGCCGATGCCGGGCTGGTCGGACACAATATGCGGGAGCTGGTCGAGCAGCTCGGCGAGCATTTGGCCGCCGCCCCGCGGGTGCCGGGAGCGAGCGTGTCGTGACCAGGCCAGACGAGGATCCGGACCGGCTGTACACCCTGACCGGCGGTCGCAGCCAACCGGATTCGGACGCCTTCGATCTGGTGACCCTGGTGGTGAGCGAATGCGATCCAGTCCGCGGCATGCAGTCCGAACATGCCGCCATCCTCGATATGTGCCGCGCGCCGACCGCGGTGGTGGAGATCGCGGCCGAGCTGCGGCTGCCGGTCGGCATCACCGTCATCCTGCTCTCGGACCTGCTGCACGCGGGCAGGATCACGGTGCGTCATCCGGATTACTCCGCGCGGCAATGGAATTGGCTGCCCGATACCGACACGCTGGAAAAGGTGCTCGTTGGACTCCGCAAGCTTTGACACCCGTCCGGCCCGCGCCGACGCCCCGCTGCACGCCGATGCCCGCCAGGGCATGAAGATCGTGATCGTGGGCGGTTTCGGCGTCGGCAAGACCACCATGGTGCGCTCGATCAGCGAGATCCGCCCGCTCGATACCGAGGCGACCATGACCCAGGCCGGCCAGGGCGTCGACGATCCGGCGGGCGTACCCGGAAAGTCCACCACCACGGTGGCTTTCGACTTCGGCCGCATCACCATCGACAACGAGCATGTGCTGTACCTGTTCGGCGCGCCGGGCCAGGAGCGCTTCTGGTTCCTGTGGGACCGGCTGTTCGCGGGCGCGCTCGGGGCCATCGTGCTGGTGGATCAACGCCGCATCGCCGACTCCTGGTACGCCATCGACCGGCTCGAGCATCAGCGCACGCCGTTCATCGTGGCGTGCAACACCTTCGGCCCGGGTCCGTCGATGCCGGAGGTGCGGGATGCGCTGGATCTGGATCCGCACATCCCCCTGATCGACTGCGATGCCCGCGTCCGCGAATCCTGCAAGAACGTCCTGATCACCCTGGTCGAATACCTCTATCATCCGGAGACCGTGTCATGAGCTCGCCCGCGTCCGGCGGCGGATGCCCCGTACCGCACGAGCCGGGAGTCGTGCCACTGAGCGGCCCCCGCTTCCATACCGACCCGCACTCCCTCTATCGCGAAATGCGCCGCGACCACGGGCCGGTGGCCGCGGTCGAGCTGCTCGGCGGGATTCCGGCCTGGCTGGTGCTGGGGTACCGGGAGATGCATCAGGTCACCAGTTCTCCGGAACTGTTCCCCCGCGATGTCAGCCTGTGGAACCAGTGGCCGAACATTCCCGCCGACTGGCCGCTGCTGCCCATGGTCGGTACGCCCATACCGTCGATCTACTTCACGGCGGGCGCTGAGCACCGGCGGCATCTGGCGATGGTGGAACCGGCGCTGGAGTCGGTGGATCCGTTCGAATTGCGCCGTGTCTGTGAGGCTTTGGCCGATAGACTGATCGACTCCTTCTGCGGTCGCGGCGAGGCCGACCTGGTTGCCGATTTCGCCGAACCGCTGCCGGTGCTCGTGCTGGCCTGGCTGCTGGGCCTGCCGGACGCGGAGGGCCCGAGCCTGGCGCGGGTCATGAAGCTGCTGGCCGACGGCGGCGCCGACGCCCAGGCCGCGCATCTGCAGTTCATGCAGCACATGCAGCATCTGCTGGCGGTGAAGAAGGCCACGCCGGGCGATGATCTGGTCTCCCGCATGCTCGCCTTCCCCATGCCGTTCACCGACGAGGAGTACGTCAACGACCTGATGGCCGTCACCGCCGCGGGTCATCTGCCGACGGCGGGCTGGCTGATCAACTCGGTGTGTCTGATGCTCACCGACGACCGTTTCGCCGCCGCGCTGGGCGGCGGCCGGCGCAGCGTCGACCAGGCCATGAACGAGGTGCTGTGGGAGGACGCGCCCACCTCGATCCTGGCCGGGCGCTGGGCGGCCCGCGATACCCGCTTGGCGGACAAGACGATCCGCGCGGGCGACATGCTGCTGCTCGGCCTGGGCGCGGCCAATACCGATCCGCACGTGCGCCAGGCGGTCGGCGATGCCGCCACCCACACCGGCAACAACGCGCATTTCGCGTTCAGTCACGGCGAATACCGCTGCCCGTTCCCGGCGCAGCAGATCGCCGAGATCGTGGCGCGCACCGGGATCGAGGTGCTGCTGGACCGGCTGCCGGATATCGATCTGGCGGTGCCCGCACAGAACCTGGTGCGACGGCCCTCGCCATTCCTGCGTGGAATGACTTCTCTTCCTGTTGTTTTCACTCCAGTTCGCGCTCTCGGAGGTTTCCAGTGAGTTCCCCATGCCCGCATGCCATCACTATCGATCCGATGGTGGGTGATCTGGCCGGCGAGACCACCCGCCTGCGCGCCGCCGGGGCGATCACCCGGATCGATCTGCTCGGCGCTCCCGCCTGGACGATCACCGACCACACCATCGCCCGCCAGTTGCTCACCGACACAAGGCTTGTCAAGGACATCAATGCCTGGAAGCTGTGGCAGGACGGTGTCGTCACCCGCCAGTGGCCGTTGATCGGCATGATCGACGCCGGCCGCTCCATGTTCACCGTGGACGGTCCGGAGCACCGCCGCCTGCGCATCAAGACCACCCAGGCGCTGACCCCGCGCCGCCTGGAAGACCTGCGCCCCAGCATCGAACGGCTCACCAAGGAGCTGCTCGACGACCTGGACGAGGCGGGCCGCGATGGCGCGGCGGTGGATCTCAAGCAGGTCTTCGCCTATCCGCTGCCCATGCGGGTGATCTCCGAGCTCATGGGTGTGCCGCGCGCCGATCACCCGATGCTGCTGGACTGGTACAAGAAGTTCTTCTCCATGGTCACCCCGCAGGACGAGCGCTTGCGGATCATCGAGGACATGGACGTCTACTTCACCGAGATGGTCCGCCGCAAGACCGCCGAGCCCGCCGACGATCTCACCAGCGCGTTCATCCTGGCCGACGAGGGCGGCGAGCCGCTCACCGAGGAGGAGGTGGTCGGCAACCTCAAGGCGCTGGTCGCCGCCGGGCACGAGACCACGGTGAGCCTGATCCTGAATACGGTGCGCGCCTTGCTGACTCGGCCCGAACAGTTGGCCCGGGTGCGCGCGGACGAGGTGGAATGGAAGCAGGTGATCGAGGAGACGCTGCGCTGGGACGGCCCGGTCACGCATCTGCTCATGCGCTTCGCCACCGAGGACATCACGGTGGGTGACACGGTGATCGAGCGGGGTGAGGGCGTGGTCATGTCCTACCGCGCCATCGGCCGCGACACCGCCGTCTTCGGGGAGGACGCCGACGAGTTCGACATCACCCGGCCGACGGCGCACCGCAATATCTCCTTCGGCTACGGCCCGCACATCTGCCCGGGCGCGGCGCTGGCCCGCCTCGAAGCGGCCATCGCCCTGCCCGCGCTGTTCGACCGGTTCCCGCGGCTGCGGCTGGCCACGCCGGTCGAGGAGATCGTGAACCTTCCGGTCATGACCCAGAACGACGTCGCCGCCATGCCGATCCATCTGGCCTGAGGCCGCCGCGGGTGGGTCGGGGACGCATGCCGGACTCGGCCCACCTCCGGAACACATCGGTCTTCTCCGCGGATCCCGGCGTCGGTGTGGGTTTCGCTGCCCGAGATTGCGGTATTTCAACCCCCGAACGGGGCGAAACGGGCACGCTGATGTATTGCGACACGCTCATTTCGGCCATCGGCCCTGCTACCTTCATGGAGCGGTACCTAAAGGCAAGGAGCATGCCATGGGCATCATCACGATGATCATCATCGGCCTCATCGCGGGCGCGATCGCCCGCTTCCTGGTCCCCGGCAAGGAGGACTTCGGCATCATCTGGACCATCGTGCTCGGCATCATCGGCGGTTATGTCGGCGGCACCCTGGGCAGCCTGGTCTTCGCCCCGCACAAGTTCAGCGTCCATCCCCCGGTCCAGCACACCTTCCTCGGCGCCATCATCGGCGCCATCGTGGTGCTGGTCATCTACAAGTGGATCCGAGCCCGCGTCTGAATCGCTACCGCACAACCGGATACGCAGGGCGGGGCCGCGCAATCGCGGCCCCGCTCTGTTGTGTCGACAGCCTTGCGCGTGATGAGGGGTCCGCACAATCCCGCCGTCACCACGGCACCTTCGGCCGCAGGTGGTCCACGCCCCGATGACCGCGGCGCCCCGGCACGAGCGGCCGGATCAGCCCGGCTCGGCCAGGAGGGACAGCAGCAGTTCGGCTCTGACGCGGGCATTGTCGAGGTCCCGGTCGAGGAGTTCGGCGACGGTGGTGATGCGTTTGCGGAGGGTGTGGCGGTGGACGCCGAGGGCGGCGGCCGCGGATTCCCATTGGCCGTTGGACTCGAGGAAGGCGCGCAGCGAGCCGAGGAGATCGGTGTGGTGGCGGCGATCGTGGTCGATCACCGGGGTGAGGGTGGTACGGGCCATGGCGCCGAGGACTTCCCGGGTGGCCGGAAAGGACAGCAGGGTCAGGGTGGTGAAATCGGTGGGCGGGCCGCCGCGTTCGGCGGCCGCGGCGGCCAGACGCGCGGCCTCGGCGGCAGCGCGGAGTTCACGCGGCGGGTGGGGGCCGCTGACGCCCAGACGGACGAGCATTCGTGTGCCACCCAGTGTTTCGGGCCGCACATTCTCGGGGACCGCGGAGTCGGCGGGTAGCACGAGCAGCGCGCGGTGCGAATCCTGGTGCAGGAACAGCGGATGGCCGGACGCGAGCACGGCGGCGGAGAGGGCCGCGGTCGCGATGTCGACGGCATCCGGCGAATCACAGTCGGCCACCAGGACTTTGATGCGACCCTGCGCATCGGCCGCTGATTCGAGCTGCTCCCACGCCGCAGCCGGATCGACCGGCACGCCGAGCAGCAGGCCCAATGCCTGAGCATTGAGCCGACGCTGCGCCTCGTGCAGCCGGTCCGGCTTCTCGAAGTCCAGGGCCAGCAGGGAATTGGCGTGGCCGAGCAGGATCTGGTCCACGTGCCCGAGCGGGGCATCGCCGATCACGACCAGGTCACCGTGGTAGCGGCGGCCCACACCGATGCGCTGATGGGTGATCGCGCCGAAGCAGTCGGTCCGGACTCCCGCCCCGGCCGGGCCGTGGGAGAGCAGGGTTCGCACCTCGGCGAGCAGCTCGGGCCCGGGTTGGGTTGGGTGACAGTCGATCACCGTCCCGGCCGGGTCCAGCACCATTACCGTCGCGCCCAGCGAACTCGCCAGTTCTCGCACGATCGCACCGCTTCCGGACCTGATCAGGGCCCGGGTCATGCGAGGCTGGGCGCGGCCGGCACGCAGCACGGCGTCGTATCGGAGTTCGGCGATTCGGGCCGACACCTGTTTGACGATGGCCGCGAACGCTGTCGGGAGTGGGACCTCGAACAGGGGGATGCCGATCTCGTCGGCGGCGGCGATCAGTTCCGGGGGCACCTCGTCGTGGGTGAGGCCGGTGCCGAGGCCGATACCCGCCACACCACAGCGGTCCAGCCCACGCACGTACTCCGTTCGCCCCGGCCCGTCGGCGGGCAGGCGCATGCCCGTGGTGAGAACCAGTTCGCCGCCGGAGAGCCACCGGAACGGGCTCTGGAGTTCGGTGGTGACGACCAGGTCGATCTCGCGGCGGACACCGGCGGATCCGCCGCGCAGCCGGAGCGCGAGGTCGGGCTGGGCCAATACCCAGCCAATGGAAACGGACATCCGGCGCAGTGTACAGACTGTCGATTCCAGCACGGCGTGTTGTCCAATTCGGCACCGGGAATCGTGGGATTCATACCGCAGACTGGTGATCGGTGCCACCGACCCCGGAACGGGAGACTCCGCCATGACCTCGATCGACTATCGCCTGCCCCAGCGTCGCGTTCTCGTCACCGCCCTGCCCGGTCCACGCTCCGCGGCCCTGACCGCTCGGCGGCAGGCGGCCGTGGCGGCCGGCGTGGGGTCGGCGGCGCCCGTGTACGCGGCCGATGTCGACGGCGGGGTCATCGTGGATGTGGACGGGAACTCGCTGATCGATCTGGGGTCAGGGGTCGCGGTCACCTCGGTGGGCGCGTCCCATCCGCGGGTAGTGGCGGCTATCGCCGAGCAGGCCGAACGGTTCACGCACACCTGCTTCATGGTGACGCCCTACGAGGGTTATGTGCGCGTGGCCGAGGAGCTGGCCGCTCTCACCCCGGGCGGCTTCGACAAGCGGACCGCGCTGTTCAACTCGGGTGCGGAGGCGGTGGAGAACGCGGTGAAGGTGGCGCGGCTGGCCACCGGCCGCCCGGCGGTGGTCGCATTCGATCACGCCTTTCACGGACGCACCAACCTGACCATGGCGCTGACCGCGAAATCCATGCCCTACAAGGCGCATTTCGGCCCGTTCGCGCCGGAGATCCACCGCATGCCCCTGTCGTACCCGTACCGCGACGAGGCCGGCCTGACCGGGGAACAGGCGGCGCGGCGGGCGATTTCGCGGATCGAGGTGCAGATCGGGGCCGATTCGGTGGCCGCGATCGTCATCGAGCCCATCCAGGGCGAGGGGGGCTTCATCGTGCCCGCCCCGGGATTCCTCGCCACGCTGGCTCAGTGGGCGCGCGAGCGCGGGGTGGTGTTCATCGCCGATGAGGTGCAGACCGGATTCGCCCGCACCGGAGCCTGGTTCGCGAGTGAACACGAGGGCATCGAGCCCGACATCGTCGCCATGGCCAAGGGGATCGCGGGCGGCATGCCGTTGTCGGCCATCACCGGCCGGGCCGAGCTGTTGGATCGAGTGCATGCGGGCGGGCTGGGCGGCACCTACGGCGGCAATCCGGTGGCGTGCGCGGCGGCGCTGGCCGGCATCGAGGTGATGCGGTCCCTGGATCTCCCGGCGCGGGCGCGGGCCATCGAGACGGCCGTCGTGCCGCGGCTGCGGGAATTGGCCGCGGACACCGACGTGATCGGGGATGTGCGGGGCCGGGGCGCGATGCTCGCCGTCGAATTCATCCGGCCCGGCACCGACGCACCCGATCCGCAGCTCGCCAACGCCATTGCCGCCGAGGCGCTCTCGCGCGGCGTGGTGCTGCTCACCTGCGGCACCTATGGAAACGTCATCCGGCTGCTGCCCCCGCTGGTGATCGGCGACGAGTTGCTCGCCGACGGGATCGGCGTGCTGGCCGAGGTGGTGCGGGATCTGACCCGCTGAGTTCGAAATCCGTTGAGTATGAGGAGAACGTGCAATGCGTGATGCGGTCGAGCTGCTGGCGGCTGTGCCGACCGGACTGTGGATCGGCGGTGCACAGGTCGCCGCGAGCGACGGCGCGACCTTCCCCGTGCACGATCCGGCGACCGGTGAGGTTCTCGTCGAGGTGGCCGATGCCACCCCCGACGACGGCGCGCGGGCGCTGGACGCCGCGGTGGCGGCGCAGGTCGGCTGGGCGGCCACCCCGGCCCGCGAGCGGGCCGAGATCCTGCGCCGCGCCTGGGAGCTGGTGATGGCACGCCGCGACGACTTCGCCCTGCTGATGACCCTGGAAATGGGCAAGCCGCTGGCCGAGGCACAGGGCGAGGTCGTCTATGGCGGCGAATTCCTGCGCTGGTTCGGCGAGGAGGCGGTGCGGATCAATGGCCGGTACACGCTCTCGCC
Source organism: Nocardia aurantiaca (assembly GCF_009708175.1). Lineage (GTDB taxonomy): Bacteria > Actinomycetota > Actinomycetes > Mycobacteriales > Mycobacteriaceae > Nocardia > Nocardia aurantiaca. Next base: position 158,829 of record NZ_WMBB01000013.1, read on the forward strand.
GTCCGGGAGCGGTCGCGTCCTGGTGGCCAAGCAGCCCGTCGGGCCGACGCTGGCCATCACCCCGTGGAACTTCCCGCTCGCCATGGGCACCCGCAAGATCGCGCCCGCCTTCGCGGCCGGCTGCACCATGGTGGTCAAACCCGCCGCCGAGACTCCGCTGACCATGCTGCTGCTGGGTGAGGTCTTCGCCGAGGCCGGGCTGCCCGCGGGTGTGCTGTCGATCCTGCCGACGTCACGGGCGGCCCGCCTGACCTATCCGATGTTCGACGACGATCGGCTGCGCAAGGTGACCTTCACCGGCTCCACGCCGGTTGGCAAAGTCCTACTGGCGCAATCGGCTTCGCGGGTGCTGCGCACCTCCATGGAGCTCGGCGGCAATGCGCCGTTCGTGGTGTTCGACGACGCCGATCTGGATGCCGCGGTGGACGGGGCCATGGTCGCCAAGATGCGCAATATCGGTGAGGCGTGCACGGCCGCCAACCGGTTCCATGTCGACCACGCGGTGCGCGAGGAGTTCACGGCGCGGCTGACCGAGCGCATGCGCGGACTGAAGATCGGGCCGGGTCGGCTGGACGGCGTGCAGGTCGGGCCGCTGATCACCGAGAAGCAGCGCGATTCGGTCGCGGAGCTGGTGGCGGACGCGGTCGCCAAGGGCGCGAAGGTGGCCACCGGCGGTGCCGCGGTGCCGGGTCCCGGCTGGTTCTACGAACCGACGGTGCTCACCGATGTCCCCGCCCACGCGCGCATCCTGCGAGAGGAAGTGTTCGGGCCGGTCGCCGCCGTCACCGGATTCGACGGCGAGGCGGCCGGTATCGCCGCGGCCAATGACACCGAATTCGGTTTGGCGGCATACATCTACACCCGGGACCTGGATCGGGCGCTGCGGGTGTCCGAGGCGCTGGAATCGGGAATGGTGGGCGTGAACCGCGGCATCATCTCCGATGTGGCGGCGCCGTTCGGCGGCGTGAAGCAGTCCGGGCTGGGCCGGGAGGCCGGGGTCGAGGGCATCGAGGAGTACTTGGAGACCAAATACATCGCGCTGCCGTAGCGGCATCCGGCCCCGGCCGGCCGGACTAACCGACGGCAACCGTCATTTTGCCGCCGGCGGTCCCGGACTCCATCACCTCGTGCGCCCGCACGATCTCGTCGAAGGTGAAGGTGCGCACCGGTTTCGCGTGGTACGCACCGGCTTCGGCCTTGGCGACGAGGTCCGCGAGCGGGACCGCCGAGAGCGGGAACCCGGGCGTCCCGAAGACGAAGCTGCCGAAGAAGGACAGCTGGACTCCGCTGGGCAGGTCGGCGATCGGGTCGAACTCCGGCACGGGGGCCAGGCCGCCGAGGAATCCGGCCTGGCAGACGCGACCGCGCGGTCGCACGGTCGCGACCGAATCACGCAGGACGGAGTTGCCGACGAGGTCCAGCAGGGCGTCGACGACGAGTCCGGCCGCGTGCACGCGCTCCAACAGGTTGCCGTCCTCGATGAGAACCTGTGCCGCACCGATCTTTTCGAGCATTGCCGCATTCGACTGCGATCGGGTGGTGGCGATGACGGTGGCCCCGAAGTCGGCGGCGATATTCACCGCCGCCTGTCCCAGTGAGGAGGTCGCGCCGCGCACCAGCACCGTCTCGCCGTCCGTGACGGCGAGATTGTCGTGCAGGGTGGTCCACGCGGTGGCGTAGACCTCCGGGATGGCGGCGAGATCGGTCCATTCCAGGGCGGTGTGGACCGGAACGACATTGCCCGCGGGCACGGTGACCAGCTCGGCGTAGGAGCCGTTGCGGGTGCGGCCCATGCCACCCATGATCGCGACGACCGGGGTCCCCGGGGCCAGCCTGCCCGAGGGGTCGGCGGCGACGACGCCCGCAGCTTCGATGCCGGTCACCTGGGCGACATCACCCCACTGCCCCGACCGCATGTAGGTTTCCGCGTGGTTGAGCCCGAAAGCCTTGACCTCGACCAGGATTTCCTCTGCGGCCGGCGCCGGATCGGGCAGTTCGGTCACGGTGAGCACCTCGGGCGCACCGTAGTGGGAGATGGTGATCGCCTTCATGGCATACCCTCATTCTTGAGTGAGTGTTCAAATATCGACGGGAAAGAAGGGCCGCCCACGAGGACGGCCCTGCAACGGTTTTCGCTGCGTCTATGTGGGCGAAAGCCCGGCGAAGACATTGTCGACGATCGCTCGCAACACCTGCTCGTCGGGATTCGCCTTGCCTACCACCATCAGCCCCTGCGAAGTGGCCACCAAGCCCTTCGCAACGGTGACGGGATCGACGTTCGATCGGATCTCCTTGCGAAGCACGGCATTCCGCAACGCGTTCCGCATCCGATCCTCCAAGCGCGCCAGATGCCCGCGCACCACGGCGGCTGCCGCGTCATCGGTGGCGGCGTTCTCGATGGCGGTGTTCACCAGCAGGCAGCCCATCCGGCCCTCCGGCGAGAGCAGGTCGGCCACCAGGCCATCGAAGTAGCCGCGCACCTGCGCCAGCGACGCGTTCGGATCATCGAGTTCGCCCAGTTTCCGAGGCACGATCAGATCCGAGTAGCGCCGTAGCGAGGCCAAGAACAGCGCGTGCTTGCCACCGGGGAAAGCGCTGTAGAGGCTGCCGGGTTTCACACCGGTCGCTTTGACCAGGTCTTCCACGGAGGTGGCTCGGTACCCGCGCTCCCAGAAGCGGCGCATGGCGGCATCCACCACGTCGTCGGGTTCGAATTCGCGAGTGCGGGCCATGGGTTCAAGATACTTGAATAGTTACTCAAGAATCAAGGGTGCAGTGACGACCGTACCGATACGCCCGGCCGACGCGATTGCGCCATATTCCCTGCGTGAACTCCTACTCTTCAGTAGCATTCGATTGTAAGCCCAACGGGGTGAACAACTTTCGATCGCACGGGGTGGTCCATGACAGCACCGGCAACAGGAAGCACCGAACTCCACCCGCCGCGGTGGCAGCCCGCGCCCATGCGCTGGCACAACACGCCGGTCACGTGGGGGCAATCGTGGCGGCTGGCGCTCGGGCTGCCCAAGCGGGTGCGGGAGCGCACCATCATGCAGTACCTGGCGGCCGATCTGCCCGGTCAGGACGATGTGCTGGTCGCGCGGCTGCCCATGGCGAAGTTCGTCATCGTGCGCAGTCCGGAGCTGGTGCGGCAGGTGCTGATCTCCAATCATGAGAACTATGTGCGCGGCGCCGAATTCGACATGCTCGCAGTGGTTTTCGGGCAGGGCCTGGTGACGCAGCGCGACGATCGGCTCTACCACCGCAACAAGCGGCTGGTGCAGCCGATCTTCGCGCGCAGCGCCATCGACCAGTTCGACGTGCCGATGGTCGAGGCGGCGCAGGAGACGGCCCGGCGGTTGCGGGAGGCCGGGAAGCCGGTCGACGTGGGTGTGGAGATGACCCGGCTGATGCTGGACATCGTGGCGCGCACCATGTTCGGCACCGATCTGAACGGTCCCATCTCGAAGATCAAGTTGAAGCGGCTGCTGAAGTTCTTCGGCGTGGGTGTGATCACCAATGTCAGCCGGACGCTGCGGCCGCTGTCCATGTGGGTGGTGCGGCGCACCGAGAAGCCGGAAAAACAAGCGGGATCACGGCTTCCGATTCGCGCCATGCGCGCCGCCTCCTGGATAGCCGCCCCGCACATCATGTTCGAGCTGCGGGGCATCGAGAACGCGGTCGCCGGAATCATCGCCGACCACCGTGAGGGACGCATCACGCGCAAGGACAATCTGCTCGGGCTGCTCATGGCGGCCACCGATCCCGAGACCGGGCACAGCTACACCGATCTCGAGATCCGAGATGAGCTCATGACGTTCATCGGCGCGGGCATGGAGACCTCCGCCACCGCGTTGACGTGGGTATGGAAGCTGCTCGCCGACCACCCCGCGGTACGGGAGCGCCTCTACGAGGAGCTGGGCACCGTGCTGGCCGGCCGCGTCCCCACCGCGGCCGACGTCGACAAGCTGGTGTGGACCAAGGCCATCTTCCTGGAGACGATGCGGCTGTACCCGCCGATCATGGCGTTCAGCAAGGTGGCGCTGGGTGAGGATGTGCTGGCCGGGTATCGCATCAAACCCGGCACCACGATCATGGTGAGCATGCACGGGGTGCACGGCAATCCCCGAATCTGGGACCGCGCGAGCGAATTCGATCCGACGCGCTATCTGCCGCAGAACATGACCCGGCCGCATCGGGAGGCGTCGCTGGCGTTCGGGGCGGGCAAGCGCATCTGCATCGCGCAGAACTTCGCCACCATGGAGGTGGTGCTCGCCATAGCCACCATCGCCCAGCAGCTGGATCTGTGCCTTGCCACGAATGAGCCCATCCGGCCGCAGCTTTCGTTCATCGGGGCGCCGGACAAGCCGCTGCTCATGCGGGCCGTGCCACGCCCCTGACCCTCAGCCGCTGACCCGACACTCCGGTTCCCGGCCCCCAGTGCCCGACGCACAGCCCGCCTGAGGCAGCACGGACTTCAGGTTTCGGCGGCAGGAGTCAATCGGCCGGCGCGACCAACGCCGACACCGGCTCCGGTAAGAGACGCCCACGGACACAACCATTCACGTCGATGATCGGCGATGCCCCCGGGGCGTCACGACACAGTTCGGCGGCAGCACCCCCGCAGGGTCTTGCGTGTTGGCAGACCTCCTCTTGACATCGAGATTTCGTGCATTAATTTGTTGCATGAAACTTCTGCACGAAATGAGGATTGATGTCACCACGCAAGTACCGAATGGGCGCCAGGGCCGATGCGGTACAGCAAACCCGGGATCGCATCGTGGCTGCGGCGATGGCACTGCACGCCGAGCGTGGTGTGCAAGCGACAGGGTGGGACGACATCGCGGCCGCCGCGGGTGTGTCGGCGGCGACCGTCTATCGGCACTTCGGTTCACTCGATGAATTGATCCCTGCCTGTGCGCAGACGGTGTTCGCCATCATCGTCCCGCCCACGCTGGAAGAGGCCCGCCGCCAGTTCGCGACGATGGACGACCTCACCGACCGGTTCGAACACCTCGCACGCGAATCGGCCCATTGCTACCAGCGGGGCGAGCAGTGGCTGCACGCCGCCTATCGTGAGCGGGATTTCATCCCCGCATTGGCCGCGGCACTGGCCGTTATCGAGGACACCCTGAAGGTCCTCGTAAATGCGGCGGCGGACCGACGGCTGACGAAGGCGCAGAACAGCGAGCTGTTCGTCCTGTGCAACTTCCCGCTGTGGAAGCAACTCGTCGACAGCGGCCTCGGATACGCGAACGCGGAGGCCGCATGCATCGGATTGGTCCGCGACGCGGTGTCGCGGATTGTGGATGATCGGAGAACCTGATGACACAGACGACGATGCCGCCGCGCATCGCGGTCGACAAGATCGGCGATGGCGAGCCGGCGCTGCTCTTCCTGCCGGGATGGTGCGACTTCCGTAGTCTCTTCCGCGATCTGCTGCCTCTCACGGGGCGGCATCGCACCAGCGTATCGCTCGACTGGCGCGGCCACGGCGGCTCGGATCGCGCCCTGGTCGACTTCGGGGCCATCGAACTCGCCGACGACGCGCAGCGCGTTATCGAAGACCTCGGGCTGGCTCGCGTGATCCCCATCGGTCAGGCCCACGCCGGATGGATTGCGCTGGAGTTGCGCCGCCGCCTCGGTCCGGAGCGCGTGCCGGGTGTGGTTTTTCTCGACTGGATGGTGCTCGGTCCGCCTCCCGGATTCCTCGACGCGCTCGTTGGCCTGCAGAACCTTGCCGCATCGGAGGGCGTACGCGCTGCGTTGATGGAGATGTGGACGCGCGGCATCGACTCGCCGGCAGTGCATGCGCACGTCGCGAGGATGTCCACGCATGGATTCGACATGTGGGCGCGTGCCGGGCGCGAGATCGCGGCGGGGTTCGCCGCCAATGGCTCGCCGGTGGCCGCGCTGGAGGCCCTCGCCTGCCCAGCACTGCACGTGTACGCCCAACCGACCGACGATGAATTCCTCAGCGCCCAAAAGGCTTACGCGGCCGCGCACCCATCGTTCCACGTCCAGCGCCTCGACGCCTCGAGCCACTTCCCGGTGCTGGAGGTCCCCGGCGAGATCGCCACAGCGATCGAGGCGTTCGCCGGCGAGGTCGAAGCCATCGACTGAACCGCCTGGCGTCGTCAGCGACACCCGATCCGCGCGACCGCTAAGCCGCGGTGCTTTTCGCCGTTGCCGCCTGCCGGTTCGCCGAGCGAGCGAGGGCGGCCCAGTTCTCGGCCTGCTGGGCGGCGAGTTCGGCGACGATCTCGGCGCAGTAGGGCGGAAGGTTGGCGGCCATGTCCGCCCAGGCATCGGGGTCCGCGGGGATCGTGTCGAGCAAGCGGAGGAGCTGCTTGCCGGATTCGGTGCGGGCCAGGGCGGGATCCGAGCGCAGGCTCCGCACAGCGCGGGCGAGGTACGGCAGGTCCGTGGCGGCGGACTCGACCCACGGTGCCGCGGCTTGGCGACGGTCGTCACGGATCCGTTCGGGTCGGCACTGACGTTCGAGCGGCTGCACCGCAGGGGACGGGTGCCGCGGGAGTCGGCGAGCGGGATTCGCGGTCGCTCGTTTCCGGATGGCCGCGATGGTGCGCTCGGACAAGCCGATCACCTGGGCCAGCTGGTGATTCGACCAGTCGGGGTAGAACGACAGCGCCTGTTCGGCCGCGGCCTTGCGGTCGGCGGCGGACAATGGCAGCCCGTGCGCGCTGTTCAGCCGGATCGCGAGCAACAGCGCCTGCCCGTCGTCGCCGTCGAAATAGACGGCGTCGATCCATTGCGCACCGCTGAACATCGCCGCCCGCACGCGGTGCGCGCCGTCGATCACCGTCATGCGCGCCCGGTGCACGACGATCGGCGGCAGGGCCGCGGCGACCTCCGACAGGGCGGTGACATGCCTCGAGTTCTCGCCGGATTGCCGGATCGAGTTGTCGATACACAGGCGGTCCAGCGGGATTCGAACGATATCCGAGGGATCCGGTTCCAGGAGAGCGAGATTCGCGTTCAGATGAACTCGAATGGAAGACTCCCCCGGTCGCACCGCCCGGGCGGCAATCCACTGCCAGATGCCGCCACGAAGGTGAATCCACCACGCATTCTTCGGTCCGAGCACAGCTGTCTCCCAACGCCGAGCAGCCCCGATTCCCGGAGTGCTCCGCAAGCGTTTCCGGGCAAGGCCTACCAACGACGCGCCAGGCGGCATCACAGGGACTACCGGCAAGATTCCCGCTCGCGCGGGTGCGTGTACGCCGCAGTGTAACGATGGATGCACATGATCTTCAATTGAGCAAATCGTGAGCCTGCCTGCGGGTTTTATGGCGAATCATGCTGACCTGGCACGCATGCCCGCCGCGTATTCGAGCGGTGTTATATACACAACAAACATTGCCGATGGTCTGTTTGCTGGCACCCGGATGATCCACTGAGCTCGCATGGGACATGTCACCCTCCGTCGTCCCGGCATGGTCTTGGCCGGAATCCGGATGCTCCGAGCGATGCTGGGCTCAGATGGATGCCGGCCAAAACACGCCGGAATGACGAAACGGCTTCACGCTCAGTAGTCCACCTCCGCCTCCGGATCCCGGACGGTGACCAGCGCGGCGGTGGTGTACTGATCCAGCGCCATGAGCACGGCCCGAGCCTGAACGGCCTTCCATCCGCCGTCGAGCGTCCGCAGCCGCAGCCGCCCCGAGGTGCGGCTGTGAGCGAGGTTGCGGCTCATGGCTTTCGCCGTCCCCAGATCTTCCGGATGGATCGCCGGCTCCGGCTCCCCCGCCAGCGACTGCCACGCGATGCCGGGCATGGCCGGACCCATCCAGCGCAGCAGCCGCAGCGTGCGCAGGTCGACAATGGCCCTGAAATCCCCCTCGGCCGCAGCGGCATCCAGCACCCGGTGCTCGAGAATCACCGGCGGCGGCGCCGCACTGACGTCGGTGGCGTCACCGATATCGTGGGTGACCCCGCGCAGGAAGACCTCGGATTCGCCTGCGGCATTGCGCTCTTCGAGCATCCGGCACGAGAAGTGCGCCGCCCGCAGCGCACCGTCATCCCGACGCACCGTCCACACCGCCTGATGTTCGGTGCCCGGCGCGGACCTGACCACCTTCGCCAGGGCATCCGACTCGTCGCTATTGGTGATGACGCGGGTGAACACCCCCGCGATGGCATGCTCGCGCGCCCTGTTCTCCGGCGCCACGCCATACAGATCCAGTAGATCATCCGACCGCGTCGACTTGGATGTGGACAGGTTGAAGTACCAAGCCCCCACCGGATCCCGCGGCGGCACCTCCTCCTCCACGGGACCCGACCACACCAACACCGCATGCATCCGCTCCGGCGTGATCAGCAATGGCATGGTGAGGGTCCGCCGCCGTCCGCTGTCGCTCATGATCTCCACCGGCTCGAGCGCTTCCGCTGTCGCCGCCACCGCCCCACGAAGGGTCGCCAACGTCTCGCGCTGACGGAATATCTGCGTCAATGGCACGAATTTCCTTGGCGCACTGCCCAACCCGATGACCGTCGGCTCACCGCCGCCAAAGGTCTCGATCAACAGCCATCGCGTACCGACCATCCGTGCCTTCCCCTCTCATCCCCTGACCACAAGCCGAATCAGCCTCTCGTACTGCCCGCCCGCCACCCTGGCGGCGACTTCGGCGAGGATCGCGTCGGGTCCTATCAGTACACGACTCTGCCCCCGTTCGATACCACGCAAAATCACCCGCGCCGCCGCACCCGGATCCGTCCGCGCGACATGCCGGTCGAACCGCTCCGCCGCCCTGTCCGCATCCACCCCCGCCGCCGCGAGCGCCGACCAGGCGATCCCGGTCTTCACCCCACCCGGAAAAACGCAGCTCACAGCCACATTCGGCTGCCCACGCAACTCCGACCGCAAGGACTCGGTGAACCCGCGAACCGCGAACTTGGCCGCCGTATAGGGCGCGGCCCCAGCCAGCCCGATCAACCCATACGCCGATGAGAGATTGGCGATCCTCCCCTGCGGCGACTTCACCACATACGGCAAAAACGCCTTGGTCGTCACCACGGTCGCCCCGAAGTTCGCCCGCATCACCGCATCGAAATCCCCCGGCCCCGACTCGAGCACCCCACCGTAGAACAACCTCCCCGCATTGTTGATCAACACATCAACTCCCCCCAACCGCCCCACGACCTCGTCCGCAACCTCCCCCATCCGCTCCACATCCGCCGCATCGGCCACCACCCCAACAACTTTCGCCCCCCGCCCCTGAAGCTCCTCCACCGTCTCCGCGAGCCGCTCCCCATCCACATCCACCAACCCCAGCGACCCCCCGGCCCCAGCCAACCGCACCGCCAACTCACGCCCGATTCCGGCCCCCGCCCCGGTGACGACAGCAACCCGACCCGCATAAAAGCTATGTTCCATGCCCGTGAGTCTGCACAGCGTCCAGGCATCTCGCGAGACATGTTCCGCCGCAAAGCCGATCGCCGAACAACGCGGATATGCTCTCCGGCAGAGCGTTTCATAATATCTGCGGTGTGAGCGCCGTGATTTCCGCCTTGATCGCCGTTGCCGGAACGCTGCTCGGCAGCGGGGCAACTTTCCTCTTCCAGCGCATCACTGCGGACCGAGCAGCGGGTCAGGCCGCTGCCGAGCGTCTTCGACAGGATCGGCTCAATGCTTACAACGCCTTCGCCGATATGGCCCTGGAGTACCGCAGGACCCAGATCGACCGGTGGTACCGGATCCAGGAAGGTGGTCCGGATATCGAAGAGGCGACCAGGGCGGAGTCATACACCAAGCGCACCGCCCTGCGCAGCGCCTTGCTGCGCGTGCAGCTGTTGACCAGCGATACACGCCTGCATGAGCTGGGCAGCAAGATCATCGAGGTCACTCAGGCCATTCATCGCGCCGCCGATCTGCAGGCACGAAACGAGCGCGGCGATGAATCCAAGGCAATGATCGACGCTTTCGTCAAGCACGCCGCCATCGAGGTCCAGTCGGCTTTGATCGCTCTGGTACGCGTGGGCGGATAACGCACGAACGATGTTGACGGAAGGCGAACCCGATCCTCTGGCAGGTGCAGACGCTCGCCGCTGTGATCGGACAGGCCTTCAATGCGAATCCTGGCGCGCCTTCTTCCGCACGCCCACCTCATTACCAGGGTGCGGAACGACTACTTCGAGGCGAATTCGGCAGTGCTGAACTATGATTCATGCCCAGCTTCGCAATTCTGTCGATCGGGAGGGGACGCGCGTTGTCGCGGATCGATGCACCACCGGCGCTGGTCGATCGAATCGACGAGATGTCCCTGCTACTGGGATGCATCGATCGCGCCGTACAGGCTGGCGAGGGTGCGGTGGTGGTGCTGCAGGGTGAGGCAGGTGTCGGCAAGAGCACCCTGTTGAAGACGTTCAGCGAGCACGCAGCCGAACGGCACCCCGATGGAGTCTTTTGTTGCGCGACCTTTCGCTGCAGATCTCGGACGCGCAAACCTTCAACAGCCGCCCCCGCCCCCCTCAAACTGCGAAGAACTCCCCGTCGCGTACTCCCGACGTGAAGGCGGACCATTCAGCGGCAGTGTATGTAAGGCATGTCCCGTCCGCGGAACGCATGCTGACCGCGCCGGTTCCAGTGGTGCGATCGATGGCTGGCACGCCCTCTGCGGTGACCCCGATGTCGGTTTCCAGTACCGAGCCCAGGAAGGCAGGCCAACTCGCCGACTCGATTGCGATCAGGGGTTGTTCGGCAGGGTTGTTGGCAGGATTGCGGAGGTACTTGCTGTCACGAACGAACACCCGTTCACTGTCGAAGGCCACCTCGACGCATTCTCCGCCGTTCGACCCGCTGTAGCTGGACTTCCGCCACGTGAGGGCGATGGTGTTCATTATTGGTCGCTCCGAACTCATGCTTCCAGGCTGGCAAGGCGTGCCGCGATGACCTCTGCGGACTCGGAGGGAGAGAGTGCCGCAGCGCGCATGCGGTCGGCCATCATCTTATACAGCCGAACTTGATCCTGGTCCTGCACGTACAGGGCGCCTGCCGCGAATTCGAGATAGCCGATGCTCTGGGCGCTTTCGAAGTCGAGCAGCATGAATTCGTCGTTGATGCCATCGTGCACGGCCACCCGGGTGGGCATGATGTGGAGCTCGACGTTGTCTAGCTGAGCCATGTCGAGCAGGTGCTGGAGTTGTTCCCGCATCACAACCGGACCGCCAACCGGCCGGTCCAGGACGGCTTCCTCCAGCACGGCGACCATTCGCAGAGGGTTCGGGTCGTTGATCAGGCGCTGTCGCGCCATACGGCTTCGCACGACTTGAGGGACGTCCATCAAGGCGATCTGCAGTCCACCCTCCAACACGGCGGTGGCGTAGTTCTCCGTCTGCAGCTGGCCGGGGATGACCTTTGAGCGATATACGAACTGCCCGGTGGCGAGACCTTCCAGACCCATGAAGGTACGGAACCAGTCCGGCAACACGTCCGAAAACGGCGCCCACCACGTCGTTCGGTCGGCCTGTCCAGCAAGGGATGCGATTCGGTCGATGTGCTCGACATCGGCGCCGTAAGCCCGGAGCAGTGCGGTCGTCTCATCCGGTTTCTGTTGTGTTTTACCGGTTTCCAGGTAGTTGATCTTCGGCTGGTTGCAGCCGAGGATCTTCGCGGCATCGGCCTGCTTGATGCCGGCCTTCTCACGCGAGGCCCGCAGGTCGTGGCCAATGAGGAACCGCAGCGCAGCTGGATCGGAACGACGATCCGACACTTCTTACCTCCCACTGTGGCCCGTATCAGCTGACAAATACATCGTACTTCGGAGGAAATCGATGCCAACTTTGCCGTTCGTATCATGTTCCGTATATATACAGCCTAGTATTGCACTAGCCACTACATGACCTCACCATCCGGTACCAGCCGCATGGACAGCCTTCCGAAGGCGGTGACTCGCATGTCTCTCAGTGCTAGTGATCAACTCCCCCGCCGTGGCGGTGCGAGATGATGAGTCGATCGCCCGAGTCCGACGGGGCGCGGCGTCTGCGCGAGCCGTTCCGGCCTGCCCCCGAAAGAAGCGACATCGGCATTACGTCGCTAAGCGATACGCCAGAAACCAGGTGCGCCTACTACCGCAGCCATTGCGGGCTGCAAGCGCACGTAGAGCACCAGACCGGCCGAATCATCCTGAGAGTCGGTACCGTCGCCGCGATCACCATGCCGAGCGGACTCGGCGTCCGGGTCAAGGGCCTACTGGCGGCACGCAACGTTGCTGCAGGTCCGGTCATATCCCACCCTCGTTCCCAACGGTGGACTTTTCTTGCCGCCCCGGATATCCCGGTGTTCGATCTCCTCCTCTACGCGGAGATGTACCGCGCGTCGGTAACCGTGGCACCGGTGGGTGCCGAAGTTGCCCTGCCGTCACCCACCAACAACACGGATGCATATCGGGTCTGGAACACATTGCCCGACAACGATTGTCGACCTTCGGCAGCCCTTGTGCTGGAAGTGGTCCGCGACTGTGCCCAGCTGCGGCGAGTAACCGGCGCAAAAGATTCGGAGCGCTGATGGACGCCCTGCCTACGAAGGATCGCGTCTTAGCCGCCTGCCGCGGCGACGTACAGGGCGATCACCCCGTATTACGTTGGGCCAGAGAGCTGACCGCGCTACACCGTCAGCGCCTCGCCATAGATCTGCCAGTGCGCGACAGCATTGAGCAACAGCGCCGCGCACTGATCCACGACATAGACAACTGGGTCGCGAATCAAGTTCTGCCGACACTGGGTTGCGCTCGGTTGCACACCGAGAGCCTCGGGGCGGTCATCGACCGACTGTCGAAGTTCTCCGCGTGCGCTCTCGCGGCGTTGACCAGTGCGGACGACTCGGAGCTGTGGCACGCGTGGGAGCGGCTGGCGCAGCTGGCCGTCGGCTACGACGACCTCAAAGACGAAGTCTCGACTGGGCGACGCCGACTGCCCAGCGCTCATTGAGAGAAATCCTCGACCGAAATCCAGGTTCTCGTCTTCAGGAGAATGCCATGTTCGCAGCGGTATGGACGTTTCTGACTGGCCTCGGCATCGGAGGGCTGGCGGTGTGGGCGCTCGTTTCATTCACGGCACTGAACCCCGTCCATTCACCCCAGCCGAAGGACTGCTGGACGGTTGAGAGCATTGCGGCCCGCATAGAACGCGAGCGACACGAAAACCGCCGCATAGGCCGAGAAGCCGACCTCCGATCCGGATAGTCAACACCGATTCTTCGGTGTAAAGCTGTCCGCTTGTCTTGCGGGAATGTATCTAGTACAGGTCCCGGCCTTCCGGACCAGCAGGCAGGTAACCCCGCCTGGATCCAGGCTCATACAGAGTCAGCCGCAAAAACCGGATTCGGATTAGGACGAATCCGAACACTCGGGTCGGTGGCTACCGCCACCGAAGGGAGGGCACCCAGCTGACCTGAATCCTTGTAGACCACGGGGATACCACCCGCGATGGCGAATGATAAATCGCCGTCCATTAGCCACTCGCGTGCGCCTACCCTGAACACATATAGTTCATCGTTCTCGACGATTTCTTTATCGTCGACATAGAAAGTGCCGTGACGCCATTTCGGCATAAAGTGGCTAACGATAGTTTCGAATGCCTGGTCGTATGTTGTGGTCATGTTCCCAACCTCAGTGATCGTCATATGAACGGCGGGTGCGCCCAGTGCGAGGCGCTGGGCGGACAGTGCGGCGTATCCGAGCAGCAGACCGCTCAGACACAACTCGACGGTGTCGGTCTCGGCGTGGTCCCATCCCCAGGTCCAGCGAGCGACGGGTGTGCTTACGATCACGGCGCTCCCTTCGGCGATGATTCGGAATGACTCGTTCAGGAAAGGTCCTCGTGAATCCAGCGGATGTCAGCCTTCTGACCGGGTCGTTTCCGGCGCGTCTGGGTGCTGGCGAGCGGTACACATCTCACTTCGACGGCATTTCTTCAGTTTGACCGAGGACATGCGAATTCGCATACCCCTTCCGTCGAGTCGGGCATCCAATACACTGATGTGGCAACGTATTTCGCATATGAGAGTTGCGGCGGGGGATCATCGTGAACGACATCGTCGTGATGACGGACTTCGGTTCGACCGAGGGCAGCCGAGCGCATCTGACACGCGCCGTGCAGGTGCTGACCGCTCGCGCACCCGTTGCGATCGATGCCCGCCGCTTCTACGACGGCGGTGACGGGACAGTCCGGTGGATCGGATCGACTCCGATCCTCGAGATCCCCATCGACGGCGTGCACGCTGAACCGGCGGTCCTGATCCTCTACGAGATTCCTCCGGCCGACCGGCCTCGGCTGGCCCTCTTCCAGGAAACGATCGGACGCGACACCGTCGCCTGCCTCGGTATCGATGCCTCCGCGTGGCACGTGGCCACCGACAAGCAGTACATGATCGACCGGTTCCGCACAGCAGGCATCCCGCAGATGGAATCGATAGTGCTGCAGCAGCCTTCCGCGTCGGCCGCGGAGGAAGCGTTCGAGCGCTTGGACTGTGACGTGTGGACTCGCCCTGCGGTCGGTATGGGCGGTTCAGACGTCTTCCACGTCACCGATGGCAAGCAGCTCCGCAGTGTCGTCGCACGGTACGCGGCGAGCGGGCAGAAGTTCGTATTGACCCGCGACGCCGGCAATTTCGATGTGCGAGGCCGACGCCACCAATACCGTGTGGTTGTGCTCGGCGACCGGGTGCTGCGGGTCTGCGAGCATGTGCAGGCGAACCCGGATCTGCCGTGCAACGAGTCCCGGGGAGCCCGCTCGATCTTGCGCCCGCGGCACGCGTTGACGACGGCCTTGGAGGACCTGGCGATCGCGGCCACCCGGGCACTGGGACTTCCGTTCGGTGGTGTCGATCTCGCCGTCGAGAACGGTGGGGTGGTATTCGAGGTCAACGTCCACCCGGTACTTACCGGTGACCAGGGCTTCGAAACAGTCGCAATCCCGTACGTACAAGCGCATCTCGCCGAGTCGGCGTCCGCTGGTCGCTAGCCGCGGGACTACGTTCGGAGACGAAGTATCCGGTGACCACCACCCTGGAACCAACCCTTCGACAAACCCCTTCCCGCCCTACCTCCGGTACCGGGATGGCCTGGTGCGAGTCGCCGACAGAAGTACTCTGGCGTAGGCCACCGATCCCGCTGGATCCAGCTCAGTTATGCAGAGTCGGCCGAAAAAACCGGATTCGGATTACGGCGCACCCGAACACCGGGGTCGGTAGCCACCGCTACCGAGGGGAGAGAGCCCAGCAGACCTGAATCCTTGTAAACCACGGGGACGCCACCCGCGATCGCAAACGAAAGATCGCCGTCCACCAGCCACTCACGTGCGCCCACCTTGAACACGTAGAGCTCGTCGGTCTCGACAATTTCCTGATCATCGACATAAAAGGTGCCGTGACTCCACGTCGGCTTGAAATGGCTGACAATGGTCTCGAATGCCTGGTCATATGTTGTAGTCATGTTTCCCTCTCTAGGTCGGTCGTGGTCTCGGGTGCCCGGCACCGCATCAGCGTTCTTCAACAGGCACAGGTGAGTTGCCGAGGATCAGGGATTCGAGTGCTTCTGGAATCGGGCCGAACGAGGCGAGCCAATCGGCAACCAGGTAGAGATCGCCCGACTCGGACATTCCGAGGAAGTAGCGGCCGGAGTCGAGTTCACCCACCGGTGCGATCGACTCACCGACGACCTCGGCCCATTCGGCGAACCTGTCGTCCTCGCCCTCGACCAACAGGGGATCCAACTCGAAGGGTTCACGGGCGGAAGTGATTCCTGGGCCGGAGATATCAACAGCCAACCCCCCGAATTCCTTGAGAAACCGATCTGCCGCGGCGTTCCATCTGAACCCGCCGCGTTCCAGCCTCTCCCTCCAGGCACTGGTATCGACCTGCCTACCGGGCGACCATCCCGAAGCACGAAGAATACGTTCGGTCTCGTCCGTGAACTGCGTCACAATTATCTCCCATCGTCGGTAATGAAATCCAGCGAATAGTGTTCCCGGAGAGGCTTACAGCTAGGGCAAGGGCCTACCGGGTACCCATGCTTCGGGTGGTCCGGATTGCTGCGAACAATCTTGGCAGCGGCCTTGGCGCCGGTCGGATCCAATCCCGCGTCCAGCGCCTCCGATATGCACCGGGGAAGTCCACAGGAGCCATGTCCGCGGCCCCGCTCTGCGACAGGAATCGCATCGAGGATCCGCTCTACGTCCGGATGCAATGTAGCCGATTCGCCTCGGAGACTCGGTGCCGTAAACACCTCTCCACTTGCCAGTCGAAGTCCTTCTGCCACGGCTGGGCGGTTCTTCGCCGGTGACCATGACACGCATTGGTCCGCTTCATGCTGTGTCGCATCGAGAAGCTCGATGTCAGCTTGTTCCTCGATCGGCGTGGGGTGATGCTCGCCCTCGGGCGGAGTCCCCTCGCCCTCGTGCTCATCGGTCCGGCTCGGGTGGGTGTCATGTGTATCCCCTAGCCGGACCGGCCCGTCCGGTTCGACCGGATGATCGGGAGTACGGGGAGTGTTAGCGATGTCAGCGCGAGTATCGGCGGGTGCAGGGTTCGGGTCCCTGTCCGACTGGGTGGGCTCAGGTGCCGAGCGTGGTGGGACCACGTCGGTTACAGGCTCACTCCTGGGTACACGCGCGGCGTCCTCATCGCGTCGCAGCGAATTCGGCTTCTGCTCAGAAGCTTCCGGCGTTCGGCCATCGACCTCCGGGTGATCGGACTCGTGAGGCGATCGAGTGGTTTCGTGATCACCCTGGGATCCGGTTTCCGGCGATCGGCTGTCGCGTTCAGAGCTGCCTGCCATGGGCTCGCGTTCAGCGGCCGGCGAACGCTCCGATTGCGGCCCGGACCCGGCAGGCTCAGGACGGTCGGGCAGGAAGAACTTTTCGTTCTCGCCCAGGTATTTGGCGAGTTGGGGTTGGTGCTCGTCGAGCAGTCGCCACGGCGCGGAGGTTCTGTCGGTATCCGACAAGCCGAGCCTTTCAAATCGCTCGGCGAACTCGGCACGGAGATCAGGGAGTTCGTGTTGGCGAGCTGGATCACTGTCGGCCAGCACGATTTCTCTGCTGAGGGCGCGTAGGTCCTCGAAACGGCCCTTCAGGTGTGGGGTCAGGGAGTCAGGACGATCGGGATTGGGCTGGTGCGCGGGGGTGGGCTGTTCCTCACCGGGGTTTGAGGGGGCATGGTTCTTCTCGGGGTGCTCCATGGAGTGCGGTGCGGCCTGGTCTGGGTTTGAGTCCAGGTTGGCGTGAAGCTCGCCCGGATGCTTTGGCGCGGAGCGGTTTTCGGACGTCGGATTCGCCTGGTGTGGAGGGGTTTCCTCGGGTACGTGCGTTGGTTCGACGAATTTTTCGACGGCGCTGAACGTTGGGATGGGTTTGTCGTCCAGCCTGATGTATTGCGTGTTACCGCCGCGATCGAAGTAGGGGGCCGCATCGAGCACGGCAGGTGTGGGCTGACCGTCAATGAATCGGACTGTGCCGCCGACATTTTCGACGGAAAATACGTGCCCGCCGCCGGTCTTCCAGTTGATGAAGACCGCGCCACGAGATCCGGGCTCACTGAAGGCCGCCTCGATCTCAGCCCTGGTACCGGCCTGCCACTGCCCACCCCAGGCTTGCGAGACCTCGGAGATAGGTCGACCGCCCGGCCCGCCTTCCTCGGTTCGGAGGGGCTTCTCGAGCGGGCCGGCGGACAGCTCGGGTCCTGCCAATCCGCGGCGCCGGATCTCGTATGCCTGAACGCAACTCGTGCAATTCTCGGAGTACGCCGATTGCTTCGGATCGAATTTGGTGTTGATCTCGTCAAGCACCCGGTCGACCTCGGCGTTCGTCGCCGCTGTCTCGTCGGCATGGGCGGGTGTGTCGGCCGGATCGCCGCCCTCGTCGTGTCCTTCCTTGCCAGGGTGTGCTTGCGGGTCGGTATTCGGGTGGTCAACCGGGGAATGTTCCGGAGCGGGTTTGGTCGGCTCGGAATGGTCGGGGAGGAAAAACTTCTCGTTGTCGCCCAGATATTTAGCAAGTTGTGGTTGATGCTCTTCGAGCAGCCGCCATGGTGTTGTCGTCCTGTCGGTGTCCAGCAGGCCGAGCTTTTCGAATCGTTCGCCGAATTCGGCACGCAGGCCAGGGACTTCATGCTGGCGGGCTGAATCTCTGTCTGCCAGCACGATTTCAGTGGCGCGGGCGCGCAGGTCCTCGAAACGTTCCTTCAGATAGGGAGTCAGCGACTCTGGGCGATCAGGGTTGGCCGGGTGCTCCGGCTCATGCGCAGGGGCATGCTGCTCATCGTCCGGGCGAGTCGGAGCATGCTGTTCCTCGTCCGGGCGGGTCGGAGCATGCTGTTCGTCATCGGGGCGGGTTGGGGCTTGTTGGTCGTCCAAGTTTTCTGCGGCGCGCGGGGCAGCCTCGTCGGGGTCGACGTCCGGTGTGCGGCGGGGATCGTCCGTGTGGGCAGGATCCTCCGAGCGGCTGTCTCTCGGAGTCCGCTCGGAACCGGGGGAAGTCGTGCCGGTTTTGCTGGTCGGGTCGATGGGGCGGTTCGCTGGGCGATCATTGGGGGCACGGTCGACCGGGATCGGCGTGGCTACGGCGGGCTCGATCCGCGCGGGGGTGCCGGCGGGGTTGGCAGTCTTGGTGTTTGGTTGTTCGATGGATGTGCTGGCTGACTGAACTGTCTTTTCGGTGCTCGCCTGCGGGTCGTGCGTTGACGTAGGGGCGGCCTCGATGCCGGAGTGCCGCGTCTGCAGTGGCGACGGTTCCGGTCGTGCGGTGCCACCGGGACGTGTATCAGTCGGTAATGCCGAGCGGGAGTCGAGGGTTGGTCGGGTGTTCTGAGTACCGGATAGGTCGGAGGTGGGGTGTGGTTGGGTCGCCGGAACGTCGGCAGGTTTGGTGGTCGTCGGGACGTCATTGCGGACCGGCGCGGGCGAATTCGATCCCGGATCGGCGAGGGCGGGCGAGCCGGACCCGGTGCCCGACGGCATTCCGGTGCGGTCGGCGACGGGCGCAACCTGAACCGACGCGCTCAGATCACCGAGTGTTGTTCCTCCGCTGTGGTTTTCGCCTAAGCGCGGATTGTCCGCCATGATCGGCGAGTGCTGTGGACTGTCGCCGAGTCCGGCGGCGCGGGGATCGGCCAGGTGTTCCTGCGCGGGCGTGGCGACATCGCCGGGCTGCTTATTCGACGGTGCGTCCGCCGGATGCGTGGATGTTCCCTGATCGGTACCGGGATGACCGGGAGTTTGTTCGGTGTCGCTGGTATGCGGAGTGTTCTGCTGCTTCGGAGATTCGGAATCGGGGGTGGCAGGAGTCAGGTCGCTGGGATGGGCCGTGGCGGCGTCGACGGTCTTCGGTTGGTTGCGGCTGTATTCGAGGGCACCTTGGCGCAGGCCCGCGGTCGCGCCCTGGGCTGCACCGCCGGTGACTGTGCGCCAATCGAACTCGCCGCCGGTGGCCAGTGAGTACAGTCCCATGGTTCCGCCGGCAACACCGCCGCCGATCGCACCGCCGGCGGCGTGGGAGATGTATGCGCTTGCGCGGTCGCCCAGCATGTTCGACAACGGTTTGGTGAGCCCTTTGCCGATGCCGGCGCCGATGGGCCCGCCGATCGCGCCGGCACCGGCCGAGGTCAGGGCGGTGATGCCGAGCTGGCCGAAGTCGAAGTTGTCGCGGGTGCCCTCGATCATCTGGGCGACCTGGATCCCGGCATCGGTGGCGGTGCCGATGATCGTGTTCAGCGCGATGTGCCGGACGGTGTACTTGACCACCGCGGCCGCAGCCGATTCCGCGGCCTTCTTCGCGGCTTCCGAGAGCAGCCGTCGGGTCAGGAACCGCACCGCGACACGGGCGGCGCCGACCGCGACCGCCTCGGCCTCCCCCATGAGCGGCCCCGTCAGCGGTGCCGCGGCCAGGTCGATCGCCAGCGTCACCAGCGTGGCGTAGAACATGATTTTTGTGTATTCGGTCTCGGTGCCCATGCCGTGGGCACTGTTGCCGATCTTGTCCATCCACCCGGCGAGTTCTTCGATCGAGCCGTTGCCCGAGCGCATCTTCTCCAGCTCGGCGACCATCGCCTCACCGCCGTCACCGAACGGATACGCCACCTGCGCGGCAGCTTTCGCAACATCGATGTGATCGCCGAGAGCGCGCATTTGGTCCGCGTGGGAATGCCAGTCATCGGCCATGGCCCACAACGAGTCCTCGTCGCCATCCGGCCATTTCATCCCCGCCAGATACCCCAGCCACCCCGCGCCCGGCGGCCGCGGAATCATCGCCCGACCCCATCGACACGAACGCCGTACGGCGACAGCGGATACTCTGCCGACAATCGGGATGCTGCAGACGAATCCCCCCGGATCCCTAGCACCAACCCCCCAAGAAGCCATCCACCCTTAGACCGTGCCAGACGCTATGCAACCAAACCCAAGATTGGTACGCAACAGCGACCACGGCCCATAACACCGCAGGAGGGCTCGATTGGGCCCTCTAACAGCAATTTCGCGGTCTTGGTCGCCAGCCAGGCATGTTGATCACACCGGTGTTTACCACTCCGGCGCAGCGATATTGCTCCGCTGGTTCAGATCGATGTATTCGACGTCGGTGAAACGCTGGTCCGCACCCTCGTTGGTGTCGCTCAGGCGTTCTGGGGCCCCGGGAGGCGCGGTGGAGATCGGCAGCGGCTCGGGGACCATGTCCTCCACGTCCGGCAGCCCGACGATCAGATCGGACAGTTTCGGAATCCGTGCCCGGCTGTCACGTAGCGGGGCCATCAGCTCTTCGTTCTTGCGAGCCATTTCCGCAGCCGCGGCCTGCGCGGCCTCGGTGACCGCCTTCGCGATCTCGTGGGGCTCGAGGTCGAGGATTTCCTCGCTGAATTTCGTATCGATGACGACACCATTCGCGTTGACGGTCACTGTCACTCGCTTGTACCCACCAGTGCCGCTGGCGATCAGCTCGGTGCGTTTGCGATTGATCTCGGCGATCGCATGCATCTGCACCTGGAACTCGTCGAGCAACCCGGCCAGCTCCGCCTTGCCCTGCTCGTTGGTCATGAATCCGCCCCGAATCCTCGGGCGTTGCTGCCGTCGACACCGGTCAAGGCGTCCGTGGCTTTACTCTGCGTGGTCGCGAAGTGGTCGAAGCTCGTCGCGATAGTGGCGATCCCGTCGGTCTGGTTGCCGGACTGGGCCAGATACCCATTCTCGCCGCCTGCGAATCGCTGGCCGTATTCGTCATTACCCCACGGAGTTCCTTTGGCGGACAACGCATTTTGCAGCGAGCTGAGGATATCGCGAACCTGGTCGTGCACCTGCGCCGTCTTATCGGCGGCAGTATGCAGTGCCTCGGCATTGACTTCGACCTTGTCGGCCATATTGATCAGCTCCTCCCCAAACGGTCCTTCGACGCTGTCATAGCAACCCTTCATATTCAACCGGAACGACCGGCCTGCTGTCCCGGCCGGGTGTGTAGGGTCGCAATCGACAGAGGAGGGGAATCCATCGTGACCGGCGAACCAGCCAACCCTGATGACGAGTATCTGAACAACTTCATGCGCGAATCCGCCGTCGCCACCGGCGAGCCCGATGTCGCGATTTCCCTTGTCCACGAACGTCAACTGCCCGCCGTCGACCAGCAGCAGATCAGAGCGCAGGCGCGGGAGCTAACCCGTACGATTGCCCGCGAACTTGCCGCCACAGCTCCGGAAGGGTGGGAGCGGCTTGAGGCCGTGTTCGTGTGGACCGTCGCCGCGCAGTCGTGGCGGATTGTCTTCTCGAAGGGAGAGCGCACGCTACGAGTCGATCCTTCCGAGAAGGTGGTGGCCTCGGTTGGTGAGCAGCGCGAGGTGACCGCGCGGATGCCCGAGGGGCCGTGGTGGCGGATGCTGATCCGGCTCACCAACGTCGGCGCCCTCGAAACCGACTACGACTACGGCGACGAACCGTTCCCCGATGAGGACCTCCTCGCCCCCGATGCGTATCTCGCGGACCTACAGGCATATCCACGTTCTCGGGTACCGGTGTGGTTGGCCGCCTATGTCGGGCACCGGGATCGACAGAGGCGCTCTCCACGCACCGCGGCCGAACAGGCCCGCCGCCACCGCGACAGCGGTGTGCACCCGCAACTTTCGACCGACGACTTCCCACCGCTGCCTGAGCTATGGGGTCGATGGGCAACGCTCGCCGCGATATACGCCGCGATCGGTTCACTGCAGGCGCCGCGGATCCTGCCATCTCTGGCTTGGTTCGAAGGATCGGCCCGCAGCGGCAGCACCCTCTACCTGCTGGCACACGACCGGGCCGTCATCTCCGGCGGCGTCTGGAACGCCGCGACCCTCGACGCCGCCTACAACCAGGGCATGCCGATGCCGGAATTGTATGCAGGCGCGCCGGAATGGATCACCGACGCGGTGCTCAACCCGCGCGCCGCGATTGGAACATTGTCCTTCTGCTACTGGTGGGACAACGGCCGCTGGTACCGCGGCGACTCACCCACCGGGCCAGGCGTTGCCGCCGCAGTACCGGGCGTGTGGACCGCCGAAACCACGCTCGGCGTCGTCAGCCGAGTCCTCACCACGGGGGGCCGGCGCGTCGACGGAAGCGTGGAAAAGGCTGCGGTAGAACTGATCTCGGCTGCGGAAACAGGTGCGGTAACCCGCTCCCTCGTAGCCTCCGTTCTCGACCCCGACGCCGTCGACATCGATGCAGCACTCAACCAACTCACCCTTGCCGGCCTCACATGAATCGTCGAATAGCCACTACCACAACCTGAGGTAGTCGCCCGAGTACACCCGACATCCTCGAACAGGGCTACGCCACCACTGCCTACCCCTCGACCGCCTGAAAGCCGAATGCGTTGAACGCGGTTGGATGGTCCCGTACCCACCGCCCGGACCGATCATGATCGGTCGAGCCGTCTACAAGGTCGCCGACTACACCGGATGCAGCCGCAGATCAGGACTTACTTCACCGGGGGCGCTGGAATTCGCCGTCCTGCACGCTGGCCATGAAGATATCCCATTGTCCCGGCGTGAAGATCAGTGCAGGGCCAGTCGGATTCTTCGAGTCGCGGACGCCGATCCCGCCTCCATTGAGCCACGTCACTTCGATGCACTGCGAACTGCCTTCGCTATAGCTGCTCTTGAACGATGCCGCCCTGGTCAGATCACCGTTCACCACGCTCGTGCTCCTTCGCTGCCTGCCGCAGCAGGTTTCTGCTTTCTACCTCACCCAGACAGTTACCCCGGATGGCCGTAGCAAGCTCACTATAAAGGCGAACGTCGTCGGCCTTCTCGAGGTAAACGTCTTGGGAGAGACCGCCGTCCATGTATACGACCGGGGGTTCGACCGGCTCTCCCCTGGCGTTCTAATCGGATCCCAGCAGGATGAACGAGCCGTGCGGCAATCCCCATGTGAGACCGGCGCTGTAGGGGCGCACTCGGATGGTGATGTTGGGATATTTCGACATCTCGGCCAGATGCCGCAGGGCGCCGGCCATGACGTTCGGTCCGCCGAGCGTCCAGTAGAGCACCGACACATGCAGCATGACGTCCAACTCGACCGCGTTGGTCTTGTGGGTGATCAGAGCCTGGCGCTTCAGTCGGTGCTCGACGCCCTTTTCGATGTCTTCGCTGCTGGTGAACTTGGGGGATGCGCTAATGATCGCCCGCGCGTAGTCGGCCGTCTGCAGCAAGCCCGGGATGCGCTGGTCGTGGTAGATGGTCAGCCGCCGGGCTGCGGCTTCGAGCCCGACGTACCTCTTGAAGGCGCTGCTGTACAGGCCGCCATAGGCGTGGTATCAGCTTTGGTACGTGCTTGCACGGCGATGGGCATGGCCGTCCGCCACGACGCCATCAGCCAAAATCCGGTCCACGAAGTGGCCGACCTGCCTCGCAAACGACAGAAGCCGCGTGCCGCCGACCTGGAGACGCTCACCGAACTGCGGACCCAGCCGAAGCTATGGGCAGCGGGTGAAAAGGTCGACGATGTGCCCGCCCACACCAGCGGACCGAAACCCAACCGGTGCGTACTGGATGTGGCCGATGTGGAACTCGGCACCGGCCCTCGGCCCGGCGAGGCGCTGGCGCTTCGCTGGTGTGACCACGCGGTCCTCTACGCCCCCACGAAGCCCGCCATCGCCGCGGCAATCGCAATCGTGCCGCCCATCGCACTGCTCGCCGCCGTGCACTCCGTCGCCGTCCTCGCCCGTGCACACACCACCGCACGCCTCACCCACATCTCGGCAACCGCGCTCACCATCCTCATCGCCCTCGCCGCCTTCCGACTCTCGTTCACCGCCCTACGCGCACTCGCCATCTCAGCCGCAGTGCCCACGAGCGAGTCCTGGCTGTTTCCAATAATCGTGGAAGGCACGATGACCCAAGCGACCATCTCACTGCTCGCCTTCGCCCACTCAGGACTCCGACGACACCCCGCGCCACTCAGCCTGGACTCGCCCACCCGCGGCACCGACGCCGAAAGCAAACCGCCACACCGCAGCTCGGACAGTGCGCACGACACCGAAAGGCACCCCAGCAGCGTGCACACACCGGACACATCCGACCCCGACGTCCGGAGCTGGGCCCAGATGGCGGAAGTGATCTGCAACGGCGACCCCGCACACCGACGGGATTCGAGACTCGTGGCCAATGTCCTCATCCGCCATTTCACCGACGGCCGCACCCCCACCCAAATCGCCCGCGAGATCAACCTCAGCCGCTCCGCCATCAGCAGAATCATCGGCCACGCAACCGAACTCCTCCCGGCCGAGTCGCGTGCGCACATCCACAGGAAGCAGGCGATCCCCGCGAGACCACACTGACGCCACCATCAGCTTGGATAATCTCGAAAGCGATCTTCGGCGTGTCGAATCCGACACGCCGAACTCGTTCAAGAGCAGGCAACCACCTAGCGAACGACCCTACCGGGGGCAGCAGCGGGGGCTCGTCGATCCCTGTCCTGTCTCAGTTGTCATGATGTCCCACTCACGGAGCGACTGTCCCGCAAGGAAACTCGAAACGCGTATCGCCGATCTGGAGGCGGGCAGTGACCAATTCTCTATCCTTGGTAATCGGGGTTTGGGACCAACTGCCGACTGACGAAATCGATGTCGACGTTGGCCCTCGACGCGGTTCGGGTCAGTTCATCGATATCGCGTAGCTCCTCGTTCCCAAATGTGGTGACGATAACGAGCGCGCGATCGTCTTCGGCACCGGAGTTGCCGAGTGCCGCGTGGATGAGGTCACGGAATGTCCCCGGACGCCCCCAACAAACGTAACGTTGCGACTTTCCATTCGCCACGCGGCAGTGCATCGGCTTCTCACCGGTAGAGCCCTCGATCACATCCCAGTCATCACCCAAAGATGTCCTGATCAGCACCTGAGGGTCTTCGTACCGCTCGACCGCGAACTGCGCGTACGGTCCGATCCCTTCCAAGGCTCGGATGTACTCCTTCATCGGCCTATCTTTCATCCATACCCGGATCTGATCCTCGGACATGTCGGCTGAAAGAACGCCTCCCACCTCCGGATCCTCGACCCACTCGCGATATTGCCGCGTCTTCTCAGCGTTGCTCAGCGCGGTCCAATCGAGTTCATGGGCCTTCCGATACATCGCCGCGACAATCGCGTCACGCGTGTCGGGCGAGTTGAAGGTCCCACGGAGTCGATCAACCCTCTCTGCCTCCGAGACCGACTTCGGATCGACGGGCACGTCCAAGGACGCCTTCGCGTACTGGAACAGCAGCTTCGGATCCAGGAGGAATATCCGTCGGCCCGTCTCCCTGCGGAACTCGTCCACAAGTTCGATACGCGGGCCGAGCCAGGCGCCTCCCTCCTTCCTCCACCAGTCGTCCTTCTTGTCGCTGGTGACGAGAATGGCGTCGTGGTCCCGAGTCGCGGCCTCCACAATCAGCTGCCCCCAGACCAGGTAGTCGCCAGAGGCGCGCTCGCCCTTGCCGCTGTCGCGGTACCCAGGTGGCTCCTTCGCCTGCACTCGCCGTGTTCCCTCCTGACGCGCCGCCTCCAACCATTCGTCCGAGGGGCGCGGCCCGATCCGGCCGGACAGGATCGACGCCAGCTCGATCACCACGGGATCCTTATTGGTGTCGAGACTGAAAGTCTCTTCGGCCGAGTCCGCGTGTTCGTCGATCCGTTCACGCACGGCTTCGAGCGCTGGACCCAACGCCTCCATCACGTTGCCAACAAGGGTGGCCTTCTCTTCGTCCGCGAGGCCCACTCTGTTCGCCCAGGTTCGAATTCGCTCCGACAACTTGACCTGGGCGTCCTCGATCTCATCTTTCGCCGAACGTGCTGTGCCGACGGCATCGTTCATCGCGGAGGTTCGATTGCGCCAGAATTCCTCCAGACATTGGTGGGAGACCCATACACGCTCTCCAAGCGAGCGCATGATGGCAAAGAGATCGGCACGCGCGGTCCCGTTGTATCTGTACAGGTCTAGGAGCACATTCGCGTCGAACGACACCAACCCGTTTCGCAGCACCTCGATGTACTGGTCGGCAGTCGGCGTCTGGTACCCCTCGAAACCATCGAAAATGCCGTTTTCTTGTGTGGGCGTTGCCATCCCACGTCCTCCCCTGCCGTCGAACCCTGTGTCTGAGAACGCTCTCGCAAACTGGAGACGGTACCACCTCGATAGGGCATTTCGGCCGTAACGAACGCGCGCTCGTTGCCCGCCCGTCAGCCCGCAGAAGACCGTCGACAGAACGAGCACCTGGCCACAATCGAATCGAGAGACAAAACCGACCAACTCGCGATGCTGGCTGGCGGACTACGACGGCCAGCTATTACCGACGCCAGCACCCCCCGGCCAGGATGCACGGTTCTTCCGCACCCGCCGCGTCAGGTGCGCGCCCGGCCTGTTCTAACTGGCAGCTGTATTCGCTCCGAACCTAATTGACGATTTCGCTGCCAACACCCGTTCGGCGCCTGATCACAACGTCAGCGATTCGGTCCGCGGCCGCTTTCGGGTCCTCGTGCTCCCATACCCGGATCACGATCCACCCCGCGTCGGACAATTTGTCGTCGGTGTCCCTGTCTCGGGAGCGGTTGCCGGTGATCTTCGAACGCCAGAAATCGCTATTCGTTCGTGCGGGGCGGTAGTGCTCGGGACACCCATGCCAGTAGCAGCCGTCGCAAAATACGGCCACCTTCGCGCCAATGAACACAATGTCCGCCCGGCGGCGGAGCCCAGGTAGCGGTTGCGCATCGACGCGATAGCCCAGCCCGCGCGCTCGAAGTGCCGAGCGCAGAGCGAGTTCAGGTCCGGTGTCACGACGGCGATTGGCGCGCATCACCGCTCGAACGGCGGGCGTGGAGGCCCACGAGGTAGCGGACTCCGATGGTCGTGGCAGCAAGCGCTTTTCGGCGACCAAGCGCCAAGCCTGCCTGAGATTATCTCGGCGCGTGGTGCCGTCGACCTCGCCGACGTACCTGGTGGGAGACCTCCCATGGTCCGACCAGCGCGCGTACGCGCGTATGCGGCGGGTCTTCGCGAAGACCTTCAATTCGATCGATGCGCACGCGACCCGGCCATCGCTGGTAGCGACCAGTCTATTGACCCTACCGCCAGCCGCGCGGTCCTGTTCCAATGCCCGCCCCGTCCTGTCCAGGTGAGGCGGACACCTCCACGCCCGGTCGGATGGTTGCTGGCCCTTCCACTTGCCGGGCTTCCCTTTGCTCACGCCCTTTTCGTTGATTCCGCCTCGGCCAGGACAGTGGCGACGGCATCGGCAAAGACCTTGCCCAGGAGGACGGGCACAGCGTTACCGAGCTGGCGCATCTTCTCACCACGCGGTCCGGCGAGCTTCCACTCGTCGGGGAAGGTCATGACCCGCGCGGTCTCGCGGACAGTCATATAGCGGTGAGTTCCGTCGTCGCGAAGCATGACCGATTCGCCACCCGGGACACCATGAACTCCGGCCTTCACGGTCTTGGCGGGTTTGTCCAGTTCGTTGGGAGTGTGCCCGGGGTAGATCCGGGCGTCCGGCCAGCCGACGTGGTCGGTGAACTTTCCTGGCTTGTACTCCGTGCGATCGAGTCGATCGTCGGGGATGTCGGGCAGCGGCGGTTGCCCGTCGATGCCCCCCAGCGCGTCCCTAAGCGTGCGCCATGGCTTCAGGGGTTCCCCCTCCGCCGACATGGGAATCGGTCGAGCAGCCGGGATTCGTTCCATGACCCCGCGCCGTACCGGATGGTTCGCCTTCATCCCGTGCCGCTCCCAATAGGCGCCGCTGGACATTGCCTCGTACAGGCTCTCCTCACTGTGTGTCGCGGCGACGAGATCGGCGTATCGACCCATATCGACTCCGAGATCACGCCGGAACGCGACGATGATGACCCGATTGCGGATCTGCGGGACCCCGTAGTCGGCGGCGTTGACGGGGAAGTGCTCGACGACGTACCTCTCGTCGTCGGGGATGTCGGGCGAATCCACCTTCTTCCGGAGAATCTCGTCGTGATCGCTCCAGCGCGCTCCGTCCGCGCGCTCGACGAAGGGAAGCGACATCTCACGCTTGATGTAATCGAAATACGGCGCGAACGATGGCCGGAGCAGCCCGCGGACGTTCTCGCAGATCACAGCCTTCGGGCGCATCTCCCGGATAGCTCGGAACATGTGGGGGAAGCCATTGCGGGCATCCTCGTCACCCTGGGCGACCCCGCCGAGGGAGAACGGTTGGCAGGGCGGGCCGCCCGCGAGGACGTCGACACTGCCCCGCAAGTACTCGAACTCCACCTTGTCGACGTCGCCAACCACAAGTGGTGGCCGCTCACCCCTCGCGGGGATCGCCCGCTCCCAGTCCACCACCTCCACCGGCGTCGCGCGATTGAGCGCCAGCGTCTCGCACGCCCGCTTAGCGAACTCGTTGAACAGCAACGGCCTGAACCCCGCCGCCTCCACAGCCATGGCGAGCCCCCCACCTCCGGCGAAGAGCTCCACACTGGTTCGCTCACGGTTGTCGACGGGTTCGTTTGGCATGCGGAAACCATACCGCGGAGCTGTGTCGAACGTCTGTGTGACTGGCGGACGGATTTTAGATTTCCTGTGATACTCCTTCGCCGGTCAGCAAGTGCGCCACAGTAAGACCGACGGCCCTGCGGGGGTTGTTCGAGCCACAAGACAGACGCCGCGACGCGGCGCCAAGCGAGCCCGGAGCCAGCAGGTAACTGCGAATTGGTCCGGGAATCAGTTCACGGGCGCAAGCAAGCCATGATCGCAAATGGACATGATGGCCCGTCTGGCCGACCCCGGCACACCCTGCCAGAGGACTGTCGAATGACACGGGTCATAGCCCGGTCAGCGCGCGATGATCAGGCAACTACAGACTGGTCGGTCGACTGCGGAATGCATCCGGATCGCCAAGGCGCGCAACGCATCCTGAAACCACCCTGATCGGAAAAACCACCCGCAACTTGTCGGTGGGACCATCTAGGCTCCTTCCAAACGCGCGACCCCTCCCCATGGGGGGCCGGACGATCAGCCTAGGCCCAGAAGACAAAAGGGTTCTCGGCAGTCGGCGCACGCTCATGAACAGTCTGGAGGGCCCCGCACGATGAAGATCACCCCATCCGCCCGCGTTCTGCGAATGCTGGGCGAGATCGAGTTCGACGAATGGCAGTGCATCGCGGAACTGGTCGACAACTCCTTCGATGACTTCACCGAAATCCATCGCGCTGGCACCCCCTGGGCCGGCGGTTACCACGTCAGTGTGCGGCTCCCCGCTTCGGGCGATGGGCAACTCGTCGTCGAGGACACCGGGCAGGGCATGGACCGGGAGCGGCTCGAGCGCGCCGTCCGGGCCGGGTGGTCGGGCAATGACATGCATGACAAACTCGGCCTCTTCGGCATGGGCTTCAACGTCGCGTCCGCGCGGCTTGGCCGCCGGACACGCGTGCTGACCACCCGCCAGGGCGACCCGGAGTGGATCGGGGTCGACATCGACCTCGACCGCATCAACGATGACTTCGAAGCAGAGGACATCGTCGAACCGAAGGCCGACCCGAACGAGCACGGCACCCGGATCATCGTCAGTCGCCTCAAGCCGGATCGCGCCGAATGGCTTCGCAAGAATGGCGCCAACCTCCGCAATCACCTCGGCGGCGTCTACTCGTGGATTCTCGAGAACCGGCCGTTCGACCTGACGATCGGAGGGGTTCGGGTCAAGCCCGTCCGACACTGCCGGTGGGGCGATGACCGCTCGGTCCTCTACAACAGGAAGGAGCGGATTCCCGCCTACATCGAGATCGACACGAGGCTCGAGGACGGACTCGCCTGCGCCGACTGTGGCGAATGGCAGTTGCAGGGGCGCCAGACATGTGGGGATTGCGGCAGCACCAGGCTCGCTGTACGGGAGCGGCGAGTACATGGGTGGCTCGGCGTTCAGCGGTACTTGGACAAGAAGGAGTTCGGGATCGACTTCCTGCGGAACGGCCGGAAGATCCTGCGCTGGGACAAGCGAATCTTCTCCTGGCGGAACCCGAATGGCGAATTGGGCAATGAAGAGCCCGAGTACCCCGTGGAGTTGGCCCATCAGGGCGGACGGATCATCGGGGAGATTCATCTCGACCACGTGCCCGTGGCCTACCAGAAGAACGCGTTCGAGTACGACGACCGCAGTTGGAAGGCCGCGATGGAGATCCTGCGTGGCGTGGGCCCGTTGCTCCCCCAGCGCGCCAAGGACGCTGGATACTCGGAGAACGACAGTCCTCTGGCTCGGCTGGTGAAGGGCTACCGTCGAAACGACGCCGGGGAACGCTGCCTCATCCCGGGCGACCCGAACGGTAAGGGGCCGATCCATGCCGAGACCCGTGCCTGGGGGCGCGAGTTCCAGAACGGCAAGGCCGAGTATCAGTCCGACGAGCTGTGGTGGCAGGCGGTCCTGGACTACGAAGCCGCGAAGAGGGGTGAGAAGTCCGGCAATGCTGCGGCGAGCACGCCGGAGAGCGCGGACACGGCGGCCGTGTTGGAAGCGCTCGGGCTCGGAAACTCGATGAACGACACGCCCGCTCGCGGAAATCAGAATCACCACCAGGCCCCGCCGTCCACCGGTCCAGCGTCGGTGAGCGTTGCTAGCACCACCACGGTCGATGTGGCGCCGAAACGGGAAACCCGCCAGGAGCGCATCGCCCGATACACCGCCGATTCCACGGTGTACCCCACGCTGAGCAAGTCGCTCGGCGATCCCGAGATCGGGTATGTCCAGGTCGACGCCCGGCGGCTCACCGCTGGCGCTTTGGTCGACGACAAGGGCAATCCGACGCCGGTTCTTCTCGACCAGCGGCGTGGCATGTCGTTCACCGCGTTCCTCGATCTGGAGCATGAGGTGTTCAAGCGGTTCGGCGTGGATCCCGCCGATCTGCTGATCGCCGAGCTCGCAGTTCTACTCAAGGTCAAGACCGACAGCGACTGGAGCCACTCCCAGATCATCGCCGCGATTCGAGCGAAATCCCTGCCCGATACCGCTCTCGATCCCCAGGTCATCGGCGCGGAGGCGCAGGAGTTGCTCGGGGACATCCGTCAACGAATGGCGAGGGCGCTCGATTCGACAGGCGACCCGGCGCGCGCCTTCCAGCACCTGACGCCTGACGAGTTGACCTCCACGGAGATCGCGATGATCGCCGATGGAAAGGTCGCACGCACCAGCGACCTGGGGACACGGGCCGACTTCCTCCTGCACGTCCCGGCGTTGTTCCTGGTGCGCCTCGTGGAGGCGTGGCCGGACGCGTTCATGGACGGTCTGGTATTCAAGGGGCTCTACGCGGGTGTCACCTCCCTCGGCGCGCGCAGGCTAAGCGTCGCCCGCGTCGTTGGCTACCTGGCCGACGTCGCCACTGTGGTCAGTTCCTCGGCCGCGAACCTCCCGAGTCAACTGGAGCGGACGCGACTGAGTATCCGCCTGCTCTCCGATGAGCTGCCGGAGGAGCAGTGAGCGCGGGATTCCTGACGGCCGAGGAACTTCTACGCGGAGGTCCGACGGGATTACCACATGCCATCGAACGTGCCCTGTGGCACCTAGGTTTCGGGGATGTCCGAATGATCGACGGCGCCGGCGACAACGGCGCCGATCTGCTCGCGGTACGCGACCGCGAGCAATGGGTCTTCCAGTGCAAATGGAAGGCTGGCGGACGTGTCGACCGAGCCGGGGTCGACGACCTCGAACGCGCGCGGGTGCGTTACCGAGCCGACAAGTCGGTGCTGGTGACGAACACCGACCTCAACCAAGCCGCGAGCGAACGCCGCCAGGCGCTCAAAGGCGTCGGCATCGACATCACCGTATGGCACGGAGCGACCCTCGCTGAGATCGGCAGGGCCATGCCGGACACCGTACCCAGCCCGTACGCGTTGCGGCCGTATCAAACCGACGCGGCCGACGCACTTACCCGCGACCTTCAATGCGGGGGCACGGCGCTGCTCGTGCTCGCCACAGGTCTAGGCAAAACTGTCATCGGTGGCGAGGTGATCCGCCGACACCTCGCCACCGAGCCGAACGCGCGAGTTCTGGTCGTCGCCCACATAAAGGAGCTCGTCGCCCAGCTAGAGAAGGCGATCTGGCGGCACATCCCGAAGTCGGTGCCGACTCGCTTGTTGACAGGAGACAGAAAACCGGGTGGGCTTGACGGCGTTCTCGTCGGCACCGTCGAGTCCGTTCTTGGGGAAGTCCGCCTTGGATATCGGCCTGACCTGATCATGATCGACGAGACCCACCATGTGGCGGAGACCGGTAGATTCGCAGAATTGCTGGATATTTGCTCAGATGCGCGGCAGTTCGGGGTCACCGCCACGCCGTGGCGCGGCGACAAATTCGACATCACCGCGCGTTTCGGCGAACCGAGCTTCAAGATGGGCATCGCTGAGGGGATGGCGGCCGGCTACCTGTCCGCGGTCGATTACCGGATCTATGTCGACAACATCGACTGGGACATCGTGAGGAGAGCGAGTTCGCACGGGTACTCGATCAAGGACCTCAACCGGTCGCTCTTCCTGCCCCAGCGTGACGAGGAGATCGTCGAGCATCTCCGTGAGGCGTGGCGGAGGACGCCCGACCCACGGGCGATCGTCTTCTGCCAGACCAAGGAACACGCCGAGCACATCGCGAAACTGCTGTCGACGTCGGACTCGGCATGGGCGAACGCCTCGTACATGCACAGTGGACTACCACCTCAGCGGCGCCAGATCCTGCTGAACGAGTTCAGGCTCGGCCGGGTCCCATTGATCACCTGTGTGGACGTCTTCAACGAAGGTGTCGACGTTCCCGACGTGAACCTCATCGCCTTCCTTCGGGTCACCCACAGCCGCCGCATCTTCGTTCAGCAACTGGGGCGTGGACTGCGCCTCAGTCCGGGCAAGGACGCGCTGCGTGTACTCGACTTCGTCACGGACATCCGACGGGTCGCCGCGACCCTGGACCTCCGCCGAACGCTCGAAGCGGAGGAAACCGAGCACCTCAAGCTGCGCATGCCGCACGCATCGCGCATCGAGTTCAGCGACAAGACCATCGGCACATTGATGGACCACTGGATCCGCGACGCCGCGGACCTTGAGACCGCAGCTGATGAAGTGCACCTTCAGTTCCCCGATACCAAAGGAATCCAATGAGCAGGCATCCCATCCCCGCCGATACCGAAATGGACGTCGTGCGCCTCATCTACGCCGAAGGCGGGGAGGAAGCGAGGACCGGTCTCACCGACGCGGCGAGGACGGAGCTATATCAGAAATGGACCGGCGACGCGAGGATTGGCGGTCGACTGCTGCCATTCCTCGGTACCGACGACAACATTCGCGTATGGATCAAGAACGGACCGATGAAGGAGCTATCCCGGGCGCTCAACGGAGTCGGGAAGTACAAGGACCTCGTCCAGAATCCCGCCTCGGACGTGGATGTTCTCGTCGCGAAGGCCCTCCGCGATGGCAGCTGGTTGGTGAACTCCGACAGCCTCAAGGTGAAACCGCTGCGCGTACTGATCCATCAGGCCCACGACGAGGAACATGAGCGATGGTTCACGTGGGCACCGGTTGCCCACTTCAAACATCTCGTCTGGTGCGCGCTACAGGAACACGCCAAAGGTGACACACGGCCGTGGGTACTCTGCGCGGTCGACTCCTTCGGCAATCGGGTCTCGCCGGAAACGAAGACGATCCACGAGCGGATCGGGGAACGACTGGACGTGGTTGTCGCCCACGTCACCGACAATTAGGACCCCGATGGTGAGCCAGGACAAGCAAACCGACATTGAATCGGGGACTACCGCCGACTGGCTCGCAGCGGCGTGGGCAAGCGTGCCCGAGCGATCTAGAGCTGTGTTCATCGCCAGGTATCGGGGTATGACACTGCAGGAAATCGGCGACATTCATGGCTTCACCCGCGAATACGCGCGTCAGATCTTGATGCGGGTCGCACAGCACGTTTGCGATCGCGCCAGCGAAGCCGTGCCGGACTGGCGGGAAAGGTTGCGTGAGACCAACACCGGGATCGCGATCCGCCGTGATGAACTGGCCCGGGTGATCGGGGCGCGCGACCATGCCGCAGTCAAGATCCTCGCCGAGGCCGCCGGACTCCGAGCGCCCCGCACCTGGGCCGGTGAGCTCGATGGCTGGTGGGGTTCCTCTCCCGAAGCCCTCGCGGCGTACCTGTCCAAGATCGTCGACAACGCCCCATTCACATCCGAGATGCTGGAGGCGTTCGTCTTCGACCACCAGGTCCCGGACGGGTTTCCGATCGAGACGCTTCTGGCCGACACTCGCAGCCCGCTTGCCTGCGGACCGGACGGCACCTGGTTACGGCGGCGGGTGCGCTCTCGGGACGCGGCCTACCTCTGGCTACTCGGACAAGGCGCCCCGCACAGGATAGAGCGAATCGCGGCGGAGGTCGGTGCCGTGAGCGCCCGCACACTAGCGGAATCACTGCGCCGCGACGAACGATTCGTTCTCATCCGTCCCGAGGGTAACTGGGCACTTGCCGAATGGCCGGGGCTGAGCGGCACCAAGTACCGCGGAGCGGTGGAAGTGGTGGTCGATCTCGTCACCAAGTTCGGCCCAATCTCGAAAGGCGAGCTCTTCTCCAAAGCGGTGCAGCTGTATCCCGTGAGTCAGTGGCGATTGCAACAATGTCTGGCCATCGACCAGTTAGGGGAGACGGATGGCGGGCAGATCGATCTCGTCGCGCGCGGCGCGAAACCCATTGAGGTCGCTGAGCCAAGGAAACCCGCCAACATGGCCATGAATGACGATGGCACGGTCTACGGCGTCCGGCTCTCGGTCGACTTCGATATGCTTCGCGGTAGCGGCGTGATCGTTAATACGTGGTTGACATGGCAATTGGGCCTACGGCGTGCGCCGATGTCGATGACATTCGAAACAGATGATCTGCCGGTTCCCCTCGTGGTCCGCCGGAATACCAGCGGCGCGCAGATCACCGCTCTTCGTACGTTCACATCGAGCCAAGGCATGGCAGTCGGGTGCGAGGTCGCGGTCGTCCTCCTGACGGACACCCGAGTGGCGCGTCTCCACCACGCGTGCGCCGCAGGGGCATGTGCGGCGGAATGGACGGAAGACCCGGCGGATCGCGAGGTCGTTCTCTGATGAGAGGGCCACCGTTCAACACATGAAATCCTTTGAGCAGCAGTGAATCCGAACGCACAGTCTGCGATCAGATCGCCGTAGATCAGCATGTGGCGGGGATAGCCGGGCACGTGTCCCGCAGCCGTTCAAGGTCCGCTGCCCGGACGAGTCACCGCCATATCCACGATGCGAACCACAAAATCCATCAGGCCACCGCCGCGCTCCGAAGGAAGAAGGCAGATGCCGACCGATCGACGGGACTGGCTTCGACAATTATTGCGGCGCAAACCTACTCGGCATGTGGTCGCTAGCGGTATCTGCTCCGCGGCAGTCACGGCCTGGATCGCCAACCGGGCCGGGATGCCGCTCACCGCATCATCCGGAGCGTTTATATTCGCCGCTCTTCTGTTCAGCGGCATTACCCACCTGTTCCACGAAGTCCGAGGCAGTGGACGAGACAACGCCTTCGGTCACAACGTAAACAACGCGTCGGACCGTCAACTGCTTCTTTCCTGCGTGCGCGAGGCCGTGGTCACAAGGCAGTTGAACTCAGATGATCTCGCGCACGTCCTGACGAAGGCGCTGGAGGTCATCTCGACCGACGACGCCCCGCCGAAGGACTGGCCGCCACCGCTGCGCCGCCGACACCCGTCGCGCCGCGACTCCCCGTCGCCGCGGCGGCGGCGTTCGAAACGACCCTGTCGGTCGCCACAGGAGTGAACATTCGCCAACTCCCGCCTTCTCTTTGGATATCGTGACAACGGCCGACATGGCGCGAGCAAGGCAGCTGGCTCGAGCCCATGACTCGTCGCGCCATCTTTCTGGGCCCCTGCATTCGAGACAAGAAGAGCTATCGAGGTTTGCGGCCCAGCCGACATTCAATCCAAGCTCGGAGCCGACAGGCAGGCACAGAGATCTTCAGAGGCGGGAACACCGTCCCGCAGATGAGAAAGTGCGAGATTGTAAGCGGTATCCAGGGATTCGACATCATGCCCGTCGGCGAGCGCATCGTCCGCTTCGCTCACATCGTATAGGCAGGCGTACCAGTGCAGAATTCCGTCGCGATCCTCGGCGAGTCCGTTGTCGACAGTCGTGACAATCAGTTGTAGAGGATGATCGGTGCCCGGCACATTGCCGAGCGCCGCCTCAATCGCCATGCAGCCACCGCCGGTGTTAATGATCTTCACGGACGGCCCGAACCGTTCCGCGAGGGCGATCAGCTCAGGCTGATATGTCTCGTCGAGGCGAGCCTTGTAAGCGGCTTGAGAGTCCATTCGGTTACCCTCCACATCCCGTGCGATCACGTTAACCTCACCGTCCCCGGCGATCAAGCAGCGACCCATGCGTGTTGCCCGAGGTCCTCACCGCTGCCGGGCACCAACGTACCCGAAGCTTGTTCGGCTGGACTCGAGACGGTCACAAGAACCGGGCCACTTCGACGAGCGCCATCACCGGGATTGGCGACGACCTGCATATCCTTCTGATCAGACCATCTCTCCTAGGAGACTGGGTGTTGACATCGAGCGCACGCGTCGACAACCGATGCGGGGATCGGGGGCCGGCATGACGTCGATTAGCGCCTGCGGCTGTTCGCCATTGCTGACGCGACTCCACCGGGCCTGCAACAGGATCCATTCGTCTTCGGGGGCGGAGCGTATCCGCCCTTTGATGTCGGCGGTCAGGCGTACTCCGGAAAGGAGCGCCTTGCGCACAGCGTCAATGAGTGGCGCGTCCGACGGGTGGATTTCTGGGGTGTGGTGCAGCCAGCCTGCCATCCGACTGGCGGGATCGGCCATCCACTCGTGAATGACGCCAGCACCCAGGTCAACAAGACCGATGGCGTGGCCGGGTGGAATCGGCATGTGCCGAATGACACTTGGGCATGGGTCGGGTACGCCTGGGGCCGGCGCGTCGCTGATGTCACAGACGATCGCTCGGAGGGTACGCGTGGAGTCGGCATCGGAGGCTCGGGCGGCGAGGTAGAGCCGACGGTGCGCGCCGTCGATGAAAGTCTTTGCGGCAGTGCCAATCCAGCGGTCTGCCGGGTTTTCCACATTGAAGAGGGAGAGGAAGGCAGCGTGGCTGTCCCAGTATTCGAAGTGAGACAGCATCTCGGGTAGCGTGCGCTCGGCGGGGCCTTCGGCATGGGCTTCGCAAAGTAGGAATTGCGCTGTTGGACAGGCTTTTACGAGGCCGGGATTGATCCATTCGATAGCGCCGACGATTGGAGGTGGCGGCGGCTCGTCGCTGGCCCCTCCGGACCATACGATGACGGCGTGCACCTTTCCGGATGGGCCGATTACCGGATTGGCGAGCACTCGGATCACCCGGTCTCCCGGCAGGGTGAAGAATTTGTCCTGCTCCCGGCCTGTGCGGAGACAGAGCTTGATGGCGAACTCCAACCGGCTGGTGACCGCGCTGCCGAATGCGACGCTGGCGCGGGTGAGTCGGGCGAAGGCACGGGGTGACACTCCGTCCAGGACCACGGAGTACTCGTCCGGCCCGGTCAGTGTTTCGATTACGGCCCAGGGAAAGGTCCGATCGTGCTCGGTGCAGGGCAGCGCTCGAGCGTGCGGCAGGCTGGTCCGAGATCCGGACGGCCGCGCGGTCGGCAGGCTGGGGTGGGTAGAGCGCCGAGACGCGGGCTGCGAGGCTTTTCGATGGGCTGCGGGGATACCGCGTGAGCGTGAATTGGTCATGGGTCCGACCCCTTTCCAGGCAGCATGCATGCTTGATCGTCGCCGGAACAATTCCGGTGAACGCTGCCTGGCGTAGTCCACGTCGAACCGACCACAGCCGGATTCCCACGTTGCGTGGGAGCGCGATCTCCGATTTTATCTCGCAAATACTCAGCGATCGATAGTGAATTTGACGAGTCCGGCCGTCGTCTCCTGGTCGATGGCGACGAGACTGACGCGGGCGGCGATCGGGACCCAGCTGCCGTCGACACCGCGGACGCGGAGCCGCCCGGTCGTGCTCGACTTCGCGAGTCCTTTGGCCATCTCGATCATCGTTCGATGATCGTCGGGGTGGACCTCGGGCGGGGGTTCGTCGACGATGCCTCGCCATGCGATCTGTTCGGGGATCGGAGACCCGTGCACCCACCGGATCAATCGGAGGTTGCGGAGGCTGATCAGGGCGCGATACTCCCCTGGCGGGACATCCGCTTCCAGCAGCCGGTGTTCGAGGAGAACAAGGGGCTCGGGCCTGCCGTCGGAACCGGTGGCGACCTCCTGGCTGATGCCGCGTGCGACGCGGTGGACTGTGCCGTCGACGGGCTGTTCGTAGATGCGGCAAGAGAAGTGGGGAGCGGAAGCTCGATCCGTCGCGGCGATGGACGGTCCAAATGCCTTGGTGGGTGCTGCCGGGTACGGCGGCGATGATGCGCTTCATGGCGATGAGTTCCCGCTCGTCGGTCTGGACTTGGGCGAACATGTTCGCCAGCGACCGTTCCTGTCCGCGCTGTTCCTCGGGGATGTCGGCGAGTTCGGCCCACTCGGGACTGCCCAGCGCGGTCAAGGTGGTGAGGTTGATGTCCCATGCCCCGACCCGCGGACGCGGAGGAGGTGTCTGGTCGTCGGTACCGGACCACACCTGGACTCCGTGCAACCGGCTTCCGACGATATGCGGATACACCTCGACATGCCGACCCGCACCGGCCGCCGTTAGCGGCTCACGCGACCGCGCGACCATGGTGACCGCTTGCCGGATCTTGGCGGCCGCGCCCTTCACTGCCTTGTCGAGAGAAAGAAACTCCTTCGGATGACCACCCCAATCCACAATTGTGTAGTTACCGTCCAGTTCACCGAATGTCTCGACGAGCAGCCATTGTGGCGAGCGCGCGTGTTCCTCCTGACGTAGGATTTCCTGGACCATGTCGCAATAGTGCGCCTTTCATTTCCGAAGATCACGGAAACGGGGAAACGATGTCGACGGAGACCGTGAACTTCGACGAGGCGCACTTTCGGGATCCGCACCAGTTCTATCGGCAGGTCCACCAGCGCGGGCCCATGCACCGCTTCATCACCCCGGCAGGAGTCCGCGGGTGGCTCATCACTGGCGAACCTCTCGCGCGCGCCGTCCTCACCGACCCCCGGATCGGCAAGGGGCGCGACACCATGCTCGGAGTTTCCGCGGCCGACGCGAGCGACATCGGACTGAAGCAGCGACTGCTGCGATACGGCACAGAGTGGGTGGTGACGCACATGCTCGGCGCGGACCCGCCCGAACACGGTCGGCTCCGATGTGCGGTCGCCAACCACTTCAGCCCGCCTGCCGTCACCGCACTGACGCCCCGTATCGAAGAGCTCACGAATGAGTTCCTCGATGCCATGGATCCAGCCGCGCCAGTCGATCTCGTGCCAGCCCTGGCTTGCCCACTGCCGGTAGCCGTTATCTGCCACATCACGGGAATCTCCCGTGAACACCAGCATCGGATCGAATGGTCCTCGGCCGTGCTATCCGACGTCACGGTCGCAGACGCTCGGGAGTTACGAAGGGCCAGCATCGATTTCGCTCGAACGATACTGCCGCATTTCGCGGCTCGGCGAGTCCGGCCGCGCGATGACTTGATCACCTCGCTAGCTCGCCAGATGGCCACCGGCGACGTGAATCTGAAGGAAGCCCTATCGACGGTGGCGCTGCTGTTGATCGCAGGGCACGAAACCACCTCGAATCTGATTCTCGGAACGATTCTCGCGCTGCTGCGCGATCCTGATGAGCTGGATCGCGTACGCCGGGATTCCACCAGGATCGCCGCGGTGATCGATGAAACCTTACGTACTGAACCGCCATTACCGGTCGCTACATTGCGCCAGGCGCACACCGATCTGGAACTCGCCGACCAACAGATCAAACGTGGTGAACTGCTGATGGTTTCGTTGCTCGCGGCGAACCATGATCCCGAGACCGTCGATGATCCATACACATTCGACGCAGACCGGGTCTCTCGCCATATGTCCTTCGGCGTCGGAATCCATCACTGTCTGGGGGCACGCCTCGCACGGGTCGAGGCGATGACCGCGGTTACCGGAATACTCCGTCGGTATCCCCACATCAGGCTGGCCGTCCCGTCGGAGTCTCTTCGGTGGCGGCGCAGCATCTTCTTCCGACGGCTGGAGTCCTTGCCGGTGTCGCTCACGCGTGAGCCGGTGCGAATCGCGTAGATCCGCGCCGTGCCCTCACGGGCCGACCCGACCTCAGTGGATGAGGCGGCTAGGCTTACCGCGCGAGTTGGGTGGGAGGGCGTGAAGGGGTGGATGGGGATCATGGGTAGCCCGGAGAAGTTGGGGTGGAAGGCGTTTGCGGTCGCGGCCACCGGGGTGACCGGGGCCGTGGCCATCCTGGCAGGGACGGATTCGCGGTCTACAGTCGCTGGTTCGCCTCCACGACAGCGAAGTACCGCAAGAGTCCCTGTAATGGCACGTATTACTGTGATGCACTGACGGTTTCGAAGCCAAATGATCATCTGATATTGACCGGAGGGGGCACGGAAGGTGATTACCCGGGAGGCGTTGCGGGGTCACGTGTTGGAGGAGTTGCTGGCTCGCCTGCTGCAGGACAACGGATACCGACTTCTCGTTTCCGCGAAGCAGGATCCTGATGCACTCGTCCAGGGCAAGAACGGTCTCCTCGTTCGTGGGCGCGGCGGCAATCATCAGGCCGATGTCCTCGGCGAGTTCGACCTTCCGGTGCCTTTCTCGTTGCCGCTGCGAATCTTCGTGGAAGCCAAGTGCAATCGCACCAGCGTCCGGCTGCCCGTGGTTCGTAATGCGTACGGCACGGTCCATGATGTCAACGAGCAGTACTCCCCGTTCTCGTCCGACCCCAATCCGGTATCGGTTCGGCGCTATCACTATCGGTACACCTTGTTCTCGACCAGCGGGTTCAGCACGGACGCGCAGCGGTACGCACTGGCCCATCAGATATCCCTGGTAGATCTGTCCAACCCCGGATTCGCGCAGTTTCGAGCGCTGGTCGAGCAGGTAGCCGACGCGATGTACGACCTCGCTACCCGGAACCAGATCTCGACCTTCCCGTTGGGACAGATGCGTATCGCACTGCGCCACACCCTAGAGACTTGGACCGGCGATGACCTGGTGACCGTTGAAGAGTTCGAATTCAGCGAGACCATCGACGACTTGGCTGAGTCCCAGGACGAGCCGGAGGTCATGACAAGCAGTCGAACAACATCGAAACGGCCTGCGCGCAAGTGGCTTCCAGAGCATGAGTTGGCTCAGATCATGGCAGGCTTGCGCGCGGAGCCGCTCGGAGAGCTGCTGATCGGATTTCCTGCTGCTCCCTTCATCCTGGTCTTCAAATGTGAGAACCCCGCTGCCTTCGCCGCGTACCTGCATGTGCACCCGAGTTCGGAGATTCGGGTGCACATCGAGTTCGCGGAACGCGGACACCACGACGGTGACTGGGTCATCGTCCCCGCTCACGGCCCACAGGAGTTTCGTCTACTTTTCGCTCTGCCCGATCTTCTCGCCGATTGGCTGCTCAACAGCGAAGGGCCCGCAGCGCCGCGCGTTCGTGACATCAAGCGTGGCATGCTTTCCTCGCTCGTCGTATTTCAAGGCAACCGCCTCATCCGACTGCTGTACGAACCGCATCCCGATCGTCAGCGGCATCGGTAGCAACCC
Source organism: Nocardia aurantiaca (assembly GCF_009708175.1). Classification (GTDB taxonomy): domain Bacteria; phylum Actinomycetota; class Actinomycetes; order Mycobacteriales; family Mycobacteriaceae; genus Nocardia; species Nocardia aurantiaca. The sequence goes on from NZ_WMBB01000013.1 coordinate 201,034, forward strand.
CGAGAATGTCGAAGCGCTGTGGGTGATCCAGTCAGAGACCCATGTCGTTGAGTTCACGCACCGCGGTGTCGGTGGAATGATCAGGTGCGAGTGAATTGGTGCCGCCATCCGGACGATCCGCTTCTCGCTGTTTCTCGTTCGCCCGCATCAGCTCTTCCGCCTCTCGCTGGTCGTCTGGAAGATCGCAGCGGCGCTGATGTTCCGCCTGAGCTGCGGCGAGGTCGTGGCGGCGCCGCTCCGCATCGGCTGCCAGGCGGTGTTGGTATAGCCGTTGGTCGAAATCCGGTGTGTCAGTTCGGGTCCAACGGAACAGCACTGCGTCGGTGGCGGCGCTGAGCGCGAGTTGGGTGGTGAGATCGCGGATTCGCTGCTCAAGTTCCCCGTCGGAAAGGCGCCGGAACTGTTGATCCGGTCCGGGCTCGACGGCTTCGGCTGCCGGTGACGTGTCACGGGTGGCGGGGCTGGTATTGCAGACAGTTCGGAATTCGCTTCGGGCCGGTAGGTCCAATGGTGTGGTGGGCTCGAGGCCGAGTCGCTGGAGTTGGGTGAGCTTCCATTGGTAGCGGAAGCGGGCCTGGTTGAGTTCTGTCAGGTCGAGATCGTCGGCGGCGAGGCGGGTGGTTTCGACGTCGGCGGCGGTGACGATTCCGGTGGGACCGGCGATATCGATCAGTTCGCGGAAGGCGTTGTCGGACAGAGTTTTCGCGCGCTCGACAGCGGCGGTTGCGGAGTCGGCGCAGATCTTCGCTAGGTGCAGTTCGAGCGCGTCGCTGTCGGTGATTGGCTGCGCACGCAATTGGGAGAGTTGTGCGGCCAACGCGGTTCGGGTGGCGGGGTCGGGGATGGCCGTGGTCAGCGCGTCGAGATCGTCTGGATCAGTATCGTGGGCTTTGATTCGGATGCGGTGTGCGAGTTCGTCGACGCGGGCGTGGAATTCGGCGGCTTCGCGATCGGCGGTGATCCAGTCGGCGTGTGCGTCGCGGGCGGCGAGCAGGTAGGGGCGTTGTTCGTCGCGGCGGGTGCGCAGCCGGTCGAGATGGCTTTGAAGGCTTGTAGGTGGCGGCCGGTGCCGCAGTGGTAGGCGGTGAACAAGGCGCGGTAGACGGCGGCGTATTCGTCGTGTTCAGCGTTCAGCGCTATGGCGGGTTCGGCGGCGGGGAGGTCGCGGTGGTCGGGGATGGTTGCTGGGTCCACGGGCGGTTCCCACCTCGTGTCGTCCTCGTCACAGAACTCGCCGTCGAATGGTTCACCGGTGTCGGTTGCGGATGAATCATCGGGTGGGGCAAGTGCTTCCAGGGATGCGAGGTAGTCCGCGTCGACGTTGATCGGAAGGTTCGCAATATCGTCGTCGGGCTTGCCGAGATGTGGGTCCGCATTGTGGTCGGGCTCGGGTGGATGGCCGTGGCGGGCGGCGTATTCCTCGTCGTCGGCGGGGTGCGGTGGCGGCTCGTCGGGGACGTCGGCACGAGCGTGGTGGAGGTCGAGGTGGTGGCGCGTGAGGGCGGTGATCCGCCATGCCAGTGCGGTGGCGTACTGGTCGGGGCGGAGCCGATCGTCGGTGTGGCAGGCGTCGCGCAGCAGGGTGGCAGCGGTGGCCAGTAGCTCCCCGCGGGCTCCACCGGATGGGGTCGGCGGACTCGACGGCGGCGATCAAACGGGGCCATGCGGGATCGGCTTGTATGAACGTGGCCAGCGTCGGGCCGAGGACGTCTTCGACGTCGGTTATCCAGCCTGGCCGCAATGGATCGACGTTGCGGTGGTCGGCGTCGAGCACGCCGAGATCGAGATCGCCGACCAGCCGCCACCACAGGGCGGCGGCGGGCCGTTCGTCAGGCAGCGGGCCGCGCTCGGCGGCGTCGTATAGTAGTGCGGGAACGTCGATTCCGCACGGTGGGCCAGGTCGAGGCGGGCGGCGAGCGCTGGCCAGAAGGCGTCGGCCGCGATGCGCGAATCGATGGCATCGACAGCGGGTACCCACTTGCCCAGGGTGTCGGTGAGATCGCCCACGAGAGCGGTCACACGTGCGTCGAGCGCACGTTGATGCCGGTGCGCAGAACCGAAGTCGGGCAGCGTGGGCCCAGTTGGTCGGTGGTCGGCATCATCGACGCGACGCGCGGCACGCCACACCGCGACAGCACCCACCACTCCGGAATCGCCCGTGGGAGCGGCCAACAGGGGCCGCGCCCAGGCAGGGGCGGTAGCCGGTGTCCACACGTGGATTCGGCGTCGAATCTGGGCCGCGAGGTCGGTGACCAAGCGAGCGCGAGCAACCAGATAGGGACCGAATTCGGGGTGGTCTCGCAACGCATCGGGGATTCCGATCAGCCAGGGCAGCGGCCCTGCTCCGCAGGATTGCGGATCGGAGTGGTCCAGCCGCCAATCCAGAACGGCGGCCGGATCCCGGACGCTGTCGAAGTCGCGTTCGTCGATCGCAGCAGCCAAGCGTTGCAGCGGGTCACCAGGCTGCCCGTCGGCATGTGGGGTGATCGCGATGATCGCCAGATGCTGCCGTAGCGCGGGCCATCCGCCGCAGTCGGTGAGGCCGGGGTACAGCTGCTCGCTTTCGATGTCGATGCGGTCCATGACCTCGGGGCCGGCGAGGTGTTCGGCTGCCGCGCCCAGGGCGTAGGCGTAGGCGTCCACGGCGTGCGTGAGCCGGGTTTCGGGTGTGTGGATTTCGCGGTGCTGGGTTGTCGCCGACCGTTGTGTGGTGTCGCGGGCGAGGGTCTCGGTGAGGATGTCGACCACCGTCGGCGGATGCATCGCGCGGTCGCTGAGCATGTTGTGGGCCAAGTCGACCGCGGTCTGGGCGTAGATGTCGTTGCGGCGGCGTCCTCGTGAGATCGCTACGTAGAGCTGGGCGCGGGTCTCCGAGCCGGTGAGTACGCTGTGCCCGGCGTCGGCGGTGATGCCTTGGGCGGAGTCGATGGTGGTGGCCCACCCGAGCGTCACTTCCACCTGTACGTAATCGCGCGGCAGCAGGACATGACGCCCGGAATCCAGATGCGCGGCGACCACACTCCCGTCGGCGCGCGCCTCGACGACGCGCCAGCGGTAGCCGTTGCGGACGTAGTCGGTGCTGCTGATTCGAAGTTTCGGCTTGTTGCGGCGGCTGCAGATCACATCCCCCGCAGAAGCTTTCAACCCGTCCGACAACTCGACTTCCGGGCCGACCTCGCTTGTGGTCGTCGCGAGTCGATCAGCGCGGGCACGCTGATTCAGGATCGCCACGATCTCGCGAGTGGGCGCGAGCATCATCGCATCCAGTCCGGCGGACCGGTCGTCGGCCCAGGCGGTGTAGCAGGCGTCGACGACGCGGTCCAGGGTGCCGATGTGCAGGCGGTCGCGGTCCGCGTAGAACGCGATCACCGACGGATCGCCCTCGCGCACCGCCAATGTCGCGGCGGCCTCGGCGCGGTCGTGGAAGCGCATGACCCGGGTCAGAGTGACCGCGCCGGCGGTGTCGGCGATATCGCGCAGCACTCCGCCCGCGGTGATCGACGCCAGTTGTCGATCATCACCGATCGCGCGGACGATCGCGCCGCGCCGCAGCAGGAAATCGACCACGAGGTCCAGTTGCCAGGTGGAGGCTTTGGCGGCCTCGTCGATGATCACCAGCGTGCCCGGCCCGATCGCGTGAACCCACGCCGGGACATGCACGCGTCCCGCGGTTTCCGGGGTGAGGTGGGTGAGGATGTAGCCGAGTTTGTCGATGGCGTTGACCGGGACTCCGGCACCGATTTCGGCTTCCAGGACCGCCGCCGACGCGGCGGTCGGAGCGAGCCCGAGCACGGCCGCGCCCTCGCTGCGCCAGGCCCGAACCAGCACCTGCAGCGCCACCGTCTTGCCGGTGCCGGCCGGGGCGATCGCGACCTGCAATCGTCGTCCCGAGGTGGCGAATTCGCGCACCAGCGCCACCTGGCCGGCGTTCAGTTCACGGCCGTGGTTGTTGGCCGTGTACTCCAGCAACGCGACATCCACGCTCGCATCGGTGATCGTGGCAGCACCTGCCACGTGCGCGGCGGCGATGAGCCGGTGTTCGGCGGCCAGTACCGCTGCCGAGGTGTACTGCTGTGAGCCCGCGACCGTGTACACGCTGCGGCGGTCGGCGCGGCGCAGGAGTTCAGGTTCGGCGAACTGGTCGGGTCGGGTGCGAGCGATCGACCGCAAGGGGCCGAGCGCTTCGGCGGTCACGGCCTCGGCCGCACTTTCCCAGTCCTCGGCGCGGACCTGCCCGCGGATCTGGCGTTCGACCTCCGACCGCACATGGGTGAATTGCCATACCGACCGCTTGCGCGAGACGATATCGATGACCCGATCCGCCACGCTCGCAACCCATTCCGGGTTCACCTGCACCCGCGGCGCCGGCCGCGGATGGCAAGTGTCCCAGATCATCTGCGTCAGCGCGTCTTCGCTGAGCAGCTCGACCGCCTCGCCCCGCCAGATGGCGCGTTGCTCGGACCGTGAGCGCAGTTCGTGCTTGGCCGGGCGGGTATCCAGGGTGGCACGCTCGGATAGTTTCAGCATCTCCACCGTGGTCGGCTCGCGTCCCCATTCGGCGTGGAAGCGGCGGGCCAGCTCGGCCAGACGAGCCTCGATCGCGGCATCGCGGCGAGACCACAACTCCCGCAACGACTCCGCGACGCCGACGATCTCGCGGATCGGCCGCTTGTCCGGATCGGTGTCGCCACGATCGGCGAACTCCGACCCTACCAGCGCGTGCACGTGGTGTTCGCAGCGGGTGTTGTAGACCTCCGACGCGGTCACCAATACCCGATACACCATGCGCGCATCCAGTGCCCGCCACAACCCGCCCTCGCGGGTACGGACCTTGGCCGAGATGACCACGTGGGTATGCAAATCCGGGTCATCCGCGCGGCTTTCGCGATGCTCGAACGCGGTCGCCACCAACCCGCGCGTATCCACCTGCGCGACCCCGTTCGCACCCAGGCGGGTGTAGGCGGCATGGGATTCCAGGAACGCCAGCGCATCCGCCACCGCCGCCCGATGCGCGGCTTCGATATTCTCCGCGATAGCCCGCGGTGCGATCGCCCACAACACCGACACCGACTTCACCGGCGAGAAGCACACATCGAACCCCGCCACCGCAGTGGTCGCATTGCGGGAGTTGTGGGCGATCCAGCCCGACAGCTCGCGGTCGTTCAACGGCGCACGATCGAACTCTGCGGCGAAGAGCTCCCGCGCGATCCTGGTCCGGATCTCCGCGCGCACCTCGTCGGAGATCTTCGCATTCCACCGTTCACCTCGAGCGAGGTTGTGGGCGGTGAACGCTTCGGCGCACCGCCGCCGAAACTCGCTGGCCTCGCTGAAAATTCGGAACGGCTGCCCCAACTGCGAGGCCGTCAACGCCGCACGATGCGCCGGGCCGGGCTTGTCACCTGCCGCCAGCCGCTCGGCGTACACGCGGTCCTCGATCGCTTCGGCGTCCGGGTGTCGCCCCAGCCCGAACAACGCTCGCATCTGCTTCTCGGTGACCTCATCCCCCGCGGCGATCGAGTCGAATTCCGACAGACCCGAACCCATCCACACACCCGGCGACTCCCCCTTGGCCGAGTAGTAATCAGCCAAAGAGTTTCGCCCGCGCTCGCTCACGTCATGGGCGGCCGTCTGCCGCAGGTAGTATTCGAACCCGTCACCGGCAGACAGTTTATGAACCGTCGCGGTCATTCCACCACGCTACGCGTACCAAATCGACAGAACGCAGCCGAAATCCATTCTCAGGGATCTATTCCGTTACCCTTCAACAATTCTCAGCCGAACAGCCGAACCAGCGCGGAACCTGGACTATCACCTCCGGCGCCGCGACGTTAACCTGGGCATGTCGCCTATCCGTGGAATAGTCCGCCTTTTCACCCTGAATGCAGGAGTTCTGAGGGGAGGGGGTGCGTACGGGTGTTAGGGATGGACAGGGTAAAGAGAAAGGAGGAGTGAGTCAAGGTAGGTAGTGTCGAGATAGAAATGAATGGTGGCGAAGGATGGTTCGTGAGGAATAACCTGGGGTCCACCACTTCCCATGTTGCGAGTACCGCATCACACACGCGGAAAGGACGGAACGTCAACATCAACTGAAGGGAGCCTGCGATATGACTTCGAAAAGGGCTGCGTCCGTTGCCCGTCAACGCGCACACGAAGCGCTGGCGATACACCGCCAACAGCGGCTCGAGCGAGAGAAAGCCAACGAGACCGACCTCACCACCTATTTGTTGCTCGAACAGCAGATCGCCGATGCCGAGGAACACGTCCACGAGGTCGTCGCGGCGCTACGGCGCAAGCAGGGCGAACATCTACGACATTGGCACGATCGCGGCGAAAAGCTCTCCGAAATAGCCAAACTCACCGGCAAACCTGTCGCCGAGGTCAGTCGGCTCATGAAAGCCACCCCGGAACCGGCGCACACGGACGTCGGCTGATGAACTCCACCGGGTGATCACCGACCAGGTTTCGGATTAGGGTGATTCGATGCTGCACGCCGTGTTGTCGTTCGCCGCTGTCGCTGGTCTTCTCACCATCGTTCCCGGACTCGATACCGCACTGGTGCTGCGCGCCGCGATCGGGAGCAACCGCCGCCATGCCTTCGCGACCGCTCTCGGGACCGGCGGAGGCACCTTAGCCTCGATCTTTCGCCGGGCCTTCGGCCCGGCGTGATCGGTTTCGGATTGGTTTCCGGTCGTCGATCGGCGACCGGTGGGCAACGCGGGATGGCCCGGTCAGCGGGTGGCTGCCGGGTTCCACG
>NZ_WMBB01000014.1 GCF_009708175.1 Nocardia aurantiaca
ATGTTCCGGCACTGGCAGTGGACACCGCATGCCTGGCGAACAGGATGACAAGAGCCGGGTAACGGGAGACTGTTACGCCCGGATCTGTGGGAGCCCAGGGGTGAGATTCCCCTGGGCCACCCGACTGGAAACGCTGCAGCTCAGCGTCGGCGGTCGGCTCCCGGGCCGAGCAGCGCGGTGAGATCGCGCATCGCCTGCGGCGATGGTTTGAAGTAGCGGCGCAGGTTCTCGGCCTTGCGGTGCCGGGACTTGGCCATCAGTTCCAGCAGGCTGGCCCCGGATTCCCCGAGGTGTGTCAGGCCGGAGTGCCGGAGTTCGTGCAGATCCCAGCCGGTTCCGGGGCCGTCGATCGCGGTGGCGGTGTCGAGTAGATCGCGGGCCTGGTCGTAGGACAGCCGCGCCAGCCCGGTGTCGGGGCACAGGTCGCGGTCGGCGAGGTACTTGCCGGGCCCGGGCCGGCGGTGGGTCACGAATACCGGCCCGCGTGTGCGGCCCTTGATCAATCGCGGGAGCAGCCGGGCGGTGCCCGCGTCCCAGTACACGATCTCGAGGGCGTGTTCGTGGTGGGCGGGCCCGCGGCGGCGGGTGCGGGGTTTGGCGCCCTTGGACTTCACCGGGGCGCATCGGCCCGGTTTCGCCGACCTTCTCCGCGTCGAACACCCGCGAGTCCGGAATCAGTTGCTGCACAAATGCACTGGTCGTTGTCTTGCCAGCGCCGTGGGTGCCATTAAGCCAAACGATCATGGGCCCAACGTTAATGCCATGACGGCGGTCCACTGTGCGGAGCTGCCGGTTCGTCACCTCACGGCCAAGCACAAGGTTCGGTTTGGAGATCGTGACGTAGAGTGCGGTTTCGGGGGACACGCCGGGACCGCCATCGGGTGCGGCCTTTGGATCGATCTCCTGCCCGCTCCGGAGGCTGCCGGGCACGACCGCGTGGCCATGGCTGAATCGAGGTCGGCTCTCACATGAAGGCCGCAGCGAAATACCCCGACGCCGTGACGTACTCGCAGCCTGACGAGGTGGCGGCCCGCGACATGTCGCGCTCGGCGCGCCTGTACGCCTACGGTGCCGTCTCCACGGCCCTGGCGCTGCACAGTGATCACGCGTTGCGCGAGCTCGTGGACGCGGCGACACCGCTCGGCGTTGGGATCGGCGGGAAGTCGGCGCTGCTGGAGATCGCCGGAACCCCGGTCTTCGTGAAGCGAGTACCCCTCACCGACCTGGAACGACAGCCCGAGCACCTCCGCTCCACCGCGAACCTGTTCGACCTGCCGCACTTCCACCATTACGGCGTCGGCCTCATCGGCGGGACGGGCTTCGGGGCCTGGCGCGAGCTCGCCGTGCACACCATGACGACGAACTGGGTGCTCGCCGCCGAACACGAGGGCTTCCCGCTGATGTACCACTGGCGGGTGCTGCCGGACACAACGCCGCTTCCGGACGAGCTCGCCGACGTCGACCGGGTCGTCGCCTACTGGGGCGGCCGACCGCAGATACGCCGCCGCATCGAGGCCCGCCGGGACTCGTCGGCGAGTATCGCGTTGTTCCTCGAATACATCCCGCAGACCCTGCACGAGTGGTTGAACGCACAGATCGAGGCGGGCTGCGAGGCCACCGACCGGGCCTGCGCCATGGTGGAGCGGGAACTGGCCGCCGGCACCGCGTTCATGAACAGCCACGGGCTGCTGCACCTCGACGCGCACGTCTGGAACATCCTCACTGACGGTCGACACCTTTACTTCACCGACTACGGCCTGGCGCTCTCCTCCGCGTTCGACCTCTCGCCGCAGGAAGCCGCCTTCTTCGACCGCAACCAGAGCTACGACCGCGGGTTCACCGCCAACTATTTGGTGAACTGGCTGCTCACCGCCCTGTACGGGGTGCAAGGCCGGGAGACACGCGCCGCCATGGTGCGTGCCATCGCCGAGGGCGAACCTCCAAAGGGCATCCCCGAGGGAACCGCCGCGCTCCTCACCCGGAACGCGCCGGTCGCCGCGGCGATGACCGCGTTCACGCGTGCGTTCCAGCAGGAGAGCCGCAGCACCCCGTATCCGGATCAGGAGATCCGCCGCCTGCTGGACGACCAAGCCACGTAGTCAAATCGCCTGGCCAAGAATCGATTTCGCGTCCATTCCTACTCAGCCGACATCGGCCTGTCGCCGCATCTCCTGCGACTCACGATGGTCAGGGTTTCCGAATTGCTTTTGATCAGCAGATAGCCCCGATCGGCCTATGGTGAGGTCACGTCCGCCGTCGAGCGGCTGGGTCGGTGCGGGCCTGCCACGCAATCAATGCCTCGGCGGAGGGGCGGGCGTACTTGGCCAGCGACCGTACCGAGGTGTGCCCGCTCATCCGCATCAGCATTGGAGTGGACGCCCCGTCCTCGGCGGCATGAGTCAGTTTCGAATGCCGCAGCTGATGCAATGTGAACGGACCACGCGAAAACGCGGCGGTGTGGTCCTCGAGTACCTCGAGCGCCCGCCGGTACGACAACCGCGCGCCCGCTGTCGGGGTCAGTATCGGTTTTGGCGACAACGGATTTCGCCTTGCGGTCGGTCAGATACAGCGGGCCGGTGCGACGGCCGGCCAGCAGGCGCGGCAACAGCCGGGCTGTGCCGGTCTGCCAGGCCACGATGTCGGTTGCGCCGCCCTTGCGGATCACGGTGGCGCACCTGTTCGGCATGTCCAGGTCTGGGATGTCGAGCAACAGCAGTTCCTCGGCGCGGGCAGCTGTCTCGTAGAGCATGTGCCACAGCACCCGTTCCCGCAGCGGCGCATCCATACCCAGCAGCGCGGCCACCTCGTCGCGGGTCAAGGCGCGGGAGTGGTCCGGCGGCACCGCTCGCGATACCAACCGCGACAACGGATCTCCCACCAGCCAGCCCTGCTTACGCCAGTACTCACGTGCTGAGCGCAGCGCAGCAAGGCGCACGTTGAACGTCTGGGCAGACTTGTTGCCCCATTTAAGGGTGAACCAACCGCCGACCCGTTCCGGTTCCAGCAGGCCGACATCGGAATCCGGACCGAAGTCGCGCACCAACGCGTCGAGTGCGACCGCGTAGCCACGTCGGGTGTTCACGGCCGGAATGGTCGCCAGGAACGCGGCGCGCGCATCGGCCAGCCTCACGCCCCGTCCGCCGATCGCTCGCACCTGCCCCACCGTCGCCTCCACCCTGAGCGCACTACCGCAGATAAATTGCAGAGTCGAGCCCACCGGCGTGATGCATTTCGCCACGTCCGTCCCTGACGGCAAACAATCTACCGCAGATAATGTGTCGTTGTCTGCGGTAACTCCTTAGCGTGACTTTTCGCGAAGCTGGGCCGCCGATGTCGGCTACCAGCATCGAACATGTTGCCTGGCAATGTATTTCGAGCTCAAAGCCTCGCCTGCGGGCTCTAGGCGTGACTTTTCTCGTCACTGGCCCTCACGGGCCGAGCAGGCCCGCCGGGCCGCGCTGGTCGATTATTTCCTCAACCACTACAACCATGATCGGCCCCACGCCGGCATCGGCCACCAGCCCCCGATCAGCCGCGTCCCGCTGCGCACCTACCGACTCCCCGACACCGGAATTACCATCCCCGTCACGGCGACGTTCGCGCCGGAACAACTCGCCCTCGATCTCGATGCCATGGGACCAATGTCTCGAGACACCACGGCTAGCCATCGCCGCCCCAGTTCGCGGCATTGTTCGCCCTGATGACGAATGGGGCGACCACCGACTAGCGTCTAACCGCATGGGGAGAGTTGGGCGCGGGTTCGGCGCTGTCGGGTTTGTCGGGGCGCTGTTGGCGGGGACGGTGTCCGCGGCGGTGGCGCAGACCGACCCGGTGTCCGGGTGTGACGGCTGGCAGATGGACACCGTGGCAAAGAATTTGGGCGACCTCGAGAACCTCGAAACCGACGGGCACGGCGGCTTCTACGTCTCGCCGCTGAACGGGCACAAGATTTACGACATCGACGCCGCCGGTGAAGTCACCGTAATACCCGACGATGCCGCCGCCAGCGCCATGGGGCTGCAGCGCGACGGCACCACGCTGTACATCATCGGCAATCTGGCCGACGGTACCGGCGTGCAAGCGCTGGACACCGAAACCGGCGCAATAACCAAGGTCTCCGGCCTGTTCGGCAACGGCCTGTTGCGGCTGCCGAACGGAGACCTGTTGACCACCTGGCTCGGCTACGAATCGCTGCCCCCGGCCGGCGTCAGCATCTACCACCACGACACCGGTGCGGTGCAAGGGAATTGGAGCCCGGTGCCACGCGCCGAGGGCCTGACACTGAGCGCCGACGGCAGCACCATCTACACCGACGACATCATCACCGGACTGATCTACCGGATCCCGGTCGCCGACCCGGTGCACTGGACCACGGTGGGCCGGCTCGACGGCCTGTTCCCCGGCGACGACGACCTCACCATCAGCCAGGCCGGAACCCTGTACGTCGCAGCCCATATCAAGGGCTCGATCGATCGCGTGGACCCGGCCACCGGCGCCACCTGTTCGATCGCCACCGGCTTCTCCCCTGGTTGGACCGGCCCTTCCTCGGTACGCATCGGCCCCGACGGCGACAACTGGGCCCTCTACGTCACCGCCTTCGACGGCACCTTCCGCCGCCTGCGCCCCCCGCCGGGCGTCGACCTCACCCCCACCACAGCCAGCTAACCATTCTCGCATCCCATCGCACGCAGAGAATTGTCCTGACACGGCAGGAATTTGGCTCCACACTAGGAACCAACCTCGTGAGACACCACACCTAGTCGCGCGTTCCGAGGCTACGGGGTCGTCTTGTTGAGGTGTTGGTAGATGGTTGGGGCGCGTGACGCCGAACGCGGCGGCGATCTGGTCGACGATGTATCGGCATTTGCCTCGTTCATCGAGTTCGTCGTACATCCGCTGGGCCAGTTGCAGCGCGCATACGGAAAGCGTTACAGCGAAGGTATCTGGCCTGCGAAAATTCCAGCGGCTCAATACATCTCGTGATCGCACGCTCGTTTCCTCGGCACCGACGCTGTCTCTTGTGAGAAGGTGAGGTTTCACTCGTGAATTCGGTGCTGCCGGTGTCGGTTACGAGTATCGAAAGAATCCGGATGCAGGACGGCCGTCGTCGTCATCGTCGCGAAGTCGGCCGGCCGCAAGGTTTTCGGCCTCGCCACCGCGGATGTCCGCCTCGCATAACCTCCGCCACAATAGCTCTGGCTGTCATCGGGCCGATGGTAGGTGTTGATCAACTCTGGGATCATCGGGTCAGCTTCGACATTGATGCCGATGGAAGGAAATCGCGGATGACCGCCCCGCGGCGGTACTGGATCGAATTCGACCGACAGGAGTGCTCCGACGCACGGTTCTGGCAGGGCGTCGGCGTGACTGGATTCGACGTACCGGATTGCTTGTCGATGGTGGCGGATCTGGTCCACGACGGACCGTTGCCACCCGTGCGCCGAATTACTGTCGATATCTCGCTGGCCGAGCCACTGCCGGTGAATCGCCGCTATCTCGGAGTCCCGGTGTGGCGCGGCGTGTGGTATCCAGCCGTGAACCTCGGAACCGGGCCGACCCACGGCATCGACCGACGAGGTGCGCCCTCCGACTACCCGACGCCTGTCACAGCATCAGGCCGTCGAGTGCGGGCCAGCGAGACCCTGCGCATGAGGACCACGTGGTGGGACGAAATCCCGCATATCGATGGCCTGCTGTGGCCGTTGGTGGACATGCACCGTGCCGAGAACGGCCGCGGAATGCGGCTGAGCGCCCCAGCGCTACGCGCCGCTTGCGCCACGGATCCAACCTACGGGGACATGGTGCGCGAAGCCCTCGACTACATGATCACGTGGCGCCCGACCCCGGACGAATGGTTCGACCCGACCGAAACCAGGTTCGCCGATCAACGGGACCTGGACGAGTACCTGCGAGCCTTCCGCGACTACTTGTTCGGAACTCGCCCGGAGCCGATCTATCCTCCCGGCAGCGAGCCGCTTTCACCCGAGGACGAGTACCTGCGAGCCGTCCGCCGCTTGGTCATCACTCGCCCGGCGCCGATCGACGCTCCTGGCGGCGAACGGCTTTCACCCGACGCGAAGCCACGACTTTCCAGGGACGAGTGAGACCCGTCAGCAGCCGGGACGTCCTGCGGTTGCCGCTGGGCGCGCAACCAACCAGTGCGGAACGCGCTGCGGCTCGAGAGATCTAGTAGTGCCGGATATCGCGCTTTCGGGCGCACGATCTTCGTGCCCCGGATAATGGGCTGTAATCCGAGGCAACCTCGAAGCCGTGCAGCAGCGGAGCCCTTTCGGCGCCACACGTGCATTCACCGAGGGTGAATCTGTCGCTTGACGCACATTCACCCTCGGGTTCGCGACGTGGGTCAGCCACCCACGTGCTCGGGGCGCACGTATTCGACTCCCCCACACCAGATTCCACGGATCGCGCGAGTCGCGCGGATATCAGCGACGGGGTCGCCGTCGAGCAGAACCAGATCGGCCCGCAGGCCGGGCGCGATCGTGCCCCGGTCCGTTAAACCGAAATGGCGAGCGGGCAGCATGGTGGCCGCGTTGAGCGCCTCGACGGTCGAAAGACCCGCCCGGACGAGCAGTTCGAGTTCGTGGTGCAGACTCGCGCCGTGCGCCGGATGGAACGGGACCCCCGGAGTCGCATTGGCATCGCTGCCCGCCAGGATCGGGACACCGGTGGTGTGCAGTGCCCCCACGCTCTGCAGCGAAGCTGCGAACATGGCACCGACACCGAACGATTCGGCGCACCCCTCCATCATGGTCAGCGTCGGAACGACGACCATCTGCTCGACCGCCATCCGTCCGATCTCGGATTCGGACAACCGCGCCCCGAGCGGTACATGGGTGAGAACGTCCACCCCAGCATCCACCGCTGTCGCGTACGCCTCCGGCGACGTGGCGTGGACGACCACCTTCACCCGGTGGGCATGCGCCGCAACCACAACGGCCTTCATGATCGCCGGATCGAGCCCTTCGTCGGTCGCCTCGAACAGGATCTTGATGTAGTCCGAGCCTCCGGCCAGGCGCAGAGCAACCGCCGCTTCGGCGTCCTCGGGGCCGCTAACGGCCGGAATGCCATCGATACCGGGGACATTCGCATGAGCGTCCGCGGAGCCGACGATCGGCAGACCTGCGCTGCGCATGCTCGCCGTACCGATCCGATCCCGCTGCGCCGCAACCAACTCGGGGCTCAGCGCACCCATATCGAGTGCCGTCGTGACACCGTGCGCCGCATACACATCCAACGTCTCGACATCGTCGAGATGAACATGGGCGTCGATGAATCCCGGCACCAGAACCGCACCCCCGGCATCGACGACTTCGGCACCCGCCGCGTCGACACCGATCACCGACCCGTCGATGACGACCGTGGTCGGGTCACCGATCTCTCGCCCGTCGAACACCCGGACATTCCTCAGCGCGAACTTCCGACTCGCTATCCCCTGCATTACCTTAAACTAGAACAGGTTTCGAATCTCGGCCAATCGATCAGGCCCATGCCAAAGCCAACTCGAGGGCAAAAGGCCGAAACTGCCTCTTACAGCACGGAAAACGATCCACCGCCACTACCACGATCCCGCGACGATGCGAGACCGGCCGGCCCCGCCGAGGATTACGGCGTTGGCCGCTCCACCATCCACCGCGTCATCAGCGGGGACATGCCTCGAACCTGATCGAGGCACGGCAGAGGCAAGCTACACAGTATTGCGCCATATCCGCTTGGTTCTCGCCGACATACGGGGACTCCGATCATCCCCGCCCAATAGGGAGGGCGCGGATCGACCACACTGCTCTGGTTGGATCGTTGACACGAGCTCGCGGTGTTCGAGCATCCGGGCGGCGGGCAACCGGGGTGGCCCCGTCTCAGGCAGGATCGCCGGTACGCTCGCCGGACAGCCATGATCGCCGCTCGTTCCGCGATCGAGCCAACGTTCTGGCGACCTGTTCGGGGGCGTGGTGATGGTGGTTGACGCGGGGGGTTTGGCTGGGGTCTTGGTGGGGTGGCGCGATCCATCCGGTGCGGCCCGGATACCCCGAATCATGGCCCAGCACCACCGTTTTCCAGCCACCGGGCCCGTCATGAACCAGGCCGTGGCAGGCATCGCAGGCCAAGGTCAGATTCTCGATATCGGTGCCGCCGCCCTCGGCCCATTCCTGCACATGATGCACCGCCGTCAGGGTGGCGGGGGCGGTGCAACCGGGTCGGGTGCACCCCTTCTCGGCGGCGATCAACGCCAATCGCTGCGCCGGGGACGCCAACCGCTTCGCACGACCCAAATGCAACGGCAGCCCGTGGTGGTCGAACACCGCCAGGAACGGGATCGCGTTCTGCGCGAGCCGCAGGGCCTCGGGGATGGAGATCGTGCCCCCGGACGCGGTGGTGGTGACCCCGGCGGCCCGCTCGACCTCCGTGACGGTCATGGTGAAGATCGTCGACACCGGCAATCCCCGATGCGCCCCGAACTTCTCCGGCCCGAAATCCGGGCGCAGCAACGCCAACACCGCATCATGGGTGCGTTGCGCGGTCGAGCGTCGGTCCCGCCCGGCGGCCTGCTCCACCGTCTTCGCGTCGAGGCGATCATCGGCGACCCAGGGGCTGTCGGGATCCTCTGGGTTGCACATGCCCGGCCGGGCGGCCTTGGCCAGATACGGGTCCAGCACCGCCGACAGCGCCGGGGACAATAACCCCGATATCGGTCGCATCCCGTCCGCGCGTTGGGCACCCAGACTGATCCCGCGCATGCGGGCGCGATCCTCATCGCCGGTCCGGCGGCCGTCGGGGTCGAGGTGGGCCAGGATCCGTTCCCCCAACACCGGCAACACATCCGGGGACATGTGCAACGCCAACCCCACCAACTGCTGATCGGCGAGTTCGCGATCATCGGCGTTCACGCTGCCGGGGATCCGGGCCATGATCTTGCCGATCACCCGCGCATGCTCACCCGAGACGAGCCCACCGGCCTGGGCGGCGGCGGTCCACACCAACACCGGGGCCTTCACCACACCACTGACCGGATCGGTCCTGTCCGCGAGCACATCCACCGCCGCGGCCCGCGCGGCCGCCTCACCCCGCCCGAGGTTCAGGGTTTCCTGCAGGAACTTCGACAACTTGCCCGACCCGGAACGCTGGGGCAGGCACCGTCCCTGCGCCTCGGCCGCCAACTGCCGCGCCACCACATCCAACTGCCGACGCACCGCCTCGACCTCACGCATGACATCCACGATCTCGTCGTCGGCATACGGCACCAAGGACAGATCCAGGAGGTCGTCGGTCGCCTCGCGCACCGCGGACACCGCCGCGGGCACGTCAGCGTGAACCAACTCCCTCCACTTCATATGTAAATTCTATCAATGCGATTCACACCAATATGCGCGAATGATATTGTGAATCAACAATATTCAGATTCCAATGCTTTCACCGTCCTCGTCTCGCGGCAAAGGCCTTGACCTGGAGTGCTCTCCAGATCCTAGGTTTGAGGCATGAGCAAAATTCTGATCACCGGAGCGAACAAAGGGATCGGCTTCGAGACCGCGCGCCGACTCGTTGCGGAGGGACACACCATCTATCTCGGGAGCCGTGATGCCGAGCGTGGCCGACGGGCGGCCGACGAGGTCGGGGCTCGGGCGATTCAGCTCGACGTCATCGATGATGAGTCGGTCAATGCGGCCGTGGGAGTCATCCGGGCGGAGGGCGGGCTGGATGTGCTGATCAACAACGCCGGGATCCAGGCGGAAATGGGCGACGGCGGAGTCATCGGCGCGGCCGGGCTGACAGCGGAGATCATGCGGGAGACGTTCGAGACCAATGTGTTCGGCGTGGTACGGGTTCTGCACGCCTTTCTGCCGCTTTTGCAGCAGTCGGAGGCGCCTGTAGTGGTTAATGTCAGCAGCGGACTGGCGTCGCTGGCCGGGGTTACCACGCCCGGAAGCCCGCTCTATCAGTATCCGGGCGTCGCATACCCGGCCTCGAAAACTGCCGTCAACATGCTGACCATTCAATACGCCAAGGCTTTTCCGGAGATCCGCATCAACTCGGTCGAGCCCGGCTACACGAAAACGGATCTGAACAATTACAGCGGTCATCAAACCGTCGCCGAGGCGGCGGAGATCATCGTACGAATGGCCCAGATCGGCGCCGACGGTCCTACCGGCGGCTATTTCGATATCAATGGCACGCTGCCGTGGTAATCCGGAAGCGTGGGTATGTTCGGGTGCTGTGAATGCACAGCCGGGATGACCGTCACTCTTGATACTCGGCTGGATGGTCACACTGGGCGCTCGACCCTCGAAAACGACCCGGCGCTGGTCAGCATGTCCACCTGCCGTGGCAGCGCGAGCCACGACGGTGACGAGGTGGCGCATCGGTGGATGCGGGCGGGTTTGGGCCGGATCAACGGGCTGTTGTCCGCGGCAGAGTTGGGGTTCTCGGCTTCTGCGAACGCCCGGTAGAGGGAGGCGACGGACGGAGATATGCGCCCGCGTTCTTCCCGGCGGATCGTGATCCTGCTCGCCGCACTGATCGCCTCCGAGGCCGGCATCGACACCCTCACCCCCGACGAGTACGAACAGGGCATGGAACAGTTCCGGGTGGCGGTCCTGGGCGCCGACCCCGACCGCTTCCCCGCCCTGGCCCACTTCGCTCGCGAGATCCGCCCCCTCGGAGCCGACCGCCGCGCCGCATTCGAAGATATCCTCGCCGCCCACCTCGCCCGGGTCGAAGCCGCAATTCCCTGACGCGCGGACACGTCGGAGCGGTCCACCCAAATCTGCGAAATCCGGCGCTGCTTTCGGATCCGCGACGTCGTTGTGATCACCGTCTGAGCCTCGGGACTCGATGTCCCCACCCTCAGGCGTATTCCGGTCAACGCCTTGGATGTGCCGCCCGCCGCGCTTGTGACCGATGTCCTGATCAGTGCGGTCGTTGTGCTCCTGCGCTGTGTCGGCAGCCCGGATAGCGTCGGCTTGGCCATGGTTCCGGCCGCCGGGAGGTGGGGCACGCCGGGTGTGAGCGCATGAGCCGCGTTCGGTCGGGCCGCCACACCGATGACCGGGACACGGTCGTTCCGATCGGTCGACCACTCCTCATGAACGAATCGAAACCGTAAGCCCGCCACCGACCTACCCGGGCGTCACTGTGCACTTCATGACTGCTTCGGGAATTCGGGGCCCGATACACCGGAGGTGTCCGATGACCGTTCCCGAGAGCTCTTCCGCAGCCGTGTCCGCCATGCCGCGCATCGGTGATCCCGCACCGAGGTTCACTGCCGCGACCACCCAGGGACCGATCGACTTCCCGGGCGACTACGCCGGCAAGTGGGTGATCTTCTTCTCCCATCCGGCGGACTTCACTCCGGTCTGTACCAGCGAATTCGTCGAGTTCGCGGCGCTGCAGGATCGGTTCCGGCAGTACAACACCGAGCTGGTCGGCTTGTCGGTCGACGGTCTCTACAGTCACATCGCCTGGTTGCGCACGATCGAGGAGAAGATCACCTTCCATGGACACGATCACGTGCGGGTCCGCTTTCCGCTGGTAGAAGACGTCACGATGACGATCGCGCGGCGCTACGGGATGATCATGCCGGGTGAGGATTCCACCAAGGCGGTGCGGGCGGTTTTCGTCATCGATCCGGCCGGGATCGTCCGTGCCGTCATCTACTATCCGCTGAGCACCGGTCGCAACTTCGATGAGCTGCTGCGCTTGATGCAGTCTCTGCAGACGGCCGACGCCTTCGGCGTGGCCACCCCGGCCGACTGGCGTCCCGGCGATCCGGTGATCGTGCCCACCGCGGGATCGTGCGGAGTGGCGGCCGAGCGCATGGCCGGCCGCGAGGCCGACGTCGAATGCCAAGACTGGTTCTTCTGTACCCGGTCGATCAGCGCCCAAGAGGTCGATCAGGCGATCCGAAGCGACCACGCCGCTGCGGCCGGAAGCTGAACGACGACAATCGAGAACGGCTCGAGATGTAGTGGCCACGAAGCGGTTTCCCCCTGCGGTCCGACACCGGTGCGCCGTGGTCCGTTCGGTGGGCAGCGTCGGTGCTGCGAGTCGCCGAACGGGCGACGGCGCGGACGAAATTGCCGCCGCGGCCTCCTGCCTCGGCGATCACCGCCTCGCAGATCACGCTGCGCGGGGTGGCAGGCATGGCCCCGATCCCTCATGTGCTGCAACGGATTTCCGGCGACCGGTTCGACGAGGTGATCGACATGTGGATGTGGCCGAGCAGCGCCAACGATGCGGCGGCGTGATCGCGAGCCCGCCGCGAGGGGGTCGGAGCCGAGCCTCATGCGCACGCCCAGAAAGGACGATCGAGGCTCGGCTCCGCCGGATCCGATCATGCTCTCAGGCGTAGGTGAAGGGTATCCCTGCGCTTGTGCCGACGGGTGTGGTGACAGTGACTTGCACCGTGCCCGTCCCGGGTGGAGTGACCGCGAGAATCAGCGTGTCGGACAACACGAGATACAGGGTCGCCGGGGTGGCGCCGAAGGTTACCGCAGTGGTACCGGTGAATCCGGTGCCGGTGAGCGCCGCGAAAGTTCCTCCGGTCACCGGGCCGGTGTTCGGGCTGATCGAGATGATGGCGGGAATTCCCAGATAGGTGTATGGCAGGCCGTTACTCGCACCCGCCGTGCTGGTGACCGTGACCGCTACCGTGCCTGCTCCGGCAGGCGCGACAGCGGTGATCTGCGTGTCCGACACGATCGTGAACGACGTTGCCGGTGTGGCACCGAAATTGACACCGGTGACGCTGGACAGGCCCAGACCGGTAATGGTCACCGTGGTTCCGCCGGCTTGCGGACCCACCGTCGGTATCAAGAACAACAGGATCGGCGCCAGCACGTAGGTGAAGCCGAGCCCGTTGCTCGTCCCGGCCGCAGTGGTGACCGTGACCGGTACCGTCCCGAGACCCGGTGGAGCGACGGCGGTGATCTGCGTGTCGGAGTTGACGGTGAACGAGGCCGCTGGCAGGACGCCGAAAAATACTGCCGTAGCGCCGGTGAACCCGGTGCCGGTCAAGATGACGGTAGTGCCTCCGGTTACCGGTCCCGACGCCGGACTGATCGAACTCAGCGTGGGTACCGGCAGATACGTGAAGGCGACGCCGGCACTTGTTCCGGCCGCGGTGGTGACCGTGACCTGCACGGTACCCGTGCCCGCAGGAGCGATCGCGAGGATCTGGGTGTCCGACAACACGAAATACAAGGTTGCCGGGGCGGCACCGAAATTCACCGCGGTGGCGCCGGTGAACCCGGTGCCGGTCACGGTGACCACGGTGCCTCCGGTCACCGGCCCCGAATTCGGGCTCACCGAGATCACGGTGGGTACTCCCACATAAGTGAACGGCAGCCCGGTACTCGAACCCGCCGCGCTGGTGACCGTGACCGACACCGTGCCGGCCCCCGCGGGAGCGATGGCCCTGATTTGTGTGTTCGACACGATCGTGAACGACGTTGCCGGTGTGGCACCGAAATTGACTCCGGTGGCGCCGGATAGACCGGTACCGGTCAGCGTGACCGTCGTTCCCCCGGCGGTCGGCCCGGTGATGGGAGCGATGAAGGTCAACGAGGGAACCGTCACGTAGGTGTAGGAAGCGCCGTTGCTCGTTCCACTGGCATTGGAGACGGTCACCTGTACCGTTCCCGTTCCCGGCGGCGCGATCGCCGTGATCTGCGTGCCGGAATCGATGGTGAAAACCGTTGGGGTCGCGCCGAACTGCACGGTGGTCGGCCCGGTGAACCCGGTACCGGTGATAACCACGGAGTTACCCCCGGAGGCCGACCCCGAGGACGGCGAGATAGCGGTGATCGTAGGCATGATGGCGCCTCCTTGTCGGTCAAGTGGGTGACGCAGGGGTGCAACAGGTTGCTCTGCGGTAGGTTTGCCGACTCTCGCCATGGCACGGCAATATCCAGTAACACCCCTGAACCACCACTGGGGCAAGACATCTCGCTATCCGCTTTGGTTCGCTTTGGCCGTGCTGCCGGGTAGCCGAAGCCGGCGCCGATGAGACGCGTAATCCTTTGTGCCGGTGTTGGTCAGCCGGGCGATGATGCTGCAACCGGTGTGGCGCGTCGATCAGCTCCCGAGCCCGTGATCGATAGACCCGACACCGCCCGCCATCAGCGGATTGCGGCCGACATGACCCGTCGGGACGACGGATAGCGCGACGAAAGCACGGGTCGGTCGCGAAGCAGTTGAACGCGTGCCCGATACGGAGGTGGCTCGGGCCTGGCAACATGCGCGCGAAACCGGACGAAAGCGGATCAGGAGATACGTTGCCTGGCAGCCGGTCCAGGAGTGTTAATGAAAGAACCGGAGCATTCGGCAGGAGTCGGCACCCCTGGGTGCGGAGCAACGATCGAGCGCAGCAACGAGGAGGCAAGCATCATGCCTACCAAGCGCGTCGCATTCTGCGACTTCAGGCTCTCTCGTCGGACATCCCAATGCAGCACCGACCCGGCGGCGATCGAAATCAATTGGCTGTGGGATGTATTCCGGGAGCCAGTAGCACGCGCGGCCCGATGCGGTGATCGTGATCGGCGCGTCTCCGGCAGGCGGCAGGCCATCCGGTCCGCGCGATTCGAGACCGTTGGACCCGCGACGTCTACGAGCCGGTCCGCTGGGCAATTCGACGAAATGTGCTGGGGCACAGGCATCTACCAAAAGTTCGGCAACCGCCGCGTCTGCTGGAAGCCCCCAGAATCTGGTGACGGCATACACCGGCGACCGCACAACCACACCAACTGAGATCAGGAGAATCCGATGAACAAGCTGCTGTCCATCGCGCACAGCGAGCCGGTGCGCGTGCTGCTCTATCCGCTGCTCGTAGCACTGATCGGGTACGGGGTCACAAAGGGCATCATCTCCTCCGATGCCTCGGGTGTGATCCTCGCCGTGCTCGCAGCAGGGCTGGGCATCCCCGCAGTCGAATCCGCACGCAGCAGGGTCAATCCGGCCTCTCCTCCGGACAGCGGTGACGCTGCATGAGAAGCCCGAAGTCGCCCGCCCGCCAGGACCCCTTCGAGGTTGTCCTGTGCGTTGTGTTCGGCATTTCGGCACTGCTGCAGTGCTTCTACGGTTCGCCTCCGAACTCCGCCGTCGAGAATCTGCCACCGGGATTGCGGATGCTGTGGCTGGGGCTGACGCTGAGCGGCTGTCTGACAACTCTTGTCGGCGTGTTCGCCCGGCGGGTATGGGGTTATCTGATCGAGCAGATCGGTTTGGGGGCGCTGGGCTGGTCACTGTTCGCCTTCGGCACGCAACTGCTGACGATGCAGATCCATCAGCAAACCATCAGTGCGGCCACGGTCCTGGGCGGTCCACTGCCTATCGCGTTGGGCGTCGCGTTCCTGTGGAAGCGTCGACAGGTATCGCAGGATCTGAAGACGCTGCGTGCGATCCGAGCCAGGAGGACTGCCTCGTGAATGCGCTTGCGTCCTCACCTCTGTTCTCCACACTCGTGCTGCTCGCCAGCTCCTCAGCGGTGTCAGCCGCGGTCACCGCATGGTTCAAGCGAGGCGATGTCGACGCCACCATGACCAAGAAGAAAGCCGACACCGCAAAGGTGCTCAGCGATCTCGCCATCTCCGAGACCCAACGGATGTCCGAACAAATGGGAGAATTCCGGATGGCGCTGCGTGTGCACCGTGAGTGGGACCGGAAAATGGTCACCCGCGCACGCCAAGCAGGTATCGAGATCGACGATCCTCCTGAGCTGTACCTGTGACACAAGCCACCGTGTGGTCGGCTGTGACACAAGCCACCGTCTGGTCGGCAACGAATCAGCGCTGCGCGCCATGCAGCTTCCGACGCAGGTGACCGACTATGCTCATCCGGCTCCGCTACGGCGGATCGGTATCAGTCTGGGGATTCGGCCTCTCCCTCGCCAGCAGCGGCGAACACGAAATGGCGCCGGAGGAAACTGCACTCAGGTCCCGCGGCTTCTGCTGGCCGGTGACGCGCCCACACCGATCGCCCGAGAGCTGCTCGGCCGCCGCGATTCTCGACTAAACCGCGACGCCGACCAAATGTCCGATCACGTAGGTGGTGCTCATGGCGAGCGCCCCGCCCGCAAGCACTCGCACGGTCGCACGAGCCACTGGCGCCTGACCGAGGCGTGCGCCGACCGCGCCGGTCAATGCCAGTGCAGCCAGCACCGCGCCCATGGTGAGCGGCACCCGAATCGCCTGCGGCGTCAGGATCGCCAGCAGCGGCAGCAGCGCGCCCAGCGTGAACGACAGCGCTGACGACAACGCCGCGTGCAGCGGATTTGTCAGTTCGTCCGGGTCGATGCCGAGTTCGGCTTCGGCGTGCGCGGTGAACGCGTCCCGGGCCGTGAGTTCCTCCGCCACAGCCTGAGCCGTGGCCGCCGACAAGCCCTTCGCCCGATAGATCGCCGCCAGCTCGGCAAGTTCGGCTTCCGGCTGCTCTTCCAATTCGCGCCGCTCGACCTCGAGCAGCGCGCGCTCGCTATCCCGCTGAGTGCTCACCGATACGTACTCGCCCAAGGCCATCGAGACCGCGCCGGCCGCGAGTCCGGCCACGCCCGCTGTCAGGATCGCGGTGCTGTTGCTGGTGGCCGCGGCCACCCCGACCACGATGCCTGCCACGGAGACGATCCCGTCGTTGGCTCCCAATACGCCGGCACGCAACCAATTCAGGCGCGTCGCCACTCCGACCGCATGCGGCTCGATCGGCTGTGCGACCGCCACTGATCCACCGAAATCGTCCCTCACCGGGGGAACGGTAATGCTTCATCTGGTTTCCCGCCAGCAAAGAGAGGCTCACCGAATTTAGGTAATGCATTGCATACCAGTTATTTTCGGGCGGTTCGACAAGCCGGGGACTCGGAGGCCAGGAGGTGGCCGCACATTGGCCAGCGGCGCCGTTCACCTCGCCGAGTAACCACGGTTCTCTGGTCAGCCGAGCCGTTGTTGTCCGAACAATGCACCGTGCGGTTGTCTTCGCGCCTCACGTTGTCGAACGCCGGTTTGTCAATCCCATCGCGGGGACACCGCCGCGCCCGCGAATACCACAAGCAAAGCTGCCGTGATCCTCATATCGGGAACCATTCGAATGCTCACAGTCCGCACCCCGAACCCCCCGGTCCGTGTGTCGGCGGCGCAATCCCTCGGAGGGACGACGACCATGCATCGATGCAGGCAGGGCCGACAAGACCCGGTCAGCGATGCATGGTCGTCGACGGCATCAGTTGGCTTCGAGGATTTCGCGCAGGCGCTTGGCGAAGGCGTCGGGCTGTTCCATGAAGCCGCCGTGGCCGCCGGGAAAGAGGGTCGGCTCGATGCTCAACTCCGTGCCGAGGGCACGTGAGGTGTGGTCGCAGAACTTGTCGGCGGACTCGTCACCGATGCCGATAATGATCTTGGTTGGGGTGGCGCGGAGGGCGTCGAGGGAGGGCCGCCAGCCGGAGGTGGCGTGCAGCTCATGCCGGTAGAAGAAGTCATCGGAGGCGATGGACCCGGGGTCGCGCTCGCCGCCGAACATCTGCTGCAATACCTCCTCAGGCATGAACAGGCCGGTCATGGCGAAGAACTCGCGGACAGCGCCGAGCACGTCGCCGGTCTCGTAGACCGCGATGATCTTTTCGGTCTGGGCGCGCAGCTCATCGCGATTGGGTAGCAGCTCCCGCAGCGGCGGCTCGTGCGCGATGAGCGTCGGGACGAGATCGGGCCGAGCGATGGCCAGTGCCAGACCGGTGATCGCGCCGCCGCTGGAACCGACCACGATGGCCGGGCCCTGGCCGACATGGGTGATGACGCGGGCCAGGTCATCGGCGCGCAATTCCGGTGTCGAGTCCTTCTCGGTGTCATTGACCCGGCTGCGGCCGTGGCCGCGCGGGTCGCTGCACAGGACGGTGAAGTCGGGGGCGAGCAGTTCGGCCAGCGCACCGAACGGTCCGGAATCCATCGGGGCGCCGATCAGCGCGATCAGGGGCCCGCTACCGCGGACTTCGAAGTAGATGGTGCCGTCCGGCACCGCGACGGTTCCGGAAGTGACAGGCGCGGTCGAGGTCATGGTTGCTCCAAGTGGGCTCGATACATGGACACCAGCTACGACGGTACGACCGCACCGATTTCATCGCTCCGCGAATGGAAAAGCCGCGTCCGGTGGAACTCAGCCGACCTGACGGCCTTCGGGCAGAGCGCATGGCCATGCCCTCGGCCATGCCCGTCGGGCGCACGCCGAGCGCCTGGTTCACGCGGGCGCGCTGGTTCTCCCAGGCGATGGCGATCGCCAGCTCGGTCAGTTCCTTCAGGTGCGGGTCCAGTCGGTTCGAGAACAGCAGCATGGTCTCGCAGAACATGGTGCTGACCAGCAGCTGCGGGCGCCTGTGAGTTCATCCTCGGTCGAAAACGAGACGCGCGGTCCTGGTCGGCCGTCCGCTGATCGGTATCAGCCGACCGCGTATCCGTCCTCCAGATAGACGGCGACGCCTTCGATCTTGGCCCGGCGAGCCATAGCCACGCGCCTGGCCAGCACACCCGGCAGCAGCCGCCCCGCCGCCTCGGTGTCGCACCACGCCCAGCTCCGAAGTTCTTCCGCCGGAAGGGTTATCGACGCGACCTGATCCGCGTCGAGCAGTCCGCCGTCGTACACCACCATCACCCCATCATTGGGATACCGGCCGGCGGGCACCCAGTCGACCACCAGCAGCCGCCCCAGCGGCAGGCTCAGTCCCAACTCCTCTCGTATCTCCCGAACCGCTCCGCGGTACGGCGATTCGTCAGCTTCGACGACCCCACCGGGCAGCTCCCAGTGCGGCTTGTACGTCGGTTCGACCAACAGCACCCGATCGCGCTCGTCCACGAACAACGCTCCCGCGCCCATGCGCTTGCGGGGCAGGCCCAAGGCATATTCGTTTGGTTCAGAACCCATGCGGCACAACAGTATCCGTCGTGCGACCGCCTCCGACGATCTCGATCCGGGTTGGCGGATACCGCAAACCTATGTAGATTAGTTTTTAGCCTAATGATATTAGGGAGGAGTGGGATCATGTCGCCCCGAGCAGGTCTGACCGCCGAGCGGATAACGCAGGCGGCTGCCGAACTGGCCGATGACATCGGGTTCGACAACGTCACGCTGACCGCGGTGGCGAAGAAGTTCGGCGTCAAGGACCCGAGCCTCTACTCACATGTGCGGAACCTGCAGGATCTGCGCACGCGCGTCGCGCTGCTGGGCGCGCTCGAGATGACCGATCGCATCGGCATCGCGGTGGCGGGCCGGGCGGGCAGGGATGCGCTCGTCGCGTTCGCCAATGCCTATCGCGACTTCGCCCGCGAGCATCCCGGGCGCTACGCCGCCACCCAGAGCAAGCTCGATATCGAGGCGATCGCCAACGCGCCCGGAGCCATTCGCAGTGTCCAGCTGACCGAGGCCCTGCTGCGCGGATACGACCTCGACGGCACGGAACTCATCGATGCCGGACGCCTGCTGCGCAGCACCTTTCACGGTTACGCGACCCTCGAGACCGGGGGCGGCTTCAACCATTCCCGAGAGACCGACGACTCCTGGGCACGCATTCTCGAAGCCCTGCACCTGCTGCTGACTCAGTGGCCGAAGTCGAAAGAGGAGACCCCGCAATGAGATCCGAGATGTTGCGTGTACCCGGCGCGACCCTCTACTACGAAGTCCGCGGTACCGGACCGCTGGTGCTGTTCCTGCCCGGCGGTGGAGGCGACGCGGCTTCGGTCGATCCGATCGCCGAGGTACTCACGGACCGATTCACTGTGGTATCGCTCGATCCGCGCGGATACTCACGCAGCGTGCTCGACGGACCGCAGCAGACCCAGCGGGTCGAGGTACAGAGCGATGACGCGTTCCGATTGCTGAACCAGCTCACCGACGAGCCCGCGTTCGTCGTCGGCGCCAGCGCGGGTGCGATCGTCGGCCTCGACCTGCTGGCGCGGCATCCGGGCCGGGTGAGACTCCTGGTCGCCCACGAACCACCGTGTTTCGCAGTACTTCCCGATGCCGAAGAACAGCGCGCCATGATAGAGGAGGTCTACACGCTGTTCCGCACCGAGGGCCCGGCCGCGGCGGGCGCGCGCTTCGTGGCCGGTATCGGCAATGCGATGAAGCCGTCTCCCGCGCCAACCGAGCTGCCGCCGCGGGCCGCGGAGATGTGGGCGCGGCTGGCGGCCAACGGTCCGCTCATGCTGGAGTACGAGCTGCGGGAATTCACCTCGTACATTCCCGATTACGAGGCGCTGGCCCCGTCGGCCGACCGGATGGTCCTGGCGGTCGGCCGACAGACCAGGGGTTGCCTGCCGTACCGCCCCGCGGTCGAGATCGCTCACCGGATCGGCCTCGAGGTCACCGAGTTCCCGGGAGCCCACAATGGAATGCGCACCGAAGCACCCGAATTCGCCGCGCAACTGACCGACATTCTGACCGCTCACCTGCGGGTCGGAGAGGCCGGCCGCTGTTAGCGTCAGCGCATGATCGCTGGCGCGCACACCATCCTGTATGCCGAGGACGCCGAGGCGGCACGGGCCTTCTTCCGCGACACCCTCGGCCTCGCCTACGTCGACGCCAATGACGGGTGGCTGATCTTCAAGTCGCCGCCCGCCGAGCTCGCAGTCCATCCGGCCGCCGTCCCCGACAGCGGTCGCACCGAGCTGTACCTCATGTGCGACGACCTCGCCGCCACCATGGACGACTTGCACTCGCAGGGCATCGAGTTCACCTCCGAGGTCATTACTGCGGGCTGGGGCCTGCTCACCATGCTGAAGGTGCCCGGCGCCGGGGAGATCGGGCTCTATCAGCCCCGCCACGCCACCGCCTGCGATCTGGCCTGATTCCGCATCGGATGCTCTGCGGCCGTTTGCTTTTCGTGACAGCCCGAACCGATGGCAGCACCTGGCCCGGACACGAAGGGGCAGACATGACTCTGGTGAGGAGCGGGACCGGGGTCGTCGGCGCGGAGCTCACGCAGGCGCGGCCCCGCGTGATCGAATCCGATTGGCGGGATCGAGGTTCAGGCGCGCAGAAGGTCGATGAGTTTGGTTTCGGACAGGTCGCCGTGGCCTGATGCCACCAGCCGCTCGAAGATCTGTTCCGCTGTGTGGCCGAGGGCGGCGGGAGTACCGACCGCGTCGGCCAATTCGACGCCGATTCGGGTGTCCTTCAAGCGCAGCGCGGCCGTGAAGGCGATATCGCGATCATGGACGCCGGCAAGCATTTCGGTGCACATACGGACCACGGTCGGGCTCGCCGCGCCGCCCCTCGACAAAGTGTCCGCGACGACATCCAGGTCGAGCCCGGCGAGTTCGGCTGTGCGCAGCGCCTCGGCGGTCGCGGCGATTTGAATGGAGCCCAGCAGATTCTGGATGAGCTTGAAGCTCGTGCCCGCGCCGACCTCGCCGAAGCGGACGACGGCGGTGCACAGCGGTTCCAGCAGCGGGCGGGCTGCGTCGAGATGGGCGCTGTCCGCGCCGACGAAAAGCGTCAATCGCCCGGCGACCGCCGCGTCAGGGAGCCCGGTCACCGGCGAGTCGAGGTAGCGGAGACCGTGCGCGGCAGCGTGTTTCGCCAGTTCCAGCACCCAGGGCCGGGAGATCGTCGAGAACTCCACCGCGAATGCGTTCGAGTCGTACTCCCCCGCCAGTGCGCCGTCCGCGCCCAGCCAGACCGCCCGCGAGGCGTTGTCGTCGGCCACCATCGCGAATATCGCTTCGGCGTCCCGTACAGCTTCGCGAGGTGTCGCCGCGACTGTCGCGCCCTGGGCAACGAGTGCGGTCGCTTTGCCCGGAGTCCGATTGAATACGGTCACTTCGTGCCCAGCGGCCACCATTCGCGCTGCCATGCCCGCACCCATTCGGCCCACACCCAGAAACGCGATCCTCGTCACCCGCCGAACCCTACCGAGCCCGGATCGGTCCGGGGAAACTGATTTCGGTTCAAGCTCCGGCATGGCTGCCGCAGATGAGACAGCCGTCGAGGGCCGGAGTCCGCAATGACGAATCGGCCAGCAGGATCCGCGGCTGGGCGAGCGGCCAGGTCAGTGCCCGACCGTCTCCCAGCCTCACACGGAGCATTACGGTCGCGCGATCCAATCCCAAGGCGCTTGAACCCCGGACCCGCCGCCACGGTCAGTCCGAATTCGGCAGCAGTACGGTTGCGCCATACCAGTGGCAGACCAGCAGCGCCAGCTCGACGTCCAACCGGTCGTCGGTGATCGGCCGCCCGCGTCGCGAAAGTGCCCGCCCGACCCGGTATTTGACCGAATTGGAATGGAGATCGAGCTCCGCGGCAGCCGCCTTGTAGCTGGATCCGGTGCGCAGGAACACTCGCAGCGTCTCGCGCAGCCGGGCATCGTTCTCGTTGTCGGCGGCCAATTCGCCGAGCACCTCGCTCACCCATTCGCCAACTTCCGCGCGGGCGCCGCCCAGCAGCGCCGCGGTCGATAGCCCCGGATCGCTCGCGGCGATGATCCTCGGTTCGACGTCCCCGCGCGTGAGCGAGACCGAGCGTGCGCGCAGCGCATGCCGATGGGACCGGCGGAAGCCTGATATCCCCTGGCCCATGATGCCGATCGCGAGACGCGGTGCGTCCGGCCGCTTGCTCGCGAAATCACGGACCTTGGCCACCGCATCGGACTGCTCGGACCGATATGGCAGCCAGGCCCATGCGCTCGTCCGGTCGGCGGCCCCGAACAGCGGCGCGGCGGCGGTGCCGACCGCCTCGGCCAGCTCACGGACGAAGCGTCGCAGCCGGGTCAGGTCGTCGCTACTGGCGCCGGTGTCGGGATACCAGAGGATCAGCGCCAGGTGATGCCAACGCAGCGGGTAGCGGATGGATTCGGTCGCGGCATCGATATCGACCGGCTTACTCCCGGACAGCACCTCGCGCACGAGCAGCGCGTGGGCGCTGTTCCGGTTCTCCAGCCACTGCTCACGCTCGGTCTCGTACACCGCGACGACCTGCATGGTGATCCAGTCGATGTACTCGAACAGCGCGGTGGTGATCGCCTCCGCGACCTTGACACCGTCGGCGGGCGCGATAGCGCTGGCCTCCAATTCGGTGAAAACCAGCTCGGTCATCCGCCGATGGCCGACCCGATAGGCACGCACCAGGGCCTTGACCGGAACTCCATGCTGGGCAAGACGTCTGGCGTATTCGATGGCCGCCGTGGGCGCGTTGATCCGTGCGACGGGTATGTCATGCTGCAGCGCGTGCAGGATGGTGTCGACATTGCCTTCCACGCTGGCGCCCAGCAGCTCGACGGTGCGGGCGTCGCTCCGCAATTCGGGAATATCGTCCTCGAGACAGCGCCGAAGGATCGCGGCGATATCCGTCACCCGCTCGTTCATGCGGGCGGCGATCCCCGCGACGTAGCGGCCCACATCGACATCACCGCCGCGACGAAAAGTCGTCGCTCCTCAACGGTAGTTACTGCGGCGTTGCCACGCGGGAAATTGCCAACTTGTGCTCCGGGGACAACGCCGGCGGCGAACTTCGTCGATCACATCGACCGGCTGCGTCCCGCGTCGCTGTCGTCGCAGCTCAGCGATCACCGTATCGAACGGCCATTTTCGGCTAGGGTCCAGGCGTCCGGGCCCATCACTGGCTGCATACCGACATACGGATCCGACATTGCCACGATGTGGACTCCTCCGGATCGGCGGTTCGAATCAGCCGGCTCGGCAGAAATATTCCGACGGTGTCCATCGTCCGGGTGACGATGAGCGGCGTGCTCGCACCGGAACTTCGGAAACATAGCCGTCGACGATCGGAATTCCGTAGCGGCGTTCGAATTTGGTCAGCAGCTCGACGTCGGCTGAAGCCGCGCCGCAGATGGCGAATCGTACGGATGCGGTGTTCGGCCGGATTTCGGCGGGCAGATCCGACAGCAGTGCATATGTGGTCGGGACAGCGGAGATGTAAGTGGCACGACTCCGCTCGATCCGGTCGAAGAACGTCTTCGGGCTGAAGGCCACGGTGGCGCGGCCATCGGCGAGCAATGGCGACAACGTGCCGACAACAATGCTGTTGACGTGGGACAGCGGCAGATTCAGCAGACTGTGGTCGGCCGCGGTGAGTTCGAATGCCTCGATCACCATTGAGCACATGGCGTCGAGGTTGGCGTGGTCGACCGTCACGCTGTGGAGTTTGCCCAGGGCGCCGTTGGTGCGCAGGAGCAGCGCCAGTGTGTCGTTGCGGGGCCGTGCGGGTTCGGCGACATCGGGGTCCGCGGTGGCGAGATCGTCGGCTGGTATGACGACGTGGACCGCAGCGTCGGGGGTGGGGCGCGGCGCGGCGATCAGGACCTTGGCGCCCGTAGTGGTCAGCTGATGGTCGGCTTCTGCGGCGGTCAGCCACGGATCGATAGGGGTGACCGTGGCTCCCACACGCCAGATAGCGAACAGGGCTACGACATAAGCGGCAGTGTTGGGCAACATGATCGCAACCACGTCGCCGCTCGAGACTCCCGCGGCGCGCAGGGTAGCCGCGGCGCGCCGCACGGCGTCGAGGAATCCTGCGTTGTTCAGGTCGGTGCTGTCGTCGGCGACGGCGGCCGCGTCCGGTGCGGCAGCCGCACGACGGTCCGGGAGAGTCGAAAGAAGGTTCATCAGCGGTCCTCAGAACGGGTACGGGGAATGACGACAACGGTAGAAATCAGGCCGCCGCTGGACACCGTCGTGCATCAACGAAATTCCCCGCAGGCATTGTCACAGGAGGACAATTCCGACCTCACATGCGACGCCGCAGTAACCGGGATGTAACTATCGCCTCCGGCACTTCCTCGCTTCCCCATGATTCGAGCCAGGTGCGAGAGTTGATGGCGTGACCATCGACAGGGGCATGAGGTGCAGTTGACCCCCTCGGTCGAGTGAGTCGAGCGCACAACTTTGTCGTGATCCGCGCGCGATCGACTGCCGAACCCATGAGCAATCCGACTTACCGACTAATTTCGGGCAATTGGGGAATATCGGATCCGTTACGTTCCACACGTGCGCCCAGCAAGATCTCCGAGACGCCGAGGGCCATGGTCATCAGCCCCACCGCGATCGACAACGCGGCCAGCGTCTCGAACGGTACGACGGCGACGATCACCCCGGCGGCCAGGGTCAGCAGACCCACCAGCTCCAACCGGCCCGCCCCCGCGTACTGCTCCGACCACACCCCCACGAGGGCCTGCACGATCCCGCGCAGCACCCAGCACATCCCAATCCACAAGGACAGCAACGCAACCCACTCACCGCTATTGAAGGCCCAGGCCGCCAGCACCAGCGCGATGATCGCGCTCGCGACCTCCAGCACCTTCAGCGCGGTGGCGATCCGGGCGCCGAACGCGATCACCAGCTGCATCGCCGCCGAGGCCAGCAGCACCAGTCCGTACAGGATTCCGGCCACCGTCTGCGACTTGTCCGGCCACACCGCCATGACCGCCCCCAGTACCACCGAGCAGCCGCCAGTGACTACGAGCGACTGCCAAGCCCAGTCGGCGAATACGTCGGTTCGCCCCTCGATCCGATTGGCGGGCATGCCTAAATGATATGACCGATTCACCCAGGTAACTGGACGTTTGTGTCTTCCCCGGCTCCGGCGCGTCGCGACTCGGCAAATTGCCCGGCTCCCGAGAGCACGCACGACAGCAGGCGGACCAGCTCGGCCTGCCGGCGGGTGCCGGTCTTGGCGAACACCTGGCGCAGGTGGGTGCGGGCTGTATTGACCGAGATATACAGCTCCTCCGCAACCGCCGCGAGACCGCTGCCGCGCAGAACCTCGAAGGCGACCTGCGATTCGGCCCGAGTCAGCCCGTAGAGCTCGCGCAGGGCTTCGCGGCAGCCCGGCTCCTCGCGTTCGGGATCCACGATCACCACCAGCGCCAAGCGCCGCGGCGACTGCTGCGGATCCCGGCACAGCGGCAGGATCGACAGGGTCAACGGCGACCGGACGCCCTCACGTGGAATGAGCAGGCGGGCCACGGCATTCGACGGGGTCGCCTGCACCGCCTGCGCCAGCAGGCGGCGCAGCCGGCCGGACACCACGCGGTCGTTCGAGTGCAGGCGCGCGTGCGCGCCCAGGCACAGACCGTCGCGGTCCCGCAACACGGCCAATGCCGCGGGATTTGCGTAATCGACTCGGCCGCAACCGGATACCAGCGCCAGGCCGTGACGGTGGCGATCGAGCACACTGAGGGCCAGATCCCGGTCGATGAAGGCCTCGGCCAGCCGGGCGGCCATCCCGAGGGCGTGGTCCAGATGCGGCAGGAACAACCTCAACATCACTTCGGTCGAGTCGCGGTCCAGGTGCTGATCCGCGCGCGGATAGACCACGAGCCAGGAACCCGGCGTCGCCAGCCGCACGAACACACCGTCACCGAGTTCCTGCGGCGCGGCCCAGTTGATGAAAAACGGATGTCGGCGCCGACATTCCGGTGAAATCAGTTCGCTACCGGTGAGCACCATTGCGGTGGGCGCGGATTCGAGCGCCGCCGCAAACGGATCGATGCGCCCGTAACACTCGTTGTAGCTATCGCGCAGCTCCTCGTCGGTGCTCGCGATCATGTGACGCCGTCCCGACCGGGTCGTGACGAGGCAGCCATGGTGGCCACCGAGGCCGTCGGTGATCGCTTTCAATGTGCGTGTCCATGCGCCGGGTTCCCCAGTCGCGCGGTTGATCTCCGCGATCAGCTCGGAGAAGCGCGCGAGCGAAATGTCCTTTTCTCCCAGGTTCATTGTCCTGCCCCCGTCGAGAAATGATCACGCCCTCGGCCGCCGAGCCCGGTCGGGGGCGATACCAGTTTATCGGGGAAGGCCATCGAGCTATCGCAGGGAATTTTCATCTGTTCGGGTGAGGCATCGAGTGGGCTATCTCGATTCACTGGTATCACAGCGAACGGCCGGGCACCGGCCCGGCCGCACCTCGAGGGGGGACAAGACTCATGGCGTTCAACAGGTATTGGCCCATGGCCGCCGGGCGGGTGATCACCTCGGGGTTCGGAGTGCGCGACGACGGCTTCCACTGGGGCGTGGATTTCGGCAAGGACGGCGGCTGCGGGGGCGAGCCGGTGTACGCGTCGCAGGGCGGAACGGTCGTGTACGCCGGTGCCGCAACAGGTTTCGGCGGACCGGATCCGGCGGGCTGGCTGGTCGTCGACCATCCCGCGGCCGACGGCGGCGGCACCACGGTTTACGGGCACATCGTCCGCGAGGTCGAGCTGGGCGGCCGAGTCGAGGCCGGGCACCGCATCGCGCACGTCAATCCCGATTCCGGGACCAACGGCGGAGTCCCCCCGCACCTGCACTTCGAATGGCACCGGTACTCGTGGGTGCCGCCGGGCCCGGATCGCCTCGATCCGCTCACCATGCTGACCGACGCAGCCGAGCCGCCCGCGCCATCCTCACCCCATGAGAACGGATCCGATATGACTTCCAGCACGACGATTTACGGCATCGACATCTCTCACTACCAGGATGGGCTCGACCTCGCCGAGGTCTTCGCCGAGGGTTTCGAGTTCGTCATCGCCAAGGTCAGCGAGGGCGACTACTACACCGACGCCTCCTGGCCCGCGTTCCGCGATGCCACCCTGTCGGCCGGAAAGATCCTCGTCGGTTACCACTACGTGCGCGGCGACTGCGATGCCGACGCGCAGGCCGAGCTGTTCGTCAACCATCTTGGCGATCACGGCATCCCGGCCATGCTCGACCACGAGCTGAACTCCGGCAACATCGGCATGTTCGAGGCCGTCCGCGCCGCCATCGAGAATCGCGGTGTGCACGTGGCGCTTTCGTACCTGCCGCGCTGGTACTGGGAAGGCCATCTCGGCTCGCCCGACCTCACCGGCATCCCGCCGCTGATGACCTCGAGCTACGGCAACGGTCGTTCCGGCTACGCCACGGTCATCTATCCCGGCGACGACGACAGCGGCTGGCAGCCCTACGGCGGGGCCGAGGTCGCGGTATTCCAGTTCAGCGACAGCGGCTCGGTGGCCGGTCGCTCTTTAGACGTGGATGCCTTTCGCGGCACCCCTGAACAGTTCCGGGACCTATTGACAGGAGATGACATGAGCTTCACCGACGACGACCGCCGCATGCTGCGCGACATCTGGACACAGCTACTCGGGAAGGACGGCAAGGGCTGGCCCCAGCTCGGACAGGACTCCCAGGGACAGAACCTCACACCGGTCGACGCCATCGGCGCGATCAAGCAGGATCTCGAACACCACTGAGCCACGACTGGCTTCGCCGGTGATGCCGCGCGCATTACCGGCGGTTCGGCGTCTACGGAGTGCTGAGGAACACGCCGCGTCGGGACGCGCCGTCGGCGGCCTCCCACGGGGCGTCGAGATGACTGCGGTCGCGCGGAGGCACCGGGCCGGCGGCGAGACGGCGGTGTACGCGGATCAGTTCCGCGCCCGCGTTGGTGGAGCGGTCGGAATCGAAGGCGATATCGGTATGGGTATCGGTGTCGATGACCGTCGGCCGGAATCCCGGTGCAGGCGACAGGATGTCGCCGGGGACCACGTGCACGGTCAGATCGGGGGTGTCGCTGGTGTGCTGGTCCTGCGCAGCGGCCTTGCCCGTCAGCACCTGGGCGACCTGCTCGATGAAGACCGGGTCGTGGGCGGCGTCGTAGAGCCAGCGCAGGCCCAGCACACCATGTTCGGAGGTGCCGATCAGGGCGTGGTCGAGGTCTTCGACGCGGGCGCCGCGGTAGGTCATGGGGACGAGATACACCACCGGCTCCGCACCCGAGGTGTCGGTGACGACCATGAACTCGATGCCCACCTCGCCATCCGGGTCATCGAGGCGGAAACCGCCGGACTTGGCCAGAGCGGGCGACCCGGCGCCGGTGTACCAGTGCCGGGTGGGCAGCCACCGCGCCAGCAACTCCAGTTTAGTGGGCTTCATGGTCGTCTCATGGATCTCGGCCATGCCGCCATCCTGCCAGAGTCGGGCCGGATCGCGGCGGAACCGCTTGCAGCGGTGCGAGATTGGTTTGACCAACGCAACTTTCGGAAGAAGTCCCGCAGATCGGTGGTCAGCAGTTCGGGGGTCTCCATGGAGGCGAAATGACCGCCACGATCGAACTCCGACCAGTGCACGACCGTGTTCTGGCGTTCGGCGAGACCACGGATGGTGCCATTACCCGGAAACAGCGCGACTCCGGTGGGCACTCCGGAATTGGGCATGTCCGCGCCCCAGTGTCGGGACTCCTTGTACAGCCGCAGGGAAGACCCGGCCGTATTCGTGAACCACAGCACCGAGAGATTGGTCAGCAGCAGATCGCGGTCGATGGCGGCGTCCGGTGTCGGCTGCGCCGGGTCCTTGAAGGTATTGACCACGTCCAGCACCCACGCCAGCAGACCTGCCGGGGAGTCCGACACGGCCGGGGCCAGGGTCTGCGGGCGGGTGGAGTGGATGCTCGCGTAACCCGACGTGTCCCGGCTGCTCCAATCCTTCAGACGGGCCAGCTTCTGCCGGTCGTTCTCGCTGTAGCCGGAGCCATCATCGTCCCAGGAGGGAATGGTGATGGGGTCGTTGAGGTGCACACCCGCCACCCGATCGGGCGCGAGTCGGGCCAGTCCGGGGGCTATGAAGGATCCAGCATCTCCGCCATGCGTCCCGTAGCGGGCATAGCCCAGCTCCGTCATGAGTTTCGCGATCAACTGGGTGCCACGCTCGGTTGCGGCGTCACCGACGCGATGGGTCGGGCCGGAGAATCCGAAGCCGGGCAGTGTCGGGATGATGACGTCGAAGGCATCGGCCGGATCGCCACCGTGCGCACGCGGATCGGTGAGCGGGCCGACCATCGCGGTGAAGTCCTCGAAGGGCCAGCCGTGGACCAGTACCAGCGGCATCGCCCCCGGCTCGTTCGACCTGACGTGCACGAAATGCATCCGCTGACCCTCGATTTCGGTGACGAACTGCGGGTAGCGATTCCGCTCGGTCTCGTGCGTCCGCCAGTCGTAGCCGCTGCCCCAGTACTCGCACAGCTCCCGCACGTACGCGGTCGGAATGCCGTAGGTCCAACCCACCTCGGGCAGGTCCGCGGGCCAGCGGGTACGAGCCAGGCGGGTCCGCAGATCCTCGAGGTCGGTATCCGGAATGTCGATTCGGAAGGGCTCGAAAATCGTCATGCCTCCACGGTAGGAACCAACTAGGTCAGAATATGTCCTATATGGACAGCGGATTCCGCTCTCGCCGGCGCGCGTTCTACGCTGTTCGACAAGCGATTCAGCCGCAGCGAGGCGGCGCAGGTGAAGGGATCGGCATCGTGACCACCGCTTATCCACCCGGACCGTCATTGCCGAGTACGGTGCAGACCGTCCTCTACGCCAAATGGCGCGGGCAGCTGCTGCGATGGGCCGCCCGCCGGTACGGCGATGTCTTCACCCTGCATCTGGTCGCGCCCTACGCCGAGAATCTGGTGGTGTTCTCGCGGCCCGACCACATCCGGGAGATCTTCGCCGCCGATCCCGCGGATCTGCATGCCGGAGAGGGCAATCGGCTGCTGGTGCACATCATGGGCGAGCATTCGCTGCTGCTCACCGATGAGGACGAGCACGCGCGGGCGCGGCGGCTGCTCATGCCGGCCTTCGTGGGCTCGTCGCTGCGCGGCTATCGCACCCTGGTCGACGCCATCGCCAAAACCCATATCGACCGGTGGGTATCCGGCTCGACCGTGCACACGCTCGACGAGATGAACGATCTGACACTCGATGTCATCACGCAGGTGGTGTTCGGCGTGACCGATGAACGCCGCCGGGCCGAGCTGGCGCCCCGGCTGCGCCGGATCGTCAATGTCAACCCGATCGTCTTCTTCGGCTGGAAATATCCGGCCCTGCAGCGGCGTGGGCCGTGGAAGCGCTTCCGCGACAATCAGAAAGCCATCGACGAGCTTCTCTATACCGAGATCGTGGAGCGCCGGACGCATCCGGACCTGGACACGCGCGCCGATGTGCTGTCCCGACTGCTCACGGTCGGATCCGGGGAGCATCCCGCCGACGCACCCCTGTCCGACGCCGAACTGCGCGACCAGCTGGTGACCCTGCTGTTGGCCGGGCACGAGACCACCGCCTCGGCGCTGTCCTGGGCCTGCCACGAGCTGGCCGCCAACCCGGAGATCCAGGCCGAGGCCCGCCGTGCCGCGCACGACGGCGACGAGAAGTATCTCGAGGCGGTGCTGAAGGAGGCCATGCGCCAGCACACCGTGATCGCGTCGACCGGGCGAAAACTGACCCGCGACATGGCCATCGGCGGTATCGATCTGCCGCAGGGCGCCGTGGTCTCGACCTCGATCCTGCTGGCCCATCAACGCCGCGAAGCCTACCCGGACGCGCTGGTCTTCCGGCCGGAACGATTTCTCGATGGTTCGGTGGGGGCCAATACCTGGCTGCCGTTCGGCGGTGGCGTGCGACGCTGCATCGGGGCCGGGTTCTCCGTCATGGAGGGCACGGCGGTGCTGCGGGAGATCCTCACCCGTTACCGGCTTTCGCTTCCGGACGGCGCGGGCAGCGAGCCGTCCAGGATCCGGAACATCACACATGTTCCCGCGCACGGCGCGCGTGTGGTGCTTACCGCCGACAACGCGGTTCGGGTTTAGCTTTCCGACTCATACAGCGGCGCTCCAGGCTAAGGGCGACCGGGGAACTCCGCTGCCCGCCGCATGTGCGCTCGGGCCACGAACTCCGAGCATTCGGGGCATTCGCTGATGATCGGATGGGTGCATTCGAGCAGATGCTCGAGGAATCGGTCGGTCGCCTCCAGCAGTTCGATGCGCTCGCGCACCTCCGCGCGGCGGACGGCGATCATGTCGCGGCGGCTGGCGCAGCCGCTCAGCGCGAGTTGCCGGATCTGGTCCAGCGACAGCCCGGTTCGCTGCAGTGTCTGGATCATGCGGGCGTAGTCGAGGATGTGCTCGTTGTAGCTGCGATGACCCGCCGGGGTGCGCGGCGGCGCGAGCAGGCCGACCGACTCCCAGTGCCGTAGCACGTGGGTCTCGACTCCGATCGCCGCGGCAGCGTCGCCGATTCTCATCTCCTGGGTGGTGACCATGGTTTACCCCTTTACTTCACGTCGACCTCGAGTATTAGCGTTCCACCATGTCCGATCCAGTACGCAAGCCCACCCTCCGCCAATGCTGCTCCGCCGCAGTCGGTTCCCTCCACGGCGCGGTCCGGCCGCGGCCGGTCGACGAGCGGTACCTGCGATCCATCACCGATGCCGGACTGCCCTCGACCCAGCGGACGGTCACCGTGACCGCCCTCCCCCAGGTCCCACGCTCCGCCCCCACCCCGGCGGTGGTGGAGGGCGTGTTCACCCCGAGCCGCATCGCCAGCTCGCTGACCTCCTTCGTGGTCCAGCATCCGGAGGCGACCTTCATCGTGGACCCCAGCTACTGCCTCGACGCCGAACACCGCGCCATCGCGCAATTGCAGGGAGTCATCCGCCCGTTCGTGCGGCCGCCCGCCGAGACCATTCCGACGATCACCGCGCTGCGATCGCAACCCGCGCTGCCCGCACTCGATTTCGCACTGCCGACCCATGCGCACTGGGACCACGTGTGCGGACTTCTCGATTTCCCCGAGCTGCCGGTCCACTTGCACAGCATCGAGCGCAGCTGGGCCATGACCGGGCCGGTGGCCCCCGTTGGCGGCGTTCGCGATGCGCTGGTCGACCGGCCCGTGGTCGACTACGAGCTCGACGGTCCACCGGTACTCACCTTCACCCGCAGCCACGATCTGTTCGGGGACGGCAGCCTGGTTCTGGTGGACCTCGCCGGGCACACGCCGGGCAGCGTGGGACTGCTCGCGCACACCGCTCGCGGGTGGATCCTGCTGGCGGGCGATGCCGCCTGGCATGCCATGCAGATCGAGCGAGTGCGCCAGAAGCCCAGCTTCCCAGGCCTTTTCGTCGACGAGAACCGCGATCTGACCTTCAAGACCTTGCATCGGCTGCACCTGGCCATGCGGCTCATACCGGTCATCCCCACCCATGATCACGACGCGGCACGGCGACTCGCGGCACCCGATGCCGAGGCCGTGGAGCCGCTACCGTGAACGCATGGGGATCACCGTTCGCCCGGCGCAGCTATCCGATATTGCCGAGCTGGCGCGGGTGCTGAGCATCGCCTTCTCCGACGATCCGCTCATGTCCTGGCTCATCCGCGACGATGTCACCCGGGCCCGCCGCGTTGCCGCCCTCTTCACCGCGCAGGCTCGCCACCACTTCATCCCACTGGGTGGAGCGGAAGTGGCCTGCAATGACGCGAATTCCGTAGTGGGCGCAGCACTTTGGGCACCGCCGGGTCACTGGCACGTATCCGACTCCGCGATGCTGGCGCAGTTGCCCGGGCTGGCGTTCGCCTTCCGGCGCCGACTACTCGTCGCGGCCCGGCTGGCCGACCGGATGGCGGCGGCACATCCCCGCGAACCGCATTGGTATCTGGCCGTCATCGGCACCCTGCCGGGCGTCCGGGGTCAGGGTTACGGCAAGGCACTGCTGAATTCGCGGCTCGACCGCTGCGAGGCCGAGGGCGTTCCCGCCTACCTGGAGTCGAGCAAACCTGACAACGTTCCCTATTACGAGCGCTTCGGCTACGAGGTCACCGGCACCCTCGACGCCGCCAAGGGTGGCCCGCCGCTCTGGCCCATGTGGCGTACTCCCCGCGGACGAGAAACGCGCTGGTGACGGCCGTCTCTCGGCCGTCACCAGCGCATTCACCGTGGGGGAACTACGGTTTGCGGGCCAAGCCGCCGACCACCAACTCTTCCCAGACCGTCAATTCGGGCTTGGGGCCCTCGGCCTCCGACGGGGCGGGGCGCCACCGGGCGCACGGACGCAGGCCGTCCTCGTCCAGTGTCAGCGTGCCGAAGCAAGCGATGATCTCGGCGTCATCCCGGAATCGGCCGCGGCCGAAGGCTTCCAGGATCTTGTTCGAGGTGGCCACAGCCTCGCGGGTGGTGCCGGTACGGAAATGTGAGATGTAGACATGGCTGCCGGAGGGCATGCGATCGGTCCAGTACTGGACCACACCCGTCGGGTCCTCTTCGTCATTGACGAAGCTGAGGGTGACCGCGAACAGTATGCCGACCGGCTCGTCGAAGTTGATGAGCCGCTGTACATCGTCGTGCTTCTCGATGCTGCCCGGATCGCGAATATCGGCTTGCACCACCGCAATTCGCTCATCGACGGCGAGCAGTGCCCGTCCGTGGGCCACGACGAACGGGTCGTCGTCCACGTACACGACGTGGGCATCCGGTACGACCTGCCGCACGACCTCGTGCACGTTCTCACTGGCGGGCAGGCCGCAGCCCATATCGATGAATTGATGGATTCCGGCCTCCGCCATGATCCGCGCGGCCCGCAGGACGGCGTGCCGGTTGGTTACGGCCAACAACTCGGATCCCGGTAGGTCCTCGATGAAATAGTCACCGAGATCCTTGTCGACACCGTAGTTGTCGCGCCCACCGAGCACGTAGCTGTATACGCGTGCCACGCTCGGCCGGGACTGCCGCGCTCGCATGGCGTTGATGTTCAACTGTCACACCCCTCTTTCCCCACCGACGATACCGCGATCCGCCAGGAAATCCTGCGCCATCCACGCAAGCACCGCCAGTTGTTCGGAGCGAGTGGGACCGGCGTTGTCATCGCTTTACTTGGCCGCGGTCGCGGCAGCCGGCGTCGTCGGCAGGTCGGCCGTGGTTGTCGGTGCGACAGAGGTGGTTTGCGGCGTGGTCGCCACCGTTGTGGTCGGGGCGACCGTGGTCGCGGGATCGGTCGTAGTCGTGGTCGTGATCGTGGTCGTGGTCGTGGGAGCGGGTGTCGCGGACGCGGTAGCCACAATCGGATCGGGGCAGTGCCCTTGCTGCTCACCGAGAGTATTGATCTCGGCATTGCTGCGTGGATCGCCCGCGTAGTTGATCTTGTCGGTGCACTTGACATAGTTGTCGGGGGCGGGCGCACCGCCGCCCGGTGCCGAATCGGGCGCGGGCACGTCACCCGGCGCGTCGGCCGGTGGCTGCCGTGGCGCGTCCTGCCGCGGCGACCCTCCCGCTGGACTTCC
This sequence comes from Nocardia aurantiaca, assembly GCF_009708175.1. Lineage (GTDB taxonomy): Bacteria > Actinomycetota > Actinomycetes > Mycobacteriales > Mycobacteriaceae > Nocardia > Nocardia aurantiaca. The sequence continues at coordinate 35,047 of NZ_WMBB01000014.1, forward strand.
ACCCACCGGCTGCCCCGCGCCCGGAGTCGTCACGGGTGCACTGGAACTCGTCGACGCGACGACCGTGCTACTCACGCTCGTCGACGGTTTCACCGAGGTAGCCGTGGACTTCCCCGAGTCGCTCGAGCACCCGGCCACCACGGTCGCCGCGGCAGCCAGCACGAACACCGCCCCGCCCATGCGCTGCCACCCACGCGACCGACCACACCGCTCCGCAATTGCGGACATTTATCCTCCCGAATCCACCGCAGACCCTGCCCGACACAACCGCTGCGCGACAAAACTTCTCGCAGGGGGTGAAGACCCCGCTCCGACCTTAAGGCGCGACATGCGCGTTCACCATCGCGACGGTGCCCTCAATTCCTCTGTCCTCCGCAGCAGGGCCACATGGTGTAAAAGGGGTCAGCTGGAGAGCTAACGGCATCGAGCTCAATTTGTCGGCGAGGCCTGTGCCGCTGCGGGAGAACCATTTTCACTGATTGCCCTTAGAGGGCAAAATGCCGCCTGTTATCATCTGGCTGACACCCTCTTCCGGCCCAGCAGCGGGTTCCAACTCTGTAATCATCATCGTGGTTAATCGGCTTCGTTTGTCACTCCTGACACGATCCTTGACGGCATCTCGAGGAGAGCGTCGAGCTGCTTCTCGGCGCGCTCGGCCCGGGCCAGGGTTTGGGCTCGGGCGTCGTCGAGGGCGGCGATGCGGGCGATGGACTCCTGGTGCGCCTTGTCCAGTGCGGCTTTGGATTCCGCGCGGACGGCGGCGACATCGTCGGCGGCGCGTCGACGGACATCGGCGAGTTCGGTGCGGCAGCGATCGATATCCGCACGCGCCTGCCTGAGTTCTTCGCGGGTCTCGGCGACCACCTGATTGCGCTCGGCCACAGCGGCTTCGGCGCGCTCGCTGGTGCGCTCGGCATCGGCGGCTCGTTGCACAGCGAGATCACGTTCGGCACCCGCGGCGGTGATCCGCTGGGTGGCGTCCCGGCGCGCCTGCTCGATCTCTGCCGACGCCTTCGATCGCGCCAGTTCGATATCCTCGCCGGCCTGCTCGCGTGCCCGCTCGATATCGTCGGCGGCTTCCCTTCGGATGGTGCGGATCTCGGCTTCCGCCTCGGCGCGCGCGGCGAACACATCGTCGGCCGCTTGCTTCGTGACCCGCTCGACTTCTTTCAGCGCGTCATCGCGTGCCGTCAACGCCTCCGCGATCCGCCCCTCGGCCTCCTCCGCGGCGAACGCCGCGTCCTCCGCCGCCGATTCGGCTGCCGCCCTGGCCTCTTCGGCCTCCCGTCGCGCCTGCTCCGCCGCGACCGTCGCCATTTCCGCCTCGGCGATCCGCCGCGCCGCATCCGCTTGCACGGCCTGGACCTGCGCTTCAGCGACCGCTGGATCGGCCAGCGTCGACAGCTCGGCCACCGCCAGGTTCAATGTCGTGCCCAGCTGCTCAGCGATCGTCCGAAACTGTCCGAGCAACTCATCAGCCCGCAATCGCGCCACGGTCACCGGCCCCTGTTGCGTCACAGTGACATTCGTCTGGGGTGCGTCAACCTCGGCCTGCTGCCGCCGTTGCCGCTCCCTCCAAGCTCGCCATCGCGTGTGCTCGGGGTGATCACAGTATTCCGACGGCCGTCCGGGGCCCCCGCCGCGCGTAATCGGTTTGGTGCAGCCCGGGTAGTTGCAGATGCTCGACACAACGCAAATCGTAGCGTTGGTTTCGTCCTTGCCAACGGAACAACACGAAACGAAACCTGAAAAACCTCAACGTGAACCACGACGATGCTGACCCCCGATAAGTGAACCTTATCGGCGGTCAGAGTAACCGCCTTCCCTGAAAATCGTGGCGGTTCTTTCGTTTCCGTTTCGTTGACACAAACGAAACGAAACATCAACGAAATTGGACGGATCATGCTCACTCCCTCGCAGGAATGTCGAGTGTGATTTCTCAGCCGATCTGGCGGATTTCTCAGATACCTGGCAAAGACCTGCTGGCGGCGGGGATGATGTCGCGGCGCAGCGTGAGCTCGGCCATCTGGTCTGGAACGTCGGGGTTTCGAGGCCGTCCGCGTTTCAAGTACCGAGGTCAAGGCCGGCGAAATCCTCACCGGCCTACGTGAGCGCGACGTGTTGTCGAGAAGAACGGCGCCATTGTGCTTGCTGACGACAGCTGCCTGGTCCGGCCGATAACCACGTGGCAGAAGTCCGTCGAAGACGTCCAATACCGTTATCTGCCGCAGGAATTGGTGCCAGCGGACCCCTTTCCGGGCCGTCTCGACAGCGCCGTTGACAACGCTCGAGGCAGCTTTCAACGCCGACTTCGCGGAAACCGCCACTCAGCCTGAGAAACACCCACCGGCGCCCGCCCCATCGCGGCTGGCGGACCACGGGTCAGACACTTGCTCTCCGCCAGTTCGGGCGAGAACTCACATCGAGTACACGGAGTACCCACTGGCCTTTGCCTCTGGTTTTAGCGTGGTAGAGCGCGCGGTCGGCAGCTTCGAGCAGGGCCGCGGCCGGGGCCTCGGCCACGGTTGTCACGGCCCCGATGCTGGCCGACATCCGCAGTTCGTACTCACCGATGACGATCGGGGCGGCCAGCGCGGACAGCAGCCGGTCGGCAATGGCGGTAACGCGAAGTTCGTCAGCCGGCGGCGCGACGAGGACAACGAATTCATCGCCCCCGATGCGGGCGATCATGCCCTTGCCGACGGGCAGGCTGTCGCGCAGGCGAGTAGCGACAGCGACGAGGAGTTGGTCGCCGATTGCGTGACCGTAGCGGTCGTTGATCTGTTTGAATCCGTCGAGATCGACGAAACACACTCCTACTCGGTCGCGATCGGCAGACGTAGCGGTGAGCGCCTCGATCCGTTCGAGAAGGTGGCGCCGGTTGGGCAGGCCGGTGAGCACATCGTGGCGGGCCTGCCGGTGCAGTTCCTCTTGCAGCCGCCGCTGCTCGGTCACATCCGCTCCGACCGCGAGGAGATAGTCGGCCTGCCCAGCGGATCCTTCCACGTAAGTGATGGCGAAGGATGCCCAACCGCTGCTGCCGTCGGCGCGGATGAATCTCTGCTCCAGTTTCGCGGTGCCTGCGCGCGCCGCAACTACGGTGCCGAAAATCAATGTGCGGATGTCGTCGTGGTAGTCAGGGTGGGCGAACCGATAGATCGACGTCCCACGCAATGTGTCAATCGGGACGCCGATCATGCTGGCCAAGCCCGGATTGGCGTCGAGGAGAGTGCCCGCGGTGTCCGCGATGGCGATCGCCATCGCGGCGTTGTTGAAGACGATCCGGAACCGTTCCTCTACGACGCGGGACGCCTGCCGCTCCGCACTGTCGACCGCGTGCGGCCCCGGATCATGTAGCCGGTGCCGTTGCGCTCGGCAGCCCCGGCCGGCGGCAGCGAGCAATCCGGCTACGCGTCGGGCGGCGACGGTGGGCCGGCAATGCTCGGCCAATCGGCACTGCACCTGTTCCGCCGCGGTGGGCACCACCGGATGGGCCAGACCAGCGACCATCCACGCATCCACGACCCGTGCGCCCATAGCGACATCGAACAGATCCGCATCCGCTCCGCTGGCGAGTTCATCGACCACGTGCCCGAGTAGTTCCCGCGCCTGCCGTTCCGGTATCGACAACCGACAACTCGTGGCGAGCGTCTGCCACCACCGCGATACCAGTGCTCCCCGCTCGGATTCCGTCAACGAGATCCGCCCGCCACCGTGGCACGGAACGGCAGGCACTCGTTCGGGTGAGCGATATCGCTCCACGTCATCCGTCATACTCAGCCAGCGTCGAGCAGTAGGGTCGATGAAATCCGGCCGGTCATCACCTGCTGGTGGAACCACCCGAGCTCACCGATCGCCGCGCGGGCGTCCGAAAGCAGATCCGAGCCAACGTGGTGCACATGCGCGGCACGGTCCCAAATCTGCAGCAACGTCGTTACCCGAGCTTCGGCGCAACGACGGGCCAGCATCTCGGAGTCAGGTAGCAGGCATTCGGTGGAGCCGACCTGGATCAGGACCGGTGGCAGGCCGGTGAAATCACCGTTGACCGGCGACCAAGCAGGGTCGAGTTCTCCGTCAGCAGCAAAGCCCCGGCGTGCGATGACCTCCAGAGCCTGGGCCGGGATATACGAATCGCGATGTCGATTCGGGTGGGCGTCGCGCACGGTCGAGTCCAGATCGGCCCACGGTGCGATCGCGGAGATGCCGCCGGGCATCGGCAATCCCCGCTCACGAGTCGCCAGCGCGAGCCGGAAAGCGAGCCCGCCACCTGCCGAGTCACCGGACACGATGATGCGCTCGGCCCGGAAGCCCTGCTCCAGCAGATACCGATACGATTCGACCGCGTCGGCGAGCGTCTCGGTCAGATGCGCCTTGGGCAACTGCCGATAATCGACGCTGAACGCCGGCATCCCGCTGGCCTGCGCGATTTTGGCGACCATGCGCCGGTGAGTGTTCAGCCCGCCACAGACGAACCCGCCGCCATGGAAATACAGCAACGCCGAGTCCCGCCGCTGCTGCGGATCACGGTCATCCTGCCACAACCATTCCGCCCGGAACTTCTCGAATCGCACCATCCGGCGCTTGGTGCCCTTCACAGCAGGCAGCGCCGACGCCGGAAGATCGAGCAAGCCGCCGAGCCGCAGAAGGTGCTCGAACCGACCGTGGTCGGCCATACGCGCCCACGTCGCCAACCCGACGCCGACCGTGCCCCGCAGCAGCGGATGGGCAATTCTGGTGCCGATGCCGGCCCGGTTCGGCCGCTGGACGATCAGCGCTGACGCTGCCACCGCCAGGTCCAGCTCAGACAAAGACGACTCGCATCCAGCCCGGACACCGGTGCCGGCTGGTCGCTGGGCACACCCCGAACAACACCGGATGAGTGCACGACCCTCGTTTTCTGTACAGCGCAACGTCGATCCTTAGCAGCACGACCTACAACCTGACTCCGGCCAATCTTCTGCGAGCGGAGGCAGGCGCACAGCCGCAGAAATACCTACAGGCATACGTATATCGGCCGTCACGGGTCAGCTGCTCGCAGCCGCTACCCCCAGATATCACGCGACCAGCCCCGCGTGCTTTCTGTGATCTTGGCCCGCTTGCCGAAGGGACCGAACCGATCGCGACGGATTCGGCCGTCAGTCGATCAGCGCCGGTCCGGAGGGCCAAGGAACGCGGTCACGCCGATTTCCCGCGCGAAGGCATCGACGGCGTGACCCGCCTCAGAGCTGATTGCGGCTGGCCCACCCGGCGATCTGGGTGCGCGATGTGAAGCCCAGTTTGGTGAGGATGTGCTCGACGTGGCCTTGCGCGGTTCGGATCGAAATCACCAGTTCGCTCGCGATGTTCTTATTGCTGTAGCCCGCCGCGATCAGCCGCGCCACATCCCGCTCGCGACGGGTAAGGATATCTGCCTCAATGGATTTCACCGGTCGCGCGTCCGGACATGGCTCGGTGCCGAGGGCATAGCCGACCGCCTCCTCGAAGCCCAGCGCCGCGCCCGCCTCGAAGGCGGCGCGAAACTGCTTCTCACCCATCGCATCGCGCACCTCGCGACGAACCTTATCGCCGACGAACTCGGTCATCTCGTGGGCGAGCCGCTGGGTGCTGCCGCAACGCAGCGTCGACGCGGCACCCATCAACCGCGCTGCCCGGTGCAGATCGCCCTCCGCGGCCGCCGCCCACGCCAGCCCGTCGAATCCGGATGCCGTCCACGCGCACCGGTCGAACAGACTGAAGAGCTCGACCGCCTTGCGCAGATCGTCGATGGCCTTGTCCTGCTCACCTTTTCGCCAGTGGCTGGTCCCGACCGCCCAATAGCCCAACCCTCCGAGCAGATGCGAGCCGTACTCCTTTGTGACGGCGAGGAACCGGTCCGCGATGACACCCGCGCGTTCATCATCGAGCACCAGTGCACAGATGTAGGCGAAGGCCAGGCTCTCCATCTCGGCTCCGTGGTGCGCGCAGGCACGAGCCCTGCCCGAGATGGCCTCGGCGAGATCCAGTGCCCGCTGCGGATCATCATCGGCGAATGCCAGCAGCGCCGACAGCAGAGCATATTCGACGAGGACATCCTCGGCATCGAGTTCGGTGGCGATCTCCAGACCTTCATCGGCGAATCGGGTCGCCGACTCGGGATCGGAGAGCATGGCGGCGATCACCGAGATGGCGGCCAGTGCCCGCGCCCGATCCTTCGTACGGTCGAGAGACTTGGCCAAGGCCTCCAGCAGCCAGCGATAGCCCTCCAACAGGAATCGGTAGTGCTCCCAGAATGGCCGCAGTTCCGTCGCGATCTCCAGAGCGCGATGGGCGCTTTCCTGATCAGCGAGCGAGAATTGCAGGGCCGCACGCAGATTCGGATGTTCCCGGGCGACCTCACGAAACCAGGTGACATCCTCACCACCCCAGTACGCCGTCCGCCCCCGCTGCGCGACCCGATAGTAGTAGTCGCGATGACATAACCGCACCGCCCGCTCACCACCGCGCGCGACCAACCGTGACAAGGCGAACTGGCGCAACGGCTCGAGCATCGTATACCTGCCGGCGCCGTCGGCGTCCTGTCGATAACCGAGCACAGATTTATCGACCAACCCGGTCAGCGCGTCCAGCAACACATCCGGCGGATCGACGACACAGACCGCCTCCGCGGCCTCGAGATCGAAGCCGCCGGCGAACACCGACAGCTGCTCCCACAAATGCTGCTCCTCGGGAGTGCACAGGTCATAGCTCCACCGAATCGCGGCCTCGAGGGTCTGCTGGCGCTCCGGCGCGGTCCGCAGCCCGGTGGTGAGCAGCCGCATCGCGCCATCCAGACGCGTGAGCACCTGATCGGGGGTGAACATCCGCAACCGCAGCGCCGCCAGCTCCAATGCCAACGGAATGCCGTCGAGGCGACGGCAGATCGCCGCGAGCGCCTTCCGATTGGCCTCGGTGACCTGGAAATCAGGGTTCGCGGCGGAAGCCCGATCGACCAGCAGCACCAGCGCGTCACTATCGACCTGGGCCGAGCGACTCGCCTGCCCATCCTCATCCAGCTCCGGCACCGCGAGCGACGCCACCGGCATGACCTGTTCCCCCGAAACCCCGAGCGGTTCACGGCTGGTCGCGAGAATCCTCACGTCCGTCGTCGCGTGAATCACCCGGACCGCCAGGGCCGCGCACGCACCGATCAGGTGCTCGCAGTTGTCCAGGATCAGCAGCAGACTCTTGTCCGCCAGATAATCGGTCAGGCTCACCAGCGGCGAACTGGTCTCATCGCGCAGACCCAGAGTCTGCGCGATGCTCAACGCCACCAAATCCGCGTCGTGCACATGCGCGAGCTCGACCAACCACACACCGTCGGCAAAGGCGCGCCGCACCGCCTCACCCACCCGCCGACCGAGCCGGGTCTTGCCTACCCCACCCGGCCCGGTCAGCGTGAGCAGCCGCGTGCCGGACAGGAGCTTGCGGGCCGTGGCGATCTCGGTGCCACGACCGATGAAACTCGTCACCTCAGCGGGGAGGTTCCCTGTCTCGTGCCGCATGACGCTGCACACCCGTTCATCCGCGGCCGCCGTCCCGACCATTCGACCGAGATATCGGATTCGCGACCAGCTCACTAGTCGACCATCAGCATATTCGCGGCTCGCGTCACCGCGGCTAGCGAGGCCGCGAGCACGGAATCGCTGCGTCCGCAGGACCATCCGGTGAGTCGCCACTGCGGTACTCCAGGTAGGTGATCGCGGCACCTTTGTTCCCGCGCGGGGCCAATTGTTGCGGAGCCTGCGGGAGGTCCCCGATATCAGCCGTGAGGAGTTGTTCCGGCGTTTCCAGGTTGACACCGAGGGGCTGGCGGTTTCAGAGAGACGGTACGAAGGCCCACTGGTTTCTCCTCCTACCTGTCCGATCGGGTGCGCCAGGCTGTGCCCGACGGGTTCGATCTCGGGGTGTAGAGCCCGAGAATCGGCTCGGGCGTAGCCTGCCGTTGACCTTGAATGCCTACTATGGCGCACGTCGGCCCCCTCTGTGGTGGCGCAGACCCCTCGGCATTGCCCCTGGGCCTTCGCGGCATCCCTCGCGCGCGGTCGACCTCGGCGTACACCGCCGCCGCGAGTTGAGAATCCAGCCCGCCCCGGTGAGACCGGGCGTCGGGCAGAGATTCGGAGGTGCGCCATGACAGCAATCCCACAAGAACCACGCGGTGACAGGCCCGCTCGCCGGCCAGGAAAGCGGCATGCGACGCCGCCCACCATCACCAGCGGTTCCGATGACGATGTGCCAGTGGTGCGCTGGCCGGAGCCGAGTGGGCTCGAATCGTGGTGGCACGCCGTCATGCATCCCGCCGCCGAGCCACCCACACCCACGTGACGAGCATTTGGCTCGATCGGCACGCAAGGGTAGTTCCCCTCGCGGGCAGTGCGATGGATTCCACCCGCGGTGCGAGATTCCGGAGCATCACGATTATGCGACCGTTCGGTATCTATCCGAGTGGCGTTCCACGTATGGTGCGCCCTCCGGTGCCGATACCCGCCACGGCCGGCCCGGCTCCCGCCGACGACGACACCCGGTACGCCTGTGAATGGAAGTACGACAGAATCCGCCGCCTGCCCGGGCAACACCCGTCGCCTCGCCGCACAGCTGAACTAGCGAGGTGGTCGATTGTTCGCAAGCTGTCGCGCCGAGCCGATGGAGAACACGGTGTCGATGAGCCCGGTGAACCGGAGGGTGAGATCCTCGGCGGATTCCTCCGGATGTTCACGGGCCCACGCCATGATCGCGTCCACCGCGGCGGTCCAGATTCGTGCGAGTGCGTCTACGTCGCGTTCGTCGTCATCGCCGAGCGCGTGCAGGAAACGGCGTACGCCCGCTGTGGCGTAGCCGGAGATTCGGTCCCGATAGGCGCGAGTCATTCGCCCGGAGACGCCCGTATCCGGGACGGAGGGGTCGTGGATGATGCGCCAGGCGGTGCGATCCGGGCCGAGCGTATCGAAGATGCCGTGCAGGGCATTGGCCGGAACCGCGAAAGGTTCCGCGTCACTGCCCATCTCGCGATCCAGGCGTTCGAGCAGCGGCTCGCCCACGGCGGCCAGGCATTCGGCGTAGAACTGGTCCTTCGAGACGAAGTGCTGGTACACCAGCGCTTTGGATACACCCGCGCGCGCCGCGACGGACGCCATGGATACTCCCGCGAAGCCCCGTTCGGCGAACTCACGCAGGGCGGCCGACAGGATCTCCTGGCGGCGATTGTCGGAGGGCATTCCTTTGGTTCCCAGACCCGCGGCCGTTGACATGGTCCTGAACTTACCCTACGGTCACTTCCATCCGAAGTGACCATAGTGTCACTTCAAAGGGCGTGAGAGGTGCGCGAGCCGTGTCCCTGTGGGAACAGATCAATCAACCCGTCACCTATGCCATCCCCTTCTTCGTGCTGGCGATGGTGCTCGAGATAGCCGCGCTGCGCGGACATGAGGACGACCGCACCGGCTACGAGAAGGTCGACGCCCGCAATAGCCTGGTCATGGGCGGGGTTTCGGTATTCATCAGTGGCGCGGCGAAATTCGCGGCGCTGATCGCCTTCGCGGCACTGTATGTACACGCGCCCTGGCGCCTCGATCCGCGCAACCCGTGGTCGTGGGTCGCGGTGATGCTGGGCGTGGACATGCTCTGGTATCTCTACCACCGTGTCTCGCACCGAGTCCGTCTGGTCTGGGCGGCACACCAGGTACACCACAACAGCCGGTACTTCAACTACGCGACGGCGCTGCGCCAGAAGTGGAACCCCTGGTTCGAACTGCTGATCTGGACGCCCCTGCCACTGCTGGGCGTACCGCCGTGGATGGTGTTCACAGCCTGGTCGTTCAACCTGATCTACCAGTTCCTGGTCCACACCGAAGCCGTCGGGAAGCTGCCACGATGGTACGAATTCGTGTTCAACACGCCTTCCCACCATCGCGTGCACCACGCCAGCGATCCGGAATACCTCGACCGCAACTACGGCGGCATCCTCATCCTCTGGGACCGCCTCTTCGGCACTTTCCGGGCCGAAACCTTCCGCCCCACTTACGGACTCACCACGAACATCGACAGCACCAATGTCCTCACCCTGCAGTACTACCAATTCGGTGCGCTGTGGCGTGATCTCCGCTCGACCCGGCGCGTCCGCGATTGGCTCGGCTACACTTTCGGGCCTCCCGGCTGGCAGCCAACCCTTCCGGACACGCCTCCCTCGGCCCGTGGAGATGAACAGCCACTCACCCCCGGTCCGGCAGAAGTCGCGAACGAATAAGAGCGAGCCGGCCTGTCGGAGCATGCGCTACCTCCGATGCCACCACCCCGGTCACGCGCCCGTGCGTGGTATCGGAGACACCGGTAGGCGTCCTCGACAGTCGCTCCTGATCCTTCCGCGTCAGCCCGCCTCCAGATCTCCCTGGAAACGGCGCGAAAACAACTCGTTTGCCCTACCCCAGATAACGGAGTCACTTCGCGTACGGCTGGAGCAGCGTCGCGGCAGGTAGGCCCATGCGCCGCCTCGGATATCGGGCCGGGGTCATCTGGAGAATGCGCAGATGCGGCCCGCTTTGTAGCGTCGGCGTTTCGCCTGCCCGTGAAATCCTTCCTCAGGATTTCGGATGCGCGGACCGGTGTCCGATTGCGGCCCTGGCGAATTACCTCGCGACCGGTGCCGAGCGCGCCGCCGGTCGCAGATATCGGCGAAGATCGCGGGGCGCCAGGGTGGCCGCGGCCCTACGACTCAGCCTGCGCGGCGCGGTCGGCGAGGTGTGTCAGTGCGACGGGTCCACTACTTCCGGCCGACCCGAGGTCGAAGTGGTTGAGGAGGTTCTGGATAACGACGTACGGGTTCATCGACTGGTCCTTCATCTGGGAAATCCGTGCCAACTGGTTGTGACTGCCGTCACCGTGTGGTCTCATCAAGATACACAGATACATAATATGTGTCTGTGTATCAGACTCAACGAAGAGGGAACATCGGCATGGATGCACACCGTCTCAGCAGACGTGACGCATTGAGGACAGGTAGCGGGTTATTGGGCGTCGTCGGTGCGATGGCACTGACCGCGCGTACCGCCCGAGCGGAGCCGTGGAAGTGGTCGCCCGCCGATTCGGTGGTCGGCAGCGGTGACGGCGCCGACCCATTGACCATGTACGACCCCGAAGCGGATTCGGTTGTGGCGGATGTCATCGACCACGCCGATGTGCCGCAGGTCAACAAGCTGCTGGCGACCTGGATCTACAACAACCAACCCTTGCCCGCCGGCCTGCCGAAGGGGCTGGCCGACTTCATGGAGTACGCGCGTCAGCTGCCTTCGTGGACCGATCAGGGCAAGCTGGCCAGCTCCTTCGAGTTCAACAAGAAGCGCGGACTATATCTCGGCGTGCTGTACGCGTTCGCCAGCGGAATGATGTCCACGGTCATCCCACACGAAGCGCTGGCGGTGTACTACTCCCGCGGCGGCTCGCATCTGAAGGATCGCATCGCCAAGACCGCGAAATTCGGATACGACATCGGCACGGTCAATGCCTACGGAGACGGCGGCGAGATGATCGTGACCTGCGTGAAGACCAGGATCATTCACGCGTCCGTCCGGCATCTGCTGCCGCAGTCGCCGCACTGGCCCGACGGCGTCACGCCGATCAGTCAAGACGACATGATGGTCACCTGGCACAGTCTGGCCACCACCATCATGCGGACCCTCACCGCGTGGAAAGTGCCCATCCCGGTCGCGGAATCCGATGGCTACCTGCACAGTTGGCAGCTGGCCGCGCACCTGCTCGGAATCCGTGACGAGTACATTCCCGCGACCTGGGAGCAGGCCGATGCGCAAGCCGCCCAGCAGCTCGACCCGATCCTCGCACCGACGGCGGAGGGCAACGATCTGGCCAACCAGTTGCTCAACCTCGGCGCCGACCTCGATCTGACCCTGCTCAGCCGCGGCATCCTGGGCGCGTTCACCCGATTCATCATGGGAGACAGGGTCGCCGACTGGCTCCACATCCCCAGAGAATCGGTCTGGAGCCCACTGCTCGAAGTCGCCTGGGGCCCGTTCGTCGCCGTTCGGGAAGGCGTGTTGTCGGTGGCTCCGGTGGTGGACGCTCCCTACTGGATGTTTGATGAGTTCCTGCGCCAGTTCGCCATGTGGTACATGGCCGAGCTGAGGATGCCCTTGAGCATCGAAATCCCGCTCACCAACCGCTGAACCTCATCCTCGCTCCGGCGAGACGTGTACGGGAGTCGGCGAGGACGCCAGCACGACGGCCCGCCGGCCCCGAAGCCGAGGAATAGCAAAGGACCAATTCCGATGAAGCACAGCCCGAATCTCGTACGGGTCCGCCGCATCTCGGCCGGGATTCTCGTAGCCGCGACCGCCGCGGTCGGTGGGATCGCCGCGCAGCTGGCCGCCGACGCCGAGGCCGCCCGGCATGCCGCGGTTCCCGCCTCAGAGCCTGACCTGCCCGCACACCTCGATCGAACTGACGGCGTCGCACCCGTAGGTAATGCGTACTCACCAGCGCGAACGAACCGTGACGTCCAGACCGTCGATCAGGATGGGATCGAGGATTGGCCGACGACAACGCCTGCGACCACCACCCGGACGCTCCCGCATGCGCATACGGCAGGATCATGACCGCCGCCCGCGGCGAGGCCACCTCCGCGGCGTTCGACGCGATCGGAACCACCGCCACAGTGGTGTGTACCGATCCCCGCGACCTGCGGTGGGCGACCGAGCTGGTTCGCGCCAGATTGGCCGAACTCGACCGCGCCGCTTCCCGATTCCGCGACGACAGCGAACTCGCGTTGATCAATGCGCGCAGCGCGGAACTGGCACGCACGGATCGATCCGCGCGCCTGCGGATTTCGGTAGGCGCGACACTCGGATCGTGCTTGCGCGCCGCGGCGCGCACCGAAAGGCTGACCGCAGGACTGGTCTGCGCGACGGTGGGCGCCGCGCTGATGGCCTGCGGCTACGACGACCTGGCAGCGGTACGCGCTTGCGTCGACACGTTGCCCACCGGTCCGACCCCGGTCATTCCGGCGCATCACCAGCTGAAGTTCGACGAATCCCACCGGGAGGTGAGCATTCCGGCGGGAACGATGCTCGATCTGGGTGCGAGCGCGAAAGCTTGGGCGGCGGACTCGATCGCGTCCGAACTCGCGGTGACCGGCAGCGGCGGCTACCTGGTCGATCTGGGCGGCGATCTCGCGGTGGCGGGCGCGGCGCCGTCCCGAGGATGGGCGATCGGAGTCCGCGACTGGAACAACGTTGTGGCGCAGGTCGTCTGCTCGGCCGGACAGGCTTTCGCGACCTCCTCGACCCGGCTTCGTACCTGGGTCCAGCACGGCATCGACCGCCATCACATTATCGATCCGCGCACCGGCCGACCCGCGCACTCGCGCTGGGCGCAAGTCACCTGCGCGGGTCCGGACGTGGTGCGGGCGAACGCCGCGTCCACCGCTGCCGTCATCCTCGACGAGCATGCCCCGCAATAGCTCACCGTCCGCCACGTGCCCGCGCGGCTGGTGACCCATGCCGGCGAGGTCGTGACGACCTCCGGGTGGCCGGCCACGACCACTGCGCCACGAGATCGGCCCAGCTCATGAGTAGTCCCTGGCTCTGGTACTTTTCGCGGGCTGCGGGCGTGGTCACCTTGACCCTCGTCACGGTCACCGTGGTGCTCGGTCTGCTGACCTCGGCGCGCTGGAATGGCGAGGACAAGCCCGACCCCGCGCCGGCCGCCGAAGCCATCGAACTCTGTCCCGTCACAACGCTTCGATGGGATCCGATGAGACGACTAACGTACCTGCGTATCAACAACGATGTGGAGTATGCGCCACGCGATCACCGGGCGAAGCACGATGGCGGCGCGGCCGAATAACAGATACAGGACAGGATGTTTCAGGAGGACGCCGTGGAATCTGCGCCGCCCGCTCATTCGCCCCGGGGCGGCAAGTCCTTGATCGAACGCGCGTATCTGCAGTCCGTCGAACAGGTCGACGACACCGACGAGATTCGCACCCGCATCCTCGACGCCGCCGACGAACAATTCCGACGCTGGGGTATTCAGCGCTCGACCATGGAGGACGTCGCGCGAACCGCGGGGGTTTCCCGCATCACCGTCTATCGCCGGTTCGCGACCAAAGAAGAGTTGGTGGAACGGGTCATCCTGCGTGAGTTTCGCCGTTATTTCGACACGTTCCTCGTCGATATCGCCGCAGCCACGAATGTCGGTGATCGCGTGGTCCTCGGCTTCGTGAGCTCACTGCGCGCCCTGCGTGGGAACCCGCTGATCGGTGCTCTCATCACCGCCGAACCCGACCACTTCATCACCTCGTTGGTCGGTGACGGCGGACGGGCGGTGGCGATGGTCAGGGAATTCGTGGCCCATCAACTCGGCCAGGAGCAGCGGGCCGGCACTATCTCCCCGGATCTGCGGGTCGAGCTGGTCGCCGAGTTGATGGTCCGAATCTGCGCGTCGTTCCTGGCGATTCCGAGCCAGGTCGTCGACCTCGACGATGACGAACAACTCGCCGCGATCGCCCGCCAATTCCTCGTCCCCATGCTCGAGCCACCGGACCCGCGACGATAGACCACGAAGGCTCCGGCGTTGTCGTGTTTCTCCCAGTGGCATTCGCGCCTAATGCCTAGCGTGAGCACCGCCGTGGCCGGTCTGATTCCCGACGCGGTCGTGGACATCACCGGTTCTCACTCCCCGCACCGCACCTCGCGGAGGACTGATCGGCGGTCGGCCGGGGCGCGGCCTATCCGCGATCTGTCCGAGGGCTCATGGTCGCGGAGATCTCGGCGACCAGCTGCCAGGGGCGGTCGGTGTCGGCCTGGGCTTTGCCGCTGGTGAGGATGGCGCCGGAGAGGTGACGGGCGCGGTCGGACCAGCCGTATTGAGTGGTGAGGCCGCTGCGGCCGAAGTGCGATTCGGTGTCACGGCCGAACTTCGAGCGCCGGGCCCCCAACTCATACCCGGCGACCGAGACTCGGCCCGCAATGCCGGGCAGCCAGCGGGCCGGGCGGGTCGCGGCGGCCAGGGTGTCGGGGCGCATGATGCGGACGCCGTCGAGTTCACCGCCGCGGGTGAGGATTTCGTAGAAGCGGGAGAGTTCGAAGGCGGTGGTGACGAGGTTGCCGGAGGGGAGTTCGGCGGTGAGGAAGGCGCGGGCGGCGGCTTCATCAGTGGGGCCGGAAAGACCGCCGCCGAGAGCTCGGCCCGCGAGATGACGCCAGATCTTGGCGGGACCGGGGCCGACCTTGACGCTGGGAACGACCTCGTCGACGTCCTCGGCGCGAACGCCGAAGTTGTTCCAGCGGAAGCCCAGTGGGTCGAGGACCTGTTCGCGGAGGTGGTCCCGCATGGACTTGCCGGTGGCGCGCTGGACGAGTAAGCGTTGGATCAAACCGCTCGTCAGAGCGTGGTAAACGCGGAAACGGTTGGGCGGCCAGCTCGGAACCAGGTCGGCGAGGCCCTGGACGGCGAGTTCCTCGTCGAGGACGAGGTCGGCGCCGCGGTGGGGCGGGGTGATGAAGGGAACGCCGGCCGAGTGGGACAGGACGTCGCCGATGGTGATGCGGTCCTTACCGTGGCTCGAGAACTCGGGGATGTAGGCGCAGACGGGGTCGGTGAGGGCGAACGCGCCCTGTTCGACGAGCATGAACGTGAGCGCCGCGGACACGCCCTTGGCCGTGGAGAATCCGCAGAATGGGGAATCGGGGGTCACCAGGCGCTTATCGGCGTCGGGGGCATCCTTGGGCGCATTGCCCCAGCCGTGGCCGATGGCCCGGTTCAACACGACGTGGCCGTGGCGGCGCAGACACACCTGGATCGCGGGCGTCGTGCCCATGCGGTACCAGTCTTGTACGGACCGCCAGATCGCTTCGATATCGCCCGGCGCGAGTCCGGCGTCGGCCGGATCGGCTTCGGGCCCTGAGGTGGTCACCGCGTCGAGGTCCGGGTCGATCCGCACCAGCGCTGTCATACCTGGGCTCATCCGACCAGCATAGGGAGATCTCGGTTCACAGGAATCTCCCAGCGAGGAGTCAGGGTCTTCACCGTCTGGCGGGTCACACTCCCGCGGTGAGCGTGACCACTGCCGAGCTGGCCCCGTCCGAACCGACCGCCCCGCCGACCGAGATATCGGAGGACCTCTCCCCCGCGCGTCCCTGGGAGCGGCTCGCGCTGGCGCTGCTGCTCATCGGCACCGCCGTCGCATACCTGTGGAACATCACCGTCAATGCGATGGGCAATAGCTTCTACGCCGCCGCGGCCTGGTCCGGATCGCAGGACTGGAAGGCCCTGCTGTTCGGGTCGCTGGATCCGGGCAACTTCATCACCGTCGACAAGCCGCCGGTGTCGCAGTGGGTGATGGGCCTGTCCGGGCAGCTGTTCGGATTCAGCAGTGCGAGCATGCTCGCACCGCAGGCGGTCATGGCGGTCGGCGCGGTCGCGCTCATGTACGGCGCGGTCACGCGGGTGACGTCGAGCCGCGGTGCTGGTCTGCTGGCGGGCCTGGTGCTCGCCGTGACGCCGGTGGTGGCGTTGATGTTCCGGTTCAACAATCCGGACGCCGTCATGGTGCTGCTCATGACCGCCGCGGCCTATTGCACCGTGCGAGCGCTGCCGCGGGCGAGCCTGAAATGGATCGTGCTGACCGGTGTTGCACTGGGATTCGCGTTCCTGGCCAAGATGCTCGAGGGTCTCATGGTGTTGCCTGCGCTGGGGCTGGCGTATGTGATCGTCGCTCCGACGACGCTGCGCAACCGGCTGCTGCATTCGCTGGCCGCGCTGGGCGCATTGATCGTCTCGTCGGGTTGGTATGTGCTGCTGACCATTCTGTGGCCCGCCGATTCGCGCCCGTATCTGGCGGGGTCGAAGGACAACACGTTCATGGATCTCGTGCTGGGCTACAACGGTTTCGCCCGCTATCTGGGCAAGAACCACATGGGCGGCAGCGCGAAGAATCCCTTCGAACTGCCCGAGGGCTACGAGATTCCGAAGGCGCTCGAGCGCGGCGGCTTCGGCGGCGGGTTCGGCTCTGGCCCGGACCGGATGTTCACCGGTGAGATCGCATTCGAGATCTCCTGGCTGCTGCCCGCCGCACTACTCGCCTTCGTGCTGGTGCTGGTGTCGCGGGGTCGCCGGCCGCGCACCGATCTGGTCCGCGGTGCCGCCCTGGTGTACGGCCTGTGGCTGGTGATCGACGGGGTGCTGTTCTCGGCGATGAAGTCGGGTATGCACGCCTACTACACGCTGGCTGTCGCACCGGCGATCGCGGGCTGCATCGCCGTCGGCGTGTACGAGGTGTGGCGTCGCCGGGCCGAGGCGTTCGGCCGGGTCGGTGGTGCCGCGTTGATCCTCTCGGCGGGGATCTGGGGATTCGCACTGTTGCAGCGCAATTCGGACTGGCAGCCGTGGCTGCGCTGGACCGTGCTGGCGATCACCGTGATCACGAGCCTGGGTCTGATCGTGCTGACGCTGCCGCCCGCGGCACGTTGGGATCGCCTGCGCGGCCGCGCGACCACGGTACTCCTCACGGCCGGTGTGATCGCGGGCCTGGCCGGAACGACCGCGTACGCGGCCGCGACCCTGCCGGAGTCGCACACCGGCGGTGGCCCGACCGTGGGTCCCGCGCAGCCGAAGAAGCAGGGCCCGGCCGATCAGTTCCGCGAGCATCTCGAGACGCTGTTCGGCGGCCAGGCCGACCCGCAATTGGTCGCGCTGCTGCAGAAGACAGACACCAAGTGGTCGGCCGCCATCGACCGCTCGTCGCCCGCGGCCGGCCTCGAATTGGCCAGTCGCACATCGGTCCTCGCCATCGGCGGCTTCACCTCCGCCGACCCGGTGCCGACCCTGCCCCAGTTCGAGGACTTGGTCCGCAACCACGAGATCACCTACTACCTGGTCCCGGAGATCAAACTGCCCGACGCGTGGCGTGTGGACCCGAAGCCCGCTGATTCCCCAACGCCCGCGCACCCAGATCCACAACAGGGCATTTGGCGACCGGCAGGCAACAAGGAGATCCTCGACTGGGTGACCGCCCACTACACGGCCACCCAGCACTTCGGTGATATGGCGGTCTACGACCTGACCGGCCAGCAGCGCTGACGCTCGTCGGCGCCGTTCCCCGAATTCGGCATCCCGTGCGATGATCCGGCTCTGCCGTCAGAGGCTCGGGTTCAACACATCAGACCGACGGGTATGCGAACATATGTTCGTGTCCGGTTTGATCGCGAGCAGTCGAGAGCGTCCCGAGCAGGCAGCGATTCTGCATGCCGACCTGGACTCCTTCTACGCATCGGTGGAGCAGCGGGACAATCCGCGGCTGCGCGGCCGCGCGGTTCTCGTCGGCGGCGGGGTCGTGCTGGCCGCCAGCTATGAGGCCAAGGCGTTCGGGGTGCGTACACCGATGAATGTGCGCCAGGCACTGAGCCTGTGCCCCAACGCGATCGTGGTGCCGCCACGCATGTCGGCGTACTCACAGGCCAGCAAGGCGGTCTTCGAGATCTTCCGCGACACCACGCCCGAGGTGGAGGGCATCTCCATCGACGAGGCTTTCCTGGATGTGGCCGGGCTGCGGCGGATCGCCGGCGCCCCGGTCGATATCGCGCGCGACCTGCGAACGCGCGTGCGCACCGAGGTCGGGTTGCCCATCTCGGTCGGGGTGGCGCGCACCAAGTTCCTGGCCAAGGTGGCCAGCGCGGTCTCCAAACCCGATGGGCTGCTGGAGGTTCCACCCGATCAGGAGCTCGAGTTCCTGCATCCGCTGCCGGTGGAGCGACTGTGGGGCGTCGGCGAGGTGACCGCCCGTGAGCTGCACGAGCGCGGCATCACCAAGGTCGGACAGCTGGCGGATATGGGTGAGGGTCCGCTCGCGGCGGTGCTCGGCCCGGCCATCGGCAAACATCTGTACGCATTGTCGTGGGCGCGCGACCCGCGGCGGGTGGATACCGGGCGACGCCGCCGCTCGATCGGCGCGCAGCGGGCGCTGGGCCGACGCCACCGCAGCGACGAGGAGCTCGAGGCCTACCTGCACGGCTTGGCCGACCGGCTCGGGCACCGCCTGCGCAAAGCTCGCCGGGTGTGCCGGACGATCGTGCTGCGCATGCGTTTCGACGACTTCACCCGCGCCACCCGCTCGCACACCCTCCCGGAGGCAACCGACAGCGGGCAGGCCGTCCTGCGCGCGGCCCGCACGCTGCTGGCCGCCGCCCTGCCGCTGATCCACGAGCGCGGCGGCCTGACCCTCATCGGTCTGTCGCTCACCAATCTCGACCACGCCGACACCATGCAGCTGTCGCTCCCCTTCGAACCGCGCGCGGAATCCACCCTGGATTCGACCCTCGACGCACTGCGGGATCGCTTCGGCGCGGGCACCGTCACGCGTGCCGCCTTGCTGGGGAAGGGCGAGGGGCTTTCGGTACCAATCCTTCCCGACTGATCGGTCCCGTTCGTCGGCGCGGGTAGCCTGTGCCCATGGCTCTCGACCACGGCGACCCAGGCGACGCGCCCTCTACTCCCCCGCCGCTCACCCTGATCGCGAACAGCACCCGGCCCTCCGCGGCGGATGAAGCCAGAACCGTTGCCGCGGCGACGAATACCGCCACCCTTGCGACGCTCTCGGCCGATGGCGGACCTTGGGCGAGTTTCGTCACATACGGATTACTTGCGGGACAACCGGTCCTGTGTGTCTCCCGGCTGGCCGAGCACGGCCGCAATCTGGCCGCCGATCCGCGGGCGAGTCTGTCGATCGTCACACCGGATCTGCCGGAGGATCCGCTGGCCGGAACGCGATTGACGCTGGCGGGCATCGCGGAACGCCCGGACGGCGGGGAGGCCGTCGCGGCTCGCGAGGCTCACCTGGCCGCGGTCCCGGCCGCCGAGACCTATATCGACTTCAGTGATTTCACCGTGTGGGTACTGCGTGTGCAGCGGGCGCGCTGGGTCGGTGGTTACGGGCGCATGGATTCGGCCACGGCCGAGGAATACGCTGCCGCCCAGGCCGATCCGATCATCCCCGCGGCAGCCCGGGCCATCGCGCACCTCAATGACGACCACGCGGACGCTCTCCTGGATATGGCCCACGCCCGGGGCGGCTACCCGGATGCGTCGGCCGCGGTCTGCGAACGGGCCGACCGCTATGGTCTCGACCTGCGGGTCACTACCCCGCGCGGCATCGCGATCACGCGCATCGGCTATCTCCGGCCCATTGACGCCATCACCGAATTGCGTGCGGCCACTGTCGAATTGGCCCGGGCCTCACGACCGGAACGATGACTCGCGTCCGCTCGCCGCGGTGATCACTACCGTGCGGTCTGGGACGCGGCGGCGGTCGCGCCCAGGTCGGCGAGCGAAAGCGGTTGGCGGGGCGGGGAATCCAGAACGATGCTGGTCCGCACGTTTTGGCGGCCATCGACATGCAACAGTTCGCCTGATGCCAGGAGCCGCCACCCGGGGTCGCTGTCCATACGCTCGCTGGCGATGACGACGGCGGGATAGCCGGCGAGCGCGCCACTGCGGGTGCGAATGCCGGGGCCCGCCGCATGGTCGAGGCGTTGATTGCCCTGCACGCCACCCGCGGCGCGTTCGAGGACGAACAGGTCGTGGGTGGCGGGGTAGCGCAGGGCCCACAGCTCGGTCGCCGTTGTGAGGACGAGGTTGAGCGCGTAGAGCGGCAACCGGTCGGCGATCCAGCGAACCGCGTCGGCGATACCCGCGGTGACATCGCCCGCATGGTGATCGATCCGCTTGGTGATCAGGGCGAAGAAGCGTTCGGAGTCGGTGTCGCCGTGGACGAGTCCGCGATACTCGCCCAGTTCCTGGTCAAGTTCGTCGAGCCCGTGCAGCACCCCGTTGTGCGCGAACAACCGCCCGCGCCGCTCGAACGGATGGGTATTGCGCACGTTCAGCCCGCCGGTGGAGGCGAAACGCACGTGTGCGACGAAGGTCGCGGATTCGCGGTCGCGGGCCTCCAATGCGAAACGCCGGTCCTCGTAGGCCGCGATCGGCTGCTTCTCGACCAGCGGGGCGCCGGCCGCGGTGAAGGTGCCCAGGCCGACGCCGTCGGGTTCGCGGTGACTTTGCCGGGCCAGGCTGTCGGGCGCGTCCAGCAGCCAGAAGGTGGCCCGGACCCGGTGTGGAGCGGCCGAAAGACCGAAGAGCCGACACATGAACTGCTCCTTTCGCAAGAGGCGAAGGCAGGCAGACCGCACGACAGCACGGCTTCGCTGAGGGATGATTGGGCCATGTCGGACACGCCGTCCGTGCTCGAGCATCATCGTATGCGCGAGCACGGCGCCATGCGCCTTTCGGGCACGGTGGAATCCATGATCTGGATCCACCGCAACTGTGTCGAGGGTGACGGCGATACCGAGCAGTCGTGCGGGCGGCGGCAGCAGCTGCTGGAGCTGCGTGCCAGAAACGGCTGGACCTGGCCGCTTCCGAAGCCCGACGCGACGTGGCGGTTACAGCGCTGAGGCATTGCCCCGGGTCGATGACGGAATACTCAGCGCGGCAAATCGCTACCGTCGGCCTCGAAAGGTCCGGCGGAGATCATCGGTCCATTCGACCGGGATCTCCCAAGGGATGAAGTGGCCGCCGAAATCGTGGGCGGTCACATTGACGTGGTTGTACCACTGGCCGCGGTCGCTGTCGCGGAACTGTCGCGCGCGTTGGGCGGTGGTGACGCCGGGCGGATTCTCGTGGGCGACGAAGGTGAGGCCGGTGGGGGCCTCGATGACTGGCCAGCGGTCGTGGGACGGGGTCCACGGGTAGCGGTTGTGGTTGGCGTAGATGCGCATCGAGCTGCCGATGGAGTTGGTGGCCCAGTAGATGGTGGCGTGGGTGAGCAGATCGTCCTTGCTGAAGACGTTTTCGATGTCGCCGCCGCGGTGGTCGCTCCAGCGCATCCAACGCTCCAGGATCCAGGCCAGCATGCCGACGGGTGAATCCGACAAACCGTGTGCCAGGGTGGCGGGCGCGAGCATCTGGGCGGCCAGGTGGACGGCGAATCGCCTCTCCAGCTCGATGATTCGCGCGTACACGTCATCGGATAGGCCCGCCGGAATCGGGCGGCCGCCGGTGACATCCCAGGCGCGATCGCCATTGAACAGGTCCAGTCGCTGGCCGGAGCCGATGTGGATGCCGTACAGGGCATCGGCGTATTTGTGCCCGAGCTGGCCGGTGACCAGCGCGCCGACGTCGCATCCGGCCGCGGCGTATGTTCGGTGCCCCAGAACGTCGGTCATGAGCGTGTGCCAGAGGTCCGCGATCTTCCAGAAGTTCAGGTCCGGGCGTGTCGGAATCGGTGTGGAGAACCCGAAACCCGGCAGCGAGGGCACGATGACGTCGAAGGCGTCGGCCGGGTCGCCGCCGTGCGCCGCAGGGTCGGCGAGCGGGTCGATGACCTTGGACCAGTGCCAGAAGGTCCAGGGCCAGCCGTGTGTGAGCACGAGCGGGATCGGATTGTCGCCCACACCGGGTTTGTGCAGGAAGTGGATGGGGACGCCGTCCACCTCGACGCGGTAGTGCTCATAGGCGTTCATGGCCTTTTCCTTTGCGCGCCAATTGAAGTCGGTGCGCCAGTGGTCGACCAGCTCGCGCAGATACGCGGTGCGAACGCCGTAGCGGCCGTCGGCATTGCCGTCGTCATCGAACCAGCGGGTCAGGGCGAGCCGCTGCCGGAGGTCGTCGAGGATGGTGTCGGACACGTGAATCGGGGTCTGCTGCAAGGGAAGCACATGATCAATCTAGGGTCGAAGGCATGCCAGATCCCAGGGAGGTCAGCGAGCGGTCGCCGGGGCAACAGACCGCGGTGATCGCGGTGCCCGACGAGGTGCGCGGCGAATTGCGGCGCGGGGTGCGCAGTGTGCTGGTCGACGCGGCGGCGCTGCGGCTGGTGCGGGATCGTTTCGACGAGGTGCAGGCCGGATCGTTGCGGCGGTATCTGGAGGCGTCGCAGTCGGCGAATACGTTGCGCGCGTACCGGACCGACTGGATCGCGTGGGCTGCCTGGTGCGCGGCCGAATCCCGGCAGGCTTTGCCGGCGGATGCGCTCGATGTGGCGGTGTACCTGGCCGCCGCGGCGGACGCGCGGCGCGAGAACGGCGAATGGGCTTTCAGCGCGGCCACTTTGGAGCGCAAGGCCGCGGCGCTGGCCGCCGTGCACGCCGCCAACGGGTTGCCCTCCCCTACCCGCACCGATGTGGTGCGGTTGACCCTGCGAGGCATTCGCCGCACCCGGCGCAGCCGACCCGAGCGAAAACGCCCCGTGCTGCTGCACACCCTCGATCAGCTGCTGGCGGAGCTTCCGGCCGCGGAGTGGCCCACCGAACCGGCCCGCCGCCGCGACAGCCTGCTCCTGCTGGTCGGATTCGCGGGAGCCTTGCGGCGCAGCGAGATCGCGGCTCTGCGCATCACCGACGTCACTGTCGCCACCGACCACACCACCGGCGAGCCGCTGCTGCTGATCCAGCTGCCCAGCACCAAGACCGACGCGACCGGCGTCAACGAACAACGCGTGGCGCTGCCCCGTGGCCGGCGCCCCCATACCTGCCCCGTGTGCGCCTTCGCCGACTGGGCCAGGCTGTGCGAGGCCCATGCCACCGCCGACCTGCGCGCCTGGCTCGAGGACACCCCGGCGCCCGATCCCCGTATCCATCGCTGCCACGGCTTCACGGGCACCGCGCTCAGCGACCCGAGTCTCCCCCTGTTCCCGACGATTTCGCGCCATGGCAGCATCGCCGACACCGCTATGTCCGGCCGCGCGGTGGCCGAACTGGTCAAGCGCTACGCCGCCCGCGCCGGCCTCGATCCCAGCCTTTTCTCAGGGCACTCCCTGCGGGCCGGATTCGCCACCCAGGCCGCATTGGGCGGGGCCAGCGACCGCGAGATCATGCGCCAGGGCCGCTGGACCAACCCCCGGACCGTACATGGCTACATCCGCACCGCGAACCCCTTGGAAGACAATGCCGTAACCAAGCTCGGCCTGTGACCGCCGTGGCGGCAACCGAGCGCAGATCTACATCTGCGGAGCCGTCACCGCCGCGGCCGCGACACGCTGCTGACGCTTGCCGCCCTTGATCGCTGAGTACGAGCCGGGCTTGCGGGCCTCGCGGGCCAGCCCCCATACCGTGGACTTGCAGACGGCCTCCTTGACAGCGGCCGCGAGCCGGCCGCCGAGGTAGGCACGCCCGGCGGTGTCGTCGAAGTGGGCCAGCTGCACTGCCGCGCCTTTGCGGCCGAGGCTGATGCACTGACCCACGAAGGCGAAGTCGAGGACGCTCGGTTCAGTTTCGGCGATGCGGCTCAGCACCGTCTCTGCGGCGTGCGCGCCCAGCGGGATCGCGGCCTGACAGCTCATGCGCAAGGGCTGGTTCGAAGGTGAGGCCGCGTCGCCGGCCGCCACGATACGGGGATCGTCGATGCTGGTGAGGGTTTCATCGGTGAGCAGCCGACCCGCCGCATCGGTGCTGAGGCCGCTGCGGGCGGCCAGGTCGGGCACGCCGAATCCGGCCGTCCACACCGTGATCGTGCTGGGCAGTTCACGACCGTCGGCCAGCACCACGCTGTGCGGGTGGACGGTCACGACCTTGGCATCGGGGCCGTCGATCACGCGCACGCCCAGCCTGGCCAGCTGGCGCGCGACCGAGCGGCGGGCTCCCGACCGCAGATACGGGCCGAGGACACCACCGCACACCAGGGTGACCGGGCGGCCCGCCTCGGCCAGCTCTGCGGCGGTCTCGATGCCGGTGGGGCCGCCGCCGACCACGGTCACGGGCGCGGTCGGATCCGCGTCGGCCAGAGCGGTGCGCAGCCGCTCGGCGTGCTCGAATTCCGCTATGTCATACGCGTATTCGGCCGCGCCCGGAACGGTCGGGGCCGCGCTGCGGCTGCCCACCGCGTAGATGAGATAGTCGTAGGCCACGCTGCCTCCGCTCTGCAGCGCCACACTGCGCCGCATCCCATCAATGGCCGTCGCCTCGTCGACGACAAGCCGAATCCCCTCGCCGAGCACCGCGTCGTACTCGGCGACGGCGTTTCCGGAACCGGCGACCAACTGGTGCAACCGGATTCGCTCCACGAAATGCGGCCGCGGGTTGATCACCGTGATGGACACGTCGTCACGCATCCGCAGATGGTTGGCCGCGATGACTCCCGCGTATCCGCCGCCTATCACGACGACATCGGTCTTCCGGTCCATGTCCGCTCCTTCACCCTCGGTGGTGTCGGACATGAAGACACCGTTCGGGCCCGAAGTGTGACACGCTGGCGTACCGCGTGGCGCGGATCACCGTCGGCGTCTCGACTTGCGGGCAGCGAGCGCCTCACTCCACGTCAGGGCCGGCGGCCAAGACGGGCCGTCGATGACCGGGACCTGCGGCGCGTGCCGGGCGACCGCGGCCGACAAGCGCGCACGCGATACTCGCCAGCCGCTCATGCGCCGATAGGCCCAGCGGATGGTCCCGTCGGCGCCGGGAATCAGGTCGGGTCGGCCGGCGCCGCGCAGGATGCGGGCAGACGATTCGGGAATCGGACGTGCGGCGGGGCCGCCATGCGAAGGCTGGGTGGTGCCCCGCGCGCGTACGCCGATGCAGCGGTAGGTGGATTGGCTTCGCGGCGACGAGGTCGTCTCGGTGAACAACTCGACCGCGCAAATTCGCGACCAGGGCACGGTCTGGGCCGGACTGGCCGCGGCCGCGCCGAAGTAGATGCCCGCGCTGTGGACGGCGAACATGATCTCGCCGCGCAGCCCATGGCGGAACGGCCACAATCCGGCGCGTACGACGTAGGCATCCGCGCCGAATGTCTCGGAGGTCGCCATCGGCGCTCAGCCGATCAAGCCGGCGCCATGGTGGTCGCCCCTGTCGGGGTGGCCACCATGGCGCGACGGGATGCCCGAATGTGGAGTGCCGTAGGAGATTCCGACGTCATCGACCGAGTCGCGGCCGCGTGGCCGCGAGCCGGGGTGGACGACGGCGAGGACGATCGCGCAGCCGAGCAGCAGCGCGAAGAACCCCACCACGATGACCAAGAGAATCGTCACCGGCGCAGCGTGCGCGTAGCGACCGCGCGGTGTCAATACCGCGGACCCGCCCAGTCGATGACGCATCGCCGACACGCCGATACCGACAACTTCGACTTCCTTGACAAATTTTTTTGTCGGTGAGACTCTGGGGTCGTGCTGGACGTCGCAGTGATCGAAGAACCCGCCGCGGCCGAGGCATCCCTGGACCCGATCCGGTCCCGGATCCTCGCCGCGCTGGCCGAGCCGGGCTCGGCCGCGAAGCTGGCCGGGCGGCTGGGGCTACCGCGGCAGAAGATCAACTACCACCTCAAGGAGCTGGCGCGGCACGGGCTGGTCGAACTGGTGGAGGAACGCCGCAAGGGCAATGTCACCGAGCGGATATATCGCGCTACCGCAGCGTCTTACGTGATCTCCCCCAGCGCCATGGGTGCCGTCAGTCCGGATCCGGCGCGCTCGCCCGATCAATTGTCGGCGCGGTGGCTGCTGGCGCTGGGATCGCGCCTGGTGCAGGAGGTCGGGACGCTGTTGGCCGGGGCCGCCCGCGCGCAGCGGCGGGTCGCGAGCTTCGGTATCGACGCGCAGGTGCGGTTCGCCTCCGCGGCCGATCGTGCGGCGTTCGCCGACGAGCTGGCGCAGGCGGTGGCGACCCTCGTCGGCCACTACCACGACGAATCCGCGCCGGGCGGCCGCAATCATCGGGTGATCGTCGGCGTGCACCAGATTCCCGATCGGGCCACCGACACCGAATCCGAAGCAGGGCAGGAGCACTGATCATGGGGCATCCTTTCGAGATCGAGCTGGAGGCCACGCTGCCCGCCGATCCGGAACAGGTCTGGGAGGCGATCGCGACGGGACCGGGAGTCGATTCCTGGTTCATGGGGCGCAACGAGATCCAGCCGCGTGAGGGCGGCGTCGCCGCCATGGAGACCGGGGGGCGGCGGGAAGAGGCGGTGATCACCGCGTACGAGCAGGGCAAGCGCTTCGCCACGCGCACCGAGGCCGACGAGGACGGCCGATTCATGGCCTTCGAGTACCTGATCGAGGGACGGGAGGGCGGCAGCACCGTGCTGCGCGTGGTCCACAGCGGAGTGCTCGGCGACGACTGGCAGGACGAATACGATGCCCTGCGCCGCGGCTGGCCGTTCCACCTGAACACCTTGCGTGAGTACCTGACCTACTTTCCGGGCCGGATCGGTGCACCGGTATTCGCCGTTGCGACAGGGTCATCGGGCCAGGAAGTGCGGGCCCGGCTGACCCGAGCACTGGCGCTGCCGACACCGATTGCCGTGGGCACACGCGTGCATGCCGAGCCGGCCGGTCTTCCGCCGCTGGACGGCGAGGTCACGTGGGCCGACGGGGAACGCTTCGAGATCCGCACCGCCGAGGGGCTCTACACCTTCCACCACGCACCCACCGGGCTGTCGCTGATGCTCCATCACCTCTTCGGCCCCGATACCGCCGGGGCCGAAGAGTCCTGGCAGCGGTGGCTCACCGACCTGCTCGGATGATCCGGCCGAGTGTGTCGAATCATCCACCCACACAACAGATATCGAGGACACGACATGCGCACTCTGATCAGCACCGCCTTCATCTCCCTCGACGGGGTCGTGGAGGGCCCGGGCGGCGAGCCCGGCTATCGCAACTCCGGCTGGACCTTCAAGGACGTCGAGTTCGTTCCCGAGGCCTACGAGATCAAGGGCCGTGAGCAGGAGCAGTCCACAGCCCTCCTGCTGGGCCGGATCAGCTACGAGGCGTTCAGCCCGGTGTGGCCGGATATGGCGGACTTCGCCGGCTACAAGGCGATGCCGAAGTACGTCGTCTCCACCACCCTCACCGACGCCGACCTCGTGTCGAACTGGGGCGAGACCACCATCCTGCGCTCCATCGACGATGTCGCGGCGCTGAAGGAGACCGAGGGCGGCCCGATCATCATCCACGGCAGCGCCTCCCTGAACCGCGGCCTGTCGGATGCGGGCCTGATCGACCGCTACCACCTGCTGGTCTTCCCGCTGCTGCTGGGCGCGGGCAAGCGGCTGTTCTCCGACTCGGACAAGGACGCCCAGAAGTTGAAGCTGGTCGAGTCGGCGGTGTACTCGAACGGAATCCAGAAGAACGTCTTCGACGTCGTGCGCTGATATTTCGCGCTGTTGGGACGGGATGGTCTCTGCCGCATCGATTCTCGTGCCGGGCTCCGTACTACAGTGTCGGCATGGCTGAGACTCCCCGTCTACCCGGTTTGGCTCTGGCGGATGCCGACTGGCTGGTGACGGCCGCGCTGCGCGTGGGTGCCGACGAGGGCTTTCCGCCCCTTGCGGTGGCCGTTCTCGATGTCACCGGCTCGGTAATCGTCCTGCGGCGCGCCGATGGTGGCATGCCGATGACGAGCCGGATCGCTGTGGCCAAGGCGCGCACCGCCTTGCTGACGCTGCGACCGTCGGGTGCGGTCGAACTGCCCGCACCGATCACCAGCAGCATCCAGCATCTCTACGACGGCGACTTCGTTCCGTACGCCGGTGGTCTTCTCATCACCGAGAACGGGGTGATCCTCGGTGCGGCGGGCGCGTCCGGTGCGCATGCCAAGGAAGATGAGCGGGCAGTGCGGAGCGCCGTCGACCAGTGGCACGAATACCGTTCCGGTTCGGTCTGAGGACTACTCTTGCGCATCTGGCGCAATCCCGCCGCGGGTGTCCACCGCCACATGACCAATTGTTCGCGGCCGACCGAGGTATGCGCGATCTCGCGACGACTGCGGCCCAGTGCCCCGCTACTCGGACACGACTCCTCCTTCGTGCCGGGGCAGCCTACCGACCTCGGCCTGCCGCGACACGGGATCCACAGCCTTGGATTACTGTGGCAGCGTGGGCTTTACAGAATATGGGCCGGGCGACGTCGTCTACTTCCCCGAGGGGCCGTTCAGCGCAGTCTGCGCCGTCGTGCGCGCAGTGGACCCTCGCCGCGAAGAACTACGCATCGATTTCGGCGAGGACCTGGTCCACCGCGAGGGCAACGTCCTCCGCGAACGCCGCCACACCTTCACCGTCCAGTTCGACGAGGTTGAACTCGTCTAGGCAGAGCTCGAGCGAGCTCGATCACTGATTCGAACAAATCTGTACTACATGCCGTCGTGTTCGGCTTCGGGTGTCGGGCGAAGGACCGGCGCATCGGCGTTCCAGGAGCTCAGGATTCGCAGTGCCTCGTGGCTCGGAGACCCCTCGGGCGCGGTATAGGCAAGCATGGTCTGGTCCTGGGCCGTGAGCACTTGTAGCACTTGCCAATCCAACTCGAGCTCGCCGACCACCGGGTGCCGCAGATGTTTGCGCCCGCCCGCCAGCGTGCGCACCCCGTGTCCACCCCACCAGCGCCGGAAGTCGGCATCGTGCACCGACAACTCTCCCACCAATCGTGTGAGCCGAGGATCGCCGGGCGCGCGAGCGGCGGCCATGCGCAAACGGTCGACGGCTTCGGCGGCGACCTGATGCCAGTTCACGAAGAGCCCGCGAATCCGTGGTTCCAGGAAGACCATTCGCACCAATGCCCGCTGAGCCACGGGTATCTCGGCGAAATCCAGGAACAGCGCGGCCGCGCCGGCATTCCACGCCAGGACGTCGGTGCGCGGTCCAAGGACCAAGGCCGGAGCAGTCAGTGCCGCGAGCAGATCCCGCAGCGGCGCACCGACTTCCGGCTCGTCGTATCGCCCGCGCCGGGGCCGCGTCTGCACCAGCATGCGCAGATATTCGTGTTCCGCCGCCGTGAGCCGCAGCGCCCGCGCGATCCCCGCCAACAGATTCTCCGAGGCCGCTGACACCCGGCCCTGCTCCAAACGCGTGTAGTGATCGACACTCACCGAGGCCAGCAATGCTACCTCCTCGCGTCGCAGCCCGGGCACCCGGCGTGGATTCCCCACGGCGGGCAAACCGACCGCCTCGGGAGAAACGGCCGCCCGCTTGGCCTTCAGGAATTCGCCGAGCTCACTCACGCGCTTCAGTGTGGCACTGCCGCGTGTCCGGTTCCTGGTGGTGCCATCCCCAGGAATGGCGTCTCCCGCTACAACGCCTCCTGGTTGCGCCCGCTCGTCGTGCCGAGGCTGAATGCCATGACAACGCTTTCCATGGACACCGCGGCAAGGCTCGCCGATGCCGGTCACAAGGCCGCCGCCGCCCTCGATGTCCGCATGAACATCGCCATCGTCGATCAGGCCGGACACCTCTTGCACTTCAGCCGGAAAGAGGACGCTCTACTCGGCTGCATCGATCTGGCCCAGCGAAAAGCCAAGACCGCCATCCTTTTTCGCATGCCCACCGCGGCGCTCGGTGAGATTTCCCGCCCCGACGGCCCGATCTACGGCATCGAGTGGAGCAATGGCGGCCTGATCTCCTTCGGCGGCGGACTCCCGATCACCGACACCGAGGGTCGTGTCGTCGGCGCGGTCGGCGTCTCCGGCGGTACGGCTGATCAGGATGTCGAGATCGCCCGGGCCTGCCTGGCCGCCCTCTGATCCAACCGGAATATGCCCGAAAGGGGCAATGGCAGCCGACGCTCGGTCAGGTGACGCCCGGCAACCGTCGGGGGGCTTGTCGCCGGAGCCGGGCCCGGGAGGACCAGGGGCGGCATGGGTCCAGGGGTGCGGTCAGCGGGTTGTCGCGGTGAGTAGGTGGGGGCGGAGGGTGGGCCATTCGGGGGCGAGGATGGAGTAGTAGGCGGAGTCGCGGATGGTGGCGTCGGCGCCGGCGAAGTCGGCTCGCAGGATTCCGTCGAGGGTGGCGCCGAGGCGTTCGATTGCCTGGCGGGAGCGGACGTTGCGGACGTCGGTGCGGAAGCGGACTCGGTGGACCCGCCAGGTGATGAAGGCGTGGTCGAGCATCAGGAGTTTGGCTTCGCGGTTGGCGCCGGTGCGTTGGGCGGAGTATGCCAGCCAGGTGGAGCCGATTTCGACGGCGTCGGGGATTTCGGGGGCGGAGGCGCGGTGGGGCCAGGGCCACTGCTCGAGGTGGAAGCTGGTGGTGCCGATGACTGTGCCGGAGTCGGACCAGCGGATCACCAGTGGGAGTTGGCGGTTGGCGGTGGCGGCAGCGAGGGCTTGGTCGGCCCAGCGCCGCATGCCCTCGATGTCGCGGGGGACGTGGGCGTGGGTGTAGGAGATGCGCGATTCGGCGGCTGCGGCGGTCAGCGCGGCGACGTCATCCAGGCAGAGCTCGGTCAGCTCGACGATCTTCCCTGATAATGCGAACACCGCAATCCCCCCTGAGCCGCTGTCCCACAAGACTTCTCATCGCTGCCAGCGAGACTACAACCCCCGAGATCCGACGGGTCGAGCGCCCCCGCTGTGGGGAGGCCTCCGGTGGCGGGGTCGACATCGACCAGCACAGGAACCGCTCCCACGCGCAGCACCGCGGTCGCCGCGGCGGCCCAGGACATGGCGGGCACGATCAGCTCGTCCTGAGGGCCGATGCCCCAGTGCCTCGCGGGTGGCCTGCAACAGCGCCTGCGACGAGGAGTCGCCGGAACTGCCGGGAGCGCGAACATCTCCTCGTCCATGAACAGGCCATGCCCGCGCACCACCACCGGCCCCGGCCACCGGTGTCGACGTGGTGGACCTCGACCGATTCGCGGCCCGCGAACGGCATTCCGAAATCCCTTCGCTTCACCTTGCGGGGATCGCTCACCGTACAGCGATTCCGCGCCGGATGGATGGCGTTGCAAGAAGCGTCACGTGGTCGGTCAGCCCGGGTCTTCCACCACGAATTATGTTGTGCCTGTCGAAGTACGGCTAGACGCGCGGCTCCAGCAGATACTCGACCAGCGTGATGAGCGATTGCAGGCAGGGATTGCGATCGCGGGCGTCCAGGCGCATGAGCGGCGTGCCCTGATCGAGGTCGAGGGCATCGCGGACCTCGTCGAGCGGATACTTCGGCGCGCCCTCGAAATCATTGACGGCCACCGCATACGGGACGCCGCGCTCTTCCAGGATGGACAGCGATTCGTCGGCCTTCTCGAGCCGTCGCGTGTCGACCAGGACAAGCGCGCCCAGTGCGCCGACAGCCAGATCCTCCCATATGGGCACGAAGCGGCGTTGGCCGGGCGTGCCGAACAGGTACAGGGCCAGGCGGGGATTCAGGGTGATGCGGCCGAAGTCCATGGCGACCGTGGTGGTCGTCTTGCCCGGCAGGCCGGCCATATCGTCGACGCCGACGCTGGCCTCGGTGATCGTCTCCTCGGTGCGCAGCGGCCGGATCTCCGACACACTGCCCACGAACGTGGTCTTCCCGACGCCGAAATTCCCTGCCACCAGCAACTTCACGGTGCGGGTGACAGTATCCGGCACATAGTCGACGACGCGCTCATGCGGAGAGAGCGCGGAGTCCATCGAGTACCTCCTCCAAGAGGGCTTTACCCGGCAGCGCTTCCACCGGGGTCGGGACGGCCAGATGACCGCTGTCCAGCAGATCCGCCACCAGGATCTTCACGACCGAAGGTGGCAGGTCCAGATAGGCCGCCAACTCGGCCAGCGTCAGGACCCCGCGCCGGGCGAGCTGCAGTATGCGGCGGGCGTCCGCAGACGCGCCGGGGGCCGCATCGGCCACCGCGACAACCAGACTGACCAGATCCAGCGCCCGCGTGGGGCGCGATCGGCCGCCGGTGCGCACGTACGCCCGGACGAGATCGGGATCGCGCCGCGGCCGGCTCATGAGCGCGGCAGGTCCGCCCTGGTCCGCGACATACTGCCGAGCTCCCGCCCGACCCGCACGGCCAGTTCGTTCATGCGGTGCGCGACCAGGCTGACATCCACGTCCTGGGTGGTCGAGACACCCAGCAGCGCACCGGCCCCGGCGGCGGTGATGAAGATCATCCCCTCGGCGTACTCGGTCATGTTCTGGCGCACCGCGTTGTCGGCGGTGCCGCCGCAGAATTCGGCCAGCGCCTTGCCCAGGGCCCGCAGGCCCGAGGCGGCCGCGGCGAACCGCTCGGCGTCGTCGATGCTCACGCCACCGGTGTGCGCGATGCGCAGGCCGTCCTCGGATAGCAAGACCGCGAATCGGACCCCCGGCGCTTCGAGATCGTCGAGCAACCAGGCCAGCCGGTTGGTGTCACTGACGGCCGTCGCGGGCGTACCGGTCACGATGTCATCCCTTCGGAGTGCTCGAACGCGGCCGCTCGACCGCGTTGGGAGCCGCTGTACCAGGCAGCGGCGATATCGGGTCGCGCGGATGTCGGATCCACCGCGACCGGGCGCACGGGTGCCGCGACGGACACCGTCGCCGAACGGCGGCGGCGCTTGGGCAGGCCGCCGGCAGTGAGGTCTTGAGGCACCGAATCCATGGACACCACCGTGGGTTCCGGGTCGGGTGCCGGAATCCGGGCGGGCGCCGGCACGGGGGTCGGGGCGGCAACGGTCATCGGCGTCGGGGCGGGCGCGGCCAGCAGGGTCTCGGGGATGAAGACCATGGCTCGCATGCCGCCGTACATATTGGGGCCGTCGATGTAGACGGAGAACCCGTAGCGGCGCGACAGCGCGGCCACACCGGGGAAGCCGACGCGCGGCGTGGGGCCCAGGGCGTGGATGTCGACGACCTGATCGCCCGCGAGCACACGGCGGGTCTCCTCCAATTGTTCCGGGTTCATCCGGACACCCGCGTCGTCGATGATCACCGTGACGCCGTGGTGGCCCTCCTGGAAACCGATGTCCACGAACGAGGTCGGCGGCGAGTAGCGCAGCGCGTTGTCGAGCAGGGTCGCGATGGTGTGCACCAGCGGTTCGACCACGCGACTGACGACCGGGCGGTCCAGTTCGGTCGCGCGCACCCGGGTGTAGTCGCGCACGCGGCCGGTGGCGCCGCCCACCACGTCGGTGAGGGTCTGCTGCGGCCAGCGGCGACCGGGCAGCCCACCACAGACGATCACGTAGGACTGGGCCTGGCGGATCATCTGCTGGACGGAATGGTCGATGCGGGTAAGGGTTTCGAAGGTCTCGTCATTGCGATGCTGGCGCAGCGCGGCACTCAGCACCTGGCTGACGTCGGCGCCCAAGCTGACCACCGAGGCGCCGAAGGCGCGCACCGCGGCCGAGGTGGCCTCACGCGCGGAGTCCTCCACCTGCGCGCGGGCGCTGTCGGCGGCCTCGGCGACCGCGTTGCGCGAGGCCTCCGTGGCCTGCGCGATGGCCACGCGAGCGGCCTCCTCGGCCTGGGAGATGGCCAACTGGGCCATCTCCTCGGCCTGCGCCACGGCGGTCTCCCGCTCGGATTGGGCCTGCGCTATCGCGAGCTGGGTCTCGGTCTCGGCCTCGCGGCGGACCAGCTCGCGGGTCTCGGCGGCGACCTTCTGAAGCTCCTCGCCGCAACGGGCGGTCCACTGCCACACGAGGTCCGCGATGCGTGACTGCTCCAGCACGACCGGCAGGTCCACGGTGGGGTTGTCCGGGTCCGAGCGGCGCACGGCCGCGCCGATGGCGGGCACGACCTTCTCGGTCAGGTTCACGATCATGTCCTCGACCGCGACATCGCGTTGGGCCTGCTCCTCGCGCAGTGCGGCTATCCGCCTGCGTTCGGCGCGAACGGCCCGCCACAGAAACAGCAGCCCGGCCACGGTGAGTACGAGCGTGGCGGCGAGAACCCAGGAAAGCAGCACGGCGTTGTCTTGATTCATCAATTCTCTTGTCGTCCGGCCGATCCTGAAATCGGCGGAGCCACCATAGCAGAATCCTCTGTCTCCCCTAACCTTTCGGTATCTCCGAGCAAACCGCAACTCGGAGGTTCTGCTGCTCACCGCATCTCATCGCGCTTGCAGCCCGAACCCTCGCCGCGGACGAACGCGCTCGCCGGGTCGGCCCGAACCCGTGGTCCACACCCCGACAGTTGGTCAACCGACCACGAGTGTGGTTTGCCGTCGCGCGTGACCCCGGCCGCGTTTCCCCTGTGCTTGCCTCGCACTGCCCCGCCAGCAACTTCCCCGCTCCCGTGCTCGCGCCGCCTCCGACCTATCTTCGCGGCTGAGTCCCGCATTGGGAAAGGAGGCCAAAACCTCTAGGTGGATGATGTCGAATGGGTTCCCCTGTCCTGACTGCACCGGTTCTCAGCCTCTCCGGTACGGCAGATCATCAGGCTCGGCGGCCGGGCCGCACGAATGCCGGGACCGAAGCGGCCGCGATGCCGGTGAAGAAGTCGGAGAGCATGTGCTCCAGCGCTTTCGCGGACCACGTCATCGCAACATATTTCCTGTCTCCAGCGCGGCCGGGTGCGGATTCACTCGGTGCCGCCGGTGCCCACCTCGGGCAGTCCCTCGGCGATGCGGAGCCGATTTGCCATGGTGGTCAGCAGGTTCTGGGATTCCTCGCTGAGATCGAACGCCCGCGTGCACAGTTTGCGCAGGCCGTAGAACTGCAGGCGGGTGAGCAGGTCGAAGTCTTGGCCGGCGGTGTACGTCTCGTCGGCGAAATAGTCGGGGCGCACCCGGAAGTAGCGGGCCAGGGCGGCGATCGTCTCGCGGGAGGGGTCGGTGCGCAGTCCGGAGCGCAACTGGCTGAGATAGGGCTTGGAGATGGGGTGCCCCCAGGCGGTGAGCTGGGCGGCCACCTCGGAGTTGGTGTGCGCGCGTGCTCCGGGCGCGTTCCCGGTCTCGAAGAGCGCGTCGAGGCGCGTCGAGAAGGCGGACTGCACCGTGGGCGCCGGGGGTCGGGTGGCGTGGAGTTCGGCCGCCCGGTGCGGAGTACGGGCGTAGAGCCGTCGCAGCGCGGGCTCGTTCAGTGAGGACCGTTCGAGCAGCTCCGCAACGCGCGCCACCGGGTCGGGGGCGTCGTCGCGGCTCATTCGGCCACCTCCTTACCGTCGAGGCCGGTCATCCAGCCGTGATCGCCTTTCAATCGGGCCCAGCGCACTTCGACCGCCTGCACGGACGGGAAGTCGAACAGGTGCTGGATTTCGCGGTCGGTCAGGCCCACGGCCCTGCCCCACACCAGGCCGCGGTCGCGGTCGCTCAGGCCGGCGAGACGGCTGCGGAAGGCCAGCCGGTCCACCACCGAACCGGCGATATCAGCGGTGGAGGCCAAAACCTCCGTCTGGTCCGGGCCGTCCTCGCTCACGATGGTTACCGAGGACGCGGCCTGGAACTGGTAGAGGTCGCCGGTGCGTCGGCTGCGGCGGAAGCGCTCGACGAAGGCCAGTACGCACGCGCCGATGAAGTAGCTGCCGAGGCTCAGACCGCCGTCGGCGTTCCAGCCGTCGCCGTCGCGGGCATTGCGGCGGAAGCGTTCCAGCGCGCGGGTGATGGTCTCCTGCACGAAGTCCTCGGCGAAGCGGGCCTCCACCAG
Organism: Nocardia aurantiaca; assembly: GCF_009708175.1. Taxonomy (GTDB): domain Bacteria; phylum Actinomycetota; class Actinomycetes; order Mycobacteriales; family Mycobacteriaceae; genus Nocardia; species Nocardia aurantiaca. The sequence continues at coordinate 71,373 of NZ_WMBB01000014.1, forward strand.
CAACCGCTCCTGCGGAGTCGGGCGCAGCGGCATGCGTTCGTGCTCGGCGACGGAGAAAATCCAGCCGCTGCGCACCCACGGCCCCAGTACCGCCAATGCGTGGCGAACCAGCTTGTCCGCCAGCAGTTTCCAGGTCGGCCCCTCGAATCCGGCCTTGCGGACCAGCTCGAACAGCTCATACTCGACCGCGCATCTCTCGGAATCGGTCATGTTGTCGGTGTCCTCACCCTGCACCTCCTGATCACTGATGAACACGTTATAGCGGCGGCAAACACACCGCCCCCCTTTCAGCTAATGACCAGTATCCGCGAGCGTGTAAATCGTTCCTTGACAAGGGGTTTGACGTAAAGGCAGCATTTACATATGAGCGATCCTCAGCCCAGAGACACCGCCGACGAACGTGCTGTTCTGGCAAAACTGTTGTCAACCAATGCCGAATTCGTCGCCGAGGTGCTGCGCCCTGGCGACGGTAGATCCGCTCCCGCGGTGATGGCGGCCCTGCGCGCGGCGCGCAGCCTCGACGGCGTCGTCGACGACGTGCTGCGCTCGCTGGTTCGCCAGGCCCGCGACGAGGGCCGCACCTGGGCCGAGATCGGCGAAATCTTCGGCACCTCACGCCAAGCCGCGTTCCAGCGCTTCGGCGGCGGCCCGGCGACCGGCATCCCGATTCCACCGATTCCACCCCTGCCGGAAATGCCACACCTGCCGGAAATGCCGCCGCTGCCCGAGATGCCGCCCATGCCGGAGGTGCCCGAGTGGATGAAATTCCCCGGCATGCCGAAGATTCCGGGCCCGCCCTTCGGCGGCCCCGACCACCCCGGCGGTCCGCACGGGCACCCGGGCGGGCCCGGTCCGCACGGCCCGGGCGGAGGCCCTGGTCCGGACCCCCGGTGCGACGAATCCGGCGCGTGAGAACGGAGGCCGGGCCGGACATCGAGCCCCTGCGCGTCCGCCCTGATCGCGCCCGCCGACGACTCCTCACCACCGCACGCCGGCGCTACGCCGAGGACCGGCTCGCCGACGCCGTGTCGGCGGGCGCTCGCCAGATCCCGCTGTTCGGCACGCCCTCGAGACCTTCCCGCCCACAATCCTTACCGCGAGGTCAACGTCTTCCGCGTCACACCGATGGTCCGCGAATCCGACGCACCCACAGCACATTCGGATCGATTGCGGGGCAACGCGCGATTTCATGGGGTGGGTGGTGTGGTGCCGGAGGAGGTGGACGGGGGCGGGTTGGCCTCGCGCTATTCGGTGACGCGCCCGGTTCGGCTGATTCGATGGAACCTCGACCGGCGTGGGCGCGCGTCGGCGATAATGCTGATCGCCTGCCCAATCCGCTGTCCGCCGGATGAGGAGCCCCATGCGCGCGTACACCCGCCGCCATGTCGTCGCCGCCGTGGCCTTCGCCACGGTCACCCTGCTGGCAAGCGCCGCCCCGACCACCGCGGGGCCCGCTCCGGCAAGCCTGCCCGACCTGGGCGCGGACTTCCACTGGGGCGTGGCCGCGGCGGGATTCCAGAACGAAGGCCATGCGCCCGACAGCAATTGGCGACGCTACGTGGGCACCCACCCCGACTACGACCGCTACGGCGATAGCGTCGACTTCTACGACCGCTACGCCTCCGATATCGCGCTGGCCGGAAATCTCGGGGTGAACACCTACCGGCTCAGTGTCGAGTGGGCACGGGTGCAACCCGAGCCCGGGGTGTGGGACGAGGACGGATTCGCGTTCTACGACAAAGTGATCGCGGCGATCCGGACAGCGGGGATGCGGCCGATGATCACCCTGGACCACTGGGTGTATCCGGGCTGGGAGGCCGATCGCGGCGGCTGGGCCAATCCGGGCATGGTGGAGGACTGGCTGACCGCCATGCGCACGGTGGTGGACCGGTACGCGGGCACGGACCCGATGTGGGTGACCATCAACGAGCCCTTCGCCTACATCATGAACGAGGTCCGCAACGGTGGCCTGCCGGCCACCGACGTGCCGACCATGCAGGCGCGGCTGGCGCAGGCGCACAACAGCATCTACGACTACATCCACGCCCGCCAGCCCGGCGCCATGGTGACCAGCAATGTCGCCTACGTGCCCGCCGCGGACCCGATCGCCAACGGCGGCATGCTCGACGCCATCGCCGCCAGGCTGGACTTCGTCGGCATCGATTACTACTACGGCCTGTCCCCGGGCACGGCCGCCGAGTACGCCAACTTCGCCTCCTCGGCGTTGTGGAAGCTGCCGTTGCAGGCCGAAGGCATCTACTACACGCTGCGCCACTTCGCCCAGCGGTTCCCCGGCAAGCCGCTCTACATCGTGGAGAACGGCCTACCCACCGAGAACGGCGCGCCCCGCGCGGACGGTTACTCCCGTGTCGACGACCTGCGCGACACCGTCTACTGGGTGCAGCGTGCCAAGGCCGACGGTATGAACATCGTCGGCTACAACTACTGGAGCCTCACCGACAATGACGAGTGGGGTTCCTACACACCACGTTTCGGCCTCTACACCGTCGATGTGCTCACCGACCCGAGCCTGACCCGCCGCCCCACCGACGCCGTGGACGCCTATCGCGCCATCACCCGCGACGCCGGTGTGCCCGCCGACTACCTTCCGACCCGTCCACCCGCGACCTGCTCGCTGGTGGACGCCGTCGACAGCTGCGTCGACCCGGTCACGCTGCCGCGCTAGACCGAGCCCGTCCGATCTCGAGGTCTGGACCTACCACCTTCTCTGGTTGTTTGCACCGGACTGTGACTCCTCCTCCTGGAACCGCTTGGGCCACACGCCGGAACGACTCGCACGGCAGGCGCGAGCCGACCCGGACCGACACCGGCCGATTCGCGCGAGCGGGCGAAGCCGCTGGTGAGCACCTCGACCCGGTTTTCCGGTCCGGGAAACCCGGTGCCGACCGGCAGGCCGGGAGATCTGTCGCAGACCGTGACACGCCCGCCGCTGCGCCGGATTTCAGCTAATGGGCAGCTACGCTCCGTTTCGGGACATTCCGACCCAGTCCCGGAGGAGGAGCCCCGATGCGCCGACGTCTGCACCGCCTCGTCCTGGCCGGGCTCGCCACCGCCGCGGCCTTGCTTCCGGTGGTGAGCGTCGCCCATGCCACCCCTGCCACGCCTCCGGCCTCGGGCGCACGCGGAAGCCTGGGCCCGGACTTCCTGTGGGGTGTGGCCGCCTCGGGATTCCAGTCCGAGGGCCATGCGCCCGACAGCAACTGGATGCGTTACATCGACGCCAATCCCGGCTGGGACCGTTACGGCAACGCCATCGATTTCCGCTCCCGCTACCCCGGTGACATCGCCCTGGCCGCGAGCCTGGGGTCGAAGGTGTTCCGCATCGGCATCGAGTGGGCGCGGCTGCAGCCCGAGCCCGGGGTGTGGGATGAGGACGGATTCGCCTTCTACGACCGGGTCATCGACGACATCGTGGCCAATGGCATGGAACCCATGCTGACACTGGACCATTGGGTGTATCCGGGCTGGGAGGCCGATCGCGGCGGCTGGCGCAATCCGGACATGGTGGAGGATTGGCTGGCCAATGCCCGCACGGTGGTCGACCGCTACGCCGCGCGAAATCCGGTATGGGTCACGGTGAACGAGCCGGTCGCCTACATCATGCACGAGGTGCGCCAGAACGACACCGACGCCGACGAGATGCTCGACCGGGTCGCCCAGGTGCACAACGAGATCTACGACTACATCCACCAGGTGCAGCCCAAGGCCCTGGTCACCAGCAATGTCGGATATGTGGCGGGGGCGGAGTCGCAGGTCAACGGGCCACTGATGGAGCGCATCGGCGACAAGCTGGACTTCATCGGCGTGGACTACTACTTCGGCTACGAGCCGCCCGAGTCGAATGCCGTCAACCTGCCCGGCGGTTCGTCCGCGCCGCCGACCGGGATGTGGGATCTGCCCATCCGACCCGAGGGCATCTACTATGCGCTGCAACACTATTCGCGCCAGTTCCCGGGCAAGCCGCTGTGGGTTGTGGAGAACGGCATGCCCACCGAGAACGGCAAGCCGCGCGCCGACGGGTATACGCGCTCGGATCATCTGCGCGATACCGTCTACTGGTTGCAGCGTGCCAAGGCCGACGGTATGAACATCGTCGGCTACAACTACTGGAGCCTCACCGACAATTACGAGTGGGGTTCCTACACACCACGTTTCGGCCTCTACACCGTCGATGTGCTCACCGACCCGAGCCTGACCCGCCGCCCCACCGACGCCGTGGACACCTACCGTCAGATCATCACCGCGAGCGGCGTCCCGTCGGGTTACGAGCCGGTGCGCCTACCATCGGACTGCCATCTGGTGGATCCGCCCGCCAGCTGCGACTCCCCCGTCACCGTCCCGAGCGCGGCCGCCGCCCCGGCACCCTGACGCGCCGCCGCGGCGGGGCTCAGCGGTCGAGTTCGCGCACCGCGCGTTCGATCTCCTCCACCAGGGTGGCCCCGCCGACCTCGCGGGCCGCGGCCCGGAACCGGTCGCGGAAGCGGTCGAGGTCCAGGTCCAGGCCCTCGCCGCTGTACTCCGCGCCTGACGCCTCGCGGATGACGCGGATCATCTCATCGGCCAGGACGGCGATATGGGTGCGGATCAGCTTGCGCAGCACGCCCGACAGGGCGATGTCGGTGCCGACGTCATAGAGGATGAGCGCACCGGTGAGCATGGCCGGTTCGGGCACCCGCCAGCGCTCGCCGACGGGTTCGAGGTATCCGGCGGCGCGCAGATCGTCGAGGATCTCGGGGCGGCGATCGCCCAACAATTCGGTCAGGGCGTCGTCGTCGAGGATCGTGCCGCTGTCGGGTTCGCCGCTGTAACGCGGATCGAAGACCTCGCGCCAGTCCCCGTCTCCGGGCACCTCCGCCTCGAACACCTCGCGGATCGCGTCCAGGCGCAGCCCACGCGCCTGCATGGCGGTGATGGCGCGCAGCCGTTCCAGGTGTTCGGGACTGTAGACCGCCTCCTTGCCGGCCCGGCCGGGCTTGGGCAGCACGCCGACCGAGTGGTAATAGCGGATGGTGCGGGCGGCCACACCGCTGAGTTCGGCCAGCTGCAGACGGCTGTAACGATCCACGCGAACAGCATAGAGACCGGCGGACGTTGACACCCACAACTGTCCGCGTTAGCGTAACCGGCGCCACACTGTCGACGACGACATAGGGAGAGTCCATGACCCAACGCGACACCGATTTCGACGTGCTCATCGTCGGGTCCGGATTCGGCGGCAGTGTGAGCGCACTGCGCCTGACCGAGAAGGGCTACCGTGTCGGCGTGCTCGAGGCCGGTCGGCGCTTCACCGACGACCAGCTCCCGGACACCAGCTGGGACCTGCGCAAGTTCCTGTGGGCGCCGAAGCTGGGCTGCTTCGGCATTCAGCGCATCCATCCGTTGCGCAATGTACTGATCCTCGCGGGCGCGGGCGTGGGCGGCGGCTCGCTCAACTACGCCAATACCCTCTACGTGCCACCGGCGCCGTTCTTCCAGGACCCGCAGTGGCGCGACATCACCGACTGGCACGACGAGCTCATGCCCCACTACGAGCAGGCCCGCAAGATGCTGGGCGTGGTCACCAACCCGCACATGACCCCGGCCGACGAGGTGTTCAAGCAGGTCGCCGAGGACATGGGCGTGGGCGACACCTTCGTGCAGACCCCGGTCGGCGTCTTCTTCGGGAAGCCGGGCAAGACCGTTCCCGACCCGTTCTTCGGCGGCGCGGGCCCGGAGCGCACCGGCTGCATCGAATGCGGCGAGTGCATGACCGGCTGCCGCCACAACGCCAAGAACACCCTGGTCAAGAACTACCTGTATCTGGCGGAAAAGGGTGGCGCGCAGGTCATCCCGATGACCACGGTCACCACTGTGCGCCCGCTGCCCGACGGCACCTGGGACGTGGAGACCGAACGCACGGGCGCGTGGCTGCGCAAGCAGCCCAAGACCTACACCGCCCGGCACGTGGTCCTGGCCGCCGGTACCCGCGGCACCCAGCAGCTGCTGTTCGCCATGCGCGACAAGGGTGTGCTGCCGCGGCTGTCGTCGCGGCTGGGCGTGCTCACCCGCACCAATTCCGAGTCCATCGTGGGCGCGGCCACTCGCACCGTGAACCCGGATATGGACTTCACCCGCGGCGTGGCCATCACCTCCTCGATCCACCCGACCCCCGACACCCATATCGAGCCGGTCCGCTACGGCAAGGGCTCCAACTCGATGGGTCTGCTGCAGACGCTGATGGTCGACGGCGGCGGCAAGATCCCGCGCTGGCTGCGGTTCCTGTGGACGGTGCTGCTGCACCCGTTGACGCTGCTGCAGTTCCTGTCGGTGAAGAACTGGAGCGAGCGGACCATCATCTCGCTGGTCATGCAGCACCTGGACAACTCGATCACGACCTATACCAAGCGTGGCCTGTTCGGCCGCAAGCTGACCTCCAAACAGGGCCACGGCGAACCGAATCCGACCTGGATCCCGGTCGGCAACCAGGTCACCCGCGCGGTCGCGGAGAAGATCGGCGGTGTCGCGGGCGGCTCCTGGGGTGAGGTGTTCAACATCCCGCTGACCGCGCATTTCCTGGGCGGCGCGGCGATCGGCGCGGACGCCGATCACGGCGTCATCGACCCCTACCACCGTGTTTACGGCTATCCGACGCTGAGCGTGGTCGACGGCGCGGCGGTCTCGGCGAATCTGGGCGTGAACCCGTCGCTGACCATCACCGCCCAGGCCGAGCGCGCGGCGGCGCTGTGGCCCAACAAGGGTGAGGCCGACACCCGCCCCTCTCAGGACGCCGGCTACAGCCGAATCGCACCCGTCGCACCGATGCGGCCGATGGTTCCCGCGACCGCCCCGGCCGCGCTGGTCCTGCCGATCGTCGAGATCCGCGGCAGCGGCACCGAATCCACGCCCGCCTGATCCTGACGGTACGACACAGGCCCGCCGGCCGATCACGACCGGCGGGCCTGTTCGCGTGGGGTCGGATCAGGTCGTGCTCATGGCTGTGGACGAAAGTGATGCCGCCATGGCGAAGTTGGGGGACATCGGCCGACCGGCCTGCCCTTCGGGGCCGGGCGGCACCGACTCGATATCGGCGCGGCTGTCGGCATGGAGGCCGACGACCAGGTAATGGGGCGGGGCCGGCGCTCTTCCCACACCCGATGGTCCACTTCGTCGGACCCGCCATCTCGAGCGCGATCGGAATGTGAGTGTTCCAGGGGTACTCGTCGAATGCGGCCGGACCCTGCGGGTCCCTGTAGAGGATCGCGGGTCGGTATATGGTCGCCGACAGTGCCGGTCGTGCGGTCAGCGGGCGTGGATGTGCGCCATCGGGGAGGTCGGGGGCGGGACGTCGCCGACGGGGGCGCGGAATTCCTGCAGCGCTGCAAGCACATCCACGTGGCGGGCGGCGTAGCAGCGCACCTGCGGCAGGGCGTGTGCGACCTCGCTGCGTTCGAGGGGTTCGGCATCGATGTAGCCGACCTGGTCCAGGCCCACGCCCAGGGTTTCGGCGATGCGGGTGATGGCCGCGGACTTGCGACCCCAGCCGACCTCGACGGCGGCGAAGCGCTCGGCCACCCCGTGTCGGCGCAATCGCTCTACCGTCCAGGCCCATTCGCCGCGGGAGGCGACAGCGTGCATCACGCCGCGCTCGTTGAGGATGCGCAGCGAGCGCGCGGCCTCGGCGCGCAGCGCTCCGGCGGTGGAATCGCACACCACCCCGTCCCACAGGGTGTTGTCGCACTCCCACACAAGCAATTTCACAGTTGCGGCGTTCATCGTTCCCCTGCCAGTCAGCAACCATCCGGTACCAAGGGTGCCGGACGGTCCCCTCTTTCACGAACCGCCCTGCGCGTGACATCGTAGGTGCTGTCTGGGCCAATGCACCAGCGCACGCTGATCCGGAACGCCGAAGTTCCTATCTACCCGCGAGTACGGTGTGCGCGTAATCGCCGCTGGTAGCGTCGGATCCGGGCGGGACGGGATCGGATGGAAAGGGGCGTATGCCCATGCGGCGGCGCTGGAAACTTGCGGGTGGCCCGCCCGTGCTCGCGCTGGCACTGGTACTGACCGGTTGTGGTGCGGCCGAGGATTCGCCACCGGTGGTGGTGAGTTCGCTGGGACCGGTGACGGCCACCGCGACACCCGCGCCCGCCAAACCCTTTCCGACCGCCGCCACCGCGCCGCTGAGCCCGCTGTCGAGCGCCGCGGCGGCGCCGAGCGTGGATCCGCTGGCCGATCAGGCGTTGATCGATCACACCGAATGGACCGACGATATCGACGGTCGCCGGTTGCGCATCTATCCGACCCAGGCCGGGCGCACCGATATATTCCCGGCGGCCGGCGAGCGCGCCTGGCAAGAGGTGCTGGCACTGGCGCCCGACGCCGACACCCCCGGCATGTACGACCAGTTCCGCTGTCACTGGGTGTGGGCGCGGGCGGTCGCACCGGACAAGACCAGCTGGAACATCGAGCCGTGGCGGCCCGCGGTGGGCTATGACGCGACGGTGGCGGCGATGTGCAATCCGGGCGGACCAGAACGCTGATCGATCCTTCGATGCGGTAACGAAGCCGTACCGACGAAACCGGTTGTCCGCGAGAATCTTCGAGCGAAACGGCAAATGTGCGTATCGTTGGTGGCGTCCAGCGCGAACTCCTGGGAGGGAGGGCACCGGTGCGCGCATCCGCACCCGCGACCTCTACGCCCACGCCGCCCGCCGCACGGGGACCGGCGCGCCCACCCGTGCGCAGGCTCTTTCCCGCGCTGAGCGAAACCTCCCACGTCTACCTGGATTCCGCATCCACCACCCAGAAGCCGCTGCCGGTGATCGGCGCGGTGCACCGCTATCACAGTGAGCGCACCGCCAACGCCGGCCGTGGCACCTACCCGTGGGCCTCCAGTCTGACCCGCCGGATCGAGGCGATCCGCGAGCGGACGGCCGAATTCCTCGGGGCCGCACCGGATGAGGTGGTGTTCACCGGCGGCTCGACGGCCGGTCTGAATGCGGTGGCGCTGTCGTGGGGGCTGACCAATCTGCGCGACGGCGACGAGATCCTCTACAGCCCACGCGATCACGCGTCGAACGTGTATCCGTGGCATCATCTGCGGCAACTGCTCGGTGGGTTCGGGCGCTCGATCCGGCTGGTGCCGTATCGGGTCACCGATCTGGGCGAGGCCGATGTCGAGGATGTGGCCGCGCGGATCACCCCGCGCACCCGGTTGATCACGGCGGGGCATCTGCACCACGTCTTCGGCGCGTTGACCACCCTGGAAGAGCTGCGCGGGCGCATCGATCCGTCGATCGCGCTGTGTTTCGACTGCAGTCAGTCCGGCGGGCATCTGCCGGTGAAGGTCGAGGAACTGGACGCGGATTTCGCGGTGTTGTCCGCGCACAAGATGTTCGGAGCCCCGGGGACGGGCGTTCTGTACTGCCGCCGCAGGCGTCACGGTGAACTGGCGCCGTTTCTGCCGGGCGGGAATTCCGCGGTGTCACTGGGTGATTCGAGACTTCTGGCCGGTCCCATGCCGCAACTGCTCGAGGGCGGCACCCAGAATATCCCCGGCATCCTCGCCCTCGGCGCGGCCCTCGATGTGCTCGACGAGCTGGGCCTGGACACCATCGCCGCCCACAATCGGGCGTTGACGCAGCGGCTGATCACGGGCCTGCGCCCTATTCCGGGGGTGGAGTTCCTGCCCGGTCCGGCGTACGCGCCGTGCGAAACCGGCTATGGGATCGTGTCTTTCACCCTGGCCGGGATCAGCGCCACCGATCTCGGGTTCGTGCTCAGTGAACTCGGGTTCCTGGTGCGCACCGGCGCGCACTGCGTGCCCGCCCACGTGGTGTCCATGGACGAGGATTCGGTACGGGTGAGCACGCACATCTACAACACCTTCGACGAGATCGACCGGTTCACCGAGTGTGTCGCCACGATTGCCGAGGAGGTCTGCTGACCATGACCGGCCCCGAACCCCGCTACGACCGGCGTGCCGCCTCCCGGGTGCTGGCCGCGCTGGCCCGGCCCGGACTGGGCGCTCCCCCGGTGCTGCCGCCGCCACGGCGTATCGAATATACCTGCGCGGCACTGCAATCGGAGCCCGGCTCCCATCTGACGCTGTCGCAGCGACTGTATCTGGAGCGGTTCATGCGCCCGTGCCGCGCCGATCAGGTGACCAGCGCGACGCATCGCATCGCCTGGACCGACAGCCACGGTATCCCCAACACCGGGCACTATCGCGCGGGTGGGCTGGGCCCGATCGTACCCATCGCCATGCGGGAGACAGTGCTCACGCTGTGGCACGCCCTGCGGGCCGATACCGCGCTGGCCCAGCGCATATCGGAGCTGAGCCCGCGCGACGAGGCGGTGCTCGAGGGCACCACCACCGATCACGAGCCACTCGAGATCTTCCGGGTGGGCATCGAGGCGGCGGGGCGGGCACTGGCACAGCACGCGTTGCTGGCACGATGGACGCCGTATCGGACCCCGGCCGAATTCGCGGTCGGGATGCGGGATTCGGGGATCTACTCCGCGGTGGCGACCCGCTGGTACTGGGAGTTGCAGGCCTCCAGCTACCGGCGCGGCATGATCGCGGTGACCCTGGCCACCCAACCCGATGGGACCGTGCGGTATTCGGCGGAGACGGTGGCGACGCTGCGCGCCATGAAGGACATGACCATCGAGGACGCACACCGCGTCATGCGCCGCGCCACCCATGCCGAGGGGTTGAGCGTGGCGGCGGCCATCGCCAAGTATCACGACGAGCTGGATCTGATCTCGCGCCAGTACGCGCTGCTGGCGCCCGGGACGCGTCCGGCCTGCCTGGCGGCCATGCCCCACCAGCTCGACGGGGAGCATTACAGCATTCTGCCGGTGGTCATCGACACGTTCACCGACCTGTTCACTCGCATCGCCGACCTGGTCACCATCGCGCGGGTGGCGGACGAAACCGGCTCGGAGAACGGGGAACTCGCCGCCGAAGACCGCGTGTTCTATGTGCCGGACATGAACTGTAAGCACTGCGTGCGCACCATCACCGGGGTGTTGGAGTCGATGAGCATCGGCGTGCAGGACATCGATTTGATCAGCAAGCGGGTGGTGGCCGAATTCCGCAGCCCCCGCAATCGGCACCGCGCCTTCGAGGCACTGCGCGACAGCGGCTACAACCCGACCCTGGTCACCCCCGCGCCCGCGACCAGCGAAACCGCGGTATGACGGCTGCCGCATCGCCGGGACTGCCGGCGAAGATGCATGCGCTGGTGCGGGAGTTCATAGCCGCGCCGGGTGCGGTGGAGGACGCGGTCACCGAGTTCGGGTCGCCCGCGCATCTGGTGTTTCCGCAGGTGTTCGCGGACAACCTGGAGCGATTGCGGGCGGTGCTGGGGGCGCGGGTGCCGGGCTTCCGGATCTGCTATGCGCACAAGGTGAATCAGTCACGGGCGTTCGTGGCGACGGCGCGGGCCGCGGGGATCGGGATCGACGTGGCCTCGGCGGCGGAGCTGGACAGTGCGCTGAAGGCGGGGTTCGGACCGGAGCGGATCGAGGTGACCGGACCCAAGGGCGAGGGATTCGTGCGGGAGCTGCTGGGCAGCGGGGTCACGATCAACGTGGACAATCTGTGGGAGCTGGAACGCATTGCGGCGCTGGCGCAGACGCGAGTGCCCGTACTGGTGCGGGTATGCGGGTTCTCGGGCACTCCGGTGAGCCGGTTCGGGGTGCCGTTGGCGCGCGTGGACGCGGTGCTCGAACTGCTGGCGGCACGGCGGGACCGGATCGACTTCCGCGGGTTCGCCTTTCATCTGGATTCGGGTGAACCGGCCGAACGTGTGCGGGCGGTGGAGACTTGCCTGGTGTTGACCGAACGTGCGTACGCGGCGGGGCTTTCGCCGTCGGTGATCGATATCGGTGGCGGGTTCCGGCAGGTGTTCACCGCGGACGCGGACGCGTTCGATGCGTACGTGCACGCGCTGCGGGAATCCCTGATGGGTCGCGGGGAGCCGATGACATGGGGCGGCAACACCTTCGGTTTCCATCTCGACGACGGCGCCGTGCACGGGACGCCAGTTTTTCACAAGTACGCCAACATTGTCAGCGCCGACCGGATGCTCGCGGACCTGCTGGATACGGGCCTGGATTCCCAGGGTGGCCGGACATTTGCACAGACGGTTGGGGAGAACCTGCTCGATGTCTGGCTGGAGCCGGGCAAGGCACTGGTCGACCATGCCGGAATCACCGTGGGGCGGGTGGAGTTCGTGAAGGAGACCGCCGATGGCAACACGCTGGTGAATCTGGACCTGAGCCGCGACGCCGTCACCCCGGCCGATCAGGAGGTGATGGTGGACCCGATCCTGGTGCCCGCCCGCGCCGCGACGGGCCCGAATTCCGGTGTGGTGGGGGTGTTCCTGGCCGGGCGGCTGTGCCTGGAGCGGGATCTGATCACCAACCACAAGGTGTGGCTGCCGCGGTTGCCCGCGCCCGGGGACCTCGTCGTGTTCCCCAATACCGCTGCCTACCACATGGATTTGTCGGCAGCGCGTGCCTCGATGCATCCGGTGCCGCCGAAACTGGCGGTGGCGCGGCGATCCGGGACGTTTTCGGTGTGCCGCGACGTTGACTGGCACGAGGTGCACTGATGCGCTACGACCACATCACCGAGCTGATCGGCAATACCCCGCTGCTGCGACTGGATCTGGCCGCGCACGGGATCGGGCACGTGGAGCTCTACGCCAAACTCGAGTTCTACAACCCGTTCGGGTCGGTGAAGGACAGGGTGGCCTGGGCCATGATCCGCGACGACCTGGACGACATCGTCGCGCGCGAGCAGACGCTGATCGAGGCGTCGAGCGGCAATACCGCCAAGGCGCTGCGCATTCTGGCGTCCGTGCACGGGATCGGGCTGCGCGCGGTCACCAATCGGATCAAGGTCGCCGAGGTGCGAGAACTGTTGCAGCTGTTGGGCACCGACATCGAAGAACTGCCCGGATTGTCGGAATGCCCGGATCCGACCGCGCCCAACGACGTGTACTCGGTCATCGAATCCACCATGGCCCGCACGCCGGGGGCCTGGTATCACCCGTCGCAGTACACCAGCGAGAAGAATATCGAGGCGCATCATCACGGGACGGGCCGTGAAATCCACGAGGATCTGGCGCGCGACGGCATCACCCGGGTCGACTATCTCATCGGCGGGCTGGGCACCACCGGGTCGACGCGTGGCACGGCGATGTTTCTGCGCAAACACAATCCGGAGTTGAAGACCATCGCGGTGGTGTCCGAGCGCGGCGATTTCATTCCCGGCATCCGGTCGGAGACCGAGATGTGGGACGTGGGCCTGTTCCAGCCCGATTTCTACGACCGCATCATGACCGTCGAGGCCGGGCGCGCGGTGGACGCCACACTCGAACTGGCCACCGCGCACGGTGTGCTCGCCGGACCGACCAGCGGTGCGACCTACGCCGCGGCCCTGGATTTCCTGAAGACCGTCGATGCGCCTGCCGCCCAGTCGGATCCGCTGGTCGCGGTGATCATCGTCTGCGACCGCCTGGAACCATACCTGTCCTATATCCGCAAGCGCCGCCCGGAACTGTTCGGCAAACCAGGCCGCGCACCCGCCCCCACCGCGGACGAACTCGCGGCGACGCCGACCCTGTCCCCCGACGGGCTCGAGGATCTGGATCGCACGGCCCGACCGACGATCGTCGACACCCGTGGTGCGATGGCCTATCGCATCGCGCACGTGCCCGGCGCTGTGAACATCCGCGATGACCACCTCGATGACATGCTCACCCAGGGCGTCCCGTTCTCCCGTTCCCGCCCCGTGGTTTTCGTGTGCCCGGTCGGCGAGGTGTCATTGCGCTTCGCGGCCCTGGCCCGCCGCGCCGGGTTCGACGCCTACAGCCTCGCCGGCGGTATCACGGCGTGGCGTGACGCGGGCAGGCCGATGGAGTCCACACCGCGCCCCGAATGAGCTGTGGGATGGCCACCTGCGGCTCGACCACGGCCGGACGGGAGCCTGCCTGCCTGGGCTGTGTATCTCGTCGTTGTCGGTGTCGCTGGATCGGTGGTGTCACGCTGCGAGGGATCCCGGTGGTAACCGCGCGGAGAACAGCGACCATGGGTTCGCGGAGGACCTCGAAGACCTCTAGGGAATGGCCGCGAGCGGGGCGGAGACGGTCGGGCGCGGTGTTGCGCTGAGCAATCGCCCTACAGAACACCACTGCGCCCGGTGACGTCGTTCGTACTGTGCACTCCATGGCAGCTTCGGGATCCGTGTTCGGTGACAGTTCAGCCAGGTTGGAAGAAGGCGAGCATTCTCCGGCTGGCGTCCGGCGAGGTCAGGATTTCCTGGATGCGTGTGGACATCCGGGCGGCAGCGCTGGTGCGTTCGAACATCTCGCGTTCGTATTCCTTGACGGCGGTGGGAAAGTCGTCCGGGTGCGCGGCCAGCGCGAGACCGAGCAAGGCGCCGTCGAGCAGTGCCATATTGGCGCCCTCTCCCACCGGTGGCATCAGGTGCGCGGCATCGCCGAGCAGCGTGACGTCTGGCGTCGACGGCCAGGTCAGGCCGACCGGGAGAGCGGTGATCGACCGCGGCACGATCGTGTCGTCGCAGGCCGCGATCAGCGCGGTGAACCGTGAGTCCCAGCCGGGGAGCAGCTCGATCAGCCGCGCCCGGGCGGCGGCCGGGTCGTCGAATGGGATCCCACTGGTAGCGAGCCAGTCCTCGGCGGTGTTGTAGAAGCTGAGGCCGATGCGAACGCGGCCGTCGCCGTTGCGCTGCGCCGCCAGGGATAGTCCATTGCCGAGCACCCAGTAGTTGCCGCGCCCGACCATCGCCGCGAGGTCGGGATGGGTGCGGTCGATGTCGGGAATGCCGACCTCGATGACGTTCTGGCCGATATGCGCCGGGCGGGCGTCGGTGAGCAGCGCGCGGACCCGGGACTGCGCGCCGTCCGCGCCGACCAGCAGGTCATACGTCGCACTGCTGCCGTCGGCGAAGTGCAGCAGGCCGTTGTCAGCGGATCTGAACGCGCGGCCCCAACGCACCATGTCTTCGGGGAGGGAGTCCAGCAGAAGGTTGCGCAGATCCGCGCGGTCGACCTCGGGGCGGTCGAACGGGGCGTCGTCGGGCGTGTCCTCCTGGAGCAGCAAGGTGCCATCCGGCTCCAGAAGGCGCATGTCCTGCCCTTCACCACGGGCGATCGCGTGGAACCGATCGATCAGGCCGGCCTCACGCAGCGCCCGCTGCCCGGAATGTATGTCGAGCATGCCGCCCTGACCACGCGCGTCGCGCGAGAGTTCGCGTTCGTACACGACGGCGTCGATGCCGTTCACGTGCAACAACCTGGCGAGGGTCAAGCCGCCCAGCCCGGCTCCGACGATGGTGATGGTCATGGTCGCCCCTTCGATACACTGAATTATCCAATACACTGTATCGAAGCATGCGATGTATCGTCAGGGTCATGTTGGTGTGGGAGAGGCCAGAGCCACCGGATCGACCGGTGCCGGCCCCACTGAGCCGGGAGCGGATCGTAGGAGCGGCGATCCGGCTGGCGGACGCGGACGGGCTGGCGGCGGTGTCGCTACGGAAAGTCGCCGCCGCACTGGACGTGGGGCCGATGCGGCTCTACGGCTACATCGCCACCAAGGAGGAGTTGCTCGACCTGATGGTCGATGCGGTCTACGCCGAGATCCGACCGGCCGGAGACGGTTGGCGAGAGGTGCTACGGTCCCTCGCCGAAACCACCCGGCAGGCGGTTCACCAGCACGAATGGCTTGCCGACCTGATCGGCGGGCGGCCCCAGCTCGGGCCGCACGCGCTGGCCAGAGGAGAGGCCGTGGTGGCCGCGATGGCCGGCGTCGATGTGGACACCGTCATGCCGGTGGTCGACGCGGTCAATGCGTACGTGATCGGCGCGGTGCGCCGGGAGATCACCGAGCAGCGCGCCGAGCGAGCCACCGGGATGGACCAGAGACAGTGGCAGGCCGCCTTCGGGCCCTATCTGGAACGGGCCTTCGCAACCGGCCGATTCCCCGCGCTGTCCGCGGTCATCCACGACGGCGCGCACCTGGACGCCGACCAGACCTTCCGCATGGGCCTCGACTTCCTCCTCGACGGCATCCACGCCCACATCTCGAGCTGACACACAGCCGAGGCACCGGACAGCGCCGCCCGTGGCACCGACTCGGCGTTGACGCGCCCGAACCTCAGCGACCCGCCAACCTGAGCAGGTCGGCGTCGTGCTCGCTGATCATCCCCCGCGTGTGCCGGTCCGCTCGACGACGACCAGCCGGCAGCGCGGCCTCGCTCGCCCGTATCAGCGGCCAATAGTGGTCGATGTCAACATGCATCGTTCCCCCGCCACCGAATCATGATGGACGACACCGCAATCGGAACGGGCACACCGCAGGCCGCGATGGTGCCGATCTCGCCGACTCTGCACTTCGCGCCAACTGGCGCTAAGGTGCCGAGGGTCGAATTCACCAGCGTTGCCAGGAGTTTCACCATCAGCATCGAGCGCGCCGCAGGACCGGCCACCACCGACCTGCGCATCACCCTGACCGTTTGTCATGCCGCCACCGTCGTGTGCTTTTCGGCCGGTGTCGTCTCCATCCTGATCGGCTCCTATACCGATGCCGGGTCGGTGTTCAACATGGTCGGTGTCGTGCTGTGGCTGGCCGCGCTGGCGGCCCGCATCGGGGTGTTCGCGATTACGCGGTCGCGGTCCGGGCACGCGAAGTAGCCCGGTTCGCCCGCGGCCGCAGCGGGCGGGGGTAGTGCGCTGGTAGCGAGCCGATGCCGGAATCGGGCATCGCGGCTGGCACGATGATCCCGTGGAGTGGGCGTTCGGACTCGTATTGCTGGTGTCGGTGGCGGTCGCGTTGGCGGCCGGTGCGCGTCGGCTGGGGTTGGGTGAGCCGTTCGTGCTCACCGTGGCCGGGGTGATCGGGTCGTATCTGCCGCTGGTGCCGGAATTCGATGTCGAACCCGAGCTGGTGTTGCTGGGGTTGCTGCCGCCGCTGTTGTACACGACGGCGATTCGCACATCGCTGGTGGACTTCCGGCCGAAGAAGACCTCCATCACGCTGCTGTCGGTGGGTTTGGTGCTGTTCACCGCGTTCGCGGTGGGCGCGGTGGTGTATCAGCTGCTGCCGGTGCCGTTCTCGGCGGCGGTGGCCATCGGCGCGATCGTGGCCCCGCCGGACGCGGTGGCGGCCACGGCGGTGGCGCGGCGGGTCGGGATGCCGCGGCGGATCGTGACCCTGCTCGAGGGCGAATCACTGTTCAACGACGCGACCGCGCTGGTGACCCTGCGGACCGCGGTGGCGGCGATGGCCGGCAGTGTGACGCTGTGGGAGGCGGGCGCGAGTTTCCTCGGCGCGGCCGGTGGCGGCGCGCTCATCGGCGGGGTGGCGGCGATGTTGCTGGTGGTCCTGCGTCGCCGCATCAGCGATCCGGTGCTGGACACGAGTGTGTCGCTGCTCGCGCCGTGGATCGCTTATCTCCCCGCCGAAGGAGTCCACGCCTCGGGCGTGATCGCGGTGGTGACGTGCGGTCTGATCCTGGGCCACGGCGCCCCGCAGTGGCAGAGCGCGGCCTCGCGCATCGCCGAGCACACGAATTGGCGCACCATCCAATTCCTGCTCGAGAGCGCGGTTTTCCTGCTGATCGGCCTGCAGGTGCGACATCTGGTGGAGGAGGCCTGGCACAGCGGGCTCTCGCATTCGACGCTGCTGTTGACGTGTGCGGCGGTCCTGGTGACCGTGATCGTGGTGCGCCCGGTGTGGGTGTTCCCGGCGACCTACGGGGCTTGGCGGATCGAGGGCCGGCGGCAGGGAAAACCCAAGCCGGAGTGGACCGGTCCGGCGGTGGTGTCGTGGGCGGGCATGCGTGGTGTGGTGACACTGGCCGCGGCGCTGCTGTTGCCGTCCGATACCCCGGAGCTGGCAACGCTGCGGCTGCTGGCGGTCGTGGTGGTGGGCGGAACCCTGCTACTGCAAGGCTTGTCGCTGCCGCGGCTGGTGCGGTTGCTGCGCCTGCGCGGACCCAGTCGGGCCGAGGACCTGTTGCAGGAGGCGAATCTGCTGCAGCAGGCCACCGCGGCGGGTCTCGCGGCCCTCGAGGAGAACATCGCTCCCGAGACCCCGCCGGATGTGGTCGACGCTCTGCGCAATCGGGTGGTGATGCGCGCGCGGTCGGCATGGGAGTTGCTGGGGCGCTCCGAGTCCCAGCGCGTGACGCCCAGTGGCGAGTACCGGCGCCTGCGGCTGGCCATGCTGGCCGCCGAACGCGAAACCGTACTGCGCATCCGGGATTCGGGTCAGGTGGATCAGGAAGTGCTGCAGGCGGTTATGGCGACCCTCGACATCGAGGAGTCCACCATCGACCGGGTCGCCCAGGCCGAGGGAGACGATGGCACACCGTTGCGCTCCCCCGTCACCGCCGGAGCCTGCGAGCACCTGCGCGAGGCCCCGTGCGTCCGCGTCCCCGATACTCCGGACGCCTGCGGTGAATGCCTCGACGAGGGCCTGGTCTGGGTGCACCTGCGCATGTGCCTGGACTGCGGTCACGTCGCCTGCTGCGACTCCTCACCGGGCAATCACGCGACCAAGCACTTCAACAACACCGGACACCCGGTCATGCGCAGTGTCGAGCCGGGTGAGTCCTGGCGCTGGTGCTACCTGGACGAGCTGCTCGGCTGACCCCGGCCGGGCATGAGGCGCTCGACGCGCACATCCGGCCCCGCGTGAGATCGTCGCCGATGCCGGTGCATCAGGCGTTCCCGGGCATTGGAGGCGATCATCCGGCTAGTCGGGGATTCTCCACTCGTTGCGGTCGGCCATGGCGCGGGCCGACCAGCGCACGGCGTAGCCGAGGACCAAGCACGGCAGCGACGCCGCCGTGAAAACCACTGCCGCCACCACGAATCCGCTGATCAGACCGAGGATCAGCGACTGCATGCCCGGGTCGCAGTGGCTGGTCAGACCGCTCACCGCCGCGCAGTTGCCGAAGCTGGCCTCGCCGTAGACCCGCGCCCACAGCCCGATCCCCGCCCACACCGACACGGCGAGCACGACATTGGCGATATACCAGCATCGCACCAGTTTCCGCACGAAGATCAGTGCCCCGAGCTGCCCGGAGTCGAGACCATCGGCGACCTCGTCACTGACGCCGAGATGACGCCCCCATCCGGCGGGCTCGGGGACTTCGGCAACGACGGGGCTACGGGCGTACCGGCTTGCGGTCATACTGCGCGATCCTTCTGCACCTCGAACAGTCCACGGGCACAGGTCGATTCACGCTGCCCACCCGAACTGAAGACAAACTGCGTCGATCATCGCAGCGCCGCCCGGATTCCGATGCCTTTGCGGCGGAATCGTGGTCGATCACAAGGTCAGGAGGCCATACGTATGGCTCTACGACAGCGGTGCCGCCGCCTTCAGCCCGCAGCAGTTCAGCCTGGGCAGCGGGGGCACCGCGACCTCGACCTGGACGCCCACCTCGACGAGCGTGCATTCTGTGCAGGCCTGGACCTACAACGGCTCCCAGTGGGCGGTCGTGACGGTCGGCACCGGCATCAATCTGGGCAGCGCCTGCGTGGTCACCGGCTAGCGGCGCCCCTGTCGCCGGGCGGAGTGGCAGTGCCCGGTGCCGGGTGTGCGATCCCGCCCGGCACCGGGCATTACTCTTGACCCGGTGCACACCGAGCAGCCTCCCTCCGACGCCGAGCCCCGCATCTGGGGTGGAACGACCCTGACCGAGCGCCGTGAGGCGCGCCGCGTCGCGCTGCTCGAGGCCGCACTGGACCTGATCGGTGAATCCGGGGCGGGTGCGGTCACCATGCGCGCGGTGTGCCGGCGCGCCAATCTGACCGACCGCTATTTCTACGAATCCTTCGCCAGCCGTGACGAACTGCTCGATGTGCTCTACCGGCAGATCGCCGAGGAGTTCCTGGATCCGATGACCGCCTTCGCGGTGGTCGATGATCCCGACCGGGATCGCGCGCTGTCGCAGGCATTGGTCGACAAGGTGCTCGAGGACCCGCGCAAGTCGCGGTTGTTCCTGGTGGAGCCGTATTCGTCAACAGGTCTGGGGCAGACGACGATCGCGGTGATGCCCGCCTTCACCCGTCTGATCCAGGATCATCTGTTCGCCCACATCGACGATCCGGTGCGACGGCGGCTGGCCGCGGTCACCATGGCCAGCGGCAATGCGGGCATGTTCTCGGCCTGGCTGAATGGCACGCTGCGCGCTACGCGTGAGCAGATCGTCGATCATCTGGTGGAGACCATCGACGCCTACCGCGGGATGTATCGCGGCTGATTCCGCTCAGGCGCCCGGGGTCGCGGTGCGGCCGTGGGTGATCACCAGGTCCAGTAGCCCGGGGAAGCGTGCCTCGAGATCTTCGGTGCGCAGCCGGTTCAGGCGGCGGGTTCCCTCGTCGCGCTGGCGGATGATGCCTGCTTCGCGCAGGGTTTTGAAGTGCCCGCTCTGGGTGGATTTGCTGATGGGCAGATCGAAGGTGGTGCAGGCCAGTTCGCCGTTCTCGGCGGCGGCCAGGCGGGTCACGATGGTGAGCCGGATGGGGTCGGCGAGCGCGGCCAGCACGGTGATGAACCGCAGCTCTGCGCGGTCGGGGTGTACCAGGTCGGTGGCGGTTCGGCTGGCCATGGCTCCAGACTATTCCACATGTTCACAAATTCCGAACATCCTGTTATGTTCGGGAACATCGAACATGTCTGCGTCAGGGGAACTTCATGACAGTCGGCCAATCCACCACACCGGATCACGGTGCCCTCCAACAGGATTCACCCTCCGCAAGCGGTCTGCGATTCTGGGGCACCGCCTACACTCTGTTGATCCTGTTGACGGGCACGAACGTGGCCACGCCGCTGTATCACGGCTATGCGCAGCGTTTCGGATTCTCGCCGCTGGTGATGACCTTGGTGTTCGCGGTCTACATGGGCGTGCTGATTCCTTCGCTGCTCATCGCCGGTCCGGCCTCGGATGCGGTGGGCCGCCGCCGAATTCTGCTGCCCGCCCTCGCGCTGGCGGCGCTGGGGTCCGCGGGTTTCGCCCTGGCGAGCAATGTCGTCTGGTTGTTCGCGGCCCGCATTCTGCAGGGACTGGCGGTGGGCGCCGCCTCGGGCGCGCTGACCGCCGCGTTGACCGAGCTGGAACCGCACGGCGATCGCCGCCGCGCCGCCCTGGTGTCGGCGGTGGCCTCCGCGGGCGGTATGGGCGTGGGGCCGCTGCTGGGAGCCGTTCTCGCCCAATATCTTCCGGCTCCATACGTGACGCCGTTCGCGGTGGAGCTGGCGCTATCGGTCCCGGCCGTGGTCGCGGTCGCGACGCTGCCGCAGACCCGCGTCGCCTCACGCTGGCGACCACGACACCCGAGTATCCCGGTGGGAATGGGCGCACTCTTCGCCGCCGCGGGTACCGGAGCCTTCCTCGGCTTCGCGGTGGTCGGTGTCTTCTTGACCTTGATACCCACCTATGCCGCCACGCTGTCCGGCAGCGCGAATCTCGTGATCGGCGGCGCCGCGGCCGCGCTGCTGCCTGCCGCGTGGGCGGTGGCGCAGTTGCTCGGCTACGGCAGATCCGAACGCGCGCTGGAGTTTACGGGCTTCCCTCTGCTGGCGATCGGATTGGCCGCGCTCGCGGTCGCGGGTTCGATCTCCTCGCTGCCGCTGTTGCTGTGCGCGACGGTGCTCGCCGGTGCCGGTCACGGTCTGGTGTTCCTGTCGGGCCTGACCGCGATCAACGCGGCAGCCCCGGTCGAGCGTCACGCCGATGTGCTGTCGACCTATTTCGTCATGGCCTATTGCGGCAGCGGCGGCCCGGTGATCGGGGTCGGCCTGCTGGCGGGTGCGACCGGTTTGCTCAGTGCCGTACAGATCTTTGCCACGGCGGTCGCGGTGTTGTGTGTGCTACGGCTGATAATCGGCGCGGTGGTGGCGCTGGGGCGCGAGTGGCGGCGGTGAGCGACGGCGCTCACATCGGGTTGCCGATTCCCCCGGCGCGGGTGTTTACTCATCCGCGTACGGTGCCGTCGTTAGCTGAGGCTCCTTCACGGATACAGGCCGGCGATCCCGAACGTCGAGAGACGCCCCGGATCAGGACAGGTTTCCCCGAGCTAAGGGGATGCCCCGACCGGCTCCCGCCACCTGTGGCGGGTTTACGCCGCGGAGTGCTGAAGGTCTTACGAGGGGTGGTACCCGTACCGGCGATTTCACGCCGGTCCCACCCCCGGCGTGCGTGCAGATTGCGCCGAGGAGGTGGTGGTCGTGCCCGATGGATCGGATCGAGTTCCGTTAGCCAATCGTTCACTCTGCGACACTCCCGCCATCGTCCGGGCGCTACCGAAACCCCTGTAGCGTCCGTTCCCGGAGTGCGCCGTCATCCGCTGGGAGATCGAGATGACCATGTGGGAAATACTGCTGCGACTCGGCACGGGTGTCGGGCTGGGCGCGGTGATCGGATTCGAGCGCCAGTTCCGGGCCCGGATGGCCGGACTGCGCACGAATTCACTGGTCGCGGCTGGCGCGACGCTGTTCGTGCTGTTGTCGGCGCACGGCTTCAACGGCGCGTCGGCGGACCCGACTCGTGTTGCGGCACAGATTGTCTCGGGTATCGGGTTCCTGGGTGCGGGTGTGATCCTGCGCGACGGGTTCAATATCCGCGGCCTGAACACCGCCGCGACGCTGTGGTGCGCGGCGGCGGTGGGTGCGCTCGCGGGTGCGGGCATGTATTCGACCGCGGCGGCGGGCACGGTGGCGGTGGTCGTGGTGAATACCGCGCTGCGCACGGTGGCGCGGTCGGTGGATCGGCCCCTCGCCGATGATGTCGAGGCCGAGGAGGCGTTGTACGCGTTCACCGCCGACACCGACGACGCGCATGAAGCGCATGTGCGGGCGTTGCTGGTGCAGTCGTTGACGCGCACCGATTTCCGGCTGGTGTCGATCTCGAGCCACGACACCTCGCCCGGGAAGGTGCAGGTGCGCGCGGAGTTGACCGGTGATCGCCGTGACGACCGGCAGATGGAGGCGGCGGTGTCGCGGTTGAGCTTGGAGCCGTCGGTGACCAGTGTCGGCTGGCGCACGGTGCCGCAGCGAGTGCAGGCGGAGCAGTGAACACCGCCCGCGGTCGCATCCGTCGCGGGGAGTGCGCTGACCGCCTCTCGACCCGGCTCACACCATGGCCGAGGCGATCACGGTGGTCAGGCCGCCGTCGACGAGCAGGTCCTGGCCGGTGATGTAGGAGGCATCGGGCGAGGCGAGGAAGGCGACGGCGGCGGCGACCTCCTCGGCCCGGCCGACCCGTCCGGCGGCCACGATCGCGGAGGCTGCGGCCTGGGCGTCGACGGAGGCCTCGGCCCGGTAAGCGGGGGTGTCGATATAGCCGGGGCTGACCGAATTGACCCGAATTCCCTGGGGCGCCAACTCCGCGGCCAGGGTCCGCGTCAGGTTCTGCACCGCGGCCTTGCTCGCCGAATACAACGCGGTCCCCGGCGCACCCCGGTACAGGGCGAAGGAGGCGTTGATGACGATCGCCCCACCCGCGCTCAGCAGTGGCAGTGTCTTCTGCACGGTGAAGAACGCCGCCTTGAAGTTGATTCCCACGACCCGATCGAACTCCGCGGGGTCCACCGCGGTCATCGGCTGGAACGCCCCGATCCCCGCGTTCACGAACACCACATCCAGCCGCCCGAACCGCTCGCTCACCTCCCGCGCCAGCGTGTCGAGGTCCTCGACGCTGCTGGCGTCCCCCGCGATCCCGACGGCCGGTTCCCCCAGTTCCGCGACCGCGGCGTCGAGGCGCGGTTCGTCGCGCCCGGTGACGATCACCCGCGCCCCTTCCTCGATGAGCCGGTGCGCGGTGGCCAGCCCCATCCCGCTGCTGCCGCCGGTGATCAGCGCGATCTTGTCCTCGAACCGAAACCCGTTGTGTGTCATGCCTTCACCCTGCCGCCGCGCGCCCGGGGCAAACAGTGCGTGGTGATGGTGGGTGTGCCACCACCACCTTCACGCGGGCGGGGCCAGGCGCAGGCGTCGGATCTGGTCGAGGCGGTCGGCGGTGCCGGTGTCGGGGCGCGGGTTGTAGAGGACCATGTGGCGGTCGGGTTGATCGGCGAGGAGGAGGGTGGTGGCGTCGAAGTGGAGGTCGCCGACCTCGGGGTGCCGCAGGGCGTTGACCGCCTGTCCGGCGGGGCCGACGTCGTGGCGCGACCACAGGCGCGCGAATTCGGGGCTGCGGGAGGCGAGTTCGGTGACGACCGAGCCGAAGCCGGGGTCGTCGGGGCAGGGGGCGGAGTCGGCGCGGTAGGCGGCGGCGACCGCGGGCGCGGCTTCGGCCCAGATGTCGGGCACGGCCAGGTAGCGGGGGTTGGTGAAGTAGGTGACCAGGCAGTTGTGGCCCGGGCCTTCGAAGCCGAAGACCGCGCGGGCGGTGTCGTTGTAGGCCAGCACGTTCCAGTAGCGGTCGCGCAGGACCGCGGGGCGGGTTCCCCACGCGTCCAGCAGATTCCGGGTCTCGGCGGCGATATCCGGGCCGCTGTCGCCGCCGCGGCAGGGCGGGTTGAGCCCGGCGAGGATGTAGAGATGGGCGCGTTCGGGGTCGGTGAGCAGCAGGGCGGCGGCGATGGCGTCGAGGACCTCGGCCGAGACGGTGATATCGCGGCCCTGTTCGAGCCAGGTGTACCAGGAGACGCCGACACCGGCGAGGACGGCGACCTCCTCGCGACGCAGCCCAGGGGTGCGGCGACGCCCGGCGACGGGAAGCCCGACCTGGTCGGGGGTGATGCGGGCGCGTCTGCCGCGCAGGAACTCTCGCAGGTGGTCGCGCCGTCCGGCCGCTGTGTCCATACCTCACGCTAACAACGACGCATGCACGTTTCGTTCGTGTGCCGGTTAGCATGTGACGCAATTCGGGTCTCGAGGGGGGCGGATGCGGCAGATCCTGGTGGCGGCGATGGTGGCGTTGGCGGTGTCGACCATGGCGACGCCATTGCTGATCCGGTTGTTCACGCGCCATCGCCTGGGGCAGGAGATCCGCGCGGACGGGCCGCAGACCCATCTCGCCAAGCGCGGGACGCCGACCATGGGCGGGATCGCGATCCTGATCGGACTGTGGGCCGGCTATCTGGCGGCGCATCTGGTGGGCGCCCGGGGCGGGACCGGGGCGACGGCGTCGGGGCTGCTGGTGCTGGGTTTGGCCACCGCACTGGGCGCGGTCGGCTTCCTCGACGACTACATCAAACTGTCCAAGCAGCGCAGTCTCGGGCTCACCGCATCGGGCAAATATGTCGGGCAGCTCGGTGCCGCGGTGATTTTCGGGGTGCTGGCGTTGCAGTTCCGCGGTGGCGGCGGGTCGACCCCGGGCAGTAAGCAGGTCTCGATCGTGCGTGATATCACCACCGTGTCGCTGGGGCTGATCGGGTTCCTGGTGGTGGCCTGTGTCCTGGTGGTGGCCTGGTCCAACGCGGTCAATATCACCGACGGCCTCGACGGATTGGCCGCGGGCTCCATGGGTCTGACGCTGGGCTCGTATGTGCTGATCACGTTCTGGCAGTACACGCACTCGTGTGCGGCCAAGGCGGTGCCGGGCTGCTACACGGTGCGCGATCCGCTGGATCTGTCGATCGTGTGCGCGGCAGGGGCGGCCGCGTGTGTGGGATTCCTGTGGTGGAACGCGGCTCCGGCGAAGATCTTCATGGGTGACACCGGGTCGCTGGCGCTGGGCGGGCTGCTGGCGGGGTTGTCGATCACCAGCCGCACCGAGCTGCTGATGGTGGCCGTCGGAGCGTTGTTCGTGGCCGAGATCCTATCGGTGCTGCTGCAGATCGTCATGTTCCGCACCACCCGTACCCGGCTGTTCAAAATGGCTCCCTTCCATCATCATTTCGAACTCACCGGCTGGCCGGAGACCACCGTCATCATCCGGTTCTGGCTGCTGGCGGCGATCGCGTCGGCCACCGGCCTGATCGCCTTCTACGGCGAGCACCTGACCACCACCGGCTCGCAGCTGCCCTGAAACGCCGTGTGGCCCACCCGGAGTCGAGATCCGGATGGGCCACAGGGGTTATCGCTCAGTGCGTCATTTCACTCAATGCACGACGGCGGGTGCGTCGGCCGCGGCGGGCACGACCGATTTGGCACGGGGCAGGAAGAACGCCGGAATCAAGGTGGCGACAAGGATGCACAGCGCCACCACGAACGTGTGGGCGAATGCGCGCGCGGCGAGGTCGAAGCCCTCGTCGAGCAGGTTCCGCGGCAGATGGGCGAGCTGGCCGTTGTAGCGCGATCCGATGGCCGCGTTGGCCAGGGAGGGGTCGGGGGCGCCCGGGGGCACCGGCACGCCCTTGCCGCCCAGGGTGGCGCCCCGGTTGAGCAGGGTGGTCAGCACCACGGAAATGGTTGCGGTGCCGATGGATCCGGCGGTCTGGTTGACGATGTTCATCAGCGTCGACCCGCGCGCGACCTCACTGTGGGTCAGCGTCTGGATGGCGGCGGTCATGGTCGGCATCATGGTGCAGCCCATGCCCAGACCCATCACCAACAGCACCCCGCACAGCAGCGCATACGGGGTGTCGGCCTTGACCTGGGTCAGGAACGCCATGCCCACCGACATGACGGTGATACCGGTGAGCACGATCTTGCCGGGCCCGATCTTGTCGACCAGCCGGCCCGCGATCGGCATGGTGAGCATGGCGCCCAGGCCCTGCGGGGCGATGAGCAGACCGGCTGCCAGGGTCGATTCCCCGCGCACCTGTTGCAGATATGACGGCAGCAGCAGACCGGAGCCGAAGAACGCCATGGCGAACAGGGTCATGGTCATCACCGCGAAGCGCAGCGACTTGTTCTTGAACAGCCGCAGTTCGATCAGCGGGTGTTCGGTACGCAGCGCGTGGAACACGAACCCGATCAGCAGCGCCAAACCGATGATCGCCGGGATGAGCACCTTGGCCGATTTGACGGTGCCCTCACCGGGAATCGACGATACGCCGTAGAGGAAGGCGGCCAGGCCGGGTGAGGCCAGCAGCATGCCCAGGAAGTCGAAGGTCTGCGAGGGCTCGGGGTTGTCGCGTGGAAAGACGATGAACGCCAGGATCAGCGCGATGACACCGATGGGCAGGTTGATCAGGAAGATCCAGTGCCAGCTGAAGGATTCGATGAGCCAGCCACCCAGGATCGGGCCCGCGATCGGACCCAGCAGCATCGGTATACCCAGCACCGCCATGACCCGGCCGATGCGGGTCGGTCCCGCGGCGTGGGTCATGATCGTCATGCCCAGCGGCATGAGCATGCCGCCGCCCAGGCCCTGGAGGACGCGGAAGCCGATGAGCGACTCGATGTTCCAGGCTGTCGAGCACAGTACCGAGCCCAGCACGAAGAATGTCAACGCCATCATGTAGAGGCGTTTGGTGCCGAAGCGGTCGGCGGCCCAGCCGGTGAGCGGGATGACCGTCGCCAGGGCGAGGGTGTAGCCGGTCATCGACCAGGCGGCGATGGCGTAGGTGGTGTCGAAGTCGTGCTGGAAGGTGGGGATCGCTACGGTCACGACGGTCACGTCGAGGATCGACATGATGGCGCCGAGCACCACGACACCGGCGATTTTGAAGACGCCGATGTCCAGCTTGTCGTCGGCGGAATCGACCGCCACGGTATCCGGAGGAGTGGTCACCGCTTCAGCCTGCCAGCCGGTTGGTGACGAAACCAGCACATTTTGTTATCGACGTGCGGCGGCACATGATCAGCGTCGCCATCGCCCCCATTCCGACGGCGGCGGCCAGCCGTCGTCATTGTCATAGAAGTTCCGCGTCCACGGCGGGCGTCGGAAGGCCTCGGCAGACGTCCCGAACTCGGAGGTCGCCCGGATCTGGTTGGCGCACATCGCTTTTGCCCTCGGAATCGGTGGATCGATGGCAATGTGATCGGCGCTGACGAGGAGGTCCTCGCTGCGGCGCGATAGTCGCTGGAGCCAGGCCCCCCAGCAATAGCGAATGTCCGGCAATTTTACGGTGTGTCGGGAGGACCCGGTCCCCGCGCGTACGCTGGCGGTCTCGAGCGATCCATCCGAGGAGTTCATTCGCGATGACCGACCCGGTAGTGGGCTTGACCGGTACGCTGACCTCGCCGATCCGGGGCAAGGGACTCCTCGGGGAGGTACTGGTCGCCATCCGAGGGGGAACCGAGCTCTACATCGCACGCGCCGAGGAGCCCCTCGATGCCGGCGCCACCGTCCTGGTCGTGGCCGCCCATCCGGGGCGCATCGTCGATGTTGTTGCGTGGATTCCCCTTCCGGGCGATCGATAGATCGACAACTTCTCACCACCACCTCAGAGGGAGACAGCGATGCTCGGATACCACGTTCCGGCTCCGGACCAGGCGATGCTGGTCAGCGGCGGCCGCGGCGGCAAGGACAGTGCCCCGTTCCGGGTGATCATCGGGCACGGTGCCTGGGTGGTGCCGTTGTTCCGCAAGGTGCGGTATCTGTCGCTGGCCATGTTCGAGGCCGAGATCGGCGAACGCTGTGTCACCAAGCAGGCCATCCAGCTCGATGTGCGCGCGGTGATCGCGTTCAAGGTCGCCAACGACACACAGTCGATAGTCAATGCGGCACAACGGTTCCTGTCCGAGCAGGAGCGCGAGATGAGCGTGCTGACCGGGCGCATCTTCTCCGGGCACCTGCGTTCGATCGTGGGCTCGATGACGGTGGAAGAGATCATCCGCGAGCGGCAGAAGCTCGCCGACGAGGTGCTGGTGGCCTCGAAGGTGGAGATGAGCAATATCGGGTTGTGGGTGGACTCGTTCCAGATCCAGCACATCGACGACGGCAATCTCGGCTATATCGCCGCGCTCGCGGCCCCGCACAACGCGGCGGTCAAGCGCGACGCCCAGATCGCCCAGGCGGCCGCGGCGCAGCTGGCGGCACAGGCCGAGCAGGAGTCGCAGCGCAAACAGGCGGAGTACCAGCGCGAGACGGCGATTCTCAAGGCGCAGTATCAACGCGATATCGACAAGGCCAATGCCGAGGCGGCGCAGGCGGGTCCGCTCGCGCAGGCGACCGCGTTGCAGGAGGTGCTTTCCGCGCAGGCCGAACAGGCGCGCAAGCAAGCCGAGCTGCGTGAGCAGCAGCTGCAGGCCGAGGTGGTGAAACCGGCTCTGGCCGAAGCGGATCGGGTGCGCATCCTGGCCGAGGCCGAGGCCGACCGCACCCGAATCCAGGCCGAGGCGGCGGCATCGAACAACCGGATCGCGCTGGATCAGCTGCTGATCGAGCAGTTGCCCGAGATCGTCAAGCAGGCCTCGGCGGGGTTGTCGAACGCGAATCTGACGGTGCTGAACGGCCCGGACGGTGTGTCGGAGATCGTGAACGGCATGGTGGGCCAGGGGTTGACGGTCTTCAATTCGTTGCAAAAGGCACTTTCTTCCAACAATGATCAACCCGCGGACTAGAGTGGCCGCCAGAGGGACGCGGCGACGAGGAGCGGGTGTTCAGGTGTCCATCGGGAAATTGGTGTCGTTCGACAGTTCTCGGGGTTTCGGGTTCATCCGTCCGGAAGACGGTGGTCCGGACGTGTTCGTCCACGTCAATGACATCGGGCTGGACGAGGACGAACTGCGCCAGGGGCGGGTTTTCGAATTCGATGTGACCGAGGGTGATCGGGGTCCCAAGGCGATCAACCTCGCGGTGGTGCCCGGGCAGTCGGCTCCGGCGCGGCACAGCAAGGGCAAGGATCATCGCGGGTCGGGGCAGTTGAGCGCGGCCGAGCATCGCCGGTTGATCACCGAGCTGCTGCTGGATGCCTCGCCGCAGCTGACGGCGGCGGAGATCATCACCATCCGCGACCGGCTCACGACCTTCGCCGATCAGCACGGCTGGATCGAAAACTGACAGGTTCGCACTACGATCGGTCTCGGGTCCACCGCGAACCGAGGAGGTCG
Organism: Nocardia aurantiaca; assembly: GCF_009708175.1. Classification (GTDB taxonomy): domain Bacteria; phylum Actinomycetota; class Actinomycetes; order Mycobacteriales; family Mycobacteriaceae; genus Nocardia; species Nocardia aurantiaca. The sequence goes on from NZ_WMBB01000014.1 coordinate 101,313, forward strand.
TGTGCAACTGCCCGTCATGCCGCCGGTCAAACCGATGCTGGCCAAATCGGTCTCGGCGCTGCCCCGTGATCCGGGGTTGCTGTTCGAGCCCAAATGGGACGGCTTCCGCTGCATCGTCTTCCGCGACGGCGACGAGATCGAGCTGGGTTCCCGCAACGACCGGCCCCTGACCCGGTACTTCCCCGAACTGGTGGAACTACTGGGTCAGGCCTTGCCGCAGCGGTGCGTGGTGGATGGTGAGATCGTGGTCGTCACCGAGAACGGCCTCGATTTCGACACGCTGCAGAACCGCCTGCATCCGGCGGCGTCGCGGGTCAACAAGCTGGCGGTGGAGACACCGGCCAGTTTCGTGGGCTTCGACCTGCTGGCCCTCGGTGACAAGGATCTGACCGATCAGCCCTTCGCCGAGCGACGACGGATGCTGGAAACCGTGCTCGACGGCCAGTTCTCGCGCACCCATCTCACGCCGATGACCGATGACCCGGACGTCGCGGCGGACTGGTTCACCCGGTTCGAGGGCGCGGGATTCGACGGGGTGATGGCCAAGGCGGCGGATCTGCCGTATATGCAGGACAAGCGGGTGATGCTCAAAATCAAGCATGAGCGCACCGCCGACTGCGTGGTGGCCGGGTTCCGCTGGCACAAGGACGGGCAGGGGGTGGGGTCGCTGCTGCTGGGACTGTTCGACGACGAGGGCCACCTGCATCACGTCGGAGTGGCGTCGAGTTTCACCGCGGCACGGCGCAAGGAGCTGGTCACCGAGTTGGAGCCGTTGCGGGACAACGCGCTCGAGAATCATCCGTGGCGGTCGTGGGCCGATGCGGCCGCGCAGGCCAAGGCCGACGGGAAGATGCCCGGCGGGGTGAGTCGCTGGACCGGCGGCAAGGACCTGTCCTGGGAGGCATTGCGCCCGGACCTGGTGGCCGAGGTCCGCTACGAGCATGTGATGGCCGGGCGACTGCGCCACGGGGGGCGGCTGGTGCGTTTCCGCAGCGACCGCACGCCCGAATCGTGTACCTACGCCCAGCTCGATGAGGTGGCGCCCGCCGAGCTGGCCGATATCTTCGCCGAGGCCAGAAGCGCGAAAGGGACTGCGCGGTGAGCGATTCGGTGGAGCTCGAGGTGGCCGGGCACACGGTCACCATCTCCAATCCGGGCAAGGTGTACTTCTCCAAGCGCGGGGAAACCAAGCTGGATCTGGTGAATTACTATCTGGCCGTTGCCGATCCGATCATGCGTGCCATCGGCGATCGCCCGGTTCTGCTGGAACGCTATCCCGACGGAGCGTCCGGAAAATCCTGGTTCCAGAAGCGGGTGCCGAAGTCGGCGCCCGACTGGTTGCAGACCACGGTTGTCTCCACCCCCAACGGCACCACCAGCGACGCCCTGGTCGCCGTCGATATGGCCCACATTCTGTGGGCGGTCAACCTGGGCTGCTTGGGTTTTCACGTCTGGCCCACCCACGCCGGCGCCGAGGCCGCCTCCATTTTTCCGCCGGTGACGGATGCCGCCGGTAACGTTCTTCCTCCGACCGGTGTCACCGACGAGCTGCGCATCGACCTGGATCCCTCCCCCGGTATCGGTTTCGACGACTTGCGCGCCGCCGCCTTCGCCACCCGCGAGCTGTGCACCGAACTCGACATCGACGTCCGCGTGAAAACCTCCGGCTCCCGCGGCCTGCACCTGTACGCCATGCTGCAACCGAACTGGGACGGCTACCAGGTCCGCGCTGCCGCCGTCGCCCTGGCCCGCGAACTCGAACGCCGCCACCCCGACCGCATCACCGCCGCCTGGTGGAAAGAAGAACGCGGCTCCCGAGTCTTCGTCGACTTCAACCAGAACGCCCCCCACAAAACAGTCTTCGGCGCCTGGTGCGCCCGCCCCAAGGTCGGCGCCCAGGTCTCCACTCCGATCGCTTGGGAAGCCTTGGATTCGATCGTCCCCGATGACTTGACGATCGCCACCGTCCCGGCCCGAGTCGCCGAACTGGGCGACCCCTGGGCCGACCGCCTCCCCCAATCCCTCGACCCCCTGCTGGAAATGTCCGACAAGGACATGGCCGCGGGACTCATGGACGCCCCGTGGCCCCCCGTCTACCCCAAGATGCCCAACGAACCCCCACGCGTCCAACCCAGCAAGGCCCGCAAGGACACCACCGAATAGCCTTGCCCGGAACCGCTGCGCGCGAGAATTGTGAGAACACGGGCTTCGCGCCTCTCCAGAGCCGTCGAGGGCCTCGAATCACACTGAAACCGAACGATTCCAGGTGTCAGGACATCCCGGCACCCGGAACGCGTTCGGAGTGTGCGTGACCACTCAGTTCAGCCGTTCGGCCAGCAGCGGCGCGAGCGTGCGCAGCACCGGCAGGTACTCTCCGCCGACGACCTGCGCGGCGACATGGTCGGCTCCCGCGCGCACGTGTTCGGCCAGGCGGTCGGCGACCTGTTCGGCGCTGCCGTGCGCGACCACCGCGTCGACGAAGCGGTCACTGCCCGGCGCGGTCAGGTCGGCGTCGCTGAAATCGAAGCGGCGCAGGTTGTTCACGTAGTTCACCAGGCCCAGGTAGAACCCGGCCTTCTCACGGCCGACCGCGCGCGCCCGCGCGGCGTCCTCGTCGAGCACCACCTTGTGTTCGCTGACCAGCAACCTGTCGGGGCCGAGAATGCCGCGCAGCTCGGCGGTGTGCTCGGGCACGGTCAGGTACGGCAGCGCGCCGGCGCTGCGGTCGCGCGCCAGTCTCGCCACCCGCGGGCCCAGGGCCGCCAGTGCGCGGCCCTGCCGGGGGACGCCGCGGGCGTCCAGGATGTCGAGGTAGTTCACCAGGGCCTCATAGGGTTTGGTGTAGGTCTCGGTGTGCTCGCGATGGCCCACGCCGACGCCGAGCAGGAACCGCCCGGGGAATTTCTCCTCGAGCCGCAGGTAGGTGTCCGCGGCCGCCTCCGCCGGGGAAGCCCAGATGTTGACGATGCTGGTCGCCACCACGATCGACTCCGATCCGGCGAGCAACCGCTCGAAGCCGTCCCAGTCGGCAGGCGGCGACCCGCCCAGCCATACCGCGCCGTATCCGAGCTCTTCGAGCTCACGCACCGATTCGGGGCTGAACTGCGTGTAGAACTGCCATGCACCGAACTTGCCGAAGTGGTCGAATGCCATATCGTCGGCCAACACATCACGCTCGGGCGCCATTCCCGGCGGCGCTATCGAATTCCCTGCGGGCGGCCGACACCGCGTCCATGCGGCCTCGGCCCAGGCTTGTAGTCGGCTCAGGATGAGCGAGCAGGCTCTGTCCGGGCGGGGCCGGGCGGATAGTCCATGCGCACCAGCACTCGCACGGTCATGCGCCACGCCGCCAGCCCGTCGCGTCGGTGCAGCGGGCCCCCGGCGGCGGATTGGTCGAGGCGGGCCCGCTGGCAGTGCGCATCGAGGACACCTTGCGCTGTCCGAGGCCACCACCGCGCACGCCCGGTTCGGGAAGGGCGAACTGCGCGGCGGCCGGTGCCGCTCACTAGGCGGCTTCGGGCCGTCCCTGAGCGCGGAATCGCCCGGGCGCCACCCCGAATTCGCGTTTGAACGCCTTGGCGAACGCGTATTCGGAGGTGTAACCGGACTTCTCCGCGACCACCCGCAGCAGCACGTCGGTGTCGCGGAGCAGCCTTGCGGCGCAGGTCATGCGCCACCAGGTGAGATAGGTCAACGGGCCGGTGCCCAGAGTGGCGGTGAACCGCTGCGCGAACACCGACCTCGACAACCCGGCGCGGGCCGCGAGGGATTGCACCGTCCACGGCGCCGCCGGTTCGGCGTGAATGGCCTGCAGGGCGGTGTGCACGGCCGGATCTCGCAGCGCCGCAACCCATCCGGTGTCGCTGGGGTGGGCTTCGTGCCAGGTCCGCAGCATGAACAGCAGCAGCACCTCGAGCAGTGGGGCGACGGCACCGGACCCGTCCTGGGTGTCGAGTTCGTGGCCGAGCAGATCGATGGCGCTGCGCAGCGGGCTGTAGTGGCCGACGCGTGCGGGCAGATGGATCACATCGGGCAGTTCCGCCAGCGCCGGGTGCGCGCGGGAATAATCGAGATAGTAAGCGCCACACCGTAATACGGTCTCTGGACCGGTCTCGCTCCCAGGCCCACCGCCGGGGCTGTCGGCGATGGCATGGCCACGGCTACGCGGCATGAACGCCACGTCCCCGACCTGCAGGTGCACCGGTTCCCCGCCATCGGGCAGCAACCAGCACGAACCCTGCAGCACCACATGAAATCCCGCGCTGTTGCCCTGCGCCGGGAAGTGCGAGCGCCAGGGCGCGCGCTTGACGGTCCGATTGGAGTGCGGGGTGCCCATCCGCATTCCCGCGGCACCGCACGCTCGATGGCGGCCATCATGGTCGACGAGCAGATCGAATACCGTGACGGCAGCTGGCAATCGGTGCGGGAGCCGGCCTCCACCATGCTCGAACCGGGCGAGGCCGAACCGGTGCCCATGAGCCCCATCGCGCTGCCGGGTGTCTACACCATCCCCCGCCATGTCGAGACCCCGCGCGTGCGCGGGGTGATCCGCAGTGAGGTCGGGGACCTGTTCGCGGCCCTCAATTCCGAAGTCGCCGAGACCCTTCCGGCGATTCCCGACGCGGCCGTGCTCGACGCTTCCCGCTGGTTCATGCTCGCCGAAGTCACCGGCGTCGACGATCGCCGGGCCCGTGGCTGGGTAACCGGGTTCAACGCCTACGGTTCCACCACGGTCATCGCCGTAGAGGCCGCGCGCCGCCTGGTCGCCGTGGGTGCACCGGCCGGAACCCTCGCCCCGGCACAGGCATTCGACGCGGCGAGCTTCCTCGACCACCTGGCCACCACCGGGATGACCTGGCGGGTCGAGGAACTCGCCGCCGTCCGAACACGATGACCCGCTCCGAACTCAGCGCCCGGCGTCGACCTTGGGGAAGGTTTCGCCGACCAGGGTGAGCAGCGCGTCCGCGAGCAGGTGGTGAACCTGCTCGCGGGTCAGGCTGCCGCGCACGATCCACTCGCGTCCGGCCGCCTTCACCAGCCCGCCGTAACAGCGCACGAGCGCCCGCAATTCGGCACTGTGCAGCGATTCGCTCAACCCCATCATCTGGACCATGCGGTCGGCCGCGGCATAGTCGGCCTCGTCGAGGATGCGCTGCACCTCCGGGTCGTCGCCGACTCCTTCGTGCCCGGTCACCTTGACCCAGGTGCTGCCGTGCTCACTGATGGTGTCCAGCAGCCATGAGACGCTGGCATCCACCCGCTCCCGGGTCGACCCGGCGGGCACCACCATCTTCTCCGGCCGCGGCAGCGTCACCATGCGCCGCACCACCGCGAGATACAAATCCCGCTTGTTGCCGAAGTAATGGTTGATCAGCCCGCGCGCCACCCCGGCCCGCTGGGCCAGTTCGGCGGTGGACACCGCCGCATACGGGCGTTCTCCGAACATGTCGATCGCACAGGACAGGATCTGCGCGCGACGTTCGTCGGGTTCGAGCCGGCGGCGACGCGACGGCGCGTCCACGTGGTCATCGGACGCGGTCGGCTCGACGATGGCGGCGTCGGTGTCAGAGTTACCGCCGGGCCTTGGCGGCGCGGGGGTATCAGAGTTACCGCCGGGCCTTGGCGGCGCGGGGGTATCAGAGTTACCGCCGGGCCTTGGCGGCGCCGGGGTATCAGAGTTACCGCCGGGCCTTGGCGGCGCCGGGGTATCAGAGTGAGCGGGCAATGAGATCCTTCATTACCTCGTTGGCTCCCGCGAGGATCCGCAGGACCCGAGCGCCGGTGTACAGCTGGGAGATCGGGTATTCGGTCATGTATCCATAGCCTCCGAAGAACTGCAGACAGCGATCCACCACATTACCGAGTTGGTCAGTCAACCAGTATTTCGACATGGCCGCGGTGGGGATATCCAGCTCACCGCGCAGATGTTTCGAGATGCAGTCATCCAGAAAAACCCGCCCGACCTTGGCGATGGTCGCGCACTCCGCCAGCTCGAAACGGGTGTTCTGCATGGCGAACAGCGGCTTTCCGAACGCCTCGCGACCCTTGGTGTAGTCGACGGTCAGCTCGACCGCCTTCTCCGTCATCGCCACCGCCATGATCGCGGTGACCAGGCGTTCCTGGGCCAGCATCTGCATCATCTGATAGAAGCCCTGGCCCTCGGCCGGGCCCAGCAGGTTCGACACCGGCACCCGCAGGCCGTCGAAGAACAGCTCCGCGGTGTCCTGCGCCTTGCCACCGATCTTGTTCAGGATGCGCCCGCGCGTGAAACCCGGAGTGTCGTCGCCCACTTCGGCGAAGATCAGCGAGACGCCGGCCGCCCCCTGGGTCGGGTCGGTCTTGCAGGCGATGATGATGCCGTCGCACAGCCAGCCGTTCGAGATGAAGATCTTCGAGCCGGTGATGACGTACTCGTCGCCCTCGCGCACCGCGCGGGTCTTGATGTTCTGCAGATCCGAACCGGTGCCGGGCTCGGTCATGCCGATGGACAGCACCATCTCACCGCTGGCCGCCTTGGGCAGCACCCGCCGCTTGAGTTCCTCGGAGCCGAACTCGTGAAGGTACGGCGCGATGATCGAGGAGTGCACCGGCATGCCCAGTGAGCCGTCGCCGCAGTGCGCCTGCGCCTCGATGATGGCCGCCTCGTGGGCGAAAGTGCCACCGCCACCGCCATATTCGCTGGGAATGGCCGCGCACAGCAGGCCCAGTTCACCGGCGCGGTTGTAGAGGGCGCGATCCGGGTGGCCCTGGGCGATGAACTTCTCCTCATGTGGAATCACCTCCTTCTCGAAGAAGGTGGTCGCCAATTCTCGTACCGCCTCGACCTCGTCGTCGCTCCATGCGGGGCGTGCCATCGTCCGTTCCTCGCTTGCCTGAAATGGGTGCGCGTCAGCGCCTCGCCCATCAGGGTGCACGGCTATTGGCGGTGTGTCAACAATGCGTCAACAATCACCCGACCGGGACTGATTCACCTCGGCGAAGGTCGCGAAGATCGGAGTGTCCGCATCCACCTCGACCCCCTGACGCCGCAGGAAACCATCGATGAGGCCCCACACCAATTCCGTCGCCTGATCGATGAACTCCGCGGTCTGCTCACCGGTCGGCGCATCCGAATCCGACAGCCACAGATCAGTGATCGACACCACCGCCCCGACCAGCGCCCGCGACAGATAATCCACCCCCGCCGTATCGAGGGGCACGGCCTGGGCCACCGACCGCGCCAGCTTCTCCAGCCGCCGCGCCGCCTCCCGACCCAGATCCAGTTGCAGCACACCGGCCCCCGACTGCCGCAACACCGGCGCCTGCCCCAGATACCGGAAAACATTGGGGTGCTCCAGAATTCCGTGCGCGTACTCGGTGAAGACGCGCCGCAACGCCACCCGCGGCGGCTGCAGCATCAACGTCATGTCCGCGCCCGCGGCCGAAAACGCCCGCCGCGACATGCGCGCCGCGATCTCGGTGAACAAATCCCCCTTGTCCGCGAACTGCCGGTACAGCCGCGGCTTGGTGATCTGCGCCTCCCGCGCGATGTCATCCATGCTCGGACGCGGACCCGCCCGATCGATTACGCGGATCGCCGCATCCACGATGTCCTCACGGGTCACCACCCGCGATCGGGCACTGCTACGAACCACGGGCGAAGCATACACGTACCACCGGTACGCACGAGTCCCGCGACCGCACTCCGAAGAAGCACTAAAGTACCGGCAGTTCACGTGAGACAAGCCACAGCCTAGGTCACCCGACGCGGATTGATTTCAGACAGAACGTACTACCAGTATCGATTTCCGTACTGGCAGTATGAACAACCGGAAAGACGCCGATGTCAGACGCAGCACGCCAACTCAGCGACACCCTGCGAGCACCCCTGCCCGCAGCCTTCGACCAGCTCACCGACACCGACCTGGCCGAACTCGACCGCCACCTGAAAGCCGGCATGGCCCGCCGCCGCGAAGCCCTCGACGCCGCCATCGGCTCCTCCCTCGACATCGTCCCGCGCCTCATGCGCCCGGCCATCAAGAAGGCGCTCGGACTATGAGCGAACACCTCGTCGCCGTCGCCGAGATCACCAAACTCGCACGCCTGCTCGGCATCTCCGACGCCACCGAACTCGACTTCCTCGCCGACCTGCCACCGGCCGCCATCCGCGAATACCGCGAACGCGTCACCGACAGGCTCTTCGACCGGGACACCAAACGCCTCGAGGGCATCGCCACCGCCAGCAAGATCGTCCCCGTCGGCATCAGCGCCAAAATCGCCGAACGCGCCTTCGGACCCATCCTCTGCGCCGCCATCGCCAGCGCCGTCGAACCCCAGCGCGCCGTCGACATCGCCAAATCACTGCCCTCGAAATTCCTCGCCGAGTGCGCCGTCCAACTCGACCCCCGCCGCACCGCCGCCGTCATCGCCGCCGTGCCGCCCAGAATGGTCACCGACGTTGCGCGCGAACTACTTTCCCGAGGCGACCACATCACCATGGGGCGCTTCGTCCACGTCGTCCCCGAACCCACCCTGCGCGCCACCGCCCCGGTCATGAGCGATCCCGACCTGCTGCGCATCGGCTTCCTCCTCGAAGACAAGAACGCCATCGACGACGTCCTGCACGTCCTCGCCGACCGCGTCCCCGGCATCATCCGCTCCGCCTACGACCAGAGCATGTGGGCCGAAGGCATCGACCTGCTCGACTCCATCTCACCCCACAACCGCCCCTGGATCGGCGACATCACCGCGGGACTCGGCGGCGACGTCCTCGACGGCCTCATCACCGCCGCCACCGAACTGGACGCCTGGTCCACCCTGCTCCCCATCACCAGCGCCATGAGCCACAACAGCCTGCGCCTGTTCGCCGAACGACCCACGGTCCACACCGACGAGGTCCTCGCCGCGATCATGGACGCCGCCCTCGACGGTGGCCAATGGATCAACCTCCTGCCGCTGGCCTCCCACTTGCCCGCGCCCCAGCTAGCCTTCATCGCCGCCCGTGTCGGCGAACAGAGCGACGACCAACTCGGCGACCTCATCCGCGACGCCCACACCGCCGACCTATGGGCGGCCATGATTCCCGTCGCCCTCGCCCTCACCGACGACCACCGCCGCCGCATGGCCGGACTGCCCGTCATGACCGACCCCGAAGTCCTCACCGCCGTCATCACCGCCACCGCCGACAATGACCTCTGGTCCCAGGCCCTGCCGCTGGTCGACGCCCTGCCCGAGACCACTAAACCCACCCTGGCCTCCCTCATCGGTGGCCTCACCCGCGAACAAGTCCTCGTGGCCGTCCTCACCGCCTCCCGCAGCGACAACATCCACGCACTCGTCGACATCACCCTCGCCCAGGACCAGCAGGGCCGCATCCGCGTCCTCGAAATCATCGACAATATGGACGACATCGAGGAATTCCTCTCCGCCCTCACCCCCGAGACTCCGGAACCGGTGTGGCAGGCCCTCATTCAGGTCCGCGACGAAATCCCCGCCCGCCTGCGCACCCTCCTCACCGAACGCGCCCGCGAACTCGGACGCGACGACGACGCCGGCGAACTCGATACCGTCCCGGCAGCCACGAACTGACAGCCGCACGGTCCCGAACGCCCGGCCCCGCAACGGCCGGGCGTCTTCGCTATCCAGCCCTTTGAGAGAATGGCTCGTCCACCACCCCGCGCACGAAGGATCACCACAGCTTCCGATGGCCGAGCAGACCACACCGGCACCACCGACCGACGCACCGGCCATCGACCCCGACGAGCTGGCCATCTGCCTGCGCGTGCTCGAACAGGCAGGACAGCTCGACAAGGAACACCCCGACTCCGTCACCGTGCAGCGGGCCGTCGGCCACATGTTCAAGAAGTTCAAGCAGAACAAGCGCCTCGCCGCCCGCGACGCCATCTCCGTCGCCGACAAAGAAGTCGTGGCCGCTACCGCCACCGGCTCACCCCACCGGATCGACGACGAAACCGCCGGAATCCCGATCAGCTCCACCGCCACCGGCGCCAGTGCGGGCACACTGCTGCGACCGCGGCCCTGCTACATATGCAAACAGCGCTATACCCGCGTGGACGCGTTCTATCACCAGCTCTGCCCCGACTGCGCCGCCAAGAGCCACGCCAAGCGCGACGCCCGCACCGACCTCACCGGCAAGCGCGCCCTGCTCACCGGAGGACGCGCCAAGATCGGCATGTACATCGCGCTGCGACTCCTACGCGACGGCGCGCACACCACCATCACCACCCGCTTTCCCAATGACGCCATCCGCCGCTTCGCCGCCCAGCCCGACAGCCCCGACTGGCTCCACCGGCTGCGGATCGTCGGCATCGACCTCCGCGACCCGGCACAGGTGGTGGCACTCGCGGACGACGTTGCCGCACAAGGTCCGCTCGACATTCTCATCAACAACGCCGCCCAGACCGTCCGCCGAACCGCCGGCGCCTACAGCGCCCTCGTCGAAGCCGAGAACGGGCCGCTGCCCGCCGGCGAACTGCCGGACGTGATCAGCTTCGGCAAGACCATGCAGGCACACCCGACCGCGCTCACCGCCTCCCTCACCCCAGGTCTAACCGCCACCGATATCGCCGACCTCGCCCTGATCGCGGGATCGGCCACGCCCGAACGCATTTCGCAGGGCATCGCCATCGACGCGGGCGGCCTGGTGCCCGATCTGGCGCACACCAACAGCTGGGTGCAGACAGTCGGCGAAGTCGACCCCACCGAACTCCTCGAAGTGCAGCTGTGCAACTCCGTCGCGCCATTCATCCTCATCTCGCGCCTGCGCCCCGCCATGGCCGCCGCACCGGCCCGGCGCAAGTACGTCGTGAACGTCTCGGCCATGGAAGGCGTCTTCGCACGCGGCTACAAGGGCGCGGGCCATCCGCACACCAATATGGCCAAGGCCGCGCTGAACATGCTGACCCGCACCAGCTCCCGCGAGATGTTCGAAGCCGACCAGATCCTCATGACCGCCGTCGATACCGGATGGATCACCGACGAGCGCCCGCACTACACCAAGGTCCGCTTGGCCGAGGAAGGCTTCCACGCACCCCTCGACCTGGTCGACGGCGCGGCCCGGGTGTACGACCCGATCGTCCGCGGCGAAGCCGGCGACGACCTCTTCGGCTGCTTCCTCAAGGACTACGAGCCCTCCAACTGGTGAACCGGCTCACCCCGACGAGCCCTGGCCCCTTCGCCTCTTGGCAGGTTTCGAGGTGATGGGGCTGGTTCAGGACCTTTTCGGACGATCGAAGACACATGTTTAGATGCGCATATTTCCGTATAGGTATTATTTGTTAGGTCGTGGATCAGGTTGCGGATCGCCTACCCGACTCAGTGATGAGAAACGCCGGCCGCTCACTCAACCCGACGCCCCTCCACACCGACATCCCTTGCTACCCACCTGCGGTGCCAACGGATGCCTGGCCCCTCCCCCACGATCGAAGGCGGCGCCGCGCAAGGAGTATCCGGTCGAGCTCAGCGCGGGCCGTGCGAATGCAGTCGCGCAGAAACGCCCCGAACTCCGCGCGTCATCCGACCGGTTCCAGTTTCCATGCCAATCAAAGCTCGAAACGCATTTCACATATTGATAACTGGACGATTCTTGCTGAACCGCTCCCAGACAGAGCACCAATTCAATGTGATGAATAGATTAATTCCATGCGAATGATGTGGCCGCGGCCACCAGGCGATCAGCCTGCCACCGCTCGCACCAACGGGACTTCGGAATAATCTCGATCCTTGGGAACATCGACACGGCAGGTGTCGACGAGTTGCCGCACGGCGGGCGACAACTCGCGCACGACCAGCGACGTCTGCACCACTACTTCCGGATCGGTGAGCCGGCGGAAGGCGACGCGCCGGGTGGGCAGGGCGGTGGCGGCCTCCTCGTAGAGCACCGTCCACGACGGCTGTCCGGATCCCAACAGCGCCAACGTGTTCTGCACGGTGGTGAACGCGCCCCCGATCTGCGGGGTGAACCCCGCCGAGCCGCACGCCCGCAACACCGTGTCCACGAAGGTGCGATTGGATTCGCGCTTGGACAGCCGCAGTGGAATCGCCGAGAGCCGCCGGAAGGGCAGCGTCGACTCACCGGCCAGGGGATGCTCAGCCGGCAGCGCCGCGACCAGGCGATCCGACCACAGCGGTATGGCCCGCAGCCCGGAAATCGGTCGCAGCATCCGGATGAACGCGGCGTCGAGCTGCCCGTCGGCTACCCGCGCCAGCCGCTCGGAGGCGGGCAGGCTCTCCAGCACGATCTGGGTCGTCGGCGCTTGGTCGTGCAGCGCGGCCAGAATGTGCTCGAGCCGAGTGGTCATCCCGTCGGCGGTGCCGATACGCAATTGCGCCTGCATGTTCTCGCGACGGGCGAGGTCCTCGGCGAGGCCGGCGAACTGGTCGGCGGCGCCCAGGACGACCCGCGCCTGCTCGAGCAGGCGATGCCCGGCCGCAGTGAGGCCCACCCCGCCCGCGGTGCGATCGAACAGCCGCAGACCGAATTCGTTTTCCAGCGCCTTGATGCGTTGACTGACGGCCGGCTGAACAATGTGCAGTCGCCGGGCGGCACGCCCGAAGTGCAATTCCTCGGCGACCGTGACAAAGCTCGCGAGATGCCTGAGTTCCATACACGCCCCCCGTTTGTGCGCAACTGGTTTCGCGGCAAATCCTACCACCGGCGAATGAGAGCGGCTGGTTTGTAGGTTCAAGAAAGATACCTGCCGGTCTCTCAATTGCCGTCGGAGTCCCGCTATTCCCCATCGGTTTGGTGATCTCGATCACATCGACAGGGCGATAATTTTCCGTGATTGCCCGATTAAAAGCCGTTCCTTCTCAGTTTCGACGACCGATGGAAGTATTCGAAGTGATCACCTGAGCGCGGAAGAGAGGCAACGAATGCGAGCTGTAATCAATAATCCGAACGGTGATTCGCCGGTCTCTTTCGGAGACGTCGGGGAACCGGTCCCCGCGCCGAACGAGGCGCTGATCGCGGTCCGTGCGTTCTCGGTCAACCGTGGCGAATTGGCGCTGCTGGGCATCCGCCCCGAAGGCTGGCGACCAGGACAGGATGTGGCCGGCGTCGTGATCGAGAGCGCGGCCGACGGATCCGGACCTCAGCCGGGAAGCCGCGTGGTGGGCATGGTCGAGCAGGCCGGCTGGTCCGAGCGCGCGGCGGTGTCCACCTCGCGCCTGACCGTGCTGAGCGACGAGCTCACCATGGAACAGGCCGCCGCATTGCCCATGGCGGGCCTGACCGCCCTGCGCACCCTGCGCATCGGCGGCAATGTCCTGGGCCGGAGGGTCCTGATCACCGGCGCGAACGGCGGTGTCGGCCGATTCCAGGTGCAGCTCGCCGCGCTGTCGGGCGCGATCGTCACCGCGGTCACCACGCAGGCGGACCAGGTCGCCGAGGAGTTGACCGGGCTGGGCGCCGCCGAGGTGGTGGCCGATGTCGATAGTGCCACCGGGCCTTTCGATCTGGTGCTGGAGTCAGTGGGCGGCGCGGCCCTCACCGGCGCACTCGCCAAGCTCGTCCCAGGCGGCACCGTCGTCGTGCTGGGCAGCAGCTCCGGCGAGAAGGCGCCGATCGACGTGTACAACTTCATCGGCCATGAGGGCGCCCGGCTGCAGAACTACATCTCTTACGCCGCAACCGATCCCGACGATGTCGACCTGGCGATCCTGGTGTCGCTGGTCGCGGCGGGACGACTGGTGGCGACGCCGGGCCACGTATCCGGCTGGGGCGACCTGGGCAAGGTCGTCGAGCGCATGCGGCAACGGGAGTTGCCCGGCGGCAAGGTCGTCCTCGCCGTCGACTGAGGTTTCACGGCCGGGCGGGCGTCACCGGCGTCGCCCGCCCGGCCCCTGTCATAACCGTTGCCCGGGGAGGGGCGCAGAATTGAATACACGGGAAAATCCAGTTGACGCCGGCCTCGATTCCACCGCGGTGGACGAGCGCATGATCGCAATTATCGGAATGGCGTGTCACGTACCGGGGGCACATGGCATCGACGAATTCTGGCAGCTGCTGCTGGATGGGATAGATGCGATCACCGAAATTCCAATCACGCGATTTCCGATCGACCAGTTCTATCAGCCGGGCGGCCCCGCCGCCGGGAAAATCATCACCACCGCGGGCGGTTTTCTCGACAATATCGACGGCTTCGACGCCGACTTCTTCGGCGTGTCGCCGCGCGAGGCGGAGGCCATGGATCCCCAGCAGCGGTTGTTGCTGGAGTGCGCCTGGGAGGCGATCGAGGACGCGGGCCTGACCCGCGAGCAGCTGGCCGGAAGCCGGACCGGCGTGTTCGTCGGCACCGACAGCTCGAACTACTGGGAACTGCAGAATCGCGGGAAGCCCACCATCTACGGGGTCATGGGCGGCGGCGCGCGCTCGGCTATCGCTGGTCGGCTGTCGTTCGCCTTCGATCTGAACGGGCCCGCGCTGGCCGTCGACGCCGCGTGCGCGTCCTCGCTGTCGGCACTGAACGTGGCAGTGCAGAGCCTGCGCAGCGGTGAGTCCTCGATGGCCATCGCCGCCGGGGCGCACCTGGTGCTGAGCCCGTGGGAGAGCGTTGCGTTCTCCTCGGCGGGCATGCTCTCGCCGGAGGGCCGGTGCAAATTCGGCGACCGGGACGCCGACGGTTTCGTCCGCAGCGAAGGTATCGCCGCGGTCATCCTCAAGCCCCTGCCCGCGGCGCTGGCGGACGGCGATCCGATTCACGCGGTGATCCGCGGCGTGGGCAGCAGCAATGACGGCATGGGCAGCGGACTGTTCATGGCCCCGGCCGTCTCCGGTCAGGTCGACATGCTGCGCAATGCCTACGCCGACGCCGGAATCGATCCCGCCACAGTGGATTTCGTGGAGGCACACGGCACCGGCACCCAGGCCGGGGATCCGGTCGAGCTCAAGGCGATCGGCACCGTGCTCGGCGCGGGCCGCACCCGGCGGCTGCTGGTCGGTTCGCACAAGACCAATATCGGGCACAGCGAGGCGGCGGCGGGCTTGATCGGGGTGATCAAAGCCGTGCTGTGCCTGCGGCATCGGACCGTGCCCGGCAATCTGCACCTGCGCACGCCCAATCCGGCCATCCCGTGGGAGGAGCTACCGCTGACGCTGCCGTCCATGGCGACGCCGCTGGACGATGACAAGCGCCTCGTGGCTGGGGTGAGCGGATTCGGTGTCTCCGGCACCAATGTGCACGTGGTGCTGACCGAGGTGGATCCGGCCGTCGCAACCCGGGTCCGGCACGCCGACGCGGCCCTGGCCGAGACCGGGGATGCCCAGCTGCTCACGCTGTCGGCCCAATCCCATGAGGCGCTGCGGGATCTGGTGCGCTTCCATCTGACGTATCTGGGTCCGCGCGGGGCGGGCCGCCACGAGGACATCCGCGATATCGCCTATACGGCCGCCGCCCGCCGCACCCATCACGACCGCCGGCTCGCGGTGGTCGGGGCGACCCACGACGAGCTCATCGAACAGCTGCGCGCGGTGCTGCACGGCGACACGGAATTCGTGGCCCACGACCGGCCCCGGGTGGCGTTCGTCTTCCCCGGGCAAGGTTCCCAGTGGCCGGGCATGTGCCGTGAGCTGCTGGAGGTTTCGCCCGCCTTCCGGCACGCCATGGTGCGCTGTGATGCCGCCATCCGGGCCGAGAGCGGATGGTCGGTGCTGGAGTTGCTGCGGGACGGCGCCGAACTCACCGGCATCGACGTGGTGCAGCCGACGCTGTGGGCGGTGGAGATCGCCCTGGCCGAGACCTGGCGGGCCTGGGGCGTGGAACCGGACCTCGTGATCGGGCACAGCATGGGCGAGGCCGCCGCGGCGCACATCGCCGGTGCGCTGAGCCTCGAGGATGCCGCCGCGGTCATCTGCCGGCGCAGTGCGCTCATGCGCCGCGTCGCCGGTCAGGGCGCGATGGCGGTGGTGGGCCTGTCCATCGACTCCGCCCGCGAGCTCATTGCCGAGGTGTCGACGAAGGTGTCGGTGGCGGTCAGCAACAGCCCGAAAACGACTGTGCTGTCCGGTGATCCGCAGGTGCTGGCCGAGTTGAAGACGACCCTGGAAGCCCGGGACGTGTTCTGCCAGATGGTGAAGGTCGATGTGGCCTCGCACAGCGTGCAGATGGATCCGGTACTCGACGAGCTGGTCGAGGCGCTCGGCGCGATCACACCGCTGGCCGGACGGATCCCCGTGCACTCCACGGTGCTCGGCCAACCCGTCGCGGGAATCGACCTCGACGCCGCCTACTGGGCCCGGAATCTCAGGGAGCCGGTGCAATTCAGCGCGGTGGTGCGTGCGGCCGCGGCCGAGCGACCCACCGTCTTCGTGGAGATCAGCCCGCATCCCATGCTGGTGCAGGCCATTCGCGAGAACATCGCCGATCTCGGGGTGACGGGCGAGGCCGTCGGCTCGCAGCGGCGCGGCCAGCCCGAGCGCGCCACCCTGCTGGCCGGGCTGGCCACCCTCTACGCGCGCAATGCGCCGATGTCCCTGTCCCGCTTGTACTCCGGCGGCCGGTGCGTCCCCCTGCCGCACTATCCGTGGCAGCGGGAGCGGTTTTGGCTGTCCGAGGCGGACACGACGGTCACCTCGACTGTGCTCGGCCGCGACATCACCCTCGACACCACGGCCGCGCCGTATCTGCTCGAACATGTGGTCAACGGCGTGCGGCTGGTGCCTGGCACGGTGTTCCTGGATCGGGTACGGCAATTCGGCCGGGAGGCAGCGGGTGGGCTGCCGGTCGCGCTCTCCGATGTCGAATTCGTCGCCGCGCTGGTCCTCACACCGGGCGAGATCCGTTCGCTGCGAGTCGAATTGATGCCCACGGAGTTCGGCGTCTGGCGGTTCACCGTCACCGCGCCCGAGAGCCCCGGCGGCCCCGTGGTCGAGCACTGCCGCGGGACGGTACGCACGGGTTCCATTCCGCCGCAGGCGCATCGGCCGCTGGACGAGATCCGGGCCCGGCTCGACGGGCAGTGCACCGGAGCCGGGTTCTATGCGCGGGCCGAGGAGGGCGGCACCGCCTGGGGGCCATCCTTCCTGGCGCTGACCGAGCTGTGGCACGGCCCGGGCGAGGCGCTGGCCCGCTTCGAACTGCCGACCGCGCTCGTCGCGGATCCCGAAGCGGCACAAGCTCATCCGGCGCTGTTGGAGGCGTGTGCCGCGCCGGTGCTGGCGCTGTTCGACGAGCCGGTGTGGATGATCGCCGATCAGCTCGAGCTGGCCCGGTTCGGCGAGGCGCCGATCCGGCAGGGGTGGACCCACGTCAAGGTCACCTCGTCCCCCACACCTTCCACGGTGATCGCCGATGTCACCGTCTTCGATGATCAGGAGTTGATCGTGGCCGAGCTGACCGGTCTGCGCGTCCGTCCTACCGTCACCCACCTACCCGAGATCCCCTCGCCAACAGAACTATCCGCGCAGCCTGCGACCGCGAGCCGGCCCGAGCCGGGTGCGGCGGCCGGCGGCGGCCTGTCCGTCGAGGTGCGCGGCGAACTGCGCATCCGCGACGCCGCCAGCCGGACCGTGCTGGAGCTGTCCGGTAGTCTGGCCTTCCACCCGGACGGCATGTCGTTCGGTACGGCACCGACGGAACTCACTGCGGCACTTCCGAATTCGCTCACTTCCGCACCCATCACAGCGGGCGCTCCGGCGGCCCGGGTCACCGTGCCGACGGCCCCCGCCCCGGCATCTGCGCCGGTGCCAGTGCGGCAATCGGCGAACGGCCGCCCCGTCGTCGGCGCGCCGGACGCCGGGTCCGCCACGAAGACCCTCACCACCCCGGCGGTAACGGCCCCCAACGACATCGCACCCATTGCGGCATCACGGCAGCCCGACAGCAGCCCTGAAGCCGTGCTCGAGAGCCTGATCGGCCAGATCGCGGCCGTCACCCGCCGGCCCGCGGCCAAGATCGACGCACGTAGGACCGCCACCGAGATCGGCATGGACTCGCTCATGTCCCTCGAAGTGAAGTCCCACCTCCAGCAGGCTTTCGGTGTCACCATCCCGGCCAAGCTGCTGCTGGAAGCGGATTCGCTGCGTGCGGCCGCCGAGCAGATCGCCGCGCTGGCCGCACCGGACGGATCGAACGCGCCGTGACCGCCACCCTCGCGCCGACCGGAGCCCGCCGGGCCCAGCTGGTCATGGCGGTCCTGATCGGCGCCCAGTTCATGATCTCGATGGACGCCACGATCGTGAATGTGGCGCTGCCCTCCATCCGGGAGCAGCTGGGTTTCAGCGATGTCACCCTGAGCTGGGTGGTCAACGGGTACGCGCTGCCCTTCGGCGGTCTGCTGCTGCTGGGCGCGCGGCTCGGTGACCGGCTCGGCGCACAGCGCGTCTTCCGCTCGGGCACCGTGCTTTTCGCGGCGGCTTCGCTGTGGTGCGGGCTGGCGGGCGGACCGATGGAGCTGGTCCTTGCGCGGGCCGCGCAGGGTGTCGGCGCGGCGGTGATGTCACCGGTGGCGATGACGCTGCTGGTCGCGCAGTTCGACGGCCCGGCCCGGCATCGGGCGCTGGGCTGGTGGGGCGCCATGTCGGGGCTGGCGGGCGGGATCGGCATGCTGCTGGGCGGCGCGCTGACCACGGCGTCCTGGCGCTGGAACTTCTTCATCAACGTGCCGATCGCCGTGGTCATCCTGCTGCTGTCGCGGCGGTACACCGGCGACCGCCGGATTCCCGCGGTCGGCCGTCCGGATGTGCTCGGCGCGCTGCTGAGCACCACCGGACTGCTGCTGGTGGCCTATGCCGTGATCAGCACCGAGCGGCTGGGGTGGACGACCTGGTCCACCTCCGGCCTGCTCGGGGCGGCCCTGCTCCTGCTGGCCTGCTTCACCCTATGGGAGGCGCGGGTGCGGGATCCGCTGGTTCCGTTGCGCGTCTTCACGTTTCGCAGCGTGTCGGCGGGCAATACCGTCATCGCGCTGGTCGGAGCGATCGGGCAGATCACCTATTTCACGGTGACGCTGTACCTGCAGCAAGTGCTGGGTTACACGCCGCTGCAATCGGGTGCGGTGTTCCTGCCGATCAGCGTGACGCTGTTCGTGGTCTCCACCGCCGTGCCCCGCCTCATCGACCGGCTCGGCCTGGCCGGTGCGCTGGGCGGCGGCCTGGTCATCGCGGCCGGTGGTCTGGTCTGGCTGGCCGCGCATCCGCCGCAGGGCTCGTATGCGCGAGATGTGCTGGGCCCCACCGTGATCTGGGCGGTGGGCTGGGGCATCGCACAGGCGGCGTCGTTCGTGGCGGGCGCGCACGGGGTGGAGTCGGATCTGGCGGGGGTCGCCTCCGGCCTCATCGCGACGACCTACCGGCTCGGCGGCGCGATCGGCCTGGCCGCCATGATCACCCTCGCCGCCGCGCGCACCGAGCATCTGGGGGCCGCCGAGTCCCAGACCCGGGCGCTGGCCGGTGGCATCACCTACGCGTGGTGGGCGGGGGCGGGTTGCGGGCTGGTCGCCGCCGCCGTGGCCGTCCTGCTGCGCCGCCCCGCGCCCGCGCCGGCGGAATCCACGTCCGCGCCCTGACCTTGCCACCCCATCGACTTTCCACCCCGATCTAGGCCGCCGCGGCCGCGATCAGCGCTCGACCGAGAAGGTATGAAAGACAATGGAATTCACGCTGACCGATGAGATGATCACCTGGCGCGCCAAGGCCCGCTCCTTCGCCGACACCGTCGTGCGGCCCGTCGCCGCGCAGCTCGACGCCCACACCGACCCCGAGCTGGCGTGGTCCTGGGAACTGGTCGAGGCCGCCAACGAGCACGGTCTGCGCCAGGCCCCGCTGCCGGTCGAATTCGGGGGCGCGGCCACCGACTATGTCACCAACTGCATGATCCTCGAGGAGATCGCGGCCGCCGATCTGGGCATCGCGGTCGTGCTGGCCCAGCACTGGAAGTTCGCGCAGATGCTCAACGAACTGGGCACCGAGTATCAGCGCAAGAACCATCTTGCCCGCAATGCCGACAACCCGCGCGGCCTGTTCGCCGCCTCGTTCACCGAGCCGTCCGCCGGATCGGACAACCTGTTGCCCTACACCGGCCGCGGCGGCGGCATGCAGACCTTCGCCGAGAAGGTCGAGGGCGGGTATCGGATCAACGGCATGAAGCACTACATCTCCAATGCCAACCGCGCCGACACCGTGCTGTGTTTCGCCCGCACCGACAAGGACGGCCCGCTGACCGAGAGCGTGACCGCGTTCGTCGTGCCCGCCGACGCCGAAGGCTTCCGCATCGGCCGCGTGCACGACAAGAATGGTGAACGCATCGCCAACAACGCGGAGATCTTCTATGAGAACGTCTTCGTGCCCGACGAGGACGTGCTCGGCGAGCCCGGCACCGCATTGCGCAGCGTCGGCCGGCTGCTGCGGGCCAGCAACTCCTATGCTGCGTCCTGCGCGCTGGGGGTGGGACGCGAATGCTTCGATCGGACCCTGCGGTGGTGCCGCGAGCGGGTGCAGGGCGGCGTGCCGATCATCGAGCACCAAGCGGTCGGCTCATACCTGGCCGACATGTATCTCAACGTGGATGTCAGCCGCACCTACATCTGGCGCGCGGCCTGGCAGGCGCGCACCCCCGAGACCTTCGACCCGGCGCTCGCGGTCGCACCCAAACTCATCACCTCCGAACGCGTCTTCGACTCCGCGCGGCGCGCCATGGAGCTGTGGGGTGGGCACGGGGTGATGAAGGAGAACGGCATCGAGAAGCTGCTGCGCGACGCCTCCATCTGGCTGCACTCCGACGGCACCAACATCATCCTGCGCCAGCGCATGGCGAACCTGCTGCGCGACGGCGACCCGGACGCGGTGATCTGGGACGCGGTCCCGGCTGGCGCGGCGATGGTCGGGATCATCTGATGCGGCTACGCGGGAAGGTCGTGATCGTCACCGGCGGCACCCGCGGGCTGGGCCGCTCGATCGCCGAATCCGCGCTCGCCGAGGGCGCGAAGGTGGTGTGTGCGGCCCGGTCCGCGGGCGAGCTGGCGCTGGTCCGCGAATTCGGCGGCGACCGTGTGCATTTCGAGCCGACCGACGTGCGGGATCTGGCGTCGGTCGAGAACCTGATGACGGCGACGGTGCGCCACTTCGGCCGGCTGGACGTGTTGGTGTGCAACGCGGGGATGAGCAATGACGGCATGATCGCCACCATCGATCCCGAGCGCTGGACCGAGGTCATCCAGACGAACCTCATCGGCACCTACTACTGCGTGCGCTCGGCCGTCCCGTACCTGCGGGGCAGCGGTGGCGGGCGGATCATCGCCATCTCGTCGGCGCTGTCCACCCGGGTCTCGCCCGGCGCGAGCGCGTACTGCGCGTCCAAGGCGGCGATCGAGATGTTCGTGCGGTCCTGCGCCGCCGAGCTGGCCGGTGACGGCATCACCGTCAACGCGGTCG
Source organism: Nocardia aurantiaca (assembly GCF_009708175.1). GTDB lineage: Bacteria > Actinomycetota > Actinomycetes > Mycobacteriales > Mycobacteriaceae > Nocardia > Nocardia aurantiaca. The sequence goes on from NZ_WMBB01000014.1 coordinate 122,680, forward strand.
CGCCCGGTTTCGTCGACACCGGGCTCGGGGCGCGACTGTCGGAGAACGACCTGGTGTGGGAGCAGGTCGCCGGGCGGCTGCTGTCCGGGCGCAGCGGCACCGGCGACGAGGTGGGCAGGTCGGTGGTGTTCCTCGCCAGCGACGATGCGTCGTACGTGAATTCGCACATTCTGGAAGTGAACGGGGGTCTGCTGTGGAGCTGATCGAGGGACAGACGCTCAATGACGCCATCGCGGCCGGCTCGTCCTGCTGGGCGTGCGGGCCGGTCCGCACCGACGGGCTGCTGCTGCGCTATCTGCCGGAGGGGCCGGGCGTCGGGGCGGCCTGGTTCGCCGATCCGCAGTATCACGGCGCGCCGGGGCGGCTGCACAACGGGCTGGTGGCGGCGCTGCTGGAGGAGGTGGCGGGCTGGGCGGCCTACCGGATGCTCACTGAGAAGGGAATCTCGTTGGCGGGCTTGGCCATTGCCGATCTCGCCGTGGAGTACCGGCGGCCGCTGCCGACCGAGGTGTGGGTGTCGTTGTACGGGGAGGCCGGGTCCGTCTCCGATGGTCTGGTGCGCACCCGCGCGGAACTGCGCGTGGACGATGCGGTGTTCGCGACCGCGACATGCACGCTGCGTACCGGGCAGGAGTAGGGATGCGCACGAGAGAGCCGGTCGCGGTGATGGCCGCGACCCGCTGGCTGCCCGCGCACCGGCAGCAGCCCGACGAGGTGGAGGAGGCACTGCGCCCGGCGGATCCGGGCTACGCGGCGCTGGCGGTGTCGGAGTCGCTGTCGGGGCCGGAATTGGCGGTGCTGGCCGGGCGGGACGCGCTGGCCGGGGCCGGGTGGGACGGCGCGGACCTCGGGCTGCTGTTCTACGCGTGGAGTCACTATCAGGGTCACGACTTCTGGTCCCCGGCCCACTATGTGGCCGACCGGCTCGGCGCGAATACCGCTCTGCCGCTGGGCATTCAGCAAATGTGCAACGGCGGCGCGGCCGCGGTGCAGACCGCGGCCGCCTATCTGCGCGGCGATCCCGGCTGCCGACGCGCCTTGATCGGCACCGGTGACCGCTTCGCCGAGCCCGGATTCCGGCGCTGGACCGGCGATTACGGTGTCGCCTACGGCGATGCCGGGACCGCGGTGCTGTTGTCCACCGAGGCCGAGGCCCGGCCGAGGCTGTGGCTGCACACCATCGCCACCGTCGCCACCCCCGAGTTGGAGGCCATGACCCGCGGCGACGATCCGGCCTCCCCCGCGCCGCGCTGGCTGCGCGGCACCATCGACATCCGCGCCACCAAGAAGGCATTTCTGCGCCGCCTCCCGCGCGATCACTACGCGACCATCGAGCGGCGCAAGGTGACCGAGGTGATCACCACGGCGCTGGCCGACGCGCACCTCACCGGCGACGAGCCGCGCCTGACCCGGATCGTGCTGCCGCGCTTCCATTCCGACACCCTCGAGTCCGCCTACCGGCCGCTGGTGGCCGAACTGACCACGGCCGCTCCGGTCGACTTCGGGCGCGACACCGGGCATCTGGGGGCGGGCGATCTGGCCGCCGGGCTGGCCGACCTGCTCGGCGAATCCCTGCTGGCGCCCGGGGAATTCGCGCTGGTGCTCAGCGCGGGCGTCGGCTTCACCTGGTCCTGCGCGGTGGTCTCGCGCCCCGAACGAACGGAGTGATCCGTGATCGACATGACCTGTGACTCGGCCGCGAGCGCGCGCCCCGGAACGGCCGATCTCGCCCCGGCCGAGGAGCTTCCGTCGCGCGCGGCGGCCGAGGCCTACATCGGAGGTGTGTGCTTCAAGCAGGGGCCGCCCACCCTCATCGGAGCCGAACTCGAATGGCTCACAGCCGAAATGCCGAAGTCCGCGCCCACCGGGGCCGCCGGGCCGCGGCCGGCGCCGACCGCGCTGGCCGCCGCCCTGGGGCCGTACGCTCCGCGCTCGATCGCACCGCACTCTCCCGCGCTGCCCCTTCCGGCCGGCAGCCGAGTCACGGTGGAGCCCGGCGGCCAGATCGAATTGTCCAGCGCCCCTTTCGAAGACGCCGACGACCTGTGTGAGCGGCTCGGCGCGGACGTGGACTTCCTGGATCGCCTGCTCGAATCGCGGTCCATCCGGCGGCTTTCCGGCGCCGCCGACCCCAAGCGGCGACCGCACCGGGTGCTGTGCTCGCCGCGCTACCGCGCCATGGAGCGTGTCTTCGACGGCATCGGGCCCTTCGGCAAGCTCATGATGTGCAGTACGGCCGCCACCCAGGTCAGCGTGGACGCCGGGGGCGACGCCCGTGAGGTGGCGGCCCGCTGGCGCGCCCTCTACACCATCGGACCCGCGCTGGTGGCGGCCTTCGCGTGCTCGCCGACGCTGCGCGGCGCACCGGCCGGGGACTGGGCGTCCCAGCGCATGCGCGCCTGGCTGCGCCTCGACCGCACCCGGACCCAGCCGCCGGTGTGCGACTGGACCGATCCGGTTTCCGGGTACTCGCGCTGGGCCCTCGACGTACCGCTGCTGTGTGTGCGCCGTCCCGGCGCCGACGCCGAGTGGACCGCGCCGTCCGGGGCCACATTCGGCGAATGGCTTTCCGGCGCATTGGATGAGGATCTGGGCCGCCGCCCCGGCATCGATGACCTCGACTATCACCTGACCACGCTGTTTCCGCCGGTTCGTCCGGTCGGTCACCTCGAGATCCGCTATCTGGACGCCCAGCCCGGCCCTGACTGGCGGGTGCCGGTGTGGACGATCGAGGCGCTGCTGTCCGCGCCCCGGGTGATCGAGGAGGCGACCGCGGTGGCGACTCCGGTGGCCGGTCGGTGGCGGGACGCCGCCCGCGATGGTCTGGCCGATCCCGGCCTCCGCGGCGCCGCCGTGGAACTGCTGGCGCTCGCCGAAGCGCATGCCCGGACGCCGGACGCCGCACGGGATCTCGCCCGCACGGTGCGGCGATGCCGCGACGCGCGCACACCGGATTGCGCCGTCGCGACCGCGCACCGGACCGCCGCCGTACGCGCGGCCCGATGACCATCGCCCGTCGGCCACCCGGGCCTGTCTGCCATGCCGGGCCGATCACCCGCACCACATCTCCCAGGTCTTCTTCGGCCGCGTTGACAAGGTAGTGCGCGGCCGCGGTTTCGGCGCCGATTCGGTGGCCCGCCGCGGCACTCGGCAACCGGGATCACCCGATCCGTCACCAGATCTTCGCCGGCATCCGGCCGGCCCTCGACCCGCACCCCGACGAATCCGAAAGGACGCTCCCATGACCGAGCCGAAGCTGGACATCCACCTGACCGACGCCGACCTCACCGCCGCGCTGCGCGCCGACGTCCTGCGCGGGCTCACCGCGGACTCGAAATGGCTGCCCCCCAAGTGGTTATACGATGCCCGCGGAAGCGAGTTGTTCGAGGAGATCACCAACCTGCCCGAGTACTTCCCCAACCGCACCGAGCGGACGCTGCTCGAGCGCGCCGTCGACGAGATCGCCGCGCTCGCGCAGGCCGAGGTGTTGGTGGAGTTGGGCGCGGGCTCCGCCGCCAAGACGCGGCTGCTGCTGTCGGCGCTGTCTGCCGGCGGTCCGCTGAAAGCGTATGTCCCCCAGGATGTCTCGTTGTCCGCGCTGCGCGGTGCGGCGGCGCAGGCGGCCGCCGAGTTCGCGGGCCTGTCCGTGCACGGGGTGGTCAGCGACTTCACCGACACGTTGCGCACGCTGCCCGGCGGTGGCCGTCGCCTGGTCGCCTTCCTGGGTGGCACGCTCGGCAACCTCGTTCCCACCGAACGCGCCGTCTTCCTGAGCGATCTGCGCGAGGTGCTGAACCCCGGTGAGCAGCTGCTGCTCGGCGCGGGTCTGGTGACCGACCCGGACGTTCTGATCCCGGCGTACGACGACGCCGCAGGGATCACGGCCGAGTTCAATCGAAACGTCCTGCGGGTCCTCAACTATCGTCTGCGCGCCGACTTCGTGCCCGACCGCTTCGCCCACGTCGCCATCTGGGACCCGGACGCCGAGTGGATCGAAATGCGCCTGCGGGCCACCCGCGACATGCGCGTCGACATCCGTGACCTCGACATGACCGTGCACTTCGCCCGTGGCGAGGATCTACGCACCGAGATCTCCGCCAAGTTTCGCCCCGAAACCCTCCGCGCCGAGCTCGCCACCGCCGGTTTCACCGTCACCCGCGCCTGGACCGACCCGCGCGCCCGCTATGCCCTGTTCCTCTCCGAACGCGACTGACCGCCTCTACCCGTCATGAGAGAGCAGGGCCATAATCGACCCGATCCCCCACGACCCCGATCCCCCACGACCCCGATCCCCTACGACGAGGACAAGGAATCCCATGGGTGGTAAGTCGTTGGCCGCGACTGTGCGCGATCGGCTGCCGTTCCTGCGCTGGTCGGTCATTCGCTTCGCGCTGGGCGGACGGACTTTTCTGCGGACCGGGCAGGTGGGTGACGGCCGGGAGCGGGCGGCGCGGGAGTTCGTGCTCGCCCATTCGGCCGCCGGGGATCCCGACGGCGTACTCGCGGCGTTCGACGACTTCGCCCGCAATCACAGCCTGCTGGTGAATATCGGCGACGAGAAGGGCCTCATCCTCGATGCCGCGTTGCGGAAAACCGCGCCGCGGTTACTGCTCGAGCTGGGCGGCTATTGCGGGTACAGCGCGATCCGCACGGCGCGGCTGCTCGGCGGCGACGCCCGGCTGGTATCCGTCGAGATGAATCCCGACAATGCGGATATCGCGAGGTCCCTGCTGGCCCACGCCGGACTCGCGGACCGGGTCAACGTGGTCGTCGGGACCATCGGGGACGGCGGGGCGACCGTGAAGCGGCTCGCCGACGAGCACGGATTGAGTTCCGGCGCACTCGATTTCGTGTTCATCGACCACGACAAGAGCGCCTACTTGCCGGATCTGAGGGCCATTCTGGACGCCGGCTGGTTGCACCCCGGCAGCGTGGTGGTGGCCGACAATGTCGGCATTCCCGGCGCTCCGGACTATCGCCGGTACATGCGCGAATCCGAGGGCGCGACCTGGCGCACCACCGAGCACCACACCCACACCGAATACCAGTCGCTGCTCGAGGATCTCGTCCTGGAATCGGAGTACCTGGGCTGATCGCTCCTATTCTGGTGTCATGGGCTACCGGCTCCTCGCCGATGCGACAGCGGTCGCGCATTTCGCGTTCGTCGTTTACGTCGTGGTGGGCGGGTTCATCGCCTGGCGCTGGCCGCGCACCATCTGGTTGCACATCCTGGCCTTCATCTGGGGCTTCTCCACGGTGCTGTTCAAGGTCGAATGCCCGCTGACGAATCTGGAGAACTGGGCGCGGCATCGGGCGGGCGAGGCGGGGCTGCCGCCGAGCGGGTTCATCGACCACTACATCACCGGGGTCCTCTATCCCCGCAGCGCGCTGGAGGAGGTGCGGGTGGTCGTGGTGATCTGTGTCGTCGTGTCCTGGGTCGGTCTGTACCTGCTGTCCCGCCGCCGCACCGTCAGGCACTGCCTCGACGGCGCGGATCGGCACGGTCAGGGCCGCCGCGACCACCGCGAACAACCACCGCGAGACTCCGCACCGCAAGGGAATCCACCGTTGTACCCGGCGGGTAGGACCCGAACAGCGCCCAGCACTCGTACAGGGCGACCGCCGCGCCGACCAGTGCCGCCGCGACCACGGTCGTCGCGACCGCGATGCGGGGCAGATCGGGACGACCCGCGGAAGCCTCCCGGCTGACCTCGAAGATCCCGTTCGGGTCGTTGTCGCGGATCGCCATGCCCACGCGGCGAGGATCATCGCCACCGCGGCGACCAGCGGGCCGGTGTTCTTCACACGCTGCTGCAACCCATCCCGCCAGTCGGACACTCCAGCAACCCAATCTCCGAGGGCTGAGCGACTTCTCAGCCCGGCGAGGGTTCACCGACGCCGCGGCGGCCAGATCGTGTTCGCGTCACGTCGAGCATCCCCTCCCGGTTCACACGTGCGGCGTTGGGCCTTCATCGGGGCAAATCAACGGCTCCATTCGAGCGGTCGGGCAGCGTTCCGGCCAGCGTGCTGGTGATCAAACCGGCTATCGCCGAGAGGTTTTCAGGGAGATCCAGGTAGAAGTGGCCGCCCTCGAAGGTGGCCAGGTCGAAGTCCGCGGCCGTGTAGTCGCGCCACTGCCCCGCCTGCGCAACCGATGTCGTCGGGTCGGCAGAGCTGATCAGTGCGGTGATCGGCGCGCGCAGGGGCGCGCCGGGAGCGTACCTGTAGGTCTCCACGGCGCGGTAGTCGTTGCGGACGGCCGGGAGTACCAGTTCGGCCAGCCCCGGCTCCTCGCGCAGTATGCGCACTGACGCCGGATCGTTCGACAGGCGTTCCAGGTCGGCGATGAGGCCCTCGTCAGGGCCGGCGTGCAGGCGCGCGGTCTCCTCGAAAGCCGGTGCGGGACGGCCGGAGACGAACAGGTGGCTCAGCTCGCGCCCGTCCGCCTCGATGCGGTGCGCGGCCTCGTAGGCGACGGTCGCGCCCATGCTGTGCCCGAAGATTGCCAGGCGCACGGCCTTCGGCCAGGCCAGCAAGTCCGCGGCGGCCAGTGCGGCGAGCTCGGTCAGGACCGGCACCGGCGCGTCGCCGAGGCGGTCCTGCCGTCCCGGGTACTGCACGCCGAACACCGCGGTGCCGGAGCCGAAGCGCTGAGCCAGCGCCCGATACGCGGTGGCCGAGCCGCCGCCGGGCGGGAAGCAGACCAGTACGGTCGCGGGGTCTGGGTCGGATTTCAGTTCGCGCAGCCAGGCGGTTCCGGAGAGTCGTTGGGCACTCATCCGACCGAGTATGCCGTGAGATGTGCCACCGTGGTCGGGCCCAGGCCCGGCTATAGGGTCGAATCGTGGCTACCTATGATGCGCTGGTTCGCGACTACGAGACCGGAATCGGCGTCACCGGCTCTCCATTGCCCGCGGTCGATCCGGGCGCGTATCTGGCTGCGACACTGCCGGTCTGGGCGCTGGCGGGCGGCGCGGTCGCGGCCTTCGCCGCCGCGGCGGATCGCTGGCGCGCGACCTGCGGGTTACCGCCGCTGCGCAGCGTCGTCCACCCGGCCCGGGTCGCGGCGGCGTTCTCGAGTGAGCGGCTGTTCCGTCTCGACGGCGAAAAACCGGACGTCTTCGCGGAGTTATCGGGATTCTTCAGGGCCGCGGACGCGCGGGTGCGCACGCACGCCAACTATCCGCATCATCGCGCGCGGCTGCTCGCGGCTGTGGAGTTGCCGGCCGAGGCCACCCGAGACGAGTTCGTGCGCCGCTTCTCCGAGCTGACCGCGGCCGACATCGAACAGCGGGCCGTGGCGCACGGCGCGATCGCGGTGCGGGTCCGCACCGAACAGGAGTGGAGCGACAGTCCGCAGGGCAAGGCGGCAGCGTCCGGTCCGCTCGTCGCCATCGAGGCGCGCGACGATCGTGGCGAGTTCGAGTTACCTTCTGCCGCAACACAACTACTGCCGCTGCGCGGTCTCCGTGTTCTCGATCTGACCCGGGTGATCGCCGGGCCGGTGGCTTCGCGGGCATTGGCCCTGCTCGGAGCCGATGTGCTGAGGATCGATCCGCCCGCATTGCCGGAAATCGGCTGGCAGTTCTCGGACACGTGCCAGGGGAAGCGATCAACTGTAGTCGATCTGCGTACTGACCTTCCCGTTCTCCGCGAATTGATCAGCAATGCGGACATAATCATCTCCGGTTACCGACCGGGCAGCTTGGAACGACTGGGAGTGCGGCCCGGGGAAATTCGACCGGGAATTGTGCACGGCCGAGTTTCGGCCTGGGGCGAACTCGGCCCATGGGGTGATCGACGCGGTTTCGACAGCATCGTGCAAGCCGCATCGGGAATTTCGCTTATCGAAGGCACACAAGATAATTCGCATGGCGAACCATCTGCGGGCGCACTCCCCGCGCAGGCGCTGGACCACGCCAGCGGATATCTGCTCGCGGCGGGCGTGCTCGACGCACTGCGTGCCCGCCGCGCCGAAGGTCGGGGTCACGATGTCCGGGTCGCCCTGGCGCGCACCGGGTCCTGGCTGCTCACGGCGCCGGGTCGGACACCCGTTCACGCCTCCGCCCAGGCTCCGGATCCGCGCTATGCGGTCACCCACGGCCCGGTGACCACCGCGATCCCGGCGCTGGGCGAGTATTCGGACCACCCGTGGCCCGCTCCGACCTACGGTTCGAGTGCTCCCGCCTGGAAAGCCCGACCGGACGGTTCGTGACCCTCGCAAATGTATACAACGGGCTGCACACACACCCGTAAGTGCATCAGCGAATTAGGCGATTTACGTTGCAATACAGGGCTTTCAACTCGCCTACTCATCTCTCGTTCGGCGGTAATAAATGGGATCCTGAAACCGACATCAAAATTGTCGACCCGTCTGTCGACATGCGGATGGAGGACGTCATCGTGGATACACCTGCTCCCTTGCTCACCGCCGCCGGCGCCACCTCGGTGGGGAGACGGGAATGGGCCGGATTGGCGGTACTCGCGCTGGCCTGCCTGGTGTACTCGATGGACCTCACCGTCCTGCACCTCGCGGTCCCCCAGATCAGCGAGGTTCTCCGCCCGACCAGCTCCCAATTGCTCTGGATCATCGACGTTTACGGATTCATGGTGGCGGGGTTGCTGCTCACCATGGGCACCATCGGCGACCGCATCGGCAGACGGCGCCTGCTGATGGTCGGCGCCGCCGCCTTCGCCGCGGTCTCGGTGATCGCGGCCTTCGCCCCCTCAGCGCCGATACTGATCGGATGCCGCGCCCTGCTGGGCGTGGCCGGGGCCACCCTAGCGCCCTCCACACTCTCGTTGATATTCACCATGTTTCACGACGCGAGCCAGCGATCCATCGCGGTCGGGGTCTGGGTGGGCTCCTACTCGGTCGGCGGATCCATCGGACCGCTGGCGGGCGGGATCATGCTCGAACACTTCTGGTGGGGTTCGGTATTCCTGCTCGCCGTGCCGGTCATGGTGTTGCTGATCGTTCTCGCGCCGCGCGTACTGCCCGAGTTCCGCGATCCCGATGCCGGACGCCTGGACCTCGTCAGCGCCGGACTGTGCACGACCGCGGTGCTGCTGGTGGTCTTCGGCATGAAGAAGGCGGCCCAGGACGGTCCCGGCGCGGCCGCGGTGTCGGCGCTGACTGCGGGGATCGCGATCGGCGCGCTTTTCGTTCGGCGCCAGCTCAATACGTCCGAGCCGATGCTGGATCTGCGTCTGTTCCGACTGGGCAGCTTCCGCACCGCGCTCACCATCAATATGGTCTCGATCTTCGTGGCCTTCGGTTACGCGCTGTTCGTCGGGCAGTATTTCCAACTGGTGCTGGGCATGTCGCCGTTACGAGCCGGCATCGCCACCATCCCGGCGGGCCTCGGGTTCATGATCGGCTCGCAGCTGGGCCCGCGCATCATGAAGGTGCTACGGCCCGCCTACATGATCAGTGGCGGTATGGCCATGGCGGCCTGCGGGCTGCTGCTGCTCACCCGGATCACCGCGACCGGCGGCGTGGAGCTCACCATCGCCGCTTCGCTACTGGTGTCCTTCGGTCTGGCACCGGTTTTCGGAATCACCACCGAACTCATCGTCGGCACCGCGCCGCCCGAGCAGGCGGGCGCTGCCTCCGGACTCTCGGAGACCGGCGCCGAATTCGGCGGCGCGCTGGGCATTTCCATTCTCGGCAGCATCAGCGTCGCCATCTACCGAAACCAGCTCGATACCGCCCTGCCCCTCGGCTTGCGGGAGCCCGATGCCCGCGCGGCCCGCGACACGCTCGGTGCGGCACTCGACGTCGCCCGCACCATGCCGGGCACGGTGGGCAGCGCGGTGGCCGACGCGGCCAAGCACGCCTTCCTCTCCGGTATGCACCTCACCGCCGCCATCGCGGCCGGCGCGGCGCTGCTGTTGGCCGTCCTCGCCATGACCCGGCTGCGGCATGTCCCGCCGGGCTAGCCGTATGAGGCCATGACGTTGGTGACACCTTGATGGAGCCGAGTCGCTGGCGGCTGATTTCTGGCCGCGCTGTGTGGCCGGTGATAGTTGTAGTGGATGTTCCACACGCCGAGGGCCTTTGACCGCTTTTGTTCAGAGCGCCATTCACGGGCGTAGAGGAACTCTTCGGCAAGGATCCGGTTGTAGCGCTCGACCCCTTTCCGTTGTGCCGTGGGGTGTATGGCATGATTCGCAGGTGCCGTGCTCCGAGGAGTGCTCTGGCGAAATCTTTGCCGCGGTAGCAGGCGCCGTTGTCGGTGACGATCCGCTGGATATGCGTGATTCCGTGCGCGTCGAAGAAGGCCCGCGCACGGTGCATGAACCCAATTGCTGTGACCGCCTTCTCGTCTGCGAGCGCCTCGGTGTAGGCGACGCGTGAGAATCCGTCGATTGCTGAGTGCAGGTAGACGTAGCCGCCGCGGGCACCGGCGGTCCTGGCCCGTTCGACTGCCTCGCTTGCGCTGATCCTTTGCCGTGGGAGCGGCAGCCCTCGGCAGCGACATGAGCAATGGGGCGATGCTGACAACGCGCGACGAGCCTCCGGCGCCCTTCGACGGACAGCGGTGAATTACGGTGGGTCACAGCACGGGTCTCTTACCGGTCTGCGCGACAAGCGGTGTCATCTCGGTGATCGTCAAGCAACATCATCGTGTGACCGTGTCCGTCGGCGAGTACGAGTGGGACTTGATCGAGTGAACCGACGAAGAGTGTGGTCGGAGCGAGTGGTTCGACGATCGTCCGTGCGGTCTCGACGATGCCGCGGCCTTCGAAGCTGATCCAGCGGGCACGCGTCCGTCTGATGGCTTCGACTGTCGCGGCGCGATCGTCGGGGCTCAGATAGCCGAGCGTGGCGGAGTGGACGATCACAGGAGTGGTATCGGGGGGCGCGTCGGCCACGAGTGCCTCGATCTGGGCTGAGTCTCTGACATCGCCCCGGGTGATGTGCACGGCCGATCGTGCTGCGAGGTGCAGGGCGGTCTCGAGGCGTTGGCGTCGCTGTTCGTGTTCGGGCCAGGTAAGGGCGGTCAGCCACGCACACGTGTCGGAGTCTGCCGGATCGAGCGGGTTGAGGTCGATGCCGGCCCTCCACTCGATCTGTGGTGGCGTGAGCTTCGGTGGCAGGTGTCCTGCCGTGATATCGCACTCGATCAGCAGGTCGCTACGTCCTGTCGGCGGGACGACCATCGTTCCGTCGGAGTAGTGGTAGTTGTATAGATCGGGAATCATGCACAGTCCGGCCGAGGCTCCGAGCTCGATCAACGCAATCGGCCCACCAATGCGGTGTAGCAGTGGCAGTAGAACGGCGCATCGCGCCGCTTCGTTCGTCTGGGTTGATCGCAGCAGGATGGTCTGCTCGACATCGCGCCAGATCTCGAGCAGTCCGTTGCGCAAGGAGGTTTCGTCGCCCGGTGTGGCACCGTGCCAGCGGAGGGCCGCGAACACCAGGTTCGGCTGTCGCTTGTGCGCAGGAAGAGTTGCCAACTGTCGCTGAAGGATCGGGTCATCGGCCACGAGGTGGGCCCATGCTTCCAACGTTGGCGAACTGCCGTGAGCCTGCTGTTCAGCGAACTGTCGATACCGTTGGCCAATCTGAGTGTGCTCGTCCATCTCGTCAGACTCGGCCAGTCCTGGTCAGGGCCGGGCATTGACTCGATCAACGTCTCCACCCCGTGGACGTCAGGGGTGGCTCGTGAGTGCTCGCATGCGTAGCCGCAGCCGGTGTGGATACTCCTCGATTGCGTGTGCTGCGAGGCCGATCGTTCGAGCGAGGGTGAACAGCACCTCGCCGCAGTTGGGATCCGCATCGGCTGCCACGGTCAGGGCCGCCAGCGCCAGGTCGACGTTGGGATACCGGCTCTGCCTCCTCACCACTTCGATACACAGTCCTTCCACACGCCGGACAAGTTCGGCATCGAGGTGGGCGACTTCGGTGATCAGCAGCTCGTATCGAGGGTCCGGCCCGACGTAGACGCGATGCCCGAACCCCGGCAGTGGGTTGTCCCAGTCCAGCACTGTTCCGTCCAGCCAACGGCGAAGCACGTCGCCCGCCAGCTGGATCGCCCCGGCTTGGCGCGGACCGCTCATGGCGCACTGGCCAGCGAGAATCGCCATCCAAGGGTCGGCCTGGACGCTGGCTGCCGTACGTGTGGCCAGGGTCGACGCGGTGAGTTCGTGGTCGATCAGCAGTGTCAGCGCCACGTCGAAACAGCGGACGAGGGCTGGTGTGGTCGCCGACCTTGCGAGCGCACTGCTCAGCCGAGCGGCGACCGATCCGGATTCCAAGGTGAGTCCGGTGATTGCGACGCAGCCAGCTTCGACGGCTGTCATGGCCACGGACACGCAATGGATGGCGCTGGTGTTGCCGCGGTCGGGATCGGTCGCTGCGGCCGTGAGCACAGCTGCGCGGATGGCATCACTGCGGCGACTTGCTGTTTCCACCGGCAGAGGGTCCGACGCTTCGGGGATCAGTGCAGGCTGTGGCTGGTACCTGTCGGTTTGAAGTACCAGTGCCGCCGCATCCTCGAATGATCCACGATCGACAAGGTCGGCAATGGAATGACCGCGAAAGGCCAGCCGTCCCTCGGGATCCAGTGCGGACACATCGGACTCGATCAGCACCGTGAGGACTCCGGCACGGGCACGCGACCGCTCGGCGGCGAGCGCGACAATGTGCGATCGGTCGAACCTTGATACCCGGCGCCCATCGTTGTCATGGGCCACGTCCCGAGGAACAAGTCCTCGTGAGACATATGCGTAGAGCGTCTGCTTCCGAACGCCAAGCGCAGCTGATGCTTCGTCTGCCGTCATCCAGTGACGATCGATGCTCATCCTGAGATCGTCCACCAGAAGGAACGAGTAGATCCATCTGCACCCGTGTACGCAAAGCGGTCGAGGTCCTCCATGCAGGCGTCTACAACGTCATGATCCGCAACAACTAGCCAGCACCGCGGTGAGTTCACTTGCCCCGGATAGCCTCCACGGCGGTGAGCAGCGAATCGCCGTCCAGCAGTTCGACGGTCGGCGCGATCACCTTCTGGATGGCGAGTCCTTGGAAGAGCAGGAACAGGAGCTTTCCGACCGCGGCGGCCTGATCCTTACTCAGGTCCGGATGTGCCGCATGGATGGCCTCGGCGATACCGCGGTGCGCGACCGCGCTCGCCTCGGCCATGTAGACCTGCTGTGCTGGATCCCGCGCGATCTGGATGCCGTTCTCGGTGCTCAACAGCAGACCGTCGCGGTTGCGCTGCGCGACGTCGATGAAGCCGTTCCAGATCGCGGCCAGGGACTCCCACAGCGAGCGCCCCTCTCCCGCGTCGCGAATGGCCGCCTCCATGCCGTCACCGATCTCGGTGCCGATACCCACGGTGATGGCCTCGGTGACCAATTGATCCTTGGAACCGAAGTGATAACCGATCGCGGCCAGGCTCACGCCGGCGGCCTTGGCGATATCCCGGGCGGTCACTTTGGCGAGGCCGCGTTCCAGGACGGCCTGGCGCGCGCCTGCCAAGAGATCTTCTCGATTTCCCATAACTCCACCCTACCAACGTCTAAGACAAGCGTTCTAGACGGCCGTTTCACGGCGTGCGCTGGTACCCGTCCATCGGTGTGAGCATCCCCACGGCGGTCGTCGCCAATGCGCATCCCGGCGACTGTGCCGGACACCGGCACCGTTCCGGTTACCCTCGAACCCGTGCGGCAGAAGATCCTCATGGACAACGACACCGGCATCGACGACTCCCTGGGCCTGCTCTACCTACTGGCCTCCCCCGAGGCGGAGATCGTCGGAATCGCCTCCACCGCGGGCAATGTGCCCGCGCCGCAGGTAGCCGCGAACAATCTCGCGCTCCTCGATCTGGTGCGGGCCCCCGAACTCGAGGTGGCCCAGGGCGCGCTGACGCCGCTCGCGATACCGCTGCGCACCACCGAGGACACCCACGGACCGCGGGGCGTGGGATACGCCGAGCTGCCGCCCACCACCCGGCCCCTGTCCGACCGGTCGGCCGCGCAGTTGTGGGTCGATCTGGCGCGTGAGCATCCGGGCGAGATCGTCGGGCTGTGCACCGGGCCGCTCACCAATCTCGCGCTCGCGCTGCGCATGGAACCGCGCCTGCCACAACTGCTCCGGCGCCTGGTCATCATGGGTGGCGCGTTCAACCACCCGGGCAACACCACCCCGACCAACGAGTGGAACGTGCACGTGGATCCGGAAGCGGCCAAGGAGGTCTTCGACGCCTTCTCCACCGCGCCCGCGGACCGGCGGCCCGTCGTATGCGCGCTCGACATCACCGAGACCATCGAGATGAAGCCCAAGCACCTGACGCTGCTGGCCGAACGGGCCGGGAGCACGCCGGTGGAGCACGTCAGCGAGAACGATCCGCCGCAGGCGCGGTCGGCGGCCAGCAATCCGCTGGTGCGGTACCTGACCGATGCGATCCGCTTCTACTTCGACTTCCACAAGCTCTACGACCAAGGCTATCTGGCGCACATGCACGACCCATTCGCGGCGGCCGTCGCACTGGACCCGAGTCTGGCCGTCACCAAGCCCGCGACCGTGGACGTCGAGCTGGCCGGAACCCTCACGCGCGCCGCCACGGTCGCCGACTGGGCGGGCATGTGGGGGCGAGAACCCAACGCCGACATCGTGATCGGGACCGATCCGGAGCTGTTCTTCGAGCGGCTCGTCGAACGCGTCGGGGAGTACGCGCGAACAGTGTTCGCGGAAGGAGATTCGAGCCGTTGACCGGCGAGCAGGACATCGAGTACGTCGCCGGGTTCCGCACGCGGCTGGGGCTGCCCGCCATCATCGACATCCACACTCATTTCATGCCCGAGCAGGTGCTGCGCAAGGTGTGGGGCTACTTCGACTCGGCGGGACCGCTGGTCGGCAACCGCCCCTGGCCGATCACCTATCGGGACGAGGAGCAGGTGCGGTTGAAGACGCTGCGCGGCTTCGGCGTTCGCGCCTTCACATCCATGGTCTACCCGCACAAGCCGGACATGGCGGCATGGCTCAACGACTGGTCGGCCGATTTCGCCGCCCGCACGCCGGACTGCCTGCACACGTCGACGTTCTATCCGGAGCCGCACGCGGCCGACTATGTGCGTGCCGCGATCGAGGCTGGGACGCGAATCTTCAAGCTGCACATCCAGGTCGGGCACTACCATCCGGCCGATCCGCTGCTGGACGAGGTGTGGGGCCTGATCCAGGACGCGGGCATCCCGGTGGTCATCCATTGCGGATCCGGGCCCGCCGCAGGGGAATTCACCGGTCCGGAGCCGATCGCCCGATTGCTGCGGCATTTCCCGCGACTACGCCCGATCATCGCCCACATGGGCGCGCCCGAATACAGTGAGTTCCTCGATATCGCGGAAGCCTACGACGGTGTCCTGCTCGACACCACCATGAACTTCACCGACTTCTTCGAGGCCGGCGACCCCTTTCCCACCACCGAACTCCCGCGTCTGCGCGACCTCGGCGATCGCATCCTGTTCGGCAGCGACTTCCCCAATATCCCGTACCCATACGGCCACGCCCTGTTCGCATTGGAACGACTGGATCTCGGCGACGACTGGCTGCGAGCGGTCTGCTACCACAACGCCGCACACGTCTTCGCGATCGAGTAGCTCATCGGCCGAGAGGCGGTCGGCTCGTCGCGGTGAGGTCCGATGGCCGCACCGCTCGTGCGCGCATCGCAGCGGCCGACGCCCACACCCCGCAAGCTCTGATCCCGCCGATCCGGCCGGGCGGGCCGCGAAGATCTTCTTCGCGGCCCGCGCCGTGATGGCCGGACGCTACAGCGCGGCCACCGCGCGTCGCCGGATTCTGTTCGCGCAGCTGCCCGGCGCCATCACGCCGGCCGCGGTCCTACCGGCCGGACAGCGCGGTGACACGGAGGGCGATCTTGGCGTTGCGACCGGGGCGTTCGCTGGCGGCCGCGGCCTGGGCGGCCTCGTTCAGCGGGTAGGTGGCCTCGACGGCCAGATCCAACTCGCCGCGGGCGGCCAGCGTCACCAGTTCGGTGATGAGGCGGCGACGTTCGCTCGCCCCGATCTCCTCGGCACGCTTGGAACCCCAGAAGCCCTTCACCACGGCCTGTTTGAAGATGATCGGGCCCGGGTTGAGGACCAGCGGCCGGCCTGACAGCGCGCCGAAGGTGATGAGCTCGCCACGCGGACCGAGCAGCGACAGCAGATCGTTGGCCGCCGGACCGCTGACCTGGTCCACCGCCCGGGCGATGGGCTCACCGCCGGTGACCTCCGCGACCTGCTGCTGCCATTCCCCCGACTCGGTCTCGAGCACCGGTTCGAAGCCCAGCTCCCGCAACGACTTCGCGGCCACTGCGCTGCGCACAAGATTCAGCACGTGGACGCCTCGGGCCCGGGCGAGCTGGTTCACCAGACGACCGACAGCGCCATTGGCGGCATTGATCGCGATCCATTGGCCGGGTTCGACATTCAGATCCTCGAGCAGCATGAGGGCGCTCAGAGGCATGGCCAGCAACTGGCTCGCGGTTTCGTCGGATACCGAATCCGGCACCGGCACCACCGCGCCCGCCATGGCGACGAAGTACTCCGCCCACGCGCCCCGCACACCTGAAACCGTCACGCGCTGACCGATTTCCAGGCCGGTGACATCCGGGCCCAGAGCATCGACACGGCCCACGGCCTCGGTGCCGGGGATGGCCGGCAGCTCCGGCCGGTACCCGTAGGTGCCGCGGATGATGGCCAGGTCGTGATTGTGGATCGGGGCGAGCGCGGTCGCGATGCGCACCTCACCCGGCCCGGGTTCGGGGACGGGCCGCTCTCCTGTGGTCAGGACATCCTCGGGTTCGCCGAACTGCTCGATGACTACCGCACGCATGTTCGTCCTCCCTCAGTCCTCGACCACGATGACGTGGACCTCGATATTGCCGCGCGTGGCATTGGAGTACGGGCACACCTGGTGTGCCTTGTCCGCCAGCGCGCGCGCCTCGTCCAGGGGCAGGTGCGGCAGCGACACCTCGAGCGTGACAGCCAGGCCGAAGCCGCCGGCGTCGTTCGGGCCGATGCCTACCTTCGCGCCCACGGCCGAGTCGTCCACATTCGCCTTCAGCGACCGCGCCACGGTACGCAGGGCCGAGTGGAAGCAGGCCGCGTAGCCCGCGGCGAACAGTTGCTCCGGGTTGGTGCCGATCCCGCTGCCGCCCATCTCCTTCGGAATAGACAGGGCGGCTTCGATCTTGCCGTCGTCGGTACGGACCTGACCGTTGCGGCCGTCGCCGGTGGCGAGGGCTTCGGCGGTGTAGAGCACGTTCATCAGTGGGTCTCCTTCGATCGGTTGTGGGCGGTGAGCGCCTCGGTGAGTCGGCGCAGGGTTTCCCGCAGGTGGACCAGTTCCTTACCGGGCAGGCCGGTGATCGCGGCCGATTGCGCCGGGATCTGGCATGCGGCCGAACGCAATTCACGTCCACGGTCGGTCAGCGTGATCTCCACGCGACGTTCGTCGGCGGTCGAGCGGCGGCGTTCCACGAAGCCCGCCGCCTCGAGCCGCTTCAGCAGTGGCGACAGGGTGCCCGAGTCCAGTTCCAGGGCCGAGCACAGGTCGCCGACGCCGCGTCCGTCGCGTTGCCAGAGCGCGAGCAGGACCAGGTATTGCGGATAGGTGATGCCGAGGACGTCCAGCTTGGGCCGGTACATGGCGGTCATGGCCCGGGACGCCGCGTAGAGCGCGAAACACAGCTGGTTCTCCAGCGCCAGCTCATCGGTCATGTCCAATACGGTAGCCAACAATTAGATTGTGCACAATTAATTCTACCGTCTCCTCGGTCACACCCGGCGGGCTCGATAGCACGGGGCGACCGAGACCCGCAGGGCAGGTTCCGATGAACGGGAATTTCACTCGCCGACAACCGGATTGCCGGACACCACCGCTAGAACGCGTTCTAATAGGGGCACACCGAATCAGTGGGGAGATGCGATGACGCACGAGGTAGTGAACCGAGTCGCGGAGTTGTCGGGGCAATTGGCGGCGACCGCCGAGGAGACAGAGCGGATCGGCAAGCTCTCCGATGAGAGCGTGAAACTGATCCGCCGCGCCGGGGTGATGCGGATGCTGCAGCCCACCGATTTCGGCGGGTACGCCGCGCATCCGCGCGATTTCGCCGAGGCGGTCATGGCGGTGGCCCGGCACTGCGGGTCCACCGGCTGGGTGTGCGGCGTCGGCGGCGTGCATCCGTGGGAGATGGCGCTCATGGACCGGCGGCTGCAGACCGAGGTGTGGGGCGCGAACCCGGACACCTGGATCGCGTCGCCCTACGCCGCGCAGGGCGTGGCGACGCCGGCCGACGGTGGATATACGTTACGGGGGCGGTGGAACTTCTCCTCCGGCACCGACCACTGCGAGTGGATCTTCCTGGGCGCGCTGCTCGGCGACGCCGAGGGCACACCGATCATGCCGCCGACGGTGCTGCACGTAGTGCTGCCGCGCAAGGACTACACCATCGTCGACGACTCCTGGGATGTCATCGGCCTGCAGGGCACCGGCAGCAAGGATGTCATCGTCGACGGCGCCTTCATTCCGGCCTACCGGACCATCGAAGCCGAGGCGGTCGCGGCCGGGGAGAACGCGGCCGAGCGGGCGGGCCGCACCGAAACCGTCTACAAGCTGCCGTTCTGGGCCATGTTCCCGCTGGGCATCACCTCGGCGGTCATCGGCATCGCCGAGGGCGCGCTCGCGGCACACCTGGACTATCAGCGGGACCGGGTGACGGCCATGGGCACCAGGATCAAGGATGACCCGTACGTGCTGTCGGCCATCTCCGAGGCGGCGGCCGATATCGCGGCCTCCCGCACGCAGTTGCTGGACGGTGTCAGCCGCCTGTACGACAAGGCGGAGGCGGGTGAGACCATCACCTTCGAGGACCGTTCCCTGGTGCGCCGCAATCAAGTTCGCTGCGCGTGGCGGGCGGTGTCGGCGGTGGACCAGATCTTCGCGCGGTCCGGCGGCAATGCGGTGCGGCGGCAGAACATCATGCAGCGGTTCTGGCGGGACGCACACGTGGGGTTGCAGCACGCGATCCACACACCCGGATCGCTGTATCACTCAACGGCATTGACCATCATGGGCCTCGAGCCGGAGGGCCCGCTGCGCGCCATGATCTGAGATACCGCCGCGTTGGCCCAGCACCGTTTCCGCGCCCAGCGGCCCTGCATCCGGGCCGCCGCATCAGGTGGTCTCGACCGTGCTCGAATCCACCGCGGCCCGGCCACGGGAGTTTCAGCAGGAGTCGGGAATCGTATTTCCGGAGCTCACCCTTGCGCCGTCGCCTGCTATCTGGCCGGAATGACCGGATCCGACGAGAGAGTGCTGTCACTGCCGGTACCCGCCCACCAGACGGCGATTCGGCGGTCCGGCTCGCATGGTGTGATGCCGGTCTGGCACAGCACATCATGGGATCGACCGGTTGCATGCGTTGACGTGATGCCCACGTGGGCGATGCGCCGGTCGGCCGTGGGCAGCGTGGCGACCGCTTCCGCGTCGGACTCGTTATCGGGTCGGATCCGGTTGTCCATGGGCTCAGGATCGTTCGTCGAAGGCCCGGAGGATCGCTTCGGCGGCGAGGGCCGGAGTGAGGGATCCGTCCCGGACCTGCTTCTCCACCTGGGTCCGCAGGGCCTTCACGTTCGGGTTCTCGGCGAGGCGGCGCAGCAGGTTGTCATGGACCATGGTCCAGGTCCAGTCGACCTGCTGGCGGCGGCGCTTCTCAGCGAACTCGCCGGCCTCGGTGAGCACGCGGCGGTGGGTCAGTACCGTGTCCCAGAACGTGTCCAGCCCGATGCCGTTCAAGCCGGACATGGTGAGAACCGGTGGACGCCAGAGGGATTCGCGCGGGTGGATGAGCCGCATGGCTCCCTGCAGCTCACGGGCGGCGGCCTTGGCTTCCAGCTCGTGCTTGCCGTCGGCCTTGTTCACGGCGACCAGGTCGGCGAGTTCGAGGACGCCCTTCTTGATGCCCTGCAGCTGGTCGCCGGTGCGGGCCAGCGTGAGGAAGCAGAAGACGTCGACCATATTGGCGACGGTGACCTCGGACTGGCCGACGCCGACGGTCTCCACGAGGATGACGTCGTAGCCCGCCGCCTCCAGCAGCACGATGGTCTCGCGGGTCGCTTTCGCCACGCCGCCAAGGGTTCCGGCCGTCGGCGACGGGCGGATGAAAGCGTCCCGTTCCACCGACAGCCGCGCCATGCGCGTCTTGTCGCCGAGGATCGAGCCGCCGGTGCGGGTCGAGGACGGGTCCACGGCGAGCACCGCCACCCGGTGGCCCTGGCCGATGAGGTACATGCCGAGCGCGTCGATGAACGTCGACTTGCCGACACCCGGAACACCGGTGATGCCAACGCGATTGGACACCACCTTGCCCGGCTCGGGAGTCAGCTTCAGCAGGAGCTGCTGAGCCAGTTCCCGATGGTCGGCGCGCGTCGATTCGACGAGGGTGATGGCGCGGGCCAGACCGGCCCGCTCCCCCGCCCGCACCTGCGCGGCCAGCTGGTCGACGTCGATCACTCGGCGCGTCACCGGAGAGGCGGGCTGGGCGCCGGGGCCGGCCGCATCGATTCCGGCGGGACCGGGTAGGCCGACTCCGGCGGTGGTGCCGAGCCGAGGGTGGATTCCGCCACCCTCGGTCCCGCGTGCGGCGTCGCTCATTCCGTTGCGCCGGTGCCGATCTCGTGGCCCAGCTGTGCGGCCAGTTTCTGGATCAACTCGATGGCGGCGTCGGCGATGATGGTGCCGGGGCCGAAGATACCGGCGGCACCGGCGGCGTACAGCTCGTCGTAGTCGCCGGGCGGGATGACGCCGCCGACAACGACCATGATGTCGGGGCGTCCGACATCGGCCAGTGCCTGCCGCAGGGCGGGCACCAGCGTGAGGTGACCGGCTGCCAGCGAGTTGACACCGACGACGTGCACGTCGTTGTCGGCCGCCTGCCGCGCCACCTCTTCGGGGGTCTGGAACAGCGGGCCCACGTCGACGTCCATGCCGAGATCGGCGAAGGCCGTGGCGATCACCTTCTGGCCGCGGTCGTGGCCGTCCTGGCCCATCTTCGCGACCAGGATGCGGGGGCGACGCCCCTCGGCCTCGGCAAACCGCTCGACCAGTTCGATGGCCTTGCTGATGTTGGTCACCTTGCCGGCCTCCTCGCGGTAAACGCCGGAGAGCGTGCGGATCTCGGCCTGGTGTCGGCCGTACACCTGCTCCAGCGCGTCGGAGATCTCGCCCACGGTGGCCTTGGCGCGCGCGGCGTTGATGGCCAGGGCGAGCAGGTTGTTGTCCATGCCGCCCTCGGACGAGGCCGCGGCACGGGTCAGTTCGGCCAGCGCCTTCTCGACCTCGGCCGAATCGCGCTCGGCGCGAAGCTTTTCCAGCTTGGCGTTCTGCTCGGCGCGCACCCGAGAGTTCTCGACCTTGAGCACCTCGATCGGGGTGTCTTCCTCGACCAGGTACTTGTTGACGCCGATCACCGGCTGCTGCCCGGTGTCGATGCGCGCCTGGGTGCGGGCCGCGGCCTCCTCGATGCGCAGCTTCGGGATGCCCTCCGAAATCGCCTGCGCCATACCGCCGTGCGCCTCGATCTCGGCGATATGGGCGCGGGCGCGCTCGGCCAGCTGGTGGGTCAGCCACTCCACGTAGTACGAGCCGCCCCACGGGTCGGCCGGACGAGTGGTGTTGGACTCCTGCTGGATCAGCAGCTGGGTATTGCGGGCGATGCGGGCCGAGAAGTCCGTCGGCAGCGCCAGCGCCTCGTCGAGAGCGTTGGTGTGCAGTGACTGGGTGTGGCCCTGGGTGGCGGCCATGGCCTCCACGCAGGTGCGCGCGACATTGTTGAACACGTCCTGCGCGGTCAGCGACCAGCCCGAGGTCTGCGAGTGCGTACGCAGCGCCAGCGACTTGGCGTTCTTGGGCTCGAACTTGGCGACCAGCTCGCTCCAGAGCAGGCGTCCCGCACGGAGTTTGGCGACCTCCATGAAGAAGTTCATGCCGATGGCCCAGAAGAACGACAGCCGCGGCGCGAACTTGTCGACCTCCATGCCCGCGTCCAGACCGGCCTTGATGTATTCCACGCCGTCGGCGAGGGTGTAGGCCAGCTCCAGGTCGGCGGTGGCTCCGGCCTCCTGGATGTGATAGCCGGAGATGGAGATCGAGTTGAACTTCGGCATCTTCGCGGAGGTGTAGGCGAAGATGTCGGAGATGATCCGCATCGAGGGCTTGGGCGGATAGATGTAGGTGTTGCGGACCATGAACTCCTTCAGAATGTCGTTCTGAATGGTTCCGGCCAGCTGCTCGGGCTTGACGCCCTGCTCCTCGGCGGCGACGACGTACAGCGCCAGGATCGGCAGCACCGCGCCGTTCATGGTCATCGATACCGAAACCTGGTCCAGCGGAATGTGATCGAACAACTCCCGCATATCCAGAATGGAGTCGATGGCGACACCGGCCATGCCGACATCACCGGTCACGCGCGGGTGATCGGAGTCGTAGCCGCGGTGCGTCGCCAGGTCGAAGGCGACCGAGAGGCCCTTCTGGCCCGCCTGCAGGTTGCGGCGATAGAAGGCATTCGAGTCGGCGGCGGTGGAGAAGCCCGCGTACTGGCGGATCGTCCACGGCTGATTCACGTACATGGTCGGGTACGGGCCACGCACGAACGGCGCCACACCCGGCACGCTGTCGAGCGGGTAGCCCTGCGCCACGATGGCGTCCCGGTCGGCCTTGGTGAACACCGGCGGCACGTCGATGCCCTCGGGGGTCGACCAGGTGAGATGTTCGGGCGCATAGTGATTGGCGGTCGCGGCCTGCTCGATGAAGGCGTCCACCTGCGCTCTGCTGACCTCGGCGGGCGCGGTGTCGCCCTCGGCCAGCGGTACTTCGGCGAAATTGCCGATCCGGTGCTTGATATCGCTCATTCTCTACGCTCCCAGCTTCTCCAGCAGGCCGGACAGAGCCGCCACCGCATCCATGCGCGCGGTCACGAAACCGTCGGGGCGCTGCGCACCGGTCAGGTCCGCGACCGCCTTCTCGGGTCCGGCCAACAGCACGGTGGTTACACCGGCAGCCCGCAATTCCTCCACGGCCGCGGCCGCGTCGGTGCCGTAGCGGGTGTCGGAGCCACACAGCACGGCGATCGACGGACCGGCCTCGGCGACCGCTTCGATGCCGCCGGAGGCCAGCAGGTTGGTGGTGAAGGTGACACGAACATTATTCTCGGCCACCGGGCCCAGCGGAACCAGGCGTACCCGCGGGCGGGCGCCGTTGGCGGCCAGGTAGGCGTCGGAGCGGTTGCGCAGCGCCTCGAAGGCTGCGCCGTAGCGGGCCGGGGTGGTCTTGGCCCGCGCGGCCTCCGACAGCGGTTTCTCGCCCAGGTTCGGGAACTCGTTGACGCCGGTGACGGCCGTCTTGCGGTGCGCCACATCGGAATCGCGCTCGGCCTTGGTCTCGGCGATGCGCTCGGCGAGCAGGCCCGCCTGCAGCGCGGCCAGGTAGCCGCCGACGGCCTCGATCTCCTGCATGAACTCCCACGCCTTGGCGGCGAGTTCATCGGTGAGCGACTCCACGTACCAGGAGCCCGCGCTCGGGTCCTGCACGTGGCCCAGGTGGGACTCCTCGAGCAGCAGCAACTGGGTGTTGCGGGCCATGCGCTCGGAGAACGCCTTGGAGACCTCGAGCTCCCCGGCGGGCAGGGCGTCGTCGAAGGGCAGAACCGTGACGATGTCCGCGCCACCCACGCCCGCGCCGAAGGCGGCGAGAGTGGTGCGCAGCATGTTCACCCACGGGTCGCGCTGGCTCATCATGGCCGCGGACGTGATC
This sequence comes from Nocardia aurantiaca, assembly GCF_009708175.1. Classification (GTDB taxonomy): domain Bacteria; phylum Actinomycetota; class Actinomycetes; order Mycobacteriales; family Mycobacteriaceae; genus Nocardia; species Nocardia aurantiaca. The sequence goes on from NZ_WMBB01000014.1 coordinate 146,501, forward strand.
GCCTGCTGAGGCGCGTTGCCGAAGGCCGGCGCCCCGCACACGTGCGCCACGCGCGCCCAGAGTCGCCGGGCGGCACGGAATTTGGCGATGGTCTCGAACTGGTCATCGGTGGCCGCGAACCGGAATTCCAACTGGCCCAGCGCATCCACGATATCGGCACCGGCATCGGTGAGGGCGCGCAGGTACTCGATACCCGCAGCCACGGCCGCGCCGAGCTCCTGGGCGTCCGAGGCACCCGAGTTATGGAAGGCCACGCCACACACGGTGATCGCGCGGACGGTCTCGGACCGCGACACCGCCTGCTCGGCCAGCGCGACCGCGCCGTCCAGGTCGATGGCCTCCGAGCCCGCGAACAGGCTCGTCAGCGGAGTCGCACCCAGCGAGACGCGAATGTCCTTGCGGTTGTGGATCTCATAGCCGTCGAGCACCGAGAACAGCTGGGCGGCAGCCTCGTTGGCGGCCGGTCCGGCGTCCAGGGTGAGCGGCGCCAGCTCGAAGAGCAGGCCCCGCAGCGCGGTGGCCAGCCCGTCGACCGGCACGCCGCGCTCGGCGACGCCCAGCCATACGGCGCCGACGCCGTTCTCGAGCGCGAAGAGGATGTCCTCGTTGACGGCCTCGGCATCGGGGCCGCCGAAACGCTGGCCGACGAACCAGCCACGGTGCACGTCGCGGGTGGCGTCGCCGCCGCGCACGTAGGGGAACTGCCCGGGCAGCGGCTGCTCGGGCAGTTCGTCGCGGCGTGTGTAGAGCGGGTTGACGGTCAGTCCGTCGTAGGTCGTGACCGCGAGCAGCTTCTCCGGCTCATCCGGCAAGTCGCTCGCATCCACCCTGCGGGCCTTCGCCAGCACCCCGGCGACACCCTTGCGCCAGGCGGCATACTCGGGCACCGGATCGGTGTCCGGGTCGGAAGCAATCGGCATAGCTGCTGTTCCTTCTTCCACTCCCTGACCGGATGGCCGTTGCACCGGCATTCACCCAGTTCAACGGCCACTTTGGTTAACGAGCATTCATCGTCTTTCCCCTGATGCTAGCGGCAGCCTCGAGATAACGGTCTCCGGAGTCTCACTACCAGCGGGTAACCTGGCGCGGTGCCAACAACCGTGCGCGTACCGCTCGAGCGAGTATCCGCGCTGCTCAGCCTCCTCCGTCAGCCGCGAAACCTGGCCTTGCTGATCGGCTGCGCACTACTTTTCGCGCTGGCGGCTTTCGCACCGCATCCGGCGCCCCAGCAGATCCGGCAGTGGGCCGATTCGGTCGGGCCGCTGCTGCCGCTGGTGTTCTTCGCGGTCCACACGCTGGTCTGCATCGCGCCCTTCCCGCGCACCATCTTCACCCTCAGCGCGGGCCTGCTGTTCGGCTCGGCGGAGGGGCTGACGCTGGCCATCACCGCCACCACATTGAGTGCGGTGCTGGCGCTGTGGCTGGTGCGCGCACTCGATCACGAGCGGGTGCGGGCGCGACTCACGCATCCGACCGTGCAGGCTGTCGACACCCGGCTGGCCCGCCGGGGCTGGCTGGCGATCGGGTCGCTGCGGCTCATCGCCCTGGCGCCGTTCTCGATCGTGAACTATTGCGCGGCACTGTCTTCCATCCGGTTCACGCCGTATTTGATCGCGACGTTCCTCGGCATCATCCCGGGCACCGTCGGCACGGTGCTGCTCGGCGACGCCCTCACCGACCGCACCTCCCCCGCCCAGGTGATCGTCACGGCAGCCTGTCTGGCAGTGGGTGTGATCGGCTTGGTGGTGGATGCGCGGATGGCCGTGTCGAAACTGGCGGTTCAGCCCGAACCGGTCGCCTGATCGGGCGGCGACGGCGGCCACCGATCGAAGCCGGGTAGCGAATCCAGCGGCGTCGCGGGTTCGTTCAGCTCGTTCGATCGCGCGGGCACGTCATCCCGGTGCGTCTCGGCGTATCTCAGGGTGTTGTCGAGATCGTGTGCCTCGACCAGCCGGCCGATGGCTTGACGGACCACCTCGCGACGCGCAGGACCGGGCCGATCCGGCCACCGTACCGGGCCCCGGCGGCGGCACCGCGCTGCGCGGCTGCGGGCATCTGCCACCGCCGGATCGGACGGTGCCGCGGACGCTGGAATCGGTCCAGATGGACGGCTCCGCACCGCGTGTCGCGCACGATCCGGATGCGCTGCAGCTCACCGCCGGCTGACTTTCGTGCGGGCGCCGGTGTCCTGACATCGAATCCGATCGCCGTGACGGCAAATCTGTTCGCCGCGCGCGCCCGCTGTCATGCTGGATGTCCGCACTGGCGCACCGTGGCCGACCGGCTGCTCAGGGCATCCCGCACCGACATCCACCCGCGCTCAGCAACTCGGCCGGCTCCGTTCGCACTGCCCCGTTCGAGAGACCACGACGACGCCGACTACCTACGGCCGCGCCGCGAGATCGTCACCCTGCTCGGTGAGCCGGGCCGGGCTGTCGCATGAGAAAGGACAACCCATGACCGTCGCCGACCGGAAGCTCGGTGTGTTCGATTCAGTAGCCGACGCGATCGGCTATACGCCGCTGATCCGCCTGAACCGGGTGACGGAGGGCATCGCCGCCACCGTGTACCTGAAGGCGGAGTATCTGAATCCTTTGGGCAGCGTGAAGGATCGGGCCGCGCGCGCGATGATCGACGCCGCCGAGGCGGCGGGTGAGCTGCGCCCGGGCGGGACCGTCGTCGAGTCCACCTCGGGCAATACCGGAATAGCGCTGGCCGCCATCGCCGCATCGCGCGGCTACCGCACGATCGTGGTGGTGCCGGACAAATCCAGTGCCGAGAAACTGGCACTGTTGCGCGCCTACGGCGTCGAGGTCCATGTGACGGTCGGCGGCCTGCCACGCCAGCATCCGGAGTTCCTGAAGAATGTGGCGCTGCGGCTGGCCGCAGACATTCCGGGCGCCTGGTACTCCGGTCAGTACGACAATCCCGCCAATCCGGCCGCTCACCGGGAGACCACCGGACCCGAGATCTGGTCCCAAACCGCCGGTCGTGTAACGCATTTCGTCGCCGGAATCGGCACCGGCGGTACGATCACCGGCACGGGGGAATACCTCAAATCCGTCTCCGACGGGCAGGTGCGGGTGATCGGCGCCGATCCCGAGTCGTCGGTGTACAGCGGCGGCGACGGCCACGCCTGGTATGTGGAATCGATCGGGCACTATCTGCATCCGCGCACCGATTCCGACGAATGGCCGCAGTCCTATCATCCCGAGGTCGTCGACCGGATCGAACGGGTCCCCGATGCCGAGGCGTTCGGGGTACTGCGGCGGCTCGCCCGCGAGGAGGGGCTGCTGGTCGGCGGTTCCACCGGCACCGCCGTCGCCGCCGCCCTGCGAGTTGCGCGCACCCTGGGCCCCGGCGATGTGGTGGTGGCCATCGCACCGGACTCCGGGCGCAACTATCTGTCCAAGTACTTCGACCCGCAGTGGCTGGGGCGCTTGGGTTTCGACATCGCATCCGCTGAGCCTGGACCGCTCGTGGGCGACCGGGTCGCGGTCGCGACGGACGTGGACGCACCGGTGATCGTACCCTCGGATGTGACCGTGGAGCGGGCCCGTGAGCTGCTCGGCGCCCATACCGTGCTGCCGGTGCGCTTGGCGCGTGAGGGGGCCGAATACGTGGTGGTCGCGGAAATCCTGGGTGCGGTGTCGGCATCGCGGCTGGCCGGTGCGCCCGGCGCCGATCCGGTGACCGACCATCTGGATCCGCCTCTGCCGGTGATCGGGGTGCTCGAACCGGTTGCCGTGGCCGCACAGCGACTTTCCGGCGTTTCGGGCCCGGTTGTGCTGGCACGGGACGGATATGCGATTGCGCTGGTGGATGCCGCGGTCCTCGATGATGCCCGCCCGGCGAGCGAGGACGTGGTGGAGCCCGCACGATGAACCGCGCCACCGCGATCCGATCGCGCGTCCTGCGGTCGCGATGACCGCCGTACTGGCCGGAACCGCTCCCGCCCGCGACACCTATGATCCGCCTGCCACGCAGAATTCGCCCCGCGCCGGCCCGAGAACCGAAAGCCGTATCCGGCATCTCGTCATTCACAGAACCCCGTAGTAGAACGAGGCAAGTTTCGGACCGGCGCCGCCGTCGAATCGGACGGTGACTTTCCAATTTCCCGGCGCCGGAACGATGAGCTGATCGCTGCGCCACACCAGCGATCCGCGCTCCACCACGGGACGGCCCAATGACACCGGCAACCGGGCCACATTCGCCGATTCCGACGAGAGGTCGACACTCACCGTCGCGGAATCCGGTGCCGCGGCCGTGTTCGCCGGTGCGTAGTCGACCGTGAGCCGCTGCGGGCCGTGCCGGATCGAATCGATGCCGATATGCAGCACTTGCGCCGCCCCGAAGTCGAGCGTGGTCGCGATATCGGTGGTGTAGGTGTCCTTCGCCGGAGCCAGCGTCGTCAGCACCGAGGTCACCGCCAGCACCACCACCGCCATTGCCGTCTCCAGCACGAGGGTCCGAGGCCGGCCGACGATCGCACCGGTGCGGCGAAACCACCGCAGGCTCAGATAGCCGAGCATCACAACACCCAGTGCCACAACGACTTTGGCCACCAGTACCAGGCCGTAGGCGGTGTGAACGAGAGCGCCCAGCGGCTGCACCCGCAAGACCGCGAGCACGATCCCACCGGCCACGGCCGCCACCACGTGCCCGACCGCGACGGCATGCCATCGAGCCTGATCCGGCGCACCGCGCAGGACGAAGGCGACCACGACGACACCACCCAGCCACACGGTGATGCCGTAGACGTGCAGCAGAGTGCCGGCGAACGACCACGGCCACCCCTGCACCGAGCCACCGTGACCGTCCAGCGTCACCGCGAGAATCGCGGCAGCGGCCTGCGCTACGCCGACCGCCACGGCCGGTGGGCCGGCACGGGTGGCGACGGCGAAGGCGAGGATCGAGGTCAGCGCCGCGATCGCGGTCACCATTCCGTGCGGAGTGTCGAGGACAGCGCATGCGCTCGCGGCCGAGATTTCGGATAAACCGCCGGACTGCTGGGCGATCAGAACGAGGAAACGGGAGAGGAACCCGACGACGAGAATCCCGATTCCCACCCGATAGAGCACCCGGAAACGCCGCCTGCGGACCACCCACGGCCATACCCAGCGCGCCACGGCGTGCAACCCGGCCGACATTATCAGCCCGAGATAGGTGATGCCCCGCGTCGGATAATTCAGATATTGCTCGATGCCGGTCGACGAATGTTCGGCGAACCGTCCCTGCGCGGTCACCGCACCCACGGTGAACTCGATCGACAACGACACCACGTGGGTATCGGCCGAAACGACGCGCGCGGTGGCCAGATAGGCCCCGTCCGGAACGGCCTCGGCCGGTATCAGCACGACCCGGCGCTGCCCATCGTCGAGCCGCGTGTCCGACAGCGCGAATCTCTTTCCGCCGCTGTCGATCAGCTGTGCGGACCCCTCGACCAGCGTGACCGGCTCATCGAGTTGCAGACGCAGCTCAGCCGGCGACGTGTCGACATGGGTTCCGGATTCCGGTGCCGTCGACACCAGCACGGCATGGGCCGATGCGGCGCCGGCCGCCCACATCGGCGCCACGATCGCGACGAGCAGGGCGAACCAGCATCGCCGGGCGACCCTAGGACCGAGGCTCACGATCGCGCCGCAATGCCAGTGTCGCCGCCGCACCCGCCGCGACCGCGAATAGCAGCGCCACCACCGACAGCACCTGCCACCATCCGCTCGGTGATGATTCGCCTCCGCCGTGCAGAGCGGCGTCGTCGTGTTGATCCGGCGACGTGTTCGCCGCCGATTCGGCATGACCGCCGTCGTCGGAATGTCCGGCGGCGGTCTTGGTCACCGGGACGACCGGCGCCGGATGCTCGGGCTCGCTGGCCTTGTCGACAGCGATCTCGTTCCACGACACCACCGAACCGTCGGAATACCGTTGCTCGGACGGTAGCGCGACCGAATCAACATTCTTCGGCCACGGCCCGCCCGAGAACGAGAATTCGCGGTACTGCGTGTTGCCGAAGCCGTCGCCCGGAGTATTCGCGTTCCACACGATCTTCGTCGCCCGCCCGGCGGCCTGATCGAGTTCGACCGACGCCGTCCAGCCCGGGATAGGCTGTGTCCGTGCCGATTTCAGGTTGACACCGGCGGGGATGGTCACGGTGAGCCCCACCGTATTCGCCGTGGCGGACTCACCGGGCACGATCAGGTGGACGACTCCGTAACCGCCCTTGGTCACCGGTGTGCCGTCTGATTGGACGTGCGCCGCGGCCGGGGCCGCGAATACCGCCAGCGGCACTGCGGCCGTGATCGCCACCGCACTCCAACGCTGTACGAAGTGCGGCCGCACGGGCGCACGCCGCTCGCGAATGTCGCTGTCTGCCATTGTCTTCCTTCTCTGTATGGATTTCGGCCCGGCACTATCGGACGACGTCATTTGGCGCCCGCGGCGGCCACGGCGATATCCGCGCCCCGGTATTTCGTCGCCAGGAACTGGGCCAGCCGAGGGCTCTCCAGTGCGTGGGTCAATTCCAGCACCCGCTGGTCGCCCGCCAGTCGAGACGGCGCGACAAGAACGTGCGCATAAGGGTTTTCGGGCCCCGGCTCGGTCGCGAGTGCGTCCTTCGCCGGTTGCAGGCCCAGCGATGCCGCCTGCTCGGGACTGAGGACCACCGCGTCGTAGCTCTGGAAGATGGATTTCAGATCCTGGTCGAAACTCAACGGCAGCAGCGACAGATGCCGCGCGGAGTCGCGCACGTTCGCCTGGCCGATCGTCAGATCCGCCGCCGAGGTGCCGCCGAACGGACGATCCAGTGTCACCAGCCCCGCGCTCTGCAGCAGGTAGAGCCCACGCGCGAAACCTGTGGGCGTCGAGGGCAGGGCCACCTGGGCACCGTGCGGCAGACTCACCCCGGTGACCTGGTCCCGCACCAATCCGACATGCACCCAGTCGTTGGTGTCCTTCAGATCCCGCCACTTCGAGGAGTACAACCCGTATGGCACCACGTTCACCTTCGACACGATGCTCAGATTCTTGTAGGAGTTCTTCTGGTTGTCGGCCTCGAATGCCGGGATGTGCTGGAAGTAGGAAAGATCGCCCTTGCCGGCGGCGATGCGGGCATTGGCGTCGTCGGTGGCGTCGACCGGTTTCACCTTCACCGAATCCGACAGCAGGTTATGAATCGCGTAATCCAGGATTTCCCGATCGTCGCCGGGGTCGACGTACACGACCAAGGCATTCTTGTCGTCCGCGGCAGGTTCATAGCTGACCTTCGGTGCCGACCCACATCCGGCCGCCGCGGTCGAGACGAGAATAATCAACGCGACGAATGTCATGATTTTGCGCCGAACCGAAACCCGCATCGCTGCGGGCAGTCGGCGCCGATCTTTCCTGTGCATCCGAATACTTTCCGCGCTATTTGCTCGTCAATCCCCGCTGCCAGGAGCTAACTCGCCACTCGACGACGGCCAGAATTGCGTTGACAATGATTCCGACCAGACCGAGCGCGAAAATTCCGGCATACATCTGCGGGGTCTGATATCGCAAAGAGGCGGTGTTTATATAGATGCCGATACCCTGCGCACCGCCGACGAGTTCGGCCGCGACAAGGGCGGTGAACGCGTTGGCCGCGGCCAGCCGGATCCCGGGGAAGATCGCCGGGAACGCTGCCGGCAGCACGACTCGGGTGAAGATGTAGAACTGTCCGGCGCCGAGTGTCCGCGCCGCGTTCACCAGCAGCCGCTCGACACCGCTCACCGCACTCACCGCATTGACGAAGATCGGCCAGAAGCAGGCCCACACCACGATCGCGATCTTCGACTCCTCGCCGATGCCGAAGAACAGGACGAACACCGGGAGCAACGCCAGCAGCGACAGGTTGCGGAAGAACAGCAGTACCGGCTCGGCGAGCTTCTGGAAGATCCGGAACGATCCCACCAGGATGCCCAGGGCGACGCCCAGCACCAGCGCGATCACGAATCCGATCACCGCGCGCTGCACACTGGGCCAGATCTGGCTGCCCAGGGTGCCGTCGCTCAATCCGCCGACGAATGCCTTGAAGGTGTCCTGCGGTGTGGACAGGTACTGATCGCTGACCTCGCCGCTGGCGACCACCCACCACCACAGCAGCAGGAACACTCCGAGGCCGATCACGCCGTAGATGAGGCGGTCGAATTTCGCGAGCCACGGATTGCGGGCCTTGGGCGGGGTGAGGTCATGGTCATGCGGCGTATCCGCATCGTGCAGGGGCTCACTGATCGTCGTTGCCAATTCGCACCTCCTCCTCGAGGATCCGCGCGACGCGCGAGCGGATGTGCACGAAATCTTCGGAACTGCGGACCTCGGCGTCGCGCGGACGCGGCAGATCGACATCCAGCACCGCCTTCACGCGACCCGGCGCCCGAGTCATGACCGCGATCCGGTCGGAGAGGAAGATCGCCTCGTCGATCGAGTGGGTGACGAACAGGACCGTCTTCTTCGTCGCTCCGGCCTCCCAGATGCGCAGCAGTTCGCTCTGCAGGAATTCGCGGGTCTGCGCGTCCAGGGCCGCGAACGGCTCGTCGAAGACCAGCACCTCCGGTTCGTAGGCCAGCACGCGCGCGATCGCGACGCGCTGGCGCATACCGCCGGAAAGCTGATGAGGCAGCCGATGCGCGGCCGATTCCAGTCCCATCGTCCGCAGCAGATGCGCGGCCCGCTCCCGGCGCTCCGCCTTCGGGACACCGCGGACCGCGAGGCCGACCTCGACGTTCTTCTGCGCCGACAGCCAGGGGAACAGCGCATACCCCTGGAATACGACACCCACGTTCTTGTTGACGCCCTCGACCCGCCTACCGTCGACGAAAACCGCGCCGCCATTGTAGGTTTCGAGGCCCGCGAGGATGTTCAGGAAGGTCGACTTCCCGCATCCGCTGGGACCGAGCAGCGAGACGAACTCCCCACTCCGGATCCCCAGATCGAATCCGTCCAGGACGGCGGTCGCCTCCTTGGCGCGCCGGTCGGTGCGCGGGTAGAGCTTGCTGACGCGCTTGGCCTCGATCTTCCAGTCCATGGCCGCGGGCCGCGGCGGATCCTTTTCCACTTGCTCGACGAGCACTTGCTGACTCATGACATTCGACTTCCCTGTGGGACGAATAATGGGACTGAGCAACGTCGCCGGGCCTTCCTGGCTATGGCCGGGGCCCGGCGACGTTCACTGTTCGATGACACTCCGTGCGGCGCGTCCGATCACTTCTCGGCGCCGGCGATATGCACGAGGTCGGTTTCGAGGACCTTGCTGTTCTGCTCGGCCTCGAGAATCGTGGTGTTCTGATCCTGGGATTCGAGCAGATCAGCCGACTTCGCGTAGGGGTTGAAGGCGTTGGTCGCGATGTTCTCGGGCTTCAGCTTCTCCGAGCCCGGCAGCGGCTCGCCCACATCCCGGACGAGGTCCCACCACAACTGCAGGCTCGCCTTGTCGAGCAGGGCGTTGGGCGCGTAGTGCCAGTTGGTGGTCTGCTCCACCGGGTATCCGGTGGTCTTACCGGCGATCTCCGAGGACTCCCTGGGATGAGCGTTGGCCCAATTGGCGGTTTTGGCGATGATGCCGACGAACTCCCGGGCCGCGGCCGGATTCTTCTGCAGCCACGCGTTGCTCGCGACGTACGGCGCCTGGCCGCCCTGCGGACCCCAGTCGTCGAAGGAGGTGAACGCCTCGGTGAACTTGTCCGGCTTGCTCAGCAGGACACCGACCAGCGGCGGATGGAACACGCCGAGATCGACCTCACCCTTTTCGATGGCCGGCGGAATCAGTTCCTCCTTGAGCTGGAGGAATTTGACCTTGCTCAGATCCACGCCATTGTTCTTCAGATACTGCTTGATCACCAGATCGACACAGCTGTTGGTCGCCGAGATGCCGACCGTCCTGCCCTCGAGTGCCTTCAGGTTGTTCTTGGTGACATCCGAGCCGGCCTTGGTGAAATAGGCCATATGCGGTTCGTTCGGCAGGTCGAGCATGCTGGACGCGATGGCAGTGAACTTGAAGTCCTTCACCTTCCCGTCGATATCACCGTTGAACATGCCGGTCGCTATATCGATCTTGTTCTGATCGAGCAACTGCACCGCGGGCACGGCGGTGGCCGGCCCGACATATTTCGGCTTCACCCCGGCGTGCTCCCAGTAGCCCAGCTCGTCGGCGATCCTGACCAGCGACAAGGCGGTGGGCGAGTTGGCGAAGCGGAAATACACCACGCCGTTGTCTTTACCGAGACCGCACCCGGCCAGCAGCGCTGGAACGGCGATAAACGCCACCGACAGTACGGACAGTTGTTTGATCAGGCGCCTCGCGCCGATGTCCTTCACGATCGCACCTCGCGATGCGTTGTTCTGCCGCTCACGACATTTCCCTCTCCAGCAATGGTTCTGGCCACCGTCCTCATCCGGTTCGCCACTCCCGGGAATTGATGTGATTCAGAACGTATGTCTCCCCCAGGGTTCAATCTACGAAAAAACTCACCATGAGCGAAGCTATGGTGGCGAGAAGTATGAAGTATCCCTTAACGAAAAGTCAGGGAATCTCTCAGTTGAGATTGCGGAATCCGCGGACGCGCAATTCTCGAATCTCGCGGAATTTTGTCCGGCAGTATCGATCCGTTCCAGGTCGGCCCGGCCGACGGTCGCGGATCGGCTCGCGCGGGCGCACCACGACCATCGGCCGGGCCGACAATTTCGCTCTACGGATGCCGATCGCCGCCGCCCGGCGGCTGCGTCCTCGGGAGAGATAGGAACGGACGCAGTGACAGCCGCGAAGACAGACCCCGACCATCCGAGCTGGATATTCGACGTCACCATGTCATGGGTCAGCGGCTGGGGCCTCAATTCGGCGCTGACCGTCGCCGCGGTGGAGAAGGACACCGAAACCGTCGTCACGGGCCCTCGTCCCGGTGGACGAGCACCCGCACAGCGCCACCCCCGCTGGAACACGGCGCGGTCGCCGGGAGTCGCACAGCGGGGGTGGCGCTCGGCGACATCTTCGTGCGCTGCGCGCCGAAAACCCCGGCATTGAGGATGTTCACGTTCAGACGAACCTGGCCTCACGCCATGGCTACTCCTTCTCGCTTCGCGGCCCGGCGCCCGCGCCACCACCTCGATGCGAGACGAATTTCATTGCTCGGCAATCACATCCCTGACACCCGCGTCGACAGCTCTCAGTATCGGCAAGCCTGTGACGCCAACAAGGCAGCTGAACTGTCGGAACGTTTCAGTTCTCCTGAGAGTTCACGACGCCAGCCGCAGCGGCTGGGCGATCGAGCGCAGCGCACGGATGGCCGCGGCCACGGCCGGCCGCTCCAGCGAGGCTTGCCGATACGTCACACCGACGTGCCTGATGCCGTTGTCGATCGAGCACACGACCAGTCCCGTATGCCGGTCGGTGACCGAGATCTCGGGCACGATCGTCACTCCGAGCCCGTGCTCGACCATCTCGGCCATGCTCTCGAAGCTCCCACTGCGATGTTCGATCCGCGGCGCGAATCCCGCCTCCCGGCAGGCGAAATGCACGGACGCCACCGACGGCTCCCCGTCCGGGGCGGTGATCCAGTCGGCGTCGCGCAGACTGCCCAAACCGTGCTCGCGGACTCGCTCACGCCATTCCGGCGGGGCGAGCAGGACCAGCGGATCACTGAACAGATATTCCGAGGCCAAGCCCAGCGGCAGATCCCGGGACCGGAACGAATACGAATAGGTGATCGCCAAGTCCACATCCTGCTGGCGCACCGCCGGAACGGAATCCACCGGCCGCAGATCCACCAGCCGCACGCGCAGCCCGGGATGTTCCGCGCGCAACCGCACAGTAACCGGTAGCGCCAACCGCATCTGAGCGGTGCGGAAGGTGGCGACGGTCAGTACCCCGGTCACCGCTTCCAAGGTGGCGCTGACCGCGGATTCCGCCTCCTCCAGCGCTGCCAGGATCCGCGACGTGTGGTCCACCAGGACGCGCCCGGTCTGCGTCAGCCGAAGTACCCGGCCCTCGCGGCGGGTCAGCACGACGCCGACCTCGTCCTCGAGGATGCGCAGCTGCTGCGATACCGCCGAGGTGGTGATGCCGTGCAGTTCGGACACCGCGGTCATCGTCGTATGTTCGGCCAGATCCCGCAGGAGGATCAGCCGTCGAATGTCGTACATGGTCCCTCGCTTCGACTGCGGGACATCCGGTTTTCATCATTGCCAGCCGGCAACCGGGGAGGAAATCCTTACGATCAGAACGATTCTGTGCAGCTGTCGTTTCACGCCGGCACCGGCAGCCGTACCCGCCCACCCGGCACCGCGGCCGGCAGGGTGCGGGTGCACTCCTCCTCCGGTGCCTCGAATACTGAAGCCACCGAACCTTTTTCGACCAGCCGACCGTTCCGCATCACGGTCACGTCGTCGGCGATCAGCCGCACCACACCCAGATCGTGCGTGATGAACAGATGAGTCAGGCCGTGCTCGGCCTGCAGATCGGTCAGCAGCTGCAGAATCTGTGCCCAGCGGCGCGTCGAATCGATCACCGAAACATCCAGCAGGGCATCGAATTACGCGAATCCTGCGCTTCGCGATCGGATATCACCGCTACCTGCGCCCCGTCCAGGGCCGCGCCGACAATGTGGTGATGGGTGACGGCAACGGAACGTTCGTCGCCGCGGTCGTCGACAATGCCCCCGCCCGGGAAGAATACGGCCTTCCATTTCAGGAGCGCTCGCAGAATTTCCGCGACACCGTAATGGCCGAAACGGCATCGGCTGGTGAATTGGGTACTGCGGCTTCTATTGTCATCACACCGACCACCTGATCGGTGCGATGTTGGATGTCCGGCCCAGACTATGCCCGCCGCGTCGATCCGACCCGGTTTGCAATCGGAAAGATTATCTACACGGTTACTACAGTTGGCCTTCACCGCCGGCACCGGCAATGCGGATTCCCATAAACGTTCGGCCGCAGCAGATCACGCTTTAGATTTGCGCGGACCGTAACTCGTGTGCGCCCCGGTCCCCGGCTCTACATTGTCGAACGCGGTGGGCGGTGGTCCGTCGCCGCGACCGTGTGGCGCATCGGGTGTCACGTGAACCTCCCGGTGTGCCGACGGCCGCCGCATCGCGCGGCGGCACGAGTCGCGCGGCTATCCGCCGGGCCGAGTGAAATGGGTTGTCCTGTGGTCGAATCGAATACATCTGTCGATATTCACGCGACGCGTGTGCTGCGCCGTTTCGGTCCCGATCCGGCGAACTGGGTGCGATCCACAGCGGCCGATCACGATGTCGTAGTGGTGGGCGGAGGCCAAGCCGGTCTGGGAATCGGATTCGCCCTGCGCCGAGCGGGTATCGCCCGGGTATCGGTCATCGACGCCGCAGCGCCGGGCGAGACGGGAGTGTGGACCACCACCGCACGCATGGTCACTCTGCGCACCCCCAAGCAGTGGCCCGAGCCCGAATTCGGTATTTCCGAACTCGGTTTCCAGGCCTGGTACGAATCGGTGCACGGAGAGCACGCCTACGAGAGCCTGCAGCGTATTCCCCGGTTGACCTGGGCGCGCTATATCGAGTGGATCGGAACCCACCTCGGCGTCCCGGTGCGCCACCACACCCGTTTGACCGACATCGCACCGGGACCGGACGGCCTCACACTCACACTCACCCTGCGCCGGCCCGATGGCACCGAAACCACGATCCAGGAGACCACCCGAAAGCTGGTGCTGGCCAACGGTGTCGAGGGAACGGGCGGCCCCTACCTACCTCCCGAACTCGAAAAACTGCCGGCGAGTCTGCTCGCCCACACCGGCCACGACATCGATTTCACCCGGCTCACCGGGAAAACGGCCGGAGTGCTCGGCGCCGCGGCCTCGGCCTTCGACGCCGCGGCGACCGCACTCGAGGCAGGCGCCACCGAGGTGCACCTGTTCACCCGCAGGCCTGATCTGATCGTGCAGGACGCGGTCGGTCCGTCCGTCAATCTCGGCGCCCGCAACAACTATCACCGGCGCGGTGACGAGGCGCGCTGGCGGCAGCGCGTCCTCGCCGCCCGGGCAGGCCGCAGCGTGCCGCTCGAATCGGTCACGCGCGCCACGGCATTCGCCGGTTTCCGCATCCACCTGGACGCGCCCTGGCTGGCCGCAAAGCAGGTCGGCAACCAGGTGGTCGTCGACGCGGCCGACGGCAGGCACACCTTCGACTTCGTGATCGCCGGGACGGGATACCAGTACGATCCCCACACCCGCGCCGAACTCCGCGGCATCGCAGGAGAAATCGCGCTGTGGGGCGACCGGTGCCGCCCCGATCTCGCGGACTCGGCCCTGGCGCAGACCCCCTATCTGGGCAAGGGATTCCAGCTGATCGAGAAGCAGCCCGGCCGGGCGCCGTGGATCGGCCGGATCCACGTCTTCTCCGCGGCAGCGCATCTCAGTTTCGGATATCCCATCGGCGACACCCAGAGCCTGGCGCACCACATCCCACGGCTGGTCGACGCACTGGGACGTGATCTCTACTTCGAGGACCAGCAATCAGCCCCGGCGCCCACTCCCGCAGCGCCACCCGCATCGTTACGGCACCACTATCGCCACGCTATCTGGTCGCCACAACTCGCGCCGAGCAAGACCTCGGCGGCGCTCCCGTAGACGCGGCCGGCCGCCGCCGAAACCCTCACCCGACGGGCGGGCGTGCTGGACTCAACGGCCGTTCCAGACCGGGGCGCGCTTCTCGGTGAAGGCGCGCACACCTTCGGCCGCATCCTCGGAGAACAGTGCGGTGGACGCGATGTCGTACTGCTTGGCGAAGGCTTCGGCCGTGGTCCAGTCGGAGGTCTCCTCGACAATGCGTTTGCTGCCCTCCAGGCTGAGCGGCGCGTTGGCGGCGATGCGTTCGGCCAATTCGAGAGCCGCTGTGAGAGCCCGGCCCGGTTCAGCGAGGACATTGATCAGGCCGAGTTCGGCCAGTCGGGTCGCCTGCATGGGGTCGCCGGTGAGCGCCAGTTGCATGGCGATATTGCGAGGCAGGCGCTCCCGCAAACGCATGACGCCGCCGGCGGCGGCGATCAGGCCGCGTTTGGGCTCCGGTATGCCGAATTGCGAATCACTCGCCGCGACAATCAGATCCGCGGCCAAGGCCAGTTCACAGCCGCCCGCGAGGGCCGGGCCTTCGACGGCGGCGATCAATGGTTTGCGCGGCGGTCTACCGGCGAGCCCCAGGGCGCCGCGGTTCTCGGTGAGCGGGGCTTCTCCCCGGGCCATCGCCTTCAAATCCATGCCGGAGCTGAAGTAGCCGCCTGCACCGGTGAGGACGGCGACGCGGGCGTTCGGATCGGCTTCGAACGCGTCACATGCCCTTTCGAGTCCGACGGCCATGGCGTGATTGACCGCGTTGCGGACCTCGGGGCGGTTCATCGTGATGATCATGATGGGGCCGCGGCGCTCCACCAGCACGGGCGGCGGTGGGGGCGCGGGCAACTGGTGGCGTTGTGTGCCGTCGAACGTGATCTCGCCATCATGGACTGTTACGGACCGCCCCAGCCCGTCGCCGTCGCGCAGTTCGGCAACGAGGTCGGAACTGTTGCTGCGCAAGAGGACTCGCGCGCCATCCGGCATGATCAGACTGACGATGGCCGCCTCCGGCTCGCCGTCACGGCCGTAGGGCAGCGTATAGGCCTCGACCACCGCCGGACCCTGGTACTCGGTCCGGACCGGACGGGCGGGCGGATTGTCGACGATCGGCCGCAGATGGGCATAGGGCCGCTGCGGCGGTGTGGCGGAATAGATGCCCAGTGCGTGCTTGGTGACGTACCAGCCGAGCGACGTGCTCAGGCCGAAGGCATCGGGATCGTCGCGCAATTGCTGAACCATGGTGGCGATCGCGTGGGTGCCGTAATTGTTGCCCGGCCCGCCGCCGAAGGTCAGTCCGCCCGTGACCGAGAGCGAACGGCCGGGATCGTCTGGCGCGATACCGAGTTCACGGGCCGCGATCTGCACCGCCACCGGGAAGCAGGAGTACAGATCCACGGGACCGATCTGATCGATGGTCAAGCCGGCATGCTGCAGCGCTGCCGCGCCGACGGCCCGGATCGCCGGGGAGGCAGCCAGTTCCGCGCGTTCGGAGACGAACCATTCATCGTGCGCACTGGCTCCGGCGTGTACGAAAACCCACTTGTCCTGCGGGATTCCGGCCGCCTCGGCAGCGGCGGCGCTACACAGCACCAGTCCGGCGGCCATATCCACCTGCAGGTTGGCGCACAGCAGTTTGGTGTACGGGGCCGACACGGTCCTGTTCTCCGCGGTCGGTGTGGTCAACTCCGGCGCGCTGAACCGCTGCGGCAGCCAGGCATTCGGATTGTCCGCGCCCACCGCCGACAACCGCGACCACAGCTCACCGATCGCCTGTAGATGCTCCTTCGGATCGCGGCCGAGCCGATGCCGGTTGGCCGATTCCATGAGCGCGTACATATAGATGGGCGCACCCAGCCCGACAGCCGTTTCGGCGGCGTTGTTGGCCTCTTTGTCGATCCCGGCGATACGAGTCGGCTCCACCTCGGGCCCCTGTTCCGGCCACACCACCTCGGTCCCCGCGCGCTGCGCGGCGGCCATGGTGGCGCCCGCCTCCGCGCCGGTCACCAGCACGATCTCGTAGGTGCCGTCGGAGATGGCCTGCGCCGCTTCATTGACCAGCAACTGGCCACCATCGCCACCGTAGGTCGAGGACTGCACGGTGTCGGCCCCGGGCGCGCCGACAGACCGCGCCACCAGGGCGCCGAGGTCTCGATACTGCCAGGAGGCGCTGGCGACCGCGAATACCGCGTCGGCGGCCGACAGCAGCGACTGTCCCGCCCCGGTATCCTCCGCGGCCTGCCGTAGCGCCCGCACCGCCAGCGCCGCCGGGTCCTCAGCGGTATTCGGATGATGCTGTACGAGCTGTCCGACACCGACCAAAACCGGCGTATTGGGCGCAATCGTGCGACCGGATGCCGTGTGCAGCACCGGCTTCCGTACCGACTTCGCCCCGGCGAAGGGACCCGCCGCAGCGATACGGTCCGGCACTCCATCCAGTGATTGCCGCAATGCCTCCGACAGGCTTCGCACCAGCGACGCACCCAACGGCCCTTCGACGGGTTGTCCCGATAGTCCGGCGTCGAAGTAGGCGGTCGCTCCGTTCGCGTCGGCACGCACGGTCAACCAGAATCCGAGGGTCAGCCCCATCGGCCCGGTGCCGCGCAGCACCAGCGCGGTCTCGTCCACCGCGATCACGGTCCAGGCGACCTCGGCGGGGATACCCATGAACTTCACCTGCTGAGCGAACTCCGATCCGGGGTACGCACCGTTGGGCGCGTCACCGCGGAAGGCCGCGTGCATGGTCAGCCACTCGGCGAAGCGGCCCGGATCGGTCAGATAGGCCGCGACCTCGGCCACCGGATGGTCGAGATGCTTGCTCGCATGGGCTCTTTTGTCGAATTCCGCGATGCCGTCCGGCGGAGTGTAGTCCTCGGATACGGCCGGGCCGACGGCCGATGCGGCGGGCTTGCCCAGCACTCCCCCGACCACGTCGCGCAGAATCGCAGGATCACTTTTCACGGCATCGGCCAAGGCACGTACCGCACGCACTCGAGCACGCGCCTGCCGCAATACCCCGGGAAGTCGACCCACGTCAGCCACTACCTTGCCTTTCGATTGGCGGAACTATTATCGGCGAGATAGTTCCGTGGAACTATTAGACGGATAGTGGTCCCACATGTCAATATGGGCCGGTGACCAGACCCGGTGCGCCGCTGTCCAGCCTGCTAAGCCGCGCGATGACCCTTCTGCCTCAGTCGGCGCCCAGCGACGATGCGACGGACGCGCGGATCCTCGACGCCGCGTTGCGGGTCCTGGCGCGCCGCGGAACCCGCGAGGCGACCATGGACGACATCGCAGCCGAGGCGGGAGTCGGCCGTACGACTCTGTTCCGCCGCTACACCGGCAAGGACCAACTGTTCGAACGGGCGCTGGCGCGCGATATCGGCCGCATACTGGCCGGCCTCGCCGACCGCTTCACCGAAGTCACCGATCCCACCGAACAGGTGGTGCTCGGCTTCCTTACCGGGGTGGGGCTGGGCGACCACATCCTGTTCCGCGATGCCGACCCGCTCCGCCGAGCCGAGCTCATCCAGGCCCTCGGACAGGGCGACCCGTCACCGATCACATTGGCCTTCAACGCGATTCGTGCGAATATCGGCAAAGCGCAAGCCGACGGCAAGATTCCGGCCCGTGACCCCGATGCCCAAGCCGACGCCCTGGTTCACCTGATAATCGGCTACCTGGCCACACCCAGCCGTGCCATCGATCTGACCGACCCCGCGGCCGCCGAACGCGTCGCCCGCGCCGCCGTCGCGCCGATCCTGACCGGAACCATCGACTGATCGACGCCCGTCCGGGAGTCCCGCGACGACATCCGAATACCGCCCCGATCTTCGCCGCGCGGCGTATCCCGCGGTGGCGACAGGCGCTACCCCAGCGCGCGAATGCGCCACGCGCGTCCGATCCCGCACATCTCAGGAGTGATCATGACAGTCGCTTACACCGATCCCTACCGCACGCCCGAACGTGTCGCTCTACGGGAGGCGGTGGGCGAATTCGTCCGCCGCGAGATCGCGCCGAATCTCGACCGCTGGGAACGCGAGGGCGCCCTGCCACGCGAATTGCACCGCGCCGCGGCGAAATCCGGGCTGTACGGCATCGGCACGCCCGAGGCGTACGGCGGTGACGGCGGGGACCTCGTCGATATGACCATCGCCACCGAGGCCTTCATCGAGGCCGGCGGTTCGTCGGGCTGTCATTCGGCCCTGTTCACACACGGGATCGCGCTACCACACATCGTCTCCAGCGGCGACTCCGCCCTGATCGACCGGTACGTGCGCCCCACCCTCTCCGGGGACCTGATCGGCTCGCTCGGAGTGACCGAGCCGGAGGCGGGCTCCGACGTCGGAGCCCTGCGCACCACCGCGGTGCGCGACGGCGACCACTACGTCGTCAATGGTGCGAAGCTGTTCATCACCTCCGGCACCCGCGCGGATTTCGTGACCACCGCGGTGCGCACCGGAGGACCGGGTGCGAGTGGCATCAGCTTGCTCGTGATAGACACGGACACTCCGGGTTTCAGCGTGTCGCGGAAGCTGGAGAAGATGGGTTGGCTGTGCTCGGACACCGCCGAGCTGACCTTCACCGACTGCCGGGTACCGGCCGCCAATCTGGTCGGTGCGGAGAACAGTGGGTTCGCGCTCCTCGGCGCGGCTTTCGTCACGGAGCGGGTCAACATCGCGGTGCACGCGTATGCCATCGCACAGCGCTGCCTGGAGTTGACCCTCGAACACGTCCGGCTGCGTGAGAGCTTCGGCAAGCCACTGATCGCCCGGCAGGTGGTGCGGCACAAGCTGGTCGAAATGCGCCGGCACATCGAACTGGCCCGCACCTACACTCGCCAGGTCGCCTTGCGCGCCACGGCCGGCGAATTCGTCGTCGGGGAAGCCTGCCTGGCGAAGAACTCGGCCGTCGCGGCGGTCAAACACGTCGTCGACGAAGCGGTCCAGTTGCACGGCGGCATGGGTTACATGCGGGAGTCGGAGGTGGAGCGCCATTACCGCGACGCACGCATCCTCGGCATCGGCGGCGGCGCCAGCGAAGTGATGACGGATCTGGCCGCCAAGCTCTTCGGCTACGACAGCTGAGCCGGCGGTTCGATCAGCGCGGACACGTCACCGCGACCGGCCGACCCGGTCGCGGTGGCGTGACAGGGGTGACGCCCGCGGTCAGTCCATTTCCTGTAGCACCCGGCGCAGGACCTTGCCGGTGGCATTGCGTGGCAGTTCATCCAGGATGATCACATCGCGGGGAACCTTGTAGCGGGCCAGGTTCTCCTTCACGTACGCCTTGATGTCCGGGACGCTCACGGTGGCGCCGGGCGCGGGAACGATATAGGCGCGCAAGCGTTTTCCGAACTCCTCGTCGGCCACGCCGATGACCGACACCTCGTCGATGTCGGGCCGTGCCGCGAGCAGGTTCTCGATCTCCAGGGGGTAGACGTTCTCACCGCCGGACACGATCATGTCGTCGTCGCGGCCGTCGATGTGCAGCAGCCCGTGGTCGTCGATTCGGCCCATATCGCCGGTGGACATGTAACCGCCGATGAACTGCTTGTGGCGGCCGTCGGTGTAACCCTCGAACGGCGCACCACTGCGCACGAACACACGACCGGAGACGTTTCGGGCGGTCACCCTGCGGCCCTCCTCGTCGAACAACGCGATCTTGCTCGTCACCGGCGGGCGGCCGACCGTGCCCGGGGCAAGGCGCAATTCGTGCGGCTGCGCCACCGTCGCCACCGCGACCTCGGTCGAACCGTAGAGGTTGTAGAGCACGTCGCCGAAGGTATCCTGCACACGGGTCGCCAGCTCCGGGGACAACGCCGAGCCCGCCACGGCAATCGTTTTCAGCGTCGACAGGTCGTAACGCTCGATGATCTCCGGGCCCAGCGCCACCAGGCGATGCAGCATGGTCGGCACCGCGACCAGCATCTCGGCGCGGTGCTCGCTCACCGCGCGCAGCGTGGCCTCGGCATCGAAACGGCGCAACAGCACGGTCTTGTTGCCCAGGGCGGTGGCCACGGTCCACGTCCCGAACCCGGTCGAGTGGAAGATCGGCGACACGATCACCACGCAGCCCCTGCGCGGGAACGGAAGACGGTCCGCGATCATCGCACTCGCCAGCGGTGTCACCCTGGTGCGCGGTGCACCCTTGGGCAGGCCTGTGGTGCCGCTGGTGAGGATGATGAATCCACCCGGCCGCGCCGGTGCCGGTGGCATCCGGAGGTCGCCACCGTCGATCAGCTGATCCACCGTGTGCGCGCCCGCCGGTACCGCGTGCCCCTCGTCCACCCACGTGAGAATGCGCGGCAGCGTCGGCGGCAGCGCGTCGAGCAGGTCATTGAACTCGCTGTCGTGCAACATGGCTCGCACGTTCTCCCGGGCGGCCACCTCGGCGAACTGCGGTTTGGCGAATCCGGTGTTCATCATGGCCAGCCGCAGACCGGCACGCCCGGCCGCGCTGATCGCGAGCACCAGGCCGCGGTGGTCGCGCGCCAGGACACCGATTACCGAACCGGCCGTAAGGCCCTGCGCCAGTAGGGCATTGGCCAGGGCATTGGACTGCTCATCGAGTTCGCCGTAGGTCAGCACACCGCGCTCGTCGGCGATCGCGGGCCGGTGCTGATGGTGGCGGGCCCCCGCCATGATCAGCGCCGCCGGTGGACCGTAGATCCGGTTCTCCCGGGCCATTCGCGCCACGCGATCCGGGCGCGTCAGATCGATCACGCCGCGCTGGTGCAGCCGGACAACGGCTCGCAGCGTCTCGGCCGCGTCACCGAGCCCGGCCGCCAGGCTCTCGAGGTTCCGTGCCATGAATGAATTCCTCCTTGCGACAAGACGTTCCGGCGGGAACGACGGTGTGCTTCTCAGCTGCGCCCCGCACGTTCGAGATAGAGCGCTCGCTGCGACATATCGGCGTTGGACACGGTGTCGTGGCTGCCCAGCAGACGGCCGAAGCGATTGCGCAGCCCTTCCGGCATCGTGGTGAGCAGCGCGATGGCGATACCGCTGATGCGCGGGACGACTCGCAGCCCGCCCCGTCGGCGAGCCAATGCGTCGACCACCGCGGATGCGACGTCCTCGGGCTCGACGAAACCGATCACCCGGGTGAGCCGGTTCGGAGTGAGGCCGGCGATCAACTCCGTATTGACGAATGCCGGGCACAGGGTGCTCACCCGCACATCGAATTTCGCCAACTCCTGATGCAACGCCGCACCGAGGCCGACGACGCCGAACTTGGTCGCCGAATATGTCGCGATGTCGGGCGTCCCGACCAGGCCGAGCACGGAGGCCACGTTCACGATATGGCCGCGGCGGCGAGCGGCGAAACGCCGACCGGCGAGCTTCGATCCGATGATCACCCCGCGCAGATTGATATCCATCTGCCGGTCGGCCAGATCCATCGTCTCCTCGAGGAACGACCCGGTCGGCATGATGCCCGCGTTGTTGACCAGCCCGTCCAGACCTCCGAGCTCCGCTTCGGCGCGATCCAGGAATGTCTCGAACGACTTCGGATCACGCACGTCGAGCCGGACGCCGATCACCTCGGCGCCCGTAGCGGCGGTCAGTTCCGTGGCCGTCGCCGCCAGCGTGTCGTCGTCGATATCGCCGATCACGACCCGCGCTCCCGACGCGGCCAAAGCCGCCGCGGTGGCTCGCCCGATGCCCCTCGCACCGCCGGTGACCGCCACACGCATGCCTTGGAGACGCGTACCCATATCCACTCCTCATCTGTCTCGCGTATCACGAGGCTAAGAAGCGGACCCTCACCGATCCATGACCTAACCGGTCAAGACTTGTACTTTCCGGCCATTCTGTCCCAGGATGGGGGCCCATGGCGGTCCACATGAACATGCCGCGGTCCAGCACCAGTGCCGCGATCCTGGTTCAACTCGGTCTCACACATGGCCTGACCATCGCGCAATGCCTCGACGGCTCCGGCATCACCCTGTCCGTCCTGGACGACGCGAACGGCGAGGTCCGTGCCGCACAGGAATTGCGGGTCGTCCAGAACCTGGTCACGTGTCTGGGGCACATCCCCGGCCTCGGCCTGTCCGCGGGCCAGCGATATCACCTGGCCGCACACGGCATCTGGGCGTTCGCGGTGATGACGAGCCGAACCGTGCGCCAGGCGCTGCGTATCGGCATCGAGCACATGGACATCGCGTATTCCTTCGCCCGCTGGCGCATCCAGGAAACCGCCATTGGAGCTACGGTCACTCTGGACTACTCGGCGGCGCCGTCCGAGCTACGGCAATTCCTGCTCGAACGCGACCTGGCCGAACTCATCACCCTCGATCGCGAACTGCTCGGCGCGGCGGTGCCACCGACGACCGTCGAACTCGCCTGCCCAGCGCCGGCCTACGCCACGCGGTTCACCGAACTGCTCGGTGTCACCCCCATCTTCGACGCACCGTTCACCCGGCTCACCCTCGCCCGGGAGATATTGGAACTCCCTATGCCCCAGGCGAATCCACACGTCGCCGCGCTCGCCGAACAGCAGGCCGCCGAGATCATGCAACGCCGGCGCCGACGCGACGGCGTCGCGGCCCGCGTCCGCGCCGGCCTCCTGACCCGCGGCGTCACCGCCGCACAGGAAGACATCGCCGCCGACCTTCGAATGAGTGTGCGCACACTACGCCGACGCCTCGAGGCCGAAGGCACCTCCTACCGTGGCCTCGTCGCCGAGACCCGTCACCTCCTCGCCGAGGAACTGCTCACCCTCGGCACCACCGTCGACGAGGTCGCCCGCCGCCTCGGCTACGCCGACGCTTCCGCCTTCACCCACGCCTTCACCCGCTGGACCGGCACCACGCCGGGCCGCTTCGCCCGCTCCCTCCGGTGAGCACGAGCCGGCTGTTCGGCCGTGGGCTTCGCCTACCCGCAACGGGCCGACGGCGACACCGCGCTCGCCCCTCGACGCGGTCATCAGCCGGATCGGCGCGCAGCTCACCCGGGAACCACGGCAGGTGGAATCGCCGCGGCTGCGGCGGGACACGGGCAAAACCATTGTGTTCGTGACCCATTGGGTCGAGGAGCCGGTATCCCTGTCCACCCGGATGCCGGCCATGAGCCGCATCCGGGCCGGATCATCGTGGATCGCGATAACGTATTACCGGGCGATGCCGAGGGCGACGTGCGGGATCCGGCCATCATCGCAGCCGCCGAATTCCATGCCCTGAAACTGATTGGCGAGCGCCTTACACGAAGCCGATGCCTCGCCACATCAACAAGACGATGGCCTGTGCCGCATGTTTGCGGCACAGGCCATCGGACGTTCTTGCGCGGTACCCGAATTACAGGTAGCGGCCACACACGGGCCAGGCGCCCGCGCCCTGACCGGCGAGCACGTTCTCCGCGACGCGGATCTGCTCCTCACGGCTGGCGTTCGCGGCGCTGCCCGCGCCACCGTAGGCGTTCCAGGTGCTCTGGGTGAACTGCAGGCCGCCGTAGAATCCGTTGCCGGTGTTGGCGCCCCAGTTTCCGCTGCTCTCGCACTGCGCGACAGCGTCCCAGTTGTGTCCGGCGGCCGAGGCGGTCGCGGTGGACAGCGCGAACGGGATGGACACGAGCGCACCGATGGCCGCGGCAGCGGCGAACGTGCGGGTGGTGAGCTTCCGGTTGCGGTGCATAAAGTATTCCTCGCCTGCGCCCGCCGGCCCGCGCTCTCGGCTGCGGGTCCCCGTCCCCAGGGTTGTCGGTTGCTCTCGAATCGCGGGACGGAGTTGCCGGTGTTCGTCGATTCGAGTCGGGCCCGGTTGAATCCGAGCTGGAAGCGACGATAACGGATCAATCACAGCTAATCACGTACAGATCACGGCCGGTTGACAGGGCGGTATCAAACATACTCAAAGTATTTTTGCAGCTCACACCGCGAACTCACGTAATGACATTCCTGGGATTTGCAAACATATTTGTGACAGAGGTCACGAGAAAAAAGTGACCCCTATCGCGTAATACAAAGACGAAACAAAAGGATCCCCACCCTAAATCGCCCTCCGACCTGCTCGGATCGCACTGCGCACAACCGTTGCCCCACGTCAGAGCCCTGGCAATAGTTCCTCCATGACCGATGAACCACGTTCCGGAGCACGCGCGGTCGACCGCGCGATCGGGGTGCTGAATTGCTTCCAGGGCGACGATCCGGAGCTGACGCTGAGTGAACTCGCCCAGCGGGCCGGGCTGCCGGTCAGCACAGCGCACCGGCTGACCCAGGCGCTGGTCCGCGGTGGCCTGCTCGAGCAGAGCCCGGCGAGCGACCGTTATCGCGTCGGGCACGGCCTGGCGGCGCTGGCCCGGCCCGCCCTCGCCCGGCTCGGTCTGGAGTCGGCGGCGCCGCATCTGTACGCGCTCGCCGCGGGCATCCGGATCACGGTCAGCGTGAGCGTGATGGACGACCGCGACGCGGTCACCGTCTTCCAGGCCCGACCGCCGGTCCACTTCTGCCACCACCAGGTGCCACGGCCCCGGCAGTCCCTGCACGCCAGCGCGGCGGGACACGCGCTGCTCGCCTACTCCCCCGCCCGCCGCGCCGCCGCCGACGACGATCTGGACCGGGTCCGCCGCACCGGCTTCGCCTCCGAGCTGATCGAAACCGACGACCCCATCCGCTCCCTCGCGGTACCCATCGTCGGCCTCGGCCGACAGGTACATGGGGCGCTGGCGGTGCAAGCTCGCTCGGCGCGCCTGAACAGCGAGCTCGTCCGGGCCGTCGTGCCCGCCATGCGGATCGCCGCGGGCCGGATCGCGCCGCTGTTGCAGACCACCGACGGCGCGGCCTTCTCCGCCGCCGAGTTTCGCTCACGCTGATTTCCACATGGTGAAAAGCCTGTTGCCGCGCCGAGTCCGCCATCGCAGCATGTGACCACCGCCGAATCACCGCCAGTTCCCCTGTCCGGCAAAGGAATCCCCATCATGCTCTGTTGTCGCCCCACCCTCGAATCCCACCGAGCGACAGTCATATTCAGCGAAAGACTCCCCCATGGCATTGTTTCCCCGCCGGACCCGGGTGCGGCGCGTTCTCGCCGCCACGGTCGCCGTCTCCACTGCGGTCGTCCTGCTCACCGGCTGCGCCACAACCGACCCGGGCAGGACCGCCGACGGTAGGACCGTCATCCGCTATCAGGGCTCGACCGGTCAGGTCGCCGCCTTCGAACTGGCCGCCGATCTCGGCTATTTCAGCAAGATCGACCTGCACTGGGAGGGCGACACGACCAGCGGCCCGGCCAATATCCAGGCCGCCGCCACCAAACAGGTCGAATTCGGCAGCGCCTTCAACGGCGCGGTCATCAAGCTCGTGGCCGGCGGCGCTCCCGTGACCGCCGTCCTCAGCTCCTACGGGGCGGATGAGCTCAATTTCACCGGCTACTTCGTCCGCGACGATTCGGGCATCACCTCCGCGCGCGACCTCATCGGCAAGAAGGTCGGCGTCAATACCCTGGGCGCGCACCACGAATTCATCACACGGCAGTGGCTGCACGACCAGGGGCTCAGCGATCAGGAGATCAAACAGGTTCAGCTCGTGGTACTGCCGCCCGCCAACACCGAGGACGCGCTGCGCAACGGGCAGATCGACGTGGCGGCGCTCGGGGGCGTCTTCCGCGACACCGCCGTCGGGCGCGGCGGGGTGCATCCGCTCTACACCGACAAAGATCTTTTCGGGCAGTTCGATTACGGCACTTACGTTTTCCGCAACGACTACCTGAAGTCGCATCCCGACGCGGTAGCGGATTTCGTGCAGGGCACCGCGCGGGCCACCCGCTGGCTCCAGCTCACGCCGCGCGACGAGGTGGTGGCGCGATTCGCCGACATCATCCACAGGCGCGGGCGCAACGAGAACACCGCGCTCCTCCAGTACTACAAGAGCTCGGGCATCCCCGTGCCCGGCGGCGTCATCGCCGAACGCGAACTCCAGATATGGATCGACTGGCTGGTGCGCAATGGGGAACTGCCCGCGGGCAAGCTCGCGGCCAAGGATCTCTACACCAACAAGGACAATCCATACGCCAACGGCACTTACCCGGCCACCAGTGGCCCCAGCGGTGAAGCGGTGGCGAAATGAGTTCCGCCGCCGTCAAGCTCGCGCTCACCGGCGTCCGCAAGGAGTTCCCCGTGCGCGGAGAGCAGCAGAGTTTCACCGCGCTCGCCGATATCAGCGTGGACGTGCGAGACGGTGAGTTCCTGGTCCTCGTCGGGCCCAGCGGCTCGGGCAAATCCACCCTGCTGGATCTGCTCGGCGGCCTCGGGAAGCCCACCGCCGGGCAGATTCTGCTCGACGGCACACCGGTCACGGGGCCGGGGCTGGACCGCGGGATCGTCTTCCAGCAGTATGCGCTACTGCCCTGGCGCACCGCCCGCGCCAATATCGAATTCGGGCTCGAGGCCAAGGGCATTCACCGCCGCGAACGCCGCGAAATCGCCGAGCACCATCTCGAACTGGTCGGTCTGGCCGGCTTCGGAGATCGCTATCCGCACGAATTGTCCGGCGGCATGAAACAGCGCGTGGCCATCGCCCGCAGCCTGGCCTTCGACCCGGAGGTGCTGCTGATGGACGAGCCCTTCGCCGCACTCGACGCCCAGACCCGAGAGTCGTTGCAGGACGAGCTGTTACGGATCTGGCGCGCCACCGGGAAGACCGTGCTGTTCATCACCCACGGCATCGACGAGGCGGTGTACCTCGGACAGCGGGTGGCGGTGCTGACCTCCCGGCCCGGGCGGATCAAGGCCGTGGTGGACATCGACCTCGACCGTGATGGGGATCCGGATATCCGCTCCGGCGAACGATTCCGCGAACTGCGCCACCACGTCTGGTCACTGCTGCACGACGAGGTCGCGCGGGCACAAGACCTCGAGCAGGCCACGCTCACCGCCGACCCGAGGAGTTCCCATGGCTAGCGCACTGCAACTCATCGAAGCCTCCCTCGATCTCCGACCAGAGACGCCCCGCACCGGCACGACCGACGCCCGAATCCGGCGGACGACGACCGCACTTGCGGCCCTCACCCGGATCGGCTGGCGAATCGGCAAGCCCGCCATCGTGATCGCGGCCTTTCTCGCACTGTGGGAAGCCGCGCCGCGCCTGGGGCTGGTGGACGAGGTATTCCTGCCGCCGTTCTCGTCGGTCGTGCAGGCCGGGCTGGAACTCATTCGCAATGGCCAGCTGTGGGAACACGTCTCGACGTCTGTCACACGGTCGCTCATCGGCTTCTCCCTGGCCCTGATCATGGCAATTCCGCTCGGTGTGGCCATTGCCTGGTACCGGCCGGTCGCCGAATTCCTGAGCCCGGTGCTGGAGCTGTTCCGCAATACCGCCGCTCTCGCGCTGCTGCCGGTGTTCATCCTGATCCTCGGCATCGGCGAGACCTCCAAGATCGCACTGGTGGTGTACGCGGGGTTCTTCCCGATCCTGCTCAACACCATCAGCGGGGTGCGGACCGTCGATCCGCTGCTGGTGAAATCTGCTGTCTCCTTGGGCTTTTCATCGATCCGCCTATTCCAGAAGGTGATCCTGCCCGCCGCCGTGCCGTCGATCTTCACCGGCATCCGCATGGCGGCCTCCGGATCGATCCTGGTGCTCATCGCCGCCGAGATGTTCGGGGCGCGCTCCGGACTCGGCTATCTGATCACCGCCGCACAGCAGAACTTCCAGATTCCGGACATGTACGCCGGAATCGTCGCCATCGCCCTGGTCGGACTCGCCTACAACGGCGTGCTCGTGGCCATCGAACGACGGCTGTCCCGCTGGCGCACCCACTGAAACCCGTCGAAGGGAGAATCTTCCATGTCCCACGCACGCAAAACCTTCCATCTGAACGCCTTCCTCATGGGCGTCGGTCACCACGAGGCCGCCTGGCGGCATCCACGGACCGAGCAACGCCGGGTGCTCGATGTGAAGCACTTTCAGGAGCTGGGCCGGATCGCCGAACGCGGCAAGCTCGACTCGGTGTTCTTCGCCGATGGACTGGCGGTCGGGCCGCGTATCGCGCGCAATGCCCTGGCCGTGTTCGAGCCGATCACCCTGCTGTCCGCCATCGCCGCGGCCACCGAACACGTCGGCCTGATCGCCACCGCCTCCACCACCTACAACGAGCCGTTCAATCTGGCACGCAAATTCGCGTCCCTGGACCACATCAGCGGCGGCCGCGCGGGCTGGAACATCGTCACCTCGGGCAATGCGGACGAGGCGTTCAACTTCGGCTACGACGCCATCCCCGAGCACGCCCGCCGCTACGATCGCGCCGACGAATTCGTCGACCTGGCGGTACGACTCTGGGACAGTTGGGAATCCGATGCCGTCGTGCTCGATCCGGAGACCGGGATATTCGCCGACCCGGAGAAGGTCCACACCCTCGACTACAGGGGTGAGCGCTTCCGGGTCCGCGGCCCGCTCAACTCACCGCGCAGTCCGCAGGGCCGCCCGCTACTGGTCCAGGCCGGATCCTCCGAAAGCGGAAAGGAATTCGCCGCCCGCCACGCCGAGGCGGTCTTCACCGCGCAGCGGACCCTCGAGGAGGGACAGCGGTTCTACCGCGACCTCAAGGCGCGGCTGCCCAAGTACGGCCGCTCCGCCGACGACCTCAAAGTGCTGCCCGGCCTGGTGCCGTTCATCGCCGACACCGAGGCCGAAGCCCACGCGCTCGAACAGGAATTCACCGACCTCATCTCCCCCGACTACGCGCTGCGCCAACTCTCCACCCTGCTCGGCGTCGACCTCACCGAGCACGCCCTTGACGCACCCTTGCCGCCACTGCCCCGGGAAAGCGACATCGAGGGCGGCAAGAGCAGGTTCACCCTCGTCAAGGAGCTCGCCGAAAAGGAGGAGCTGACCGTCCGCCAACTCATCGGCAAACTGGGCGGCGGCCGGGGCCACCGCACCTTCGCGGGCACGCCCGAGCAGGTCGCCGACGAACTCCAGGCCTGGTTCGAACAGGGCGCGGCCGACGGCTTCAACATCATGCCGCCCTACCTGCCCGGCGGACTCGAGGACTTCGTCGACCGTGTCGTTCCGATCCTCCAGGAGCGCGGCCTGTTCCGCACCGATTACACCGCCACCACCCTGCGCGGCCACTACGAACTCGAGCCCGTGGAAAGCCAGTTCACCCCCGCCCGTACCCAGGCGACCGCCTGACATCCGAGAGGAACGCACATGACCACCGTCACCGAGAACCCGGTCGGCACCTTCCGCATCGCACCCGTCGCCGGGCATATCGGCGCCGAGATCAGCGGCATCGATCTGCGCGACGACTTCACCGACGAGCAGATCGCCGTACTCACCGCCGCCCTGCACGAATACAAGGTGCTGTTCTTCCGCGATCAGCAGATCGGGCACGCCGAACAGATCGCCTTCTCCCGGCGGTTCGGCGCGGTCACGCCCTCGCACCCGTACGACGATGACGCGCCCACCGAGCACCCCGAGATCCTCGCCATCGACAGCCGCCTGTACGAGAAGCGTTTCGGGAAGAGGAAGTTCAGCTACACCAACCATTGGCACACCGATGTCTCGCCGCTGATCAACCCACCGGCCGCCTCCTTGCTGCGAGCCGAGATCGCGCCCGAGCGCGGCGGGGACACCCAGTGGACCAATCTCGCCGCTGTGTACGCGGGCCTGCCGGATTCGCTGAAGTCCTTCCTCGACGGTCTGCGCGCCGAGCACCGTTTCGGGGGCAAGCTCCCCGCCTGGGACGCGGACAGCGATTACGCCAAGCGGGTCGCGGCCGCGCCGCTGATCACCGAACATCCGGTGGTGCGGGTACATCCGGTGACCGGCGAGCGCGTGCTGTTCGTGAACCCGGGCTTCACCACCAATATCGTCGGCCTGCGCCCACGCCAGAGCGATGCACTGCTGGAACTGCTCTACGCCGAACTGGCCGATCCGGCGTACACGGTCCGATTCCGTTGGGAGAAGGGCAGTGTCGCGTTCTGGGACAACCGCGCCACCGCCCACCTTGCGCCGAGCGATCTCACCCATCTCGACGTGACCCGGGTGCTGTACCGCACGACCCTCGAGGGTGACGTCCCCGTCGGGGTCGACGGCGAGTCCTCACGCTCCATCGCCGGAGAGCACTTCGGCGGTACGCGGCACTGACAGCGAAAGCGGACCCCACCAGCACGCCGGGACGTTGCGGTAGGCGTCGGCCGGCAGCTCCGGACGCAGCGGTGGAATCCGACGACGACGTGCCGATGACCGTCACCGAACTACGGGACCGCGTCCGCCGGGTGCTCGGCCGCGCGACGCGCAGCCGGTGCGGGCGTCGCTAACGCGAGGCCCGGATGGGGAAAGGTGCACGCCGGGACCCTGGAACGGCCGATCACGCATTCCGGATAGGCGACCGGTCAGGCATGCCGGTCGCCGACCGGGATTACCGTTGCCTCGGGTACGCCGAACCAGGACCGCGACGCTGCGCGCAGGGCGGACTCTATGGCATCGGCGGGTTCGTCGACGATCACGGCCCAGGCGATGTGGCCGTCCGGGCGGACGCGGATGGCGCCGTGATCGGGCGCTACCGCGCGGTGGCCGCGGTGCCGGGGCCGCCGGCCTGTGGGGGCGACCGTGCGCGGCGGCACGGGGCGGGTCACGATGCGGCGCTGGTCGCCCTGGGCCGGGAAGGTGTAGTGCTGCCTTCGCATACCGGTATCGCCTTTCGGGAAGCCGGTGAGGTCGGGGACGTCAGTGCGCTGAATCAGGCGCGGTCGCAGTAGGCGAGCTTTCGCATCATTACTGCCTCAGTTGTAGTACTCTGATCGAAGTGATCTGAACCGTAGTACTACGAATGGAGTGGTGCCAAGTGGTGCGCACGAACCCGCAACGCCGACAGGCCCTGCTGGACGCATCAATCGAGGTCCTGGCCCGGGACGGAGCTCGCGGGCTGACCTTCCGCGCGGTCGACAAGCAGGCCGAGGTGCCCGCCGGAACCGCGTCCAATTATTTCGCCAACCGCGACGACCTGCTCGTGCAGGTCGGCAACCGCTACTACGAGCGGCTGATCCCCAGCGACGAGGCGATGGCGAAAGCCCGCGGTCGGCAAACCCGCGAGACCATGACCGCGCTCATGACCGAGGTGGTCGACCGGGTCTCCCACTTCCGCACCGGCTACCTCGCGATCCTCGAACTGCGCCTCGAGGCCACCCGACGACCCGAACTCCAGGACCTGCTCACCGACCGAGTGCGCGCGGATCTCGACTTCAACATCCGCAACTACCGGGAATCCGAGCTGCCCGGCGACGAGGACGCCGCCGTGATGCTGTACCTCGCCCTGAACTGGCTCATCCTCGAACGACTCACCCTCCCAGGCATCTTCGACGACCAGCGCGCCGCTGAACTGGTGAAGACGATCGTGGAACGCGCAATCCCCGCCTCCTGAGCCAGACCACCGCTCGAGCCGCATACGACGCGGTGGATAGTTGATGCCCTCGATCCGATCGGCGGAGGCGGCGCGCTCATCGGCTACGGCCGTGTCTCTCTCCGCCCCCCAAAGAAAAGGCCGGAAGCTCGACCGGCAACTGCTCGCCCTGCGCGCAGCCGGATGCCGAAAGATCTTCTCCGACAAGAAGTCCGACACGGAAGTCGAGCGCGAACAACTCGCCGAATGCCTCGGCTACCTGCGCCCGGCGACACCCTGGTGATGCTCGGGCGATCGCGCGGAGTTCCGCGCGGTCGGCGAGGTCCAGCAGGACGGGGCCCTCTCGACAGTGTCGAGAGGGCCCCGTTCAGTTCGCGGTTCGATCCTCGGCTGTCAGCGGCCGAGCGGACGCTGCGGGGGCGGCGGGTTCTGCCAGCGCTGGTCCGGCGGCTCCTGACGATATTGCGGCTGGGCCGGCGGTTGTTGCTGAGACGGCTGCTGGCGCTGCTCGAGGTGCGGCCTCGACGCGGGCGAGATACCGACTGGTTCGACCGGAGTCCGCGCATCCGCCTCCGCCGCGCGGACCGCGCGCTGGGTGGCCGGGTCGGTAGCCGTATCGAACCAGGCGGCCACCTCGTCGGAATCGTCCTCGGGTGCTTCGACGGCCGCACCGTCCTCGGACGGCTCGTAGCGGAACACCCCGTCCTCGCCCTGCTTGGCGAAGCCGCGAGCGAAACCCTCCAGGGCCTTGCCGAAGTCGCTGGGCACCAGCCACACCTTGTTGGCGTCGCCCTTGGCGACCTGCGGCAGGGTCTGCATGTACTGGTAGGCCAGCAGCTCGGGAGTGGGCTTACCGTTCTTGATGGCGGCGAACACCTTCTCGATGGCTTTGGCCTGGCCCTGCGCCTGGAGGTACGCGGCGGCCCGCTCACCCTGGGCGCGCAGGATGCGGGACTGCCGCTCACCCTCGGCGGAGAGGATGGCCGACTGCTTGCTGCCCTCGGCCGCGAGGATCTGCGCCTGCTTCTGGCCCTCGGCCGTCTTGATCGACGCCTCCCGCTGGCCCTCGGCGGTGAGGATCATGGCGCGCTTCTCACGGTCGGCCTTCATCTGCTTCTCCATCGATTCCTGAATCGACGGCGGCGGATCGATGGCCTTCAGCTCGACGCGCGACACCCGCAGACCCCAGCGGCCGGTGGCCTCGTCGAGCACCCCCCGCAGCTGGCTGTTGATCTGGTCGCGGGAGGTCAGGGTCTCTTCGAGGGTCATGCCGCCGACCACGTTGCGCAGCGTGGTGATCGTCAACTGTTCCACGGCGGCTATGTAATTGGAGATCTCGTACACCGCGGCCTGCGGACTGGTGACCTGGAAGTAGACCACCGAGTCGATCTGGACGGTCAGGTTGTCCTGGGTGATGACGGGCTGCGGTGGGAAGGACACCACCCGCTCGCGCAGGTCCACCTTGGCGCGCACTCGATCGGCGAACGGCACCAGGAAGGTCAGCTGCCCGGAAACCGTGCGCGAATACCGGCCCAGCCGCTCTATCACGGCGGCTTCGGCCTGCGGCACCAGAGCCACCGATTTGAAGACCACCACCACGACCAAGAGGATGAGTACGACAGCGACTATCAGTACAGCCATCACGGCCCTTTCATGACGACGGCATGCGCGCCGTCGATCCTCATGATGTACACGGTCGAACCAACAGGGTATGACTCCGACGCGTCATAGGGACGCGCGCTCCACACCTCGCCACCGAGTTTCACGCGACCGCCGTGCTCGTCGACCGTTTCGAGCACCTTCGCGGTCTTGCCGGGCAGCGCGTCCACCCCGGTCTGATGCGGCGGCGGAATCGCATAGCGCCGCAACAGGAATGGGCGCACCAGCACCAGCAAAGCGATCGACGTGGCGCCGAAGACCACCGCGTCGATCAGCACCGACGAGCCGGTCAGCCCGTTCACGCCCGCGGTGATGAGCGCGGCGACACCCAGCATGATCAGCACGAGACTGCCCGTGAGCATCTCGGCCGCCGCGAGCAGGATCCCCGCGACCAGCCAAACTATTGCGGCCACGCCACCAACAGTAACCGTAGTCGCGGGTTACGGCCGTTATTCGTGATCACTCCGCGCCCCAGAACCAAGCATATCGGAATGGGCGCGGCGCGAGGGAGATTCCCGCGCGCCGCCGGTAACCTCGACGCGGTGAGTGGGCACCAACGGTACGGCGACATCTTTTCCGGGCACGCGCGCAAGCGGAAACGAGAGGTGCCACGCGTGGTCGCCGACCGCGATCTCGTCGCCGAGGACGCCGCCACCGGATTCTGCGGCGCCGTAGTGGGTTTCGATCGCAGCTACGACGGCGAGTTCGTCAAGCTCGAGGATCGCAGTGGGCGTGTCCGCCTGTTCGCCATGCGAGAAGCGGCATTCCTGATCGACGGGCAGCCGGTGACCCTGGTCAAGCCGACGGCCGCCACCCCCGAGCAGTCCACTCGTTCCGCCTCCGGATCCACCCGGGTCGCAGGGCTGAAGGCGCGAGTCGCCCGGGCCAGCCGCATCTGGGTGGAGGGCGTGCACGACGCCGCACTCGTCGAAC
Organism: Nocardia aurantiaca; assembly: GCF_009708175.1. Taxonomy (GTDB): domain Bacteria; phylum Actinomycetota; class Actinomycetes; order Mycobacteriales; family Mycobacteriaceae; genus Nocardia; species Nocardia aurantiaca. The sequence goes on from NZ_WMBB01000014.1 coordinate 181,027, forward strand.
GTGTCTGGGGACACGACCTGCGCGTCGAAGGCGTGGTCGTCGAACAGCTCGAGGGTCTGGACCACCTTGCCGCCAAGCTCGCCGAATTCCAGCCGGGCCCGACACGCCGCGTCGGCGTCCTGGTCGACCACCTGGTCGCCGGCTCCAAGGAAACCGGCCTGACCCAGGGCCTCGGCGAGCACGTACTCGTCACCGGCCACCCCTACATCGACGTGTGGCAGGCCGTCCGCCCCAAGGCCGTCGGCATCGCCGCCTGGCCCGACGTCCCCCGTGGCGAGGACTGGAAAACCGGCATTTGCCAGCGCCTACGCTGGGGGACCCCACAGGACGGCTGGCGCCGGGTCTACGAGTCCGTCAACTCCTACCGGGATCTGGAAACCCCGCTCATCGGCGCAGTCGAACGGCTGATCGATTTCGTCACCGGGCAGGAGTAGCCCGCCAGTTATCCTCGAATGCATGAGTTCCCCGAGTGCATCGCTGACGGTCTGGGCGGCGGCCTGGCTGGCCGGCCGCAGCGCCCCCGACGACGTCCTCGACGCGCTGCGCGCCTGGGCTCCCCAGCAGACGGTGGCCGCCGGGGATCCCGTCACCGGTGGGCACACCGGGTTGCCGTGGGCGGCCGACGATGAGCCCACGGCGGTCGTCGGGGCGGGGATCATGGTGCTGCTCAAGCTCATCCGCGAAGCCGTGGACGGTCCGGACGCTCAGGTGCGGCTGGTGCTGCCGATTCCCGGCGACGTGCGAGGGCTGCCGGTCGGCACCGAATTCGCGGCCGCCGCAACCGAAGCCGGGGAAGGCATCCTGATCGGGACCCCGGGTTCCGACGGCACCGGTCTGGTTCCGATCTGGACCGACGACGACGCGCTCCAATGGCGCGTCTACACCACGCCGGTTCCGAGGGCGCTCGCGCCCGAGATGCCGTTGGGCGAGGCCGAATACACCATGCGGGAAGCCGTCCGGGACGCCGCCGACGCGCTGCAGCAGCTCCAGACCACCCGGCTCGGATCGGGCGGAGTCGGGCCTCGCGAACTCGTGGAAGCCGAACTAGCCGGACATTCCCGGCACAGGTACCCCGATTCGATGCCGCTGCGCGCCCGGCGGATTCTCGATACCGCCGACCAGGTGGCCGCCATTCTCACTGTCGCCGAACGTGAACCGGCCTCCGCACCCACCTCGGCGACGGCCGTTGCCGCGCAGGAGGCGCTGCTGCGACCGCTGTGGAATGCGATCCGGGCCGCGCGACTCGCGGCCGTGCACGCTCGCTGACTGTCCGATTTCTTCAAGACTGTCGGTGGGGCGGGCGCATACGGTTCGGGTATGGCTATTCGACTGAATGTGATCGGGATCGTGGTGACGGACATGGCGGCGTCGCTGAAGTTCTATCGGAGGCTGGGGGTGGAGTTCGCCGAGGAGGCCGAGCGGGAGCCGCATGTGGATGCGGAGCTGGGTGGGGGCGTGAGGTTGCTGCTGGACACCGAGGAGACAATTCGGTCGTTCCACCCGGATTGGCAGGCCGGGACCGAGGGCGGGCGAATAGGGCTCGCGTGTGATTGCGGGTCGGCCGCTGGGGTGGATGCGAAGTTCGAGGAGTTGGTGGGAGCGGGATACCACGGGGAGTTGAAGCCATTCGACGCGTTCTGGGGGCAGAGGTATGCGACGGTGCGCGACCCGGACGGGAATGGGGTCGATCTGTACGCGGCCTTGGCGTGAATAGCGTGGTCGGCGGCAGCACCGAGGGCCGATTCGGGCAGGGCCGCCACCGTGGCCGCCGATTCAGCGATGCCACATGTGTCGGGTATTTCCCCCTTCGTACCCATGCCTTTGTACCCCTACACTGATCCTGCCGCCGATCCACCCTCTTATCGCTCGAATTATCCAGTGATACAGGGCTATTCAGAAACGCACATGTTTCCGCTGCCCAATAGCCGCCCAGGCGACATGCCGGACAACTCTCGAATATCCCGACTCAAATGCGCTTGGTCCGCAAATCCCACGATCGCAGCGACATCCGCGAGCCCCATGCCACCCCGAGCCAACGCCAGCGCTCGCTGCATTCTCAACACCCGCGCCAGAGTCTTCGGCCCATACCCGAAGGCCGCCAAGGACAATCGATGCAGTCGCCGCGGCCCCGTCCCCAATTCTTCGGCCGTCGCCGACACCGACATCCCCGACCCCAACGACGTGACTATGAACCGAACCATCGGGTCGACAGTGTCGGTCTCACTCGCACGCCAGCGGGCAATCGCCGCGAGCCCGGTTCCGGGATTCGCCGCCTTGGCGATCAACTCGGAAGCACGGCGCACATTCGCCGGTGACCACAGGTCGGCGAGATCGGTCCTGGCATCACGGAGTTCACTGGCAGGAACCCCGAGCAGAGCCGGAGCCGTACCCGGATAGAAGCGGATTCCCGTAATGGCATCGGCGAACCCCGGCGGCGGACGGTAGGCGCGGGTGTCCGGGCCCGCCACCGAGAGCCGCCCGTCGATCCACAGCAGATCCATGCTGCCATCCGGCAGCACCGGCAGATCGGCGTCCCCTACACCCTCACGAGTCCACACCACCGCGTCGCCGATGCCCGATGGCCGCTCCCGATAACCCCGCGGCGGGTGAATATCCATCACCAGACCCACACCTCATGGTGTCCCGACCCCGAAGAGCGCTGAAACACGCTTCTGTTCAGCACTTGGCGCACATCCGCACGCACTGCATGTGTGCACTCGATGCAATGTTGCACGCTATGTCGTCGCGGGTTCCGCTTCATCGGAGACCTCGACCACATGCTCGGGCTGTCCGGGCTTCCAGACCGTGACCTCCATGCGCCCGTCCACGATCTCGACCGACGACGCACCGGTGAAATCGACCGCGTAGAACGGCTCGAATCTGCGGCCGCGCAGGTCGAAGCCGCTCTCGGCGAAGAGGTCCTCCGCCCAGCGCCGCTGCAGCTGCGGATCCTGCACATCGCGCACGGTGCCGAAGATCTTGACATCACCATCGCTCACCTGAGTGTCCACGGTCGCCGTGTGCAGGCAGAAGCGCGGGTCGCGAGCCAGGTCCGCGAACTTCTTGGTCCCCGGCATACCCACCAGCCACAGCTCACCCTCGAAGATGCGCGGCTCGAGCGGGCTGATGCGGGGAGACCCGTCCTTCCGAAGGGTGGCGAGCATGCACAGGTTGCCGGTGGCTGCGTGGCGACGGGTGAAGACGGTTGAGATATGGGGCGCTTCGGCGGCGAACTCGGTCCAAGACGTCATATGCGCGACCGTACTCCGCCGGTCCGACACGTCGGCTCATGCAAACCGGCGACCTCTGTTTGAATGGGTGGATGTCGATTACCCGTCGGATCGCCGTGCTCGCCGCGGCGCTCATCGGCTGCGCCATGCCCGCCACCCTCCCCGCGAATGCCGTGGTCGGCGGCACGGAAGCCAGGGCCGGCGACTATCCCTGGCTCGCCGCCATCGGCACCACGCTCATCTTCCCCAGAGCCTCCGGCCAGTTCTGCGGCGGTGCGCTCATCGCGCCCGACCAGGTCCTCACGGCCGCGCACTGCGTGGAGATCGCACAGCTCCTGCCGCAGGCGCTCACCGTCACCTTCGACCGCAGTGACCAGACCTCGCGCGACGGAACCACCGTGAACGTGACCGGCGTTCGGCTGCACCCGGACTTCCGCATCGAGACCGTCGATGGCGTCGACGTCCCTCACCACGACCTCGCCATCCTCACCCTCGCACAGCCGCAGAACCGGCCGACCGTGCCGATAGCGGCGCCGTTCGGAGAGAGCGCCACCGTGCTCGGCTGGGGCGGCGCCTCCGACGGCGACCTGTTCAATACGGTGCTGCGGCGCGCCACCGTGCCGATGGTGTCCGATACCGACTGCGCCGCCGCGTATCCCGGCTCCTTCGACGCCACGGAGATGGTCTGCGCCGGCTCGACCGAGGCAGACACCGGTGAATTCGACAGTGGCGGACCGCTGCTCGTGGACGGGATGCTGGTGGGCATCACCTCATGGGCGCGCGGGACGGCGCTGGCCGGGTATCCCGGTGTCTACGCTCGGCTGCCCGCATCATTCTGAGCCGTCACACCTTCGACGCCGACTGGTCGAAGGCGAAGACGCCGTTCGGGTCGTAATGCTTGGCGATGCCGCGCAGGCGGGCAGCGTTGCCGCCGTAATAGGCGCTCGCCCAGTTGGATAGGCTCGGATCGATATAGTTGACGAAAGCCGTGTTTCCGGTCAGTTCTCCGAGCTGGTCCCGCACTTCGTTCACAGCAGTACGCGCATCCGGCGTAGTAGCGCCGACATAGATCTGGGCGGTCGCCAACGCGCCGCGATAGGGAAATGCCGTGTCCTTCACGCCGATTCGCGCGGGAGCCCCCGACAGACTGTCCAGCAGAATATCCATTCCCTCACGACCGGTGAGCAATGCGGTCAGGCGGCTCGGGTCGGACAGCGGTTTGGTCAAGACTCGCGACGAAGCCGTGAATGACTCTCGTCCGAGCACTCCCCCACCATTCCAGTTCGGACGGCACTGCTGCACCGAGTAATTCGCGCAGCCACCGAAATACATCATTGCCGACAGGTAGTCCTTGGATAGCGAATACCTGTTGGACGGTGGCGTTTTGGTGGCGGCGACGAGTTCGTCGACGAGGGCGTTCATATCCCGCTCGGAACCGACGTAGCAACCATTGACCCGACAGGTCGGCGGACTCCCGGCGGAAATTCCCAGCGTGGTCCACAATTCGTCCGGCGCCGAGCTGGTGAAGGTCTGCCATGCCGCCAGGACCTCGGTCAGCGACCCTGCCGGAAACCGGACCTGGAAGACGGCCAGCTCGGGAGCCGCCACGGTCTGGAACGTGAACGACGTGACGATGCCGAAGTTGCCGCCGCCACCACCGCGCAGCGCCCAGAACAGCTCGGGTTCCGAGGTCGCCGAGGCGGTCCGCAGCGTCCCGTCAGCGGTGACGACCTCCGCCGAAATCAGGTTGTCGCAAGTCAACCCGTACTTCCCGGCCAGGACGCCGACTCCGCCGCCGAGCGTCAGACCGGCGATCCCGACCGTCGGGCAGGATCCCGCCGGGAGGCAGCGTCCAGCCTCGGCCAGACCTGAGTACACGTCCATCAGGCGGGTTCCCGCGCCGATCACCGCGGTCCCGTCCGGCTTCACCTGTACCCCGGTCATCCCACTCAGATCCACGACCAGCCCGTCCTCGGGCGTCGAGTACCCGCCGTAGCTGTGGCCACCGCTGCGCGCCGCCACCGGGATCTTCGCGCTCGCCGCCGCATCGACGCACGCCTGCACGTCGGAAGCATTGACGCACTGGACGACTGCCGCGGGTCGCCGGGTATCGAACGCCGGGTTGTAGGCCAGCTTGGCCGTCGCATAGCCGGAATCGGACGGCAGATTCAAAGTCCCAGCCAGGCGTTGGCGCAGCCCGCCCCAATTCACCTGTCCCGCAGGCGGTTCGGCCCCGGGTTGACTGGGCACACAGCCGGTCGCCGGTCCCAGGGCAGCCAGGCTCACGCCGAGTCCGGCCGCCCGCAGCAGGTTTCGCCGATTGATCGCCATGACGGCGTCCCTCCCCCGAGGTGGCGCCCGGCCTCCTCCAGGCTGGGCGCGCACGAACCATTCAACGGTCGGTTATCGCGACCGTGAACGTCCGCGTTTCAACCCAGCAGGCTGTCGGCGAGCCGCGCCCAATCGCCCAGAACCTGTGTGCGCCGCAGCCGATCCCGCCCGACCATCTCGTCGAGCGTCGCGCCGCGCACCAGGTTGATGGTGAGCCAGAAGGCGGATTCGAGGCGCTCGCGCGGCACCTCGATAAAGCGGCCGCAGGCATCGAGTAGTTCGACGGTCAGGTCGTGCTGCACGCGCAGCATGCTCCGGCGCAGGTCCTTGTCATTGGCGATGCCGACATACAACTCCACCGCCGCCTTGCCCAGCTTGCCCGCGAACGGGGCTGTGACCAGCTCGACCAGGACCTGTCCCGCCGACGCCTCCCCCGACAGCGTCCGCTCGCGCCGCTGCAACGCCTCCCGCTGCCGCTGCGTCAGGTGCTCGATGGTCTGCGCGAACAACTCCTGCCGCGTGTGGAAGTGATGCAGCTGCGCGCCCCGCGTCACCCCCGCCCGCGCCGTGATATCGGCGATCGACGCGCTCGCGTACCCCACCTCGGCCAGGCTCTCGATGGCCGCGTCCAGCAGCAGCGCGCGGGTGCGAAGGCTCTTCTCCTGATGCTTGTTCGGGGGTAGACCGGATACCACCTGGTCAGTCTAGCCGCCTTGCGAAAATTACGTGCTGTCTTGCATGCAATTGGGTGTCGGTCGTACTGTGATCTGCATGCCCGTCGATCGCCTGCTGCCCACGCCCGAAGCCCGCGACCTCATCGAGCTCACCCGCGATATCGCGGACAAGGTGCTCGAGCCGGCCGTGGTCGAGTACGAGAAGCAGGAGCGCTACCCCGCCGAGGCGTTCCGCGCGCTCGGCGCCGCGGGGCTGCTGAGCCTGCCGTATCCGGAGGAGTTCGGCGGGGGCGGGCAGCCGTACGAGGTGTATCTCCAGGTGCTCGAGGAACTCGGCGCGCGCTGGGCGGCGGTCGCGGTGGCGGTGAGCGTGCACAGCCTGTCCTGCCATCCGCTGTTCGCCTACGGCACCGAGGAGCAGAAGCAGCGCTGGCTGCCGGAGATGCTGTCCGGCAATCTGATCGGCGCGTACAGCCTGTCGGAATCACACGCCGGATCGGATGCGGCGGCGCTGCGCTGCCGGGCCGTGGAAACCGACAGCGGTTACCGGATCACCGGCACCAAGGCGTGGATCACCAACGGCGGCAAGGCCGATTACTACACCCTGTTCGCGCGCACCGGCGAGGGCTCGCGCGGCGTCTCCTGCTTCCTGGTGCCCGCCGACACCGAGGGCCTGTCGTTCGGCAAGGCCGAGGAGAAGATGGGCCTGCGCGCGGTCCCGACCACCACCGCCGCCTATGACAGTGCCTTCCTCCCCGCCGACCGCCTCATCGGCGAAGCGGGCCAGGGCCTTCCGATCGCCTTCAGCGCCCTCGACTCCGGTCGCCTCGGCATCGCCGCCGTCGCCACCGGCATCGCGCAGCGCGCCCTCGACGACGCCGTCGCCTACGCCAAGGAACGAGAAGCCTTCGGCCGCCCCATCATCGACCACCAGGGCCTAGGCTTCGTCCTCGCCGACATGGCCGCCGCCGTCGACTCCGCCCGCGCCACCTACCTCGACGCCGCCCGCCGCCGCGACGCCGGCCTCCCCTACTCCCGCCAGGCCAGCGTCGCCAAGCTCACCGCCACCGACGCCGCCATGAAGGTCACCACCGACGCCGTCCAGGTCTTCGGCGGCTACGGCTACACCCAGGACTTCCCCGTCGAACGCTACATGCGCGAGGCCAAGATCACGCAGATCTTCGAGGGCACCAACCAGATCCAGCGCCTGGTCATCGCCCGCTCGCTCGCGAACGGCTGAGGACCAGGCGCTCCCGGATCTGGAACGATGCGGGTCGGTACCTGGCGGAAGAAGACGTCCTCGTAGTTGGGCTGACGCCAGGAGCCGTAGAAGGCGCGCTTGCCGAAGGCGAAGTGCATGGCGTCGACGTCCCCTCGCCGCCATCGGAAAGCTTTCCGTGCGGAGCGAATTCGCCGAAGCTCATCAGCCCGGTGCACTCGAGCCGGGGCACCGCGGGTCGATCGGGCCGCGGACCGTCGGGCGGATGCCGTCCGCGCCGATCAGGATGTCGCCCTCGGCTGAACCCGTCCTCGAACTGCGCGATCACTCCGGTCTCGGCCGGTTCGATGTCGACCAGCCGCTTGCCGTGCTCGACGGTGACAGCGGGCCTCACCGGGGAGACACCCCGATGAGGCCCGTCTGATCTACGCCGTGCTGGCCGAGCGCTTCGGCAGCTTCCAGCCAGGACGCGGGAAGTGACAGGTGTAGCCGTCCGGGAAACGCTCGAGGTAGTCCTGATGCTCCGGCTCGGCCTCCCAGAACGTGCTCGCCGGGGTCACCTCGGTGACCACCTTGCCCGGCCACAGGCCCGAGGCGTCGACGTCGGCGATGGTGTCCTCGGCGACCCGCTTCTGCTCGTCGTCCAGGTAGAAAATGGCAGAGCGGTAGCTCGTCCCGATGTCATTGCCCTGGCGATCCTTGGTGCTCGGATCGTGGATCTGGAAGAAGAACTCCAGCAGCGCACGGTAATCCGTCTGCGCCGGGTCGTAGACGATCTCCACCGCCTCCGCGTGCCCGGGGTGATTGCGATAATTCGGGTTGTCGTTGCGCCCACCCGTATAGCCCACCCGGGTCGCCAGGACCCCCGGCTGCCTCCGGATGAGGTCCTGCATGCCCCAGAAGCATCCGCCGGCCAGAATCGCGGTTCGCGTGTCGGTCACGCTTCCTCCTTCGTGAACAGAGACTTGTACTGTCCGTAGCCCTCGGCCTCGAGCTCGTCGAGGCGAATGAACCGCAGCGATGCCGAGTTGATGCAGTAGCGCAGCCCGCCCGCATCGCGCGGCCCATCGGTGAATACGTGCCCCAGATGGCTGTCGCCGTGCGCCGACCGCACTTCGGTCCGAATCATGAGATGACTCAGATCGCGCTTCTCGACGACGTTCGCGGCATCGATCGGCTTGGTGAAACTCGGCCACCCCGATCCGCTCTCGAACTTGTCCGTCGACGCGAACAACGGCTCACCGGACACCACATCCACATAGATACCAGGCTCGTGGTTGTCCCAGTACTCGCCGGTGAACGCCCGCTCGGTGCCGTTCTCCTGGGTGACGTAATACTGCTCAGGCGACAACGCGGCCACAGCCGCCGGATTCCGGTTGTACTCCCGTGCCACATGACCTCCTTGATCGGCCTCAGCTACAACCCACCCTGCCCCCTGGAAAGTCCGCCCTCAACCCGGCGTCACACTTCTGTCACTCTTGCCCCGCCGGGCATACTCACCAGCGTGAGCGCGACCGGGAACGAGACCAACGACGACCAGGTGCCCGCGTGGGCGCGGCGAACAGCCGGGGAATCGCGGTGGGCCGCCACCGCCGCCATCGTCGGGATATTGATCGTGCAGTTCTATCTGCCGTCGCAATTCATCGCCGGACCGCGATGGGTCGTTCCGGGCATCGGGCTGCTGTTGCTGATCGTGTTGATGATCGGCAGCCCGATCCGGCTGGACCGTGAGGAAATCCGCCTCCGGCGATTCAGCCTGCTGCTGATGGCCTTGCTCGGATTCGCCATGGTGTGGTCGGTGTACCACCTGGTGCGGGCGCTGATCAACGGCTCGGTCAGCGACAACCCAGCGGGACTGCTGACCTCCGGCGGCGCGATCTGGCTCACCAATCTGCTCGTATTCGCGCTCTGGTACTGGGATTTCGATCGCGGCGGACCCGCCGCCCGAGCCCACGCCCGCAAGCCCTATCCCGATTTCCTCTGGGTCCAGATGCAGAATCCGGATCTCACCGATCCCGAGTGGGAACCGGAATTCCCGGATTACCTCTATCTGTCCTTCACCAACGCCACCGCTTTCAGTCCGACGGACGTGATGCCGATGTCACGCTGGGCCAAGACGATGATGATGGTGCAATCGGGTATCTCGCTCATCACCGTGAGCCTGGTCATCGCCCGCGCGGTCAATGTGCTGCGGTGATACCCGTGCGCAGCGCTATGCCGCCCGGGCCGTCTGGCTGACCAGTCAGCGACACCGGACCGCTCCTCGACCGGGGGTGGCAGGGTATCGGGGCTACCCCGACCGGCGGCGAGCCGGTCGGGACCGTCGGCACCCTGGCAGGAATCGGCTACGACTCGAGCGAAGTCGGCTGCGAACCGGACAGGTTCGACGGCGACTTCGGCGTCGACGCCGACATGGGAATCCCTCCCTCTATCGAATGTGCGGCGTCAGCGGTTGAACCACATATCCGCGACCAGGATGATCACGGCGACGCCGACGAAGGCGGCCGCGAAGCCGATGGACTGGCCGATGGTGCCGATGATGCCGGCGGTGAGGAACAGCGTCAGGACGGGTGCCCAGACGAACATGTCCGGCGGGCCGAAGGTGCGCTGCTTGCGGGCGACGGCACCGCTCGAGGTGGGCTGACGGCGTTGCGGGGTTCCGCGTCCGGGTGTGGTCACCTGGGCGAGACTACAATTCGGCGGACGCCGGTGCCACCGCGGGTCGGCGCGGCGGGAGGGCGCAGCAGCCGACGACGCAGGGCGCGCCGTTGACGGTGCAGCCCAGGGCGGTGATATCGCTCAGGCGGGCCGGGGCGGCGGCGGCGCGGTACTCGTCCACCAGGTCGGCGACCATCTGAGCGAAGCGCGGGTCCGGGCCGGGGGTGGCGGCGCGGGCGAAGGCCATACCCAGTTCGGCGGCACGCTCTTTGGCCTCGTTGTCCAGGTCCCAGATGACCTCGAGGTGGTCGGAGACGAAGCCGACCGGGCACACCACGACCGCGTCCACGCCGCGTTCGGCGAGCGCGTCGAGATGGTCGACGATGTCGGGATCCAGCCAAGGGACCTGCGGCGGGCCGGAGCGCGACTGCCACACCAGGTCGTAGTCGTCGAATCCGCTTGCGGCGGCGCACAATCGGGCTGCCTCGGCGACCTGGCGGCTGTAGAGGTGTTCTTCGGCGGGCGGACCGGAGGCGACGTCGGCCGAGACCGGCACCGAGTGGGCGGTGAAGACCAGCCGGACGGAATCGCGCTTGTCCTCCGGCAATTCCGCGACGGCTGCGCGGATCGCGTCCGCGAAGGCCCCGATGAACAGCGGATGGTCGAAATACTGGCGCAACTTCACCAATTCGGGCGCATCGGAGACCGCGGCCCGAGCACGCACGATGTCCTCGTGGTACTGCAGGCATCCGGAGTACCCGCCCCACGCCGAGGTCGGGAACACCAGGGCGGATCCGATGCCGTCCGCGCGCATGCGCTCGACGGTTTCCTCGACCATCGGATGCCAGTTGCGATTACCGAAATACACCGGCAGATCGATGCCACGCGCGGCGAATTCGGCCTCGATCGCCTTGATGATGTCCCGGTTCAGCGCATTGATCGGCGATACGCCGCCGAAGTGCAGATAGTGTTCCGCGACTTCGGCGAGGCGCTCCGGCGGCACGCCCCGGCCCCGAGTGACGTTCTCCAGGAACGGCATCACATCCTCGGGGCGCTCGGGACCGCCGAAGGACAGCAGTAGCAGGGCGTCCACTTGACGAGCCAGGGGCTCCGCGGCCACTGCTCTCCTCCTTGGGCTCGAACTCTTCTGGATCAGTTGCCGAAACCGGCGTCCGGGAACCAGGTGTTGTGGCTGGCGCCGCCGTCGACGTAGATGATCGAACCGGTGGTGCCGGGCAGCCAGTCCGACAGCATGGCCACGATGGACTTGGCCACCACGGTCGGGTCGTCGACATCCCAGCCGATCGGCGACGCGCCGTCCCAGTACTCGTTGAGCATGTTCAGCTGCTTGGCGTCGTCGGTGGCGGTGCCCGCGATGGCCTTGGCCGCGAGGGTCTTGATCGGACCGGCCGCGATCAGGTTGGAACGGACCTTCTTGGCATTGCCGACTTCCCTCGCCACGTAGCGGTTCACCGACTCCAGTGCCGCCTTGGCCACGCCCATCCAGTTGTAGTACGGCATGGCGGTGCGCGGATCGAAGTCCATGCCCACGATCGAGCCGCCCTCGTTCATGACCGGCAGCACGGCGCGGGCCAGCGAGGCATAGGACCAGGCCGAGATCTCGAACGCCTTGGCGGCGTCCGGGCCCGGGCCGTCCAGGAACGCCACCGCGTCCGGACCCATCAGCGTCTTGGGCGCGAACGCGATCGAGTGCAGGACGCCGTCGACGCCCTCGGGCGCGAGCTCACGCAGCTTCTCCGGCAGGTTGGCCAGATCCTCTTCGCTGGTGACGTCGAGGCCGATGGCCGGGGGGACCTCCCGCGGCAGGCGCTTGGCGATGCGGTCGATGAGCCGCAGCCGCTCCGGGATACCGGTGATGATCACCTTCGCGCCCTGCTCCTGCGCGACCGCGGCCGCGTGGAAGGCGATGGACGAGTCGGTGATGATGCCGGTGATGAGTACGGTCTTGCCTTCGAGCAATCCACCCATGGGTTGGTCGGTTCTCCTCGTTTGAAAGGTGCTGGGGCTGAGCGATCGGGTCGGGTCCGAGCGAAACGCTCAGTGGCCCATACCCAAACCGCCGTCGACCGGGATGATCGCGCCGGAAATGTATGACGAGTCCTCGGAGGCCAAGAAGCTGATGGCCGCGGCGACTTCCTCGGGACGACCGATCCGGGTTGCCGGAATGGCCTTGAGGACGCCCTCCCGCATGTCTTCCGACACGTCCTCGCGGGTCATATCGGTGTCGATGAAGCCAGGCGCAACCACATTCGCGGTGATGTTGCGCGAACCGAGTTCACGAGTGATCGAGCGCGCCATCCCGACCAGACCGGCCTTGGAGGCGCAATAGTTGATCTGCCCGGGCGCACCGATCTGGCCGACCACCGAGCCCAGGAAGATGATGCGGCCCCACTTCGCCCGCAGCATGGCGCGATTCGCGCGCTTGGCGCAGCGGAACGCACCGGTCAGGTTCGCATCGATGACGCGATCGAACTGCTCCTCGCTCATGCGCATGAGCAGCGTGTTGTCGGTGATGCCCGCGTTGGCGACCAGCACCTCGACCGGACCCTGGTGCGCTTCCACCTCGGAGAACGCCCGATCGACCGACTCGCTATCGGTCACATCGCATTTCACGCCGAAAAGACCTTCCGGTACGCCAGACCCACGATGAGTCACGGCGACCTTGTGTCCGTCGGCGAGCAGGCGCTGGGCGACCGCGAGACCGATGCCGCGGTTACCGCCGGTCACCAGTACCGACCGGGATGTGATGTTCGACATAGACGCAAACCTATCTGTTCGTGTTCGGGACTCGGCGCGCGGTACCGATTTACGGCAGACGCTGACGATAGAGCAGAGCGGTGAGCACGCCACCGGCGGTCAACAGCAGGCCGAGCAACAGCCACGGGCGGCTGGCGTCGCCCATGGTCGTCTCGTAGCCGATCTGCTCCTCGAGGGTGTCGTAGACAGCTTTGAGTTCCTCCAGAGTGGAGGCGGTGTAGAAGTCGCCGCCGGACAGCTTGGCGATCTCGCGCAGCGAGTCGTCGTCGACGGGCACGCGCACTCGCTGCGAGCCCTTGCCGTCCTGGTCGGGGATCTCCACCGTGCCCCAGGTGGTGCCGAATGAAATGGTCGACACCGGAACGCCTTTCTCCTTCGCCAGCCGCGCGGCCGTGAAACCGTGGCGAGGATTCTCGACGTCCTTGTCGTCCGGAACGGTCTGCTTACCGTCGGACATGAGCACGATGCGCGCCGGCGGCGGCTTCTCCGCGCCGCCCAGGACCGAGGCCAGGGTATCGATGGATTGCATCGCGGTGAGAATGCCCTCACCGGTGGCCGTGCGCTCGGCCAGCTTCATATTGTCGATGGCCGCCTTGACCGCTTCCCGGTTGGTGGTCGGCGAGACCTGCACCGAGGCGGTGCCGGCGAAGGTGACCAAGCCCAGGTTGATGCCCGGCGTCAGGCCGTCGGCGAATTCCTTGGCGGCCTTCTTGGCCACCTGGATTCGGCTCGGCGGCACATCGGTCGCCTCCATCGACAGCGACACGTCGATCACCAAGATGACCGTGGCCCGGTTACGCGGCACCTTCTTGGCGGCGGTCGGACCGGCCGCGGCGAAGGTCAGGAAGATCAGGCCCACCAGGGTGAGCGCCACCGGAATGTGCCGCCACGGCCGCGGCTGGGACGGCGCGACCTTCTCCAGCAGATCCATATTGGTGAAGCGCAGCATGTGCTTTCGCCGCCGCTGCTGCATGAGGACGTAGATGAGCGCGATCGCGGCCAGCACGGCCAGGAAGCCCAGCCAGTACTGCGCGGTGAAATGCGAAAGGCTCAAGGTGACATTGCCTATGCTCACTGTCGCGGCACCCGCCCGGCAGTCGGGGCGCCGAAGGTGTGGCGCCGGGTCGACACGAATCGAACCACGTCCGCGATCCAGTCGCGATCGGTGCGCAGGGTCATCACCGGCGCACCGCAACTGCGTAGCGCCTGCTCGACCTGCTCGCGATGGCGTTGCGCCGCGCGCGCGAAATCGGCGCGAAGCGTGGGGGTCACACTGAACTCACGGGTACGGCCCGACTCCGGGTCGTGCAGGACCACGTCGCCGACATCCGGGAGATCCAGATCGCGCGGGTCCAGCACCTCGACGCCGAGCAGGTCGTGGCGGCCGGAGATGGCGCGCAGCGAACGCTGCCAGTCGATCTCGCCGAGGAAATCCGAAATGACCACGGCCAGACCGCGTTTGCGCTGCGGACGGCGCAGGGCCTCGATGGCCTCGCGCAGATCACCACGAACACCGTCGGAGGCGTGCGGAGTGGTCGCGATCTTGCGCAGCATGGCCTGCTCGTGCACCCGGCCGCTGCGGGCCGGAATGCGGATCAACTGCTGGCCATTGGCCACCACCGCGCCGATCCGATTGCCGCCGCCGCTGGTCAGATGCGTGACCGCGGCCGCCGCGGCGACCACCAGATCCCGCTTTTCGCACAGCGCGGTACCGAAGTCGAGGCTGGCCGACAGGTCGACCACCAGCCAGGTCTCGAGTTCCCGGTCGGCGATCATCTGCCGCACGTGCGGATGGGTGGTGCGTGCGGTAACCGACCAATCCATCTGCCGCACATCGTCGCCCGGCTGGTACATGCGGGCGTCGCCGGGTTCGGAGCCGGGGCCGGGGATCAGGCCCAGGTGGTCACCGTGCAGCACGCCGTCCAGGCGCCGGCGCACGGTGAGTTCGAGCGTCTTCAACGCCGCCGACAGCCGCGGGTCGGCGAGTTGCCCCTGCCGGAACGAGGGCGGGGCGTGCGTGGAGCCGCTGGGAGGTGAGATCGTCACGGGCGCAATCGATTCCGAGATCGGCCTCACTTCGGCTGCGGCTGACCGGGAACTCCGGGCACCTGGCCGTTGGGGGGCTGCGGAATACCCTGCTGCGGCGGCTGCGGAATGCCCTGGACGGGCATGCCCGGCTGCTGCGGGACGCCGTGCGGACCCATCACCGGCTGCTGGGCCGGGGCGGGCATCGGCGCTGCGCCTCCTCGCGCTTCAACGGGCGCACCGGCCGGGGCGTTGGCCTGGGCGGTGACCTGCGGCAGGCCGACGGTCTGCAGCACACGCTTGATCACGTCGTCGGGGCTGACCTCGTCGGCCAGCGCGTCGTAGGACAGCACCAGGCGGTGGCGCAGCACGTCCGGGATCACCTCGACCACGTCCTGCGGGACCACGTAGTCGCGGCCGCGGATCAGCGCGACCGCGCGGGCGGCGGCGATGATGCCGAGCGAGGCGCGCGGCGAGGCGCCATAGGAGATCCAGCCGGCGACATCCTGCATGCCGAAGTCGGCGGGCTTGCGGGTCGCGGCGATCACGCGGACCACGTAGTCGACCAGCGCGTGGTGGACGAAGGTGTTGGCGGCCACGCTCTGCAATCGAACCAGTTCGGTCGGGTCCAGTACCCGCTTGGACTCCGGCGGGGTGACACCCATCCGGTAGATGATCTCGCGCTCCTCCTCGACCGAGGGGTAATCCACGACGACCTTGAACAGGAAACGGTCGCGCTGCGCCTCGGGCAGCGGGTACACGCCCTCCGATTCGATCGGGTTCTGGGTCGCCATGACCAGGAACGGGTTCGGCATCGGGTAGGTCTTGCCGCCGATGGACACGTGCCGCTCGGCCATCACCTCGAGCAGCGCGGACTGCACCTTGGCGGGCGCGCGGTTGATCTCGTCGGCGAGCACGAAGTTCGCGACCACCGGGCCCAGTTCGGTGTCGAACTCCTCGCGGCCCTGCCGGTAGATGCGGGTGCCGACGAGGTCGGTGGGCACCAGGTCCGGGGTGAACTGCACGCGGGAGAAGCTGCCACCCACCACATTCGCGAAGGTCTCCACGGCCAGGGTCTTGGCAATGCCCGGCACACCCTCCAGCAGCACATGCCCCTTGGCGAGTACACCGACCAACAGCCGCTCGACCAGCCGATCCTGACCGACGATCACCCGTTTGACTTCGTAGATCGCCTTTTCCAGGGTCTGGACATCGCGCTCGAGGGTGTTCGAAGGCGAGGGCGGTGCATCCTTCACCGTGTTTACCCCGCTCACACCGTCAGTCGAAGTCACCAACATCCCCGCTTTCGCCTCGGTCTCCATGCGTTCCGCCCCAACTATTCCAGGTATCGCGCGCAATTGCCGCACCCGGATGCGATCACGCCTCGAATTTCGGTCGTGGCTTTCGGCTATTTCCTAGCCGTGGTGGCGCGCTCCAGGACGAGTTCGACGGCGTCGGCGACCGGGGTGGGGCCGTCGGTGAGTTCGATGATCACTCGGTTCAGGGCCGGGCGGTGCAGGGCTATGTCGATGAAGGCCGCGACATCGTCGCGGTGGACATCGCCGTATTCGATCGCGAGTCCGGCGGTGACCAGGCCGTTTCCGGGTTCGTTGCGCAACGTGCCGGGTCGCACGATGAGCCAGTCGAGGTCGGTGGCGACAAGGTAGGCGTCGGCCATCTTCTTCACCCGCATGTAGTGCTCGAAGCCGAGGGTGGTTTCGCGGTCGCGGCCCGCTTCGGGGAAAACGGACACCAGGACGAAACGGGCAACTCCGGCGAAGCGGGCGGCGTCGGCTGATTTCTCCAGTCCCCTGCCGTCGATGAGGGAGGTCTGGTCCAGGCCGGTGCCGTGGGCGCCGGCGGAGAAGACGATGGCGTCGTGGCCGTGGAATTTGGCGGCCAGTTCGTCCACCGAATCGGTGATCAGATCACCGAGGAGGGGCGTCGCACCGGTCGCGGCGATGACATCGGCCTGGTCAGGATTGCGATGCATGCCGGTGACCTCGTCACCGCGCGCGGTCAGCAGCGTCGACAGGCGGCGTCCGATGCCACCGGCCGCTCCGATCTGGAATACCTTCATCGGTGACTCCTCTCGTGGGCGGGACACCCCACAGCCTTCCACCGGGTGGCCGGGGCGACTCGATCGACACCAGAAAGTTTCCGGACCTCCGATCCGTTGGACGGAGATGCGTCTAATCTTGCGAATGTCTCTGCCGCCGACCGTTTCTCCGCCGGTAGCGTTATCCATATCGGTCGACGGCGTCCGGTGATACGGGATGTGGTGTGCAGTGTGGGATTTCGAAGTTTCGCCCAGGCAATCCATCGGCGAGACGGTGTTGGAAGAACTCCGGGCGCGGGCCGCCGCGGACGGGGTGGCGCTACGGGTGGGAGTGGTTGTCGAACACAATGACGCGGTGCTGATGCTCGAGCACGAGGAGCACGTCGAGGGGCGCAGTCCCCTGCATCTACCCGGGACGGTCGTGCGGCCGGGCGAGTCGCTGGGCAGTGCGGTAGTGCGGGCCGTGCGCGAGGAGACCGGGCTCGCGGTGGTCGACATCGTGCGCCACCTCGGCAGCTTCGACTACCTCTCCAGCGCCGGAAAGCCGGTCCGCAGAGAGCATTTCGCCGCCGAAGTGGCGACCACGGGTCCTGTGCGGGTGACCAACTACGCCGAATACCGGTGGGTCCCGCTGCGCGGCGAGCTGCCGGTCACCTCGTCCATCCGCCGTATCCTCATGACGTATCAGGAGTAGCCCCTCGCGAACGCGAAGGACCGCGTGCTCGAGATCGGCACTCGCCCGGCGGTCCTCGATCAATTCACGGCCGACGAGACCGGTCGGTCGCGCGGGGTGTCCGAACTCGGTGATCTCGAAACCGACCTTCGTGTGAATCCGGCCGCGACGCATCAGGAGTCGAACGCGCCAGGGCAGGTGGTGGGTCAGCGGATTGGCGATCAGGTGGAAGCCCACGCCGATACCACCGAATCTCACACGGCCACAGCGGTTCTCGATCTCGTGCTGATCGGGGGCGGCATCATGTCCGCCAAGCTCGGCGCGATCAGCGCGGCGCTGCGACCGGAGCGGGCACCGATGTCGATTTCGACGCGCCCACAAGATCCCACGTGGAGCAGTCGTGGTCGGGCAGCAGTCGTGGTCGGGCACTGGGCACAGGAGCAGCCCGCCGCCGACATGACTCCGGCCGATGCCCGCCCGACCCGTCTCGACGACATCCGGCTCACCTCATGGGGCTCGGCAGACGTCGCGGAACAGCGCGGCGGCCGGCTCGATCAGGCGGGGATCGTCAGGGAAGTCGATCTGCCCGGCGGAATCCAGCCACAGCTCCGATTTCGGAGATGTCACCGCAGCGTAGAACTCGCGGGCCCAGGGCGGGACCAATGCGTTCTCGCAGTGGACGAGTTGGAAGGGAACCGTCAGTCGCGCGGCGGCCTCCTGGGCGCCGAAACCGGCGGTGTGCTCGAAGGATTCGACCGCGAAACCATTCGTATAGTTGGGGACCGCGCCCCGTGGCGTGCCGTAGTACTCGAACGCCTCCCGCAGCGGCATGGCCACATCGCCGCCGTCGGCCGCCACGGCCGGGATGATCTCGACCTCACCGGTGGCCAGCCGCCGTTCCCGGGCTCGGCGGCCCCGCTCGACCACCGCCGGGTCCGGCGGGTTGGCGACCGCATCCGGGTAGACCCCGGCGACACCGGCAAAAAGGTCGCGCCCTCCCAAGGCACGGCGGCTGTCTAGCCTCGGCCAATCATGGCGGTTGAGCTGGTCGTCGCGTAGAAATGGCGAAAGGTGCTCTGAACTGCGATAATTCGATTTGCTGAAGATCGAAGTACGCAGTGTGAGGAGCACCTTTCTGGTGCGAGAG
>NZ_WMBB01000015.1 GCF_009708175.1 Nocardia aurantiaca
GCGCAGCAGCCGCTCCTCCGGAGTCAGCTCGGTCTCACCCTTCGGGGTGACCTTGCCGACCAGGATGTCACCGTCACGGACCTCCGCGCCGATGCGCACGATGCCGCGCTCGTCGAGATCGGCGAGGACCTCGTCGGAGACGTTCGGGATGTCCCGGGTGATCTCCTCGGCACCGAGCTTGGTGTCACGAGCGTCGATCTCGTGCTCCTCGATGTGGATCGAGGTCAGCACGTCGTCCTCCACGAGACGCTGCGACAGGATGATCGCGTCCTCGTAGTTGTGACCCTCCCACGGCATGATCGCCACGAGCAGGTTCTTACCCAGCGCCATCTCACCGTTCTCGGTGCAGGGGCCGTCGGCGAGCACATGCCCGGCCTCCACGCGCATGCCCTCGTCCACGATCGGACGCTGGTTGGCGCAGGTGCCCTGGTTCGAACGCTCGAACTTACGCAGCCGGTAGCTGCGACGGGTGCCGTCATCATGCATAACGGTGATGAAGTCGGCCGAAACCTCTTCCACCACACCGGGTTTCTGGTTCACGACCACGTCGCCGGCGTCGACGGCGGCGCGCAGCTCCATGCCGGTGCCGACCAGCGGCGACTCGGAACGGATCAGCGGCACGGCCTGACGCTGCATGTTCGCGCCCATGAGGGCACGGTTGGCGTCGTCGTGCTCGAGGAACGGAATCATGGCGGTCGCGACCGACACCATCTGGCGCGGCGAGACGTCCATGAAGGTCACCTCGGTCGGCGAGACGTACTCCATCTCCTCGTTGCCGCGGCGCGCGAGCACCCGGTCCTCGAGGAAGTTGCCGTCGGCGTCGATCGGCGAGTTGGCCTGCGCCCGGACGTGGCGGTCCTCCTCATCGGCGGTCAGGTACTTGACCTCGTCGGTGACGCGGCCGTTCTCGACCCGGCGGTACGGGGTCTCGATGAAACCGAACGGGTTGACCCGCGCGTACACCGACAGCGAGCCGATCAGACCGATGTTGGGGCCTTCCGGGGTCTCGATCGGGCACATGCGGCCGTAGTGCGAGGGGTGGACGTCGCGGACTTCCAGGCCGGCGCGCTCACGGGACAGACCACCCGGACCCAGCGCCGACAGACGACGCTTGTGGGTCAGACCCGACAGCGGGTTGTTCTGGTCCATGAACTGCGACAGCTGCGAGGTGCCGAAGAACTCCTTGATCGCCGCCACGACCGGGCGGATGTTGATCAGGGTCTGCGGGGTGATGGCCTCGACGTCCTGGGTGGTCATGCGCTCACGCACGACGCGCTCCATGCGGGACAGGCCGACGCGGATCTGGTTCTGGATCAGCTCGCCAACCGTCCGCAGACGACGGTTGCCGAAGTGGTCGATGTCGTCGACCTCGACCGGAACCTCGACGCCGCCGGGGACGGTCATCAGCTTGTCGCCCTGGTGCAGGCGGACCAGGTACTCGATCGTCGCGACGATGTCTTCCTTGGTCAGCACCGAACCCTGGACGGGCACGCCGGCATTGACGCCCAGCTTCTTGTTGACCTTGTAGCGGCCGACGCGGGCCAGGTCGTAGCGCTTCTCCTTGAAGAACAGGTTCTCCAGCAGGGTCTGCGCGGACTCCTTGGTCGGCGGCTCGCCCGGACGCAGCTTGCGGTAGATGTCCAGCAGCGCCTCGTCCTGACCCGGGGTCGAGTCCTTCTCGAGGGTGGACATCATGATCTCGGAGAAGCCGAAGCGCTCGGTGATCTCCTCGGTCGTCAGGCCCAGCGCCTTCAGCAGCACGGTGACCGGCTGACGACGCTTGCGGTCGATGCGGACGCCGACGGTGTCGCGCTTGTCCACGTCGAACTCCAGCCACGCGCCGCGCGACGGGATGACGCGCACGGAGTGCAGCGTCTTCTCGGTGGACTTGTCGATGGACTCGTCGAAGTACACGCCCGGCGAACGGACCAGCTGCGACACGACGACGCGCTCGGTGCCGTTGATGATGAACGTGCCCTTGTCGGTCATCATCGGGAAGTCACCCATGAAGACCGTCTGAGACTTGATCTCACCGGTGTTGTTGTTGATGAACTCCGCGGTCACGAACAGCGGCGCCGCGTAGGTCATGTCCTTGTCCTTGCACTCTTCGATGGAGGCCTTGACCTCTTCGAAGCGCGGGTCGGAGAAGGACAGCGACATGGAGCCGGAGAAGTCCTCGATCGGAGACAGCTCCTCGAGCACCTCCTCGAGGCCCCCGACAGGGTTGGTGACGTCGCCGCGCGCGGTGGCACGCTCACGCCAGTCTGCTGAACCGACCAGCCAGGCGAACGATTCGGTTTGTAGATCGAGAAGTCCGGGAACCTCCAGGGGCTCACGAATCTTCGCGAAAGACACCCGCTTCGGGGCTCCGGGGATACCGGCCTTGGTCTGGGTGGAGACTGCCAAGATGCGTCCTTCCAGCACCTCACGCGCGTCGCGTGGTGGTCCGCGACCGTCGCTTGTCTGCTACGAATTCCGCTGGTTACGACCCGAACGAAACCCAAACAGCGAACAACGGAAGTAACACCTGAGGGTGGAACTTTCGTGATGCGATCGAGGTATGGACAGGAGGCAGCCAGCGCAACGTCCAAAACTACACCCAAACCTACGGGGGTGTCAAAGTACCACCCGTGGTGATCCGTGGGCGGCAACTTCGCCCTGGTGTGTCTGTGTCGATATCCGGGCGATCAGAGCGCCGATACCAGCACAGCCGAGTGACGGTCTCCACACGGATTTCCGGCTGGGCCGCAGAGTCCGCTGGCTGCGTTCACAAGGCCCTCGCCGGCGTTCTGTCCCTGTGACAGCCGCCGCTGTTGTGAATAGCGTGACGGGTCGGACGAAACTCGTCAAGTGGCGGTCCGAGTTGACAAATCGCGAGATCGCCTGTCCCGCTACAAGATCACTGTGCTCACCTGCCCTTCGCTTCGCTCCGGGCTGTTCGCGGCCCCTTCGGGCCTCGATTCCTCCCTCCGCTCCGCCGAGGCGCGGGTCTATGCAGACCCGTCTCGCTTCGGGGCGCAGGTCCATCGACCGCGGTCCGGGATCGAGGCGGGGCCGCGAACTCCGTGGTCGGTGCGTCCGAGGGGTGGAGGACTCGGGCTATTTGTCGGTGATCTCCGCAGCGAGCCAGTGGCCGTCGACCTTCTGCATGCGCAGCACGATCGGTCCCGAGGCGAGGGGCTCGGGCTTGCCGTCCTTGACCGAGGAGATGTTCAGGTTGACCAGTAGCTCGGCGCGGTCGCCGGTGAGAAGGGTCACGCCGATCGGGTCGGTTTTCACGTCGGTGTCGGTCTGGGTCTGCTTGATGGTGTCGACCGTGGTGTCGACGTACTTGGCGAAATCCTTCTGCATCTTGTCGGTGAGCACCGAGTTGACCGCGGCCTTCCACTTGTCGATCTCGGCGGCCTTGTAGCCGTAGAGCGTGGTGAGGGCGTGGTCGGCGGCGGCCTTGACCTCGTCGGTGGCCTTGTTGTCGACGTAGGCGAGATTGCCCGAATCCGAATTCGGCTTGCTCACCCAGTGATTCACCGCACCGGCGATCGCGAAGGCGAGCAACAGCGCCGACAGCACCCCGCACAGCACGGCGACACCCCAGTTACGCCAAAACGTGCCCCAGCCCGACTGCTTGGAATACTGTTGTGAGGCAGGGTCTTTGGACAGGCCCGGACCGCGCGGCGGAGTGGTGCCCGACGCGGTCCGACCCGCTCGCTCGGAGGTGGACCGAGCGTTCACGGTGGTCTTCCGCTCGGTCCCGGTGGCCTGCACGTCCGCGGCGGTGGTGCGCGACGCGGTGCCGCGTTGGGCAGCAGGGCGGCGCGGGGTGACGCGGTTGACGGGTCGTTTCCGGTTGGCCATGGTCACTCCCTCCTTAGTTGCCCGGCTTGGGGGTGGGCTGAGTCGACGTCGGTTGCCGCGCATCCTGTTGGGCGCCGCCCGAGCCCAGGGGCACCGGCTCGCCGAGATTCTGGGCCTTCTCGGCCTTCCAGGTGCTGCCGACCTTCACCATGTCGAGGGTCCACAGCTGGCGGAAGGTGGCGGGCTGGCCGCCGGGCCAGCTGCGGGTGATCTTCAGCACCGCGAAGGCGGAGGCGTGGTCGAGTTCGCTGTTGAGCGAGGTGAGCGTGATGCCCTCGACAGCGGCTTGGATGCGGGTCTTGGAGTCCTGGGCGGTCTGCTTGAGCTGATCCTGCCCGTCCTCCTGCTGCTTCAGCAGCTCGCCGGTCATGGATGACCGGATGTTCGCCAGCGACCCGTCGATATCGTCCGGGTTGATGGACATGAGATTGACCGCGGCCTGGCGGCCATCGGTCAGGGCGGCGTCGCGGGCTTCGGCCCGGGTCTCGTCCTTGGCGTCGCCGAACCAGACGAAGCCGACCACGGCCGCCACGACGGCGGACACGGCCAGCAGCGCGACCGCGCCGAGCTTCCGCATGTCCCGGCCATTCGCCGAGGCCGGCTCGGGTGTCTTTGCGGTGGCCGGCTCGGCGGGCTTGTCCAGCACAACGGTCGGCTCGGCCGCCGACCCGGCCGTGTCCGCTCCCGATGACGTGGCATCGGCGTCGGCGGATATGGTCGCGGCGTCTGCCCTGGACGCGTCCGGGGTTGTATCGGGAACCGGCGTGGTTGCCGGCTTCTCGAGGTTCGCCCCCGATTCGCTGTCCTTGTGCTGACTCACGCCGCCACCATACTTTCCTCTCTTCGCGCCCTAGCCGGGACCGTGTGCCACATCGCTACCCGAATCCGATCAGTGCTTGGGCGTGATGCCCATCAGCGTGGCCAGCTGGGTGGCCACCGGGTTCAGGTTGAGCTTGTCCGGGTCGTACTTCGGCTTGTCGTCCCACGGCTGCCCGACACTCGGATCGGCCAGCTCGGCGCGGTTGGCGCCGCGGACGTCGGTCTCGCTGCCCTGCGGGACATTGCAGCCGGCTTCGGTATTGAACGGGAAGTCGTCACGGCTGTCGTCGAAGCTGGGGTTCTGGGCCTTCATCTGATCCAGAATCCGTTGCGTGCCTTCGTATCCCAGCGTGCAGGCGGGCGGGTTGTTGGTCTCCAGGACCAGGCCGAAGTGGGTGGTGCCGTCACCGGGCGCGGTGGACGAACCGCCCAGCGGCAGCAGCGGCAGCATCTGCAGCACCGGGCCGAGGGCGTAGAACTTCGGCGAGATGGCCAGCAGCAGGACCCGCAGGTTGGTGAGGTCCTTGGTGAGGGCCGGGCCGCTCTCGGTGAGCAGGCGCTGGATCGCCGATCCGGCGTCCTTACCCGTGCCGATGAGGCGGCGGATGTCCGGGTCGTTGGACTTCAGCTGCGCGGTGAGCTTGTCCAGGCCGTCGCTGAACTGAAGGATCGCCGGTGACTGCTCGGCCTGGGTGCCCAGCACGGTGCGGGCGGACCGGAGCAGCGCCAGGGTCTGCGGCAGGTTGTCCGCGGCCGTCGCGCTGAACTGGTTGAGCGAGTCGACCAGGATCTTGAGGTCGTCACCCCTACCGTCGAAGGCCTTGCCCAGCTCGGTGATGGTGGTGGACACCGCCTTCAGGTCGGTCGTACCGGCGAAGTGGTCGACACTGGAGAGCAGGTCCTCCACGTGAATGGGCACCTGCGCTCCGACGATGACCGAGCCGTCCTTCAGGTAGGGCCCGCCGTCGCCGGTGGGCTGCAGATCCACGTACTGCTCACCGATGGCGGAACGGTCGGCGACCACGGCCTTGGCATTGGCGGGGACCTTGGGCTTACCGGAGTTCATCTCCAGGGTGATGAGCACGCCGTCGGGGGTGACGTCGAGGTCGCCGACCCGTCCCACGGGGACGCCGCGGTAGGTGACCTCCGCGCCCTTGGACAGGTTGCCGGTCTCGGCGGCCTGCACCTTCACCTTGTACAGCCCGAAACCGAGCATATTGTCCAGCCGCACGTATTTTGCGCCGACGAAGACGACGCCGATCACGGCGATGAGCGCGAAGGCGATCAGCTGATTGCGTACCAGACGTGTCATCGCGGACCACCCACTCCCAGCTGCTCGAGGATCGATCCGAGCGGATCGGTCGGTCCCGGCCCGGTCGGCTTGGCCACCGTGTTCGGCAGCGGCAGCAGCGAGACGGTCGGCCAGCCGCCGCGCGGCCCGTTGCCGTTGTAGTACGGGTTGGTCGGGTCCACGTTGACCTGGCGGCCGCTGGGCGGCACATACTGCGGATCCGGTTTGCCCACACCGAGATTCGACAGCAGGGTGCCGATCTGCAGGTCCACCGAGAGCCAGGTGTTGACCTGCCCGCCGAACGCCGACTTGATGGCCTCGTCCGGGAACGGGTAGGTCGGGATGAGCGGGAACGCGGTCACCAGGTCACCGGCCGACGACCCCAGCGCCTGCAAGGTGGGCCGCAGTGAGGACAGGTCGGTGATCAGATTGTCCTTGGACTTGTTGAGCACGTCGAAGCCGGCCTGCCCCAGCCGATCCAGCTGGCTCAGCAGCTGAATCAACTGCGGCCGTTGCTCATTGAGGATCTTGATGCCGCCCGGCAACTCGTCGAGGATCTTGGAGATCTGCTCGGTCTGCTGCCCCACCCGGCTGGTCAGCGTGTCGAGGCTGTCCAGGGCGCGGGTGATGTTGTCGACCTGGTCGTCGAGACCCTTGATGAGAATGTCGGCCTGGTTCAGCAGGTCCCGCACCTTCCCCTCGCGACCGCCCAGCGTCTTGTTGAGCTCCACCACGATCGGCTGCAGTTGCGCCACGCCGCCGCCATTGAGCAGCAGCGACAGCGCGCCCAGCACCTGTTCCACCTCGGTGGCGGTGCGGGTGTTCTCGACCGGGATCCGGGCGCCGTCCTTCAGCCGCGCGGAATCGGCATCCTTGGCGGGAGCGGACAGTTCGATGTACTTCTCACCCAGCAGGTTGGTCTGCTTGACCTCGGCGCGAGCATTGGCGGGCAGGTTCACGCTGTCGTTCACCAGCACCTGCACGCTGGCTTCCCAGGCGTTGTCGGGCGCGATGCGGATCTTGTCGACCCGGCCCACGGCCACGCCGTCCACCTTCACCGTCGACTGCGGGACCAGGTCCAGCACGTCGGCGAAGCGGATGTCGAGGTGCAGTGGGTGCTTGCCCACGTTGGGGCCGCCGGGCAGCGGAATGCTCTCCGCACCGCAGCCCGCGGCCGCCAGCGTCACCGCGCTCAGCGAGGTGGCCAGCAGAGCGGCGCGCTTGACCCGGCCGCCGCGAATCCGGTTGGCGCTCATCGCTGCCCACCTTCCTGCTGCGACGGCGGCAGCTGATCGGACGGGTTTCCGGGCACGCTGCCGGGCACCGGATTGCGCTGCTCGTTCTCGCCGCTGAGGATGCCGAAGGGCAGCACCAGCGTCGGCGTCTTCACGCCGGCGGTGAGCTGATCGGTGATCACCTTGCAGTTGTTCAGGATCGGCTGCAGCTGCCGGGAGATCGCGTCGAACTTGGGGTCACCGGGACGCAGCTTGCCCAGGTCCAGCATCTTGCAGATGACGCCGAACGGATCCTGCAGGTCGGGGAAGTTCGGGCGCATGTCGAGCGTGCCGGTCTCACCATTGTGCACATTGATCAGGTTGCTCAGCGCGGTCGGGATGAGCGGCAGCGCCTTGGCCAGATCGTCACGCTGATCGGCGAGGGTCTGGGTGAGCTTGGTCAGCGCATCGGCGTTGGACTGCACCAGGTCCCGGTTGTTGTCGATGAACCGGGCCACATCGCCGAGTGCGACCGAGAGCAGGTTCAGCGCGTCGCCGAGGGTCCGGCGCTCGTCGGACAGGAACCCGGCCAGCGAGGCCAACTGGGTGTTGAAGGTCCGCACCTGCGCGTCGTTGTCGGCCAGCGTCTGCACGAAGGTCTGCAGGTTCTTGACCGTGTCGAAAATGTCGGTGCGCGAATCGGAGAGCGCGTGCGCGGCCTTGGACAGCTGCGTGAAGCTGTTGCCCAATGCCTCACCGTTGCCGGAGAGGTTGTCCGCGGAGGTGCGGGCCAGCTGGTTCAGCGCCCCGTCCTTGTTGGCGCCGTTGGGGCCCAGCGCATCCGAGAGTTCGGTGATGCTCTTGTAGAGCCGGTCCACCTCGACCGGGGTCGCGGTGCGCTCCTTCGGGATGGTGGCGTTGCGCCCCATCTTGGGCCCGCCCTTGTAGGCGGGCGCGAGCTGGATGTACCGATCCGACACCACCGAGGGGGTGATCTGGGCGGCCTTGGCGTCGGCGGGGATGTCGTAGTTGCGGTCGACCTTCATGACGACCTCGACCACGTCGCCCTTCGGCTTCACCGAGTCCACCCGGCCCACCGGCACACCCAGGATCCGGACGTCCGAACCCTTGTAGATGCCGATGGACTTGTCGAAGTACGCGGTGATCGTCGTCGTCTGGAGACGGTCGAAGCCCCACCATGCGACGCCCGCGAGCACCACCGCGAGGGCGGCCACCGCGGCGATGATCTTGCTCTTACGGCTGGTGCCGCGCAGGGCGGTCAGCGGATTGCTCGCCACGAGTCAACCTCCCAACTTTCGGATCGGCTGGCGCTCACCCGGGATGTCCGGCAACGCGGGCGGAATCAGGTTCGTGATGACGGCGTCGAACCAGCGACCGTTGCCCAGCACATTGGAGTAGAGCCCATAGAAGGGCGCGGCCAGCGAGAGGGTCTTGGACAGGTCGGCCTGGTGGTCGTTGAGCAGCTCGATGGTCTTGTTGAGATTGGTCAACGCCGGGCCGATCTGTTGCTCGTTGTCCTTGACCAGCGCGGTCAGTTCCGCCGCAACGGTTTTCGCGCCGGTGAGCAGCTGGTGGATGGCCTGCTGGCGCACGTTCAGCTCGGCCAGCAGCTGGCCGCCGTTGGCAAGCAGCCGCTCGAACTCCTGGTTCCGGTCGGCCAGCACCTTGGTGGTGGTCTTGGTGGCGGCGAACAGCTTCACGAGCTGATCGTCGCGCTTGGCCAGGGTCTCCGAGAGCCGAGCGACGCCGTCGATGGAGCCGCGCAGTTCCGGCGGCGTGGCCGAGAAGGCGTCCGACAGCACCTGGAAGCTCTGCGCCAGCTGCGCGGTATTGGTCTCCTCGATGTTCTTGGCGGCATCGCTGAAGGCGTCCACCACGTCGTAGGGAGACACGGTGCGCGACAGCGGGATCCGGTCCGAGGGGTTCATGGTCTTGGAGCCCTTGGGGTCCAGCGCCAGGTACTTCTGCCCGAGCAGGGTCTTGATCTGGATCGAGGCGGTGGTCTCGTTGCCGATCCAGGCGTCCTGGGTGCGGAAGTCGACCAGCACCTTGTCGCCGTCGAGGCGGACATCGGACACCGCGCCGACCTTCACGCCGGCGATGCGCACCTCGTTGCCCTTCTTCAGCCCCGCGGCCTCGGAGAACTCGGCGGTGTACTTGGTGCCGGCCCCGATCAGCGGCAGCTTGTCGAGGTTGAAAGCGGACATGGTCACCAGCAGCACCAGGATCAGGCCCAGTCCGCCCATGAACGCCGGACTGCGCTTGCCCAATACGACGCGGTCGTCCATCAGCGGCCTCCCTTCCCATGGCAGCGCGGCGCCGGATTCGTATAGATCGGCTGATTCACGGTCGGCATGTTCTGCAGTGCGGGCGGGAAGTTCAGCTGCGGCGCGTCCTTGGTGCCCGGTCCGGCGACGATGTCGATGCCGCACAGATAGAACTGGAACCAGGAGCCGTAGGACGCCGCGCGGCCCAGCTTCTCCATCTTGATGGGCAGGTTGGTCAGGGCTTCGTCGACCTCGTCCTTGCGGTCGTTGAGGGTTCCGGTGAGCTGGTTCAGACCTGCGATGGCGCCCTGCAGGTTCGGCCGCACCGGGACCAGCAGGTCGGCGGTGGCCGAGGTCAGCTTGCCCAGCGAGGTGACGGCCGAGCCGATGGTGCCGCGCTCGGCGTTCAGCCCGGTGACCAGCGCCTCGGTGTTCACGATCAGCTGATCGAGCTGGTCGCCGCGCGAATTGATGCTGTCCAGCACGGCGTTCAGGTTCTTGATCAGCTCACCGATCACCGCATCCTTGTCGGCCACCTTGTTGGTGAGCGAGGCGGTATTGGCCACCAGGTCCGCGATGGTGCCGGATTCGCCCTGGAAAACCTGAATGATCTCGTAGGACAGCTTGTTCACGTCCTCGGGCGTGAGCGTCTGGAACAGCGGCCGGAACCCGTTGAACAGCTCGGTCAGATTGACCGCGGGCTTGGTGCGCTCCAGCGGGATGGTCGAGCCCTTGTTCATCTTGCGGCCCTGCTGCCCGGCGCCCTGCTCGAGCGCGATGTAGCGCTGGCCCACCAGGTTCCGGTACTTGATGGTCGCGGTGGTGGAGGCCGGCAGCCAATCCCGGTCGGTCAGTTCGAATTCCACATTGGCCAGGCGCCTGTCCACGATGGACACCTTGGTCACCTTGCCCACGCGCACACCCGCGATGCGCACCTCGTCACCCTTGTTCAGCGAGGTCACATCGGTGAACCGGGCATTGAACTTGGTACCGCCGCCACCGTAGTTGGCGATGGTCAGCGCCAGCACGCCCGTCAGGAAGACCGTGACGAGAATGAAGGCGATCAGTTTGGTCAGCGTCGGCCCCAGGCCGCGCAACAGATCCTTCACTTGACGCTCACCTCACTGCCGCGGAACGCCGGCGCGGCGATCTTGGTGACCCAACCGGGCACCTCCTCGGGCGAGACACCGTGCGCCGCACCGTAGATCGCACCCAGGGCCTGAGACTCCTGCGGCGAGTAGGCGGTGGTCGGCGCCTGCGGGCCGTACACCTTGTACTGCGGCTCCGGCATCCGGCCGACGTTCTGGTCGCCCGGGTTGCGGCTCGGCGGCTGATAGGAGCCGTCATTGGCGGAGCCGTCGGTGTACTGGCCGGGGTCGGTGAACGGCGGATACATCGGAATGCACAGCGGCCCACGCGTATCGAACCAGCGCGGCTCGTCCTGGTTGGGCACGTAGCGGCCGCGCGGGTTCACGATCTGCACGGTCACCCGCGAGCCCGGCAGGTCGGTGCCCTTGCCGAAGATCTGGTCGATGCGCGGCTTCAGCTCCGCGAAACCGGCCAGCGCGCAGCTGTAGCTGGGCGAGTACTTGGCCAGCGCCTCCAGCGCGGGCCGCGAGTCCGCCGCCACATCGATGATGTTGTCGCGGTTGGCCACTAGGAAGTCGGTGGTGGTCGACGCGCTCGGGGTGAGCGTGGCCAGCAGGGCGTCGACCTGCGAACGCTTCTGCACGATGGTGGCATTGGTGGTGCGCAGGTTGTCCAGCGCTGACACCAGTTGTGGAGCGGCATCGGCGTAGGTGGTCGCCACATCGGCCAGGCTCTTCAGATCCTGTTGCAGCGTGGGCATTTCCCCATTGACCTGGGTCACGATGTCGTCGAGCCGGTCGATTGTCTTGCCCAGCTCCTCACCCCGCCCCTGCAACGCGTTGGACAGCGCGCCCAGCGTGGAGGACAGATACTGCGGCGGAATCGCCTGCAGCAGCGGCAGGATGTGGTCCAGCAGCTGGCTCACCTCGACGGCGTTGCCGCTGGTGTCCTGCTGCAGGGTGACGCCCGCGGCGAGATGGCCCTGCGGGCTCTCCGGCCACACCAGGTCGATGTAGCGCTCACCGAACAGCGTCTTGGGCAGCAGCCGCGCCGTCACATTGGCCGGGATCTCGCCCGCCTTGGACGGGTCGATGGCCAGATCCAGGGTGACGTGTTTGCCGTCGTAGCTGCTCGAGCGCAGCTCGCCGACGGTGACGCCGCGGACCTTCACATCCGCGTTGCGGGTCAGCGCGTTGCCGACGGTGTCGGTGATCAGCTTGACCCGCACCGTGTCCACGAACTGCTTGTTGTAGATGGCGATGGTGGTCCACAGGAACAGCGCCACCAGCACGAAGAAGAGCACGCCGAGGGTCCGGTTGCGCAGCTTCTCGGTGGAACGCCAGAACTGCACACGCTGTGGGTCGCTCATGCTGCCTCCATTCCGGATGAGCGGGGAGCCTGCGTGGTCACGCAAGCCGCCGCCTCCGGCCCCTGACCGCTCATCCGGCCACCCGCACCGTCGTGGTCGTTCCCCAGATCGCCAGGGACAGGAAGAAATCGAGCACGTTGATCAGCACGATGGCGGCGCGCACCGCGCGGCCCACAGCCACGCCCACGCCCGCGGGGCCGCCGCTGGCGTTGTAGCCGTAGTAGCAGTGCACCAGGATGATCACGAACGCGAAGACGAGCACCTTCACGAACGAATAGAGCACGTCTTCCGGTGGCAGGAAGAGGCTGAAGTAGTGGTCATAGGAACCACTCGACTGCCCGTTGAAGTAGATGCTGATCGACCGTGAGGCCAGGTAGGTGCCCAGCAGGCCGACCACGTACAGCGGAATCACCGCGAGGAACCCCGCGATGGCGCGGGTGGTCACCAGGAACGGTACCGACGGCACCGCCATCACCTCGAGCGCGTCGATCTCCTCGGAGATCCGCATGGCGCCCAGCTGCGCGGTGAAACCACAGCCGACCGTCGCCGAAAGCGCCAGGGCCGCAACCAGAGGCGCGAGCTCGCGGGTATTGATGTAGCCGGTCAGGAACCCGGTGAGCACGCCGGAGCCGAGGGCGTCGAGGGCCTTGAAGCCCTGCAGACCGACGACCACGCCGACCGAGGCCGACATGAACACGATCACGCCGATGGTGCCGCCGATGACAGCCAGCGCACCCGAACCGAAGGTCACCTCGGCCAGCAGCCGCATGACCTCCTTGCGGAAGTGCACGATGGTCTTCGGGATGGCCCCGATCGCCCGGGAGTAGAACGACATCTGGTCCCCGGCCCTGTCGACCAGGTTCACCGGGGCCATCAGCGCGGGCTTCAGCCGGCGCGCCGACCGGGAGAAGGCGGTGGAGCGCAGCGAGATAACCATGGGTCACGCGCCCTTTGCGGGGACGACCTGAAGGTAGATCAGGGTGAGGATCAGATTCAGGAAGAACAGCACGAGGAACGTGATCACCACGGATTGGTTCACCGCGTCACCCACTCCTTTCGGTCCCCCCTTCGGATGCAGGCCCTTGTAGGCGGCGATCACGCCCGCCACCACGCCGAAGATCAGGGCCTTGATCTCGCCGATGACCAGGTCGGGGATCTGCGCCAGGGCGGAGAAGGACGCCAGGTAGGCGCCCGGGGTGCCGCCCTGCAGCCCCACGTTGAAGAAGTAGCCGCCGCAGATGCCGACCACCGACACCAGGCCGTTGAGCAGGAAGGCGACCAGCATCATGCCCAGCACGCGCGGAACCACAAGGCGCTGAATGGGATCGATGCCGAGCACCTCCATGGCGTCGATCTCCTCGCGGATGGTGCGCGAGCCGAGATCGGCGGCCACGGCCGAACCGGCGGCTCCGGCGATGATCAGTGCGGTCACCACCGGGGCGGCTTGCTGAACGGTCGCCAGAACACTGGTCGCACCGGTGAAGTTCTCCGCGCCCAGCTGCTTGATGAGCGAGCCGGTCTGCAGGGCCACCACCGCACCGAACGGGATTGCCACCAAAGCGGCAGGGAGGATCGAGACACTCGCGATGAACCACGACTGTTCGATGAACTCCCGCCACTGGAAGGGCCGGCGGAACGTCTTCCGGAGCACGTCCAAAAACAGTGCGAAGATGTTGCCGGCCTGGGCAAGTCCCGACTCGACCGGGGTGCGCAGTCGCGTCAGGGTGGGATTCACGCCGCGTATGTTACCCGTTAGTCAGGTTCTGTCGAACCGTGGAGTCGTAGCCGCCCTGATATGCGGGCATCACCTGCGTGTCGGCCTCATCGCCGTTCTGCGACATGGACTCCCGAATGGCCTCCTGAGCGGCCGGGGGCAACGTGTGCATGATCTGACGGACCCGCTCACGCCGCCGGTGCACGGCACCGCGGACGGGCATGCCCGGGGTCGCCCGCATCTGCGGAATGATGCCCTCGATCTCCTCGGCGCCACCCGCGTGGTGACCCGAGTCGAACATGGCCTGCTCGCGGGCCATCTGGGCCTCGTCCTTCTCCTCGGACATGCCGATCGGACCCTGCATGCGGCCGTTGAGGAACTGCTTGACCACCGGCTCCTCCGAGGTCAGCAGCACCTCACGGGGACCGAACATGACCAGGTTGCGGCGGAACAGCATGCCGATGTTGTCCGGCACCGTACGGGCCAGGTTGATGTTGTGCGTGACGATCAGGATCGTCGCGTCGATCTGCGCGTTGATATCGATCAACAACTGCGAAAGATAGGTGGTGCGAACGGGATCCAGACCCGAGTCCGGCTCGTCGACCAGAATGATCTGCGGGTCCAGCACCAGCGCGCGGGCCAGGCCGGCGCGCTTGCGCATACCGCCGGAGATCTCACCGGGAAGCTTGCCCTCGGCGCCGAGCAGACCGGTCAGCTCGAGCTTCTCCATGACGATCTTCTTGATCTCGGATTCGCTCTTCTTGGTGTGCTCGCGCAACGGGAAGGCCGTGTTGTCGAACAGGTTCATGGACCCGAACAGCGCGCCGTCCTGGAACAAGACGCCGAACAGCTTGCGGATCTCGTAGAGCTCTTTGTTGGAGCAGGTCGTGATGTCGGTGCCGTCGATGTAGATCGAGCCCTTCTCCGGGCGCAGCAGACCGATCAACGACTTCAGGAAGACGGACTTACCGGTACCGGATGGGCCGAGCAGAGCGCTGACTTCCCCCGGCGGCAGCGTCAGCGTGACGTCCTGCCAAATACGCTGCGAACCGAATGACTTCGTGATGCCTTCGGTCCTGACCTCGACGCCCACGCCAACCTCCACTTTCTCCGACGAGCGCACTACGTGTGACTACGGGCCACGAATTTCGCGCGGTGTGGCGCATCACAGTAGGTCCGGTCACTGTATCGCATATGCACCGTCTCGGACACCGGGACCTGACTGGTCGGTAGGAACTTTCGTAACGAATTACCGATTACGCGCCAATCACAGCGGCACACTACGCGAAAAGGGTGGTCCCACAATGGGAACCACCCTTGTCACAATCACAGCGCCGCCGCCGGGAGATGGGGTTGGGAAAGTTCCCAATCACCGCTCAGGAGGCGAAGTCCGCCGCCCGTTCGGGATGCGGGGCGAAGCCCCGCGTCCCTCCCTTTCGGGGGCGTCGGGGGCTTGCCCCGACACAATCCCGTCTTACTTGACGGAGACCTTGGCGCCGGCCTCTTCCAGCTTCGCCTTGGCGGCCTCGGCGGCCTCCTTGGCGACCTTCTCGAGGATCGGCTTCGGGGCGCCCTCGACCAGGTCCTTGGCTTCCTTCAGGCCCAGGCCGGAGACGATCTCACGGACGACCTTGATGACCTGGATCTTCTTGTCGCCGGCACCCTCGAGGATGACGTCGAACTCGTCCTGCTCCTCGGCGGCCTCGGCCGGGGCAGCGCCACCGGCGACCGCGGCGACGGCGACCGGAGCAGCGGCGGTGACCTCGAACTTGTCCTCGAACGCCTTCACGAACTCGGACAGCTCCAGCAGGGTCATGCCGGCGAAGGTCTCGAGCAGCTCATCAACGTTGGCCATTGATATTTCCTTTCGGTAGTTCCGTCACCGCGTGAACGGGGACGAAGAGGTTTGGGGTAGTGACTTATTCGGCGTCCGCGGCCGGAGCTTCGGCGGCGCCACCCTCGGCGCGCTTCTTCTCCTCGAGGGCCGCGGCCAGGCGGGCGATCTGCGAGGCCGGGGCGGCGAACAGCCCGGCAGCCTTCGACAGGTTGCCCTTCATGGCGCCGGCCAGCTTGGCCAGCAGCACCTCGCGCGACTCCAGGTCGGCAATGCGCTCGACCTCGGACACGGACAGCGCGGTGCCGTCCATGTAGCCGCCCTTGATGATGAGCGCCTTGTTGTCCTTGGCGAACGCCTTGAGCGCCTTCGCGGCGTCGACCGGTTCACCCTTGATGAAGGTGATAGCGGTCGGACCGACGAACAAGTCATCCAGGCCTTCCACGCCCGCCTCGGCGGCAGCGCGCTTGACCAGGGTGTTCTTGGCGACGGAGTAGGTAGCGTTCGCGCCGAGGGCACGACGCAGCTCAGTGATCTTGCCGACGGACAGGCCACGGTATTCCGTGACGACAGTCGCGGTGGACGACTTGAACTGCTCAGCGATCTCCGCGACCGCGGTGACCTTCTCAGGCTTTGCCATACTTCGCCTCCTCTCTGGATGGTCGGTTCTCGAATGAACTACCGAGTTCCGCCACAGGGGCCGGCGACAAAGCAAACGCCCCGGACGCAAGGTGGTCCCGGGGCGCACAAGAAACACGATGCGAGCTGAGCTCGCCAGTTTCCCTTACCTCGGCTCTCCCTGCGTGGGCCGCCGGCAATATCGCCGGACCTTCGACTGCCCGAGGGCAGCAACCAACGGTCTTCGGTAGAACGATTGGGGGTGATCATCGGCCGAATCTCCGAGGAGCACGTCGATGACCGTCGTCCAATATAGCGGACACGCATCCATCCGCCAAAACGGGGTCGGCCCCCTCGGGCGCAAGACTATGAAACTTGGGCATTTCAAAATGGTGAGCGGCTCGGTAGGTTCCTACGCATCCCAGCCCTGGAGGTAACCCCATGAGTCGGCTGCTCACCAAAACCCTTGCCGCCGTGACACTTTCCATCGCACTAGCGGGCGCCGCCGCTCCGGCGAACGCCGATGTCCCACTGCCGCCGCGGGGCACGGGCTCTTCCCTGGTAGACGGCGGCTCCTCCCTGCTCCAAACCGGTTCGACCATCTTCGTCAACCCGCTGCCAGCGCTGATCGGAGGGTTCCTGTGCTCCCTGAACCCCGGCAGCGGCCTCTGCAACCTCCGCGACCTCTGACGAACACAGCGAAGGGCCGGTACGAATTTCGTACCGGCCCTTCGGGCTTCATGCGTTGCCATCTTGGCGGTACTAGGTGGCGGGCTCGATTCGATTCACCGTCTCGACCTTGCTGATTCCCTTGTCGAAAGACACGATGCTCGATTCCGGTACAGCTTCGGCGAGGGCGACCAGATAGGCGTCGGCGAAGGACAGCCGATAATGCTCGTACACGTCGATCGCCCTGATGAGCAGAGCCGGATCGTCGGTAACGATGTTCCGGGAGCTGACCAGGACGCGCGCCAGCGCCGCGAGTCGAGGTCTCTCGACCCGATAGACGCTCTGCAACACGTAGATTGTCTCGGCCAGGATCAGATCCGCAAGGTGCAACGAATCAGATTGCGCGAGAAAGGCTGTCGCCCGCCTGCCCATATCCGGCGGATCCTGCGTGAGGTGGCGGATCAGGATGTTCGTGTCGAGGAAGACCGTCACGGTTCACCTTCTCGCCACTGCGCCGCCCACGCGGCATCGCGAATCTCTTCCCAGGACTTCCCGCGCACCTGCGGCGGCACGGGCACGCTACCGGCCAGCTCGAGCAGATCCGGGGTTCGGGCCAACACGACAACCTGCCCCTCAACCCGGAAGAGCACGTTGTCGCCGACATGCAGGTCGAGCGCATCACGGATCGCCTTCGGCACCGTTAGCTGCCCCTTCGATGTCAGCCGCGCAACCGCGTCCATGACCTCTCCTTACTTCGAGCCCCTGGTAAGGATACGTCGACCGGCGCTGAACAGTCGAAGGGCCGGTACGAATTTCGTACCGGCCCTTCGGGCTTCATGCGTTGCTACGCGCTACCGCGTCGGGAATCAGTCTTCCTCGGCGAAGTTGCGGGTGCGGTTCGGATCCACCGGGATGCCCGGTCCGGTGTTGGTCGAGAACGTCACCTTCTTGACGTAGCGGCCCTTCGCGGTGGAGGGCTTGACACGCAGGATCTCGTCGAGCGCGGCACCGTAGTTCTCGGCCAGCTTCTTCTCGTCGAAGGAGGCCTTGCCGATCACGAAGTGCAGGTTGGCCTGCTTGTCGACGCGGAAGTTGATCTTGCCGCCCTTGATGTCCTGAACAGCCTTGGTCACATCGGGGGTGACGGTGCCGGTCTTGGGGTTCGGCATCAGACCACGCGGGCCCAGGACACGCGCGATACGACCGACCTTGGCCATCTGGTCCGGGGTGGCGATGGCGGCGTCGAAGTCCAGCCAGCCGCCCTGGATGCGCTCGATCAGGTCCTCGGCGCCCACGGCGTCCGCACCGGCGGCCTCGGCCTCGGCGGCCTTGTCACCGACGGCGAACACGATGACGCGGGCGGTCTTACCGGTACCGTGCGGCAGGTTGACGGTGCCGCGGACCATCTGGTCGGCCTTGCGCGGGTCCACACCGAGACGGACAGCGACCTCGACGGTGGCGTCGGTCTTGGTGGTGGAGGTCTCCTTGGCGAGCCGAGCGGCGGCCAGCGGAGCGTAGAGAGCCGAGCGGTCGACCTTGGCGGCCGCCTCGAGATAAGCCTTGCTTCGTTTTGCCATGATTCTCTGTCCTTGTCTAAGTCAGAAGTGGTGCGGGACAGGCGGTCCCTTCCACGAGAGCTCTGTATCCAATTGCGGCGATCGCGGGCCTTGCGTGGTTACGCAGGCAAACGCGGAGAGGCGAAGCGGCTCCTCCGGGTCTGACGCGCCCGCCGCGGAGAGCCCTACTCCGCGATGGTGATACCCATCGAGCGGGCGGTACCAGCGATGATCTTCGCCGCGGCGTCGATGTCGTTGGCGTTCAGGTCTTCCTGCTTGGTCTTGGCGATCTCACGGATCTGGTCCATGGTGACCTGCGCGACCTTGGTGCGGTGCGGCTCGGCGGAGCCCTTCTGCACACCCGCGGCCTTCAGCAGCAGACGCGCGGCCGGCGGCGTCTTCAGCTTGAAGTCGAACGAGCGGTCTTCGTAGACCGTGATCTCGACCGGGATGACGTTGCCACGCTGCGACTCGGTCGCCGCGTTGTACGCCTTGCAGAACTCCATGATGTTGACGCCGTGCTGACCCAGCGCCGGACCGACCGGCGGAGCCGGGTTGGCCTGGCCGGCCTGGATCTGGAGCTTGATGAGCCCAGCGACCTTCTTCTTCTTCGGGGGCATCTTTCTTCCTTGGGTTAGGTTCCTTACGGATTCCCGTAAGCCTTCTCCGGACCGTGCGCCCGAGCGCGGACGCCCGAGGCACAACCCGTCAAGTCTATGCGAACGCGAAAAAGGCGGTGACACCGGCCTGTAAGGGCCGGGCCACCGCCCTGACGCACTTAAATCTTGGCGACCTGCGTGAAGGCCAGCTCGACCGGAGTCTCACGGCCGAAGATCGAGACCAGCACCTTGAGCTTCTGCTGCTCGGCGTTGACCTCGGAAATGCTGGCCGGGAGGGTGGCGAAGGGGCCGTCCATGACGGTGACCGACTCGCCGACCTCGAAGTCGACCTCGATGGCCGGCTTCGCGGACGGGGCCTCGCCGCCGGTGGCCGCGGCGGCGGAAGCGGCGGCCGCCGGGGCGGCCTTCTTCTGCTGCGCGGCCGGCACCAGGAACTTCACCACTTCGGGAATAGTGAGCGGCGAGGGACGCGAGGTGGCGCCGACGAAACCGGTGACACCGGGGGTGTTGCGCACCGCGCCCCAGGACTCGTCGTTCAGCTCCATGCGGACCAGGATGTAGCCCGGCAGCACCTTGCGGTTGACGTTCTTCTTCTGGCCGTTCTTGATCTCGGTGACCTCTTCGGTCGGCACCTCGACCTGGAAGATGTAGTCCTCGAGACCGAGGTTCTGCACGCGGGTCTCGAGATTGGTCTTCACCTTGTTCTCGTAACCGGCGTAGGAGTGGACGACGTACCAGTCACCGGGCGCGCGTCGGAGCGCGGCGGTCATCTCGGCGACCGGGTCGGCGGGCTCATCGGAGAGCTCGGCGGCGGGCCGCGCGGCCTCGTCTTCCTCGGCGTCGGTCTCCGCGTCAGCGGCAAAGCCCTCGGCCTCGTCGGCGAAGCCCTCAGCGTCCTCGACGGTGGTCTCTTCGGTCACCGCGTCATCCACCGGGAATTCCTCGGTTGTGCCGTTCTCCGGGGTGCTCACTGGGGCACTCGCTTCCTTAGTCGTCACGTAATCCTCTGCGCGCCGGGGCGATAAGCCCGGCGGATGGTCCCGCTCCCCGCCTCTGCCCGGGGGGCCGGTCACCGGCCGCGACGGTCAGACGCGGTCATCGTGCCGCCTAGCCGAAGAGCCAGTTGACACCCTTGATGAATGCCAGATCCAACCCGCTGATGTACGCGACGATGAAAATCACGAACACCAGAACAACGCTCGTATAGGTGACCATCTGCTTGCGGTTGGGCCAGATGACCTTGCGAAGTTCCGCGATGACTTCCTTGAGGAACTTCGCCAGACTCTTGATCGGATTGCCCGAACCGCCTTTTCCGGCCTTCTTTTCTTTGCCGGACTGCTTGGTGGCTGCCTTGGCCGAGTCCGACGGTCGTTCGATCGTCGCGACGGCGCTCGACGACGCGGCGCGGGCACGCCGAGCGGACCGCTTGCCGCTCGGCCGAGCCACCGCGGCGGTGTCGTCGCCATCTCCGTGGCGAGTGTCCCGCTCGTCGCTCACGCTCACTCCTCGCTTCGCTCGTCATGAGCATGCACGATGCGCGCTATGCCTATGGCTCGCCCGCTTCGCTCGCTCACGTCGATCCTCTCTACGTCGGCATCCAGGGCAGGGGCGACAGGACTTGAACCTGCAACCTGCGGTTTTGGAGACCGCTGCTCTGCCAGTTGAGCTACGCCCCTTCGGCTGGACGGGGGTTTGAGTCCAACCACTGTTCTCTTCAGTTGTACTACGGGTTTTCACAAACACGCGCGCCGCTCCTCGGAGCAGCGCGCATCGGCTGGTAACCCCAGATTCCCGAGTGTACGGCACCCCGCGTGGCGACCGCTAATCGGGGTGTCGCAGCGTACGTCGGGTCGACGGTCAGGCCAGCTGGACCGTTGCGGTGGCGCGGCCGAAGATCTTGCGGCCCTCGGACTTCGCCACGATGGCGATGACAGCGGTGCGCGTCTCGGGGTCGACGGACTTGACCTTGCCGGTGTACTCGATCTCCGCGGGGCGGTCGACCGGCACGTAGACCGGACTGGTGAATCGGACGTTGTACTCCTTGACCGCACCCGGATCGCCGAGCCAGGAGGTGACGAAGCCGCCGCCCAGGCCCATGGTCAGCATGCCGTGCGCCACAACGTTTTCCAGGCCCACCAGCTTCACGACATCATCGCTCCAGTGGATCGGGTTGGCGTCGCCCGAGACGCCGGCGTAGTTCACCAGGTCGCCGCGGGTGAGACGAACGACGCGCGGAGGCAGTTCGGCGCCGGCGGTCACATCCGCGAAGCGGATGCAGTGCTTGCTCGCCACCACGGCGCCGGCGGCCTCGACCCGGACCGGCGGCGGGGGCGGCGGCACGTCGACGGTGCGCAGGTGGTGCTGCTCGGGAAGCTCCTCCGGGCCCACGCCGTGCATGAGCACATTGCGCACGGCCTGACCGATATTGGGATCGATGTCACCGCCGCTGCGGCCGATGAGAGTGGTGTACGTGGTGAGAACCAGCTCGTCGTTCTGTGCGACCACGTCGTTGCGGGTGACGATGATGTCGCCACCGAATGCCTGGCGGAACGAGTGCAGGTAGACGATGCAGGACAGTCGGTCGCCGGCCTTGATGGGCCGATGGAACTCCAGGATCTGATCGGTCTGCATGATCTGGCTCAGGTCGTAGCCGGTGACGATCTGCTCGAAAAGCCTGCGCTGAGCCAGGATTCCGACCAGCGAAATGAAGGTGAGGGGGGCGACCAACCCATCGTGACCGTAGCTCCGGGCGATCTCCTCGTCCCAGTGGACCGGGTGATAGTCCTGCACCGCGCGGGCGTACTCCCGCACCTTCTCACGGCCGACCTCGTAGTAGTCGTCGACGCGGTAGTGGTGGCCGACCATGGCGGCGGCGTGTGCGGCGGGGTCGAAAACCTCGCTGGAATCGACCATGTCGGCCTCGGTGTCAATCTCGGAGTTGATCGTCACGGCAGGAAGTCCCTATCTGACCCCGGAACGGGATCGGGCGAGAGCGCTGAACCATCGCTATATACGCCAAATGCCGGACCGGGGCCACTGTCTCTTTTCAAGAGACGAAGTGACCTGCCGATCCGGCACTGTCATCCACGCGGGTAGTTCGCGCGGGGTTAAGTTAGCGAGACTCTCGGTGCGCCCGGTGGGTACCGCAGTTCGGGCAGAACTTCTTCAGCTCGAGACGGTCCGGGTCGTTACGCCGGTTCTTCTTGGTGATGTAGTTGCGGTGCTTGCACTGCTCGCAGGCCAAGGTAATCTTTGGCCGGATATCAGTGGACTTCGCGGCCACGATTTGCCTTCTTTCCGGTCAGCCTGATGTCGGTAATCAGTATGTAGCGATGGCCGGACTCGAACCGGCGACACAACGATTATGAGTCGTTTGCTCTACCGCCTGAGCTACACCGCCTTGATAGCGGGATTGGCGTAGTGGCGGCCCGGTCATTCTCTGGGGAGTGCCGAGTCGGTCACCACCGGCAATCCGGCGAGCCCCCTAACGGAATCGAACCGTTGACCTTTTCCTTACCATGGAAACGCTCTGCCGACTGAGCTAAGGGGGCATGTCTACCTCGCTCCGGTCTCGGCCGGGGCGCTGATGACTCGAACGAGATTACACACAACCTCACCGACTATCCAAACCGTGTGGTCAGAGCAGGTTTTGAACACGATCAAGGTTCGCGGCGCAAGCAGGGAGTCGGAGCGCTCGTTCTGGACTGCGGCTCGAGAGAACTCCGCCTCGGAGCGGAGGAGCGAACGGCTCCATGGACCTGCCCCCCCAGAGGAGCAGAGGCGGGAAGCGCCGAGACCTTCAGCGCCTCGAACCCGCCGGAGCCCAGGCCAAACGCACAGAGCCCCGTGGACTCTGGTCCACAGGGCTCTCTGGTGGCGGATGAAGGATTTGAACCTCCGAAGCATTACGCGGCTGATTTACAGTCAGCTCCCTTTGGCCGCTCGGGCAATCCGCCGGGGTACGCCTTGCAGCGCTCCAGCAGAATACAACGAACCCACGCCCAGAATGCAAACCGGCTGGATACAGGCATGCCGGAGCGGCTAGCGTCGGCGTGGAAGATCCCGAATATCCGATCTCGGACAGGAGAAGAGTGTGGCGGATTCGTCGTTCGATGTCGTCAGCAAGATCGATCGCCAGGAGGTGGACAACGCCCTCAACCAGGCCGCCAAGGAGCTGAGCCAGCGCTACGACTTCCGCGGCACCGGAGCGAGCATCGAATGGTCGGGCGAGGACAAGATCATCCTCAGCGCCGAGTCCGAGGACCGCGTCAAGGCGGCCCTGGACGTGTTCAAGGAGAAGCTGATTCGCCGCGACATCTCGCTCAAGGCGTTGGACGCGGGTGATCCGCAGGCCTCCGGCAAGGTGTACAAGATCACAGGAACCCTCGTCCAGGGCATCTCCTCGGAGAATGCGAAGAAGATCGCCAAGAAGATCCGCGACGAGGGCCCCAAGAGCGTCAAGGCGCAGATTCAAGGCGAGGAGCTGCGCGTCACCAGCAAGAGCCGCGACGATCTGCAGGCGGTCATCTCGCTGTTGAAGGGTGGCGACTTCGACATCGCCCTGCAGTTCGTGAACTACCGCTAAAAGCGTACGGCGGGGGCTTCGCCCCTACGAGAAGGGGAACCGGGGGCCGTGCCCCCGGACCCCCATTCAGTAGCGCCGCCGGCCGCCTGCCAACTCCTCGAGGCGGGCGATACGCTCCGCCATCGGAGGGTGGGTGGAGAACCAGCGCGCCATGCGGTCGCCATTGCGGAAGGGGTTGGCGATCATCAGGTGCGATTGAGCCGTCAGTTGCGGTTCGGGGGGCAGCGGGGCGGCCTGGGTGCCGCGTTCGAGCTTGCGCAGGGCCGAGGCGAGGGCCAGCGGGTCGCCGGTGAGTTCCGCGCCGTCCTGGTCGGCCTGGTATTCGCGGGAGCGGGAGACGGCTAGTTTGATGAGCGTGGCCGCGATCGGGCCCAGCAGCGAAACCAGCAGGATGCCAATGATATTGGGCCCCTCGCCGTCGCGGCTGCCGCCGAAGGCGCCGGCGAAGAAGGCCAGGTTCGCCAGCCCGGAGATGACCGAGGCGAGCGCGCCCGCGACCGAGGAGATCAGGATGTCGCGGTTGTAGACGTGCGAGAGTTCGTGCCCCAGCACCGCGCGCAGCTCCCGCTCGTCCAGGATCTGCAGGATGCCGGTGGTGCAGCAGACCGCGGCATTGCGCGGATTACGACCGGTGGCAAAGGCATTCGGCGCGTTGGTCGGGCTGATGTAGAGCCGCGGCATGGGCTGGCGTGCGGCCGTGGCCAATTCGCGCACGATCCGGTACATGGCGGGCGCTTCCAGCTCCGTGACCGGCTGCGCGTGCATGGCCTTGAGCGCCAGCTTGTCGCTGTTGAAGTAGGCGTAGGCATTCATGCCGACGGCCAGCAGGATCGACAGGATCAGGATCGTCGGATTGCGGAACAGCGCCCCGGCGAACACGATCAGAGCCGACATGCCTACCAGCAGGCCGAACGTCTTCAACCCATTCGCGTACCTGT
Organism: Nocardia aurantiaca; assembly: GCF_009708175.1. Taxonomy (GTDB): domain Bacteria; phylum Actinomycetota; class Actinomycetes; order Mycobacteriales; family Mycobacteriaceae; genus Nocardia; species Nocardia aurantiaca. Next base: position 24,460 of record NZ_WMBB01000015.1, read on the forward strand.
GCATATTTGCCCTCCGCTTCGCTCCGGGCGGGTTCGCGGCCCCGAGATCTCGGTTCTTCCCTCCTCCGCTTCGCTCACCCGCTCCACGCGCGGGGAGGCGAGCGCAGTCCAGAATCGAGACGGCCGCGAACCATGATCGGCTTATCTCGATTGCCGGGCTTGCACCAGGTCAACGACGGAGCGGCGGGTTGGAGTTCCCAGTTGTTCGACTGATCAGTTTCGGATGGGGTGCGCGGCGCGGCCGCGCATTCCATCAGCCGACGCGTTCGATCGTGTAGCGAACCAGGTGTTCCAGGGCCTCGTTGGCGGGGCCACCGGGAAGAGCGGCGAGTTCGGCGTGGGCGATATCGGCATAGCCGTGCAGCTTCTCCTTGGCCAGCACCAGACCGCGCGACCGGGACAGCAGGTACAGGGCCTCGTCGACCTCGGCATCGGTCTCCAGCGGGCGGGCCAGCAACGTGCGCAGGCGGTCGCCCTCGGCGCCCTCGTCGCGCAGGGCGTAGAGGACGGGCAGGGTGTGGACGCCCTCGCGCAGGTCGGTGCCGGGGGTCTTGCCCGACTGCTCGGACACCGAGGAGATGTCGATGATGTCGTCGGCGATCTGGAAGGCGGTGCCGACCGCGTCGCCGAGGCGGGCCAGCCGTTCCACGTGATCACGGTCGGCGCCGGAGAAGGTGCCGCCGAAGCGGCCCGCGGCGGCGATGAGCGAGCCGGTCTTCTCCCACACCACGCGCAGGTAGTGCTCGACCGGGTCCTGCGACTGGCGGGCGCCGATGGTCTCGCGCATCTGACCGGTGACCAGTTCGGCGAAGGTCTCGGCAATGATGCGGACCGCGTCCGGGCCGAGAGTGGAGACCAGGCGGGAGGCGTGCGCGAAAAGGTAGTCACCGGCGAGAATGGCGACGCTGTTGCCCCAGCGCGAATTCACGCTGGGCGCGCCGCGGCGCATGGAGGCCTCGTCCATGACGTCGTCGTGGTAAAGGGTGGCCAGGTGCACGAGTTCCACCACGGTGCCGGCGACGACCAGGTCGGGGCTGGTCGGGTCCGGGCCCAGCTGACCGGTGAGGATGGTGAACAACGGGCGGAACCGCTTGCCGCCGGCCTTGGCCAGGTGCAGGGCCGCCTCCTGCAGGAACTCCTCGCCGTCGGACAGCTCGGTGATCAGCAAGTCCTCGACCTCGATCAGGCCCGTGCGCACGGTCGCCGCGAGCTCGGGATCGCCGAGATCCACCCCCGCGACGACGGTGCTCTCATCGCTCACAGCTGATGCGCTCATTTCATCTCCCAGTGCCGCGTCCGACCCCACGCCAAAGAACCTAGCGTGTGGACCGATCACCCCCTATGGACACCACCGTAGTGCGACGCACGAAACACTGCTGTGTCTAATTGCCCTCCGCTTCGCTCCGGGCGGGTTCGCGGCCACGGCGCAGGTCTTATGAGCCGCGGTCTCGATTTTTCCGCCTCCGCTCCTCCCAGGCGCGGGTCTGTGGAGCCGTGCGCTCGCCCGCTCCAAGCGCGGGGAGGCGGAGCGCAGTCGAGAATCGAGACGGCCGCGGAGCTTTGAGGATTCCCGGCTCGGCGGGGCGGCGGTGAAGGCGATCCACGGTGAATGGGATCCGCTCCGAGGCGATCCGTACCGGGCGAGATCCACGCCCAAGACGATCCACGCCCAAGACGATCCGCACCGAGCGTGATCCGCGTTGAAGGTGATCCGCGTCGACGGTGTTCGTGATGTGCTGCGAGTATTGATCGCATGGGTTCACCGGAAGTCGCGCCCGAGCAGGGGAAATCGTCGGATGTTCTGCCGGCGCATGCCGAGGTTGTGGTGGTCGGCGCGGGTCCGGCCGGGTCCGCGGCTGCCACCTGGGCGGCACGCGCGGGACGCGATGTGCTGCTGACCGACTCGGCGGTGTTTCCCCGGGACAAGACCTGCGGTGACGGGCTGACGCCGCGCGCGACCGCCGAACTCGAGCTTCTCGGGCTGGGCGATTGGGTGCGGGCGCACACGGTCAATCGCGGGCTGCGCATGGCGGGGTTCGGGCGGGAGGCGCTGCTGCCCTGGCCGGACGGGTCGTTCCCGACCTATGGAAGTGCGGTTCCGCGAACCGAACTCGACGACAAGCTGCGCGAGACCGCGGTCAAGTCGGGGGCGCGGATGGTGGACGGGGCCAAGGTGGTGGAGGTGGCCCGCGAGGGCGACCGGGTCACCGGGGTGACCATCAAGACCGACGCCGGACTGCGGGCGGTGTCGTGCGACATCCTCATCGTGGCCGACGGTGTGCGCTCCCCCGTCGGAAAGCTGCTGGGCCGCACCTGGCATCGCCAGTACGCGTACGGGACCGCGGCGCGGGCCTACATCAAGTCCGAGCGCAGTGACGACGAGTGGATCACCTCACATCTCGAATTGCGGGATGCGAACGGGGAATTGATTCCCGGCTACGGCTGGGTTTTCCCGCTCGGCAACGGCGAGGTGAACATTGGCGTCGGCTCGCTGGCCACCGAAAGACGGCCCTCCCATATCGCGTTGAAACCGCTTCTGCAGCACTATGTTTCGGAACGCCGCCCGGAATGGGAATTCGAGGGCGAGGCGCGGGCGGTGGCATCGTCGCTGCTGCCCATGGGCGGTGCGGTGTCGAATGTGGCCGGGCGCAACTGGGTGCTGGTCGGCGATGCCGCCGGCTGCGTGAATCCGCTCAATGGCGAGGGTATCGACTACGGCCTGGAAGGCGGGCACATGCTCGCCGGGATCCTCGACCAGCCCGATCTGACCCGCATCTGGCCGGACATGTTGCGGGAGCGCTACGGCCGCACCTATTCGGTGGCGCGGCGGCTGGCGGCGCTGGCCACCCATCCGCGCGCGGTGCCGCTGGGCGGTCCGCCGGTCATGCGGTCGAAGCTTCTGCAGCGCACGGCCGTGCGGGTGATGGGCAATCTGGTCACCGACGAGGACGTGGATCTGACCGCCCGACTGTGGCGGGGAGCCGGCCGCGCCTCCATGCGTTTCGACAAGCTGCGGCCGTTCTCATGACTGCCCGGCCGGTTCCGGCGGGGCTGCTGCCGCATCTGCGGCGAGCGCGGGATCTGGCCGACCGGCATTACGCGCAGCCGCTGGACCTGGACGGTTTGGCGGCGGCAGCAGGGGTGTCGAAGTATCACTTCCTGCGATGTTTCGCCGCGACCTACGGCAAGACCCCGGCGGTGTATCTCGCCGAGCGCAGGATCGAGCGGGCGCAGGATCTGTTGCGCGCCACCAACGTGACCGTGACCGAGGCCTGCATGCTCGTGGGCTACCGCAGTCTCGGTTCGTTCAGCCGCAAATTCACCGAACTGGTAGGGATGTCGCCCTCGGAGTATCAAGCGAAGTTCGCTGCCGAGGGCGCACCCCATATTCCTGGTTGCTACATCTTCATGCACGGTCTCTCCGATCGGAAACGCACACCATGACGTAAACCCGTCGCCCACGGCGTCGCGGGGAATTCATCTGGGCGAAGACCTCATCGAGTCGGCAGCGCGCGTACGCCGGTCTTGTCGGTGAAGAGGGCCGGCGAGCTGATGTACCGGATTTCGCCCCTTTCCGTCCCGGCAGCGCCGAGGCGATCGTGTCCGGGCCTCGCACTACACGCCGGTGACGACGCAGGTCAGGGCGTCGCCCGACGGGTTGCCGTGCTCGTCGTGCATGGGCGGCTCGATGCCGTCGCGGTCACTGCGCAGGTAGTCGCTGCCCTTGGTCAGGATGGCGGTCAGCGAGGTGGCGAGCATGTGAACTCAGCTATCCGGACGTGAATTCCGCAATTTCGGAGAAGCCCGGACGGTCGCGGTGTCCATAGCCTTGTCGGTATGACGATCATCACCAATGTCTCGCTTGTGACCGTGTATGTGACCGATCAGACCGCCGCCAAGGAGTGGTACATCGACAAGCTGGGATTCGTGGAGGCCAGCGATGTCACCATGGGCGACAACGGCTTCCGATGGGTAACCGTGACGCACCCGAACCACCCGGAGCTCGAGGTCACCCTGATGATCCCGGGCCCCCCGCTGGATGACGATCTGGCCGAGGCCATCCGGCGCTCCATGGCCAAGGGCACGCACGGCGCGCTCGGCCTGCGAACCGACAACTGCCAGAAGGCTTTCGAGGAGCTGACCGCCAAGGGCGTGGAGTTCGTGCAGCCGCCGTCGGAGCGGCCCTACGGCGTGGAGGCCATCATTCGCGACAACTCGGGCAACTGGCTGGTCCTGATCGAGGCTGTATAGATTGCCCTTCGCTTCGCTTCGGGCGGGTTCGCGGCCACGGCGCAGGTCTATGGAGCCGCGGTCTCGATTCTTCCCTCCTCCGCTCCTCGGAGGCGCAGGTCTATGGAGCCGTTCGCTCCCCCGCTCCAAGGCGGAGGTCTCTCGAGCCGCAGTCCAGAATCGAGACGGCCGCGAACCTTTGAGGATTCTCGGCTCGGTGGGTCGGCGTTGAAGGCGCGATCCGGGGCCTCTGTGGGTGGACCGTTCCGGGGCCTCTTTCGGTGGATCGTTCCGAATCCTTTGCATGGATCGTGGTGGATCATGCCGAATGTGGACGCGGGACCACTCCCGCATCCGCATTCCCGGGATCAGGCGTTCTGCGCGGCGAACCAGGATTCGACGGACTTGCGCTCGCTGTTCAAGACCTTTTGGAGCAGGTTCTCGACCAGCGGTTCGATGGCCCCGCCGACCAGCGGGACCTTCACGTCGACCCTGCCGGTGACCTCGATCACGGAACCCTCGGCGGTGGGCCGCAATTCGAACGTGCCCGCCATCTCGGTGGTGATGCCGCCGGAGCGGCCGGTGAAGCCGCCCTTGGCGACGCCGTCCTCGAGCGGGCCCCAGGTGTCGGTGCGCTCGAGCATGAGTTCGCTCTTGAGGGCCTTCCTGACAATGCCGGGAACCTGGTCCGCGGGCGGCTTTTCGGTCATCTGGATCCGGATGGTGCCGGGCCCGTCGGGGTGGGTGAGCTCCAGCGTGGCGGTAGCCGCTTCTTCGAAGCGGCTTTGCCACATCTCATCGGTGGTGAGTGCCCGGTGAAGATCTTCGACCGGAACGCTGTACTGCACGGTGAAGCTGAATTTTCGGGACATGGCGAAGACCGTAGCTCAGCGATGGAATAGCCTGCTGAAGTGTCGGAAACTAGCCAGTCTGATAGCGCCGCGCCGCGCAGCGACGATCGGACGCAGCGCGCAGCGCAGGTGACCGACGGCCGGGCACAGCACACGACGCAAGGGACCGACAGCCGGGCACAGCACCCTGAACCGCGGCGGGCGGTGCGGTTGCGGCGGGCGCGGATCGGCGTCGTGATCGCGGCCGCCGCCTTCAGCTTCCTGGCCGCGCTGCTGGTGCTCGCGGCCTGGCGCGACGACCATCTGATCAATTCCGATAAGGGCGTGACCAGCGCCGAAGTCCTCTCGGCGGGCACGCTGCGGTCCGCGGTCATCTTCGTCACGCCCGACGGCGAGACCCACAATCCGAAGACCGGCGTGCTGTATCCGACCAAACTGACGGTCGGCGAACGCATCAATGTCGAATATCGGCGCAGCGATCCCGATCTCGTACGGGTGGCGGGCCGCGACGCGCGGGTCGCGATCATCCCGGCACTGTCGGTCATCGTGGTCTCCTGGACCATCGCCATCCCGGTGCTCTGGTTTCTCGGCTCACCGCCGACCCGGTGGCTGGGCGCGCTGCGAGCCCGCGCGCGAACCAGGCTGCGGCCGTAGGCCGTCCCGGCCATCCACACCCATGGTTCGCGGTCCGAGCGCGGGAAGGCGGAGCGCTCGTTCTGGACTGCGGCTCGAGAGACCTCCGCCTCGCAGCGGAGGAGCGAACGGCTCCATAGACCTGCGCCTCCGAGGAGCGGAGGAGGGAAGAACGAGACCTCCCGGGCCGCGAACCCGCCCGGAGCGAAGCGGAGGGCACAATGAACACCGTGAAATTACGGCAGCGGGAATCATTTCGGGCCCAGCTGGACAAGCAGCCGCGCGACGTCGCGTCCATGTTCGACGGGGTCGCCAAGCGGTACGACCTGACCAATACGGTGATCTCCGTTGGGCAGGACCGATATTGGCGGTGGGTGACGCGTAGGGCGCTGGATCTGCGGCCCGGCGAGCGGGTGCTGGATCTGGCGGCAGGAACCGGCGTCTCCACCCTGGACCTGGCCAAATCGGGTGCGTGGGTGCTGGCTGCGGACTTCTCCCAGGGCATGCTGGCGGCCGGACGGCACCGCAATGTGCCCATGGTGGCCGCCGACGCCATGGCGCTGCCCTTCGCCGACGACTCCTTCGACGCGGTGACCATCGCCTACGGCCTGCGCAATGTGGCCGATCCCGATCTGGCGTTGCGCGAGATGCTGCGGGTCACCAAGCCCGGTGGGCGGCTTGTGGTGGCGGAGTTCTCCACGCCCACCTGGGAACCGTTCCGGACCATCTACATGGAGTACCTGATGAAGGCGCTGCCGCGGGTGGCGCAGGCGGTCTCCAGCAATCCGGACGCCTACGTGTATCTGGCCGAGTCGATTCGGGAGTGGCCGAATCAGCGGCAGTTGGCATTGCGGATCGCCAACGCCGGCTGGTCGTCGGTGAAGTGGCGCAATCTCTCGGGCGGGGCCGTGGCCCTGCACCGCGCGTACAAGCTGGGCTGAACGACGCGCGCCGGACCGGGGGCGGGCCGCTGACCTGTGCAGGTTCTCACGGTAGCTCCCCGACCCGGGCCTCACAGTCGCGGGAAACAGCTGTGAGGTGGATTGTCATCTGGCGATAACGTTCGGTAAATCCCCCGCAACTCGGGGTGGCTTAACTCGGAACCATGCCGGAACAGCCCACTCCCCCGCCGAGCACCCGGACCGCGTGCTCGTACTGCGGGGTGGGCTGCGGCATCACGGTCGAAACCCGGCCTGACGCACGCGGGCTGCCCCTGATCGTCAAGGTCAAGGGCGACAAGGACCACCCCGTCAACGCCGGGCGGCTATGCACCAAGGGCGCTACGCACGCCGAGCTGATGGCCGCACCCGGGCGCATGGAGACCGGCTACCGGCGGCCCGAACGCGGGCGGCCGCCGGTTCCCGTGCCGGTCGACGAGGCGATTCACGAAGCCGCCCAACGTCTTCGCGTGATTCTCGACACGGACGGACCGGACGCTATCGCGCTCTACGTGTCCGGCCAGATGTCGATCGAGGCCCAGTACCTGGCGACGAAGCTCGCCAAGGGCCACCTGCGCACCGTGCACATGGAGGCCAATTCGCGGCTGTGCATGGCCAGCGCGGCAGGCGGCTACAAGCTGTCGCTGGGCGCGGACGGGCCGCCCGGGTCCTACGACGACCTCGACCACGCCGATCTGTTCTTCGTCATCGGCGCGAACATGGCCGACTGCCACCCGATCCTGTTCCTGCGCATGGCCGATCGGCTCAAGTCGGGCGCGAAGCTCATCGTGGTGGACCCGCGGCGCACCGACACCGCGGCGCGCGCCGACCTGTTCCTCCAGATCAGACCGGGCACGGATCTCGCGCTGCTGAACGGGCTGCTGCACCTGCTGGTCGAGAACGGCGACATCGACGCCGAATTCATCGCCGAGCACACCGAGAACTGGGCGGGAATGCCCGAGTTCCTGGCCACCTACACCCCGGACGCGGTCGCCGAGATCACCGGCATTCCGGAATCCGATATCCGCACCGCCGCCGAGTGGATCGGCGCGGCGGGCGAATGGATGTCGCTGTGGACCATGGGCATCAACCAGTCCACGCACGGCACCTGGGCCGCCAATGCCCTCATCAACCTGCACCTGGCCACCGGCGCCATCTGCCGCACCGGGAGCGGGCCCTTCTCGCTCACCGGGCAGCCCAATGCCATGGGCGGGCGCGACATGGGTTACATGGGTCCGGGACTGCCGGGCCAGCGCAGCGTGCTCTCCGACACCGACCGGGCCTTCGCGGAGTCCGTGTGGGGGCTGGAGCCGGGCACCATTCGCGCCGAGGCCGGGCCCGGGTCCATCGAGATGTTCCGGGGACTGGCCGACGGCAGGATCAAGGCGTGCTGGATCATGTGCAGCAATCCCGTTGCCTCCGTGGCGAATCGGCGCACCGTGATCGCGGGGCTCGAGGCCGCCGAGCTGGTGATCGCCCAGGACGTCTACACCGATACCGCCACCAACGCCTACGCCGACCTGCTGCTGCCCGCCGCCCTGTGGGCCGAGGCCGAGGGCGTACAGGTGAACTCGGAACGCAATCTGACGCTGTTGCGGCGATCGGTGGATCCGATCGGCGACGCCCGACCGGACTGGCAACTCATCGCGCAGATGGCGACGGCGCTCGGATTCCCCGGCTTCGACTACGCCTCCAGCGCCGAGATCTTCGACGAGATCCGGCGGTTCACCAATCCGGCCACCGGCTACGACCTGCGCGGCATCGACTATGACGTGCTGCGAGCCGGGCCAGCGCAGTGGCCGTGCCCCGATCCCGCCCAACGCCGCAATCCGATCCGCTACCGCAACGACGGTGTCAGCCAGACCCGGTACACCGACGAGAACGGCAACACCCCGCGCCTGGCCTTCGCCACGCCCAGCCGCAAGGCCGTGTTCTTCGCGCGGCCGCACCTACTGCCCGACGAGATGCCGGACGAGGACCACCCGTTCGTGCTCAATACCGGCCGCCTGCAGCACCAGTGGCACACCATGACCAAAACCGGGAAGGTGGCGAAACTGAACAAGCTCAATGGCAAGCCCTTCCTGGAAATCCACCCCGAGGACGCCGCGCGCCTCGAGGTGCGCGAGGGCGACCAGCTGGAAATCACCTCCCGCCGCGGCCGCGCCGTGCTGCCCGCCCGGGTCAGCGACCGCGTTCTTCCCGGCACCTGCTTCGCCCCGTTCCACTGGAACGACGAGCAGGGCGAATACCTGACCATCAACGCCGTCACCAACGACGCCGTCGACCCCATTTCCCTGCAACCCGAGTTCAAGGCGTGCGCGGTGCGGCTGCGGAAGGTGGCGGCCCTGAGTCCGGGAACGCCTGGTCGATCGCATGGCGGCGACCCCGCCGTATTGCTGGAATCGGGTGCCGTCGACGGGATTTCAGCCGCGCCGGACTACTCTGCGCCCGGTGGACCGATCGGATCGGGTTCGCGCGCGGTCGATTCCGCGGCGATTCCCGGCCGCCACTCCGGAACGCCGCCCGGTTCGCCCACCCCGTACGGCGGTACCCCCAACGCGGGTGAGGGAGCCGGAATGCCGGTGTACGCCGAAGCGATCGGTGGTGGAGACATCGGCGGGCGAGGCGGAGGCGCGGCTTCGGCCGGGCCGCATCCGCTGGCGGTGATGCTCGGTGTGGACAGTGCCACCACGCCGACGCTCAGCGAGGTCGAACGCGTCTACCTCGGTGGATATCTCGCGGCGCTGCAAAGTCTGCCGGTGAACGGCGTGCCCGTGCTGCCGGAGACCGCGCCGATCTCAGAGCGCGGCCGGTTGTGGATCGACGGGCTGCTGGGCGGGATGTACTCCCGTGGGGCGCAACACTACTCACCGTCGCTCGACGGCGCGGCAGGTTGGGCCGACGGCCCGTCGGGCACGGAGGGCGCGGCGACGCGCACGGTGAACGTGCTGTGGGCATCGCAGACCGGTACGGCGGAGGAGCTGGCCGCCGCCTTGGCGACCTCTCTGGCCGATTCCGGTTTCACGCCGCGCCTGCTGGACATGGACTCGGCCGAGTTGTCTGATCTGACAGGTGATGTGCTGGTCATCAGCAGCACCTTCGGTGACGGCGGTCCACCGGACAACGGCGCTGATCTCTGGGAACGTCTGAACGACAGCGCGATTCGGCTGACCGATATGAGGTACGCGGTCTTCGCGCTGGGCGACTCCTCCTATGACGACTTCTGCGGTCACGGGCGCAAGCTGGACGAACTCTTCGCCGAACGCGGTGCCGCCCGCCTGCTTCCGCGCGTGGACAGCGAGCCTGATCACGAGGACCTGTCCGCGGCCTGGTTCGACGCGGTGGCCGAGGCCCTCACCGACGGCATGGACGATCTCGCCGCCTCCGCTCTCCCCGGGGCGGGCAGTGCGGCCGGCGATTCCCAGCCCCGCGGCGAGCTCTCCCACCCGGCCGCGAGCGGCGAATCCGCCCTGTCCGGGTGGGCCGACGAGCGCACGGCCGGACCGGGATCCTCTGGGACCGCTGTCGGCGAGACCGGCAATAAGGCGGGTATCCACGCCGGGGTCTCCCTGCCCTTCGGACCCTCCGGTGGCTACGGCACGCGCAGCGATGCCGGCGCCGCGAGTTCTCCAGGGCGCGGTGCGACGGGCGGCCTCGGCGGCACCCGTGCCGCGACCGCGATCATGCCGGGCCGCGCACGCGGCGCTACGGCGCCCTTCACGCGCAATTCGCCGGTGCTCGCGACACTGGTGCGCAATGAGTTGCTTTCGCGGGACGGTTCCGGGAAAGAGGTGCGTCATTTCGGGTTCGATCTGAGTGATCTGAACGCGACCTACGAGGTCGGGGATTCGCTCGGTGTGCGGCCCCAGAACTGTGCGGCACTGGTGGCGGAATGGCTGGAGGTCACCGGGCTGGAGGGGCGGCGGCTCATCGAGGTCGAGGACGGCGAGGTGGCGCTGGCGGAGGCGCTGCGCACGCATTACGACATCACCCGGGTGAGCACGGATCTGCTGTCGTTCGTGGCGGAGCGCAATGCCAGTCCGCGGCTTGCCAAGCTGCTGCGGCGGGACAATCGCAATGAGCTGGACGGCTATCTGTGGGATCGGCAGGCGGTGGACGTGCTGCGCGATTTCCCGGTGCGGGCCGATCTGGTCGAGTGGCTGGGCGCGCTGAAGAAGCTGCAGCCGCGCCAGTATTCGATTTCCTCGAGTCCGCTGGTCAGCCCGCGCGAGGTGCAGCTGACGGTGGGCGTGGTGCGCTACGGCGATCCGGCGGCCATCGGTTCGGCGGCCCGGCGCGGCGGGGTGAGCTCGACCTTCCTGGCCGATCGCGCGCATGCGGAGGTTCCGATCTTCCTGCAGCGCGCGCCGCATTTCCGGCCGCCGCTGGACCCGAACGCGCCGATGATCATGGTGGGGCCGGGCACGGGCATCGCGCCATTTCGCGGTTTCCTCCAGGAGCGTCGCGCGCTCGGCGGTCAGGGCCGCAATTGGCTGTTCTTCGGCGATCAGCACGCCAAGGACAACTTCTATTACCGGGCCGAGCTCGAGGACATGTTCCGTTCCGGTTTCCTGACCCGGCTGGACCTGGCCTTCTCCCGCGATCAGCGCGAGCGGATCTATGTGCAGCACCGCATGATCGAGCACGGTGCGGAATTGTGGGCGTGGCTGTGCGAGGGCGGCCATTTCTACGTCTGCGGCGATGCCGCGCGCATGGCCAAGGATGTGGACGACACCCTGCTGAAGATCGCGCGCATTCACGGCAAGCTGAGCGAGGACGGCGCGCTGGCGTTCAAGAAGCAGCTGGTGGCCGAGAAGCGCTATGTCCGCGACGTGTATTGATCCTGATTCCGGCACCACCAATGTGAAAACGTGGTATTTGTAACTCGCCCGTCCAGTCTCACGCGCACGGGCGAGCCGTCATCGGGACGGCTGCCAGGAATGCGGAGGGCGGGAGCTTGAACCGTCGAATCAGTCGAATCACCGGACGATTGACGGTAGCGGTCCTCGCCGCCGCCGCGACACTGGGCCTGGGCGGCCCACCCGCCCGCGCGGACACTCCGGCCGCGCCCGGCGTCACGGTCCCGGACCTCAAGACCGACGACGGCTCCTTCATCCAGAGCGTGGGCGTCACCGACGACCGCCACGTCACCTTCACCGTCTACTCCGCCGCCATGAAGCAGACCTTCCCGGTCGCCGTGCTGCGCCCCGAGGACACCTCCGAACCCCGCCCCACCCTCTATCTACTCAATGGCGCGGGCGGCGGCGTGGACAGCGCCACCTGGCAATTGCGCACCGACGCACTCGATTTCCTGAGCGACAAGAACATCAATGTCGTGCAGATCATCGGCGGCGCGTTCAGCTGGTACACCGATTGGCTCCAGCCCGACCGCGAGCTCGGGGTCAACAAATGGTCGACCTACCTCGGAAAGGAACTGCCGCCGCTGATGGCGGCCGCACTGGGCAGCAATGGCGCCAATGCCATCGCCGGCATCTCCATGGCCGGTCTGCCCGTGCTGAATTCGGTCATCTTCAATCCCGGGCTGTTCCGCAGCGCGGCCGTGTACAGCGGCTTCTTCCAGACCACCACGCCGCTGGGCCGGGAGTCCATCAAGATGGTCACCGAGCTCTACGGCGGCGGCAAGGTGGAGAACATGTGGGGCCCCGAGGGCGGCCCGCTGTGGGTGGCCAACGATCCCACCCTCAATGCCGAGAAACTGCGCGGCACCAACCTTTTCATCTCCACCGGCAACGGCATTCCCGGCGCCTTCGACGTGCCCGGCGCGCGCGGCCGGATGGAGGCGCCCGCGGACACCGCCAAGACCGTGGCGCTGGGCTCCTTCATCGAGGCGAACGTGGAGCTGTCCACCGTGATCCTCCAGAAGCGCCTGGAATCCCTGCACATTCCGGCGACCTTCGAATTCCGCAGCAGCGGCACCCATATCTGGGGCTACTGGCAGGACGATCTGAAGACCTCCTGGCCGGTGCTCGCACAGGGTCTCTTCCCGCCCCCGTAACCCTCTACACGACAGGAGGATTGAGCCGGGCGAAGTCCGGCAGCCGGTAGTACGGGTAGTAGGGATAGGGCGGAGTGACCGCGCTCGCCTTGTCCAGCCGGGCGATCTGGTCGGCCTCGAGACGCCAGCCGACCGCGCCCAGGTTCTGGCGCAACTGCTCCTCATTGCGTGCGCCCACGATGACCGTGGCCACGGTCGGGCGTCGCAGCAGCCAGTTGAGGGCGATCTGGGGAACGGTGCGGCCGGTTTCGGCGGCGATGTCGTCGAGGACGTCCACCACGTCGTAGAGGACCTCGTCGTTCACCGGCGGACCCGCCGCGGCCGTCCTGTGCAGGCGGCTGCCCTCCGGAAGCGGTTGTCCGCGACGGATCTTGCCGGTCAGGCGACCCCAGCCGAGCGGGCTCCAGACCACCGCGCCCACACGCTGATCCAGGCCGAGCGGCATCAGCTCCCACTCATAATCGCGGCCGACCAGCGAGTAGTAGACCTGATGGGCGACGTAGCGCGGAAAGCCGTACCGGTCTGCGGCGGCAAGGGATTTCATGAGCTGCCAGCCCGCGAAGTTGGACGCGCCGACATACCGGATCTTGCCGGAGCGCACCAGGTCGTCGAGCGCCGCGAGGACCTCCTCGACGGGTGTGCCCGCGTCGAAGGCGTGCAGCTGGAACAGGTCGATGTGCTCGGTGCCGAGCCGCCGCAGCGAGCCCTCGACGGCCGAGATCAGCCGGGCGCGACCGGATCCCGCGTCGAACGGGCCGGGACCGGTGGGCAGTGACGCCTTGGTGGAGAGGAGCAGCTGATCGCGGCGGCCCCGAATCGCCTCCCCCAGGACCTCTTCCGAAGCCCCATCGGAGTAGACGTCGGCGGTGTCGAACAGGGTGATGCCCGCGTCCAAGCCGACGTCCACCAGGCGCCGGGCCTGGCGGGCGTCGGTATCGCCCCAGGCGGAGAAGAGTTCACCGCGGCCGCCGAAGGTGCCCGCGCCGAAGCTCAATGCCGGAACCAGCAGGCCCGAAGCCCCGAGCCGACGATATTCCATGACCAACTCCTAACGGAACTGTCGTTTCGTTAACGGCATCGACGCTACACTGGTTCGGTCACAAATGGAACTGGAGAACCGTTATGGGCCATACAGGGGCCGCCGAGGACACCGCCGCATCGGACCACGCCTCAGATCCCACCCCGGGCTCGATCCGCCCAGGCGGACGCACCGCACGCGTCCGCGAGGCGGTGCTGCGCGCCGCCGGCGACCTGCTCGCCGAATACGGCTTCGCCGCCCTCGATCTGGCCGAGGTGGCCGCCCGCGCCGAGGTCGGCAAGACCACCGTCTACCGCCGTTGGCGCAACCCGGCGGGACTGGTCGCCGACCTGCTGGTCGATATGGCCGAGACCTCACTCCCCCACAGCGACACCGGCAGCCTGCGCGGCGATCTGCTCGCCAATGCGCGGCTGGTCGGGAAGACGCTCACCGATGCCCGGCAGGGCCGGCTTTTCCGAGCCATCATCGCCGCCGCCACCAGCGACGACACCGCCGCCGCGGCCCTGCGCGCCTTCTACGACACCCGCCTGGCCGAATGGTCCCCCTGTGTCGAGGCTGCCGTCGCCCGCGGCGAGGTTCCGCCCGGAACCGACCCGCGCGCAGTGCTTTCCGCCGTCTCGGCCCCGCTCTACTACCGCCTGCTGGCCAGCGGCGATCCTGTCGACGAGGCGGCGGTCAGCACCGCGGCGACGGCCGCCGCGCTCGCCGCCGAACAGGGCGTATTCATCTCCGGCCCAGCGCGATCCACGCGCTGAGGCCCGCGCGCCACCCCTCGCCGCGCGCGGGCCGCATCCCCGATGCGCGAATCAGTCCCGGGCCCAGGACGGATCGCGGCCCGTCAGGCCGAGCACCCGATCGAACAGGGGCGCCTCGGCGGGAATGTCGACGACGGGTCCGAAGAGTCCCGGGATCCCCTCGCGGGGCGTATCGCGCAGCATGCCGAGCAGCACGGCCAGGTCCGCCGGGTCCGGGTCGTAGGACTGCCCGGTCGCGCGAGCCAGGTCCCAGCCGTGAATCACCAACTCGTCCAAGGCGAACACCGCCATCTGCGGGGCGGTCCCGAGTACGCCGCCCACCTCGGTCTCACCGGCCCACGCCGCCGGTTCGCGCCAGGCCGCCACCAGGGATTTCAGCTGCGCGGGAATGCGGTCGCGCCAATCCTCGGGGAGTGTCCCGGCCCCGTGCACCGGTGGCTGGGAACGGCCGATCATCTCCTTGGTGGCGCCTTGCCGGAAGCCCTCGGTGAAGCCCAGCACATGGACCAGCATGTCGCGCACGCTCATCCCGGACGGCGTGCGGCTGTCGAAATCGGCCTCGGAGATGGCGGCGACGACCGCCTCCACCGCGCCCGCGGCGGCTTCCAGATCGAATGCCGGAGTGGTCATGATTCCTCCCGGAGGACATGCCGAACCATCCGTGCGGCCCGGTCACCGATAAGGACGGAGCGGGGCCGCGGAATTCACCGCAGTCGCCCGGAGTGTATCGGCCGCACCGCGTCGCAACCGGTTCGTTAGGCGCTATCAGGGGCGAAAGACGCTGGTGGGGAGGAGAATTGAGAGATGAAAGGCGATCGTGTGGAGATCGTCGTCGACACCGGCGACGGATCCCGGAACTACGAGATCATTGCGACCAGAGCGGGCCGCCGCATCGAGACGCGCGTCGCGCGCGGCATTGTCGAGGTCAGCGAGGTGACCAGGACCGGGAGTTCCGTACGGACCGCCCGATTCATGGCCGGGCGGGTGCTGGCCCTGGTCGAATACCCCGCCGACGACGCGGCGCTGCCCGGCGAATGAAGCTGGACGCTTGCCGATCGGGGTGAAACAGGGGCATCCTCGGAAGTGCCCGACTGCACGGCCCGTCCACCCCGGCAGAGAGGAGCAAGCGATGACCGATCGCATCGACGCAGACGCAGTGCCCGAGGCCGACTACGTGGAGCAGAGCACTCCCGCCTATCCGGCGCAGGACGTGGACTCCGAGACCCCCGACACGGATTCCGAGGTCGCCCCGCTACCCGCCGACGACAATGGCTGGACCGCCTCCGAAGCGGACCTGGCCGAACAGGCGATCTCCGTCCCCTTGGACGACGACGACTATGACGACAGCTCCGACAGCGGATACTGACCGACGACGTTCGCGTACCTAATTCGACACGCCGGCCCGCACCGTGGCGTGCAGTTCACGCAGGCTCGACCGCTCGGTCGCGACCTCGAGCACCCGGATGCCGTGCGCGTTGGCGGTCAGTTCGACCGCCAGCTCCGCCGGATCGACCTGGCGGTGCGGAACGCGATAGGCGGCGCACAGCGCGGCCAGGTCCATCCCGTGCGGGGTTCCGAAGACCCGCTCGAACACGCCCGCGTACTGCGGATCGCCCTGCTCGAGCAGTTCGAAGATGCCGCCGCCGTCATCATTGGCGACCACGATGGTGAGGTCCTCCGGCCGCGGCTCGCCCGGGCCGATGAGCAGGCCGGACGCGTCGTGCAGGAAGGTCAGATCACCCATGAGCGCGACCGTGCGGCCCGGATGGGTGAGGGCCGCGCCGACCGCCGCCGAGACGGTGCCGTCGATGCCGGCCACGCCGCGATTGGACAGCACCCGGACCCCGGGCCGCGGCTGCGACACCAGCGCCGCGTCGCGGACCGGGTTCGAGGCGCCGAGCAGCAGCTGATCACCCTCGTGCAGGGCGTCCATGACGACGGCCGCGACATGCAGGCCGGTCGGCTTGGGGTGTCCGGCCAACTCGGCACGGACGACCTTGACGGCCTTCTCGTTCAGATCGCGGCACAGCTCCAACCACTCCCGGCGAGGGGTGCCGCGGGTGACCGCGCGAGTGCCGGTGCCGACCACATTGCCGGATACATCGGGCCAGCGCGGACCCGTGGTCAGCGCGTACACGGTGACCTCGGGATCCGACAGCACCCGCGACACCTGCCGGTGCAGGGTGGGCCGTCCGGTGATGATGGCCTGCTCGGGTTTCAGCAGCGGCAGCGCCAGCGGATGCAGAGCCGGGCCGTGTACAGGCGCGGTCGGTTCGGCGACCGTGGGCAGCGCCGCGAGTTCGGGCCGATGGCCCGCGCCGTGCCCGGAGATGACCACGGTGTCCGGGGTCAGATCGATATCGAGCGGCACATCCAGGGTCGCGTATTGCGTTGCCGTCCAGGGCCGTTCGTTCTCCCGGCCGGGCGGTAGCGCGTCACCGGCGGCCAGGTCCGGCACCAGCGGTTCGCGCAGCGGAATATCGAAATGCACGGGACCGGCATTGCCGGAGCGGGTGCCGCGGGCGGCGGCCAGCACCCGGCACACGGCCGAGCGCCAGACGCTGTTCTGCTTCGAGTAGCGATCGTCGCCGGGCTCCTCCTCGGCGAGGCCGAGGCTGATGGCGGCACGCACCTGGCTGCCGAAGAGACCGAACTGCTCAACTGTCTGATTCGCGCCCGTCCCCAGCATCTCGTAGGGCCGGTTGGCGCTCAGCACGATGAGCGGGACGCGGGCGTAGTTGGCCTCGAGGACGGCCGGGCCCAGATTGGCCACGGCGGTGCCGGAGGTCATGACGACGGGCACCGGACAACCGCCGGCGGCGGCCAGGCCGACGGCGAGGAAACCCGCGGTGCGCTCGTCGATGCGCATGTGCAGCCGGATCCGCCCGGCCTGGTCAGCGGCCTGTAATGCGAAGGCCAACGGGGCATTTCGCGAACCGGGGCACAGGACCACGTCCCGCACTCCACCGCGTGCGAGCTCGTCGACGACAACATGCGCCTGTGCAGTCGAAGGATTCACGCCTCCAGCCTCTCAGACAGCGGTCGACCGCGCTGCGTCGGCCCGCTCACACCCGCGCGTCAAGTTAGGGTTTGCTAACCTAAGCCGCATGGCGAAGCGCAGCAAACATGTCAAGCCCGAACACCGCGAGATCCTGACCGCGGAGGTCCTGGCCAGCACAAGAATCAGCCCCCATTTCGTCCGCGTCACCCTGGGCGGTCCGGGCCTGGCGGGATTCACCGCCATGGGATTCGACCAGTGGTTCCGGCTGTTCATGCCGGGGCGCGACGGCAATCTGAAGCTGCCCACCTCCGCCGGCAATCTCGGCTGGTTCGCGCAGTACCTGATGATGGGCAAGGAGCACCGGCCGCTGGCGCGCAACTACACGGTGCGTGACTACCGCGCCGCCGGCCTCGGGCAGTTCAGCAGCACCGCCGAGATCGACATCGACTTCGTCTCGCACGGCGAGGACAGCCCCGCCTCCACGTGGGCGAACAATGCCACCCCGGGCTGCGAGGTCGGACTGCTCGATGAGGGCATCACCTATCAGGCTCCCGACCACTGCGACTGGACCCTGCTGGTCGGCGATGAGAGCGCGCTGCCCGGCATCGCGGGCGTGCTGCGATCGCTGCCGCGCGAGACGAAGGGCGCGGTCTACCTCGAGATTCCGTGCGCCGAGGACGAGCAGGAACTGGGCGAACCCGAAGGCGTGCAGGTGAATTGGCTGGTCCGCACCGAACCGCACGGCGAGGTGGGCGCGCTGGCGGCCGAGGCCGTGCGCGAGGCGGACCTTCCCGGCACGGGCGTCTACGCCTTCGTCGCGGGTGAGCAGAAGCTGGCCGCGGGCGTGCGGCGGCACCTGTCGCAGGAGCGTGAAATCCCCAAGGCGGACATCACTTTCACCGGCTACTGGCGAGTCGGCAAGTCCCAGGGCCCTGCCTGAGGCGCGGGTCCATGGAGCCGTTCACTCCCCCGCTCCAGGCGCGGGGAGGCGGAGCGCTCCAGAATCGAGCGCTCCGCCTCCCCGCGCTTGGCCGCGAACCTCGAGGTTTCTGCCCCAGGGTTTGCGGCCCGTCGTCACAGCGACCGGTCGGTCTAACCAGCGTGCCGCTGAACCAGGTCACCCAGGCGCGGAAGGGCCTCGGCGACATGCTTCTTCGCCGACGAGCGCATGGAGTTGTAGACCTTGGTCAGCGCCGGACGCGAAGACGCCTCGGCCCGCGCGTCGGTCACCGACAGCAGGGCATCGGCGACCTCGTCCTGCTTGGAGACCAGCAGATCGGCGAACGAACCGGCGCCACCGTTCTTGTACTCGACCCAGTACGGCTCCAGCTGCTCGACGAACTTGGGCGCGAAGGACTCCAGCGCATCACTCACGATGGACGGGCTGACCTTCTTGATCGCGGCATAGCCGCCCTTGACGACGAGGCCCGACGCGCCGCCCTTGTCCGACACCTCCTCGTCCAGGACCTTCTCCGCGTCGGCGATGAAGGCGGGACGCTTAGCGTCATCGAGCAGGGATTCAGACAGTGCTGCAACCACTTTCAGGTTCCTCCGGATAGTTTTCGATCAACGAGCGCACGCAACTATACGCACCTGTGCCCCCGCACACACGATGCCAATGCGCCGCTACTGCCACAGCAGCAACAGCACTGTAAGCCCTCCGCAATCGATTGGCAGGGTGTTCGATTGCCCTCCGCATCGCTCGAGGCGGGTTCGCGGCGCTGAAAGTCTCGTTCTTCCACCTCCTCTCCTGCGCTTCCCTCCCTCCGCTGCAAGGCGTAGGTCTCTCGAGCCGCGGTCCGGAACGAGACGCGCCGCGAACCTCGCAGGCATTTCCGAATGTCGGTCGGGCGTCCGGAATTCGCAGCCGCTAACGATCAGCGCTCTTGTCGGATGGCCGAATTCCGCTGTCGAGAATTCGCGTGACGCACAAAACACCGCGCCGAACTGCGGTGGGCCTCCACCACGACGCGAGCGCGAGAAGTATGTTCAGACCCGTGACCTTCAATGCGACACTGTGGCGGCCCGTCCCGGGATTCGAGAACCTCACCGACATCACCTACCACCGGCACGTCGAGCAGGGCACGGTACGGATCGCCTTCGATCGTCCAGAGGTACGCAACGCTTTCCGGCCGCACACCGTCGACGAGCTCTACCGCGCCCTCGACCACGCCCGCATGAGCGCCGACGTCGGCGCGGTCCTGCTCACCGGGAACGGCCCCAGCCCCAAGGACGGCGGCTGGGCCTTCTGCTCCGGCGGCGATCAGCGCATCCGCGGACGCAGCGGCTACCAATACGCCTCCGGCGACACCGCCGACACCATCGACGCGGCCCGCGCCGGGCGACTGCACATCCTCGAGGTGCAGCGGCTCATCCGCTTCATGCCCAAGGTGGTCATCGCCCTGGTCAACGGCTGGGCCGCGGGCGGCGGCCACAGCCTGCACGTCACCTGCGACCTCACCCTGGCCTCACGCGAGCACGCCCGGTTCAAGCAGACCGACGCCGATGTGGGCAGCTTCGACGCCGGCTACGGCAGCGCCTACCTGGCGAAAATGGTGGGGCAGAAGTTCGCTCGCGAGATCTTCTTCCTCGGACGGCCCTACACCGCCGAGGAGATGCACCAGATGGGTGCGGTCAACGCCGTCGTGGACCACGAGCAGCTCGAGGATGTCGCGCTCGAGTGGACCGCCGACATTCTCGGCAAGTCGCCACAGGCCATTCGAATGCTGAAATACGCCTTCAACCTCACCGACGACGGACTGGTCGGTCAGCAGCTTTTCGCCGGAGAGGCAACGCGCCTGGCCTACATGACCGACGAAGCCGTCGAGGGCCGCGACGCCTTCCTCGAGAAGCGCCGACCCGACTGGAAACCCTACCCCTGGTACTTCTGAACGTTCCGGACTCGGGGCTCGACCTTCCCGCACCCGGACTTCGCACCCGAACCCCAACTGGGCTTCGCCCCCGAACCTCCCTGTGCGGCAAACGGCAAGCTGTCATGCTGCACTCATGGAGATACTGAGCAGTCGGGTAATCCTGCGGCCGCGCGACTACGAGCGGACGCTGGAGTTCTATCGCGACGCGCTGAAGCTGGCCATTGCCCGCGAGTATCCCGGTGGGACGGTCTTTTTCGCGGGACAGTCGCTCATCGAGGTGGCGGGGCACGGGCACAAGCACGACGGTCCGCCCGGCTTCGCGGGCGCCCTCTGGTTGCAGGTGCGCGACTGTGATGAGGCCGCCGCGGAACTCGCGCTGCGCGGGGTCGCCATCGACCGTGCGCCCGAGCGCGAGCCATGGGGCCTCATCGAGATGTGGATCCACGATCCCGACGGGGTGCCGATCGTCCTCGTGGAGGTGCCGGCGAATCACCCACTCCGGCGCGATATCCGGGGCGACTGAGTGCGGCCGATACCGGCCCGGCCCGGGCGCACCACTCCTTAGCACGAAGGTAACTGTGAAATGCGTCCGGGGGCACCGGTTAACGGAGCGTAAAGGGTATGCCGCAAACTGATCGGTGTGTCTGCCGAACTGCTCGTTCTGCTGATCGTTGTTTGCACAGCCTTGGCATTCGACTTCACCAACGGATTTCACGACACCGCGAACGCGATGGCCACCTCCATCGCCACCGGTGCCCTCCCCCCGCGTACCGCCGTACTCCTGTCCGGAGCACTGAATCTGGTCGGCGCGTTCCTCAGCGTCGCCGTCGCCGCGACGGTCGCCGAGGGAATCGTCGATCTATCGGAGGTGAGCGGCCGAGCCCTGCTGGACATCGTCTTCGCCGGTCTCGTCGGAGGCATTCTGTGGAATCTGTTCACCTGGTTGTTGGGTTTGCCATCGAGTTCCTCGCACGCTCTGTTCGGCGGAATCATCGGCTCGACCATCGCGGCGCTGGGCTGGCACGGGGTGATCTGGACCGCGGGCAGCAAGGGTGTGCTCGCCAAGATCATCGTCCCGGCCGTGCTCTCCCCGGTGGTCGCGGCGCTGGTGGCTTCGATCGCCTCCTGGGTGGTGTACCGGATCACGCGGGGCACCAACGAGAAGACCGTGTCACGCGGCTTTCGGATCGGACAGATCGGCACCGCCTCCCTGGTCTCGCTGGCGCACGGCACCAATGACGCGCAGAAGACCATGGGCATCATCTTCCTGGCCCTCATCGCGCACGGTTCGGCCAAGGCCAGCGATCCGCTGCCGCTGTGGGTCATCGTGTCCTGCGCCATCGCCATGGCCGCCGGCACCTGCCTGGGCGGCTGGCGCATCATCCGCACCCTGGGCAGGGGCCTGGTCGACATCGCGCCGCCGCAGGGCTTCGCCGCCGAATCCACCAGTGCGGCGATCATTCTCACCTCGGCCCACTTCGGCCTGCCGCTGTCCACCACCCAGGTGGTGACCGGATCCATCCTCGGTTCCGGCATCGGACGTCCGGGCGCGGAGGTGCGCTGGGGCGTGCTGGGCCGCATGGTGGTGGCGTGGGTGCTGACGCTACCGCTGGCCGGCGTGGTGGGCGCGATCTGCTGGGCCATCCTGCACGGCATCGGCGGCACGATCGGCGTGCTGGTGGTGCTCGCGCTGCTGATCGCCATGGCCGCGCTCATCTGGTTCCGGTCCAAGCGCGCGGTGGTCAACTCGCGCAACGTCACCGACGAATGGGATGCCCCGGCGACCCCGGCCACCCCGAATCACCGCAATGACGACACCGCGGTTCACCGCAATGACGACACCGCGGTTCACCGCAATGACGACACCGCGGTTCACCGCAATGACGACACCGTCGGAATCGGCTAGGAGACAGCGATGCACACCCTGCTGCACAACCTCTCCGACCTGTGGCGAGTCATGCTGGCCGCCTTGATCTTCGGGGCCGGGCTGCCGACCGTCTTCGCGGTCGGAATCCGCTTGCGGGCGCAGGTGGACGACGGCGCGCGCGGCGCCGGCCGCACCGCCGCGCTGTTCGCGTCCACCGTCTGCTTCGCCCTGGTCATGATCGCGGTGGTGGCCGGTGTGCTCTTCATCGCACGCGGCTTCCTGGCCTCCCGACTCGGTATTCACCTGCTCGGCGCGTGACGCCGCCTGACCGAAAGGCACGCTCGTGAGCACCCCCGAACACACCGACAAAACGACGACCGAACCCGCCCGCACCCCGCATCCGCGCGCCAACGTGCTGCAGAAGGTGCTGGACTGGCTGAAAGCCGGATATCCGCAGGGCATTCCGCAGTCGGACTACGTCGCGCTGCTCGCGGTGCTGCACCGGCGGCTCACCGATTACGAGGTGCACCTCGTGGTGGAGGAGCTGATCCGCGAGCGGGTGGCGAGTTCCGACATCGACCGCGCCGACATCGAGGCGGCGATTGCCCGAGTTGCCAAGGAGCAGCCCGGCGAGGACGATATCGCTCGGGTGGCCTCCAGGCTCGCAGCCGGTGGATGGCCGCTGGCGACACCGACGTCCGACTGACCGCACGAGACCCGCAGCATCGACACCCGGCCGCCGACCCCAGCGCGCGCCGCCGTCCCACGGAATGACACGATCGCGAACGTGAGCAATACTCTCCGAATCCTTCCCATGCCCACCGGCGCAGCGGTGAGCGATGTATTGCCGCATCTCCGAGAAGCCTTGGAGGGCAACGGCCCGGCCTGGCTTCCGGTCCCCACCGCCGACCGCCGCGAGACTCAGCGCCTGAGCGGCAGCCTGCGTCCCGGCGAGGAGATCGACGACGACGTGGCCCTGGTGGTCACCACCTCCGGCACCACCGGAAATCCCAAGGGCGCCATGCTCACCGCGGCCAATCTGCGGGCCAGCGGCGACGCCACCCATGAGCGACTGGGCGGTCCCGGGCAGTGGCTGCTGGCCTTGCCCACCCATCACATCGCGGGCATTCAGGTCCTGCTGCGCAGCATTCTGGCCGGGACCGAGCCCGCCGTGCTGGACGTCTCCGGCGGCTTCCTGCCCGAGGCCCTGGTCGGCGCGATCGCCGGCATGCGCGGGCCGCGCCGCTACACCTCGCTGGTGCCGACCCAGCTGATCAAGGCCCTCGACGAGCCGGCCGCCACCGCGGCGCTGGCCGACCTGGACGGCGTGCTGGTCGGCGGCGCGGCCACCCCGAAGCCGGTGCTGGACCGGGCCCGCGCGGCGGGCATCACCGTCTTCCGCACCTACGGCATGAGCGAGACCTGCGGCGGCTGCGTGTACGAGGGAGTACCGCTCACGGGCACCAAGGTACGCATCGAGGATGGCCGGGTGCTGCTCGGCGGCGACACCGTCGCCAAGGGCTACCGCAATATCCCCGACCACCCGGCCTTCGCCGAGCCGGGCTGGTTCCGCACCGAGGACGCCGGCCACTTCGACAATGGCGTGCTGACCATCACCGGCCGTCTCGACGAGGCCATCATGACCGGCGGCCTGCTGGTCATCCCGCAGGTCGTCGAGGCCGTCCTCATCAACCACCCCGCCGTCTCCGAATGCGTCGTGCTCGGCCTGCCCGACGACCGCCTCGGCCAGCGCGTCGCCACCGCCATCGTCCCGGCCCAAGGCGCGGCCGCCCCCACCCTCGACGAACTCCGCGACCACGTCGTCGCCGAACTCGACCCCATCGCCGCCCCCCGCGAACTGGCCGTCCTCGACGAACTCCCGCTCCGCGGCCCGGGCAAACCCGACCGCGCGAAGCTGCGCCAACTCCTCCTGGCCGCCTCGCCGCACTGAGCCGACCGACAGGATGTGGGACCCCGCGGGGCCCACATCCTGTCGAAGCCGAGTGCGCGGCCCGCGCGTCTCGATGCGGCGGCAAATCCGCCTGTGGCCTCGGGGTGCGTCACGCGCGAGTGCCGACACCGCCCACTGCGGCACGGCGGAGGCGCACCCAGCCCGTGGCCGATCCACGGCGATGCGGTCGACCGAACCATCGATCATGTCCAGCAGGGCCGCCACGATCATCACGATCGTGGCGGCCCCGACGCCCGGGACTTGCGGGGTCCGAGGCGCAGTCCCGACGGTCTCGAGGGGTTCGGGGGCGCAGTCCCCGAGACTTACGAGCAGCGTTGTTCCTCCCCTCTTGCGTGAGCCGCGCAATCGCCGTGCAAGGGAGGTGCAAGCCGAGCCCCGCAGGCTGTAGCCATGACTTCTTACACACCTGCCGAGACTCTCGCCATCGAGGCGGACGGCTTGGTCAAGGTCTTCGGGGAGCAGCGGGCCGTCGACGGCGTGAGTCTCGCGGTGCCGCGGGGGGCCGTCTACGGCGTGCTCGGACCCAACGGCGCCGGCAAGACCACCACGATCCGCATGCTCGCGACCCTGCTGCGCCCGGACGGCGGTAGCGCCCGCATCTTCGGCCGCGACGTGGTGGCCGAGCCGACCGCGGTGCGCTCGCTCATCGGCGTCACGGGCCAGTACGCGTCCGTGGACGAAAAGCTCACGGCCACCGAGAATCTGGTGATCTTCTCGCGGCTGCTGGGACTGTCCCGGACCGAGGCGCGCCGCAAGTCGGTCGAGCTGCTCGAGGAGTTCGGCCTGACCGAGGCCGCCGACAAGGCGCTGGAGAACTTCTCCGGCGGCATGCGACGCCGCCTGGATCTGGCCGCCAGCCTGATCGCGCATCCGCCGCTGCTGTTCCTGGATGAGCCGACCACTGGACTCGACCCGCGCACCCGCGCACAGATGTGGGACACCATCCGGCGGCTGGTGCGGGAGGGCTCGACCGTGCTGCTCACCACCCAGTACCTGGACGAGGCCGACCAGCTGGCCGACCGGATCGCGGTCATCGACCGCGGGAAGGTCATCGCCGACGGCACCTCCGACGAGCTCAAGTCCTCGGTCGGCCTGTCCGCGCTGCAGCTGACCCTGGCAGACCGCGACCGCATCGAGGCGGCCCGCATCCTGGTCAGCGAGGTCCTTTCGCGTGCGGCGGGCCGGATCGTCGAGGCCACCATCACCCCCGAGGCGGGCCGCATCACCGCGCCCCTGCCCGATCCCAGCATCACCACCGACATCCTGATCCGGTTGCGCGAGGACGACATCCGGGTCGACGAGATCAATGTCGCCAAGCCGAGCCTGGACGAGGTGTTCTTCGCGCTCACCGGGCACGCCGCCGAGGACGACGAGAGCGAACGGAGCGCCGCATGACCACCACCCTCACCGCCCCCGCCGGGCGGCACGCGGCGACGGCCGCACCGATCCCCGATGTGAGCAATCACATTCCGTTCAGGCAGACCGTGGCGAACTCGTTCACCATGGCCTACCGCGGCATCCTGAAGATCAAGCACAATCCGGAGCAGCTGTTCGACGTCACCATTCAGCCGATCCTGTTCACGGCCCTGTTCGCGGGCATCTTCGGCGGCGCCATGGCCGGCAGCGTGAGCGCGTACCTGCCGACCCTGATTCCGGGCCTGCTGGTGCAGACGGTGGTACTGACCTCGGTGGTCACCGGCACCCAGCTGCGCGAGGATATGGACAAGGGCGTCTTCGACCGCTTCAAATCCCTTCCCATCGCCCGTATTTCGGCACTGTCGGGCGCGCTGCTGGCGGACATGGTCCGCTACGGTCTGGCCACGGTGCTGACGGTGGCGATGGGCCTGATCCTGGGCTACCGCCCGGAGGGCGGATTCGCGGCCGTGGTGGTCGCGGGTTTGCTGGTGGTGTTCTGCTCCTTCGCGATCAGCTGGATCTGGGCGCTGATCGGTATCACCGGTAAGAGCGCGCCCGCCGTGCAGGGCATGTCGATGATGATCATGTTCCCGCTGACCTTCATGTCCGGCGCATTCGCTCCGGTGTCCACCATGCCGGGCTGGCTGCAGGGCATCAACAAGGCCAACCCGATCTACTACATGGTCAATGCGGCCCGAGAACTGATGAACAGCAATGTCTACAGCTCCAACCTGGTGTACTCCGTGATCGGCTCGCTGGTCGTGATCGCGATCTTCGCACCCCTCGCGGTGAAGGCGTACATGCGGCGCGCGTGATGCGCCCGTACCGCCCCGCGATTCGAGCGCCCGCCCACCGACTGTCGGTGGGCGGGCGTTTCGCGCACCAGGCACGCTTGCCGGGAAACGCCGGGTGTGCTCGCCTGGCGACCACTGGGCACGGATCCGCCGGAAGCCGGCCCGCTCGACCCGCCGACACCGTCCGAATCCGACGAGACCGCCTCGGCCGAATCTCGCTGCGACGCAGGCGGCATCGGCGCTACGGAAGCCCGACCGCCTCGATCGGTCCGTCACCCTCGTCGCCGGTGATCTCGCGCAGATGGCTCATGATGCGCTCGGCGGCCTGACGGCGGCCCAATCCGGCCACCGCCGCCAGGGCCGCGGATATCCGCTCCTCCCCCAGCATCGGGCGGTGCAGTTCCAGGTGCCGCCGCCACTGCATGGACGGATAGTCCTGGCGGCCGAGGACTTTCGGCGTCAGCACCACCAGCTCCAGCGCCCGGTCCGGATGCCGTCCCGTGGCCAGCAGATAGGTTCCGGTCGCACAGCTCACCACGCCGATCTGCGGCAGATCCCAGTACTGTCTCAGCATGCGGTGCCCGACGCGGGCCAGCTCCGCGGCCGTCCGCGCGACATCCTCGGCGCGGCCGTGGAGTACGTACGCGTCGACGAGGGCCGCGACCAGGATCAAGGTCCCCGGTCCCGGGACGCCGACATCGCGCGGCCAGTTCATGAGCGCCGGTATCCGGTGCAGGCGACGCAGCCCGGTCTCGACATCCCCTTCCGCAAGTTCGACTTCCGCCAGTCCGGCCGACACGGTCGCGAGCCGGTGATTCGGCTGCGTTACCGGAGTATCCAGCGAAAGGCCGCTGCTGAACGCCCCGAGGGCGGGTTCGAGAGCGCGCCGAGCCGCCGCCGGCTTCCCGGTGCCCGCCAGCGCCACGGCCAGATAGCTGCGCACCTCGGCGGCCTCGTCCCAGGCCCGGAGTTCCTCCATCCGGTCGACAGCCCGCCGGTAGTAGTCGACCGCCGCGGCATAGCGCGCCGACTGGCCGTGCATGCTGCCGAGATGCTGGCAGGTCATAGCGGTGCCCCAGGCGTCCTGATCGCCGTTGATGCGCATGGCGAGCTCGGCGTCCCGGATCGACAGGTGGATCAGCCCGTCGTTCTCGCACATGTTCGCACGCAGCAGCAGAGCCGCCACCTGGGTCTGCGGGTCGGGCGAGCGAACGCCCGCGCTCAGCTTCCGGCCCAGCTGGGTGGCGTTCCGGGACTGGGTGACCAGCTCACCGAGGAAACGGCAGACCGGGCTCATCGGTGCTCCGGAGGCCAGGATCCGGCGGATGGTGATGCGCACCCGGATCACCCGAATGTCCTTGCCGCTGAACATCATGTGCAGGCCGATCATCAGCTGGCCGATGAGGTAGAGGTCGGTCTCGTCGGCGACCGCCGGAAATCGGCGCGGCGGGACGGCCAGAATGCGGGGCGCCCAGCCGATCAGTTCGGCATGCGCACCGCGCAACACCCACAGGCTCGCCAGGATCGGGAAGACCGTGTGCACGGTCGCGATGTCGTCCCGCTCGAGTGCGTGACGCAGCACCGCGACCAGATTGTCCCCCTCCGCACCCAGGTCCAGAGCCGCCCGGACCTGTTCGGCCGTGTGGTATCGGCGCGCCGTATCCAGCGCGAAGTCCCTCGCCCAGTCCGACATCCGGTCCATCACCAGCTCGGCGTCCCCGGAGAGGGCGAGCTGCTCCTCGCCGAATTCCCGCACGGTCTCGAGCATCCGGTAGCGGGTGCCGCCCTCGTCGTCCTCCAGCACGGTCAGCAACGACTGACCCACCAGCCCGTCGACGGCCGTCGCGGGATCGTCCATCTCGGTTCCGGCGAGCACGGTTTCGGCGGCGGCGAGGGTGAAACCCGCCGGGAACCGGCATAGTCGGCGCAGCGCGACCCGCTGGGGTTCGTCGAGCAGGTTCCAGCTCCATTCGATCACCGCGTGCAGGGTGCGATGCCGCTGCGGAGAGCTGCGATCGCCGCTGCGCAGCAGGGCGAAGCGGTGATCGAGGCGGGAATCGATCTCCTCCACGCTCATGGTGCGCACCCGCGCCGCCGCCAACTCGATGGCCAGCGGCAGCCCGTCGAGGGTACGGCAGAGCCGGGCCACCACCTGCCGGTCCAGCCGCGCCGACGGCCGCACGGCGCGAGCCCGCGCCTCGAACAGATCGGTGGCGGGTGATCCGGCCGCGTCAATGGTCAACGGCGGCAACGGATAGACCGCCTCGGCCATGATCTC
This sequence comes from Nocardia aurantiaca, assembly GCF_009708175.1. Classification (GTDB taxonomy): domain Bacteria; phylum Actinomycetota; class Actinomycetes; order Mycobacteriales; family Mycobacteriaceae; genus Nocardia; species Nocardia aurantiaca. Next base: position 53,123 of record NZ_WMBB01000015.1, read on the forward strand.
CAGCGGTGCGCGGCTGGTGGTGAGCACGGTCAGCTGATCGCTCGCCCCGACCAGATCCGACACCACCTCGGCCACGCCCTCGATGAGATGCTCGCAGTTGTCCAGGATCAGCAGGGTCGGCCGCATCCCGAGCGCCTCCCGCAGCTTCTGCCGGACATCGCGGCCCGGCACCTGCCGAAGCACGTTCGTCTCACGCACGACGTCGGCCACGCCGAGGGTGGTCGCGATCGCGGCCTCGATCTCGACACGGGTCTCCGCCGCGCCCTGCGAATCCGCCCGCAGCGACGCCAATTCCACCAGCGTCACCGCGGTGTGGTGCGCCAGCCGTGCGCCCAGTTCATTGGCGATCCGGGTCTTGCCGGTTCCGCCCGGCCCCAGCACGGTGGTGACCCGGGAGGCGCGCAGCATCTCCTCGAGCGCTTCCAGATCGGCTTCCCGCCCCAACAGCGGATTCGGCGCGGCCCGCAATCCGATCGCGTTCTCGCCCATCAACTCTCGCGCCTCGGCCGCCGCAGCGCCCCCGGCCGTCCGGCGTGAGAAGCGCGGCGGACCGGGGCCGTCCGAGCCGGGCACGGGCCCGTCGGCGGGCGAATCCCGGTGCGCGCGAACAGCTCCCACCGCTCCGAGTGCATGGCGATCGATCGAGGGGACCCGACCGTTCGTGTCCGGGTCGGGCACCGCGGACAGTCCTCGCGCCGTTGTTGCGGCCGCAACGCCGGGCTGACTCCGGATGCCGCTGTAGGCCGCGGGTGCGAAAGCGCCGGACTCGGGTGATATCACCGGATATCCGTGCGCCGCGGCGCTATCCATCGGCGCGCCGACGTGGTCCGAGCGCGCGCCGCGCACGATCCCCGAGGTCGGCTGCCCGGGCAGTGGTTCGCCGCGCAGGATGGCGGTGTTCAAGGCGACCAGCGCGGGGCCGGGGTCGGCGCCGAGCTGGTCGACCAGCCGGGTGCGCAGGGTGGCGAAGACGTCGAGGGCCTCGTTGGTGCGACCCGCCGCGGCGAGCAGGCGCATCAGAGTCGAGTGCGCGGGCTCGTCCAGCGAATCGGCGGTCACGGCGCGCTGCGCCAGTTCGATGGCGGCGGGCAGATCGCCAACGGCCTCCCGCACGGTCAGTTCCAGGGCGTCCAGGGCGCGGCGGCGGGTGGCGGCCAGCGCGCCGAGTTCCTCGCCGACCGGACCGGGCGGAAGGTCGGCGCCGGGTTCGCCGCGCCAGAGGCCGCGAGCGGTGGCCAGCAGATCCAGGCAGGCGGTGTCGTCGCCGATCGTATGAGCTTGGCGGGCTTGCTTTTCCAGCTGGTGGGCAAGGGTCAGGTCGACCTGCTCGGGGGCCAGGACCAGCCGATACCCGGCGGGGCCGATCTCGAGCGCGCCCTCGGGCAGCGCCGAGCGCAGCCGCGAGACCTGCGTGTGCAGCGCGTTCATGGGCGCACGTGGCGGGTCCTCACCCCACACGTCATCGATGAGCGCTTGCGCGCTGCGGCTGCGGCCGGGACGCAGCGCCAGCGTTGCCACCAGCAGCCGGGCTCGGGCGCCCGGTACCGCGGTGAGCGCGCCGTCGCGGCGCAGTGCGATCTCGCCCAGCAGGGCCACCAGTGTCGAGTCGACCACGTTCGCCACCCGCGCGCTTCCCGTGCTGCTCGAACTGCCTTCTTCCGAATTCATTCCTTACCAATCGTAGGTGAGCGACCGAGCCGCCGCCGGATCCGCCGGGCCCGGTGTCAGCAGGTCGCACCGGATCGGCTTACCCGATACGCCGAGCTCGGCTCAACCGGATTTGTCGAGGGCGGGCCATCGGGGGTCCGCAGCGCCTGCGCTCATGCCCTGGCCGCGTTCGACATTCACCGGGAAACAGTCATCAAGGCCGATCTCGCACAGGTCCAGGCACTCGTCGACGACTTCCACCGGTGGCGCAAGCGGTCACCCTGGGAGGACACCGACCCAGCCACGGAGCGCATCTCCAGTGGCATCGGGGCAGGCCGCGGCGATGTGGAGATCACCTCCTGCGCTTCGCAGAAGCCGTGGTAGGCGACCGACCAGGGTCACCGTCGAATTCCGCCCGCGGGGCGATAGCACCGTGGTGACCTGGCGCATGACCGCCGCGCAGAACGGCGTGATGGCCGTCACCGGCAAGCTGTTCGGAATGGATCGCCTGGTGCGCGAGGACTTCGAGAAGGGGCAAGCCCAGCTCGAGGCCGCGGCCGAAGACCGTCCGCGGCTCGGCCCGGCAACGCCGGACCCTCGGACGGGCGCGCCCGCCGAGCCTCGCACTAGGCTGCGAAGCATGGCTACAGCAGCACAGTGGATCGAGGGCGCTCGGCCGCGCACCCTTCCGAACGCCATCGCCCCGGTTCTGGCGGGCACGGCAGCGGCCGCCTCGGTCGGCGGGTTCGTGTGGTGGAAAGCGATTCTGTGCCTGCTGCTTTCGGTGGCGCTCATCATCGGCGTCAATTACGCCAACGACTACTCCGACGGCATTCGCGGCACCGATGACGAGCGGGTCGGTCCGCTGCGCCTGGTCGGTTCCAAGCTGGCGGCCCCCGCCGCGGTGCGCAATGCCGCCATCGCCTGCCTGACCGTCGGCGCGGTGATCGGCCTGGTGCTGGCGATCACCAGCGCCTGGTGGCTGATCTTGGTCGGCGCGGCCTGCCTGGCCGGAGCCTGGTTCTACACCGGCGGCCGGAACCCGTACGGCTACAGCGGCTTCGGTGAGATCGCGGTCTTCGTGTTCTTCGGCCTGGTGGCGGTGCTCGGCACCGAGTTCGTGCAGGCCGGGCGGGTGGATTGGGCCGGACTGGTGTGCGCGGTGTCCGTCGGCGCCTTCTCCAGCGCCGTGCTGGTCACCAACAACCTGCGCGATATCCCCACCGACACCGAATCCGGCAAGCTCACCCTGGCCGTGCGGCTGGGCGACGCCCACACCCGCACCCTGCACATGGTGCTGATCCTGATCCCGTTCCTCGCGCTGGCATTGCTGGTCTGGCGCAGCCCCTGGACCCTGGCCGCGCTGGTGGCGCTGCCGCTGGCCATCCGTGCCAACGAGCCGGTGCGGACCGGCAAGAACGGACCGGGACTCATTCCCGCCCTTGCCGGTACCGGTCAGGCGATGCTGGTGTGGTCGGCCATCGTGGCCGTGGCGCTGGCCGTCGGCTGAGTTCAGTCCTCGTCGGGGACGAGGACTCCGAGCACCCAGTTCACCACCGAGATGATGATGCCGCCGAGCACCGCGGCCCAGAATCCGTCCACGCGCAGGCCGTAATCCGTGGTGCCGGTGATCTTCGCCGTCAACCACAGCATGAGGGCGTTGATCACCAGCAGGAACAGGCCCAGCGACACCACGATGAAGGGGAATGAGAGCACCTTCACTATCGGTTTCACCAGCATGTTCACCAGGGCGAACACCACGGTGATAGCCGCGATCACCAGGATCTTGCTCTGGGTGGTGTCCTCGGGGGTCTTGATCTCGATGCCGTTCACCCAGGCGGCGGCCAGCCAGATGGCCACCCCGTTGATCAGCAGACGTATCAGTAGCGTCATGCCCCGATCGTAGGGCGAGATCGGGTCTCGGGCCGGACATCTCGATCGGGCCGAATACGCCACTGGCCGATCAGGCCGCGCGATCGAGGTAGCCGGACACGGCGTCACGTAGATTCCGCACCGCGGTCTCGTCGCCGAGCAGGCGCTGGGTGATGGGGTTGGGCGCGCGGAGCACCGCCAGCACCATGTGACCGGCCTCGATGCGATCGTCCTTGCGCGACAGCGCCTCCCGCAGCGAGAGCTCGATGACCTTCTTGGATTCCTTGGTGAATGGAATGTGGCCGCGCGGGCCGCCTTCCGCACCCCAGTACTTCCCCCAGCGCGATCCCGCGACCGGCACCGCGGCCCGGTCGAGGGCGTTCTCGCCGAAGGTGGCCTCCAGGCTCTCCCGCACGGCGTCGAGATCGATGCCGATGGAACGCAGCGCCGCCGCGTCCTCCGCACCGAGAGGCTCACCGGTCCGCTTGCGGGCCACAGTGTCTCGCACACCGTCGGCGGTGAGCCCGTGCGCCACAAGGATTTCCCGCAGGCCCTGGTCGGGGCAGTCGAGCAGGCCCAACAGCATGTGCTCGACCTCGATGCTCGACGAGCACAGATCCCGTGCCTCCTCCTGGGCCATCACGACCGCGTATCTGGCCGCCTTGTCGAATCGTTCGAACATCAGCGGATACCGCCCTTCCGGTTGTACTTCTGGTGGACCGCCTGCCTGCTCACCTCGAGCGCGTCCGCGATGGCCTGCCAGGACCAGCCCTGTTTGCGGGCATTGGTGACCTGAATGGCCTCGAGCCGCTCGAGCAGCCGGCGCAGTGCCAGCACCGCGCGGAGCCCGACCTGGGGGTCGGGGCTGCCGGCGGCGGCCGCCAGAGTCGTTGCCTCACTCATGCCTGTCAATTTACGTTGACACATGCGGAACGTCAACGAAAATTGACACGACATGAAGGCTGTTCACCGTCAGCTGACATCACGTGACGGCCGGACCGGAAGGTCGCGGTCAGGCCCAGGGGGTGAACGGCGCGCAGTCGCGCTCACAGCCGTCGACCCAATCCCAATCGCGCACACAGCCGTCGACCCAATCCCAGACGACGTCGGGGTCGACGGCCACGTCATCCCGCGGTCACAGCCGCCAACCGCGCGGTTCGCTCTCCCAGATGTCGCCGTCGCGGTCCTGATACAGCCCGAAAGACGCCCGCCCCCAGGCATTGACGACGTCATGACACTCCGGCTCATCGGCCCCGCCTCGCGCCGATGACATCGCCCAGGGTCCGGCCGTGACATGCACATCCATGACCGACCGCGGTGGCGGCCCCAACTCGACTCCTGATTTGTTGTTGTTTCAAACTATTGGAGCAGAACGGAATGCCGCACACCCCGCGACCCGGGGACCGTACGTATCCGTCGGCAACCGCGCGTGCACCCGATGGCCATACAAGTAAGGTCTGCCTAAGTAAATGGATGGAGTTCCCACGTTCGGCGAGTACATTCGCCAGCGCCGCACCGCCGCGAATCTCACGCGTCCCCAATTGGCCTGGCAGGCCAACCTCTCGGTCCCCTACCTGACCAAGATCGAAGGCGGCGCCAACCCGTCCCGGCGGGTCATCGAATCCCTCGGTACCGCGCTGAAACTGTCGTCGGCCGAATTCGAGTACGCACTTATCCTGGCCGAAGGCCCACTACCCAGCGCCGATGCGGACCACCCCACCCCGGTCGACCTGGAGTATCTGGATCTACTCAACCCAGCCATCGGCGCCTACGTCTCCGGACTGTGGGATATCGCGGCCGCCAATGCCGCGCACCAGGAGTACTTCCCGGAACTCGTGACGGGGACCAACTACCTGGAATGGCTGATCCTCAATCCCATCTCGCGCACCGTGATGGTGAATTGGGAGAACGAGACCCGCATGGCGGTGGGCCGCTTCCGCATACAACTGGCGCGCGCCGGCGAGAGCGAGCACGGCCGGCAGATCCTCGAACGGTGCCTGGCGGATCCGGACTTCGCGCTGCTGTGGCGCTCCCCGGTCGTCGTGGAGCGCAGCGATCTCACCAAGCTGGTGCGCGACCCGCGGACGCTGGCCATCTCCGAGATACGAATCAATGTGTGGCGCACGCAATCGAGCCTGCAATCGTGGCTGCTGGCACTCGGCACCGTCGTCGATGGGCCGACCGCGGCGACGCGCTCGGCGGTCCGTCAACACCCCTCAAATGTCAAGGCCCCTTAACGCACTCGGAGCCCTTGTTACCCCATCGAGACACGTAAAAAAGGCTGCGCCCGCTAACGATCCGTCGCCAACCAAGCCGCTATAGCAAATGCGTGGCAATCTTTCCGGTAGGTGATCGCCCAGTATCAGCCGACCCGTCGTGCCGTGCGAAAACTATCCCGACCAAGTACCGGTGGCGATGAATTCGGTCAGCACCGCGGCGGGTTCGGCCAAGCTCAGCCCCTGGTCGGCAACCCATTCGTCATTGAAATAGGTTCCGGCATAACGGTCTCCGCCATCACAGAGCAGCGTCACCACACTGCCGACGCGGCCCGCGGCGATCATGTCGGCAATCAGGGCAAAGGCCCCCCACAGGTTGGTGCCCGTGGACCCGCCCACCCGCCGGCCCAGCACCGCACTGGCATGTCTGGCGGTCGCCACCGAGGCCGCGTCGGGCACCTCGATCATGCAGTCCACCACGCTCGGCACGAAGGACGGCTCCACCCGAGGCCGCCCGATGCCCTCGATCAGTGACGGCATTCCGGTCTGATAGTCCAGGTCGTCGACCTCATAGCCGCCGTAGAAGGCCGAGTTCTCCGGATCCACCACCGCCAGCCGCGTCGGATGCCGCTTGTAGCGCAGATAGCGGCCGATGGTCGCGCTGGTGCCGCCGGTCCCCGCGCCCACCACGACCCACTCCGGGACAGGGTGCGTCTCCAGAATCATCTGCTGGAAGATGGATTCGGCGATGTTGTTGTTACCCCGCCAGTCGGTGGCACGCTCGGCATTGGTGAACTGGTCCATGTAGTGACCGCCGGTCTCGGCCGCCAGACGCGCCGCCTCCGTATAGATGTCGGGGGCGCGTTCGACCAGGTGACAGCGCCCGCCCTGAGCCTCGATGAGCGCCAGCTTCTCCGGCGAGGTCTTGGCCGGCACCACGGCCACGAAGTCCAGGCCCAGCATCTTGGCGAAATACGCCTCGCTGATGGCGGTCGAACCCGACGAAGCCTCCACCACCGTGGTGCCCTCGGTGACCCAGCCGTTGCAGATGGCGTACAGGAACAGCGATCTGGCCAGGCGATGTTTGAGACTGCCCGTCGGGTGTGTCGATTCGTCCTTCAGATAGAGCTGAATACCCCACTCCGGCGGTAGTGGGTAGCGCAGCAGATGGGTGTCGGCGCTGCGCTGGGTGTCGGCGTCGATGAGGCGGACGGCATTGTCGACCCAGTCCCGGGGTGCGCTGCGATCGCAGCGCTTCACTGCTCGTCCTTGCCCTGCAGCCTCGACATCAGTTGGTCACGGTCCTTGCGCCGCTTGGCGTCCACGGCCGCGATGTCCCGGTTGACCTGCGCACGAAGCTTCTTGAACAGCACCAGCGACAGCGGCATGGCGACGAGCAGAGCGAACAGCAGCGCGACGATGAGCGGGATGGACACCTTCACCACGGCGGCCACGCCCAGGATGATCGCGGTGATGACGGCGACCAGCCCGAGCCGGGCCACCGTGTAGAGGGCCAGATTGCGCGCCAGGCGGCGGCCCGCACCTTCGGGCCGGGTTGCATCACTCACGCAGAACAGCGTAGGTGACGGCGCCTCGGGCGCCGCCGCGGCCCTCGTGCGGCAGAAATATGAAGCCAACCAGCCTGTTTGTCGCTGACAGTTCGCTACAACGGGGTCAAACGTGACCGTAAACACATAACGGATATCCGTTTTGTCTATTACTTCCCCTTTACCAAAGCGAGACCGTTCGAACACCCAGGGGGTGCGGTGCAACGATGTCGCTACTGATGAGGGATCTGTCGAAACGGAAAGGTTTGCGAATGACTGCGTTCACCGCGGCGAGCCGCGCATTGGGTTCCGTCAACGGCCAGGACACCCTGCTCACCCCAGGCCAAGTCGCTGCCCTGTTCCACGTCGATCCGAAGACCGTGACCCGTTGGGCTCACGCAGGTCGGCTCGGCTCCCTGCGGACTCCGGGCGGGCACCGCCGGTTCCGCGAATCAGAAGTGATGCAACTCCTGCGGTCCCTCACCACCGAGGCCACCCGCGTGTAACACTGATTTCCCGCTTCACGTGCCGCGGGTACGCACTCGGATTACCCTCGTTGTCAGGAGGTGAGCGACGTGACGTACCTGTTGGCACTCATCGCGGTAGTGGCCGTCGCGATGCTGTGCTGGAAGGCTTTCGGACCCCAGCGATCGGCTGGCACCGGCGCAGCACCCATTCGGCGCAACCGCATCATCGGTCCCGAAGATGACCCGGATTTCCTCGCCAAACTCTCCCGAGAGCATCGCGACGGCGAATCCACTTGATTGACCGAAGCTCGCCAACAAGATAGCCATTTGGACAACAGTGACCGTCCCCCGCGGATTCGCGCCAGCGCGTCCTCGGGGGACGGTTCGTCTCTGCGGCCTACACCCGTACGGACGACCGGCAGGAAGATATCGTCCACGAGTTCGACGACCGCCGCATCGGGTGGCAGGGCCTTCGGCACGGCGGTAGCACGCCGTCATCCCCGGCCGACGCATACAGTTCGGGCCGGTCCGCCATGGAGAACCGGCCCGAAGTGGCTGCGGAGCAGAAGAATTGGCTAGCCCTGGTTGCAGACGCCGTTGAGGATGGTGGTGGCGGTGCCGATGGAGGCGGCGTCGCCATTGGTCAGCGCGTTGGCGTAGTTGGTGATCGCGTCCTTCTCGGCGCCGCTGGCGTCGATCGCGAGCAGTTGGTTGGCGACGTCCTGCTGCAGCTGCTTGTTCGGGCCGAGCGCGTGGACGTTGCTGAGGACATCGTTGACAGCGGAGCAGGCCGGGCTCAACGCGTTGGCGGTGCCGGCGGGCAGCACCAGCAGGGCGCCGACGGCGCTGGCGGCCAGCAGGGTCGAGGGCAGGATCTTGCGCATTCGTTCACTCCCGAAAGCTTGTGTGCGGTTTGCCACTTCGAGTTTGCCTGACCGCCGCCGGAAATCGATCATGGGTTCCGGAAATGTCGGCGCGGCGCACGCCGTGCGTGCGCGAAACCCCTCTTCGACCCACAATCGGTATGACATAGATCACTCCATCGGTCGTCGGCGCGCGCATACTGAGCCAATACGGTTCCACAGCGCTCCCTTCCGGAGGTGCCTCGATGGAGCGTGAACAGAATTTGTCGCAGGATGCGCGCCGTAAGGCCGGCGACGAGCGAGCTGCGACACGGCGGGCCGATCGGCACCGGCAACTGTCGGACATGAACCTGATTCGCGAGGAATCGGGCGGGGACTACGAACCGCTCACGCGGGGTGAAGTACGCATGGCCGACACCGAACTCGCGGACGAGGGCTAGGGCGCGAAACGGCACCGCATCACATCGGTCGCGGCACGGGAGATGCGATCGAAGGGCTCGATCGTGCCCTTGGCGCGCACCTTGCAGCAGGGCGATCAGGGTGGTCGCGAGATCCACGGCGGCGGTCGGGCCCACACCCGCGGGGTCGCCGACGCCGAACCGACGATGGGTTCGGGTGGGGCGCCGGGTCTCCAGACCCCACCCCGACCGTGTGGCGGCCGTCACCGGGCAGAGCTGTCACAGGGCCGGCGGCTCCGGCATCTCATGCACGAATCCGATCGCGACACCGAAGTCGCGATTACCAGTCGCAAGGAGATTCCCATGACCACCAGCCTGTGGATCGCGTCCGGCGTACTGGCCCTCGTCGCGGTGAGCGGCGGTGCCAACAAGCTGATCATGTCCAAGGCCAAGCTGGCCGCATTCCCGGGCGCGGGGTGGACGGTGAACGTGCCCACCGGCTTCATCCGCTCCCTCGGCGTCCTCGAACTGCTGGCCGCGGCCGGGCTGATCCTGCCGGTCGCCCTGCACCTCGCGCCCGTCATGACGCCGGTGACCGCGGTCTGCTGGATCCTGCTCATGGTGGGAGCGATGATCGCCCACCTGCGCGCCGGCTAGGCCAAGTTCATCGTCGCGAATCTGGTCTACCTCGCCGTCGCGGCCTACCTGGCGTGGAGCCTGTTCTGAGCGGACACCGTCAGTGGCTGGTGGCATCCTCTTCGGCCTTGCGCCTGAGGTTTTCGGCGACCTCCGCCTCCCACGCCTCATTGGCCTTGGTGGTGTCGACCTCGAATTCGAAGCGCTGCACCGACTTCGGGTCGATATCGGCGACGTCCACGTAGAACTGGTCGTACCAGCGGCGCAGCTGGTAGACCGGGCCGTCCTCCTCGGTCAGCAGCGGATTCTCGATCTTGGACTTGTGCTTCCAGATCTCGACGTCCTGCAGGAAGCCCTCACCGATGCCGACCGTCATCTTCTCCGCGATCCGATCCGCGGCGGCATCGTCCACGCCCTGCGGCTTGCGCACCGACATGCCGTACTGCAGCACGAACGCGTCCTGCGAGATCGGATAGTGGCAATTGATCAGCACGGTCTCGAGTTCGAACCCGCTGTAGTTGTTGACCAACGGATTGACCATGTAGGACGGCCCGAAGTAGGAGGCCACCGACTTCAGCGTGGAGTTGCCGCCGTACTGCGTGGCCATGCCCTTGTCCGGACGCGCGGTGGACTCCAGGTACTGGGTCGCGATGTGTCCCTCGAAGACGTTCTTGAAGAACGTCGGGTACGCGTAGTGGATGTAGAAGAAGTGGGCCATGTCCACGACGTTGTCGATGATCTCGCGGCAGTTGGAGCCCTCGATCACCATGGACTCCCAGGTCCATTCGGTCCACCCGTCGGCCGGTCCCTCGGTGCCCTTGCCCTCGGCATCGGTGTACGGGCCCTCGATGTAGGGGATCGTCACCTCGTCCGGCGGCGGATTGCCCTCGTGGTCGTGCCATACGAACAGCTGACCGTTGCGCTCCAACGTGATCCACGACCGGGTCCGCGCCAGCGGCGGGACGCGCCGCGCGTAGGGGATGCCGGTGCACTTGCCGTCGCCGCCCCAGCGCCAGTCGTGGAACGGGCAGGCGATCGAATCCCCTTTGATCTCACCCATACTCAGGTCGCCGCCCAGATGCCGGCAATAGGAGTCGAGCACGTGCAGCTCACCCTTGCTGTCGGCGAAGACCACCAGCTTGGTCCCGAACGCGGAGATCTGATGCGGTTCTCCGTCCCGGAATGACTTGGCGAGCCCGAGGCAATGCCATCCGCGCGCGAACCGTGTGGGCGCGTCGCCCACGTCGATCTCCCGCACCTTTCGAACCCGACCCTGCGGCGCCAGTGCCATGACGAGCCCCTTCGCTCAAAACTAGAACGTGTTCTAATCACCGTCGCTTAACACGGTACAGCCCCTCGGCACCGATCGGTAGTTACCCACGAAAAGAAGGCCCCGGCACTGAACGTGCCGGGGCCTTCGAAACCTGTTGGGTCAGTTCAGGCCCGCATAGGAGTGCAGGCCGCTCACCACGATGTTGATGATGAAGAGGTTGAAGAGCATGGCCACGAAGCCGGCGATATTGATCCAGGCGGCCTTGGTGTCGCGCCAGCCGGAGGTGGCGCGGGCGTGCAGGTAGGCGGCGTAGAGGACCCAGGCGATGAAGGAACAGGTCTCCTTCGGGTCCCAGCCCCAGAAGCGGCCCCAGGCGGCCTCGGCCCAGATGGCGCCGAGGATGACGCCGGCGCCGAAGATGGGGAAGCCGATGATGGTGGTGCGGTAGGCGAGGCGGTCCAGCAGCTGGGCGTCGGGAAGGCGGCGGGCCAGCTGACCGAAGATATTGTCCGACTCCGCGCCCGCGGGCTGCCAGATGCGGTACAGGAACAGCAGACTCGCGACGCCCGAGACGAGGAAGACACCCGAGCCGATGGACACCACGGTGACGTGCACGGGCAGCCAGTAGGACTTCAGTGCCGGGACCACGGGGGCCGCGTCCACGTGCAGCTTGGTACCCGCCAGGAACAGCAGGATCAGCACCGGGACCAGCAGGAACGACCACATGCCGCGAAACCGCTGGTCGCGCAGGAGGATCAGGCCGAGGAGCACGGCCGCCGCGGTGGCCATCGAGATGAACTCGAACATATTGCCCAGCGGGAAACGGTGGGTCGCGAAGCCGCGCAGCACGATCGAGGCCAGGTGCACGCCGACGCCGACGAACAGCACCGCGAAGGCCATATTGCCCAGGCGTTCCGGGAAGGGACGCTCGGACCCGCGCGGTTGCACCTTGCCGGGCACGTTCGCGGGCGGCTCGTCGACGATGTCGGAACCGCCGCCGGCGGTGACCAATTGGCGAGTGGTGGTCGGCACCGTGCGGGTGAGGGCGAACTGCCAGACCAGCATGATCCAGACCAGCGCGTAGATCACGATGGCCGACTTGAACGCGAGATCGCTGTAGGAGGCGATGTTCTCGTCGATCGGCATTACTTCTCTCCCGTCAGCAGCCGCTCACGCAGGCGGTCGAATTCGCCGCCCCATCCAGCCTGGTCGGTGCGGGCCAATCCGCCCATTTCTACTACGGTACGTCGTACCCCATCGGTATCGGTATCCGGGTACGCGCGCAGCCAGATGCGGCGGCGCTTCACCAGCAGCGACACCAGCAGGCCCGCCATCATGGTCAGCGCCGACACCAGCACCCACTGCTGCGCCGGATCATGCGAAACCTGCAGATTCACGAACTCTTCCGCGCCGTCGAAAGTCACCTTGGTGCCGTCGGACAGGGACGCCGACTCACCCGGCTTCAGGTTCACCCGCTGTGCCTTCACCAGGCGGCCCTGCTTGATCATCTCCGGGTCCAACGCGAACAGCGACTGTGCGCGACCGGTGTCCAGGCCGGTATCGCCCTGGTAGATGTCGATCGCCACCGCCGGATCGTTCATGGCCGGATACCTGGAGGTGAGCAACTGACCGTGCATGAGCGCGGTCGGCGCGAACAGGCCCTGGATCGCGACCTGGTGCTTGCGGCGCTCCTCCTCGTTCGGATACATGCCGCCCGGGGGGTCGATGCGCAGCACACCCGAGGACAGGAAGGTGGTGGCGTCGTCCGGCTTCCACTGGATGGACTCGGTGCGGGTCTGGCCGTTCGGGAAGGTCACCGTGAACCTGGGTGCGAAACCGTGGCCCTGCAGGTAAACCCGGTCACCGGCGACGCGCAGCGGGTGGTTCACCTGGATGGTGGCGTCGCGCCAGTTGCCGGCGTCGAGGTCCGTGCCGGTCTGGTACTGGATGTTCGAGGTGAACATGGACGCCTGGCCGTTCTGGAGGTAGTCGGCCTTGAAGTCCTTGACCCGCACGCACATCGGGGTCAGCCCGGTGCCGTCGTTGACATTGCCCGCGCGGAAGGAGTCGAACACCGCGGGCGAGGTGGTGCAGAAACCCGGGCCGTCATTGGCGAGCACGACCACATTGCCCTCGTAGCCGAACAGCTTGCCGACCGCGATCGCCGCCAGCAGACCGACCAGGGCCAGGTGGAAGACCAGGTTGCCGAGCTCGCGGGTGTAGCCCTTCTCCGCCGAAAGGGTCAGCTCGCCTTCACGATCACCCGGCTGCACGAGCGTGCGCCAGCCGCGCATCTGGCCGCGGGCCCGCTCGATCACCTGCTCGGGGGTGACCGCGTCGGTACCCGACCAGTGGTGCGGCAGCCGGGACAGGTTGCGCGGCGCCCTGACCGGGGGCGTGCGCAGCGCCCGGTAGTGGTCCACGCAGCGCGGCAGGATGCAGCCCACCAGCGAAATGAACAGCAGCACATAGACGGCCGTGAACCAGAAGCTGGAGAACACGTCGAACAGCTGCAGCCGGTCCATCCACGGGCCGAGCGTCGGCCGGTTGCGGATGTAGTCGTCGACCTTGCCCGCGTTCAGACTGCGCTGGGGCAGCAGCGCGCCCGGGATGGCGGCCAAGGCCAGCAGGAACAGCAGCATGAGCGCGGTGCGCATGCTGGTCAGGCCGCGCCAGGTATTGCGCAGCACGCCGAGGACGCGGCGCAGCGGCGACTGGCGCGGCGGACGGGCGGGGGCGCTGGGGGTTTCGATGATGGCAGTCATGTCAGATCGGCAGGGTCACATTCGAGACGAAGGCGTCGCGGACCCAGGAGACGAACTGGTCCCACGCCCCGGTCACCAGGGCGATGCCGACGGCCACCAACAGCAGGCCGCCGATCACCTGAATGGTGCGGGAATTACGGCGCAGCCAGCCGACACCGCGCAGCGCGGTCGCCGAGCCGAAGGCCAAGATGACGAAGGGCAGGCCCAGGCCCAGACAGTAGGCCACGATGAGGGCTACGCCGCGGACCGCGGTGGTGCCCTCGGTGCCCGCCGACACCGCCATCACACCCGACAGCGTCGGGCCCAGGCACGGCGTCCAGCCGAGCGCGAACACCGCGCCCAGTAGCGGGGCTCCGATGATGCCGCTGAGTCGGCGCGGCTCCATGCGGGTGTCGCGCTGCAGGGCTGGGATCAGGCCGATGAAGGCCAGGCCCATCACAATGGTCACCACGCCGCCGACGCGTTGCAGCAGTTCACGATTGACGTTCAGCACCTGGATCGCGCCGAACACGGTCGCCGACGCGAGCACGAACACGACCGTGAAGCCCGCCACGAACAGGCCCGCCGCCCCCGCCACGCGCAGCCGCGCGGAATGGCGGCCCGCGGCGGTGGCCGTGGTGGTCTTGGCCGATTCCACCGTCACCGGCGGGGCCTCCGCACCCACCACACCGGCCAGGTACGACAGGTAGCCGGGCACCAGCGGCACCACGCACGGCGAGGCGAACGACACCAGACCGGCCAGCATGCAGGCGCCCAGCGCCAGCAGCAGCGGTCCGGTGGCGGCGGTCTGCTGGAACGAATCGCCCACGCTCGCCATATAGGTCAGGTGGTTCACGGAGGTCACGTGGTTCACGCCTGCTCCTGCGCGAGCTTGTCCACCACCGGCTGCAGGTCCTCGGCCAGCAGGGCGCGCAGGAACACCGCCGCCACCCGGTGCTGCTTGTCCAGCACGATGGTGGTGGGGATGACGCTGGTGGGGAATTTGCCGCCGAGCGCGAGCAGGCTGCGCATGGACGGGTCGTAGATGGAGGGGTAGCCGACCTTGTTGTCGGTCACGAAATCCTGGGCCTTGTCCTTCTGGTTGTCGCGAACATTGATGCCCAGGAAGGCGACGCCCTTGTCCTTGCCGGCCTCGTAAACCTGTTCCAGCGCCGGGGCTTCCGCGCGGCAGGGGCCGCACCACTGGCCCCAGATATTGATGACCACCACCTTGCCCGGGAAGTCGTCCACCGACGTGGTCTTGCCGTCGTGCACGAGATCCGGGCCGGACAGCTTGCCGATGGTGCCGCGCGCGGACGGCGAATCGTAGAAGATCTCGGTCTTGCCGCCCGGGGAGACGAAGTCGAAGGTGCCGCCCTGGGCCACCGCGTCCTTGCCCGCTGTCGAGCATCCGGCGAGCACGGCCACCACACTCAGGCCCGCCAGCAGCGCCGCCACCCGGCGAAGTGGGCGGCGGGCGGAGGACGGCCGGGACGCGATGGCGCGACTCATGCTCCGGTCACCCTGGGATCCGAGGCGCCGGCCGGTTCCGAGTAGACGATGTCGATCAACGTGTCGCCCTGGTAGACAAGCGATGTCAGCGAGGCCAGCGAGCACTGCCGCAGGCGCGGGTCGTGCCACAGCCGCTGCCCCTGCAGGAAACGGCGCAGCGTCCACACCGGCAGCTGATGCGAGACCAGCACGGCCTCCCGGCCGGCGGCCTCCACCCGCGCCTTGTTCACCGCGGCCAGCATGCGGTGCGCGATCTGCAGATACGGCTCACCCCACGACGGCGTGAAGGGATCGCGCAGCTTCCACCAGTGCCGAGGCTTACGCAGCGCGCCGTCACCTGCCGAAACCCGCAACCCCTCGAAGGTGTTGCCCGCCTCGATCAGATTGTCATCGGTTCGAATCACCAGGGCATGACCCATCGCGATGGGATCCGCGGTCTCCTGCGCCCGCTGCAACGGCGAAGCGACCACCAGCGCGATGTCATGATCCGCCAGCGACCGCGCCACAGCCTGTGCCTGCGCCCGCCCGGTCACCGACAGCTGGAACCCGGGCAACCGCCCGTACAGGATCCCTTTCGGATTGTGCACCTCACCGTGCCGCATGACATGCACGATCGTCTCGACATCATCGGCCAGATCGCCCGGCAGGATCAATCCGCCCGCAGCACCGGAGGCCGTGTCCGCATCGCCGTCGTTCCCGGCGTCGAATTCCGTGCCCGACTCACCGGGTTCACCCGAACCGGGATCCACCTCGACCACGATCTCGGACGAGAACGAGGCGGCCGGCGCGCCGGACTCCTCCGATTCGACGGCCGGAGCCGCGTCGGACTCGGCGGCGATCTCCGCACCCTCCGCGGAATCGGCGGCAACCGTGCTGGAATTGTCGGATTCCGTTGGGGCGGAGGCGGGTTCGGCCGGGGAGACGGCGATGTGTTCGCCGGTTTCGGCCAATTCCTCCTCGGCTTGGCGGATGGAGTCGAGGAGACGGGTGGCCTCGGCTGCGGAGAGGGGAGCCTCGTGCTGGGTGGGTGCGGGCAGGCCGGAGTCGGGGTGGGCGGAGCTCACGCGGCGGATCCTTCGGGGGTGGCGGCCGCCGCGGCGCGCGCGGCGGCGGGGAGGGCGGCGGCGATGCGGTCGAATGCGTCCTCGTCGAGGGCGGCCGAGACGAACCAGGCTTCGAAGGCGCTCGGCGGCGCGTACACACCCGCATCCAGCAGCGCGTGGAAGAAGGCTGGGAAACGCCAGGTTTCGCTCGCCTTGGCGGCGGCGTAGTCGGTGACCGGGTTCTCGGCGAAGAACACGCTCACCATATTGCCCGCGAATTGCACCCGATGCGGGACGCCCTCGGCGGTCAGCGCCTCGGTCATGAGCGTGCCCAGCCGCTCGGCGTTCGTGTTCAGCGTGGCGTAGACCTGCTCATCGGCGGCGCGCAGCGTGGCCAGGCCCGCGGCCACCGCGACCGGGTTACCCGAGAGGGTGCCCGCCTGATAGACCGGACCCAGCGGCGCCAGGTGGTTCATGATGTCGGCGCGCCCGCCGAACGCGGCGGCCGGCAGGCCACCGCTCATCACCTTGCCGAAGGTGTAGAGGTCGCCGGCCACGCCGTCGATACCGAACCAGCCCGCGTGGCTGACCCGGAACCCGGTCATGACCTCGTCCATGATAAGCACCGCGCCGTGCTCGGTGGTGAGCCGGCGCAGCCCCTCGTTGAATCCGGCCACCGGCGCGACCGCGCCCATATTGCCCGCCGCGGCCTCGGTGATGACGCACGCGATCTCACCCGGATGCGCCGCGAACGCGGCGGCCACGGCCTCGAGGTCGTTGTAGGGCAGCACCAGGGTGTCGGCCGCCTGTGCGCCGGTGACGCCCGGCGAGGTCGGCAGGCCCAGCGTGGCCACACCCGACCCGGCGTCGGCCAGCAGCGCGTCCACATGCCCGTGGTAGCAGCCGCTGAACTTGATGATCTTGCTGCGCCCGGTGAAGCCGCGCGCCAGCCGGACCGCGCTCATGGTGGCCTCGGTGCCGGAGTTCACCAGCCGCACCCGATCCACCGGAGCGACCCGGCCCGCAATGGTCTCGGCGAGTTCGATTTCCGCCTCGGTCGGCGCGCCGAAGGACAGCCCGCCCGTGGCCGCCCGCTGCACCGCCTCGACGACCACCGGGTGCGCGTGCCCGAGAATCATCGGGCCCCATGAGCACACCAGGTCCACGTAGTCGTTGCCGTCGGCGTCGGTCAGCGTGCAACCGCGCGCGGAGGCGATGAACCGCGGCGTGCCGCCCACGGATTTGAACGCGCGCACCGGCGAATTCACGCCACCGGGAATGACCGCTGCGGCGCGTTCGAAAAGTTGAGCTGAGACCGGGACCGACACCTGGCTCACACGCGGAGAAGAACTCACGGCACCCAGTCTCTCAGCCGCCCCCAGCCCCGTCGACGACAGGGTGTAGTCGAGTGGCCCGTCCCACAGCCCAACCCGCCATCCTCGCACCCCGATTTGAGCACCGCATCCCGGAGGCGGTGATCCGACCTGCGGCAACACGCCGAAGTCGAGTTTCGGACAACGTTATTCGCTGATGAGTTGCCAATGCGTAATGTCTCGGCGCAGGAAACGGCTTCGGAGAGAGGGCGGCAGGTATGGGGATCGTTCGATTCTGGGTTGGGATCATGGCCGTCGCCGCCGGGGCCGTCGCCGGGGCCGGAGTCGCGGCAGCGGGGGTTCCGGTGGTGCAGATCGATCACGGGCAGGTGGGGGTGGCGTTGTCGCACGAGGAAACCGCCGCGATGGCGGATGGTCCCGCACCCGCGATAATCAGCATGTTCGTGCCGCTGAGCCGGATGGGTGCGCGCCTGCAACCGGATACCGCCATCTACAAGGACGACAGGGGCGGCGTGCACGCCTCACTACGGCAGGTGATCATGGAGGCCGCCGAGCACCCCGACGGCAACGTGGTGCTCTTCCTGAATCTGCCGGGCAGCCCGGGCGGACGGGTGCTGGATGTTTACCAATACTGGAACTGAGGCTGTCGCGTAAGGGGGATGACAGCTTTT
Organism: Nocardia aurantiaca; assembly: GCF_009708175.1. Taxonomy (GTDB): domain Bacteria; phylum Actinomycetota; class Actinomycetes; order Mycobacteriales; family Mycobacteriaceae; genus Nocardia; species Nocardia aurantiaca. Next base: position 71,346 of record NZ_WMBB01000015.1, read on the forward strand.
TCAGCGCATCCGGCCGGTGCCAGCGATTCAGGCGGCAACGCACGGGGAGCGGAGACGGCGGCGCGGTCTGCGGTCGCGCCGCCGCAACCCGCTACGAGAGCGGAATCCCCAGGCAGAACACCGACCATCCGGTGGACAGCAGGCAATTCAGCTGGGGTGGTAGTAGGTCCCGCCAGGACGTCGCCCTGAGGTGCGACCGGTGGTCCGGGACGCTATCGACCGCAGCCGCGGCGGCCGGTGCCACGGCCACAGCGCCGACGACCCCCGTGGCCAGCATCGCGGTGGCGATGCGTTTCCTGAGATCTGTGCGCTTCACGAACACTATTCTCGGTGCCCGCCCAGACCCCTCCAAGATGAAACCAGACTTCGCACCCCTTGCGCGCGGTGTGTCGCCGCGACTCGCAGGCACGAACCCGATGAGTCCAGCAAGAGGGTGAGCTCGGAATCCGGCGAAAAGGTCAGCGCGCGAGCCGAACCGACCGCGCGATCACATCGATCAGCACCAGTCCCGCCCCGATCGTCAGCGCCGTGCACCCCGCCAGCCACGGCCCGATGTACCGTGTCGCGGTGAACGTCGGCGCCTCGCCCTGCGGTCTGAACACGGTGGGCTGAATCCCATTGCGCCAGCACCACACCGCCGCGACCACCAGTACCGGCACCAGCACGAATTCGGCGAATACGGTCAGCCACCGCATCACAGCGCTTCCTTCCGCTCATCGTCCGCCCCGCGCCCGTCATCGGTCCCGCGCGCTCGCTCCAGCGCGGCCGTCAGCTCGGCGCGCAGCGTGATGTGGTCACGTGCCCACGCCTGCACCAGCCGCCCGTCGGCCAGCTCGAGCCCGATTCCCTTGCGCCGCCGCGGCACTCCGGTCAGCTCGCCCAGCGCCCGTGCGGACTGCCAATCCTCATAATCCCAGGACTGCTCGTCCTCCTCGGGCAGCACCTTGGCGATATCGCGCAGCGGCACCACCTCGGTGCCCTCGCGCAGCTGCTTCGGCGTCAGCTCGACACTGATGTGCCGCTTGCCCGCCACCACCTGCAACCACACGAATCCGGCCAGCAGCACCGCGCAGAAGGCCAGTCCGAACCAGTGGATGGCGCCGCCGCGAATCAGCTCGATCACCAGGATGATCGCGCACAGCGCGGGTCCGTAGCCGATGGTCCGCCAGCGCGCACCGGGCTCGGAGAACAGCACGGCCTCGGGGGCGTTGATGGCCTCACTCATAGGTCGAGGGTAAAGATCGCGAATTCGCTCAGCGGGCCAGGCCCGGCATCAGCAGCACGGCGAGGGTGAGCAGCCCGAACAGAAACAGCAGACTCAGCACCAGCACATCGCGCCGCAGGCTGTGCGGCTGCTGGATCACCACTCGCATCGTTGCCTCCGCCTTCCCGGAGCCGAACGCGCCATGACTCAACGTATGACGCCCGGTATCCGGTTCCCGAATTCCCTGTGACTGCCCTCACCATACCCGCTAGTAGGCCCGTAACAAACTCGGGAATACCTAACGCGGTCCCGGACGAAAGAAGGCCTCCGATTCGCTTCGGTAGCAAAGGAATACGGCCCCACCGGCCAGCACCGCCTGCACGATACCGGCTCCGCCCGCGACCAGTGCGGCCGCACCCTCCTCGACCCCGATGCCGAACAGCGTGCCCGCGGCTCCGAGCACCAGGAACACGCCGAATCCGGTGAGCAGCGCCCGGGCCCAGGCCTTTCCGCGGCCCAGCTGGTACACGACCGCCACCCCGGCCCCGGTCAGCATCAGCCAGAACACCCCGACCAGTACGAACACGATCGCCATCCAGGCCTGCACCTGGGTCAGCGTCACCGCCGGCCGCTGCTGCTCGACCTGGTCGAACATCCGCTGGGCCAGGTCCTGCCGCTGCCCGAACTGCGCGACCAGCGAGGCGATCAACTGCACCAGCCCGACACCGAGTGCGACGTACCAGAGTTGGCAGGCGGTGCGCACGTCTTCCGGGACCGGACGCGAAATGCCCGGCGGGACCATCGGATTCACGATTCGAGCTACTCGGTCACGCTCACGACAGCCAGTGCGCGGCCTCGGTGGCCCAGTAGGTGAGCACCATGTCCGCGCCCGCGCGCCGGATGCCCAACAGCGACTCCAGTACCGCGCCCTTACGATCGATCCAGCCGCGCTGGGCGGCCGCTGTGATCATCGCGTACTCGCCGGAGATCTGATAGGCCGCCACCGGCACCGTGGAGCGATCCGCGACCTCGCGCAGGATGTCCAGATACGACATGGCCGGCTTCACCATGACGATGTCCGCGCCCTCGGCCAGATCCAGCTCCAGTTCACGAATGGCCTCGCGGCGGTTGGCCGCATCCTGCTGATAGGTGCGCCGATCCCCTTGCAGCGAGGAGCCGACGGCCTCCCGGAAGGGACCGTAGAACGCCGAGGCGTACTTGGCCGCGTAGGCGAGGATGCCGGTGTCGGAGTGCCCGGCGGCGTCCAGGCCCGCGCGGATCGCGCGCACCTGACCGTCCATCATGCCGCTGGTGCCGAGCAGATCCGCGCCCGTTTCGGCCTGCGCCAGCGCCATCTCGACATAGCGGGTCAGGGTGGCGTCATTGTCGACCACGCCGCTGTCGTCCAGCACGCCGCAGTGTCCGTGGTCGGTGAACTCGTCGAGGCAGGTGTCGGCCATGACCACCGTCGAGCCGCCGACCTCGTGCGCCAGCGCCCTCAGCCCGCGGTTCAGGATCCCGTCCGGATCGCTGGCTCCGCTCCCCCGGGCGTCCTTGTCCTCCGGTTTGGGCACCCCGAAGAGCATGAGACCGCCCACGCCGGCGGTCACCGCTTCCACGGCCGCTTTGCGCATCGAGTCCATCGAATGCTGGAAAACGCCTGGCATGGAAGAGATCTCGCGTGGTTCATCGATCCCGTCGGCGACGAACATGGGCAGAATCAAATGCCGCGGCTCCAGGCTGGTCTCGGCGACCAGCCGACGCATGGCGGGAGTGCGGCGCAACCGCCGAGGGCGGTCCATTCCGGTCATGTTCGCATGATATGCCCGCTCCACGATCCGGGTGCGCGCGCCTCCACGGACGGGCCGGGTCGCCCGGTGAAAGTCATTGTGAGCAGCGGATTTTGTCGGTGCCCCCGGGTAGAATCGAAGATGTGTTCGAAGGAATCGCGCACCCGGACGGGCCGTGGACAGCGCCCGAACGGGGTGCGGCTCCGGATCGCGACGGGAGGATTGGCCGTGCTCGCAGCCGTTACCAGCATGTCCGACAAGGTGAACCGGTCCACCGGGGTGCCGAAGAAGGGGGAGCCCATCGATCACGCCTGGGTGCCGCTGGCCAAGCAGCCACTGCCCGCGGGCCGGCCGCGCTCGTGGTACATCTCGCACAATCGCCGGCTGAAGGCGATGCGGCTGGCCATCGCGCTCCTGGATTCCGGATCCTTCGGTCCGGATCAGGCGACCAATGAAAAGATCCGCGACACAGCCGAAGTCATCGGCGTGCATTGGCCGTCGGATGCGACCTGCCGCATGGTCCGCCGCTTGATGGCGGCCCAGCGCTGACCGCGGTGCGGGTTCTCCGGCGTCCACGCAAGAAGACGCCGGAGAACCTCCACCGGACGCGGCCGACGCTAGGAGACCAGGCAGCCGGTGCCGGTCGTGCCCGGGGTACCCGAGCCGGTGGTCAGGCACTCGAGCAGGAATCGCAGCGTGTTCACGACCGCGCTACCGGAGCCGGTGGCGTCGATCGGGGCGACCTGAGTGGTCTGAGTCGAGGCCGGGGCCTGGCGCAGCGATGCCGGCGCCGCCGACCCCGCGGCCGGGGACGACACCGCGAGGGCGATCCCGGACATCGCGATCAGGCCGACTGCCGTGCGCTTCATGGATGTTCACCTTCCGACTATCGAATGCTGAACGCAGCGTACGCATTTCACCTCGAAATGAAACGCCGGCATTTCCATGGGCATTCGGCCAACGAACGCGAAAACGCCACGGGCCCCGCATCATCGGATGCGGGGCCCATCTCCGGCTATCGGGCACGGCGCCGTGGCGCCCGGCCACCGCTAGCGGCTGCGACGGCTCTTCTTGCGCGGCGGCGGCAGCAGCCCCTCGGCGCGCAGGTGAGCGGCGTGCTCGGCGAGCGCCTCGACGAGCGGACCGACCTGGGCGACCTCGGGCTGCACGTCCACGCGCAGGCCGAATTCGATTGCCGTCTCGGCGGTCTTGGGGCCGATGCAGGCCACAATGGTGCGCGCGTGCGGCTTGCCCGCGATGCCGACCAGGTTCCGCACGGTGGAGGACGAGGTGAACAGCACCGCGTCGAAACCGCCGGTCTTGATCATCTCGCGGGTCTCCGCGGGCGGCGGAGAAGCACGCACGGTGCGGTACGCCGTGACGTCGTCGATCTCCCAGCCGCGGTCGCGCAGGCCCTCGGCGAGGGTCTCGGTGGCGATGTCCGCGCGCGGCAGCAGCACCCGGTTGACCGGGTCGAAAACGTCGTCATAGGGCGGGAAGTCGGCCAGCAGGCCCTCGGAGGACTGCTCACCGCTGGGCACCAGCTCGGGGTTGATGCCGAAGGAGCGCACCTTCTCCGCGGTGGCCTCGCCGACGCAGGCGATCTTCACGCCGCTGAAAGCGCGGGCGTCCAAGCCGAATTCGCCGAACTTCTCCCACACCGCGCGCACCGCGTTGGTGGAGGTGAACACCACCCACTGGTAGCGGCCGTCGACCAGGCCCTTGACCGCGCGTTCCATCTGCGCCGGGCTGCGCGGCGGCTCGACGGCGATGGTCGGCACTTCCATGGGGATGGCCCCGTGCATGACGAGCCTCTCGCTCATCTCACCGGCCTGCTCCTTGGTGCGCGGCACCAGCACGGTCCAGCCGTACAGGGCCCGCGACTCCCACCAGGAGGTCTTGGAGCGCTTCTCCACTTCCTTTCCGACCGTGACCACCAGCGGGCCGACCAGTTCGGAAGCGGCATTGTTCAGCGTCGCCAGCGTGGCATCGATGGTGCGCTGCTGCCGGGTGGTGCCGCGCACCGTCACCGCGACCGGAGTCTGCGGCGCCATGCCGTGTTCCACCAGCGCCGAGGCGGTTTCGGCCAGATGACCGGAGGTGGCGTGCAGCACCAGCGGTCCCGGCGCGGCCGCCACGGCCGCCCAGTCCACCTCGCCGCGCACATCCACCTCGGTGTGGCTGGAGCCCAATTCGATGCCCGCGTAAGCGGGGATGGTGGTGCCCGCCGAAAGGCCCGGCAGCACCTCGAAGTTCAGATGCGAACGGGTGACGGCATTGATCTCCTGGATGACCGAGTCGGTGGTCATCGGGTCGCCGGAGACCAGGCGCACCACATCGGAACCATTGCGCGCCTCGGCGATCAGGGTCTTGGCCACCTCGGCGGCGTCACCGAGCGCGGGGCGCACGTCGACGGGACGGGTCCCGTCGGGGTTCTCCTCGACGGCGGTGCCGATCAGGGCGAGCACGCCCTTGTCGACGTCGGGATCGGTGAACGCCAGCGTCGCCCGGCCGAGCACCTCACGGGCCCGCACGGTGAGCAGCGCAGGGTCACCAGGCCCGGACCCCACGAAAAGGATCCGACCGGGATTCTTCTTCGTCACTCGGCTCACGGCTGCACCTCGCTGGCGCTCGGCGCAACCGCACCCGAAGGCGCCGTGCCTGTGATTCGCTCGCTGCGCTCGCTCATTGGGCTGTTCTCCATTGGGCTGGGATTGCTGCTGTCGGTGAGCTCAGCGGATTCCTCTGTGACGCTGAGCAGGTCGCGCGCCCCCAGCTCCAAGAGCTCACGCGCCAGTGCGCGACCCAGTTCCGCGGCATCCGCGACTGAGCCGACCGCTGAAGCCCGGATCACATCCGAGCCGTCGATCGCCGCCGCGCAGGCGCGCAGCGACAACTCCTCCACCACCCGGCCGTCGTCGTCGAGCGATTCGACGACCTCGGCCAGCGCACCGATCGGTGCGGTACAGCCGGCCTCCAGTTCGGCCAGCAACGCCCGCTCCGCGGTGATCGCGGCGCGGGCGCCGAGATCGTCGAGAGCGGACAGGATGGTCACGAGTTCGGTATCGGCGCTGCGGCATTCGACCGCCAGTGCGCCCTGCGCCGGGGCGGGCAGCATCTGCACCGGTTCGAGCGATTCGGTGACGGCGTCGAGGCGGTCGATGCGGGCCAGCCCGGCCCGCGCCACCACGACGGCATCCAGTTCACCGGAAGTGACTTTGGAAAGACGGGTGTCGAGATTGCCGCGCAGAGGCACGATCTCGATGCCGAGACCGAGCGCCTTCAACTGCGCGGACCGCCGCGGCGCGGAGGTGCCGACCTTCGCGCCCGCGGGCAGCTCACCGAGCACCAGGCCGTCGCGCGCCACCAGCGCGTCGCGCGGATCCTGGCGGGCCGGGATGGCCGCGATGCAGAAGCGCGGATCCTGCGCGGTCGGCAGATCCTTGTAGGAGTGCACCGCGATGTCGACCGTGCCCCCGGCCAATTCCTCGCGCAGCGCCGCGGTGAACACACCCACGCCGATCTTCTGCACGGGATCGGTGGCGTTCTGGTCGCCGGCGGTCTTCACGATGACCAGCTCGGCCTGCTGACCATTGGCGATGAGGGCGTCGCGCACATGCCCGGCCTGGGTGAGGGCCAGCAGACTGCCACGGGTCCCGATGCGCCAGGGCGCCTCGACGGTTCCGCGGACGGTTGTCTCGTTCTCGTGCACCATTGCTCCGGTCATGCGGTGTGCCCCTGTTCGTCGCCCGGGTGGGCGGCGGTGAAGTCGTCGGCCAGCTCGCCCTGCAGGGCGGAGATCTCCATCGGCGCGGCAACCGCTTGTGCCGCACCGGGTTTCAATTCGAAAAGCTCACGCAGCGCCTCGGCGTAGCTGTCCCCGCCGGGCGTGGACGCCAGCTGTTTGACCCGCACCGTCGGCGCGTGCAGCAGCTTGTCGACCACCCGTCGCACGGTACGGGCGACCTCCTCCCGTTCCCCGGATTCCAGTCCCGGCAGTCGGGAATCCAGGCGGAGCAGCTCGGCCTCGACCACATCGGCGGCCATCTGGCGTAGCGCGGCCACGGTCGGGGTGACCTCGGCCATGCGCTGTCCGGCAAGGTATTTCGTGAGTTCGTCGGCGACGATGGTGCGCGCGGCGGCGGTGTCGTCGGCGGCCGCGCCGGCCGACGGATCACGCTGCAGCGTCTCCATGTCGATCACGGTCACCCCCGGCAGTCCGGCCACCGCGTGGTCCACATCGCGCGGCAGACCGAGGTCGCAGATGACCAGTTCATCGGCTCTGGTATTGGCCGACAGCGCACGATGCACATCCGCCAGCGTCACCACGGTGCCGACCGCTCCGGTACAGGTGACCACCACATCGGCCGCGGCCATGGCCTCGGCCAGCCGGTCCATCTCGATGGCCTCGGCGGCCACGCCGTGCATGGTGGTGGCCGTATGGCCCAGGCGCTGTGCCTTTTCCAGCGTCCGGTTCACCACGATGATTTTCGCCACCCCGCCGCGAGCCAGCTGCGCCACCGCGAGCCCGCCCATGGCGCCTGCGCCCAGCACCAGCGCGGTGCGGCCCTCCAACGGGCCCAGCGCTACCCGCGCGCGGTCCAGCGCCACCGACACCACCGACGCGCCCGCGCGGTCGATCCCGGTCTCGGAGTGCACCCGTTTGCCCACCCGAAGCGCGTGCTGGGCCAGCTCGTGCAGGGTGCGCCCGGCGGCCTGCCGCGCGTCGGAGGCGGCGTAGGCGGCGCGGATCTGGCTGAGCACCTGCTGCTCGCCCACCACCATGGAGTCCAGGCCCGAGGCCACCGCGAACAGGTGCTCGGCCGCGGCCTCCGCGTAGCGCACGTACGCGTGCTTGGTGAGCTCCGGCAACGGCAGACCCGAGTGCTCGGTGAGCAGTTCGCCGATCTCGCCCAGCGCCGGGTGGAAGGCGTCGACGACGGCGTAGACCTCGATGCGGTTGCAGGTGGAGACGATCATCGCCTCGGAGACGTGGCTGGAGGCCAGCATCTTGTCGGTCAGCTTGGGCCGGTCGCTCTCGGTGATGGCGATCTTCTCGAGCACCGCTACCGGTGCGCTGCGATGCGAGATCCCGACGAGAAGAACACTCATGGCTGGACCACCGCTCCCTTGCTGGTTGTCATCGGTACCCGGGGCATCAGGCTCCCGGCGGCCGCGCTCATCGCTTCCTCCGCGGCCGATTCCGCGTTGCGGGCCCGCTCGAACGACAGCAGCTGCATCTCCACCGCCAGATCCACCCGTCGCACCTCGACGGTGGGCGGCGCCTCGAGGGCCGTCGTGGAGAAGCTCAGAACACACTGCAGGCCGGCCTCGACCAGCAGATCGCACACACCTTGCGCGGCCGCGTCCGGCACCGTGAGGACGGCGATGGTGGGCTGCAGCGCGGCCACGGCATCGGTCAATTCGGCGACATCACGGACGACCAGCCCGCCCACCACCGAGCCGATCACCGCCGGATCGTTGTCGAACAGCCCGACCATGGCGAAACCGCGGCGACGGAAACCGCCGTAGCCGACCAGCGCCCGGCCCAGATGACCGGCTCCGATCAGCACCACCCGGTGCCCTTCGGACAGGCCGAGCACATCCTCGATGCGATCGCGCAGCTTGATCACGTCGTAGCCCACGCCGCGAACTCCGTTGGGGCCGAGGAAGGAAAGATCCTTGCGCAACTTGGCCGAACCGACACCCGCCGCGACAGCCAGTTCCTCACTCGATACGATGGCTACACCGTCGTCGGCGAGTACGGCGAGCACTCGGAGGTAGGTGGCCAAGCGGGCCACCGTGGCCTGCGGGATGTCCTTCTGCAGAGCCTTGGAGGCGCCAGTCGGCGTCTCGTGCTGCTCTGTCACGTCGCTTGCGCTCCTCGTCCGGCCGGGGGTGAGTGTCCGGGTTCTTTTGTCGACCCGACGCCGGGAGACCGTCGCGGTCCTTACAGGCGAGGTCGAGTCAGGTTCAGGGGGTCGCTTCCGCTGCCCGAGAAGGCGGGTTGCGTGCCACCACCGTAACCGCTTGTGAAGCCCTGCACAAAGTCGGTGAATTCAGTCACTTTGCGGCGGGCTCCAACCCCGGGTTCATTCAACCCTCATCAGCGCGAACCCGCTACGCAACGCGCCGGACGGGATGACCGAAGGGGGCTCGGCCTCCGAAACCCCGAAAAGCCCGTATCGCACGTTATTTCGCGAGGTCGGCGCGCAGGCGCGGCTCGTCCACGTCGAAATAGCTGTGCTCGCGTCCGTCGAGCAGGACCACCGGCAGCCGGTCCCCGTATTCGGCGCGCAGACCCGGATCGGTGGCGGCGGCCACGTCCACGTCGACGGTGTCCACTTCGATGCCGAACTCGGCGCAGATCGGCCGCAATTGTTCCAGCGCCGTGTGGCACAGACCGCAGCCGCTGCGGGTCAACAGAGTCACAGCATGTGTGGAATCGCTCATAGCCACCATCTAACAACTCCCCGATATGTCGTTCGCCGTCTACGTTCAGGACATCCCCGGGCGTTACTGTGGACTTGTTCGCGCTAACAGGCGGAGGTACTGGTGCCGGAACGTTCGAAAGAGCAGGGGACGGGCTTCATCGCGGGACGATTCGGTGAATTCCCGGCGCGTTGGGGTCAGGGCCTGCAGGACCTGCAGGACCAGTTCACGCGCATCACCCGCAGTCCGTTCGGTCCGAGCGAAGAAGAGGTCCGCGCCAATCTGGCCGGGGAGGCCAGCGCCGACGCCGCCATCGCTCTGCACGATGCCGAACTCGCCCTGCGGCACGACGGCGAGACCCCGCCTCCCGCCATTGCCCGTGACCTCACCGCCGCGGCCTTCTTCGATGTCGACAACACCATGGTGCAGGGCGCGTCGATCGTGCACTTCGCGCGCGGGCTGGCCACGCGCAAATACTTCAAGACCTCCGACCTGGTCGATATGGCGTGGAAGCAGGTCAAATTCCGGGTGACCGGCAAGGAGAGTCACTCGGACATGGCCTCCGGCAAGGAGAAGGCGCTGTCCTTCATCGCGGGCCGTCCCACCGCCGAACTCGCCGCGCTGGGCGAGGAGATCTACGACGAGATCATCGCCGACAAGATCTGGCCGGGCACCCGGGCGCTGGCTCAGATGCACCTGGACGCGGGCCAGCAGGTCTGGCTCGTGACCGCCACGCCGGTGGAGTTGGCGCAGGTCATCGCCAAGCGGCTGGGCCTGACCGGCGCGCTGGGCACGGTCGCGGAGAGCGAGGACGGCGTGTTCACCGGCCGCCTGGTCGGCGACATCCTGCACGGGCTGGGCAAGGCGCACGCGGTGCGCACCCTGGCCATTCGCGAGGGCTTGAACCTCAAGCGCTGCACCGCCTATTCCGACAGCCACAATGACGTGCCCATGCTGTCGCTGGTCGGTACCGCGGTGGCCATCAACCCCGACGCGGATCTGCGCGAGGTCGCCAAGAACCGCGGCTGGGAGATCCGCGACTTCCGCACCGGCCGCAAGGCCGCCAAAGTCGGTGTGCCCACGGCCCTCGCGCTCGGCGCGGCCGGTGGCGCGGCGGCCGCGGTGCTCTCGCGCAAGCGCGAAGCGAAGGCCAGCTGATTGCACGAATGGATTTGCCGAATCCCATTCGGCCTCAAAACATTCATTCGAATCATGCCACGGCGAGAACTGATTTGGTGAGGCCTCGGTAACTCGCCGGGTACGACCGAAATGGGTTGGGCACCCGACCGCTCGCACGGGCGCCCAACGTCAACGGCTACGGCTGCCCGCTGAAGTCTCGGAGCTAGCCAGTGAACGGATTACGGCGCTTGATCAGATTCTTGTACAGCGTCCCCTGAATGGTTTCGCGCACCTGATCGGTGACTTCGAACATCGTCATCGGATCATCCGCGTCGGCGGGTTCGTATCCCGCGGTCGAAATCGGTTCGCCGAATTCGATGTACCACTTGGACGGGAACGGAATCGCGCCCAGCGGACCCAGATGCGGGAACAGTGGCGTCACCGGGAAATACGGAATGCCCAGCAGCCGCGCCAGCGGCTTGAGATCGGCCAGCTTCGGATAGATCTCCTCCGAACCCACAATGGAGCACGGAATGATCGGCACGCCGGTTCGCACCGCCGCCGACACGAAGCCGCCACGACCGAAACGCTGCAGCTTGTACCGGTCCCCGTACGGCTTGCCGATGCCCTTGTAGCCCTCGGGGAACACACCCGCGACTTCGCCCGCGCGCAAGAGCCTTTCGGCATCGGCCGGGCAGGCCAGGGTGTGGCCGGCCTTGCGGGCCAGGCCGCCGATGACCGGCGTCTCGAAGACCAGATCGGCGGCCAGGAGGCGCAGCACGCGCTGCTTGGGATGGCGGTCGTGCACGGCCAGCTGCAGCATCAGCCCGTCCAGCGGCACCGTGCCCGCGTGGTTGGCCACGATCAGCGCGCCGCCCACCTCCGGAATATTCTCGATGCCCGACACCTCGACCCGAAACCACAGCTCCGACAGCGGCCGCAGTATCGGCAGGATGACCGATTCGAGAAGATGCTCGTCCAAACCGAATTCGTCGATCTGATAGTCGCCGGTGAGACGACGGCGCGCGAAATCGGCGGTGTAGCGGACCCCGTCCGCAACGGTGCCCCGAATCAGCTCCCCCAGCGACTTGGGCTCGCGTGCTTCGGCTTCGGCGAGCCGATCGGTCAGCGAGGTCACCGGGGTGAGCGCCGGCTCCCCCGCCGGCCACACCCGAGGCGGGCGACTGTGCCGCGCCTCGAAATCCACGTCGTGAAGTCGAATCACCTTCGCTACATCACTCATTGGTGTGCTCCCGTCCCGGCCCCGAGCAGGCCGAGAAGTTTGTTCTCTGCGGCGTCGATCCACATGGGATCGATCACGGGCCGCAACGCTGCGCCCCCTATGAAGTCGTCGAATGCCTGTACCGTGGTCCAGCGCGGCTGGAAGCCGAGTTCGGTGCGCATTCGGGTGGTGTCCAGACCACACCCGAAATGGAAGTAGTCGATTTGCTCCGCGGTGAACTCCCGCATGACCGGGCCCATCACGGTGCGCCCGACGGTGCGGAAAACCGCGTACGGGACCGGCAATTCGACCCGCCCGGCCCGGCGGATCGCCTGCGACAGCGCCATCGCGCCGTCACCGGCCACGTTGTAGGTCCCGCCCGGGGCCGTCATGGCCCCGTGGACGAGGGCGGCGATGCCGTCCTCCTCGTGCAACAGCTGCAGGCGCGGATCGCGCCCCAGGATGGTGGGCGTGATCGGCGAACGGAAATACTGCACACCGCGTTTGGCCAACTGCGGACCCACGATGGGCGGGAAACGCAGAATGGCCGCCGAGATATCCGGACGCCGTCGCGCGAGCCCGCGGACGAAGCCCTCCACCTCGATCATGTCCCGCGCGAACCAGCCGCGCGGTGGCGTGCGCGCGCTCATTTCCTCGGTGAACTTCACCGGGTCCTTGGCACTGCACCCGTAGACGGCGGAAGATGACCGCACCACCACCCGCCGCACGCTGGAAGCCTTGCGGCACACCGCGAACAGCTGCATGGCGCCGAGGACGTTCATGTCCTTCATGGCGGGCCGGCCGCCACCGGAGGGAGGGCGCGACAGCGCCGCGGGATGCACCACCGTATCCACCTGATTTCCGTCGATAACCTTGCGGATCAATGGATTTCGTATATCGGCGCGCACGAACTCGGCGCGACCCATGCGGCGCAGCAGCTCCCGGCTGGGCTGTTTGGCGTCCACGGCGATGATGCGTTCGACGGCCGGGTCGGCAGCCAGTCGGGCCACCACGTTGCCGCCGAAGAACCGGCTCGCACCGGTCACCATCACCACCTTGGGCGCCTGCCCGTCCCGAGTCCCTGCCACTCCGGATCCCACTCGCAGCCCCCATTTCTTGTTATTCCCGCGCTCCAGAGTAACCGGCCAGTAGGTGCCATCCGAAGGGTATTAACCAGGATCTAACGATGAGTTCCATCACCCGAAAAAAACGAAAGCCCGTCACCGACGGTGACGGGCTTCCAGCTACGACGCGGCGGCTTACTTGCCGAGTTTACGACGCTGAACACGCGTGCGGCGAAGCAGCTTGCGGTGCTTCTTCTTCGACATGCGCTTGCGGCGCTTCTTGATCACAGAACCCATAGGGTTGTTCCTCGCGTTCTCTCGGGTCATCCCCGCCTCCGCGGGGTGCACACTGTCTGACCCTGCACAGTCCCTACCCGATACGGGCCGAATGGACCCGGCGGCACCACCGGCACGTACAGGATGCCGGTCCATGCTACCGGGCCACTCTCCGGCGAACGAAACGGGTAGGGGCCGATCGGTTTATCCGGGCTAACTACCCCGCATCGAAGTAGGACGTCTCCAGATAGTCGTGCACCGCCTTGGCGTGCACTCGGAAGGAACGCCCCACCCGCACCGCGGGCAGCTCTCCCGAATGCACCAGCCGGTACACCGTCATTTTGGATACCCGCATCAGATTCGCGACCTCGGCGACGGTGAGGAACTGAGTACCTCCGCCGATGACGGATCCCGCGGTGATTGGGCTGTTTCCTGACCTCGCTTGGCTGTTTCCAGACATCATTGCGCCACTGACCTCCGGCACGTCCGCGCCGCCGGCTTCCCCACCGGCGGAACAGACACGCACGTGCTCCTTGAAGCTTAGCGGGACCAGTGGGATTGCTGCGACGGGTGTGAGAAATCAGCCTTTGCTGTGGCGAGTCGGCCTTCGGCAGCAAACTAGCAACCGAGCAGTATTGGAAAGCCGCGGGAAGACCGGAGGCGTGGCGAGCGCGATCGCCACACCATCAACGTTAGTCCGCGGTCGCGCCGAGTTCGGCGGAACGGCTTTTTGCGGCCTCCAACGCATCATGGAAAGCCGAGCGCACCGCGCCCCGCTCCAACTCGCGCAGCCCGGCCGCGGTGGTGCCCGCGGGCGAGGTGACGGCCACACGCAATTCCACGGCAGACTGGCCCGACTCCTCGAGCAGGGCGGCCGAACCGAGCATCGTCTGCGTTACCAGTTGGGTGGCCACATCGCGGGTCAGGCCCAGGCCGACCGCGGCGTCGATCATGGCTTCGACGATCAGGAAGAAGTACGCGGGGCCGGAACCCGACACCGCGGTCACGGCATCCATGTGCGTCTCGGAGACGGTCACCACTTTGCCCACCGACTCGAGCATCTCGGTGACCAGCGCCAGCTGCTCCTTGCGGGCGTAGCGACCCGGCGCGACGGCGCTCATGCCCTGGCCCACCAGCATCGGCGTGTTCGGCATGACACGCACGACCGGGAACCCGGCGGGCAGCTTGGCCTCCATACGCGCGGTCGGCACGCCCGCGGCCAGCGAGACCAGCACCTGGTCGTGGTCGTCGCCGAGTTCGGCCTTGGCCAGTTCGCCGAGCACCCCGTCCACGTCGTTCGGCTTCACGGCGATCACGATGAGGTCGGCGGACTTGGCGGCGTCGGCGATGTCGTCGGTGGCGCGGATCCCGAATCGGTCGGCCAGCAGTTCGGCGCGCATCGGCACCGGCTCGACGACAACCAGATCCTTGTTCGCCCGCCCGGACTCGAGCAGACCGGCGATCAACGCCTCCCCGATCCGACCGCCACCGATAACCGCAATCCTCGTCATGGAACCCAAGGCTAGCTTCCCCACCGTATCGGACCACCAGTGCACCACCGCCCGTGGATCACAATGCGAAACACGGTCTTTCATATCGAGGGCGGGCACCGACACCCCGGATTGCGTGGCCCACCGCACAGGAGGCGACGAATTGGGCTGCGGGACATGAGAAGCGCGGATCGCCGCCGTGGCGGTGCTGGACGCGCTCGCGGTTACGCCGACTGATACGCCGCAGATCATGCGATGCCACACCGATCCGCTGTGCCGCCCGACGCCGCGGGTAAGCGCGGCTGGGGGATCAGGGCCAGCTGGCGGCTCTGGGCGACGATGGCACCGCTGGCGTCGATGACCAGTTGGTCCTCGTCGAACATGCGGTTGCCGACCTCGCGGCTGTGGGCGATGACGCGCAGCCATCCGGGGGCCGGGCGGCGGCGCAGGTAGGTGGTCAGCTGGACCGTGGGGGCCCAGCCGAAGTGACCGAGGTTCATGGGGACCGGCGGGCTCATGTCGGCGGACATCATGGCGAAGAAGGCGGCCACGTCGGGGTCCTGCTCGTCGCCGTCGAAGGGGCGGATCCACAGGCGCAGGCGGGGTTCGGACTTCTCGCCGGCGAGGAAGCGGGCCCATGCCGGGTCGAGGGCGACCGAGGAACCGCGGGCCACGTGGACGAGCTTGCCCATCGGGTTGTGCTCGTCGTAAACGAGAGCGTCGGCGGGCGGTTCCGCGGGCATGTCACAGGCGTGGTCGGCGGCATACTGCGGGACGGCGTCGTCGAGGTAACTGAACGTGAGGGCGGTGTGCACCAGGGTGCGGCCGTTCTGGACGAGGCTCGCGTCGATGAGGGCGATCTGGCGGCCCAGCTTGCGGGTGTGGACCTCGTACTCGACCTTGCCCGGGACGGGCGCGCCCAGGAAGTCGGTGCTGGCCGAGATGGGGAACATGGCCGCCTGGTCGGGGGCCGTGCGGCGCAGCCATTCGGTGGCGGCGGCCGCGCTGCCGGCGACCATGGTGCCCCCGTGCAGCTTGTCGCCGATGGTCCAGGTGGGTTCGATCAGGCCCGCGTAGCGGCCGGCCGACGGAGTCCGCGAATCGAGCTCGGTCACCGTGCAGACGCGACTGAACGGCGCGTTCGCCAGTTCGCTCGCCGACTCGAGATCGACGGTCAACTCCGTTGTCATCCGCTGTCCTTCCACTGTGCGGTTTGTACAGCGTAAACGGACGCCTCGATCATCCGGCCCGCTCGTGGGATGAATCACGCAATTCTCGGAGGCTCGCGGGAGATACATCCCGACAGCCGTGGGCCGGCCCCTGAAACCCCGAACACCGCCGAAGGCACTCGCGGCGGCTCACGAACCGCGCCCTGGCCGAGGACTCGCCACGGCTCATGAACCACGTCCCGAAGCCGCGAATGCCTGCCGGAGCGAGACTCAGCCGCGATGGGCGACGCTCGGCTCAGGGGTGGGCGCGGGTGTGAAGGGGTTGAGGTGGGTGCGGGCGAAGGTGAGCGCGCGGTCGAGCATGGCGGCGCGGTCCATGGTGGTGCGGGCCACCTGGGTGTTCACCTCGATGACGGCCTGCCCGTCGAAACCGTTGTGCACCAGCATTTCGCAGAGCTCGACCACCGGCTGGGTGCCCTCGCCCGGTATCAGGTGCTCGTCGGTGGCGGCGCCGCGACCGTCGGCCAGGTGCAGGTGGGTCAGGCCCGAACCCATGCGGCCCGCCAGGACCAGCGGGTCCATGCCCGCGGTGGCGGTGTGCGAGGTGTCGAGGGTGTAGTGGAGGAAGCCGGTGTCGGTGGGGTCGAAGGAGGGCTTGAAGGCGGTGATGGAGGGGCCGGGGCCGCCGCGTCGCTGCAGGCGCTCGATGGAGCTGCCGCGGAACAGGGTGTCGGCGCGCATCGGGAACATGTTCTCCACGGCCACCGCGACCGAGCTCGAATTCTCCAGTTCGGCAACCTGTTTGGCGAAGCCCTCGGCATAGCGGCGCTGCCAGCGGAACGGCGGGTGCACCACCACGGTGGCCGCGCCCAGCGCCTCGGCGGTATGCACGCTGCGGGTGAGTTTGGCGATCGGGTCCGACCCCCAGACCCGTTGCGAGATCAGCAGACACGGCGCGTGCACGGCCAGCACCGGCATGTCGTATGTGCGCGCGAAATGCTGCACGGTGGCGATGGACTGGCTGGCGGGCTCGGCCCACACCATGAGTTCCACGCCGTCGAATCCGAGTTCGGCCGCGTATCGGAAGGCGGCCTCGGTGTTCTCCGGATACACCGACGCGGTCGAGAGCCCGACCCGGACTTCCTTTCGGACCGCCCGGTTCTCGATGCTCGCTCCCTGAGCTTGCACGATGTTCCCCACTACTGCTCCCTGCTCAGTTCGTACTGAGGAGAAAGGCTAGCGGTCCGAGCGTCACGAAGACGCCCACGACGACGGCGATCACAGTGCTGACAATGTCATCGGTGCGGCGCAGCACACGCACCAACGCGACCAGGCCGAGAATCACGATCATCGCCAGGGCCAGCGCAACCCACGGGAGCATTTCCCACATGCGTTCGAAACCCTTGAACAGCAACATGCCCGCGACCGCGGCGCCCACGCTCTGGCCCGCGATCACCAGCCATTGCCGGCGATGCTCCTCCTCGTCCGAACGGCCCGCGGCGCGCGCGCGAGCGCGCGGGGCCGCCGCGGCGCGCTTGTCCCTGCTCTTGCGGGCGAAGGAGCCGGCCTTCTGCGTGAACGAGGAAAGCCGTCCGCCCAGGGAGGTCTCGGGCTCGTCGTCGTAATCGTCATAGTCGTCGTCGAGCGGCTCGTAGAAATCGGTGAGGTGGTCGTCGGGCTCCGGCTCGGGCGCGACCGCGACGCGACCACGCGAACCGCCGCCGCGACGTTTGCCTGCGCTTCGCGAATTCCGTTCCGCGCGTCGGTCATCACGTTCCTGGGCGTCGCGTAGCAGATCACCGGCAACCGATTCTCCGGAGAGCAGCTGCTGATCGGACTCGGCCAGCGACGACCACGCGGCGGTCGGCACCGCGGCCTGATCGATGCGGTCGCGGACCGGATCGGCGTCGGGTCCCGGTCGTCTTCGCGCGGACCATTCCGGAAGACCGTTGGCCGCGCCGTGGTCGACGCCGCCGCGGCGGTCGGCCGCGGCACCCTGCGGGGCGTTCGGGACCTGCGATTCCGCGTGCCGTCGCGCCGAACGCGACATCGGCGGCGCGGCGGGCGCGGCCTGCGGCGGCTCGAAGGGGGGACGGTTCTGACGCGGATTGGGCGGTAACGGTTCGGGTCCTGGCGGGGGCGACCACACGGGGGCGGCGGGATGGAACTGGGTGCGGGCCGCGTCATCGAAGGGCGGGCGGTCGTCGAACAGCGCACGGTCGTCGAACGACGGACGGACCGCGGGGTTGAACTGGGTGTGGGCGGGCTCGTCCAGCGCCGGTCGCGGGCCGTTGTCCAGCGGGGTGCGCGCGACGGTGTCGCGGCCGCGAGCGGTGATGTCGCGGATGGCGTCGGAGGCGGCGTCTCGGGTTCCGGACCCGTCGCCGCGCGTGCCGTTGTCGCCGCGGAAGGGACGCACCTCGCCGGTGTTCTCGTCGTCCGGGTCGTAGCGGCGGCGGCGACCGCCCTCGCGCGGCGCAGCCGGCGGGGCGGGAGGCTCGGCGCCCTGCAACCGGTCCAGTGAGAAATCGGAATCCAGCGGATCCGGCTTGCGGCGGCGGCCGCCGCTCGGCCGAGCTTCCGGCAGCGGGTTCTCGGTCGGCGGCCAGTCCAGACCGGCGGACCAGTTCTGGGACGGCTCGGGCAGGGATGGCGGCTGCGGGCTGGGCGCCAGCGGGTCGTAGTACGCGATCGGCCCCGACAGCGGCGAATACGCGGGTTCCGGATCGGCGGACGAATAGTCCGGCTGGACCGGTGCCGCGGCTGAAGAGAAGCTCGGGAAATCCGAAAAGTTCGAGTACTCAGAATAATTCGAGAAGTTCGAAAATTGTGAATAGTCGGATTCGATCGAGGCGGGCTCGGGTACGGACTCGGCCCCGTCCTCATCCGGCGCGGCGTGCGAGGACGATCCCGCGTTCACCACGGGAATATCGCCGGTCAGTTCCGCGACGGAAATGCCACGGCCGCTTCGGCGTCGCCGACCCCCACCGCTCGCAGGGGTTCCACTCTGCTGCCCGTTCCGCGCCAGGAGTTCGGCGACGGACAGCTGGCTTGAATCCTCGGTCATCGAGACACCGTTTCGATCGGGCCCGACAGGCCGCTGTCGGGCCCGTCGGCTATCGGTTCGCTATCAAGGTCGGTATCCAGTTTGCGCAAGATCAATCCCTCTCGCAGTGCCCAGGGACAGATTTCGAGCGTGTCCAGGGACAGAGCCCGCATACTCGCCTCCGCGACCAGCGCACCGGCCACAAGCTGCTGTGACCGATCAGAACTTACGCCTTCCAATTCTGCCCGGTCGGCGGCTGTCATTCTCGAGATGAACGCAATAAGCTGCCGCAGGCCGGAACTGGTGAGGGTACGCCGAACTCGGGGTCCCGCAACAGAGGGGGCAGCTCCGGTCAGCCGCGCCAGTGAGCGGAAGGTCTTGGAGGTGCCCACCGCCAGATCCGGGCGCCCCACCTCGAGCAGCTGCTTGCTCGGCAGTACGAGCTCGGCGTCGAGCCAGTCGCGCAGCACCGCGACGCGGCGCTTGCCCGGCGGATCGTGCCGCAGCCAGTCCCGGGTCAGCCGGCCCGCGCCCAGTTGCAGCGACAGCGCCACATCCGGCACCTCGTCCGCGCCGTTGCTCATCTCGAGCGAGCCGCCGCCGATATCCAGATTCAGAATCCGGCCGGCGCTCCAGCCGTACCAGCGCCGCACCGCGAGGAAGGTGTGTCGAGCCTCATCGACACCGGAGAGCACCTGCAGATTCACTCCGGTCTCGCGCCGCACCCGGGCCAGCACGTCTTCGGAGTTGGTGGCCTCGCGGACCGCGGAGGTGGCGAACGCCATCAGCTCCACGCATCCGGAAGTCTTTGCGATACTTGCGAATTCGGCTACGGTGTCGGTCAGCCGGGCCGCGCCCGTGGCCGTGATCCGGCCGTGGTCGTCCATGCTCTCCGACAACCGCAGGGCCGACTTCGTCGAACTCATAGGCATCGGGTGTCCACCACGATGCGCGTCCACCACGAGCAGGTGGACGGTATTGCTTCCCACATCGAGTACACCGAGCCGCACAAGAACACGGTACTGGGTGAGTCACGACTTCTGGCCAGGCGACTGAGCTGTTAGCGTTCCGCATTGTGACAGCAGGTGCATCGGCGAGCGGACCGACCGGGCTGCGACCAGCGGCGAAGATCGACCCGGCGCCCGAAGTGGAACTCGACTTCCCGCGAGAATGGATCGAATTCGTAGATCCAGCAAATGACGAGCATTTGATCGCGGCCGACCTGACCTGGCTGCTGTCGCGGTGGACCTGCGTTTTCGGCACCCCGGCCTGTCAGGGCATCATCGACGGCCGCGAGAACGACGGCTGCTGCTCGCACGGCGCGTTCCTCTCCGATGCCGAGGACGGCAAGAAGCTGCACCGGGCCGTGAAAATGCTCACACCCGAGGACTGGCAGCTGATGGACAAGGCCGTCGACGACAAGGGCCGGATCCGTAAGAAGCTGTATCTGGAGGAGGACGACCTCGACGACGAGCCGGCGCTGCGCACCCGGCGGGTGGACGGCGCGTGCATCTTCCTCAACCGGCCCGGTTTTGCGGAGGGCATCGGCTGCGCGCTGCACACCATGGCGCTGCGCAGGGGCCTGGAGCCGCTCACCGTGAAGCCGGAAGTGTGCTGGCAGCTGCCGATCCGCCGCACCCAGGAATGGGTGGACCGGCCCGACGGGGTGGAGATCCTGCGGACCGCTATCACCGAATACGACCGGCGCGGCTGGGGTCCCGGAGGCCTCGATCTGAACTGGTACTGCACCGGCTCGCCGGATGCGCACGTCGGCACGCGACCGGTGTGGGAGGCTTACGCACCCGAACTGATCGAGCTGATCGGCAAGCCCGCCTACGACGAGTTGGCGCGACACTGCAAGCGCCGGCAAGGGCTGGGCATCGCGGCGGTGCATCCGGCGACGGCCATCGCGGAGGACAAGGCCGCCGAGGCCGCGAAGAGCCAGGGCGAGCCCGCCCGGAAGGCGACGTCCGCGCAGTAATAGCGGACAACTTGCCAGTAAATTTCTGAAATCCACCAATTTCACATTGCCGCTCCCTTACTGTGCGACGGACCCCTACCCACAGGGGTCGCAGCACAGGAGTACATACAGTGAGCAAAATCCGCTTGGGCGGCCGCCATCTCGGCATTGGTCTGGCCGGGCTGGCCATCGCGACCGGCGCGGTCACCGTTCTGACCACACATGAGGCCCCCGCCGCCCACGCCGCGGTCGACTCGGTCTCAATCTCGGGATCGAACTGGACCGTCGGCAACACCTACACCCTCAGCGCCAATCTGTCCGGCGCGTCGATCGGCCTGCTCGTCTACTGGAGCGACAACGGCACCAGCCTGACTCCCGTCGGCAAGGTCCCGTGGCCGGTCGGCCACGCCAGCCTCGACTGGACCCCCAAGACCCCCGGGCAGCACGTCATCACCTGCTCGCAGGGCAGCACCACGCAAACCCTGATCGTGAACGTGAGCGACGGCACCACCACCCCGCCGCCCACCACGACCACCACGGTCCCGCCCACCACGACCACCACGGTCCCGCCGACCACCACCACGACGGTGCCGCCGACGACGACCACGGAACCGCCCACGACCACAACAGTTCCCCCCACGACCACCACAACGGTCCCGCCGACCACCACCACGGAACCACCAACCACCACAACGGTCCCCCCGACCACCACCACCGAACCGCCCACCACCACAACGGTTCCCCCCACGACCACCACAACGGTCCCGCCGACCACCACCACGGAACCACCAACCACCACAACGGTTCCCCCCACGACCACCACAACGGTCCCGCCGACCACCACCACGGAACCGCCCACCACGACGACCACTCCGAGCGGTGGCGGCGGTGGCGGGACCGGCAGCGCCAACGGCCTGCCCTTCGGACTCTGAGCGCGACCCGCCCCCCGGATATCCAGGAATACCCATGAAAATCACCCCCATCGGGCGCGGTCTCGGAGCCGGTCTGGCCGGTCTGGCCATCGCCGCCGGCGCGATCACGGTGCTGACCACCCACGAAGCTCCCGCAGCGCACGCCGCGGTCGATTCGGTCTCCATCTCGGGATCGAACTGGACCGTCGGCAATACCTACACCCTCAGCGCCAACCTGAGCGGAGCCTCCATCGGCCTGCTCGTCTATTGGAGCGACAACGGTGACAGCCTGACCCCGGTCGGCAAGGTGCCGTGGCCGGTCGGCCACGCCAGCCTCGACTGGACCCCGAAAACCCCTGGCCAACACATCATCACGTGTTCGCAGGGCAGCACCACGCAGACCCTGATCGTGAACGTCGGCGACGGCACCACCACCACCCCGCCGACCACCACGACGACGGTCCCGCCGACCACCACCACGACGGCGCCGCCCACCACCACGACCACGGTCCCGCCGACCACGACCACCACGGTCCCGCCGACCACCACCACGGTCCCGCCGACCACGACGACCACCGTTCCGCCCACCACCACGACCTCGCCGGGCAACAGCGATGGCGGCACCGGCAGCGCCAATGGCCTGCCCTTCGGGCTCTGATCCGACGCCCGCCCCAATTCCCTTGGGGCACAACATGAAAAACAACACAGGAGTACCCATGCGCAGCAAACCATCCGGCCGGGTGATCGGAGCAGGGCTGGCCGGTGTCACCGTCGCCGGTGCCGCGGCGTTCGCGGTGGCCATATCGCCGACGGCGAGCGCCACCGTGGACGCGATCACCATTTCCAGCGCCACGCCGACGGTCGGCGGCGACTACACCCTGCACGCGTCCTTGTCCGGCGCGTCGGTCGGCCTGCTCGTCTACTGGAGCGACAACGGCACCAGCCTCACTCCGGTCGGCAAGGTGCCGTGGCCGCCGGGCGAGGCCAGCCTGGACTGGACGCCGTCCACCCCCGGCCAGCACATCATCACGGCCTCACAGGGCAGCAGCACCCAGACCCTGATCGTGAACGTGGGCAGCGGTTCGGGCGGCACGACCACCACGACGCCTCCGACCACCACGACGCCTCCGACCACCACTCCCCCGACGAGCACGCCACCGACCACCACCCCGGGTGGCGGCACCGGTAGCGGCGGCAGCGGAAGCTCCAGCGGTTCCGCGAAGGGCCTGCTGGGCGGGCTGCTCGGCAGCAGCTAGCAAAGACCCGCGATCAGCCGGGCGTGACGGGTTTCTCCCGAATCCGTCACGCCCATGCCAACCAAGCAGACGCTTGCTTGAGAATTTTTCGAAACAGCCGCACTTCACACACTCGGTCACTTAGGGTGCGGAAGCCCACACACACCCCGTGGGGCAGCACAGGAGAGCAACACATGCGCAACACACCACTGCGGAGCTCCGCACGCCGCACCGGCGTGGGAATCACCGGGCTGGCCGCCCTGGGCGCGGCCGCCGTGCTCGCCGCACCCGCGGCCCTGGCCACTGTCGACAGCGTCAGCGTGTCCAGCAATGATCTCCACGTCGGCAAGGCGTACACCGTCAATGCCAGCCTCAGCGGCGCGGCGGCGGGCCTGCTCGTCCACTTCAGCGACAACGGCAACGAGATCGGCGCCCCGAAGGTGCCGTGGCCGCCGGGCAGCGCCAGCATCAGCTGGACCCCTGACACCAGCGGACAGCACATCATCACCGTCGAACAGGGCGGCTACACCAAGTCGATCGTGGTCCAGGTCGCCGACGCCCCCCTCGGCTCGGGCAGCTCCAGCACGGGCAGCGGCTTCGGCCCGGCCGGCCCGCTCGGCAGCGGCAGCAGCGGCACCACGCCGAACACCAACTAGGCCCGCCGTTCCGCATCACGTTGGCGCTCGGATGCCCGAGAGTCGTTGTTACACAGAGGAATTCCCCATGAGCATGATGTCCTACCGGATCGGCGCGGGCGTCGCCGGCCTGGCGACCGCAGCGGCCGTCGCCGTCTTCGCCGCACCCGGCGCGAACGCGACCGTCGACTCCGTGAGCATCTCGGGCACCGCCCCGTACACCATCAACACCAGCTATACCCTCACGGCGAATCTGAGCGGCGCGAGCATCGGCCTGCTGGTGTACTGGTCCGACAATGGCACCAACCTCACTCCGGCCGGCAAGGTGCCGTGGCCGATCGGCTACTCCAGCATCGACTGGAAGCCCACCACCGCGGGCCAGCACCTGCTGACCGCCTCCCAGGGCGGCAACACCAAGACCATCATCGTGAATGTGACCGACCCGTCCCAGCCGGGCGGCGGCACCGGCGGCAGCGGCGGTGGCGGCGGAACCGGTGGCGGCGGGACCGGCAGCGCTGGTTCAGCGCTGGGCGGGCTGCTCGGCGGGCTCACTGGCAGCGCGGGCTCGTAGTCCGCACGAGCGTCCGTGCCCGCCGTCACAATCCGGCGGGCACGGGCACCCGGACCCACGCCCGCGTCGTTATGTGACGCAATCCCGGGTGTCCGGCAGATGAACAACCGGCGCCCGCGCCGGACAATCGAATCAGACTGCGTAGAAGTATGTTTCGTATTCCCGGCGGTCCGGTGACCTCGACGAGTGAATAGCCGGAAGTGTGCATGACATCGTCCCGCTATTGCGAATTCACCGAAACGTGTTAGACATCCTGGCCATGATCAAGAAAACCCTCGCCGTGGCCGCCCTGACCGCCGGTGCCGTTATCGCCATTGCGCCGCAGGCCTCCGCCGATAACGCCGATCCCAACACGTTCTCCGACCGCACCGCGGATTTCGTCGCGTACAACGATCCCGCCGTACTGAGCGCCAAGGATGCCGGCAAGCAGATCATCGTCAGCCCCTATGGCACCAGCCACACCATCGCGTGCAAGGGCAATGGCGCGGACGTGCCGTGGTACGGCTGCATGCAGCAGGACAACCCGGGCCTGGGCTGGCTCATCCTGGACCAGCAGGACCTGCCGGGTCTCGGTCCGGCGTGGGTCTACACCATGAAGTCGGACCCGAATGCTTGACCTGAGCCAAGAAGAGCACGCCCGCTTCGTCACCGAAGCGGGCGTGCTCTTCTTTCGCGACGTATGAGAACGCGACGACTGATTTCGTAACGGTCCGGGTACGCCCAGAATTGTTTCGGCACCGACCGCCGGCACGCGCGCACAGCTGTCAACGGCTCTTTGCCGTGCGCTGAAGGCGCGGGGAGGCGGTCAAGCCTCCAGCTTGTAGCCCAGGCCGCGCACGGTGACCAGGTGCTCCGGCTTGGCCGGGTCGGCCTCGATCTTGGATCGCAGCCGCTTGACGTGCACGTCGAGGGTCTTGGTGTCGCCGACGTAATCGGCACCCCAGACGCGATCGATGAGCTGGCCGCGAGTGAGCACGCGGCCGGAATTGCGTAGCAGGTATTCGAGCAGGTCGAACTCCTTGAGCGGCAGGGTCACCGCCTTGCCGTTCACCTGGACGGTGTGGCGGTCCACGTCCATGCGCACCGGGCCGGCCTCCAGCACGCTGGTCTCGCTGCCGTTGTCGGGTTCCTCGCCGGCGCCGCGGCGCAGCACGGCCCGGATGCGAGCGATCAGCTCACGCGAGGAGTAGGGCTTGGTGACGTAGTCGTCGGCGCCCAGTTCCAGGCCGACCACCTTGTCGATCTCGCTGTCACGCGCGGTCACCATGATGACCGGGACACTGCCGCGAGCGCGCAGTTGCTTGCACACGTCGGTGCCGCTCATGCCGGGGAGCATGAGATCGAGCAGGACGATGTCCGCGCCGGAACGATCGAACTCGGCCAGGGCGGCCGGGCCGTCACCCACCACGGTGACCTCGAACCCCTCCTTGCGCAGCAGGAACGCGAGCGGATCGGCCAGCGACTCCTCGTCCTCGACGATCAGCACACTCGTCATCGGGTTGCCTCCACACCGTTGGTTCTGGCCCGCCCGAGGGGGCGCGAGCCGTTTTCCTTCTTGGCCACCGGAACACCGGCGGCAAGTCTCTTGTCGACCTGCCCGTTGGAATCGGCAGGATGGGCCGGGATACGCAGGGTGAACGTCGATCCGGTGCCCAGTTTGCTCCACAGGGTGATCTCACCGTTGTGGTTGGCGGCCACATGCTTGACGATAGCCAGCCCGAGGCCGGTACCGCCGGTGGCACGCGAGCGCGCCTTGTCGGCCCGGAAGAAACGCTCGAAGACGCGCTCCTGGTCCTCCTTGGAGATGCCGATACCACGATCGGTGACCGCGATATTGACGTAGCCGCCGCGCAGCGCCCGGCTCACCGACACGTGCGAGCCGCGCGGCGAGTAGGCGATGGCGTTCTCGACCAGGTTGGACAGCGCGGTCACCAGCAGGGTCTGGTCGCCGAGCACCTCGAGCCCGCTGGTGGCGTCGGTGGAGACGGTGATGCCCGCGGCCTCGGCGGCGGTGCGGGAGCGCTCGATGGCCTGGGTGACGACGGTGTCGACGTCGACGGCCTCCAGCTCCGGGAGCCGTTCGGCGCCCTGCAGGCGCGACAGCGCGATGAGCTCGGTCACCATCTTGCCCATTCGGCGGGCCTCGCCGTGCAGGCGTTCCCCGAAGTGCCGTACCGAGTCCGGATCGTCGGCGGATTCCAGCAACGCCTCAGCCAACAGGCTCATGGCGCCGACCGGAGTCTTCAGCTCATGGCTCACATTGGCGACGAAGTCGCGGCGGGTGGCCTCCATGCGGGCCTGCTCGGAATCGTCGTCCGCGAACAGGACCACGAAGTTCGGGTTCTCCTGGGAGAGCGGTCGAGCAACCCCGCGGACAGCGAGGCGGGCGCGGCCGGGCATGGGGATCTTGGCGGTGAGCTCGAATTCCACGTCCTGGCCGCCGGCCAGCACCCGTTCGACCGCGGCCCAGGCCCGTTCGTCGAGCAGGCGGTCGTGGACGACGCCCAGTTCCTCGGCCCTCGGGTTCACCAGCACCACATCCCGGTACTGGTCCACCACCGCGATGCCGGACTCGGAGGCGAGCACGATCAGGTCCAGGACCTGTGACATGGTCAGCCCGGTATCGGTGGCGGCGCGCAGCCGCTCCTGGCGAGCGTTCACATACGGGATGAGCAGTCCTCCGACGGCCAGTCCGACTACGGCCGCCAGGACTGCCAAAAGCACGGCCTGTGGAACGCTCACACTGTGAATCGTACGGTCGCCGACGCGCGGTCAAACCCCGGGTGCAGGAAGTTTCATGCAGGTCATAGGCACTTCCATCCTCGTTAGCCCGACGTTCACGCAAAGTTCGGTCAGCGTGTCGCGGCAGGTGAGCGCCCCTGTGGCAACCACTTTCGCAACGACGGATCAGTCCTCCGGATCGCCGTAGAGGGCGGTGCGGACAGCGTCGCCGTGGCGGTCCGTCCACTCGCCCAGAGCGAAGATCGGATTCAGCAGATCGATGCCCGCCGAGGTCAGCGAATACTCAACGCGCGGTGGCGATTCCGCGTAGCGGCGACGTTCCAGCAATCCCATCCGCTGCATGCGCCGCAGGGTCTGGGTGAGCATCTTCTGACTGATGCCGCCGATGGCCCGCCGCAATTCCACCGGCCGCATCGGGCCCTCGCGGAGTGTGTAAACGATCACTGTCAGCCACGAATTGCCGAAGATGTCCACCGCGAGCCGTGCCGGGCAGTCGGACTCATGGCCACCGTACTCGGCGAACCGCACCGGTGCGAAGCTCTCGACCGTCATGAATACAGCCTGCCAGCTGTGTTGGGCACCCGGAGGTGCGCATCGGAATGCCTAGCGTCGGATTCTCAGACCATATCCAGGAGTTGAGATGCGAATCGGAATCATCGGCGCCGGTCAGATGGCGCGGGCGCTCGGCGGCGGCTGGGCCGCGGCCGGACATGAGATCGCCCTCGGAGCACGGACGTCCACCCGCGCCGGGGAAACGGCGGCGGCTATCGGACATGGCGCGCGCGCCGTGACCGTGGCCCAGGCTGCCCGCTTCGGCGAGGTCACCCTGCTCGCTGTGCCGGTCGACGCGCTCGCGGACGTGCTGCGGACGGCGAATGGGGACAATGCGGAACTTCCGCGCGCGGCGGATGGCAACCGGCCCGCGCATATCTTCGCGGGTCGCACGGTAATCGACTGCACCAATGCGTTCGCACCGGACAACGGCGGATTCACCCTCTCCGAACCCGCTGTGGCCGAAAGGATCGCGGAGACGGCGCCCGGAGCGCGCGTGGTGAAGGCGTTCAACCTCTTGGCGGCGGAGGTGTGGGCGTGCTCGGACCGCGTCTTCGAAGGCCGTGCCCTGACCGTGCCACTGTGCGGCGACGACGCCGACGCGGTCGCGACGGTCGGCGGACTGGCCGAGGATCTG
Source organism: Nocardia aurantiaca (assembly GCF_009708175.1). Classification (GTDB taxonomy): domain Bacteria; phylum Actinomycetota; class Actinomycetes; order Mycobacteriales; family Mycobacteriaceae; genus Nocardia; species Nocardia aurantiaca. The sequence continues at coordinate 99,401 of NZ_WMBB01000015.1, forward strand.
AAGCTGCGGCCCGTGCACGCGGGCGGCCTGCGCCAGGCCCGATACCTCGAAGCCGCTTCGGCTTTCGTCGTCGGCCTGTGGTTCGCGGGCCACGACGTCCGAGCCATGCTCCCGCCGCTGGAATCGGCCTTCGCGATCCCTGACGCCGAATAATCCCGGTCGCGCGGAACGCGCGCGCCGCCACTGTTCATGCGCCATCGGGGCCGTAGCGGCGGCCCGAAAACCGGAAACCCCGGGGTGCACGCCATTGTGCACTCCCGGGGAATTCATTTCCCGGCGAAGCGGATTCACCAACCGGTATTGCCGCGGACCGGGATATTCACGAAGCTCGGGCGGTCGGGATCGAGCTGGAGGTGCTCGGGCTTCAGGCCGGTGTCGATGAGCATGGGGAGGATGGGCAGGCCCTTGGGGAAGTTGCCGGCGAAGACGTCGACACGCAGGCGGTGACCCGACTGCAGGACGGCCTGGGTGCCGCCGAGGGCGATATCGAGGGTGGTGGCCTCGCCGGGGACGGTCTCCTGGCGCTTGTCCAGGGAGGTGAAGGCGCGCGGATCGGTGTAGTCGCCATTGGCGGAGCGGGTGCTGTTGGCCTCGTCGACCTGGCGCAGCGAGGCCATGAGCTCACCGGAGGTCAGCACGGTCGACTGACCGTCGGGCGCGACGTCGTTGACGGTGACGGTCCAGTAGCCGTCGACGGCGTCCTGAACGGTGTTGAGGTGCACCGCGATCGGGCCGGAGATGGTGGTGGCCTCGGCCACCGGCGCGCTGGTGAAGGTGAGCGCGTTGGTCTCGGCGATGCGAGAGTCCTTGGAGCAGGCGTCGATCAGGTTGAGCACGCCCGCGGTGGCCTGGGCCGCGTCATTGGAGCAGATGGTGGACAGGCCGGGTGCGATGGTGAGCCGGTCGGTGTCGCCATTGGCGTCACCGGTGAGCGAGCCGTCGTAGCCGCTGTTCGCGGTGCCGGAGCGCTGCGACGAGAAATACATGCGGCGATATTCGGCGGCTTCGGAAACCGGTGCGGTAGGGCCGAATCCGCCCTGGGTGGTCCAGCCGCCGCCCTGCTGCTTGAGGGTCACCGGGCCGTAGGAGTCGATGCCGTTGTCGATGCCCTTGAGCCACTTGTCGAACCAGGCGCGCTGCAGCACGTCCAGGCGCGGCGGCGCACCGACCTTGTTGACGTCCGCGCCCGAGGTGACGTGATAGGTGTTGCCCATCAGCAGCTGCTTCTGGCCGGGCGGCAGCGGAATCTGGTTGTAGATCTTGGATTCCGAGTAGGTGAACAGGTCGTGCCAGCCGCCGGTCACGAAGGTCGGCACCTGGATGCGGGTCGGATCGCCCAGCCAATCCTGCCGTTCCTGGGTGAAGTCGTTGAGCATGTCCGTCACGCGCGGGTCGAGGCCGTCCATGGTCGTGCTGGTGTAGGCCGACATGAGCACGTCGAGGTAGCCGAAGGGATCGTTGGCGCGATCCTGCAGCCACTTGAAGTCGAAGGTGCCGTTGGCGATCGAGGCCAGGTCCGGTACCCACTTGAGGCCGTTGATGGCGCTCAACCACAGCGGAATGAAGTTGAAGCCGAAGCCGCCGCCGGGCGCGAGCACGTCGTCGATGAGGTCGCTGCCGGGCACGATGGGGAAGATGGCCTTCAGCGCGGGCGGATGCTTCTCGGCGGCTTGCACCTGATTGATGGCCGAGTAGGACAGGCCGTTCATGCCGACGCGGCCATTGCTGAAGCCCTGCTTGGACGCCCAGTCGATGACCTCGACGGTGTCCTGCTGTTCGCGGCCGCGCAGCATGTCCCACTCGCCCTGCGAGAAACCGGTGCCGCGCACGTCCACGACGACCTGCGTGTACCCGGACTTGATGAGCTGGCGGTCGACGGAGAAGTTGCGGAGTTCGCCGTTGCCCGCCGCGTTCAGCAGTTCACCGAAGCCGGTGAGCGGAGTGCCGTCGAGGTGGATATTGCGGAAGACGTCGAGGAGCGCGTCGGACAGGCCCGGAATCGAGAAGACGCTGTCGGCGACGTTCGACACCAGTTTGGTGTAGGGCGTCATATTGACGACGGTCGGCGTCGGGGCGTCGATGGGACGGCCCGCTAAGTCGGCCGGATGGTAGACATTGGCCTTGAGGACGGTGCCGTCACTCATCGTGATCGGGACGTCCCAGTCGATGAAGACGTTGGGGTACTGCTGCTGCCCGTCTTCGGTATTGGTCCATTCGGCCCCGGCGGCGCCACCGTCGGGCCCGGTGGGGTTGGTGGCATCGGCGGTGATGCCGGTAACAGGCAGGAGTAGAGCGACCGCGGTGGCGAAGACCGTGGCCCGTAGCGCGTGCTTCATCGAACGTGATCTACCTCTCGCAAATGGCCGAACGCCCAGCAGCATATCTACCGCGAAGTAAGTTGCAAACCCCGGTTACAGCAACCGGTCAAGCGGGCAACGGCGCGGCAAATTCTTTTGCGGGACACGGGAATACCCTACGGTGACGTAGTGAGACGTGTATCACATCGATATTGAAAACGGATGGCGCCCCGCCCAAATGGCATTGGACGGGGCACTATTCGGGGTTCGCGGGGGCGGACAGTTACGAGGGTTGTTATTTCCCGCCCTGGTTCGCGACGGCGGCGGCGCCGGCCGCGGCGGCCTCTGGATCGAGGTATTCACCCTTGCCGATCGGCCGCAGGTTCTCGTCCAGCTCGTACTTGAGCGGGATGCCGGTGGGGATGTTCAGCTCGGAAATCTCCTCATCCGAGATGTTCTCCAGATGCTTGACCAGCGCACGCAGCGAATTACCGTGCGCGGCAACGAGAACCGTCTTGCCCGAGCGAACGTCGGCCGCGATGGTGTCCTCCCAGTACGGGACCATGCGGGCGACGACGTCCTTGAGGCATTCGGTGCGCGGCACCTCGACGCCGGCGTAGCGCGGATCGCCGGCCTGGCTGTATTCGCTGTCCACCTCGATGGGCGGCGGCGGGGTGTCGTAGCTGCGACGCCAGAGCATGAACTGGTCGTTGCCGTACTGCTCTTTGATCTCCGTCTTGTTCTTGCCCTGCAGCGCGCCGTAGTGGCGCTCGTTCAGGCGCCAGTCGCGGACCACCGGGATCCAGTGGCGGTCGCAGGCGTCGAGGGCATTGTTCGCGGTGCTGATAGCGCGGCGCAGCAGCGAGGTGTAGACGATATCCGGCAGAATCCCGTGCTCGGCCAGCAATTCACCGGCACGCTTGCCCTCCGCGACACCCTTGTCGGTCAGACGAACGTCCACCCAACCGGTGAACAGGTTCAGGGCATTCCATTCGCTCTCGCCGTGGCGCAGCAACACGAGGGTGTACGTCATGGGGTCATCCTCCCACGCGGGGTTTCGCCTGCATTCGCGGCCCTCAGGCCGCACCGAGCGCGAGCAGGGCGGCACCTCGCAGGGTGGCTTGATCGGTCAATTCGGAGGGCACCACGCGGAGTTCACGCAGGAATGTCAGGCGCGCGTGCGCGGCGGCGGAATCCCGCAGCGGACGCCACAACGGTTCCCCGGATTGCGCGAAGCCGCCCCCGATGACAACCAGATCGGTGTCGAGCAGCGCGGCGGCCGACGCGACCGCCGTCCCGATGGCGGTTCCGGCCCGCTCCAGCGCCGCGACCGCGACCGGCTCCCCGGCGTGCGCGGCGGCGGCCAGCTCGAGCCCCGTCGTTCCCGTCCATCCCTGCCGCCGAGCCCATCGCACCGACGACTTGCCGCTGGCCACGGCTTCCACGCACCCGAAACCACCGCAGGCGCAGGGTTCGTCGTGGCCGGGCACCACGATGTGGCCGATGTGCCCGCCATTCCCGGTGCGTCCCATGACGACTCGCCCATCGGAGATGATGCCGCCGCCGATCCCGGACGAAACGGTCATAGCAAGAACATTCGGAACCCCGCGGGCGGCGCCGAACCGCTGCTCGGCCAGCGCCAGGCAGGCACCGTCGATAGCGAACCGAATCTTCGCCTCCGGAAACGCCTTCCGCACGGATTCCACCAGCGGGAACCCCTCGGCCCATTCCGGAATATTGAGCGGCCCGCAGACCCCCGCGGCCACATTCACCGGCCCGGCCGACCCGATACCCACCGAACGTACCCGCAGGTCCCCCGCGACCTCCGACAGCAATGCCCGGCAGGCATCCCATACTCCGGTGTCCGGAACCCGGATCCGCCGCGATTCCGCCACCGCCCCCGCCGAATCGACGATCCCCGCGGCGAATTTCGTCGCTCCGATATCCAATGCCAGCGCCACCATGTCGGCCGGTCTCCTCGCGTCGGTGAAATCGGTCCGATTGTGCCAGTGCGAGACGGTGCGCGACGTCGGTCACGACGCATGCCGGCGACGTCGATCCGCGACGAGTTGCGTATGCCGAGTCGGCTACTGATTTCGTGACGGTCGGCACGACTCATCGGGTACGTCCACAATCGGTTCGGCTCTCGACCGTCGGCGCGCGTTCCCGATGCCAGCGGCTCTCAGCCGTGCGCTGAAGGCCCGGAGAGGCGATATCGCGTGGCCGTAGAAGCGCTCTGGGACAATTCGATCAGATCTGGGCGCGTTGCGCCGGCCGGTCAAGGCTTGTCGGCGTTGTCCACGAGGTGCTCGAAGGCACGGAGATTCTTCAACGATTCGCCGCGCGAGACGCGCCATTTCCATTCTTTGCGAATGGATTCGGCGAAGCCGAGTTCGAGCAGAGTGTTGAAGTCGGCGTCGACGGCCTCGAGGATCTGGCCGAGCCAGCGGTCGAGTTCGTCGGGGGTGACGCGGTCGTTCGACATACGGCCGACCAGGTAGATGTCGCCGACGCGGTCGATGGTGTAGGCCACGCCGTACAGGCGGCGGTTGCGGCGGAGCAGGAATTTGTAGACGCCCTCGAAGTTCTCGTCGGGCCTGCGGCAGACGAAGGACTCCATGCGGACGCCGTGCTTGCCGACGCTGAGGCCGATGACCGTTTTGAGCTTGCGCTCACCGGGAAGCACGACCACGAACAGATCGGGGGCCTCACGCGTGTACTCGATCTCGCGTTCGCGCAGCGTCTCGTCGATGAGTTGCGCGGTGGCGCGGGCGGTTTCGTCGTGCAGGCCGCCGGAGCTGGCGTGCGGGCGGGGCGTCCACTCGTCGGTGCGGTCGACCTCGCTCATCTGCGTACTGCTCCCATCCGACGCCGCCAGAGCGCCAGCGATCTCGCGTGATTGCCGTCGGTGTGCAGGTTACCGCCGTGAGGCCGGACGATCGGAGTCCGGGCGAGCGCCGCGGCGTAGCTGTCCAGCAGTGCGTCGGCGGTGTGCGCCCAGGAGAAGTTGGCGGCATGGCCGACCGCGGCCCGGCCCATGTCCTCGAGGCGGCCCGGATCGTCGACCAGCGAATGCAGGGCGGCGGCCCAGTCGTCGGTCTGATGGCCGGGGACCAGCAGGCCGGAGACGCCGTCGTGCACGGCGGTGCTGAGCCCACCCACATCGGCGGCCAGTACGGGGGTGCCGCTGGCCTGCGCTTCGATGGCGACCAGGCCGAAGGATTCGTTGTAGCTGGGCACGGCCACCAGGTCGGCGGCCCGGTAGACCTGTACCAGCCGGTGCGCGGGCTGCGGCGGCAGGAAGGTGACCCGGTCCGAAATCCCCAGGGCCGCGGCCAGTTCGATCAGGACCTCGGGCTTCTTCAGGCCGCTGCCGGACGGGCCGCCCACGATCACCACGCGCAGCGGGCGTTGCGGCGGCCGCGGCAGGGCGGCCTCATCGGCCAGCACCTTGGCGGCCGCGCGCACCAGCACGTCGGGGGCTTTGAGCGGCTGGATGCGCCCGACGAAGGCGACGATGCGCTCATGCGCGGGCAGGCCGAGTTCGCGACGGGCGGCGAGCTTGTCGCCGGGCTGGTAGCGGGTCAGATCCGCGCCGGGCAGGGCCACATCGATGTGCTCGGGGTTCGCGCCGTACAGCTCGACCAGCTGGCGGGCTTCCTCGGCGGTGTTGGCGACCAGCCGGTCGGCCTCGGCGACGATCTGCTTCTCGCCGATCTCCCGGACCGCGGGCTCCGGACAGTCGCCCTCGGCGAGGTAGGCGTTCTTGACCGCGGCCAGCGTGTGGGCGGTGTGCACCATGGGCACCCGCCAGCGGTCGCGGGCCAGCCAGCCGACCTGGCCGGAGAGCCAGTAGTGCGAGTGGATGAGGTCGTAGTGCCCCGGCAGGTTCCGGGCCTCGGTGCGCAGCACCTCGGCGGCGAAGGGGCACAGTTGGGTGGGTAGGTCGTTCTTGTCGAGGCCTTCGAAGGGCCCGGCGGCCACATTCCGGACCAGCACGCCGGGCGCGGCCTCGACCAGGGGTTCGTCATGGGAGGAGGTGGCCCGGGTGAAGATCTCGACCTCGATGCCGCGCCGGGCCAGCTCGATGGCGGTCTGCAGCACGTAGACGTTCATGCCGCCCGCGTCGCCGGTCCCGGGTTGAGCCAGTGGTGAGGTGTGCACCGATAGCACGGCAATCCGATGGGGCCGTAGGTCCAGGCGCTGACTCACCACTTCAGTGTGCACGGGACCTTCAACACCCCATGCACGGGTTACCTTCCCAAGTGAGGTCGATCACAACTCTCGTGAGACTCCCCCGGGCCTCGGGTACCGAATCTCGACGGCACACGATCACCCCAGCGACTCAACGAAATTGGTGATCTCCGCCACGAAACGGCTTGGGTCCTCGATGAAGAGCCCGTGTTGTGAGCCCTCCCAGTAGGAGGTCCGCGCATCCGGCGCGGTGTCGGCGATATGGCGTCCGTTCTCGATCGGGACGACCGGGTCGGCGGTGCCGTGCAGGACGAGGACCGGGACATCCAGGCCGCGCAGTGTCTCGGTGTTGTCGACGGTCCGGTAGAACAGGGCCTTGCGCACCCGGGGCAGGGTGGCGATGCTGCCGCCGAACAGCCGTTGGGCGTCCACGCCCTTGTCGCGGCCCGGGCCGGTATTGGCGTTGCCGAAGGCCGCGAAACCCCGCATGGCCTTGCCCGCGCTCTCGGCGAAGACATCGGGGATGGCCTTCTCCATGGCCGGGCCGGTTTCCGCGCCCTCGACGCCACGGCCGATATTGGCCTGCGAACCGGTGAAGACGACGCCCGCTACGGCGCCGGTGCCGTATGCCGTCAGGTAGTCGGACGCGACGATGCCGCCGTAGGACCAGCCGAGCAGGATCGCGCCGGAGGTGATCCGCTCGGCCGCGAGCACGGCGGCCACGTCGGCGGCCCAGTTCTTCGGATCGTCGTATCCGGCTTCGGGAGCGTCGGAGTAGCCGTGTCCGCGCAGGTCGAGGGCGATCACCCGGAAGTGCTCGGCGAGCAGGTCCGCCGAGCGTCCCCAGCAGAGCAGGTTTCCGGACCAGCCGTGCAGGAGAACCAGGGGCCGCGCCTCTTCCGGACCGGTCACCCGGTAAACGATGGTCGCGCCGTCCGCGCTCGCTACTTCCCGAATCGCCATAGGAGTGAGGCTAACCGGCAGCGCTGCCGAGATCTCACGCCCACCACGGTGCCCGCGGCGAGCGCAGGGCAACAGGACAGCGTGGGCGGCTACTGCCTAAGCTCAGGGACATGAGCACTCGTACCGCGGTGGTGACCGGAGCCAGTTCGGGTATCGGCGAGGCGACCGCCCGCGAACTCGCCAAGCAGGGGTACCACGTGTATGTCGGCGCCCGGCGGCTCGACCGGCTGGAGCAGCTGGCCGCGGAGATCGGCGGGACCGCGCTGCCGCTGGACGTGACCGACGAGCAGTCGGTCCGGGCCTTCACCGATGCGGTGCAGCGCTGCGACGTGCTGGTCAACAATGCCGGCGGCGCGAAGGGCCTGGCCACGGTGGCCGAGGCCGATCTGGACGACTGGCGCTGGATGTGGGAGACCAACGTGCTGGGCACGCTGCGGGTCACCAAGGCCCTGCTGCCCAAGCTGATCGCCTCCGGTGACGGCCTGATCGTCACCATCACCTCGATCGCCGCGTTCCACGCCTACGACAACGGCTCCGGCTACACCTCGGCCAAGCACGCGCAGGCGGTGCTGCACCGGACGCTGCGCGGTGAGTTGCTCGGGCAGCCGGTGCGGTTGACCGAGATCGCACCGGGCGCGGTGGAGACCGAGTTCTCGCTGGTGCGCTTCGATGGCGACGAGGATCGGGCGGCGAATGTGTACAAGGGCATCGATCCGCTTGTCGCGCAGGACATCGCGGAGATCGTGGGTTTCGTGGCCTCACGCCCGCCGCACGTCAATCTGGACACTATTGTCGTCAAGCCGCGCGATCAGGCCGAGCCGGGTCGTTTCGCCCGCCGCGCCTGAGGCCACACCACCTTTCCAGGCTGATGGCAAAAGATATTGTGTCGCAATGTAGTTCACCTCACATGATCTGGATCGCGGATTTTTCAAAACCCAAATCCACGCACTGCTAGCGTCCCCGGCAACCGAGGGCTGCTGGGAGTGAACATGGTGAGATCACGAATCGAAGCAGTCGGGTCCTATTTGCCCGACACCGAGATATCGACCACGGAGTTACTGGCCCAGCTGGCCATCGACTCCCCCATCGACCTGGAGCGCATCAGCGGCGTGCGGCACCGCCGCCGCTGCGCCGAGGACGAGGATTCCTTCATCGTCGCCCTCGCCGCGGCGCGAACCGCGCTGGATAATTCGTCCTACGACGCCGCCGATCTGGATATCGTCATCTCCTGCTCCATCACGCGCATCCGCGAGGACGAATTCCTGTTGGAGCCGTCCTTCGCGCTCATGCTGCGGAATGAACTCGGCGCGAACAAGGCGATCCACTTCGACGTCTCCAATGCCTGCGCCGGCATGATGAGCGGAGTCCTGGTGCTGGACCGGATGATTCGCGCGGGCCTGGTGAAACGCGGGCTGGTGGTCTCCGGCGAGTACATCACGCCCATTTCCGATACCGCGGTGCGTGAGATGTCGGAAAAATACGATCCACAGTTCGCCTCGCTCACCGTCGGCGACGGTGCGGCCGCGGTCATTCTCGACGACGCGGGCAGCGCCGATGAAGGCATCGACTACGTCGAACTCAATACCAGCGCCGGTTTCGCTCACCTGTGCCTGGGCATGCCCAGCGACCGCAGTTCCGGTATCGCGCTGTACACCGACAACCGGGCCATGCACAACGAAGCCCGCTATCTACTGTGGACCACCCGCCAGCGGGATTTCCTGCGCGCCCGGGACAGCAGCTTCGCCGCGGAGGCCTACGACCACGTGATCCATCATCAATTCAGCGCGCCCGCAGTGGAATTGGTATCCAAGATAGCCGAACGCGAATTCGACGCCCCGATACCGCCCGCGCTCATGGTCCTGGATCGCTACGGCAACACCGCATCCACCTCGCATTTCGTGGTCTTACACGACGCGCTCAAACAACAGCGGATAGCGCCCGGAGCGAAAGTACTGATGGTGCCCGCGGCTTCCGGCGTCGTGGCCGGGTTTCTGTCGGTGACACTCGGCGACCTTCGGGCGTGATGCGGCATGGGAATCGTCATTTCTTCCGTAACCACCGAAATCGGCGGCGGCAGCTCCATCGAGCAGGCGTCGGCCGCCGCGCGCCGGGCCATCGCCGAAGCCGGCGCCACGCCCGAGCAGATCGACGCGCTGATCAATACCGGCGTCTACCGCGATTCGAACATGGTGGAACCGGCCATGTCCGCGCTGATTCAACAGCAGGTGGGCATCGGGCTGGAATATCAGAGCGGCGATGTGCCGTGCCTGTCCTTCGATCTGATGAACGGCGCCTGCGGCATTCTCAATGCGATCCAGGTCGGCCAGGCGCTGCTGGACGCCCCGCCCGTGCAGCGAGTGCTGCTGGTCTCCGGTGACGCGCACCCGTCGAAATCCCCCGCGCCGCAGCCGGGCTTCCCGATCAAGCCGGTGGGCGCCGCCCTACTGCTGGAAAAGCGTCCGGGCGCAGCCGGATTCGGGACGCTGCACATCAGCGCCACCGACAGGCGGCCCGCGGCGGAGGGCTTCGTGCGGCTGTCGGAGATGGGCGACACCGGCCGGTCCTCGATCGTCGTGAACCGCACCGGCGATGTGGAAGAGCTGCTGCACCACGCGGTTTCGGCGGCGACCGAAGCGCTGGCGGCGGCCGATGCGCCCCTCGAACGCACGGTGCTGATCTGCGGGCGGCCCACCACGGACTTCCCGACGCTGCTGGCCGAGCGCCTGGGCATCGCCCCGGAGGCGGTCAGCGCCGACGACACCGAGGGCGACGCGCACACCTCGGCACTCCCGGTCGCCTACCTGACAGCCGCAGACAGCGGCAAGCTCGATCATGCCGACGTAGCCTTGTTCGTCGCCGCCGGGGCGGGCCCCTCGGCCGCCGCCATTGCCTACCGCCTGCCGAAACCATAAGCCGGGGCACGGAATCCGCCGGGAGGGGCGATGAACGAACTGTGGGTGATCGTGCCCGCGTACAACGAGGAGCACGGCATTGCCGGCACCCTGTCCGCCCTGGCGGGCCAGCGGGACCGCGACTTCACGCTGCTGGTGGTGGACAACAATTCCACCGATGCCACCGTGAAGGTGGTGCGCGACTTCGCGGATACGCATCCGGGCCTGCGCATCGAGGTGATCACCGAGCTGCGCAAGGGCACCGGCGCGGCCGCCGACACCGGCATGCGGCACGCCATCGCCGCCGGTGCGACCCGGCTGGCCCGCACCGACGCCGACTGCCTGCCCGCGCCCGACTGGACCGCGCGGATCCGGGCCGCCTTCGACTCGGGGCTGCGGCTCATCAGCGGACAGCTGATTCCGCGCACCGACGAGGGCGTGCGCCTGCGCGACCGCGTCGTCATCCTCGTCGCCCTGGAGGTGGCCTCACTGTTCGGGAAATTCCGGCCCGGCAATCGGGATCCGCGCTACCTGGGCCCCTATGTCATGACCCCCGGCTGCAATATGGCCATCACCGCCGAACTGTACGAGGCCGCGGGCGGATTCCCCCGCACCGCCATCGAGGAACTGCATGAGGACCGGGCGCTGGTGAACGCCGTGCGCATGCTGACCACCGAGTACGGGCTGCGCCGGGACGTCCGGGTGTACGGCTCCAACCGGCGCGTGCGAGCCTGGGGTGTGCGCAAGACTCTCGCCTGGTACGCCGACCACCGCTACAAACCGGAGCTGGTGGACATTCGATGACCACTGGAAACCACTCGACCGGTGAGGATTTCGTCACCCTGCTGCGGGAGCAAGTGCTGCGCACGCCCGACGCGCCCGCGCTGGGCATGATCGGCGAGCGGCCGCTCGGCTTCGCGGAATTGGACGCCCGGATCCGGCTGGTGGCGAAACGGCTGCACAGCAAGGGCTTCCGGCCCGGCGACCGCATGCTGTTCTCCATCCGGCCGTGCGTGGACGCGGTGGTGCTGGTGTTCGGGACCATCGCGGCGGGCGGCACCATCGTGTTCGTGGACCCGGGCGTCGGACCCGAATTGTTCGCGCGCCGACTGGAATTGGTGCGGCCGAGCTGGGCGGCGACCGAGTCGCTGCTGTACTTGCTCAGCGGGCCGCTGCGGCGATACGGGCGCAAACTGGGGCTGTCGCTGCCGGAATTCGGGCGGCTGCCGGTGCGCCACATCCACAGCGGGCCGCGGCTGCCGGGCACGCCGCGCGAGTCCCTGCCCCTGCAGCGGCTGGTGGGCTCGGAGCCGGGCTGGTCCGGGCCCCCGATCCGGTCCACCGCGGCAGCGCCCGTCGAGGACCCCGATGCCGAGGCGCTCATCGTCTTCACCTCGGGCACCACCGCGGACCCGAAAGCCGTGGTGCACACCCGCGGTTCGCTGGGCGCGGGGCTGGCGGCCATGGCGGGCTGCACCACCCTCATGCCCGGCTCGCACCTGCACACCGAGCAGCTGATGATGGGGTTGCCCGCGGTGCTGGAGGGCGCGCGCTGGTCCATGCCGCGATATCCGCGCTTGCGCACCCATATCGATCCGATCGGCTTCGCGCGCACCCTCGGCTCGGCGACGCACACCTTCTTCACGCCCGCGGACCTGGCGGTGGTGCTGGATGCCATCGAGGCCGGGCGGCTGATCGCGCCGACCCACCTCGAGGAGATATCGCTGGGCGGCGCGCCGGTGACCACCGCGCTGCTGCGCCGGGCCCGCGCCGCCCTCCCGGACACCGACTTCCTGGCCATCTACGGCATGACCGAAATCCTGCCGGCGGCCATCACCTCCGGTGCCGACAAGCTGGCCTTCGAAGGCTCCGGCGATCCGCTCGGCCCGCCGGTCGAGGGCGTCGACGCGCGCCTCGCCGACGACGGCGAGCTCATCCTCTCCGGCCCCAACCTGTGCCGCGGCTATCTCGGGGAAGCGCCGCTGAAGGAGATCGCGACCGGCGACCTCGCCCGCTTCGAGGGCGAGACCCTGGTACTGATGGGCCGCAAGAAGGACATGATGATCCGCGGCAAGACCAATATCTATCCGGGCCTGTACGAACCGGCCATCGCGGGGGTCGCGGGCGTTCGGCAGGCCATCATGGTCGGCCTTCCCGACGAGATCGGCGACGAACGCATCGTGCTGGCGGTGGTGGCGGACCCGGGCGCCACCGAGGTCGAGGACCGCCTACGCCGTGAATTACCCTCCCTCATCGATGTTTCCGCGCTACCGGACGACATCGTGCTGGTCGAGGAGATCCCGGTCAGCGGGCGCACGAGCAAGCCCGACCGGGCCGCGCTACGCGCGCGCCTGCGGCAGCGGTTCGGCTGAGATCCGGACGCTCGCGCAGGGCGGTCGGCATCGCCTCCGCGAAATCCGGCACCTGCCGCTCGGACAGCGAACCGGCACCGTCGATCACCGGAATCCGGGGGCCGTCCCATCTGCCGCGGAAGCAATTGCCGCGGAGGGAGTCTCAGCGGCCGCCGACGGGCTGGGGCGGCAGCGGGGTCGCCGAGATCTGGTTCTTCGGCTCGCCCTGCAAGGCCGACAGACCTTTCCAGGTCTCCCAGTCGATGGTCCAGTCGTAGATGTCGCCGTCGGCCGCGGAGAGCTGGATGCGGGTGCCGGTGACCTCGACCGGGTCCCCGTAGAGCGCGGTCGGGAAGTACGCCTGGGCATCGGACGGGCTGAGGTTGATGCAGCCGTTGGTGACGTTCGTATTGCCCTGGGCGGACAGCGACTCCGGATTGGCGTGGATGAACTCGCCATTGTTGGAGATACGCACCGCCCAGCGTTCCCGCACGTTCGTGTAGAACGGCGGGTTCGACATCATGAAGTCCTCGTACTTCTCCGTCACCACGTGGATGCCGGAGCGCGTGACATTACGGTCCTGGTTACCCTCCCCGTAGCTGCACGCGAAATCGAAGACGGTCTGGCCGTCCCGCACCACCTGCACACGGTGGGTGGGCGCGGCGGCCTTCACGATCTGGGCGCGACCGATCCGGAAGTCGGAGGTGAGGTCGGAGTCGCCGAACAGTCCGCCGCCCATGTCCAGGCCGTACAGCTTCGCGCCCACGTGCACGGTGGTGCCGGGCTGCCAATACTCGCGCGGACGCCAGTGCACCCGGGAGCCGCCATTCTCGTCCTGCAGCCATGCCCACGAGCCCTCGGTGACCGGGGTGGCGGTGACGACCAGCGCCTTCTCCACGGCGGCCTTGTTCTCGACATGTCCCTTGAACTGCAACATGATCGGCGCGGCGATGCCGACCTCCTGGCCGTCACCGATGTTGATGGTGGCGGGCGCGGTCGACTTGGGGCTGATGGTGGTGAACTTGCCGTCGATGGCCACCGGCTTGTTGTCGGTGCCGATGGCGGTGCCGGACCAGGTGTAGGTGGCGCCGTAACCCAGCGGCTCGTTCACCGTGAACTTGCTGCGCGCGGCATCGAAGGCGCCGGTTACCTGCTTGCCGTTGGCATTGGTCAGCGCCAGCTGGTCGATGCGGCCGTTGCTGACCGTCGCGGACACCGCCGCGGTCGGGTTGACGTTCTCGGCGCCGTTGCCCGGCTCCAGCTTGACGGACGCGACCGGAGCGGCCGGCTGCGCCTGGCCGCCGCCGCCCTTGTTCGACGACGAACACGCCGCCGCGATCACCGCCGTCGACGCCGCCAGCGCGGCCCGCATGGCCGCCCGGCGGGACAGTCCTCGATTGCTCACTTGTTCGACCCTACCCACGCAAACCGTGTATCCCGGACGCTGAATTGGTGGCGGAAGCCACTCGCTACAGGCTCACACCCACGGTCACAGGCTCGGGTTCCAAATGAATGCCGAAGCGCTCAGCAACCCCCTCGCGAACCGTGCGGGCGAGGGCCACCAGATCGGTCGCGGTGGCCGCGCCCCGATTGGTCAGCGCCAGCGTGTGTTTGGTCGACAACCGCGCCGGAGACCCATCACCCGGAAAGCCCTTGGCGAAGCCGGCGCGCTCGATGAGCCAGCCCGCCGAGAACTTTACCCCGCCGTCCGCGGGAAAGGTGGGCACGGTCACGTCCGCGCCCAGATGTGACGCGATCGCCGCACGCACCGCCGCCACCCGCGCATCCGGAATAACGGGATTGGTGAAAAAGGAACCCGCACTCCAGGTGTCGTGATCGGCCGGATCCAGCACCATGCCCTTGCCCGCCCGCAATCGCAGCACCGCCGCACGCACCTCGGCCGCCGGTCGGGACTCGCCCTCGGCCGCGCCCAGCGCGTTCGCCAGTTCCCGGTAGCCGAGCGGCGCGCTGGAACCGTCGGCGCGCAGGGCGAATTCGACCGCCAGCACCACGGCGGCGTCGCTGTGCTTGAGAACCGAAGTGCGATAACCGAATCCGAGCTCGTTCGGCCCGGCCCAGCGGATCTCGCCGGTCGCCCGGTCCAGCAACCGCACCCGGCGCAGCAAACTCGCCACCTCGACGCCGTAGGCGCCGACATTCTGGACCGGTGTGGCACCGGCCGAACCGGGAATTCCGGACAGGCATTCGAGACCGCCGAAGCCGGCCGCCACGGTCGCTGCCACCACCGCGTCCCAGTTCGCGCCCGCCTCGGCGATCACCGTGTCACCGGTGATCTCCACGCCCTCGGTCGCGATCCGCACGACGACGCCGTCGAATCCGTCATCGCCGATGAGCAGATTGGAGCCACCGGCGATGAGCAGCACCGGGATCCCGGCCGCGTCCAGCGCGCGCACGGTCGCCACCAGCGCGTCGGTGGTCGCGCAGTCGGCGACCGTGGCCGGGCCGCCGACCCGCAGGGTCGTCAACTCCGCGAGCGGCACCTCGGCACGCAGCCGCGCACCGGTCGCTGTCAGCCGGTCCCGCAGGTCGTCGAACGACACCACCCGAGAAGTACGCACAGCCACAGACGGTAGCCTGTCAGACCATGGCGACACCTCTGGCCTTCACTGCGCACTCGACACACCCCATGGCCGCCGTGCGCGCGGCGTTCGCCGACGAGCAGTACTGGAAGGACCGCATCGAGACGGTCGGCGGCCCCAACGCCCGCATCGACATCATCGTCATCGAAGGTGACCAGGTGCGCGTCGACATGGTGCAGACGATCCTGCCGGCCGATCTGCCCGCCCAGATCACCGCGATCAAGCCCGACGGCCTGATCATTCCGCGCACCGAGACCTGGCACGGCACCGGCGGCACCGTCGAGGCCCGCGTGGACGGCGCGCCCGCCACCGTGAACGGCACCCTGACCGTCATCGACAACGGCGCCGGCTCCACCTTTGTGGTGGACGCGTCCATCGACGTGAAGATCCCACTGTTCGGCAAGAAGATCGAGGCCGCCATCCAGCAGCACCTGAGCGAGCTGCTCGAGCGCGAGGCCGAGTTCACCAATAATTGGCTGAGCGCGCATTGAGCGACCCGCTCGAACCGTATTCCGATCGAACGACCCGCTCGGAGATCGCACTGACTCGGTTCGCCCGGCAGTAACCTCAGCGATCGTGGCCCGCCGACTCGACTACTCCGCGCGATATCCGCTGCACACCACACGTGAGGTGTACGCCGCGATGATGAGCCGCGAACACTGGGATGCCCGCATCGAGGAACTGCGCAAGCACTCTCCGAACGACATCGTCAGCCTCGACTCCAGCGACCACGGCATCACGATCGAACTGCGGCACGTACTCCCGCGCGACACCCTGCCCGACATGGCGCAGATGGTGGTGCACCGGGACATGGTGATCACCCGCCGGGAAACCTACGGGCCCTACGCGGCCGAGGTGATCGGCGAGTACACCGCCGAAATCCCCAACAGCCCGGGCACTCTCGGCGGCACCATGCGGTTGTTCGCCACCGAGACCGGCTGCACGCTGCGCACCTCCTCGCGCGCGCAGGTCCATGTTCCGTTCTTCGGGCGCAGGCTCGAACAGCTCATGCTGGTCAACCTGGTGGACCTGTTCCGCGCCGAAGCCGAGGTGACGAAGGTTTGGCTGGATCAGCGGCACCCCGTCGGGTGACCAAGCCGATCGGGACGATCACCCGCGGCACCACCGGTATCAACAGGCTCCGCCGCGGCGATCGCTGGATGATGCACGACCCGCTTGTCGCCAGAAGATTGCTAGAGGCGGCCGACCCGCTCGTCGTCGACCTCGGCTACGGCGCGAGCCCGGTGACCACCCTGGAAATGGCCGCCCGCCTCCGGACCGTCCGCCCCGACCTGCGCGTGGTCGGCCTCGAAATCGACCCGGAGCGTGTGGTCCCCGGCCGGGACGCGGTGGCCTTCGCTCGCGGCGGCTTCGAACTCGCCGGTCTGCGGCCGACCCTGGTGCGCGCCTTCAATGTCCTGCGGCAATACCCGGAATCCGCTGTCCCCGAAGCCTGGTCGACCATCCAGTCCGGCCTTGCCCCCGACGGCCTCCTCCTCGACGGCACCTGCGACGAACTCGGCCGCCGCTGCGCCTGGATCCTCCTCGACCGCACCGCACCCCTATCCCTCACCCTCGCCTGGGACCCTTTCACCGTCGCAACCCCCTCCGACATCGCCGAACGCCTGCCCAAGGCCCTCATCCACCGCAATATCCCCGGCGAACCCATCCACACCCTGCTCACCGCCGCCGACCGCGCCTGGGCGGTCGCCGCTCCGCTGGCCCCCTTCGGCCCCCGCATCCGCTGGCGGCATGCCACGAACCTGCTGCGCGAGCAGGGCTTTCCGCTCCGCCCCTACCGCCGCCGCCTGCGCGACAATGTGCTGACCGTCCCCTGGTCCGCGGTCGCACCCCTGCCCTGAGCGGGGTTTCGGCAAGTTGGGCCGTCCCCCTGCGGGTCCCGCACCTCGACGCCTTCGTGGACGCCATCGGCCGATTCGCAGGCCGCGATGATCCGGGCGGATCATCGGGGCCTGTGGAGCAGCTCCCGCACGGTGCCCGAGATCGCGGCGGGAGCCAGCAGCGAGCGCGGCGCGAAGGGTTGCCGCCAGAGGCCGCCGTGGGCCGCGCCGGTCGCGAAAAGGGCTTCCGGGTTGGGCATTCGAGGCGCGTCCTCCGCGTAGAGGTCGGCGACCAGTTTGGCGGCCAACAGGGTACGGGCGGTGGCCGGGTCGAAGACCTCGATACCGAAGCGGGAGGCGGCCCGGTAAGCCGCTGTGCGCCAAGCGTGTTCGCGGCTGAGACCGCGGGTCCAGGCGGGCGGGGCGACGGTGAAGGACACCGTGTGGTCCGCGGACTGGGCCAGCACGGCCCGCCAACGCGGAAGGCGTTGCGCCAGCGCGTAATCCGGTCCGGCCAGGGCAGGCAGATTGTCGAACAGACCCCAGGCGCCACCCTCGGCGTCGAAGATCGGGCGGGTGTAGCTGAGGCGATAGAGCGAGCGCGGAGCCACCCGGTGCAGCAGATCCTGGGCACTGCCGCGAAACCCGCGCTGCGCCAGCTGATCCCGCGCCGCAGCCACCACGGAGGCGGGTACGGCGTAGGTGTCCGTGGGCGACCCGAGCAATGCGAGGGCGGCGTCGGGGTGGCGCCGGAGCAGCATTTCGGCGAGGACATCCGAGGCCACGGCCAACCGGACACCGGCCGCCCCCGGCAGCCCGGCGTACAGGCCGAGCACCGGGCGGACGTCGCTGTGCGCGGTGATCCAACGCGCCAGCGCCGGAAAGCTTCTGGAGATGTCCACGCCGGGTTCGCCGTCCGCGACCGGGAACCGCATGACACCGGCGCCGGCCTTCGCGCTCGCCCGCAACCGCTCCCACCACACCCGGCCCGGCCGATCCACCGCGAGAACGTCCGCACCCCATCCCAGCAGCGGCCGCAGCGGCCCGAGCTCCGCGCCCGCACCGGTCACCGTGACCCGGAATCCCGGCAGCTGCAACCACTCCGGATGATCGATGACCCGCTCGACGGCCGCCACGAAGTCGGCTTCCAGAATGCCGTGCGTCTGCCATTCCGCGAGCCGCAGCCGCAGCGCGTCCTCGGACAGCAACAGCCCCCGCCAGGGCACCTCGAGGCGTTTCACCGCCGGGGCCTCGCCCGCCACCTCGGCGGTCTCCAGGACGGTCCCGTCGGCCTCGGCGTCCACATCGACGGTGTCCAGCGTCGCCACCATGCGCCCGACCGAGAACCGCAGCATGTGCCGCACCGAACGCAGCCCGGCGTCGGCCATGCCGAGCGAGACCTCCGGCGCGCCGATGGCCAGCGCCGTCATGCCCCGGAAGACCCGGTGGTAGCCGTGCCGCCAGTCCCGGCAGGTCTCCACCGACTGCGCCAGATCGGCATCGTAGGGCCGGATCGCGTCGGCGACCACGGCCGCCGAGAACATGTCCGCGATCCGCTCGGGCGGGCCCGGCGGAAACACCAGATCCCACACGTCAGCACCGACCGTCCCCATGGCAGTCACCCTGCCACGAAATGGGCCGCCGCAAAACTCGAAGCCCGCACGTCGCGGCCCCTACCGTGAGTCATCCCGCGTGCGGGTCAGCGCCCGGTGCAGCCGCGCCGCCGTGGCCGGATCCAGAGCGGCACTGGCGGCACGAATTTCGGCCCGTGCGCACCGGTGGATGGCGACCGCGTCGGCCACCACCTCATCCAGCGCGGCCTGCCCGATTCCCACCTCGGCCAGGTCCAGCACGGTCCGCAGCGGCGTCGTCACCAGGAAGGCCCCCGCCGACTCCACATCCGTGCGGGCGAACCCCCGCCGCAGCACCACCAGCCGCGGCGACAGCGGAAAACGCCCGACCCGCGCCGACAGGTGCACGAACCTCGGGCGCAACCGACCCAGACCGTGCAGTTCGGCGGCGCTGTGATGGGAGACGGCCGCGGACCCGTCGAACCAGGCCGACCACATGGCGTACTCGTCCAGCGGTCCGTCCGGCCAGTCCGCCATCCGCAGCAACCCCACCCCCGAACGCAGAACTCGGCCGTCCCGCAGCCCGTCGCGAATCCGGACCTCACATCCGGTGCGCAGCACCTGGCGGGTGGTGAAATAGCCGGCGTGCCGTGCGGCCAGCTCCCGCAACGCGTGCCATCCGTGTTCCGGATCGGGCTCCGGTGCCGCGTTTCCAGCCATGACTCTCAGGATAAGCCGCACCTATGTGTGATACGTCACAAATATGCCTGTGAGACGACACCCTCACGGGAAGCACAGAGCTCACTCAGAAACCTCGGGAAGAATCGCCTCCATGAGTTCGGAACCCACCTCGGACGACGCGACCGAGCGCGACGCCACCGCCGCGCAACAGAGCGAACCTGTCGCGCGGCGCAGCGATGCCGCCGCGCGGCCGATCGATTTCGGCAAGCCGGACAGCACACCCACCGAAGTCCTGGCCGCCCGGCACGGCTCGGCCACCGAGGTGCTGGGCGGTGCGCCCGCCGAATGGTGGGACGATTCCACCGCCCAGCTCGGCGACCAGGCCACCCAGGCCCTGCACCCCGGTGAGGCGGCCTACGCGCCCGGCGCGACCGCCGGGTCCGGCTACTCCACCGGCTCGACCGCGACGCCGGTGCCCCCCGGCGGCTCGGGCTACACCGGTGACCACACCGCCAGCTCGATCCCGCGGCCCGGTGGCGCACAGCTGCCGCCGGGTATGCCGCCGCCCCCGGCGAATGTCGGTGGCGGACAGGGAGGCTCGTCGGGCATACGGCGAAACCGCAAGAAGACGCTGCTCATCGTGAGCCTGGTGCTGGCGCTGCTGCTCGCGGGCGGTCTGGCCGGCGGCGAGGCCTACGCCCGCAACAAGGTCGAGAAGTGCATCAGTTCGCAGTTCCAGGCGCAGATGGGCTCCAAGATCGATGTCTCCCTCGGGTGGAAGCCGCTGCTGCTCACCATGTTCGACAACAAGGTCTCCTCGGTGACCGTGGACAGCGACGACACCAAGTTCGGTCCGGCCCAGGGCATGGTCGTGCACGCCACCTTCAATGACGTCGAAATGAACGACGGCGGCAAGCAGGCCCGCGTCGGCAGCTCCGACGCCGACGTCACCTGGAGCAACGAGGGCATCACGAAGACCCTGGGCGGCTTGGTATCCGGCACCACCTCGGATCCGAACACCGGCACGCTGAGCTTCGCGGTGCTGGGCGGTCTGGCCCAATTGCAGGTCCAGCCAAAGATTGTCGGCGACAAGATCGAGGTCGACACCCTGCAGGCCTCGCTGCTCGGCTTCGGCCTGCCCACCGATCTGGTCTCGGGCATCGTGAAACTCATGACCGAGAGCCTGCAGGCGTACCCGATGGGCCTGACACCCAACAAGGTCGAGGTCACCAAGGACGGCCTGCACGTGACGTTGAAGGGCGGCAACACCGTGCTGCAGGCGGATCAGAGCCAGCAGCAGCAACCGCTCACCTGCTAGCTCGGAAACCCTTCCAGCACTTCACGAGACCGCGACAGTCCCAGCCGCGTGGCGCCGGCGGTGATCAGCTCCGCCGCCTGCGCCGCGCTGCGGATACCGCCGCTGGCCTTCACCCCGAGTCGCCCGCCGACTGTGTCGGCCATCAGCTTCACCGCGTGTGCGCTCGCCCCGCCCGCGGGATGGAATCCCGTGGAGGTCTTCACGAAATCGGCGCCCGCGCGCTCGGCGGCCCGGCACACCTCGACAATGGCTTCGTCGGTGAGCGCGGCGGATTCGATGATGACCTTCAGCACCGCGCGATCCCCGACGGCCTCACGCACCGCGATGATGTCGGCGAGCACGGCGTTGTAATCGCCGGCCCGCGCCGCGCCGACATCGATGACCATGTCCACCTCGGCCGCGCCCTGCTCCACCGCCAGCCGCGCCTCCGCACCCTTGACCAGCGAATGATGTTTGCCGGATGGGAAACCCGCGACCGTGGCGACCACCAGGCCCGGCGCGCGCACCGGCAGCATGGACGGTGATACGCAGATCGCGTACACCCCCAACTGGCGCGCCTCGTCCACGAGCGCGGCGACATCGGCGGGGGTGGCGTCGGGCGACAACAGTGTGTGATCGATCATCTCCGCCACGTCACGACGGGAAATCTGTGCCATGAGCACCGAGTTTGGCACAACCACGGCGAATCTCGTTGCGGGCCGCCGCCGCAGTCACGCAGACTTGTAAGTGTGCTGATCCGTCGTGAACGTATCGGCGATGCCGCCGCCATCGACGCGGTACACCGCAGCGCCTTCGAACGCTCCGCGACCATCGGCGATCCGGTCGAAGTCGGTCTCGTCCACCACCTCCGCGACGACGGATCCGCCTGGATCCCGACGCTGTCGCTGGTAGCGGAGTTCCACGATCAGGTCGTCGGGCACGTCTGCCTCACCCGCGCGAGCATCGGCCCGTTCCCGGTCCTGGCGCTGGGCCCGATCGGTGTCCAAGCCGACCATCAGCGCAAGGGCATCGGTTCGGCCCTCATGCACGCCGCCCTCGGCGCCGCCGACGCCCTCGACGAGCCGCTGGTCGGCTTGCTCGGCAGCCTCGAGTATTACCCCCGCTTCGGGTTCGTCCCCGGCACCCGCCTCGGCATCATCCCCGACCAACCGGAGTGGGCCTCTCAATTCCAGGTCCGGCCGTTGACCGCCTACGAACTCGAGATCAAGGGCGAATTCCGCTACGCCGACGCCTTCTACGCTCCGCCGCCTCCCCGAGACTCCAGCGCACAGCTCGGCTGACGTCGACCGGGCGCCCGGCCGGATGCACACCGGTCTCCGGGGGTACCCGAGGAGTCACCCCGACCATTACGAGATCAGTCGGCACCTCGACGGTCGACAGACCGAACCCCTCCGGCCAGTGGCCCTGACGGTTGCTGGGAGGATGTCAGGATGAGTTCCACCCCGGACGACCGCCGCTTCGTGCTCACCCTGGGCTGCCCGGACCGTCCCGGCATCATCGCCCGCATCACCTCCTTCATCGCCGATTTCGGCGGGTCGATCGTGGAGGCGGGCTATCACTCCGACCTGGAGACCGGGTGGTTCTTCACCCGGCAGGCGATCAAAGCCGCGACGGTTCCGTTCGACCTCGACGAGTTGCGCGACCGCTTCACCGCCGTCGCCGCCGACCTCGGCCCGGAGACCGACTGGCAGGTGCACGACTCCGGCGAGCGCCGCCGCGCGGTACTGCTCGTCTCCAAGGACGGCCACTGCCTGCACGATCTGCTCGGCCGCGCCACCAGCGGCGAGCTGCCCGCCACCATCGAGGCCGTCATCGGCAATCACCCGGACCTGTCCGGCATGACCGAGGCGCATGGCGTCAAGTTCCACTACGTGCCCTTCCCCAAGGACCCGGCCGAGCGCGGCCCGGCCTTCGAGCAGGTGCGCGAGCTGGTCGACGCCCACGACCCGCACGCCGTGGTGCTTGCCCGCTTCATGCAGGTGCTGCCGTCGCAGCTGTGCGAGCACTGGGCGGGCAAGGCCATCAATATCCACCACAGCTTCCTGCCGTCCTTCGTCGGCGCGCGCCCGTACCACCAGGCCTTCGCCCGTGGCGTCAAGCTGATCGGCGCGACCTGCCACTACGTCACCGCCGAACTCGACGCGGGCCCGATCATCGAGCAGGACGTCACCCGTATCGACCACTCCGACACCGTGCGCGACATGGTCCGCCAGGGCCGCGATATCGAGCGCGTGGTGCTGGCACGCGGTCTGCGCTGGCACCTCGAGGGCCGGGTGCTGGTGCACGGCCGCCGCACCGTCGTCTTCGAGTAGGACCCGAAAAGCCAACGCCCGCCTCTGTTTTCACAGGGGCGGGCGCTTCATGGTCCAGTCGGGTCAACCCGCGACGGCCACCGGGCCGCGGCGCGCGGTCCGGATGACCCGGTGCAGCTCCGCATTGAATGCGTGCTCGGCTTCGATATTCACCAGATGGCCGGTCGGCAGGACGTGGTAGCGCTCCAGATTGCCCGCCGCGGCGAGGGCATCGGCGATCTCGCGCGAATGCACCTCGGGCAGCAGCTTGTCGTACGAGCCCGCGAGGACAGTGGTCGGCACGGTCAGATTCGCCGCGGCGCCCTGCAGATCGAGCTTGACCAGCCCCCGGGCCACGGCCGCCCGGACCGAAGGACGGCAGGAGCGGACGATCGAGACACCGAAGTCGACCTGGTCATAGGTGGCCGCCGGGTTGGTCAGCCGGTTCTTGGCGATGAGATTGACCGCCGCGCCGCCGGGCAGCGGGACCGGAGTGCCGAACAGCGCCACGGCCAGCCAGTCCGGACCCGGGATGACAGCGTTGAGCAGCGGAATCACGGTGGAGCGCGTCGGGATCTGGCGCGCGGCCGTAGTGGCCAGCAGAACCGAGGAGGCCCGCTGCTGCACCTGGTCCGGGTACTTCTGCGCCCAGGCCTGAATGGTGATGCCGCCCATGCTGTGTCCGACCAGCACGGCCCGCTGGCCCGGCCGCAGCACCGCGTCGAGGAGGTCGGAGAAGTCGTCGGCCAGCTGGTCGGCGCCGAAGGTCCGCGTACCGCTCTCACTCTCGCCGTGGCCACGCTGATCGAACGCGATCACCCGGTACTCGCCGGCGAAGGCGTTGATCTGCGGATTCCAGTACTCGATGGCACAGGACCAACCGTGGGTCAGCACAAGGACCTCGCCGTCGGCGGGGCCGTAGGCGTGCACGCGCAGTTTCGCGCCGTCACGCGTGGTTACGGGGATGACCTCAGCGGGAAGCGGTGTGTTGAAAGAAGCCGTCTTGTAGCGGCGGGACCGCAGTCCGGGGCGAAAGGAGGTAGTCAGCGCATCGACGCTCGCCTCCGGCATTTTCACCAGCATGAGCACTCCTTTGTGTTCCACACCACGGTAGCGCGCTGAACCAGGTGCTTGCAACTGCAAGCGGAGACATATCTTCTTGCTTCACAACAATGTTCGCGGCGATAGCCGTCCCAAATAAGGCCCCCCAGGGGTGGTCGAATCCACCCCTCAGGCGCCCACCGCCCGCGCGGGAATTCCGAACGCGGAGTTGGCGACGCGGGCGAGTTCCGCATTGAACTCCTGGTACGCCTCCACATTCCCCAGGTGACCGGTCGGCAGGATCCGGTATCCATCCAGGCTGCCGGCTGCGGAGAGCATCTCGACGATCCGCTCCGAGTGCGCCGGCGGGGTCATATCGTCGGCCGATCCGGCGATGACGGTGGTCGGCACGGTCAGATTCGCGGCCCCGCGACCGACATCCAAATAGGACAACAGGGTTCCGAACCGGCCGCGCACCCGCGACCGACATGAGCGCACGATGTTCAGGCCGAAAGCGGCGATGTCGCCGACCGAGGCCAGGCTCATGACCTGTCGGCGGAACACCCAGGTCACGAGCGGGATCGGCGGGAAGAGAGTCCGAGCGCTCAGCCCGAGCAGGCCGATCATGAAGGGCAGCTTGGCAATACCCCGATTGAAGAACGGGACCACGGTGGTCTCGGCGATCAGATCGCCGACCGCGGTATTGGCGAGCAGCACCGCCAGCAGCTGCCGCTGCACCCGCTGCGGATACCGGCCCGCCCAGGCCTGAATCGTCATGCCGCCCAGACTGTGTCCCACCAGCACCGCGCGCTGGCCCGGCCGCAGCACGGCGTCCAGGACATCGGCGAGATCATCGGCGAGCTGATCGACGGTGAGCGCGGCGGTGCCCTCGTCGCTCTCCCCGTGGCCGCGCACGTCGTAGGCGATGACGCGGTACTCGTCGGCGAAGGCGTTGATCTGAGGGTTCCAGTATTCGAGGCAGCAGGTCCAGCCGTGCACCAGCACGATGACATCACCGTCGGCGGGTCCGTAGGCGTGCGCCCGGAGCCGGGCGCCGTCGGAGGCGGTGACCGGGACGACCTCACAGGGACCGGTCGGCGGATTCAGGTCCGCGTTGTCGTAGGTCCGGGTGCGCAGGTCCGCCCGGTGCTCGCGCACCAGGTCACGAACCTTCCGGCCGAGGTCCGCTGGGTGAGGCAGCATTGCCGGCATAGGACGCTCCTTTGTGTTACTGACCGATACAGTAACCTGAGCCGCCTCCGCTTGCTAGTGCAAGCATCCGAAAGTTCCCGTGTCGGAACTCACTTCACCCCCGACGAGCGCGGAGGTGTGAGAAAAATGGCCGCCATCCGGATCATCCGGATGGCGGCCGAGTGTCTCGGAGCCTGGCTACCAGCGCGGCCCGCGCTGGATCTCATCCACCTTCGGCCTGACATCGGCGAGGTAGACGCCGGTCGCCACGATCGCCGCGATGCCCAGAATCCCCACCGGGGTCCGCGCCAGCAGCAGTGCGCCCAGAGAAGCCAGCAGAATCGCGATCCATACCGGCTTGGTCAGCTTGTCCACGGCCGTGAAGGCATCCGGACGCTGACGAATCGCATGCACGAGAGCGAACACCGTCATGCCGAGCGCGCACAGCTGCAACACCCACAGAATCAGCCCGGGAATTCCCATCACCCCACCCATCATACGGGCGAAGCCCTGTCCACCAGGGCTCCTGACCGCGACGCGAGTCCCGAACACCACGCGCACGGGGGGCAGCCCGCCTGTCCCGCCCAGGGGCACCGCTCGGCCACCGCGCGTCCGGGCACTGACCTCTGCACGAAGGCGCGCACGCCGGGAACACCACGGCCGGCCCGACCCCGCGGCCTTTCGAAATGCGACCTGGCTCCCCCCGAATGCGGTCGCCCTCGCACACGTGCGCGTGCGAGGGCGACAGGCTTTTTCGTAAGTGCGGAGTCTTACTTCTTGGTCGGGGCGGCCTTCTTGGCGGGCGCCTTCTTGGCCGGAGCCTTCTTGGCGGCGGCCTTCTGGGCCGGCGCGTCCTCGACCGGAGCGGTCTCGGTGGTGACGTCGACAACCTCGGCGTCGACGGCCTCCTCGGCCTCGGGCTCCACCTCGGCCTCGACCTTGCCCGAGCGGCCGATGTACGGGCCGACCTGGTCGGTCACCTTGCCGATGATGTCCTGGGTCTGCGACAGCAAGTCGTTGTAGCGGGTCTCGACCTGCTCGAAGCGCTCCTCGAAAGCCGGGTTGCTGCGCAGCTTCTCGACGGTCTCCTCGCCGCGGGCGGCCAGGTCGGCGTACAGGTCCAGCAGCTGGTGGTAGTACTGGTCGACCAGCTTGCGCAGCTCCTCCGAGGTGGCCTTCTCGCGCAGCTCGGCGAGGTCCTCGGGCAGCTCGGACGGCAGCGCCTGCACGCGCTGGCGCAGGGTCTCGGCCTGCTCCTGCAGGTCGGCCGGGATGTTGGCGAAACGCTCGCGAGCCTCGTCGATGCGCCCCTGGACGTCGGCGGAGGTGGCGCGCTCACGGATCTGCGCGACGGCGTCGAGCACGGCGGCGTAAATGGCATCGCCCGCGCCGACGGTGGCGTAGATCGGCTTGGTCACGGTGGCGGTCAGGTTGGATTCGGTCATGATGGTTCGTTCTCCTGGCGTGGCGGAACTTCGGCTATGCGGTGCGGAACCTCGTTGTCCCTGTCTCCCCCGGGAACGCCCCCCTTAAGGTCCGTTGCGTCCCCTCTGTCCTCGTTCGCCTGGTTTTCGCGGCAAAACGATTCATAGATGTCCAGGAGGACCTGCTTCTGACGTTCGGTCAGGCCGGCGTCAGCCAGCAGAGCATCCCGGACCGGGCCGTGCGGCCTCTGCTCGAGGTACCCGGCCCGCATGTACAAGACCTCCGAGGAGACCCGCAGACCCTTCGCGATCTGGGCGAGTACCTCGGCGGACGGGTTACGCAGCCCGCGCTCGATCTGACTCAGATACGGATTGCTCACCCCCGCCAGCTGTGCGAGCTGACGCAGCGAGACCTGGGCGGCCTCGCGTTGCGCCCGGATGAAGCCCCCGATGTCGTGAGCCGCGTTGGCTACGCGACCCGTCCGATCTCCGGCGGCGGACGTCTCCGCCATATCGCCCTCGATCGGTTCGGGAACCTCGGGATCGTGCTTCATCACTCACCTTCCGGCGGTTGTGCGGTCAATTCTAGGACGGGGTGCTAACTCTTGCAAGCGCTCTGCTAGCACCATTTCGGCAAACAGCCGGCGCTCCGCCCGGAGCGCTAATTGGTCAATTGTTCAGCCATTGAACAGCAAATGCGACACGGCATAGATGGCCAGGCCCGCCAGCGAACCGATCACGGTGCCATTGATGCGAATGAATTGCAGATCCTTGCCCGCCGCCAATTCGATCTTGCGGCTGGCCTCCTCCGCATCCCAGCGGGCAACGGTGTCGCTGACCAGCGATGCGAACTCGGCCCCGTAGTTGGCGACCAGGTACCGGACGCCGCGTTCGAGCCACCCGTCCACCTCGTCGCGCATCGCCGAGTCGGTCGAGAGCCGCTCGCCCAACTGCCGCACATTATCGGCCACCTTGCGGCGCAGCGTGGAATTCGGATCGTCGGCCGACTCCAGGATCATGCGCTTGGCGGCCCGCCAGGTGGCCTGCGCCATCCCGGTGACCTCGCGCCGGCCCATGAGCTCGGTCTTGATCTTCTCCGCCTTTTCGATCATGGCGTCGTCGAATTGCAGATCGTGGGCGAAATCCTCGAGGAAACGATTCGCGGCCAGCCGCACCTCGTGGTCGGGCTGGGTGCGCACCTTCCAGGTGAATTCCACCAACTCCCGATAAATGCGCTCGGCCAGCAGCGAATTCACGAATTTCGGCGCCCAGGACGGCGCGTCCCGATTCACGATGCGGTCGAGGGTCTCCTGCGAGTCCAGCGCCCACTGGTGCGCGCGCTCGCCCAGCAGATCCAGCAGCGGGGCCTGCCGGTTGTCTGCGATCAGCTCGTTGAGCACCTTGCCGATGGGCGGACCCCACAGTGGCTCGGCGATGCGCTTGACGATGGTGTGGTCGATGATCTGCTCGACATCCTCGTCGCGCAGCACGCCGATCACCGCGCGCAACATGGTCGCGCTCTCGTCGGAGACGCGTTCCGCGTGCTCCGGCGCGGCCATCCACCGGCCCAGCCGCAGCGGGATCTGCGCGGAATTCGTCTTGACGGCGACGGCCTCCGGCGAGAGGAAATTGGTGCGCACGAACTCACCGAGTCCGGCGCCCACCTGATCCTTTTTCTTGCGGATGATCGCGGTGTGCGGAATCGGCAGTCCGAGCGGATGCCGGAACAGAGCGGTGACGGCGAACCAGTCGGCCAGCGCGCCGACCATGCCCGCCTCGGAGGCGGCCTTCACATAGCCGACCCACGCACCGCCCCCACCGCGCGAGCTGATCCAGGCGCAGGTGATGTAGATGATCGTGGCCGCGGCGAGAAAGCCGGTGGCGATGGCCTTCATGCGCCACAGTTCGCGCTTCTTGCCCTCTTCGTCCAGGAGATCGGCGAACGCTCCGCCGCCGTTGAGTGTGGTCTTCATCGGCTTCGGCTCGCTCGTTTCGAGTACCCCGGCACTGCCGGCAGGTTGCTCCATATCGTCCATTCTGGCGCGTGGTGTGACGCACTCCCCGCCGCCGGGCCCTTCCCGATCGGCGACGATTCACAGCATGGGAGGCTTAAGCTGAATAGGCCCAGGCCCAGGACGCGAACAAGGAGCCAACGCAGCGTGACCACCAAAGGCAGCGTGAGTGCCGCCGTGGAGGCGGCCACCGGTCCACGCGGTGGTCGTGTCGACGGCCGCAAACGACGCTGGCAACAGCACAAGATCGACCGCCGCGAGGAACTGGTGGACGGCACCCTGGCCGCCATCCGCAAGCGCGGCGGCGACGCCGGAATGGATGAGATCGCCGCCGAGATCGGCGTCTCGAAAACCGTGCTCTACCGGTACTTCTCGGATAAGCAGGACCTGACCCGCGCCACCATGGAGCGGTTCATCGAGACCACGCTGATGCCGCGCATCTACGAGGCCATCAGCGACGACCTCGA
Source organism: Nocardia aurantiaca (assembly GCF_009708175.1). Classification (GTDB taxonomy): domain Bacteria; phylum Actinomycetota; class Actinomycetes; order Mycobacteriales; family Mycobacteriaceae; genus Nocardia; species Nocardia aurantiaca. Next base: position 128,534 of record NZ_WMBB01000015.1, read on the forward strand.
CGAGTATCAGCTGGTCCGCAACACACTGGCGGCGTACGTGCACACGGTCGACTCCGACACCGATGTGTACCGGTTCATCATGGGCAACGGCTCGGCCACCGACACCTCGACCCTCGCCGATTTCGAGAAGCTGTTCGCGCAGGTGGTCTCGGCGGTCATCATCGACAAGTCCTTCGACCGCGGCATCCAGACCGAAGGCGCGATGCTGTGGTCGTACGTGCTGGTCGGCGGCGTGCAGCTGGCGACGGACTGGTGGATCTCCAATCGCACCATGTCCAGCGAGGAAATGCTCGACTACCTGACGATGATGGCCTGGAGCGCCATCGAGGGCATGGTCCGCGCGGGCGGCGATCGGCATTACTTCAACGCGCGCCCGCACGTGCTGCCGGACCCGGAAAACCGCGAAAGCACTGCTAGCTGACGGCTAGCACTCGAGTTCGCTGTGTGGTTAGGCTGAACCCGGCGGACCGCACCACGGGGTGTCCGCCGTGTCGGCACCAACGGGGGTGTTGGCTCCCATGGAGGGTCACTGATGGCGAAAGAGCTGCCCACATCCAGGCTTGCGCGTGGGACGAAGCTGGGGATTGCCGTCGCCGGTAATGCCTTGCGCGCCCAGAAGACTCGACGATCCATGCGCGGCCGCTCCGAGGCTGTGCGGGCGCGGATGGCCGAGGAGTCGATGATCCGGGCGACCGAGCAGATGGTCATGGTGCTGGGCACCATGAAGGGTGTGGCCATGAAGCTCGGGCAGATGCTGTCCGTGCTGGACCTGGATCTGGTTCCGCCCGAACATCGGGAGCGGTTCCAGCGGCGGCTGGCGGTGCTGCGCGACAGCGCGCCCTCGGTGTCGTTCGAGGTCATGCGGGCGGTCGTCGAGGAGGACTTCAGGCAGCCGCTGAAAGCCGTTTTCGCCGAATTCGATCCGGAACCCGTGGCCGCGGCCTCGATCGGGCAGGTCTACAAGGCGACCCTGCACGACGGCCGCGCGGTCGCGGTGAAGGTGCAGTACCCGGGCATCGACGCGGCCGTGCGCGCGGATCTGAAGAACCTGGCCATGTTTCGGCGCATCCTGCAATCGGCCATGCCGTGGGTGACCCCGGCCGTGCTGGACGAGCTGCGCCTGAATCTGGAGAGCGAACTCGACTACGTGGCGGAAGCCAATACCCAGAAGCAGATTTCGGAGCTGTTCACCGGCCACCCGTTCATCATGGTGCCGACCACCTACCCGGAGCTGTCCACCACCCGCGTACTGGTGAGCGAGTACTTCCCGGGCCGCGGCTTCGATGAGATCCGGCAACTGCCCGCGGCGGAACGCAATCGGATCGGCGAGATCATCTACCGGTTCTACGTGGGCTCGCTGTTCACCTTCAACGAATTCTGCGGTGATCCGCATCCGGGCAATCTGCTGCTCGGCCCGGATGGGCGGGTGGCGTTCCTGGACTTCGGGCTCTACAACCGGATGGATCCCGAGCACGTGCAATTCGAGGCCATCTGTATTCGCGCGGCGGCCGAGGAGCGCGCCGAGGATCTGCGCGATCTCATGGTCGAGCGCGGCGTCATCGAGTCCCCGGACGAGATAACTCCCGAGGAGTGTCTGGAATACGTGTTGGCGGCGTGCGAGTGGGCGCTGGTGGACGAGGAAATCACCATCACTCCCGAATTGGCCTCCGGCGCTTTCGTGCTCGCGGTGGATCCGCGGGCCAGCGAGTTCGCGGGGATGAAGCAGCAGAATCTGCCGCCCGAGCACCTGTTCTCCCGGCGCGCCGACTTCCTCACCTTCGGCATGCTGGGGCAGCTGGGGGCGACGGGCAACTGGCATCGCATCGCGCGGGAGTGGCTCTACGGGGACGAGCCGGTCACCGAACTCGGCCGCGCCCATCACGAATGGCTGGCCGGCCGCCCGGCTCCCACGCCGACCACCGGGGGGTCGACCAAGAAGACCCGCAAACGCGCCGCCAAGGCGTAAACCTCACCCGACGGGAAAGAGCTATGGCCAACAGGGAATTCGACATCGTCCTATTCGGGGCGACCGGCTTCGTGGGCAAGCTGACCGCGCAGTATCTGGCCGAGGCCGCACCCGCCGGTGCGCGCATCGCGCTGGCCGGGCGGTCACCGGAGAAGCTGGCCGCCGTCCGCACCGAACTGGGTGCGGCCGCCGCGGAATGGCCGCTGGTACAGGCGGATTCCACCGATCAGGCCAGCCTGGACGCGCTGGCGGCACGCACCAAGGTGGTCGTCACCACCGTGGGCCCGTACCTGCGCTACGGGTTGCCGCTGGTGCGGGCGTGCGCCGAGAACGGCACGCACTACGCCGATCTCACCGGTGAGCCGCTGTTCATCCGGGAGTGCATCGACCGGTTCGGTGAGCGGGCCGCCGAGACCGGCGCGAAGATCGTGAATTCCTGTGGCTACGACTCGATTCCGTCGGATCTGAGCGTCTACCAGCTGTATCGGCGCAGTGTCGCGGACAATGCCGGCGAGCTCACCGACGTCACCCTGGTGGCTTGGCTCAAGGGCGGGGCCAGCGGCGGCACCATCGACTCCGGCCGCGCCATGATGGAGGCCATCGCGGAGGATCCGGCCAAGGCGTCGGTCATGTCGCACCCCTATTCGCTGAGCCCGGACAAGTCCATGGAGCCCGAGGTGGGCCGCCAGTCCGACCAGGCGCTCTCGCGGGCCTCGGCCATCGATCCGAGCCTGGACGGCTGGGTGGCGACCTTCGTCATGGGCGCGCACAATACCAAGATCGTGCGCCGCTCCAATGGCCTGCTGGGCTGGCCCTACGGCAAGAACTTCCGCTACCGCGAGGTCATGAGCGCGGGCTCCTCGGCCACCGCGCCGCTGATCGCGGCGGGTATCGCGGGCGGCATCGTGGCCACCATGGCGGCGGGCGCGGTGCTGTCGCGGGTGGCCTTGGGCCGCAGGCTGATCGACCGCATCGTGCCCAAGCCGGGCACCGGGCCGAGCGAGAAGTCCCGGCGGAGCGGCTGGTTCACCATGCGCACCTTCGCGCACACCACCTCGGGTGCGAAGTACGTGTGCACGTTCGCGGGCAAGGGCGATCCTGGATATCAGGCCACCTCGGTGATGCTCGGCCAGTCCGGCCTGTGCCTGGCCTTCGACGGCCTGCCTGAGTTGGCGGGCATTCTCACCCCGGCCTCGGCCATGGGTGACGCGCTGACCGAGCGGCTGCGCGCGGCGGGCATGACCATCGAGGTCGAGCCCGCCTGACGCGCGCCGGAGCGGCTACTCGGGAGTGCTGTGCTTCGCGATGAGCGCCCGGTAGCGATCGAAGGCGGGCTTCGGCGTGTAATCCGAACGCAGGAGCCCGAATTCGAGATTCATATCGCCCTGATCGCTGTACGAGTCGCGCAGGGCGAAGTGCTCGTAGGCGGTGATGTTGAGCTCGCCGGCCAGGCCGGCCACGGTGCCCACCACGGTCTCGAGCACTTCCGCCTGACGCTCGTAGGACCGATGCGGTCCGGTGGCCCAGCCGTTTTCGGTGATGTGGATGGGGGTGGCGTCGGGAATGCCCGCAGCGGCCAGGCTTTCGCGGCGGAAGCCGGTGAGGACGGCGGTAATCGCGGCTTCCAGTCCCTCGGCCGAGATCGGACGGAAGACGTCGGGGAAGAAATCCAGGCCGACATAGTCGAGCGCCTCGGCGAATTCGCGCCCGCCCCGGCGCCCCAGATCGCTCCAGAACTCCTGTGCCGGATCGAAAATCGGGGTCGAGTTGCAGCCGATGCGGACCGCGAGGCCGAGACGATCCACCTCGGCGCGGGCGGCACGCGCGCCCTCGATGATGGCCCGCCGGACCTGCGGGTAGCCGCCGTTGCCACCGGGACCGGCGTGGTTGGGTTCCTCCGCGATCTGCAGCGAGGCGAGCACCGGACCGTGCTCGCGAATCTGCTTGCGCAGGAACTCGAGCCAGCCGGTGAGATCGTCGCCGGGCTCGTGGAAGCACACCACCAGATCGAGCATGCGGTGCGGTGCGGTGTACTGCCAGGGTTGCGGCGGGGCTTCCTGGAAACCACCGCGGGCGTCGCTGTAGAGGACGTAGCCGCGCACTACGAACGGATGTGCGCCGTGCAGCACGTCCAGGGCCGCGGCAATGCGGTCGGCCCGCTCCGGTGGGCCGGGAGTGACATTGCCGAACTGGTCGCCGGCGAGTCCGCCCGCATAGATGCCGAATCTGAGCGTCATGGCCCGACCGTAGCACTGAATTTTGGTGTCACACCAATTTTAGTGTCACACCTATACTGCTCCGCGACAGGGAGGAGAGGTCGTTGGCACTGCGCGAGGAGAAGAAGCGCGCTACCCGGACGGCGCTGGCCGACGCCGCCATGACGTTGTTCGCAGCGAAGGGCTTCGACAGGGTGACCGTCGCCGAGGTCGCCCGCGCCGCGAACGTCTCGGTCAATACCGCGTTCAACTACTTCCCGACCAAGGAGGACCTGTTCTTCGACCGCCAGGACGAGGTCGCGAACCGCCTCGCCCAGGCGGTGCGCGAGCGAGAGCAGGGCGAATCGGCGGCCGCGGCCATACGGCGCGCCTTCCTCGACCGGATGCGGCGCGACGAGCCCACGCTCGGCCTCTCCCCCGGCGCCACCGCCTTCTGGCGCATGATCGACGAAAGTCCCGCTCTGCAGGCCCGATTGCGCCGGCTCGGCGAACAATCCGAAGCCGCGCTGGCCGAGGCACTCGCCGAGGCCACGAACACGAGTCCGGAGGACCCCACCGCACGGCTCGCCGCGGCCGCCCTCGCGGGCCTGGATCGCGCCCTGCACGCGGAGATCCGCCGGGCCACATTGATGGGCGCGGACCCGGATACGGTGCGCGCCACCGTGATCCGGGCGGCGACCGAGGGATTCGACGCGGCGGTAGCGGGACTCGCCGATTACGCCACCCGGCGATAGCAACCCGCGAGATTAGTGCGGTAGGTCACAGACCGTGCTCGCCGGTGACAGGCAGCACCCGCAGAATCTCTCCGGTAGGGTCGCGGACGGGACGGAGGTTGTACCCAAGAAAGGGGGGTCGGCCACGTGAAATGGATCCTGACCCCGGACGAGTTCGCGATGATCTGGACCCGCGAAACCGATCTGGAACGCCGTCCCTATCCGCTCGACACGAGCCCGGCGGCACCCGAGAATCTCGACGGCACACCGCGATTCGGGCCGATACTCGCCGGTGGCCGGTCACCGCGCTACCTGCGCCGCACCGATCCGGACCTGGCCGCCGCGCTGGCCCTGTGCGCCCGCACCGACACCACGACGGTCACCCTGTACGGCGAGCGAACGACCGGTCCGCAGGCGCGGCACATCCTAGCCTTCGCGGCGGTGGCGCAGCAGCGGGCGGGCATTCTCGTCTCGCTGCCGGACACGGTGACGGTGACGCTGTGTCCCGCCGAACAATTGGGGCGGGAACTGGTGGAGGTCATCGGGTCGGCACCGCCCGGACGACTGGAGCCGCTGCGGGAACCACAGCAGGCCGTGCTGTATCCCGACACCGCCGGCACCGGGGAGGAGGCCGATCGCTTCCGCCGCAAGCTGCGGGAGCCGGTGGACGGGCGCGGATTCATCACCGTCACGGTTGAACCGGCCAATCCGTTGTCCCCGCCGACCCGGCATCGCACCTGGCTGGATTTCTCCGGTGACGGCCGCTATCTGCTCACCACGGCCGCCGACCTGACCCTGGCTCCGGTCACCGACGAGGAATTGGCCGCGCAGCTGGTGCATCTGGCCCGCGTCTGAATGCGCCCTCCCCTGGTCCGATTCGGCGGGGTTACTGACGGGGACGCCGCGACCCGTGCTAACCATGACAGATGGCGAAGGCGACATCCTGGTCGGAACCGGTCACCGAGGCCCTACGCGCCGATGGCGTCGAGGTGAAGGATCTGAATTCATCCGCGACTCCGGGATTCAAGGGCGACAAGCGTGCCGGTGAAGCCCTGCTCGAGGAACGCCGCGCAGTGCTGTCGGATCTGCAGGAGAAGCTCTATGCCAACGGCCGTTCCGGTGACACCCGCAGTGTGCTGCTGGTATTGCAGGGCATGGACACCGCGGGCAAGGGCGGCATCGTCCGGCACGTGATCGGCTCGGTCGATCCGCAGGGCGTGGACCACGCCGCCTTCGGAGTGCCGACCGCCGAGGAGAAGAAGCACCACTACCTGTGGCGCATTCGCAAGAAGTTGCCGCGCGCCGGGCAGCTGGGTGTGTTCGACCGCTCGCACTATGAGGACGTGCTGGTGGTGCGGGTGCACGAGCTCGTCCCGCCGGAGGTGTGGGGCAAGCGCTACGACGAGATCAACAAGTTCGAGCGCAAGCTGGTGGACGAGGGCACGACCATGGTGAAGGTGGCCATGTTCGTCTCGCTGGACGAACAGAAGAAGCGGCTCATGCAGCGGCTGGACCGGCCCGACAAGTACTGGAAGTTCAACCCGAACGACATCGACGAGCGGGCCTACTGGCCGCAGTACCAGGAGGCGTACCAGGCAGTCCTGGACCGCACCAATACCGACTACGCGCCCTGGTACGTATTGCCCTGCGATTCCAAGTGGTACGCGCGCCTGGCCGTCACCGAACTGCTGATCGACGCCCTGCAGAGTCTCGAGCTGGACTGGCCGCCCGCCACCTTCGATATCGCCGAGCAGAAAAAGCGCCTCATGCAAGGGTGATCAACGACTCACCCCGCCTCCTTCCGACCGCGAACCTCAGTTTCGCGGCCTTCTCGATTCTGGATTACGGCTCGAAACACCGCCTTGAAGCGGTGGAGCGGAGGAGTGACGACCTCGAGACCTCGAGTCCGCGCACCCGCCCGGAGCGAAGCGGAGGGCATTTCGATACAGCGTTCTCTCAGGTTCACGGGTGAAGATGGGCGCGCACGTGTCGTGACAACGGAAGGCGTGGTGAGCACAGAGGTGAGCAACAAGCCGGGTGACCGCAACAACCCGCTCGCGAAGGCCGCACGGGCCGACCGCAACCGCAAGATCGCCATCCAGGTCGGCGTCGCCGCGGTCCTGGTCGGTCTGGTGGCGGCCATCGGCATCGGCCTGGCGATGCGCAAGTCGGACGACGAGAAGAGCAAGCCGTCCGCCACGGCGACCTCCTTCGCCCCGACCGTCACCCATGACGCGAGCGCGGGCGCGGTACCACCGAATGTCACTTCGGGCGGCGCCATCCGCATCGGCAATCCGGATGCCAAGGCGAAGATCCAGATCGTCGCCGACCTGCAGTGCCCGGCCTGCAAGATGTTCGAGGGCTCCAATTCCGACGCCCTGAGCAAGGCGGTCCAGAGCGGTTCCGCCACCATCGATTACAGCATCATCTCCTTCCTGGACCGCGCCTCCAACGGCAACCAGTACTCGACCCGCGCGGCCAATGCCGCCTATGTGGTCGCGGCCTCGGACCCCTCGAAGTTCCAGGCATGGCTGGGCACCATGTTCAGCAAGCAGCCGCCGGAGAACGGCAATGGCATGACCGATGACCAGCTCATCCAGATCGCGGTCGACGCCGGCTACACCGACCCCAAGGTGGCGCAGGACATTCGCGACGGCAAGTACGTCCAGTGGGTGAAGGACGAGACCAAGGCGGTCTTCGCCACCGGGCTGCAGTCCACCCCGACCGTGTACGTCAACGGCACCCAGGTGCAGGACGCCAAGTCGCTGATGAGCCCGGGGGGCATGACCTCGGTGATCGAGAACGCGGCCAAGTGATGATCGCCGCGGGACCCCGCTCGGCCTGGCCGCTGCTGCTGGGTGCGTTGATCGGCTGGGCGGCGTCGGTGACGCTGCTGGTCGAGAAGTTCAAGTCGCTGACCGAGCCCGGCTACAAGCCGATCTGTTCCATCGACCAGACGATCTCGTGCTCGACGGTCATGGAGTCGCCGACGGCGTCGATGTTCGGATTCCCCAATCCGATCATCGGCGTGGTGGGTTTCTCGGTGGTCGTGACCATCGGCGTGCTGACGGTGTGCGGGATCGCCCTGCCACGCTGGTTCATCGGCGGCCTGTGGTTCGGCCTGCTGCTCGGCCTGGCCGCCATCTGCTATCTCGTGTGGGACGCGGTATTCAAGATCCACGCGCTGTGCCCGTGGTGCATCGTGGTGTGGGCGGTGACGTCGGCGCTGCTGGCCATCGTGACCAATATCCTGTGGGGTCGCTCGCGCGGCGTGCTGCAGATCCTGGTGGAGTGGCGGTGGACACTGATCGCCGTCTTCTACGCGGTGGTCATCCTGATCGTGTACATCCAGTTCCAGTCGTACTGGAACAGCAAGTTCTGAGCGGCTGGTCGAAGGTCCTCCCCCGTGGAACTTCTGTCCAGGCGCTCAGTTGGGCGGGCCGACGGTGAGCGTCACGCTCACCGTCCGGTGCCCGCCATCCGGGTCGCTGACCTCGAGCCGCACCACATCGTCCGGTTTATGGGCGTTGAGTGCGGCTTTCAGCATTTGTGAGCTGGTGACTGCGCGGTCGTCGAGCGCGGTGATGACCTCGCCATCGGTGAGTCCGGCCGCATACGCGGGCAGACCGTAGATCGACACGTCGATGCGCGCGCCCGACGGCTGGGCGTCGGAGGTCAGGATGCCCAGGGTGGCGGTGGGACCGATGTGAACGGCGTCGGTGGGTGTGCCGGAACGGATCTGTCGGACGACGTTCATGGCGGTGTCGATGGGCACCGCATAGCCGTTGGGGCCCTTGCCCATTGCCTTCCGCAGGTCCCCGGAGGCGGCGGTGATGACGCCGACCACCGCGCCGTAGCGGTCGACCAGCGCGCCGCCGGACTGCCCGGCCGCCACCGCGGCCGCGATCTCGATCATGCCGTGCAGGGATTTCCGCGACAGGTCGGCGGCATCGCGGGCCACGATGGCCGAATCCAGGTTGGTGATGGGCCCGCCCACCGCGGTCGGCGAGCCGGTGCCGCCGGCATTGCCGATGGCCAGCACGTCATCGCCCAGGTGCAGCGGGGCGGAACTGCCGATGTGCGCGACCGGGAGTCCACCGGCGCCGTTCAGATCCAGCAGCGCGATATCGGTGCCGGAGTCGTAGCCGGCGACGGTGGCGGTGTAGGTCGCGCCGGTGCCGAGATCCGAAACCGTCACGGTGTCAGCGCCTTTGATGACGTGGTGGCTGGTGAGCACCTCGCCCTCCGCGCTCAGCACGATGCCGGAGCCGGCCGCGCCCAGACCGTAGGGACGGATGCCCGCGGTGATGTTCACCAGCGACGGCTCGGCCACCCGCGAGACCAGGTCGACGTCGAGCGGCGGCAGCGCCGGACCGCTCAGACCGGCGGTGGCGGCGTCGTCGCGGAACGGCCAGCGCGGCAGTTCGCCGCGGTAGCCGAGGAATCCGGTGACCGCGAGCACGGCCGCGATGACGAGCGCGAGCAACCGCCCGCCCCGCCCGGGCCGGTGACCGCGGGCCGGGTGGGGGCCGGTAGCGCCACCCGCCGGATGCCTCCCGCGTGTCTCGCTGTCCACAGACCCTCCCGATTGCGGTTCGCCCGCCGGCTCGAGCATGTCTTGCTATTGGTGTACCAGTATTTCAATGGCTCAGTGCCGCAACGGCCAACATGAACAGCACCCCGGCCAGTGTGCACACGAGCGGTCCCCTGGCGGGTTTGCCCGCGTGTGCCTCGGGCAGGATATCGGCCGTGGCGAGGTAGAGCAGGAAGCCCGCGAAATAACCGAGGTACAGGCCGACCAATTCTGACGGGACAAGGACCAGTGTGCCGATGATCGCGCCGACCACCGGGGCGATGGCATCCAGGCCCAGCATGATCAGGCCGCGCTTGCGGGCATTGCCGTAGAGCGTGGTCAGGGTGAAGGTGTTGAACCCGTCAGCGAAGTCGTGGCAGATGACCGCGATGGCCACCGCCGCGCCGACCGCCGCGCTGGCCTGGAAACCGAATCCGATGCTCAGGCCGTCGAGCATGGAGTGGAACACCAGGCCCGCGCCCGCGAACAGGCCCAGCGAGGAGAAATCGTGACTGTGCTGGTGCGCGGCGAATTCGTCCTCGTAGCCGGTGTGAATGGCGATCGAGCGCTCGAGCACGTGCACGGTGAAGAAGCCGATCACCGCGGCCAGCAGTGGCACCGGCACGCCGAGCGTGACGCGAGTGTCCTGTTTCAACGCCTCGGGCATCAGGTCGAAGGCCACCACACCCAGCATGACGCCCGCGGCCAGGCCGAGCACCAGGCGCTTGCTGTGACCGATGTGCGCTGCCGCCAGCCCGCCGATGAGAGTCGCGCACATCGACAGTACGGACAGCAGAATGGCCATTCCGCCAGCATGACGATGACCACCGTTCGGCGTCGAATGCCCACGCCGCGCCGAGCATGTGAAATCACGCCGCCCCGGGCTGAGATCTCACTCCGCTGCCCGGAGGTGAGACATCGCGCTCGCTCCGAACGTGAGAAATCGGACGAACGGTTGGTGATTGCGGGCATGCGGGAGTAGGCATGAGTGCATGAGCACTGCTACCGCCTATGCCGTCTCCGCCCCGGACGGGGCCTTCGAGAAGATCGCCATCGAGCGCCGGGAACTCGGCCCGCACGACGTGCTGATCGATGTGAAATACGCGGGCATCTGCCATTCCGACATTCACACCGCCCGCGATGAATGGCACGGCACCGCCTACCCGTGCGTGCCCGGGCATGAGATCGCGGGTCTCGTGGCCGCGGTCGGCTCCGAGGTGACCCGGCACCGGGTCGGCGATCGGGTCGGCGTGGGCTGCCTGGTCGACTCCTGTGGGCGCTGCGAACCCTGCCTGGCCGGCGAGCAGCAGTACTGCCGGAACGGCGCGGTCTGGACCTACAACTCCCCGGTGCCCGCCGAACAGCAGGCGGGCGGGCGCACGCTCGGCGGTTACTCCACCCAGATCGTGGTGACCGAGGGTTTCGTGCTGGCCATTCCGGAAGGCATCGGGCTGGACGTGGCCGCGCCGCTGCTGTGCGCGGGCATCACCCTGTTCTCGCCGCTGCGGCACTGGAATGCCGGGCCGGGCAAGCGGGTCGCCATCATCGGCATGGGCGGGCTCGGGCACATCGGCGTGAAGATCGCCGCCGCCATGGGCGCGGAGGTCACCGTGCTCAGCCACTCGCTGTCCAAGCAGGAGGACGGCCGCCGTTTCGGGGCGCACCACTACTACGCCACGGGGGACCGCGACACCTTCAAGAAGCTGCGTGGCTCCTTCGACCTCATCATCAATACCGTCTCCGCCGACCTGCCGATCGAGGACTACCTCAAACTGCTGCGGCTGGACGGCAGCCTGGTGGCGCTCGGCCTGCCCGAAAAGCCTTACACCGTGCGGGCCTCCACACTGGCCGGCTTCCGCCGCTCGCTGTCCGGCTCCATGATCGGCGGTATCGCGCAGACCCAGGAGATGCTGGACTTCTGCGCCGAGCACGGCATCGGCGCGGAGATCGAGGTGATCGCCGCCGACCGCATCGACGAGGCCTACGAGCGCGTGGTCGCCTCCGATGTGCGCTACCGCTTCGTCATCGACGCCGCCACCATGTGATCCCGCGATGTGTTCGCACCGAGCGCGTGCCGGCGCGAACACACTCCCTTTCGCCGGGCTGATCCGCGCGAAAAACCCTGCGGCAGTGGCGAAACCGGCGGCAGCACTGCCGCCGGCCGCTCGATGACCGCGTCTCGCCGCTACTGCCCTGTCTGCTCGCGCAGCGCCTGCTTGGCCGCCTCCTGAACCTTGTCCACCGCACCGGCGAACTTGCCGTCGGTCTGCTGGTCGACCAGATCGCCGGCCTTGTCGATCAGCGGCTCCAGCTTGTCGGCGTGCTGGCCCGCCAGCTCCGCCGCCTTGCCCGCCGCATCCTTCAACTGGTCGAACATGCCCACGATCCACACTCCTGTCTCGAATCAACGTCCGTGACAGGCTAACTCCGGACCGCAGCCGGACCGGAGCCGATCAGTTCTCGGGCGGCGGGCTGAAGATGCCGAAGCGGTTGCCGGAGGTGTCGAGCAGTTCAGCGAAGACCAAGCCGTTCTTGGCGGTGACGGGCTGGCGGAAGACCTTGCCACCCTCCTTCTCGGCCGCGGCCAGGACCGTGGGAACGTCGCGGACCAGCACGTAGAAGATGGCGTGATTGCCGGAGGCGTCGTCCAGATGCGCGATGCCACCCGCGGGCATCTCATTGCCCGGGTAGGTGACCAGGTCGTAATTGCCGTCCTCGTTCGGGTCCGGGGCGAAGTTCCAGCCGAAGAGTTCCTTGTAGAAGGCCTTCACCTGTTCAGGCTGATCGCTGCCGACCTGGAACCAGGCGACGGTGTCGAAGGGCGGAGTGCTCATCTCTGTCTCCCGAAGGGTCATGGTGGATTTCCTTGCCGCACCACGATCTCCCGGCCGAACGACAACCCCCTGTCGGTGTTTCCGGATCTGTTGTCGGTGTTCGCCGGTCTATCCGAGCGAGATCATCCGCACCTCGTGCACCGGCCCATCCGGGCGGCACGTGTCGATGGTCCGCTCCGGCCCGATCCACTCCGTCAGCTCGATGCCCTTCATCCGATCGAGCCGGAAATTGCGGGGTTCGTCGCGCAGGCGACACCAGGCCAGCAGGTACCAGCCGTGGGACCCGTGCAGCAGCGCCACCGGTTCCACCTCGCGCTCGCTGAGCACACCCGAGCGATCCAGATACTCGATGCGCAGCACGCGCCGCGCCACAACGGCCTGCTCCACCTCCGGCGGTATCGGCATCGGGGCGGCGGCCTCGGGCGACTCGAACAAGAGCACCCGCAGCGCCAATTGCCGTGCCGCGTCGGCATTCTGCTGCGACATGGCCGCCAGGATCTTGCGCAGGGCGCTGCGCCCGGCGGCCGCGAACGGCCCGTCGTCGGCCCGCGCCACCGCGACCGCCAGCGCCACCGCCTCGGCCGCGGTGAAATTCAGCGGCGGCAGCGACATGCTCTTCTCCAGCGCGTATCCACCCCGCCGCCCCACATCGGCGTATATGGGCACCCCCGACTGCTGCAGCGCGCTGATGTCCCGTTCGACCGTGCGCACGCTCACCCCGTGCCGCGCGGCCAATTCCCGTGCCGTACGCAGTCGCGGCGAGACCGCCCGCAAATCCTCGACAATCGCGTAGAGCCGATCCGTGCGGTTCACGCCCACACCGTAGCGGCGCCCACCGACAATCTCCTTCGTACTCAGCGCCCCGACTTCCACGGCGGATCCGGCGGCACCTGATCCCCCTTCTGGTCATAGGAGTCGTAGTGCCGCTTCTCGGTCTCGGGATCGTCCACCGGCTGATCGCCCTTGCCCGTCGGATCCATGGTCACTGCCTTCCTCGAAAACCTGTGGCCCACACGCTAATCGCCCCTTCATGACCGATTCGTGACGGCGGACGCGCGGAACCCCGGTCCGATCGGAGGATCGAACCGGGGTTCCGGGGTGAGCGCTACTGCCTCAGGCGGTTTCGCCCGCGGCGGCCTGCGCGCGGCGGCGGACGCGGCGGGCGGCGGCGACCATATTGCGCAGGGACGGGTCGAGCTGCCAGTGGTGACGGGTCTTCAGGCCGCCGTCCGGATTGGCCCACAGACGCTCCGGGGTGACGGCTTCGGCTGCGGCGCTGAGCAATTCGTCCAGCTCGTCGATGTCCGGGATGCGGGCGGAACGGCTCTCGTACACACCCGGGCCCACGCCGTGGGTGAGGCCGCGGCCTTCGGCGCAGTCCTCCTTCAGCGCCTCCAGGACCCACTCGATGGAGCGGGTGGCGACGATGGCGGTGACGTCGGCGTCGAGTTCCTCGATGGCCGCGACCACGTCACCGCGGCTGGAGTAGCCGATGTGCGTGTGGATCTGGGTTTCCGGGCCGACACCGGAGGTGGCCAGCTTGAACGCGCCGACGGCCCAGCGCAGGTACTCGGCCTGGCCCTTCTTGCGCAGCGGCAGCAGCTCGCGAATGGAGGGCTCGTCGACCTGGATGACGGCGATGCCCGCCTTCTCGAGGTCCACCACTTCGTCGCGGATGGCCAGGGCCACCTGGTCGGCGGTCTCGTAGAGCGGTTGGTCCTGGCGCACGAAGGAACGGGCCAGCATGGTGACCGGACCGGTGACCATGCCCTTGACCGGCTTGTCGGTGAGGGACTGCGCGTAGGTTGTCCACGACACCGACATGGGCTCGGGGCGGGACACGTCGCCGTACACGATCGGCGGTCGCACGCAACGGGATCCGTACACCTGCACCCAGCCGAAGCGGGTGGTGGCGAAGCCGTCCAGCAACTCCGCGAAGTACTGGATCATGTCGTTGCGCTCGTGTTCGCCGTGCACCAGCACGTCGAGGCCGATGTCCTCCTGCAGGCGGATGGTGGACTCGATCTCGGCTTCGATGCGCTTGCGGTACTCGTCGTAGGACAGCCGGCCCTGATCGAGGTCGTGGCGGGCCTGCCGGGCCGCGGCGGTCTGCGGGAAGGAGCCCAGCGTGGTGGCGGGCACCAGCGGCAACCCCAGCCTGGCCTCCTGCGCGACCCGGCGGGTCTCATAGGGTTCGCGCACCCGCATCTGCGGGGTGATGGCGTAGACGCGCTGCCGCACCGCGTGCTTCTGCTTGAAGTGCACCGACGTCGGCTTCTTGCGCCATTTCTCCGAGGGGCCCTCGGTGAGCGCCTTGGCCAGCGAAACCACTTCCAGCACCTTCTGTTTGGCGAAGGCGAGGCGGTCGGCGACGGGACCCTCGAGGTCGTATTCGACAAGCACGTCGTAGGGCACGTGCAGCAGCGTGGCGCCGGTGGACACCACCATGTCGGGGCAGACCTGGGCGAGCGCGTTGAGATACTCGAGCGTCACGAACCGGTCGGCGCGCCACACATTGGTGCCGCTGATGACGCCGGCGTAGAGGCGCTTGCGCTTGATGCCCGGGATCGCGGCCAAGTCCTCGGGACGAACCCGATGGCTGGCCAGGTCGAGCCCGATGGCCTCCACCGAAGTGCGGCACAGGATTTCGATGGCCTCACCGAAATCGCCGTACTGCCCGGTGACCAGTATGCGCGGGCGCAGCGGGGCCTTGGACAGCCGCTGGTAGGTCTTCTCGAACAGCTCCATGGTCGATGGCGAGCGGTCGCTGGTGAAGCAGGGCTCGTCCAACTGCACGCAGGTGGCGCCGCGCTTGGCGAGGATCTCGAACAATTCCTCGTACACCGGCAGCAGCTTGTCGAGCAGCACCAGCTTGTCGAATTCGGTCTCGCCGGGGACATGGCCGGTCTTGGACAGCAGCAGCAGCGACAGCGGGCCCAGCACCACCGGTCGCAGTTCGATGCCGACCGCCTTGGCGCGATCGAATTCGTCCAGCAGCGCCTCGGGGTGCAGGGAGAATTCGGTGTCGTGCTCGAGTTCGGGCTGCCGGTAGTGATACGGCGTGTTCAGCAGCTTCACCAGCTCGAGCGGCGGCAGATCCGGCCGGCCGCGAGCCATCAGGAAGTAGAAGTCCAAGGGGTGCAAGCCTTCTCGATACAGCTCGAACCGCTTGGGGACCGCGCCGAACAGCAGCGCGTTGTCGAGAATGTGGTCGTAGAAGGAGAAGGTGTTGCCCGGGACCTGGGTGAGCCCGGTGGCGGCCAGCTCCAGATACTGGCTCTCCTGAATCTCGCGTCCGACGGCGAGCAGCTCGTCGCGCGACAGCGTGCCGTGCCAGTACGACTCCAGAGCACGCTTGAGTTGCCGGTGCTCGCCGATTCGCGGGTATCCCAGGATGCTGGAACCGAACCCGTCGGTGACGTTGACCATGAGCGGGACACACTCCCTTCCGAGCTGCCGGTCCGACTCGACCTATTGGCAGCTTATGCCCGGTAAAGGTGGACGCCGCCACATGCCCGGCGACGCGCACCTTGGGTTGAAACGCGCTCTCCCGCCGCCCCGCGTCCGCAGCGGGCAACGGAGAGCCGTCGGCGTCGAGCACCCGCGCCTGCGGTCGGGGGCCGCACCGATTTCGGACGTTCCCGACGAGTTGCCCGGATCCTGACGAGATCAGTCGTCGCGCTGGATCCGGGACTCGCCGAGGGTGTGCCCTCCCGCTACGTGCGCGAGGCGGGCGAGTTGTACTGGTAGAAGCCGGCGCCGGCCTTCTTGCCCAGCAGACCGGCCTCGACCATGCGCATGAGCAGCGGCGGCGCGCTGTAGAGCGGCTCTTTGAACTCCTCGTACATGGAATCCGCGATGGACTTCACGGTGTCGAGGCCGACCAGGTCGGTGAGCGCCAGCGGCCCCATCGGGTGGGCGCAGCCCAGCACCATGGCCTTGTCCACGTCGTCCTTGGTGGCGAACCCGGATTCGACCATGCGGATGGCCGAGAGCAGGTACGGCACCAGCAGCGCGTTGACCACGAAACCGGACCGGTCGGCGGAGCGCACGACCTGCTTGCCCAGGACGTCGGAGGCGAACTGTTCGGCCCGCTTGGAGACGGACTCGGCGGTCTTGAGGGTGGTGACCAGCTCGACGAGCGGCAGCACCGGGACCGGGTTGAAGAAGTGCATGCCCACGACCCGCTCCGGGTTGTTCGTGGCCACGGCGATCTTCATGATCGGGATGGAGGAGGTGTTGGAGGCCAGCACCGCATTGGGATCGGTGACGACCTTGTCGAGTTCGCTGAAGATCGCGGTCTTCACGTCCTCGTTCTCCACGACGGCCTCGACGACCAGCTGACGGTCGGCGAAATCGCCGAGGTCGGAGGTGAAGCGCAGACGCCAGGCGGCCTGCTCGCGCTCACGTTCGGTGATCTTGCCGCTGGACACCCCGCGGTCCAGCGACCGCAGGATGCGGGCCCGGCCGGCCGCGGCCAGTTCCCGGGTCTGCTCGAAGACGAGCACATCGACGTGTGCCCGGGCGCAGACCTCCGCGATGCCCGCGCCCATCTGTCCGGCGCCGATAATGCCGACGCGCTGAATCTTTTCGCTCACGTCCCGCTCCGTTCCGCCTCCCCGCATACTTTGCGGGCGGCTAAGTGCCGTTACCACTCCGCACCCGTGCCTGCGTCAGGTGCCGAACCAATTTTGGTCGTACCCGGGGAGTTACCCCGACCGCCACGAAATCAGTTGTCCCGTACCGAACGAACACCTTCGGCATATCCCAAATTCACGCTATAGGACGATGCCCTCCCCGCCGGGGCTGTCGACGGGAAGGGCTGTGCCGCCTCTTCGCCTATTCAGCGGGCGGCTGAGAGCCGTCGGCGTCGCGCACCCGCGCCTGCGCTGGGTGCCGGACCAATTTCGGCCGTACCCGGTGAGTTGCCCGGACCTTCCGAAATCAGTTGTCGCGTTTCGACTCTCGACGGTTCCGAGGCCCCGGGGCGGCGCGGTGTGATGCGACTGCCGCCCCGGGAGATTCCCCGGAACCGGTTGCTACTCAGTGGAACTGGCCCTCTTCGGTGGAGCCCTTCAGCGCCGCGGTGGAGGTGTTCGGGTCCACGGTGGTGGCGATGGTGTCGAAGTAGCCGGCGCCGACCTCACGCTGGTGCTTGACGGCGGTGAAGCCACGCTCGGCGGCGGCCTTGAACTCGCGCTCCTGCAGGTCGACGAAGGCGGTCATGCCCTCGCGGGCGTAGCCGTAGGCCAGGTCGAACATGCCGTAGTTCAGCGAGTGGAAGCCGGCCAGGGTGATGAACTGGAACTTGAAGCCCATCGCGCCGAGCTCACGCTGGAACTTCGCGATGGTCGCGTCGTCCAGGTGCGCCTTCCAGTTGAAGGACGGCGAGCAGTTGTAGGCCAGCAACTGGTCCGGGAACTCGCCGCGGACCGCCTCGGCGAACTTGCGCGCGACCTCGAGGTCCGGCACGCCGGTCTCCATCCAGATGAGGTCGGCGTAGGGCGCGTAGGCCTTGGCACGCGCGATGCAGGGCTCGATGCCGTTCTTCGTACCGAAGAAGCCCTCGGCGGTGCGGGTGCCGTCCAGGAACTCGCGGTCGCGCTCGTCCACATCGGAGGTGATGAGGGTGGCGGCCTCGGCGTCGGTGCGGGCGATGATCACCGACGGCACGTCGGCGACGTCGGCGGCCAGACGCGCGGAGGTCAGGGTGCGGATGTGCTGCTGGGTGGGGATCAGCACCTTGCCACCGAGGTGGCCGCACTTCTTCTCCGAAGCCAGCTGGTCTTCCCAGTGCACGCCGGCGGCGCCGGCGGCGATCATGGCCTTCTGCAGCTCGTAGGCGTTCAGCGCGCCACCGAAGCCGGCCTCGGCGTCGGCGACGATCGGGGCCAGCCAGTTGGCGACCGAGGTGTCACCCTCGACCTTGGCGATCTCGTCGGCGCGCAGCAGCGCGTTGTTGATGCGGCGGACCACGGCCGGCACCGAGTTGGCCGGGTACAGCGACTGGTCCGGGTAGGTGTGGCCGGACAGGTTCGCGTCACCGGCGACCTGCCAACCGGACAGGTAGATGGCCTTCAGGCCGGCGCGGACCTGCTGCACGGCCTGGTTGCCGGTGAGGGCGCCCAGGGAGTTGATGTAGTCCTCGTTGTTGACGAGATCCCACAGGATCTCGGCGCCACGACGGGCGAGAGTGTGCTCCTCGACGACGGTGCCCTGCAGCTTGACGACCTGATCGGCCGTGTAGTTGCGGGTGATGCCCTTCCAGCGCGGGTTGGTGTCCCAGTCCTTCTGGATCTCCGCAGCGGTCTTCGGGGTGCCGACGTTCGACATCTCTGACTCCACTTCTTCGTTCGGTCTCGGTAGTAGCCCCGCCGGTCGAACCCTGAAGTACGTTCGACCACTGCTGGAGCGGCAATTTGCAGACTTGCTAGGCCCGCGAGGTGTACTTCCACACGATGGCACACGAAAAAATATGCGTCTACCTGTTGCAAGTGTGAATCCCCGCTAGCTTTCACCAGCATTTTGCTAAGCATGCAAAATTTGCCTGCGAATAGCAGCGCTGAAATCTACTTGCCAGTAGCGCTGACATGCGGTTTTGCATAACGCCCGTACTGTTTGCGTGACGGGGGCCACCGGCGCACGACGCGCCGACGGCAGTTCAGGTGTGAGCACCTTCACAGCTCATTGCGATCTTGATTGTGGTGAGGCGAGCCACCTCCGGTGCTCATCCCGACCATCCCAATCGCCTCGATTCTCAAAATCTAGCAACGCTAGACAACCTAGCTCCAACTTGCTATCGTCGCTTCAGTTCCTAGCTCCGCTAGATTTCTTCGAAAGAGGCCCCGATGCTCAACCTGACCGGCCAGTCCCTCGCCGCCCTCGCTGTTCTCGCCAATGCCGTCATCTACGGCACCGACTGGTGCGCGGCCCTCATCAGCCGCGCCGTCTACCGCCGCCTCGACGACGCCGCCGTCACCGTCAGCGCCGGCTGGGGCCACTACTACGGAGACAAGCGCATGCCGATCTTCGGCGCGGGCGGCGTCCTCACCACGGCCCTCACCGCCCTGATCGCCGCCATCGCCGGCCAGACCGCCCCGGCCATCGCCGCCGCCATCGCCCTCGCCGCCCTGGTCACCTGGCTCGCCTTCTACGTCAAGGTGGCGAAGCCGGTGAACACCGCGCAGAAGGCAGCCGCCCAGTCCGGCATCATCCCCGCCAACGCCCGCGCCTTGCAGGACCGCTGGGACAGCATCATCAACCTCCGAGTAGCCCTCCAGCTCATCGCCCTCTGCGGCCTCCTCGCCGCCCTGGCCCTCTTCTGACCACCGCCCACCGGACGCCCCGCAGGCCCCGCACCGAATGGTGGGTTCACGCGGTCGTCGCAACGCTCTCGACCGAGACGTTGCGGCGACCGTATCGCTTTCGGAGAATTCGGCGGATCTGGGTGGACGGCTTGTCCGGCTGGCCGATTCGGGTCTGCCGGACGCGGGTGATCGACCGCTTGCCGCGGCAGGGGAACCGCTGCCGGAGCGGGTGCGGGAGGATCCGCGGCGGCTCGGATTCGACTGTTGGTCTACTTGCGGGCGGCCGGTGGGGCAACCCCTGGCGGTCGCTTGGTCAGCGCAGGTGGGCGGGCGGGATTACCCTGCTCGCGTGAGTCCCGAACGCTGCGATGGAATTCTGCTCGCGGCCGGTGCCGGTCGGCGGTATGGCATGCCGAAAGTGCTGGCCGAGGGTGGTGCCTGGCTGCGCGCTGCGGTGGACGCGCCGCGCGGGGGCGGCCGCGGGCGGATCTTCGTGGTACCGGGGGCAACGGGGCCCGCGCAGCGCGGGCCGGACGAGGTCCGGATGGTGTCGCAAACCTCGGGCATCGCCATTCCCGAAGGCGTGCAGCCGATCTGGGCCACGGACTGGGAACTCGGATCGAGCGCCTCGACGCGCTCGGCTATGGCCGCGACGGGCGTGGGCATCGGCGAACGATCCCATGAAACCGCCGGTAGAACAATAGATTCAATTATTGCCGCGCGGATTGACACGGCGAGGAATACACCGGCGCGGAATTCCGGCGCGTGGAATGCTGACACCGCCGGACGACCCGGTCCCGCGGAGTTCGTGGCGATCATGCCGGCCGACACACCGGATGTCCGACCCGCCGTGGTGGAGCGGGTGGTCGCGGCGGCGCGGGCGAGCGAGAGCCGCTCGGCGCGCACCTTCTTCGGTACGACCCGGGGGCATCCGGTGGTCCTGGAGCGGGCGCACCGGGCGGGGGTGCGCGCGAGCGCGGCGGGAAATTCGGGGGCGGGCACTTATTTACGACAACGAGCGGATATGGTGTGCGTCACGTGCGATGACCTCGCAACGGGGATCGATCGGGATTATCCGGCGGACAGCGCACTGTGAGCGGGAGCATGTGATGCGGGAAATCATCGACGACCTTCTTCGAATTTGGCACAGCGGACGCACCGGGGGCCTGGCCACTCTCGTTCGGACACAAGGCACTACGCCCGTGCCCATCGGATCGGCCATGGTGGTGGACGCCGAGGGCCGCGCCTTCGGATCGATCTCGGCGGGTTGCGCCGAAGCCGCCGCATATGAGGCCGCGGTCGAATCGGCGCACACCGGACGGCGCGGGCTGCAACGGTTCGGGCCCGGCAGCGGGCTGGATGCCCAGATGGACTGCGTCGGTACCCTGGACGTTTTCACGGAACCCTTCTCCCGCAGGCATTTTCCCGAGTTCCCGGATGTGGCGGCGGATATCGCGGCACAGCGTCAGGTCACGGTGTTCACGGTGGTCTGGCACTCCGATCCTGACGTGATCGGTCAGCACCTCATCACCGACCGCAAGCACGGCACCGAACTGGTCTCGCTCCCCGACTCCGATGTCTTCGTGTCCTCCTTCGCCCGGCCGCCGCATCTGATCCTGGTGGGGGCCAATGCTTTCGCGAGCGCGCTGGCCACCCAGGCCAAGCTGCTCGGCTACCGGATCACCATCGTGGACGCGCGACCCACCTTCGCCAATGCGACGGCCTATCCGGGCTGTGAGGTGGTGGTCGACTGGCCGCACCGCTACCTCAACACCCTGGCCTCGGCCGGCGAGATCGGTTCCGACACCGCGATGGTCGTGCTATCGCACGACCCCAAGTTCGAAATCCCCCTGCTCACCGTGGCTCTGCGACTACCCGAGCTGGGATACCTGGCCGCCCTGGGTACCTCGGCATCGCACGCGCATCGGCTGGAGGCCCTGCAGGCGGGTGGCTTCACCGACGAGGTCCTGGCCCGCCTGCACTCGCCCGCCGGTCTCGACGTGGGTGCGCGCACCCCGGCCGAGACCGCCGTCTCGATCGCCGCCGAACTGCTGGCGGTCCGCAACGGCACCTCGGCCGAGCCGCTGTCCGCCTCCCCGGGCACGGGCCGGCGGCACGTGCAACTGGTTCGCTGAACCACGCGCGATCGGCGCTACGACTTCAATTCCGGGTGCTCGGCGAAGACCTCCTCGAGCACCGACAGATCGAACAGCTTGTCCGCCTTGATATCGATCTTGGCCTTTCCGAGCGCGGCGATATTCTGTGCGATCAGGTCGTCCGTCATGGTGAACAGCCCATTCGCCTTGGTGTCGGCCGAAACGACCAGACCGTTCTGGGCCATCGCCTCCATCGTCTGTTCCCGCTGTTCCAGACGCTGGTCCTTGCCGTATACCTCGACGGCCAACCGCGCGGCCTCCTCGGCATTGGCGACCGCGTCCTTCCAGCCCTTGATCTCGGCCACCAGGAACGCCTTGAGCTTGTCACGCTCCTTGTCGATCGTCTTCTGGTGCACAGTCAGCGTCTCGGCGACCAGCGGTAGCCCGAAGTCGGCGAACAGGAAGTTGTAATTCTGGAATCCCTTGGAGGCCAGCGTGATCGGCTCGTTGGTGGCGTAGCTGACCCAGCCGTCCACCTCGCCGTTGGCCAGCGGCGTCGGATCGTACTGCGCGGGCACGATGGTGACGTCACTCGGGGACATGCCGTTGGCGGTGAGCAGGGCGGTGAAGATGAGCTGATTGGTGTCCTGTACGCCGATCTTGCGCCCCTTCATCTCCTGCGGGCTGTGGATCGGGTTCTTGGCGGAGCTCACGATGCAGAATGGGTTCTTCTGATAGGTGGTGCCGACGATCTTCGCGGACAACCCCTCCAGCACGGCGGGCGCGGTGGTCTGCGGCGCGGACATGCCGATCCAGATCTTGCCGGTGCCCAGCCCAGCCTCCACCGACGTGCTGGCCGCGCCGCCCGCGACCAGATTCACCGACCCGAACCCGGCCTCCTTGTAGTAGCCCTTGGAATCGGCGAAGTACTCACCCGCGAATTCGATGTTCTTCAACCAGGACAGCTGGACGGCGACGGTCCCGAACTTGGATCCGTCCGCACTGCTGCCATTGCCGGAGCCCGAGTCCGTGCCGCACGCGGCGAGCAGGCCGGCCCCGCCCAGCGCGGCACCGGCCAGCCCTGCGTAGCGGAAGAAGGATCGCCGACCCATGGACAACTGCGAGGCCGGAACCGGCCGGAACAAACCACTCATGCGGCGAATGTAGGCGGTTTCGATTTCGGATTTTTTGCTTTTCCAGAGGTATTTGTGTGCGCCGCGTTAACTCGTGTGCTCACTCTCGATCCTGTTGCGGCGAGAAACGCGCCAGCACCAGGTTTTCCAGCACGCCCACCACCGCGTACGCGAACACCGACACCACCGTGACCAGCGCGATCGATGCCCACAGCCGGTTGTACTGGAAGGTGGGAATGGCGCGAATCAGCCCGGCCCCCAATCCGGTTCCGCTGCCCAGCCATTCGCCCAGCAGCGCCCCGATCAGCGCACCCGGCACCGAGACGCGGGCGGCCGCGAACACCGACGGCAGCGCGGCCGGAATCGCCACCATGCGCATGGCGGTCCAGTTCGAACCGCCGTACGCCACCACCAGTTCCGTGGCCTGGCCGGGCGCGGACCGCAGGCCGGTCATGATCATCACCAGCGCTGGGAAGAACACCACGATGGCCGCCATGACGGTGACGCCCAGCAGTCCGCGCCCGAAGACCAGCACGATGATCGGTGTGATCGCCACCAGCGGCACCGACCGCAGCAGCATGGCGACCGGCATGAAGGCCTGCGCCACCGCCGGGATGCCGATGAACAGCGCCGCCATCACCAGCGCGGCGCCCATCCCGAAACCGAATCCGATGAGCGCGTCCCGCAACGTGATTCGCATTTCATCGAAGATCACCCGGCGGGCGGTATCCGAGGTCGGTCCGGTCACCAGGTACTTCCATACGTCGCCCGGACTCTTGCCGACCAGCCCGACCTGCGGGTACAGCTTCAGGAATCCGTACCACAGCGCCACCAGCAGAATCAGCGAAACCAGCAGCGGCAGTAGGAATCTGCCGATCGGCCGCAGCACGTTCAGGGTTCGCATCACGCCTCCGCTCGCGTCCACGGCACCGCCACCCGGGCCACCAGCGCCACGATCGCGTAGCCGAGCCCGGCCAGCGCCGCCGCGGCCAGCGCCATGCCCCAGGTGCGGGGCACGTTGTAGGCGGTCTGCGCGGCCGTCAGGGCTACCCCGATGCCGCTGTCCACGCCACCCAGGTATTCGCCGATGATCGCGCCCAGCACCGCGGACGGCGCGGCGATCTTCAAGGCGGCCAGGGTATTCGGCAGCGCGGCGATGAGCTGCACCCGCCGCAGCCGCTGCCATCGACCGCCGCCGTAGGCCCGCACCAGATCCAGGCTGGTGCGATCGGCCGACCGCAGCCCCGACACCGTCCCGACCATGGTGGTGAAGAAGCAGTACATGGCGGCCAGGAACACCGTCGGCGTGCGCCCGCCGAACACCACCAGGATGATCGGGCCCAGGGCCAGCAGCGGCGTGCAGTAGCTCAGGATGGCCAGCTGGGTGACCAGCATTTCGATCGGCGGAATCAGCACCACCAGCACCGCCAGCGCGATGGCCAGCGCATTGCCCCACAGGAACCCTTGCAGCGCACCCCAGGCCGTGATCCGGAAGTTGGGGCCGTACAGCGCCCAACCGTCGGTGTGCATGGTGCGCACCACGTTCCATGGGCTCGGGATGGTGCCGCCCGCGACCCGCAATTCGGCCAGCAGCGTCCACAGCACCAACAGGACGAGGATGCCCGCCAGTCCACCCGGTCGCGTGATCCGTATCCGTTCTCTCATTGCGCCCCGGTTCATTCCGACGCCACCCCGCCACGCCCGAACAACAGCTCCGACAGATAGTCGTGCAGCTTGTGGAACTCCGGCGCGCGCATCATCTCGGGGGTGCGCGGCCGCGGCAGGTCGATGTCCACGACCTCCACCACCCGGCCCGGCCGCGGGCTCATCACCGCCACCACATCGGAGAGGAAGACCGCCTCGGCGATCCCGTGCGTGACCATCAACGTGGTCGCGGGCTTTTCGGTCCAGATGCGCAGCAGCTCCAGGTTCAACCGCTGCCGGGTCATATCGTCGAGCGCGCCGAAGGGTTCGTCCAGCAGCAGCACCGACGGCTTGACCACCAGCGCGCGGGCGATCGAAACCCGTTGTCGCATACCGCCGGACAGTTGCGCGGGCTTGGCCTTCTCGAAGCCCTCCAGGCCGACCAGCCGGATCAGATCGGCGATCAGATCCCTGTCCGCGGGCAGCCCCGCCACCTGGAGGGGCAGCTTGATATTGGATTCCACACTGCGCCAGGGCAACAGCGCCGAATCCTGGAAGGCGATCCCGAACTCGTGCCGCCGCCGCAGCTCGGCCGGCGTCTCACCATTGATCTTCGCGGTCCCCGTCGACGGCGACTCCAGATCCGCGAGAATGCGCAAGATGGTGGACTTGCCGCACCCGGAGGGCCCGAGCAGCGACAGGAAGGCTCCCTGCTCGGTATGCAGATCCACCGTGTCCAATGCCTGCACCACGCGCCGCCCGGAGCGGAAGGCCTTGCTCAGCCCGCTGATGTGAATGCCCGTCCCCACGGGGACTTCCGAACTCATAGGCCAACGGTAGGTGCCGCCAATTGCACGCAGATTGCGAATGGACAGACGAAATGACCGACTTGTTACACCGGCGGTCGTCGAGATCGCGGGCGGGGGTGCGGTCCTACCACCACTGTGACGGGGGTTCGAACCAGTCACGCGCGTCGCGGCGGAACAGCAGCACGATCACCGCCAGCGACACCAGGGGCCCCAGCGGCCCGGGCGGCCGACCCTCGATGATCGACGGCACGGTCCACAGCATGTTCATGACCGCCACCAGAATCGCGACGATCCGCACCGACTGCCCCTCGGAATTGAAGGCCAGCGCGATCAGCCCGAGCAGGAACGCCGGGATGAACGGCGCCGCGGTCCCGATCGCGGCCTTGGTCCCCAGCAGCCAGCCGGACGCGGCCACGGAGATCACCCCGAGGCCCGCCATTCCCAGGGCCAGTATCCGCGCCGCGCGCACCGCCCGTGGCATTCGATAGCTGTCGTCCACACCCGCCCCCCGGTCGAGCTGAGTTCCCAGGTCCGACACTCCCCCAACCTAACCCCGTACAACCCGCCGACCCCGCCACCACGCCGCCGCGGGACACGGTTCACAGCCGCCTCACATACGGCGTGTCCCACGGGATGTCACGGGCGGGCAGCGACGGGTTCCACTTCCCGCACCCGCACGGTGGGCAGCAGCCGATCCCGCAGTACCCGGTCGATCTCGCCCGCGACCGGAATGACCACGGCGGCACCGGAAGTCGCGACCGCGTCGGCGAGCAGGCTCGGCCAGTCCGGCGTCGCGTCCGCGGCCAGGGCGGCGATGATCGCCGCCACCGCCGCGTCGCCCGCCCCGGTGGGGTTGCCCGCCAGCGGTTTCGGCAGGGCCGCCGTCCAGGCCCGGGTCGGGGTGATCGCGACCATGCCCGCGCCGCCCCGGGTCACCACCACCGCGCCCACGCCGTCGGCGATGAGCGGGTCCACCGCCGCGAGGATCTCAGGAATGGTGCCGACCGGTCGGCCGGTGAGCCGTTCCAGCTCCTCGACATTGGGCGTGAGCACGACGCCGGGCACGCGCGCGGCCAATTCCAGCGGCTGCCCGTCGACGTCGCAGATGGTCGGCACCCCCCGGGCGAGGGCGGTGCGCGCCAGTTCGGCGGGCAAGCCGGGGCTCACGCCGCCGGGCAGCGAGCCGGAGATGACCAGACCGCTCACATCGGAGAGCAGGCCCGCGACCCGCACCCGCAATTGATCCACCGCGTGCGGTTCGGTGACCCGCGGCCCCGGCTCCCACAGCGCGGTTGCGGTGCCGTCATCGGATTCACTGATCACCACGGTGCGCCGCACCCACGGCAGCGCGTGCACGAAATCCACGGGCATCTCCAGTTCGGCGGCGGCGGCGAAGGAATGGTCCGAGAATCCGGTGGCGCGCGCGTATTTGCCGAGCTGATTCAGAACCCGGGTGACATTGATACCCCGCCCGCCCAGCCGCTGATCGACCGAGCGCACCCGCTGTGCCCGTCCCCGCTCGAAAGTCTCCACCCGATAGGTCATGTCGTAGGCGGGGTTCATGGTCACGGTGAGGATCACCCCACCATCTCGGCACGTCACAGCACCGGACGCAACCCCTGTGATGCAAAGTGGCACCGAATGTCGTTGCCATTCGGAGATATTCGAGGGGCAGGATGTCGGCCGTGCATCCGCTCCCACCGAAACACCTGCTGCTGCAGGCCTGCCGCGGCCTGCCCCCCGACGATCATCCGGTATTGCGCTGCGCCGGCTTACTCGCGGACCTGCACGAGCGGCGGCTCACCGGGGCGAGCGGCACCGATCGGATCGACCACGACCGGGCCCGGCTGGTACACGATATCGACCGCTGGGTCGCGGCCGAACTCCCCAAGGCCGCCCGCGGCGCACACCTGCATACCGAGACCGTGGGGACGGTGGTGGACCGGCTCGCCCAGTTCTCCGCGCTGGCCTACCTGACCCTGGCCATGTCGCCCGACGACGCCGTGCACGACGCCGCCCAGCGGCTCACCGAACTGGCCGTCGCCTACGAGGATCTGGCCGGCGAGCTGGCGGCGGGCCGCCGCCGGCTGCCGAATCTGACCGGCACCCACGACTACGAATCCTGACCGCGCACGAATCCCGATCGCGCGCATGAGGAGGAGCATGACCGCGTGACCGCGAAATGACCGCGGCCGGCGGTGCCCGGCGAGGGGGCGAGGCACCACCGGCCACACAGGTGGACCATGCGCAATCCACCGTCGATGTCGAGCGGGCGGCACGGGCGCACAGGGAATCCGCGTGGGAGATGCGGTGGCAGTTCCTGCTACCCGTCACCTGACAACCGTCCGGTCGAACCTCGACACAGTGAATCGTGCCCCGCGAAGCTCGGAGCGTCCCCTATTCCAGCTGTGAATCGCCTGTGAGAGGCCCAACTCTCGGGGCTCTCAGGGGGCGTCGCCCCCGAATCCTCGGTAGCGATTTCGGGGGCTCCGCCCCACATCCCCGGCGGGAGCAGTGTCGGGAGCTCCGCCCGCATCCCCGCGAGAAGCAAAGTCGGGACTTCCGCCGACAAACCCGGCGAGAAGCAAACGCGGCACCTGCATCCACACACCCCGGGCATGGCGACGCGGCGGGCTCGGGTGGGTAACGCCGGAAAGCTACTTCGTGCCGGGTAGTAGTGCGCGGATGGCGTCGATGGTGTCGGCCTGGTGGGGTTCTTTGTCGGGGCGGTAGCGGACCACGCGGGCGAAGCGCAGGGCTACGCCGCCGGGATAGCGGGGGCTGGTTTGGACGCCGTCGAGGGCTATTTCGACGACGAGTTCGGGGTAGAGGTGGACGGTGTTGCCGTCGCGTTCGCGTTCGTGGCGGGGGAATTCGGCGGTCTGCCAGTGCAGGAGCGCGTCGGTGAGGCCCTTGAAGGTTTTGCCGACCATGATCGGGCCGCCGCCCTCGGGGTCGCGGGCGCCCAGATGGAGGTTGGACAGGTAGCCGGTGCGGCGGCCGTAGCCCCATTCGGCGCCGAGGACGATGAGGTCGAGGGTGTGGGTGGGTTTGATCTTCTGCCAGGAGCGACCGCGACGGCCCGCCGCGTAGGGCGCATCGAGGGATTTGATCATGATGCCCTCGTGGCCGGCCGCCAGCGCCCCGTCGAAGTATTCGGCGGCGGCTTCCGGACCGGGTGCGATAAGGGCCGGAATGCTCAGGCCGCAGGCCACTTTGGTGAGCGCCTCGCGGCGGTCGCGCAGCGGGGCGTCGAGCAGGTCGGCGCCGTCGAGGTGGAGGCAGTCGAAGAAGTACGGGTGCAGCAGCAGTTCCCGGGCGGTGGTCGCGCCGAAGCGGCTCATGGTCTCCTGGAAGGGGCGGGGGCGGCCGGAATCGTTGAGCGCCAGCGTTTCTCCATCCAGCACCACACTGGCGCAGTCGAGTTTCCGCACCACATCGACCAATTCGGGCACGCTGGCGGTGATGTCGCGCAGCGTTCGGGTGAACACCCACACCGTGTCGCCGTCGCGATGGACCTGGATCCGCGCGCCGTCCATCTTGTGCTCGACGCTGGCCTGCCCGTCGAACTCGGCCATGGCCTCCTCGAGGGTCGCGCCGGGTGAGGCCAGCATGGGCTGGATGGGCCGGCCGACCTCGAGCCGGAAGGCTTCCAGCGCCTCGACGCCACCGGTACGCGCCGCGAGCGCGGTGACCGGCAGCCGCCCGGACAGCATGTGCGCCCGGCGCACCGTCGCGATCGGCACCGCGAAGGCCACGGCCACCGCTTCGGCGACGATCGCCGTCAGCGCGCCCTGCCGCATCTCCCCGGTCAGCAGCCGCAGCAGGAAATCGTGCTCGTCCTTGGTCGCGGCGCCGAACAGGGCGCCCAGCAATTCCTGCCGGCGGGCGGCCGACCCGCTGCCCCCGACCTCGGCGAGCTCGCCGAAGAATTCATCCACATCGTTCACGGACAGGGTGGGCGACCGAGCGGACTCGATGTCCAGCGTGGTCAGGGTCCGCCATCCCGTGCCGATCCGCCCTTGCGACAGATCTCCCGACAACCACGCCACGACCTGCGCCAACTCTTGCGGCGCGGCCCGCTTCAGCAGTTCGGCGAAGATATTGATCTTGTTCTTGCGCGACGATGTCGCCCGCACACCCTGTGACGCCTCAACCACATCGGACAAGAGCACCATTCGACGGTAACTCCCCGGACCGACAAATCCGGAGGTTCGGAGCCAGGCCCCCGAAACCCGCTCTCAGTGGTGTCGGGGGCGAAGAAGCCCCGGGAGAGTGTGACCCAGAGCTCACAGCTCTGTTAATCCTGCCGTTGGCAACGGTGCGAATGCACCCATAAACTTGGGCGCATGGCCAAGACTTACGTCGGTGCGCGGCTGCGGCAGCTGCGTACCGAGCGCGGTTTGAGTCAGGTTTCACTGGCCAAGAAACTCGAGATCTCCGCGAGCTACCTCAATCAGATCGAACACGACGTTCGCCCGCTCACCGTACCGGTCCTACTGCGCATCAGTGAAGTCTTCGGCGTCGACGCCGGCTTCTTCTCCTCCCAGGACGACACCCGGCTCATCGCCGAACTCCAGGAGGTCGTGATGGACCAGGAGCTCGGGGTGGAGGCCGACGCGCAGGAGATCGCCGAAATGGTCTCCGCGCACCCGAGTTTGGCGCGGGCCATGGTCAACATGCATCGCCGCTATCGGAATACCACCGCGCAGCTGGCCGCGGCCACCGAGGACCGTTTCGCCGACGGCAGCGGCTCGGCGGCCATCTCCAAACCGCACGAGGAAGTGCGCGACTACTTCTATCAGCGGCAGAACTACATTCACGAATTGGATACCGCCGCCGAGGAACTCACCCACCGCATGCGATTCCACGGCGGCGACCTCAAACGCGAGATCCCGCGCCGTCTCAGCGATGCGCACGGCGTGCAGATCGTGGAGCGCATCGACCTGGGTGACGGCGTGCTGCACCGTTTCGATCCCGAACAGCGCCGCCTGGAGATCGCACCGCACCTCTCGGGCGGGCAGCGGGTGTTCAAGCTGGCCGCCGAACTCGCCTATCTGGAATGCGGCGACCTGATCGAAAAGCTGGTGGCCGAGGGAAATTTCTCCAGCCAGGAGTCGGTCGTACTGGCGAAACTGGGCCTGGCCAACTACTTCGCGGCCGCCACCGTACTGCCGTACACCCATTTCCATGAGGTGGCCGAGGATTTCCGCTACGACATCGAGCGGCTGTCGGCGTTCTTCACCCAGAGCTACGAGACCATCTGCCACCGCCTGTCCACCCTGCAGCGCCCCAAACTGCGCGGCGTGCCCTTCTCGTTCGTGCGAGTGGATCGGGCCGGCAATATGTCGAAACGCCAGTCCGCCACCGGTTTTCACTTCTCCTCCAGCGGCGGCACCTGCCCGCTGTGGAATGTGTACGAGACCTTCGCCTACCCCGCGAAGATCATGACCCAGATCGCCCAGATGCCCGACGGCCGCAAATATCTATGGGTGGCGCGCACGGTGGAACGCCGCGCCACCCGATACGGTGAACCCAGCAAACTTTTCGCTATCGGACTCGGATGCGAATTGCGTCATGCCGGCCGCACCGTTTACGCCGACGGCCTGGATCTGAACGAGCCCAAAGCGACTCCGATAGGTGCGGGTTGTCGAGTATGCGAGCGCGCCAACTGCCCACAGCGCGCATTCCCACCACTCGGCAAATCTCTCGATATCAGCGAGCACCGAAGTTCCATCTCGCCGTACATCATTCAGTGACCGATTCGATGGGCTATCCGGACGGTAAACGGCCGTGAAATCCCATACGAACATGATCATGTGAAAATCAGAAAGCTTGTCGCCACGGCCGGTCTCACCATCGCCGCCATGGCGATCACGGGGGGCACTTCCTACGCCGCGCCGGAGCCGACCGCGGAGGACGTGCAATCGATTACGCACCTGGCCGGAGATCAGGGCGGCATCCACTACGACACCATCCGCTCCGATGCGGACAAGACCGTCAGCACCACCCTGTCCGGCGGCACCTTCGTGCTCACCGACGCGGGCGTTCAGGTCCTGAACGCCGCCGGTGTGGTGACCACGACGGCGCCCATTGCCATTACCGATGGCACCAATATGGTCGCGCTCCAGCCGAAGATCACCGAGGGCGGCACAACGCTGGTCGCCACGCCGATCTTCGAGCCGATCCGCTGGGACTGCTCGCCGAGTTCGCCCCGCTCGCGCAGCATCGAAACCGGAGCCGGGCTGGCCAGCATGGTCGGCGCTTTCGCCGGCGGCATCGTCGGCATCGCGATCGCGGTCGCGACCATGGGGATCGGCATCATCGCACTGCCTTTCACCGCGCTCATCGGAGCACTGATCGGCCTCGCGGTCGGCGGAGCCGCCGGTGCGGCGGTGCCGAATTCGGATAAGCAGGATGCCTGGGAGTGCAGCGGGCCGTAACGCTCGCGAAGTCAGCTCTGGGCGGGACATCTCACCGTCCGAGTCGAGCCGGTGTCAGCTTTCGCCGACACCGGCTCGAGCCGTTTATCTGCTCTGAACTGCAATGATGTTCCTGGCGCACAGCACGAACCGCACTGCGGTGAACAGAAATTCACGCCGTGGCAACATAGGAAATCGGGCATTCATCGAGAGTCATTCCGGCGCAACACTTCCCGTCTACCTTTCGTTCCACGAATACAGCCGCTGTATACGCGGCGGTATTCGCAAGCGGCGCACCTGGCGTCGCCGAATACCGTGAAGTGAAGGATCCGCCCATGCACGATTCTCCCCGCCGGGACAGGGCTTCCCGCCTGATGAAGGCGATCACCATTCCTACCGCGCTGGCGCTGTCCGCCGTCATGGTCGCCGGCTGCGGTTCACGCGACAGCGACACCGCCTCCGGCTCCAATGCCAAGTCCTGCGTGGACACCTCGAAGGACACCATCAAGATCGGTTCGCTGCACTCGCTGACCGGCACCATGGCCATCAGCGAGGTCACCGTCGCCAATGCCACCAAACTGGCGGTGGACCAGATCAATGCCGCGGGCGGCGTGATGGGCAAGAAGCTCGAGGTGGTGCTCGAGGACGGGGCGTCGGATCCGAAGACCTTCGCGGAGAAGGCCGAGAAGCTGATCAGCTCCGATTGTGTGGCCGCGGTGTTCGGCGGCTGGACCTCCGCCTCGCGCAAGGCCATGAAACCCAAATTCGAATCGCTGAATTCACTGCTGTACTACCCGGTTCAGTACGAGGGCCTGGAGGATTCGAAGAACATCTTCTACACCGGCGCCACCACCAACCAGCAGATCATCCCGGCGCTGGACTACCTCGTGCAGAAGGGCGTCACCTCCCTCTACCTGGTGGGTTCGGACTACGTCTTCCCACAGACCGCCAACCGCGAGATCAAGGCCTACGCCAAGGCCCATGGCATCGAGATCAAGGGCGAGGACTACGCGCCGCTGGGCTCCACCGATTTCTCCACAATCGTCAACAAGGTCCGCACTGCCAAGGCGGGTGCGGTGTTCAACACCCTCAACGGCGACTCCAATGTGGCTTTCTTCCGCGAATACGCCAACGCGGGTCTGAAAGCCGCTGACATGCCGGTGGTCTCGGTATCCATCGCCGAGGAGGAGGTCGGCGGTGTCGGCGTGCAGAATGTGGCGGGCCAGCTGACCGCCTGGAACTACTACCAGACCGTCGACACCCCGCAGAACAAGGCGTTCGTCACCGCGTACAAGGCGGCCTTCGGCGCGAACAAGCCCACCTCCGACCCGATGGAGGCCGCCTACACCTCGGTCTATCTGTGGAAGGCGACCGTCGAGAAGGCGAAGTCGTTCGCGGTGGCCGACATTCAGCAGGCCGCGGATGGCGTCAGCTTCGACGCGCCGGAGGGCACCGTCACCATCGACGGTTCCAACCACCACATCACCAAGACCGCGCGCATCGGCGAGATCCACCCCGACGGGCTCATCTACACCGTGTGGGACTCCGGCAAAGCCATCCAACCGGACCCGTACCTGAAGAACTACGACTGGGCCAAGGGCCTGAAGTAATTCGGCGGCCGCCGATGAGGGGCGGCTGGTGCGGCCGCGAGGCCGCACCAGCCGCACGGCGGGCAATGACTCTTCAGCACCACTACACGCAATAAATCGAAAGACGATCCCTATCCACCGCCCCGATGGTTCGCGGCCCGTCTCGTTCTGGACCGCGGCTCCGTAGGCCCGCGCCTTCGGAGCGAGACGGGGAGCGGAGGGAGGGAGGAACGAACGAGACCTCCTGGGCCGCGAACCCGCCCGGAGCGAATCGGAGGGCACATTGAACACAGCCGCTGTCGGACAGCTGTTCACGGGCCTGAGTCTGGGCTCGATCCTACTGCTCGCCGCGCTGGGCCTGTCCCTGACCTTCGGTCAGATGGGCGTCATCAATATGGCGCACGGCGAATTCATCATGGCCGGTTGCTACACGACCTACGTTGTGGAGCAGTTGATCTCGGCGACGGGCGTGGCGCTGATCGTGTCGCTCTTCGTCGGCTTCCTGGTCGGCGGGCTGCTGGGCGCGGCCCTGGAAATGGGGCTCATCCGCTGGATGTACGACCGCCCGCTGGACACCCTGCTGGTCACCTTCGGTGTCGGGCTGATCCTGCAGCAGGCGGTACGCGACATCTTCGGCGCACCCGCCAAGAACGTGGTCGCGCCGGACTGGCTGACGGGCGGCCTCACCATCGCGGGCACGGTGGTGCCCAAGACCCGGCTGTTCATCATGGCGCTGGCCGTGGTGGCGGTGATCGCGCTGGCCGCCGCGCTGAAGATGACGCCGCTGGGCCGCCGGATCCGGGCGGTGGTGCAGAACCGCAGTCTGGCCGAATCCTCAGGCGTCTCTTCGCGTCTCACCGATGTGAGCACGTTCTTCATCGGCTCGGGCCTGGCGGCCGTGGCCGGTGTCGCGCTGACCCTGATCGGCTCCACCAGCCCCACCATCGGGCAGTCGTATCTGGTGGACGCCTTCCTGGTGGTGGTCATCGGCGGCCTCGGGCAGATCAAGGGCACCGTGATCGCGGCCTTCGCCATGGGGCTGCTGAATTCGTTCGTCGAATACTCGACCACCGCCACGGTCGCGAAGGTGATCGTCTTCATCGTGGTCGTGATCTTCCTGCAGGTACGCCCGCAGGGTCTGTTCACCGTCCGGACGAGGAGTCTGGCTTGACCGTCATCCAGCGTCTCGGCGCGCATTCCTCCGTGAAAGCCTTGGGCGGCTTCGTCATCGCCGCCATCGTCCTGTTCGGCGTCGCACCGGCCGTGCTCACCGATTTCCGATTGAGCCTGCTGGCCAAGTTCCTCTGTTTCGCCATCGTCGCGGTGGGCATCGGGCTGGCCTGGGGCCGAGGCGGCATGCTCACCCTCGGGCAGGGCGTGTTCTTCGGCATCGGCGCGTACATCATGGCCATGCACATGCAGATGGCCGATGCCGCCAAGGCGCACGAGGATGTGCCGGAGTTCATGACCATAGCCGGCGTGCCCGAACTGCCCTCGTATTGGCGGCCTTTCGAGTCGGCGCCGGTGGCGGTCCTCGCCATTGCGATGCTGCCCGCGACCATCGCGGCGGTGCTCGGGTTCGGTGTCTTCAAACGCCGGGTCAAGGGCGCGTACTTCGCGATTCTGAGCCAAGCGCTGGCGGCGGCGCTGGCGATTCTGCTCACCGGCCAGCAGACGATCGGCGGTTTCACCGGTCTCAGCGACTTCCGCTCGTTCTTCGGCTTCCGCCTGGACGATCCGGTGAACCGGCGCATGCTGTTCTTCATCGCGGCGGGCGCATTGCTCGCGGTGGTGGCGGTGGCGCGGCAACTCATGCGCAGCCGGTACGGGGAATTGCTTGTCGCCGTGCGCGATCAGGAAGAGCGGGTCCGCTTCCTGGGCTACGACCCAGCCAATATCAAGATCGTCGCCTATGTGGTGGCCGCCTTCTTCGCGGGCATCGCGGGCGCGCTGTTCACCCCGATCGTCGGCATCATCTCCCCCGCCGACATCGGCGTCGTCCCCTCCATCGCCTTCCTGATCGGCGTCGCCATCGGCGGCCGCACCACCCTGCTCGGGCCGGTGCTGGGCGCGGTGGGCGTGGCCTGGGCGCAGACCACGTTCTCCGAGCACTTCCCGTCCGCGTGGACCTACTTCCAGGGTGCGCTGTTCATCGTGGTGGTCGGCTTCATCCCCGCCGGACTCGCGGGATTCGGGCCCATGGCGAAGCGGCTGCTGGTGCGGCCGCGGCCCACGCCGGCCCCGGCCGCACCGGAACCGGCCGCCGAGCCAGAGACCGAGACCGCGGCCGGAACCGAGCCGGAGTCCGAGACCGAGCCGGAGTCCGGCGCCGCGGCCGAGCAGAAGGTGGAAGCATGATGACCGCACCCGAACCGAAGCTCGGCGGCAACGCCGGAATGGACAGCGAGTACCTCGAAATCCGCGGCCTGTCGGTGAGTTTCGACGGCTTCAAAGCCGTCTCCGATGTGGACCTCACCGTCCTGCAGGGCGATCTGCGCTTCCTCATCGGCCCCAACGGCGCGGGCAAGACCACCCTCATCGACGCCATCACCGGTCTGGTGCCCGCGACCGGGTCGGCGCAGAAGACCGGCAGCGAGCTGATCGGCCGCAAGGTGCATCAGATCGCCCGACTCGGCGTGGGCCGCACCTTTCAGACCGCGAGCGTGTTCGAACAGCTCACCGTGCTGCAGAACCTCGACATCGCGGCGGGCGCGGGACGTTCCGCGCTCACCCTGCTGCGCCGGCGCGCCTCGGTGCTGCCCGCCATCGAGGAGGCGCTCGAGACCACCGGGCTCGCCGCGCTGCGCGACAAGCCCGCCGGCGTGCTCGCACACGGCCAGAAGCAGTGGCTGGAGATCGGCATGCTGCTGGTACAGAACGCCTCGGTGCTGCTGCTGGACGAACCGGTGGCCGGCATGAGCGCCGAGGAGCGCGAGGAGACCGGAAACCTGCTGCGCCGCATCGGCGGCGAGCGGGTGGTCGTCGTCGTCGAGCACGACATGGACTTCATGCGCGCGTTCGCCAGTTCGGTGACGGTGCTCGCGGGCGGCCGCGTCCTCAGCGAGGGCACCGTGGAACAGGTGCAGGCCGATCCGAAGGTGCAGGAGGTCTACCTCGGCACCGCCGCGGCCGGTGAGCTGCCGCCCGCGGAGGCCATCGAGGCCGCGGGCGCGGAACAGGAATCGGATGAGTCGAAGGAGGCCGCGGATGCTGGAACTCGTTGACCTACACACCGGCTACGGCCGCACCGAGGTGATTCACGGTGTCTCCCTGACGGTTCCGGACAATGGCGTGGCGGCCATCATGGGCCACAACGGGGCCGGGAAGACCTCGCTGCTGCGCGCGGCGGTCGGACTGCTGCCCGCCAAGTCCGGGAAGATCCGCTTCGGCGGCGAGGACATCACCAAGATGTCGCCGTCACGGCGGGTCAAACGCGGCCTGGCCTACGTACCGCAGGGGCAGCAGAGTTTTCCACAGCTGTCCACAATGGAGAACCTGCAGGTGGTGGCGGACGGCCGCAAACGGGGCAAGGAACTCATCGCCGAAGCACTGGATTTGTTTCCCGCGCTGCGGGAACTGTCGTCCCGCAAGGCCGGACTGCTCTCCGGCGGCCAGCGTCAGCAGCTGGCCATCGCCCGCGCCCTCATCACCGAACCGAAGCTGCTGATCCTGGACGAGCCGACCGAGGGCATCCAGCCCTCGGTGGTCGCCGAGATCGAGCGCACCATCATCGAGCTCACCGGCCGCGGCGGGTTGAGCGTGCTGCTGGTGGAACAGCACATCGGTTTCGCACTGCAGGCCGCACAGCAGTTCTATGTGCTGCGCTCGGGTCGCGTGACCTCCTCGGGGGTGGGCGGCGCGGGCGCGGAATCCGCGGTGCGCCTGGCCATGGCGATCTGATCGGACACTTTCGTGAACGCGCGCAGGGGGCGTATTCCGTTGTCCGAGCGGGTCTATCGGTCCCTCCGGCAGGATCTCGCGACCGGGGTGCTGGTGCCGACCGAACGGCTCGGCGAGGAACGGCTCGCCGAGACCTACGGCGTGTCCCGAACCCCCGTCCGCGAGGCGCTGGCCCGCCTCTACGCCGACGGCCTGCTGGAACGCCACGCCGACGGCCTGTACCCGTACCGGCCCCGGGTCGACGAGCTCGGTGACCTCTACGAACTCCGCATCATTCTGGAGGCCAGAGGAATCCAGCGCCTCCAGGCCACCCCCTCGGGTCTTCCCGAACCGCTGGCCGACGCCGCCCGGCCGGATCCAGCCGGCGCCCGAACCGATACCCCGCGACCCGAGCCCGCGCTGCCCACGGCCACCCCGCACGACAGGGCCGCGCTCCACCGCGAACTCGAGATCTGGCGCAGGATTCGCGAACACCCACCCGAGCCCGGAGCCGCGCTCATCGCCGCCGATGAGCAGTTCCACACCACCCTCTTGCGGGCGGCCGGGAATTCCGCGCTGGCCGAAGCGCTCTCGACCGTGCAGGCCCGCGTCCGCCCCGTCCGCGCCCTGGACATGCCCACCCCCGAACGCATCGCCGCCATGGCCGAGGATCACATCGCGATCGCCGAATTCCTGCTCGGCGGCGAACTGGATACCGCCCTGCGCACCCTGCTGGCTCACCTCACCAGCTCCCGCGCCCACGTCCTCACCCGCGCCCGCCGCGCCCTGGAACTGACCAAACTCGCCCGCGCGGTGCGGGAATGATCACATCCGCGCGTCGGATGCTGTTGACTAGGACCTATGCCGTCGACGAAGCCACGCATCGCTCCCGGCCGGCTGCGGGAGCTCGGGCCGGTGAACTGGGTTGTCTGGCAAG
Organism: Nocardia aurantiaca; assembly: GCF_009708175.1. Taxonomy (GTDB): domain Bacteria; phylum Actinomycetota; class Actinomycetes; order Mycobacteriales; family Mycobacteriaceae; genus Nocardia; species Nocardia aurantiaca. Next base: position 166,652 of record NZ_WMBB01000015.1, read on the forward strand.
CGCTTTCGCGCGCGGCCGGGACGCAGGACGCGCATCTGTTCAGCACGCTGGGCCGGACCGGCGGACTGTTCCGCGGGTGGCTGCACTACTCCGGGCGGCTCATGCCGGGCGGCAAGCTGCGGAGGTACGAGTCCGAACTCGTCATCCTGCGCGTCGCGCATCTACGCGAATGCGAGTACGAGACCGACCATCACATCCGGCTGGGCCGCCGCGCGGGCGTCACCGCCGAAATCCTGGACCGCCTGCGCGAGGGCCCGTCGGCGCCGGGCTGGACCGACAAGGAACGCGCCCTGCTCACCGCCGTCGACCAGCTCGTCACCACCCGCGACCTCGACGACGCCACGTGGCAGGCCCTGGCCGCTCACTACGACGAGCGCCGTCTCATCGAAATCGTCCTGCTCACCAACCAATACGAGGGCCTCGCCAGCACGATCACCGCCCTCCGCATCCAAACCGACCACTGACCTATCCGAGCCGGCCGCCGAGTTCGGGGTCGGTCGGCGAGTTCGGGATCGGTCGGCGGATCCAGTCGGAGCGTGACCCGTGTTGGGATCCGGATGCCGTAGCGGCGAAGCCGGTGCCGGCGATCCCGGTGTCGCGGTGATGTCGGACCGGGTCAACGCGGCGCGTGGTGGCGAACTCGGAGGAGGTCACCGGCGCAGGCGATGGACCGGCTGGGTGGCGGCCTCGGGAATGGTCTCGGCGTACGTGACGCGATGCGCCGGTTCGGCGGAGCGGGTGGGCTGGACGCGGGCGTGCAGGTGCATGTCGTGCCAGCCGTCGGCGTGCAGGCCCGCGCTGCGGTTGATGCCCTCGAGGACGAAGCCGGATTTGTGGGCCACCCGGCAGGATTGGGCATTGTGGACGGAGTGACGGAGTTCGAGGCGGTGGAACCCGGCCACCTCGAAGGCCCAGCCGACCAGGGCGTCCACGGCGCGGGGGGCGATGCCCCGGCCGCGGGCGGCGGGGACCACCCAGTAGGCGATTTCGGCTTCGCCGTGCCATAACTCCATGTGGTGCAGGGACGCGCGGCCCATGAGGCGGCCGGTACGGCTGTCGGCCACAGCCCAATTGGCGGCGGTGCCGCTGTGCCAGGAACGCGCCCAGGAGTCGACCCAGTCGCCGGCCTCCTCGACGGTGTCCGCGGTGCGGACATGCCAGCGGCGAATGGCAGGGTCCTGGAAGGCCGCGTAGACCTCGGGGCCGTCGCGGCGCAGCCAAGGCCGCAGCACCAGGCCGTCTCCCACCGGGAGCACCGGCTGCGCTGCCCGAGTGAAGGTTTCGGCGGCAACGATTGCCGGGACTGCTCGCGGCATAGCAGGAATTCTGCCCGCGATAGGCCCGTCCGCGCGGCGAAATTGAGACCATCGTCCCGATCGGTCTGTCTTGCACGAATTGTCCGCACGGTCAAAGAACGGTCAGAGCCTGCGGTTTTCGATCCAGACGGCCAATCCGTCCAATACCCTTGCCAACCCGAACTCGTAGGCGTGATCCGCGCTGTAGGCGCCCTCGTGCGCCTGTCCCGCGACCGCGCCGATCCGGGCCGCCAGAGGATAGCGGTCGGCGTCGAAGACCCGTGCCAGCAGCGGGGCCGCGCGCTCCCACCAGTCGTTATCGGACTGCCCGCTCTCGGCCGCGGCCCGCGCGGTGTCGATGGCCAGCTGCGCGGTCGAGGTCACGAAGCCCAGAACATAGGTGAGGGCGGAATCCATGTCGAGGTCGTCGAGGCCCAGCCCGTCGAAGGCCCGCAGCTCATGGTCGTATTTCGCGGCCACGCCCGGACCCAGCGGCGGCCGCGTGGTGGGCAGATACGCCACCCACGGGTGCTCGGTCAGCAGCGCGCGATTCTCGGCGGCGATCATGGAAACCCGCTCCCGCCATGGCATTCCGCTCAGATCGTGGCGTGGCATGCGCTGGTAGACGGTGTCGAGCATGAGGTCCAGCAGTTCCGCCTTGCCCGGCACGTAGGTGTAGGTGGCCATGGGCGTGATGCCCAGTTTCGCCGCCACCGACCGCATGGTGAGCGCGTCCAGCCCCTCGGCGTCGGCGATTTCGAGCGCGGCCGCGATCACCGCGTCCAGGGTGGTGCGCTGCTTGGGCCCGCGCGTGGATCCACCGGATCCGGGTTCGCGCCACAGCAGTTCCAGCGTGCGCACCGGGTCACCCGCACCGCTGCGGTCCCCGCCTCGTCCGGCCATTCGCGTCACCTCCGCCGCCGATCGTATCGGTGTGATAGTCGTCACTTTGTGGCCCGTCAAGAATTTAAGTACAAAGTACAGTGTACTTAATACAGAGTTATTTGGCACCACCTTGGTGGCCACATGAACGTCACCGCATCCGCAATCTCCCTGAACGTGCCGGACCCCATCGCCTCCGCGAGGTTCCTCATCGACCATTTCGGCTTCACCGAGAAGATGTCGGCCGACGGCTTCGTGAATCTCACCCGCCCGGACATCGGATTCGATGTCATCTACCTGCGCACCGGCCTCGGCAGCTTCAAGCCCGACCGCATCGCGGGCAGCGCGGGCGAGGGCCTGCTGGTGGTGTTCGTCGTCGACGACATCGACGCCGAATACGAGCGGGTCCGACAAGAAGGCGTGCCCATCGTGACCCCTATCGAGACCGAGCCGTGGGGCGAGCGCTACTTCCAGTCCCTCGACCCGAATGGCATCGTCATACAACTCGTCGAATGGGTCTGACCGAAAATCTCCGACGAGATCTTCCGGCGGACGTGTCGATTCCGCCCGGGTCCGTTCGAGGTGGAGTCGAGGACCGAACCGGCCCCCATACCTCGACGAAAGGATTCCGATGCGAAAGGTAGTCGCATTCGAGCACATGACCCTCGACGGCTTCGCGGCCTCGAACACCGATCTGGGGCTGGAATGGACCTTCCGCTCCTACAGCCCGGACCTCGCCGCCTTCCACGACGAGCACATCCGGACCGATATCGGCACCACGATCTACGGCCGCAAGACCTTCGTGGGCATGCGCGACCACTGGTCGGTGGTTGCGGACAACCCGCAGGCCACCGCGCACGACCTCGAGCACGCCGAGTGGGTCACGAATGTCGACAAGATCGTCTTCTCGACCACGCTGGAGTCGGCCGGGTGGCGCAACACCCGGATCATCGGCGCGGACGGGGCGGCCCGCATCGCGGAACTGCAGGCGGAAGACGGTGGAGCGCTGGTCATCTACGGCAGCCCCACACTGGTGCACTGGTTCGCCGACGCCGGGCTCATCGACGAGTACCGCATCGTCATCCACCCCGTGACGATCGGCGTCGGCACTCCGCTGTTCCGGGACAAGAGCGCGATGAATCTGAATCTGCTGGAGTCGAAATCCTTCGATTCCGGTGCCCTTTTCGTCAAGTATGAAGTCGCCTAGCGAGAGGATCGGACAATGCGACACCTGGTATTGATTCGCCTGGACCCCAATCAGGTTCCCGAGGGCGGCCCGGATGAGGACCTGATCGCCAAGGTCAACGACATCATCGAGGAGATGACCAAGGCGGGCGTCCTGCTCGACACCGCCGGCCTGCGACCCATCGAGGAGGGCACCCGGATCCGGCAGTCCGGCGGCACGCAGACCGTCGTGGACGGGCCCTTCACCGAGTCCAAGGAGATCATCGGCGGCTATCTGCTGCTGCAGACGCGCTCGCCGGAGGAGGCGGCCGAGTGGGCCTCCCGGTTCCTGCGCGTCCACGGGCCGGAGTGGGAGATCGAGGTCGAGGTCCGGCAATTGGAGGGCCAGAACTGAATCCGCAGGAGCGGGCGCGCCGGGCCGTCGAGGCGGCCTGGCGCATCGAGTGGCCGCGGCTGGTGGCGAGCCTGACCCGCATGGTCGGGGATATCGCCACCGCCGAGGAGCTCGCGCAGGACGCCCTGGTGGCGGCGCTGGAACAGTGGCCGCGCGACGGCGTACCGCCCAATCCGGGCGGCTGGCTCATGCTGACCGCGAAACACCGTGCGGTGGACCGCATTCGGCGCGACGTGAATTTCGCGCGCAAACTGGAGCAGCTCGGGCGGCTGGCGATCACGGCCGAGGAGCCTTCCGGCGAGCCCGAACCGGCCATCGCGGACGATCTGCTGCGCATGATCTTCACCGCCTGCCATCCGGTGCTCTCGCCTCCGGCGCGGGCGGCGCTCACCCTGCGCATGGTCGGCGGCCTGACCACGACCGAGGTCGCGCGCGCTTATCTGGTCCCGGAATCGACGGTGGCGCAACGCATCGTGCGCGCCAAACGCACCATCACCGCCAAGGGCATCCCGTACGAGGTGCCGGAGGGCACGGAGTTGACCGCGCGTCTGGACTCCGTGCTCGAGGTCATCTACCTGATCTTCAACGAGGGCTACGCCGCCACCTCCGGCGAGCGCTGGGTACGGGCCGAATTGTGCGAGGAGGCACTGCGATTGGCGCGCATCCTGACCGGTCTGCTCCCTGGCGAGCCCGAGGTGCACGGCTTGGCGGCGCTACTCGAGCTCCAAGCCTCCCGCACCCCGGCCCGCAGCGACGCCGAGAACGGCCTGGTCCTGCTGCCGGATCAGGATCGCTCCCGCTGGAACCGGCTCTCCATCGGCCGCGGTCTGGCCGCCCTGGCCCGCGCGCACACGCTGAACCGGACGCGGGACCTGCCGCCCGGACGCTACGCCCTGCAAGCCGCCATCGCCTCGGTGCACGCCGTGGCGCGGACCGCCGCCGACACCGATTGGCGGCGCATCGCCGGACTGTATGCCGTGCTGGCGCAACGGTTTCCGTCGCCGATCGTGGAGTTGAACCGGGCGGTCGCGGTGGCCATGGTGCACGGTCCCGCCGCGGGCCTGGAGTTGATCGACGCGATCGCCGCCACCGGGACGCTCGACGATTACCACCTGCTGCACGCGGTCCGCGGGGACCTGCTTTCGCGGCTCGGCCGGGAGGCCGAGGCGCGGGCGGCGTTCGGGCGGGCCGCCGAGCTCTGCGGCAACGAGATCGAGCGGGAGTTGCTGCGCGGCCGGACGCGCTGACCGGCAACTCCACTCTGATCAGGCATTTCACCGCGTGTCGCTCCCCCCTCCCGCGAAACGGCATGGCGTACGGTCGGTTTCTGACTGAAGACAGTGGGTCTGTTTTTTCGTGAACGACACGGAAGGACCAGGCGTTGCCCATTTTCGACACGCGTCCGCTCCGAGCCACCGTCCTCGGACTGCTCATGGCGGCCCTCGCCCCGCTCACCGTCGCCGTCGGCGCCGCCGACGCGCGCACCGAAATCGCTGATCCCATCGCCGGATCCACACTCCCCGCCGCACTGCCGGTAGATCCGGCGTCCTTGCTGCAGCTGGTCGGCGCGGTTCAGCGGTACTCCAAACCGGCCTTGCAGATCCTGTCCCGTCTCATCGTGCCCGAGGACCAGTGGGCGTCCTTCAACCAGATCATCACGCACGAGAGCGACTGGCAGGTCTTCGCCATCAACCCGGCCTCCGGCGCCTACGGCCTGGCCCAGGCCCTCCCCGCGCACAAGATGTTCAGCGAGGGCCCGGACTGGATGTTCAACCCGCTCACCCAGCTGCGCTGGGCCTATCGGTACATGGTCGCGCGCTACGGCAGCCCGAATGCCGCGTGGGAATTCTGGCAGGCCCACCACTGGTACTGAGCCTGCCCGTCCGGAACTCGATCAGCTCGGCGCCACTGTCGATCAGCTCAGCGCGGCCCGGAAGACCTCGGCGACCGGGGTAGACGGGCGGCCCAGCAGCCGCTGCAGATCACCGGAGTCGACGGCCAGGATGCCGCCGGCGATACCGGTGTCGGCATCGGCCAAGGCCGCGGCGTACCCCGCGTCCAGACCCGCGGCCCGCAGGGCCGCGGCATAGTCCTCCTGCGGCAGGTCCTGGTAGCGGACCGGCTTGCCGGACACCTCCGAGATCACCCGCGCCAATTCGGCATACGAGAGCGTCTCGTCGCCGCCGAGCTCGTAGACCTTGCCCTCATGGCCGTCTGTGGTGAGTACGCGGGCGGCGGCCTCGGCGTAATCGGCCCGGGCCGCGCCGGATACCCTGCCCTCGCCGGCCGCGCCGTAGAGCACGCCGCCCTCGATGGCGTGAGCCAGGCCGCCGGTGTAGTTCTCCCAATACCAGCCGTTGCGCAGCAACACGGTCGGGATGCTCGCCCCGGCCAGCACCGCCTCGGTGCCGATGTGCTCCTGGGCCAGCATCAGCGGATTGCGATCGGCCTGCGGAATGCTGGTGTAGGCCAGCAGTTTCACGCCCGCCTTCTCGGCGGCGCGCAGCACGGTGGTGTGCTGGGCGACGCGCTTGGCGAACTCGTTGCCGGAGACCAGCAGCACGCGGTCGACGCCCTGGAAGGCGCGCTCCAGCGCCGCCGAGTCGTCATAGCTCGCGACCCGCACCTCGACCCCGCGCTCAGACAGATCGGCCACCTTGGCCGGGTCGCGGACCACCGCCACCACGGGCTGCGATCCGTCCTTCAAGAGCGCCTCGACGACCAGGCGGCCGAGCTGCCCGCTGGCTGCGGTGACTGCGACGGTCATGACTACCTCCAGGTTTCAGGGAATGAACTGCACTGTCGATGTGTACTAACTAATAGTAAGCACATGCTATTCCCAAACCGCTACCTGAATGGTAGGTAACCTGACTCTCATGAACACGCGGCATCCCGACCAGGCACACGCCGTCGACCCCACCCTGGAAGCCGACGTCTTCGCCCGGAACTGTGCCTCCCGCCCCGTCCTGCAGGACGTGGCCAGCCGCTGGGGCGTACTCGCCCTGGCCGCCCTGCGCGAGGGCCCCTACCGCTTCTCCGCCCTGCGCCGCCGCGTGGACGGCATCTCCGAGCGCATGCTCTCCCAGACCCTGCAGACCCTGGAACGCGACGGCATGGTCAATCGCGAAGTCCAGCAATCCATCCCGCCGGTCGTCGAGTACACCCTCACCGACCTCGGCGCGCAGGTGGCCGATCAGCTCGTCGGCCTCATCGACATCCTCGAATCCAATATCGCGAAAATCGAAGCGGCCCAGGCCGCCTACCACCGCGGCTGAGCACAACACGCGAGAGACGCTTTCGTTGCTCCCCCGGAAATGGCGGCGGGCGCTTCCGATCTGGAAGCGCCCGCCGTCGTTTTCACGCGTCGATCAGAAGTTGATCATATGGCCCGCGAGGCCGTGGATCGCTTCCTGAATCGCTTCGGACAGGGTCGGGTGAGTGTGGACGTTGCGGGCCACCTCGTTGACCGTGAGGTCCCACTTCTGGGCCAGGGTCAGCTCGGGCAGCAGCTCGGAGACATCCGGACCGATCAGGTGGCCGCCCAGCAGTTCTCCGTGTGCGGCGTCGGAGACGAGCTTGACGAAGCCCTGCGCGTCGCCGAGGCCGTGCGCCTTGCCGTTGGCGGTGAACGGGAAGGTGGCGACCTTGACGTCGTAGCCTTCGTCGCGGGCCTGCTGCTCGGTGAGGCCGAAGGACGCGACCTGCGGCTGACAGAAAGTGGCGCGCGGCATCATGCGGTAGTCGCCCAGCGACATGGTCTCCGCACCGGCAATGGTCTCGGCGGCGACCACGCCCATGGCCTCGGCGACGTGCGCGAGCTGCAGCTTGGCGGTGACGTCACCGATGGCGTAGATGCCGGGGACGCTGGTGCGCATGTACTCGTCGATGGAGATGGCGCCGCGGTCGGTGAGCTGCACGCCCGTGTTCTCGAGGCCGTAACCCTGCACGCGCGGCGCGAAGCCGACGGCCTGCAGCACCTTGTCGACGGTGACGGTCTCGAGCGCACCGGTCTTGTTGTCCTTGACCGACACGGTGACCTTGGCGCCGTCGTCGTCGATGGACTGCACGGCCGCACCGGTGGTGATGGTGATGCCGAGTTTCTTGTAGGCCTTGGTGATCTCCTTGGAGACGTCGGCATCCTCGTTCGGCAGTGCGCGGTCGAGGAATTCGACGATGCGCACGTCCACGCCGTAGTTCTTGAGGACGTAGCCGAACTCCATGCCGATCGCGCCCGCGCCCACGATGAGGATCGAGCCCGGCAGGTCACGGGTGAGGATCTGCTCCTCGTAGGTGACCACATTGGCCGACAGCGAGGTGCCCGGCAGCAGCTTGGTCTCGGTGCCGGTCGCGATGATCACGTTGTCGAACGTGATGTCTTCGGTGCCACCATTGGTGAGCGCGACCGAGAGCGACTTCGGGCCGGTGAAGGTGCCCTTCCCGTCGAACTCGTCGATCTTGTTCTTCTTCATCAGGAAGTGGACGCCCTTGACCCGGCCGTCGGCGACCTTGCGGCTACGGTCGAACGCCGCGCCGAAGTCGAAGGTCGCGTTGCCGGAGATACCGAAGGTCTTCGCTTCCTTGGTGAAGATATGGGCCAACTCCGCGTTGCGCAGCAGTGCCTTGGACGGAATGCAGCCCACGTTCAGGCACACGCCACCCCAATATTTCTGCTCGACGATCGCTGTTCGCAGGCCGAGTTGAGCGGCACGGATCGCGGCGACGTAACCGCCGGGACCAGCGCCGAGAACGACGACATCGTAGTGGGAAGTCACGGCTTCGAGACTAGACCCGTCGGCGGTAGCTCACTCATCCATCCCCCGCGGGCGTGAGACGGGGAACACGTGAGACAGGTCACGTCCACTCCAGCGGGATTCCGCTCCCGCCCGTCGTCGCTCATGCCGGCGTCGCCGGTGCGGTCCGAAAGAGGCCCTCGGCATCGACCGCGCCGACGAATTCCCGGACGGTGGGGTCGAGCTCTCTCATCGCCGCATCCCTGTCGATCGGCGAGCCGGACAGGACGATCGTGCGACCTCGCCGCGGGTCTAATCCCGCCAGACCTGCCGGGCCACGCGCGCGAAATTGCCGCCGAACACGGCGGCCCGATCCGCGGCGGAGAAGCCGCGCGCGGCCAGCACCGCGTCGAGCCCCGGAACTTCGGCCGCGCCGAGCAGGTCTTCCGGCGGCGCCCACTGCAATCGGCCGTAGCGCAGGTACTCCTCGGAGAAGCTCTTCGGATCATCGGCCAGCATGCGGTTGAAATCGTCGGCGTCGAAGGAGTAGTCGGACCCGACCCCGATGTGCTCGATGCCGACCAGTTCCGCGCCGTAGGTGATGTGGTCGGCCATGGCCTCGACGCGCCCTGCTCGGTCGGCGGGCTCGTTGCGGCCCAGGAAGATGCCGACGCCATTGATGCCGATCACCCCGCCGGTGGCCGCGCACGCTTTGGCCTGATCATCGCCGATATTGCGCGGATGTGCCCACAGCGTCGCGAAATTGGAGTGGCTGTAGATCATGGGGACGCTCGTGGTCTCGGCGATGCCGAGACCGGTGCGGCGCGAGCAGTGTGAGCCGTCGGCGAACACCCCGACCTCGTTGAGCTTGCGGATCAGGTCGCGGCCGTAGGCGGTGAGCCCGGTGTCATCGGTGTCGAGGCAGCCGCAGCCGGCGGCATTGGCGTGGTTGTAGGTGGGCAGCAACGAGCGCAGGCCGAGTTCGTGGAACAACTCGACATTGTCGAGATCGCCCTCCAGCGGCCCGGAGTCCTCCAGATCGAAGGCCAGCGCGAGGGTGGCGTCGGTGTCCGCGCTGGGCGCCGTGGGCCAGGCGTCCTCGATGCCGTGGACCAGCCGGAAACGCCCGTCGGTCAAGGCGTCCCGTCGGAACTGGGTGACCAATTCGAGCGATTCACGGGTGGATTGCGGCGAATAGCCGATATTCACCGAGAGATACGAGCCCAGCGGATACCGGGTCAGCTCGGTGATGTCCGCGGTCGGCAGCAACGGCAGGCAACAGTGCTGTTCCCACAGCCGGGGCTCATGCGACACGCCGCGACCTCCTGGATCCGATCGGTATCGAACAGCAATCCTACTGACCGGGCGGCATGCTGCCGGGCGCCACGTTCGCGACCGGCGAACGCGCACCTCGGCAACAATGAGGGCATGACCGGCGTTGGAAAGGGTGTGACGGATCCCTACCTGTGGCTCGAAGAAGTTGCGAGCGAACGCGCTCTGAGCTGGGCGGAAGAGCGGAACGCGGTGTCGGTGGAGCGGTTCGCGTCCTCGGAGCGCTTCCGCGACCTCGAGGCCCGCGTGCTCGCCATGCTCGATACCGACACCCGCATCGCCTATCCGAACCGGCGCGGCCGGTGGCTCTACAACTACTGGCGCGACCGCGAGCATCCGAAGGGTCTGTGGCGGCGCACCACCTTCGCCGAGTACGCCGAATCCGAGCCGGAGTGGGAGATCCTCATCGATGTGGACGCGCTGGCGGCCGCCGAGGACGAGAACTGGGTCTGGGGCGGTGCCGCGGTGCTGCGCCCGGCGCAGCGGCGCGCGCTGATCAGCCTCTCGCGCGGCGGCGCGGACGCCAAGGTGATCCGCGAATTCGACATCGAGGCAAAGGCTTTCATCGCGCCGGAGGACGGCGGCTTCCACCTGCCCGAGGCCAAGTCCGATTTCGCCTGGATCGACGACGACACCCTCTACATCGGAACCGATTTCGGCCCCGGCACGCTGACCGACTCCGGCTATCCCCGGGTGGTGAAGCGCTGGCGGCGCGGAACCCCGCTCGAGGAGGCGGAATTCGTCTACGAGGGCGAGGCCACCGATGTCGCCGTCTCCGCGGGCTACGACCGCACACCCGGCTATGAGCGGCACTTCCTGGGCCGTGCCACCGACTTCTTCAACGAAGAGGTCTATCTGCTGGAGTCCGACGGCACGCTGCGGTTCATCGATGTTCCCACCGACGCCACCGAGTCCTGGTACAAGGACTGGCTGCTGGTCCGCCTGAAGTCGCCGTGGGAGGTGAACGGCACGACCTATCCGTCCGGCTCGCTGCTCGCCGCGAATTTCGAGGAATTCCTCTCCGGCGCACGCGATTTCGATGTCCTGTTCACCCCCGACGCGCACACCGCGCTGCACGGCTACGGCTGGACCGAGAACCACCTGCTGCTGGTCACGCTCGAGGACGTGCAGACCAGGCTGTATGTGCTCACCCCCGGCCCGGACGGCTGGACCCGCGAACCGCTGGCCGACACCCCGGCCATGGCCAGCACCAGCGTCATGAATCTGGATCGGCTGGAGGGCGGCGACGAGTTCATGCTCTCCACGAGCGGTTTCACTCGCCCGACCACACTCATGTCGGGGACGGTGGGCGGCTCGGTCGAGGTGCTCGAGAAGGAGCCCGACTTCTTCGACGCCGATGGCATCGAGACCGAACAGTTCTTCGCCCGCTCCGACGACGGCACCGAGATCCCGTATTTCGTTATCCGCCACCGTGATCGCAGGGGCACACCGGCCCCGACCGTCATGTCCGGCTACGGTGGTTTCGAGGTGTCCCGCACGCCCAGTTACAGCGGCGGGGTCGGCATGGGCTGGCTGGAACGTGGCGGCACCTATGTGGTGACCAATATCCGCGGCGGCGGCGAGTACGGCCCGGAATGGCACACCTCTGTGCTGAAGGCCAACCGGCACAAGGCCTATGAGGATTTCGCGGCCGTGGCCCGGGACCTGGTGGCGCGCGGCATCACCACCCACGATCAGCTCGGTGCGGTCGGCGGCAGCAATGGCGGACTGCTCATGGGCGTCATGCTGACCCGGTACCCGGAACTGTTCGGGGCCATCGTGTGCCAGGTGCCGCTGCTGGACATGAAGCGCTATCACCTGCTGCTGGCGGGCGCGTCCTGGATCGCCGAATACGGGGACCCGGACAGGCCGGAGGAGTGGGAGTACCTCTCGAAGTACTCGCCGTACCAGAACACCAGCGCGGACCGGCGATATCCGCCGATCCTGCTCACCACCTCCACCCGCGACGACCGCGTGCACCCCGGCCATGCGCGAAAGATGGCCGCGCGCTTGGCCTCCGAGGGTCACGACGTCTGGTACTACGAGAACATCGAGGGCGGGCACGGCGGCGCCGCGGACAACAAGCAGTCCGCCTTCCAGGCCGCGCTCATCTACGAGTTCTTCACCCAGCAGCTCATGGACTGACCCGCACCCGCCGACCGGCGCGAAAACGCGGCCGGCCGCGTCGACCCTTCGAGGCGGCTCCGGGTCATGGCCTTAATCAGCGGTCCCGCAGCCACTTTTCGACGTAGTCGAGGGTGGAGTCGGGATCGCTGATCCACCCGTTGTGCCCGAGCGGGGCCGGGTTGTGCCAGGTGGTGATGTCGGCGTTGGCCAGCTTGGCGAGCAGCTGCCGCGCCGAACCCTGCGGGGTCAGCTCGTCACCGGCCATGGTGATCGACAGGACCGGAAGCGTGAGCCGCCCGATGCGCTCCTCGTAGTCGATATCGGCTCCGGCGGGCTGGAATCGGCCGGTGCGGGCCAGGCGCGCCCAGTCGGCGATGAGCGCCTTGGACTGTCGGCCGAAGCCGCCCGCGGTGATGGTGTCGCCCGGCCAGAACCCGGCCAGATTGGCCGTCAGCGACAGTGCCGCGCTGCCGACTGCGGCCAGACCGGTATAGCCGCGGAAATGCGGCGTGCCGGAGGCGATGAGGATCAATCCGCCCAGCCGCCCGCGTATCCGCGACGCGTACATGACGCCGAGCTGGCCACCCATACTGTGCCCCAGCAGGTACGGCGTGCTCTCGGGAAACCGCTCCCGGACAACCTCGAACATGGCGGGGAAGTCGACGGCCACGAGTTCCTGGTAGCCGGGTGTGCTGGGGGTGCCGGGTTTCGGCCTGCTCTGGCCGTTTCCGCGGATCTCCAGCAGGGCCACGTCGAAACCTCGGGCCGCCATGGGCTTCCCGAACAGCGAGTAGTACTCCCCGGGCACGCCCAGGCCGGGCGCGATCACCACGACGGGCCGGGGGCTGTCGGCCGTAATCGGATGCCGGTGCGGGCCTTTCGCCGGGATCAACCGCACCGGCACCGTGGTTCCGTCGGGCATCTGGATCGGCACCGTCTCCATGGTCGGCACGCTACCCGCAAAGGTCGCGCCCGTCCGCGAGGCAGCGGACGGGCGCGAAATCGAGTCGGATGGGGGGGAGGTCGGGTCGGTCAGGCGCTGACGGCGCCCATGATGATGCGGCGCAACACCCGGATGACGTCGTCGAGCGGCTGGCGCGGTTCGGAACCGCTCCAGGCGTCCACCACGTAGTTCACCGCGCCGATGATGGCCAGTACCCGCATTTCGTAATCACCGGGCGGGATTTCACCGTGCAGGGCGGCATCCTCGGCGGCGCTGGCCAGCAGCGCGCCCCAGGCGCGCCGCAGTTCCAGGCGGAACTTCTCCACCTTGGGTCCCGCCCCGACGACTTCGACGAGCGCGACTCTGGCCTTGCGCGGATCGCGTCCGATGGACTCGATATAGGCGCGTACCGCGGCGTCGATAATGTCGATGGCGCTGGCGTCGGAGTGCTCGGCGATGGTGGCCGCCACGGCTTCCCGGGATTCGCGATCGATCTGCTCGTAGAGCTCGAGCAACAGCGATTCGCGTCCGGTGAACTCCTCGTAGAACTGTCTCGAGGAGAGGCCGGCGTCCTTGCAGATGGCTCCGACAGAACTATTGGCGTATCCGTCGCGCGCGAACACCGAGAGCCCGGACTCCAGAAAACGCGCACGACGCTGCCGCTGCCGGTCTTCTACGGGCTGCCCGGCGTACATTCTTCCCGCGTTCGTTTCCTGTGACATTGCGCCAGACAATACCGAAGGGCCCGATCCCCTCGTCATGGATCGGGCCCTTCGTTTGAACCTTCGACTTACCGCGCGATAGCCGAAAGATGGCTCAGTGACTTCGGGCAGTGCGGCGCACCCGGGACGGCGGGTATAGGCAGGGGAACCGTCCCGAGTTCGGGACGCGGGTCCGGGGGGGAGAGACTCGCGGCCCGATGTCGCACTGACCCGAAAGTCACTGATCGTTTGCCGTTCAACACGATACAGAGCAGGCGAACTGGACGGAATACTTTTCGAGGAAGTTTTTAGCATTAATTTCGCGGACCCCGCCACCGCGCGGCCGGACCAGGGACGGAGCACCCGGCAGCAGCGGAGTACCCCGCGCGCGGCCGACTGACACGGGCAGAAAAAGGGCCCGATCCCCTCGTCAAGGATCGGGCCCTCGTCATCGCTTCGGCGTCCGCGCAGTAGCCGAAAGATGGCGCTCGCGTGGCTACTTGACGGAAACGCCCGAGTAGCCTGTTGCCCGCAGCTCGGGAGTGGTCCGAACCGGAACATCCGAGAGGAAGTTCGACATGGTGGTGATCCGATCCGACAGGTTGCCAGTACCTTCACTGACTGTTTGCCATCGGGACGATACCGAGCCGATACCCGCCCGGGGCAGATTTCCGATGAACTTTCTAGGACTTTTTCAATAGACCGCTAGATCAGGCCGGTACCTCCGGCTCGCCCAACGTGAGCATGAGGCGGTTGGCCCAGGAGAACGAGGCGGCGGACAACACCAGATCGTGCACCTGCGTCTCGTCGAAACCCAGCTCCAGCAGCCGCTTCAGGTGGCCTCGGCGCGCTCGCGGCGGATTGGCCGCCAGCGCGTCCACGAAATCGATGACAGCGTCCCATCTTTCGTCGATCCGCGCGCCGTTGCCTTCGTCCAGCAATCGCTGCACATCGTCGGGCCGCTTGGACAACGCTGAAGTGAAACGCGAATGGACAGAGGCGCAGTACTCGCAGCCGTTGTGCCGGGAGGTAACGGTCGCCGCGAGTTCGCGCTCGGCGCGGATCAATCCCCCTCGACCGTAGAAGATCTCTCGGTCATTGGCGCTGCGGTGCGCCAGCACCTCAGCGTTGCGCGCGAGTAACCGGAAGTAAGGGCCGACGCCGCGGTCCCCCTCGAGCAGCGGCCGCTGCAACTCATCGGCATCGGCCAGCCGGATGGGTTCCACCCACGGCACCCAGTCCAGGTGCTCCTGGGTAAATCCTCGTGGCCGGCGCGCGGTCTCGACGTCGCGGACCTCGCCCGCATCGTTCTCACTCATGTTCCGCTCCGATCAGTTCGAGCCCGGCCAGCAGCCGGGCCTGGAAGTGCACGAACCCGATGAGCTGCGCCACCGTGACGATGTCGCGCTCGGAGAGACCGGTCGCGGCCAAGGCGTCGATGTCCGTGCGGGTGAGGGAGGCCGGTGCGGTGCTCACCTGGGCGGCGTGCCGCAGAATGGCCGCAAGCACCGGATCCCCTTCGGCCGGAGCGGTTCCCAGCGCCGCGTAATGCGCCGCCAGATTCGGCGCGCCCGCCAGCTCGGCCACGACTACCGCCGCCGCGACGAGCCGATCGCGGCCGACACTCGCGGTGGCCGGACCGTCGAGCAGTGCCTCGTACACCCCTTGCGTGTGATCGACTACCGCCGGGCGTGTCGCCCGCAGCGCCGACAGCGAACCGGCCCGCGCACCCAAGACGGCATCGATGACATCGACGCGGCGGCCCCCGGCACCGCCGCGCGAGTCAGCCGGACCCTCGGGCGTGGCGGGAGCCCGCTCGGCCGCGTCCGCGATGGCGGATGGCGCCTGGTCGAATGTGGTGGGCGTGTCGGTCACCGGGTCGTCCTTTCGTCGGGTCGCCAACCCAATTGCGGCGCAACCTTGGTGGCGATGAGTTCGGTGGAGCGCAGGGTGGCGGCGTGGCCGGGGTCGACCGGGTGCGCCTGCACGATGAAGTCGGTGGCGTGTCGCAGTGCCGAATCCTCGGACAGCCGTGCCACGACCTCGTCGGGAGTGCCAACGTAGATATCGCGCAGTACCTCGTCGACCGAGCTCGCCACCTCGGGACCGCCATTGCGGCCCAGCTGATCCAGGAACCGCGACGCGCCGCGTTCGGCGAGGGCGATGGCCTCGTCGTGATCGTCGGCCACGAAAACGCCTCGGGACGCGCCGATCCGCGCCGCCGTCCCCGCCGGCAGCGCGTCGAGGTAGGCGTCGACCAATGGCTGTTGGATCTCCCACAGGGTCGCGTCCGGCGCGGCCGGATCTCGCGGCTGGGCCTTCGACAGCAGCAGACCGTCACCGGCCCGCCCGGCGCGGGCCGCGCCGCCGGCGGAGAAGGTGGCCTGCCACAGGCGATCTCGCAGGCCGGCGGCGGGCGGGTTCAGCGGGCGCTCACCGACCAGCGGCGCACCCGCCAGTGCCGCACCGACTTTCGCGAGCTTGTCGGCGTAGACCCGCTGCCGGTCGACGCCGGCCACGCCGAAGAGTTCGAAGGCGTGCCGCGAACCGCCCGCCCCGAAGCCGAGTTCGAGTCGTCCGCCCGCGAGTTCGTCCAGGACCGCCGCGTCCTCGGCGACCCGGATCGGGTCCTCCAGCGCCAGGGTCACGATGGCGGTCCCGAAGCGGATGCGCGGAAAGCGCGCGGCGGCATGCGCGAGGAACACGAACGGGGACGGCAGCCCGCCCTCGCCCGGGTCCAGATGGTGCTGTGCCACCCACGCGGTGTCGTAGCCGAGGCGTTCGGCCAGTCCGATCTGCTCGAGCGCCTGCCGGTAGACCGTGGCCGCGTCCTCGGCCGGCTCGGTGCGGACCAGGCGAGTGAAGAAGCCCAGACGTCGCGGGGTCATGTGGTCACCTTTCCGAGGTAGGCGTCGCGCACGGCCGGGTCGCCGACGAGCTCCGCAGCCGGACCGTGCAGCACGATTCGCCCGGTGCGCAGCACATTGGCGGTGTGCGCGATACTCAGGGCTAGTTCCGCCTGCTGTTCCACGATCAGGATGGCCAGGCCCAGCTCCCGGTTGAGCCGGGCGATCTCCTCGAGCACCCCATCCACCAACAGCGGCGACAATCCCATGGTGGGCTCATCCATGCAGATGAGGCGAGGTTTGCTCATGAGTGCCCGGGCGACGGCCAGCATCTGCTGCTCACCGCCGGAGAGCGTGCCCGCTCGCTGGGCGCGCCGCTCGCCCAGGCGCGGGAAGTGGTCGAACAGCTCCGCCGCGCGGGCGGCCAGCACCGGGCGGCGCTCCTTGCGGATGTAGCCGCCGACGAAGAGGTTCTCCAAGACGGTCATGGCCGGGAAGACGCGCCGGGCCTCCGGCACCGAGGCGAGCCCGGCCCGGATGCGCGCCGACGGGGGCGTGGCGCTCACGTCGGCGCCGTCGATGCGGACGGCTCCCGAGGACGGCTTCAGCAGTCCGAGCGCGGTTTTCATGGTGGTTGACTTGCCGGAGGCGTTACCGCCGAGCAGGGAGACGATCTCGCCCGGACGCACCCGCAACGACACCTCGTCGAGCGCTCGAGAGGGTCCGTAGTTCACCACCACTCGGTCGAATTCGAGTATCGGCGTGGCGTTCTCGTCGAGTTCAGGCATCGACGGCCACCTTCCCGCCGGCCCGGCTGCGCCCGAGATAGGCCTCGATGACGCGCGGATCATCCAGGACCTCGTCCGGCGTGCCCGCGGCGATGATGCGCCCCTCATCGAGCACCAGCACCCGGTCGGAGAGGTCGTGGACCAGGTCCATCTTGTGTTCGACCAGCAGCACCGTCTGGCCCTGTGCCTTCAATTCGGCCAGCTGCCTGCCGATCTCGGCGGTCTCGGTCTGGTTCATGCCCGCGGCCGGCTCGTCCAGGAGCAGCAGTCCGGGTTCCGAGGCGAGGGCCCGCGCGATCTCGGTGCGGCGGCGATTGGCGTAGGACAGGGTGTAGGCCGGATTGTCGGCGCGCGGAATCAGGCGATCGTCGAAGCGAGCCAGTTGGGCGTCGATGCGGGTCTGCGACGCGCGTCGTTCGGCGCGCACCGCCGGGGTCGGCGCCAAGGCCACGCCCAGCTCCGCCAGCAGTGACATCCACTTCAGGACCGGGATATTCGCCACCGAGCGCAGCGGACGCGAGGCGCGCAGGGTTGTCTGCAGGCCGACGTCCACGTTCTCGCGGACGGTCATATCGCCGAAGACGCGGCCGTTCTGGAAGGTCCGCGCGATACCGGCCGCGGCGGCCGCCTCCGGGTTTCCTAAGCGAATTCTTCTGCCGTGCACCAGGATTGTTCCGGCATCCGGCTTCAGCACGCCGGAGATCAGATTGACCGTCGTCGATTTTCCGGACCCATTGGGTCCGATGATCGAGACGAATTCGCCGGGCGTGATCGAGAATTCGACCCTGTCCACCGCCCGCACGCCGCCGAAGGCGCGCCGCAGACCGGTGACCGTCAGCACCGGCTGGGTATCAAGCCCTACCGCCGCATTGTCACGCGTTGACCGGGACACGATCCCTCCTCACCAGAATTCCCTGCGGCCGGAACCGCACCACCAGCAGCAGCACCAAGCCGTACAACACGATTCGCCACGTCGGTGCGAGCCGCAGCGCCTCCGGTACGCCGATCAGCACCACCGCGCCCAGCACCGCTCCGTATGGCGAGGCGGTGCCGCCCAGCACCAGGATCGTCACCACCAGCAGCGACATCGGCAGATTGAACACCGTCGGGTCGATATAGGAGTACTGGTGCGCCAGCAGCGCGCCGCCGATGCCGGAGAAGAAGGCCGCCACCGCGAAAGCCAGCGCTTTGTAGTCGCGCGCCGGCACTCCCGCCGAGCGCGCCGCCACCTCGTCGGCGCCGATGGCGCGGATGGCGATCCCCAGCCGGGACCGTTGCACGCCGACGATGACCGCCAGCACGATGGCCAGTACCACCAGCTCCAATCGGAAAAACTGGGTGTGCGTGGTGAATTCGTAGCCGAACAGGCTGGGCGCGGGAATCCCGAAAATTCCGTAGCTGCCGCGCGTCACCGGCTCCCAGTTGCGGATGATCGCCACCGTCACGATGCCGATGCCCAGCGTCGCGATGGCCACATAGTGACCGCCCAGCCGCCACAGCGGCGCGGCAAGCACCGAGGAGACCACGGCCGCCACCAAGCCCGCGGCGGCGATGGCGGGCAGGAAGGCCCAGCCGTGCGACACCGTCAGTACCGCCGAGGTGTACGCGCCGATAGCGATGGGTCCCGCCTGCCCGATGACCAGCTGTCCCGCCGACCCGGCCACCAGCGTCATGGAGACCGCGATGATGGCGTAGGCCAGGATCTGGGTGCCCACCGAAATGCCGTAGTCGTCGGCGAGCAGTGGAATCACCACGCCCGCAACGGCGAACGCGACCACCGCATGCCACGGACGCACCCGCAGCTCCCGTCCCGCACCGAGGAAGGTGCCGGTCATGGGCTCGGATTCGATGGCGGGCGGCCGGGCCAGCAGGCCGCCGGGCCGCAGCACCAGGAAGATGACCAGCAGGCCGAAAGTGATGAGATCCCGGCAGCCGTCCCCGAACCAATAGACGCCGAACGCCTCCACCAGGCCCAGCACGAAACCGCCGAGCACCGCACCCGGGATCGAGCCGAGCCCGCCGATGGCGGCGGCCACGAACCCGGTCATGCCGACGATGCCGCCGCTGGTCGGCGAGATATTCGAGTTGTAGAGGCCGACGAAGATGCCCGCCAGCCCGCCCAATCCTGCGGCGATGGCGAAGGCCAGCGACTGCACCCGGCCCACCGAGATACCCATCTGCGCGGCGGCGTCCGGGTCCTGGGCGGTGGCGCGAATTGCCAGGCCGTGGCGGCTGTAGCGCAGGAAGGCCCACAGCCCGGCCATCACGGTGAGGGTGAGGGCGAACATGACCACATCCGAGGTGCCGAAGCGCACCCGGCCCACCTGAAAATTGTTGGTAGGCAGAATCTGTGGGAATGGGCGGGTGTCCGGCCCGAACACCAGGGCGACGACGTTCTCGATGATCAGCCCGACGGCCACCGTTGCCAGCAGCGCGGCAATGGCCGGTGCCCGCCGTAGCGGCCGCACCGCCAGCACATCGATGGCCACACCGACCAGCGCGGTCGCCGCGACCACCACACCCAGCGCGGCCCACCACGGCACCCCGTGCTGGGCGATCAGCCACCAGCCCAGCACCGAACCGAACGCGAAGATCGCGCCGTGCGCGAAGTTGATGACATTGCTGACGCCGAAGATCAGAGTGATGCCGACGGCGATGAGCGCGTACGCATTGCCGTGCACCAGACCCGCGATGAGCGTGTCGACCATCTATTTGGCGCTTCCGGCAGGCACGAACTTGCCGTTCCGCAGGACGAGCTCGATCGGCTTCACACCGCTGGGCCGCCGCGTCTGCTGATCGAAGGCGAAGGCGCCCAAGCCGATTCCGTCGAAGTCCTTGACCTCACGCAGTCCCTTCAGCACGCCCTCTCGGGTGGCGCCGCCGGATTTGGCGGCCTTCACGAGCACGTTCAGGGCGTCATAGGCGTAGACGTTGAAATCGCCGGGATCGGTAGCGAACTTGGCCCGGAACTTGGTGACGAAACTCTGGACCTTCGGGCTCGGATCCGAGGGCGTGAAGACGCCGTTCACGATGTCGCCCTCGGCCGCCGCACCCGCCAGATCGATGAACTGCGGAGTGTTCTGGCCGGCGAAGAGCTGCCCGGTGAATCCGACATCACGCAGCTGCTTGACCACCAGCGCGCCATCGGGGCCGTAGCCGAGGTGCACGAAGGCGTCCGGGTTGGCGTCACGCCCCTTGATCAGCACCGGGCGAAAGTCCTGCGAGTCCGGCAGGATCGCCGAGGAGTAGGCGATCTCGATGCCCTTCTCCTTGGCGAACTGCTGGAAGAACTGGAAAGCCTGCTTGCCCCAGTCGGTTTCGAGGTAGACGACGGAGACCTTCCTCGCCTTGGAGCGCACCCACTCGGCATTGCGCTCCATGTACACGTCCAAGGTGATGGACGGGCTCCACGAGTAGTCGCCGGCCTTGGTGAAATCCACCGAGGAGTTGGTGAATCCGTACTGCACCAGCTTTCCGCGGTTGTACACCGGCGAGGCTGCGATGGAGGCGGGCGAGGAGAAGTCGCCCAGTTCGGCGATGATGGACTTGTCGCCCACGAACTTGGTGGCGATAGGCACCGTCTGCTTCGGATCCGATTGCGAATCCTCCCATTTCAGCGCGACCTTCTTGCCGTCGATCCCGCCCGCCGCGTTGATCTCGTCCAGGGCCAGGTCGAACCCCTGCTGCCAAAGCCGCCCGTACTCGGCCGACCCGCCCGTCTTCGGACCGGACACCCCGAAATACACGGTGTCCGACTTGCTCTCCGACGAATCGTTCCCGCACGACGACAGCAGGCCCGCCACCGCGGTCGCCGCCGCGACACCCGCCAAAACCCGGAATCCACGCGACCCGGACCAGTTCCTGCTCATTGCTACCTCTACATTCGCGCACCGACACCGCGTCGGGGCATGGGGACACGACCGCGACCGCCGAAGGCGCGCGGTGCGGGAAAGAGAATCGCCCGCATGGAATTCGGGCGCCGGGGCCTCAGCCGTTGGCCGGGCGGCATCCAGACATGACCTGTACTCCTTCGACTAGCGCTTGCGGCGCCCGCGCGGGCACCGCCTGGTCGTCACCCGGGGCACCCCACCGCCGCGCGAGGGTTGCCGATCAGCGAGCCGGGGCTCGAACATGCTGATACTCGTGACCGTCAACAAACGGTAGCCGCGGCCACCGCACCCCGACACCATTCGAATCACCCTGATGCCAACGACCACGCCCGCACCGCCGAGAGGAAAACCTTTGCCACCCCTGCAAATAGCCGTCTGCGGCCCCCATACCTGCACCGATTCCGAGGCCACCGCCGCCCGTGAGGTGGGCCGCCTGCTCGCCGCGGCGGGCGCGACCGTCCTGTGCGGCGGCGGGTCCGGCGTGATGGCCGCCGTCACCGAGGGCGCCTCCGGCGCGGGCGGACTCGTTCTCGGCATCCGCCCCGACACCGACCGCGACGCGGCCTGCCCGGGCCTGTCCGCCGTGATCTACACGAATATGGGCGAGGCCCGCAATGCCATCCTGGTGGCCTCGGCCGACGCGGTCATCGTCATCGGCGGCTCCTGGGGCACCCTGTCCGAGCTGGCGCTGGCCAACCACCGCGGCATTCCCGTCGTGTCCCTGCACGGCTGGCAGGTGCGCGACGCCGACGGCCGTGCGGTGGACGCCTCGATTCCCGCGCTCGACCCCTCCCACGCCGTGGCCCTCGCGCTCGCCCCGCCGATCTATCCGTGAACGCCGATGCCGCCGGGTCCGACCTCCAAGATCAGCTCTGCATCGAGAATGGGTGCGAGTCAGCCGGTTACGCGGCGAGGTGGGCGGCCAGCCAGGCCGGGAACTCGGTCAGATCGCCGAGCACCACATCGGCGCCCGCGGCCGACAGCTCCTCGGCCGCGTAGGGCCCGGTGGTCACCGCCACCGATACCGCGTCGGCCACCTTGGCCGCCCGCACATCACCGAGATGATCCCCCACATAGATCGAGGCCCCGCGCTCGCGCAGCACCCCGCCCTTCTCCTCCGCCCAGGCCCCGCCGACCAGCTCGTCGACGGCCAGCCCGAGATGATCGAGATGCAGTTGCGCGTGCGGCCCATTCTTGGCCGTGATCACCAGCACCCGTCCACCGGCCTCGTGCACGGCCGCCAACGCGTCGACCACGCCGGGCAGATGCTCCGACGCGTGCACCGCCAGATCCGGGTACAGCTCCCGATACATGGCGACGATCCCCGGCACCTCATGTTCCGGAAACCAGTGCGCGGCCTCATGCGACAGCGGCGGCCCCAGCCGCGACACCACCAGCTCCGAATCGATCGCCACCCCGGTCTTCGCGGCGACGGCATCCCACACCGCGGCGATCCCCGGCCGCGAATCGATCAGCGTCATATCCAGGTCGAACCCGACCACCAGCCCGCCGGCGACTCCGCCCGAACGATCTACACCCACCCCCCAGACCCTAATGTGCGGCGTCAGGGTGTCGCCCTGCGCGCCACCCGCGCCATTCTGGCCGAGCCCTGATCAGCTCGGCAGCCGGTGCCCGGCAATGGGTTTCAGATGTTCGCGCAGCAGGTCGCCGTCGTCGCCGAAGAGCTGGGCGTCGGTGTCGACGGCGGTCCGCACGCCCTGGCTCGCCAATTCTCTGCCGGCGGGGGTGAGTTCGATGCGCAGGACGCGAGCGTCGGCGGGGTCGGCGCGGCGGACGAGCAGGCCGCGTTCCTCGAGCCCGCGAATCACCTTGGACGCCATCATCCGATCCGCGCCGGACATGTCGGCCACCTGCTGCTGGGTCGGCAGCTCACCCTCCCGGCTCAGCCAGCCCGCCGAGGCCAGCAGGTTGAACTGGGTGGGGGTGAGACCGAGGGGGCGCAGATTGCGTTCCAGCGTCGCCCTCCACTCCAGCGCGGCGTGGTGCAACCAGAAGCCCGGACTCATGAGCGGTCCCCGCGGCACGCCTCGTGCCGGCGTTCCCGGCGATGCCGGTGGCCGCCCCGATGATTCAGCCACGCCGTAGCGCCTCCTGTTCCAGTGCCGCGAAGGTCAGCGGCATGTCCGCGCGCATGGCCTTCTCCCAGATGAGCTTGAACACGGGCCCGAACAGCCCGTGCACCTCGACATTCTCGGCCACCCGCACGGTGCCGTCGCCGAGCGCCTCGTAGGTGCGGTGGCCGCGCAGCTTCCCGAACGGAATGCCCGCCTCGCTGGTCCACGACCGTCCCGGCTCCACGGCCACGATGGTAAACGGCCCCGCCGGCGCCCCTTTCGGCTTGACCCACCCCTTGGTCCCGGCGGCGAACTCGCCGTCGATGCGCGACTTCTCCTCGTGCGGGTCCCATTCGGACCAGCGGGCCACATCGGTGGCGACCGCCCAGATCCTGTCGATATCGCCGGTGATCACGGCCGTTTCGGTGAACGAGTACATCGTCGCTGCTCTCCCATCGAGGAAATCTGTTGTTGCGACAACAGTAACTGTTGTCGCGACAACAATCAAGCTTCGAGGAAACCGATGGCCGCGACACGGGGGCCGGTGCCGAACGGCATCGATGTGCCGCCGTCACCGGACCCCGGTCATCCCTTTGCTACGGGGCGAGGGCATAGCCCAGCGGGCGCGTCGCGAACGTGCCTCGGCCCTGCGTCCGACTACGCAAACATGTCGCGTAGCCGAACAATTCGGCCAGCGGCACCGTGGCCGTCACGACCACGGTGCCGGTACGAGCGACCGAACCCGTGACCCGCGCGCGCCGGGCAGCGAGGTCACCGAGCACCGCGCCGACATAGTCCTCCGGCACGGTGGCGGTCAGCTCCACCAGCGGTTCCAGCACCGCCAAGGTGCCGGTGCGCAAGGCTTCCCGCAGCCCGAGGCGGCCCGCGGTGCGGAACGCCAGCTCCGAGGAATCCTTGGAATGCGTCGCACCGTCGGTGAGCGTGACCCGGACACCGGTAACCGGGTGACCCGCGAGCGGGCCTTCCACCAGGCCGTCCCGGCACCCGGCCTCCACCGCGCGGACGAACTCCGCCGGCACCCGGCCGCCGACCACCGTCGACTCGAATTCGAAACCCGTCGCCCCGGGCTCGGATTCACGCAGCGGCTGCACATCGAGCACGATGTGCGCCCACTGCCCGGCCCCGCCGTCCTGTTTGACGTGCCGATAGGTCAGGCCCCGCACGCCGCGCACCATGGTCTCCCGGTACGCCACCTGCGGCCTGCCCACGGTCACGCAGAGCCCACGGTCGCGGCGCAGCTTCTCCACCACGACCTCCAGGTGCAGTTCGCCCAACCCTGCCAGCAGCATCTGCCCGGTCTCCGGATCGGTCCGCACCGTCAGGGACGGATCCTCCTCGGTCAGCCGGGCCAGGGCCACCCCCAGCTTCTCGGTATCGGCGCTGGTCCGCGCCTCGACCGCCACCGACACCGCCGGCTCGGTGGGAGCCGGGGGCTCCAGCAGCACCGGGGCGTCCGGCGCGCACAAAGTCGCGCCGACCCGCACGCCCTTCGGGCCGACCAGCGCCACGATGTCACCCGCCACCGCGAACTCCACCTCCTCGCGCCGATCCGCCTGCACCCGCAGGATGCGCGCCACCCGCTCGCGACGACCGCCGCCCACGTCCAGCACGGTGTCGCCCTTGCGCAGGATGCCCGAGTAGACGCGCACGAACACGAGCCGCCCGGTCGGCGTGGCGTGCACCTTGAACGCCAGTGCCGCAAGCGGTTCCGCCGGATTCGCGGCACGGGCGGCATCGGCGGCGCCGACAGCGGGCCGATCCAGCGGTGACGGCAGATAGGCGACCACGGCGTCGAGCAGCGGCTCGATTCCGATGTCGCGGTAGGCGGCGCCGCACAGCACCGGCACCACCTCGCCGGCGAGGGTGAGCTCCCGCAGCGCGGCGGTCAGGGTGTCGTCCGTCAGGGCGGAGTGTTCGACGAACTCCTCGAGAGCCGACGAATTCCGCTCTGCCACCGCCTCTTCCAGCTCGCGCCGCGCTTGCGCCACCTGGTCGGCGAGGCGATCCGGAACCGGCCCCTCCGCGAGGCCGTTCTCCCACGTGAGGGCCCGCAGGCGGACCAGATCCACCACGCCGGCGAATACCTCGCCGCCGAAGACCGGCAACTGCACCAGCACCGGAACCGGGTGCAGCCGTCCGCGAATCGAGGCGACCGCGACCGCCAGGTCGGCCCCGGCGCGATCCATCTTGTTGACGAACGCGATCCGCGGCACGACGTAGCGATCCGCTCGCCGCCACACCGATTCGCTCTGCGGCTCCACCCCCGCCACGGCGTCGAAAACCGCCACGGCGCCGTCCAAAACCCGCAGGGAGCGCTCAACCTCATCGGAGAAGTCGACGTGGCCCGGGGTATCGATGACGGTGAGCCGATGCCCGGCCCACTCGCAGCTCACGGCCGCCGCGAAAATGGTGATGCCCCGATCCCGTTCCTGCGGATCGAAATCGGTGACAGTGGTGCCGTCGTGCACCTCGCCGCGCTTGTGGGTGATCCCGGTGAGGAACAGCATGCGCTCGGTCACCGTGGTCTTCCCGGCATCCACGTGCGCGAGAATCCCCAGATTGCGAACGACAGCCAGGTTTGATCGAGAAATGTTGGTACGCACGGTCATACGTCCTTCGTGCTGATCCGGAACAGAACAGCGCGATTCCCCCGAGCGGGGACAACGCCCCGGGGGTACTCAGTACCGGCCGCGCAGCCGGCACCGAGCCGGCGAAGACACCAGTATCACCTCGAAGCGCGGACGGGCCACGACGGTGTCGCGATGGACGCGCATGATCGGCCCCTTCCCTGCCTTCGAGTTCAGCGAGACCTCCCGCCCCGCTGTCCGACCGTAGCAGTGCGGCGTTCTCGGTGTCGCGTGAATTTCCCAGCGGCCCAGGCGACCTGGCCGGTCGTCATATCGACAGATGCCCGAAGTGGATCACCGCCAGATTGGCGACGACCAGGACCGGGAAGGCGACCGTGGCCGTCCGGTGGCCCAGTTGCCAGAGCCCGGCGGCCGCGCCACCGAAGACCGTGATCTTGGTGGCGACCGCCGCGGCCGGAATGGAGAAGCTGGCCTGAGGTGCGGCGAACATGCCCCACAGCGCCATGGCGGCGATGGCGAGCCCCGCACCCAGCAGCGCTTTCGCGATCCGCCCACGCCCGGTGCGCACACCCCAGTAAGCCAGCACTCCGACGGCGACGAGTTCCAGCACGAAGGCGAGGGTGAGGTTGGCGACGGTCCACGCGGCGGCGATCATGACTCCTCCGAGATCAGTGCTCTCTATTACGATCAATGATCACTTGAATGCCGCACCGAGTCAAGAGCGGTGCTCTCCCATCCTTGCAATTGGCATCGCTCGGATACTCGACAGGCCCCCAGCTGGTGCTGGGGGCCTGTCGAGTATGCCGGCGCACTCTCCCGCAGTATTGTTCGCGGGCTCCCGACACTGAAATACCGCGAAGGCCCCCAGCGGATGCTGGGGGCCTTCGGGAAAGATGTTCCGGCGGTGTCCTACTCTCCCACACCCTGTCGAGTGCAGTACCATCGGCGCAGGTGGCCTTAGCTTCCGGGTTCGGAATGGGACCGGGCGTTTCCCCACCG
>NZ_WMBB01000016.1 GCF_009708175.1 Nocardia aurantiaca
GTTCGCGCACTGGAAACACGGTGCATTGCCTACCGGTTCAACAGCGGGAGCCGTGTAACGGGAGACTGTTAAGCACGGTTCTGAGAGCGGCGGCGGGTGAGATTCCCGCCGCCGACTCACCTCGTAGGCATCGCCCACCGATCCGATCGAGGGAACCATGCCCGAGAGCAGCAGCGTTTCCCCGAGCCGCAGCGACGTGTATTGGGCGGATTCAACTGGTTGTCGCAACACATTTACGTTCGAGCGATTGTAGGTGATGGTCCATCGCTTCGGCCGGAGTGCGCCAGCCGAGAACCTTTCGTGGTCGCGTGTTGAGCGTGTGCGCGACTGCCGCGAGATCTCTCGCAGTCCAGCGAGATAGGTCTGTTCCCTTCGGAAAATACTGCCGCAGAAGACCATTCGTGTTCTCATTGGTTCCGCGCTGCCAAGGGCTATGCGGGTCAGCGAAGAACACCGCGACACCGGTCTTCGACGTCAGCGCCAGGTGGGCCGACAGTTCCTTTCCCCGGTCCCAGGTCAGGGTCTTGCGCATCGACTCGGGGACCTTCTTCAACGCCGCCGCGAGCGCCTTGTTCATCGACAACGACCCGTAGCCGCTGAGCGCGGTGCCGTTCTTGATCGGCGCCGCTTTCCCCCATCCGTCTTCGCGGGGCAGGTGAACGAGGACGGTGAATCGAGTGGACCGGTCGACGAGGGTTCCGATCGCGGAGCGCTCGGTGCCGATGAGCAGGTCGCCCTCCCAGTGGCCCGGATTCGCGCGGTCCTCGGCCTCGGCCGGCCGCTTGCTGATCAGCACCTCGGGCGTGACATGCGCCCAGGCCACCCGCTTGGCGCGGGCCCGCGGCATGCGCAATGACCGACCGGTCCGCAGATTCAAAATCAGTTCACGATCGAGGACACCGCGGCCGTCGATGTAAAGAGCCTGATAGATCGCTTCATGACTGATCCTCATGGACTCATCGTCGGGGAAGTCGATCCTCAGCCGCCGCGAGATCTGCTCAGGACTCCACGCTTGCGTCCATTGCCGGTCCGAGCGGTGCGGCTTGTTGCGGCCGGTCCATGCTCCTGTCGCCGGGCCGACGGCGACCCTGCCGCTCGCGTCGGCGATCCGTCCCGACAGTCGCTGTTGAACATAGGTCCGAAGTTGTTGATTCTCCAGGAGTTTCGACTTCTTCGGGCGTCTGGCGAACAACTCGGCCTTCCACTGAGCAACCGAGGCACGGTAGTCGAGCTTGCCACTGCGGGTCGCGGCGTTTCGCCGCAACTCACGCGAGATGGTCGACGGGCTGCGGCCCAGCGCCTGGGCGATCTGCCGTACTCCCTTGCCCTGCACCCTGAGTAGCGCGATCTCCTCACGCTCTGCGAACGACAGGTAACGGCCGCCCGGCCGGCTCCAGGAATACGGTGACATCCCGCCAGCTTCCCGGAACCAGCGAGACCCCGCGACCGGTGAAACACCAACCGCGACACCGGCTTCCGTCGGAAGCATGCCATCGTCGATCCGGTCCCAGAACAGCCGCTCCACCGAGCGCTGGTGCCCGGGAGCCCCTGGCGACCTCATCGGCGCTCGTCCGGTGACTTCGCGCATCCACTCCGACGGCCGACCCATAACACCCTCCATGACCTCGGGTGTTGCATCCACCGGTTGAACCTGAGTTGCGACCCGGCATCTGAATGATGAATCGTGTTGCCCTCCAATGGATGTCCTTCCCTGGCCCGCAATGCCGCCGCCTGGCGGATCGCGGAGTTGACGAACGCGGCCTGTTTGCTGGTCGAGCATTCCCAGCCCAGGATTCGCCCGGCATAGGCGTCGATCACGAACGCGGTGTAGACGAACACGCCCGTGATCAGTCGGACATAAGTGAAATCGGCGACCAGCAGCATGTTCGGGGCAGGCACCCGGAACTGGCGATCGACGAGGTCCGGTGCCCGCGAGGCAGCCGGATCCGCTTCGGTGGTGCGGATCTTCTTGCGCCGCACCACCCCTTTCCAGCCGTTGGCCCGCATGAGCCGCTCCACCGTGCAGCGGGCGACCGGGATCTTCTGGTGTTGCAGGTGCGCCCACATCTTCTCGGCCCCGTAGAGCGACTCCGGTGCGCGCCGGCCCTTTTCGTCGGGTTCGTAGTAGCCGGCCAGGATCTCGGTGACCGTGGTGTCCCACAGCGCCCGTTTCGACGGCGCCCGCTTCGCCCAGGCGTGGAAGGTTCTCGGGGCGATCTTGCAGCCGTGCGCGGTCAGCGCACGGCAGATCGGAGCGACCCCGAACCGAGCACGATGCTCGGCGATGAACGCGCAGATTACCGGTGTCGCGGGTCGCTCGCCCGCGCGAAGAAACTTGTTGCGGCCTTGAGAATTTCGACTGTCTGCTCCAACTCGGCGATCTTGCGGTCCTTCTCCCGCAATAGCCGCGCGGTCTCGGTCGTGACCCCCTCGACCTCACCGGTGTCGATCTCGACCTGGCGCACCCACTTACGCAGCGTCTCCGCGGTCATTCCCAGCCGCGCCGAGACCGCTTTGATCGCGGCCCACTCACTGTCGTAGTCGTCACGGTGATCGACGACCAGCCGGATCGCCTTCGCCTTGGTCGCTTCGTCGTACTTCGCAGGCATGATGAGCCCATCCTTCCCAAGAAAGAAGGTGAGCACCAAACCCGGGACGATTCACCGGACCAAGGCAAATAGCCGCGACTATCCGCTCATACCGCGTACCGCGTACCGCGTACCGCGCTGACCGAACCGGCCAGCGCGGGGCATCGGAAGATCTACTGGCCGTGCCGATCCAAGGCCCGCGGAACGTCCGCAACTGCCGAATTGAGTGCGCCGCGCGTTCGAACTTCGCAGTCGTATCGTGGCACCGTCGCGGCGTCAGATGAGCCCGACGACGAGGAGCGCAAGCCCAATCGCCGTGCACAGGATGCTCACCGACAGCGGTAGGAACCAGAGAAGGTGGCCGTTTGGTCTGCCTTCGACACGGAATCGCTCGGGCTCGCTGGAAAGATATCTGACCTGCACGACTTCACCCAATTCCCACGACCTGCCCTGCCACTGCCCGCGCTGGGAATTGGCGACGAACTCGCCATTCTGACGAGTAGCTACCGTGCGAACTACCGCGACGATGGCCGACTCTCGCATTTCACGTCCATCGGCGGTGCGATACGTCACGACAGGAGTCGACCGTTCCTCGATCGTGTCCGAGCCTTCGTCATCGACGACTGTTCGCCGACTCCGCTCGATGTCGACGACCCGGCCAGGAACCACGATGCCATCACGAGCAAAGCGCAAACCGGTTCGAGCGGCTTTGGTGCTCAAAGGCAAACTACCCAGCCCGATCGTGAGAAGGAACAAAACACCGACCCCAGTAACCCACTACCGCCCCCAAAGCGCCTCTGCCGCAAACACAGTGAACCCTATGCTATCGGATCGTATGCTGGACAACACCTCTGTCCCCCAGGGCGCCCAGGAGCGGAGTAGTCCTCCTCGAGGGTCTCAGAGCGGCAGTCGGGAGCCGCTTGCTCTGAACTACAGGTGCCGGCCTACACCGGCTCCGAGTAGGAGGAACTGCACGAATACGCAGGCCGTGAAAGCTGCCGCGCCCAGGCATAAGGCCCGCGATGTACTGTCGCCCCGATCGAGTGCGCTACGGGAGGCGACAAGCGAGGTAATCATCGCCGATACCCAGCCGATGAAGGGGAGCAGTGCGACCGCGGGGAACAAGGAGTCGTTGTGACATCCGCCGTCCCACTCGTCGTCCCCGAACAGGCCATCGGTAACTCCTCCGCAATCCACGCCGAGCGCGGTACCGAGGTATGCGAGAGCGCCCGCACCGAAGAACCCGGCCAAGCCGAATCCGAGGATCCAGATCAGCCAAAACGCCTTCGGGTCAACAGCATTGCCCGTAGTTGAACCATCCGCGACTGGGGGCGTGTCCACACATCGCACAGTAGTTCTCGAGACCGCGCTCCGGTATTCAGCTCGAGTGCGACGGTCTGTTGCCGGATGGAGGGGAGTTGCCTGTGTGGCGTTCGGCGCGGTCCGATTCGGCGTACCTATTCTGGCTCTCGCGCTGAGTCTTTCGGACAGCCGCGCGGACCGCCACCAGCGGAATCTCGAATTCGATCCGACGCGGCGGAACCCGCACGGATGGCAGGGTCGAAGGGCTCATCCCGATTTGCTTTGGCCATTAACGGTTGCGCCGCATCCAGGACCGACGGCTCGGTTATGGCAACAGTGATGTGCCTTTCGGGGCCCCGACAGCTGACTTTCGGCCCCTGTGGTGAGCCGGCATGGCGGGCGATCTTGGATCAGGCAGCGCCGGCGTAGTCGCTGCCACCTCCGGAATGTTCGTGCACATCAGGAGAATCGCATGAGTGACACCACCGCCCAGCCCGCCATCGGCCGCGCCCGGAACGCGGTAGTCTGGCCCGACCCCAGCCCCTTGGACTCTTGGTGGCATAGGGTGATGTACGCCGAAACCAGCTCGGCCTCACAGACACTCCGAACGGCACGCTGACCAGTGATCCTCTGCATGCAAATCGACACCTCGAGCCGAAAAGGAGAATCGGAGATGGTCCGAAAGAAGTGGAATGATCTGAACGTGCGCACTCGCAGGCTGATCGTGGGCGCGGGCGTGATCGACGGCATCGCGAAGATCGCGGCCCTGCTGGATCTGCTCCAACGGCCGCCCGAGCAGATCCGCGGCTCCAAACGCGTATGGGCAACCTCGATCGTGCTGGTGAACTCGATAGGCGCCCTCCCCGTCGCCTACTTCCTCCTCGGACGCCGCGCACCGGGCGACAACGCTTGACCCGCCGCTGTACGTTCCTTTCGATCCCGATGAAAGTCACCGAGAGCGCACTCGATTGCCGATGAGCGATATCAGGGCGAGGGTAAGCGGCTGCGGTCCTACGAGTGCGCGTTCTGCGGCGATACGGTCGATGACATGAGCGCTGACTTTCGTGCCATATCGGTCTCAGGCCCCGAGATACAGGTTTTTCAAGAGCTTTTCGCCACAGGCTCTGCTTGGCCGGTGTGCGCTGCGACCCTCAATTCCACCAACTTATGTCCTCGAAACTACAGTGGTAGACCATAATTGAGCCAGTTTCTCTGTGTTCAGCGGCAGTGGCGACCGCGACCAACGGAGCGAACATCCTCAATTGCCTCCGGTGTCCGAATCGGCCAGCGCGGTGCAGCCGGCAGCAAGACCGACTGCGGCCCAGGACATCCTCTTCGGCCGAGTTGCCGACGATTACCGGCTGTGCCCCGCACTATCCGCCGCCGAACGGCATATTTTGCCAACTCCCCCGCGATAGTGCGGGTTCCTGCCGGTTGATCTTGTTGCCCTTGCACAGTTGACAACGCACTGTCTTGTCGGTGATCGCGCTGACCGAACCGGCCAGCACGACCGCTCGGAAGGTCGGCAGGTAGACCGCCGCACGGCCCGCGCGCAACGCGGTCCCGGCCCGCCTCTGCGGAGTTGCCGCGCACCTGACGCACGCCGCTTCGGGAGGTCCGCGATGATATGGGCCTCCGGGTCGCTCGATTCCACGAACGGATAAGATCGCCTCTGCTGCTCGACCGCTTCATATCTCGTGTTCGTTCACTTTCGGTAAGTGCCCATCGCGTCAGCGCACCTACGACAAGAAGGAGTACGGGGGAGCGGGCCTCTCGAGCGCCGTGATCCCGACCGCCGATGGCCGAGACACCTGTGCCCCATCACATGACCGCCGAGGAGTTTCGTCGTCACGGGAGGGCCGCGGTGGATTGGATCGCGGATTACTGGGGGCGGGTGGAATCGTTGCCGGTGCGGTCCCAGGTGCAACCGGGGTGGGTGCGCGAGCAGCTGCCGCCCGCACCGCCGTACGTGGGTGAGCCCTTCGACGCTGTACTGGCGGATCTCGACACGATTGTGGTTCCGGGACTGACGCATTGGCAGCATCCTGGATTCTTCGCCTACTTTCCGACCAGCACGTCGGGCCCGGCGGTACTCGCGGAACTGCTCGCGTCCGGGCTGGGCGTGCAGGGGATGTTGTGGCAGACCAGTCCGGCGTGCACCGAGTTGGAGCAGCATGTACTCGATTGGCTGGCCGCGATGTTGGCCTTGCCCGAGAAGTTCACCTTCGCGGGCACCGGAGGCGGCGTCATCCAGGACACGGCATCCAGCGCGATACTCGTGGCGCTGGTGGCTGCGCTGCATCGGATCTCGGACGGTCAGGTAGCCCGCGAGGGTATCGAGCGGGGTCGCTATGCCGTGTACACCTCGACGCAGACGAACTCCGCGCTGGAGAAAGGCGTGCGGATCAGTGGTCTCGGCGCGTCGTCGATACGGTTCATCGAAACGCGCTCGGATCTGTCGATGGATCCGGACGCGCTGCGGGCGGTGATGAAAAAGGATGTGGCGCAGGGCATCGTCCCGGTCATGGTGATGGCCACGGTGGGTACCACCTCCACGGGTGCGGTCGATCCGGTCGAATCGATCGGCCGGATATGCCGGGAATCAGAGGTGTGGCTGCATGTGGACGCGGCCTACGCCGGGGTGGCCGCGATGTGCCCGGAGTTTCGGTGGATCCATCAGGGAGTGGCCGCCTACGCCGACTCCTACTCGACCAACCCGCACAAGTGGATGCTCACCGCATTCGACTGCGACGCTTGCTATGTCGCCGACCGGGAGTCACTGGTGGGAGCGTTGTCGGTGCTGCCGGAGTTTTTGCGCAATCCCGCGACGGACTCGGGTGCGGTGGTCGACTATCGGGACTGGCAGGTGCCTTTGGGGCGGCGGTTCCGGGCGCTCAAGCTCTGGGCGGTCATCCGCTGCTACGGGGTCGAGGGTTTGCGGACGCATCTGCGGCACAGTGTCGCGCTGGCACAGCGATTCGCCGCATGGGTGGGTGCGGACGAACGATTCGAACTGATGGCCCCGCATCCGCTGTCACTGGTCTGTTTTCGGCTTCGAGGGGCGGATGAAATCAATCGGCGGTTGCTCGAAGCGCTGAACGCATCCGGTCGAGTCTATCTGTCCCACACCGTGATTCACGGCGCGTTCACGCTTCGTCTGGCGATCGGCGGCACGGCCACCAGACTCGAGCATGTCGCCGCCGCCTGGGATCAGATCAGCCGGCTCGCCGCCGTTTGCGGGTGAGGGTGCACGTGCCGCGAGCAGCCCGATCCGCCGTTGTCCGAGTTCGTGCAACACGATCACCGCGGAAGACCGGCGGGGGCTCGCCACCGTGCGGAGGCTGGGTGCGGTGTCGCCGACGAAGCGTTCGCATACGCCTTCGTGCGCCGCGTATGCCGCGGCGAGTGCGGCATGCAGGCGTTCGACCCCGTGGTACACCGAAGGACTGCCCAGGTCATGCCGACATTGCCGGAGCGCCGCGACCAACGCGCGATGATCGACCGATAACAGTCCGCTGAACCCTGCCGAGGCATGGGGCGGCGCCATGAGCGGGCGTATCTGCTCCCGGTAGACCGTCGCGTTGAAGTTCGCGGTGATGCGCAACGCCGCTGCGCTGGAACGGAACAGGGCCGCGGCGGTATCGAGGCCCGCTGTGGCGGCACTCGGGACACCCCACTGTCCGTGTCGGCAGGCGTGGTGCAGGGCCACCGTCGCCATCTGGGTCAAGACCGCGAAGAGGCGGTGTCCCTGCACCCACCAGTCCAGCGGCGTCCACGGGGTGTCGGCCCGCACGGTCGGCATCTGCGTCAGCGATCGGAAGACCTCCGGGGGCACTGCGGCGGACAATCCAGCGAGAAGGTTCGGTTCGTGCCGGGGCGGGATCTGCGCAGCCAGCCGGGAGGTGAGCTGAGGCAGGCTCCGCCTCAACGCCGTCGACCACAGTGAGGCGGGATCGCGTGATACGCGTTGGATGCCGAAGAACCTGTCGTGCTCGGCCTCGCCCACGGTGATTGGGTGGCTGCCTCCACCCACGAGCGATGCGCTGCCACGGGACCACAACCCCGTCATGGTCTTCGGCAGCATCCCGGGGTGGGCCAGCCACACAGGCTCACGTATCGGTCTGTGCGAATTGTTGCTCAT
Organism: Nocardia aurantiaca; assembly: GCF_009708175.1. Lineage (GTDB taxonomy): Bacteria > Actinomycetota > Actinomycetes > Mycobacteriales > Mycobacteriaceae > Nocardia > Nocardia aurantiaca. Next base: position 8,032 of record NZ_WMBB01000016.1, read on the forward strand.
ACCGAGGTTGAGCGGGTCCGATCAGAATATGGACAGCGTGCCGGTCAGCGTGGCCTTGGTGACACCCGGACAGGATTGGCCGGATGGGGTCACGGTGTCGTCGTCCGTGGCCGCATGACCGGCGTAGTTGCCCGTGAGAATGGTGATCGGGAAGGCGCCGTGACCTCCGCCGGCGGATTTGCTCTGCACGTTCACGCCGGCGGACATCTCGCTGGCGGAACCGTCCGACCAGGTGATTTCGCCGGTGCCGGAGTGCCCTGACACGTCGCCGTCGCAGGATACGAGTTCGGTTCCGTGTTCACTCAGGTGGACCGGGGTCGGATGTCCTTGATCGACGGCCGGTCCGGTGCAATTGGTGAAGTCGATCCCGGCATTCCACTCGATGGTCGCGGGCACGTTGCCTATTCCAGGGGCAGCCCACGACACCGACCCCGACTCCTGACAGTTCATCGTCGCCTGCGGCACCGGAATGGGCAGTGCCGCACCCTGGGTGATCAGCGGGGGCGTGGCGAGCAGCACGCCGAAAACAGCGACAGTAGCGGCCAGGCGGTGACTCGTAGACAAAGCATGTCCTTTCCACCGGGAAAATACATTCGGTCGGGTTCGGTGCAGCGCTGACGCACCGGTATATGCCGAAGAACGTTCCACATATCCGTCGGTCTGCTCGGAATCCTCGTTGTCGACTGCGCCGGATGAGGATTGCCGGGAGGCGGAACAGCAGACCAGAGGCAATCACGTTAACCCGCCATCCACAGCGCGGTGGGTAACGACGCGGGTCGATCCGGCGCGGCGCGCTGTCTTCGCAGCGCACGGTCAGGAACGTATAGCGTTTCGCTGTCAGGTAATTCGGAGGCTGTAGGTCAGGATGATGGAGGTCCGCCGAGGGCTCACCTGGCGGGGGCTGTCCGACGCGTGCAGGCAATCTGCGGCGAGCTTTGAGACTGCGCGTTGCGCCGTTCCCGAATGTGCGATTTGAGGGACAGTAGACTCGGGATGCTTACCAGAAAGGCTGCGCATGACCATTGATCGGCCTGTCCCGCCCGGGCTGCAAAGGTACTGGAACTCACCAGTCGCACAGTTCGCGCAGATGGAGTGTAACGATTTCGAACCATGGGAGAAAGAGCGCCACAGCATATTTTCCGAGCTTCTATTCGGGCTGATATACGACAAGTGGAACGGCAATAAGTACGGCCCGCTCGGGGACTATGGAAATTGGCGATCCGGTCAGTTGATCGGCAAGTGCGACGGCGAGGGTGTGTCCATCTACGAGGGCGGGACGTACCTCGGTCACAACATCGCGGCGCTCGCGGTGGATCGGGAGGGGCGAGTAATCGACTTCGACTTCAACCATAACGCTGTGTTCGACAGCACGGTCGAGCATGCGGAATCTCGATTGGTACGTCGATTATTTGCCCTGAATCAGATATATGACCCCTGGTACGCGTTGGAGCGCGAGGCGCCCGCGCTCAGGGCGGAGATCCTTCATGCCGAGCGTCCCCGTCAGCGCCGCAGCGTCTTCGCCACCGCGGCCTCCGACCGCTCGGTGCCGTTGCGCACAGGCAGTTATCCCATGATCCAGAATGATGCAGTCCCGCAGGCGCCACAGGAGTATTCGACACTTCTCAAGGACGTGACTATCTATACGTCACTCGAATCTTGCGCCCAATGCTCCGGCATCATGTGCCTCGCAAGCGTGAAGGATGTCGTATACCTACAGTGGGATCAAGGTCAATTCTTGATCGGGAACATGATGCGGAAGGCAACAGCTGGACAGGGCGCGGGCTTCGTTTCTCCGCGTCCGATTCGTGGCGATGAATTCGGCTTTCAATATTTCAACGACCTGAACAGGTTGAGTGAAGAGTTCTCTCGCAATGTGAAATACGAGCCATTCTATGAAGGAGTCGACCGGATAACCGGCCAGGATATCAGAATCACCAGTGGTTCGGTTACTTCTTTTCTTTGCACTGACGAGGCGCGGAATGTTTTCTCGAGGGCTCACGCCGATTTGATGAACCGGAGTCACGCCGAATTTCCCGACGCGAAGCCCGCAGATGTTCCAAACGCCTTCACCAACGAGCAGGTGCTGATCCAAGCGCGCGACTATCTGAGTTGGGTGAAGATGCTGAACAACCGGGGCGCAGCTCATCGGGTTTAGAATTACCCGTTCCGGGAGGATGGTGTGAATGCGCGGGTAAGACGAAAGACGTCAACTGTGGGGACAGGGGGACCGCTATGCCTGCACCCGGTATGGTCCAGTCGGTCACTTCGAGGTATCTCACTATGAGGAATGGGATGTCGAGCTGTGACGACGCCGTCCGGCGCGAGCGGTTCGTTTCTTGGTTATCAGGGAACTTCGAGGACGAGCGGTGACCCTGAGAACCCCGCGGAAAATGGTCCGCGGGGTTCTGTCGTTGCGTGGAGCCACCGTCTTGGTTCTCTCAGTTCTGCATACCGTTGCCGAGCCCGGTGGCTGCGCCGAGCGCGTAACCGACGGCTCCGCCGATGAGCCCACAGGGAATAGCGGTCACTGCACCACCGAGCACACCGCCTACCACAGCACCGACGCCGGCCCCCGCGAGGGCGCCGCCTGCGGCTCCCAAGGGCGCGCCCACCCCCAGGGTCGGAACCGCCATGACGAGGCCGCCCCCGATGCCGCCCACGATCGCACCGATGACCCCCCCGATAATCGCTCCCGGCACGGCCCCGACCACCGCGCCCGGTATAGCGCCGACGGCCGCGCCGATGACGAGACCGGTGTTGCCGCCATCCACCGTCATCCGGGTGACCCTGTCCGAGTAGTTGTCATCGACCGAGTGCAGCCCGCTGCCGATGGAGGCATTGGTTGCGGCTGCGGCGTCTTTCGCCTGATCGAGCACGATGTCGGGGACACTCTCCGGCGCCGGAATGCTGAACGCACCGACCTCCGAGGGCTCGGGCGCGTACAGGTTCTGCGAGTTGATCGCCCGCGTGACCTCCGCATGCGGAATCATCTGGGAGGCCCCGTGGACCATGGAGTCGCCACCGGGCATGCCGCCCGATGCGATCCAGAGCTGTTCGAAGGGCGCGGGAGCCGGGACGCTGGGTCGCGCCGCGGCGTCGCCCGTGGCGCTGAAGCAGGTCACCGCGACGGCCAGCGGTATCGCGCCGACGATCGGCAGTAGGGCGCGTCGCGACGCGCTGGTCTTGGATTCCCTATACCGACGAGTCATGCGACCACCCTCTCGCTGGATTCGACTTGGAACAGCTGCCCTGGCCATCGATCATCGGACGCATGGCGCGTCAAGTGTGATAACTGTCGAGTAACTGTGCCATGCGGATAGGTATGGCGTTCGCATGACATTTGACCATAGGTTGCATCAAACAGCGGTGATAAGCGCGCGATGTGGAGGTTGTCGGTCGTAAGTCCACTGTGTTTGCTGTCCTGCCGCTCTCCTTGTAGGGGTGTCCCTGGCCGCTGACACATCCAGCTTGACGCAGGCCCGGGCGGGTGACCCTCGCCGGTGCGGACCGAGACCCTCAGCTCGCCATCGCGACCCGCCGCGCCGACCGCTGGACTACCGGAATCGGCTCTCGGCGCTCAGAGCGATATGCAATGGTGCGGACATGCTGATCGAATCCGGGGTGTGGGTGGCACGGTTGGCACTGGCGGCGGTTTTCGCGTTGTCGGCCTGGGGCAAATGGACCGATCCGCTCGCGACCAGACAGGCGGTGCAAGACTTCGGCGTGCCGCTCCGCTGGACGCCGCTGGTGGCGATCGCACTGCCCGTGCCGGAGGCGGTGATCGCGGTCGCGGTGCTGCCGCCTTGGACGGCGGTGATTTCCGCGGCCGCCGCAGTGTTGCTGCTCGCGGTGTTCACCGCCGCGGTAGCACGGCTGTTGCATCGGGGACAACGTCCGGTCTGCTCGTGTTTCGGCGCCCTGAGCACGCAACCGATCGGCCCCCGCACCCTGATCCGCAATGTCGTGCTGATTCTGCTCGCACTCGCGGTGTGCTGGGGTTCGGTGCGGTATCCCGGACTGCCGGGCGCCCTCTCGGTCGACCGCTCGATCGGAACCGCCGCGCTGATCGTGGTCCTCGCGATCCTGACCCGGCTGCTGGGTGAGGTCGGCGCGCTGCGCCGCCGTATCGACGAGCTGGCGTTGTCCACGCTCGGCGCCGAGGGCCTGCCGCCGGGTGCGGTGGCGCCGGAGTTCGAACTGCTGAATGCGGCGGGAGGTCGCACCACGCTGGAAACGCTGCTCGGTTTCGGCCGCGCGGTGTTGCTGGTGTTCGTGCACCCGGCCTGTGAGATGTGTGCCGCCCTGGCTCGGGAGCTGCCGCGCTGGCAGGCTCGGACCGAGCGGACGCTCACCATCGCGGTGGTCGGCAACGGCGATGTCGCCGAGCACCTGCGCTGGGGGCGCGAACACGGGCTGGGCGAGATCCCGGTGCTGGTCCAGCAGGGGAACGAGGCGGCATTGCGGTACCGGGTGCGCGGCACCCCATCCGCGGTGCTGATCGATGCCGACGGACGGGTGGCTGCCCCGGTAGCGCGGGGCGCAATGGCGATCCGGGATGTGCTGACGCGAGCCAAGATAGGTACACCTCAGCAACCATCGGACCGAAACGGGCAACGGGTACTGGACGCACGCTGATCCGCGCAATCGCGTACCGCAATGTCTCCCGAAACCGGACATGATTTCAAATTCCCTTGCAGCGCAACATCTTTACCACAACGGGGCATGACGCCTTACCATTGAAGGGCAAGTAGTTCGTTCACCCGACCATCGAGTTAGGGGATCAACGTGGCCTACTTCGCTTTCACCGACTACTCCGGCAAGGAATTCGTCTTCAAGGTCGACAATGAGCAGCGCATCGATGAGGCGCGCCGCATCCTGTCCGGCGAGGAAACGATGTCCGTGCACGTCATGGGCCGAATCAGGAAGCAGCCGGTGCAGTACAACCCCGGCTGGAACTTTCATCTCGATCCGGACACCATCACGTTCTTCACCATGGCGATCGAGGTGTGCGACTCCAGCATCGCCTACACCGAGGACCACCTCGACGAGGTCTGCGGGGCCTTCCTGCCCGGTTGTTTCTGGTGTCCCTGGTCGTCGAAGCTGACGCGGGAGATCAGCGAAAGGGAGGCGGTGCGCGCCTGACACGCACGATTCGGCCGGTACCCCAGCGGTACCGGCCGAATCGGCTCATGACTCCCGTGGCAGTCCAACAACTTTCGCGAGCGAAGCTCGTAGCCACTCCGGAGGTCTTGCAGCGGACCATCTCCAGGCCCCGCCGCCAGCCGTGCACTCGCACGTCAACGTATGCCTCTCCACCGCACCGAATTTCGACGGATGGGTCTTCAGGTGCGGGTAGCGTCGCCGCACCCCACAACCCCGATCTCACAGCACGCCGAATCGTTGCGCGCCTCGGCGATCGAGCCGTCGCGAGATGTACGAAGAAACCCACGAACCGGCCGATGCCGATACATCGTCGTCCAGATCGGCCGACCGCGAGGCGGCACGAAAAGCGCTGTGGGGCAGTCGCGGCCATGAGCGGCGGGCATGACGTTGTGTGTCGGTCCTGCCGTCCGCGGCGCGAAATCCACATCCGGTAGCGGTCGAATACGCGGGAACGCATCCGGATTCCGGCTACAGCGACTCCTTCCTGATTCGTGAGGAGAACGTCGCAGAGGCACGCAGAAGGAGGACGTGGCATGACCGCTGTATCGGTGCGTACCGGCACGTACATATTTCCTTATCCGCCGATGACCGGCGTTCGCGCCGCCGCGCTGTTGATACGGCTGGGTCGGCTCGATTCGCTGTTCGTGTATGACCACGTGCAGGAGTTCTATCCGGCCTGTCTGTGGGACGGGGACTTCACCTGGCTGCACAAGCATCAGCCCAGTCCGCACGAACTCTACGACTACCAAACCCTGCTCAGCGGCCTGGCTTCCAAAGTCGGGCGCATGCACCTCGGCGTCGGCGTCACCGAGTCGGTCCGCCGCCACCCGGTAATGATCGCGCAGGCCGCACTCACCCTGGCGCATGTGGCCAAGCGGGCGCCGATCATCGGCTTCGGCGCCGGGGAAATCCTCAACCTCGAGCCCTACGGCCTGCCAACCGAATACCGTGTCGCCCGCGCGGCTGAGGCGCTCGAGATCATGCGCCTCTGCGTGACCTCGCACGGTCCGATCGACTTCGACGGCAAGTACTTCCGACTCCATCGCGCCGTGCTGGGTCTGCGACCACCACCGGGGCGTATTCCCCAGATCTGGGTCGCCGCGCACGGCCCTCGCATGCTCGAGCTCACCGGCCGCTACGGCGACGGCTGGCTGCCCTGGTCGATTGTGCTCAGCGACCCCGAGCAATACGCCGACAAGCTCGCCCAGATTCGTTCAGCGGCGGTACATGCCGGACGTGACCCCGACGGCATCACCGCCTCCCTGATGGCCCAGATCTTCGTGGCTTCCAGCGAGCGCAAGGCACGCGCCCTACTCAACAGCAAGATCGCACGCTACTGGGCGTTGATGTTCCCCGCGGCCCGCTGGCAGCAACTCGGAGCCGAGCACCCCTTCGGGTCGGCATTCCGCGGCTTCGGCGACGTCCTTCCCGAGAGCTACGACCGCGCCACCCTCGAATCCGCCCTCGCTGCCGTACCGCCCGAGGTAGTCGAGTCCGGCAATCTCGTCGGCACCCCCGAACAGATCATTCGACGCCTGCGTCTGTTCCGTGACGCCGGAATGCGGCACGTGGCGCTCGCCCCGATGTCGTCATATGTGACCAGACGAGACTTCGCCTACACCGCGTGGGCCCTTCAACGCATCGCCCGCTCATTGCGCCGCTGACCCGCGACATCACCCCGTAGCCGATTCGTGTCATCCATCTGGATCGTGATTACAAGAGAGACCGACTTCGCCGGACATCGGGCGGACTGATGTAATTGCTTGGTACCGGCCTGTTTCGGGCTCGAGGTGCGAGTGTGGGCGAGCGGATGGCACGCCGTCGCGCGTCGGTGATCCTCGCGCGCCGACGTGCATCCTTGCCGTTCACCGGTCTCGGGTGCGGGAATCAGCCCAGGCCCTTCCGGAATTCGACGCCCTCCTGGTTCGCTCGTATCGCTTCCACAATGTCGACCACGGGGTAGATGTCATAGTCGGAGAAGAATCCGAATTTGCTGGGAGCGTCGAGCAGGTTGAGCGGATCGTCCGTCTCGACGACCACGAATCCGCCCCTGTTGTCGAGTCGGCCGAGGAATTGGTGGTACGTCAAGCCGGCAACCGGCGTCCACTTGCTGTACGCCTGCAGCGCGCGCTGGATACTCGCTTCGTTCTCGCTTGCGGAGCTGTTCCACTGGTACTGCCAGGAAGCCACGTACTTCATCTCGTCCTCCTGAGGATGCCGCGGACATATAGTGTTGCGGGGATATCGCATCGAGCAGGACCACTTACCGGATCAAGTCTGGATCGCCGGGCGAACTCGCGGCGAGAGCCGAAAGTCCCTTTCGGTTGCCGACGACCCCGCCGATATCTCGGTCGATGCCGTGTGAATCCTTGCCTGTCAGCGACCGCCCCCGCCGCTACCGGCGGACATCACCGATGGCGGTCTCAGCTGACGAGTGCGGCTCAACTGAAACCCGACCCCGGGCGATCGGGCCCCTTCGCACTCGGTATGCTCCGCCCCCGCATGACGAGATCGCCGATCAATGTCGTTCTGCTGTTTCGCGATTCGGTGATAGAGGCAAGGAAAGCAGAAGGTCGACATCGGATACGCGACAGCGCGCCATATCCAGAGGGCTCGAGAGTGACTACCTTTCTCGTCACTGGACCTCGCGGGCCCGGACGCGGCACGGCCGCCGCGCAGGCAGGCGCCAGGATCGCGATTGCCGTCCGAGCGCTCGCTCGTGTGCACGACTCAGGGCCGCGATTGATACCTCATCCGCACGTTCAGCCTCCCCCTCCGGGCGAAGGCTCAACGTAGCGCGGAAGAACGATGGGGACCAACGGACTTCGGACGTCGGGTGCAGAACCGTCCCGCGGAGTCACCCGGGGGACGGTCTGCCCCATCCGTTCCCGCCTGCCGCTGCCGATCGCGTTCGACGATCCGGGCGAACAGCCGGACCACGGCGTCCTCGAGCCGCATGCCGAGGGATTCGGCTCGCAGCGCGGCTATTTCGAGTGCGAACTCCCCGTCGGCGGGAGTGGGGTCGCTGAGGATCTCGTCGAGCGCCATGCCGTCGATGGCCTGTTCCCGGGTCAGATCGCGGCCGGGCAGCCAGCTCAGCGCCCAGGTGCCACCGCCGGGGCCGGGCACCAGGTATGCGGTCTCAGGAGTTCTGTCGCTGGTGATCGCGCGACCGGATATGCGGAGCGCCATGGCCTTTCACCCCCTCGGAGTGTGGGATCACCGAGAAAATTACGGCCGTCGGCTTAACGATCTCTATTGAATTGCTTGCCACCGGCAGCTCGCCTCTGCGAGACTCGCTCGCATTGAGAGAGTCACTCTCACGTACAGAGTCTCCATCTTCGAGGAGGGCCCATGTTGCGGGTTGTCCAGTGGGCTACAGGCGGGGTCGGCAAGGCGGCGATCGAGGCGGTGCGGTCGCATCCCGAGCTCGAATTGGTCGGATGTTACGTCCACTCGAATGCCAAGAGCGGCAAGGATGTCGGTGACATCCTCGGCACAGAGCAGATGGGCGTCACCGCGACCGACGACATCGATGCGATCCTGGCGTTGGACGCGGACGCGGTCGTGTACGCCCCGCTGATCCCGGATCCCGGCGAGGTGGCGCGCATCCTCCGGTCCGGTAAGAACGTTGTCACGCCGGTCGGCTGGTTCTATCCGAGCGATCGCGATGCCCAGCTGGCGCAAGCGTGTCTCGACGGAGGCGTCACCTTGCACGGCATCGGCATCAACCCCGGCGGGACAACCGATCTGCATCCGCTCGTGCTCTCGGCCATGTCATCGTCGGTCACGTTCGTGCGGGCCGAGGAATTCTCCGACATGCGCACCTACGATGCCCCCGACGTGCTGCGCTCGGTGATGGGCTTCGGCGGCACCCCCGAGCAGGCCCGCAAGTCCCCGATGCTCGGACTGCTGAGCGGCGGATTCATCCAGTCCGTGCGGATGTGCCTGGACACGCTCGGATTCGCCGAGGCCGAGATTCGCACCTCGCACGAGCTCGCCGTCGCCACCGCGCCGATCGAGTCGCCGATGGGGGTCATCGAGCCGGGGCGGGTCGCGGCGCAGCGCTTCCAATGGGACGCGGTGGTGGGCGATCGGCCGGTCGTCCGGATCGCGGTCAATTGGCTGATGGGAGAGCGGAACCTGGAGCCGGGCTGGGAATTCGGGCCCGAGGGGGAACGCTATGAGATCGAGATCAAAGCAGACCCCGACACCTTCGTGACCATTCGGGGCTGGCAGCCCGCGAGCGTCGCGGAAGGGTTGAAACGTAATCCCGGCATCGTGGCGACCGCGAACCACTGCGTCAACTCGATCCCGTATGTGTGCGCGGCCGCGCCCGGCATCAAATCCAGCCTGGATCTGCCCGTCGTCGCCGGACGCGCGCACCCCGATCTGGCCGCCCCGCGTGGCTGAATCACTACGCGACAGGCTTCCAGGGTTCCTGCGATCCGATGACCGAAATGCCCGCGATCAGCTGGGATTCGGAGCATCCCCATAGACCGTCAGCCAGATGGCGCGGCCCAGTGACCGGGCCATCTGCTCATCGTCGACGGTGGCCGTGCCCAGCAGGAAGTCGATGGAGCGTTCCACCATGCAGGTGAGAATGATTGCGGTGGAGGGGATGTCGACGCTGTCCGGAATCCGGTCGGCGGTCCGGTCGGCCTGCAGGCGAGTGCATACCAGAGTCACGAAGGCTTCGAGTCGGCCGCGCCAGTAACTGCCCACATCCTGGTCGTAGGCCGCGACCTCCGACAGCGCGCGCAGCAGGTGCGCGTGCGCGCGGGATCCGGCGATCATCTCGCGCATGGCCTGGACTACGCCCGCCTCGCCGTCGGCGTGACTGCTCGTCCACCAGTGTTCGGCCGCGCTGAACTGTTCGTCGGTGGCCAGTTCGGCCATCCGGATCAGCAGCCGGCTCTTGTCGGGGAAGTAGCGGTAGAAGGTTGAGCGGGCGATCTCGGCCTCGGTGGCGATGCGCGCGACAGCGAGTTCGGTGAAAGTCGAGCCACCGGTGAGCAATTGATCGACCGCGGCCAGAACCCGCCGCTCCACCGCCTCGCGACGTTCGTCACGCTGGATCCTGCCGCTCCTGGCGGTGCGCGTCAGCGAGGGCACGAGGACTCCCGGCGTATTGCGAGCCGCAGAGGGTGCACCGCTGTCTCGACCATGTGGCCATTCTGCCGCAATCGGACGCACCCGCAGGGGACACGCGGAATCCATTGACAAGAAAGAGGATTCATCTCACTCTCTTACGTGAGACATAGTGTCCGAACACTGTGTCCCGCGAAGTAGGAGTGCGATGCGCAGCGAAACCGCCGACGTCGTCATAGTCGGAAGCCGATGCGCGGGGGCGGCCGCCGCGATCGAATTCGCCCGGCGCGGCCGTCGGGTGATCGTGCTCGACAGCGCGCGCTTCCCCTCCGACACCCTGTCCACACACCTGCTGTGGCCCACCGGCGTCGCCGAACTGCGCGCCCTGGGCGCACTGCCGCGGGTACTGGAAATAGGTGCGCCACAGTTGAATACGGCACTCGCGGGCGGATCGGGTTACACCGTGCGCACCCCTTTCGCGGCGGTGTATGACATCGACTACGCGCTGTGCGTGCGGCGGATCGGGCTGGACGCGGCGCTGGTGGCCACCGCGCGGGCCCGCGGAGCCGACGTGCGCGAGGGCATGCTGGTCACCGAGCTGGTGTTCGAGGCGGGCCGGGTCGCCGGTGTCCGCTACCGGGATCGCACCGGGGCGACCGCGGAAGTGCTGGCGCCGCTGGTGGTCGGCGCCGATGGTCGTCGCAGCACCGTCGCCCGGCTGGTCGGTGCTGACATCCCGTACCGCAGCGCCGCCAGCGGCCGCGCCTGCTACTTCGGCTACTGGGCCGACGCGGAGCAGGCCTGGCGGAGCACGGCGGCACAATGGCGCACCGGCGAACTGCTCGGCACCGCCTTCCCCTGCGACGACGGGCTGGTGCTGTGCCTGATCCAGCCGCCGGTGGAGCGGGCCGACCGCAGTCCGCGCGCCGCCGCGCGGCTCTACCGCGAGTTCATCGCCGAGATGCCGGAACTGGCCGCGCGCCTGCGGGATTGCACGCCGGTCGGGCGGGTGCGCACCGCTGTCGGTCTGACCTCCTACTTCCGCCGCTCCTCTGGTCCCGGCTGGGCGCTGCCCGGCGACGCGGGCCACTTCAAGGATCCGGTGACCGCCCAGGGAATCCGCGACGCGCTGCGCTACGGCCGCCTGCTCGCCGCGGCCGCCGCACCGGTCCTCGACAATCCGGACCGGTTGGATCGGGCGCTGCGCGACTGGGAATACCGCCGCGAACACGACTGCCTGCCCATGTACCAGTGGACCAACCGGCTCGCCCGGGGCGAGGCGATGACCCCGCTGGAAGCGGAGCTGTACCGCACCGCGGCGAACGACCCGGACCTGGCCGCGCGCGTCCTCGAGGTAATGACGCGAGTGCGGTCCCCGGAGCGGATGCTCCCGCCCGGGCTGTCGGCGACCCTGGCCGTCCGCGCCGCCTGGCACGGGCGCGGCGAGCCGATCACCGTGGCGGACACGCTGTTCCGGGAGGTGCGCGCCACCGCGAGCGAGCGCTACGAACGGTGGACCGCGCGCCGCCACGGCTTGCCGCCCCTGTCGCCATCACCACCCGGGAACGCCGGCGCGCCCGAATAGGGGCTGGTCGCGCGGACTCGTCGGCCCGCGCCGACCCGCGTTCCACCGCCGCCTTCGTCGACCTTCCGTCCTCCGAATCAGCCCGAAGCCGTGCGTCGTCCGCCCGAGGAGATTCCCGTGAACCGCCCCCGCCCCGAACCGTCATCCCACCCGATTTCCCGGCGAACCGTCCTGCGCGGCAGTCTGATTGCCGCCGCCGCGGCTGGGCTGCCCGCGGTGTCGCCGCCGGTGCGCGCTGTCGCCGCCGGCGGCGGTCGCAGCGTGGCCGTCTTCGGCGGCGGCGTGTCCGGGCTGACCGCGGCGCACGAACTGAGCGAGCGCGGATACCAGGTCACCGTGTACGAACCGGTCGCGTTGGGCGGCAAGGCGCGCAGTATGAGCGTGCCGGGAACCGGTGCGGGCGGGCGGCTGGATCTGCCGGGCGAGCACGGATTCCGGTTCTTTCCCGGCTGTTATCAGCACATTCCGGAGACCATGAGCCGAATTCCCTTCCCGGGCAATGCCCGCGGGGTCGCGGACAATCTGGTCCGCGTCCAGGCGGCCACCGTGGCATTCCGTGATCTGCCGCCCGTCGTGACACCGGTCGAGGTCGGCGGCCTCGCCGAGATCACCCCGGAGACCCTGCGCACCACCCTGGCGGCGGCCGTGGGCCTCATCCCGCGCCTGCCGCCCCAGGAACTGGCCCTGTTCACCCAGAAAATGCTGCGCTGGTTCACCAGCAGCACCGAGCGCCGCTTCGGCGAATGGGAGTACCGGTCCTGGGCGCAGGTGATGGAGGCGGACGGCAAATCCGACGCCTACCGCGAGTACCTGGTGAACGCCCTCACCCGAATCACCGTGGCCGCCAAGCCGTATCGCAGTTCGGCCCGCACCATCGGCACCATCGGCGAGGCTCTGGTGCTGGCCGGGACCGGGCTGGTGCCGCAGTACGGGGGCGGCGTGGACCGCATCCTCAACCGGCCCACCAACGAGGCCTGGATCGACCCCTGGGTCGCACATCTGCGCGGCCTCGGCGTGCGATTCGAGCTGGGCGCCAAGGCGATCGGGCTGGAGCTGGACAACGGCCGCATCACCTCGGCCCGGGTCAGCGGTGGCGCGGACGGCCGCGTGGACGCCGACTGGTACATCTGCGCCATGCCGGTCGAACGCGCGGTCCCGCTGCTCAGCGACGACATCCTCGACGCGGACCCGCGCCTGGCCGGAATGAGGGATCTGGAGGTCGACTGGATGGTGGGCATCCAGTACTACCTGACCCGCCCCACCGACCTCCCGGAGGGGCACATCGCGGCGCTGGGCACCCCGTGGGCCCTCACCGCCCTGCGGCAGGCGGCGATGTGGGTGGGGGACTTCGCATCCCGATACGGCGACGGCAGTGTGGTGGAATGCCTGTCCGTCGACGTCTCCGATTGGGACACCCCCGGCATCGTCTTCGGCAAGTCCGCCAAGGATTGCACCAAAGATGAAGTGGCGCAGGAAGTGTGGGCCCAACTGTCGGCCTGGCTGAACAACTCCACCGGCTGGCTCCGCGAGGATGACATCCACTCCTGGTTCCTGGACCCGGGCGTGCACTGGACCGGCGGCGCCGCCACCAACGACACCCCCCTCCTGGTCAACACCATCGGCTCCTGGGACAACCGCCCCGAAGCCGCCACCGCCATCCCCAACCTGTTCTTCGCGGGCGACCACGTCCGCACCCACATCGACCTCGCGACCATGGAAGGCGCCAATGAATCCGGCCGCGCCGCCGCCAACGCTCTCCTCGACGCCGCCGGCGACCCCGGCTCCAGAGCGCCGATCTACCCCCTCTACGCACCCCCGGTCTTCGAACCCCTCAAAGCCCTCGACGCCGACCGCTACCGAGCCGGCCTACCCCACCTGCTGGATGCGTGAGAAACCCTGCCCGAGCGAGAAGGACCGTTCGACGCCGGTCGTCCGCATTGCCGAATTCTTTTCCCCTTTTCTCGAGGTGTGACTCCCCGGCGTTGGGGCGACAGGACCGAGGGCCGCGGAAATGGGCGAGCGCGGCCGGTCGAAGAAAGCGATCGTCACCGGCGAAGGAGACATCGAGATCGGAGGAGCGGACCCATCCCCTCGGAGTAGATGATGCCGGGTGGAACCCGGGGGCAGCGGATCGTGAAGAGGGTCAGCCGGCGGCGTGACCGCAGCGCGGGCAGAACTTTTCCTCTGGATGGTGTTCGAATCCGCAATTCGAGCAGTAGTGTCTCTCGGCATTAGGGTCGACCGACGTCGACGGCTCATGGCCCTCAGCGGGAATCGGTTCGGCCGATCCGACGGTGACCGGTGTCGGATGCGACATCGGCTGTGCGTGGACTGTCTCCGGTCCGCCAACCTGATCGTCTCGGAGACCGGCGGGAGGAACCCGACCCGTAGCGGTAGCTTCGCCGGCCGATGGAGGAGCTGTCACAGGCGGCCGCCGGCGCCGGAACAACAGGGTCGCAGTCGCGCCGGCAATGACCACAGCGGCTACCACCACTCCAGCGACCACCGGAAGGACCGGGAAGCCGCTCTTCGACGCGGGTTGAGTGACCGGTACATCGTGTGAATCCAGGAAGGTCCGTAGATCCTTGGTTTCGGTGATGAAGTTCGTGCCGGCCATCTCCGCACCGGTGCTGGGATTCAGGACGCCGAAGCTGTTGATTCCCACGACCTGACCATTGCTGTTCACGGACGGGCCGCCCGACATGCCTCCTGACATGTCGGTGCTCACCTCGAGCACGGACACTCCCTGAGGCGAAACCTGCTGACTCGACACGGTGCCGGACTTGAACGACGGGCGGGGGATCCGGCCGGGATCGGCGAAGTTCAACACGCTGCCGGGGAACCCGATGGAGGTCAACTGGCTGCCGACCTGCGGAGTCCCATCGGCGATCTGCAGAGCCGGTGTTTCCTTCGACAAGCCCGACGCCTTCAGCAAGGCCAGATCCCCTTGCTCGAACGACCGGAAGTCGACGATCTGAACGGTGGTAGCGGTCGTGAGCACGGCGCCGTTCACAGCCGGCGGCTGAATCGCTTTCACCGCGCGGTCCACCGGCGCCCCTTGCGCGGTCCCCTCCACCTTCCAGTTCATGATGGCGGTGTCCAGCAGGTCGGATCTGCCCTTGGACGAGAGATACTGCTGCAACAGCGCTTTCTTACCGTCCGCCGGATCGACACAGTGACCGGCCGTCATAATCTGGCCGTTCCTGCCGGCGAACCAGCCGGTACAGGTCGAATCCGCCGTCACCTCCTGCGTGAATCCCACGCCCGCCTGATCGTATCTGGGCGGCACGAATATATATCCGTCCCAGCTCGTATCGAGCAGGACGATGGACTTCTCCAGATCGGGTCCGCTGGGCGCACCCGACGCGCTCGCGGCACCGCCGATCACCAACGTGCCGGCCAGCAGAATTGATCCCAGTGGTTTGAGCGATTTATCGACGAACATGATCCGGGTCCCTCCATTTGTGGTGATAACGGCGGTCTGCCGAGGGTGGGGCCTTGCATGGTCGTACCGCCATATTTATTCGGCGTCATGGCGGTCATTGTCTGTAGAATCGCGGGTCCTGTTCGGTCAGGACGTTGATCGTCGTATCCCCATTATGGCGATCGGCGTCTACTGGCAGGTGTTTTCCGGGCGCCTGAACGGTCTTGGGGTCTACGAAATGATGAAAAGGAACAGTCTCCCCGGGTCAGTGCGGCGGTTGGCGGCTGAAGAGCGTCATTTGGGTGTCATTTCCGTTTCGGATTCGCGCACCGGCGGCCGCGACCATCGCAGAGATCATCGACTCGAACTCCGAGGAATATCACGCGTACGGCATGTTCGCCGCGGCGGTCGAGGTTGCCGAGAATGCGGACCCGTTCCTGCGGGCTGTTGCCGCTTCCGGGCGAAACCCGCAGTGGGCGGCGGGCATTCGAGCGTAGTCTCCGATCTCGCATCGCCCGCACCGGCCGCGATCCCCACGGCCGGGCTCAACCGCTTCGCCGACGGCGACCAGGTCGCCGTGCGTACCAGGTATCGGCCCTCATCACGGCGCGACGCCTGAAGCGGTGTGCGCGGTTTTGTCCGCTGGGCTAGGGTATGAGGCGATGACTACCGGGACGGCGTTGCGCCACACACGGATTGGCTACCCGGTGCTCTTCTGAGCATCGCGCGGGCCGGTGTCGGTCCGTTTTTCGATCGAGGAGCCCGCGGTATCGCGCGGGCTCCGCCTCCGTCGTGTTGATCACGGGACATGAACCACGACAGAAGGATTCGACGATGACTACAACGCACGGTATGTCGGTCGACGTGCGGACACCCGATGGTGTCGCCGACGCGTATGTCGCCTACCCCGACGATGGCGCCGCCCATCCGGGAGTTCTGGTGATCCAGGACGGTTTCGGACTGCGGCCCAGCCTGCGGTCGCTGGCCGATCGTATCGCCGCCCACGGCTACACCGTCCTGCTTCCGAACGCCTATTACCGGCACGGGCGTGCGCCCGTGATCGAGCTGCCGGACTTCATCGATCCAGCCGAGCGGCCGGAGATCTTCCACCAGGTCTTCCCGATGATCCGCGAGCTCACACCCGAGCTCTTGCGTTCCGATGCCGGCGCCTACCTCGAGTGGCTGGCGGCGTCGCCGCATGTTGCTGACGGCAAGGTCGGCCTCACCGGCTACTGCATGGGAGCGCGGCTGGCGGTCCTGGTCGCCGCCATGTTCCCCGATCGGGTTGCGGCGGTGGCGGGATTCCATGGCGGACCGCTCGTCACCGACACCCCGGACAGTCCGCACCTGGCCGTCGGAAACATCACGGCGGAGCTGTATTTCGCCCACGCCGGCGAGGATCACCACATGACCGGGGAACACATCGCCCAGTTCGACAAGGCACTCGACGCCGCCGGCGTCCGCCACCGTACCGAGGTCTACGAAGGGGCCCAACACGGCTACACCCAGGCCGATACTTCCGCTTACGACCCTGAAGCCGCCGAACGTCACTACCGTGAATTGCTGGCCCTGTTCGACCGCACTGTGCGCCAGTAGCTGAGGAAATCAAGCCGATCAGCACCCATTGACGGCTCATTCTGGCCGCGTCGATCGGTTCAGGCGCGCTGACGCTCGGCCTGCCGCTGGACCAGCTCCTCGACCGCGGTGGGGAGGGTGGTTTCGAAGTCGATGAGTTTGACCCACGTCGGGGTGATGACAATCCGGACCATGCCGTCGTAGAGCGAGCGGACCTCGGTCTCCCACTCGACGCGCTGCTCGGGGGTCATCTCGTAAGTGCCGTTCATCTGCAGGTACTCCTCCGGGATGCCGTCCACCACGTCCAGCTCCGCTCGACCGCGGATGAGCAGGATCTTCGGCGGGTGTACCTCGGTGTCGATCGTCAGCGCGACCGCGGGGTTGTGCCGCAGGGAGGGCAGCTTCGGGGCGTTCTTCGCGGTGCAGACGACGATCTCCGAGCCATTCCAGGTGAAGGCGATCGGGATGTTGCGGGGCGTGCCGTCCTTGGCGACGTAGGCCATGCGAAGCAGGTCGCGAGCCAGGAGTTCCTGGCTGATCGGAAGGTTCAGGATCGCGGTGATCTCAGTCGGGTGCATGGTGGTCGCTCCTTCGTCGGTGCGGTCGTGCCCAGTTCGGCTGCTCGTATCCTTCGGACGGAGCCGCCCGCGCGTTCTCGACACAGCCGGCGCACGAATTTCCAGATTTTCATAAAACCCGATCGTCGGCCGCTTCGAACGGAGGGTGCCGCGATACCGACGTCGACGTCGCACTGACCGACGCCGATGGTGTCGCGACCCGGACCTGCAGGCTCGTCGTGGGCCTGCGACCGCTGAGGTAACGCGCCGTCCGATACAGGTCCTTCGGAAGTCTGCGCCGACTCCGTTATGGACGATCGGTAGCACTCGAGTCGGCTGGTTGGAGACCGGTGTCAGGGTCGGTCCTGGCCAGGATTCGATCCAGGTGCCCGGGCTCCTGCTTCACCTCGTCACTCGGTGGTGCGGTCGTGAACATGGACGGCGTGGCCGTAGAAGCCTTCGGGCTGCCGAGCCAGGAGTGGAGGAAGCTGGCGAGTCACCGCTGCGACCGGCTCGGAACGGGTGGTCGCGTCGTGTGCTTCCTTATCGATCCACAGCTGTGTCAGCCAGACTGTGTCCGGGTCGTCGAAGGCCGTATTGATGCTGTAGGTGAGCAGGCCGCTGTCATCGCCGCCGGCGCGGAATCCATCGAGGAGCAAGGCGATCAGCTCGTCCCGCCGGCCGGGCAGTGCAGTCATTCGCCCGTAGACGCTGAACATATTGTCGTCGGCCACACTGACGCCCTTTCGCTCGATCGAACCAGGTTCGAGCCTACGCTCCCAACCATCCGAAAACCGCAGGGCTGAAGACACATTCGCCGAACCCGCAGCGGGACTACAGCCAATGGTGTTGGCGCTCGACGTCATTGCCATCTTGACGACCTCGCATACCTAGCCTTCACGCTCGTCGACCATCATCGTCGCGAACCTGACCGGGTGGAGGCGATCGGAAGGGACCGGTGGAAACCGGATACGTTCCTGTCTTCTGGTGCGCGATACTGGGATTGAACCAGTGACCTCTTCCGTGTCAGGGAAGCGCTCTCCCGCTGAGCTAATCGCGCCTGAAAAATCCCCCGTGGAGCGGATGACGGGATTCGAACCCGCGACCCTCACCTTGGCAAGGTGATGCGCTACCAGCTGCGCTACATCCGCGTGCTCGCCCGGCCTTGTGGGCCGATCGGCTTGCGGGACAGAACATTAGCCTATGGGTGGGTGGGTAATGCAAATCGCCAGGAAAATGGGGGATTTCGGGCGTGGCGAAGGTCAGTCGGCGGCGGGTTCCGGGTTGGGCAGGGGAGCGGCCTGGGCGCGGGAAAGGCGCACCGCCGCAACGCACATGACGACGACCGAGGCGGCGACGAAGGCGGTGCCGACCGGACCGGAGCGCAGTCGCTCGTCGAGGACCGTCATGCCGAGGAACGCCGCGCCGAGCGGTTCGGCGACGGTGAAGGCGGGCAGTGATGCCGACAGCGGACCCACCTGATAGCCACGCTGTTGCATGTACAGGCCGAGCATGCCGCACGCGGCCAGGACGTACAGCTCCCAACTGGTCAGGGCGGTGCCGACGCCGACCCGGAAGAGATCGGTGACATTCTCGGTGAGGGCGGCGGAGATGCCGAACAGCAGACCCGCGGCCGTACCCAGCAGCAGAGCTTGCAGGGTGGGCACTCGCACCGTGGTAGCCACCGCGATGCCCGCGAGGATCGCGCCGATCAGCAAGCCCAGTGGGAGCACCCATCGATGCCAGGGCGCGTTGGTCACCCCCGCCGTCGGTTCCCCGATCACCAGGAAGCAGGCCAGCGCGATCGACAGCGCTGCCGCCTGCATCCACATCACCGCCGTCACCCGGCGACCGCTGTAGTGCGCGGCCAGCGGCAGCGCGAACACCAGCGCCGTCACCAGAATCGGTTGCACCACCAGGACCGAGCCCAGCGCCAGCGCCGCCACCTGGAACGCGAACCCGCCCGCATCCCCGATCAACCCTGCCAGCCACCGTGGATTCCGAACCAGCTTGGCCAGCAGGGCATCCCCCTCGGGCACATCCGCCGCCGCCCGCTGCTGCGCCACCGCCGACACCGCGAACAAGATCGCCCCGATGAACGCGCACACCACTGCTGCCACAGGTAGGTTTCCCACCCGGCCAGTCTGCCCGACCAGTCGGTCCCGGTCGTTTGGCAGGGGCTGGTGACCAGCTGAATGTGAGGCGGTCGACAGCGAAGGTCGGCCCGTCACCGTGAAATTCGGGTCGGTGAGGCCCCTACGGTGACGCCGGCGGACGTGGGGCGTCCCTCAGGTGCCTGACCGGTAAGGGCAGCTGTCGACGTGGGAAGCGCGAGTCGGCGACGGATCCCGGCTACGCCCCCCGAATCGCCGTACGCGCGGGTCAGCGATCGATTTCGTCGGCCCAGGCTTGCAGGCCCGCCAGGAAGCCGCGGCGTTCGCCGGCATTCAGGCGGGACATGGCGCGCAGCAGTGCGTCGGAGCGGCGGTTGATGAACGCGGCCACGTCGTCGCGGCGGTCGTCGGGGAGGGAGAGCAGGGTGCGGCGGTTGTCGTCGGGGTCGTTGTCGCGTTGCAGCCAGCCGGCTCGATTCAGTTCTCCCGCAAGCTGACTCGCATTGGTGAGGCTGATGCCGAGGCGGCGGGCGAGGTCGCTCACGCTGAGGCTGCCCGCGGCCAGCACCTGGGCCAGGACCGCGCCGTGCCGGTTGCCCAGCCCGCCCGCCTCGAAGGACGCGCGCAGCGTCGCGGGCATATCGCCGTGCGCGCGGCGGAAATGCGTGGCGATCAGTGGTGCGAGCGCCTCCAGCCGCCGCTGCTCCTCCGCGCTCACCGGTACGCCCGCGGTGTCCGCCGCTCGCTGTGGCCGAGGCACGAACCCTCCGTTCGATGTCGAACTGCCGTCTTGACAGAGTCAGGATACAGGTTCAAAAATCAGAACAGTTCTGAAATCTGAATTATCTGGCAGATGGGCCATGACCTCGCGCCTGGCTCCTGACCGTCCTGGAAAGGCTCACCCATGCGCACCCGCCTGCTCACCGCGGCCGCCCTGCTCGCCACCGGATACCTGTGCGGCGCATTCGGTTACGGCTTGGTCAATGTGGCCCAAGCGTTCAAGACCGTGCCGCTGGACGTCCGCTTCACCTTCCACACCGCGCTGATGAAGGTGAACGGACCCGTCATGCAATCGGCCATGGCACTGGCCGCCCTCACCTCACTGATGCTGGCGATCTACGGTGGCGGGCTCGTCCGCCGTTTGGCCGCAACGTCTTTCGGGTTGGAGGTGACGTCGTTCCTCATCACCCGATTCGGCAATGTCCCCATCAACGGCAAGATCAAGCAGTGGGCCGTGGGCCCCGTTCCCGCCGACTACGCCCAGCTCCTGCACCGCTGGGAGCTGTTCCACATCGCCCGCACGACCACGGCGCTGCTGGCCTTCCTGCTCATCATCACCGCGGCCGTCTTCGCTCATCCGAGCCGCGCGGCTGCGCGTCAGGCAGTTCTGGTGGCCCCCAACTGAATTCGAGCGGCCGGGGCGGCGCCGTGATAGAAGTGCCGCCCCAGCCCCACGGAGAACACCAGGATCCCGTACAGCGCGTGCTCCACCGAGGCGGTGAACAACGACCGCGTCCGCATGTACCGCGCCGCGAACAACCATCCGCCGACACTGCTCGCCGCCACCGAGAACCAGCTCCCGAACACGATGTGCACATACCCGAACGCCGCCGCGCTGGCCGCCACCATGGCCCGCCCGTCCCCGAACACCGGCGCGTACCGGTGGAACAGGAACGAGCGGAAGATCAACTCCTGCGGATACACGCTCAACGCCGGATACAACACCATGACCGCCAGCCAGATCAGCGGATTCCGCCGCGGCAGATCGAAAAGATCCTCCCGCCGCAGCACCGCCGTGGCCGCGGTCAGCGCCAGCGCGTTCGCCCCCGCGGTCATCGCCATCGACCGCGCCTGCTCCGGAAACGCCTCCGCCCGCCACAGCGACCCGCGATCGAACCCCTTCGACCGCCGCAGGTACACCGTCACCCCGGTCCCCAGCACCAGCAACGCCGGAATCGGTGGCTTCCCCCGCAACACCGCGTTGTAGAGAGTCGTCCCACCGAAGAACAACGCCGCGTACTCGGCCGCCAGATACACCCGTCGCCACCGCCGAATCCTCATGGGCTTCACCATAATTTCCCGATCGCGAATGCGCTGATCAGAAGGAACTCTCCCGATTCGGTCTTCGCTGCCGCTGCGGAGAGCAGTTGCTCGAATCGGTCGGGGTAGCTGGGCAATTCGGTCGCCACTTGCGCGATCGACATGATCGGCACCGCCGCCGGTCCGAACGGGATGACATTGATCGGCACGACGGCCGCCACCAACCCGATCCAGGACCGCCACCGCGCGTTGCACGGATGTCCGCTTCGGTTGCACGGCGATGGTCGGCATGAGTGCGCGCAGCGCGGGGCCGAGGATTCCGGCGAACGCTGTCCCGACGCGGCCCGAGAAGAAGCCTCAGTCGGGTAGCCGGCGCATCTCCAGCAGGGTGAGTCCGAGGTTGTCGATGCGGGCGAGAATTCCGCGCATGGCGGTGGGGTCGCTGATCGATCCGAACAGGATCGTCATACCGGGCCGGAGGGGCGCGGTGGACAGCTCGGGAAACGCCGCCAGCGCCCGCTCGGTGAGTTCACCGTCGACAACGAACTGATAGCGAGTCGACATCGTACGGCGGCCTCCTGGTTCCGGTTTCGCGTCATCAGCTCGAGTGCCCCAGGACGACTATCTGCTCGATCGACACCGGATGCCCTCATCCATCGAGGGTGAATTCGGGGGCGCACCCCCTCACAACAGCCCGGTGCGCCGGGCTCGGTCCACCGCATCGACGCGAGAATTGCCACCCAGTTTGGCGTAGATGTTGCGCAGATGGGTCTTGACGGTGTTGATCGAGACCCCCAGATCATCGGCGATCTGCTGGCTGGTGCGCCCCGAAGGCAATTGCCGCAGTACCTTGAACTCGGTGACGGTCAGGCTCGGATGTCGACTGTGCCTGCGCGCCAGGGGATGTCGGCGCAACATCTCGACGAAAGCGTCGTGGTGGCCGAAGCTCCCGGTGAAACGGTCCAGGAGCGCCAGGGTTCCGGGCACATCGAGAAACGGCCTTACGATTCGCTCCTGGGCGGCCCAGCGCACTCCGTTCTCCACACCGGTATGGGCGCCGGTCGTGCCGCCCAGTTCGAAATGCGCGGCCGCATACAGCAGCCATGCGGTGACTCGGTGGACAGGATGCAACGACGTCGAGCCGTCCAGTAGTGGTTCGACCAGTTCCAGGACCCGGCGCGATCTGTGGCCGTCGGAGGCCAGAGCGGCGCGGGCGATGAGGATTTCGGGTATCGCGCCGAAAATCGAACACGCCTGCTCGACCAGCAGTTGCGCCTCGTATGGCTCCCGCACTTCCAGCAACGCCCACACCACGAAGGGAATCAGCCTGGCACTCGTCGTCGCCACCGGATGGAAGGTGAGCAGGCGGGTGAACCCGGTGCGCAGCAGTTGCGCGGCTGCGCTCTTGTCCTCGGTGATCTCGAAGTCCATCAGCGTCCCGATCATGTGCGAGAGCCAGCCGCCGTTCGCGCCGATCGATCCGTCCAGCAGGGTGTTCTCGGCTCGGGCGTAGGCCACGAGTTCGAGGTCGAGGCTGTCGCCTTGCAGATAGGCGCCGAGGACCTCCAGCGCCATGAGCTGCGCGGCCTCCGTCGTTTCGAGCAGGTCATGTTCGCGTGCCACCCGCAGCGCGTGCTCGGCCCGCCGCCGCATCGTCGTGACCGACCCCGTGAGCGCGGACGCCAAGCCGAGCCGGGTCAACGCGCGCAGCCGCAGCTGCGGTAGCGCGCGCACCTCCGCTGCGGCCAAACCCCGTCGCAACCGTTCCTCACCCGCTTCGACCGCGCCGTCGACCAGGAGGACGGTGGCGGTTTCGATCGCGGCGTAGCAGTCCAGATCGGGTTGACCGGTTGCCGGTAGGTGGTGCGATAGACGCAGTGCGTCCGGGGTGAGGCCGGTGGTGGTGGCCAGTTCGCAGTGCACCGCGGCGGTCAGCGCGGTGAGCATGTCGGAGCCGACGAACGATTCGGAACTGCCCGGGGTGTCGGACAGCGTGTCGAAATGTGCGCGGGCGGCGGCGATATCGCTGCGGACCAGAGCGTCGACCACGCGCAGTGTCCGCAGGTAGGGATCCGCTGCCAGCGCCGCGTCCGCCGCGGTCAGGGCGTCGAACAGTGCCGGACCGTATCCCCGGAGAATCAGGTTCAGACCGTGCGCCCGCAGGAAGTCGAGCCTCGCCCGCCGCTGCGGCAGTGCCAGGACGTGGGGCAGCGCCGCGGCGGGTTCTCCGATCGACTGCAGGTGAAGCGCGGTGCGCAGCTGAAGTTCTTCGTCGAGCTCTGGACCGAGCCGGTTGAGCTCCGCGCGGAAATAGGCACGCAGCATCGGATGGTACGCAAACCAGATATGGCCTTTGCGGACAACGGAAGTGAGCGGATAGTTCAGGCGCTCGAGTTCGTGAAGCCGGTGCCCGGCGCCGCCGCCCACCAGATCGTCGGCCAGTTGCTCGGTGAACTCGGCCGGCACACATGTGTAGGTGAGAAACACGCGCAATCCGGGTGGGAGTGCGTCGATGAGTTCTCCGGCCAACAAATCCGACACCGAAGCAGGCAGCCGTGACAGCGCGGTCAAGGCCGCGGCCGAATCCTCGGGCCGGGCCGCGAGAGAGATGGCGGCGATGCGGACCAGTGCCGCCCAGCCGCGGGTCAGCTCCATCAGCATCGTGAGTTCGGGGTCGGTGAGCCGACATCCCTGATCCCTGCACAGGCGGGCGGCTTCGGTGACCGAGAACGCCAATTGTCCAGGGCCCCATCGTCGTAGCCGGGATCCCAGCTCGAGCAGGTGCCAGCGGATCGGCGGCTCGAAGCGTGTCGAAACGACGACGGTGACGCCCGGGGGCACGTGCAGCAGGACGTATTCGAGCCCAGCCAGCGTGAGGGGGGTGGTGATGAGATGCGCATCGTCGATCACCACCAGCGCGGGTTCGCCGCGCGCGGTGAGCGCCTCCACCAGATCGGTGGCGTCGGCGAGCGAGTCGGCCATCGCATTGCGGGCCGAGGGTGCCAGGCCCAGCTGCGGGCGAAGTCGCCGCCAGAGGTTCAGCGCCGGCGTCGCTTCCTGTGCCCGAAGCCATGCCACTCGACCGTGTCGGGTGCGGGTGCGGCGTCGCTCGACCCACTGCGTCAACAGCACCGACTTGCCGGTACCCACGGGCGAGCACACAAGGAGCACACAGCCTTCCGGCGCTTCGGCGGCGGCGTCCAGTTCCGCGATGAGGCCTCGGCGGGAAATCGGGGAAAAGGCCAGCCGTGGAATTCCCGGAACGTCCGTAGCCGGAAGTTGTTCCGGTCCGGGCAATTCCAGGTCGTGCGAAACGGTCATCGCGTCTCCCGTGGCCGGCCGACAGGGTGGTGTGGCGCTCCGATCTGCGCAGTTTAACGGACGAGCATCCTCGAATTGCCAACCGAAATGATCGTGTTGTCGATTCACCGCGGAGGAGACCTCACCCGAATGAGGTGATCCCCGACCCCGGACCACTCGAATACTGTGCACGGCGGTCGCCATTCGAGGCGGCAATTCGATCGAGGCAACCGAGGTGCGCTATGTCATTCTGGGAAGTGCTCTGGCTCATTGTGGTGAGCTTCGCGTTCATCGCCTATCTGCTGATGCTGTTCTACATCGTCGGCGACCTGTTCCGTGATCGAGACACCTCCGGATGGATCAAGGCGATCTGGGTCATTTTCCTGATCTTCCTGCCCATACTCACGTCCCTGGTCTATCTGATCGCCCGTGGAGCCGGCATGCAGGAGCGCGCGACCGCGCGGGCGGAGGAATGGCAGGCCGCGGAAACGGAGTACATCCGCAAGACCGCGGGGACCAATCCCGCCGCGCAGATCGCCGACGCCAAGCGGCTGCTGGGTGAGGGCACGATCAACCAGCAGGAATTCGAACATCTGAAGGCCAAAGCTCTGGCCTGACAACCCGATTCCCGGGGCCGCCACCGTCATTCGGGGGCGGCCCCGGGATGTCCAGTCGGGCCGCGCTGCCGCCCGACTCTCGTAGGACCGAGGTCGAGACTCCCATGGAGCCCGCTGAATCCGGCGCGCTGCCGTGGATCACGATGCGCGGCGCGGCGATCGCGGGGCGCACGTGGAGACGCCGCGCGGTGAGAGAGTCAGCTCAGTTGAACCACCGCGGTGGCACGGCCGAACACCTTGCGGCCCTCGTGCATTGCGGTGATCGCGATCCTGGCCGTGCCGTCCACCGGGTCGACCGACTTGACCTTCCCCGTGAATTCGATGGCCGTGGGCCCCTCGCTGCCGACGTAGACCGGATTGCTCATGCGCACACTCAGCTGCTTCAGCGCACCCGGATCACGCAGCCAGGACGTGACGAAGGATCCGGCATAGGCCATGGTGAGCATGCCGTGCGCGACCACGCCGTGCTTCAGCCCGACCATGCGGGCGGCGTCGGCGTGCCAGTGGATCGGATTCGCGTCACCCGCCACGCCCGCGTAGCGGACCAGATCGCCGATCGTGAGAAAGACCGTGCGCCCGGGTAATTCGTCGCCCTCGGCCACCGCACCGAATGATCGCGACTTGGTGCTCCGGTACCGGGCCACCGGGGGGTTCCAGTCGGCGACCTCGATCCGCTCCGGCGCCCGCTGCACGAACGTCTCCATTCCGCGGTGCACGAGGTCCCCCATCCGTTGCGCGATGTGCGCGCTGTCGTCCGACGACTCCGACCGCGCGATCACACTGGTTGTCCCGACGGCCACGACCTCGCCCCACTGAACGGTCACGACGTTGTCGAAGACGAACATGTCCCCACCGAACGCCTGCCGAAACGACCGCAGCGCCACATTGCTCGTCAACCGATCCCCGACCAGCACCGGCCGATGAATATCCAGCACCTGGTCCGTATGCACCGACACCCGCAGGTCATACCCCGCCAAAATCTCGCTCATCGCATGCAGCACCGGTCCGGCCAGCAGGGACACGAACGTCGGCGACGCAGGCAGCGCCGAATACCCTAGCTCGGCAGCCGCGCCCTCATCCCAATGCGCCATATGGTCGTCCTGCACAGCGGCCGCGTACTCCCGGACCTTCTCCCGGCCCACCTCGTAATACCCCTCGAGCTGGAACCGCCGCCCCAACATCGACTGCGCGTGCTCGATCGCGTCGAGCCCCACTGCCACAGCTCCGTTCATGACCGCGTACCCACCTTCTCCACCGATTCGAACCGAACAATTCCCGAACCATCGATGTCGAGCGACTGCCGCATGACCCGGCAAGAAGAGGTCGAGTGATACGCGTTGCGGCACACGCAGAGTAACCACCCATGCCGTCGTCCTCGCGCAGGACACCCCGAAATACCGGAGCCCCGATCCCGATCCAGGCCTGACCGGCCTGAATCTCGGTGCGCGATACTGAGATCGAGCGCCGCATTGCGGACCGATTTGTCCGGTGAGTTGCGGCCGGGGGTGATTCCCGCCTCGGCCGCGGATATCGCGGTGGCGACACTTCTTGCCCATGCCGCGACCGGCCGCTGGGCCACCGTCATCCCACCGACCTGGCTGCGCACCATACGGCCACCCGGCGGCGACCCGCGACGTGGGGCTGTCGGGCAGCGCGGCCCGCGTCATCCCGATCGCCGCGGCGGTCACGGGTCGGGGTGCAGGCGGTGGTTGGTGACGGCGAGCTGGCGAAGCGTGCTGATGGTGATCTCGGCTACCTGGGCCGGGGTCAACGGTCCGGCCGGTTGACCCCAGTGCAGCGCAACCTGATCGCCGCATCGGGGATCTATCGGGGACCGGCCGTCGAGGGCGATCGTCACTGTCCGAATGCTCGGCGGGCCCAGACTCAGATACCGGCCGTTCCACACGAGCCGACGGCTACGCAGCCGCACCCGTGCGCCGTCGCGCGACATCACGCGGGCGGGTGTGATGCGGCAGTTGTCGAGAATGCTCGAGGCCGTGGACGCCGCAGGCGAGTCGAGCAGCCGACTCCAGGGGTAGACCCCGAAGACATGGAAGGCATGGTTGGGTGCGGCCTCGTCGGCGAGCTGTGGGGTGAGGTGGGTCCAGTAGTGTCCTGCCGCCGGACCCAGGATCGTCAGCAGCCGATCCAGGAAGGCGCTCGGCTCGATTTCCGCGCCGATGCCCCCTCCGTGCCAATACGATTCGACGAGACGTTCATCCAGAGGGTCGGCGATCCCGGTCATCGCGGACATGACCCGCAGGTATGGCCAAGCGCCGGTGAAGTGTTGCGCGGCGGCCCGGATCTGCCGGGCTGATCCGTTCCGCAGCGCCGTCGCGTCCGCCGGCCCGCAATACCCGAGCGCATTCGGCGCATAGGCATACCGCGCGAACATCAGCGTCCCGGCCTCGGGGTCGGGTGAGAGCGTGTCCTGCGCGGAATACGTGTGGGAGCCGGTGATGGCGTGCCTCCGTGTCGTCGGGGAGGAGGTCAGCAGATGCGTGGAAGTTGTTCTCCGGCCGGCAGATCGACGACCCGGGTGCCGCCGAGCGCGGTGTGGGCGGTCACCATGCCGGGGTGTTCGGCGACGCACCGTCCGATGATCTCGGCGCGCACGCCGAGTGGATGGGCGCGCATCGCGGCCAGCACCCGGTCGGCGTCCTCGGCGGGTACGAAAGCCACCAGTTTGCCCTCGTTCGCCACATACAGCGGGTCCAGCCCGAGCAGACCGCAAGCGTCGCGGACCCCCGCGGGGATAGGAATAGTGCTCTCGTCCAAGGCGATTCCCACGCCCGCGGCCCGCGCGATCTCGTTCAGACTGGCGGCCAGTCCGCCGCGGGTCGGGTCGCGCATGGTGTGGACGGTCGCGCCCGTCGCCAGCATCGCCGCGACCAGGCCGTGCAGGGGAGCGGTGTCGCTGCACACGGTGGTCCCGAATTCCAGTCCCTCACGGCAGGACAGCACGGCGACCCCGTGCAGTCCGATCTCCCCGCTGACCAGGACCACATCACCGGGCCGAGCGAGTTCGGGGCGGATGTCCACCCCGGGATCGAGCACACCGATGCCCGCGGTGTTGATGAACACTCCGTCGCCGTGCCCGGCGTCGACGACCTTGGTGTCGCCGGTGACGAGCGCGACTCCGGCGCTCAGCGCGGCGGTGCCCATGGCGGCGGCGACCTCCGCGATCCGCACCAGCGCCGTGCCCTCCTCGAGGATGAAGGCCGTCGACAAGACCAGCGGCCGGGCCCCGGCCATGGCCAGATCGTTGACCGTGCCGTTGACCGCGAGGTCACCGATGGAGCCGCCGGGAAATGTCAACGGCTTCACCACGAACGAGTCGGTGCTGAACGCCAGCCGGACCCCGCCCACCGTGACGATTGCGGAGTCGCCGAGCTCCGCCTGCGCCGCCGCGCCGAACGCCGGCAGGAACAGATGCTCGATCAGTTCGCCGGACATCGCGCCGCCCCCGCCGTGCCCCATCACGATGGTGGGCGAGTCCCGCAACGGCATCGGACAGATCCAGTTCTCGAAATCGATGCCGCCGGAACCGGTCTCGACGATGTCAGGCATGAGCCACCTCCGCGGGAAGATCCAGCCGCCGATACAGGTAATAGGCCGCGCAGGCCCCTTCGGAGGACACCATCGTCGCACCGAGCGGATTGCGCGGCGTGCACTGCTTGCCGAAGGCGGCGCACTCGTGCGGTTTGATCAGCCCCTGCAGCACCTCGCCCGAGCGGCAGATCGGCGATTCCTCGGTGTGCAGGTCGGTGACGGCGAACCGGTACTCGGCGTCGTAGTCGCGGTAGCGCGGTGACAGCCGCCAGCCGCTGTCGGGGATCACCCCGATACCTCGCCAGCCCCGGTCGGTGACCTCGAAGACGTCGGCGAGCATCGCCTTGGCGGCGGGGTTGCCCTCGGCGGTGACCGCGCGCCGGTAGGCGTTGTCCACCTCATGGCGGCCCTGTTCCAGCTGGGTCACGGTGCGCCGGATGCCCTCGAGAATGTCGAGCGGCTCGAACCCGGTGACCACCACCGGCACCCGGTACGTCTCCGCCAGCGGTGGGTACTCGGCGGTGCCCATGACGGTGCACACATGACCGGCGGCCAGGAACGCCTGTACCCGGCAGCTCGGCGATTCCATGATGGCGGCGATCGCCGGGGGCACCAGGACATGCGAGACGAGCAGCGAGAAGTTCCGCACGCCAAGGCGCTTCGCCTGGTAGACGGTCATGGCGTTGGCAGGTGCGGTGGTCTCGAAGCCGATGCCGAAGAAGACGACCTGACGGTCTGGGTTGGCGCGGGCGAGCTCGAGCGCGTCCAGCGGCGAGTACACCACGCGGACGTCACCACCCTCACTCTTGACCCGGAACAGATCCTTCGAACTGCCCGGCACCCGCAGCATGTCGCCGAACGAGCAGAAGATGACGTTGGGCTGGGCAGCGATGGCCAGCGCCTTGTCGATCACCTCGAGCGGAGTCACGCAGACCGGACAGCCGGGGCCGTGGATCATCTCGATCTGGTCGGGCAGCAGCTGGTCGATGCCGTGCCGGATAATCGAATGCGTTTGCCCGCCACAGACTTCCATGATCGCCC
Source organism: Nocardia aurantiaca (assembly GCF_009708175.1). GTDB lineage: Bacteria > Actinomycetota > Actinomycetes > Mycobacteriales > Mycobacteriaceae > Nocardia > Nocardia aurantiaca. Next base: position 38,091 of record NZ_WMBB01000016.1, read on the forward strand.
AGCGCCGGGTGGTGGTGGCGCGAATCCGCTCGAGCAGCAGCTTCGCCAGCTCCGGATTACTGAATTCATCGAGATATTTCATGGCGTCACCTCCGGATCGTCGGTCGGCGTTGTCTCCGGATTGTCCACCCCGGCCTGGGCCGCGGCGATCGCGAAACCGTCGCCGAATTCCTCTTTGAGCACTCCGAGGTGTTCGAACTCGGCGAGCGTCTGCATCGCCGACTGTTCGTCGAGCCGCTGGATGGCGAATCCGACGTGCACGATCACGTAGTCGCCGACGGTGATGTCCGGAATGTATTGCAGACACACATCTTTCTGGACGCCACCGAAATCGACCACGGACATGCGCGTGCCGTCCCGCTCGTGGACGCTGAGCACTTTGCCGGGGACTGCCAGGCACATCGCTGTTCTCCTTCTGTTTCAGCTCGCCGCGATCGCGAGTAACTGGCCGAACGCGATCCCACCGTCGTTGGGTGGCACGCGATGGTGGGTGAGGACGTGAAAACCATGCTCGCGCAGCAGGTGCAGCGCGGTCGTGAGCAGCAGCGCGTTCTGGAACACGCCTCCGGACAAGGCCACCGGCTGCGCCGGATCGCCGTAGCGCAAGGCCAGATCCAGGACCAGCCGGGCCACGCTCGCGTGAAACCGCGCGCCGATGACGCCTGCGGGCACCCCGGTGCGCACGTCGGCGATCACCGCGGCGAGCACGGGCGCGGGATCGATGGACGCGGTCTCGCCGATGTGGTTCTCGGGCAGGACGAACCGGTATCGGACCTCGCCGGGTGCGGCGTCGCGGGCCAGTCCCTCCCATTCGATGGCGGCCTGAGCCTCGTAGTCGACCTCATGGCGGACCCCGCACAGCGAGGCGACGGCATCGAACAATCGGCCCATGCTGGAGGTGGGAACGCAGCCGAGTCCGGTGTCGAGCTGGTGCGCCAGCACCTGCTGCTCGCGCGGCGGGCACGCACGGACGGACGGGAGATCCGGTGACCAGGTGATGCCCGCGGAACGCAAGTGCGCCAGGGCCATTCGATACGGACGTCGGACGCTGAGGTCGCCCCCGGCCAGCGGCACGTAGCGCAGGTGCGCCAGTCGGCGGAAGCCTTTGTACCCGGCGGCGAGCACTTCACCGCCCCAGATGGCGCGGTCGGGCCCGTAACCGGTGCCGTCGAAGGCGAATCCGAGCACGGTGGCGCCGGCGTCCAGACCGTGCTCGCCCATGACGGCCGCCACGTGCGCGTGATGGTGCTGCACGAGGCGTATCGGCCGGGTCCCCGCGTGTTCCACGGCCCAGGCCGTGGACCGGTAGCGGGGGTGGGCGTCGGCGGCCAGCTGCTGCGGCCGGACCCCGGTGAGCTTCTCCAGATGCCGTTCGGCGGCGGTGAACGCGTGCAGGGTGGTGACGTCGTCCATATCGCCGATGTGCTGGCTCAACCAGGCGTAGCGGCCATCGGCGACGGCGCAGGTGTTCTTCAGGTCCGCGCCCACGGCGAGGGTCGGCGGCGCGGGCATCGGCAATGCCAGTGGCAGCGGAGCGTACCCGCGGGAGCGTCGCAACGGTACCTCGACACCGTCGACCAGCCGGACCACCGAGTCGTCGCACGGCACCAGGATCCGCCGGTCGTGTGACAGTACGGCGTCGGCGAGCTCGGACAGTCGCCGGCCAGCATCGGAGTCGGTATAGCAGATCGGTTCTCCGCCAAGGTTTCCCGACGTCATGACCAGGACCTGCGGACCGGGTGCGTCGCCGGGCAGCCCGAACAGGAGCAGATGCAGCGGTGTGTACGCGATCGTCACCCCGAGATCGCGGTTACGCGGCGCCACCGCCTCCACGGGAGGGGTCGGCGAGCCGGGCTCATCGGGGGCGGACCTGCGGCGGGGCAGCAGGACGATCGGGCGGGCCGGGCCCAGGAGCAGAGCGGCCGCGGTCGAATCCACCTCGGTGATGGCCGCGGCGGTCGCCAGATCGGGCACCATGACCGCGAAGGGCTTGTCGCCGCGGCGTTTCCGGCGGCGCAGTTCGGCCACCGCGCGGCTGTCGGCGGCATCGCAGGCCAGGTGATAGCCGCCGATGCCCTTGACAGCGAGAATTCCCCCGTGGCGCAACACGTTTCGCGCCGCCTCCAGCGGCGCTCCGGTCTCGGGACCTGCGAAGTGCAAGGTCGGCCCGCACTCGTGGCAGGCGATCGGCTGCGCGTGGAAGCGGCGGTCGCCCGGATCGGCGTACTCGCGGGCGCAGGCCTCGCACATCGTGAACTCGGCCATCGAGGTCTGCGGGCGATCGTAGGGCAGTGCGGCGATGATGGTGAACCGCGGCCCGCAGTTGGTGCAGGTGATGAACGGGTGACGATAGCGCCGGTTGCCCGGGTCACGGAGTTCGGCAGCACAATCCGCGCATATCGCGACATCGGGGGAGGCGAGGGTGCGTCCGGACCCCACGGTGGTGCCGGCGATGTGGAACCCCGTCCCGCCGCGGACCGGAATCTCGGTCTGCTCGATCGCCTCGATGACCGCCAGCGGTGGCGGGCGGTCCCGCAGCCGCGCGACGAAGGCGTCCACCTCGGCCGGCGCCCCCTCGATCTCGATGATCACGCCGGAACTGTCGTTGCACACCAGCCCGGTCAGCGCCAGTTCGGCCGCGGTGGTGTACACGAAGGGGCGGAACCCGACGCCCTGCACCACGCCACGGACGCGGATCCGCCGACGGACCCGGGAGGCGTTCACGGCTGCTCACCCGAACCGAGCAGGCGCAGACCGGCCAATGCGGCCGCGGCCCCGGCCGCGTCGGTCTTCTCGACCGCGAAGCCCATGTGGATGATCACCCAGTCGCCGGGTCCGGCCGGATCGTCCTCCAGCAGGCCGACATTCACGGTGCGCTGCTCACCGGAGACCTCGACCAGCGCGATCTGACCGTGATAGCCCTCGACCGGGCCGACGACACGGCCGGGGATGCCCAGGCACATCGCTCACACCTCCTGCCGGTGTCGTAGTGCGGCAACCACGGATTCGACCGCCGCCACCGCGGGGCCGACCGCGGCGGCCACGGGGGCGGTCAGGCCGATACCGTCGGCGACCGAGGCGATCTGGCAGCCCACGATCACCGTGGGCGGAATCGTTCCGCCCAGCGCCCGCACCGCGGCGAAGACCGCCTCCGGGTGCATGGCGTGCGCGTCGAGCCCTCCGGCGCCGTCACCGGGCTCGGCGTGGAAGATGTCCACCTGCCCCGGCGCGCCGCGATCGGGCAGCGCGTCGACGAGCACCAGGGCGTCCCAGCCGTCGAGCAGGTCGTAGGCCAGGTCCATGCCGCCGATACCGTAATCGGTCACGCGCACACCGGGTTCGGTGCTCGCGGACATGCGCCGCACCACCTCGGAGCCGAACCCGTCGTCTCCGAGGAAGATGTTGCCGATGCCGGCGACCAGCACCCGTGTCGTGGGATTCACCTGCTACATGTGCCGCATTCTCAAGTACCGCCGCACATCCGGTATCGAACGGATGCCGACCGCTGCCAGCGCGAGCACGATCAACGCCACGATGATGACGGCGATCACACCTATGGTTTGCATGGCCGGAACTCCTTTCTCGAGATGTCTGGTCCGGGATGCTCAATCGGGTGGGGCGCCGAGCGGCTCGACCTCGTCCGGCGCGAAATACAGGTAGCGGCCATACCATTCGTGCAGTTCGGCGGCGGGATCATCCTCGACGACCACCGCCAGATGCAGGTGCCCGTCGACGTCCTGGTGGACCGAGGCGACGCGTGCGGTGCGGCCCGCGTAGAACAGGTCCTGCGCGTCGGCGCGGCGGGCCGGGCGTAACCGCACCCTGCTGCCCCGGGCGACCGGCGTCCCGGAGATCACGACGGCATCGGAGTCGGGATTCACGGCATTGTCGGCCAGCGGATCCCACCACGGGGTTTCCGGATCGAGGGCCGGCACTACCCGGGCCGGGCCGGGCTCGGCGTCCCGGAGCAGGCCGTGCAGCCCCCGCATCTGCTCGGGTGTCATCGCCTCACAGCGGTCGATCAGCTCCGCGGCGCGGGGATCGGTGGCGCGGGCCTGGTCCTTCTCATCGTCGGTGAGGGTGAGCACGCGCAGGGTCAGGATCTCGTCGATCTCGGTGGAATCGAACAGCGGCCCCTCGCTCTGCTCGGCGATGCGCGGATGGTCGTAGAGGATGATCGGTGAGATCAGCAGCAGGTCATCGGTTCCCGCGGGACCGGCGAGCACGGGAAAGCAGCGATGCCGGGTGCAGGCCGCGGCCGCGGCGGCCGCTTCGGCGGGCGGGTCGAGCAGCGACAGGAAGACGCCGTCGCGCAGTTCGGCGAGCACGTGTGCGCCGAGGAAGGAGCGGGTGAGGGCGTCATCCTTGTCGGCCGCCGGGAACCCGAGATTGCGGACGGTGACGCTGATCCGCTGATAGCGGCCGACCGACTCGACGACTGTCACGACGCTGCCCGTCTGAGGCCGGCGCGTGCGCACCAGGCGGCCGAGGGGCGCGCCGTCGTCGGCCGCGATGTCCTCGGTCTCCACCCCGCCGTCGACGTCGATGCGGAAAGTGTTGTCCGAGAGCGGCATCGGACCCGAGTCGATTTCCTGTTCGACGGCCTCGTCCCACCCCGTCCAGACCCGCGCGCCGGCCCGCAGCTCGGGCACCGTCCGCCCGGCGGCGTCCTCGACCGCGCGCCGCTGCAGTTGCAGAAACCGGACCGTCAGCCGCAGTGTCGCGGTGGGGGCCGCCTCGACCAGGAATTGCGCGCCGAGCTCGGAATCCTCGCCGACGCCCGCCGCGGCCGCGCCTTCGGGGCCCAGGACGCCGAATTGCCAGCGCGACTGATTCTTTCGCGTGTTCGCGTGATACGGATACAACAGGTATCCCTCGTAGAGCACGGCGTCGGCGACCGCGCGGGCCTGGTCGCGCACGCTGCCGGGCACGGGTCCGCCGGTCATGACCGCTCCCGCGACGGGGTGGACAGCAGCTCGGTGACCGCCTGGTCGTAGTCGAGAAATCCGTGGGCGGCCTTGTATGCGGTGAGGTCGTCGACCGTGTCCCGGCGCAGTCGCACCCAGCCGGTGTGCGGGTAATGGGTGTCCATCAGCTGCCGCCACACGGCGACGGGCATATCGAAGCGGTCGTCCCGATCCCACGGAATCTGCTGGACGGCGAAACCCGAAGCGCCCCTGAAGAACACGGTCCCACTGAACAGGAACAGCAGCGGCACCGTACCGTCCCGCAGCGCGTGCAGGTACTTCGACCCGGTCACCTCGAGGTCGAAGGTGCACGGCAGCGGCAGGTCCACCTCGGTGCCGCCGGTGAAGCCGGGCACCATCGTCGTCGTGTGCATCCACAGAAACGAACGCTGAGTGTCGCGCCAGCGCTCGCGGGTGCCGAACAGCTCGAGCAGCCCGCTGCCCTCGGCATCGGTGTAGGGGCGGCGATTGGGTTCGAACCGGACCTGCGCCCGCAGGGCGATGGCATGCACCGGTTCCTCGGCCAGCGCCGCGATGCCCACGCGGGCCGACAGCGCCGGGCCGATCGCGTAGGGCTCGGGACGGATGCCGAGCACCGCGAAGGTGATCGAGTAGGCCGGGCTCATGGCCGCCCACCGCCCCCGGCGCGGGCGTTCATGGCGGCGAAGAAGTCGTCGATGTAGCGACGGGCCTCGGCGCCGCCGTCGAATCCCTTCCACAGCAACCGCATCCGGCCCACGAACTCGTAACAGGTGTCGATGGGCAGCAGCAGGCAGTCGCCGGGGCTGTCCCGTCCGGCGCTGCCGGGCATGCGGATCAAGAGGGCCTCGACATCATCGGCGAGGACGTCGAGCTCGGGATGACTGCGCAGCAGCTCCCGCCATCGCTCGGGCGGCAACTCGGACTCGGTCGCCCCGGCCGGGCCGGGATAGAACGCGACAGTCCGGTCCTGCGCGGAATTGGCGAAGAGGAAGGCCAACCCCACCGGGATCTCGAGTGCATCCCATTCCGCGGTCGTGATCGCGGTCTGCCCGAACGCCACATACCGGTCGGGAACCGCGCGGTAGCGCAATCCCGCCGCCGGTTCGGTGAACAGCAGATAGCAACTGCCGCAGACGCAGTGCAGGTGACGGCTGCCGACATCGACGACATGCCGATGCGGTTCGCCGATGGGTTCGGCGCACATGTCGCAGCGCTCCCCGGCAGGCCGGGGATCCGGCCGGGCCGCGAGTCGGCGCAGCACGGAGAACGAGGCGTTCATCCGGTGGGCTCCAGAGCCGGAACCGCCACCGTGGGCAGGCCGTCGCGTACCAGTACCGGCAGCGGCAGCAAATGACCGTCGCCGTCGAGACGGTCACCGGCGTGCACGGCGTCATAGTGCGCGCGGCAGGTCGGGCAGCGCAGCACGGCATCGCCGACCGGATGACCGGGCCGCCGATGCAGCTGGGCGCCGGCGAGCGAGCGACCGCACGCCGGGCAGCTATCGCGGTACACCAGCAGGTTCTCACCGACCCGGCAGGCCAGCAGGGCCTGCCCCGCGACCACATATCCGGCGACTTCCCCCGGCCTCAGCTCCGCCAGTTCGGGCACTTCGACCCAGCTGGCCGCGGGCCCGGCGTGCACCCGGGTGAACAGGGTCTCGGCGGGAATCACCTGCGATGTCGAACCATCCTGTGCGGCGACGACTTCGATCCGGTCGATCTCCGGCGCCGAAGCGCGGACGGCTTCCTCGACGGCCAGTTCCAGGGTCACCGAAGAGGACGGGCAGCCGCGACAACTGCCCGAGAGTTCCAGCCGCACCACACCGTCCTCGACCCCGACCAGGCGGACATCGCCGCCGTGCGAGCCCAAGTAGGGGCGGACGCTGTCGAGCGCGGACCGCACCCGGGTGGGAAGGTCGTCGGGGTGCAGTCCGTGCACGATCAGCAGGCTGGCCACCAGTTCATCACCGGCCAGGCGGGCCACTGCGGCATCATCGAGCAATTCGACGACCCGCCGCAGTCCGGCGCCGTAGAGCTCGACGAGCTCACCGACGAGTTGCTCGGCGCGCTCGCGGGCGACTGGTCCGCCCGCGGAGCTGGCGTCGAGGAGATCCTCGATCCGATCGCCGGCGTGCCGCCAGTGGTCGTCGCGTGCCGCCGGGCGATCGTCGACCATGGGTTTCTCCCCTCACGGATCGGGCCGTTATCACTGGGCGACGGGGGTCTGGGTGGGCGAGTGCAGCAACTCCAGCGTCTTTCCCCCGCCGAGATACATGTGCACACCGCACGGCAGGCACGGGTCGAAACTGCGCACGGTACGCATGATGTCGATGCCCTTGAAATGCTCCCGGTCGTTCTCCTCGAAGATGGGCGTGCCCTGCACCGCGTCCTCGTACGGACCCGGGGTGCCGAAGCTGTCGCGCGGGTTCGCATTCCACGGTGTCGGCGGGTAGGGGTGATAGTTCGCGATCTTGCCGTCGCGGATCACCATGTGGTGCGACAGCACCCCGCGTACCGCCTCGGTGAAACCACATCCGATGCCCTCGTCGGGTACCTCGAACGTCTCCCAGGTTTTGGTGCGCCCGGCCCGGATCTCTGCGAGCGCCTGTTCCGCGAAGTGCAGGGCAGACGCCGCCGCGTAGGCCTGGAAGTAGGTGCGAGCCCGGTTGCGTTCGATGGTGTTAGAGCCGAAAGCCGGTATCTTCCATTCCAATTCGACCGGACCCCGCAACGCGGTCCGCGGCAGGTTGATCTGCACGCTGTGTCCGGTGGATTTCACGTATCCGGTGTCGACCAGCCCGGCCAGCGCGGTGGCCCACAGCCGGGCCAGCGGTCCGCCGCCGGTGTCGAGGGCCAGATGATCGGTGCCGTCGAACCAGCGCGGCGACATCACCCAGCTGTACTTGTCGTCGAGATCGCGTTTCTGCGGTTTGGGATTGGTGTGCTGGTTCCATGGGTGGCGCCGATCCACCGGATTCCCCAGCGGATCGGTCGTGACGAACATCTCCTGATCGGTCCAATCCTCGTAATAGGAACTGCCCAGCAGGATTCGGATCCCGAGATTGATATCGACGAGGGAGGTGGTGACCAGCTTGCCGTCGACCACCACGCCCGGCGTGACGAACATGCGCCGGCCCCACTCCTCCATGTCACGGTAGGAGAAGTTGCAGGCCTCCGGGTCCTGGAAGGAACCCCAGCAGCCGAGCAGGGTGCGCCGCAGGCCCACCTTGTCGTACCCGGGCAGGGCCTGGTAGAAGAAGTCGAACAGGTCGTCGTGCATGGGCACGACCTTCTTCATGAACTCCACATACCGCATCAGCCGTGACATGTAGTCGGTCATCAACTGGATGGTCGCCACGGTTCCCACGCCACCGGGATACAGCGTCGAGGGATGCACGTGCCGTCCCTCCATGAGGCAGAACATCTCTCGCGTGTAGCGGCTGACCTGCAGCGCCTCCCGGTAGAACTCACCGGTGAAGGGATTGAGCGCACGCATGATGTCGGCGATCTTGCGATAGCCGTGCGCGTCCGCGTGCGGGGCGTCGGTCTTCTCCGCCAGCGCGAGCGCGCTCGGATTGGTCTCGGAGACCATCTTCTCGCAGAAGTCCACGCCGACCAGGTTCTCCTGGAAGATGTTGTGGTCGAACATGTATTCGGCGGCCTCGCCGAGATTGACGATCCATTCGCCGAGGTGCGGTGGTTTCACGCCATAGGCCATGTTCTGGCAGTAGCACGAGCAGGTGGCGTGATTGTCTCCGCAGATGCCGCAGATTCGGCTGGTGATGAAGTGCGCGTCGCGAGGATCCTTGCCGCGCATGAAGATCGAGTAGCCGCGGAAGATCGACGAGGTGCTGTGGCATTCGACCACTTCGCGATTGGCGAAATCGATTTTGGTGTAAATACCCAGACTGCCGACAATGCGGGTGATCGGGTCCCACGCCATCTCCACCAGCGAGCCGGGCTCGATGCGGCGATGCGAGGGTTCCGGAATGATCTGAGTCATCGGAATTCTCCTACCAGGTGCGTCTCGCACCGGTCTCGAGCTCGGTGCCCCGATGCCGCCAGTGCGGCTCCTTGTCGACGGTGCGCGCCGTGATGTGGCGCAGACTGCGGATCACCGATCCGTACAATTCGGACGCGGTCGAGGACAGCTTCCCGCCCGGCGGTTCGTCCATGAACGGCATGAACTTGTCCGGGAAACCGGGCATGGTGCAGCCGATGCAGATGCCGCCGACGTTCGGGCATCCGCCCACACCATTGATCCATCCGCGTTTGGGCACATTGCATTTCACGACCGGACCCCAGCAGCCGAGCTTCACGATGCACTTGGGCGAACCGTATTCGTCGGCGAAATCGCCCTGCTCGTAATAGCCCGCGCGGTCACAGCCCTCGTGCACGGTAGCGCCGAAAAGCCATTTCGGGCGCAGGGATTCGTCCAGCGGAATCATCGGCGCCTGGCCGGTGGCCATGTACAGCAGATAGGTCAGGGTCTCGGAGAGATTGTCGGGCTGGATCGGGCAGCCCGGCACACACACGATCGGGATGTCGGCCTTGCTGCGCCACTGCCAGCCGAGATAGTCCGGGACACCCATCGCCCCCGTCGGGTTGCCCGCCATGGCGTGAATGCCACCGTAGGTGGCGCACGTGCCCACCGCCACCACCGCGGTGGCCTTGGGCGCCAGTCGATCCAGCCATTCGCTGGTGGTCATCGGCTGACCGGTGTCGGGGTTGTTGCCGAACCCGCACCAATACCCTTCGGCATGCAGCTGTTCGTTGGGTATCGAGCCCTCCACGACCAGCACGAACGGCTCGAGTTCACCGCGGTCGGCCTTGAAGAACCATTCCAGGAAGTCATCGGCGCCCCCGGTGGGGCCACATTCGAAATCGATCAATGGCCAGTGGACGGCGACCTTGGGCAGCCCCGGTAGGGCTCCGAGAGCGATCTCCTCGACGCTGGGTTGGGTGGCGGCAGTCAACGCCACCGAGTCACCGTCACAACTGAGGCCTGCGTTGATCCAGAGTATGTGGATCAGCGTCTCTTCGGCTTTGACTGCTTCGCCAGTTGGCATGAATGCCGCCCTTCAGAAGCTGGTGGCCACCTGCGTGGTTCCTGTTGCTGACAGATAGCGGAACCGTATCGCACTGTGGCCCTGATCATGTCAGTCTAGGCTCGGCGTTGACCTTCCTCAAGGGTGCTGAACAGCGCTGATGTCTGTTTCGACAGCCATTCGTACCATTGCGGCATGCCCGCTCCGGTGTTTGCCGAAACCGTCAGCACCGTGATACCTGGGTTGACGGAATTCGCGTATTCGCGGCAGGCCTCCAGGTCGAAGTCGACGTAGGGCAGCAGGTCCATCTTGTTGATGAGCACCAGCGACGCGGCCGCGAACATATGCGGATACTTCAACGGTTTGTCGGTGCCCTCGGTCACCGAGATCACCACGACCTTGGCGTGCTCGCCCAGGTCGAACAGCGCCGGGCAGACCAGATTCCCGACATTCTCGATGAACAGCAGCGTGCCGGGGGCGGGAGAGAGCGCCGTGAGCGCGCGGTCCATCATCGTCGCGTCCAAATGGCACCCGGCGCCGGTATTGACCTGGACCACCGGCCGACCGGTCGCGCGGATGCGCTCGCCGTCGAGCATCGTCTCCTGATCGCCCTCGATCACCGCGATCGGAGTATCGGCGAGCTCCCGAAGCGTGCGTTCGAGCAATGTCGTCTTCCCCGAACCGGGGGAGCTGGTCAGATTGATCGCGAGGATACTGCGTTCGGCCAGTGTGCGTCTGACCGACTGGGCCAGTGCGTCGTTCTTGGCCAGCACCTTCTGTTCGAGGGTCACCGTCTCGGTCGGCGCGAGGTGAACATGCTCGCCCGGGCCGTGCCCGTGCGTGTGCTCGCCCGACTCGCCCTCATGCGGGTGTGGATGGTCATGATCGTGTGAATGATGTTGTGGAACAACGGTGATCACGGCAGCTCCAGCGTCGCCGCATCCGCAGGTGGCACACATTCCCGGCTCACCTCCATCGACCGGATACGCAGCTCGCGCCCAGCGGTGACCTCCACATCGGCGCTGCCGCAGGGACACAACACAATCGGCACGGCCACCTCGAATCGGTTGCCGCAGGACCGACACGACGCGCTACCGCGAATCACCTCGATGTCGAGGTGCGCGCCCGCCGCCACGGTTCCTTCCGTGGCGATTTCGAAACAGAACTCCATCGCTTCGGGGACCACCGCGCACAGAGCCCCGACCTCGACGGTCACGCCGTAGACCCGCCGACCGGCCGCGTGCTCACACACCGCGTCGACAATGCTGCAGGTTATCGCCATCTCGTGCACAGTGGCCTCGATTCGATGACCGGAGAATCCTCACGCTACTCCCTGCCCTCGGATGCGTGGGCACTTTCCTCTCGTAGCCCGCTGGTCCACCGCTGTTCGATCCGGCCGAAGCGCCAACAGGCCAGTGCGACCACCCAGGTGCCGGCGAAAACGCCGATGACCAGGCATCCCAGCAGTGTCGAATCGACTCCTCCCGGATTCGCGGGCGCGCCGATCAGGCCCAGGAGCTCGAATGTGCCCACGATCAGGGCGACTGCCACCGACAACGCCGTCACCGTGAGGTTGTAGTAGATCGTGCGCAGCGGTTGCGCGAATGCCCAGCCGTAAGCGAGGTTCATGAACGTGCCGTCGATGGTGTCGAGCAGGCTCATGCCGGCCGCGAACAGAATCGGCAAGCACAGGATGGCGTACCAGGGCAGCCCCGCCGCCGCGCCGGTGCCGGCCAGCACCAGCAACGCGACCTCGGTGGCGGTGTCGAATCCGAGGCCGAACAGCAGGCCGATCGGGAACATCTGCCATGACCGGGTGATCGCCTTCATCACCGGTCCCAGCAGGCGATTGACGAGCCCGCGCCCGGCGAGCCGGTGCTCCACCTCGGCCTCGTCCAACCGGCCGGAGCGCAGTCCGCGCACCGCACGCAGAATCCCCACCAGCACAACCAGATTGATGATCGCGATGAGATAGAGGAAGGCTCCCGACACGGCGGCGCCGATGAGACCGGAGTAGTGGTGCAGCGCGGAGGAATCATCCGCGACAGGCCCGGCAACCGCTTTCACCCCGGCGGACAGCAACAGCGCCAGCCCGAACACCACCGTGGAATGCCCGAGCGAGAAGAACAACCCGGCCGATAGCGGCCGCTGCCCGTCGTGCATGAGCTTGCGGGTGGTGTTGTCGATGGCGGCGATATGGTCGGCATCGAAAGCATGCCGCAAACCCAGGACATAGGCGGTGAAGCCGACGCCGATGCCGAGCGTCCGATCGCCGAGGCTGAAATGCTGCGGGGCAACGAATCCCACCAGCGCGCCCCAGCCGAGTACATGCAAGGCGACAACCACCGCGACGATGCCGCCCAGTCGCAGCCATTCCTTCCTGGTGATCGCGAACCGATCGGTCAGGAATCGAATCGGCCCACGTCGCTGAACTATCGACGCCACGGTTGGCACACTCTCTGTGACCCGGGTTCCTCGACCGTAGGCCCCCGCCGACCAACGCGGCAAGCGCCCGATCCACGACAGCAGAAAGGCCCGGTGATAACCGGGCCTTTCTGGTCTTCATTTGGTGCGCGATACTGGGATTGAACCAGTGACCTCTTCCGTGTCAGGGAAGCGCTCTCCCGCTGAGCTAATCGCGCGAGAATTTCCTCTTCGAAGAGAAGAGGCGGCGACGGGAATCGAACCCGTGTGCACGGCTTTGCAGGCCGTTGCCTCACCACTCGGCCACACCGCCAAGCAGGCCGTGTCGGCCTCTCGAGCGGATGACGGGATTCGAACCCGCGACCCTCACCTTGGCAAGGTGATGCGCTACCAGCTGCGCTACATCCGCATTTCGTCTCGGGGGCCTCTCGGCTGTCCCGCTGACGAGAGAGAACATTAGCCGACGATCTGCGCAGGTAACAAATCGCCTGGTAGATGGGGGTAAATCTGAACAACAGCCGTGTAGTTCGCGCCGCTTCCCGGGCGCACGGCGGAACCACCTCGAAAACCCGAGGGTCACTCGCGAGGTCGAGCGCCGGACCCATCCCACCCCACTGCGGCCAATTGCCCGTAGCGAGCGGGCGACGCCCCAATGAACCTCGCGCGACACCACAGACCCGCCCGTCGGAGATCGATTTTGTGCCCCTGTGCACGCGATTTGGTGTGACGACCGTGATCTGTGTAAAGTTCTGTCTCGTTCAGAGCGGCGGAAAACGCCAGGAAGAACGAGCCATCCCAGGGTGGCGAGCTACGGTTCTATAGCTCAGCGGGAGAGCACTCGCCTCACACGCGAGGGGTCGCTGGTTCGATCCCAGCTAGAACCACACAGAAACGGCCGGTCATCGCAGTTTTGCGATGACCGGCCGTTTTTCGTGCAATATCGCGGGCGCGACGGCTAGGACCCGCGCGGACACGACGAACGCCCGGTGCGAAGGCGGCACGGACCAGACCGCTTGCCGCGCAACTGTTGCCGTCCCTGAGCCATCAGATCGCGAACGTCGGTGACCCCGCCGACGCGGCGTTGTCGGCGCGGGCCGCCGCGACCGGAGCCCACCACGAGGCGACCCCGGTAGTCCGGCGCTACTGCTCGAGCGGGTGGCCTGGGGCGAGTGCGAAAGCTTGCGACACGGAAGGCTGCCGCCGCGCCCTGGACGCGGTAGACGACGCGTACGAGGAACGCCACCGGGTACCGAGGAACCAGAGTGGGTGTACTGGCTGAACCGCGACGAGATAGGCGTGATGGCGGGCCGCTGTTTCGTCAAGTTGGGCGATGCGGCGCGCGTCGAAACCCTGTTGTCGTTGGCGATCGACTCATGCCCCGCCGAGCGCGTACCGGAGGTGGCGCTGTATCGAACCGGGTTGCCGGCGGCGTATTCCCGGACCGGGGATTGGGATGCGGCGCGTGCGACGATCAAACTCGCGGAAAAGGCTGCAGCGCAGGTGGGTTCGTCGCGGCTGGATCGGCGTATCAGTGAGATCAGCCGGGCTGTCGCCTAGTGAGCTGGTCCTGAGATTGAGTATCAGTTGGCTTTCGCGGTTTGGTTGCGATTGATCTCGGTTCGGGCGTCTTGTGGTGGTATGCCCGGTCCGAAGTCGAAGCCGCTGGTGTTGTCCGAGACCGAGCGGCGGACCCTGGCCGGCTGGGAGTCGCGTCGTTCGACCGCGCAAGGTTTGGCGATGCGCGCCCGGATCGTATTGGCTTGTGCCGAGGGCGAATCCAACACCACGGTGGCGACGCGGCTGAACGTGAACCGCGGCACCGTGGCCCGGTGGCGGTCCCGGTTCCTGCGTGATCGACTCGACGGCTTGGCCGACGAGCCGCGGCCGGGCGTGCCCCGGACCATCACCGACGCGCACATGCCGCTCATGTCATCGCCGAGGTCCAGAGTCGACTTCGGCGAGTTGATCTTCCGCTGCCTGCGTTCGCCACTTCGACCCGCGCGGGTCGCGGCTACTTAGATGAGTACGTTCGCCCTTGTTCACTCGATCACGATGGCTTCCGCTGTGTCCGCCATCGCTTCGGCGCTCCTGTGCCGTCGTCCGCTGGGCAGACCGGCGACTTCGTTGTCGACTTGCGCGTTCAATCGGGCCTCTCCCGTATTCTTGACTACGACTGTCTCTTACATCAAGATTGGATGTGGACACATTCGTTGTCAACACGCGACGCGGGGCATAGCCAAGTGCTACTGCGGCCTGTGCATCAATGTCGATGAAGGAGATCGAAAGCCATGGCAACACCCAATACGGCCAGCGGACTGGGCATACCCACAAAGTCGGCGTGTCCGGTCACGCACGAAGGCGCCCATGGGGGCGGCGCGACGCCTGCCACGCACTCGCCGTCCAAGCGCTTCCCGACGCTGCGGTCGACAGCATCCGCGCTGTACAAGGGCTGGGGCTTCGAGGACGGTATCTACGCTCGCCTCGCCGGACACGACTTCTCCTGTTTCCGGGTGGGATTCCGCCGCTTCGTCGCGGTCACTCGGCCCGAGTACGTCGAGCACATCCTGTTCGAACACCCGGACCGCTACTACAAGTCGATCGACTTCACCGCCGTGGACGGTGCGCTCGGCGTCGGTATCTTCAGCGACAACGGTGACTCGTGGAAGCACCATCGCAAGATCCTCAACCCAATGTTCACCCGCAAGCACCTCGAAAGCGTGTTCGATCTCATGGCCGCGCCGGTCGAGGACGCCGCGGCCGCGCTGCCGCAGCAGCCTGCGGAGATCGAGATGCACGACATAATGGTCGAGCTGACCCTCGACGTCATCGGCAACGCGATCTTTTACCAAAACTTCAAGCGGTACTTCCCCGACGACCTCGGATGGTGGATCACCGAGGGCCTCACCGAGACGATGCAACTCGCACGCTTCCTGATGGTCGCCGAACCGCCCGCCTGGGTGAACAAACTGTTCTGGGGGGTGATTCACAGCCGCGTGCCGGTGCCCCCTCCGCTGTCGAACCTCCAGAAGTCTGCGAGGATGGTCTTAGGGGGCGTCGACGCCATCATCGCTGACCGCGCCGCCGATCCCACGGATACTCCTGACCTGATCAACCTCATGCTGAAATGCATAGACGACGGCACCATGACGCCGGAGCGGGTCCGGTCGGAGGCGACCGTGCACATGCTCGCCGGCCACGAGACCACGGCCACCACCATGAGCTTCCTGTGGCACCTGCTCTCGCAGAACCACTGGGCCCGCGACCGGATGCTCGAGGAGGTTGACACCGTCCTGGAGGGCCGGACGCCCACCGCGGCGGACCTGCGCAACCTGCGGTGGACCGCTGCCTGCATCGACGAGACCATGCGGCTCTACCCGCCGGTCTGGTTCAGCCCGCGTAAGGCGATCGTCGATGACGTGATCGGCGGGCACCGCGTCAAGGCGGGCACGACCGTGATCATGCCGGCCTTCCTGATCGGGCGCGACCCGCGCTGGTGGCCCAACCCCGATGTCTTCGACCCGTCGCGCTTCATGCCTGGTGCCGACGCGGGCCGCAACCGCGGCGCCTTCGCCCCGTTCAGTGGCGGCCCGCGAACCTGCATCGGCCGGAACCTCGCCCTGATGGAGACGGTGCTCATCGCCGCGAAGTTCAGCCAGACGCACACGTTCGAGACGGTGCCGGGGCACCGCATGGAACCGCAGGCAACGCCCAGCCTCCGCCCGCGTTACGGACTGCGGGTGATCGCCAGCCCACGTCGCTGACGGTGGCTACCGGGAGCGAGGTCGTCCTCGTCGTCGGCACCGCGGTCCGGGAGCCGGTGCGGTGGGCGAGATCGACCCGAACAGCGCACTGGTGGTGACCGGTGCCGGCCTGCTGAGCTTCGACGACGTCCGGGTCCCGGTCCGCGACACCATCGGCGAGATCGGCGGTGGCTCTCAACATCAGATGGCCCACGGCGGCATCGGCTACATCGAGGAGACCTGGACGGCCCGGTTCGTTCGCGATCAGCGGATCGTCAGCATCGGCGGCGACGCCGACGAGGTGATGCTCCGCGTCCTTTCCACGATGGACGGCTTCACCGGGTGGGCGGACGACACGCCAGAGGCCGGTTCGGCCGGTGCGAGGAAAGGATCTGAGGAATATGTCCCATGTCGCCAGGTGCGCTGATCTCATCGAAGCGGCGCCCGAGGACATCATCGATGCGCTGCTGGACTTCGAGTCCTACCCGCAGTGGCAGGCCGGGGTGCTCGGCACGAAGATTCTCGAGCGCGACGAGCAAGGCCGTGGCTTGCTGATCGAGCTGAGAGTCGATGCCAAGGTTCGTAAGCTCCGAGTCGTCGTCCGCGCCCTGTACGACGAGTTGGGCAGCATCTCGTGCGAGTACGTCAGTGGTGATGTGAAGGACTATCGGGCGTGCTACTCGTTCGCCCCGCGCGACGACGGCACCACGTTCGTCACCTACGACATCGCCGTGGAGCCTGGCTTCCCCCTTCCCGCCGCGTTGAAGAAGCTGATCGCGGACCGGTCGGTAAAGGACACGATGAGGTCCCTGAAGAAGCGCGTCGAGGGTCGAGAGGGCACGGCAACGCTAGGACGCCTGCGATAAGCCGCCGTGGCAAGAAGGCGCCTGTGGCCGACATGCTCGTCGCGCTGGTCGCGCCCGACGGTGACCTTTGGACGTGGGGGACGAGTCAGTGACGGACCGCGTCACGGGCCCGGCGCTGGACTGCTTCCTTCTCTCGAGCCAGCGCCATCGCCAGGGATGACCTCGCCCCGGTTGCCCAGGGCTCCGACCCAGACGAACGGCTGGACATCGGCCAGGCGTTCGCCGACCCTCCCGGCGCTGGACGCGACTCGGGCAGGTGTTCGGCTCTGGGATAGATCGCTGGTCACCGTCAACTCTCGATAAACTTGACTACAGTCGTTCTTGACTACGGCCGTATCTTACATCAGGATTGAGGTTGACCACTTGCTCTCGATACGACGTGGGACACGCACCGGTCGTTGAACCGCTCGCATCAATGTGGATGAAGGAGATCTAGGACTCATGGCAACCAGTAAGACGGCAGGCAAGCAGAATCAGGCCGAGCCGGCCGATTACGAAGCAAGGTTCCAGCAGGCGCTGCGCCGATTGAGTATCGCCAAGCCGATGCCGCCGTTCGTCCAGGGCAACCGGTCGGCGCCCGTGCCGACTGTCGGCGAGCAGGAGTTGCAGCGGATGACGCGTCAGCTCTTCGACGAGGTCGAAGCGCAGTGCGTGTTCTACACGGAGCGTCTCGGCATGGACGTGATGTGGGTGCTCGAATGGCTGAAGAAGTACTGGTCGGCGTGGAGCGGGGGCGTCAACGAGGACCTGGTGCGCGCGACCGTCGCCGAGAATTGCCAGTACAAGGACCCGTTGTCGTTCGGCCGCACGATTTCTGGCGTGCAGGCGTTCATCGACTACAATCAGGCGTTCTACGACGCGGCTCCGGATCTGGCGTACTACCTGATCCCGGGCGAGGTTTCCCTGCAGGTCTCGCCCAAGGGCGAGGTCATCTTCATGGGCCGTTACGTCGGGTGCGGGCACTGGGACTATCCGTTGCGGATGTATCCGTTCACCCCGGGCTCGCCCGCGATCCCCGGGACCGGCGCGTACATCCAGGGGTACCCCGTCGACCGGTACCACCTGGATCCCGTGACCCACAAGGTGTTCCGGGGCGAGACGCTGTGGGACCCGTTCGAACTACTGCAGATCCAGAAGCTGATGCCGAGTGACACCAGTCTCGCGTTCAAGGCGATGGTCAAGGCCGGCCAGTTCATGACGCCCGCGATCAAGGCGGCCCGCCAGCTGCCGCTCCGCGGTGGAAATTGACCGCGACGCCTCGGTGACCGCGACGGTGGCCGGGCTGTGAGTGGCGACATCAGGCGGCGGGACCGTGAGCGTCACCGTCCCGCTGTCCCTGTTGATCACACATTTCGGGGACATTGACGAGGAACCGCGAGGCGGTCCGGGAACGGATCGGCTCGCGGTTCGGTTCTATGCCCGGGCGGCGAGGCGCGGTATCTCGCACCCGCCGAATGCCTGGTCGATCAGTCGACGGCCGACGCCGATGATCTGCTGGTCGAAGCCTTCCGTCGGGCGGCGACCGATCCGCTCGAAACCGGTATGGCCGACCTGCGCGCAAGGGGCGGAAGGTTGGTGCGGATGGACGCCGGTGGCGGAAACCCCGCTCTGCCGGACCGCACCGCCTTCATGCGCTGCGGCGACCAGCGAATATTAGTGAACTGTGAATGACTAATCGGCCACCTAGCGCTCGCCGCCCAGGGCTCATCCAGGAAAATTACGGCTTGTAACCGCCTAATCCTTACCATCTCCAAAGCAAAGTGAATCTTTATTGACTAACAATCGATCTGCGTGTCATAGTTGGCGCGACGCCAATAGGGTGCGTTCACGACTGGAGGTTGCCGTGCCTGATGCCGATCTGACGGCCGAGTTGGCGGGGTTGTCCGCCCTTGCCCGCGAGTTCTTCGCCAAAGAGGTCGTGCCTCGCTACGAGGAGTTCGCGGCGAACGGTGAGCCCGATCGCAAGCTCTACAACCGGGCTGGTGAGCTCGGTCTGCTGTGCATGTCGATCCCGACCGAGTACGGCGGTGGCGGCGGGACCTTCGCCCATGAATCAGTGCTGATCACCGAACATGTCAAGTCCGGCGACAGTGCTCTGCAGCTCGGCGTGCACACCGGAGTTGTCCCCCACTACCTCTTCGCCTATGCCTCAGAGGAGAACAAACGGAAATGGCTTCCCAAGCTCGCCTCGGGCGAATACGTCGGCGCGATCGCGATGACCGAACCGGGCACTGGCTCTGACCTGCAGAGCATCAAGACCAAGGCTATCCGGGAGGGCGACGAATACGTCATCACCGGCGCAAAGACCTTCATTTCGAACGGCGCCCAGTGTGACCTGATCATCATCGCAGCCAAAACGAACCCCGCGCTCGGCGCCGCTGGCGTCAGCCTGATCGTCGCCGAAGTCAGTGACGACACCCCCGGCTTCACTCGCGGAAAGAAGCTCGAGAAGATCGGCCAGAAGGGCCAGGACACCGCCGAGCTCTTCTTCGACGGCTTGCGGGTTCCGGCCGCGAATCTGCTTGGCGCTGATGAGGGTAAGGGCTTCTACCAACTGATGGAACAGCTGCCCCAGGAACGCCTGATCGTTGGCGTCGCCGGTGCCGCGGTCATCGAGCGAGCGCTAGCGGTGACCGTGGAGTACACGAAGAACCGGGTCATGTTCGGCAAGCCGTTGTTCGACATGCAGAACACGCGCTTCGAACTCGCCGAGGTCGCGACCATGGCGCAGGTTGTGCGCACGTTCGTCGACGACGCACTGGCCAAACATCTGCGTGGTGAACTCGACGTCAAGACCGCGGCGATGATCAAGCTCTTTGTCTCCGAACAGCAGACACAAATCGTCGACCGATGCCTGCAGCTCCACGGCGGCTACGGCTACATGGAGGAGTACCCCATCGCGCGCATGTTCGTCGACGGTCGGATCTCCCGTATCTACGGAGGCGCCAGCGAGGTCATGAAGGACCTCATCGCTCGCTTCCTTTGACTCGCGCAGCGAATCAGATCAGCTCCACCCCCACACCAAGGAATCAACGACTATGTCAACGTTTTCAGAGGCATTCATCTACGAGGCAATCCGGACACCCCGGGGTCGCGGAAAAGCCAACGGAGCGCTCCACGGAGTCAAGCCGATCTCGCTTGTCACCGGACTGCTCGACGAACTCTTCTCCCGGCACGCTGAGCTGGATCCGGCGACGATCGACGACATCATTCTCGGTGTCGTCTCGCCCGTGGGCGACCAAGGCGCGGACATCGCCAAGACCGCGGCCCTGGCGGCCGGGCTGCCGGACACCGTCGCTGGCGTGCAGCTCAACCGCTTCTGCGGTTCGGGCCTCGAAGCGGTCAACACCGCAGCTCAGAAGGTACGGTCCGGCTGGGACCAGCTCGTCATCGCCGGTGGTGTCGAGTCGATGTCTCGCGTTCCGCTGGGTTCCGACGGCGGCGCTATGGCAATGGACCCGAAGACCAACTACGACACCTACTTCGTGCCTCAGGGCATCGGTGCCGACCTCATCGCCACGATCGAGGGCTTCAGCCGCGACGACGTGGACGCGTTCGCCGTGCGCTCGCAACAGAAGGCAGCGGCCGCTTGGGCCGGGGGGTACTTCGCCGAGTCGGTCGTTCCGGTCAAGGATCTGAACGGCCTGGTCGTGCTCGACCACGACGAATTCATGCGGCCCGACACCACCACCGCCGACCTTGCGAAGCTCGAGCCGTCGTTCGCGGCGATGGGCGAGATGGGGGGCTTCGATGCGGTCGCGCTGCAGCGCTACCACTGGGTGGAGAAGATCAACCACGTTCACCACGCCGGCAACTCATCCGGCATTGTCGACGGCTCGGCGCTGGTGCTCGTCGGGAGCGAAGCCGCAGGCAAGGTCGCTGGTCTGACCCCCCGTGCCCGGATTGTCGCCTCGGCCGTGAGCGGTGCCGACTCGACGATCATGCTCACCGGACCGGTTCCCGCAACCGAGAAGGTGCTCGCGACCGCCGGCCTCACGGTCGATGACATCGACCTGTTCGAGCTCAACGAGGCGTTTGCGTCGGTAGTGCTGAATTACCAGAAGAAGCTGCACATTCCGGAAGAGAAGGTCAACGTCAACGGCGGCGCGATCGCGATGGGTCACCCGCTGGGAGCCACCGGGGCCATGATCACCGGAACGATGGTCGACGAACTCGAGCGCCGTGGCGGCCGCTACGCCCTCATCACTCTCTGCATCGGCGGCGGCATGGGTATCGCCACCATCATCGAAAGGGTCTGAAGCCATGACGGAGAACATGATCAAGTGGGAAATCGGCGAAGACCGTGTCCTCGTCCTCACGATGGACGACCCCACACAATCCGTCAACACCGCGAACGAACTGTTCGGCACATCCCTGCTTGCGACCGTCGAGCGACTCGAAGCGGAGAAGGACTCATTCGACGGCGTCATCATCACCTCGGCGAAGGACACCTTCTTCGCCGGTGGTGATCTGCAGATGCTCATGGATGCGGGGCCAGGCGACGAAAAGCGGATCGCCGACATGCTCGACTTCACCAAGGAGTGCGTCCGCCGGATCGAGACGCTCGGCAAGCCGGTCGTCGCCGCGATCAACGGCACCGCGCTCGGCGGCGGCTTCGAGATCGCGCTCGCGACGCATCACCGTGTGCTGCTCGACGGAAAGGGCACCGTCGTCGGCCTGCCCGAGGTCTCACTCGGCCTCCTGCCCGGCGCCGGCGGCGCGACCCGCATCACCCGCATGATCGGCGTCGTGCCCGGCTTCATGAACGTCATCGGCCAGGGCCAGCGCCACAAGCCCGCATCGGCCAAGTCCGTCGGCATCGTGGACGAGGTTGTTTCCACCCGCGAGGAAATGTTCGCCGCGGCGCGGGCATTCATCGCCGCGAATCCCGATGCCGCACAACCCTGGGACCGCAAAGGATTTCGAATCCCGGGAGGCACCCCCGCTGTTCCGTCCTTCGCCGCGAACTTGCCTGCCATCCCGGCGAACATTCGCAAACAGCTCAAAGGCGCACCTATGCCTGCCCCGCTCAACGCGCTGGCGGCGATGGTCGAGGGCAGCCAGGTCGACTTCGCGACCGCGTCGAAGATCGAGACCGCTTACTGCACCGACCTGATCGTCGGCAAAGTCTCCGGGAACATGGTGAAGGCCCTGTTCTTCGACCTCACCGCGCTCAACAAGGGTGCCGCCCGCCCCGAGGGTTACGAGTATCGCAAGCCGAAACGCGTACTCGTCCTCGGCGCCGGAATGATGGGCGCGGGAATCGCCTACGTGCAGGCGATGGCCGGCATGGATGTCGTCCTCAAGGACGTGAGCATCGAAGCCGCCGAGCGCGGCAAAGGCTATTCACAGAAATTGCTCGACAAGGCGGTCGCCAACGGCAAGATCTCCGAGGCCAAGCGTGACGAGGTCCTGGCCCGCATCCATCCCACCGTCGACGCCGCTGACGCGAAGGGTTGCGACTTCGTCGTCGAGGCGGTGTTCGAGAGTCCCGAACTCAAGAAGCAGGTCTTCGCTGAAATCGAGGACTACGTCGACGACGATGCGCTGCTCGGCTCGAATACTTCGACGCTGCCGATCTCCGATCTCGCGACCGGTGTCGAGCGCGAAGAGGACTTCATCGGTCTGCACTTCTTCTCCCCCGTCGACAAGATGCCGCTCGTCGAAATCGTGGTGGGTGCCAAGACCAGCGAGGCGACGATTGCCCGCGCGATCGACTACACGCTCGCGATCAAGAAGACTCCGATCGTCGTCAACGACAGCCGTGGCTTCTTCACGAGCCGGGTGATCCAGCAGTTCGCCGACCAAGCCTTGTCGATGGTCGCTGAAGGCGTGCACCCGGCGTCGGTCGAGCAGGCATGCCTGCAGGCCGGCTACCCGGTGGGTGCGCTGGCGCTCGCCGATGAGATCAACATGAAGCTGCAGCAGAAGATTCAGAACTCGCTGCGGGAGAATCTGCTCGCCGAGGGTAAGCGCTGGATCGAGTCGAAGGCATATCCTCTGGTCGACGCCATGGTCGATGTTCATCAGCGCCCGGGGCGCCTCGAAAAGCGTGGCTTTTACGACTACGCCGACGATGGGACGAAGCTGGGCCTCTGGCCTGGCATAGTTGACCTGTACACCAAAGACGACCACGGCATTGCCTTCATCGACATGCAGGAACGAATGTTGTTCGCCGAGTCGATCGACACCATGCGCTGCTTCGACGAAGGAGTGCTGCGATCGGTCGCCGAAGCGAACATCGGCTCGATCCTTGGCATCGGGTTCCCTGCCTGGACCGGCGGTGTCGTCCAGTACATCAACCAATACGAAGGCGGCCTCGCCGGGTTCGTGGCGCGCGCCGATGAACTGCGTGCCAAGTACGGCGACCGATTCGAAGTGCCGGAATCTCTTCGTCAAAAGGCCCAGGCTGGTGAAATCCTGAGCTAACCTCGAATTTTCGTCGGGCCTTCGGCCTGGCGCTCGCGGGCAGGTTCGGCACGCCAACGCCATCTCCTCGATGGTGACCCCCGTGGCGGCGCTGCACCTGCCGGATGGCCTCGCCCAGCGCTGATGCGGACGGTCGTTGGCGTGGAGCGGTGGATACTTCGCCAAGTCGGTGGTGCCGGTGCGCGATTTCAACGGTGCCGTGTTGCTGGACCATGACGAGCATCGCCGACCCGGCACCACGATCGAGTCGCTGGCGGGACTGAAACCCTCCTTCGCCACGCTCGGCGAGGCCGGTTTCGATGCCGTTGCCCTGCAGAAGTACTCGTCCGTCGAACGCATCGGCCATGTGCGCCAAGGGGGCAACAGCTCGGGCATCGTTGACGGCGCGGCGCTGGTGCTGGTCGGAAATGAACAGGTGGGCAAGCGATTCGGGCTGACCCTCGACGGCATCGACCTGTTCGAGCTGAACGACGCCTTCGCGTCGGTGGTGCTGAAGTTCCAGAAGGACTTTCGTATCCCGGACGAGAAGCTGAACGTCAACGGCGGTGCGATCGCCATGGGGCACCCGCTCGGGGCCACCGGGGCCATGCTCGTCGGCACGGTGAACGACGAACTGGAACGGCGTGGCGAGCTCCGGGCGCTGGTCACGCTGTGCGTCGGCGTCGGCGGCCGCATCGCCACCATCATCGAACGACTCTGAGCAAGAACGGAATTCGGCAATGACGCAGACATCAATCATCGGCTGGGAGCGCGACGGCGACATCGTCGTGCTCACCATCGACGATCCCGCGGCCTCGGCCAACACGATGAGCGACGAGTTCTTCGGATCACTGACGGCGACGATCGACAGGCTGGAGGAGGAGCGTGAATCCGTGCGCGGAGTCGTCCTGACCTCGGCCAAGAAGACCTTCTTCGCGGGTGGCAACCTCGACGACCTGATCGCCACTACACCCCAGGACGGCCCCCGCTGGGTCGAATCCTGCAACAGCGTCAAACGGCAGTTGCGCAGGCTGGAGACGCTGGGAATACCCGTGGTCTCGGCGATCAACGGCGCCGCGCTCGGAGGCGGGCTCGAGCTCGCACTGGCGACCCACCATCGCATCGCCTGCGCCCAGGGCGTGGTCGTCGGGCTGCCCGAGGTGGGCCTCGGCCTACTTCCCGCCGCCGGAGGAATCGTCCGGACGGTGCGGCTGCTCGGCCTGCAACGGGCGTTGAGCGATGTCCTGCTGAGCGGCAAGCGATTCCGTCCGCGCGAAGCGCTCGAACTCGGTCTCGTGCACGAGGTTGTGCCCTCCGTCGAGGACCTCGTACCGACCGCCAAGGCATGGCTCGAGACCGATCCCGACCCCGTTCAGCCTTGGGATGTCAAGGGCTACACCATTCCCGGCGGGACACCGGCCGATCCTGCAGTGGCGGCCCACCTTCCGCTGCTCACCGCTCAGTTGCGCGCCAAGTCCAAGGGCGCCCCGGCACCCGCGCCGCTGGCGATCCTGGCGGCGGCGGTCGAGGGCGCGCAGGTCGACTTCGATTCCGCCGGACTCATCGAGACGCGCTATTTCGTGCCCCTGGTCACCGGCCAGATCGCCAAAAACATGATCCAGTCGGCCTTCTTCGATATCCAGACCGTGCAGAGCGGTGCGAGTCGTCCGGCCGTCGGTACGAAGTACAAGGCGAAGAAGGTCGGAATTCTGGGCGCGGGGATGATGGGCGCGGCCCTGGCCTACGTCTGCGCGCGCGCCGGGCTGGAGGTCGTTCTGAAGGACCTCACCCTCGCAGCCGCGGCCCGCGGCAAGGGCTATGCGGAGGCACTGGAGGCCAAGGCGGTAGCCCGTGGGGCGACCACCGCGGAGAAGTCCGCCCAGTTGCTGCATCGCATCACGGCGACGGCGTCGCGTGAGGACTTCGCGGGCGTGGACTTCGTGGTGGAGGCCGTGTTCGAGGACGCCGCGCTCAAACAGCGAGTATTCCAAGAGATTCAGGACATCGTCGAGCCGAATGCAGTGCTCGGCTCCAACACCTCCACCTTGCCGATCACCGAGCTCGCCGAAGGCGTGCACCGGCAGCAGGACTTCATCGGCATTCACTTCTTCTCGCCCGTCGACAAGATGCCGCTCGTGGAGATCATCACCGGAAAGAACACCGCGCCGGAGACGCTGGCCAAGGTCTTCGACTTCACCCAGCAGATCGGGAAGGTGCCGATCGTGGTCAACGACAGCCGAGGCTTCTTCACCAGCCGCGTGATCATGACCTTCCTCGACGAGGCGGTCGCAGCGGTCGGAGAAGGCGTCGACCCGGCGATCATCGAACAGGCCGGCGCCCAGGCCGGATACCCGGCACCCCCGCTGCAGCTGCTCGACGAACTCACGCTGACCCTGCCCCGCAAGATTCGCCACGAGAAGCGCATCGCGCTCGAGGCCGCGGGTGGCGCCTGGACCGCGCACGGTTCGGAAGCGGTGGCTGACAAGATGATCGACGAGTTCGCCCGCCCTGGCCGATCCAGTGGGAGAGGGTTCTACGACTACGACAAGGCCGGTAAGCGGCTGGGTCTGTGGAGCGGGCTGCGCGACGCCTTCGCTGCCGGGTCCGCCACGATCCCATTCCGGGATCTGCAGGAGCGCATGCTGTTTGCGGAGGCGATCGAAACCGTGCGTTGTTTCGACGAAGGTGTTCTGACCTCCGTCGCCGACGCGAACATCGGGTCGCTCTACGGCATCGGGTTCCCCGCCTGGACCGGCGGCGTCATGCAGTACATCAACGGCTATGACGGCGGCCTGCCAGGGTTCGTGGCTCGGGCGCGGGAACTCGAGGAGCGTTACGGCGCTCGCTTCACCCCGCCGGAGTCCCTGGTGGCCAAGGCCGCTCTTGGTGAGTCCTACCGCTAGCGCAAGCCGCCCGCAAATCTTGACAACGCCTGTATCTCATATCACAATTATGGGATACGAGCGTTGTTGGATACGAGCGTAGTCAATATTGCAACATGCGCTCGCCTCCGCGATCAACGCCGATCATGGAGGTCCAGGACTCGTGGCAATGCCAGGGTGGCGGGAGCTGGAAGTATGCTACGGCGCTTGCTTCGCCCCGTCGGAGTCCCTGGCCAAGCCCGCCCTAGGCGAGTCCTACGGCTAGTGCGTCACCGGAAAGGTTGACACGATCATGACTGAGGACGGCGACCGGCGATGACCGCCGATGAATGGCTTCCGCCCGAAGGTGATGTTCATGTGCGAATCTGGCTGGCCGGCATCGTCTTCGATTACACGGCCACTGCTGCGGCGGCGCGTAATTTGATTCACGATTGGCGTCAAAGGCGTTGGTGTGCAATCGAATTGATATGCGACACCATCGACGACCTGCGGCTGCTGCCGCGCCTGCCGTGTGAGCGGCTGTTCCTTGGTTCGTGACCGGTGTTGACCAGCTTTCTCGGGGGATGGCATCGATGTAAGTCTTCGGCCAGTCTTGACAACGCCCGTATCCTACTAGACGATTGTAGGGTGCAGGTGTTGTCAGGTATGAGCGTTGTCGCGATGCGTTCCACTGTGACTGCCTGCGCGATCAATGTCGATCAAGGAGATCCGGGGCCTCATGGCAACCAGGAAACAAGATCAGGTCAAACAGGACGAGACCGAGGCGAAGTTCCAGGCAGCGCCCGAGCGTCGAACCCTCCGCAAGCCGGCGCCTGCCTTCATTCAGGGCAATCGATCCGAGCCCATTCGTGTGTACAACGAGGACGAACTTCAGCGCATGACGACGCGGTTCTTCGTTGAAATGGAGCAGCAGCTCCGTCGGTGCCTCGTAGTCGTCGACGCCGACGGCGACTACGAGGCACCCGGTTCCGCAATTGCAGCTTCGGCGAAAGAAGTTGCAGTCATTCGGCGTTCGCCGCGCGTCGTACGGCGGCCTCGATCATCGGAACGAAATACTTGCGCGCCAGTGCGCGGGCATAGACATCGGTTTCCATGGGAAGATTTCCGGTCGGTGCGAAAAGCAGGGATGCGAACAGTCGCACCATTACTTCGGCGAGCCCGAGCATTTCGCTGAAGGGCAGGGATTCGGTGCTCAGCGTCGTCGCGATGGCTGTAACGACCATCTCCCGGTTGGTGCTGGTCGGATCGGTGAAAAGGTCTGCCAGCAGTTCCGGTTCGAGTTTCCGGAGGGACGCGAGCAGGTCGTTCTGATATGCGGCCCGAGCGGCGAGCACGAATGCTTCCTCGGTGCGTGCTCCCGGATCGTCGATCGCCAGAATGTCGGTGGTGATGCTCGAGAAGTAGCTGACAGCCTCGTTGCTGATCACGGCACGGAATATCGCGTCCTTGTCGCCGAAGCGGCGGTACAGCGTCGGCCGGGAGACACGGGCTCGCCTGCAGATGTTCCCTACGGCGGCCGTTCGGAAGCCGTGATCCACGAACTCGGTCCGTGCTGCGGCCAATATGCGCAATTGCTCTGGATCGGCCTGGCCTCGCGGGTTGGGCTCTTGGTTTCCGCTCAGCAGTTTCGTCAGATCCATGTGCGCATCCTAGCTGTCGGGCCATCATGGCCTGGCCCGCTGTCGCGTCCGTTCGGCGGTAACGCATACCGCTGCTGGGTAATTGAATTGGTCATTTGCCCACATTTCCTCTCCTGATCGGTGATGTACAACCGTCTGCCTGATGGACTAGCCAGAATCCTTTGCGGCAGCTAGTGTGACGAGCACCACCAATGAAACATCGGAACAATAGTTTTTCAACAGTTCAGATCAAACCAGCGTTGGGTCAGCCGCTGGATCCAGGGGAAAAATGTCCACAGGCACAGAAGTAATGCTGCCGGCGGCCGAATTCGTCGAACGGCCCTCGGTCAGGCGCGTCATCCGGAAGAACGTCTCCGACACCGCTGTGTCTGCGTTGCGGACCTTCGGCCGA
Organism: Nocardia aurantiaca; assembly: GCF_009708175.1. Classification (GTDB taxonomy): domain Bacteria; phylum Actinomycetota; class Actinomycetes; order Mycobacteriales; family Mycobacteriaceae; genus Nocardia; species Nocardia aurantiaca. The sequence continues at coordinate 66,438 of NZ_WMBB01000016.1, forward strand.
GCGGTCGAACTGGGGTGTCATTCCGCAATAGGCGCGGTCGGCGATATCGCGCGCCGACGCTTCCAGTGGCGTGAAACCCTTTTTCAGGGTTGGTATTTCGTCTCGGTCACCGCTTTGCCCGCCATTCTCATGGCGATTCCGTTCGGTGTCATCGTGTCGGTCCAGGTGGGCAATCTGATCCATCAGCTGGGTGCGGATTCGCTCATCGGCGCGGCCGGCGGACTCGGGGTGATCAAGCAGGGTGCGCCGGTCGCGACCGGTCTACTGCTCGGCGGAGCCGGTGCGGCGGCGATCGGGGCGGACCTCGGGGCCCGGACCATTCGGGAGGAGATCGACGCGCTGCGGGTGATGGGCGTCGATCCGGTGCACCGGCTGGTCATTCCACGTGTCGTGGCGATGGTGCTGATCGCGCCGCTGCTCAATATCTTGATCATCTTCGTGGGCGTCACCGCCGGGTATCTCGTCGCGGTGACCGCCCAGGGGGTGACCTCCGGCAGCTACTGGCTGACCTTCGGCTCGTTCACCGTTGTCGCGGATGTCTTTGTGTCACTGGCGAAATCAGCGCTGTTCGGCCTACTTGTCGCCGTCATCGCCTGCCAGCGCGGCCTGGAAGCCAAGGGCGGTCCGCGCGGCGTCGCCGACGGTGTGAACGCCGCGGTGGTGCTGTCGGTCGTCGCGCTGGTCCTGGTGAACTTGGCCATCACACAGCTCACCGCGATGTTCCTCCCCGTGAGGCTGGCGTGATGGCCGCGGCTCCCTACACGCCCAAGGGCCTCCGCCACCTCGCGCGGTTCATGCGATCGCACAACGTGGCGTCCCCGGTCGAGAATCTCGGGTTCGCCGCCGAATTCGCATGGCAGGTACTCACGTCGATTCCGTTGGCGGCGCGCCATTATCGGGCCCAGACCATCCGGGCCATCACCGATATGACGTGGGGGAACGGCTCGATCATTGTCGGCGGCGGCACCGTCCCGATGCTCATCGTGCTCGGTCTGGCGATGGGCGCCGGTACGGGCATCGAGTCCTTCGCCACGCTCGACATGCTGGGTATGGGCCCGCTGACCGGCATCATCTCCTCGTTCGCCAACACCCGGGAGCTGGCCCCGATCGCCGCCGGTATCGGGTTCGCCGCACAGGCCGGTTGCCGGATGACCGCGGAGATCGGCGCGATGCGGATCTCGGAGGAGATCGATGCGCTGGAATCACTTGGGCTGCGATCGATTCCATTCGTGGTCAGCACGCGGGTGATCGCGGGCGCGGTGGCAGTGGTGCCGACCTTCCTGGTCGCGCTGATTCTCGGCTACCTGTCGTGCCAGACGATGATCGTGGCCCTGCACGGCCAAGCCGCCGGAGTGTACGACCACTACTTCTTCCAGTTCGTCAGCGGATGGGACGTCATAGCCGCGACCATCAAGGTGCTGGTGTTCGCCACCGCGGTCATCCTGATCCATTGCTATCAAGGTTTTTTCGCCAGCGGCGGCCCCGAGGGCGTGGGTATTGCCTCCGGGCGGGCGGTGCGGGCGAGTTTCGTCGCGGTGATCGCGCTGGACATGGTGCTGAGCATCGTGCTGTGGGGCGTGCACTCGTCGATCGAGTTCACGGGGTAGAGCAGATGCCGAATTACACCATTCCCGGAATATCGACCTCACGGCGCCGGGTGCTCGCGATCGGTTCCGCGGTGGCCGCGGTGATCGTGGGGGTCGGTCTGACCTGGGTCGGCTGGCCCAGAGACGACGGGCACATGCGCGTGGAACTGCTGACCGAGCAGATCGGCGACGGCATCGTCGTCGGCTCCGGAGTCCGGATCGACGGCGTGGTAGTCGGAACCGTCGACAACATCTCCGACGCGGGCTCGGGTCGACAACGGATCACCCTGGCGTTCAACGACTCCGGGATTCCTGGACTCACCGATCAGCTCGCGGTCGACTATGTCCCCAGCAACCTGTTCGGAATCAGCGAGCTCGAGTTGTCGCGCGGACAGGGCGGTACCCCCGTGCACGGCGGGTCGGTCGTGGATCTGACCCGCACGCACGCGAATCGAGTGCACGACGCCACCATGGGGGCGCTGTTGCGGTCGCTGTCGGACGTGCTCCCCAATGTGATGACGCCGCATCTGACCCAATTGCTGACCCAGGTCGCCGCCGATGTGACCGCCTTCGCCCCGATCCTGGAAGCGCTGATCACCACCACGCGTCTCGCCGCCGAAACACAGCGCCTGGTGCCCTCGGAGCTGGTCGGGAACTACGCCCAGGGCCTGTCGGGCTTCCCATCGCTGCTGTCCGGAAGCGTCGTGCAGCTGAGCAGCTTCGGGCATATCGAGGTATTGCGCAACGACCGCGAATGGTTCGACAACGGGGTGGACCTGGTGGCCAGTCAGCTCTTTCCCGCCATCGGCGCGACCGGCGCGGTCGCGAATCGGTACCTGGGGCCCTACACCGACATGCTCGCACCGTTGTTCACGGCCCTCGCGCATACCGTTCCGGATCCGCAGCGTTCCAGCGCGGAACTGCGACAGCTCCTCGATTCGATCGGCGGTGCCTTCCAGCAGTCTCCGGACGGGCCGGTATTGAATCTGGACGTGACGCTGCGCGGGATGCCTGGTCTGGCGCAACCCTTGCTCGGCGCCGTGTCGGGCGCGCCCGGAGGTGGACGATGAAGTCACTGTCGGGTGTCATCTGGCGGTTGGCGCTGTTCGTGGCGGCGATGGCCGTGCTGGCGACGGTGATCGTGCAGGCCATCGAGCGTCCCGTGGCCGGTCGGGTCGACCACTACACGGCGTTGTTCACCGACGCCAACGGGCTCGAGTCCGGCGATGACGTGCGCATGTACGGGGTGCAGGTCGGCAAGGTGGATTCGCTCACTCTCGACGCCGGCAACAAAGCCCGTGTCCAGCTCACGGTGCGCGACGACCGGCCGGTGTACGACACGAGCACGCTGGCCATCCGCTACCAGAGTCTGACCGGACAGCGTTATGTCGATGTGCGGCAACCGGATCGGCCGGGTATCCGGCTCGCCGCGGGCGCGACCGTCGGCGTCGACCACACCACGCCGTCATTCGACATCACCAAGTTGTTCAACGGGCTCAAACCCGTCCTGGCCGAGTTCTCACCCGAGGCGCTGAACCAGTTCAGCACCAGCCTGCTGGCCGTCATCGAGGGCGACGGCAAGGGCATCGGCCCCGCACTCGACGCCATCGACAAGCTCAGCGGCTACGTCAGCGACCGGCAGGCGGTGATCTCGGTCTTGATCCACAACATGCGCGGCGTCGCCGACCAGCTCGGCGGCCGGTCACCGGAGACGGTCACGCTGCTCGGGGGACTGGTGCAGGTGTTCGTGGTGCTGCGGCAGGAGGTGGAGGGTGTCGTCGACCTCGCCGATACCGCCCCCTCGGTGCTGGAACCGCTCGATGAGCTGGCGGCGACGCTCGGGCTGACCCCGGGCGCCAATCCGGATCTCGACAGCCTGCTGCGGGCGGTGTTCCCGGATCCCCAGGCTGCCGTCGATCTGCTCGGCAGGCTGCCCGGACTGCTGGAGACCTTGAATGCACAACTGCCCGCGGCGAATTCGGCCGCGACACCGCCCTGCTCGAAAGGAAACGCACCGGTGCCCACAGCGCTGCAGGTGCTCATCGCAGGACAAAGGATTTCGATATGCAACGGCTGAGCCGACTCTGGACGGGACGGATGCGACGCGGGCAATTCCCGGTCGATCACGCGGCGGCACGAGCGCATCGCGAGCTGCGGTTCGGGATTGTCGGCGCGGCCGTCGTGGTGGGGATCCTGATCGCCGCCGGTGTCGTTTACGTGGTGCCGCTCGGTAAATCGACCTATACGGCCGAGCTCGCCGAAGCGGGCTCGGTGAAGGTTGGTGACAGCGTGCGGATAGCGGGAGTCCCGGTGGGAGCGGTCACCGCGCTCGACCTGCTCGACGACCGGGTGCGCATGAAGTTCACCGTCGACTCGCATGTCGCCGTCGGCGACCAGACCACTCTCGAAATCCGCATGCTCACCGTCGCCGGCGGGCACTATGTCGCCGTTCAGCCATCGGGGACCAAGGCGCTGGGGTCGAAATCTATCTCTGTCGACCGTGTTTCGCTGCCGTACAGCCTGGTACAGACCTTCAGGGACGCGGCCGCGCCCATCGGGAACATCGACGCGGGCACACTGCGTGAGAACTTCACCGCTCTGCGAGACGCGCTGACCACCACACCCGACGGCATCCGCCAGATGGGCACCGCGCTGGACTCGATCGTCGCCATCCTGCAGCACCAGAACGCCGACATCTCGCGGACGCTGACCGTCGCCTCCGAATTCGCCACCACGCTCGACTCGGTGAAATCCCGGGTCGGTCAGCTGATCGGCAGCATCGGAGAGATCGAGACCGTCACGGCCGCCAAACGGTCGGAGATCCGTCGGGCGATGGTCATGACCGCCGACCTCACGTCGCGGCTCGCCGCACTGGAACCCAGCTGGAACACCACGTTGAAGCCGATGTCCGATGCTTTCGTCGCTGCCCTGCCGCAGCTGCAGGAGCTGGGACAGCGTCTCGACGGAGTGATCACCTCACTGAGCGCCATGGGGCAGCATCTGCAATCGCTGATAAGCCCCACCGGAGACATTACGGTCGACCGGTCCGCGACGACGGTCTCGCTGCCCGCGGTATGCATTCCGCTTCCCGGACAGGGGTGCTGATGCTGTACCGCTTCCTCGCCTCGCGCGGGTTCATCTCCATGCTCGGCGCACTGGTCCTGACCGCGGCCGCGACCGCGGCGTACCTGACGGTCGTGACACCGCCTCGGGCAATGCAGAGCTATTGCGCGATCATGCCCGACGCCATCGGACTCTATCCGGGCAACCATGTGACGATGCTCGGGATCACCGTGGGCTCCGTCACCGGCATCCGACCCGAGAACGGCACGGTACGAGTCGATTTCGCGGTCGAACGGGCTCATCCGCTGAGGGGCGCGGTGAGCGCGACGACCGTGTCCGACACGCTCGCCGCCGATCGCAACCTTGCTGTGCTGTCCGACGGGAAGGCCGCGAATCGCTGGAATCCCGGTGAGTGCATCACCAAGACCCTGACGCCCAAGAGCATGACGAGGACCCTCGCCGCTATTACCGATCTGTCCAAACAGCTCAACGCCGATGGCGGTGGCGCGGTCGCGGGGGGAATGAACGCCCTGAACGACGCGACGTCGGGCACTGGACCGCGGATGAACGAAATGATCCGCACGCTCGGTGCGGCCTTGAATTCCCCGGATGCCGCGATCGGCCACATCGGCGAACTCATCGACGCGCTGGCGTCGCTTTCGTCCAGCGCGCTGGCCAACTGGCCCGAGATCAAGGCGACCCTGGCGGGATTCGGTCCGCTCTTCGACCTGACCGACAACGATATTCTCATGCAGGGCTGGGAAATCGGAGAATCGCTGCGCTTTTTGGTGCCGTGGCTCAACGGCCTCGCCCGGCAGTACGGTGGGCCGCTGCTCGGTGGAATCGATGCCGCCGCACCGTATCTGCACCTGCTGGCCGCGCATATCGGCAGCGTCCGTCAACTGATCGGCATGGTACCGACTCTCATCTCGGCATTTCAGCAATCGACGGATCAGGCGACCGGCATGCCCAAACTGATCTACGCGGCCCCGCACGTGGCCATGCCGCAATCCGACGCGGATCAGATCTGCGCGGCGTTGAACGCGGTCATGCCGGGCAGATGCGCGGACGCGGGCGGGGGACTGGCGGGTATGAATCTGGCGGGAATCGTGCTCGGAATGGCGGGTGCCCGATGAAGAGCAGCAAAACTCTTGCAGCAGTGCGTTTTTCGGCGCTCGCCGTGGCGGTGAGCGTGGGTTCGGCTCTGGCAGGCTGCGGCTTCGATCCCACGTCGATCCCGGTGCCGGGCAGCACTGTCTCCGGCCCGACCTACCGGGTGCACATCGAGTTCTCGAGTGCGCTCAACTTGCCGGCGCATGCCAAGGTCACCGCCAACGGGCGCACCATCGGCAGCCTCGACAGCGTCCGCGTGATCGACCCGTCCGCGAACGGCAAGGGGTATGTCATTGCCGACGTGGACATCTCGCGGGGAGTCCGGCTACCGGCCTCGACCACCGCGCAACTGCGCCAGAACACGGTCCTGGGTGACATCTACCTCGCGTTGACCACGCCCCCGGACGGATTCGGCGCGACGATACCCGACAACGGTCTCATCCCGCTCGACCGAACTCGCCCGCCGCTGCAGATCGAGGACCTGCTCAGTGGCTTGGCGACCTTCGTCGGCGGGGGAGCGGTCACGCAGTTCCAGGACATCGTCAATCGGCTCAATGCCGGCCTGCCCGCCGACCCGCGTGAGACCGCCAGCCTGTCGAGTCTGCTGGGGACCGATTTCACCGACCTCGCGACCCATCTGGATCAGGTATCGGCGTTGGGCCGCACACTGGAGGCCGATGTGGATTCGATCGCGCAGGTGCGCGACGGTCTGGCCGAGCTGCTGTCGAAGGACGGCGCGACGCAGGTCACGGTCGCCACCACCTCGATCGCGCGCATGCTGGGCCTGCTGGGGGCGATCGGCACCATCCTCCACGGCGTCGATTGGCTCCACTCGATCGTCGTCTCGGGTGACGCCGCCGCTGAAGCGCTTGTCCCGCTGCTGTTCACGGGACGGCCGCTGGACCTGAACGCGCCCTCCAACCTCAATCGCCTGACCTCGCTGCTGCGCGATGTGGTGATTCCGTTCGTCGAGAAGGGCCCCAAGGTGAACATCACCGGCTTGCATATCGCGGACGCCGCGCCGATCCCCGGCGATGACCAGGTGGATCGAATCCTGGCCACCCTGCGCATGATCGGAGCCGTGCGGTGAAACCGAGTTCGTTGCTGTCTCTGGGAGCGATCACAGCCGTCTTCGTGGTCGGCGTGTCCTACATGAGCTTCGGCGTCGTCCGAGTCGACTGGCTCACCCGATACGACACCTTCACCATGGCGCTGCCGGATTCGGCCGGGCTGGTTCAGCATTCCGCCGTGCTGCTATCGGGCGTGAAGATCGGCGAGATCACAGCGGTGTCGGTGGTAAGCACCGGCGCGCAGGTTCAGCTGCGCGTCCGCGACGAATACCGCGTTCCCGCGGCGAGTTCGGTGTCCATCGAGCAGCTGTCCGCGCTGGGTGAGCCGTACGTGGAGTTCGCACCGAAAGGTGCGGGCGGTCCCTACCTCCGCGACGGACAGCGCATCGACACCGCGAAACTGACCGCACCGCCTTCCATCCCGGAGATGGCGCGTGCCGTCACCGGTCTCCTGGCCCAGGTCGATCCGAAAGCCATTTCCTCACTTGTCGATACCTTCCTGCAGGGCTTGTCCGGCACCGAGCAGATCGTGCCCGAGCTCTCGCGGTCGACCGACCTTCTCGCCGCCACCCTGCTCAGCCGCACACCCCAACTGCGGGAGTTGATGAGCAATCTGCAGGCGCTCGGCGCCGATATCGACTGGATGGGACCGGACATGGACGCCGGCGGACCCTACTGGGGGCAATTCGGCGTGTGGGTGAAGCGGGTCGTGGACAAGGTCGAATCGGTCTTGCGTATCGGCAAGGTTCCCGACGACTACGTCACCGGCACCGGGCTGTTGCCTTTCCTGCAGCAGCTCGACGGTCGGCTGGAGAAGATCGGACCCGATCTGCTCGGGCTTGCTCCGGTGCTCCAGCCCGCTGTCACGGACGCGACCGCCGCCGCGGGGCGAATCGACCTCGGCAGCCTCATCAGTCAGGCGCTGCACGCCACCGGCGATGGCCGGTCGTTGCAGTTGTCCATCGACGTCAAATGATCCAGACGTCAGATGATCCATCGGTAACAGTAAGGCGGACAGATAATGACTACCGAGACCCTCGAATCAGCGACCGACGCACACGAGGAAGCCCCCGCGGCACCACATTCCGGCGCGCGCTGGACCTTTTCACTGCGGTTGTCCACAGTGACGACCGCGGCCGGGGCCCTGCTCGCCGTCGCCGCGATCGTGGTCCTCGCGGTGCTGCTGTGGTCGACCCGTGACGATCTCGCTGCGCGCGATGCTGTCGTCCGCGACAACGGAAGGGCCGAGCAGGTCGCGTCAGACTATGCGGTGGGCGCGTCGACGATCGACTACAAGGACGCCGCTGCATGGCTCGGCAAGTTGCAGGCGGGCACCTCGCCGCAGCTGGCCGACAGGTTCAAGAGCACCGCCCCGCAACTGCAGGCGATTCTCACTCCGCTGCAATGGAGTTCGACAGCGACTCCGATCACCGCGAAGGTCATGTCGGAATCGAGCGGAATCTTCAAGGTCAACGTGTTCCTCAACGTCACCTCGACGAGTGCGCAGACACCCCAGAGCACCCAAACCACCGTCACTTACAGCGTCACCGTGGACCGGAACTCCGATTGGAAGATCACCGATGTGGGCGGCCTCGATGGTGCCTTGCCTGTGAAATGACGGACGGGAAAGAGCTGCGGGCCTCGGGACTCGACTACGTGAGCATTGCCAGCGCGACCGATGGCCCACTGGCATCCCAGGATTCGTGCCCCGGCTCGGATACCGGGCACGAATCCTGGGTGTGCGGTGCCTTGGGCGGAGAGCACACCCGATTCGAGTCCACCGGCTGAGATCTTCTGTCTGCGGTGGTGGGGGAGGTCTCGCGGGCGCGAACGAGAGGTCGCGCCCGCGAGACCGGGGCACTGCCGTTGCCGGGGGTGCGTCGTTGCAGTGACCCATGCGCAGTGTGTGACCCGAGTATCGCGTTGCTCGGATTGGTCGATTGTGTTGTACACAGGCAGGATTCGTTTTCGGGATAGGACTGTTCGCGAAGTGGCTGGCGTCGGTCCGAATACGTGGCGGCAAACCGGTAGGGGAAGTGACGAGAATGCTGGCTCGAGGTGGAAAATCCATTGGCGGACGGGCGATGGTACCCGTCTCGCGGACCCGGTCACAGGTCAGCGAGACGGATTCCGGCGTCGCCTTGGTGAAGAGTCTGGTGATCGATCATCGCCTCGTAACGTGCGATCCGCCGCGGGTCGTCCTCGACGTGGGCACGGTCGAAGTCGGGGGCTTCGACGGTTGGCGAGGACCGGAGGTGGCGCCGATCCGACCCTGAACAGGGTCGGATCGGCGTATCGGTCAGATCGCGCTCGCCAGGCGGGTGGCCTCGTCGATGGCGCCGACGGCGTCCAGTTCGGCGGCGATATTGGCGCCGCCGATCAGCCGGGTTTCGATGCCGCGCTCGGCGAGCGCATGGTGAAGCGCGCGATTGCTCTCCTGGCCCGCGCACACGATGATCGTGTCGCACTCGTGAACATGGGTCTGGCCGGCCACGGTGTAGTGCAGGCCCTCGTCGTCGATGCGGTCGTACTGCGCGCCGGTCACCTCGGCGACGCCCGCTTTGCGTAGTCGACTGCGCAGGATCCAGCCAGTGGTCTTGCCCAAGCCGCGGCCCATCGCTTCGGGTTTCCGCTGGAACATGGTGATGTCGTGGGCGGGCCGGGTCTCCGTCGACGACTCGGCCAGGTCCCCGCGCCGACCCGAATCCGGCTCGGCCACACCCCATTCGCGGAGGAACAGCTGGGAGTCGAGCGACGATCGTGGATTGCCGACGAGGAATTCGGCGGTGTCGAATCCGATGCCGCCGGCGCCGATAACGGCCACTCGTGGCCCGGGCGTGACGCGACCGGACAGGACCTCGACGTAGGACACCACCTTCGGGTGGTCGATGCCGGGCACCTCTGGTCGCCGCGGTGTCACACCCGTGGCCAGAACGATCTCGTCGTATTCCTCGGCGGCCAGTTCATCGGCGTCCACCGGCTTGCCCAGCCGCACGTCGACACCGACGCGTTGCAGACGGACACGGTGGTAGCGGATGGACTGGTCGAATTCGGATTTGCCGGGAACGACTTTGGCCAGGTTCCATTGTCCGCCGAGCTCGTCCGCCGCATCGTAGAGGGTCACGGCATGGCCGCGCTCGGCGGCGGTGAGCGCGAACGCCATACCGGCCGGTCCGCCCCCGACGACTCCGATGCGCTTGCGAACGGCGGCCGATTCGGTGAGGAACTCGAGCTCCCGCCCAGCCCGCGGGTTGACCATGCACGAGGCCGTGCGATCGGTGAAGATGCGATCCAGGCACGCCTGGTTGCAGGCGATGCATGTATTGATCTCGTCGGCGCGGCCGGTGCGCACCTTGAGCGCGAAGTCGGGATCGGCCAGCAACGGGCGCGCCATGGAAACCAGATCCGCGGTCCCGTCCTCGAGCAGCGCCTCGCCGACGTCCGGATCGTTGATTCGGTTGGAGGCGATCACGGGAACGGAGACCGCCGCCTTGATACGACGGACGGCGAAGGCCCACGCCGCGCGCGGAACGCTCGCCGCGATGGTGGGCACGGCCGACTCGTGCCAGCCGATGCCGGTATTGATGGCGTCGGCGCCGGCCGCCTCGACCCGGCGGGCGAGTTCGGTGATCTCGTCGCCGGTCATGCCGTCCTCGACGAGCTCGGTCGAGGAGATGCGATAGATGAGAAGGAAATCGGGACCGAGGCGCTCGCGAATCCGGCGCACGATCTCCACCGGCAACCGGAGCCGGCCGTCGAGATCGCCGCCGAATTCGTCGGTGCGATCGTTGGTTCGCGGGGAGACGAACTCATTGATGAGGTAGCCCTCGGAGCCCATGATTTCGACGCCGTCATAGCCGACCCCTCGCGCCAGCTCCGCGGCGTGGACGTACTGATCGATGATCTCCCAGATCTCGGCGGTGTCGAGTACCCGCGGCGCGTACCGGTTGATGCTGGCGCGTTGCGCGGACGGGCCAACGCACTCGGGCACTTTGGCGTAACGACCGCCGTGCAGTAGCTGCAGCACGATCGAAGACCCAGCCTCGTGCACCGCCTCGCACATCGCGCGGTGTGTGTCGAGCTCGTGCGTGTCGTCCATGACACCGGAGTCGTGGGCGTCGAAGCGGCCGTCGGGATGAGGCGAGTAGGCGCCGGTGATGATGAGCCCGACTCCGCCGCGGGCTCGTTCGCCGTAGAAGGCGGCCAATCGCTCCGCCGGTCGGTCGAGGGTTTCCAGGCGGGTGTGGATCGCGCCCATCACCATGCGGTTGGGCAGCGTGACCGGGCCCAGGCGCAGCGGGGCCAGCAGGCGCGGATGTGAAACGGTTGACAGCGGTCGCGTCACGAGGACTCCAGGGTAGGGCTGGTCGGGCGTGGTTCGACTCGACGGCGGGGGTGAGCCGGGAGGTAGGTCAGTACGACTTCGGCAAGCCCAGGCTGTGCTGGGCAACGTAATTGAGGACCATCTCGCGATTCACGGGTGCGATGCGCAGCACGCGCGCGAGACCCCATAGGGGGATCAGGCCGTATTCGACAGACATCCCGTTGCCGCCGTGGGTCTGAATGGCCGCGTCCACGGCGGCGAGAGCGGCTTCCGCGGCGGCGTACTTGGCCATGTTCGCCGCTTCTCCCGCGTGCTCGCCCTGATCGTGCAGCCATGCCGCGCGGGCGGTCATCAGCGCCGCCGCCTCGACCTCGATCTTCGCCTTGGCCAACGCATGCGAGACACCCTGGTGCTTTGCGATGGGGCTGCCCCACACGGAACGTTCGCGGGCGTAATCCGCGGCTCGCTGCAACGCGTAGCGCCCGATGCCGACACACAGCGCCGCACCGAGAATGCGTTCGGGGTTGAGCCCGTGGAAGACCTGGACGAAACCGTCCCCTTCGCTTCCGACGAGCCGGTCGGCGCCGACCCGGACGCCGTCGAAGAAGAGGGTGAACTGCTTCTCGGGCAACTGGGCGGCGACCGGCAACGGCTGGCGGACCAGGTTGGGCGCGTCGGAGTCCACGATGAACAGTGTCAGCTGTCCCCGTCCGGTATCCGGATCGATTCCGGTTCGGGTCACCACCAGCACCGCGTCGGCTTCGTCCACGCCCGAGATGTAGTACTTGGTGCCGCGCAGGATCCACTCGTCGCCGTCGCGTTCGGCGGTTGTCGAGAGCTTGTGTGAGTTGGATCCGGCGTCCGGTTCGGTGATCGCGAAAGCCATCTTCGTGCGGCCGGAGGCGAGCGGCGGCAGCCAGCGCGCACGCTGTTCCTCGGTGCCGTAGTGGGCGATCACCTCACCGCAGATCGCGCCGGACACCAGGAGCAACAACAGCGGACAGCCCGCGCTGGCCGACGCTTCGGTGACGATCGTGAGTTCGGCGAGTCCGGCGCCGCCGCCGCCGCAGTCCTCCGGCAGATTGACCCCGATGAAGCCCGCATCACCCAATGCCTGCCACAGCTCGGTGGTGGGCTCGCCCGCCATCGCCTTGGCGGCGTAGTAGTCGCCACCGAACTTGCGCACGACATTCGTCACCGCTTCGCGCAGTGCGCCTTCGTGTTCGGTCTCGATGAACTCCATCAGTACTCCTTCCCAAGGGGCACGCTGAACACAGTCGTATCCCGCTTCGTGCAGAACATAAGTTACTTTAAATTCACTAAGACTGGTAGTCCTGACTGCGGCTCCCGTGTCGGAGCGGCCTCGGGTGGCGATCCCTTAACGATGTGATGCGAGCGCTGATCCTGGTTGTGAAGGCGATCGCATCGTGCTAACTTCCGGAAGTGAATTGAGATTTACTAACTCGAAGAGGGCTGCTCGGCTTGCGGGTGTCCGGCGAGAAGGAGTCGTATGAGCACGGCCATCCGGTCCGAGACGAGCCCCCTCCGCTCTCATCTCGATACGAGCTCGCAGAGCTACCGCACCAACGTGGAAGCCCAGCTGCGCAATATCGCGGAACTGAACGAGCAGCTCGAGCTCGTGCTCGCGGGCGGTGGCGAGAAGTACGTGCGCCGGCACCACGAACGCGGACGGTTGCTCGCCCGCGAGCGCATCGAGTTGCTGCTGAATCGCGACGCGCATTTCCTCGAGCTGTCGAGTTTGGCGGCCTGGGGCACGGAGTTCGCGATCGGCGCGAGCGTCGTCACCGGAGTCGGAGTCGTCTCGGGCGTGGAAGTGGTTGTCATCGCCCACGATTCGACCGTGTGCAGCGGCGCCATGAACCCCTGGTCGCTGAAGAAGACCGTGCATCGTTTCGAGGTCCCCGACCTGCCCGGCATTCGAGTCGACTCCGGTATCCGCTCCGGTTTGACGGTCGGCGTGCATTACGACCCGATGCTGGCCAAGGTCATCGCGCACGCCGCCGATCGTGAGCAGGCGGTGCGGCGCCTGGCGCGAGCGCTGTCCGAAACGGTCGTGCACGGTGTGACCACGAACCGTCAGCTGCTGGTCTCGATCCTGCGCGAACCCGAATTCCACTCGGGCGCAATTGATACGGGATATCTGGAGCGCCATGACCATGTTGCGATGAGCCGCAGCGGCAACCCGCGCACCGATGATGTGCACCTGATCGCGGCCACCCTCGCCGGCGCTGCGCGCAGGAGACACAACGCCACCGTGCTGCCTCAACTCACGGCTGGGTGGCGCAATGTCCCGAGTTGCGCGGCGTGGGCGGCGTTCCGGACCGAGGATGACGCCGAACATCGCATCGACTATGACCTGCGGCGCGGCGTTGCCACCGTCGACGACACCGACTACGCGGTGAAGGTCCACGAGTGCGATGCGAACGCATCGATCTCAGCATCGATGGCGTACGCGCTGTCGTGCGGTTGTGCCGTGTCGACGACACCGAATTCGTCGACAGTGGGCTGGGTTCCTCGACACTGTTCGAATCACGACGCTTCACCGACCCCGCCGGGGTGCAGGAGCCGGGTTCGCTTCTCGCCCCGATGCATTCGACCGTGAGCCGAGTGGCCGTCGAGGTGGGCGATTCGGTCAAGGCCGGCGATGTCGTCATCGTCCTGGAGGCCATGAAGATGGAGTACACCGTCACTTCGCCCTATGCCGGTGTGGTCACCGGTCTTCCGGCAGCGGAGGGATCCACCGTCGAAGGCGGCGCGATTCTGGCAGTGATCGAGGAGAAGGACGAGCAATGAGTGGCGCGGTGAGATGTACACGCCGAGGCCCCGATTCGGCATCTGCGATGGTGCGCACCTTATGGAAGGGCCATGATGGCTTTTGACATATCAGGTCTCTGCGATGATCTGCGCGTCGAAAGCGCAGGATTGATCGCCGTATTGGAGGGCCTCAGCCCGGATCAGTGGCGGTTGGATACACCGGCGGTCGGGTGGACGATCGCCGACCAGATCAGCCACCTCGCCTATTTCGACGACGCGGCCGCGCTGGCGCTGACCAGCCCGGAACGTTTCCGCGCGGCAGCGGCCGCGCTCGTCGCACGCGGTGACGATTTCACCGAATACGTTGCGGCCCAATACCGTGCGTGGACCGGATCCGACGTGCTGATCTGGTTCGCCGACGCGCGGGAGTCACTGCTGACGACGTTCGGCGAGGTCGATCCCGCTCGGAAGCTCCCATGGTTCGGACCGCCGATGAGCGCCGCCAGCTCGCTGACCGCTCGGCTGATGGAGACGTGGGCTCACGGCGTCGATGTTCGCGATGCTCTCGGTGTGACGCCTGTCGGCGGAGCGCATCTTCGGCACATAGCGCACCTCGGCTATGTGACAGTCGGATGGAGCTTCGTCGTGCATGGCCGCCCGAAACCCGAACAGCCACTCCGGCTCGAACTCACCGGCCCGGACGGGGCCCAGTGGCAATGGGGACCGGTCGAAGCCGAGGATCGCATCTCTGGTTCCGCGCTCGACTTCTGTCTCCTGGTCACCCAGCGCCGGCATCGGGACGACCTCGACCTGATCGTTGATGGTCCTGTCGCCACCGAATACAGCGCCATCGCTCAGATATTCGCAGGCCCTCCGGGACCCGGCCGAGCGCCGTCCTCGGATGCGACACAAGGTTGATCAGGAGAGCAATGAACCATACCCTCTCGACGAGAACCGAAGGTTCCCTCCACGAACCGCTGCGTCCGGTGCGCATCGCCAACTGTTCGGGCTTCTACGGCGACACACTCGCGGCGGCGCGAAACATGGTCGAGGGCGGGCCGATCGACGTTCTCACCGGCGACTATCTCGCCGAACTCACCATCTTCATCCTCTACCGGGCACGTCGCAAGGATCCGGCGGCAGGCTATGCGAAAACGTTTCTGACACAAGTCGAGGACGTGCTGGGAACGTGCTTGGACCGTGGCGTTCGTATAGTCGCGAATGCGGGCGGCCTGGCTCCGGCGACATTGGCGGAAGAGATCGGCAAGCTTGCCGCGAACCTGGATCTCTCGCCGAAGATCGCCTACGTGGACGGCGACGACATCGTCGATCGGCTGGGCGAGATGCGTTCGGCCGGTGAGGAGTTCAGGCATCTGGATACCGGCAGACCGCTGTCGGATCGGACTGATTCGCCGGTGACGGCCAACGCCTATCTCGGTGGTTGGGGGATCACGCAGGCACTGCGCGCCGGTGCGGATGTGGTGGTTACCGGACGGGTCGCCGACGCGGCGCTGGTTTCCGGCCCGGCGGCCTGGTGGCACGGCTGGGCGCACGACGACTTCGACAGACTCGCGGGCGCGATAGCCGCCGGACATGTGATCGAATGCGGTCCGCAGGCGTGCGGAGGCAACTATCCGTTCCTCGATGAGATCACCGACCGGCGCTATCCCGGCTTCCCGCTCGCCGAGATCGCCGCCGACGGCTCGTCGGTGATCACCAAACACCCTGGCACCGGCGGCATCGTGTCGACGGGTACGGTCACCGCCCAACTGCTCTACGAGATCGGCGATCCCGCCTATGCGGGCCCGGATGCGGTGTCGCATTTCGACACCCTCGAACTGACCCAGCAGGCGCCGAACCGCGTCGAGATCAGCGGGGTGCGCGGGTCGGCACCGCCGGACCGGCTGAAGGTCGCGATGAACTTCCTAGGGGGTTACCGGAACACGATGACCTTCGTGATCACCGGCCTTGACATCGAGGAGAAGGCGCGATGGGCGCGTCAGCAGATGTTCGAACTGCTCGGCGGCGAAGAGCGGTTCGACGAGGTCGATGTTCAGTTGCTGAGGTTCGACCACGCCGACGCCGACCGGAACGCGGAGGCCACCGCGCACCTCCGCGTTACCGTCAAAGGCTCCAACGAGCGCGTAGTAGGCCGCGAATTCTCCGGCGTGGCAACCGCTATGGCTGTCGGCGGCTACGCCGGCCTGCATACCACCACACCTCCCACCCCGGCCAGCGTCTTCGGGGTCTACTGGCCGACACTGCTCCAGCGGGACCTCGTCGATCACCGCGTCACCTTTCTGGACGGCAAGTGCCACCTGGTGCCGAATCCGCCCGCAGGAGGCTCTGATTCGGGCGGGAGGGCGTCCATCGACCTCCCGGAACCGCCTGACGGCCCCACACGCCGCGTGCCGCTGGGCACGGTGGTCGGTGCGCGCTCCGGCGACAAGGGCGGCAACGCCAACGTTGGGCTGTGGACGCGCGACGAGGTCTCGTATTCGTGGCTGCGATCGTGGCTGGATGTGGAGCGCTTCCGCGAACTCGTGCCCGAGGCGGCCGGCCTCGAGGTGCGCCGCTACGAGCTTCCGAACCTGCGCGCACTCAACTTCGTCATCGTCGGATTGCTCGGCGACGGGGTCGCCGCCTCCACACGTCCCGACCCGCAGGCGAAGGGCCTGGGTGAATATGTTCGCTCGCGCTACGCCGAGATTCCTGAGTCCCTGCTGGACACCGGTCCTGACCGGCACCGGCCCGGCACGCCGACGCGGCCCGATATCGTGGGGCCATGAGCGTCGACAACGAGCCCGCGACTCGGGTGCGCGATCCTGAACGGGCCTCGAAGATCCTCGACGCGGCCGCGGAACTCTTCGCGGCCAAGAGCTTCCACACCGTCAGCCTGGCCGAAATCGGCCAGGCCGCCGGCATCGTCGGATCCGGGATATACCGCCACTTCTCCAGCAAGTACGCAGTCCTCGTCGCACTGCTGGACGATGCGATGACCCGGTTGGCGGCCGACGCCGACGCCATCCTGTCCGACGGCTCCGACAGCGCGGTCACCATGCGTCGGTTGATCGACAGCCAGATCGAGTTCTGTCTGAATCGCCGCCGCCACGTGCAGTTGTACCGCAACGAGGCCAACGCGTTGCAGCCCGAGGACGGGCGCCGCTTGCGCAGAATGCAGCGGCGGTACAACGAGGACTGGACCACGACGCTGCTGGAATTGCGGCCCCAGCTGAGCGAGACCGCGGCCCGTGCGCTGGTCTACGCCGCGATCGCCGCCATCCAATCGTCGGTGACCTACGACAGCGGATTGAGCACGCAAGAGCAGAAGGTGATCCTCGCCGCCGTCGCCGAGACCTGTCTGCAAACGGCCTGGTAGTTGCTCGGTCGCCCCGGGCACGCTGCTGAGATTGGTTGACACCCTTGATGGACAAGTGTCTAGACTCATGATCGCTTTGTGTTCGGATGGCGCTGTGTTTCGGCACGCCCGGAAAGAAGGACATCTCCGATGGTGGTCACAGCGCTGAGGTTGACGATGACCAATACCCCTGGCGCCGATGATATGTCGCGCTATCGCGCGGCTCTCGACATGGCCGAGTACGCCGACGAGCACGGATTCACCGCCGTGGCATGCGAAGAGCATCATCTCGCGCGCAATGGGTGGCTGCCCTCGCCGTTGATCCTGGCGGCCGCCGTGGCCGGGCGTACGCATCGGGTGCGCATCACTGTGTCGGCCTTGCTGGTTCCGCTCTACGATCCGGTGCGGCTGGCCGAAGACATCGCGGTGTTGGACAACCTCAGCGGCGGGCGATTCAGTTTCGTCGCCGGCCTGGGCTACCGGGAAGCGGAGTACCGGGCCCTGGATCGGCAGTGGTCGCAGCGCGGCAAGAGCATGGACGACTGTCTGGGCATTCTGATGAAGGCATGGAGCGGCGACCCGTTCGAACGCAATGGGCAGACTGTGCGGATCACCCCGCTGCCCTATACGAAACCGCATCCGATGATGTTCATCGGCGGGATGAGCGCCGCCGCGGCGCGCCGCGCGGCCCGCTACGGGCTGCCATTCTACCCGCCCATGGCCATGCCCGAGATCGAACAGCTCTATCACGACGAACTCGCCCGCCACGGCACCAGCGGCTTCGTCTACCGTCCTTCCCGCGGCAACACCAGCACCCTGGTCCACCCCGATCCGGAGACCGCCTGGCACGAACTCGGTCCGTACCTGCTGACCGAAACCGCCGAGTATGCCTCCTGGAAGACCGACGGCGTCCCCCGACCCAACGAAGATGCGCTGACCCTCGACGAATTGCGCCGCGGCAGCGCCATTGAAATCGTCACGCCCGACCAATGTCTGGCCGCCATCACCGCCGGCGTCGATCAGATCGTCATCAACCCGCTGGCGGGCGGGATCCCGCTGGACGAAGGCTGGAAAATGTTGCGGCTCTTCACCGAACACGTCCTTCCGGCAGCGGGCTCGGTTGTGGCCACCACCCGCGACTCCTGACCACGCGCACAGTGTCGCGGCGTCTCTCTGGACCGGAACGAAATGCTCGCTGATGCCGCATGTCGATACTCGCATCGCCGAGGGTACGGCCGACCGGGGAAGGGAGTACCCGGCCGGCCGCGATGTCCGGCGGTTGCAGGTTCGCCGGATGTTCTGTCCCGCAGTAGGAGTGCGTGATCGCTACTGCCGGAGCGAGGCGTTCGAACCGGTGGCCGGTTCACGGACGTGGGTCGGGGGATCGCTCTCGTAGAGCTCGTCGATCTCGATCGCGTACTTCGACGCGATGACCTTGCGCTTGAGTTTCATGGTGAGGGTGATCTCATCGCCGCCCACCTCCCAGAAGGTCGGCAGTATGCGGAAGCGCTTGACCTGCTCCACCCGCGAAAGCTGTTCGTTCCCGGTCGCTACTCCGACTTCGATCGCTCGGATGATCGTGGGGTCGGCTGCCAGGGTCGCCGCGGATGAATCCGCCAGTTCACGCTGCTGCGCGTAGCGCTCGACGGTCTCCGCGTCGAGGACGATCAGGGCCGTGTTGTAGGCACGTCCGTCGCCGATGACGGTCATCGCGCCGATCAACGGGGTGGTGGCCTTGATGGTGTTCTCGATGTGGGACGGCGACATGTTCTTGCCCGCGGCGTTGATGATCAGTTCCTTCTTGCGGTCCACGACCGCGAGGTACCCGTCGTCGTCGATGGTGAAGACGTCACCGGTCGCCAGCCATCCGTCGGCGTCGATCGCTTCCCGCGTCTGGTCGGGCAGTCCCCGGTAGCCTTTCATCACCAACGGCCCGCGCACGTGCATTTCGCCGTCGGGACCGAGGCGGCATTCCAACCCGGGCAACAGCTTTCCGACAGTGCCCAATCTGGCGTGGTCGGGGTGGGAGACGGTGCCGACGCACGACAGCTCCGACATGCCCCAGCCCTCGGCGATCGGAACTCCCAGTCCGGCGAAGAATCCCAGCGTTTGCGGAGGTATGGGAGCCGCCCCCGACAGCGCCCACCGCAGGCGGTCGAAGCCGAGCACCGCTCGCAGGTTCCGTAGTACCCGCTCGTCGGCGAGCTTCCAATCGGCGGTGACGTCGGCGGGTTCGGGTTCGCCGGCGAGCCGGTAGCGGCCGCGGATCGCCGCCACGGACAGCGCCCATTCCATCACCGCACGGCGCTCGGGGTCGGTTTCGTTGGCCACCTTGAATTCGATTGCCGCCTTGAGTTTCTCCCAGATCCGCGGCACGGCTCCCCAGATGGTCGGGTGCAGGTCGACCACCGCCGCCGCGATGTCCTTGGCGTCGCGGACGCAGGTCACCTGGGTACCGAAGACCTCTTGCGCATAGAGAGCGCTGAACCGGTCGGCGATGTGCGCGGAGGGAAGAAACGACGTGATGGTGTCGCCGAACTCGAAGCCGAGCACGTCGGCGACGGCGTACATCTGGAACATCAGGTTGGCGTGGGTGGTTTCCACGCCCTTCGGATTGCCGGTGGTGCCCGAGGTGTAGATGAGCGTGGCTATGTCCTCGGGCTGGACCGCGCGCCATGCGGCGTCGAAATCGAAGTCGGCCGTCCCCGCCGCGATGAGATCCGCTACCGACAGGGTTCCTTCGGGCACGCCGTCGAGGCAGACGATGTGGTCGAGGACGATGTCGCCGGCGCGCAGGCGCGCCACGTACTGCGATTCGCAGATCACCACGCGCACACCGGCATTGCCGAGCACATAGGCCAGTTGTTCGGCCGGCATCGTGTTGTACACCGAGAACGAGGTCGCGCCCAGATGCTGCGCACCGACCTCGAGCGGATAGAACTCGATCCGGTTGCTCATCATCAACGCGATGGTGTCGCCGCGGCGGACGCCGATGCCGGCGAGCCCGGCCGCGACCGCGCGCACCTGGCTCGCGTATTCGCGCCAGGTCATCGTCTGGGCGTCGCCGGGGGTGCGCAGCGCGACCGCGTCGGGGGAGATCGCCGCGGTGTGCTGGAATGCCGCGGGCAGAGTTTCGAAGCGAGATGCGGGCATCAGCGGATCCTTCCGTGCAACGCGGAGACCAAACGGTCGACAATGGCGTCGGTGAGGGGTTTGCGGGCGAACGTCGTGAGCGCCAGCGGCAAGGGGAAGCGTTGCCACGTGGTCGATTTGGAGTAGGTGAATTCGCGGAGCCCGTCGGGGCCGTGCACGCGCCCGAATCCGGAAGCGCCGACACCTCCCAACGGCAGGTTCGGTACGGTGGCGTGCGCGACGAACGCGTTGATCGAGGTGCCGCCGGTGTGGATCCGGTCCGCGATCTCCCGTCCGTGGCGTCGGGCGAAAACGGTTGCGCCGAGGCCGTACTCACTGGCATTGACCAGTTCGACCGCTTCGTCCATGTCGGCCACCCGGGTCACGGTCAGCGTCGGCCCGAACGTCTCCTCGGTGACCGCCGAACAGTCTTCGGGCACGTTCACGAGGATGGTGGGCTGCACGAACTGGCCGTCGATGGCATCCGGCCCGCCGATCAGCGCACTCCCGCCCCGTGCCAGGGCGTCGCCGAGATGACGCCGGATGACGTCGAGCTGCTTCGGCATGGTGATCGGGCCGATCTTCGCCGGCTCGTCGCCCGCACGCAGGTCATCGGTCAGCGCCAGGAGCTTGGTCAGGAATTCGTCGTAGACCTCGGTGTGCACGTAGACGCGCTCGACACCCAGGCACGTCTGCCCGGCGTTGGACATTCCGCCCCAGATCGCAGCGTCGGCCGCCGCGGTCAGATCGGCATCCGCGTCGACGAGGAGCGCGTCCTTGCCGCCGCATTCCATCAGCACGGGGGTGAGATTCTCGGCGCACGCGGACATCACGCGTTTCCCGGTCTCGGTCGATCCGGTGAAGCCGATCTTGCCGACCCCGCTGCGGCACAGTGCCGCCCCGGTCTCGCCCGCCCCGGTGATGACCTGCAGGACAGGAACTTCCGGCACAGCCCGCCCGAAAGCCTCACCGAGCCATACGCCGACGCCTGGGGAGTATTCGCTGGGCTTGAACACGACCGCGTTTCCGGCGGCGAGTGCGAACGATATCGAGCTCAACGGTGTGAAGACCGGGTAATTCCAGGGGCCGATGACGCCGACAACCCCGAAGGGACGGTATTCGACGCTGCAACCCTGATTGATCGTGAGCAGGCTCGCACCCACCGTCCGGCGGGCCAGCACCCCGCGTGCGTTGTGCGCCGCCCACTTCAAGTGCTCGAGGGCCATGACTATCTCGAGTTTGGCGTCGGAGATCGGTTTACCCATCTCTTCGTGCATCAGGTGTGCGAGATCGTCGCGTCCCCGGGTGATCTCGGCGCGCCACCGGTCCAGGTGCCGACGGCGCTCCTCGAAATCCAGAGCGGCCCACCAGGTCCCGGCCGACCGGCCGCGTGCGACGGCGGCCGTGACGTGGTCGGCGGTGTGGACCGGATACTCGCCCACCGCGATGCCGGTTGCCGGATTGCGCACCTCGAACGAGGTCGTTGTGCGAGTAGTCATCGACCGGCCTCTCGTGTCTCCCACTGTGCCCCGTCGGCGAGGCCCTTCGCGATCGCCTTGGTGACGGACCGGGCCACCGGACTTGCCGTGGCCAGCAGCGGCCGCAGCACCGCCTTTCCCTCGAGGGCGAATGTCCAGGTCAACCGAGTCCCCGTCGAGATCTGCTCGAGCTGAATGTCCTCGGCGAACCGATTCAGTCCCGGGATCGACGCGGACTTGACCGCGAATGTCATTCGGGACCCGTCCTGCCAGCGGTAGAACCGCTCCTCGAGCCGGATGAAGCGCCCCACGGTAACGACACGGGTGGTGCCGATGCCGAACGGGCGCGTGGAGGTCCACCGCACCGCGGTGATGACCGGGGACCAGGACACCAAGGCGTCGTCCGCGGTCAATCGGTTCCACACCGCCCGGGAGTTCTGGGGGAGGTCGACGACATGCCGGTAGCGGTGGTCGGCGTCGCGCAGGAAGGTATCGCCGGCTGAAGCGAGTGCGAAGCGCTCGGTCATAGGTGAGATGGCCTTTCATTGGCAGGGATCCAGGAGAGAACAGGTGGCGAGCACACCGCTTCGCCTGCCTTCGGGTTCACTGACCGATGCCGAACCGGCCCAACAGCTTTCGTGTAGACGCCCCCACGGCGGTGGCACGCATCAGGGCGTGGAACTGCCGACTGTCATCGCGGGGCAACAGCATCGACGACTGCAACCCATCGAGAATGTCGAACAGGGTTTCGCCTTCGCACATGCGACCGGAGCTGTCGAAGTGGTAGCGGTCCACCGCCGAGACCTGCACGAATCGACCCGTGCCCGGGATCGCCGGTGCCGAGTCGTCGTACGGGTACAGGCGGAGTGGCCCGTCCCAGTGGCCGCTGCCGACGTAGCGGACCGCGAAACTCACCCGTCCCTCGGGTGTGACATCGAGGTACACCTGACCCGGCAGCGGGTCGTAGCGCCAATCCGGGATGGCGTCGAAGAAGCAGTAGTTGTACTTCACGAACTCGGGGATCCCGACCATCGTCCGGCCGAACGAGGATACGTCCTTCCAGCGCACGTCCGGCGTGTACAGCTCGTCGGCGACGCTCATGTCCCGTTCGAGCCAGCTCCACCAGTACTTCTTGGTCCACTCCAGCAGCCAGCTCAGTTCGACCCCGAGCTTCTCGTAGAACGCGAGCTTCGCTTCGAACTCGGCGAACCACTGCAACGCGTTGGCGGTCAGCTGGTCTTCGGACATCGAGCGCACCGGAGCGCCGCGATTGCCCGTCACGAATTCCGGTGCCGGCTGCCGGTACCGGCGCTTCAGCAGCGCCTGTTGAAACTTCTCTTCCGAGTAGTTCGAAGCGGGCTGCGGGGGAGTGGTCTTTCGTGCCATCGATTCCGTCTCCATTGATCGGCTGGGGCACCGCACGGTGTTGACAACGATTGTGTCCTACAGTGATCCTGATACAGGAGACGGTTGTAGTCAAGATGAAGGAGGTTCTCGATGAGCGCGGAGCCGACAACGAAGTCGCTGGTGTGCCCAGTCGATCACGGCGGGGGTACGGCGCAACCGACCGAGCGACGCGCAGTACCCGCGACACGCTTCAGCACCCGCACGATGACCAGCGAGGTTCTGCGCAGAGGGTTCGGGCGCGAAGACGGCATGGTCGCTCGCCTCGAAGGACACGACTTCGCCCGCTGGCGCATCGGGCAGCGGCGCTGGGTGTCCATCCAGCACCCCGACGACATCGACCACGTTCTGCACAAGCACCGGGAGAATTACCCCAAATCTCCGGACTACGAGCCCTTGCGGGGAGTGCTGGGGCTCAGTCTCTTCACCGACGACGACCCGTCGTGGTCGCGGCACCGCAAGATGCTCAATCCCAAGTTCCAGAAGCGTCATGTTGATGCGTTGTTGCCGCTGATGGTGGGGACGGTGCTCGAATTCCGCGAAACGCTCGACAACCTCCCCGATGGGAGCGAGGTCGAAATGGTCGGGCTGATGACCGATCTGACGCTGGAGGTCGCGGGCCATTCACTGTTCAGCCAGAGCTTCCGCGGCTACTTCGGCGACGACACCGCGGAGTTGATCACCGAAGGGTTGCGCAAGGGAACCTGGCTGTCGCGGATCTTCTTCCTGGTCGACCCGCCGCGCTGGATGTCCAGCGCCGTGTGGAAGGTGATGCACAGCCGGAAGATCCCGACACCACCGCCGTTCAATCGATTCCAAAAGGTCGCCCGGGTGATCGATGGCGCGGCGGACAAGGTACTGCGCGAGCGCCTGGCGCACCCCTCGGACTCACCGGACCTGCTCAACCTGCTGCTGGAAGTGGCCGACGACGACGGCCCGCTGACGCCCGATCGCACTCGGGCCGAGGCGATCTCATTCATGCTCACCGGCTACGAGACCACCGCGAACGCGATGTGCTGGCTGTGGTATCTGCTGGCGTTGAATCCGGATGCGCGCCAGCGGATGCTCGACGAGATCGATTCCGTGCTGCAAGGTCGGGTGGTCACCCTCGAGGACGTACCCAAGCTGCAGTGGACCACGGCCTGCCTGGAGGAGTCGATGCGAATCTTCCCGCCGGTGTGGATGATCACTCGCGAAGCGGTCGAGGACGACGTCATCGGCGGGCACCCGGTCAAGGCGGGCGAGACGGTCGCCATCGTGATCGAGCACGTCCACCGCGACCCTCGATTCTGGCCAGATCCAGGGCGTTTCGACCCGTCACGATTCCTGCCGGGTGCCGATCGCGACCGTCCGCGTTCGTCGTATCTCCCCTTCGGCGGCGGTAAGCGCATCTGCATCGGACGCAACTTCGCGCTGCTCGAGGCGGTCATGCTCACCGCGACGCTCAGCCAGAACCATGTCTTCGACCTCGTTCCGGGGCATCAGGTGGAGGCGGAGACGACCTTCACCCTGCGTCCCCGGCAGGGAATCCAGATGATTGCGAGGCGTCGTGACCAGTGAACGACTCCGTGTCGCGATCGTGGGTGCCGGCCCGGCCGGTATCTACGCCGCCGACCGGCTCATCAAGGAAATCCCGGATGTGCGCATCGATCTGCTCGAGCGGCTACCCGCGCCGTTCGGTCTGATCCGGTACGGCGTCGCTCCCGACCATCCACGCATCAAGGGCATCATCCGCACGTTGCATCGTGTCCTCGACCAGCCGCAGGTCCGGTTTCTGGGAAACGTGGACTACGGCATCGACGTGGACCTGGAAACGCTGCGCAGCAACTACCACGCGGTCGTCTTCGCCACCGGAGCTCTGAAGGACCGTCCCCTGCGGGTGGCCGGAAACGACCTGGATGGCTCGTACAGCACGGCGGAGTTCGTCTCCTGGTACGACGGGCATCCCGACGGCCCGCGGACCTGGCCCCTGCACGCCCGGAAAGTGGCCGTGATCGGCATGGGCAACGTGGCTCTCGACGCGGCCCGGATGCTGGCCAAGACCGCGGATGAGTTGGCGCACACCGAGATTCCTGACAATGTCTACGATGGGCTGGCCGCGAACGCCGCGACCGAGATCCATGTCTTCGGCAGGCGCGGTCCGGCCCAGGCCAAGTTCAGCCCGATGGAACTGCGAGAGCTCGACGAGTCGCCGAACATCGATGTCATCGTCGACCCGAACGACATCGCCTATGACGATGCGTCGATCGCGGCGCGCACGTCCTCGAAGATCACCGATCAGGTTGCCGCCATCATCGAGGACTACGCGGCGCGCGGCAGTCAGGGGCGAGCGCACAAGCTGGTGCTGCACTTCTTCGAAGAGCCGATCGAGATCCTCGGAAACGACGGGGCCGTAACCGCGCTGCGCACTGAGCGCACCAAGCTGGACGGGACCGGAAACGCGGTGCGCACAGGTCAATTCACCGATTGGCCGGTGGAGGCCGTGTACCGCGCCATCGGCTACCTCTCCGATGAGCTCCCCGAATTGCCGTTCGATACACACCGTGGCGTCATACCCAACGATGAGGGCCGGATCGAAGGCTTGCCCGGCGTCTATGTCACCGGCTGGGTTCGCCGCGGTCCGGTCGGCCTGATCGGCCACACCCGCAGTGACTCGGCCGAAGTCATCGCCGGGCTGCTCGCCGACTACAAAGCCGGGAAGTTCTCCGATGAGGTCGGCCCCGACATCGTGGAGATCCTCGACGCCCGTGGCCATCTCTACACCACCTGGGATGGCTGGCACCGGCTCGACGCCCATGAACGCGGCCTCGGTGCCCAACGCGGGCGCGAACGCACCAAAGTCGTCGAGCGCGCCGACATGATCGCGGCTGCCCAGGCTCTCGACTGACCATTCCGCAACGATCGCGAAAGGAGATCACGATGAACGACTACAAGGTGTACGTGTGTACGCAATGTGGCTTCGAGTACGACGAGGCCAAGGGCTGGCCGGAGGAGGACATCGCCCCCGGCACGCGCTGGGCGGACATCCCCGACGATTGGAGCTGCCCGGACTGCGGTGCCGCCAAGGCCGACTTCGACATGGTCGAGGTCGAACGAGCCTGAACCCGTTGAGGGAGCCCGGATGCTGAGCATCCGGGCTCCCTCTCGTTGTCTCCCTGCTGTTCCGAATCGCTTCCGCTGCGATTCGGTTGGTATGCAATGCCATTCGACCCCGCGCGGGCGGCGGGGTCGAATGGCCGTGTCAGGCTTCGGCCTCGCACGCCTCCAGGGTCACCGGGACACCGTTGAGGTGGGCCATGCCTCCGAGCCGCTCGATGTCCTCGAAGGCCGTCGACATCAGCTGATTGACGTTGGCGCCGCCGGACTTGTTGGCAAGCTCCCAGGACCCGCCCGCATGTCCCCATCCGTGAGGTACGGCGACGGTGCCCGGGCCGACATCGTCGGTGAGCAGCGCGATCGTCTGGATCTGTCCGTGGCGGGAGCGGATGCGCACGGGTGCGCCGTCGGCGATGCCGGCTGCCGCGGCGTCGGCCGGGTTGATGCGGGCGGAGTGGCGACGATTGCCCTTCATCAGGCTGGGGGCGTTGTGGTGCCAGGAGTTGTGGGAGCGCAACTCGCGCAAGCCGATCAGCTTGAGCGGGAAGTCGGCGTCGGCGTACGGTGCGAGCCGGGCGAGTTCGTCGGCGATCTCGGGTGGGTCGAGCCGCACCTTGCCGCCGCGGTGGCGCAACACCTGATCGAGGCGACCGGTCGCGGCGTGCTCGCTCAACACGATGCCGTGGGGGTTCTCTCGTAGTTTCCGGGGGTTGAGTCCACCACGGCGCAGGCCGAACAGGTCTCCGTGCGGCCCCAGGCGCAGGAGCGCCTCCATCATCGGTCGCGGCGTGAGCCGGGCTGGGATCTTGGTGGTCAGACCGGCGAGGTGACGCAGCGGACCGAGGTGGAACATGCCGATGCCGGCGCGGCGGGCGATGTCGTCGATGATCTGCCATTCGGGCCGGGCCTCGCCGTACGCCGGTAGGACGGCCTCGGTGGCCTGGATGAACGGTGTGGGCGAGGCGGAGGTGACGCCGATGGGGTAGTCCTCGCGTTCCAGCCACGTGGTGGCAGGGAGGACGTAGTCGGCGTGCCGATTGGTCTCGTTCACATAGAGATCGATCGACACCAGGAGATCGAGTCGGCCGAACGCCTCGGCGAGGGCTTTGCCGTTGGGCACCGAGAGGACAGGATTGCCGGCGGTCACGAAAAGCGCGCGCAGTCGGCCCTTTCCGGGTGTGGTGATCTCGTCGGCCATGAGAGCGGCCGGGTACGCGCCGAGCACCTCGGGGAAGCCGCCCAGCCGCGATTTCGAGTGGGCGTAGGTCGCGATGCCGACGCGCTCGGCGATCTCCTCGGCGGGAATCACGCCGCGGGAGAACAACGTGCCGCCCGCTCGGTCGAGATTGCCGGTGACCAGCGTGAGGACGTCGATCAGGAAGCCCACCAGGGTCGCGTAGCGCCCGAGGCACGAGCCCGTGCGCCCATATGCCGTGGCGCTGGGAGCGGCAGCGAAATCGCGAGCCAAGCGGCGGACGTCGTCGGCGGGCACGCCGGTGATCGTCTCGGTCTTCTCGGGCGGGTGCGCGGCCGCGGCACGACGGATCAGGGCGACGCCGATGGACTGGCGGGCGATGGCAGCCTTGTCGACCAAGCCCTCGGAGAACAACACGTGTAGCAGCGAGAGCAGCAGCCAGGCGTCCCCGTCGGGGCGGATGGCCACATGCTCGTAGGCGCGCGCGGTTTCGGTCCGTCGCGGATCGACCACGACGACTCTTCCGCCGCGTCGCACGATCGCGGAGAGCTGATCCTTGATGCGCGGGGCGCTGATGGCGCTGCCGTGGGAGACGAGCGGGTTGGCTCCCAGCATCAGCACGAAGTCGGTGCGGGGCAGATCCGGGAACGGCAATTGGGCCACGCTGCCGTACAGCAGGCTGCTGGCCACGAACCGGCTGTTGATGTCCTGGGAGCCGGGGCCGTAAATGTGTTTGGTACCAAGTCCGTTGGCGAAACCGAATACCCACAGCGCATGGGAGTAGGAAAAGGCCGACGGATTCCCGAAGTAGATCCCGACCTCGTCGTGTGGGATCGTGCGCAGTCGAGAGGCGATGTCCTCGAGCGCTTGGTCCCAGGTGACCTGTTCGAACTCGCCCGCCGCGTTGCGCCTGAGTGGGTGCAGCACCCGGCCGGGGTCGTTCTGGATCTCGGTGAAGGCAATGCCTTTGGGGCAGGCCTGTCCCCGGGAGAGCGGATGTTGCGGGTCGGGCCGCAGTGACTGGAGCCGACCGTTCTCGACGGTGGCGACCAGGCCGCAGAGGGGCTCGCAGATCCGGCAGTAGGTCACATGCTTCTCGATCGGCATGCTTTGTCTCGCTTTCACTTTGGATATTGACACTGCTGCGACCGGCTCCGCGAAGTCGGCAGCTATCGCCGCCGGATCAGCCGCTGCGCGGCCGCGCCGACACTGCCCGCCCCGACCAGCGCCCGGAACACGGGACTCCTGTCGCTCGGTAGCAGATTCGACATCTGCATCGCTTCGAACGCGTCCCACATCGTCTCGCCCCGTTGCAGCTGACGGTCGGTGTTGAAGTGGTATCGATCGACGGCGGGAGCCTGCATGAACGCGCCGGTCGCGGGCATCGCCGGCGCGGACTTGTCGAACGGGTACATCCGCAACGGCTTCTCCCAGAAGCCGGTCCCGACGTAGCGGCCCATGAGCCGCACCTCGCCGTCGCGCGTGACGTTGATGAAGAACTGGCCGGGCAGCAGGTCATAGCGCCAGTCCGGGATCGCGTCGAAGAACGCCTGGTTGTAGTCGATGAACGCCTGGATCCCGACCATCGGCCGACCGAAGGACACCGGATCCTTGTACTCCACATCCGGTGCCAAGAGCTCCGGAAGCGCTTGCTCGTCGACGCCTTGGTCCCACGCCATCCAGTACTTCTTGAACCAATCGTTGAGCCACATGATGTCGTGGCCGAGCTTCTCCGAATAGAAGCTGGTTTGCTCTTCCAGTTCGAGGAACCACTGCCGTGTGAGGCGGTTCAACTCGTCCTCGCCTAGCGCGCGCTGTCCGTATGACCTGTTGCCCTGGACGAACCGCGGGGCCGGTTTCCTGAGCCGTCTGCGGTCGAGTGCGCGCTGGAGCCTGGCTTCGAATTCCTCTGTGCCGCTCGCTGATTCGGAGGCTCCCTGGCCTGCCATCGTCTCGTCTCCATTGATCGGGCGGGGTGCGCTCCACGCTTTATTGACAACGCTTGTGTCCAACAGTGATAGTGATGCAGGAGACGCTCGTAGTCAAGATGTTCGGGGTCTCGATGAGCTGTGCCGACAACGAGTCCGAGAATCACGAAATGAGCCGATCATGAACGCTCTGACCCTGCTGTCCCAGGTGGTTACCCCGTGGACACGCGATTCCGATCGTGTCGATCTCAAGGGTCGGGTCGCGTTCGTGACCGGGGCCGCGCAAGGCATCGGGTTCGCTACGGCCGAGGCACTGGTCGCCCGGGGCGCGCGCGTCGTCGTGGTCGATGTGGAGGGCGATGCACTGGAGAAGGCCGTCACCGCGCTCGGTTCGCAGGCAGCCCACGGCGTGACCGCAGACGTGCGCGACCGGCACGCGATGGCCGACGCGGTGGCCGAAGCCGTTTCACGGTTCGGCCGGATCGACGTGGTCGTCGCCAACGCCGGTGTCACGCCGCCGCCGGCTACCTTGCGCTGCGTCGACCTGGACGACTTCGATCGGGTGATAGCGATCAATCTGACCGGTGTGGTCAACACGGTGAAACCGGCACTGGAGCAGGTGATCGAGCACGGGGGGCATGTCGTTGTGGTTTCCTCGGTGGCCGCCTTCGCCCCGGGCTTCGGAGGTGCGTCCTATGCGGCCAGCAAGGCGGGTGTCGAACAAGTCGGCCGAGCGCTGCGGATCGAGCTCGGCAGCACAGGGGCGACTGCGGGCGTGGCGTATTTCGGCGTGGTCGACACCGCGCTGGTGAAGCACGCGCTCGACGATGACCCGCTCGGACACCGGGTGGACAGGCTGATGCCGGCGCCGATCCGCCATCGAATCACGGCCGCCCGAGCGGCGGAGGTGCTCGTCGACGGCATCGTCAACCGATCCGCCCGCACGATCGCGCCTTCAGCCTGGGAGCCGTACTCGTTGTTCCGCGAGGTCCTGAATCGTCAGCTGGACAACCTGTTTCGATCCGATCCTCGTGTGCAGGACATCGTTCAGGCGGTCGAGCGCCGCCGCCGTGCGATGCGCTGAGCCGAAGCGGTGGTCGCGTGGCCACGCTGATGAATCCCCTTCTGAAGTAGGTCGACCCGAGGGTGATCGGCTCCCGGATCACCATGTCCGACAGTGATTCGTCGGAACGGCGGCGCAGCTGCCGTGGATCGAGCGCGCACTACCACGTTGCCGACGTCGCTGCCCGCGGGATCGCGGCTGTCCGGAGCGGGGTGGCTATTACATTACATGAGAAGGATGGGGCGGAGATGGACTGGTCCGGGATCGTGGCGGACCTTCGTGAGGACTGGTACCTCTACGCGGTCATGCCGGTCTTCGCGGCCGTCATCGGATGGTTCACCAAATTGGCGGCGGTCGAAATGCTGTTTCGGCCATTGGAATTCAAGGGTATTCCGCCCTACCTCGGCTGGCAGGGGATCATTCCTCGCTATTCGGCGAGGATGGCCACGGTCGCGGTGGACCTGATGATGTCACGGCTGTTGGATCCGCAGGAGATCATCGACCGCATCGATCCGGCCGAATTGGCCGAGCACGTCCAGGAGCCGATGCTCGAGACCGTCGAGGGCATCGTGCACGAGCTGATGATGCGGTACCAGCCTGGACTGTGGGAGCGGCTTCCAGAACCGGTGCGGCGTATTATCGTTCGCCGCATCCAACATGACGCGCCGGCGCTCATCGGGCGCATGATGGACGACCTGAAGAACAATGTGGACGTCGTCTTCGACATGCGCACGATGTGTATCGACGCGTTGTTGCGCGACAAGGCGCTCACGGTGCGTTTGATCCGCGATATCGCGACTCCGGAGCTGCGGTTCATCGTCCGCTCCGGTCTGATCTTCGGATTCATCCTGGGCATCGTGCAAGCCGCGGTGTGGGCGCTCACGCACTCGACCATCGTCATGCCGCTGTTCGGTGCGTTCGTGGGGTACTCCACCGATTGGCTCGCGCTGCAGATGATCTTCCGACCCATTCATGAGAAACGCTACTTCGGCGTCTTCCGTTGGCACGGCTCGTTTCACAAGCGACGCAAGCAGGTGGCCGTCGACTACGGCACTCTCATGGCCACCGAAATCCTCACCCCGGCCAACATCATTCATGCCATGCTGACCGGAGCCCAGTCCGACCGTCTTTTCTCCCTCATCGAATACGACATCCAGCGTGTCATGGATCAGCAGATGGGCCTTGCCAAACCGGTCGTCGAGCTCGCTTTCGGGCGCGGCACTCTCGCGGCCATGAAGCACGATATCGTTGCCATGGTCCGCGAGCAGGTGCCCCGAAGTTCCGCGCAGATCGAGCATTACACGATGCGGGCCCTCGATGTCCCCGGGCTGATCATCGAGAAGATGGGGATGCTCACCAACGAGGAATACGAGAATCTGCTGCGTCCCGCCTTCAAACAGGACGAGTGGAAGATCGTGACGGTAGGCGCCGTCCTGGGCTTCCTCGTCGGTGAACTCCAAGTGCATCTGCTGCTGCACTGACCGCCAACCTCAGCGAAGTGGGGGACCCAGGTCGATCACTGAATTCCGGTGAGACTGCGACGTAGTCGGGCGGCCGTGTTGGGGACCTCGAGGACCTTCATGAGCAGTTTGAACTGCAGCGAGCCGGCCTTCGGGAAGACCCCGGCCCCTTGGAGGCCTTCGAAAGCGTCCCAGATGGTTTCACCGCGGTACAGCATGCCGTCGGCGTTCCAGTAGTAGCGGTCCACCGCTGAGCACTGCATGAATGCTCCATTGCCGGGCAGTGATTCGGCGGTCTCGTCGAAGGGGTACACCTTCAACGGGCCGTCCCAGTGGCCGGTGCCGAGGTAACGAACCATCATCTGCACGGTGCCGTCAGGGTTGATCTGGAGGAAGGACTGGCCGGGCAGCGGGTCGTAGCGCCAGTCGGGGATCGCGTCGAAGAACGCGATGTTGTAGTCGATGAACTCCTGCAGGCCGACCATGGTCTTGCCGAAGGAGACCGGATCCTTGTAGGTCACGTCCTGGGTGCAGAGCTCCGCGACGGCGTCCAGGTCTCGGACCAGCCACGCCCACCACCACTTCTTGGTCCAGTCGAGTACCCAGTGCACATCGTGGCCGAGCTTCTCGTAGAAGCCGATCTGCTCCTCGAACTCGCGGAACCAGATGCGCGCATTTTCGTTGAGCTCGTCCTCGGTGAAGACTCGCTCTTCCTGGGACCTGTTGCCGCAGAAGAACTTCGGTGGGGCTTTCTTCAGCATCCTGCGGTCCAGGGCCTGCGCGAACTTCGCTTCGGAGTAGTTCGAAGCCGGCTGTTGGGAAGTGATTCTCCGTGCCATCGTTCCGTCTCCATTGATCGGCGGGGGGTGTGCCCACATCGTGTTGACAACGGTTGTGTCCAATAGCGATGGTGATACAGGAGACGGTCGTAGTCAATATCGGATCAGCGTCCGAACCGCAGTGACACCTCGTCCGAGACGGGCCGCGCCCGGCAGGTCAGCACATAGCCCGCGTCGATCTGATCGCGGGTGATCGCCAAGAGGGGATCCGGCGCCATCTCCACATTCCCGCGTTCGACCATGGCCAGGCAGGTTCCGCACGAGCCGCCCAGGCACGAGTACGGGAGATCCGGGCGCAGTTCGAGTGCGGCGTCGAGAATCGGTGTGCCCTGTGGCATTTCGAAGACGAGATCATCGCCGTGTCCGGTGAGCGCGACGCGGCAACGAGTCTGTGCTGCGGCGGGCGGGGCGCTGATCTCCCGTGTTTCGAACAGTTCGATCAGGATCCGAGATCTGTCGATGCCGCGTTCCCTGAGCGCCTGGTGCATATCGGTGACGAGTCCTCGCGGTCCGCACAGCATCCATAGGTCGGCGTCGTGCGCGGCGATCTGTGTCGCGGAGATGCGCCCATGGCGATAGTCGATGGCTGAGCCCTTCCGCGGTCGGCGAATGGTCGACTGGCGGGATAAGTGGTGAACGACGCGGAGGCGATCTCCGAACCGTCGTGTCAGGGCGACGATTTCGGTTGTGAGCATGGTGTCGTCGAGGTCGCGGCTGCCGTAATGGAGGACGAAGGTGCTCGCGGGCTCGGCCTCGAGCGTTGTCGCGATGATCGAGACGACCGGAGTGATGCCGCTCCCGCCCACGACGGCACAGTATGTGCGGGTCGAGTGGGCGCCCGGCGGAGTGAACACGCCTGTCGGTTCCGAGACGTACAGGTCCGTGTCCGAGGGGAAATGATCGACAGCGTAGGGCGAGAACGCGCCGCCGTCCCGGCGTTTGACGGCGATCCGCAGCCGCCCGGACCCGGCGGCGTCGCACAGCGAATAGCTGCGGCGAACCGGCCGGCCGTCTCGCGTTCCGTGGATGACGACATGCTGGCCCGCCGAGAAGCGATATCGGGGTGCCAGCCGGGCGGGCACATCGAATTCGATCACAACGCTGTCCGGGGTGTCCGCCTCGATCGAGCGAACTCGCAGACGGTGGACACCTCCGACTCGAACGCATGGCAGCGGGTCGAATTCGGTGCTGGAATCCCTTGTCGCCAAGGACAGTCCGGCAAGAATGCTCTGCGCTCCTGCGAGGCCGAGGCTGCCCATCGCGGCGGTGGCACGCCCGAGCATCGCGGGACGCAGCGCCGCGGACGGGCGGTCGAGCAGTGCGGCGATGCGCGAGAACTGTTGTCCGACAGCCGCATCCCGTTCACCGAGCGCCATCGCGAGCTGGGTGAGCGGACCCAGGACCCGGATGTGCTGCCCGCCCCGGGTGCTCACATGCGGCATGGCGAGGTCGAACAGCCTGGTCATCGCCCACGCGTTGTCGATTGCCCGCGCGTTCGCGCCGAAGAAGCGCCGAGACAGGTCGTGGTCGCCGCCCGCGAGGGCACGCCGCAGTTCGACGGCCTGCATCGCCGACACCGACATGCCCTGCCCGAACGCCGGGCTGAAACTGCAGACCGCGTCACCGAGAACCAACAGGCCCTGCGGGAATCGGGCCGAGCGCTCGTACCGGCGACGCTGATTGGCCAGGTAACGATAGGTGGCGATGTCGGTGATCGGTTCGGCGTCGATGAGCGCCTCCCACACATCGCGGGGCGCGACCGAAGCCGCGAAACGCCAGAAACCGTCCTCGTCGCTCGGCGGATGATCGGCGCCATATCCGATCAAGGTCAAGGTGTGGCGCTGGCCCTCGATCGCGAACAAGGCGAGGCCGCGGGCGGGGTCCCGGTTCGCGATCACGATTTCCTTGTCCCCGCGAACCGATTCACCGCGCAGCCGCACATACCGGCTGGCGTACTTCATATCGATCCGCAAGCCCTCCTCGGCGGGCCGCTCGAAACCCAGATCCTCCAGCCATTGGTTCACCGGTCCGTGCCGACCCATGCAGCTGACTACCAGGTCGCCCTGGATCTCCTGTGTCCCATGGGAATCGGACGCGACACGCACGCCCGTGACGCGATCACCCGCATGATCGGTCATCAATGACAGGGCCTCGCAACAGTCGATGATCTCGACGTTCGCCAGCGAGCGAACGCGGGAGCGGACACGCCACTCCAGGAATGGGCGGCTCGCCTGCAACAGCGAGTATCCGGCATCGGATTGGTGCAGAGTGTGCCCGTAGATCGTCATTCGCAGCTCCGACATGGACCGGCACTCGATCGCGCCGTCGGTCAGCAATGCGGCGGTGATGCCGGGGAACAACTCCTCGAAGATCTGTTGCCCGCGGGCCAGCAGGGCGTGGACGTGTCGACCCTGTGGCACGCCCGGCCGGTCCCCGGGCATGGACAGATCATCGCGTTCGACAATCGTGACTTTGTCGAACGTGTCGCTCAGCACCCGTGCCGAGAGCAGGCCCGCCATGCTCGCTCCGAGCACGATCGCATGGGTTCGCGATCCGACAGGTGCGGAGCGCGGTTGCCGGTGCTGTCTCACTGGGGTCCTCCGAAACCAGGGAAATCTGTTCAGGCGCGTTCGATTTCGACCATGTCGAAGTCGGCCTTGGCCACGCCGCAATCCGGGCAGCACCAGTCGTCGGGGATGTCGTCCCATCGGGTGCCGGCGGCGATGTCCTCGTCGGGCCAGCCTTTGGCTTCGTCGTATTCGAAGCCGCACTGTGTGCACACGTAGACCTTGTAGTCGTTCATGGTGGCCTCCTTTTCGCATTCGGTCCGGAATGGACAGCGGGGTCCGCTCAGGCGGTGAATCCATCCATACTCGACAGGACTCGGAGCATGACTTCGTCGGCGCCGCCGCCGATGCTGGGCAACCGCTGGTCGCGAACGAACCTCGAGGTCCAGGTCTCCTCCATGTAGCCGATGCCACCGTGCACTTGCAGGCACCAGTCGCCGACCTGACGAATCAGGCGACAGGCTTTGAGCTTGGCGATGGTGGCCATGCGGGTGATGTTCTCCCCGGCCATGTGCGCGTCGACCATCGCATAGCCGTACTCGCGCAGCAGGTCGACTTCGGCGGCGAGCTCGGCATAGGTGTACTGCAGGTACTGGTTCGCCGCCAGCGGCGCGCCGAACACCTTACGTTGCAGCGCATAGGCTTTGGTGCGCTGCAACGCCTCGGTGCAGGCCACGTGGACGTTGTAGACACCCCAAGTGCGCTCGACGACGAACTGCACCATCTGCTGCTGAAACCCACGGCCGATCTCGCCGATCGTGTTGGCGACGGGGACCCGCACGCCGTCGAAGGTCAGCAAGCCGGTGTCGGATGCCCGCATGCCCAGCTTGTCGAGCTTCTCGGCGCAGAAACCGGGCGTGTCGGTGGGCACGATGATCTGGCTCATGCCCCGGTAGCCCCCCTCATCGGAGGTGCGTGCCAGCACACAGACCCAATCGGCCTGGATGCCGTTGGTGATGTACATCTTGGTGCCGTCGATCACCCAGTCGTCGCCGTCTCGGCGCGCACGGGTGCGGATTCCGGCCACGTCCGAGCCGGCGTCGGGCTCGGTGACCCCGATCGCGGCCACCATTTCCCCGCTCATCGCCGGCGCGAGATAGGCGGCCTTCAGCTCGTCGCTGCCGTGCGCGTGCAGCGACGGCGTGGCCATCGAGACCTGCACGCCCAACGCCAGGCCGAAGGCGCCGATCGCACACCGGCCCATCTCCTCGCCGAGCACGACGGTGTACGAGTGGTCGGCCCCTTGGCCGCCGTAGGCCGGGTCGTACTCCAGGCCGAGCATGCCGAGATCGGCCATCTCCTTGAAGATTTCGTGGAGCGGCATCATTCCGGCGCGTTCCCACTCGTCGGCGTGCGGGTTGATCCGCTCCTCGATGTACCTGCGGACGGTCGCGCGGAACGCGTCGTGTTCAGCGGTGAATTTCATTGTGATTCCTTGGGTGTCGTTGATCGTCGACTCCGCGCCGTGACGACTTCGGGAATGGGCGCGAGGGCCGGATGCGCCAGCATCGCGGCCGGAATGTTGATGTGCAGGTCGAGAAGCTGTTGGGCGGCTGCTTTGCCCTGCGGGTCGATGCGCAGCGAGGCAGCGCCGCCGCCACCGAGTCCGTTGTGCAGCAGGAAGTTCACGGAGTGACTGCCGGGCAGCATGAACCGTTCGATGTGCGTGGCGCCCAGGTGGTTCAGATACACACCGACCCTGCCGACGGTGAGCTGGGCGTGGATGAGGGGTTCGAAGTCGGGGTGCCGGGCGGCGATGCCGATGTTGACGTTGTCGCCTTTGTCGCCGCTGCGGCCGTACGCGATCGCGATCAACGGCAGCTCGACACCCGCTTCGACGGGCAGGTCCGTATCGATATCGCTGCCACGGGGACCGTCCTGAACGCACAGCGATTCGGGCACGTCGCCCCACTCGGAGTCCAGCAGTTGACCATCGACAGTGATCTCGGCAGCCACGAGGTCGCGAGGAACGAGGAACGATTCCAATCGCAGCACCGGTGACGGCTTGGGCAACCCGCCACCCACCCCGCCCATCCCGCATGGGCCGCCCACTCCGATCGACGGGAATTCACGCACGAACGCCGTCAACGCGGCTGGGTTGTCGTGATGGACCGCGATGCGCACCCACACCTCACGTGGCGTGAGTTCCTGGGCATTGGCGCCGTAGGTGTCCTCGGCGCCGACGACCTCGACGAGAGTGTCGCGAAAATCGGTGAAACCCCTGTCGGCGAACATCTTACGAGTGCGAGTCAGCAGATCCTGGGCAGCCCGGCGGCCGCGGCGTGCCGCATCGCGTCCACCGAGGAAAAACTGCACCTGAGTCCGGTGACCGTCGAACACCTGGGCACACGCCTTCAATGTCGCGGTCGGCGCGACACCACGCGCACCGCTCACCTCGACCCGATTGCGCCCGATCTCGCCGACCACCACCTGAGTCCAGTCACAGGTGACGTCGGGCAGCAGGTAGGCGGCCGGGTCGCCGATCTCGTAGAGCATCTGCTCGATGACCGTCCGCCGGTCGACCACCGCGTCGGTGCCGACGGGCGCGGTGATCTCGAAGCTCCCGTCGGCGCGCACCATCGCGATCGGGAACCCGCTGTTGACCCAACTGGGCGTGTCTTCCCAGTCGGTGAGCAGGCCACCGGTGGCCTGGGGGCCGCATTCGATCAGATGCCCGGCCAGGCTGCCGCCGGAAAGCACATCGAATTCCTCTGGACCCCAACCATATTCATGGATCAGCGGACCAAGTGTCAATGCGCTGTCGACGCAGCGGCCGGTGATCACCACCTCTGCTCCGGCGGCCAGCGCGGCCGCGATCGGCCTAGCCCCCAGATACGCGTTCATGCTGATCGGGCGGTCCGGGATCGCGGTGCCGCGACCCATCTCGCGAATGTCGAGTTCCCGCAACCGGTCCAGCCGCGGCATCAGGTCATCGCCATCGACGGCGGCGACGCGGACCTCGACACCGGACTCGGCCGCGAGCGCGCGCAGCCGCGCGGCGGCGGCCCGCGGGTTGACGCCGCCCGCGTTCGTGACGACCTTGACACCCGAGTCCCGCATCTGACGCAGGTTCGCGCCGATGGTCGAGATGATGTCGTGCGCGTACCCCTGGTCCGGATCCCTCATGCGTGCCTTGGTCAGGATGGCCATCGTGATCTCGGCCAGCGCGTCGTAGATCAGGTAGTCGCAGCGGCCGTCGGCCAGCAACTGGGGGGTCGCCAGATACGAATCACCCCACATACCGGCCGCGCCGCCGATGTTCACGCTCCAGTCGTTCATGTCGGCTCCTTCCGAGTCGGATCTATCGGGCCGCAACGGGAACCACCACGGCTGACTGTGTGCGTAGTGAGTCATTGGGCCTCGGTTGCCTTTCGAGTTCCGGCGATCAAGCCAGGCATTCGACGACGGTGCGCAGCGCGCGCAGGTCCCCTTGGACGACGAGGGTGGTGGTGAGGGTGTCCTGACGGGCCCGCAGATCATCGCGGATCTTGGCGGGTGGACCGACGAGAGCGATCTCTTCGACCATCGCGGTGGGGATCGCCGCGGCGGCCTCGTTCTTGTGACCGTCCAGATACAGCGATTGGACCTTGTGCGCGATGTCTTCGTAACCCATCCGCGCCATCACATCGAAGTGGAAGTTCTTGCCCTTGGCGCCCATCCCGCCGACGTAGAGGGCCAGAAACTCGCGCACCGGGTCCGCCGCCGCCTCGACGTCGTCGTCCACGACCACCGGGACGGGGTTGATGACCTCGAACTCCGCGGCGGGTCGGCGAGCGCTGCGTCGCGCGAACCCCTCCTCGAGAGCGGCCCGGTAGAAGGGCTCGTTGCGCGGTCCGAGCAGCATCGCGATCCACCCGTCGGCGATTTCGGCGGCGAGCGCGACATTCTTGGGTCCCTCGGCCGCCAGCAACACCGGCAGATCGGGGCGCAACGGGTGCGCGATGCTTTTGAGCGCCTTGCCAAGTCCCGTGCCGCCGGGCAGGGGGTGCTGATAGAACTCGCCCGCGTACCGCAGCGGCTGCTCGCGGGCGATCACCGCGCGCACGATGTCGACGTACTCGCGGGTGCGCGCCAGTGGCCGCTCGTAGGGCTGGCCGTACCAGCCCTCGACCACCTGCGGTCCGGATGCGCCCAGGCCCAAGGCGAACCTGCCGCCGGACAGGTGGTCGAGAGTCATCGCGGCCATAGCGGTGGCGGTGGGTGTGCGCGCGGCCATCTGCACGATCGAGGTCCCCAGGCGGAGTCGACTGGAGGTGGCCCCGAACCATGCCAGCGGTGTCAGGCAATCGAATCCGTAGGCTTCCGGCACCCAAATGGACTCCACGCCCATCGCTTCGATCTCGGCGATGGTCGCAGGGGTGATGAGTGCCGGATCGGGGATCGAGAACCCGATGTTCATGTCGACTCGCTTCTTGTTCATTTCGCCCACGGTGGCGCGGTCTTGCGCAGGAAGGCGTGCATGCCCGCGCGTGCTTCCTCCCCGGTGAAGAGTTGCGTCGACAGCGTCACCATCTCCGGGCCGTAGGCGTCGAGGTCGGCGCGCAGCGCGCGGTTCAGCAGCCGTTTGGTCGCGGCCACCGCTCTGGGCGCTGTCCGGCGGAAGCCTGCGAGCATCTCCGCGAGGCGCGTGTCGACATCGGATTCCGGTACGGCCTCGGTGATGAGCCCGATCCGGACGGCCTCGTCGGCATCGAAGCGCGCGGCCGACAGGAAATAGCGGGCTGCGGCGCGGGCATCGATCTTGGCCAGCAACGGAATCGAGATGATCGCCGGCGCCACCCCGATCGCGACCTCCGCGAAGGCGAAGTCGACGTGATCGGCGACCAGCGCGACGTCGGCGGCGGCGACCAGTCCGGTTCCGCCCGCCCGCACGGGCCCCCGCAGCACCGCGATGACGGGCTGCGGGGCGTCGATGATCTGGTGGAACAGGCCCAGCGCGGCCCGGGTCCCGGTCGAGGCGTCACCGTTGGATGATTCGGACAGGTCGGCGCCCGAGCAGAACACGGTACCGGTGTGCGTGAGCACCACGAACCGGGTCGTGTCGTCGCCGGTGGCTGTCGCCAAGTGAGCGGACAGCTCCTCGGTGAGCTGACGACTCAACGCGTTTCGATTGTGCGGCGAGTCCAAAGTGATCGTGGCTACGCCTTTTTCGATACTCAGATGGACGAGCTCGGTCATGACTCATCCGTCCTCTCGGCGACGATGGCGAGGATGGCGCCGGCGTCGACCTGCTGGCCCACCACCACCTTGATCTCGGCGATGCCGTCGTCGGAGGCGGAGATGGTGTGGTGCATCTTCATCGCTTCCAGCGTGATGAGCGGATCGCCGTTGCTGACGGCATCGCCATCGGCGGCGTGCAGCGCGGTGACGGTGCCGGGCATCGGCGCGAGCAGGGTGCCCGCGGCGTGCTGTTCGGCCGGATCGGGGAATCGGTTGATGCGCTCGAGCGTCACCGCACCGGCAGAGCAGTCCACGCAGACCCGGTCGGGGTAGGTCGCCACCGTGAAAGTGGTTCGCAGACCGTCGACTTCGAGAGTGACCAGCGCGGGGCCGAAATCGACGACCCGTAGCCTGTCGAATCCCTCGAGCTGTATGCCGCCACGGGTCCACTGGTACTCGATGGCGATGGTGGTCGCGCCGACGGCATATTCCTTGCGCTGGGGGACCGCGGGCACATTGCGCCACGCTGATGGCAACCCGGCCAGATCCGCGACCTTCGTGCGGTTGACCGCGGCGTCGGAGAGCGCGGCGGCTGCGGCGCACAGGCGCTGCACCTCGGGCGTGGCCAGTGGGCTCGCGAGTGTCTCCAGGCCGTGGCGGCCGAAGAAGGAGGTGTCGAAATCACCTGCGCGGAACTCCTCGTGGTGCAGCAGCCGCACCAGCAGGTCCCGGTTGGTGGTGACACCGTGCAGGTGGGCTTCCCCCAGAGCTCCGGCCAGCCTCGCGATGGCTTCACCGCGATTGGGCGCCCAGGTGATCACCTTGGCCAGCATGGCGTCGTAATGGGTGCTGACGGTGTCGCCGCTGCGATACCCGGCATCGACGCGCAGTCCGTAACGCTGCGGACGGTCGAAACACGCAGCGGGGCTAGGGAATTCGAAACGGTGGAGATGGCCGGCGGTGGGCTGCCAGTCGTGCGCGGGATCCTCGGCATACAGCCGGGCCTCGATCGAGTGGCCGTCGAACGGCGGTGGGCCGTCCTGGGGGAGGGGCTCGCCGAGGGCGATCCGCAGCTGCCAGGCCACCAGATCCAGTCCGGTGACGCATTCGGTGACCGGATGCTCCACCTGCAGGCGGGTGTTCATCTCGAGGAAGTAGAACCGGCCCGCCTCGGTGGCCAGGAATTCCACGGTGCCCGCGCCGACGTAGCCGACCGCTTCGGCCGCGGCTACCGCTGCGCCGCAGAGCCTTTCGCGCATCTCGGGGTCGACCATCGGCGACGGCGTCTCCTCGATGATCTTCTGGTGGCGGCGTTGGATGGAACACTCCCGCTCGCCCAGCGCCCAG
Organism: Nocardia aurantiaca; assembly: GCF_009708175.1. GTDB lineage: Bacteria > Actinomycetota > Actinomycetes > Mycobacteriales > Mycobacteriaceae > Nocardia > Nocardia aurantiaca. The sequence continues at coordinate 108,396 of NZ_WMBB01000016.1, forward strand.
GTGGTGCCGTGCTCGTCGGCGAGGATCTGCACCTCGATGTGGCGACCGCGCTCCAGATACGGCTCGCAGAACACAGTGGGGTCGCCGAACGCGGAGGCGGCCTCGGAACTGGCTGCGGCCACCGTGTCGGGCAGCTCGGCCAGCGAGCGGGCGACCCGCATGCCGCGCCCGCCGCCGCCCGCGGATGCCTTGACGAGCACCGGCAGTTGGTCGTCGGTGACCGCGGCGGGCTCGAGTTCGGTCAGCACGGGAACCCCGGCGTCGTCCATGAGCTTCTTGGAGCGGATCTTCGAGCCCATCGTCTCGATCGCCGCTGGCGGCGGACCGACCCAGGTCAGCCCGGCATCGATCACCGCCTGCGCGAATTCGGCGTTCTCGGAGAGGAATCCGTATCCGGGATGGATGGCGTCGGCGTCGGTGCGCCGAGCGGCTTCGATGAGAAGGTCGGCGCGCAGATAGGTCTCGGCCGGCGTGTTGCCGGGAAGCCATACGGCGGTATCGGCCTGTTCCACATGCGCGGCGGCGGCGTCGGCGTCGGAGAACACCGCGACGGTCGAGATGCCGAGGTCGCGGCAGGTCCGGAAGATCCGGCAGGCGATCTCGCCCCGGTTGGCGACCAGAAGTCGGCGAATCATATTTTCACTACCTCACATTCGGAACACGCCGAAGCCGTCTTTGACGCCGGCGACGGGGGCGTTGTGGGCTACCGACAGGCACAGTCCGAGGACGGTGCGGGTGTCGCGGGGGTCGATGATGCCGTCGTCGAACAGGCGCGCGGACAGGAACGGGGCCAGCGATTCGCGCTCGATCTGTTCCTCGATGTTCTTGCGCATCGCAGCATCCGCGGCCTCGTCGAACTCCAAGCCCTTGGCGGCGGCGGCCTGACGCGCCACGATGGACAGCACCCCGGCGAGTTGTTCACCGCCCATCACCGCGGACTTGGAATTGGGCCAGTTGAACAGGAAGCGCGGATCGTAGGAGCGCCCGCACATGCCGTAGGTGCCCGCGCCGTAGGACGAGCCCATGTTGATGGTGATGTGGGGGACGCGGCTGTTGGAGACGGCGTTGATCATCATCGCCCCGTGCTTGATGATGCCGTCGCGCTCGTATTCCGCGCCGACCATGAATCCGGTGGTGTTCTGCAGGAACAGCAGCGGGGTGTCGGTCTGGTTGCACAGCTGGATGAACTGGGATCCCTTGTGTGCTTCCTGGCTGAACAGGATGCCGCGGGCGTTGGCCAGGATCCCGATCGGATAGCCGTGTACAGACGCCCAACCGGTGACCAGGCTGCTGCCGTAGAGGGGCTTGAACTCGTCGAACCGGGACCCGTCGACGATGCGGGCGATCACGTCCTTCGGGTCGAACGGCCGCTTGAGATCGGTCGGGATCAGCCCCAGCAGCTCCTCGGGATCGTGCAGCGGCTCCTCGGCCGGGCGCGACGGTCCCGGACCGGCCTTGCGCCAGTTGAGATTCGCTATGATCTGGCGACCGCGACGGATGGCGTCGATCTCGTCGTTGGCCAGGTAGTCGGCCAAACCGGAATAGCGGGCGTGCATTTCGGCGCCGCCGAGGGTCTCGTCGTCGGACTCCTCTCCGGTCGCCATCTTCACCAGTGGAGGCCCGGCCAGGAACACCTTGGCGCGTTCCTTGACCATCACCACGTAGTCGCTCATACCGGGCACGTAGGCACCACCGGCGGTGGCGTTGCCGAACACCAACGAGATCACCGGACGATGCGCGGCCGAAGCCCGCGTCATGTTACGGAACGTGGCACCGGCGGGGGTGAAGATATCGGCCTGGGTGGGCAGATCAGCACCGCCGGACTCGACGAGATTGATTGTCGGCAGCCCGTTCTCGGCGGCGATCTGCTGCAGCCGAAGACCCTTCTTCAGCGTGTAGGGGTTCTGGGTGCCGCCCTTGATGCTCGGCTCATGCGACATGATCGCGCATTCGACGCCCTCGACGATGCCGATGCCGGTGACCATGCTCGCACCGACGTGGAACTGTGTGCCCCACGCCGCCAACGGCGACAACTCCAGGAACGGGGTATCCGGATCCAGCAGCAACTGGATCCGCTCCCTGGGCAGCAGCTTGCCCCGATCACGGTGGCGCTTCACGTAACTCGGGCCGCCGCCGTCGATGGTCTTGGCGTGCTCGGCGTCGATCTCGGCGATCTTGTCCAGCATCGCCGCGCGCAGTGACGCATAGTCGTCGGAATTGGTGTCAATGGTGCTGCGTAGTACCGTCATTGGAATCCCAATCGTCTGGCCGGCAGGCCGGTCATGAATGTGTGCTCTCGCCGATTCGGATCGGTCGGGCTATCGGCTTCACGCGAACTGCCCCGGTGTGCGTCCGGCTCCGGGCGGGCCCGCGAAGGCTTGGGCGATGTTCAGCCACTCGTCGGCGATCGGACCCTCGGCGACCAGCGCGAGGTCTTCGCGGTGGCGGCGCTGGGTCGCCAACAGGCAGAAGTCCAGCGCCGGACCGGTCACCCTGTTGAGCGCGTCCGGCTCGCCCCAGCTCCAGATGTCCCCGTCGGGTCCCTTCAGCTCGACGCGCACCGGACTCTCGGGCGGATACTTGTCGTTGGCGGTGAACGCGTAAGGCATTGCGCGCACACCGATGTGAGCGACATGGCGCAGACGCGCGGTCGGTGTCCGCACGACACCCAAGGCATCGGCGACATCCTGGCCGTGCGCCCAGGTCTCCATCAAGCGCGCCGTCGTCATCGATGCCGGGCTCATCGACGGACCCAGCCACGGCAACTTCGATTCCGGTGCCACCGCGGCCAGCGCCGCGGCCAAACGCTCGCGGCCCGCGCGCCAGCGCGCCAGCAGCATCGCCGGAGCTTGGCGCGCCCCGAATTCGGTGCCCGCGTTGACGAATTCGTCGACACCCGCGCCGGCCAACCCTCTGCCCAGCTCCGACCGGAACTTGTCGGCGTCGGTCGCGGCCAGTGCCGCGAAGTCGTCCGCCCATGCCAGGTGTGCGATCTGGTGCGCGATCGTCCAGCCTTCGGCCGGTGTCGCGGTCCGCCACCCGGACGGATCGAGCCCGGCGACCAGATTATCGAGGTCCGCGCTCTCCGCGGCCAGGTCACGCAACACAGCTATCAGATCGGCCATCTCCGCCTCCGAGTTAAATTAATGAGCGCTAATATACATAGTGATAGTATGCCCGGCAATACCCTCACGACCCAGGAGAGCCATGGCAGCCACTCGACCGCGACTACGTCCGGATTCGCCGCTGCGCGGACCAGGACGCCCCAAGGCGGCAGACGGTCTCGACACTCGTGAGGTCCTGTTGCGGGTCGGGCTGCGGCTCTTCGCGACGAAGGGCTTCGCGGGCGTCTCGGTGAACGAGATCGCCGAGGCCGCAAAGGTTTCCGCGCCGGTGATCTACCAGCGCTTCGGGAGCAAGGCGGGCCTGTTCGTGGCCGTCGCCGAGGACGTGTACGCGCGCGGACTGGGGCACCTGGAGTCGAGCATGGCGGGCGTCGAAAGGTTCGACGAGGCGATCGACCTTGTGTTGCAAGGGTTCGCCGAGCTCTATCGGATGGACCGTGAGCTGACCGCCATGGTGCTGACCGTGCTCGTGGAGGTGAGTCGCGACGACGTGCTGGCCGACGAGCTACAGCCGACGCTGCGTACGTTCCGGGCGTTCTTCGACGGCATTGCCGCGCTGGCCCCGCCCACGATCGCATCGGACGCGCGTTCCCGGCGCGACCTGTCCCGCGCCCTGGTCGCCATGTGCAGTGGTCTGACCAGCGCAGCCGTCATGACCACCAACGCCGCCGATTACGAGAGCATGGTGGAGATCATGCGGACCATCATCACGGTGCGTACACGTGAGGTGACCGGTGTCCAGGATCTGTCGGCGACCGAGAATTGCCAAGCGGCTCAGTATGAATGATCCGGGCGCTCATCCCGCTGTTTTCGGGGTCGGCGGGGCGAGCGCCCGGACGCTCAGCCGATGCGATCCGATGCGGCGGTCGAAATCGCGCCGTAGGTGAGCCGTGCTATCTTCTCGACGAGTTCGGCACGGCTGACCTGGAGATCGCCGGAGAGGTAGGCGATGCAGAGCTGGACGAGCCCGCCGGCGATGAAGAGCGCGCTGGTGCGGTCGACACCGATGTCCGCGGCATTCACGTCGCTGGTTATCGCGGTGGTGACGATATAGACGAGCTGCTGCAATTCTTGGCGCACGCGTGGACTGCCCGCGGAGACCGCGACGATGAGGTCGGCCTTTCGCGGGTCATCCACGAGTGCGCCCAGGACCGTATCCAGACCTTGCCGCAAGCGGTCGAGTATCTCTTCCGCGGATGCCGTTCTCGGGTCGGGCAGCTGTTTCGCGTGCAGGGCGGCCATACCGGTCTCGAGCAGCTCGGTCACGACCTCGCGCAACGCCTCGACCAGCAGATCGTCGATGCTGGTGAAGCTTTCGTAGAAGTATCGGCTGGACAGCTTCGCCTGCGCGGTGACGCTGCGGACGCCGAGTGCGGGCAGGCCACCGGTGTGGGCGAGGGTCAACGCGGCGTCGATCAGCGCTTCCTTACGGCGTTGGCGTCGCTCATCGGGAGTCTCGCCGAGAAAGTTTCGTGATTCGACCATGTCTTCCAGCTTTCCATGGGTGGGGTGCGGCCGCGCCGAGGGTGCCCGCATTTGATGGGGCGCCGTGGCCTGTCCGGTAACGGCGGACGCGTGCTGTCGCCTGTTTGCCAGAGCTTCGCGTCGATGAACTCCGAGGTCGGGCTGTTGTCGTCTCGGGGAGGTGTGCCGATCCTGCCTCGTTGCTGGGCGTTCGTCGCCGACTGATGTTGACAACGATAGTCTCCTACTATGTAGGATACTGTCGTATTCAACATTGGAGGAGTGCAATGACGCACACACCCGCGATCGATGAACGGCCGTCGCGCATACGGTGCTCCGACGCATCGTCCTCCCGTGTCAGCGGCCGGAGGATGATCTCCGCTCAGGCGATCGGCCCGGGGCGGCATTGGATTCGGATCGGTCGCCGCCCCTGCGATGACCTGGTCCCGAGCCGGGAAGGGGGATCGCGATGAGATCCCGTGCATCACGACGGTCGCGTACATTGCGAGCGGTGGCGGCGGCGACGATTCAACCGATCGCGGCCGCGGCGCCTGTCGAAGAGCGCACGCTGCCGGTTGCTCGCCGAATTGTCGACCAGGTCATGTGTTCGGTGGCTCCGGTGCTCGACGGCACGACGGTCGAACGTATCCGCGACGGGGTGGACGGGGAGCTCGTGTGTGCCGAGCTGGTGCGTGCCGCCAACGTCGGTGATCCTTCGGCGGCAATCTTGTACGTGCACGGCGGCGGTTTCGTGGCCGGTTCGGCCCGCGGTTATCGCGGGTTCGCGTCTCGTCTGTCGATGGCGACGCGGTTGCCGGTGCTCGTCGTCGACTACAGGCTGGCCCCCGAATATCCGAGCCCGGCGGCGCAAATGGATGTCGTGGCTGCCCACCAGTGGTTGCTGAACCGGGGGTACGACCCCGACCGCGTCATCATCTCGGGCGATTCGGCCGGAGGATTTCTCGCGACCGACTTCGCTCTCACGAACGCGCGAATCGGCGCGCTGGCTCCGCTGGGGATGGTCTTGTTCTCCCCGATGGCGGATCTGAGGCTCGGGCTGGCGAGTGCCGCACAGCGACGCAGCCGGGACGCATTTCTGTCTCATGCCTTGTCGGCGAAAGCGATTCGCCACTTCACCGCTCACCCCGCCGAGTTGCGCATCGAGCCCGGCCTGGCGCTGCCGCCGACGCTGATCCAATACGGCGGCGCCGAGTTCTTCGCGCCTGACGCGGTGGCGCTGGCCGAGCGGCTGCACGCCGCCGGTGCCTACTGCGAGCTGCAGGAGTGGCCGGATCAGACACATGTATTCCAGATGATGCCGGCACTGGTGCCCGAGGCGCGGTTCGCCTTCGGCGCGGTAGGCCGGTTCACCGACGCGGTTCTGGCCTCTGCCGAGGCGTCCGCAAGCTGACATCGAAGCCGCTATCACGTTGGGAAGCAACGATTCCCGAGTTCGTGGTAGCGGAGCTAACGAAGGATGGAGCAAGAGAATGACCAGTGCGGACGCAAGTGCTCGCCAGCGGGCCGAAGGATTGCCCGAGCGGGTGCGAGTGCTGGTGATCGGCGCGGGGTTCGGGGGGCTCGGCGCGGCGATCAAGCTGCGGGAGAACGGGATCACCGATTTCGTCGTGCTCGCCCGTGAATCGGACGTCGGCGGCACCTGGCAGGTCAATACCTATCCCGGCGCGCAGGTCGATGTCCCGTCGCTGCTGTATTCGTATTCGTTCGCGCCGAATCCGTATTGGACCCGACTGTATCCGCTGCAAGCCGAAATCCAAGCGTATCTGCGCCGGACCGCTGAGCGATTCGGGGTGCTGCCCCACATCCGCTTCGGATGCGAGATCGAGCAGTGCGTCTGGGACGAGGACGCTCAGCACTGGATCGTGCGGACCGATGCCGGGGTCGTGCACGCGCAGTTCGTGATCGCAGGATTCGGTCCGTTCAGCGCCCCATCGATTCCGAAATTCCCTGGTATCGAGACTTTCACCGGGACCGCATTCCATTCCGCCCATTGGGATCACGGCCACGATCTGACCGGCCGCCGAGTCGCGGTGATCGGCACCGGAGCATCGGCCGTTCAGTTCGTCCCGCAAATCCAGCCCCGAGTGGAGCACCTGTCCGTTTTTCAGCGCACTCCGATCTGGGTCATGCCGCATCCGGACCGCCCCACCAATCCGGTGACGCGCGGGCTGTGGCGACGCGTCCCGGGGGCGCAGCGAAGTGCCCGGCAAGCGTTGGCGGTGCTGTTCGAATCGCTGGTGCCGCCATTCACGAAGCATCCGGATCTGCTTGTGGGACTGGAGAAATCGGCACGATGGAACATTCAGCGCAGCATCGAGGACCCGCGTCTGCGGGAGGCGTTGACACCGCGGTACCGGCTCGGCTGTAAGCGGCCGACCTTCTCCAACACCTACTACCCGGCCTTGGCCGCGGCGAACGCGGAGGTGGTCACCTCGGGCATAGAGCGCATCGACGCCACCGGGATCATCACCAAGGACGGTGAACACCATCCTGTCGATACGATCATCTACGGCACCGGATTCCGGATCAACGACCACCCGATCGCGGAGCGGCTCATCGGCCGCAACGGCGTGAGCATGGCGCAGCTGTGGGCCGAAGATCCCAAAGCTTATCTGGGCACGACGGTGAGCGGGTTGCCGAATATGTTCATCGTTCTCGGTCCCAACTCCGCTCCCTATACCTCGGCGGTGGTGACGATCGAGGCGCAACTGGCGTACATCATCGATGCACTGCGAACGGCCGAAAAAGCTGGTATCAGCAGCATCGACGTCCAGCCGGGGGTCCAGCGGGAATTCAATGATCGACTCGATCGACAATTGAGCAGATCGGTGTGGGCCACCGGCGGGTGCGACAGCTACTACATCGGTCAGGGCGGCCGCATCGTCGCGTTCTGGCCCGGCTTCGCAGCGCAGTTCGCGCACCGGACTCGAAAGCTGAATCTCGACGACTACCAAGTGGTTTCGCGCCCAGCGGCGATGACCACCGGGGCGTCGCAGTGAGCGCGTCCGCATCGACCAGTTCCCAGGAGCTCGCATGATCTCGTTCCCGCCTCGCTCGAATGGCTTCGCGCTGAGCGGAAAGTCGGCCCTCGTCACCGGTGCGGCGCAGGGCATCGGCCTGGAAGTGGCACGCCTGCTGCACCAACGCGGCGCATCGGTGGTGCTGGTGGACATCGACGCCGAGAAGACACGGGCGGCGGCCGAATCGGTCGGCTCCCGCGCACTGGGTGTGGCCGCAGACGTGCGTGATCGCGCGGCATTGCGCGCGGCGGTCGACCACGGGCTGGACCGATTCGGCGGATTGGATGTCGTGGTCGCGAACGCCGGTGTCGCTCCGGCCCCGGCGACCATCCGGACGATGGACGACGCGGATTTCGACCGCGTGCTCGGCATCAATCTGACCGGGGTCTACAACACCGTCCGCGCCGGCATCGCACCGATCGTCGCCAGCAAGGGGCACATCGTCGTGGTGTCGTCGGCCGCGGCCTTCTCGCCAGGAGCGGGCGGCTCTCCATACATGATCAGCAAGGCCGGTGTCGAACAGCTCGGGCGTGCGTTGCGCATCGAATTGGCGCTGCACGGCGCCACGGCGCAGATCGCCTACTTCGGTGTGGTGCAGACCGCCATGACGCACGACACCCTCGACGCTGACGAACTCGGACGCGGCCTGGACGCGAAACTGCCGTGGCCGCTCAACCGCCGGATCACTCCGCAAAAGGCCGCGCGCTCGCTCGTCGACGGCATCGTCTCCCGGGCTCCGGCGACGATCGCCCCCGCCGGCTGGCAGCAGTACGGATGGTTACGGGGAGCCGTCAACCCCCTTTTGGACTCACAGCTGTTGCGCGACCGGGGCCTACAGCGGCTGTTGCGTGACCTGGAGAAGCGCGGCGAACAGTAGGCCACGGCCGAAGTTACTGAACTGTGTGCGAAACAAGCTGTGCACATGACGCATTCATCTCAGCGGGGGTGACGGGTCGCTGCGTGCCACCTGAGCTTTCCGCTCACACTGACAATTCATCGAAAGGCGGAGGTGATCGGCTTGGGACAGAACACCACGGGTACCGCGGTGGCGCGACTCGCGCGGCGCCTTGCCGAATCGCGCGGTAAACGCCACGGCGAATACAGTCGGCGTCTCGCCGCATTGGGCCGATTCGCCATGCGACACCGACTGCTGGTGATCGGCGGGTGGCTCGGCGTCGCGGTGGTGCTCGCCGTCGTGTTCCCACAGCTGGAAACCGTTGTGCGGCAACAATCGGTACACCTGGTGCCCAGCGATGTGCCGTCGTTCCAGGCCTCCGATCAGATGGCGACGGCGTTCGACGAACAGGGCGCCAAGACCTCGATCGTTGTCGCCATGGAAGACGGGTCCGGGCTGACCCCTTCCGCGAGGCAACATTACGACGCGCTCGTCGCCGCGCTGCGCGCCGACAAGACTCACGTCTTGCTCGTGCAAGACCTGCTGGCCGACGCCGCGACGAGCGCGCAGACAGTCAGCCGGGACGGTAAGGCATGGTTCCTGCCGGTCGGAATCGTCGGCACGTTCGGCGATCCCACAGCGGCACAATCCGTCGATGCCGTTCGTGCGACCGTCGAGTCAGTGTTCGAGGGGTCGTCGACCACCGCCTATGTCACCGGTCCGACCGCGACCTACGCCGACGGTGTCGCCACCGGTGATCACGACCTGGTCCTCATCACGGTGGCGACCTCCGCACTCATCGGCATCATCTTGCTCCTGGTCTACCGATCGGTGTTCACCGCACTGCTGCCCGTGGTGGTCGTCGGCGTGAGTGTCGCGGTCGGCCGCGGCGTACTGTCAGCGCTGGGGGAGATCGGGCTGCCGGTCTCCCAGTTCACCATCGCGTTCATGACTGCCGTCCTCTTGGGTGCGGGCACGGACTACACGGTCTTCCTGGTCAGCCGGTATCACGAACAAAGGCGGCGGGGCGTCGCTCCGGAGCTGGCCATCGTGCATGCCACCGGCAGCATCGGACGCGTCATCCTCGCCTCGGCCGCCACGGTCGCCTTGGCCTTCGCGGCGATGGTGTTCGCTCGCCTCGTCACGTTCGCCGCGCTGGGGCCCGCCTGCGCCATCTCGGTGCTGATCGGATTCCTGGCCACCATCACACTGCTACCGCCGATTCTCGCGATGGCCGCCCGGCGCGGCATCGCCGAGCCCCGTGCCGATATGTCCCGCAAGCATTGGAACCGAGTCGCGGTGGCCGTGGTGCGACGACCGGTGCCATTGCTGGTCGCGAGCCTCGTTGTCCTGCTCGCTCTCGCCGGGGTCTCGGCCACCATGACGATCAGCTACGACGACCGCACGAGCCAACCCGCCGACACATCGAGCAACCAGGGTTATCAACTGCTGGATCGCCACTTTCCCAAGGACAGCGTTCTCGGCGAATTCCTGCTCATCCGATCCCGCACCGACATGCGCACCGCCCAAGGACTCGCGGACCTCGACGAAGCGGCGTCCCGCATCGCCCAGCTGCCCGGCGTCACAAGCGTTTCCGGTGTCACCCGTCCCTCCGGCAAGCGGCTCGATCAAGCCCAGCTGTCCTGGCAGAACGGGCAGGTCGGCGACAAAATGTCGGACGCTGTCGACCAAGGCCAGAGTCACGAAGCGGACCTCACCAGGCTCACGGAGGGGGCCGATCAACTGTCCGGTGCCCTCGGTCAGCTCGACGCCGACCTGCACGGCGCGCTCGCCCCGTTGATCGGCCTGCTGGATCGGGCACAAACCACGGGTCGGCAATTGCAGAATTCCCAGCCGCTGCTGCAACAGCTCGAAGACGCCGCCCCCACCGTGGACGAAATCCTGCGCTCCGATTCGGGACTGCGCCCCTTGGCGCAACAAGCCGCGACCGCCATCGCCGTCATATCGCCACTCACTGACGCGCTCACCAGCTCATCGTGGTGCGCCTCGACACCGCAGTGTGCTCAGTTGCGCGATGAGATCCAGGTGCTGGTCACGTTGCACAAGGGCGGCTTCTTCGACAAGATCGCCGATCTCGGCGATCAGGTCGGTCACGATGCCTCTTTGTCCGCGATGCTCGCCGCCATCCACAACGCGGCCACCAACATGCAGCAGGCGATCGGTGCGATCGGTGATCCCGCAGATCTCGTCGGGGACATCCAACGCCTGCAGGATGGCGTCCGCCGAATGGCCTCCGGTGCACAATCATTGGCCGCGGGCGTGCATGCTCTCGCCGACAGCAATCTCCAATTGCTCAGTGGCATGGGCCGAATCGCGGCCCAGCTGAAAGACTCCGCACGAGCCACCGCCGGATCCGACGCCGCCACCGGCTTCTTCCTGCCGCCCAGCGCATTCGACGATCGCCAATTCGGTGAGCTCGCACGGCGGTTCATCTCACCCGACGGACTCACCGCCCGGTTCGCCATCACAACCTCCTACGACCCCTATTCCGCTGACGCGCTGGCCCTCGACCGCATGATCATCGCGACGGCTGACGCCGCCCGGCCCAACACCTCGCTGGCCGATGCCACCATGTCCATCGTCGGCTTCTCGGCCGTTCAATCCGATCTGCAGCACCTGATGTCGGCCGACTTCACCCACCTGGCGATTGCCACATTCGCCATCGTCGGCATCATCCTGATCCTGATGTTGCGTGCCGTGGTCGCTCCGCTCTACCTGCTGGGCACCGTCGCGTTGAACTATTTCGCCGCGCTCGGTCTGGGAGTCCTGGTGTTCCAGTACGGATTCGGCGTCGGCATCGCGTGGGGAGGTCCACTCGTGGTCCTCATCATTCTGGTCGCAGTCGGAGCCGACTACAACATGCTGCTGGTATCACGATTGCGCGAGGAATCGACACGCAATAGTCGTGTCGGCGTCCTGCGGACCGTCGCCAGCACGGGCTCGGTCATCACCTCGGCCGGCATCGTGTTCGCCGCCAGCATGTTCGGCCTGATGGTCGGATCGCTCGCCTTGATGGTCCAAACCGGGTTCATCGCCGGATGCGGATTGCTGCTCGACACCTTCGTCGTCCGAACCCTGACCGTTCCCGCCATCGCGACTCTGCTGGGGCACAAGAGCTGGTGGCCGATGCCCCCGCCCAGCCGGCGCCGAATGATGTGAGGACGCGGAAGGTGGCTGAATCGCCCGAACACGTGGATGTACTGATAGTCGGAAACGGACGAGCCTCTCGATCCCGGTTTCCGCGGCCGTCCGCCGGAGGTATTCGAGCACGGATCAGGAGGCAACGCGCGTAGAGCAACTGTGCTCGGACCAGCGCGCGAGGATGGCGCTCGGTCTCGAGTTCAGTGACCAGTTTCTCCGCACGGACGAGGGCTAGCTCATGCGCGGCGGGAGAGCCCTCACCGAGCAGCAGGCGAATCGCCGAATCCTGCTCGAGTTCGGCGATCTGGCCGTCGATCTTGTTGTCCTGCTTGCGATATGGAGATAGTCCGAGCAGCTGCTCACGGAGGCTGTCCGCGATCGGGAGACCGAGACGGATCCGCTCGTTGGCGATCCGGGTCGCCAGCCGCGGGAGGGACCGCTGTTCGGCCAGTCGCTGGCCGCGGGCGAGCCGCTCCTCGGCGGCCGCGACATTACCGCGGAGAGCGAGTACCCGCGCCCACGTGCAGTAGGTTTCGAGCGCGAAGTCCATGGGGCCACCGTTGTGTGTCAGCCCGGCCGCGGCGTCGAGAAGTTCCTGGGCCTCGGCGAGGCGTCCCTGCTCGTAGCGCAGCCCGCCCAGCATCGAACCGGCCAATTTCGATGAGTACGTGGGCTTTCCGGAACGCTGCGCAACAGTGATCGCGGCGGTGAAGTACTCTTCGGCGCGGCCGATGTCGAGCCGGTCCCAGGCGGCCAATCCAGCGAGGCAATGGCTGAATGTGACCGTGAACGGGCCGTGATGACGGCTGTGGCTCGCGGCGACAGTGGACCACCGCTCGGCCGCGTCGAAATACGGTGCAGGGCGTCGATCATCGCCAAGTTGGTCCGGCCCATGGCGAACGATGTCGGCGCATTCTCTAAATGACCGGTCACCAGATCGGGTATTCCGGTGAAACGGTCGTCCAAATAGTCCTGGATGGCAGTGACCACAGCTGATTCGACCTGTAACTGTGTGGCGTCCGGCTCGGAGAGCCTCTCGGCTTCCACCGCGGTGGCGACTTTGAGCACGGCGGTATTCATCGCTTCCCGGCGCTGCAGTCCGACGTTCGCCCAGGCGACACACCGGTACCTGACGATCGTGCAGCTCGCCGACCGGCGCGCCGAGACCCTCGCCGCTGCCCTGACCCAGCGCTACACCTTCATGCCCGCCGCGATGAAACGCACCCTGACCTGAGACCGGGGCATGGAAATGGCCGAGCATCAGAAGTTCGCCACAGCGGTCGGCGTCGAGGTCTTTTTCGCCGCCCCGCGCAGTCCCTGGCAATGGGGAACGAACGAGAACACCAACAAGTTGTTACGCCAATACCTTCCCAAGAAGACTGATCTCGCGACCTTCACGCAGGCCGAGCTCGACGCCATCGCCGAGCGACTCAACAACCGCCCGCGCAAATGCCTCGGCTACCGCACCCCCGCCGAATGCGTTGCCTTGACCCGTTGAATCTAAGACCGATTTTCCCAAGAAGCGATTCTCCTCTTCCAGCTCCCGAACCCGCCGCTCCAATTCCTTCAATCGGGCACGTTCCGGCATCGACAAACCGGTATCCGCTGCAGAGTTCATTCGCTGGAACTGTTTGACCCAGTCGCCGCAGGTCATCGACCTGCGGCTCCTTTGCTGTCTGTGATCGGCCGTACGCGGTGGGGATGGGGGCGGCTTGTTCGAAATGCCGCTGAACGGGGTGCGCGGGTGCGGATCAGTGGCCGTAGTGATCTCGGGTATCGGCGACCTTAACCCATTGCGGGAGTGGCGAATCGGGCATAGTACGTGGGATCGATGGATCGGTCCTCGGCGAGGGATGCCGGTAGTAGATTGCTCGAATATGGCTGAGCAGCCGAAGAATCCACACGATGCCTACTTTCGGCATGTCATGTCGGAGGCGACCGCCGCGGCGGGTGAGTTGCGGACGGTGCTACCGGAAGCCGCTGCGGCGCATCTGGATTGGGATGGCATGGAGTTGCAGTCGTGCAGTTTCGTGCCGAAGGAGTTGCGGTCACGCTACACCGACGTGCTGTTTCGGACCCGCTGGGATGATCGTGATGCCCTCGTGTTCATGTTGATCGAGCATCAGAGCAGCATGGACGAGTTGATGGCGTTCCGGATGCTCGAATACATGGTGGCGATCTGGAACCGTTACCTGCGGCACAACCCACACGCGCGGCGGCTGCCGGTGGTGATTCCGGTAGTGGTGCACTGCGATCCACGCGGGCATCGCTGGAGCGCGCCCACCGAGCTGTCCGATCTGCTCGATATCGACCCGGCCATGCGGTTGGCCTTGGGTGAGTGTCTGCCGCGGCTCCGGTTCCTGCTCGACGACTTGAGCGCGGCTGACGTGGCGGCCCTGCGGGCGCGGAAGCTGAGCGTGATGGCGAAGGTGCTGTTCGTGTCGCTGAAGATCGGGCCCGGCAATTCCCGGCTGGGGCAGGATCTGTTGCCGCTCGAGGGTGAGTTGCGTGTGTTGATCGAGGATTACCCAGGCGAGTTCGACCAGGTGATGGCGTATCTTTGGAGTGTCGGTAAGACCGATGTCGCTGGCTTTGCACCGTTGATCGACCGGCTCGGTCCGCGAGCGAAGGAGATCATGATGACAACCGCTGAACAGTTCCGCACCGAAGGACGTACCGAAGGGCGGGCGGAGGCTTTGCTCGACCAGTTGGTGGTCAAGTTCGGGGCGGTGCCCGATCGAATCGTCGGTGCGGTGCGTGAGGCCGAGGCGGCGCGCTTACGGATATGGGGTGCGCGTGTACTCACCGCCGATACCCTCGACGAGGTATTCGCCGAGTAAGCGTCGCCGGTTCGATCCCAGCTAGAACCACTCCGAACGGCCGGTCCGCCGCAATGTGGCGGACCGGCCGTTTTCGGTTTCAGGGCGAGATTACTTTGGGGGCAAGGCTCGGACGATCTCGTCGATTTCGGGCACGATCGCGTCGGCGACCGGGATCTGCCGGTCGATGAGGCCGTTGGTGAAGAACAGGTCGGCGGCGTGCTGTTGCTCGGCGGTGAAATCGTCGTCCACGGGTAGCAGGCCTCAGGGGCGTGTCGCGAGAGCGTGTTCCCACTCCGCGATCGGGCGGCCGTCGTCGGCGGTGAACAGGGCGGCGGCCTCGGAGAGGTGGCAGCGAATCCAGGAGTCGGCGGCGTTCAGGGCGGTGAGGATCGCGGCGAGTTCGGTGGGGTGGTTGGTGGCGAAGGCGCGGCTGGTGAACCAGAGCGAGCGGTGGCTGAACAGGCCGTCGGTGGGGATCAGTTCGCGTAGTTCGGTTTGTTGTTCCATTGCGGTGAGGAAGGGGTAGGAGCCCACCCAGGCGTCGAATTCGCGGGCCAGAAAGCGGTCGGCGGCGTCGTTGTAGACGTCGACCGGGATGATGTCGCTCCAGGTCAGACCTGCTTTCTCGAGGGCCGGCAGCAACAGGGTGGTCTGCCAGGAACCGTGGCCGAGGCCAACCCGCTTGCCCTTCAGATCGGCGGGCTCGTGAATGCCGGAGTCGGCGTGCACGACCAGTCGGCCGTTCTCGACGCGGGGCCCGGAGGCCGCGAGGTAGACGATGTCGTGCCCCTTGGCCTGCGCTGTCACCGGCGGCGTCGAGCCGGTGCCGATGAAGTCGTAGCCGCCGTCGAACAGGTGATCGCCGTGCGCCGAGGGCAGTGTCCGACGCGGGGACTGGTGAGGGTGCGCAGATCAACCCACTCGACCTCGGGCAGCGACTGCTCGAGGATGCCGAGGTGGCGCCAGCACCCACAGGGTGTTGTTCTGTGGGAAGTATCCGACGCGAATGGTCATGCGGTGTAAGCCTTTCCGGAACGATCGTGCAGTAGTGGCAGGACGTGGCGGCCGACTCGGCGCGCCTCCTCGAGATGCGGGACGCCGGCCAGGATGAACGCGTCCACGCCGAGTTCGATCAATTCGTTGAGCCGGTCGGCGACCTGGCGATAGGACCTGACCAGCCCGAAGGGCGGCCCGGGGCGCAGCCGATGGAATCCACCCCACACGTTGGATTGCACCTCCAGCGCCCGGAAGTCGGCACCGCCGACCTGGGATGATCCAGCGGTCAGGGCAGCAGACCGAGGGCGAAGCGGCCGATGACGTCGAGGACCGCGTCGGTGTTGGGTGGATACAGCTGGCCGGTGCGCACATCGCGATAGAGGCGCTCGAGTTCGGTGCTGCGGCTCACCGCCGAGGCGCTCGCCACCTGCACGGCGGTGTCGACCACCGACTTGGCGGTCGCGGTGGTGAATTCCTTGGCCGCGAACAGGCGCGTACGGCCCAATTCCCGTGCTCGACAACGGCATCGGCGTCGCGGGCTTGGCGGCGTGGCCGTCCAGCCCCGGGTGTCGACTCCAATCGGGTTGGGCCGGAAGGGACAGTGGTGTCGGCATCTGGTCGGCAGCCGACCTGACCACCAGCATTATCGATGGTCTCGACGTCGATGTGACCGACACAGTGGGTCAGGTGTTCCTGCTGTGGGCTGATTCGGTTGTGCCGGTGCGGTTTCGGTGAATCTCCTCGTGATGGTTGGAAGCCCAGGCGATCAGGGTGGTGACGGGGTCGAGAAGTCCTCGTGACAGGGGTGTCAGGGCGTATTCGACGCGGGGTGGGACCTCCGGGTAAGAGGTTCTGGTGACCAGACCGTCGTGGGTGAGCTGGCGGAGGGTGACTGTCAGCATGCGCTGGGAGATTCCGGCGACCGCGTGTTGCAGGTCCGTGTAACGAAGAGGTCCGTCGTCGAGGACCGCTATCACCAGCAAGCTCCATTTGTCACCGATGCGGTCGAGGATCTGGCGGATGGAGGCCGTGTGCTCGGCCGGGATACCGGCGCATGGGCCGAAACCCGTGCTGGGCAGCGATTCCGGGTTGTCCTGCATAGCGCACATTTCCCTCCGGTACGGACATGGATGTGCCTTTTGTACGGCCTTCGATCTTGGCTGATCCTGGGGTTTCGCACAAACGGTAGGAAGTGGAGAAGCTCATGTCGAAGGTGATCGCGGTGTTCGGGGCAGGCACCGGACTGGGTGCGTCGGTCGCGCATCGTTTCGGGAGAGAAGGCTTCAGGGTCGCCCTGGTGGCGCGGCGCGAGAATCGGCTGAACGCGCTGGCCGAACAGTTGGCGGCGGCGGGAATCGAGGCGGCTGTTTTCGCCACTGATCTGTCCGAACCCGAACGGATGCCGGAGCTGATCACCGCGATCCGAAACCGTTTCGGCCGCATCGATATCGCCGAGTACGGACCCATAGGAGGTGATCAAACCTTCATTCCGGCAGCTGAACTCGATGCTGCCACCGTCGTCGGTCTGGTTCCGCTGTTGTTGCTCAGTCCCATCGAGATAGTCCGAGCGTTGCTTCCCGAGTGGACAGCGCGTGGTGATGGCGCTTTTCTGCTGTCTCTCGGCCAACTGGCCGTGCAACCACGCCCGTACGTCAGCGGAGTCGGGCCGATCATGGCTGCGGCGCGAAATTATGCGCACTCACTGCACGGTGAACTACGCGACTCCGGGATTTACATCGGCACCCTTGCCGTAGCCGCGTACATCGCGCGCAGCGAAATCGCTGAATCGGCCTCCGCCACCAATGAATCAGACCTACCGGTGGTCGACCCTGATGTACTGGCCGATCTCTATTGGACCATGTACACCACCCGCGACCGGGTCGAACGGATCCACCCCGAGAATCCGGGCCCGCATCCGCTTGCCCGGGGCGCCGATTTCGACATGGCACGATAATCGCCGATCCATGGTGCGAGGCGCCGTGCCGGGGACTCCGCGCGACGTAGCTGGGCCGTGCGCTAGTGGTTCTCGTTGAGTTGATGTTCATACAGTCCTGCCGGGTTTGCGCGTGCCGACCATATTGATCAGGAGCTTCGGCCCCTCCAATGTCGGGTGGTTCGGGTTGATCAGCGTTAGGACCACGGAACGGCAAACCCGCAGGTCATCGACCTGCGGGTTTGTTGCGTCCGTGTAGTTGCCCGAACCATTTCGGCCGCAGAGTCGGCCGATCGGACTGGGGCACCCTAGGTTCAGGCACTGGGTGCTGGTTGCCGTCGGCGGCGGCCCGAAACTCGAATCGGGGTGGGCAGTGGCCGGTTCGCCGCGGCGCTGGATATCTGGGTGGACCCCGCCCCTGGAATGTTGAATATCGCACGAGCGCACGGGATTACGGTTGTCCGCGGCGTCGGGGAGCGGCTGCCGTTCCCGTCGGAGGTCTTCGGCGCGGTGCTGACGGTGCTCACCTCGGTTTCGCCCGACGATCCGGCCGCCGGTTTCGTCGCCTGGCGGTGCGTGCCCGTGCCCAGCGCGCGTTGATGAGGCGGCGTGGCGGCTTCAGCGGGCGAGGAAATGCCAGCCCAGCCAGGCCCAGACGAGGATCGCGACGACCCGCAGGGTTCGTGAGGACAGCAGCAGGCGAAGGGTCTCTCCGAGCGGGGTGAGGCGGTCGCGATGGTATCGGGAGACCAACTCGGCCACGAGAGCGACCGTGGCGAGCACGGCATACCCGGCGATGATGAGTGCGCGGTCGGTCATCGCAGCCACCGCCAGGCGACGGCCAGCCACGCCAGCCAGCCCACGAAACGTCCCGGGCCGTGTTCGAGGACGGGGGAGAGCAGTGTGGAGATCGTGGGGTGGTTCGGATCGGGCACACTCCAGATCGCTTGGCGCGACAGGGCGAACAACTCCCAGCCCACGACGGCCAGCGCGCACGCCGACCACAACAGCACGCCGTTGCGCAGCCGCGCGCTCGCCGGGATCGGTTCGGAAGGGCGGCGCACCGCGCGCACGAGGACCGCAACGGTCAGCCCGGCCACCACGGCTGTCGAGGTCCAGCCGAACGGGTGGGTAGCGGTCCCGATAGCGGCAGCCCCGACCAGAGCGACCAGTCGAATGCCGCGCTGGAAGTGCGGGGTTCGGGCGATACGGACCGGCGCACCTGTCACATCCGTACCGTACCGGAGCCGGTGTCGGCGATCACCGGACCGTATGCCGTGTTTGTATCCGGTGATGTTCTGCCCTGGACGCGGCCGCGGGGTGAACACTCACCCTTGTCGATGCCGGATGGGGAATCTCCCATCGGGACAACGGATCCCTGAGAGGGCCACGAACACGAAACCGCTGTCGCCCTCGCCGCCTACTTCCTCGACACCGCCGAATGGGCCGTCGTGCGAGCGGGTCTGCTCGCGGCGGCGCGCGTGCGCGGCGAACAATCCGAAGCCGGGCCGACCGGCAAGGCGTGACGTAAGCCTTTCCCGCCTCGGGTCGAGCCGATCGGCCTCCTGCGGGTTCAGGCAGTCAGCGCGGAAGGTGTTGGGCGTGGCGACCTCGTTGTGGCACAACAGCTCTAGGGCTTTCTCGCCCTCGACCCACATCGTCACGCAGGTACATGAGTACCGTGCGCCTGCTCAGCCGAAGAAGTCGAGCAGCAACGGTTCGAGCAGTTCGGGCTGGTGGAGGATTTCGTGATCGGCGCCGGGCAGGACTACCCGGCGTGCGTTCGGGATGGCGGTGGCCAGGGCTTGGTTCGCGGTCTGGATCCACGGCCAGGTCTGATCGCCGTTGACGACCAGCGCCGGGATGGTGATCGTGGCGTAGCGGTCGGATTGCAGACGCATCTGGGAACCGGATACGGCGACGTCATAGGGCAGGCTGTTGGCCTGGGCGCATAGGAATTCCCACACCGGTGCGTGACGCATATCGGCAACTATCGACGCCGGAACCCCGACCTGCTCGGTGAGGAACAGTTCGGCCGCGCCGTCGTAGTCGCCGCAACCAAGGCGGGCGACGAGCCGATCGAAGACGTCGGTGGGCGGCTCGGCGCGGTTGCCGTCGACCACCGCGGGCATCTCGTACACGGCGACCTTGTCGATCGGCAGCCCGTGTAGCACGCCTTCCAAAGCCAGAGCGGCACCGGACGAATGACCGAACACGTGCGCAACGCCGCCTACATGCTCGATCACGGCTGCTAGATCGTCGATTTCGGATTGGACGGCATAGTCGCCACGGACATCGCTGCTACCGCCACGGCCGCGGCGGTCGTAGCTGACGGCGGTGACGTGCGGGGCCAGGGTCGAGGCGAGCGCGGCAACGGTCGAGCGGTCGTTGAATGCTCCGCCGATGAGGATCACCGGTGTGCCGGAGCCGATGGTTTCGACGGCGATCGTGCTGCCGTCGGGGGAGTGGACGGCGGTCAGGACGGGACTGGTCATGGAACTCGTGCCTTTCGATGGTTGCGGTCGCGGTCAGGCGGCGGTGGGGAACCAGCAGCCGAGGTGGGTGACTGCGGGTGAATCGAGGACGTGGAATCGGTCCAATTCGATCAGGGTGTCAGGCGGTTGCTCGAACAGCCGGGTGCCTGCCCGAGCAAGACCGGTGCAATGTGCACGTGCATCTCCTTGAATAGTCCCTCGGCGATGGCCTGCTGCATCATCATCGCGCCGCCGTATGTACATTCCGATCACCACAGGCGGCCTTCGCGCGCTTGATCGCGTCCGCCAGGCCGTCGGTGAGACTGTCATATCGGTGCGAACGTTGGGCATGTCATCTCCTCGATGTCTTCCGGGATGCCGCTCGAGTACTCCTCGAACGGGCTGCGCAGGTTTCGACATCGGGACTGACGCAGGCAGCGAATTGTGACTCAGCTCATACCGACTCGGTCCGCTGTCCGGGTCCTCGGCAGCTCGAGTACGAATTGTTCACGTTCGGGAAACGAGGCCCTGAGGAGCCCGCGGATCATTCACGGCCAGCGGCCTCGCGCCGCTATATCGGCTCCCCAGCTCGGTAGGTCGAAGACGAGTCAGCGGCCAGCAGGCGCAGCGCCCGCTGCTTGGGATGGCGATCGTGCACGGCCGGTTGCAGCATCAAACCGTCCACCGCCACCACGCCCGCATGGTTGGCCACGGTCAGCGCGGCGTCGGACTCCGGGAGATTCTCGATGCCGTGGACCTGCACCCGGAACCACAGCTGCGACAGCGGTCGCAGCGCCGGCAGCAGGACGAATTCGAGCAGGTGCTCGTCGAGGCCGAACTCGTCGAGCTGATAGTTCCCGGTGAGGCGGCGGCGCGCGAAACCGGCGGTGGCGCCGATACCGTCGGCGATAGTGCCGCGGACCAGATCGCCCAGGCTGCGCGGCCGGCGCGGGGTCACCTGCGCGGCTCGCTCGGTCAGGCGACGTCACCGGGCGTAGCGCCGGCCGGCTCGGCCAGGGCGCTGCCGCGCCTCGAAGTCGCTATCGTGCAGTGGAATCACCTCGGCCACATCGCTCGCTTCGTCTCCACCCAGTTGCCGACCATGCGGTGGTGGTGTGCCCGAGTCGATCGCCGGCCACGCCGTACATGCCGAGAGGCCGCGTAGGTCCTTGCCGTTGCTCTGCGACGGAGCGACGATGGGTGCGCACAGTCATCCGTGTGCACAGGAGCGCACCACCGGTACCGCCGCTGCACCTGCCTCAGCGCGGCCCCGCGAGTAGATGGGAGCGTGATTTCATCCGATGACCCAGCCCCCTGGCGAGCCTGACACGGTCGGTTCCCTCACCGCAGCGACTCGACCGCACACCAAGCCGGCGCCGGTGCCCGAGGGCGCGGTGATGGTGATCGTCAAGATCGCAAGGTTCAATCCCGACAACGACCGCGGCTCGTACTGGGAGAGCTTCCGGGTGCCGGCGCTGCCGACCGACCGGATGCTGAACCTGCTCATCTACATCAAGAGCTACCTCGACGGCACCCTGACGTTCCGTCGTTCCTGCGCGCACGGCATCTGCGGATCGGATGCGATGCAGATCAACGGCATCAACCGGCTGGCCTGCAAGATCCTGCTCAAGGATCTCCTACCGCGCGACGGGGCCCCGACCACGATCACGATCGCGCCACTGCGCAGCCTGCCCGTGGAGAAGGATCTGATTGTAAACATGGAGCCGTTCTTCAACCTGTACCGCGAGATCAAGCCCTATCTGATCACTTATGGCCCCGCGCCGGAACGTGAACGATTGCAGTCCCCGGCGGATCGGGCGCGTTTCGATGACACCACCAAGTGCATCTTGTGCGCGTGCTGCACCAGCAGTTGTCCGGTCTATTGGGCGGAGAAGACGTATTACGGGCCGGCCGCGTTCGTCAACGCGCACCGGTTCATCTTCGACAGCCGTGACCACGGTGCGGCCGAGCGCCTCGAGATACTCAACGATATCGATGGGGTGTGGCGCTGCCGCACCACCTTCAACTGCACCCAGGCATGTCCACGCGGCATTCAGGTGACCAAGGCGATCACCGAGGTCAAGCGGGCTCTCATGTTCACCCGCTGACCACTACGACGAACGACCGGCCAAATCCTGTGTGCCCGTGCGTCGTTGGTCATCTCGGAGGTTCCGCAGGAGGATACGACTACCGCACCACCGTCGCGCTGTAGTTTCGCGGACTGTTCGGCGGCAGCCCCGAGGTGAGCTCGATGGTCGGGGCGCCGGTCAGGGACCGCAGTCACTCGGGATGGTGAGCGTAGGCTACACATAGCTGCTGGATGGTATTGATCATCGGGAGGAGCGCGTGGTGTCCGATGCCGCAGGGTCGCCGTCGGAGTTGCCGCTTGCCCACCGGTCGACGGCTGATATGCCCGGTCACTGGCTCCTGGCCCGGCTGGGTAAACGGGTGCTGCGGCCCGGTGGCCGGGAGTTGACCGAGCATCTGTTGGATGACGCCGATCTCGCGGGCGCCGATGTGCTGGAGATCGCGCCGGGGTTGGGCCGGACCGCGGTGCGGATCCTCGAGCATGACCCGCGCAGCTACATCGGTATCGAATCCGACCCAGCGGCGGCGGCACTGACCGCGACAGCGATCGGTGCGCGGGGGCGGGTGGTCGCGGGCACGGCGGAGGATACCGGGCTGGCCGATGCGAGTGTGGAAGTCGTGATCGGTGAAGCGATGCTGACATTGCAGTCCGACCGGGCCAAGACGAACATCGTCGCCGAGGTGTCACGTCTGCTGGGTCCGGGCGGCCGGTACGCGATTCACGAATTGGCGCTGCAGCCGGACACCATGCCCGACGAGGACAAAGCCGAGATCCGCAAGGCATTGGCGCAGTCGATCCGGGTGAACGCGCGACCGCTCACCGCCTCGGAGTGGAAACATCTGGTCGAACAGGCGGGCTTCACCGTGCGGATGGTTCGTTTCGCGCCGATGACGCTGCTGCGGCTGCGTCGGCTGATCTCGGACGAGGGGTTGTGGCGCACGGTGCGGTTCGTCGGCAACGTGGCGCGAGATCGCGGTGCCCGGTCCCGGATCCTGTCCATGCGCTCGACATTCCGCAAGTACCGCGAGCACCTGGTCGCGATCGAACTGGTGGCAGTGAAAGGCGCCGGCGATCGTCCCTGAGCCAGTCCGGCGGGCAGTGCCTGGTCGTGCAGGGTTGGCGGGCGATGCCGTCGTGCGGTGGCTCGAGGGTCACAGGGTTTGGCGGTAAGACCGGCTACCGCAGATGATTTCCCGAGTCGGTACCGCCCATGCGGTGCATTCGCCCAGGTCGGCACTCGAGTTACCACAGATAAGGGGGCGCTTATCTGCGGTAACTCCTCGGAGCGACCTTTCGTGGAAGTGGGCATGCCCGTCACTAAATCCGTTTGAGCGCAATGTGTTTGGTGTTCACTGCCTGCTTGGAGTGACTTTCGGGCCGCGACCCTCGGGTGCCGAGGCGGGTCGCTCTGCGGCTCAGTCCTTTTCGGCCGGGTCGAGGCGGCGGCGGGCGAGCTGCGTGACCCCGTTGTAGCCGTAGCTTTCGCCGTCGAGTTCATAGAGAGCGACGTATGCGGCCGCCGGCATCGGACCGAGGCGACTTGACAGCAGATCGTAGGCGTGGCCGATGAAGGCCGCCTTTTCCTGGGCGGTGTTGGTGCCGGCGGTGATACTGACCTCCAAGTGCACGCCGGTGGCCTCCACCGGGTGGGCCGCAGCGACGAACCAGCGCTCCGCGGGGACCAGGTTGATCTGCACGACGGTGACCTCCGGTTCCTTCAGCAGATCCTGCTCGAGAAGTTCTGTGATATCGGCAGCGAGAGCGGTCTGTGTGTCCGCGGCACAGTCGAGATCGGCGATGGTCAGGCGAGCGAAAGGCATCGGTATCGATCCAATCCATAGCTGTAATGGTTCAAACCATTACTACTCCGGCACGGAGTAATGTGTCAAACCATTACAGGAGGTGTGATGCCGGGTTCGAAGATCGAGCGCATCAGTCTGGCGCTGGTGGCGACCATAGGAGGCCGCTTCACCGACACCCCGGTCGAGCGGCTACCCGACCCCGGGGCACTGCGGGATTGGCTGGCCAGGTATGGCCTGGATGTCGCCGGTTGCAGCGATGCGGATCTGTCTGCGGCACGGGAGCTTCGAGAAGCCGTATACGATCTGGTCGAGGCCGCCGCCACAGGACGCCCACCCCGGTCGGCTGCACTGGCCACGGTCGACACCGCCGCCAACCAGTGCGACATCCCTCGAAAGCTGGTCTGGGATGAGCGAACCGGCTTCCATCTCTCCCACGGCCGGTTCTCGACCGATCAGGCGCTGACATCCATCGCTCGCGATGCGGTCGATCTGGTGACCGGACCCGAGCGAGACCGGCTGCACCAATGTGAAGCCGAAACCTGCGGCACCGTATTCATCGCGCCGGCCGGCGGCCGTCCGCGTCGCTGGTGCTCCTCGACCACCTGCGGCAACCGCGAACGCGTACGAGCCTTCCGCACACGCCGGTGACCCCTTTTCTGCTATCTGTGCGATGGGGACTGGTTCTGCCCAGCGGCGGCGTGACGCCCGGGTCCTCGGTGACGAGGCCCGCGTGATGGTCGACTGGGCGACGG
This sequence comes from Nocardia aurantiaca, assembly GCF_009708175.1. GTDB lineage: Bacteria > Actinomycetota > Actinomycetes > Mycobacteriales > Mycobacteriaceae > Nocardia > Nocardia aurantiaca. Next base: position 132,951 of record NZ_WMBB01000016.1, read on the forward strand.
GTCGCGTTCGGCGTGACCGACGATCGTCGCCGCGCTGGCACCGTTGTGTTCGGGGCCGGAATTGGGGAAAGGAAGCGAGAGTCGCGCGGCGGAGCGCTCGGGTGGGTAGGGTGGTCCTTCTGCATCCGGGATGGGCGGTGCCCGGTGGCGGTGGAGTGTTGCGCACCGCATGAAGTGGATTCGATGTCGGAATCAGTGCAGTCCGCCCGTGGCCCGCAGGCCGGGCAGGTCGAAGCCGCCGGTCGGCGGGTGCCGATCTACACCCCGGAGTTCGCGGCCGACCCGCATCGGGTATATCGGGAGTTGCGAAAGAGATTCGGGGCGCTGGCTCCGGTGGAGTTGGCGCCGGGGGTGCCCGCCACGTTGGTGGTCGGATATCGTACGGCGGTAAGGATTCTCAACGATCCGGATCGTTTCCCGGCCGATCCGAGGGTGTGGCAGACCGGGGTGCGGGCCGACTGCCCGGTGCTGCCGATGATGCAGTGGCGGCCGAACGCTCTGCGGAGCGCGGGGATCGAGCATGCGCGGTATCGGCAGACCAATACCGCGGGACTGGCCGGGATCGATCGGTACGGTCTGCAGGGCACCGTGGAACGGGTCGCGGTGTCGCTGATCAATTCGTTCTGTGCGTCCGGAACAGCGGATCTGGTGCGCGACTACGCGTTTCCACTGGCCTTCCGGGTGCTCAACCAGCTGCTCGGCTGTCCGGTCGACATCGCGGGGCAGGCGGCGGAAGGGTTCCGCGCCATCTTCGAGGGCGTCGGCGCGGAACAGGGCAACAAACTGCTCTTGGACGCCCTGCTGCGGCTGACTCTGCACAAACGAGCGCAGCCCGGCGACGACGTCACCACCCGCATGCTTCATCACCCCGCCGGGCTGAGCGACACCGAGATGGTGCACCAACTGGCCACTCTCTACGGCGCGGGCATCGAACCGCAGCAGAATCTGATCGTCAATACGCTGCTGCTGCTCCTCGTGGACGACCGGTTCGGCAGCAGCGCGCTGGGCGGGAGCCTGTCCACCCGGGACGCTCTCGACGAGGTGCTCTTCGACGATCCCCCGATGGCCAACTTCTGCATCAGCTTTCCGCCCCGGGCGGTGCTCGTCGACGACTGTTGGCTGCCCGCGCACCAGCCGGTCGTCATCAGCATGGCGGCCTGCAATACCGATCCGGCGATCCGCGCCGGCGTGTTCACCGGTAACCGCTCGCATCTCGCCTGGGGCGTGGGCCCGCACGCCTGCCCGGCCAGTTCGCTGGCCTACCTCATCGCCCAGGAGGCCGTCGATCAATTGCTCGACGCCCTCCCGGAAGTCCGATTGGCGGTCCCGGCGCCGGAATTGTCTTGGCGGCCAGGGCCGTTTCATCGCGCCCTGACCGGGCTGCCGGTCGTCTTCACGCCCTCGCCGCCGCTGCCCGAGATGTGAGGTCTGCTCGGTCAGCGTCCCCGGCGAACTCGCAACCACCGGACACCGCGGGACAGGCCAGTGTTCTGGCACACCGGGGCGTCCAGGTCGGTGCACAGCGTGGCCGTTATTGGTGAAAGTCCCTCGCGCAGAATCTGTTTAGCGGCCATCGTGGTGTGACCGTATGACACGCCCTGTTTCTGATGGCCGTAGTCCCGGCCGCGGCGGTGAGTCGGTAACGACAAAGCGGCACGTGTGGACCCGGGCAGCAGATCCACTGCGAGCAGCCAGCGCTGCACAGGTGTCCATCCATCACCGGCCACAGCTGTTCGGCGTGACCGAAGGTGAACTCCCGCAACAGCGTTGCCACCGTCGAGCGCATACAACCATCGAACAACTCCTGACAGTCGGCCGCTAGGTAACAGGCCGACATCATGGGATCTGGTCGGCGAGCTGTCAGGAGACAGGGGATGGGATGTGGTCGTCGCGACCGGAGCGAGTGTGCTGTGGCGGGTGCGGTTCCGGATTGAAACCACTTGTGGTGCAAGAGGTTTCGAACGGAATGCTTCGGGCGCAAGGGATCTGGGCCGAGTCGGTACGCATGGACTGACGAACATCGGGAAGCCGCAAACAAATTCGCATGGAACGCAGATTGAATACTCGACCATCTATTTCGGATTATTTGTCCATCTATTATTTGAATATTTAACCAGTTGAACCTTTCCCATCGATTGGCCGAAAAAATACTTTCCAGAGAATGGCTTACGCCCTTCATTTGTTCACTTCGTGAACATCCACTGGCTTCGAAACATTGGGCTCGGCGCCACAGGTTTCCTCCAGGATTTCCCGAACCTGGCAGCGCCAGGGTTGGTTAATCCTTCAGGAGGATTCGTGTTCAGGAAGCGCATTGTGCCCGCACTCCTTGCGGCCGCAGCTTTCATCGGCGTGACGACGGCGGCCGTTGTCACCTCACCCACCGCGCAGGCGGCGTCGACGGTGCCGACGTTCGATCACATCGTGCTGGTGATGTTCGAGAACCATGCCTACTCGCAGATCAACGGCAGTTCCAGCGCCCCGTACTTCAATAGCCTGGCCGGTCAGGGTGCGAAATTCACCCAGTCCTTCGGGGTTACCCACCCGAGTGAGCCCAACTACCTGGCGATGTTCTCCGGCTCGACCCAGGGCATCACCGACGACAGCTGCCCGCACACCTTCAGCGGCAACAACATTGCCAACCAGCTGATCACCGCGGGGAAGACCTACACGAGCTACTCCGAGGCGATGCCCTCGGACGGTTACACCGGCTGCTCGAGCGGCACGTACGCGCGCAAGCACAATGCCGCGCCGAACTTCAGCAATGTGCCCGCGACCAGCAACCTGCGGTTCAGCCAGTTCCCGAGCTCGGCCAATTACGCGAGCCTGCCTGCTGTCTCGTATGTGGCGCCCGACCTGTGCAACGACATGCACGACTGTTCGATCACCACGGGTGACAACTGGCTGAAGAACAACATGGACGCGTACGCCCAGTGGGCGAAGACGCACAACAGCCTGCTCATCGTCACCTTCGACGAGGACAACGGCAGTTCGTCCAACCACATCTTCACCACGTTCGTGGGGGCGCACACCCAGGTCGGCAGCTTCTCCAACCAGATCAACCACTACAACGTCCTGAGCACCATCGAAAGCTCCAACGGATTGTCTCACCTGAACCCCGCCGCCGAGATCACCAATGTGTGGAACTGACCGCCTCGCGGACAACCGCAACTGATCGGTAGCTGGAAACCCGCTCGCGGACATGCCGGCAGCGTGTCCGCGAGCGTCTCGCGCAACTCACGAAGGTGGCACACCCGTGTACCTGTCCACGATCGACCATCCGCACGCCGGGGATGACACCCCGACACCGTCGCGAAGGAAGGCGCTCTTCCTGTTGACCGGCAATGTGTTCGCGCTCGGCGCGGTCAGCCTGGTCACCGACATCTCCTCGGAAATGATGACCGCGATACTACCGGTGTACCTGGTCGTCGGGTTGCATCTGAGTCCCGCCGTCTACGGGGTCGTCGACGGCACATACACGGGCGCGACAGCGCTGCTGCGGCTGGTCGGTGGATATATCGCCGACTCGACGCGCCGCCGCAAGTTGATCGCGGGGCTCGGTTACGGGTTGTCGGCGGTGGCCAAGCTCGGGCTGCTGGCCGCGGGCAGCGCCGTCGGCGCGATCGGCGCGGTTATCGCGATCGACCGCACAGGCAAGGGCCTGCGCACTGCGCCGCGTGACGCTCTGATCACCCTGTCCACCCCACAGCAGCTGTACGGCCGCGCGTTCGGCGTGCACCGGACAATGGACACGATCGGGGCGTTCACCGGGCCACTGGTCGCGCTCGGCATCCTCGCCGCAACTGCGCAATCCTACGACGCGGTGTTCGTCGCCAGTTTCTGCATCGCCGCGTTCGGTGTACTCATACTGGTGCTTTTCGTTCGGGACCACCACGACGAACAGCCACCCACGGGCACGATCTCGCCCTCGGCGCTGGGGGGTCTGATCGCGATGGCGCCGGTGCGGCGGCTGGTACTCGCCGCGTGCCTGGCCGGGATGGTGACCATCGGCGACGGCTTCGTCTACCTGCTGCTGCAACACCGGGAACACCTCAGCGTCAGCTGGTTCCCGTTGCTGGCCGTCGGGACGAACCTGTCCTATCTGCTGCTGGCCACGCCGCTGGGCATGCTCGCCGATAAGATCGGCCGACTGAAAGTGGTGCTCGTAGGCTACACCGCGCTGGTGCTGGTGTATCTGTTGCTGTTCGGGCCGTTCGGCGGCACTGCTCTCCTCCTGATGGTGCTCGCGCTCTACGGCCTGTTCTACGCGGCCACCGACGGCATACTCATGGCGCTGGCGGGCCCGGTCCTGCCCGAATCCCTGCGTACCACGGGAATTGCGCTGATCCAGACCGGACAGGCGCTGTCCTACCTGGTGTCCTCGGTGATGTTCGGGCTGGCCTGGACGGTGTGGGGGCCGGCCGACGCGAGCCGCGTCGCCGCGGTTCTGGTCGCGGTGGCCGTGCTCGTTATCGGCCTCCTGCTGCGCGGCATCCCGGCCACGAACACCGCCGGTTCCGCCGGGGACGTCGCCGAGGAGCACGCATGACTCGGCGAATGCTCCTCGCACTGCTCGGGTTCGTGCTGCTGACCGCCGTCGCGGTCGGTTACGGCATGTTCGTGGTGACCCGCGTGCCGCCCGCGGTATCCGCGTCCGACGCCCTGAGTCTCACGGGCGGGCGGATTCTGTTCCGCAGCACCGCACCCGACAGCAAGGGCCACCTGGCGATGGTGCCCGCGGAGAATCCGGGCGGGCCACGCTCGGTATCCGCGCTCGACTGCCTGCGGGTCCACGCGGCGGGCGGCACCGGCGTCTGTCTGCGACAGGATGGCGCTCTCTCCACCTTCCAGGCCGCCATCCTCGACAGCACACTCACTGTGAAGCGGGAGATCCCGCTGGTCGGCGTGCCGAACCGCGCCCGGGTATCCGGGGACGGGCGGCTGGTGGCCTGGACGGTTTTCGTGGCGGGCGACTCGTACAACAACGGACGGTTCTCCACCCGCGCGGGACTGATCGACATCGAAACCGGGGACATGATCGACTCACTGGAATTCCTCCCAGTGACCCTGGACGGCCGTCCCTACACCGCGGCCGACCTCAATTTCTGGGGTATCACGTTCGCCGCCGACGACAACACTTTCTACGCCACGATGTCCACCGACGGACGCCGGTTCCTCGTGCAAGGTGACATCGCGGCGAAGAGCATTCGCACCATCGCGCAGAACGTGGAGTGCCCATCGCTGTCCCCGGATGGCAGGCGTATCGCCTTCAAATCGGCGATCGACGGAGACCCCGGGAAGGGCTGGCGGCTGACCGTACTGGATCTGGCCTCGGGCGTGCGGACCCCCCTGGCCGAAACCCGCAGCGTGGACGACCAGCCGGCCTGGCTGGATTCGAACACCATCGGTTACGCCATTGCGCGGGGCACCGACTCGGATGTCTGGGCTGTCCCGGCGGACGGCTCGGGCGGTTCACGTCTGCTCATCCCGCACGCCGAATCCCCGGCGGCACTCGGCTGATTTGAATACGGAAATTCTGACAGGCAGAACTCGCTTCGGAGAAGAAAAATAATTCCTGATGCAATCATCGGCTAATAACGAACCCGGTCGAAAAAATTCCACCGAATTCCTCGACAGTCACCAGAAATCGCCGCGGCTCGCGGTCCGCGACCTGCCCCGTGCCGGGGCTGTCGCCGCGCTGATCGCACTCGTTATCGGAGGATCCGTGTTGGCAACCGATTCGCGGCGAACCGAAAAGGCGAGCAATGTTCTGGCATCGTCGGACGTTTCCGAGACGTCGAACGGGGCGGATTCGAGTACCGAGGTCGGGGCGATCAGCGACGTCGCCAGCATTTCGGAGACCCCGGATGATGGAACCGTTCCGGATGACACCACGGAGGCGGATACCCCGGGCGACGCGGACACCCCCGGTACCGACACGCCCACCAGCGAGTCGCCCGCGAACACCATGAGCGATTCGCCCACGACGAGCACCGATACCCTGACCCCCACCCCGTCCTCCGGTCCATCCTTCAGCGTGAGTGTGAGTGCGAGCATGGGCTTTTCGGTGCAGGTCGCCCCTCCATCGGACACGAGCCAGGCCGCTCAGGTCGGCGTCAGCACCAGCCCGGATCCGATCACCACAACCACTGTTCCGGTCACCAGCACCACTCTTCCGGCGAGCACCTCGCCGATCGAGACAACGACGACAACGACGACAACGACCAGCGTCCCGACAAGCTCGACGTCCGGCGGTACGACGACGCCGCCGACCGGGGTCCCGACGACAACATCGTCCGGGGTCCCGACGACGACACCGACTGTCATCCCGACAACGACACCGACTGTGACCTCGACAACGACACCGACCGGCAAGCCGACACCCACATCGCCCCGGCGCACTCCGTCGACCCCCACAACCACCAGGACAACCGACCGGAAGCCGGTACCGCCACCGTCCCGGCCGACGATCGCACACCCACCGACCACGACTCCACCACGGCCGGTGCCGCCGGCCACGCACAAGCCCACGAAGCCGAATCCCGCGACGTCCGCGCCCCTCCCGGCCAAGTAGCCCGGATGGGAAGACCTACTGCGACAATGTATTTCGAGGGCCGATGACGAAACCCTATTCACCCGGCCCGCGCGGTCGGCGTGTGCTGACAGCGCGCCCGGCGCTGTTGGTGGCCGCGGTTGCGGCCGTCCTCGCGGGATGCGGTGACGCGTCGGATCGAAGTCTCGATCCGGCGCCGCCTCATGCAGGTGAGCCGGTCCCGGCGATTCGCCTGGGCGCGGTCGAACAGCCGCTCGACCAGCTTCGTGAATGGGCTCGAGCGCGGTCCGCAGAAAACGGGGTGCCCGTGCGCGCGATGCAGGCTTACGCATACGCGACGGTGGCCATGTCGAAGGCACAGCCCGGATGCCATCTCGGGTGGGTCACCCTGGCCGGAATCGCCCGTGTGGAAAGCGATCACGCCCGATTCGGCGGTGCCACCATCGCCGCCGACGGTCTGGTGCGGCCACCGATCCGCGGAATCGCCTTGGACGGCACGGGCGGCAACGCGCGGATAGTCGACCCTGACGCCACGGCTCGAGCCGGGCACACGGTGTACGCCCGCGCGATGGGTCCGTTCCAGTTCATCCCCGACACCTGGAAACGCTGGGGTGTGCGCGCCGGCACCGACTACAACACTCTCGCCAACACCTTGGGGACCGGCAAACAAGCGGCCACCAGCGATCTTTCGGGGAGCCCGGACAATATCGACGATGCGGCCCTGGCCGCCGGCCGGTATCTGTGCGCGGCCGGCGGCGACCTGGCCACCGCTCACGGCTGGCGACAAGCGATCCTGGCCTACAACCACTCCGCCGCCTACGTGAACCAAGTGCGCAACGCCGCAATCGGATATCAGAAGTAGCGGGGCCGATGGCTGTGTCCGATGGGAATCCGCCAGACCGCCCTGGTCTTCCACGTGCTGATGATCCAGGACATTCTCGCCCGACCTGGCCGGTGGCCTGATGAGGATCGCGAACCAAGAGGCGGGTCTCGTTGCGGGTCGGCGCCCCCTCACCAGCGGTGGACGAGCACGTGCCGCGACACAAATCGTTCCCCGATCATCGCGAGGCGGATCGACGGTTATTGTTGGGCCGTTTCGGTGGGCCGAGGAGCGCAAAGGTCGAAATTGCCTGCCAGACCGAGTACTTCCAGTACCCGTATGACGCAGTAAGACCCCTCGATACACATCCCACAATGGCACCGGTCGGCGTAGTCCTGGACCGCGATCAGGGCCCGAACCCCGGCCACACCGAAGAACGTGACCTCTCTCAGATCGATGACGGTCGATTCGCCGATGCCGACGCAGTCGAACAGCGCCTTCTGGAACGTGGGAGCTGTCAGAGCGTCGATCTCGCCGCGGATGGTGCAGAGGTGTGTGTGGTCGGCCGTGGTCGAGGCCGTGATGCTCAGCAGGCCGGGAGAAGGGAGGTAACTCATTACGATCACCTGGTTTCGGGCGCGCAGACTTTTTCCCAGATCCCTGCACATAGCGTACCCCGCCGCGGACGCCGGCCAAGCCGACCGGGACAGTCCCGGGTTGCCTGTACCGAGCGCCGACCGCGGGGCTCTCTACACGGCAGAGCGGTCCCGTCGTCCACCCTCAGTTCTCCTGGGCCGGAGCCAGTTATGCGATACGTGCCAGGAACGGGTATCTCGTTCGGGCGCGTCCTTGTGTGGACGGATTCCCCCTCGCGATCTCACCCTCGATGGTGAGGACCGCACGCCACGCCACACCGGACTTGCCCGAATGTGCCCCCGCTCGGCGCGCGGCCGCCGCGAGCGCACCCTGAACGGGCTCTCGGATCTGGTATCTGTCGGTATCACACGGTCGGAATTCGGCCCACACGCTCAGCCAACCGAGTACGGGCGAGTGGGAAGGAGATCGGGGTCGGGTCTGCGGGTCGGTAGGCCTCGATGACGCGCAGATGAGTGGTGAGTCCGGACAGGCCGGTGAGGTGGGCTTGCCAGCGTGGGGCGCCGACCAGCAGGATTTCGACCTCGCAGGCTGCGACGGCGTCTGTCGCCAGCGAGCGATCCAGGACAACCAGGACCTTGGTGACCGGTTCGAGGCCTTGGTTCGAGTAGTCGAAGCCGACCTCGGAGGGCGCGTAGCGGAAGGTGAGCAGTTGAGGGCCGGAGCATTCCCTGATGAAACTCCAGCCGCGGGCGCGCATCAGGATATCCAACCCGGCGAAGACCCGCATGTCAGCGCCGGACACCGGATGGCCGCATTCGGTGCCCAATGCCTGCATGACGCTGGACGGCGGGTATCGGCGATGCCAGAGCTCGGCTTGTACCGGCGTGATGGACTCGTCCTCCTGGCCCTTGGTGCCGGGGCGGCTGTCGCGCGCGGTTTGCCAGACCCGCCAGAGCGTCTTCTTCTCCTTCGGCTTGGACATGACACCCATGCTCGCAGTCGCGGCGCAGACCCCGCGCTGACACGCCCGCCGGGCCCCGCACTGCCTGATCCGCGGTGAACTATCGCGCGTATGTCGCGAGGCTGCGCACCGACGTGGGGCCGGGCAGCTTCATCGGTACCGGTGCCGACGCGCCTCCAGCCGTCTCAAATGGTGCGGGCAGGGGCCACTGTCATCGGCGTGGGCCTCGAACAGTTCGACCGCGCGCCGACCGACCGCACCCGCCGGGTCGATGGGTCGAGGCGCCGGCCGACGATGAATTGGCCTGATGAGTCGGCGGACCACACGCCCACGTCATGTCCTGTCCGACGTGCTCGAGCACGGTCGGATCAATGCCGGTTTGGCCGCGGGCTCGGCGGGTATCGCGCCTATCGACCGGGCGAATGTTCCACTTCCCTGGCGTAGATAACGGGAGTCGAGCAATGATCTACCGAGATAGCAGGTTACGAGCAGGCGGCACCCGTCTGGGCGGTATCGTGGCGGTGCTTGTGGTGGTTTGGCTGATCGTCGGTGTTGTCGCCGCGGGGCAGCGTCACTACTTCGATAGCGCCCCCCGCAACTGTGCCAGTGGAGGGACCATCGCACTGACAATCATCGCCGGCCCACTCAATTACTCCGGTGCGAACCCCAGGGTGAACAACTGCGATGTCAAGCTGCCGCAGCCCAGCCAATAGAGCGGCGGTGCGACCAGGAGCCAGCCGCCGCTGTGTGGGAGCGCGTCCGGGAACTCCGATCCGCTGCTGTAACTCGGTGTACATTGCAGCGGCCCCTGCCGGTGGACGCAGCCCCTTGACGGCAGCCGGTCGTGGGGCTTCTTCCGCGCTGTCGCCTCGGTTCGGCGACTGTTGGCGCGGCAGCGCTGGCTGTCGGTAGCGTTGAGTTGACTCGTCTTGCGGCACAACCTGATTCGCGCGCATGTGCGCTGGCGATTATCCCGCTTGTGCGCGTTGGCGACCGTTTCTCGAACAGTGTCCGGCGCCGGGGTATAGCGATGGTCCAATCGCGAACCGTCGACGGAGGAGGAGATATGGGCAGCACGACAGGCGATCCGCGTGAGCGGGCGGATCTCGACGACGACGGCCGCGAGCCGGATTTCGCCAGCGAGCACGAGACAGTGACGACCGATCCGGACCCGAACGGAGAGACCGAATCGCCGCGGGGACTGGGCGGTATGGATCCCGAGAGCGGTGGCGTTGTCTGACGTCGCGCCGCGTCGGGTCGTCATGGGACTCGGTTCGGAGACCACGGTCGGTGAACTATCGCGGCGGCGAACGGCGTCACCACTGGTACTCAGCCGCGCGGGGGTCCTGTCGCGCCGGTGCGATATTCGGCGGTGATGAGGTCGCTCAGCCGTATCAGCGATTCCTTGTTACGCGGTTTCAGCAGTATGGCTTGCACCGCGTCGGGAAGGAGACGCCCGATTCCATGGGTAAAGGTCTCGAACATCCGGATTTCGGTGTGATCGGCATCAATGCTGGTGAGTTCCAGCCGGATCGGGCCCGACCGAACGGCCACATGCCGGCCTGCAACTCGAGCAGGCGCGGCGGATCCGCGGCGGTCACTGTCGTGGCGTCCTGCACCATCAGTGGCCATGCGCCCACGCTGTGCTCGATGCGTGCGCCGACTTGCGGCCAGTTGCCGTCCACATCCGTTCATGGTCACACCGGCTCCGCGGTGGGATCGAGCAGGATCTTCACCGCGCCGTCGGACTTGCGCTGGAACATCCGGTAGGCGTCGTCGGCGGCGGTCAGCGGAAGCCGATGTGTGGCAAAGCTTTCGACGCCGAGAGGATCGCCGTCATCGAGCAGCGGCAGCAGGTCGGGCACCCAGCGTTTGACGTTGGCCTGACCCATGCGCAACTGGATCTGTTTGTCGAACAAGATCCGCATCGGAATGGGATCGACCATGCCGCCGTACACGCCGGCCAAGGAGATCGTTCCTCCTCGCCGGACCACATCGATCGCGGTCTGCAACGCCGCCAGCCGATCGATGCCGGCGGTGTCACTCACCTTCCGCGCCAACGAATCCGGCAGGAGCGCCGCCGATCGCTGCGTCAGCGCCGCCAGCGGCGACCCGTGCGCCTCCATGCCGACCGCGTCGATCACCGAGTCGGTGCCGCGGCCGTCGGTGAGATCGCGGACGATCGCGCCCACGGACCGATCCGCGGTCGAGAGATCGACGCATTCGATGCCGCGCTCAGTGACCCGGCGCAACCGCTCGGGCACACGGTCGACGCCGATCACTCGATACCCCCGGTGCGCGGCGATGCGGCAAGCCATGTCACCGATGGGCCCCAGCCCCAGCACTGTGACCGAGCCGCCGTCGGGCACCGCGGCGTATTCCACCGCCTGCCACGCGGTCGGCAGCACATCGGACAGATACAGGTACCGAGAATCGTCGGGCCCATGTGGCACCGTGATGTGGGTGAACGCGGCGTGCGGCACCCGCAGATACTCGGCCTGTCCGCCGGGAACCCGGCCGTAGAGCTTCGAGTATCCGAACAGCGCCGCGCCGCACCCATATTCACGAACCTGCGTGGTCTCACACTGCGTGGACAAGCCTTGACCACACATGAAGCAGTGACCACAGCTGATCTGGAAAGGAACCACCACCCGGTCACCAGCGGCCAGATTCGTGACCGCCGGACCGACCTCCTCCACAATGCCGATCGACTCGTGCCCGAGAACGTCACCGGTGCTCATATAGCTGCCGAGCACCTCGTACAGGTGCAGATCCGACCCGCAAATACCAGTCGACGTCACCCGGATGACGGCATCGGTCGGTTCCTCGATGCGCGGATCGGGCACATTCTCGACCGACACCTTGCGAAATCCCTGCCATGTCACGGCCTTCATTCGTCCTCCTCGACCCGACGCCGCACATCACGCATGACGTCACCGGAACCGGCGCGGAACCCGCCGGCCTGACTTGGCCCGCATACCCGGTGTCCATCCGGCTATTCACATCACGACCGATCGAGGGCGGAAAAGCGATGGCAGACCGCGCGGGCGCACCTGTTCGCGATATCTCGGCCGTGGGGCCAGACCGGGGTCGCGCTGGTCGCCAGCGACGCCCGCGCGGGTTTCATGACGGACTCAATCGCAGCCGGACCATCGGCAGCGTGTCGACCGGCCTTCCCGTGGCTTGTTCGATGGTGGCGCGTAGTCGTTTCCACGCGACGGGGTGGTGGTCGATGTAGTGGCCGAGTGCGGTGGCCGACTCCTCGGTGCTCATCGGGGTCGCGGTGGCCGGGATTCGGCGCCGGGCCCCGATCCAGACGCGGACACGGGGGTCGGCCTCGATATTGCGGTACCACTGGGCGCGTGTGCCGAATCCTGAAACGATGACGATCTGGTCCGGGGCCGGGCGGTCGACGACCTCGAGTACGACGAATCGTTCTGCGCCACTGCGTCGTCCGGTGTGTTGCAGCATCAGCATGCGGGTGCCGAAGAGGAAGCCGAGGCCGGATCGGTAGAGCGCGATCGGCGCGCGTACGAGTCCGCGGGTGCGCAGGGCCCGAGCGCTGATCTTGGCGACGGTTCGGGTGAGGGGCATGTCGGATTCCGTTCCGTGGAGTGGCTATTGGGCACGTTCGCGCACCACGCGGGCGATGCGCTGGACCAGCCGGGCGGCTGGGAATCGAATCGCGGATGCGGCGCCTTGCGACATGCCGGCGATCATGTCGACCGGAGCGAGGATCAGGATCAGTGCCGGCACGGTGCCGGTCATGGTCGCCAGCGTGTGTCGCCGACCTCGTAACAAGGCGCGCAACGCCATTCGCGTTACCGTGGGCAGCCCCCTGCCGGTGCGCCTGCAGGCCGCCGGCCCAGCAGATCATTCCGTGAGCCGTGGAGCGCGAAGTCGTTGTCGACCCACAAGCCCAGGACCGCGACCGCCGTCGCTCGGCACGGGCCGACTATGAGCAGCCGCGTCAGCCATCGCACCGGACGCGCGCCGCGCACGGAATTCCAGGCCGGCAAGGTGAACAGTACCGCGCCAACGGCCGCCGCTATCGCGGTATAGAACAGATAGTCGCTGGTCAGGCTCATCGGATCGGTGAAATCGTGCCCGTGGTGCTCGAGGCGGGAACGTGTAACGGCACGAGTTCGGACGATACCGCATCAATGCTCAATGCAATAGTTGTCATATGCATGTGTGGGAGCCGTCCGTCCGCTCGCCACCGGCACTTCCATCAGCTCCACCGCGTGGGCAAGGCCGCCCTGGGTGAGCAGGCCGTGTCCTGCCACGCGGCCGTTACCTCGCATCCCGCGGACCGGTCGCGTCGAGCTGTCGGGATCAGATGCTGCGGAGTGGTCGGCCGGTCGTCGCAGGGTCCGGCGGCGAGGTCGGTGGTCGGTTTGCCGAGACTTCATCGGTAGTGCAATCCGATGGTTACGATCAGGGGTCGAGGCCGATTCTCATGTCGAGAGGTGAGGCGAATGGGTGGCTACGACGACCTTCGGTTGGCGGCGGGCACACCGCGATCTCGCCGTGTGGCAGGTGGTTTGTGTATCCCGCCGGGTGGGTGATCGAAAGTCATGGCCGAACGAGACGATGGCGGGACGCAGCCCGACCTGCGGATCGGTCTTGTCGCGGAGCTTGCCGCGGCGGGATTCGACGATGCCCAGGAGATCGGCCGTGGTGGATTCGGTGTCGTCTACCGCTGTGTCGAGCATTCCCTGGACCGCCTGGTCGCGGTCAAGGTCCTCGATACGCAATCGAGTGACGACGAGCGGGCGCGCTTCCTCCGGGAACAGCGGGCGCTGGCCCGGTTCGGTGGGCATCCCCACATCGTTCAGGTGCTGTCCGCCGATGTCACCGCCACGGGTCGGCCCTATCTGGTCATGCAGTTCTGCGCTCTCGGGTCACTGCAGGCGCGGATCCGCGAGCGCGGGGCGATGCCGTGGCAGGAGGTGTTGTCGGTCGGGGTGAAGATCGCGGGAGCGCTGGCGGCCGCGCATGCGCACGGCATCGTGCATCGCGATGTCAATCCCGCCAACATCCTGGTCTCGGACTACGGCGAGCCGCAGCTGAGCGATTTCGGAATCGCCCGCATCGGTGGGGCTTTGGAGTCCTCTGCCGGGCTCATCGCCGGGACCCCGGCGTTCACCGCACCCGAGGTCTTCCGCGGATCCCCGCCGACGCCGAGCGCCGACATCTACGGGTTGGGCGCGACACTGTTCTGCCTGCTCACCGGTCATGCCGCCTTCGAACGCCGGGACGGTGAGTCCCTGGCCGAGCAGTTCGCGCGGATCACCTCCGAACCGGTACCCGACCTGCGGTCCAGCGGTGTGCCGGGGCCGCTGTGCGCGGCGCTGGAATCGGCGATGGCGCAGGATCCCTCGGATCGGCCCGCCACCGCCCGGGAGTTCGGCGAGCGGCTGCGCACGATCCAGTTCTCCTGTGGGCTGGCCGTGGATTCGATGGCGCTACCGTCCGAGAGCGGGGTCCCGGAACTCGCGCCGCCGGCACCCGCCCCCGCGTTACGTCATGGCCGGGCGATGGCGCCGACACCGTCCACGCGGTACCGGCCGCCGAGCTCACCGCGTCAGCCGGTACGACGCGGTCGACTGCTCGACCGTCTGCGGGAAGGGCAGGCTCGGCGGCTGGTGCTGATTCACGGGCCCGTCGGGTTCGGGAAGAGCACGCTGGCCGCGGAGTGGGTGAATATCCTTGCCGCTGAAGGTGTTCGAGTCGCCTGGCTCAGCGTGGATGAGGATGACGACAATGTCGTCTGGTTCCTGTCGCATGTGATCGAGGCGATTCGCTACGCCCATCCCGGGGTGGCGGCGGACTTGGAGAGGCTGCTCGAGGAGCACGCCAGTGATGCCGCGCGGCATGTCATGACCAGTCTCATCGACGAGATTCACAATGGCGGCGAGACGGTGGCACTGGTGATCGACGATTGGCATCGGGTGACCAGCCCGGCGACCGTGGCGGCGATGGAGTTTCTGCTCGACCACGGCTGTCATCACCTGCGGTTGATCGTCACCAGCCGCAGCCGCACCGGACTTCCGCTGGGGCGCATGCGGGTTCGCGACGAGCTCATCGAGATCGACGAATCCGCACTACGATTCGACGACGAAGAGACCGCGACCTTCCTCTCGGATACGAGCGGGCTGACGCTGGCGGACGCGGAGGTCGAGCGGTTGCGCGAATCGACCGAAGGATGGGCGGCCGCGCTGCAACTGGCGTCGATGTCGCTGCGGGGGCGCGACGATCCGGGCGCGTACATCGATCAGATCACGGGGCGCCACTACGCCATCGGGGAGTACCTGATGGAGAACGTCGTCGACGCGCTCGAGCCCGAGTTGCTCGAATTCGTCATGCGGACTTCGGTTCCCGAGCGCGTCAACGATGAGCTCGCCGAAGCGTTGACCGGTGTGAGCCATGGGCAGGACATGCTGGAACAGGTGCGGCAGCGAGATCTGTTTCTGCGCAGTGTCGATGACGATCTGCGCTGGTTCCGCTATCACACGCTGTTCGCGGACTTCCTGCGCGACCGCCTGATCCGGCTGCACCCCGGACTTCTCGAAGAGCTGCACCTGACCGCCGCGCGGTGGTTCACCTCCCACGACATGCTCACCGAGGCAGTCGATCACATGCTCGCCGCCGGCGAACCCCAGCGCGCCCGCGAACTGGTGGCCGATCATGCCGAACAACTCATGGAACGCTCCCGCACCGCGACCCTGCTGGGTCTCGCGGCCAAGTTGCCCGGCTCGCTGACGGCGTCGGATCCTCGGCTGCAGCTGTACATCGCCTGGGCGAACCTTGCCGTGCAACGACCGGCCGCCGCGCTGGCCGCGTTGGAGGGGGCCGGCACGGCTCTCTCCGCGCTGCGGCAGGACGAAGGTCGTGAGGACCTCGAGTTCGAGCTGAAGCTCGCGCGTGCCGCCCTGGCATTGATCACCGATCAGCCACTGGTTCTGGCCCCGGAGCTGGCGCAGGGCCGGGATTCGGCCCGGCCCTTTCTGGCCCATGCGCTGGCGGTGGTGGCGATGGTGTCGGCGTTGTATCGCTTCGACTACGACGAAGTGCACCGGTGGCATCGGTGGGTCGAACCGTTCCGGGACAGGGCGCGCGGACCGTTCGGTCCGATGTACTGCGATTGCATCGCCGGCAGCGCCTCCTATGAGCAGCTCGAGATCGCCGCGGCCGAGACGCAATTCCGCACCGCCCTGAGCCAGGCCCTGCAGAGCGGCGGGCAATCGCAGGCCACCCGGTTCGCCAGCGCGTTGCTCGGCGAATTGCTCTATGAGAAAGGGCAGTTCATCGAGGCCGAGGAACTGATCGCGGCCGGACTGGGACTCGAGGCCGGGGCGGTCGAGTTCCTGGCGGCCGGCTACGGCACGGGCGCGCGCCTGGCCGCGGTGCGGGGCGACCTGGACACCATGAACCAGCGATTGGATGAGGGGGCGAAGGCGGCGGCGAATCTGGCGCTGCCGCGCCTGGCTGCGCGAATCGTCAACGAGCGCATTCGATTGGGCTTGCCGATCACCGATGCCGACAGGCGCGACCTCGAACAACTCGAGCCCTATTCCGCCCACCCCGACGCTCCGACGGCAATGATCGCCGAACTGTCCCACGATTCGGCGATCCGGCTGCTGCTGCGCGAGGAAACCCCGGCGGCGGCCGAGCGGGCGTGTCGGCGAGCGCGGCGGCTCGTGGACGTGATCGCCACACAGAACCGCCCTCGCGCGCTGTTGAATGCCGAACTCTTGTATGGGTGCTGCTTGGCGGCGGCCGACCGGACGGCCGAGGCCGCGAAGGTCCTGGAACCCGCGCTGACGCGCTGCGCCGAACAAGGTCTCGTGCGGCCGGTCGTCGATTCCGGCAGACAGCTGCAGCCGGTGCTCGAAACCATTTACGGCGCAACGACATCAGCTCAGCGTCTCGCCCGCGGGTTCCTTCGGCAGGTGCTCACGGAGTTCGAGTACATTCTGCCCAACCGGCGCGGGTTGCCCGAGAACTACTGACTGCCAACGATTCGCCTGTCGCGCGCCTCGACGTGACCGCATCGCCGCGGTGATGCCGAGGCGAGGGTGGCGTTCGGCCCCACGGGGTTCTCCTGGCGAAACGCGATTCCTATCTTTACACGGCCGTGGACAGATATCTATCGTTGTACGCATGTGGACAGATAGACTCGCGACGAAGCAAGGATCGATCTCCCGGGAGCTGGAGCGGCTTGACCCGGAGCGGGACAACGAGCGCATGACCCACCTGCTGGTGGAGGTGCGCTACGGCAATTCGATTTTCGCGGCCGTGGTCTACACGCTGGCGTTCATGCGGCAGATGTCCATTCCGTCGATCATGCGGCCCGTCTACCGTCGCGGGACAGGTGACATCGTGCGGGCCACGCGTCAGCGCAATGACGACACTCTGGTGTTTTTCGGCGAGATCATGCGGTCCGGTCACTCCTCGGGGCGTGGCGCTGAAGTGATCGATCGGATGAATGAGATCCACGCCCGGTACAAGATCGACAATCATCAGAATCTGTACACCCTGGCGTCGCTGATTCTCGAGGCGCAGCGCATCGGCGATGCGCTGGGTATGGAGGTGATGTCCAGCCGTGAGCGCGACGCGCTGTACTACTTCTGGCGTGGGGTCGGTGAACGCATGGGCATCACCGACTTCCCGGCCACGAAGGAGGAGTTCCTGGAGTGGGTGCTGCAGTACGAGCGGGACAACGCGGCATACAGCGAGGGCGGGGCGCTGATCGCGCGGCTGTTGCTCGACGATCTGGCGTTGCGGTTCCCGAAGCCGTTGCGCTGGGCGAGCACGCCGCTGGTGCTGGCGCTGTGCGACGAGGGGCTGCTGCGGGCGCATCGGTTGCCGCGCCCGCCGCGCTGGCAGCGGGCACTGGGCGTGGCGGCGATGCGGGGATTCCTCGTGGGTGTGCGGGTGCTGCCCGATCCGCCGGATCGTTCGTGGGTGGATCAGTTCGGCGCCGATACCGCGTACCCGGATTTCGCGCGGATCGGTCAGCAGCGGGTCGGACCTCGCCGCACCGCGGAGCCCGATCACGCGGAGCCCGATCACGCGGAGATCGAACAGGCGGTATGAGGCCATTCGGTGTTGTGCGGTCGTGCGCGCGAGCTCCGACGGCACCGCGCTCGTAGAGGTCGACCTGGGTGGACATGCAGAGTCACGGATCCGTCCGGTCTGAGCGCACGGCGACCAGGCCGATGGCATACCGATCAGGCTTCTCGCCGAGCGGAAGACCTCTGACACGATGAGAGGCGTGGTCGCAACTTCCGAGAACACGTCGGGTCGCCGCTACGGCGGCAGTTCCGCCGAGCAGCGCAAGCAGATCCGCTACGAGCAGCTGCTGACCGCGGCAATGGAATGCTTCGGCGAACAGGGACTCGCGGGTGTCGGCGTGCGACCGGTCAGCGCCAAGGCGGGCATCGCGCCCCGCTACTTCCGGGAGAGCTTCCCCGACCGTGACGCGCTGCTCGCGGCGCTCTACGACCGAGCGGCCGACCAGGTCCTCGCCGCCGCCCTCGAGATCCTCGACGCTGACGGCGACCCGGAGACACGGGTGCGAGCCTCCCTCGAATCGGTCATACACTCGCTCGATCAGGACCCCAGGCTGGGCCCGCTGCTGTTCGGCACGACCACCGAGCCGGTCCTGCGTGAACGTCGCGAACAGATGGTGCTCGACTACGCCGACGCGATCGCCGCCGGGGCGGCCTCGATGTTCCCGGACCGCATCGACGCCCGCAGCTACCGGACTACCGCGATCATCCTCGCCGGCGGGTACATCGAACTGACGACGTGGTGGCTGGCGGATCCCAGCCGGGTTTCGCGTGACGAACTGCTCGACCGTGCGGCCAGTATCTTCTTCGCCACCACCACCGCACCGATGCGTTGATCCGCTGTCCGTGCCAACGCACCTGCTGAGGAGTGTCGGCGTTGTCGACTCGTGTCTGCTCGCCCTCGGTGAAACGCGGTGGTGGTCCGGGGAATTGGCCGTTGTAGCACCGCTTTCCCCGCCGTGACGTCGAGATCGGCGCGCCCGATGCGCACGGTGTGATCGGCCTTGTCGTTGCCGGGGCGGCGTGCGCTGTTCGCGGTCTCGCCGCCCCGGTGTGGAAATGTGCGGCGGTCAAGCGGCACGAGGGTTCTCGCTGCCCGCGCTCGGGGCATTGGCGACCGGACGCGCATCCACCGACCAGCGGCCGGGCCCGACCCACAACAGGAAGATCAGGCCGAGGAACATCGACAGATCGGTACGGTCATCGTGGGCCATGCCCCAGAAGCCCTCGACTCCGGAGAATCCGCCCGGCCGCAGTCCCCGCAGCTTGGTGAGGACGATCGCGAGGCTGATGTCGATGAGCAGCGGCACCGCCGCCGGCCGGGTCAGCAGGGCATGGGAATATCGGCCCCACACCTGGTTAGGAAGGTCTCTGTCCTGACACTGGGCCGAAGTTCGACACTGAGTGCACGCGCTGTCGAGTCGAGGTGCCGCCCCTATGAATCGGAGATACGTTCTCACCGTCGCGCTGGCGGGCGCGATCGGGCTTGTTGTCGCGTTCACCGTTCTGGGCATCGGGTACCTCGTGTGGGGTCGATCGGACGGCATGATGAGCGACCGCGATTCTGGTACCGCGATGGGTGCGCGGCTGCGTGACGCACCCGGTCCGAGGGTGAGTCACAAGGACGCGGCGCGGCTCGGCGCTCAGACTCCGGCCGGCGCCACGGTGGATCCGGGACGCAACAGCATCGTCTTCACCGGTGCCGACGTTCGCCTGGTGGTACTGGCCAGCCCCGTGATGCCCGCGGAGGATTTCCGGATCGCCGGGCTGATCGATCCCACCGTCATCGTGCCCGCGGGTGCGCATGTGAGCATGCAGGTCATCAACGCCGATGACGATATGGCGCACGGTTTGGTGGTCACCCGTAATCCGTTCCCGATGACGATGATGACGTCTCCGGCGTTCCGCGGGGCCGAGGCGTTGGCGCTCGGTGACGCCAGCCCGGCCGGAATGCACACGCAGACAATCGATTTCACGGCCGACACGCCCGGCGGCTACCGGTACGTCTGCCCGATGCCGGGTCACGCGGAGAAGGGCATGTCGGGCGCGTTCATCGTCGCGCCGAAGGCATCTCCCGGCAGCTGAGGACGACCCGGCCGTATCTGTGTGAAGGGGCCGGGTCGGCATGTAGATCGACGAGGTTGGCATGTCGGAAGGGGCGGATGTGCAGGAGGGTGGCCGATCGTCGCCCATCCCGGTCGCTTGTCGACCAACGCCGCCGATGGACGGGACCAAAGACCGCATCGTCGGCCGAGCGGGCGGAGGACCGTGAATCCATGAACGCACTCACTGTTGTTGTCATCCTGGTCGTCGTCGTGATGCTCATTGTGGCGGCGCTGTCGATTCGGGTGGTGTTCCAGTATCAGAGGGGGGTGCTGTTCCGCCTCGGACGCGTCGTCGCGGTGCGGCAACCGGGGCTGAACTTCATCATCCCGGTCATCGACGAATTGAAGCGGGTCTCGATGCGCATCGTGACCATGCCGATCCAGTCGCAGGGCATCATCACCCGTGACAACGTCAGCGTGGACATTTCCGCGGTCGCCTATTTCCGCGTGATCGACGCGCAGAAGTCGGTGGTCGTGATCGAGAACGTCTATGCCGCCATTGATCAGATCGCCCAGACCACGCTGCGCAAAGTGGTCGGACAGCACACGCTCGATCAGACGCTGTCCGAGACCGACGCCATCAACGCCGACATCCGCACCATCCTCGATACCACCACGCTCGAGTGGGGCGTGGAAGTCACCCTCGTCGAGCTCAAGGACATCCAACTGCCGGACGGCATGAAACGCGCGATGGCCCGGCAGGCCGAGGCCGAGCGGGAGAAGCGCGCGAAAATCATTGCCGCCGAAGGCGAGTCCCTGGCTGCCGCTGCGCTCGGCGAGGCCTCCGACACCATGGTCGCCCACCCCCTCGCCCTGCAGCTGCGCAATCTGCAGACCTTGGTGGAGCTGGGCGTGGACAAGAACACCACCGTCGTCTTCCCGGCGCCGCTGATGAGCGCTATCAGTGATATCGGCGGCTTCTTCGCCCGCGAAACCGCCGCGGCCTCGACCACCGGGCAGGCGTCGGCGACCGGATCCACGCCGACCGTCGACGGGGCCGTCGACTCCTCGCATGAGTGGTCCATGAACCAATCCGCCGTCCCGACCAAGGTGACTGGTTGAGCGGTGCGCGAGGTGTGACATCGCCTTCAGGAAATCCACGTGCCCGCCCGAGCACGGATTCCGGAATCGCTCCGCTACACCGACGCGGCCCGTGCCGAACCACCGCACCGCGCTGGTTCCAGCCCGTGGAGGCGTAGCGGAGTTCTGTCCGTTGCGGACCACAGTGCCCAGTACGCGGTCCGGGGTCGGGTGCTCGGTCGACGGCGATGCGTGCCGAGTGATCGACGCGGTCGGATCGGCGGCAAGCCATGCTGTCAGTGTTCGCTCGAGTTGCGTTGGCGGACAGAGCCTTCCACCCGAAATCCGGTCGACGTTCGTCGTCAAGAAAGCCCATGGCCGGCGGTCATCGACGAATGGCCCACCGCGCGATGGCTTCGGCATCTTCCGCTCCGCGGGGTGAGAGCCGATGATGGTCATGGAACTAGATTTCATCGGCCGCCCGAGCCTTCGCGGCGGCTATCAGGGCAGGTGCTCGGGATGAGCCGAATGACGCCGCTGGACGCGGGATTCATGGCCATGGAAGACGCGGACCGGCATGTCAGCCTGGGACTGGGCACGGTCGCGATCATCGAAGGGCCGCCACCCTCAGGCGAGGAGATGCGCGCGTACGCGCACCGGGCACTGGAACGACATCGGCGGCTGCGGTTGCGGGTGCGCGGCATGGGCTTGGGATTGCATGTGCCGGTATGGGAAGAAGACCCGAATTTCTCCCTGGAACACCACATTCGGTGGGCCGCGCTGCCGGCGCCCGGTGACGAAGCGGCGCTGCGGGACCTGGTCGCGACCGAACTGACCGCACGGCTGGACCGCGATCACCCGCTGTGGCGGCTGGTGGTTGTGGAAAATCTCGCCGGTGGCCGTTGGGCGATGCTCCTGCTGGCCCATCACACGATGGTCGACGGAGTCTCCGAGATCACCGCGTTCGAGAGTCTCTGCGATCCGGTGGACGGCGAGGCGATCAGCGCGACCGGGCCACGCGAAAACCCGTCACGCTCCGGTCTTCCGGCGACGAGGGGTTTGCTCGGTTCGATGTGGTGGGCCCTGCGATTGCCCTACACCGTGCCGCGGACCGCCTTCGGCGCGATACGGGCGGCGGGACCGGTGCTGTACGCGGCGATCGCCCCGGCCGAGGCATCCTCGTTGAACGGTCCCATCGGACGCCAGCGCCGTTATGCCATCGCTCGGACGGACTTGCCGCAGGTGCGCGAGATCGGGGCGGCCTTCGGTGTGACCGTCAACGATATCGCGGTCGCCGCCATCGCCGCCGCCTACCGGCGGCTGTTGCTGAGCCGGGGCGAGCGGCCCGCGCCCGGCAAGCTGCGGATCGTCGTTCCGGTGTCAAGGCGCGGCGCGGACGCGAAAGCCGTTCTCGACAATCGGGTTTCGGCCATGATCCCGGATCTGCCGATCGAGATCGAGGATCCTGTCGAACGCTTGCTGGCCGTTCACGAACGGATCCGGGGACACAAATCCAGCGGCGAGGTCGAGGCTGAGCGAACGATTCTCACACCGGCCCAATGGCTGCCGTTCTGGTTGATAGCCACGGTGTTCCGCCTCGCGGCCTATTATCCCCAGCGCGGTGTGGCAGCGCTGGCGACCAACATAGCCGGTGCCCCACACGGGTTGGCCATAGGCGGTCGGCGAGTGCTGGAGATGTGGCCCTGCATCCCGATCGCCCTGCGGGTGCGGAGCACCATCGCGATTCTCAGCTATGTCGACCAGCTGACTTTCGGGATCACCGGTGACTACGACACCACACCCGATATCGACACGATCGCCTCGGGGATCAGGAGCGAGATCTCGGTGCTGTCGGCGCACGCGCGCGGTGTCGCGGCCGCTGCGGAGTTGCACCACCACACCGATACCGGCACCGGCGGTGAGCAGCCTGCCGACCGGTCATGAACTCGCCATCGGTCCTGGTGCGGGCTCGATGAACTCCTGTGGCAGCGACGCGCTGCCCAATGGCAGTCTGTGATCAGGGCATGCCGGGCATGGGTTCGACCCTGAAGTCCGGGTGCGGCGTCTTCGTCAGGCGGCGCCGGTGGCGGGCGAGAATGTCAGCACCTCGCTGATGACCTCGCCGAAGCGGGTCGGGTCGGCGAGCAGCCAGCAGTGTCTGCCCTCGACCGTGATCGTCCTGAACTCCTCGTGCGCGGAGCGGAGGGTGTGGGTCGCGGCCGCGGGGATCACGTTGTCGTCATTGCTCCAGACGATGGTCACAGGCAGCCCGCGACGACCGATTTCGGCGAGTTCTCTGGTCAGATCGGCCGTTCTGACCAGCTTCGCCGCGCGCCAGAAGGCTCGCGGATGGCTGACCGCCGCTGGTACGCCGTCACGCAGGATCACCGGCAGGACCCGCGTCAGTTCCTGCGCCGGGAGAACATCGGCCTGGAGATGCAGGCCCCAATCCCACAGCGGCCGTTGCGTCATCGCCACCAGCGTGCCCCGGCCGTTCACCCACGCCGAGCCGCCGACCGAATTGACCAGCACCAGCCGTCCCACCAAATCCGGCGAATCGTAGGCGGTCATGATGGCGACGCCGCCGCCGAACGAGTGGCCTATGAGCATCACCGGTTCGGTGATGTCCACAGCCCTGATGAACGCGGCGACCCATGCCGCGTAACCGCGTATGGTGAACTTGCTCCGGGGCAGTTCATCGGTGCCGCCGAAGCCGGGCATCGTCGGCGCGTAGACCCGGAAGCCACGCCGCGCCAGCTCTTCGAGCGCCGCTCGGTAGGTGCGGTTGGTCAGCCCGAATCCGTGTAGCAGGACGACGCTGGGACCGGTGCCGCCGACCAGGTAACGGCTGCGGACGCCATCGACCGTCGTGGCACGCCATCGCAGCTCGCTGCCGCCGGGTCGGTTGTCGGTCTGCTGAGTGGGTTCCATATCTCCACTGTTCGTCGTCGGACGGATGCTCGCCGAGAGTCCAAGGCCGTCCATCGACGGCGGAATGCTCCACGTCTGCCAGGACTTTCGACTCCCCCGGGCCCGTGCGAACGACCTGTCCGGCCGGGACCGCAAGTATGCCCGGTGGCCGCTGTCCTTGTCAGCGCGGCCACCGGGCGCCTCGTCCTCGGCCATGGTTCAGCGTTTGTCCCCTTCGGCCTTGTTCAGCACGTTGCCCGCGTCGCGCACGACGCTGCGCAGGAATTCGTACTGCGCCGTAATGAGCTTGTCGGACATTTCCAGGCCGGCGTCGATGAGCGTCTTGCGCAGCGCATGCAGAGCCGAGTCCTCTCGAATCGCATCCCGCCGTTCGCGGATCGCCTCGTCGACGGTGGTGATGAACTTGTGCACGGCCTCGCCGGCGGTCCGCTGCCCGGCCTTGGCCGACGCGAGCACCTCCTCGGACAGGCGCTCTGTCTGCTCGGTCTCCGCGGTCTGCTTCTGAGTGGGCGTTGTCATGGTCTGCTCCTGGAGTAGGAATGTGAAATGCTGCTGACTGGATAGGCAACGTGCCCAGCATGGTCCCGCGACGGTGGCGCTTCGTAGGGCCGATGGTCCCCATCCAGGCCGCCGATCCGCCTCAACCACTCGAACTGCATTCGGGGACAAGCTCATCCGTCGCCTACCGCTGCGGCGCCTGGATGTGGGCTCACATGGCCTCCCGCCCGGTCGGTGGTGGCCCGGTGGCCGTTCGCCGATCCGCTCCGGTGTGTGGCGCGCCGAGGCGTCGGGGTGACAGGGGATTCTCGCGAACTTATGGCAACCTTGCCGGGGTTTCAGTGAAGGCTGTGATTGCGGATCGAGGAGCGGTGTATGGCGAAGATGGGTAGGCGGAAGCGGTCTCGGCTCATCACCCTGGGGCTGATGACATCGGGGAAGGCGCCGCGCGCGCAGGTCGGAGAGCGGGCGAACACGGAGCCGGCCGTCACCGAGGTCTCCGAGCCGGTTGTCGCGGAGGTCGGGGACATGGCCCTGGCGCAGGCGTCGACGCCCGTTGCGGCGGCCGGCGTACCGGATATCAAGGCGCTCGCCGAACGGGTCAAGGCGCGGCGGCGGGAGAATGGCTGGACGCAGGCCGATGTGGCGCGACAGGGTGGTCCGTCCGCGGGATCGGTCAGTCAGATCGAGCGGTGTCTGATCGAGGCTCCGGTGCGGGACATGCTGAACAAGCTCGACGTGGGGCTCGGATGGCCGCCGGGCACGGCCGCGGACATTCTGCGGGGCGCGAGCTCGGAGCTGGTGGGCGCTGCACTCTGACGGCAACGGCGAGGCCTCGATCGAATCGTCGATCGGGGCCTCGCCGCCTTGTGCCCGCCGTCATGGTGATCGGGGCCGGGCGGCGCCAGGCTATGCGCTGGCTATGTGTGGGCGGCGCCGTCGATTCGGATTTCGGTGCCGCTGATGAAACGGCCGTCGTCGGAGACGAGCATGGCGATGACGCCGGCCACATTCTCCGGGCCGGCCAATTCGGCCGGATTGTCCTGCGGGAGAATGGCGATCAGGCGGCTGAACAGGGACCAGTCGGCATCCTGCGGGAGGTAGCCGGGGGTGGCGTCGGTGATGCCGGACTTGATGCCGCCGGGGGCCACGCTCACCGCGCGCAGGCCCTGCTTGCCGTATTCCAGGGCCAGCACATGGGTCAGGGTCTGGATGCCGCCCTTGCTGGCCGAGTACGCGGCCATATAGGGGTGCGCGAAGTTGGCGGAGGTGGAGCTGAAGTTCACCACCGTGCTGCGCGGGTTGGCGAGCAGGGCGGGCAGGGCTTCGCGGGTCACCAGGAAGGTGCCGGTGAGGTTGACGTTGATGATCTGGTTCCACAGGTCCAGCGACGTCTCGTGGGTGTGGGCGGCGCGCAGGATGCCGGCTGCGTTCACGAGCGCGTCGAGCCCGCCGAGGGATTCGACGGCGTGGCGCACGCCCTCGATCACCTCCGACTCCACGCCGATATTCATAACGAGGGTGGTCAGGCGGGCATCGGCGCCCGCTTCGGTGGCCTGCTTGCGGGTCAGTTCGAGTCCCTCGGTGTTGACGTCGGCGCCGACGACGACCGCGCCCTCGGACAGCAGGCGGAGGACGGTGGCCTGACCGATGCCGGATCCGGCGCCGGTCACCAGGATGCGGCGCTGCTCGAGACGGTTCATGGGTCACTTCCTGATCGGATCGGTGGTGGACTTATTTCTGACACGATATGCCTAAAATGGCACTCTATGCCATCAACGTTGTCGACCTCGGTACAGTTCCCCGGTGACCAGCGAGCGAAACCGCGCCGGGCGCCCGGCCCTCAGCGAGAGCCGCCGTGCGGCCACGCGCCGGGAAGTGGCCCTGGTGGCGGCACACCTTTTCATCGAGAACGGGTATGCCGCGACAACCGTCGACGACATTGCCGCGGCCGCGGGAATGGGGTTGCGGACGTTCTACCGGTACTTCGCCGGTAAGGAAGATGTCGTCGCGCCGTTGCTGGCCATCGGAACCCAGGCCTGGGCGGACGAACTCGCCGCGTGCCCGCCGGACCTGCCGTTGCGGGAGGCGCTGAGCCGCTCGTATCGCACGGCCACGGTGGGCACCCTCGCTGCGGAGGGCATCGCCGAGGCCCGCCTGCGCCCGCTGGTACACGCCGCGACCCAACTGCCCGCCCTGCGCGCGACCTGGCTACGCGTTCAATACGACTGCGAAACCCAGCTCGTTCCCATTATCGCCGCACGCACCGGCCGCCCCGCCGACGACCTCGACGTCGCGCTTGCCGCCGCCATGGCCAATACGGCCGTGCGCCTGGCGACCGAGCTCTGGGCGGCGGGGGAGGAGTCCGGCTCCGCCGCCGATGTCGTCGACACCTGCCTCGCGCGCCTGGCCACCAGCAGCTTGCTTTGACGTCCTCTATCGGCGCCCTCGCGGGCGCTCTCAGTGGGTTCCTGTTGCACAGCACCTGCTTTCGGGCCAGGCCGAAAGGCTTCCCGCGGAACTCGGTTGGACGCCACGCCGCACCGCCGAACCGGTATCGTCGCCGACGCCTGGCGGTTCCATCGCACCTTTTCAGGAGATGCCGTGACCACACCGTCCCTCGGATCCGAATACATAAGCCTTGACCCCCTGCGGGTCCGCATCGATACCCATCGGCGCTACTCCGAGATCGCCGATGACGTCAACAAGGTCGTCTCCGACACCCTGCGACTGAACGGTAATGAGAACCTTGTCGATATCGGTTGCGGCACAGGGGAATTCCTGAAACATCTGGTTGATCGCGGGCATCGCGGGCGGCTGGCCGGCATCGACGCCTCGCTCGCGGCCGTTGCCGCCGCGTCACGGGTGCCGGGTGTCGACGGCATCCGCGGCGCCGCCGAGGATCTCCCGCTGTTCGACAGCGTGTGCGACGTGCTCACCGCGCGGCACATGCTCTACCACCTCACCGATCCCGTTCGCGCACTCCAGGAATTCCGTCGCGTCACCAGGCTCGGCGGCACCGTCTGCGTCGTGGTCAACCACGCCCGAACCTGCCACCGAACCCGCGACCTGGTCACCGAAATCGCCGCACGGTTCGGGCTCTCCGCACCCGACGGGATGATCAACGAGGACGTCAACTCCGACACCATTGCGGACATGATGACCGAGGTGTTCGGCGACGTCGACGTCCATCGAATGGACAATGCCCTGGCATTCCCGAAGCCCGAACCGGCCGTCCGATTCGCCGAGTCGCTGTTCTCGTTCTGCGGCATCGCATCCGACCACCCGCAACGTGCGCGGATCCGAACCGAGGTCGAGACCGCGCTGCGTAATTGGTTCGAGGATCACCCCGGCCGGACGTGGCGAGATCCCAAGGGCTACACGGTAGCCACGGTCACCTGCTCGTAGCTCACCAACGCCCTTCTGCGAGACCGACGAAACATGATCGGCCCGCGGCAATTCGGTGCTCAGGAAAGCACGAGCGAGCCTGCGTGGATGCCCGCCGATTCAGATCGCGCTGGGCACCTACGAGGACCCCTCACCTACGGGTGGCCCGGCCCCGGTCGTCTGGTCATCAGTGCCGACGACTACTCCGGTCATCGCATCCCCGCCTATTTCACCCAGCTCGATCGGAAGTCGATCCCGCTGCTGGAGCGCGGCTTCGGCTGGGTGGAGGAGCCCTACGGCCGCTGACCGTCCAGCGTGGTGCGGAGCCCGTCGATGGTCACCGCGATCAGCCGTTCGGCCGCCTCGGGCTTGGTTTCGCAGGCGACGCCGATGCCGTGCCCGAACCTGATCAGGTCGACGGGTTCGACGTCGGTGCGGATCGCCCCCGCGTCCTGCGCCGCTTTCAGCAGCAGGGCCGCCGCGTCGGTGATGGACGTGCGGCACAGTCTGAAGGTCGGCGAGTCGTGGTCCATGCCGGCCTTCAGGGTGGTGGCGAGGACGCGGTTGGCCATTACCCACGCCACCTGTTCGCGCAGCCAGTACTCGAAAGCTGTCGCGGGCGTGTGGGTTTCGAGTAGTACCTGGGCGCGCTGACTCAGCTGCTCGATATTGGAGCGGTAGACGGCCTCGATGAGCACGTCGCGATTCGGGAAGTGCCGGTACAGCGTGCCGATGCCGACGCCCGCCCGGCGCGCGATCTCCTCCAGGGGCGCTTCCGGACCCAGTTCGGCGAAGGCTTGCTGGGCGGTGGTCACGATCCGCTCGTAGTTGCGCCGGGCATCGGCGCGCATCGGCTTTCCCGTCGACGGTGCTTCCATAGAACCCTCCACTAGAAACGGATGGAACCTCCGGTTAGACTTGCGAAACTGGAGGAACCCTCCATATGATAGCTCCATCGGAAACGGAGGACTCCTCCGTTTGAATCCCATTCGATGGAGCATTCTTTGTCGACCACCCTTTCTTCGAGCGATGCCGTCGCGGGCACCCGCGTCACCGCATCGCCTCGAGCCAGCCGACTTCGGTCGGGAATCGTGCTGGCGACCCTGCTGACCTGCCAATTGATGATCGTCCTGGATATCACGGTGATGAATGTGGCGCTGCCGCGCATTCAGAGCGATCTGCATTTCAGCGCCACCGGCCTGTCCTGGGTGATGAACTCCTACAGCCTGGTCTTCGGTGGACTGCTGTTGCTCGGCGGGCGCGCCGGCGACCTGTTCGGTCGCCGCAACCTGTTCATCGCCGGCGCGACGCTGTTCACGCTGGCCTCTCTCGCGGGCGGGCTCGCGCCCACCGCCGGTTGGCTACTCGCCGCCCGGGTCGTGCAGGGCATCGGCGGGGCCATGGCCGGCCCCAACACCCTTGCCCTATTGACCACTACGTTCAGCGACCCCAAAGCCCGGATGCGCGTGCTGGCCCTGTTCTCCGGAATGTCCAGTGCGGGTTTCGCTATCGGCCTGATCGTCGGCGGCCTGCTGACCGAATGGTTGAGCTGGCGCTCGGTGCTGTTCATCAATGTGCCGTTCGGGCTGGCGGTCGTGGTGCTGGCGCTGCTGTATCTGCCCACCGCCCAACGGCAATCGGCGCACCTCGACCTGCCCGGCGCGTTCACCGCCACCACCGGTGTGGCCGCTCTGGTCTACGGCTTCATCAGCGCCGCGTCGGACGGCTGGGGGAGTGCGACCACCGATATCTTCCTGGCGGCCGGTGCGGCCCTGATCATCGCGTTCCTCGCCATCGAATCGCGCACGGCCCAACCGCTGCTGCCGTTGCGTCTGTTCGCCGACCGCAATCGCGCCGCCGCCTACGCCAATATGTTCCTGACCCCCATGGCGGGCATGTCGATGTTCTTCTTCCTCACCCAGTTCCTGCAGGACGTCCTCGGATTGAGCGCCCTGGCAACGGGTTTCGCCTTCCTGCCGACGGCCGCGCTCATGTTCACCATGATCCGGTTGATTCCACGCCTACTGCCCCGGTTCGGCCCGAAGCCGGTCACCCTGGTCGGCGCCGGATCGATGGTCACCGGACTCATCCTGCTCACCCAATTGACCACCGACAGCGGCTACTTCCCGCTGCTGTTCATCGCCATGATCCTCATAGGATGCGGTCTCGGCCTGGCGGTTTCGCCCCTGAACGTCATCATCATGTCCAACGTCGAACCTCACGAAGCCGGCGCGGCGGGCGGCGCACTGCAAACCCTGCAGCAAACCGGCGCCTCCCTCGGCCTGGCCATCCTGGTCACCGTCTTCGGCACCGCAACCCGCAGCGCGGGCGGCTCCATCCAACACGCCCTGGTCAGCGGCATGACCACCGCCTTCGCCGCCGCCGCGGGCATCGCCACCCTGACCTTCGTGGTCGCCCTCACCTTCCGAGCCGTCAGGCCCACGACCGCGGGCGCTCGCCGCGGGCAGACCCCTGTGACCGAGTCCAGCTCTGGGTAGTTCGGTGATGTGAAATCGAACGGTCGGCCCACCACGAACTGTGGTGGGCTGCTCGCCGACCGTGATCAATTCACTCACCAGCGCCGCCCACCGTGTGGTGGCAGGATCGGAACGGTGAGTGAACCTGTGCACCCCAACGACATTCGGATCTCTGATGTCGAACGCAAAGCTGCCGAGGCGACACTGCGAAGTGCCGTGGATGCCGGCGTGCTCGACCTGAACGAGTTCGACAGTCGGGTGCAGTCGATTTGGCAGGCGCGTACCCGCGGCGAGCTTGCCGCGGTGTCGGCCGATCTGCCCGAGGCCGAGCGACCTGGCCCGTCCGGGGGACGCATCGCCATGACGGTGCTGACCATCGTCTGGCTCTCCCTGAGCGGCCTGAACCTGATTGTCTGGCTGTTGCTCGGCGTCACGCTGGAATGGTTCTATCCCTGGTGGGTGTGGGTGCTGGTGCCGCCGGGGGCGGTGCTGGGGACCCTGTGGGCGTGCGGAATCGGGCGGAAACGGCCGCTGCCCCCGCGGGATTGATCCACCGGTTATCCCGCCGCGGTCGTGTTCATACGTATGGATGGGCCCGGGATACCATGCGCCGATGGGACATCGCGAGGATCTTCTCATGGGTGCGAAGAAGTGCCTCCGAGAAGACCGACATGGTGGTCGCCATCGCACCGCCGGAGCAGACCGGCTCGGTATCCGCCCTGGCCAAGACCTTCCAGGAGTTCGGCGGTGCCCTGGGACTGGCGGCATTCGGCATCATCGCCGCCACCGTTTACCGGCATGAGCTCGACGCCGCCCGGTGGGCTCGGCACCGGCCGAGGTCGAGAAGGTGGCTCGGGAGAACATCGGCTCGGCGTCCGGTATGGCGGCGACGCTGCCCGGAGAAGCCGCCGACTCGCTGATGACCGCCGCCCGCGCCGCTTTCGCGCACTCGGTGAGCGTCGCCGCGTAGCTCGGCGTGGCCGTGGCGCCGGCGTCGGCGCTACTGCTGGTGACCCGCCTGCGTCACGTCGCCTACGGGAAGGAAGACCACGCGGTTGTCGTGCCGACGCGATAGATATCTCGCCCGAAATCGCCGCGACCGCGGCCAGCGACTGCGTCGGCAGTTCTGTGGCGCGGAACTCGAATGGCGCGGGATCATGTGGTCGTGCCGCGCCGCAGCGGTTCTCGCCGGACGGCGTGGTCGCGGTCGGGCGGCAGGTCCACCGGAGTGTCGGTAGGTATCGGTAGCGTCTGGTGCTGTGCAGACTGGGGAACGTATCCAAGAGCTGGCGGACCGCATTGTGGCGCTGCGCGACGCCTATTACCAGGGCTCGCCGCTTGTCGCGGACGCCGAGTACGACGCGATCGAGGACGATCTGCGTGGTCTGATCGAGGCGAATCCGGACCTCGCACCGGACCCGAATCCGCTCGAGCAGATCGGCGCGCCCGCGGTGCTGCACGCCCCGATCCGGCACTCACGTCCGATGCTGTCACTCGAGAAGGCGACCAAGCCGGAGCAGGTCGCGGCGTTCTTCGACCGCTTTCCAGGCCAGCCGGTCGTGGTGATGCCCAAGCTGGACGGCTTGTCCCTGGCCCTTGTCTTCGAGGACGGGAGGCTGGTACGCGCCGTGACCCGGGGTGATGGCACCACCGGTGACGACGTGACCATGCTGGTCCGCGCGTTGGTCGATGGCGTTCCTGAGCGGATAGAGCTGCCGGGTCGGGTGGAGGTGCGTGGTGAAGCGGTGATGCTGCGTTCGACCTTCGCCGCCTATAACACCGCGCATCCGGACAGGCCGCTGATCAATCCGCGCAATGCCGCGGCGGGCACGCTGCGTGCGAAGGACCCGGCCACGGTGTCCGAGCGTCGCCTGCGGTTCTTCGGTTTCGATTTGGATACCACTACCGGCGGCGCGGCGGTCGATCTGGAGGAGGGCCTGCGGGCGGCGGGGATCGTGGGCGCGGCGATGCGGCACTGTTCCAACGCCGCGCAGGCGCAGGCGGCGATCGCCGCGATCGAGGAAGGCCGCAACGAACTGGACTACGACCTCGACGGCGCGGTGCTGCGTCTGGCCGATCGCGACGCCTACGCCGCGGCCGGGACTCGATCGAATTCCCCGCGTGGTGCGTTGGCCTTCAAGTTCGCCGCCGAGGAGAAGACCACACTGCTGGCCGACGTGGTCTGGGACGTCGGCAAGACCGGAAAGATCGTCCCGGTCGCGTGGCTGGAGCCGGTATTCGTGGGCGGCACGACGGTCACCAAGGCCACCCTGGCCAACCAAGAGGTCATCCGTGCCCGAGACATCAAAGTCGGGGATACGGTGCTGGTGCGTCGCGCGGGGGACGTGATCCCGTTCGTGGCGGGAGTACTCGACGCCTCCAAACGCACCGGCGAAGAGCGCGAGATCGTGCCGCCCACCGCCTGTCCGTCGTGCGGGCAGGCGGTGACCGAGCAAGGCAACAGCCGAGAGCTGTTCTGCACGAATGTTTCCTGTCCTGCGCAGACGGTTCGGAGGCTGATCCACTGGGCGTCGCGGGCGGCGGCGGACATCGACGCCATCGGGCCGGTGTGGATCGAACGCCTGGCCGAGGCGGGCATCCTGGAGCACCCGTCTGACTTCTACCGGCTGACGAAGGAACGCCTGCTCGAATTCGATCGAGTCGGCGAGGTCTCGGCTGCCCGCATGATCGACTCGATCGATGCCAGCCGTCGGGTCGGCCTGCGCCGAGCACTGATCGGCCTGGCGATCCCCATGGCTTCCGACGGCACCGCCGCCCGTCTGGCCCGAGCCGGATTCACGTCCTTGGAGGAGGTCGCCAACGCGGGCGAGGAACGGCTCGTGGCGGTGGAGGATATCGGACCGAAAGTCGCTGCCTCCCTGGCCGCGCACCTCACACGCCTGCGTCCGGAATTGGAGCGGTTGCGAGAAGCGGGCGTGTCCTTGGATGTGCGCGAGGAGGATCTTCCCCCGGTCGTGGCGGCCGGCGCACCCCTGGAAGGCAAGACGGTGGTGATCACCGGCGCTATCAGCGACCCACGCTCCGGCGAAAAGGTCGCCCGCCCAACGTTCCAACGCCTGTGTGAGAAGGCGGGAGCGACAGCAGCGTCCTCGGTCTCCGCGAACACCGACCTGCTCATCACCGGTGCGGGAGTCGGTGAGAGCAAGCTGACCAAGGCCGAGAAACTCGGCGTCGAGGTGGTCGACCAAGGCGAGATCTGGAACCTGCTGATCGCCGCCAAGGTCATCTGACCGCAGTCGGTCGGCTGTCCGAAATAGCCTCCGCCCGTTGATCTTCCATTGAATCGCACTCGCCGGTTCCGTCGACGCGGTCAGTGGAATAACTGTGTGCGGTCATGCGCGGACGCGCAACTGATCTCGACTCGTTCCGAGACAGCCCTCGTCATGGCGCACTGACCGCTCCCAGCGAGCCTGGGGCGATGACGCATCGCTGGTCCCTTTCAGAACCGGGCGGGGCGACATCCGGATATCCGGCTCGAACAGCCGTCGGGCTCGCGGGATCGCAAGTGCCTGCATGACTTTCGCGGTTGGCGAGTAGCCGCCCGCACCGCCGCGCGCATGCGGTACTGACCTGCTGATGGTGCCTACCGCCGAGCCGGGACGAGGCCGCTTCCCATCTCCAAGGATTCCGGTCCGGAATTCCCTCTCGCACCCACTGACATGCACCGAGTCGCACTCTGACATCGGCGACCACCCTGGAATCGGCATGTGCACGCACTGCGTGCGGGTTTACGCCGCTCTGCCCGTTGATCTTTCGACGCTCCGCGCCGGCCGGTACGGTCAGCGCCGTATGCGGCTACTCGAGAGCGGATGTCTGGCTCTTGCCCAGCGGCGGCTGGTTCGTTGGCCCCGTTAGTTGGTGCCGGTCAGCGCCATACCGGCGCCCACTCCAATGATCATCAGCCCGCCAGTGCCGCCGACGGTTTCGAGGCGACGTGGAGAACGAACGAACCATGACCGTGCTGTTGCCGCCAACAATGCCCAACTGCTGTCCGAAAGCGCCTGGATCGCAAGGAAAATGACACCTAGGATCAGCAACTGCGCGGGCATGGCCCCTCGGGTCGGTATCGCGAACTGTGGAAGGACGGCACCGAAGAACACGATCGTCTTGGGGTTGGTAGCACCGACGATGAATCCCTGTGTGAACACACGCCCGCTGCCGACGCTCGGGACTTTCGACTGCAAGGCCGCCGCCAGCTTCTTCCGCTGTCTGATCGTCGAGACGCCCAAGTAGATCAGATATGCGGCCCCGACAACCTTCATGATCAGGAACAACATCGCCGAGGCCATCAATACCGCGCCCAGGCCGAACGACACCGCGACCAGCGGTACGAACGATCCGGTGACGCCTCCTGCGACCGACAGGACCGCGGACCGGCGCCCCAGAGCCAGTGCTCGGCCGATGGCGAACAGTACGTTCGGGCCTGGAATGACGATGAGGATCAAGGCGGCGACGGCGAAGGCCGCGGCATGTGAAAGCGGGACCATCTCCCGGAGCGTAGCCCCTGACGATCGCACTATGCGGCGGAAATCTCGTGTGGTCGATAGTGTTGTCGGAGCGAATAATCAGCCCCAGGTTGCATATTCACCTGGTTGCGAGGTCTGTTGTGGGTGACGCCCAAGCGCCCGCAAGTCGGCGGTTAGCGGATGTTCTGCACCGCATCGGGTTCCGGCCGTCGGCGCTTCGCGCTGGCCGGTTCGGTCAGCGCGATATGCGGCATTTCCGGATGGTTGGCGTCCGATCGGTTCCCGATCGAGGTTCGGCACATTGACACCGTGGTCGAGTCTGCTCCGTACACGACGGATTGCATCGAATGCGGAGTGCCAGCCGACGCGACCGTGGTCGAGGTACCAGCGGGCGGGAAACACGAGTGAGAACTACACGGAACCTGCCGGAACTGTGGAAGTGAGTGGTACGAGTGCAGTTTCGAGCTGCCACCGACGAGTAGTTCGGCGATCCTGGCGCGAACGGCCCGAGTGTGCTCGAGCTTGACACCGGGAGTGCAACACCAGCAGCGGTGATGCGTGTCGTTCGCCAAGTTCGCTCGCTTTCGCTGTCGCAAGCCCGGGAGACGGCCGACAAACTTCTGCGTGTTGGACTCCAAGGCACTCTAGTGGAGATGGAATCGCTTGCGCAGCCGCTTCGCTCGGCTGGCGCCGTCGTCAGCGTTCGGCCGAGCAGTGCAAGTTCCTCTGATTACTCGCCTCGTCGGTGATACCGCCGACTGCGGGGTGTCTGGTCCGAACCGACCGGGTCGCGGCATGAGAGTGCGTCGACTACAGCGCGGGTCGCACGACCGTCCGCCAGGCTGGCACGTTATCGGAGTACGTCCATCGCGACCTCGCAGAAGGCACGATCGACCGCATCCTCGCAGAGGAGCCGATCGGCTTCGGTGACCAACGCGATTGCCTGATCCCAGACGTTGTCACCGAGATACCAATCCAACTCGTGCACCGCCATGCTTTCCCACGACAGTTCCTCGGCACCCAACGTAGATTGAGGTTCCCCCCGAATGGTGGACAGCAGGGATATGGGGTTCAGGCGGCAGGCGCTCGGAGTGAGCGTTCGTAGCTGTCGGGACTTTGCATCCCAATCGCGGAGTGCCGCCGCACAGTGTTGTAGAACTGCATCCAATTACCAACTGCAGCAACGAGTTCGGTCTTCGCAGCATAGACGTGCCGATAGCGGTCAGTCAGCGAATCACTGCTCTCGAGCGGGCCTGCGGGCACATTGTGGTCCAGCGGACCCGCCCGGCCCACCCAAGCCGGGCAGGTGCTGTCGCGGCTGGCGCAGCAGCTCGTCCTTCTCACCGCCGATGCCAATGCAGCGTTGCGAGAAGGTACCGGGGCCATCGACCGCGGCACGACCATGGTGCGAGTGTCGTTGGCTATCAACGCCGACTCGGTGTCGACATGGTTCCAGCCCGTCATCAGCCAGCTCGCACGAGAAAGGAGCGTCCTGCTCGATCTGCACATCGAAGACCAGGACCACACCGAGACGTTGCTGCGCCGGGGCGATGTGATGGCAGCCGTTACGACCTCGAATACTCCGGCGTCAGGATGCAGCATCGAACCACTCGGCGCGATGACCTACTCGGTAGTGTGCGCACCATCCCTGCTGCACGGTCTGCCCCCTGGCCAAGTGGATGTGAGCAAGCTACCGATGGTTCGATTCGACCTGAAAGATGACCTGCAGCACGCCTACCTGCGCATGATCGGAGCGGTTCGTGAACCACCGATACATTACATCCCCTCGAACAGGGAGTTTCTCTCCGCGGTACAGCTCGGGTTGGGTTGGGGCGCATTGCCCGACGGCCAGATCTCCCAAGATCTCGCTGACGGCCGACTGGTAAGCCTGGACCCGGACAACACCGTACAGACACCACTGTTCTTGCACCGGTGGCGATTTCCCTCGGCCACCCTTGACCGCGTCACCGAGATCGTGCGCTGCGCCGCGCGTGCGGCACTCCCCGCCGCGAAATGACCCCGCCGAGCTTGCGGGCGGCATCCGATGGTATCGACGGCATGGCATTTGCCTGAGGCGAACTGGGCGCGGCCTGCGGTATGACCACCGGGCGGCTGGGTCGCACCGACGCGTGCCTGGACAACCGTGACAACATCGAGTGGACACGCGCGGCATCGACGCCCTGCTTGGAGTGCCGGTAAGAAACGTGTCATGAGCGAGGTGAGCCGCCGTGGCGAGGGCATGAGCCGGTCGCCTTCGGCGCGGCCCTGGTTGAGGTATTTGTGCAGCAGATTGAGGCCGCCGGTGTAGCTGAGAGCTTTGATCTCGCCGAACAGATGCGGCACCGGGACGCCGGGCTCGGCTTCGCGGCGCCCGTGCAGGTGGTCTCGGTAGGGGTCGACCAGGCAGGCACGATATTGCGGCGGGCGGCGCAACTGATCAGGTGAGGCGGCGCGGGCGTAGCGTTTGACGGTGTTGAGTGCCCTGCCCAGTCGCCGGGCGCAGTCCAGCAATCCGACACCGTTGTCGAGGAGGTTGTGAATCGCGTGCCAGCGTTGAAGAGTTGTTGTCTCGCGGGTCAGCGTCTGCCTTTTCGGTCCGGCCGCCGCCCAGCATCGAGCGTGCGCGGCGACGGCGGTTTCGACCGCCCCGGCCAGTCCGTGCCATAAAGTGCGAGATCGCTGGCTTGTACGGCGCTGGGCAACGCTCGTCGGATCGCTTCGGCGTAGGCGGCCGAACCGTCACGGACAACGATCTCGACACCGGTGTGTTCGCGGCAGCCATGCCTCGAGTGTTTCGGACCGACGATCGGGCAGCACATCGACCCTTTGATGGGTGATGGCGTCGATAAGCACTGTCCCATAACGGTTTCCGCGGCGAATCGCGAAATCGTCCACGCTCACGACTCGGGAACCGGCCGTTGTGGTGCGGGGATGCGCAGCAGCACCCGCACCGCGGTGTCGCGGGACATGCCAACCGGCAGGGCTGCCAGCACGCGGATCGCGGCTCGCCCGGCCAGCTCCCGCACGACCGCCCGCACCTGGCCGGTCAGCCGGGCGGTGCGGCGCTGGTAGCGTTCGAGCACACCCGGAACCTGCTCGCGAAATGTCTTGCAGCACTGCGGTGTCGAGCACATCAGCCGCCGGACACGCACCCGCACGAACACCAGCCGACCATCCAAAGGCAGGTCCGCAACCGTCCGGTCGTGATAGCTGTGAACCCGCACCGACTCGGCACCACACCGCGAACACACCGCCGGGAGCGACGCCGTCCTGGCCCGCACCACAACCCGCTCACCCTCGACCGCCACACCCTCCATCACCAATGGCAACAGACCCGAAAAGACAAGCCCTACAATGTTGTCCACCTCATCCACCGAGGCATCATGCCGTCAAGCTGCCCCGGTCACCACCGCAAACGCGCCAGAGCCGTTATCCCCGACACTCCCGGCGCCGCAGGCGGCGTCGGCCTCGGCGCTCATCAGGGTCTGGATGAACGTCGAAAGCATCGTGCGGAGCAGGTCCGGGCTGGCAGCGGCCAGTTGGTCGGACAGCAGCTGGCCTGGATCGATAGGCTGGATAGCGGTCATCGCGTGAAATCTCCTACGAGAGACTGTGGAAGGTCCTTCGAGGATCACGCGGTGACCACCCTCATGTCCGGGATTCGACACTCATCCGATTGATCGGCGAGCTGCTACACCACTCTGGCGGACGCAACCGCTTAGTGCTGCGTTCCTCAAAGGTGATGAATAAGACGGCGGCGTAAGGGTCCGGGGTTTCGGAGCGGGTCGGCCCCAGATCCACGGTCGTGCGCGGGCGTTGAGGGCGGCGGTGGCCTGGCGGGTGGCTTGGTCGATCTCTGTGTGGTCGGCGAAGGTCTGGCCGGCGAGCGCTTCTCGCCGGAAGATCCGCCACCACGGCTCTTGCAGGTTGAGCCAGCACGCCCCGACGGGGATGAACGCGTGTTTGATCCTCGGATGGTCCTCGCACATTCGCGGGTGGATTTGCTGTTGTGACTGGAAAGGTTGTCGGTGACGACGTAGATGTCACCGAGCGGGTTGGCTTGTTAGATCAGCTCCAGGAACCGCTGGCCGCGCAAATGTTGGTCAACGATAAATGTTGGTCAACGATATCGCCCTCGCCCCGCACCTGCGCCAGGACCACTCGATCGACCGCGCACTCATCAAGGTCGGTGCTGCCCTGCTCTCGATCACCGGCTGATTTCCGGTAGCCGGTCGGACTTTACGCACCGTACCTACGTTGGCGTGTTGCGAAGTTGCGCAGTGCCCGCAGGAAGTCGACCTCACGGACCGCTGGCCAATACGCGTCGCAGAAATACAGCTCGGCATATGCGCTCTGCCAAAGTAAGAAGTTCGACAGACGTTGCTCACCGCTTGTGCGGATTACCAGGTCGGGTTCCGGTTGACCAGCGGTGTAGAGGTGCCGGGCAATGTCATCGATGGTGAGATCCTCGGCTAGGTCAGCCAACCCTCGTCCAGCATTAGCGTGTTCGGACAGTAGACGTCTGAGGGCCTCGACAATTTCTTGCCGACCGCCGTAGCCAACAGCCAGCGTCAGATGAAAACCTGTCTTCACGGCGCTTGTTACTTCCACTCCCTGCTCGAGGACGCGAGCGGTGGAAGTAGGTAGAAGGTCCAGATCGCCGGCGATGTGTACCTGCCAGTGCGCATTGGGCTGGGTCAGCCGGTCGGTGACGAGCTGCTCGAGGACTTGCATCAGAAAGGTGAGTTCGCTGGTGCTGCGGCTGGATAGATTCTCGACTGAGCATATGAATACGGTGACGTGCCGGATTCCAGCGTTCTTGCACCAAGAGAGGACTCGTTCGGAATGTTCAGCACCGTATTGGTGGCCCAGACTCGGGTTGTCCATTCCCATTTGTTGGGCCCATCGGCGGTTCCCATCCATTATCAGGCCGATATGCGCTGGAACTGGTCCACCGGTGATTTGACGTCGCAGATGCCGGGCGTATAGACCGTAGATGGGATCGCTGATGCGCATGGGGGCCTTTCGATTTCTGATCGAGATGTGGTCAAATCCTGTTGAATTGGGTCGTTCGGGCGACGTCGTTGTCGCGTGAGTCGATCTTGTTTCGGTGTGATGCCTTGGGCCGTTCGAGAATTTTGTTCCTGTGGAGCAGGACGTCGCTGCGGACCGGTGCGAGCGAACGCGAAGCGCTAGCCACTGGCCAGCATGTTTGGGCGGCGTCGATCAGCTTGTCAACGGAGTGGTTGGGGTTTCCGCAGGTCGAAGAGGTTACGTGCATGTACTTCATCGACGACCATGCCTACATGACATTGCACCCGCCCCGACTCTTAATCGTCGGGGCGGGGCTTCCGGTCACTTCGTCATTGGCATCGGTGAGTTGATCGTGGTGAAGTATTGAATGGCGGCGAGGGCGGCGACGGGTGCGGTGACAAGAATCTGGCCGGCGATCGTCCCCAGGGCGCCGACGGCGATGATGCCTCCGATGCAGCCGACAGTGGCGGCAGGAACGAATGGGCCGAACAGGCCGACGATGGTGGCAGCAGCGATGGTGGCGCCAGCGATGCCGCCGAGGACGCAACCGACAGCTGCCCCGCCCAGACCGCCGACGAGGGTGCCAATCGTGGCGCCCGTGGTGATGGTGCTGGTCATGCGGCTCCAGGCGGCCTGTTCGCGGTCGTACTCGTTCTTCCATGGTGCCTTGTCTTCGAAAGGCAGGGAGGCAGGCTTGTAGACAGCGTGAGCGATGTCGTATTGCGGAGCAAGAGTCGCAGTGCGATCGGAAATCTGTGCTGCGATTGGGAATTCGAAGTCGTCGACACGGAATGTCAGTGCTGTGTCGACGAGCACAGTGCCATCGGAAGCCTCGATCTTGAGGGCGCCATCCTCGACGAGCAGCGAGCCCGCATCGATAGCGATCGTGGCCGCCCGGCCATCACTGGTAGCCGTGAAACCGATGCCCGGCACATTCCGGTCGCTTGATGGTTCGGCATGCACAGTGCCCGTGCTTATGACGGAGGCGGCGACCACGTAGATTGAGATTGTCACAAGTTTTCTGATAACCATTTTGAGGTCCTGGATGCAATGAAGGCCGGAACTGGCGTGTTTTCGGACGTAAGAGTTTCCGGTTTGTTGATGGTCCTAGTGCGGGGTTCTGGCCGGCCTGAGCAGGCTTGACTGCTCCAACTGAGCGAACAGGCCGCCTGCTCGGAGAACGTCGAGCAGGAGTCCTGGCAACGGGTCGACCTTGTGTCGGCTTCCAGCCGTCGTGTTTTCGACGATGCCGTTTTCGAAATCGAGCGTGATCACGTTTCCTTCGGTGATCATCGACGTTGCATGAGGAACGGTGAGGACGGGCAGTCCGTAGTTGATGCAGTTGCGGTAGAACAGTGAGTTGAACTGTTCGGCGACCACGGCCGCGATGCCGAGCTCTTTGAAGAGCATCGCCACGGGGCGGCTCGAACCGATGCCGAAGTTGCGGCCGCCGACGACGATGTCTCCTGAACGCACCTGTGTCGGCCAATCTGGCCGCGAGGCGTTGAACATGTGTCGCGCGGCTTGGTCGAAGGGAAGTTTCAAGGCGAACCCGGGATACATGTCGTCGGTGTCGACCGCGTCGCCGAAGATCCAGGCACGTCCGGTCACATTCGACAAGTTGGTGGTCATGCTGATACTCCGTCGAGGTCGCGGACGTCGGCGATCGCTCCGCGCAACGCCGACGCGGCCACTGTCGCTGGTGATGCCATATAGATGTTGGCCTCTGGGCTGCCCATGCGGCCTCGGAAGTTGCGTGTACTGGCGGTGATGCACGTTTCGCCTGCGGCGACTACCCCCATGTGGTAGCCGAAGCAGGCACCGCACGTCGGGTTGGTGATAGTAGCGCCGGCGTCAGCGAGGTCGGCCAGATAGCCCAGCCGTGACGCCTGTGAATAGATCTGTTGGCTGGCCGGTGTCACGATCAGCCGCGTCTGGGGTGCGACCCGTCGGTTCTTCAGGATGCGGGCCGCGATCTCTATATCGGCGAGCTGTCCGTTGGCGCACGAGCCGATGAAGGCCTGATCGACCTTCGTTCCCACTACATTCTCCACCGGCCCCGCGTTGTTGATCACATGCCCGGGCAACGCGACCATGGGTGAAACCCGGTCAAGGTCGAGTACATGGACTGCGGCGTACTCGGCGCCGGGATCCGCGTCCAGCAACTGGGGTTCAGAGTCTGGGGCTGCGGCCCTCACATAGTCCAGGCAGACCTGGTCGGCTGGGAAGAGTGTGAAGTCGGCGCCGATTTCGGCACCTTGAGTGGCGATCGTGCGGCGGTCGGTCATCGGTAGTGACGTC
Organism: Nocardia aurantiaca; assembly: GCF_009708175.1. Classification (GTDB taxonomy): domain Bacteria; phylum Actinomycetota; class Actinomycetes; order Mycobacteriales; family Mycobacteriaceae; genus Nocardia; species Nocardia aurantiaca. The sequence goes on from NZ_WMBB01000016.1 coordinate 175,196, forward strand.
AGGCCGGGGCCGCCGAATTCGACGGCGTGGTCTGTCGCGTCCCCATACTGCCCTGCGATGGCGAGGAAGATGTCTTTACCGTTGACCCATTCGTGCTTGCGGCCGTGTAGTTCGTATCGGATGGTTGGCGGCACCCGATGCCAGGTTCGTCCGGTGCACACGATCTGCAGCACCTCGGCGGGCCCGAGGCCACGTGCGGCCGCGGCGACCGCTCCGGCCGCGCAGGTATGGGAGTCGGTGCAGGCGATAACCATGCCCGGGCGTGCCAGCCCCTGCTCGGCGAGGACTTGGTGGACGATCCCGTGCTTGCCGATGTCGAAGAAGTTGGCGATCTTGTGAGTCGCGGCGAAGGCCCGTGCCCGCGCGCCCAGTTCTGCGTCCCGCACCGACTGAGCGGGCACCACATGGTCCATGACGATCGCGACTTTGTCCGGATCGTGTATGGCGACAACATCTTCAAGGCGGTCATTGCCGAACTGCAGATCGATTAGCACAGCGAGGTCCACATCGCACACGACGATGTCGCCGACACCTACTGGATCACCGCCCGATCGAGCACGCAAGATCCTTGCGATAAGAGTGTCAGGCATTGACGGCTCCTTCTCGAGAGTCGTTGGTGGTGTAGCCGTACCGGTTGCGGAGGTCTTCCCAGAAGCGGAGCCCGACTGTTTCGAAGAGTTCCTGCACGGAAATCTCGCTGCCCTGTGCAACCTCACCTCGCGCGGCCCTTACCAATGCCGTGCGCATCGCGACTGCGCCGCTGACGAAGGTGAGTCCCGGCAAGATGACCACCGAGTAGCCCGCCTCACGCAATTGCGCCAGCTCGGCCCGCGGCGTCCTGCTGCCGGGCACATCGACGAGATTGAACATTGCGGGCACGGGCACGGCCGCAGGGACGGCCATGACCTCGGACATGGTTTCGGGCGCTTCGACGAACACCATGTCCGCACCGGCCTCGGCATACAGATTCGCCCTACGTATGGCTTCGTCGAAGCCGAGACTTGCTCTGGCATCTGTGCGCGCGATGATCACCGTTGCCGGGTCGCGCCGTGCCTGGGCCACGGCCTCGATCTTCCTGGCGAATTCCTCGGCCGCGATGACCTGTTTACCGTCGAGATGGCCGCAGCGCTTGGGGAATTGCTGGTCTTCGAGTTGGACCGCGGCGGCGCCGGCCTGCTCGTACAGTTGCACGGTGCGGACGGTGTTGGTGACATCGCCGAACCCGGTATCCGCATCGGCGATCAGCGGGATTTCCACGGTGCGTGAGATCAGCGCTACACGGTCGGCCATTTCGGTCTGTGTGGTCAGACCGATGTCGGGGAGCCCAGCTGTTGCCGCGACCGCCGATCCGGACATATAGGCGGCCTGAAAGCCGACGGCACGGGTGAGTGATGCAGACAGTCCATCGAACACACCGGGGACGACCGTGGCCGATCGCTCACCGAGAACATGTCGCAGCGCCGCGGCTGGGTGTTTGAGAGGGTACATTGAATACCTTTTCTGTCGTGGGGGTTCGGTCGGTGCAAAGGAACACGTGCGATGTCACAGGTGGTCCGGCGCGGTGTGGTGGGTGCTTGCGGGGGACGCTCGCCGCCGCAATCGTGTGTCCAGCAGCAGGGCCAAGGCCGCCGAGGCCAGCGCGGCAAGGCCCAGAAACAGCACGGCCAAGGTGAAGTCTCCGGTGATGCCGCGAAGAATGCCCGTGATCTGTGGCCCGAAGTAGGATCCGAAATTGCCCAGTCCATTCATGGTGGCCAATCCACCAGCGAGCGCAGCCCCGGACAGAAACGTCGACGGAATCGACAGCAACGTCGCCAGGCATGAGTACAGGCCGATGCCGGCAACGCAGAATCCGGTGATAGCCAGGACCGGCCGATCGATCGCTAGCCCTGCGAACAGGAAGCCGATCGCGGCGACACTGATCGCCACCACATAGTGGCGTGTCAGTTCTTTCTTACGGTCCGCATGCCGGGCCCACCACAGCATCGGCCCGAGTGCCAGCAGCGGCGGCAGTCCGACCACCCAACCAAGAGTGTTGGTGCCCAAGCCGAGTTGCTCGAGAATCTGCGGGATAAAGAACTGGTATCCCCAGAGGCTGCAGGCGAACAGCATATAGACGATGACGAGCATCACAACATAGGCATTGAACACCCCGCGCCAGAACGCCTCCCGTGATGTCCCTTCCGAATCCGGAGAGAGCTGCTGGTTCAGCCATCGCCGCTCGTCGGGGGCGAGGAAAGCCGCATCGTCGGGGCCGTTGCGTGCAACGGTGTAGAAGACGACGCCCAGGACCACAGCTGGTAAGCCGGTGAGCAGGAACAGCCATCGCCAGCCAGGCAGCCCCAATGTGCCGTCGAGACCGGTCATGATGTGGGTCAATATCGGCGTGGTGATGCCGGAGAACGGAACTGCGACCGTCAGCAATGCCGTCGCAAGCGCCCGGTTGCGCCGAGGGAACCAGCCCGCGAGGAAGAACAACATCGCTGGTGAGAAGCCGGCTTCGGCGACCCCGAGAAGGAGTCGAAGCATGAGCAGGCTGTGCAGTCCCTGCACTGCCGCGGTCGCCATGGTGACCACACCCCAGCTGACGATGATCCGGGACACCCAAACTCTGACACCGACGCGGCTCAAGGCGAAGTTGCTGGGGATCTCGCACAGCGCGTAACTCCAGAAGAAGATACCGGCGACCAGCCCGAAAGCTGCTGGGCTGATGCCGAGTTGCTTGTTCATCGTCAGCGCGGCGACCGACACGTTGAGTCGGTCGATGTAGAGCACGTATGTGCACAGGGCAGCCAATGGCAGGAAACGTCGCGTGACCTTGCGCAATGCGCGGGTTTCGACGGCTGTGCTCACTGTCGTCACAGGGTGACCTCTTTGTCAGCCAATCGGCGTCTGCAACGCCGAGTTATCCAATGGTGAAACCGCATCGTGGTGTCTCAGTCCGCATGCTGGAGTAGTATGCGTCACAGTAGCTAGATGGTCAACAGTCGGCGGACTGGATAGCGCAGACAGCTCGGTTGCTGCAAACTTCACACCTGTTTTAGAGTGCAGCGGATAGCTGATTATTGGATCTAGAGACCACGATGCGGAGTGAGGCATGACTGAGAACAACAGGACGCAGCCGTCGATCCTGGTGCTGGAGAAGTGCGTCCGAGTACTGGATTGCTTCACCCCGGACCGCCCAAAGCTGCCGATCAGTGACATCCGGAAGCTGACCGGATTGCCCAGCACGACCGCGACACGAATCGTCCAGACCCTAGTGAGTAGCGACCTGCTCCAGCGAGACGGAGACATGTACCGACTCGGATTGCGAGTGCTGGCGTGGACTGCCTCGGCGACAGCAGGCTCGGAACTGATTGCCGCCGCTAAGCCAGTGGTCGAGAACCTGCGCGACCTGACAGGAGAGTCGTCGGGGGTCTATATCCGACGCGGCATCGCTCGCGTCGCGGTTGCCGTTGAACTGTCCCGCCAATCGATCATCTACCAGGCCAACGTCGGTCAGGTGATGCCAGTACACGCTGGCTCTTCCGGGAAGGTATTCATGGCATTCGACCCGCGTGCCTTGGCTGCCGTACTCGAACAAGAGGCCGGTGGCATTCCCCCTGCGACGATCGCCAATCGTGTGCGGTTGCAGGAGGAACTCGCCGAAATCCGCGAACGGGGCTGGGCCTACACCCAAGAGGAACGGGAAAAGGGCCTGAACTCGATCGCGGCCCCTGTCTACGACCACACCGGAGAGATCGCAGCGACCCTCTCAATTGGAGGACCGGCGTTCCGATTGACTCCTGAGGCGGCTCGAGAATTCGGGCCGCTCACCGCGCAGTTCGCTCGGGGGCTGTCGCGCCGACTCGGCCAACCCAATGATCGATCCGACATCGATGACGCGACGACCGCTTGATCGACGTCGATCACGCCGTTTATGAGAGCACTGATTCCCGAAGGAAGCCGATGTACCTGACACAGGCATTGCACCGTGCCGTGCAGCAGACCCCGACGTCGCCTGTCACCATCTTTGGTGACCGCATTCGCCAGTGGGACGAATGTGCCGACCGCGTCTCCCGGCTCGCAGCAGGGCTGCGCGGGCTGGGCATAAACTCCGGGGATCGAGTCGGCATTCTGGCACTGAACTCCGACCGCTATCACGAGTTCTTGTTTGCGAGCGCATGGGCCGGTGGGGTAGCGGCACCGGTCAACGTCCGATGGAGCAGTGCTGAGATCGCATTCTCGCTCGTCGACGCCGACGTTCGTGTCCAACTTGTGGACGACGCATGCGTTGCGATGGTGCCGGCGATCCGCAGCCGGGCCGAGAACGTGAGGACTGTCGTCTACTGCGGCGATGGCGCGGCGCCAGCCGGTTTGCTGAACTACGAGCAGCTAATCACCGACCACGACCCTGTTCCGGATACTCGGTCCGGCGGAGACCTCCCCGCCGCAGTCTTTTACACCGGCGGCACGCACATGAACCCAGCACTACGCAGCTACGCTGGGCGTGCATTACCCCACGTCGAGGTCAAGATCGTCGGGTCCACAGGCACCGAGCTACCGAACGGCACGGTAGGCGAAGTGGTTGTTCGCGGCGCGAACGTCATGCTCGGCTATTGGAACCGACCAGACGAAACTGCCGCCGCATTCCGCGACGGTTGGCTGCTCACCGGCGATGGTGGATTCATGGACAAACGCGGATACCTGTTCGTCGTCGACAGAATCAAGGACATGATCGTCTCCGGTGGGGAGAACGTCTATTCCGCCGAAGTAGAGAACGCGCTCGCCAAACATCCCGCAGTCGCTGCGTGCGCCGTGATCGGGGTGCCGGATCCAGACTGGGGCGAACGAGTACATGCCGTGGTTGCGCTCGCCACCGGCCAGCAAACGACAGCGGAAGCACTGCGAGAGCACACCAAGAACCACATCGGCGGCTACAAGGCACCCCGATCGGTCGAGTTCGTCGAGGCGTTGCCCGTATCACCCGCCGGCAAGATCCTCAAGCGCGAACTTCGCGCGCGGTATTGGCCGACTCGGCACGCGAAGTCCACTGAAGAGACCCCAAGGAGCAGAGTATGTATCCGATCGACCCTGCGCGGACCGCATTCGTGATGATGGACCTTCAGCACGCCACCCTTGCGCCGATTCCCGACGCCCCCGGCCTGCTCGAACGGATCAGCCGAATCCGGCACGCTGCCGACACCGCCACCATCGAGATCGTTCACATCAGAGTGGCTTTCACGCCGCAACAACGAACCGCGATATCTCCTCGCAACAAGATATTCGCGCCACTGCGCGATACTGGCCTGCTTGCCGACGACAGCCCCGAAGCACAATTTCATGCCAATGCCGCACCCATGCCTCACGAACAGGTCTTCACAAAGAACCGTGTCGGCGCGTTCAATACCACCGCGCTCGATAACTACCTACGTGGACGCAACATCGACACGCTCCTCCTGGCTGGGGTACACACCAGTGGTGCCGTGCTCTCAACCGTGCGGGATGCCGCAGACCGCGACTTTCGGGTCATTGTCCTACAGGACTGTTGCGCGGACCCAGACGCTGCGGTACACGAAATGCTGATGAACCGTGTGTTCCCACCTCAAGCCGACGTCATCGATGTCCAGACTGCCCTCGCCGCCACGTCGGGGTAAAGATCTCTCAAGATCATCTGGCCGGCGAATGGACTGTAAAAACAACGGCTCTGTCTCTCTTTCGGTGGTGGCGGATCGCAAACTATGCCAACAGGATTCGGTGGCGGAGTAGCTGGAAGCCGGCCCTGCCATGCATCTGCCGCTTGATCAGCTTGGTTTTCGCGTTCATGCCCTCGATCGGGCCGCTGCTGTAGGGAAGGGTGAGGCCGGCGACGGCGGCGTCATGGTCTTGATCGAGGCCGGTCAAGAAGGGTTCGAGTTCGGGTAGCCGCGCCTGGCGGAGCTGTTTCATCCAGCAGTCGGGCTCGCTGCCGCGGCGGTTGCTCGTGATGTGGGCGAACTCGTGCACGAGCCCGGCGAGGGCGGTCATTTCGGGGCAGGTGGCGAGTAGTTCGTCGAGATGGGTGCGGCGTTCGGTGGGCAGCTCGGCCGGGCGGGTCATGATCCAGCTGGTGAGTCGTTTGGGCGAGGGCCCGATCCGGTCGCTGATGTGACGGCCCTGGTTGATGTATTTGTAGAGCAGGTTCAGGCTGCCGGTGTAGCCGAGAGCTTTCAGCTCCTCGAACAGGTGCAGAACCGGGGCGCCGGGATCGGCGGCGCGACGAGCGCGCAGGTGATCGCGGTAGGAGTCGACTAGGCAGGCCCGATATTGAGGTGGGCGACGCATCCGGTCCGGTTCGGGCACTCGGGCATACCGCTTGACGGTGTTGAGCGCCAAGCCCAGTCGGCGTGCGCAGTCCAGCAGGCCGATGCCCTGGTCGAGTAGATCATGGATGGCATGCCAGCGCTCGATGGTGGATTGCTCGCGCGTGAGCTGCTGCCTCTTGGGTCCATGCCCGGCCCAGCAGGCGCTGTGGGCGACGACGGCTTTCTCCACCACACGCCCGAGCCCGTTCCATAGATGCCAGCGATCGGATGCCTGCACTACTTCGGGCAGCGCCCGGCGGGCGCCCTCGGCATAGGCGCTGGAGCCATCACGCACGATGATCTCGACACCGGGATGCTCGCATAGCCAGGCGCGCAACGAGTCGGACTTGCGATCGGGCAGGACATCGACGCGTTCGTGGGTGGCGGCGTCGATCAATACGCTGGCGTAGCTCTGCCCGCGGCGCAGCGCGAAATCGTCCACGCCCAGCACTGTCGGCACCGGCCGGTCCGGCAGCGGAATGCGAAGCAGCGCCCGGATCGCGGTGTGTCGCGACAACCGGCACGCCATCTGCGACAGCAGCCGGACGCTGGCCCGTCCGGCCAGCTCACGCACCACCGACCGCACCTGATGGGTCATCCGTGTGGTGCGGCGCTGATAGCGATCCAGGACGCCGGGGACCTGTTCTCGAAATGTCTTGCAGCAGTTCAATGTCGGGCATACCAGGCGGCGGACACGGACCTGCAGCACCACGCCCGGCTGTCGAGTGGAACGTCGGCCACGGTCCGGCGGTGGTAGGCATGCAACCGGGCTGAGTCCGTTCCGCAGCCAGGGCAGGCGGCCGGACCGCCCGGAGTCCTCGCCCGCACCAGGATCCGCTCACCCTCATCGGCAACGTCCTCGACCACCAGTGGCCGTAACCCTGAAAAAGCCACGGCTGCAGGCACATTCACCTCATGCACCGGAACATCGTGCCGTCACCGACGCGCAGCCACCACCGAAAGGGAGACAGAGCCGTTATCTGGACAGACCCTTGCGCGTCAACACCAACGGCCGTGCGCATCTTGTGCACATGGTCCGGCTTGCTACGAAATGGCCGAACATGCCGCGTTCACCGTCGCCACGGGTGTTCCGGTCTACTTCTGCGACCCGAAAAGTCCGTGGCAGCGCGGCAGCAACGAGAACACGAATGGTCTTGTCCGCCAATACATTCCCCGGCACCTGGATTTGTGCGCCTATAGCCAAGCCGACCTGGATGCCATCGCCGATGAACTCAACGGCCGCCCTCGACAAACCCTCGGATTCCGCACTGAGGGGCCGGAAAGTTTTCGGACAGCGAGGTTTTGGTTATCTCAAGCTGCCTGATTCCGCTGGAACCACTCGGACTCTACTTCGTTCGGTGTGGTAGTCAATTCCGGAGTGAAGCCGAATCTGGTTGTACCTCAACTCGATATAGCGGGTGATGTCCTTTCGGGCGTGTTCGCGGGTCGGGTATTGGGTGCGGTTCACTCGTTCGTTCTTCAGGG
>NZ_WMBB01000017.1 GCF_009708175.1 Nocardia aurantiaca
ATGTTCCGGCACTGGCAGTGGACACCGCATGCCTGGCGAACAGGATGACAAGAGCCGGGTAACGGGAGACTGTTACGCCCGGATCTGTGGGAGCCCAGGGGTGAGATTCCCCTGGGCCACCCGACTGACGTAGCCGCTGGTCAGTAGGGGCGGGAAGCGCCAGGGCCGATGAGGCTGGTCAGTTCGCGCATGGCCTGGGTGAGGGTTTGAAGTAGCGGCGCAGGTTCTCGGCTTCGCGGTGGCGCGACTTGGCCATCAGCTCGAGCAGGCTTGCGCCGGCTTCGCCAAGGTGTGTCAGGCCGGAGTGCCGGAGTTCGTGCAGGGACCATCCGGTGCCGGGCCCATCTGTAGCAGTGGCGGTGTCGAGTAGATCGCGGGCCTGGTCGTAGGACAGCCGCGCGAGTCCGGTCTCGGGGCACAGGTCGCGTTCGGCGAGGTATTTTCCTGGTCCGGGTCGGCGGTGGGTCACGAATACCGGTCCGCGGGCGCGGCCATGGATCGATCTCGGCAGTAGCCGGGCGGTGCCGGCGTCCCAGTAGACCGTGTCTAGGACGTGTTCGGCGTGGGCCGCGCTGCGGCGGCGGGTGCGGGGTTTGGCGCCCTTGGACTTCACCCGGGCGCACCGGCCCGCCAGGTCGAGATCTTCGATGTTGAGCTGAAGCAGTTCCTCTGCGCGAGCGCAGGTTTCATACAGCATCCGCCACAGCGTCTTCTCTCGCAGATGGACGTCGCGACGGGAGATGAGCCGGTCGATCGCGGTCCGCGAGCGCACCGGTGTCTCGGAGTCCGGCGGGGTCGAACGCGCGGCCGACGACGGCACCCGCGGGGCGTCCCAGCCTTGCTCACGACACCAGGAAAGCCATTTCGCGACCGCAGCGCGGCGCGCGTTCCAGGTATTGACTGCCGCTGTGCCCCAGAGAGATTCGAGAGTTGCGCCGATCTCGTCGTCGGAGACTGAGTCCAGGGCCCGGCTGGTGCCGGGTAGTCCGTCGGGACCGCGGCCGTCAAGCTGGTCGACGGTCTTCACGACCGCGATTGGGAGACCGAAAGCCTTGACCCGATTGAAGGATTGGCCGGTTAGTAGGCAGTGATGCAGCTGGCCGAGCATCTTGTTGAACACATGGCGCAGCGCTGGTGTGTGTCGGTCGCCGTGTGTCCGCCGGCGCAGATAGTGCTCGCGGGCAGGGCCCGCGCTGGCCATTGCGGAGAAGGCCCAGATCCAGTCGGCGGCGACCAGGCGGTCGTTCTTGATGCGCCGGTGGGTGATGGAGATGGTTTTGCCGGACGCTCGGGTGAACGGGGCGGATCCGGCGTAGGCCTTCAACGCTCGGTCGCTGGCGAATCGTGTGCGGTCGTCACCGATTTCGGCGAGGACCCGGGCGCCGGTGAGATCGGCGAGTCCGGGAAAGCTGGTGACGACCGCATGGTCAGGGTGTTGGCGGAACTCCTCCGCAGTGGCCTGTTCCAGGTCGTCAGCGCCTTTGCAGGCCGCTTCCAGGGTGGCCAGCAGCGCGAGGGCCTGGCGGCCCATCGCTTGCTCGACCGGCCAGGGCTGACGCAGCTGTGGGGCGCGGAGGTCGGTGAGGAGCTCCGCGGCCAGGGCGTCGATACCGCGCTGACGTCCAGCGCGGCGAAGTGCCGTGGCGACACGGGCTTTGGTGAGTTTGGCGGCGTGGGCGGGTGTCGGTGCGATCGCCAGGATCGCTCAGGCTTCGGGTTTGGCGAGGTTGGTGGCCGTCTTTCCGGCGAAGATGGCCAGAAACGCTGGGTAGTACTCGCGCAGCAGCGAGCGCAGCTCGTTGCCGGCCTTGGTGCGTCGCCAAACCGCGTCCTGCTGGGCCCGCGCCAGGACCGAGATGGCTCGGACGAGTTCACTATCGGCGGGCAGCCGCCGGTGGAATTCGCCGTCGACGCTGCCCTGAGATTTGTCAGGGGTCGATCACCGCAGGTTTGTCCGCCGCTGCCGATGCCCCTTGGGCGGCGTAGGGCTCAATTCTTCGGACTCCAGCCGACGGATAGTGCCCAAGCTTCGGCGCGCACGGTCATCTCACTGATGAGTGGGCCCTTGGCATCGGCGTACGCGTTCATGTCGATCCAATCACGCTGTGAGAGCTCACGTTTGAGCTCCTGGTAGGCGGCTCGGTCCTCGGTGTCGTGGCGTAACCAGTCTCGAAACAGCAGATGGCGCCGTTCCCACTCGCTGCCGACCGTCGAGATGTGCACATGGACATCGCGCTGCGGGGTGCGCACCATACGATGTCCGCGCTCTCGGACCCGTAGTTGATAGCCCGTGGTGAGCAGCGGGCCGAGATACGCCGATTCGTCCTCGACGTCGGGCACGCTCAGATCGATGTCGATGATCGGCTTGGCCGCAAGCCCCGGTACCGAGGTCGACCCGATGTGGTCGATGCGGCATGCGATGACACCGAGTGCGTCAACGATCCGGCCCTGCTCGGCGGCGAAGCGTACCGGCCACGCGGGGTCGTAGTCGACGATGCGGATGTCCCGCTTCTCGACGCCACCGATCAGCTTCATCACATCGTCCATATCGACCATCCTTACTCACGTAGCGGGTGCCGTCCGACTTCACGGACCCTCGATCTAGAACCGGCCAGTCCTTCTGTCGGAATCAGCGGAAGGAATGCGTGCGGTTCGGACCGCAATGCTCACAGCCTCCCTCGAGGACTTTCATGTCCAGGATCGGCAAAGGAGTCCCAGCGGCCCGACCACCGAACGATCAACCCGCAGCGCCGCGCACAGCCTTTCGTAAGACCTCGCAGGGTCCGGAACCCGGAGTGCGTCAGTGCCACCGAATCGATCTCTACTACATAAGTAAGGATCGGTGACCAGCGCGTCCAGCTCTGCGCACCGCGCGGGCGTGAACTCGTGCGCGAGCCGATCGTAAGTCTCGGCCTGGGCCTGGTGACGGGCGTGTGCGACTCGCTCCACCACCGTCACGGTGCCCGGCCGGATCACCCGAGCCGAGATCAAATATTCGCAGCCCAGCCGGAACAGCAGCGTCGGAGAATCGTGCTCCATCGCCCGCGCCAGCAGGAACTCGTCCAGCTCCTTCGACTCCAGCGGCCCGGCCGGCCGCCAGCGCAGATACTGGGCAGCCAGCCGCACATGCTCGGTGCGGTCTTGGCGCGCTTGCCATACGAGCCGATCTCCACCGGATCCACCCGAAGCTGCGAGGATGATCACGGCTCTGCTGCCGGCGGTGATCATCCACTTGCGAATCTCAGCGTCAGGTTGAGCGATCAGCTCGGCCTCGTCGTCGGTGCTTCATGCTTTCCATCGAGTGTCTCCGCTTCAGAGTCGGGCGGAGTGGCCTGGTAGATGATGTCGTCGAGCGCGGCGACCAGGTGCCGCAGGCCTGTGCGGGTGGTGGTTCGTTGGGCAGGTGGCAGTGTGTTGAACAGTGTTTCTTCGATCTGCCGTAAAGCGTTCTCCACGAGAGCGCGGGTCTCGCGTCCGGTGTGGGTGACGGCGATGTTGTGTCGGCGTCGATCGGTCCGGTCGGGTACCCGATCGGCGAAACCGGCCGCCTCCAGTTCATCGACCACACGAACGACCTTGTTCTTGTCGAGGTCGAGCGCCGCGGCGATGTCGACCTGACTCAACGCCGGTCGCTCGATCAGCAGGGTGAGTATCTCGTAGCCCCACAACGACAAGCCGTGCCTGCGCACCACCGGCAATTCGGCGTTGCCCAGCCCTCGGTAGAGCCGCAAGGCAAGCCAGTGCAAGTCGTCGCGCTCGGCAGGACACTCTTCCAATTGACTCATCCCGATATAGTATCAATATGGGATCATCCCGAATAGAGATACTTGGAGGTATGGATGCGAGCGTTCGTGCTACGGGATTATGGGGCAGCCCCGCAGATCGAGGAGTTCTCCGACCCGCGACCGGTGCCGGGTTTGCTCGAAGCCGAGGTGCTTGCTGCCGGGCTGAATCCGGTCGATGTGGCCATCGCCGAGGGCCATCTGGGCACCGCGAACCCTGTGCCGTTGGTACTCGGCAACGAGGCTGTGGTCGCGCTCGACGGTCGCGCTGTCTACAGTCATCGCGCCCGACCGCCGTTCGGTACGTTCGCTGAGCGCACGTTGGTCGACCCGCGGGAGGTTATCGAGGTTCCGGCCGAGATGGACCCGGCGACAGTGCTGATCGCGGGAATCTCCGGCCAGCCGGCATGGATTCCGCTCGAGACGACTGCGCGACTGCAACCTGGTGAGACCGTCATCGTGCTCGGCGCGACCGGGGCAGCCGGGCAAGTCGCCACCCAGGCGGCCAAGCTGCTCGGTGCCGGTTGGGTCGTTGCCGCCGGGCGTGACGAGGCGACATTGGAGTCGCTGCGCGGGCGCGGCGCCGACGAGATCGTCGTGCTCGGCGACGACGGCACCGACGAGGATGTCGCCGCGTTGCTCGACGCATCACGCGGCGGCGCGGACCTCGTGTACGACCCGCTGTGGGGACCACCGTTCGTAGCTGCGCTGCGGGCGACCAAGCCCGGAGGTCGCACCGTCGGGGTAGGTCGCAGCGCCGGACGGCTTGCGGCGACGATTCCCTACCTTGCCCTGCGAGGCAAGACGATGCTGACCTACCGCAACGGAGAGGCACCCCACGAGGTTGTCGTCGCGGCGTTCAACCGGATGCTCACCCACGCGGCAGCAGGCGAACTCGTCGTCGACATCGAAGAGTTCCCGCTCGAGCAGGCAACTCGAGCCTGGCAGCTGCAGCACGGGGCTCCGCACCGCAAACTCGTCCTGCGGCCTTCCTGACGTTTCGAGCGGGCACCTTCGGATGATTGTCGAGTCAGTCCCTGTCGGGATTGCGCGACGGGGCGGTGTACCCGGCGAGATCGGGCAGGTGGAAGCCACAGCAGCCGGAGTCCAAGCAGCATCGGACGTTGAATCATGCTCTGAACACGTATTTCCAGGCGAATTCGACATCGCCGCCTGAATTTCACCGGCCAACTGCCGAGACGGGACAATTGGGTCATGCCGCTGGCCGGTTGTGCTGCTGCTGGTTGTAGGAATCAGCAGTCGGGCTTGGGATCTGGGGTGGGTTCGGGGTCGATGGGGTTGGCCTGGAGCAGGCAGCTGCGGAGGAGTTCCGCAAGCACCCTGACTATGCGGTCGTCACCAGCTTTCCCGGCCTCGCCGATCTCACCGGCGCCCGGGTTCTCGCCGAGATCGCTGCCGTCGCGGTGTCGCGATCGACGCCGCGGACTCAGGCTGCCTCGCTATCTTCCCCCAGCCCTCGGCCTGCCAGATCCAGCAATGACCGGCGCGATGGGGACGCACTGCTATTGGAGAGCCCGTACTCGGCAGTCGTTCCGTTCAAACCGATGGCCGGCTGGTTTGCGCTCTGGTTACCAGGGATCCACGGGGATGGAGTTCGGCTGCCAGTTGCAGTAGTTCGGGCAGGTGGGGGCCGTCGGTGGCGGCGTGGGCGATGGCCTCGGCGAGGGGGAAGGGGCGGACCTCCAGGATGTGTTCGGCGTCATCGGGATTGGTGGGGTGACCGGTGAGGGTGACGTCGGCGGTGCACCAGAGCCAGGCTTTGTGGGGGTGGGGTTGCCAGGGTCGGTAGGGGGCGGGACGGTCGGTGGTCGCGTAGTGGGCGCCGAAGTGGTGGAGTGGGCCGGCCAGTTCGGCGCCGGCTTCTTCGGCGAGTTCCCGAATGACACAGGACTCGATGGATTCCCCGGCTTCGCGGGTGCCGCCGGGCAGGATCCAGATGTCGCGATCGTCCCGGCACAGCACTATGCGGTCGCCGACGAAGCAGATCACGTGGATATTGGTGACGAGGCGGTCGGGTGGGAGGTCGGTGGAGAATTGGACGTCGAGGCCGCCCCACTCCCAGCGAGCGGGGGCGTGTAGGAGGGGATAGCGGTCGGCGAGGGTCATGGCTCGACCGTACCGGGGTGGGGTGCACATTCCTGGGCTGTATGTCGCTGTGCCTACCGGCATTCCATGGTCAGCGGCCGCCGCGGGGATCCTCCGCGAAGGTGAGACCGCGGTAGCGCCGGCCGGTGACGGCCCGCCCGACGTTCTAGAACTGGTTTCAGTATTGTTCCCCTATGGCCTTCGTCATCGACAAAAGCGTGGAGATCGACGCGCCCGCCGAACTGGTCTGGCAGGTGCTCGCCGACGTGGACAAGTACGGGGAATGGAACCCCTTCGTGCTGGAGTGCACGACCACCCTGGAACCAGGGTCGCCGATCGATATGCGGGTGCAGCTGGTGGGTCCGCCCAAGAAGCAACGTGAGTTCATCCGCTCGCACACTCCGGGCCGGGAGTTCAGCTACACCATGAAGCCCGCGCCGCTGGGTCTGCTCAGCAGCGAGCGCTCGCACCTGGTCACCGATCTGGGTGACGACCGCACACGCTATGACTCGCACTTCCAACTCGATGGCCCGCTGGCTTCGGTGGTCGGCGGCCTGCTCGGCGGCGCGCTGCGCAAGGGCTTCGGCGGCATGACGGACGGGGTCAAGAGCCGAGCCGAAGCCTTGCGAGGGTCGCTGCGCGACTAGCTCATTCGCGGGCGACGCCGTCGCCGTCCAGCTGCAGTCGGTAGCCCGGATCGCCGCGCCGCAGCGGAGTCTTCCCGCGGCCCGCAGCAGCGTGGAGCTGCTGCGGCGATACGCGGGTATCGACGGCAACGGTCCGCTCATGCAGATTCTGCATGAGATCACCGTCGAGCAGGTCGCCGCCCAACTCGGCGTCACCCGCCCCGCCAGCTAGCGCCACCTCAGCAAACCCGCCGAATAGACGCTGCTTTGCGGCTAGGGCCAGCTTCAGGATTTCTGGGCCGCTACGCTACGTCCGCTGTTATGCCTCGAAGGGCACGATATTCCCGGTGGCGTCACGGGAGCCGATCTCCGTTTCGATCGCTGCGACGAGATCGTTGATCGTGGCCCAGGTTCGGGGCCGCTCACCATCGAGATTGCCGATCGTCAACCATGTATCGGTGCCGCGGTAGCGCACCAGTCCCTTGCCCGAGTCGTCGAGGGTGACATCAAGATCACCAGACACCGTCCCTTCTTCCTCGGTCATGACCGCGGCCTCGGCGGTGATCTCGACGATCTCGGTTATCTGAACCCTCCTCGACGGGCGCAGTCGCCGACGGCGGTGCGCAGCGCGGTCTGCTCGGCAGGATCGACGGTCAGTGCGTACTTTATCTTGACCTGGACATACCGGGAGACATAGGCACACCGGAAGTTCCCCGGCGGCAAGTAGTTCGCCGCATCCTGATCACCCTTGGACCTGTTGGCAGTCGGATCAGAGGCAACGAGGTTCAGCGCATCGTTGGCGATCCGGCGACGAGTGTCCTCATCACGCGCGTCGGCGCCCGATCGCCAGGCCTCGGCCAAGGGCACAATGTGATCGGCGTCCACACCCGAAGGGTCGATCACCCATTTGTACGGCTTCAGCTGTCCACTCGTGCGGTCGGCAACCCCGTACTGGTCCCGCCATCCGGCCCCTGAATCGACCTTCAGCTCACAGGTTTTCGGATCCAGGCGAACCGACCCGACGGCGTCCCTCAGTAGCATGACTACTCGGGTGGTGCACCGACCATACTGGGCAAACTGGTCACCGAACCCGTGTTCGGGCTTGTTCGTATCCCAGTGCGGGAACTTCTCACGGCTGTAACCATTCATCGAGTCTTCTTGTGTGACTACCAGTTTCGGCAGTAACTCGGTGACGTCCTTGGCCGAGGCCGCAGCAGTGTCCGCCGGCCCAGGTCCCGTGCCGATATCTTTCCGCTCTCCGAGCAGCGCATACGAGAATGCGACCAACACGGCGACGAGGAGCGGAGCAAGAACCGCAAGCAAACGGCGCGCTCGCACGGAAAAGCTGGACCACACTCGCTTCACCACGGCGCCTCACCAAACGCGACCGCAAGCCCGTCGCTCATATCCCTCACACGAAGCCCTATCGAAATGCGCTGCACCGCCGGGAACATCATGCGACCGCTCCTGGAACAGTGCAGATAATGCGGGTATCGCATCCGTTCCGCACGCCTGCGACGGGCACGTCGTCGCTCCAGGCCGGCCCGAACTTCTCGCGGTAGTAATCATTGTCGACAGCGTGGTTGTGCCCGGGCAGCGTCTCGAGCAGGGTGCGGGCCTTCGTCACCTCATCGGTGAGTGTGGGCTCGGGGCCCGGCCGGCTCGCCACCGCCGGTGCGATGACGGTCGATACGAGCAACGCCGCGATGTCGAGAGGCCGGATCAGTTTCCGGACGCGTGATGGCTTCTTTTGCAACATGTCTCGAACACCGTGGCAATCCAGGGGTCGAAACAGCAAGCCATACCGGCCTTTCGGAGACCGGTCTCACAACTATTGTTCGAACATGAGCTCTCCGTCGGTGCTCAGGCAGCCGTGTGGCATCAAATCTGATGCAGCCAGGCTATGAAGAACGCTGCCGCCCCGAGGAAGACCGCAACCGCCACCGGTATCGGCCACCACGGTCCGATTCGACCCAGCAACCGTCGAGTCAACTGTAGCTGCAGGACCCCGAGCCCCGCGATCAGCAGAACCCAGAGTGGGAGCGGCAGCGCGCCACCGGCGAAATGCACCGCCCACGCGCCCGCCAATGTCGGTCCGCCCCAGGAGTGCTCATAGTCGTGTGCCGCAATCAGCGGGTAGAAGATTCCGCGCACGGCGGCCACGACCAGGAGAAAGACGGCGAACCAGGCGACCAGTCCGATTGCGAGAGCGAGCACCGTGTGAACCATGCTCCGCCATACTCCAGGCTCACGTAGCGCGAACGGCGACCGAAACACCCGCCGCACCAGCCGGGCCCGAACCCCTGTGGGTGCGAAGGCAACCGGAACCGACAGCACCGCGTAGTACGCGGCCCGCAGTACCCGCTCCAGCTTCCCCACCCGCCCACAGTAACGCCGGCGCCGTAGGCGAGCTGGTAGCCCGCGGCCCTGTGCCGAAGCCCGGACACAGTTCGGCGCGCCGGGCAGCCCTACCCGACGCGCCGAACTGCCCTGAGAATCAGGCGTTGTTGAGCTTGTTCAGACGCTCACAGGCTTCCAGGTACTCCGCGATGAGGCGCTGGACCACGTCCGCGGAGCGCTCCATCTTGTTCATCATGCCGACGACCTGACCGACCGGGTTGAAGTTCACATCCTTGGCCTGCTCCGGATAGCGGTGGCCGCGCTTGACCCCGTCGAGGGCGACCATCATCTGCAGCGGCATGCCCAGCGGATTCGGGGTGTCCGGGCGCTCCCATGCCTCGGTCCAGTCGTTCTTGAGCATGCGGCAGGGCTTGCCGGTCCACGAGCGCGAGCGCACGGTGTCCAGGCTGGTGGCGTCGATATAGGTCTGCATCTGCGCGGGCGGCACATTCGCCTCCTCCACGGTCAGCCACAGCGAGCCGGTCCACGCGCCCGCCGCACCCATGGCGAGGGCGGCCGCGATCTGACGGCCATTGCCGATACCACCGGCCGCGAGCGCCGGCATATCGCCGATCGCGTCGATGACCTGCGGCCACAGCACGATGGATGCGATCTCACCGCAGTGGCCACCGCCCTCGGTGCCCTGCATGACCACGAAGTCCAGTCCGGCGTTCTTGTGGTTGAGCGCGTGCTTGACCGATCCGCACAGCGCGCCGATGAGGCGGCCGGAGTCCTGGATCTGCTTGATGACATCGTCGGGCGGTGTGCCCAGCGCGTTGGCGACCAGCTTGGCCTTGGGGTGCTTCAGGATCACCTCGATCTGCGGGGCGACCGTGGTGGCGGTCCAGCCCAGCAGCTGGTTGTGGTGCTCCTCCGGCGGCAGGTGCGGCACGCCGTGGTCGTTGAGGATCTTCTCGGCGAAGTCGCGGTGCTCCTGCGGAACCAGCTTGGCCAGTTGGGCTTCCAGCTCCTCCGGGCTCAGGCCCTCGACGCCCTTGCCCTCGTACTTGGAGGGGATGACCAGGTCCACGCCATAGACGCCTTGCACGTGGTCATCGAGCCACTGCAGTTCGACCTCGAGCTGCTCGGCGGTGAAACCGACCGCGCCGAGTACACCCAGACCGCCCGCATTGCTGACCGCGGCGGCCACGTCCCGACAGTGGGTGAAGGCGAAAATGGGTACGTCGATGCCGAGGCGATCGCAGATCTCGGTACGCATGGTGTGGTGGGCTCCTCTGAACTTTCCGACACTGGAAATGTTGTGCCCACCACACTAGAACATGTTCTACATTTGGACCAGTCTCTCGATGACCGCCGGTCGGTCACTGTCAACAACATGTTCTAATTGCTGAGACTGGTCAGTCGTGCGCGAGCAGGTCGTCGGCGTGTAGATCGTCGAAAAGGAGCTGGTCGACGGGCGGTACATGGGGGCGATCCGAGTAGCTGAACCAGGCGATCTCGTCGATTTCACTACTGGCCGCGAGCGTGCCGGAGTATTCGGCGGTATAGCAGGCCATGCGCACGACGGCGTCGGGGATCAGCGCCTCGTAGGTACCGACATGGGCCACGGTTTCGGGTGCGAGTTCGACCGTCAGCTCCTCGCGGATCTCGCGAACGAGGGTCTGCAGGTCGGTCTCCACACCTTCGCGCTTTCCGCCCGGGACATAGAAGACATCCTTGCCGTGTGGTCGGGCGCAGAGGATTCGCCCGTCCTCGATTCGCACCCACGCCACCGTGTCGATCAGCCGCTGCTCCCACTCCGTCTGCATTCGGGCAGCCTAGCGGGCGTCAGTCCGCGGGCCGCCACTCGGCGACGAGCCCGAGCAGGCCGGGAAAGCGGGCCTCGAGATCGTCGATGCGGACCTGGCTGCGGCGTTCCAGGCCATATTGACGCTGCCGGGTGACACCGGCTTCGCGCAAGGCCTTGAAGTGGTGCGTCAGTGACGATTTCGGGCGGTCGATGCCGAACCAGCCGCAGGGGTGGTCGTACGCCTCGGATTCGAGCAGCAGCTTCTGGACGATGCGCAGTCGCAACGGGTCACTGAGCGCGCCCATGACGGTTTCGAGACGCAATTCGTCGATCGCGGGCTCCGGCAAAGGGTCCGGGACGATGGCCGGCTGCTCGGGGAGCGCGAACTTCGACGCGGGATGCTGCTTCGTCGGCATCGGCGGGCTCCTCACTGTCAGCGCTTGTACGACTTTCATCGTACAGCATGCTATGTTCGACTCCATTCGAACTAGTTCGAGCCAATTCGAACTATGAGTGGAGGTAGTGGAAGTGATTGCGACACAATCCCGTCCAGCGGAGGCCGAGAGGCCGATCGACCTCGGAGCCCGGACTCGCATCGCCCCGAAGTGGTGGATCTGGCTCGCCGCGTGGCCGGTGACCGCGGTCTTCATCCTGTCGAACGCGGCGACGCCGCTGTATGTGCTGTGGCAGCGCGACTTCGGGTTCTCCAAGGGCACGATGACCGTGGTCTTCGCGTTCTACATCGTCGGACTGCTCGGATCGCTGCTGGTGTCCGGCGTCGCGTCGGACCGGCTCGGCCGCAAAGCGGTACTGATTCCGGCGCTGATCCTCGCGGCGGCCGCGTGTCTGATCTTCGCGACCGCATCCGATGTGATCGCCCTGATGATCGCCCGACTGCTGACCGGCATCGCGGTGGGCGCCGCGGTCTCGGCGGGCATGGCCGCCGTCACCGATGTCGCCGGCCCCGAGCGCAAGCACCTCGGTGCGCTCTTCGCCTCCACGGCGATGGTTCTCGGCGCGGGCGTGGGCCCGCTGTTGTCGGGGGTGTTGTCGGAGACCGCTCCCGCCCCGACGGTGACCGTTTTCCTGGTCGAGATCGCACTGCTGGCAACAGCTTTCATCACCGTCCTGCGCATGCCGGTCGGCCGACCGGCGCACCGGGACGCGGGATCGTGGATCCGGATACCCCGCGTTCCCCGCGACAACCGTCGCCTGCTCTTCTTCGGTATCGCCGTCTTCGCTCCCGGAATCACCGCCACATCCTTCGTCCTGTCTCTGGGCCCGGCCCTGCTCTCCGGACTGCTCGGCGCCACCAGCCGAATCATCGCCGGCGCCATGGCCTTCGCGATGTTCTTCACCGCCACCGCCGCCCAGTTCGCCGCCCGGTCCCTGCCGCGCCCGGCGACCATGACGATCTCCGCCGCGGCAACCGCGCTGGCCATGCTGACCCTCGCGGTCGCGGTCCACACCCAATCACCGACCTGCTTGATCGTGTCGGCCCTGCTCGCCGGTGCGGGTCAGGGCTTGGGTCAGCTGGGCGGCCTCTCCCTCCTCGGCCACGCGGTCCCCGCCGCCCGACTTGCCGAAGCCAACGCGGCCTTCAATATCGGCGGCTACATCCCCGCGGGTCTGCTCCCCGTCAGCGCCGGATATCTGAGTGACCGCGTCGGAATCTCGACGGGCACAACGACCTTCGCTATGACCTTGCTGACCTTGTCCCTCATTGCCGGAGCGGCCATCGTCCGCAATCGCCCCGCTCTCACCCCCGCCTGACCGCGCGAGCACGCATTGGCGCAGTGGTCTTGTCGGCGATTGCCTGCGCCAATGCGTGCTCGGCGGTCAGCCGTGGGTCGGGACGGCCTGCGCTATGAGGAGATCCACGGCGCGATGGACTCGCGCGGTGTCACCGGTGACCCACCAGTCCTGGATCAGGCCGCGCATGCCGGAGATGAGCAGGGTCGCGGAGGCTTCAGGGTCACTGATGGTGGGATCTATTCGACTGAGGGACTCCGTCATCGCGGTGATGAGAACTTCGATCGCGTCGATCGCGTACGACTTGAAAGGGCTGCCGGGCACGGTGGCAGCACCCAAGACCTGGAGAAGCACCGGGAGGCTGTTCGCGAACTGGCCTGCGGTGTTGATCGCGAAGGACGCGGAGAGGCGCTCGCGGAGGACCTCGGCGGAGTCGATGCCGGAGAAGAGGGCGGCGATGTCGGGCCGCTGGGTCTCCAGGGCCGCGACCAGCATTGCCTCTTTCGTACCGAAGTAGTGGATGAGCATTCGCGAGCTCGTGCCCAGGTACTCCGCCAGCGGACGGAGGGACAGTTCGGCCAGGCCGTGGCCGGCGATGTAGGCGATGACGCCCTCGAGGAGCTGAGCGCGGCGGGCGTGGTCGAGTGGACGGGGCACGGATTGACTGTAGCGGGTGCTACAGGTATCCATATCCGCATGAGTGTAACAACTGGTACGGAAACTCGGCGCAGCGTCGTGGTGACGGCGATGGCGGCCACCACGTGCCTGGGGGCGGACCTCGAATCCACATGGTCGCGGCTGCTGGCGGGGGATAGCGGGATAGGCACGCTCACAGACGATTTCGTGGCAGCCAACGATCTGCCGGTGCGGATAGGCGGGCGGCTGACGGCGCATCCGGGGGACCGGCTGACCCGGATCGAGCAGCGGCGGATGTCATTCGTGCAGCAGTTGGCGCTGGTTCTGGCCCGGCAGGTCTGGCACGAAGCCGGGACGCCGGAGGCCGAGCCGGAGCGGCTGGCGGTCGCCGTCGGTACCGGGCTCGGTGGTGGTGAGGCGCTGGTCGACGCCGTGGAGCTGATGAAGATTGGGGGATACCGGAAGGTGCCGCCCATGACGGTTCCCATGGTCATGCCGAACGGGTCGGCGGCCACCGTCGGGCTGGAGATCGGCGCGAAAGGCGGTGTGTACGCGCCTGTTTCGGCCTGCGCCTCGGGCGCTGAGGCCATCGCCCACGCCTGGCGGCTGATCACGACCGGCGAGGCGGACGTCGTGGTCGCGGGCGGCGTGGAGGGTCACATCGACGCGGTGCCGATCGCCAGTTTCGCCATGATGCGCGCCATGAGCACTCGCAATGACGAACCCGAGCGCGCCTCACGGCCTTTCGACAGGGACCGGGACGGGTTCGTGTTCGGCGAGGCGGGCGCGCTGCTGGTGCTGGAGTCGGAGGAGCATGCGCGGGCTCGGGGTGCGCGGATGCTCGGCCGCGTCCTCGGGGCGGGCATCACCTCGGACGGGTACCACATCACCGGCACCGCACCCGATGGCGACGGCGCCGCCCGGGCAATGCGTAAGGCGCTCGCGACGGCTGGATTGACCGGCGACGATATCGACCACGTCAATGCCCACGCCACCGGCACCCGGGTCGGTGACGCCTCCGAGGCGAAGGCGATCATGGCGGTCGCACCGAATGCCTCGGTGTACGCGCCGAAGTCGGCGCTGGGTCATTCCATCGGGGCGGTCGGCGCACTGGAGGCGATGTTGACCCTCCGGACGCTGAGCGAGCAGATCGTCCCGCCCACACTGAATTTCGAGACTCCGGATCCCGATACCGAGCTGGATGTGGTGGCCGACAAGCCACGACATGAGGAGCTGACATACGCGCTGAGCAACTCGTTCGGCTTCGGCGGGCACAACGTCACGCTCGCACTCGGACGCGTATGAGCGATAAGGCCCCAGGGCCGCAACCAGACTCAGGGCAACTTGTCGATCTGGACGCGCGGGTCCAGCGTGCGCAGTGTGTCGGGCCGGTCGGTCAAGCACGGCCAATCCCGACTCACCGCTTCGAGAGTCGCGTGACCGGCCGGAATGAGCGCGTCGGCGTCCGGCCGATCGGCGAGCGTGTCGCCCAGATGATCGCTGGCGGGGCGGTCGAGCGGCTGGATGACGGTGTTCGGCAGATCCAGCAGGACCGACAGGATATCGAGTCGCCCGGGCGGAATCAGCGCGCGGGCCGCGGCGAGGGCGGTGGCGGGCACGATGATGGTGTGCCCGGCGTCCGCGGTCGCCCACACCACTGATTGCACATACGCCACGCGATGGGCCCAGGCGGTCAGCGCGGCCGTGTCGAAAACGACGCCGCCCAGCGTCGGGGCGGCGGGGGTCATGCCGCGCCGACGCGGTCGCCGGGATCCTCCTCGTCCGATAACGGGGGCAGACCCTGGACGGCTCGGGCGCGATTGATCAGATCGAGCGGTGGTCGGCCCCCGAGCGCGTTCTCGAGCCGGGCGAGGGATTCGGCGCGGTCGACGCGAGCCTTCACGGATTCGGCGACGAAGGCGGAGATCGAGGCAATGCGGCCGGTGTCGCGCCAACCGTCGAGGGTGGCGGCTATGTCCTCCGGCATCGTCACGGTGATCTTGCGGGTACGACGCGGTCTCGCCATCCCGCGATAGTAAGGCGGCATGCCCGCCGTACGCGAGGCCGACCCGCGGTGCGCCGCACTACCCTCTCGCGGGGCATCCCGCACGAAAACCGGCTATTCGGATTGCGCTGATCCGAAACCTGCCGGTCAGGCGCGGGTACGGGTTCGATACGGTGGAGTGTGCCCACGGCCGTGGGCGTTGCCGCAATTCTCCAGTCAAGAGGGCACAACTAGATGGATCAGAGTTCGATCGCGTGGGCCGACGGTGCGCTCGTCACCATCGACCAGCGGGCGCTGCCGCACGAGGTGCGGGAGCTTCGGATCACGACGGTCGACGAGGTCATCGATGCGATCAAGACCTTGGCCGTGCGCGGGGCGCCGGCGATCGGCGTGTGCGGTGCCTTCGGCGTGGTGATCGCGGCGCTGGCCGCCACCGCCGACGGCGCGGTCGACGCCGCGAAAGTGGAGGCCGAGGCCGCACGCATCGCGGACGCCCGGCCGACCGCGGTGAATCTGGCCTGGGGTGTGCAGCGCACGCTGGCCAAGCTGCCCGAAGGCGTGCAGGCCATGCTCGACGAGGCGCTCGAGCTGCTGGCCGAGGACGGCCGCGTGAACCTGGCCGCCGCCGCCGAGGCCGCCGATCTGATTCAGCGGCTCTGCGCGGATCGCCCGCTGCGACTGCTCACCCACTGCAATACGGGCCGCCTGGCCACCACCGCATGGGGCACCGCCATCGGCGCGCTGCGAATGCTGCATCAGCGCGGCGCGCTCGCCGAGGTGATCGTGGACGAGACCCGCCCGCTGCTGCAGGGCGCACGTCTGACCGCATGGGAGATGGCCGAAGCCGGTATCCCGCACCGGCTCACAATCGATTCCGCCGCGGCCTGGGCCATGGCGACCGAGCAGGTGGATGCCGTGGTCGTGGGCGCGGACCGGATCACCGCCGACGGGGCCGTCGCCAACAAGATCGGCACCTACATGCTGGCCATCGCCGCCAAGCATCACGGTATTCCGTTCATCGTGGTCGCACCCGAATCGACCCGCGATATCTCGACCGCGCGGGGCTCCGACATCGTGGTGGAGCAGCGCGCCGCCGCCGAGGTGACCGGATTCGGCGGCGTCGCAACAGCTCCCGAGAACACCCCGACCTTCAATCCGGCATTCGACGTGACCCCGGCCGAGCTGGTCACCGCCGTGGTCACCGAGTACGGCGTGCTCGAGGATGCCGCCGCCGCGCGGACATCGGCCTCGTCTTCGGCGACGGACGCCGCGGCGTCGACCGCCGGTGCCGAGATCGCGGACATCGCGCGCGGCCTCTACGCCAGCGGCTGGATGCCCGGCACCGCGGGCAATATCTCGGTGCGCCAGGGTGATACGGCCGTCATCACCGCGAGCGGGCTGTCAAAGGGCGAGCTCACCGCCGCGGACATAGTGGCCGTCGCGGTCGTCGATTCCGAGCCGGTCGACGCGTCCGGCCGCAAGCCGTCGGCGGAGACCACCATCCACACCGCCGTATATCGCACCCGCGGCGCCGACGCGGTGGTGCACGTCCATCCGCCGCACGCCACGGCGGTCTCGATCAAGACGGCTGGATCCGGCGTCGCCACAGCGCGTTTCGCGGGCTACGAGCTGATCAAGGGCCTCGGTTCGGCGCGCCCCGATCTCATCGACATCCCAGTGTTCCCGAACCACGCCGATGTCCCGCAGATCGGCGCGGACATCGAGAAGTACCTGACCGAGCACCCCGACGCCCCGCCCGTACTGTTCATCGCCGGGCACGGCATCACCACCTGGGGCTCGACCCTGGCGCAGGCGCGTGACCGCGCCGAATGCCTCGAGGCCATGTGCGAGCTGACCACCTTGACCGGATACCGCGAGATTCCGGTGGGCGACAATTAGTTCCGAGAAAGGAACCCCTATGACTCTGTTGCAGATCATGTCCGACAAGGACGCCGGTAACGTCATCCTGCGCACCGACGACGACGCGGTGATCGCCGCCGAGCTGGCCGAACGCGGCATCATCTTCGA
The DNA here is from genome assembly GCF_009708175.1 of Nocardia aurantiaca. GTDB lineage: Bacteria > Actinomycetota > Actinomycetes > Mycobacteriales > Mycobacteriaceae > Nocardia > Nocardia aurantiaca. The sequence goes on from NZ_WMBB01000017.1 coordinate 17,086, forward strand.
GCGCTGGCCGCTGCTGGAGGGTTTCAGCGCCGCCACCACCACCGAGAAGCTGCTGGCCGAATACCAGGCTCGCATCGATGAATTGAACGCTGACGGCCGCTACAAGTTCATCGACGTGGCCCGGATCCACCCCGATGACAGCGACCCGGAGTGGCCCGCCAAGGCATTCGCCGCGCGCACCAAGTTCCTCGACGAGCACCGTCACGCCGAGGATGAGGTCCGTTTCTTCGCGGCCGGCTCGGGCTGCTTCTATCTGCACCTGGGCGATGAGGTGCTGGCCACCGTGTGCACCGCGGGCGATCTGGTCTCGGTCCCGGCGGGCACCCTGCACTGGTTCGACATGGGCGCCCAGCCGGAGTTCGTGGCCGTGCGCTTCTTCGAGGAGGAGGACGGCTGGATCGGCGATTTCACCGGCGACAAGATCTCGTCCGGTTTCCCGACCCTCGACGAGCTGCTGGCCCCGGCATGATCAAGGCGGTCGTTCTCGATATCGAGGGCACTACCAGCCCGACCAGTTCGGTGCGGGAGGACCTGTACGGCTACACCCGCGACCGACTCCCGGCCTGGCTGGCCGAAAACATCGACGGCGCCGCCGATCCCATCATCGAGGCCACCCGCGCCCAGGCCGATCGTCCGGATGCGGACGCCGCCGAGGTGGCGCGGATCCTCATCGAGTGGCTCGATTCCGACGTGAAGTCGGAGCCGCTCAAGGCCGCCCAGGGCATCATCTGCGCCGAGGGCTTCCGCAATGGCGCCCTGCACGGCGAGTTCTTCCCGGATGTGCCTCCGGTCCTACGCGCCTGGCGCGACGCCGGTCTGGAGCTCTACATCTACTCCTCGGGTTCGGTTCGCAACCAGAAGGATTGGTTCGCTTTCGCCCGTGGCGGCGACCTCTCCCCACTGATCAGCGGCCACTTCGACCTGTCCACCGCGGGCCCGAAACGCGAAGCCTCCTCTTACGAGAAGATCGCGAGCGCCATCGGCGTCCCGGCCGCACAGATCCTGTTCCTGTCCGACCACCCGGACGAGGTGGACGCCGCGACCGTGGCAGGCTGGCAGGCCATCGGCGTGACCCGCCCGGGCGAGCCGAACAGCCCCCGGGGCCCCCACCGCTGGATCAGTGACTTCGCCGTCGTCGAGCCGAACTGAGCGGCGAGAGAACGCGATACGCATCGGGCCCGTCCAGCAGACGCTGGACGGGCCCGATACCGTTTCGGCGCGCTGTCAGCGCACCCCGGCGGTGGCCGCGCGATCGATGAGGTACTCGACCAGGGTCATCAGCACGTTCTTGCACGAGCCGCGGTCACGGGCGTCACACAGCAGCACTGGGATGCGGTCGTCCAGGTCGAGGGCGTCGCGGACCTCGGCGGGGGTGTACAGCGGCGCGCCCTCGAAGCAGTTGACGGCGACGGTGAAGGCGACGCCGCGGCGTTCGAAGAAGTCGATCGCGGCGAACGATCCGTCGAGGCGGCGGGTGTCGGCCAGTACGACCGCGCCCAGGGCGCCGCGCGCGAGTTCGTCCCAGAGGAACCAGAAGCGGTCCTGTCCGGGGGTGCCGAACAGATAGAGAACCAGGTTCGCGTCGATGGTGATGCGGCCGAAGTCGAGTGCGACCGTGGTGGTCGTCTTGCCTTCCACGCCCCGCAGATCGTCGACGCCGGCGGACAACTCGGTGATGAGTTCTTCGGTGCGCAGGGGGGCGATCTCACTGATCGATCCCACCATGGTGGTTTTGCCGACGCCGAAGCCGCCCGCGATGAGAATTTTCACCGAGGCGGCCATGGGCGCGGCGGAGTCAAAGTTTTCGGATGCCATCGAGTACCGCTCGCAGAATGTTGAGGTCACCGGGCGCGGCCTCGGGGGAGGCCGGGGCCCGGAAGTTGAGGATGTTGTCGGAGATGAGGTCCCCCACCAGGATTTTCGTTACCGCCAATGGCAACCGCAGGGCGGCCGAGACCTCGGCCACCGACAGCGGCAACCGGCACAACCGCACGATTTCGGTGTATTCCGGTTCGACACGCCGCAGCGGTGGGGCGGCATTGGGAACCACCACCACCGTGAGCATGTCCAAATCGTGCGCCGCGCCCATGGTCCGACCGCCGGTGCGTGCGTAGGGGCGCACGAGCGGACCGGCCGCGTCGTCGAACCACTGTTGCTCCGGCCCCGGCCTCATGACAGTCGGGGGTTGCCTTGTCCGGCCAGATTGTGGCGCGGGGTGGTGGACAGGTAGTTGCCGACGCGCTGCACGGTCAGGTTCATCTCGTAGGCGACCATGCCGAGGTTGGCCTGCTCGGTGGCCTGCAGCGCCAGGCAGGCGTGGCTGCCCGCGGCCGTCACGAACAGCACCGCGCGCTCGAGTTCGATCACCGCCTGGCGGACGCCGCCGCCGTCGAATCTGCCGCCGGCGCTGCGCGCGAGCCCGTAGAGGGTCGAGGACATGGCACCGAAGTGTTCGGCGTCCTCGCGGCTCATGGCGGAGGAGCGGCCCAGCAGCAGCCCGTCGGTGGAGTGCACCACCGCGTGACGGACGCCTGCGAGCCGGTCGACCAGATCATCGAGTAGCCAGTTGAGATCACCAGCGTTTGAGGTGGTCACCGTCGCCTTCCTGTCGTTCCGAAAATGCCTGGGACTCAGGCCCGAACGAACCGGGGTCGGCCTTGCGGCCCTGCCTGGTTCCGTTCTCGATAGCGGAGAAAAGGTCTCGGGCCTGCTCGGCCGTACGGGTGGCGGGGGCCGTCGACTCGGCGGTCGACTGCTCCTGCGCCAATTCCGGTGCGAGACTTGCCTGCCGACGCCGACGCGGGAGCGCGGGCCGGGTGTCGGAGCCAGTGTAATGCGACCGTCCGAATTCGCGAGCACGGAAACCGTTTTCCGCCGGGGGGATCGGTGCGGCCGGAGGATTCCCCCGCGGCCGCGGGCTGGTCGGCGGATCGAATGGTGTCGCTGCTCCGAAGGACATGATCGGCGGCACGGACGAGCCGGTGGACGGCCCGGAGGGCTCCGGCTGAGGGGCGCTCGCAGCCCCCGGCGCGGCCGGGGGTTCGTGGGCTTCGTAGTCGAGGACCGGCAGTTCGTAGCTCGAGATCATCGACGGAGGTACCGCCGGCGCCGCGGGGAGCTGCGGCAACGCGGCCACCGCCATCGAGGTCGCGGACGGCTCGGCGGCATCGAGCTGCCGCGGCACGACCGGGATCTCACCGGTCCGGTTGGAAGGCTGCACGACCAGGCTGTTGGGCACCAGCACGATGGCCCGCACGCCGCCGTAGTCGGATTCGGTGAGCCGCACCGAGATACCATTGCGTGCCGCCAGCTGGGCAACCACGAATCGGCCGAGCCGGAAGTCATCGGGCAGCATGGCCACACCGAAGTCCGGTGCCTCGCGCAGGATCTCGTTGATCCGCGCGAGCTCCTCCTCGGGCATGCCCATGCCCTGGTCGATGATCTCGATGGCGACGCCCTTGCCGACCACATTGCCGCGCACCTCGACCTGCGACTGCGGCGGCGAGAAGTGGGCGGCATTGTCGACCAGCTCGGCGAGCAGGTGCACGAGGTCGGCCACTGCGCTGCCGGCGATGGACACCTCCGGCAGCCGGGCGATCCTGACGCGGGTGTAGTCGAGGGTCTCGCCGACGCTGGAGCGCACGATCTCCAGCAGCTGCACCGGATTCCGCCACTGCCGGCCAGGCTGGCCGCCGGCGAGAATGATCAGGTTCTCGGCGTTGCGGCGTTCGCGGGTGGCGAGGTGGTCGAGCCGGAAGTAGATGTCCAGCAACGCCGGGTCCTCCTGCTGCGCCTCCGCGGCGTCGAGGATCTCCAGCTGCCGGTGCACGATGACCTGGCTGCGGTGGGCGATATTGAGGAACATCGCCTTGACGCCCTCACGGGTGCGGGCCTCGGTGATGGCGGCCGCCACGGCGGCGCCGTGAGCGTGCGTGAATGCCTTTGCCACCTGGCCGATCTCGTCGTGGCCGAAGTCCAGCACCGCGGCCTCGGTGGCGGGGTCGACCGGCTGGCCGGCGCGCAGCTTGGCCATGATCTCGGGCAGGCGCTCGTCGGCCAGCACCAGCGTCTCGTTGCGCAGGCCCTTGAGGCGGCGAATGATCCGGTTGGCGAGCACCAGCGACACCAGAAATGCGAGCGTCGACACGGCGAGCATGGCACCACCGACGAGGGCGGAGTCGCGGGCGTCGCGGTCGGCCGCGTCAGCGGCCAGCTTCTCGTTGTGGCGGCTCATCTTGCCCCACAGGCGCAGCATCTGCGTATTGAGCCGGGAGACGGTGTCGCGCCATTCCTGCGGGGTGAAGGTCAGCGGCGCGACCTGTGTGGTGCCCCCGGGTTTCGCGGGCGGAACGGTCATGGGATCGAGTGCCCGCGACAGCAGCACGTTCTCCATCATGACGATCTTCGTCCAGTCCGGATCGTTCATGAGGGCCTGCATGTCGACGTCACCGGTGGTGCCGTCACCACCGGCCAGCACGCCGAGGTTCACCCGGTAGGTGCCCGCCACCCGGGAGAATTCGATGGCCAGCTCGGGCGGCACGCTGCCGCCCGACAGCAGCACCTCGGCGACCGCGGCCTCGCGGGAGAGCATTTCGGCGGCCTGCACGACCTGCAGACCGTTGGCGATCTCCAGGGCCACATCGGGATTGGGCGCGGTGTCGGCGACGAGCCGGGTGCCGATCCAGACGAATTCGAGCAGCTTGCCGTAGAAGTAGTAGACGTCGGAGATCGACACGGCATTGGTGTCGATCTGGGTGCGCAGTCCGGCGAGCTGACGGGTCAGTGTGGTGAGACCGCCGACGTCATCGCCGACGGACTTCGGGCTGGTCTTCTGCATGGTGGCGCTGACCGGTGCCAGGGCCTGTAGCGCGCTGTCGAGACGGGTTCGCGCCTGTGCCAACGCCTTCGGGCTGGCGTCGTCGGCGCCCCCCATCTGGGCCAGCGACTGCTGGCGCTCCTGCTCCACCGCGGCGATCACGTCTCCGGTGGGCGCTGCCGCGGCGGACAACGCATCCGCCCACTCCCGCGCGTGCTTGCTCTCGACCACCAGGTACCCCGCGCCACCCACGCCGATCACGAGCAGCGCCAGGCTCGGGACGAGTGCGATGGCGAGCACGCGGGTCCGGACCCCGAGCCTCGCTCTGAACATCGGGCAAAGGTAACGGGGCGTAAGTCACATACGCCTCATCGATCCCGTTGAGCGGGACCAAGATTGACTTTTTAATTCATGTATGCATCTACATTGCAGGGCAACCCATCGTTCAGCTACTGATTGGCAATCGACATCGGTGGCGGCGCAGCGCGATTCGCGACTCTCGGGCGTGGCGGCGGGGATCAGCGGAGAGGGAGGGAACCCACCCGCTGGACATCGGCGGTGGCGCCCGGCAGGGTGCGACCGACGCCGGGACGGTTCTCAGATGATCCCGCGCACACACCCCTCGTGCGTGCGCGGGATCGGGGGCCCGATCCGCCGGTGCTGCCATCACCGCCACTGATCCCCGCCCGGGGGCCGCTGGCTGTTCTTCGCTCGCCCGTCTCGATCAGTTACAGATTTCGCAGGTAGAAGCCATAATTTGGGCAATACCGGCAATTCGCCGGACTGGCGGTTCCGATCGGAAACCCGATCCGAGCGGCCCGGATAACGCGGTCCCGGCCCGGTGCGGGCGCCGCGGCGTAGATTGTGTGTATCCGCAAGTTACTCGCAAGTAGGAGGCGACGATGCCGGTGCCGACTGCCGAGGTATTCGAACGATTGCGCTCGTTCGCGGCCGTGGATACCGCCCAGGGCCACGCGACCCGAGCGATCATCGAGGTCTTCACCGGAGAGACCCTGGGCTCGGTGCCGGTGGGCACCGCCGCCGATGTCGCCACCGCCGTCGCCAAAGCTCGTGCCGCGCAGGCCGAATGGGCTGCGCGCACCCCGAAGCAGCGCGCCGAGGTACTGGACCGATACCGGGCGCTGGTGGTCGAGAGCCGCGAATTCCTCATGGACGTCATCCAGGCCGAGACCGGCAAGGCCCGGTGGGCGGCCCAGGAGGAGGTCATGAGCCTGATGTTCGCGGCCCGCTACTTCTCGCGAGTGGCCCCGCGGCTGCTCGCTCCACACAGCGTCCCGGGCGCGTTCCCGGTGGTCAATCGGGCCTCGGTGCGCGCGGTGCCGAAGGGCGTGGTCGGCGTGATCGCGCCGTGGAACTACCCGATGGCGCTGTCGGTCGGCGACTCGATTCCGGCGCTGCTGGCCGGTAATGCCGTAGTGGTCAAGCCCGACAGCCAGACTCCGTACTCCTCGCTGGTCAATGCCGAGCTCTTCGCCCGCGCCGGACTGCCGACTGGTCTGTTCGCCGTGGTTCCCGGCCCAGGCACGGTGGTGGGCACGGCCATTGTCGAGAACTGCGACTACCTGATGTTCACCGGTTCCTCCGCCACCGGCCGCACCCTGGCCGAGCAGTGCGGCCGCCGCCTCATCGGTTACTCCGCCGAGCTCGGCGGCAAGAACCCGATGATCGTCACTCGCGGCGCCGATCTGAACAAGGCGGCCAAGGCCGCAGTGCGCGCCTGCTTCTCCAATGCGGGTCAGCTCTGCATCTCCATCGAGCGGCTCTATGTCGAGCGCGCGGTCGCCGACCAGTTCACCGAGAAGTTCGCGGCCGCGGTGAAGGCTGCGAAACTCGGCGCGGCATACGATTTCTCGAAGGACATCGGCAGCCTCATCTCCGAGGCGCAGCTGGAGACTGTCACCAAGCATGTGGCCGACGCGGTGTCCAAGGGCGCGAAGGTGCTCGTCGGCGGCAATGCCCGCCCGGATCTGGGTCCGCTGTTCTTCGAGCCGACGGTCCTGACCGAGGTCACCGATGCCATGGAGTGCGGCCGCAACGAGACCTTCGGCCCACTGGTGTCGATCTACCCGGTCGACTCGGTCCAGGAGGCCGTCACCCGCGCCAATGACACCGAGTACGGCCTCAATGCCAGCGTGTGGGCAGGCAGCAAGGCCGAGGGTGAGCGCATCGCGGAACAATTGCACGCGGGTACGGTCAATGTCGATGAAGGCTACGCCCCGGCGTGGGGCACCACCGGTGCGCCGATGGGCGGCATGGGCATCTCGGGTGTCGGCCGCCGTCATGGTCCCGACGGCCTGCTGAAGTTCACCGAGCCGCAGTCCATCGTGGTGACGCGCTTGCTCAACCTGGACCCTCCGGCCTTCCTCCCGCAAAGCACGTGGCAGCCGCTCCTCATGGCCGCCGCCCGCGGTATCCGGTTCCTGCCGGGCCGCTGAGTTCACCGGCTGGACCACTCGGCCGGTATGCGTACACTGTACCCATCGGAAGGGTGGTCGAATGCCGGAGAATCCGCTTGCCGCACCGGGCGCGTGGGACCAGGTCGCTGAGAGTTATGACGATGTCGTATCGGAGATGATGCGGCCGTTCGCGCTTCGCGCATTGGAGTTGTCCGAGCCGACCCGCCGGTCCAGAGTCATCGATGTGGCCACCGGCCCCGGCGTCCTGGCATTGCTGGCCGCGCCACGAGTCGCCGAGGTCGTCGCGGTCGACTTCTCCGAGGCGATGATCCGGCGGCTGCGGGGCGCCATCATGCAGGCCGGGATCGGCAATGTGCTCACCGGGGTCGGCGACGGGCAGCGATTGCGCTACGCCACCAATACTTTCGACGCCGCGTTCTCGATGTTCGGGCTCATGTTCTTCCCGGATCGGGCCCGCGGATTCGCGGAGCTCTATCGGGTGCTGCGGCCGGGCGGGACCGCGGTGGTGTCCAGCTGGGCGCCGATCACGGATTCGCCGTTGATGACGCTGCTGTTCGAGGCGTTCCAGGCCGGGATTCCGGGATTCTCCGCGCCGCAGCCGAATCCGGACAGCCTCGAGAATCCGAACGTCTTCGAGAAGGAACTGCTCGCGGCCGGGTTCACCGAGGTGACGCTGCGGCCGCACGCGGAGTCGTTCAGCTATGACAGCGCCGAGCAGATGTGGGACAAGCTGACCCGGGGGAGTGCGCCGTTGCAGGCGACCCGGCGCCGGACCGACAAGGCCACCTGGGCAGCCCAGCAGCAGGTCATGATCGACTACCTGCGCGAGCACTATGTGCCGGGCACGCCGTTGTCGACGACCGCGTGGCTGGGCACCGGTCGCGTTCCGCGATAAGGGTTTTCAGATTTACGATGGCGCGGCCGACCCGGAGAAACCGGCCGCGCCACCTTCCTTCACCCGGCCAGCTCGTTGCCGCGCAGCGGAGCGGGAGCCGCTTCCAACGCCGCTGTCTCGGCATCGGTGAACAGGCGTGACCGGATGACGAATCGGACTCCCTCGGGGGCTTCGAGGGAGAATCCACCGCCGCGGCCGGGGACCACGTCGACGGTGAGATGGGTGTGGCGCCAGTACTCGTACTGGTCGGCGCTCATCCAGAACGCCGTATCGGGAAAGACGCGGCCGAGCAGCACATCGGCCGCGCCCACCCGGAACTCGCCGAGGGGGTAGCACATCGGGGAGCTGCCGTCGCAGCAGCCACCCGACTGGTGGAACATCACCGGACCGTGGTGGTCGATGAGACGCTGCAGCACCTGCACCGCGGCCTCGGTGATGGTCACCCGGGATATGGAACCTGCTGTCATCACGCTCCTCGCAGACGGTGCGGTCCGTCCGGCATGGAATCGGTTGCGGTTCAGAAGAATCCGAGCTTCTTCGCGGAGTACGACACGAGCAGGTTCTTGGTCTGCTGGTAGTGGTCGAGCATCATGCGATGGTTCTCACGGCCGATACCGGACTTCTTGTAACCGCCGAAGGCCGCGTGGGCGGGGTAGGCGTGGTAGCAGTTGGTCCACACCCGTCCGGCCTTGATGGCCCGGCCGACCCGGTAGGCGGTGCCACCGTCGCGACTCCACACGCCCGCACCCAGACCGTACAGCGTGTCATTGGCGATGGTGACCGCTTCGACCTCGTTGTCGAAGCGGGTCACCGCCACCACCGGGCCGAAGATCTCCTCCTGGAAGATCCGCATGTCATTGCGGCCCTCGAAGATCGTCGGCTCGATGTAGTACCCATTGGGGAAACCCTCCACCTTGCGCATCTCACCGCCGGTGAGCACCTTCGCGCCCTCTTTGCGGCCGATATCGATGTAGGAGAGGATCTTTTCGTACTGGTCATTACTGGCCTGTGCGCCGATCATGGTCGAATCGTCGAGCGGGTTGCCACCCTTGATGGCCTTGGTGCGCTCGAGGCAGCGGGCCATGAACTCGTCGTAGATGGACGAGTGAATCAGCGCGCGCGACGGGCAGGTGCACACCTCGCCCTGGTTGAGCGCGAACATCACGAAACCCTCGACAGCCTTGTCCAGGAAGTCATCGTCGGCGGCCATGACATCCGCAAAGAAGATGTTGGGGCTCTTGCCGCCGAGTTCCAGGGTGACCGGGATGATGTTCTCGCTGGCGTACTGCATGATCAACCGGCCGGTGGTGGTCTCACCGGTGAAGGCGACCTTGGCCACCCGCGGGCTGGATGCCAGCGGCTTGCCCGCCTCGACGCCGAAACCGTTGACCACGTTGAGAACCCCCGGCGGCAGGAGGTCGGCGATGAGTTCTACGACGAGCAGCAGCGACACCGGGGTCTGCTCGGCAGGCTTGATGACCACGCAGTTGCCCGCGGCCAGCGCGGGGGCCAGCTTCCAGGCGGCCATGAGGATCGGGAAGTTCCACGGAATGATCTGTCCGACCACGCCCAGCGGTTCCTGGAAGTGATAGGCGACGGTGTCGGCGTCGATCTGGGAGAGGTGGCCCTCCTGCGCGCGCACCGCGCCGGCGAAATAGCGGAAGTGGTCGACCGCCAACGGCAGGTCTGCGGCGAGGGTTTCGCGGACCGGTTTGCCGTTCTCCCAGGTCTCGGCGACGGCCAACTTCTCCAGGTTCGCCTCGATCCGGTCGGCGATCTTATTGAGGATGTTGGCACGATCGGTCACCGAGGTGGCACCCCAGGCGTCGGCCGCCCGGTGGGCGGCCTCCAGCGCCATATCGATATCCGCAGCACCCGAACGCGCGACCTCGCAGAAGGTTTCGCCATCGATCGGTGAGGGATTGTCGAAGTATCTGCCCTCGATCGGCGCTTTCCACTCACCACCGATGAAGTTGTCATAGCGGCGGTTGAAGCTGACGATGCTTCCGTCTGTGCCGGGTTTGGCGTAGATCATGGCGCGGCTCCTGATCGCATGTCTGCGGTGACGGGGGTCACTATGAACCGCGAAGGTTGGCGGGAGGTTGGTGTCGAGTTGGTGACACGTAGCTGAGTCACTGCCGCCGAATTCGGCTGCGATAAAGGACGATCCGAGCAGAGAATCGAGTTCGCGGCACAGTGTGCACCGATACGTGTGACGAAGTTCCGACTACGCGCGCAACGCGGTCCGCAGGCGTGCGGTCGCCGGCGCGCGCCCACCGTCGCCATGGCATCGCCGCACCGGCCCACCGCGAAGCGGCGGTCGCGTGCCTCACCGAGCATCCACCCGTGGGCTGCACAGACTCTCCCGAAGACCTGCCCCGTGCTGCAGATGGCGCCGTCGAACAGATGGCGAGGTCATGCGCACAGCGGGAATCCTTCGGATTCCACTACAGGGTTCAACTACAGCACGGTGCTCGAACACGATATGGACAGTCCGTCCCGCTGATCGAGCTGCTGAAGCGAGAGCTGCCCACCAGGTTTGATCCGCCGGTTTCGAGGCATTGCGTCCGCAAAGGACGAACTCGACCAGGAGGATCGAATGTCGAGCACAGCATGGACCGTGCTGATTGCGGTGATTGTGGTGATCGTGGCCGTACTGCTGATGGCCGTGATACTGCGACCGAGAATGCGCAGCCGGCGTCTGCGAGACCGATTCGGACCGGAATACGACCGGACCGTGCAGCAGGCGCAGAACCGCCGGATCGCCGAGCAGGACCTGACCGATCGCGAGAAACGCCACGACGAGCTGAGGCTGCGTGATCTCTCGGAGGAGGAAACACGCCGCTACGAGGCCGCTTGGGCGCAGGTGCAGGCGCAGTTCGTCGATGATCCGGCCGCGGCGTTGGACGCGGCGGACCGTCTGGTCGCACAGGCGATGACCGACCGCGGGTACCCGAGCGAGAGCTACGAGCAACAGCTTGCGGACCTCTCTGTGGACCACGCGCGCCCATTGAGCCGATTCCGCACCGCCCACGACATCGCCGCACGCGCCGAACGCGGCGGGGTCTCCACCGAGGACATGCGCACGGCCATTGTCGATTATCACGAGCTGTTCGTCGACCTGGTCGACGCCGACCGGTCCGGGCAGACCCGACCCCAGCATTGAGGAACTCCCATGACAAGCAGTCGGAATCCACTGCGTGAGCAATGGCGCGACATCCAGATCCGCTTCGTCGACGATCCCAAGGACGCGGTCACTCGCGCCGACGGACTCGTCGCCGACGCCCTCGAGCAGCTGACCGACCGGTGCGCGCGCCGCCGGGAGGAGCTCGAAAGCCGTTGGGCGCGGGGCGATGCCGCCGACACCGAGGAAATGCGACAGGCGTTGCGCGGCTATCGTGAGCTGTTCGATCAGCTCGCGGGGATGGCGTCGGAGGCGACGAACATGTAGCTCTTCTCCTCCACGCGCTGGCTGATCCGCCATTCGCCGTCCACGCGCACGAAGGTGTCGTGGTACCAGAGGCCGCAGAGCATGAGGCGGCGGGTGCCGTCGGCGGAGGTGACCAGCATGGGGTTGTGGCACATGGTGCGGGCGGTGGCGTGATCGCCCTCCACACGAATGGAGGAGTTGCTGATCATGTGTTGGAAGGCGGAGAAATTGGGCATGACGGTGGCCAGGAATTTCTTGGTGGATTCCACGTTACCGGCGGGTCCGCCCATGGCGGTGTAATCGATGTGGGCATCGGTGGTGAAGATTTCGTCCAGCAGTTCCCACTGGTGGGTGTCCACGGCTTGGGAATAGCGGACCATGAGGTCCTCTATTTCCAGGCGGTCCGAAATCTCCTGCAGGGACAGCATGGGGGCCTCCGAGTGGTGCCGAAAACTCTTCAGGGACGATGGGCCAGCGTACGGCGAGGAGATGGTTCGATCTGCCGTTTCCGAAAGACACGGGGATGCAATGGATCTCGTTCAGACAGACAGACCCGGTCACGCGGCTTCTTCACCGATCCGATAATTCTTGGCGGAATGGTTCGGGCCGCCTTCGAGGGCGCGCCGCGATGAGGACGAACCGTAGAAGATAGACCAACAGCCCACGTTCGGATTGCGAAGCGCGATCACGGCCTTGCCGCTCGGGGCATACTCGAGGGGTCGCGGCGGAGCACCGGACTTCCGGCGGCCGCTGCCGAGTAGTCGCCCCCGCGCCGCGCCGCCGATCGGTGGTGGGGCATGGTGGGGCGGTGCCCAGCATTGTCTTGGACCGGGTCAGCCTCGGCCGTGGTTCGACCTCGGTGCTCATCGAGGCCGACGCGACCTTCGCGGCAGGGCAGTGCGCGGCCGTGGTCGGGCCGAGCGGGGCGGGTAAGACGACGCTGCTGCGATTGCTGAATCGATTCGGCGAGCCCGACAGCGGGCGAGTGCTCCTGGACGGGACCCCGGTGGCCGACCTCGATGTGCTGGCCCTGCGACGCCAGGTGGGGTTGGTGCCGCAGCGGCCGGTGCTGCTCACCGATACGGTGGCCGAGGAGATCCGTGTGGGGCGGGCCGTCGATGGGGATCGGGTGGACGAATTGCTCGCGGTCGTCGGATTGCCCGCGGGATTCGCCGCGCGGCGCTGCGCCGAGCTGTCGGGAGGTGAGGCGCAGCGGGTTTGCCTGGCCCGGGCACTGGCGGTGGAGCCGCAGGTGCTGCTGCTGGACGAGCCGACCTCGGCGCTGGACGGCGCGTCGGCGGCGGCGATCGGCGAGTTGATCCGGGCGCATATCGGTTCCGGCGGCAGCGTGGTGCTGGTCAGCCATGATCCCGGCTTCGTGGCCGAGGTATCGGACGAGGTGTGGACGCTGGCGAGCGGGCGGCTCACACGCGATGCGGAAGCGGGCAACCAGCCATGACACAGGGGCTTTCGGTACCCGACTGGACTGGCGTCGGCGCGTCTCTGGTTCTGGTCGCCCTGGCGGCGGCGATCGCCTATCGCCAGCACCTGCACCTGACTCGCGAACTGCTGATCGCCGCGGCCCGGGCCGGGGTGCAGCTCATCGCGGTGGGCGCGATTCTGCTGATCCTCTTCCGCCGCACCGGATTGCCGGGCGCGCTGGGCTGGGTGATTCTGATGATCGTCATCGCCGGGCAGGTGGCAGGGCGGCGCGGCGCCGGCCTGCCGCATGCGCGGCGGTCCGCGACCATCGGCGTGGCGTTCGGCGCGTCTATCACCCTGGGCGCGCTGATCGTGCTCGGGATCATTTCCACGCAGGCGCGGGTGGTGGTGCCGGTGGGCGGCATGATCGTGTCCTCGGCCATGCAGTCGACCGGAATCGCCCTGCGCCGCCTGGTCGAAGACGCGCGTCGCGCTCGTGATGCGGTGGAAGCGCGCTTGGCGCTGGGGCTTTCGGCGCATCAGTCCTTCCTGCCCAATCAGCGCTCAGCTCTGCGCACCGCGTTGATCCCGGCGATAGACTCGACGAAGGTGGTCGGTCTGATCAGTCTGCCCGGCGCGATGACGGGATTGATTCTGGCGGGCGTGGATCCGCTGACGGCCATCCGCTACCAGATCGTGGTGATGTACATGCTCCTCGCGGCCACGACGCTGGCGGCACTGGCTGCCACCCGGGCGGCCGAGCGGACGCTCTTCGACGGGGCGCAGCGCCTCGTCCCTCTGCCCGATCGATGACCACCAGGCCAGCGGAATCCTATGAAGTGGGATTTCATATGCGAGTGCAAACGTCCGAAATGCCGCTATCGTTTACGATGTCCTCGGTAAAACGGTTGGGGGATAGGTAGTTTCGTATGGACGCGATCGAGTTGTTCATGCCGTTCGACGCCGCGGGCCTCAACCCCGCGGAGCCGGAGGCCGAATCGGGCATGTGGTCCTGGCTGGAGGCATGCGGGCTGGTGCCCACCGAGCCCACCCGCCGTCGCATGGAACGGACCCGCCCGGCTCGAATGTACGCGCTGTGGTGTCCGCGCGCGGAAGCCGATGAGCTCACGCTGCTGAGCCAGTACACCGCATGGGCTTTCATAGTGGACGACCAGTTCGATATCGAAATACCCGATCCCAGCAGGTGTTTGGAGGCCATCTCCGCCATCGAGGACGTACTGGACGGTACGGCAACGCCTTCCGGGGTGCTGGCGGTCGCCTTCGCGGACCTGTGGGAGAGATTGCGCCGCGGCCGGTCGGCAACGTGGCGGGTGGCCGTGCGTGAGGAAATCCGCGACTGGTTGTGGACCTACTACATCGAAAGCGTCGGCCGCCTCTCCGGCAACCTGCCCGACCTCGACACCTACCGCGCGCACCGGCGAGACGGCGTGGCGCTCTATGTGTTTCTCGATATCAGTGAGCGCGCCGAGGGCGTGGACCTCGGCGCGGCCATCCGGCACCTACCCGCCATGCGCAGCTTGCGCGCCGCGGCCGTGGAGCACATGGGTCTGTTCAACGATGTGTTGTCGGTCGCCTCGGATGAGGCCTCCGGCTATCTGTACAACTCGGTGCTGCTCGCGCAGTATCATCACGGGCACAGTCGAGCTCAGGCTCTGCAACTGGTCAACGACATGCTCTCCGAATGCGTCCAGCGCATGATCGAGGCGGTGCAGCGGTTGCCGACCGAACTCGACGACGCCGGCATTACCGGCCGCGAGCGCGCGGACGCCCTGGCCACCGCCGGGAACTACACCACGTACGTGCGCGCCAACCACGATTATCACTATCAGGCGGCCCGCTACACGAGCGCACCCGCGGAGGCGCTCGAGCACGGCCTGCCACTCACCTGAAACAGAAGACCTGCCGCCGTTGCCGAAATCCGCAGGCAACCCCCGGGTTTCAGGTTGCGATGGAACTATGAGCTTCATCTGAGCATGGCTGACCAGCCACCGAAAAGTGGTTGCGGTATCCGTGTCCGAGAGAGCGGGGCCGATTATGCGAGCGTCGAAACCTATCCGATTCACCGTGGGACAGCACCTCGAGGGCAAACACCGATGGGGGCCTTCTCGCCCGGCCGTGGCCGCCCTCGCCGGGTATGAGGAAACCTGCGTCCGCGCCGCCGATTCCATATCCCGTCCGCTCGAGGCCACCACCGAGCGAAGAGCCCGCCAGCGACTGGGGGAGGCCCGGGTCGCCATCGAACCGGTATTGCGGTCGGCGGTCGCAGCCCTGGCCGAACCGCTGGATCTGATGGCCGGGTACCACTTCGGCTGGTGCGACGCCGAGGGTGCGGCGGTCGACGGCGTGCAGGGGAAGGCCCTGCGCCCGGCCCTGACCTTCGCCGCCGCCGCGGCGTGTGGCGGGGCTGTCGGCGAGTCGGTACACGCGGCGGCCGCTGTCGAACTGCTGCACAACTTCTCGCTCGTGCACGACGATGTCATGGATACCGACCCGTTCCGCCACGGGCGGCCGACGGTGTGGCGGATCTGGGGCGAGACCAATGCGACACTGCTCGGCGACGCGCTCCAGGCCGTGGCGCTCGGTGTGCTGTGTGACGGCGTGCCCGAGACGGTGACCGCCGAGGCGGTCATCCGACTGGCCCAGGCGACCGTCACGCTGTGCCGGGGCCAATACGCCGACTGCGCCTTCGAGACTCGGCCGACCGTCAGCGTCGACGAATATCTCGCCATGGCCGCCGGGAAGACCGGCGCGCTGCTGGGCTGCGCCTGCGCGCTGGGCGCGCTGTGCGCCGGGGCCGACCATCGCGTGGTCTCGGCCATGCACACCTTTGGTACCGAATTGGGGCTGGTCTTCCAACTCGTCGATGATTACATCGACATCTGGGGCGATCCCGAGATCACCGGAAAACCGGCTCACAGCGACCTGATTCACCGCAAACAGTCCTTCCCGGTGGTGTGCGCCCTGGAATCGGGCACCGCGGCCGGGCGTGACCTGGCCCGCCTCTATCACGCCCGCCGTCCCATGACAGCGTCCCGCGCGGCCCGGGCGGCGGACTTGATCGAGGAGGCGGGCGGTCGCCATTCCACGCTGAGCCGGGCCTCTGACGCCCTCGACGCCGCCTTCGCGGCGCTGCCCGACGATCTGGCCTCCGACGACCTGACCGCCCTCGCCCAACTGATGGCCCAGCGCGATCACTGACGCACACACCAGGTTTGGACCTGGACCCGAATAACGGCCGTCCATATCGGGGTTCAGTTTGGCGTAGTACCGACGCTGACGTCGGCCGGCGCTGCGACTTCGCTGCGCCGTAGTCCGGGCACGCGGCGCCGAGTATCGGCCGGGAGCCCTGCCCCGCGGGCTGAGCTCGGCTCGCCGCGAGGTGAGGAACTCGCGGACTTCGTCACGATTGTCCGCATCAGTGCCGTACGCCCGGACCCGGCGCTAGGGTTGCACTGTCGGTACACCACTCATCAGTGTCTCGTTACCAGCTTTCACCTGCGGTTCCATGGATGAGGCGGGCGGCGGTCAGCCGCCCGGCGCATAACCGATCCCCTTTTCCGGGACAGCGTGCGGGTCCTTCTGGAAAGCCCTTCCGGCTGTATCCGGCCGCTGGGGCCTCACAGAGAAGGCAAGGAAATGGACAGACAACTACATTTTCGAGCTGGACGCCGACATCATCCGGATCGCGGTGTCGTACAAGAATCGGTACGGGATCACCATCGCGCGGACCTGTACCGGCCCAGGGATTTCGATGCTCGGGGCAAGCAGCAAGCGATCGTGGCCAGCGCACCGAACCCTGAGAGCTCTACGCCGTCCCGGGTACCGGTCACGTCGACCTCTATCGGAAAACCGACCTGATTCCGTTCGACAAGCTCGCGACTTCTTTACGACAAACCTGGCCCGACCAGCAGCGAGGAGCAGCATATGCGTGGAGCAGTGATGTACAAGGCCGGCGATCTCCGGGTGGAAGAGCGTGAGGACCCGAAGATCATCGAGCCGACCGACGCGATCGTGAAGCTGACCGCGACCTGCATCTGCGGATCGGATCTGTGGGCCTACCGTGGTATCGAGCCCGCCGACCACCAGGTGATGGGCCACGAGTATGTCGGCGTGGTCGAGCAAGTCGGCTCGGAGGTGAAGAACATCAAGGTCGGCGACTTCGTCGTCGGTTCGTTCGTCATCTCCGACAACACTTGCGAAATCTGCCGCTCGGGTTACCAATCCGGCTGTGTGCACAGGGAATTCGTGGCCCAGACCATCGGCACCCAGGCCGAGAAGGCCCGCATCCCGTACGCGGACGGCACCCTCGTGCCCACACCGAGCCAGCCGGCACCCGAGCTGATCCCCTCGCTGCTGGCCGCCTCCGACGTGCTCGGCACCGGCTGGTACGCCGCGGACGCCGCAGGGGTCGGGCCCGGCAAGACGGTCGCGGTCATCGGCGACGGCGCGGTCGGCCTGATGGCCGTCCTCGCGGCCGAGCAGCTGGGTGCGCAGCGCATCATCGCCATGTCGCGCCACCCCGAACGGCAGGAGCTGGCCCGCTTCTACGGCGCGACCGACATCGTCGCCGAGCGCGGTGACGCAGGTGTCGCGCGGATCAAGGAACTCACCGGAGGGCTCGGCGCGCACTCGGTCATCGAGGCCGTCGGAACGCAGCAATCGACGATGCAGGCGATCCGTGCCACCCGTCCGGGCGGGTACATGGGCTTCGTCGGCGTCAATTACGACGTCACCATCCGCGGCATCGACCTCTTCTTCGCCGGCATTCACACCGAGGGCGGCCCCGCCCCGGTACGCCGGTTCCTGCCCAAGCTGATCCAGCTCGTATGGGACCGAAAGATCGACCCGGGCAAGGTCTTCGACCTCGTCCTGCCCCTGGACAAAGTCGCCGAAGGATACAAAGCCATGGACGAACGCCGCGCCATCAAGGTGCTGCTCACTCTGTGACCCTCGAGAATCCCTGATGACGTGGATAGATAGTCATCAGAGCCGCCGGATGCGTGCCATCCAGGCCGCGACATCTACCAGGCCCGTCGGGGACACCTCGAGGCCGGCCGCTTGATCCGCGACGGATTCGGTGACGCGGCCGCGGTAGCGAGTGGGCTCCAGTCGCTCCAATTCCCAACCGATGTCGAAGGATTCGCGAATCACCGTGTCACTGATGCGAGGGCCGAAGCCGGGTTCGGCGTCCGAGAGGGCAAGGACATGGACGGTGCCGCCGGGCTTGCAGACCGCGTGCAGGCTGCGGACGTAGGCGGCGCGGGCCTCGGGTTCGGTGCCGAAGACGTGGAACAGCGCGCTGTCCACGACGGTGTCGAAGGCGGGCGCGGAGCCCGGAGGATCACCGGCGAAGTCGGTGTGGTCGCCGAGGGTCAGCGCGTCGGCCACCTGGAAGCGGACAGCCGGGACGCCCTGGGCGGTGGCATTGGCGCGGGCGTACTCGATTGCGCTGGGGGAGAAGTCGATACCGAGGACGTCGTAGCCGAGGCGGGTGAGCAGGATGGTGTGCTCGCCCGCGCCACAGCCGGGCTCGAGCACGCGGCCGCGGATCTCGCCCGCGCGTTCCAGCGCCACGATGGCGGGCTGGGGCTCGCCGATCACCCAGGGGGCGGTGTCCTCGTCGTAGACGGTGTTCCAGAATTCGGCTGGTCGAGTCATGCTTCCAGCGTGCAACCTCGAGCGCACTCGAGGTCAATCCCCGCGTAGCCGTCGATCGGAGCAGACCTAGGAGGGCTTACGGTTCCGAAAGGCTACGGAGAGACGAGCGGGGACTAATCTGCCGAAATACTCATCTCGGCTACTCACCTCGGGCCGGGGCACGCCGAAGGCGGTCACCGCGAACAGGGCGAGGGTGAGCCAGATGTAGGCGTTGTGGTCGAACAGGGCGTAGGGGGAGCGGTTGGGGAGGTCGAAGACGCTGCCGTAGTGGAGGTCCAGGAGATCGAAGACGCCGCCCGAGCAGACGAGGAAGGTCACCAGGAGAGCCGCGACGGTCGGGACGGTGCGGTGACGAATCGTCAGATCGGCCAAATAGATCAGCAGGGGAGCCAGCCAGACCCAGTGGTGGATCCAGCTGTACGGGGAGACGACGGTGCTCGTCATACCGCACAGAACTACGGCGGGAAGTTCGCGGCCGGTGAGGGACAGACGACGTGCGAGGATCAGGCAGACTGCGGCGATCACGAGAGCGGCTGCGAGCCAGAGCAATTGCATTCCGCCGACCGCTCCGAGGGTCCGGGCGAGCATGCCGCGCAGGGACTCGTTCTGCGGGTTCTCCGGGACGCCGACGCGGGCGGGGTCGGCGAAGGCGCCGCTCCAGAACGTCAGCGAATCCTTCGGCAGGACGGCCAGACCGATCACCATGGTGACGGTCAGGGCGCCGGTTGCGGTGGCGGCGGCCCGGAATCGGCGGGTGACCAGGAAGTAGAGGATGAAGAACGCGGGGGTCAGCTTGATTCCGGCCGCGATGCCGGTCAGTGCGCCTTTCCAGCGGGAGGAATCCGGCAGTGCCATGTCCGCGAGGACGAGGAGCAGCAGCAGGATATTGACCTGCCCGAAGGCCATGGTCTCGCGGATGGGCTCGCACAACAGCAGCAGACAGGCGGCTGCCGGGCCCACGATCATCATGCGCCGCTCGCGGCGGTAGCCGAGCACCGACAGCGCCGCCCACACTGATCCGGTCAGCATCGCGAAGTTCGCGAGTCCACCGACCCAGGTGAACACCGAGCCCTGCAACGCCACCAGCGGCACGAACAGCAGCGCCGCGAACGGGGTGTACACGAATTCCCACACCCCGCGCGTATGCCCTCGAAGTGGGGTGTCGTACACCGAAACTCCGTGCGTCACCCGGTCGGCCGCGATCTGGTATGTGCCGAGGTCGATCAGGTGCAGCATCGTGCGCGGCGCGGCCAGCACCTGGCCGAGGTAGTACCACCCGGCCAGCCCGCCCAGCATCGCTACCATCCACACCACGACCAGCGGAATCGAGCGCCGTCTCGGCGCCTCCTGATCGGTGGTCGTCACCTGGTCGACCGTCGACAACGGCATGCACACACCCCACAGTTCCGGCTTCCGATTGCCCGCCCCACCGTAGTGAGGGGCTCACACGATCGCCACCCGGCCACCACCGGCGAACGCTGTGTCGGAGTGTCGAAATCCGCTGTTCGGTGCGGTCAGGTGGTGCTGTCGCCGGCGGAGATTGGTGCGCTGACCTCAGCGGGTCCGCTGATCACACCCTGGTCGGCCGGATGGTCGCGATTCCGGACGCCGTCTGCGACGAGCCACCGCACGCCCGACCGCGGATGCGTTCGAGCTGATCGCCATCTGGTCGGCGACGCTCGATCGAACCGACGAGGCCGCGACCGGTCGGTCTGCCGCGGCTCACGCCGCCGTGGCAACCGCGCTGACCCACATGCTCACCGACGAAGTTCGCCGGACGGAAGAGTCACGAACCTGGTTGAGGCACCATGTCGTTGTGAGGCACTACTCCGTTCGGTCGCGGACTCCGGTCGGGTCCGCGCTCAGGGGTGTCGGCGGTCTCGGCGTGAGAGGTCGTTGGTGCCTGGGATGGCAGACTTTCCGGATTCCGGCGATCCTGCCAGGTGCCGGTGGCGACGGCGCCGGCGACGCTGGAGATCGCCACGATACCCCAGCCGAGCGGACCCAGCGGACGGCAGCCGAAGAAATAACTGGTGGGCGGGAATTGCACCAACGCGAAAAGGGCTGCCGCCGAACCCAATCCGGCCGCCATCACAAGCGGATCCCCGTGCGCGCTGCGGGCTGTCTGGGCCAGCTGCGTGCCGACCAGGGCGGCGAAACCCACGGTGCCGGCCTGGCGTGACCGGTACACGACGAGGGCCGCGAGCCAGGCGGCCGAGGCTGCCAGTGTGGTGGACAGGGCGCGTGTGGTGACATCGCGGCGCAGGGCCGCGCCCACGGCGGAGTCCGGGCCCTCGGACAGCAGCATGGCGGGCGTGACATCGCGGGGTGGCCGCGCGGCGACCACCAGGGCGGGCAGCAGATCGGTGAGCAGGTTGACCGCCAGCAACTGGCGGGCATTGAGGGCCGGTCGCGCGGACAGTATGGACGAGCCCAGGGTGAAGGCGATTTCACCGAGATTGCCGCCGACCAGCATGGACACGCTGTCGCGAACCGAACGCCACATCGCGCGGCTTTCGATCACGGCGTCGACGATGGTCTCGATGCGCTCATCGGTCACCACGATGTCGGCGGCCTGCTTGGCAGCGGGAGTGCTCTTGGGGCCCAAGGCGATTCCGACATCGGCCAGCCGGATGGCAGGGGCATCGTTGGCGCCGTCGCCGGTCACCGCGACGGTGTGCCCAGCATGGCGCAGGGCGCGCACGATGGCTGCCTTGTGGACGGGGCTGACGCGTGCGAACACAGCGGTCTCGGCGACCAGCGCGGCCAGTTCGGCTTCGGTGCTGGCCTCCACCTCGGTTCCGGTGATGACGCGGCCGCTGGTGCGCAGACCGAGTTCGGTCGCGATGGCCACCGCCGTCTGCGGGTGGTCGCCAGTGAGCATGACCGCGTCCACACCGGCCGCGCGCAGGTCTCGCACCGCCGCGGCGGCGGTCGGGCGGATCGGGTCGGCCAGACACAGCAGGCCGAGGAACTCCAGGCGCTCTATGCGCTCGGAATCCAGTTCGGAGCGTTGAGAGGCCGCCCGCTCTGCCACCGCGAGCACCCGGAATCCTTGTTCGGCAAGGGATTCCGCGGCCAACTGGAGCTCGGAGGCCACGGCGTCGGTGAGCGGCGCGCCGCCGCCGTCCCGACGGAAGGCCGTACAGCGTGGCAGCACGATTTCCGGTGCGCCCTTGACGCTGATGAGGTGACGGTCATCAGTACTGCCGAGCACGGCGTGAAAGCCGCGCCCCGGCTCGAACGGCAACTCTCGCACCATGACCCAGTCCGGCTCGCCGTCGGCACGATCCACCCGCGCGGCGTGCGCACCGCGCTCGACGGCCCGATCGGTCGGATGTGGCGGCGTGCGGCCCAGCGGATCGACGGGAGTCGCGCGCAACGCCGCGGCCAGCACGGCATGTCGCGCCGGAGTCAGCGCGTCCAGTGGCTCGTCCTCGAATCCATCGCTGACCCGGCGCAATTCGATATGCGCCTCGGTGAGGGTGCCGGTCTTGTCGAAGCACACCGTATCGACTCGGCCGAGCGCCTCCAGGGTACGCGGCGTGCGCACCAGCACATTGCGGTGCGACAGCCGTCGCGCCGCGGCCAACTGGGCGACCGTGGCGACGAACGGCAGGCCCTCGGGCACCGCGGCCACCGCCAGCGCCACCGCCGAGCCCACTGCCTCGGCCACTCGTCCGCGTAACAGCCCGATGCCGAGCACCGCGCCGCCCGCGCCGGCAGCGACCCGCATCGAGAGCTTGGTCAGTGCGTTCAAACGGGTTTCGACTCCTGCCGCGCTCTCGCCGCTGTCGGCCAGCGCACCGCTGCGGCCGGCCTCGGTCGCACGGCCGACTGCGGTCACCAGCGCGGTGCCGCTTCCCGCCACCACGGTGGTGCCCGCGTACAGCATGCTGGTGCGCTCGGCCACCAGGTCGGAGTCCACGGGCGCGGGATCCTTGGGCACCGGCAGGGATTCACCGGTCAGGCTGGATTCGTCGATCTCGAGGTGGTCGGCGTCGACCAAGCGGCAATCGGCCGGGACGGCGTCGCCGGCGTGCAAGAGGACGATATCGCCTGCGACCAGCTCGCTCGCGGGCGTGATGTGTACCTCGTTCCGGCGGCGCAGATTGGCTTGCAGTGCACCGATGTCCGCGAGCCGTCGCACTGCCCGCCCGGCCGCGATCCGCTGCACCGCGCCCAGTACGGCGTTGCCCGCCATCACCAGGGTCACCAGGCCCGCGTCGAGCACCGAGCCGCTGGCCGCGGACACGCCCGCGCCCGCTGCCAGCGGCGCGGTGAGCGGAGTGTCGAACTCGGAAACGGTTGCACGCCAAAGTGTTTCACTCGGTTCGGCGGAATCGACGTCTGATGTGTGGCGGCCCGCGGCCTGTTCGTCGGACAGACCCGGCAGCCCGGATCGCAATGCCGCCAGGGCCTCCTCGACCGGCATCGCGTGCCACGGTGTGACATCCGCGATCGGCGGTGGCCTGCGCCGCGTCACCGCATCGACGGACCAGATGCCGCCCGCCACGGCGATCAGCGCCGAGAGCCCCACCGGCAGCGAGCCGCGCCGATAGCCGCCGCGCGCCGGTCCGACGAGGCCGAGCAGTGCGCCGGAGGACGAACCGAGCAATGCCAGCCGGACCGCGAACTCGCTGTTGCGCTTGGCCGGAACAATGGCCTGCAACAGCAGCCACACATCGGAAAGCTCTGGCCCGCACAGGATATCGGCCGCCCACGGCGGGGTCCGCCCGGGCGCGAGAACCCCGATGGCGCAATCGGCCGCGGCCAACCCGGACGCGTTGTGACTGGCGATCAATGCCACCACATGCCCGGCCCGCTGCAGCCGCCGCACCGATGCGGCCAGATGCGGTCCGCCGCCGATGCGGTCGTCCGCGCCCAGTCGGTCCGCCATCTCGGAGGCGCGCGGGGTGATCACCACCACCCGGCCCGCGGCGTGCGCGGCGGAGATGATGGCCTCGGCGAGCGGATGCAGCATTCCGTCCGCGGTGACCAGCACCTCGGCATCGATGACGACGGTGTCGATCCGGTCCAGTCGGTCCACTGCCTCCGGATCCCGGACGAGGATCCCCCGCGCGGCCAGCATCCGCCCCAGTTCCGCGGCGAAGGCTGCCGCACCCATCCGTGCGGCGCGCGGTGCCCCGTAGGACACTGCGCGTGCCGCCTTGGCCGTTCCAGCCATCGGCAGCAGCGCCGCGGCGCCGCCGAGCGCGACAATGCCCACTTGGCGCGCATACCGTTCGACCGGGCCGGGCGGCAGTGGCACCGGCCGGGTACCCGGCGGCGGCGCAGGTGCGGCCGCCGCCTGTCGGGCATGCGCAGCCAGTTCCGGAGCCCGTTCATCCCATGTATGACGGCGGGCCAGCGCCGCGGGCAACTGCGCCGCCCGCAATCCGGCATCGGCCAAGGCGAACAACGGCGTATGCGCGGCGGCCGAGACCACCGAACCGGCCAGCGCCAGTGCCACGTCCACCCGGACCGCGCCGAATCGGGCCTCCAGTCCCTGCCGCAGTCCGGGCACCAGATCCACCGCGTGCACCGCCGCGATCGTCTCCGGCGGCAGCGCCAGCGGTGGCACGATCCGCCCGACCAAGCCGACCGTCGCGCCGAGCAGATCGCCGCCGAGGGAGAGCAACTCGTCGAAGACCGGCTCGAAACCGCCCGGGTGCATGGGCCGATCGCGCGGCTGCCGATCCATCCCGAATTCGCGCTCCACCGCCGCCACCGCCGCACGGAGTCGCGCGACCGATACGCGCCGCGGATCGAACTCGACGATGACATCGCCCAGCACACCGTTCACCGCGGCCCACCGGACCCCGTCCAGCGCGCCGACCGTATGACGCAGCGCGGCTGCGTATTCCGGCGGCGCATCGGTACGATGCACACCTTTGGCCTCGATATGGGCGTGCTCCCCGCGCGACCAGGTCTGCCGCCCGGCGATCTCATTACCTACGGCGCGGACCGTGTCCACCGCCAGCCCGGTCACGAAGTGTGCGGCCCATCTGATGCCAGGCATCTCGAACCCTGTTTCGCACCAGGCTATTTCGGCTGCTTGGAGGTGTGCGCGCGGCCCGCCACCCAGACCCCGGTACCGATGGCGGCGGCCACGGGCCAGGACAGCAACCCGGTCACGGCGAGCGCCCCGAGCCCGCCGTAGAACAGCGCCGACTCCCGATCGGGCGCCACCGAGCGCGCCATCGCGGTAACCGATGAGGTAACCGATGAAGCGCCATGTGCCAAACCGCCGGCCACCGCATGCGGACCGGGAGGCATCGGCACCCGGCGCATGTGCACGCCGACCATGGGAACGGGCACAGGCAGGCCGTGATCGGCCCCCGTGTCGGCGGGTGCGGGGCTCGCGGCGGATTCGGGCCGACGCTGAGTCACGCCGGATTCGGTCGTCGCCTCGGGCGCGGCGGTTTCGGCCTTGTCGGCCGTCCCGGTGTGCTCGGCTGCGCGGGTGCGCTTGGTGGTGTGCGTCTCGGCCATGGCGACTGTCCTTTCGCTGCGAGTCAATGGCTACGATCCAGCTAAGCCGTCGGTTATGTCGTGTCGCTATGTCCATTAGCAGTGCGCTGGTGGACTTTGGTCATCGGTTCGGCCGGACCGGCCATCCGGGCGCGGCGAAACGCTTCCACATGCCCGCCAGCCGGCCGTCGGCAAGCCGTGGACAATGGGGAACAGGGCCGCATATGCCCCAGCGAGTTGGAGCGGGTGGCCGGGGGACCTACGAGCCATTCGGCGATATAGGTCCACTAGGTCCACTCGAATACACGCGCGCGACCTGCCGTGATGTCGGGGTGAGGACCCGTAGCCGCCCCGATATGGGAACTTGATCTCAACGGTCGGCGCAAGTGGCACGGCGTTCTGTCAAGCCGTCCGGTCCGCGTTCGAAACAAATGTTCAGCTGTGTCACCGCATATTTGTTCGATATGTCTACCTGGTATTGGGGCATCCCCGGCCCCAGGAAGTCGGGATCCGGGGATGCCCCAATATTCACGCAGCCGTTTTCGACCGCGTCGAGACGTCAGCCGGTGTTCTCAGATACAAAAGACCACACTGCCCATCGGGAAGCAGATGGAAATTGATCCTTCGGCAGGAATAACTGCGGTCGATGTCGAACTCGCAGGTGTCGTCGAAATGGAGCTAGCCGACGCTACCGGGGCTGCGATAGCGCCCAGCGGCAAGGCAATAGCGGTTGCGGCTACGAACTTGATCATTTTGCTGGACATATTCGTTCCTCGATATCGAGTGACTGGATTGATGCGCGCCCAGTGCAGCCAGGAAACCGTTAGATGATTGGCACCGGTGCTCCGGCGACCGAGTGGCGGAATCTGCGATGGCAGACAGTGGGCTGACTGCTGTAGCCCGCTTCGCCGCCCTCGGAAACGCCCTATGACGCGCTTCTTTTATTTTCGACCCCGACCATGTCATGGTCCTGCATGGCGAGCGATAGCCACGCTGCGAAATTGCCGAACCAGACCCTGTATACAGAATGGTCCGACGCCAGGCCCTGTCACGACTGCGTCGACCCAGCAGCTCCGGCACCTGTGCTTCGACCGAAGCGACGTCCTCTTCACGACGTTGGGAATAGGACGATGATTCAGGTTAACTGCGATCAGCCAGAGTCCGCTATAGGCCGAAAGTCTTCATTTCCAGGTCCAGCGCTGCCGCGGCCCGGCTGAGGCTGCTCAGCTGGTGCATCCTTGCGGCCTGCGAGGCGATGGCTTGCCATCGGCATGATCGAGATGATCGACACGATCAGCGCGAGGATGCGATCCGCGCGACGGTGTCGTTGCCGGCACCCATCGAGATATCGAACAGTATCCGGCTACCACACTGTGGTCGGCGAGCCGCGGTACGCCGTATTCGGCGGCACTCAGCGATCCGCCATCCGCTCTCGCGGCCGGCCCCGGCACGACAGCGCGGGCAGCGGGCATCGGTGATGAGAACGCGGGCACAGCAACGGTATTCGACGAAAAGGCTTGAAACACATTGTGCGGCAGCAGGATCGAATTCTTCATGACCGGGTACCGGTCGATTCGCGGCGTTGGCGCCGGGTAGCGCCAGCCATGCTGGGACGACAAGAAACGGGTGGTGGCGACAGAATCCCCGCCGCCACCACCCGTGTGGTAAGTACGTGTCCGGAGGGGGACTTGAACCCCCACGCCCTAATACGGGCACTAGCACCTCAAGCTAGCGCGTCTGCCATTCCGCCACCCGGACCGATGATGCTGCACAAGATTAGCGGAGGGGTTGGCCCAAACGGAAATCGGGGCTGGGCCAGGCGAAATGGGGTGCGTGGGGGCGGGATTCGGCGCGTTACTTCTTGATGAGGATGCCGGCCAGGTCGGCGTTCTTGATGGGGGTGTCCTTGTTGGCCTGGACCTGGCAGAGGCCTTGAACGGCGGCCATGGAGAGGTCGACCTGGGTGCCGGCGGGCTCGTTGTCGCTGCCGGTCTGCTGCTTGATGAATTTGGTGATGGTGACGCGCTGGGTGTCGGCGTTCTGGGCAAGGTAGTCGCTGCACTTGGTGTCGCCGCCCTTGTTGAGGGCTTTCTCGACGTCCGAGCATCCGGACAACAGGGCTACGGCTAGTGCGGCGGCCGCCAGGGCCGTCCATCGCGCGGTGTTCATCATGCGTTCCTCATGTGTCGTGCGCGGCAATGTCGGCCGCGCGATCGACCGCCACTGTAGATGGGCGCGACCGTTCGGCAATCCGGGCTGGACCCGGACCTTCAGCGAAAGCCATGTGATTTGAGTCACCTATCTCTGCCTCTTGAAGTGGGCCGGCCACCAAGATCAATGGCAGGAATATCGCCGACTGGGCCGGCTCGCAGATCACCGATCTGATCGAGGTGCTGGGCGAGATCGACGATCCGGCCGCCCTCCCGCTGGTCGAGGCCACCCGGGTCGCGCTGGAGCGCGTCGCCGACATCGGACTCGGCCTCCTCAGCCTGGACCGCGCCACCTCGACCCTGTCCGCGGTGAGGGCAGGCGCCTGAAGATGATCAAGCATCCGGGCAGCACGCTGGTCGGGATGACCTACATCTTCGACGAACCCAGCGTCGGCCTGTACCCACGCGATCTCGGGCGGCTCAGTCGCATGCTGGAAGCGCTGCGGCACAACGGAAATACGGTCCTGGTCGTCGAGCGTGATCCCGACGTCATCCAGATCGCCGACCATATCGTTGATATCGGACCCCCGCCGGCGCACACGGCGGCGAGGTCGTCTTCACCGGTGGTTTCGCCGAACTGAAGCAGGCCGACTCCCTCACCGGAGCGGGCTACAAATCCGCCGCCCCTGCCCGACACGTCGAAAGCGGTCAGGGCGACTGGGTTTCGGCGGCACTGGCGGCGCGCCAGGCCCGGGCTTCGCCGGCACTGCCGCGGCGGGCGAGCAACTCGGCGAGGCCGGCCATGGCGCGGGAATCGCCGTGGGTCGCGGCAGTGCGCCACCAGTGTTCGGCCTCGCTGTAGTCGCCGCGGCGATAGCGGAATACGCCGAGGTCGTACGCGGCAGCCGGATGCCCGAATTCGGCTGCCTGCGCCCATAGTTGGCAGGCCTGCTCCTCATCGCCCCGCCGCTGCATGGCCACACCCAGCTCGTAGAGGGCGTTCTGGTAGCGGCTGGCCTCGGCCTGCGGTTCCGGGGGCGGCGGGGTGAGGGCGGTGGTGAGTTCCACGACCAGCTCGCCGAAGTCGGGCGGGCCGACGCCGGTGCTGCATCGCAGGACCGTCGAGGTCGATTCGCGGGTGATGAGCATGCCGTAGTTACCGATCCAGGAGACCGTGGCCTCGGTGCGATCGACCCATACCGGGGTCAGGGTGATGGCCGCGTCGCCTTCCTCGGGGCACACCTGGAGCTCGATGCCAGCCGCCATGGCATCGCTCCACACGTCAACCCCCCTGAGCTGGCGGCCGTCCAGCAACACGTGTCCATGGTCCACGGCGAGCCCGATGCCGAGACTGCGGACGTCTGGGCGCGGGGCAACGCTGCGCAGGGCCAGCCGGACCGTGGTGGGCGAGGCGCCGACGAGTTCCGAATACAACGGGTAGACCTGCGCTCCGTTCCAGGTCACAGGGTCTGCGCTGTCGTATCGGTCCGCAAGCGATAGTTCGGTCGTGGTCGGATCGGCGTACGAGTACGACCCCGTCATCTGCCCCGCCTTCCGCCGGTGCTCGGTGATGTTCGCGCTCACCGTAGTACCGATCCGCGCGTGGCGTTCCGAATTTGCCAGCTCCGCCATCCAGCAAACTACTGGTAGCCTTACCTGTGCCGTACCGGCCATCCGACCGGTGCCCAGTGCCCGTATTTCGCCGGTCGCTCGACGTGTCGGCCACGTCCACGCGGTGTGTCGTACCTGCGGAAGGCCCGGTGTCATGTTGAATCGTCGGCGACGTACCAGCGAACGAGTGAAAGGTAAGGACATATGGCTCTGCCCACCATGACCCCCGAACAACGCTCCGAGGCGCTGGCCAAGGCCGCCGCGGTTCGTAAGGCCCGCTCGGAACTCATCGCGCAGGTCAAGAAGGGGTCGGTCAGCCTCGCCGACGTGCTCAGGCGCGCCGACAAGGAGGACTTGGTCAAGAAGACGAAGGTGGCGGCGGTCATCAAGGCGCTGCCGGGCATCGGCCCGGTCAAGGCGGCCAAGCTGATGGACGAGGCCGAAATCCCCGCCGACCGCCGCATCGGCGGCCTGGGCTCCCGCCAGCGTGCCGCGCTGCTGGAGGCGCTGAAGGCTTGAGAGTCGGGGGTGGCCTGCCGGGTCGCGAATCGGCCCGGCGGCAACCACTCCCGCCGTCTCGAGATGCTCGGTAAAAGATGCAGGAAATCGACCGATTTGGTCCAGACGGTCCGATCCGATAGCCTTGCTGAGCACCACCGGTCCGGGTGGCGGAATGGCAGACGCGCTAGCTTGAGGTGCTAGTGCCCGTATTAGGGCGTGGGGGTTCAAGTCCCCCTCCGGACACCAATGCTGAACCCAGTTTCGGCCCCGACGGCAAGCTGTCGTCGGGGCCGAAACTGTATGTGGGTGCTCGGCCGACACAGGACTGGCGGCGGCGAAGGTCTTGACGCGGCAGCGGCGGTAGATGATCCCGCTGACCACTTCGGCCTGCATCGTGCGGCCGCACGCATCGCAGCGCACCAGTGCCTCGCAGCAGATATTCGCGCGCGAAGGGTTCCGTGGCGGCCGTGGGTCGTGCTCGTTACGGAAGTCGCTATCGACCCGCGTACACACGCTCCACAAAGTCGGCGATCTCGTCCTCGCTCAAGTGCCGAGCGATGTCGACCTCGCTGATCATGCCGACCAATTTCTTGTTCTCGATCACCGGCAGCCGCTTGATCCGATGATTCTCCAGCGCGCGCAGCACCTCATCGACGTCGGCGTTCGCGTCGATCCACCGCGGGGTTCCCTCGCACAGGTCCGAGCATGTCGTTTTCGCTGGATCATGGCCGACGGCAATACATTTCAGCACGATATCGCGGTCGGTGATGATCCCGCACAGTCGTTCGTTCTCATCGCTGACCGGTAGCACGCCGACGTCGAGTTCCTTCATCAGCTGGGCCGCACGTTCGACTGTGTCCTTACGCGAGATCCACTGGGCACCCGGGTGCATGATCTCCTTGGCTGTAGTCATGGTCTACCCTCCTGCTCGAAAGACATGGACTTCATCACCATTGCTTTCCACCGACGTTCGCAGAAGAGGACAAGGTCACGCCGATCGTGGACTTTGCCCGCCCCGGGTTCGCCGGGAGGTCACCGCATGCGGCCAGAAATGGAATCGACCGCGGGCTCGGCTCCCTTCTAGCTGCGCTCGAGCCGAGTCATACGATCCGCCCTTCGGCGGTGGCCGGGTGAGTGCAGCGTGTCACCTGCTGGAATGACTTTCGTCCCATCACGGCTGAGAACTGATCAGCCTTCGATAACGCCCAGGGCATGAGTCGGGCCGCTGTAGGACACAGCCTCACGTCCTCGCTGGCAGCGGCGGCCGCCGCGCTGTCGGCACGGTCATGAGATACTCCACACGGTGCTCACCGGCGGGTGCAGTGCGGCGTTGTCGTGCATGGCCGCGATGGCTTCGGCCAGCAGCGGCGCGATCGAGCACACCTGGAACTCCGGTGGCAGACTCCGGTGCGCGATGGTATCGGTGATCAGTACGTGCCGCAGCCCGAGGCGGTGCAGACGGCCGACTGCGCCGTGCGCGAAGACGCCGTGTGTGGCCGCCACGGTCACATCGGGGGCGGCGTCGTGCACGCGCAGCAGTCCGACCGCGGTTTCGATGGTGGCACCCGTGCTGATCATGTCATCGACGATCACCGGCAACGCGCCCCGTACGTCGCCGATCAACTCCAGTGCCGTGACCGTGGTGCCGCTCTCGCGGCGTTTGCGCACCACCGCAAGCGGATTCGGCGACACTTGCGCGTACTGCTCGGCCAGTTTCACCGCGCCCTCATCCGGGGCGACGACCACTCGCTCGGACAGGGCGATCTCCTGAGCCAGGACGGGAACGGCGGTCAGCGTCTCGGTGGGGATGGGGCAGATCGCCTCGAGGGCTGGAGTGTGTGGATCGATCACGATCAGGCGGTGCGCGCCCGCGGCCGCGATGGCCCGGGTGAACACCGCGACGCCGAGAGCTTGACCCGGGTGGGTACGCCGGTCTTGGCGGGCGTAGCCGAGATACGGCACCACCGCCGTGATGCGGGCGGCGCGAGCGCGTTGACAGGCATCGAGCAGCAATAGCAGTTCGGCGAGGTGGTCGTTGACCGGAGGCGGGGTGGGTTGCACGACGTA
This sequence comes from Nocardia aurantiaca, assembly GCF_009708175.1. Lineage (GTDB taxonomy): Bacteria > Actinomycetota > Actinomycetes > Mycobacteriales > Mycobacteriaceae > Nocardia > Nocardia aurantiaca. Next base: position 48,569 of record NZ_WMBB01000017.1, read on the forward strand.
AACGTCGCTACCGCCGACGTTTTCGACCGTCGGGAGCAATTCTCCGTCGGGGAATCGGTCCAGGACGGTCTCCGGTGGGCCCGCGCCCAGGTAATTCGCGATGGTAGCGGCCAGCTCGGGGTTGGCGCTGCCGGCGATGATGCGCAGCACGGTCATGGTCGGGCCATGTCCTTTCCAGTTTGGTATGGCCTTCGATACCTTCTGGCCTTCGATACCGTCGTAGTCATCCATACTGTCGCCGCGTGAGCGGCGAATCGTCCCGGCGCCGTGGTCAGCTCAATTGGATCGTGTGCCGGCCCTCGTCGATAGCGCGCCGCATCTCGTTCCGGGATAGTTCGTAACTGCCGCACTCGCAGTAGGCGGGCACCAGATCCTCGGCGAGGATGTCACTGTCGAGCATGTCGACGTAGCGAGTGCCGTGGTGGGCCGCGTGGTGGGCCTCGTCGACGAAATCACGATGTCCGTGCGCGTGTGGGCCGACCGACGACTCGTACACCGCGCCGATCGCGGTGTCGAAAATGGTCGCGACATGGTGGCTACGACCGCACCGCACCCGCAGTAGAGCGTGGTCGTCGCGGGCTTGTCCGAGCTCGTCCACGGCATGGCGAGCAGCTCGGTGGCGTTCGGTCGGGCTCGGATCGGCTGGATGGCTCATGATTTCCTCCGGACTACTGATTCGGATACCGACGACGTCAAGACTTACGGTCGCGTGGCTACGCCCGGCGATCAGGAACAGCATCGGTACCTTCACCCGTGCAAGCGCTTGCCCCTCGGATCCGTTCTGTCGCCCCGGACGACCACCGCATGGACGAATCCCGCACCCGCCCGTGACGCTTTGAAGCCGAGACCGCCAGCAGATGCTCGGAGACCACCAAACCGGCACCGGCGATCAGGCCCGCGTCATGGCGGTCAGCTGACACTTGGACTGCTCGCGATTCAGTCGGTGCCGGTTCGGCAGAAATGAGCTCGTTGTCGGGTCGTCTCATCGAGTCGAACTGAGCGTAGGGTAGGGCCGTTCGTCTCTTTCCCCGACCGCAGCTCGGACCTGGCCACGATCACCGCACCCGGACACTACGTCCCGCTATCGTTCGGCCGGCACGGACCGCCGGGTGCCTGGATGATCGCGATGATTTTCGGGGCCTGGTCAGGTGCGTTGTGTCAGTCGCCCGATTTCACTTCGATCTTCTTGGTCACTTCCTTGGGCTGCTCTTCCATCGGCACGCTGACCGTCAGGATCCCCTTGGCGTACGTGGCGTCGATGTCTTTGTCCTGCGCGCCCGCCGGCAGCGTGACGGTGCGTTCGAAGGATCCGTATCGGAATTCCGATCGCCCCTTCTCTTCCTTCTTCTCGGTGCGCTCGGCCTTGATGGTCAACTGTCCCTCGTGCACGGAAACCTCGACGTCCTTGGCCGGATCGATGCCGGGAATCTCCGCACGCACGACGTAGTGACCGTCTTCGACAGTGTCCTCCACGCGCAGTAGATGCGTTTCGAACGTCGGCGCCCATCCGCCGAATGGCATCAAGGCGGCGTTCCACATGTCCTCGAGATCGGGCAACGTTGTACCCGTCCGACGGTGAACCGGAAGCAGACTCATCTTTTCCTCCGTAGGGTGTCGGAAGCAGTACTGACACAAGCGATCTCACCGCAACCCAGCGCGCTCGGGTAGGGCATCAGGTAGCTGAAAGCATCGACTGTAGTCCTCTGCGGTGTGACCGAAGTCCTGCTTCGCCCATCGCCCGGGCCAGAGTCCCCGCCATCCTGATCGAGGGCAGGGCCGCGGTGTCGATCGACTCGCGGCACAGATGCAACACAATCGTCGCGCACGGCACCGTGTACCGCCGCACGCGCGCCGGGATCGTCTCGGTGCTCGCACCCTCGTATCCGGTTGTGTCGAAGGTCGAGTCGTAGTCGACGGTGTAGCCGCGTGCGGCGAGGTCGAGATCGAGGCCCGCGTCCTGATACCCGTCGCGGTCCGGCGCGCCCGGGAACCAGCCGCTGCTGCCCTGAAGGCGGCGGAGCTGACGCCGCAGATAGAACGAAGGGCGGTTCCGGCCGGGGCCGGAACCGCGTTTGTTCATTTCTGGTTCAGCTGCCAATCCGGCGGCAACCCCTCGACCTTCGCGTCCGTGCCGCAGGCCTCGATGGTCACCGTGGCCGGACCGAGGCGGAGATCGGCGAGCCGGACCGCCCCCGCGCGTTCGGGCAGTCGGGGCGCGATCGTCAGAGTGCGCGCGGGAACGTCGGGTGACAGGCCCAGAAACGACCGCATGAGCAGCAGCGGCGCCGCGCTCGCCCACGCCTGCGGTGAGCACGAGGTGGGATAGGGCACCGGGGAACGGAATTCGGTACGCGAGAAGCCGCAGAACAACTCCGGCGGCCGGGCGTCGAATTCCAGGATGGCCTCCAGCAGCCCGCTCGCCAGTTGAACGCTCAGTTCCAGCGCGCCGGGAATGTGGCCGTATCGCATCAGACCGGCCACCGCGATGGCCGTGTCGTGCGGCCACACCGAACCGGTGTGATAGCCCATGGGATTGAACCGACGCGCGGTGGAAGACAGTGTACGCAAACCGTATCCGCTGTTCACATCCGCGGCGCCGAGCCGCTCGATCAGTTCCGCCGCGCGCTCGTCGGGGACGATACCGGTCCACAGGCAGTGGCCCGGATTGCTCGACACCACATCGACCGGCTGCTTCGCACCGTCCAGCGCCATGGCGTAGCAGCCGCTGTCCGGCATCCAGAACGCCTCGTCGAAACGGCTTTTGAGGTCCGCGGCCTGCGCGCGCAGTCGTTGCGCTGTGACATGATCGCCGCGCGCCTCGGCCAGTTCCGCGCGGCCGAGCCGGGCCGCGTAGACGTAGCCCTGCACCTCGCACAGGGCGATCGGCGGGTCGGCGAGGCGGCCGTCGGCGAAACCGACGGCGTCCCAGCTGTCCTTCCATCCCTGGTTGGCGAGACCACGATCGGTCTTGCGCCGATACTCGACGAAGCCGTCACCATCGAGGTCGCCATCGGAGTCGATCCAGGCCAGCGCCGCGTCCGCCGCCGGAAGCAACTCCTCGACGGCCGCTGCGCCCATACCCCAGCGCCGGCATTCGGCCAGCAGCATGACGAACAACGGGGTCGCGTCGGCGGTGCCGTAGTACACGGCGCCGCCGAGCACCCGATCGCTGCCGGGGCCATAGCGCCGCTCGTGCATGATGCGGCCCGGTTCCTCCTCGGTGATCGGATTCGACTCGACGCCTTGGAGTTTGGCCAGCTGACGCAGAGTTCCCAGGGCCAGGTCCGAATCCAGCAGCAGCGCCATCCAGGAGGTCAGCAGACTGTCGCGGCCGAACAGGGCCATGAACCAGGGCGCGCCGGCGGCCACATAGGACGTGCCGTCGGCGGGGTCGTCCAAGCGCAGGACACCCAGATCGGTCTCGGTGCGCTGCAGAATCGTGTTGAGGCCGACACCGCTGGCGGTGAGAGTGGTGGTCGTGGCGCGCCAGCGGCGAATCTTGTCCGCCGGGCTGTATTCGGCGCCGTCGTCGAAGTTCATCGGGGCGGCGCGATGGTCGATGATGGGTTGGCAGTGCACCACCGTCTGCCAGCTGTCGTGCGCCGGGACCACCACCCGCCAGGCCAGTGAGCCCGGCTGGATCTCGGGGTCCTCGGTGGCGGTGATGACGACACCGCGACCGTGCTGAGCGCGGTCGCTGAGGCGCAGCGCATGGTCGGCGGCGGCCGACTCGCCACCGCCACCGCTGACCCGGCCCTCCTTGACCGCGAACAGATCCGCGAAATCCGCCTCGGCGGCGAGGGTCACCATCAGGGCGGTGTCCTCGTCGCCGAGATTGCGCACGGTGATGATCTCCCGCATGCCCTCACCCACGATGCGCCGGCGCTGTACCAGCACCGTGGCGTCGGTAATACCGTGCGGTGGCGGTTTGCGTGCGACGAAGCGCGCCCGGAACGGCTCCCGCAGCACTACCGAAAGCTGTTCCGGTGGAAGGCCGTCCACGCGCAGCTCCCATCGGGTCAGGATGCGCGCGTCCCGGTAGAACAAACCGTGGGCGGTGCCCGGGTGAATGTCCCCGAGCTGGTCGGACAGGCAGAAGGTGCCCGCCGCGACCAGTGTGACGACGCCGGCGCCGCCCTCGATCAGGACGGGCGGGCCGGCATTGAATACGCTCACGGGCGACCGCCCGGCACCTGCGTGCTGAGGGCCCGCGACGTGGTCGGCGCCCGCACGCCGGTAAGCAGGACAGCGGGTCGCGGCGCCCGCTCCGCTGCCAGCTCGATCGCCCGGTGGTAGGCCGTTTCGTAGCCCTGCGCGAAAAGGTCTGTGGCGAAGAGCTTTTCGACCCGCTCCCGGCAGGCGTAGGGGTCGATCTCGTCGGCGCGGGCGATGGCGTCGGGCAATTCGGCCGGATCGTCGCAGATCCATCCGGTCACGCCGTGTTCGACGACCTCCTCCACCGCGCCGCCGCGCAGTGCGATCACCGGGGTACCGCAGACCATGGCCTCGATCATCACGATGCCGAAGGGTTCCTCCCACCGGATGGGAAACAGCAGACAGCGCGCTCCGGCGAGCAGGTGGCGCTTGGCGGTGGCGTCGGCCTCGCCGAACACGTCATCGGTGTCGGTGAGCAGCGGAGCGACGGACTTGCCGAAGAATTCGCGCTCGGGTGGTTCGTTGCATTTGCCCGCCAGGATCAGCCGCATCCCGGCCTCGTGCGCGGCCTCGAGCGCCAGGTGGGCGCCCTTGTAGGGGGCGTAACGACCCAGAAACAGTGCGTAGTCGAGCTTTTCGGTACGGAACGGCCACTCTTCCGGCCGAATCGCGTTGTGCACGCGGCCGATCCAGTTCAGATCCGGTGCCAGCGCGCGCTGCCGATCGCTGATCGCCACGAGCCGCACACTGTGGTCGAATGACTGGTAGTAGTCGCGCATGTCGGGGTCGACCGGACCGTGCACGGTGACGACGGTGGGAATGCCGAGCATCCGGTATGCGGCCGCATTGCCTGGACCGGCGAAGGTGTGATCGTGCACGACGTCGACGGGGTCCTCGGCGTGTAACGCCTCGACGATCTGCCAGGCCTTCATGGCATTGACGATCTCCGGGTACGGCTCGCCGAGCCGCTGGGTGAGCACCTCGTCCCAGACCCGGATGAATCGGGCCTTCGTGCCGGGCCGGCCGGCGCCCAGCAAGGTGACGCGATGGCCGTGGTCGACCAGCTCGTCGGCGAGCGTGGCGACGACCGCCTCGACACCGCCGTAGCCCGCCGGCGGGATGTCGAAATACGGTGGAGCGACGAGAACGATATGCAGCGAGCGGTTCTCGGAATTGGCGGGGCTGAACAGTGAAGAACTTTCGGGCTGAAGCTTCAGAAATTCGAGGGCGTTCTCGAGTGATGCATCGTACGAAAGTCCGCTACTCATTTCGAAACTCCTCGGTGTGAGTTGAACTGAGCCAAACCCTGATATACCGTGACACGAACACCGCTGGTCGGCAAGGGCTGTTTGTCCGATTTGACCTGTTGTGATTCAAAAGTTATTTCGATGTTTATCTACCCGAATGCAGGGAAGTCCTATCATCCCCGCGGACCATGAAGCGCATTTTTAGCATCGATAATTCGCTAAAATTCGACGGCCGAGCGGGCGCTGAGCGGCTTTCGTTGTTTCTTGATCGAGCGCCCGATTCGGTCAGTGCGCGGGCACGTCCGGGAAGCCGAGCATCGCGATGAGAGCCGGATCGTGGACGGCGATCAGGCGGGATACACCGGTCACGGCCGGGGGTCAGGGCCACGGTCCGGTTCCGCCGGGACACGCCCGCGTCCCAGTGGTACTCGAGAGCGGCGGGTCGTCCAGTGGCGGTGGTGGGGGAGCATCCGCCGGTCGTCGGGGCGCGCCCATCACGTACGCGCCGAGCATGTGGATACAGTTCACGCGCCCCTCCTGCCGGTCACGGCACGGGTCGCTTCCAGGGTGGAGCCCGAGCGCACCGGCTGTTCGAGCAGACCGGCTCGGCACTGCTCGAAGGCGGGGATGAAGCCGTCGAGCAGTGCCCGTTCCCGGTGGTCGGTTTCAGCGATTCGCCGGGCTCGGGGGACAATTCGCCCAAGCGGACATGGCGCAGGCCCGCCTTGACCGTCGCGATCCCGGTGCCGAGGATCTGCTCGGTTCGGCCGCCGAGGGCGCGGCACCTCACGCAGGATGGGGCTCACGCGCTGGCGGGGCGGTCAGGTGCCGTAGTTTCCGATGACCGTCATCGCAGCGAATCCCGCTCCACAACCGCCGCGGCCGGATCGTCGGCGGGGGAGAGACCGGGTCGTCGGGAACGGCTCGAGTCGCGAAACCACCCCCGGCGCAACGAGACTCGGTGGACGTTCCGGTCCGTCGCGGGGACCGGCCAGGCCCGACGGCGGTATCCGAATCCGGCGTGGCCCCGTGGCGGTCGGACAGGCATGGCCGGCGATCTTGCAGAGCCGGAACCGAATCGACGCGCGGCGTTCGAAGCCCGCGGCCAGTGACACGTAGCGGATTCAGCTCCTGGCCATGGCTTCCTGCCGAATCCACCGGAACAGGGGCGGGTTGTCGGTGGTGGTGATGACGCTGACGGTGGCGCGGACGAAGCGGTCGCTGTCGGCGAGGGACAGCAGGCTGGCGGCGAGGTCGGTGCGGGAGGTGAAGCGGCCATCGGCGAAGCCCTCGACGATGGTGTAGTCAGTGACCGCCGGCAGATGGTAAAGGCCGCTCGGGCGCACGACCGTCCAGTCCACATCGCTTGCCCTGAGGAACTCTTCCATGCGGCGCATGTCGTCGTAGATGGACTTGCCTGCCACACCGGTGACGAAGGGGATCATGACCCGATTGAAGAAGAACCCGCCGTCGGAGTAGGGCTGCGGGTCGACTCCGGCCGAGCTGACCACGGCCAACCGCCGGACGCCGTGCCGCTGCATGGCGGCGACGATGTTGGCCGCGCCCTGGGAGTAGGTGGTGATCGGCTCCTTGCTCGGCGGCGCTCCGAGCGTCGAAAGCACGGCGTCGCTCCCGGCCACCGCGGCATCCACGGCCCCCGGGTCGAGGACATCGGCGGCGATCACCTCGAGCCGATCGTGGCGCAGCGGAAACGAATCCGGCTGCCGGGTGACCGCGGCGACGTGGTGTCCGGCGTCGAGGGCCTGGGCGGTCAGCAGGCGGCCGGTCGGACCATTGGCGCCGAAGACGATGATACGCATGGGTTTTGCCTCCTTGGGCTACGAAACGGTTGCGGGGACGGGGGTGTGCAGTGGGGCGAGGGCGCGGGACCAGGCCAGCAGTTCGTCGATGAGGCCGTGCAGGGCGGCGGCTTGCGCCGGCTGGGGTCGGAATTCGGTGAAGTTCACGAAGTCCTCGCGCAGCGTCAGGGCCGGCTGGGAGCGGATGTCGGCCATGCGGAGGTGGGTGGGTTCGTCCAGTAGGGGCAGCTGGTAGCCCGCCAGGTCGACCAGCTCGAATTCGGCTGCCTCACCCGCATATTCGACCGCGAGATCCCGGACGCAGCGGGCCGCGTTCCCGCCATTGCGCCCGGGGCGCGTGCTGCCGATGATGACGCCGATGCTGGTCATATCGCTTACTCCTCGGGTGTTGACGCTCGACGGACACAAGTTGCCGACGACTCCGTTTCTGTGACACCCCGGCCGAGTGACGTGCGCCACTGGGCAGCCTGCCGAACGGTCCGGGCCGCCGGGCCGTCTTCCCCCTCCGCGAGCACTTCAGCGCGGCGAGCCCTCGAAATGGCTGCGCGCCCTGAGATTTCGACGATCGAACGGAATGGCTGACGGAGACGAGGGCTCGCCGGAGCGGTGGACGCCAGCGGGAGGCGCTGGATCGGCTCGGAGCGGTCGGGATCACTGGCCGAGATCATCGGTGCTGTATCCGCTGCTCCTCGCCGCGCTCGTCACGGGGATGCTCGAGGCGAGAGGAGCAACCTACTGTGGGAGCAGCCCGCGACGTCCGCGACCCCGTATCCCTCTAATTTCGAAGCCTTTTCATCGTCATCCCCATCCGGGACTGATGGCCGGCGTGCCGTGGACGTGCCGGCTGCGCGGTCTCGTGGTGCCGGTCCTCATCAAGATCTGGCCCTCAACCCGCCTGGTTCACCTGCTCGGCGCGCCGTTCGGATGTCTCCGCGGTCCACCTATCATCGATCGCGACAAGACGGGCAATAGTTGTGTGCCGGAGGGTAATCGGCCGTTCGAGGTCGATACCGGTCGCTGACAATCGGCACTGAAGATTGTCCCCGTCGTGTGTATGGTCGCTACGGCAAGCATCACGCACGGAGGCCGGTTCAACGATGACCACACAACGCCCGCTATCTCTGTTCGAGATAAGGCATTTCGACCGAGAGATCCGGTGGGGCAACCTGCCGAAGGCCGATGTGCCGCTCTTCATCAGCAGCACCGTACGCGGAGAAGTCGATCTCGAGGTACTGCGGCGGGTGCTGGCCGAACTGGCCGCCGGGCATGTGCTGCTGCGGGCCGAGGTGATCACGGAGGCGGGCAGTGTCCCGCGCTTCGAGGTGCGCGAGGACTTCGAGCCGGCCCTCGATGTCGCCGAGGGCGGCGAGGACGCCTACCTGGCGCTGCTGAACGCCGAACAGGACTGGAGCCGCGGTCTTTTCCAGGCGCGCGTCCTGCGCGAGGCGGACCGCACCCAGATCGTATTGATCCTGCACCACGGCATGTCCGACGGCCGCTCAGCCTTCGCCCTGGTCAGTGAGATGTGGCAGCGCTATGCCGCCCAGCTGGCGGGTTCGCCGCTGCCGGTGTCGGATGCGGATTCCGAGCTGGTCGACGGCGTCGACGACCAGTTGGGTCGCAGCCTGACCGAGGAGCAGGTCGACGAATTCCTCGCCCAGCTGCGCGCCATCGCCGCCACTGCGGACCCGGCGCTCGCACCGCGGGAGCTGCCGCGCGACGGGGACGGCACCACTGCCGATCCGCTGGGCCGGATCGCCTTGCAGCGCATCGAATTGACCGCGGAGGAGACCGCCGACCTCGTCGCCGCCGCCCGCGCGCACGAGGTGTCAGTGAACAGTCTGCTGGCCGGTGCGGCGCTGGCGGTGGTCCGCGCCCACCTCGGCATCGACGCCGCGCCGGTGCCGATGGTGTGCGGGCACGCGGTGGACGTGCGCTCGGAACTGGTTCCGCCGCTGACCGAGTCGAACGTCCTCAACTGTGTGGGCGGAGTGGCCACCCCGGTCTTCGCGGCCGCAAACGCCGATCCGGTCGAGCTGGCCCGGATGGTCGAGATGGGCATGCGGGCCGCGCTCGACGCGCACTTCCCGGCCCTGTTCCTGCGGGCCTCGCAGCGCGAGCTGGATCCGGAGATCGGCGCGCTCTTCGCCGCGCCGCCGACGCTGGGCTTCTCCAATGTCGGACGCGTGCCCGCGCATCCGCTGCCCGCGGGCCTGGAGAGCGTGCGTGACGAGATGTTCGCCATGGCGCTGGGCATGCCGCCGAAGATGACCGTGTTCACCGTCGGTGACCGGCTCACCATCCAGGTCGAGTTCGACACGGCGTGGAACAGCTACGCGCAGATGGGTCCGATCACCGAGGCGATGCGCGCGCAGGTCGACAACCTGCGCGCCGCCCACGCCGTGCGCGGCTAGCGCCGGGTTGCGGCATGAAAGTCGCTGTCAGCCAAGACAAGTGCATCGCAGCAGGTCAGTGTGTGCTGCGGGCCGATCGAGTGTTCGATCAGCGTGACGACGACGGCGTCGTGGTGCTGCTCGACGAGAATCCGGCGGCACAGCAGGCTCCGGCCGTGCGCCTGGCCGCCGAATTCTGCCCAGCCCAAGCAATACAGATCGAGGATTGACCGAACCATGTCTGAATCCAGCACCGAGGCCACCGCCGAACCGACCTTCTATCCCGGTCGTCGGTCGGCGAGCTGCCCGTTCGTGCCCGCGGCGGAGATTCGCGAACTCGCCGCCGCCGGGCCGATTTCCAAGGTTCGGACCTGGGAAGGCAAGCAGCCGTGGCTGATCACCGGCTACACCGAGGCGCGTGAGCTGTTCGCCGACCCGCGGGTCAGCGCCGACAACCACCACCCGTCCTACCCGCACATCCACGAGGGCATGAAGGCGGTCGCGGAGCTGAGCCCGCGGACCATGTTCAATACCGACGGCCAGGAACACGCCCGCTACCGGCGCATGCTGGCCAAGCCGTTCACCCCCAAGCGGCTCGAGGCCATGCGGCCCAATATCCAGAAGCACATCGACGAGACCATCGACGCCATGCTGGCGGCGGGCAATTCGGCGGATCTGGCGACCGCGCTGGCGCTGCCGGTGCCGTCGCTGATGATCTGCGAACTGCTCGGCGTCCCGTACGAGGACCACGCGTTCTTCCAGGAGGCCACCGAACTCGGCTTCGGCGGAAATGCCACCGCGGAGGAGCAGCAGCAATCGACCCTCGAGATGCTGGGCTTCCTCAACAAGCTCATCGAGGCCAAGACCGAGAACCCGGGCGAGGATCTGCTCTCGGACGTGGCCGAGCTGGTGCGCGACGGTGAGCTGCAGGTGTGGGAGGCCTCGCTGCAGACGGTCGGCATCCTGGTCGCCGGGCACGAGACCACCGCGAACATGATCACGCTGGCCGTCATCGCGCTGCTGGACCGGCCCGAGCAGCTGGCCGTCGTTCGCGACACCGAGGACCCGCAGGTGCTCGGCAACGCGGTCGATGAGCTGATCCGCTACATGAGCATCGTCGACACCGGACTGCGCCGGGTGGCCGTCGAGGACATCAAGGTCGGCGGCGAGGTCATCCGGGCGGGCGACCCGATCGTGTTCGATCTGGCCACCGCGAACTGGAACGCGGAGGTCTTCCCCGAGCCGGGCACCCTCGACCTGACACGCCCGAATGCCACCCAGCACTTGGCCTTCGGCTCGGGCCGGCACCAGTGCATCGGGCAGCAGCTGGCGCGCATCGAGCTCGGCATGGTGTTGCAGACGCTGTTCCGCCGCATTCCGACCCTGCGCCTGACGGTGCCGACCGAGCAGATCGACTTCAAGTATGACGCCATGGTCTACGGCGTGCGATCGCTGCCCGTCGAGTGGTGATGCGGTAACCCCTGCCCCGCCGTCAGGGCAGGGCACGCAGCCACAGCCTGCTGCGGTCGGCGTCGGTGGTGGCCAGCAGCAGGCCGGAGGGCAGGGCGATCATGCGCGCCGCCGGGGCCATGGCAGGTAGGGAAATCTGTTGCCAGTCGGTGCAATTCGAGCCCACCGAGACCAGCTGCACCACGTGATCAAGGGCTACCAGGCTCAGTACGCGTGTGGCGGTGGGGAGAACCTGAAGGACATCGACGGTCCGCGCGCCGGGGCCCGGAACGGCCTCGGCGCCGGTGGACGGCCAGCACAGCACGTGCGGGGCGGCACCGATGGATTGACCGAAAACGGTGCAGGTGGTGCCGCAGCCCACGCGGGCGGCGACGGCATCGCTGCCGTGGAGCTCATGGCGCTGCCATTCGATGCCATCGGGCGAGGTCCACGCCAGCGGCCGAAGGATACTGTCGCGCAACGTTTCCCCGACGATGACGAACCCCGCGGGACCCGTGCCGACCCCGGCGACGCCGGTCTGTTCGCCAGGGGCCGAGGACAGCGCCGGATCGTCCGCGTGACGCTGCCAGTCCGCGCCGTTCGCGGAAGTCCAGACCGCGGCGCCGTAGCGGCCCGAGGGACCATCCCAGCCGCCCACCAGCAGATCTGTGCCGCCCCGCGCTGCGGCGGCGGTCACCGCGATGGCGTGCGGACCACCGAACATCTCCATAACCTGCGCGTGCTCGGTCAGGCCGTGGACATCCCCGCTCCAGATGGTCATGCGCGGATTGCTGTGCGCACCACCGAAAGCCCGGCCGAGCACCGTCGTGTGTTCGCCCGCGCCCGCCGAAATCAATTCCGCCAGTGCGCCATACGGGCTGTCGGGCCGGACGGGGACCGTCTTCCACTGTGTGCCGTCGATGGAGGACCACGCGGCCGGGGCGCGCCCGTCACCGGAAGGTACCGAGCCCAGGGCCAGGACGCCGTCGGGCGTGGGCGCGAACTCGAGAATCCGCGCACCACGTTGGGGCAGGGACAGTTCGCGCCAAGGCGAATCCGATGTCCGCGCAGCGCATCCGACCGTCAGGGCCAGCACCCAGACCAGGACGATTGACCACTTCATTGAAAAAGGGTGCCAGGCCAAATCGATGACGGCATGGTTCCGGGAATTTTCGCATCGACCAGACCGTCGCGCCGAGGCAAATCCGGCGGCCTACGGCATCCGCGACGGGAAGCGGCGACGGCTGGCGTGCCTGCGCATCTATGTGCTCCGCGGCTACCGGTGGTACGGCTACTTCCTGCGTCGGCTCGCCGAGCGTCCGGCGAATCTGGCGTTGTCCTCGAGCTCGTCCCCGCGGGCGCACAGCATTGAATCGATCCGGCTACCGGGCGGCTCGGCGGGAGACGCGGGGCAGGCCGTGTTGGCCGGTCGGACAATAATTCTGAATCTTATTCGACCAACCGCCCGATCACAGCGTCGGACATGGTCCGATTAGTTGAGCCAGCTCGAGTGTGACCTGCGTTACTGCGGTACTGCGATGCGCAGCGGAACGAAAGGATCCCGCATGTCTTTCGCGGAGTTGCGCGGCCAGATTCTGCGCCGCAAGCCGATCTCGGAGGTAGAGGACGTCACCCCCACGGACGAGCGGCTGTCGAAGCACCTCGGCCTGTGGCAGCTGACGGCCATCGGTGTGGGCGGCATCATCGGCGCGGGCATTTTCGCCCTGGCCGGGTCGGTCGCTCACAATACGACCGGACCCTCGGTCCTCCTCTCGTTCCTGATCGCCGGCGTGGCCAGTGCGTGCGCGGCGCTGTGCTACGCGGAATTCGCGGGCATGGTGCCCAAGGCCGGGTCCGCCTATACCTACGGGTATGTGTCGCTGGGGGAGCTGGCGGGCTGGTTCATCGGCTGGGACCTGCTACTCGAGTACGTCGCGGTGGCGGCGGTGGTCGCCATCGGTGTGTCCGGGTACTTCAACTTCCTGCTGGATCAGATCGGAATCACCTTGCCGCACTGGATGCTCGGGGCCTCCGGCACCGGCGGCGGGCATGTGGTGGATGTGTTCGCGATCCTGTTCTGCCTGGGCAGCGCGTGGGTGCTGTCGCGCGGTATCAAGAGCGTGGGCCGGTTCGAGACCGTCGCGGTGGGGATCAAGGTGGCGATCGTGCTGCTGATCATCGTGCTCGGCCTGTTCAAGATCGACAGCGCGAATTACCACCCGTATTTCCCCTTCGGCGCCGGGGCGGTGTGGACCGGCGCGGCCACGGTGTTCTTCGCGGTGTTCGGCTACGACGCCATGAGCACCGCGGCCGAGGAGTCCACCGAGGCGAAAAAGCATCTGCCCAAAGCGATCATCTACTCGCTGGCCATCGCCATGGTGTTGTATGTGCTGGCCACGTTGGTGCTGACCGGTATGCAGAAGTACACCGAGATCAGCCCGACCTCCGGCTTCTCCACCGCGTTCAAATCCGCCGGCATGCCGGGTATCGCGAACATCATCGCCGTCGGCGCGATCGTCGGCATCATCACCGTGGTGCTCACCTTCATGTTGGGGGTGACCCGCGTCTGGCACGCCATGAGCCGCGACGGACTGCTGCCGGCCTGGTTCGCCAAGACACACCCGACCCGCCGGGTGCCCACCCGGGTGACCTGGATCGTGGGCTGCGGCTCGGCGATGCTCGCCGGACTGCTGCCCATCAATACCGTTGCGGAGCTGACCAATATCGGCATTCTCATGGCATTCATCGTGGTCAGCGTGTCGGTGATCGTGCTGCGCTATACCCGCCCCGATGAGGCTCGCGAATTCCGGCTCCCGCTCATGCCGGTGGTTCCGGTGGTCGGCATCGGCTTCTCCGTCTACCTCATCTGGTCACTGCCTTGGCAAACCTGGGTCCGTTTCGCGGTCTGGCTGGTGATCGGCCTGATCGTGTATTTCAGCTACTCCCGCTTCAACTCCCGCCTGGCCTGCCCGGCAGCCATGGAAAACGCCTGAGCCACACACCAGTGGGTCCATTCCGCAACGTAATCGTGATCCCGCCTGGCTGAAGTGACGTTTGTCAGTTCGGCGGGGTTCGCTGGACTCTGCTGGCGCGGGGCGGCTCGACGCAACGCTGGGATCATGCCGCCGATGATTGTGATGCGAGGGCTGACCAAGCTCTACGGTCGCGTACCCGCGCTCGCCGACGTGAGCGTCGAGGTGCCGTCCGGGTCGATCTTCGGATACCTGGGACCCAATGGCGCGGGCAAGACCACGACCATCCGCATGCTGGTGGGGCTGATGCGACCGAGCCGCGGTTCGGTGAGCGTCGCGGGCGCGGACACCGTGCGCCGGCGCTCGGACGCACAGCGGAGCATCGGTTATCTCCCAGGGCAATTCGTCGCCTATCCGGACCTGACCGCCGAGCAGTATCTGACCTATATCGGCCGGCTGCGCGGTGGCGTGGACCCCGCCACGCTCCGGCGGCTGGTCGAGCGCCTCGACGTGGATACGTCGCTACGCATCGGCTCGATGTCGCACGGAAACCGGCAGAAGGTCGGCATCGTGCAGGCCTTCATGACCGATCCGGACGTACTCGTGCTCGATGAGCCCACCCAGGGTTTGGACCCGCTGGTCCAGCGCGAGTTCCTGACGCTGCTGCGAGAGGCCCGCGCCGCGGGACGCACGGTGTTCCTGTCCTCGCATGTGCTGTCGGAGGTTCAGGCGGTGGCCGACACCGTCGCGATTCTGCGCCACGGCCGACTCGTGGAGATACAGTCGGTCGCCGCGCTGACCGCGCAGTCGCTGCGGCGGCTCGAACTCACCTTCACCGCCGAGCCTCCGGATCCGGCGCTGCTGCGCGCGGTGGGCGGGGTCCGGTCGGTCAAGAGCGCCGATCACACGATGCATGTCGAGGTGGACGGGTCGACGGCGGAACTGTTGAAGTTCGTCGCGCCCTACGGGGTCGCCGACATCGTCAGCCACGAACCCGACCTCGAAGACGTCTTCCTCACCTACTACGGACAGGACCGCTGATGTTCGGCACGGTGTATTCGAAGTGCCTGCGCGATCAACGGCGCGGGCTGATCGGCTGGAGCCTCGGCATTGTCGCGCTGGTGCTGCTGGAGTCGGCGCTGTGGCCGTCGATCTCACACATCTCCGGATTCCAGGAGCTGTTGAACAACTATCCGGAATCGCTGCGCAAGCTGTTCTCGATCGACGAATTCACCACCGGCACAGGATTTCTCAATACCGAGCTGTACAGCGTGATGCTTCCCATCCTGTTCCTGGTGTTCGCGGTGTCGCGCGGTGCCCGCGCGATCGCCGGTGAGGAGGAGACCGGCACCCTCGAGGTGCTGCTGGTCACCAGGGTGACACCGATACGGCTGCTGCTGGAACAGAGCGCGGTCCTGTTCAGCGGGCTGATCCTGCTCGGCACGGTGCTGTTCACGGCCGTGGTCACGTTCTCGGCGATCTTCGGGATGCATGTCGGAATCGGCGCTGCCGCAACCGGTTCGGTGGCGATGATCGTGCTGGCGGCCCCGTTCGGAGCCGTGGGTTTGGCCGTCGGCGCCGCCACCGGCCGCCGACTGATCGCCCTCGCGGTGGCGAGCGTGCTGGCCGTCGGCGCGTACGTGCTGTACGCGGCGTCGAGGATCGTCGACGCCGTGCGCCCGTGGGGCCCGTGGTCGCCGTTCCACCAGGTACTCACGGTCGGGCCGATGGGTGCGGGCCTGCGGCTCGGCTACCTGTGGCTCGCCGTCGCCGCTGCCGTGTTCATCGTCGCCGCTCTGCCGGTGTTCGATCGCCGCGACATCACGGGGGTGTGACCGCCCGCCTCGGGCGACCTCCTTCGAATAGAACGACCGTTATTGTTGGCGGGGTCTGTGCCCCGGTCACTCGGTCGAGCACATGAATCCGCATGCTCTTCGAAGGAGAACCATCTTGGGGTCGACGACAACCCTCGAGCACCCGTTCGATATCGCCACGGCGCTGACACCGGAGGGCCAAGGCCGATTCGTCGGCCATACCGCGCCCGAGTACTCGAATATGGTGGGCCCATTCGGGGGGATCACGGCCGCCACCATGCTGCGCGCCGTGCTCGACGACCCGCGTTGCTCGGGCAGCCCGCTGTCACTGACCGTCAACTACGCGGGTCCGGTCGCCACCGGAGCGTTCACCATCGACGCCGAGCCTGTGCGGACCAATCGCACCACGCAGCACTGGGTGGTGACGATGCGGCAAGACGACAGCGTGGCCACGACCGCGACCGTGGTGTGCGCGCTGCGCCGTCCGACGTGGTCCGACACCGAGATCAGCCCGCCCGACGCGCCCGCACCGGACGCCCTCGAGGTGGCGGAACTGCCGCAATCGCCTGCGTGGCTGCGGAATTACGATATGCGGTTCGTGGCGGGCCGTGGTCCCTTCGTCGGTGACGGCGCACCGTCACCGACTTCCACCTCCACCCTGTGGGTTCGGGACGCTCCTGCTCGCGCGCTGGATTATCCGGCCATCGCGGCGATGAGCGATGTCTTCTTCCCGCGCGTCATGCTGCGCCTGGGCCGGATGGTCCCCGCCGGCACCGTCTCGCTCACCGTCTACTTCCACGCCGAGATCGACCCGCGCGCGGACCCTGGCCGGTTCGTCCTCGCGACCGCTCGGGCACAACACTTCGGCAATGGATTCTTCGACCAGTCGGCTCACCTGTGGACCGATCAGGGCGCCGCGCTGGCCACCAGCCACCAACTCGTGTACTTCAAGGACTGACAGCCCGCCTCGCCGCCGGGACGGTGAGAAGCGCCAACCCGGCGGCGAGCATGGCCATGCCGGACCAGGACAACATCGGAAGCCGCTCACCCACGACGGTCACACCGAGAACGGCGGCGACCGCCGGCTCGGCCAGGGTCAAGGTGGTGGCGGATTCGACCGTCGTGTGCTGCAGGCCGTAGCCGAAGAGCCGGTAGGCCAGGAGCGTCGTGAAGAGGGCCAGATGGAGGACGACCGCCGCGCCTCGGGCAGTGGTCAGCCAGGTTATGCCGGAGCCGATTACGACGGGCAGGACCAGCAAAGCGGCCACACCGAACATCGTGCCCATGACCTTGCCCGACGAGTGGCCCCGGGCGATGAGAATGCTGCCGATCAGCGAGTAGACGGCGTAAGCGAGGCCCGCGCAGACCGCGAGCACGACGCCGAGACCATCGATGCCCGGTGCCGGGACACCGATCTGCCGTCCGGCGATCAGGACGGCACAACCGATGACGGCCAGTAGTGTGGCCAGCGCCCATCGCGTGGTCGGCCTGCCGCCGCCGGTCAGCCAGGACAGCGGGCCCGCGAGAACAGGTGCGCTGCCGAGGGCGATTACCGTCGCCACGGCGACGCCGGTACGTGCCAGCGCCGGGTAGAACGTGACCGGATATCCGGCCACGGCGCAGGCACCCAGCATCAGCAGCAATCGTTCGGATGTGCTGGGGCGCAGTCGATTTCCACGACGGATCAGAAACAGCAGCAAGCCGCCGAGGGCAAGGCCCGCCGAACCGATTGCGACGGCGGGCGTTCCGGCCGGAGCCAGTGACGCCGCCGTGCCGGTGCTACCCCAGAGAATGGCGGCGGCCAGGATGGGCAGACTGCCACGCCAGGAGGCGGAATGGGCACGAGACGTGGTGAAGGTGGTCGTGCGATTGGGCACTGTCGAGTACTCCGTCGTCGAATTCCGATGGGGGAAGGATTCGAAACGGGCGCACGACGAAAACCAGGCTGCCGTGAGGAGTCAGCCGGGGTGCCGAACGAGGATCAGCCGATGCGCCCGATCACGCGACCGGCGGCGGCGTGACAGCGTGCCAGAAAGTACCCACGCGACGAGTGTACAGGGCGGAAGACCGGGCGATGAGCCGCACCGGGATCATCCGGTGCTGAATCTGGAAGTGGCGCAACGAGCCTTGGCTGCGCACCTGGCGTGCGGCGACGACCGCGACGCGAGGCGGTACTTCGTGCGGCAGGTGCACCAGGTGGAGCGGAGTAGGCACCATGAGCGCGGCGCGACCACCTGGCGCATCTGGGCGATCACGGACTGCAGGCGAAGATTCGATTGATTCAGGCGTACCGCGCGAAGGATTTTCGGTACAGTTCCTCTATGAAGAAGCTTTCTTCAGGATCGAATGTCACAGGTGGAGCGGGGCGGCCGATGCCGCTGGATGCCATCGACCGATTGTTGCTCGATGAGCTGGCCCGTGACGGGCGGATGACCAACAACGCACTCGCGGCGGCCGCGGGAATCGCGCCCTCGACCTGTCTGGGGCGAGTGCGAGCCCTGGTGGAGCACGGGGTGATTCGCGGTTTCCACGCTGATATCGACCCCGCCGCCCTGGGTCGCGATCTACAAGCCATGATCGCGGTGCGAGTGCGCCCGGCGGCTCGCAGCCATCTGGCCGAGTTCGGTGAGCAGATGGCCGCGCTGCCGGAGGTCGAAAACGTGTATTTCATTGCCGGAGCCGACGATTACCTGATCCATGTCGCCACCGCCGACTCCGGCGAGCTGCGCACCTTCGTGCTCGAGCACCTGAGCGCGCATCCCGCCGTCGCGTCGACCGAGACGATCCTGATCTTCGAGCATGTGCGGCCGGGGCGCCGTGCCGCCTCCTGAGCGACGGCGCCCGCCCTAGGCTGCGAGAGGGTGCGCGGCGTAACCATGTGCTGCCGCAACCGATTCCGACAGCAGCTCGCCCCTGTGGGTGCTCAGGCCCGCGGCCAGGCCCGGGTCGGCGGCGACGGCGGCCCGCCAGCCTTTGGCGGCCAAGGCGACCGCGTAGGGAAGTGTCGCGTTGGTGAGGGCCACGGTCGACGTATGAGGCACCGCGCCGGGCATGTTCGCCACGCAGTAGAAGATCGAGTCGTGCACCCGGTAGGTCGGGTCGTCGTGCGTGGTGGCGTGCGAGTCGGCGAAGCAGCCGCCCTGGTCGATGGCGATATCGACCAGCACCGAGCCCGGCTTCATCTGGGCCACCAGGTCGTTGGAGACCAGGGTGGGGGCCTTCGCGCCGGGCACCAGCACCGCGCCGATGACCAGATCGGCCTCGCGCACCAGGTTCTCGACCTCGAGGCGGTTGGACATGATTGTGCGCACCTGGCCCTGGTAGAGGTCGTCGATCTCGCGCAGGCGGTGAATGTTCAAGTCCAGCACCGTGACATCGGCGTGCATGCCGTGCGCGACGGCGATGGCGTTGCGGCCGGATACGCCCGCGCCGATCACCACCACGCGGGCCGGGCGCACACCCGGGACGCCGCCCATGAGCACGCCGCGGCCGCCGCCGCTGCGCATCAGGTGGTAGGCCCCCGCCTGCGGGGCAAGGCGTCCGGCGACCTCGCTCATGGGGGCCAGCAGCGGCAGGGAACCATCGACGGCGGTGACGGTTTCGTAGGCGATGGAGGTGATGCCCGAGGACAGCAGGGCGTCGGTGCACTCCCGGGAGGCCGCCAGGTGCAGGTAGGTGAACAGCACCTGGTCCTGGCGCATGCGCGAATATTCCTCGGCGACGGGCTCTTTCACCTTGAGCACCAGATCGGCGGCGCCCCAGACGTCGTCAGCGATGCCGAGCACCTGCGCGCCGGCGAAGCGGTAGGCGTCGTCCTCGAAGGTGGAGCCGACGCCCGCGCCGGTCTCCACGAACACCTCGTGCCCGCGGGCCACGAGTTCGTGCACACCGGCCGGCGTGCAGGCCACCCGATACTCATGGTTCTTCACCTCGCGGGGAATTCCGATCTTCATCCGCACTCCTGGATCTCTCGACGGGGGTTTCGGCGGGATCGCCGCCAGGAAGTGAGTATGAAGATTGTGCGAGATCAGCGCTATAAATGTGAATAGAATTCTCCATCTGCGCGATAAGTTGCCGGAATCATCGAAGACGGGGGTGCCGGGCGGCTCACGCCGAAGCATCTTCGGCGGTTGCGGCCCTATCGGCTCCGGCAAGCTGTCGTCGGTCGTTCAGCCACCCGCGCGCGGACCGGGCGCGTACACGATCCAGATCGGACTCGCGGCATCTCGTCGGTGAGTTTGGGCGGGCAACGCCCCTACGCCGGTGTTCACGCGAAATTCAGTCGCACAGCCCGGGATGACCGCTGACCGTGTTCGGCCGCTTCCGGGCGACGATCAACAAACCTCCGGCCGCGCGATCGGAGTCGAACCGGGCCGGGAGCGGGCGCGGTAAGCCGTCAGTGAAATGGGCACGCGGGGACGGCGCTTCGCGGCGAGAATGAATCGGGCCGCTCGGGTCCCTGATATTTCGGAGGGTGCGGGAGATGGACGAGGTGCTGCTCACGCCGCCGGATGCCGCCGAGGTGCGGTTCCTGGCGCGCGGTGTGGTCAGTGCGGCGGCGGGGGAGGCGAGGCTGACACCGCTGCAGGAGTTGCTGGTGCCGGCGCTGTTCCTGTCGATGACAGGGCATGCGGTGGAGTTGGCCGAGTTACGGCCGATCGGGGCCGCCGACTTCGCGGCGGGCATGGCGCGGCGCAATCAGATCTTCCGGGAGCGGATCGTGCAGACCATGCTGCTGGCGGCGCTGGTGGTACGGCCGCTGCCCGCCGAGGCGGGAAACCGGCTGCGGGAGTTCGCCGATGCGCTCGGCGTCGACGACGACATGATCACGGTCGCCCAACGCTATGCCGAGGGCGCGGTGGATCTGGCCGCGGTCGACTTCACGCGCAACGGGTATCTCGGCAATACGGAACCCTTGCGGCTGGACGCGCTGCACACCGAGGTCCTGGACAGCTCATGGAGCGCGGTCACCGACGATCCGGGGCTGGCCGGGCGCTGGGCCGAGCTGTCGGACCTGCCGGTCGGCACGCTGGGCCGCGGCGTCGCCGACTTCTATCGCGACCGCGGCTTCGTCACCCCCGGCCTGCCCGGTTCCGCGCCGCCACTGCTGGCCCAGCACGACTGGGTGCACGTGCTCGCCGGATATGGCACCACCCTCGAGAACGAGATCGAGGTATTCGCGTTCATGGCCCGCGCCAATGACGATCCGCGCGCGTTCAGCCTGCTGGCCATGGTGATCTCGCTGTTCGAGACCGGGTACCTGCGGGCGGGCGCGGGGCTGTTCGAGGCCGATGAAGGGCACTTGAGCACCGCGGGCATGGCCGCACGACTCGGTGATGCCATGCGGCGCGGGGCGCTCACGCAGGGCAGCCACGACTTCCTCGACCTGGACTGGTTCTCTCTCGCGGATCGCCCGATCACGGTGGTGCGCAACGAGATCGGGTTGGTCCCGAAGGCCGGCTCGGCGATCGCGGCAGGTTCGGCGGGGCCGTGGCAGTCCGGCGGAATCACGCCGTACCAGCTGAATTCGTCGAAGACCGCAGCCGAGGCGGCCGGGCGGCCTTACATCCCCTGGCAGCCCGACCCGTCGCGCGACTGATCGGCGCGGCAGGCCGATCGGATGAGCGAGGCGAGCGCCTTGCACACCGCTCACCCGATGGGTGCCCCTCAACTCGAGGCGAGCAGGCCGAGCATGCCGGAAACCGCTGCGGGCCAGGTGAATTGCTCGGCGCGGTGACGGGCGGCCCGGCGGCGTTCGGCGGGCGGGCGGGACAGAACGTCGGTGACGGCCTCGGCGAAGGCCCGCGGATGGTCGGCGGCTACCGCGCCCGCTTCGGCGGTGACAATGTCGGCGAGGGCGGAGGAGCGGCTGGCCACGACCGGCGTGCCGGCGGCGAGGGCTTCCAGGGCGGCGAGGCCGAAGGTTTCGTGCGGGCCAGGGGCCAGTGAGACGTCGGCGGTGGCCAGCAGGGTGGCCAAAGCCGTTCTGTCATCGATGAATCCGGTGAAGTGGACGGTGGGACGGCCGTTCGGGAGGGGCGGAATGAGGCTGGCGCGGCGTTCGAGGGCGTCACGGCGGGGGCCGTCGCCGGCGACCACGAGCCGGGCGTCGACGCCGCGCCGGCGCAGCGCGCCGACAGCGGCGATGCTGCGATCCACGCGCTTCTCGACCGACAGCCTGCCGCAGTGCACCAGCAGCGGGTAGTCGTCGGCGCCGAGGTCGGTGCGCAGGCGGTGATCGTGGCGGTCGGGACGGAACATGTCCAGATCCACGCCCAGCGGAACCAGTTCGACGTTCTCGACCTCGATTCGCTGGAACTCCTCGCGCGCGAACTCGGTGGTGCAGACGACGACGTCGTAGTTCTGGGCGGTGCGGCGGTTGGCCGCGTCGGCGGCGCGGCGAGCCATCGGACCGGGCAGGAACTGGCCGAGCAATCGGTCGAGGCGCTCATGGGAGATCATCACGCCCGCGATATCGCGCCGCCGGGCCCAGCGGCCGAACCCGCGCAGGGTCAGCCGGTCCGACACCTCCAGCACATCCGGCCGCAGCCCCGCGAGGGTGTCCGCCACCCGGCGCGGATCCGCCGCACGATAGCCACCGGTCCACGGAATCTCGGCCGCGGGCACCGTGATCCGCACCACCCCGGTGGGCAGCAACTCCTCCGCCCGCTTCGGCCCGGGCACGATGAGCACCACGTCATGCCCCGCCGCGACATACCCCTCGCCCAGATGGTGCAGCGCGGTACGCAACCCACCCGACCGCGGCCCATAGAAGTTAGCCAGCTGCACGATGCGCACGAGGCCGATCGTGCAGGGCAACGGATCACAGTCGGCACCCCCGACGCCAACACCGAATGAACACCCGCAAAAGACCTGGTGGCGGACAGACCCCGGCCGCATGGCGCGCCGTGCGGGACAGCACCCCCGCCTCCGTGCCGAATCTCGTGTTGCCCGTCGGGCAACGCGAGTGCGGCGACTCGGGCCAGGACAGATCCAACAAGCAAAGAGCCGCCCGAATTCGGCGGCTCTTTCGTTACTTCAGCTCACAGGGGGTTCCTGCCCTTCGATGGCCTCGAGCAGTGTGCGCAGCGTTTCCCGTTGACCGCTCTCGAGCGGTAGCAGTGGTGGGCGCGGATCCCCGACCGGCATGCGACGCAGGTCGAGACCTGCCTTCACGGTCGTCGGCAGCCCACCGGCGACAATGAATTCCAGCAGCGGCTTCAGCAACTGGTACAAATCCTTCGCGCGGTCCGATTCACCTTGGCGTACAGCTGAATACAACTCCAGGCATGGCGTCGCGGCCAAACAGGGTGCGGCCGTGCACCAGCCCGCGGCGCCATGGGTCAGGGCATCGAGCACCAGCGGATTACTGCCGTTGTAGTACGGCAACCGACCGCCGCTGAGTTCGGCCAGCGCCTTCATCCGGTTCAGATCGCCGGTCGATTCCTTCACCATGGTGAGGTTGTCGATGGTCTCGAACATCGACACCAGAAGTTCCGGCTTCATGTCGACGCCGCTGGTCGCCGGATTGTTGTACGCCATGATCGGAAGACCCACGGCCTCGGCCACTCGGGTGAAGTGCTGGACGATCTCGCGCTCGCTCAGTTTCCAATAGGACACCGGCAGAACCATCACCGCGTCGGCGCCCGCCGTCTCGGCGTAGCGGGCCCGGCGGATGGTGCCGGAGGTGGTCAGGTCGGAGACCCCGACGATGACCGGCACGCGGCCGGCCACCGTCGCCACGGTGGTGTCGACGACAGCGTCGAATTCGCGTTCGTCGAGGTATGCCGATTCACCGGTGCTGCCCAATGGAGCGATGGCGTGGACGCCAGTCGATACCAACCTGTCGACCAACCCGCGCAAGGCGGCGACGTCGATCTGGTCGTCGGCGGTGAACGGGGTGACCGGATAGGCAATGATGCCTTCGATTTTCGGCATAACAGCTCCTGACATGGTGATCACTGGTTGATTGCGTCAGGGTGACCGGTCAAGGCACGCCGCGCGTAGTAGGCGAAATTCGCCTTGCTGCGTTTGGCCGTCAACGTCCAGTCGTGGGCCTCACGAGCCAGCCGCTCGGGCAGCTCGGCGATCGTCCCGGCGGCCATGGCCGCCAGTTGCAGGGCCGCGCCGCGTTCGATCAACACCGCGAGTGAACACGCTTCCTCCACGCTGGCGCCCGCCACGACGTGTCCGTGGTGCGCGAGCAGAACAGCCTTCTTATCGCCGAGCGCGGCGGTGATGATCTCGCCCTCCTCGTTGCCGACCGGCACACCGGGCCAATCGGGCAGGAACGCGCAATCGTCGTAGAGCGGTGCGATATCCATCTGTGAGACCCGCAGCGGCACCTCGAGCATCGACAGCGCCGCGACATGGAATGGATGCGTGTGCACTATGCACTGCACGTCGGGACGGGCGCGGTAGATCCACGCGTGAAACCGGTTGGCGGGGTTGGCCATTCCGCTGCCGTCGAGTACCCGCAGGTCCTCGTCGACCAACAGCAGGTTGTCTTCGGTGATCTCATCGAATCCCAGGCCCAGCCGCTGGGTGTAGAACGTGCCCGGCTGCTCGGCGCGGGCGGTGATCTGTCCGGCCAGCCCCGAGTCGTGGCCGTGATCGAACAGGACACGACACGTCAGCGCGACTTTCTGTCGTGCGGTCCAGGGCACCTGCCCGAGCTCGGACACCATCTGCGCCCGCGCTCGCTCCATGAGAGTTGATTTCGAGTCGGTGAATGTGCTTGCCATACCTTCCTCCTGTCAGGTCGAGGACACATGGTTGACGATAGGACACATTGTGTCATTTCGTCAATAATGGTCACATATGACACGCTGTATCATCTGGTTCGAGGAAGGAGTCGTAGTGACCTTGTTGCGCACTGTCCGGCGACAGCAGCAGATGACCTTGGACGAGCTGGCCGAGCAGACGGGATTGACCAAGAGCTACCTGTCGAAGGTCGAACGCCGGCTCAGCATGCCGTCCATCGCGGCCGCGATGAAGATCGCGCGGGCGCTGCATGTCGATGTCGGTCAGCTGTTCTCGGACCAGGCCGCCGAGGCGCAGTTCGTTGTCGAACGGGCCACCGCGCCCGGCGAACAGCGCTACTGGCCCGTCGCGGCCGCGATGCTCGCCAAGACGATGTCTCCGTTCATCGTGTTCCCGACCGAAGAGTTCAGCGCGGACGGGCATCGGGTCCATAGCGGCCAAGAGTTCATCTTCGTGCACGCCGGGACGATCGAACTGAACTACAACGGCAGCATCACCGTGCTGGACACCGGCGACTGCGCCTATCTCGACGCCTCGCTCGAACATCGCATGCGCAGCATCGGCCCCATTCCCGCCCGGGTCGTCGTCGTGGCGAACAACGACACCCGGGAAGTCCGAAAATGACGACGGTGCTGGTGCCAATCCGCGGAAAGGTCCGCTGAAATGTTGGCTGCTGCAATCCAATTGAGCGCTGTACCGGGTGATGTCGCAGCGAATCTGCGGGCATGTGAACGACTGGCCGATGAGGCCGGACGAGCCGGTGCCCGGGTCATCGCGTTGCCGGAATTCTTCGCCACGGGAGTCGGATTCCTCGACAGCATCGCCGAGTCGGCACTGCCGACCGATGGTCCGGCCACCGACCTGTTGACCAGGGTCGCCGCCCGCTACGACGCACTGGTCGGAGGGTCATTCCTGTGTCGCGACACCGACGGTCACGTACGCAATGCCTACCTGCTCGCCGACTCGACCGGGATCGTGGGCCGCCACGACAAGGACCTGCCGACAATGTGGGAGAACGCCCTGTACATCGGCGGGCGGGACGACGGCGTGCTGACCGCCGGCGACCTACGTGTCGGTGCGGCCGTGTGCTGGGAACTCATGCGCGCTCAGACCGTCCGGCGATTGCGGGGCCGAGTGGATCTTGTGATGGCCGGGTCGGGTTGGTGGTCTGTCCCGCTCTGGCGCCCCCGCCCGCTATTCGAGTACCTCGAGCGATGCAACGCCGCCACGGCGCGACGGGCCGCCGCGTCGTTCTCGCAGTACGTGGGGGCGCCGGTCGTGCACGCAGGCCACGCGGGCGAGTTGGAATGCCCGATGCCCTGGATGCCCGCCCGTTATCATGGCCACTTCGAGGCGTCAACGCTGATCACCGCAGCGGACGGCACAGTGCTCGCCGAGCGCCCCCGCGAAGACGGCGAAGGCGTCGTCCTTGCCGAGATCGCTCCAGGCGGGGCGGCACCGGTTTTGGAGACACCGGACCGATTCTGGTTGCATCCGCGGGGCGCGCTACCCGCAGCGGCCTGGCATTACCAGCGCTGGCATGGACGGCGCTGGTACCGCCGCCACACGAAGGCCCGAGGATGAGCACTCTGATACGAATCGGATTGCTCGAGCTGGCATTCGGCGCGATGTTCGGATGGGTGATCGCCGCCGATCACGCCATGCCACAGCTGTACGGCCGCATCGGTTGCGTCAGCCCTCGCCGCTTACTCCAGGCCCACATCGACTACGTGATCATGGGAGTGATCCTGATCGCGGTCGGGACGGCCGTACCGGATCTGGCTACTTGGGCCGCGACGCTCGTCCTCACAGGCACACTGCTCAACCCAACCTTGTTCCTGCCCTTGGCTTTTCATGAGAAACTGACCGACAACCTCGGTTACCGGATCGTGAGTGTGATCTCGTTCCTGGCCACCAGCGTCGGCCTGGTCTCCGCGGCATTGAGTTATCAGCCGCCATGGGCTCCAGCGATCCGGCCGTCCGCGTTCCAGCGTGGACGGCCACCTGATCACGCGGGCGCGAACAAGCACGCCGGATCGAACAGCGTCTTGTCGCGTTCGGGTCGGGTCGCGAATTCGGCGGAGACCTTTGTCGAGGAAGATCTGTTCGCAGTCGAGCGCGGCGAGCGCATCGTGTCGGGGGTCGGGATTCTGGTCAGTGTGGACACGCGCCCGTAGCCGACTCCGTCCGGCGCCCGCCGAACCACCTGCCCTCCACCGGTCGCGTCAGATGCGACACGCCGCATCATCGGCAAGAGGCTCTGCTCATGGGTCCGACCGTGAAATGTGAGTAGCGTCGCCGGTATGCCAGGCGCCGAACTCGTCGGAGTGCAGAAGACCGTCAGCCTCGTTCTCAAGGCCAAAGCACTGGACAACCGGCTGCCGGACCCGATCCTCGGCGACAAATACGCCGAGCAGGCGATGCGCCGCCTCGACCCCGATTACGACAACCGCAGATTCGGTACCAGCCAAATGGGCCTCGCCGTCGTGGTGCGCACCAAGACCCACGACGACTGGGCCCGAAGCTTCCTCGCCGATCACCCCGACGCGGTGGTGTTGCACCTGGGCTGCGGCCTCGACGCCCGGGTATACCGGATCGACCCGCCCGCCACCGTCGATTGGTACGACCTGGACTACCCCTCCGTCATCGAACTGCGGCAACGACTCCTGCCGCCGCGCGCGCACTACACCCTGATCGGCTCCAGTGTCACCGACCTGACCTGGCTGGACCGTATCCCCCGTGGCCGGCCGGTGCTGATGATCGCCGAGGGACTGGTGCCCTACCTGACCGAGACCGATGTTCGGCGGTTGCTGACCAGCGTCGTCGACGCGTTCCCCGCCGGCCAGATACAGTTCGATACGGTCGCGGTCTGGGCATGGCGCGCCTCGAAATGGTTCCCCACGCTGCGCAAATACGACACCCGGTTCCACTGCGGCTTCAACGATCCGGCCGCGCTGGCCGATTGGCACCCACGGCTCGAATACGTCGACGAGGCGCCGATGAACGACTCACCGGTCCTGATGGCCAAGGCGCCCGCGAACACACGCCGGATGTTCCGCCTCTTGAACCTGCTGCCTGGCATGAAACGGTCCACCCGCATCGTGCGGTTCCGGTTCTGAGTCACTGTTTGCCATCCCCGCAAGTTCCATGGCAGCGCCACGGCCGTGATCCAGCAGCCGTTCTGATTCAACGTCACCGTGACGCCGGATCAGAACGGTTTTGTGAAGGACGGAAAGAAGTGCAGCCTGTGTAGGGCGGTGCGAGGTTCACGACGCTGGCCGCGGGTGGTCGGCGGCGCATGATTGCCGCGAGATCGTTGACGCGATCCGCTGGATCGAGCCGAGGGTGGTCACTGGTCTGGCCGCTTGACCTGTTGGGTAGGGAGACTTAACGTTCGGGGATGGCGTTCAAGCGGATCGATCGGCGGACGGTGCCGGATACCGTGTTCGAGCAGCTCGTGGGGGAGGTGCTGGACGGCGAGTTGGCGCCGGGGGCGGCGCTGCCGGCGGAACGGGCGCTGGCCGAGACGCTGGGGGTGTCGCGGCCGACGGTGCGGGAGGCGTTGCAACGGTTGGCGCATACCGGGCTGGTCGAGGTGCGGCAGGGTGGGTCGACGACGGTGCGCGACTTTCGGCGGCACGCGGGGCTGGAGATGTTGCCACGGTTGTTGATTCGGCAGGGGGAGCTGGATCACGCGGTGGTGCGGTCGATTCTGGAGACGCGGCGGGCGCTCGGGCGGGAGGTGGCGGGACTGGCCGCCGAACGGGCCGGGGAAGGGTTGGCCGAGCACTTGCACGCGGCGGTGGAAGCACTTGCGGCGGAACGGGATCCGGTAGCGCAGCAGATGGCGGCGGTCGCCTTCTGGGATCGCCTGGTGGATGGCGCGGATTCCATTGTGTATCGGCTGCTCTACAACGATCTGCGGGCGGTGTACGAACCCGCGGTCGAGGCGTTGGCGGGACTGATGGCCGGTGAGGTGGGCAGCACCGATCGTTATCGAGCGCTGGCCGATGCGGTGATCGCGGGCGATGCCCAGGGGGCACGGGCAGCAGCGGATGCGCTGCTGGCGATCGCGGCCGAGTCCTTCGACGCGTTTCTGCGACAGACACAGCCCAGCGCATAGCCCGCCGCCCCCATCCGGCCTGAGGATCGGCGCGATCAGGTTCGCATACACGAGCTGACCACCTTTACGGTTCACCAACGCCCTCGGGCGGGAAGGCATCGCCTCAATGGGCGATCACCGCGATCGAGGGAGGATGCGCACGCCCTGGTCTTGCGTTTCGGACTCGGCTCGATATATTGGTCTGACCACTTGGCCACCAGGCCAAGATTACTTGTCGCAATAAGGCGGTACGCGTATGACGCCCCCTCTGCCATCGCCACGCGAGGCTCCCGGTGAGGGCATGGACGTGGTAGCCGCGGCCACTCTGCTGGGCCGGGCGCGTGAGGCGCAGTCGGAATGGGCTGCTCGCACGGTTGCCGAGCGTGTCCACGTCATGGAGTCGCTGCCACGGTTGCTGTTCGACCGGATGGATCACATCGCGGATGCGATCGTCGCCGAGAACGGCAAGCCGCGCGCCGAGGCGCTGGCGCACGAGGTGGTACCGGCAGTCGCGCTCGCGCGCCACCACCTCGACAGTGCGGTCGCCACGCTCGGGGAGGCCCGGATCAGCTCGGCGACCGTGCCGCATCGGAAGGCGATTCGCACTCATCAGCCCTACGGGGTCGTGGTCGCGATCGCGCCGTGGAATCTGCCGTTCCTGATTCCGTTCAGCCAGGTGCTGCCCGCGCTGATCGCGGGGAATGCGGTGGTGCTCAAGCCTTCCGAGCTCACCCCGCGCGTGGCCGAAGTGCTGGTCGAGCTGATTTCCGACTGCGGGTTGCCAACGGGCGTGCTGCAACTCGCGGTCGGCGACGGCGCCGTCGGTGCGGAGTTGGTCGCGGCACGGCCGGACAAGGTGCTGTTCACCGGGTCGGTTGCCACCGGCCGCAAGGTCATGGCGGCGGCTGCTCGGTTTCCGATCCCGGTCGGGCTGGAGTTGGGCGGGATCGATGCCGCGATCGTGCTCGACGATGCCGATCTGGAGTTCACGACCTCGGCGGTGGCGTGGGGTGCGAACTTCAATGGGGGACAGGCCTGTTGCTCTATCGAGCGGGTGCTCGTGCACGACTCGTTGCACGACGCGTTTCTGGTGCGGCTCGAGGACAAGCTGCGGCGCATCGATGCCCGGCGGGATCTGGCGCCGGCAATCGATGAACGCCAGCAGCGGGTGTGGGAGCGGCACCTCGCGGGCGCACGGCAGGACGGTGTGCAGGTGCGTGGCGGAGAACCGGGACGCGGCCGTCATCTCTCGCCTGCCGTGGTGAGTGGTCCGGGCGTCACGGCGACCGAGGTGTGGCAGGAGGAGACCTTCGGGCCGGTGGCGGTGGTGGCGCGATTCGCCTCCGATGACGAAGCCGTGGCACTGCACAATGCGACCGAGTACGGACTGACCGCCAGCGTCTTCTCCGCAGATGCCGGGCGGGCCCGGGCGCTGGCACGGCGGCTGCGCGCGGGCGCGGTGTCGGTCAATGATGTTGCGGCCACGATGTATTCGACGCCGGAGCTGCCGTGGGGCGGCGTCGGTCTGTCGGGATTCGGGCGCTCGCACGGGGTGGACGCGCTGCTCGACGCGAGCTGGGTGCAGGTCGTGGATCTGCCGCGCGGTCCGGTATTCGGGCCGAAGCGGCCCTGGTGGTATCCGTACGGGCCGGAGCTCGAGGACGCCATGCGGGCGCTGGCCTCGAGCGCGATCGCGCCGCAGGCGGCGGCCCGCCTGCGCGGGTACGGGCGCGCCGGTCAACTGCTGCTGGGCATGCTCAGCCGGCAGCCGAAACTCTGAAGGGCATGGATCGGTGAAACACCAAGTGATGACCGCCATCGCACAGAACGCTCCGCGGCTGCGGGCGGGCGCCGATCACGTCGAATCGTGGTTCGTCCGCGCCAACGACCCGCGGTCGCCGCGGGCGGTGTGGATCAAGGCGACCGTGCTCACCTCGAGCGACGGGACCGCGCTGGCGCAGGCATGGTGCAGCGTCTTCGACGGGCGGCGCACGCACGCGTGGTGTGCCGATATCCCGTTGGACGCGGCGCGATTCGAGACGCACTCGATCGGGCAGGACATCGCCGTCGGCCCGTTGACCCTGTCGTTGACCGGGCGCGGCGGCACGACGGGCGGCACGCTGTCCGATGCCGCGCAGACTGTCGCCTGGGATCTGAGTTTCAGCACGGTGGCGGGTCTCGGCGAGCCCATGTCGCTGCTGCCGACCGACCGGTTGCTCGATGCCCCCGTGCCGAGTAATAAACTGGTGACACCCTTTCCGGTGCTGACCTGCACGGGTTGGCTGGAGTTGCAGAGCGAGCGCTGGGATCTCACCGGCTGGCACGGGATGCAGGGCCACAACTGGGGCCGGGAGCACAGCCCCGAATACGCCTGGGGCCAATGCGTTTTCACCGATGCCCGCGACGGCGAACCCTTCGCCGTGGTGGAGGCCGCCTCGGGGCGCACCCGGCTCGCGGGCCGCGCGTCGCCGTTGCTGTCCATGCTGGTCATCCGCCGCGGTGACGAGGAATTCCGCTTCGATCGCATCGTCGACCTGTGGCGGCAGCGCCCCCGGCTGGAATTCCCGGCGTGGACGCTGCGCATGCGCGGCCGCCACGGCACCGCGGAACTGCGCATGCACGCCGAGCCCGAGCAGATGGTGTGCCTGGCCTACCGCAATCCGGCGCGCGCCACCAGCTACTGCCTCAACTCCAAGACCGCCGCCGTCCGCGTGCATGTCGCGCCGATCAACGGCAATGCCTTCGAGCTGCGCAGCCCACATGGCGGAGCGCTGGAATTCCTTGTCCCGCACCCGGTTGCGTCGGTGTCCCCGATCGTCTGAGAGAGACCGCCATGCCTTTGACCTTCTTCGAGACCATGCGCGGCGAACTCTACGACGCCGCCGGGCAGGCGCATCACGTCGCCATGGATCTGCGCTGCGAATCCGGGCACGCGCGCGGATTCGTCACCAATGGACGCGCCCGCATCACCGGCACCATCCGCGCCCTGCCGTGGGCCGAGGGCGCGGCGGTGATCGGCACCCTGATCGCGCTGCCGGTCACCAAACGGCTGATGAGCTACGAACTCGAGTTCCGCGACGACGAGGGCCGCGCCTGGCGGCTGAGCGGACGCAAGGACGTGCGCCGGCTGCGCGGCGCGCACGCCGGCCTCACCACTCTGGCCACCACCCTCTCGTGCGAGGGTGAGCACGTCGCGCGGGGGCGAATGCAGTTCTTCGCCAACGACTATCCGAGTTTTCTGCGCTCGTTCCAGCCGTGGGTGTCGCTGCGTGCCGACCTGGCCGACGGCAGCAGTCCGGAGGGGATCCTCGGCCCGGGCCATCGCGAGACTCTCGCGGCGCTGGCCGAGGTCCTCATCGAGCCCGGCGGGTCGGTGCCGCCGGTCGACACCGGCACGATCGATCGGGTCGACGCCTATATCGGCAATATGACCCCGCTCATGCGATCCGGGCTGCGGGCGGCGTTGCGCGGTCTCGATGCGGCGGCGCGCGCCAAGCACGGCAAACGCGTTGCGGCGCTGACGGTTCCGCAGCGTCAAGCGCTGGTGGAGGATGCCCGGCACGGGGCGGCGCTACGGCACGCCGTCGATGCCGTCGAGACTCCGCTGCGGATAGCGCATTTCGGCGACCGCCGCTATCTGGACGCGATCGGCGCGCCACGCTATGACGAACCCGTGCTCGAGCAGCGGCCCGGATGGATGGCCAATGTCGCCACCCCGACCGGCCTGTCGCGGCGGGAGGCGATCGACTGCGATGTCGTGGTGATCGGCACCGGCGCGGGCGGTGCGGCGGCCGCGGCCCGGCTCACCGAGCAGGGCCTGGGCGTGATCATGGTCGAGGAGGGCGACTATGCCGGTCGCGCGCAGTTCCGCGGGGATCTGGGGGAGCGCACCCAGAAGTATTGGCGCGACGGCGGATACAACCTCGCGCTCGGCAACACCGTGCTGGGCGTGAGCACCGGGCGGCTGGTGGGCGGGACGACCGCCATCAATTCCGGCACCGCCTTCCGCACCCCCGACGCGGTGCTGCGGGAATGGCTGGATCTGGGCTTCCCGAGTGACTTCACCCCCGAGGCGTTCACGCCGTATCTGGACGAGGTCGCCGCCGAATTGGGGATCAGCACCGCCGATCCCCGGTACCTGGGCCGCGTCGCGCAGATCGTCGCCGCGGGCGCGGACGCCCTGGGCGCGGCGCACGGTCCGCTGCCTCGCAATGCGATCGGCTGCGATGGGCAGGGCCAGTGCGTGCACGGCTGCCCGACCGACGCCAAGCGCTCGAGCAATGTCAGCTGGGTGCCGCGGGCGTTGAAGGGCGGCGCGCAGCTGTACACGAACCTGACCGTCACCCGAATCCTGTTGTCGGGCGGTCGCGCGACCGGTGTGCTGGCCGAGGGCCAGGACGAGCACGGCGCCCCGCGGACCCTGGAGATCCGCTCCCGCGCGGTGGTGATCGCGACCGGGACGCTCATGACGCCGCTGCTGTTGCGCCGCAATGGCATCACCCTGCCCGCGCTGGGCCACCACCTGTCGGTGCATCCGTCCCTCGGCGCGGTGGCCATGATGCCCACACCCGGATCGCCGTGGTCCGGTATTCCGCAGGGGTATCAGGTGGAAGGGCTGGGCGATCCACTGGTCACCTTCGAAGGCGTGTCCATCCCACCGCAGTTCGCGGCCGGCGCGCTGCCCTTCCACGGTGCGCGACTCACCGAGTGGATGAATCGCTGGTCCTGCACCGAGCAATTCGGTGCGATGGTGCGCGATACCGGCACCGGCAGCGTGCATCACGGGCCGGGCGGGCGGACCCTGATCCGCTATCACCTGACGCCGCGTGTGCAGGCCGCGTTGCAGCATGCGTGCGCGAGCCTGGCCGAGCTGTTCCTGCGCGGCGGCGCGGAGTCGGTGGCGCTGCCGATCGCGGGGACCCCGCCGATCCGCACTCTCGATCAAGCTCGCACCGTCGCCGAGATCCGGTTGAGTCCGCGTCAGTTCCGTATGATGGGCCCGCATCCGCTGGGAACCGCCCGCATGGGTCGGGATGCGCGCGAGGCGGTGGTGGATTTCGAGCATCGAGTTTTCGGCACGACCGGTCTGTATATCGCCGACGGGTCGGTTGTCCCGACGTCGCTGGGCGTCAATCCGCAGGTCACGATCATGGCCTTCGCTCTGCGTGCCGCCGATTTGATTGCGGCCGACCTCAATTGACCGAACTCGCCCCCTTACCGCTCTGGCGCACCACCAGCGATCTGGTAGAGATTGGTAGACGGATACTGGGGTGATCCGGATCATTCCGGAGAATGGGGACGAATCAATGGGCGCCAGAGCCGAACTGGAGCGGGAATTGGGTGGGCCGCTGGCCGCGCTCGATCTGCTGAACGAAGCCGAGATCGCCGATCTGCTGACAGTCTTCCAGCAGGCCCGGCGCACCGAGAACATCGCCATGGTGGAGGCGGTCGACAAGACCGTCAGCGCCCTGCCATGGCCGTTGCGCACCGCCGCCAAGAAGATCATGTTCGGCAACACGCTGGGATAGGGCCGATGAGCGATCTGGTGACCCGCGCGCAGATCACCCTGCTGTCGCGAACCCTGCACGTGCCCGAGGACAGGCTCGCGCCGCTCGAGAAGCTGGGTGCGGCCCACCTGCACGAATTACAGGAGCGCATGGCGAAGGTGATGTTCGCTGAGCACGCTGCGATCTTCTCGCGGCTGTCGATGCTGGTGCCGATCATTCCGTTGAGCATTTCGATGCCGCTGGTGCAGAAGTTGGTGCCGCCGGTAATGGCCGGGCGGGCGGCGGGCGCGATCGGGGTGGACCATCCGAAGAAGGCCGCCGAGGCGGTGACCATGCTCGACCCCGGCTATGCCGCCGCGGCCGCGCCGTACATGGATCCGCACGCCGTCGGGCAGCTCGCCGACATCGCGCCGACCGAACCGGTCATGAAGATCATCAATGAGCTGCTGCGGCGCGGGGACTACATCACCGCGGGCCCGTTCCTGGCCTATGCGACACCGGAATTGGTGCGCGCGGTCGAGGAGGACGTGCACGACGACGAGGGACTGATCCGGTCGGCGTCCTACTCCTATTCGGGGGAGAACATCAGCGTCATCGTCCGGCATCTGCTCACCGGCGACGGGCGGCGGATTCCCACGCTGGTGCGCACGATTCTGCAGGGGTCCAAGGAGCTGCGGCTGGCGGCGCTGTCGGTATTCGCGCGCTGTGACACCGATGTGATCGTGGCGATCGGCGACATCCTGTTCGATATGGGCTCGGCCGACGAGATCGCCGAGCTGACCCAGACCTTCATCGCCGCCGAGGCGGTGCCGGAGACGCTGCGGTTCATCGGGCAGCTGAGCCCGTCGGCGCTGGATCTGCTGGCCGCCAATCCGATCATCTCCGAGCCGGAGTCCATCGACGCGGTCGCGGGTGCGGCGAACAGCAGCAGCGAGGCCGCGGTGTGGCGGGGTCTGCTGGAGCTGGCCGAGCGCACCGAGGCGAGCATCTCACGCCGAATCGGCGGGGCGATCTCACATTTCGACACCCCGACCCTGACCCACCTGCCGACTCTGGCGACGATCGCGCACCTGTGGCCACCGCTGCTGAAGGTCCTCGCCACCGCCGAACCGGATGCACAGTCGCGGATCGGGGAGCTGTGGTCGGCGCAGCCGGCATCGGAGCGCCATGCGATCGAGCAGCGCATCGCCGATCTCGGGCTGGGTGAGCGGTTGACGACACTGACCATAACCTTGCAGCTCAGGCAATAGTACGGAAAGGCCACGGCCCCCGGGATTTTCGAGTCACGGTAGCCGTCGCGCTTTCGGGCTCCGAGCTGAGACTGTCGCCACGCGAGTACTTCCGACGCCTGGAAGAAGGCTATGTCTTCAGGCGTGCGGCGCGCTCTGCGCGCCGGGACAAAGCGGCGAAGGCATCACGGAATGAGTCCGGGCCGATGACCTCGATCTCGGTGTCGAAACGCGCCAGCGTCGCGGCGAGCGCGGCCCAGGACCAGGAACCGGCCACCAGTCTGGTTCGGGCGGGACCGAGTGCCTCGACGACTCCGTCGCCGGCGAACGGGGCAACCTGTGCGGCGGGGAGGTCGAGGACCGCCTCACCGCGACAAGGCCAGGCGTTCGTGCTGTCGGAGCCTTTGAACCGAGCGGACAGGAACGCGGCGACGTCGCCACCAGGCACGTGCCGGGGGCTGAAGCGCGGCCCGTGGGGAACGCGCAGCACCATCCGATCGGCACGAAAAATCCGCCAATCCCGGCGCTCGGGATCCCATCCGATCAAATACCAGCGTCCACCCCGAACCACAAGGTGATGGGGCGACGGAGGATGTCCCCCGACGCCCTGCTGGGCGGCGCCGACGGCGCTCGGTCGCCGGCCGGCAGCACCCGGCTGTTGCGGTAGCCGGGGACCTGGCGCGTGTTGTCGGTGAACCGCGTGGCCGAAAGCACCTGGGAGATCTGGACTTTCACACCGGTGACGCGTTCGAAGCTGTCCTCGAGTTCCTGCGCGGTGACCGGGCTGGTGCGGTCGGCGGGCGGGCCGTCGAGTTCGACGGTGAGGAAGCGGCCGGGCGTCCACGCCCGTTAGACGCAGCTAGCACGCCAGCATGAGCCCGACCGGTCCGGCCCCGACCACCACCACATCTCGTGTCTCGTTCATGGGAATCACTGTGGTGGCGGCCGATTGCCGGGCCCTCGCGTCGGCTTGCGCGTCGCTTGCGCGGTCAGTTCCAGCCGCGCTGGTCCTGCTTCAGGGCGGTGTCGATGGCCAGACCGGAGGCCACCACCATGGCCAGCAGCGGCTGGGGCAGCTGGCGGTGGATCTGCACGACATAGTTGTCGGCGGTGGTGAACATGGTCTCGAGCAGGCCCTCCCACGTCTTGGTGATGCGGGCGACCTCCTGACCGGTGTGGTCGTGGATGGCGAAATTCCAGGCCCGCCAGTTCTCGGCGCGGATCCCGCCGATCTGCTGGCCGTTGACCACGAAGGCGAAATTGATCTTGCCGATCATATTCTCCTGGACGATCTCACCGATCGGCGCGCCATTGCCCTGCTCGAGCAGGAACTTGGACTTGAAAACCTTGGCCGGGCGGGTGATTCGCATGAGGCACTGGCCGTGCGCGTCGCGGATCTCCAGCTTGTGGGTCATGAACTGGTCGTAGCTGGACAGGAAGCGCACGGCTTTCTTCAGCGCGCTCTGCCCGACCTCCGCGACCGCGCCGATCTGACGGCCGTGCTGGTCGAAGACGCTGTACTCGTTGACCATTTCGATCAACTTTACCTTCTGGTTCACCACCAGGACCGGCTCGGTGAACACCGTGCCGCCGCCGGATTGGCTGGGCGCGATCCCGGCCTGCTGCTGCACCTGGCGCTGGATGTCGGCCGGGTTGCCGGCGCTGCCGACCTCGAGCTCCCAGGGGCTGGCCTCGCTGTGCGGGGCGAACTGCTGCCGGCCGTAGGCCTGCCCCGGCTGCTGGTGCGGCGGGCGCTGGCCGTAGGTCTGTTGTGGTTGTTGGGCGTAGGCCTGCTGGGGATGCTGCGGTGCGAACTGCTGCTGGACCTGATACGGCTGTGACTGCTGGGCGTACTGCGCCTGGTTCGGGTGGTGGGGCTGGTTCGCGCGCTGCGCCTGTTGGGCGTACGGGTCGGACTGCGGCTGGTTCGGTTGCTGGGCGGGCGGGGCCGGTTGCTGCTGGGGCTGAGTGTGATTCGTCCATTGGCTGCCGTCCCACCAGCGGAGCACAGGTGAACCGGGACGCTCGGGGTACCACCCCGCGGGTTGACTCATGGCCGCATCCTAACGGTGTACAGGGACTCTGCACTTTTTGCACTTTTCGCCCGGTAGTCACCTCTATGATGGGCGGTCGACATCCGGAGGCCGAGCGCAGGTCGCCCGGGGAAACGGGGAAAATATGTCCGCCACAGTCGAATTCGCGGTTTGCCACGCGTGCACGGTGCGGCCGGGCTTATGACCGAACTGGTGACGCGAGCCCAGCTCGTCCTGCTGGCCCGGACAATGCATGTGCCGGCGGAACGGCTCGCCCACCTCGAACGGCTCGGCCCGCATCGGCTGCACGAGCTGCAACAACGCATGGCAGAAAACCTCTTCGACCGGCATGCGCCGGTATTCGAGCGCATGGCCCGGCTGGTCCCCCTCATCCCGCTGAGCATCTCGATTCCGATCGTGCAGAGACTGGTGCCGCCCACCATGACCGGGCGCGCGGCCGGCGCGATCGGGGTGAAGTATCCGGCCAAAGCGATCGAGGCGCTGCTGCGGCTGAATGTCGGTTATGCGGCGGACTGCGCGCCATATCTGGATCCGCGCACCGTCGGACAGCTCGCCGACGACGCCCCGCCCGCGCCGGTGGTGGCGATCCTGAACGAGCTGCTCAACCGGCGCGACTACATCACCGCCGGGCCGTTCCTCGCCTATGCGACACCAGAACTGATCCAGGCGGTCGAGGAGGGTGTGCCCGATGACGAGGGGCTCATCCACTCGGCCGCCTACGCGTACTCGGCGGAGTCCCTCAGCGCGGTGATGCGGCAGCTGCTCGCGGGCAGCAGTCAGCGGCTGCCGCGGCTGCTGGGCGCGGTCATCAACGGCTCCAAGGAATTACGGCTGGCCGCGCTGTCGGTGTTCGCGCGCTGCACCCCCGATGTGATCGCCGCGGTGGGTGAGATCCTCTTCGACGTGGCCCCGCCCTCGGCGGTGGCCGACCTGATCGCCACCTATATCGCCGCCGACGCCACCGACGACATGCTGCGCTTCTTCGGGCGGCTCAGTCCCGATACCCTGACCCGCCTGGCGCTCAACCCGGTGCTGCCGGAGATCGCCGAGGTCCTGGTCGACGCCGTCGACGGCAGCAGCGATCTGGCCGTGTGGCGCGGCGTCCTCGAACCCCTCGCCCGCACCCCCGCCGAGGTGCGCCGCCGCGCGGGCCTACGCCTGGCCCGGCTCGACACCCCGACCCTCATCACGCTGCCCGCCCTGGCCCAGGCCGCTCGACTGTGGCCGCCGCTGCTGTGGGTGCTCGCCGCCACCGATGTCGATGTCCAGGCCCGCATCGGCGAACTGTGGGCCACCTCCACTCGTCTGGACCTCGAGGTCCTCGATCGCCGCATCGCCGACCAGCGCCTGGATTCGCTGCTGGCCACGCTGACCAACACGATCCGCTTCCTGCGCTGAGCGCGCCCCGGCTCTCCGATCGTTCGTCTCGGCGACCGGGCATCGGCGCGCGCAACTCGACGACCCGGCTCGTGCGAATGGTCGCGAACGTCGGACGAGTCCGACTGGGAACGGCAACGGGCACGTCCGGTGGGTACGGGAACCCTTGCGCGAAGGGTGATTCCAATTCCGCGCTATCGGTCGACCTGCGGCGGCGGGAGCGGTGCGGGCGGCGGTGGGGGACGGTGCGCCGGGGAAGTGGTAGGAAAGGTGACGTGTCCGAAACCGCCGAAACCCACACCTCTCGTGCCGTGTCGGAAGTGGTGGACCTGGTCAGCAAGCTGATCCGGTTCGACACCTCCAATACCGGTGAACCGGAAACCACCAAGGGCGAGCGCGAATGCGCTCAGTGGGTGGCCGAACAACTCGAGGACGCCGGGTACACCACCGAATACGTCGAGTCGGGTGCGCCGGGGCGCGGCAACGTGTTCGCACGATTGCGGGGCGCGGACTCCTCGCGCGGGGCGCTGATGATGCACGGGCATCTGGACGTGGTGCCCGCCGAGGCCGCCGACTGGAGTGTGCATCCGTTCTCCGGTGCCGTGCGCGACGGATATGTGTGGGGTCGCGGCGCCATCGACATGAAGGACATGGTCGGCATGATGCTGGCCGTGGCCCGCCAGTTCAAGATCGAGGGCACGGTGCCGCCGCGCGACATCGTGTGGGCGTTCGTGGCCGACGAGGAGAACGGCGGACGGTGGGGCTGCCAGTGGCTGGTCGAGAATCGGCCCGACCTGTTCGAGGGCGTCACCGAGGCGGTCGGGGAGGTCGGCGGGTTCTCGCTGACCGTGCCGCGCCCCGACGGCAGCGAGCGGCGGTTGTATCTGGTCGAGACCGCGGAGAAGGGCCTGGGCTGGATGCGGTTGCGCGCCAAGGCCCGTGCCGGGCACGGCTCGTTCCTGCACGAGGACAACGCGGTGACCATCCTGTCGCAGGCGGTGGCGCGACTGGGCACCCACACCTTCCCACTGGTGGTCTCCGACTCGGTCGCCGAATTCCTGGCCGCCGTCGCCGAGGAGTCCGGGCTCGAATTCGATCCCGCCTCACCGGATATCGAAGGACAGCTCGCCAAGCTGGGCACCATCTCCCGCATCATCGGCGCGACCCTGCGCGACACCGCGAACCCGACCATGCTGCGGGCGGGCTACAAGGCCAATGTGATTCCGCAGACCGCCGAGGCCGTCGTCGACTGCCGCGTGGTGCCGGGGCGACAGGCCGAGTTCGAGCGGGAGGTGGACGCGCTCATCGGCCCGGATGTGGAGCGCGAATGGATCACCAAGCTCGACTCCTACGAGACCACCTTCGACGGTCATCTCGTCGATGCCATGAACGACGCCATCCTGGCCCACGATCCGGCCGGGCGCACCGTGCCCTACATGCTCTCCGGCGGCACCGACGCGAAGGCCTTCGCCAAGTTGGGGATTCGCTGCTTCGGCTTCGCGCCGCTGCGGCTGCCACCCGAACTGGACTTCTCCGCGTTGTTCCACGGGGTCGACGAGCGGGTTCCGGTGGAATCACTCGAATTCGGCACCCGCGTACTGGAACACTTCCTGTTGCACAGCTGACGATTCGAAAGGACTGCTCGTGCCCGACTACTCCTACAATCCGTACGCCGCGCTGCCGCAGCTGCCCGAGTTCACCCTGACCTCCACCGATATCAGCGACGGCAAGCCCCTGCATCTGGATCAGGTCAGCGCGCTCGGCGGCGCGGGCGGACGGGATATCTCCCCGCAGCTGAGCTGGTCGGGATTCCCGGCCGAGACCAAGAGCTTCGCGGTCACCATGTACGACCCGGACGCCCCGACCGCCTCGGGCTTCTGGCACTGGGTCCTCGCCAATGTCCCGGCCACCACCACCAGCCTCGAGACCGGGCAGGCCAGCAAGGGCGGCACGTTGCCCGCCGGAGCCATCCACCTGCGCAATGACGCTGGGCTGCACGAGTACACGGGCGCCTTCCCGCCCGCCGGGCACGGCGCGCACCGGTACTTCGTGGTAGTGCACGCGGTCGGTGTCGAGCGGCTCGACGTGGACGAGAACTCCTCGCCCGCCTACCTGGGATTCAACCTGTTCATGAACGCCATCGGGCGCGCCACCATCATCGGCACCCACGAGCAGAAGTAGGCGTTTACCCGGAAATGATTGCGGCCCTGGGCGATTGGTTCGGGGCCGCAATCATGTCCGGGTAGCACAACCGGCGTCCCGAGAGTTCCGGTGGTAATAGCCGCACCGCCACGACAGGATTCGCCGCCGAGCCAGTCCACGGGCGCGACCAACGCCAACAGCGGCGGATCTGGCAAGAAATACGCGGTGACCCTGTCTTGCCGTGATAACAGCCCATTATCTGGGGGCAGAAGACATCCCTCACTGATGTCTGGGGTGTTGCGACGGTCGGTTCTCGGCCGCGTCGAGTGCCGGGACGAGCGGGGCGAGCGCGGCACGGAGCATGTCGGGCAGCGAGCCGGACACGACCACGAGGCCTGCGGTGGCGGGCGCGACGCCCGCCGGCTGTAGCCATTGTTCGAGTGCGACGCGGACGGCGGCGGCCACGCTGGCCGCGAGCACGGGGGCGGTCGGTCCGTCGAAAGCGCCGAGGCGGTCGGCGATCGCGTTGGCGAGTGGTTTCGAGATCGCGCTGCTGGCACGGAGGAAGGCCTCGCGCAGCGAGGGGTGCGCGGTGATCAATGTTAGGGCCTCGCGAGGGATTTCACCCGGGTCGGTGTACTGGGTCACGATCGCGTCAATGACGGCGTCCGCGAGGCGAACCTCCGGCGGCCGAGCCGCTACCGCCGCTTCGACTCGCGCTTCCCGTTCGGTGGTGATAGCGGCGACGATCGCCTGCTCGCGGCTGGAGAAGTAGTTGTTGTAGGTCCGTGGTGAGACGCCGGCCGCCTCGGCGATGTCCTCGACCCGCACGTTGTCCGGCCCCTGTTCCAAGGCCAGCCGCAGCGCCGCTTCCCGCAGTGCCTCGCGGGTGGCCTGCTTCTTGCGCTCGCGCAATCCCGCCGGTCTCGTTGCCATGATCTGATCGTGCCACGAAAAATGTGCACTTACGCAATATTGCGTGCACGCATGTTTGTCTCTAGTCTGGCGTCGACCGAACCGATCAACA
Organism: Nocardia aurantiaca; assembly: GCF_009708175.1. Taxonomy (GTDB): domain Bacteria; phylum Actinomycetota; class Actinomycetes; order Mycobacteriales; family Mycobacteriaceae; genus Nocardia; species Nocardia aurantiaca. Next base: position 90,620 of record NZ_WMBB01000017.1, read on the forward strand.
AAGGGATCACGCACATGCGCGGCAAGGGGATGACGTATGACGCCGGTTTCGTCCGGAACGGGCGGGCGTCACGGGAGGACCTCGACCCGGAGGTGGTCCGGCGGGAGCTGGCCATCATCCGGGACGATCTGCATTGCACTGCCGTCCACATCGTCGGCGGCGACGCCGACCGGCTGGAATTGGCAGCCCGGTGCGCCGCCGAGCTGGGGCTCGAGGTGTGGTACTCGCCCTATCCCTTGGAACTGACAACCGCGGAGATCCTGTCACTGTTCGCCGAGTGCGCGCGACGGGCCGAGCGGCTGCGGCAGACAGGGGCCGAGGTCGTGTTCGTCACCGGCGTCGAACTGAGCTTGATGAACCGGGAATTCCTGCCCGGCGACACCGTCTGGGAGCGGCTCGAGTTCCTGCTCGGGAACCCCGATGCTCGCAGCGAGCGACTCGCCGAGCTGATCGCTCGCCTCGACGACTTCCTCGCGGAGGCGGTGGCCGCGGTCCGCGAAGCCTTCCGAGGCAAACTGACCTACTGCGCCATACCTTTCGAGCGGATCGACTGGACACCGTTCGACATCATGTCGATCGAGCTCATCCGCTCCGCCGAGGTGGCCGACCAGTTCCGTGCGGGCGTGCGCGACCTGGTCGCGCAGGGAAAGCCGCTGGCGATCACCGGTTTCGGCACGGCCACTTGGCGGGGCGCCGCCGATCTGGCGCCGCGCAGCAATGAGATCGTCGAATACGACGCCACTACCGGCGACCCGATCCGGCTGAACGGGCACTACGCCCGGGACGAGGCTGGGCAGGCCGCATATCTGAGCGAGCTGCTCGAGATCTTCGATACCGAAGGCGTCGACAGCGCCTTCGTATTCCTGTTCGCGTTGCACAGCCACCCGCACCGCCCCGGCGGTGATCCCCGCGACGACCTCGACCTCGCCAGCCTCGGCATCGTCAAGGTCCTGGAGGGCCGCCACGGCGACACCTATCCGGACATGGCATGGGAACCCAAAGCGGCGTTCGCCGCCGTCGCCGGACACTACGCCAGCGGGAACGACACGCGGATCCGTTGCGACACCAGCCTTCTGGGCGAGCGCAGCCTTCCCGTCGAGCCGGCGTGAAATACCGGTGACCGGCCGACCATTCAGGTGGAATACCGCACCGCCGACCACAGCCCACCCAGACGGAGCGGATGGCCGAGGCGATGAGCGATCAGCTGGCTCGGGTGACGCGATCGGCGGCGGTGCGGTGGCACGGTCCATGAGAACGGCTGTGGGCCTGGACTGTTCGCCCAGGCCCACGTCTAATCCGTGTTCGCGCGGTGGCCGCGCGTCCCCGGATCAGCTCATGTTGACCACGCCGTCCGGCGGCGGGGTCAGATACAGCGAGGCGATCTCGGCGCCGTACTTGGCCGCGATCGGGTTGCGCTTGAGCTTGAGGGTGGGGGTGAGTTCATCACCGCCGGGCTCCCAGCCCAGATCCAGGATGGTGAACCGCTTGATCTGCTCGACGCGCGAGAGCTTGGCGTTGGCTCCGGCGACCGCGGCCTTGATCTCGGCGACGATCTCCGGGTGCGCGGCCAGGGTCTTCAGCTCGGCATCCGGAGTGCCCAGCGCCTTGGCCCGCACCACGGCGGTGTCGGGGTCCAGGACGATGAGCGCCGCGATGTAGGGCTTGGCGTCACCGATCGCGACCACCTGGCCGACCAGTGAGGACGCCGCCTTGACGGAGTTCTCGATATTGGTGGGAGACAGGTTCTTTCCCGCCTCGTTGATGATGAGTTCCTTCTTGCGGTCGACGATGCTGACATAGCCGTCGCCGTCGATGGTGGCGACGTCGCCAGTGTGCAGCCAGCCGTCGGCGTCGATGGCCTCGGCGGTCTTGTCGGGCATCTTGCGGTAGCCGCGAGTGACGATGCCGCCGCGAATGAGCAGCTCCCCGTCCTCGGCCAGGCGAATCTCCACGCCCTTCAGGGGGACGCCGACGGTGCCCGGCTTGGGTTTGGCCAGCGGGGTGTAGGTGCCGACACCGGAGGTTTCCGACATGCCCCACACCTCGGTCACCGTGAAGCCCAGGCCCAGCAGGTATTCCAGCGTTTCCGGCGGGATGGCGGCCGCGCCGGAGGCTGCGACGCGCAGCTCGTCGAAACCCAGGGCGTGGCGCAGCTTCGACAGCACCAACGCGTCGGCCAGCTTGTGCTGCACATCCAGCAGCGGGCCGCGGCCGGTGCCCGCGAGGTCGGCGCGGGCGGCCTGCGCACCGACACCGAGCGCCCAGTTGGCCAGGGCCTTCTTGACCGGGCTGGCCTCGGTGGCGAGCTTGGCGTCGATTCCGGCCTTGATCTTCTGCCATACGCGCGGCACACCGAAGAACGCGGTCGGGCGGGCGTCGGGCAGGGCCGCGGCGATCTCACGCGGATCGGGCACACAGGTCACCTGCACACCGGTGAACAGATTGGCGCAGTGACCCGAAATGCGGTCGGCCACATGGGCGGCCGGGAGGTAGGACACCGAGCGGTCGTCGAGGCCGACGGTCAGCGGCCCCTCGACCAGGCCCACGATCTGGGCGACGACATTCTTGTGGGTGAGTTCCACACCCTTGGAGGGGCCGGTGGTGCCGGAGGTGTAGATCAGCGTCGCCACATCGTCGGGCTGCACCGCCTGCCAGGCGGCGTCGAAGTCGAAATCCTGCTTCGGCGCGGCCTCCACCTCGGCCAGGGTCAGCGTGCCCGCCGCCGAACCCTCCACCAGCACAATGTGTTCCAGCTCCACGCCGGCTGCGCGCACCACGTCCAGGAACCCCGGTTCGGTGATCACCACCTTGTTCTCCGCATTGGTGAACAGATGCGCGATCTGCTCCGGCGAACTGGTGTTGTAGATCGAGAACGGTGTCGCACCCACGTGCAACGCCGCGGTATCGACCAGATTGAACTCCGGCCGGTTGGTCAGCATGATCCCCACGGTGTCGCCGCGCCCCACCCCCAGCCCGGCCAACCCCGCCGCGATCGAACGCACCCGCTCCCCGTACTCGCGCCACGTGAGCTGCTGTGTCCCGCCGACCGTGCGCAACGCCACCTGTCCCGGCCGCAGCGTCACGGTCTCCTGAAACGCCTGCGGAATCGTATAAACGGTCTTCCCAGATGCGTGCGCATAGCTGATGTCAGTCGTCATAACCCTTTTCCCGATTGCCTCTCGCTGCGCCCCGCCACCCGCCGCGCGCCCACCGCGCGCACCCCGACGTCCGAGAGAACGACCAACCCGATCACGCGATGGCCACGCGCCGTCTGTGGCGCGGCTCACTCATCGTAACCAGATCTTTACGACTGTGTCGCGCGGTACACCGGCCACGCCGGTGGCCGAAATCATCGATCGCCCGGGCGACGGAGCCCATCCTGGCCCGCGCACGCCAGGTGACCGACCGTCGCCATGCGGACTCGGATGCCCGAACGAAATCCGGCGAATTCGCCTCGGCAGCCATGTACAGCGTGGCGCGCTCGCTCAGCGGTTCGGTGTCCAGGGCGCCGGTTCAGCGGTGAGTGCGGCCTGCTCGACCGCTTGCACCTCGGTCATCGACCGCACCGCGCACAGCCCGAATCGGCCGGGGTGTATGCCGCGTGATCGCGGGAACGGGAATCGGCGCGGTGGCCGAGCATCCGCATTCCCACCGGAGGCAACGTCACGGCCGGACATACGGAATGAACCGGAGCGGTCAGGCGCGGGTCGTGTGTTCTGCGCCGACGGCTTCGGAGAGATTGGAATAGCCGTGAGCGCGCAGTTTCGCGGCGAGGCCCCGGTGGATGTGCTTGGCCCACAACGGGCCGCCGTAGATGAAGCCGGTATAGCCCTGGAGGAGGGAGGCGCCGGCGAGGATGCGTTCCCAGGCCTGGTCGGCGGTTTCGATGCCGCCGACCGAGATCAGGACGAGCTTGTCGCCTACGCGGGCGTAGAGGCGGCGCAGAACCTCGAGGGAGCGGTCGGCTACCGGGGCGCCGGAGAGGCCCCCTGCGCCAATGGGTTCCACTTCGGAGGCGGGGGTGCGCAGGCCGTCGCGGCGGATTGTGGTGTTGGTGGCGACGATGCCGGCCAGGCCGAGTTCGACGGCGAGGTCGGCGACAGCGTCGATGTCCTCGTCGGAAAGATCGGGGGCGATCTTGACCAGGACGGGGACCGAGACGGTGTCGAGGACGGCCTGCAGAATCGGGCGCAGGGAGGTCACCGCTTGCAGGTCGCGCAGGCCTGGGGTGTTGGGGGAGCTGACATTGACGACGATGAAGTCGGCCAGCGGGCCCAGCAGCTTCGCCGAGAGGGCGTAATCGGTTGCGGCGTCCTCGGGTTCGACGACCTTGGTCTTGCCGATGTTGGCGCCGATCGGGACGCCTCCGGGCAGGCGGTGGGCCAGGTGTTCGGCGGCGGCGGCCGCGCCGAAGTTGTTGAAGCCCATGCGGTTGATGAGCGCCCGGTCCGCGGGGAGGCGGAACAGCCGGGGGGCGGGGTTGCCAGGCTGGGCCTGGGCGGTGACAGTGCCGATTTCGGCGTAACCGAAACCGAGCGAGCCCCACGTGTCGACGCCGTCGGCGTTCTTGTCGAAGCCGGCGGCCAGACCCAGGGGCGCGGGGAAGTCCACGCCGAACACGCGGGTGCGCAGGATCGGGTCGTCGGCCACGAGCAGCTTGCCGGTCAGCGCACGGCCCGGGGCGAACCGGGTCGCGAGCTTCATGGCGGCGAAAGCCAGGTGGTGAATGCGTTCCGGCGGCAGCAGGAACATCACCTTCAGCAGCAGACGGTACAGACGCTCATACATGGGGGGTTACATCACCGCCTCGGGTGTCGGGGATAGCAGGGAACTCTTGCGGCGGCGCAGTAACACTCGACGACTGCCGTCGGTGTAGGCACGTACCCGCGACAGCTCCCAGCCGCCGTATTCGGCGTGAATGGCGAGCCGCATGGACGCGGTGACCCTGCTGACGCCGGGAGGCAACCGCAGGGGCACGTATTCCCATTCGTCGCTGGATTCCTCCCAGCCTTCCGGTAATGTGCGCGATTGGTGCGCCGATCGTGAGGCCCGTGCCATCACTGCCCTCTCTTCCGCTGGTCCGCGCCGATCCGTTGCAGACCGTCACCGGTCGCGGATCCCACGAACATCTCACCGGTGCGGCTGTCGATGGTTACCGCGTTGGGCTGGCGCACCGTCGGGTAGCGCCCTACCTCTACCGGTATACCCGTCGACAGGTCGTAGCCGACGACTTCGTTGCTGCCTGTCAGCGTCACCCACACGGTCTCGGACCGCTGATCGTAGGCGAGTGCGTAGGGCGAAGAGCCTACCGGGAAACGCTGGTGCAGGACCAAGGGATCGGCGGTGTAGACCAGCAGTTCCCCTCCGGCGGTGTCGGTGACGATGCGGCGGCCGAAGTGGTCGCCGATCATGTTGGTGGCTCCGTCGCCGGCGCGCAGGGACAGCCCGAGCTTGTTGGAGGCGAGGTCGAGCTGCACGACGGCGGTCTGGCGACGATCCAGCACGACCACCGCGCCGTCGGCGGCATCCACCACATCAGCGGAGGACAGACCCGAAATGGTGTGGCGCACGGTGCCGTCCGCGTCGAGCAGCAGCACCTTGCCGTTGGCCAGGCCCACTACCAGCGACCCGTCGGCGCGCGACGCCGCCGAGTGCACGTCGCCGTCGACCGTGATCGCGGTGACCGCGCCGGAGGCGGCGTCGACGCGCAGGATCTTGCCGGGCACCGCGACCAGGATCTCCCCGGGCTTGCCCAGCGACAGTGCGGCGGCCTTGCCGGGCAGGGCGACCGGGCGGGTGACGCCCTTGTCGATGAGTTGCAGGGTGGCACCGGAATCCACGACCGCGGCCAGCACACCGGTGGCGGGTTCGTCGAGCAGCAGGGAGATCGGCGCGCTGGGGCTCACCTGTCCGGTGGGCGCGGCCGCGGCGCTGGGAGCGGCGGCCGGGGTCGCCGGGTCCCGGGTGGCGTTGTCGGCGTTGTCCTCCTGCGAGGAACACCCGGCCAGCAGGGTCACCGCCGCCACCCCCGCGAGGGCCGACCGGATCCAGCCGCGACGGCGCATGCAGCGAACTCCCTTACTGACCGAACTGACGAGCGAAATCATGCGTGCTCTCTTATCTGACCATGATCGGCCACAGCGACCGACAAGTGGGGGTCTTCGCGACGGCGTGCCACGTGTCTCCGGGACCGATTTCCATGATGTGACATGGGCTTTCGGTGGCACTGTCGGTCCAGGCGGTTACCGTGGAAAGCAAAAGCGTGCCGTATCTGGGAGATCAGTTGGTAGCCGACCACACTTCGGGCTTCATCGTCGAAGACGTGACCATGGGTCGTTACGCGCACGGGTTCGGGGTCACCGCGGACGGGCGGTCGTTCGCCTTCCGGACCCACAGGGCGACATTGACCCTCGAGATCTATCGGCCCGATCTCGCGACCACCGTGCCCGCGCCCGAGGACATCGAGGCGGTGGCCGTGGCGCCGGTCACCGATATCGATCTCGACGACGAGCGCAGTGTGGTGGCGCTGGTGCGGGATCTGATTCCACAGGCCACGCCGGTGCCGACCGCGCAACCGCGCGAGGCCACGACGGTGCGGGCGTTGTTGAGCCGTTTGGCCGCGGTCATCGACGGCATGTGAACGCGCTGCTGTGACACAGCAATCCCCCTCGGGCGCAGCGCATGACAAACTAACGGCACACAACCGCAGTTCGACCTTCGAGGATGTTGATGCGATTTCGACGACCGACCGCCGCCGTGCTCCTGTTGACCGTGGTCGGCGCGTCGATCGCCGCGTGTGGCGGTGGCTCCGACGACGAGTCCAAGGTGGCCCAGGCACGTTCCTCGGCCTACGCGGCCCTGAGTTCGTCCTCGGCGGCCGCGGCCGCGCAGAGCAGCGCCAACCGGCCGACCATCCCGTCCGCGGCCGAGCTGGACGCGCAGATCAAGAGCGCGCTGGACCCGAATCTGCCCGACAGTGACCGGACCGCGCTGATCGAGGACGGCGAGGCGTTCAAGGACGCCATCCCGGACATGTACAAGGCGCTGCGCGACCATCCGCGCGCGGTGTACGGGGTCAAGGACCCGGTCTTCGACAACCACGACGGCACCCTGACCGCGACGCTGAGCCTGGACAAGGACGGAACCGGCTCCGATGTGCGTACCACGGTGGTGCATTTCGTGTACAAGGACGGGCGCTGGAAGATCTCGCGCACCGACCTGTGCGGCATTCTGCGCTCGGCCGACTACAAGACCGCGGCCTGCGGGTGATGCGCGAGGCCGGATCCCCGCGGTGGGGGCGTTCGATCCACCGCTTCCGGTATGCGGTGTTCGCCATGTTCGGGCTGGTTGTGCTCGTGTCCGGGTTCTACGGGCGGGACCTGGGTGATCACCTCACACAGGAGGGCTGGTTCGACGATTCGAGTCAGTCGGTGGCGGCGTCGAAGCTGGCCGATTCCACCTTCGGCCGCGACACCGACGCGGATCTGATCGCCATCTACACCGCCCCGCCCGGATCGACCGTCGATGACGAGCCGGTGCGTAATGCGGTCGCGGCGGAATTGAATCGGCTGCGCACCCAGCACGCCGACCGGATACTGAAGATCGACTCGTATTGGGACGACGCGCTGATGGGCCGGTTCGCCGACGCCTCCCGCACCCACGCATTCGCCAGCATCGGGCTACGTGGGGACGGCGGCACCGACACGGTGAACAACTACCTGGCCATCAAGGACGAATTCCATGCGGGCACAACCGGTTCCGGACCGGGTGGGACGACGGTGCAGCTGGCCGGATTGCAGCCGGTGGTCGAGGGCATCAACACCGGGATGCAGGACGATATCCGCCGTGCGGAGCTGATCGCGCTGCCGCTGGTGGCGATCCTGCTGTATTTCGTGTTCGGCGGGGTGGTGGGGGCGCTGCTGCCGGTGCTGATCGGCGGCATGACGATCCTGGGAAGCCAGGGCATCATGCGGCTGCTGACCAATCATCTGCAGGTCAATGTGTTCGCCTCGGCGGTGGTCACGCTGGTGAGCTTGGGGCTGGCGATCGACTACGGGTTGTTCGCGGTGACCCGGTTCCGTGAGGAACTGGCGGCGGGCCGCAGCGTGGAGGAGGCGACCGCCCGCACGGTCGCCACGGCCGGGCGCACGGTGTTGTTCTCGGCGGCGATCATCGCGGTGAGCCTGGGCGCGTTGTTCATCTACCCGAACGGGGTCCTGCGCTCGGTGCCGCTGGGCGGCATCTCCTCGGTGCTGTTGGCGGCGGTGCTGTCGGTGACGGCGTTGCCGGCGGTGCTGTCGATCGTGGGGCGGCGCATCGATCTATGGGGCTGGCATCGGCTGGCCAGTATCCGTACCGCCGAGCAGATCGATGCCGGATTCTTCTCGCGGCTGGCGCTGTTCGCCATGCGCAAGCCGTGGCTGGTGATCGCGCCGGTGGTGTTGATGCTGCTGCCATTGATTCTGCCGTTCCGCCACATCGAGTTCGGGGGTTTGAGCGAGCGGTATCTGTCCTCGGACAATCCGGCGCGGGTGGCCCAGCAGGACTTCGATCGCAGGTTCCCGCAATTCCGCACCGAGCCGCTGAAGCTGGTGGTGGTGGGTGCGAATCCGCAGCAGCTGTCCGATATTCGCTACGAGGCCAACCAGATTGTCGGTCCGAAGATGACGGGGCCGTTCGATCCGGCCGCGCCGACCAAGGATCAGGTGACAGTGCTGGCCAGCGGGCTGGTCGACAAGCGCGATGCCGACAGTGTGATGGCGGCGCTGCGATCGATCCCCGAGCCCGATGGCGTGCACGTGATGGTCGCGGGTGTGCCTGCCCTGGAACGTGATTCGATCCAGGGCTTGATCAAGGGCCTGCCGTTGCTGGTGGCGATTCTGATCGCGGCGGCGGTCGCGTTGATGTATGCGGCATTCCGGTCATTGGTGCTGGCGATCAAGGCGGTCGTCATGAGCGCGCTCAGCCTGGGTGCGACGCTCGGTGTGCTGACCTGGATCTTCGTGGAGGGTCACGGCGCGGGCCTGTTCGACTTCACCCCGGGCCCGCTCATGTTCGCGGTCCTGGTGCTGATCGTGACGGTCCTGTTCGGTCTCTCGACCGACTACGAGGTGTTCCTGCAGTCGCGGATGGCCGAGGCGCGGGCGGCGGGAGCCGCCGCGCCCGAGGCGATCCGCTACGGCATCGCCCACACCGGCGGTGTCATCACCTCGGCCGCGGCGATTCTGATCGTGGTCACCGGTGCGTTCGGGTTCTCGGATCTGGTGCTCATGAAATACATTGCCTACGGCATGATCGCGGCACTGGTGTTGGACGCCACCGTGATCCGCGTGTTGTTGACTCCTGCGGTATTGAAGTTGGTCTGGCGATGAGGGTGTTCGAGGGCGCGAACCTGTTGTTGATGTTCCTGCTGGAACTGTGTGTTCTGGGCGCTGCGGCGTGGTGGGGATTCACCGTGCCGGCGCCGATCGCGGCGCGCATCGTGCTGGGGCTGGCGGCCCCGGCGGTGTTCATCGTGGTATGGGCGCTGTTCGGTGCGGCCAAGGATCCCCGATTCCCGCAGACCGGTTGGCGGCGGGTGGCTTTGGAGGTCGTCTGGTTCGGGGCGGCCTCGGTGCTGCTGGGCCTGGCGTGGACTCCGGTCGCCGGTCTCGTGATGTTCGCGCTGTGGTTCGGCAACGGCGTGCTGCGGCTGGCGTGGGGTCAGCAGAAGCTCTGACAGGGATCAGCAGGTCTCCGACGCCCTCGGCCGAGCACTACCCGACGTGGGCTGGGCCGAATGCCATTGTCGTCGAACATCTTTGGTTTGCACCGGCTTGGGGTCCCGGACTGGCAGGGGCCGGTATTCAGGTAGTCGGGGTAGGGGTGTGGCCAGTCGGGCAGGATCGCGTCATGGGGATGGACAAAGCGCGCATGCTTCGGGGCGAGTTGTATCGGGACAACGATCCGGAGCTGGTGGCTGAGCGCCGTGCGTGTCAGGCGTTGCTGGACCGATTCAACGCGACTCGATCAGGCGAGGATTCCGAACGCCGTGCGATCCTTGCGGAGTTGCTCGGTGCTATCGGCGAGGGCTCGTGGATCATGCCGAGGTTCCAGTGTGACTATGGCCATCTGATCACAATGGGCCGCAACAGTTTCCTGAACTACGACGCGATCGTGATGGACTGCGCTCCCGTCGTCATCGGCGATGATGTATCCATCGGTCCGCGTGCGCAGTTGCTGACCGCCCTGCATCCGATGGAAGACCATGAACTGCGCCGTCAGCGCTGGGAGACAGCAACTCCGATCGCCATCGGCGACAACGTGTGGCTGGGCGGCGGCGTCATCGTCTGCCCCGGTGTCGCGATCGGCTCGAATACAGTCGTCGGTGCCGGCAGTGTCGTGACGAGAAACCTTCCCGCGCAGGTCTTCGCTGCGGGAAATCCTTGCCGGATCATCCGAAAGCTCTAGCAGGCGACGTGCCTGTCGTGTCGATGCCCTGATCCAGGACTCCCAGGTCCACGCTCCGTTCCTGCAAGGTCTTCGACAGTTCGACCAGTTGCTCGAGGGAGCGGCCGAGCCGGTCGAGCTTGGTCACCACCAGTTGGTCGTTGGGTCGGTTGGCGACCAGCAGCGCCTTGGTCAGCTCGGGGCGGGAGGCGAGCTTGCCGGAGGCCTTGTCGATGAAGATCTCCTCACAGCCGGCCGCGGTGAGCGCGTCGTGTTGGGCTTCGGGATGTTGATCGCGGGTGGAGACTCGCCCGTAGCCGATTCGCATGGCCCGGGAGTGTATTGCGAACCCCCGACAGGTTGACATTGGCGCGTACACGGCAACTGTTACAGATTCGACGGTCTCCGACCTGCGGGAATCTCCAGTTGTCGATGTTCGAGGCCGCATTCAGTGATGTGCAGTGTGCGCTTCAGCGCGGCCGCCGTCGTCGTCGTCCTGGCTAACCGCATGCCGCTGTTGGAGGTAGAGAACGTCCTGAAATGCCGAATGCCGTGCATCGGATGCGAGTTGGGTATCGGTATGGTGGGGTGTAGCTGTGAAGGGGATCTTCGGGGGCGATGTCAACATCCAGCTGCGCACCGATCCAGCTGGTGCTTTCGTTGGAATTCGAGATGTGCTGGCCAAGGCCGACTTTCGGTTTGTCAACTTGGAAGGGCCGCTGTGCGGGCAAGGCCCGCTGATCCCGCACAAGCCGAACTGGACGTACGCCGATCCCGCGATGGTGGATGCACTGACCTGGGCCGGCATCGATGTCGTCTCGTGCGCGAACAACGTGACCTTCCCGGCCTCGGCGGCGGTCGCGAGCTTGGAGGTGCTCGATCGGGCCGGGATTGCACACTGCGGTGCCGGACACGATCTCTCCGCAGCTCGCCGACCTGCGGTGGTACAGAGGGAGGGCAAGTCCGTTGCCTTCCTGGCGTATTCCTCGATCTGCTGGCCGTTCGAGCATGCGGCCACCGCGAGCAGGCCCGGCATTGTGCCCATGCGGGCGGTGACCTCCTACATTCCTGACCCTCGGGTGGCCGAGGTTCCCGGAGCCGCTCCCACGGTGATCACCACACCCTTCAGCGACGAACTGGATGCACTGGTGGCCGACGTCGAGAAGGCCCGCAACGAGAACGACCATGTTGTCGTCTCCGTGCATTGGGGCGTTCCCGGCACAGTCGTTGCCAACTACCAGTACACCGTTGCGCACGCAGCTGTCCGAGCAGGCGCCGACATCGTGATTGGGCACGGCCCACATTCGATTCAGCCGGTAGAGGTCTATCGAGGGCGGCCGATCTTCTACAGCCTGGGCAATCTCGTGTTCGACTGGCCGGTCATGCACAACCGCCACATGGAAGGGCTGCTGGTCGAATACGACTTCGACGGCACAGCCACGATCATCCCGACGGCTCGGGACGGGCACAACACCGCGCAAATTCTCGATGGGGCCGCCGCGATCGATGTTCTGCAGAACCTGGCAGCTATCTCGGCTCCCTTGGGTACCACCATCGCTGTTGATGGCAGCCGCGGAGTACTCCAGCTTTCGTAGCCGCCCTATCCGAGCTGGACAACCGAACGCACTCTTTTGCCGCTGATTGCTTGATCTGACGTAACCAGGGCGTCCCGACCACATGTCGGGCCGCAGCGTAAGGAGGTTCGCTCGCCGCGTTCCGCGTTCTCACTTCAGGTGAGTTTTAACTCTGGTGGATGGACATGACGCCGTTAGGCTGAGCAAGTAACACGACTGGGAGGGGAGCCCATGGCCAAGCAGTTCTCGCATCTGGATGGCCCCTTGCGGCAGTTCATCGAAGCGCAAGCGATGTTCTTCGTCGCCACTGCACCTTCACAGGGCGGACGGGTCAATCTGTCGCCCAAGGGATATCAGGACACCTTTGCAGTACTCGACGATCACACCGTCGCTTACCTCGATCTGTTCGGCAGCGGCGTGGAGACGATCTCGCACCTGCGCGAGAACGGCCGCATCACGATCATGTTCTGCTCGTTCAGCCGCAACTCTCGGATCCTGCGACTGTTCGGCTCAGGGCGCGTAGTACGACCCGATGACCCGGAATTCATAGACCTACGAACGAATTTCGGACTCACCCATCCGGGTATCCGCGCAGTCATCGTCGTCCACCTCGAGCGCATCGCCGACGCGTGTGGATACTCCGTCCCGTATTACGAGCTCATCGGCGAACGGCCGGTCCTCGACACCCACCACGCCAGACAGCCCGAAGAGAAATTCGCGGGACGGATCGCCGGAGACAACGGACGCAGCATCGACGGCCTCCCCGCACTGGATCCAGATCATCCGGTGCCATCCCACGTGCGCCGCTAGAGGCTGTCGGAACGCACTATTCTGCCGCTGATCGCTCGCCACGAAGTCGCCGACCAGTGTCGGTAAACGATCGTCTGCCGACAAACTCGACACTCATCCCGAAAATTGCCCGAATCGCGTCGGAATGCCGTGTCGGAAATCAACGCCGGAAAACCCTGCCGTCGAGTAGTTTTCGACATATGTTGATCGGCTACGCCCGGGTCTCCACCCCCGACCAGAATCCCGACCACCAAACCGACGCCTTGCGCGCGGCCGGGGTGGCCGAGCGCGACATCCATCTCGACATCGCCAGCGGCGCGAAATCCTCGCGCCCGCGCTTCGATCTGGTGATGCAGCTGCTGCGCGAGGGCGACACCTTGGTCGTCACCCGCCTGGACCGGTTGGGGCGCTCGCTGCAGCATCTGGTGAATCTCGGTGCCGAACTACGGGATCGGGGCGTGGGGTTGCATGTGATCGAGCAGGGCATCAACACCGCCACCGCCGAAGGGCGCGCGATGTTCGGGATGCTGGCCGTGCTCGCCGAATACCAGCGCGAGCTGATCCTGGCCAACACCGCCGACGGCCTGGCGGCCGCGCGTGCCCGCGGCCGCGTGGGCGGGCGCCGGCCGAAACTGACCGCCGACCAAGCCAAGCTCGCCCAGCGCCTCTACGACGAGGGCGGCCACACCGTCGCCCAGATCGCCGACATGCTCGGGGTCAAACGCGGCACCCTCTACGGCCACCTCGACAAAGCGAGCGTCGGTACCCGGCCCCGCTCCGGGCCCACCGAGCTCCCGGCGGCCGCCTCGGCGTGACACCTGGTACCGCCAGATCCCTTGTCTTGGTGTTTCGTCGACGGGTGGGCTCATCGGTTCAGGCGGGCACATAGTTGCACGAGGTCGTCGGGGCTAAACAGCTGCGCGGCCGGGCCGTGGAGTCCGCGTCGTTCGCGGGTGAAATCGGTGAGCGCGGAGTCGATTTCGGCGGATTCATAGCCGTAGAGAGCCAGCAGGCGTTCGATCTCGGTGCGGGTCTGCACGAAATGGGGCGGCATGCCGGTGGCGATGAGCAGTTCGCGTTCCCGGTCGAAGTTGGCCGGGCTCGGGTCGTTGTGGATCAGGAATCCCAGCACTTGGCGGGCGGTCTCGGCGTCGGTGCGCACCGCGTCCTCGAGTTCGGCGACCAGGACCGCGAATTCGACCGGCCGACGCAGGTCAGCGAGGCCAGGGGGCCGAGGTCGCGACGGTCTGGGCTGGTAGGGCACATCGCCGGGGTAGACCTGCTCGGGTCCGGGCGCAGTCAGCAGAGCACCGAGGGTGCCGCGCGGGTGCAGGCGCCCGCGTGCGGCCAGGTCCACGACGAGCGCGGCGGCGGTCAGCAGGTCATGTTGCCGCTGCCAGGGCAACCATTCGTAGGGCTGCCAGATCCGCAGGCCAGCACGGTAAGTCAGGTCGGCGGCCTCCCAGACGTGGGTGAGCGTGGCCGCGGAGTGCTTGCGCAGGGCCGCGGTGGACAAGGTGAGCTCGTCGAGCAGACAGCGCAGCAGGCGAAACCACACCCCCGCGTGCACGCGCCGTCCCGGCAGGGCGACCATCCCCGTGGTGAGGGCCTGGTGGGTGTAGTTGTCCAGTGCAGCAACGGGTTCGCCGATCGGTTCCGTTACGACGGCGGTCTCCGACAGCTCGGCGTGCAACCGTTCCTCCGGCGAGAGCAGCCGTGTGTGGTGGATCGTGCAGCCGATGGTCAGCGGCAGATCCCACGTCCAGGACCAGCGCGGTACGGGTGCGGCCGTGCACAGCGGGCAGGATCGGCGCAGCCGGGTCGCGGGAATCCACGGCCCCCGCCAGGCCCGTCGCCGCGTCACCTCGAAATGCGGGGCCTCGCCCGGCGCGAGCAGCACCGAGTCCTGACGCACATAGGTATAGAACGCCTCCTCTCCGTCGCGGGCGGGCAGCGGGAACCGGTCGAACAGCCACGGCACCTGCCCCGGCAACGTCATCGCCCGCAACCGCCCGACCTCGACTCCGCTGGCCTGCGACAACGCGGGGAAGATCTCCGGCGGTGGGTCCTCGTCCAGGTCCGAAACTGCCTTGACCACACCGAGATTCGGGCCCAACAGCTCGGTCACCGGCACCTCGTAGAGGCGCCCGAGACGTTCCAGCCACGACGACAGCGACTCCAGCTCACCCGGCGGCGGGTGCACCGGCCACCGGGCCGGTGCGCTCATGCCAGTTCGCGTTCGAAGGCCCGCCGGCGCTCGGTTGGGCCCGCGTATCCGGCCAGCAGCAGGGTGCGCTGGTTGATCTCTTCCTCTCCGGACTCGATCGCCGCGACCGCGGCCGCGGTGAGCAGGGCGGCGAGCTCGCCGATCGTGCCCTCGCAGCGGGTCAGCAGATAAGAGGCCATTTCCTCGGTCGCGATCGGCGAGGGCCGGCGCAGTGGGAACGCGGCCGCGAAGCTGGCCAGCAGCGCGCACGCCTCACCGCCGGGTTCCCATCGCGGCAGTGCGAAGGGCGCGAAGCGGTTCTCGAGCTGGTCGTCGGAGCGGATCGCCAGGTAGGCGTCGCGGATTCCCACGCCCACCAACGGGATCCGCAGGCTGTTGCCCAGGAACCGCAGCAGGTTCAAGAACTCGCGCTGGACGTTGCCACGCCCGCCGAGCACGTTGTGCAGCTCGTCGATGACCAGCATCCGCACCCCGCATGTGCGGCACAACCGCAGCACCAGCTGCTCGACATCGGCCAGCCGTGCTCCGCGTGGCCGCACCGGGGCGCCCATCGCCGACAACAGCGCCACATAGAAGCGCAGCACGCTCGGCTCCGAGGGCATCTGCACCGTCAGCACCGGGATCTCCTCGCGCTCGTCGTGGGAGATCGCGGGGTGGTCGCGGCGGAACTTCTCGATGATCATCGACTTGCCGTTGTTGGTCGGCCCGATCAGCAGCAGGTTCGGCATCCGCTGCTTGGACGGCATATCCAGCAGCTCGTCCAGGCGGGTCAGGGCCTCGCCGGCGCGGGTGTAGCCGATCCACCGGTCCGCCCGCACGTGCCGCACCCGCTCGACGGCCGGCAGCAGCGCGAGCGGCTGCGCCGAGGGATGCAGGTGCGACAAATCGACCGGTTCGCCGATCACCATTGCTCGATCACCTCGAACGGCCGCACCGCCGCCACCGGGCCGGTCTCGGCTGGCGGAGGCGGTGGCGCCGGGGCGCGGGTGCGTGCGCGAACCTGGCTGTGGCGCGCGGTGTTGCGGCGCGCGGCGCGGCTGGACTTGGTCGCGGTGTCGGTGATGGCCCGCATCTGCTCGACCATCGCGAACAGGGCGTTCTCGTCGATCTCGGCGCGGCCCTGCTCCCGCAGCCGCGCCACCGCGCTGCGGTGTTCCCACACGCTGATCGCCGGACGCGACCAGGTGCGATACGGGATCTCGAGGTAGTCGCCGGTGTCGGGGTGCAGCGCCCAGATCCGGGAGATATCGCGCGGATCGCGCCGCAACACGAACCTGCCAAGGCGCCCGCGCCTGGCGATCAACGGCCGCAGCACGTCGGCGTAGTACTGCACGTGATCGACGGTGAACCCGGTCCGGGTCAGGCTGCGGCGGATCACCGGCAGGAAGTCGACCACGAACGCCGTCTCGTTGGTCACCGTCACCGGGACGCCCTGAGCAGCGGCGCGTTCCACCCATACTCCCGCCGGGGTGCGCCCGCCCAAACCTTCGTGGGGTTGCCCGTGGTAGCAGGCCACCGCCAACGCCATCCATCGCTGCAATTCCCTCAGGGTGAGAACGGCTTTGGCGTCGCTGTCGTAGTCGCCACGCTCGCCGATGTTGGAGAAGGTGGTGCCGGGCAGCTCGTGCAGCATCGTCATCAGGGTGCCGATCAGCCGTTCCACCACCCCACCGAAATGCGGCTGCCCCGGCGGCCGGTAGTCGATGGTGATGCCGTGCTGCTCACAACCGCGGCGCAGGGCCTCGCTCTTGAACTCCGCGGCATTGTCGACATACAGCCCGGCGGGTTTGCCGCTCATCGGCCACGAAGCCTGCACGTCGAGGCGTTCGAGCCACGGGCGTTTGTCGATCGCCATGTGCGCCAAGCACAATCCGACCGAGGTCGCCGACGGCGCCTCCAAGGTGACCACGAACCCCGGCACGCACCGTGTGGCCTCGTCGGTCGCCGCCGTCACATACGGGCGTCCGATCGGCAGCCGGTGAAACTCGTCGACCACGATCACATCCGCAGGCGTGTGGTCGATCTGCACGCGCTCGAGCAGCCCCTCCACCGGCGCCGGCGCACCACCGACGGCCCGCAGCGAGCGCGCTGCGTCGCGGCCCTGGCGCGCGGCGGTGGCCTTGACCGGCTCCAAGCGGCGGACCCGGCGGGTGACCGCCGCCCGTGAGGGAGCCCGTACTCCCGCGATCCGGCACTCGCGACCAATCTCGCGGCAGATCACCGCCACCGAACGCTTCTGCCTGCTCAGATACCGCGTGCGCAGCACCCGGCGCACGATCGCCTCCACTTCCTCCGGCAACCGAGCACCACCGCGGCCACCGGATGAACGGCGCGGCAACAGATCCGAGGCCACCCCTTCTCCCGCACGCCAGCGCGCCACCATCGCATACACCTGCCGCTGCGTCACCCCCAGCTCCGCGGCTGCTCGATCTGCGGCCGCGAGGCTCACCTTGTCCGATGCCGCGAGAGGGCCGATCACCTGGGCGCGGCGTACCGCGATCTTCCAGCGCGTCTCGTCGGCGGTCAGAACACCGCGCTCCGGCAACGACGAATCCCCGACCATCCCGCAACCCCCGTGCTGAAGACGAGTACGAGCTGAAAGAACCGTACCGCCGAGGAGTTCGAGACACACCGATGATTCACAGTCCCGTTCAGCTGCAACAGAATCCGCGCGCCAGCACTGAACAGGACTTCGAACAGTGACACCGGGGCTCGATCGCCCGGAAGCCGTGCAGTTCGGGCGGATCCAGATGCTCGGCGCCACTGGAACAGTGTTGATGGCGATCAGCGCGCTGGGTGTGGGCGCCCAGCCGGTGCATCAGAACCCGGTGTCGGGAGTGCGGGTGACGGGATTGTTCGCGCGGATGCCGACATCCATGCTGGCAATGTGCATGATCGGCACGGTCGCGGTGGTGTTGGCCTGGCTGCTGCTGGGCAGATTCGTGGTCGGCGGCACCGGTAAGGCTCCCGCGCACCGAATCAGCCGCTCTCAGCTCGACCGCACTCTGTTGCTATGGGTCACTTCACTGATCATCGCCCCGCCGATGTTCTCCAACGACGTGTATTCCTATCTGGCACAAAGCGAAATCGCGCAGCGCGGCATGGACCCCTACGTGGTGGGTCCGGCAACCGGGCTCGGCCTGGACAATGTGCTCACCAACAACGTGCCCAACATCTGGCGTGAGACGCCCGCCCCATACGGCCCGCTGTTTCTCTGGATCGGCCGCGGGATCGCTGCGATCACCGGTGACAACATCCTGCTCGGGGTCTGGTCGCATCGGCTGCTCGAACTCGGCGGGATGGCGTTGATCGTGTGGGCGTTGCCGCGATTGGCGCGCCGCTGCGGGGTGGCGCCGGTGAGCGCATTGTGGCTCGGCGCGGCCAATCCGCTGGTGCTGTTCCATCTGGTCGCCGGGGTGCACAACGACACTCTGATGCTCGGACTCATGCTGGTCGGGCTGGAGTACTGTCTGCGCGCGCTCCCCGCTGGCATTGGCATGGAGACGGGTTCACCTCCGTTGTTGGACAGGCGCGCCTGGGCGCTGCTGGGGTTCGGTGCAGTGCTCATCACGCTCGCGGCCATGGTCAAGGCTCCGGCGATCATCGCGCTGGGGTTCGTCGGCATGGGGCTGGCTCGGCAGTGGGGCAGGCGCATCGGGCCTGTGATTCGTGTCGCGATAGCGCTCGGTGTGATCGCCGCGCTGACCACCCTGTTGGTCTGCTGGGGTAGTGGCCTCGGTTTCGGCTGGATCTACACCCTCGGCACGGCCAATGCGGTACGCAGTTGGCTGTCGCTTCCGACGGCTCTGGGCATCATCACCGGGTTCGGCGGCGTACTCCTGGGTTTGGGTGATCACACCACCGCGTTGCTGAGCCTCACGCGCCCGCTCGCGATGGCGGCAGCCGCGTTCCTGAGCCTGCGCATGCTGGTGGCCACGTGGACCGGGCGCCTGCACCCGATCGGCGCGCTCGGCCTGTCGGTGGGTGCAATCGTGCTGCTGTCGTCTGTGGTGCAACCCTGGTATCTGCTGTGGGCGATCGCGCCGCTGGCCGCGTGGGCGACGAAGCCGGCGTTCCGAGGGCCGGCGGTGGCATTCTCTGTGGTAGTCGCAGTTTTGGAGATGCCACGCGGTGCCGAGTTCGCGATCTTTCAGATTGTCGAGGCTGCCTGCGCCGTCGTCTTCGTGTCAGTGCTGTTCATCGCGTTCACCCGTAATGCGTTGCCGTGGAGGTACCCGCCCGGTGATAGCTCCTCGGTCCCGAAGGCGCTACGCGCCGACGCAGCGTAACGGCGCTGGTTCGCCTTCGCGTCGGTCGGGCCCGCTGGGGTTAGAACAGGGTGTCGCGTACTCGCGGCAGGCGGCAACCGGTGGGGCCGAGCTGGGCGGGTTCGTGACACCTTGTTCTGATCGTTCACGGAGCTGCCGCCGGCGCGAGGGAAGGCTCGCACCAGCGCGTTGGTTCCACAGATTGCGCAGACCGGTCCGGCTGGGCGTCATCAGGCCCACTCATCTCAGATCCCCGTCCCACATGGTGAGCTTATTGGTGAGGGCTGGGCAGAAGTAGGGCGGCGAGTAGTCGTTTCAGGTGGGCTCGCGCCGCATTGAGATCGTTGTCCAGCAGGATTTGGACAGTGACGCCGTCATAGGCGGCGATGACGGCCTGAGCGGCCTGCGCCGCTGAGCCCAGCGTTGTTGGGATGTCGATTCCCGTGGCGATGACGCGTTGTTCGATGACGTCGCGCAGAAGTCCTCGGTGTGTGATGAGGCGTTGAGCGACATCGGAGTTGCGGGCCGCGCGCAGGAGGAAGTCGGTCTTCACCAGCAGCCAGTCGCGATCGAGCAGCAGGGTCTTGGCGATTCGATCGATGGCTGCGTCGGGAGAGGGGTCACCGGCCTCGCCGGACAGCGCTTGGGTGACTTGGTCGGCGATCACGATGGCGCGCTCGTCGTAGAGGGTGAAGAACAACTCATCGAGGCTGTCGAACTGCGAGTAGAAGGCGCCCCGGGTGTAGCCGGCCGCGGCGCAGACGTCTTCAATACGGACCCGGCCGAACCCTAGGTCGGCGAAGACGCGGTAGGCCGCATCGAGCAGTCGGGCGCGGGTTTGCGCGCGGCGTTTGGTTACTCGCGCCGGTTTGGCCGGGGACTTGGCTGCCTGTGTCGTCATTGGAGGTGAAAACCCATCGCCTCTAGTCGGATTCGCCCTGGCATCGGATACGTCATCGTAGCGTGATGACCCTTCCCGCAGTCGTGCATGGGTCACAGTGCCGAGTGGCCGGTCGGCACGGTGACGATGCTCGCGGCGTAGCTCAGTCCCGATCCCGTATCCGAGGAGCAGAGCGGTGTCACCGGGTTCGGCCGTACCGTTCATGAGCACGGTGTCCATCGCCAGGGGGATTGATGCCGCTGAGGTATTGCCAGCGGTTTCGATGTCGGCAGCCGAAGATCCCTACCGGAAACCAATCGGATACGTTAACGTATCCGATGCACAAACGTGTAGCAGAGGATTGGAGTCGCCGATGGACGCCGATGCAGCACAGGCCGGAGCCGATCCCGCGCGCGAGTTCGCCGGAATCGTCGGGGAGCCCCAGCTACTGACCGGCGATCGGATCGGACCCGATTACCAGCACGACGAGGCGCTGGTCGGCGAACCTGTGGCGCCGCGCTTTGTGGCCTGCCCCCAGACCGCTGAACAGGTAGCTGCACTGCTGGCCGCCGCCACCCGATTGCAGATCCCGGTGACCGCCCGCGGCTCAGGAACCGGATTGTCGGCGGCAGCGCGGCCCTGCCCCGATGGGCTGCTCATCAGCTTCGAAAAGATGACCCAGATCCTCGAGGTCGATACCGACAACCTCGTCGCGGTCGTGCAGCCAGGAGTGACGTTGGCGGACCTCGAGGCTGCCGTCACCGCAGAGGGATTGATGTACACCGTCTTCCCCGGAGAGCTCAGCGCCAGCATCGGTGGCAACGTCGCGACCAACGCCGGCGGCATGCGCGCGGTCAAGTACGGGGTGACCCGCCACAACGTGCTCGGGCTGCAAGCCGCCTTGCCCACCGGTGAGCTGATCCACAGCGGCGGCAAGATCACCAAGCTGTCGACCGGTTACGACCTGACCCAACTGATCATCGGCTCTGAAGGCACGCTGGCGCTGGCCACCGAGATCACCGTGCGGCTCTATCCGAAGCTGTCGCACTCGGCCACACTGCTCGTGCCCTTCGCCGACCTTCCCGCCGTGATGCGGGCCGTAACAGCGGTGGTGCACAGCGGCGTGGATCCCAACATCCTGGAGTACATCGACAAGCTGACCCTGGCCGCGCTGAGCTATTCGCAGAATCTGAATCTCGGAATCCCAGACAGCATCCGGGATGCCGCCGAGGCGCACCTGGTCATCGGAGTGGAGGACCGCGACCACGATCGCCTCGACGACGATGTGGCCATGCTCGGCGAGCTACTGGAGTCGCTCGGAGCGATAGACGTGTACGTATTGGACGGCAATTCCGCCCACGCGTTGATCGAGGCGCGGGAGAAGTCCTTCTGGACCGCGAAGGCCACCGGCGCCGACGACGTCATCGACACCGTGGTGCCGCGGGCCCAGATGCACGAATTCATCACCCGGGCACAAGAACTCGCCCAGGCAGCCAACGGCGGAGTGGTGGGGTGTGGGCATGCCGGCGACGGCAACGTGCACCTGGCGGTGTTCTGCACCGACGACGACGCCCGGCACCGGTTGCTGCACGACATCTTCGCCGCGGCGATGGAGCTGGGCGGTGCGATCTCCGGTGAACACGGCCTGGGCCGGATCAAGGTCCGGCACTTCATGGATTTGGAGGATACGGTCAAGATCGCCCTGATGCGCCAGATAAAGAATGTGTTCGATCCGGCCGGCATCTTGAATCCCGGTGTGATGTTTGATGGAGGGGCGACCAAATGACCAACGGCGCGCAGGCACTGATCACCACGCTGGTCGACTGCGGTGTAGAAGTGTGCTTCGGCAATCCCGGCACTTCCGAGATGCACTTCGTGGCCGCGCTGGACACCGTGCCGCAGATGCGCGGAGTGCTGTGCCTGTTCGAGGGTGTGGTCACCGGCGCCGCTGATGGTTACGCCCGCATCGCCGGAAAGCCCGCCGCCACACTGCTGCATCTGGGTGCCGGGCTGGGCAACGGCCTGGCCAACCTGCACAATGCGCGGCGCGCCCACATGCCGGTGATCAACGTGATCGGCGACCACGCCACCTATCACAAGAAGTACGACGCCCCACTGGAATCCGACATCGAACCTCTGGCCGACTGGACCCACGGGTGGACACGGCGCACGAACACAGGAGCCGACGTGGGCCGCGATACCGCCGAAGCGGTGGCCGCGTCACTGGCCAGCCCGGGGCGCATCGCCAATCTGATCCTGCCTGCCGACGTCTCGTGGGGTGGTGGTGCTGAAGCGTCGGAACCGATCGCACCGATGCCGCCGGCGTCACCAGATCCCAAGGCGATCAACGAGATCACCGAGGTGCTCCGCACCGGAGAATCGGCCGTGCTGCTCATCGGCGGCCCGGCCACTGGCGTGCGGGGGCTGGAGGCCGCGGACCGCATCGCCGCGGCCACCGGTGTGCGTGTTCTGGCCGAGACTTTTCCGGCCCGGTTGACCCGAGGCGCGGGCGTGCCCGCGATCGAACGGCTCGGGTACCTGGCCGAGCAGGCGGCATTCCAACTCGACGGCGTCGAGCACCTGATCGTCGCGGGAACCCGCGCGCCGGTCTCATTCTTCGCCTACCCGGGCAAGCAGAGCGACCTGACTCCCAAGGGGGCTGCGGTGCACACCCTGGCCGGCCTGGATGCCGACGTCGTGGGCGCTCTTGAACAGCTGGCCGATCTGGTGGCGCCCGGCAGTCAGCCTCGCCTCGCCGACGCCGTCGTGCCGGAGCTGCCGAGCGGTGAGCTGACACCACAGAACTGGGTGCAGGTCATCGGCGCGCTGCTACCCGAGAACGCGATCGTCTCCGACGAGTCCAATACCTCCGGGCTCCTGCTGCCGGCGGCCACGGCCGGCTCGCCGCGCCATGACGTACTCACCCTGACCGGCGGGGCGATCGGGCAGGGCCTGCCGGTCGCGTTGGGCGCGGCGGTCGCCGCTCCGGACCGGCCGGTGATCGCGTTGCAGGCCGACGGCAGCGCGGCCTACACGATCTCGGCGCTGTGGACGATGGCGCGGGAGGACCTCGACGTGACTGTCGTCTTGCTCAACAACAGCGCCTATGCCATTCTGCGGCTTGAACTTTCCCGAGTGGGTGCCGAAGCCGCGGGGCCGAAAGCCAACGATCTGCTCGACCTGTCCCGGCCGAATATGGACTTCGCGAAGATCGCCGAGGGCTTCGGGGTGCCGGCCACCGTGGCGACCACCTGCGAGGAGTTGGCCGAGCAGTTCCGTCGTGCACTGGCCGAACCCGGGCCGCACCTCATCGACGCGCGCATCCCAGCACTGTTTTGAGCGCACCGATGATCTTCTCCAGGCGCACCTCCGGCCTGGCACTGGCCGGGAACCTCTGATCGCGATGTCATGGCAGATGCACGCTGTCGCGGCCTACGCGAGGGTCATCCGTCGTCCGCGCTCCTATCGATCAACGCGGAGCGCGGCCCGATTTCTTCGCCGGCCCAAGCACGACCACCGGCCACCGCAACGATCGACCGTCAGCCGCCGCGACCACCGGATCACGATGCTGCATTATGGCGACTTCCCCTGCTACACCGTGTGGCCAGCCAAAGCCGCGCAATCCCCGGGCAGCACCATCTATCGGGTACGTCAGTGAAATCCAGGCCGAACGACAGGGGCATTCAGATGCAGGTAAGGGCTGAGGTGACCTTCTCGGTAACATCGCTGACCTTGATCTGGAAGGACACCTGTAAACCTCGCCCGCTCGTATGACTCGGCCACTCCGAACGCACTATTCTGCCGCATACCGCGCTGACCGAACCGGCCAGCGCGAGGACGCCGGCGGTCGGAACCCGCTGCGGCGCAGAACATCCGCTACCGCCGAGTTCAGTACCCGGCTACGGCTGCTTCGCACGTTCGTGGGCTCGTCGGCCTTGACTTACTACCATGTCGTCGATGGACATGCGGGCTGACGCGGATCAAACATCTCCGGGCAAAACCAGCGAACGAGGGTATTTTTGGCTGATATGGGCCTTCGGTCTGGGCTTTGCGGGTTTCGCGGCAGCGGTGTTCATCGCGATGATGGGCACGTTGTTCGCCGAGGACTGCGGAGGTGTCGGTCAGGGGTTCTCCGAATCTCCCGGAATCGACGCCCTCTGCCATGACGATCAGCTCTTTCCGCTGGTTACGTTGTTGCCGTTCATCGGATGGGCCTCAGCGATGATCGTCACGCTCATCAGGTCTCGTCTGACGCTTCGCCGCGGAGGCAGCCCGCTCGGGGGATTGGTAGTCGGTGCGGCAGTGTTCGTCGTATGTGTTCTCGCGCAGTTCGCGCTGATCGGTGCCGGTGTCGGCCGGCATTGATCGCAGATGGCGTAGCCGAGGATCGGCCGTAGGGTACGAACACCGCGCAATCACAAACACCCCGTATTCCGAATGCCGAAGGCTGGCCGCCACGATGAGACGGCGATCGAAGTGAGCCTGTCACCGGCTTCTTCTACTCTTGCGGCCTGAAAGGGCTCGGCATCAGCAGACGGGAACAATCACATGGAACACGACTCCGAACGCGCTGAGGCCCTGCTTGCTGTTGCCGCACTCTGGATGCCAGGCAACTCGGAGGTACACGCCTGGCTCCGCTCGGCTCTGGATGCCACCTACGTTGCCCTCGCCGAGGACCAGCCCTACATCATGATCGACGGCGAAATCTTCGACGAGTACACATTTGATGAACCGAATGACATTGTCCAGCCATTGCTGGACTGCCTCATGTACTACGACCACCTGACGGCGTTCGACTGGAAGGCCAGCCCCGAGGACATCCGCGGACAGCTCGAGGCGCTGCTGTCGTACCCCAGAGGCCTGCCGTGGAACTGGTATCCGGCGTTCCTCCGCGATTGCGAAGGACTGCACGCGGGAGACGTCGCCGAGCGTTTCCTCGAGACTCTTGGAGAACACTGCTACGGCCACGGCATCGCATTGCTGGCGGTCGACACCCAGTCCGACAGCTATGCCATGACGTTCATGCCCACCGACCTCGCCGTGCGCCAGGAAACCACGATCTGAACCTCGGATGCCATGGCGCAGGCGCAGAACATCCGCTCTACGCAGCATGCCACGCGACCCGAACAGGCCAGCGCAGAGCGGCGAGAGACGGACTGGCCGTGCGCATCCGGAGTGCCGACCGAACGCACCATCATGCCGAATTCAGTGCGATTAGGGTCGGCTTGCCGCCGACGCTAACCCGCGACCCGCCATTTTCTTGACTGACATTCAAGAAGTCTTTACCGTAGCCACAACCTGCTTCTTGGATGACATCCAAGAAGAGCGGCAGTGGAGCGGGAGGATGCGAGTCATGGAAATCAGTGGGCCTGCCGATCGGCGTGAGGCGGTAGCGGCGCGGCGGCGTGAGGTCTCGTTCCCTTCCGGCCAGGATGAGTGCGCGGCATGGTTGTACACCGCACCTGGTCTGACGGGTCCGCGCCCGATGGTGATCATGGGGCACGGGCTGGGGGCGGTGCGGGAGATGCGCCTGGACGCCTACGCGCAACGGTTCGCCGAGGCGGGATGGTCGGTGCTGGTGTTCGACTACCGTCACCTCGGGGCCAGCGGCGGAGCGCCGCGCCAGCTGCTCGATATCGGCCGCCAACGCGCCGATTGGCATGCCGCCCTGGCCTTCGCGCGCACGCTGCCGGAGGTCGATCTCGACCGGATCGCGTTGTGGGGCAGCTCTTTCGGCGGCGGTCATGTCCTCCAAGTCGCCTCCGAGGACACCGGTATCGCGGCGGTCGTGGCTCAGTGCCCCTTCACCGACGGACCGGCGTCGTTGCGCTCGCGTCTACGGGTCGGCCCGCTGAGCGCGGTAGCGCTGACCGTGGCGGGCATCCTCGACACGTTCGGTTCCTGGTTCGGTGCCAAGCCGATCCTGTTGCCGATGGCCGGAACGTCCTGGATGCCCGCGTTCGTCGCCTCACCCGACGCACTTGCCGGTGCTTCCGCGCTCCTGCCCGCGGGGACCCGGCTCTCGCGGCGCAGCAGCACAGTGTTGAAGCGGCTGCCGTCGGTGCGGGCCCAGGTCTCGAACAACATCGAGTTGACCCAAATCGATGGCGGGCAAGAACCCGCTACCGGTGTCGGTCGCGACACCGTGTGGGGTGTCTTGCGCGGCCCGGACGGTGAATTCGATGCCGCTAACGCCCTGGCCGCACGCCTGGTGCTGCACCTTCCGCTCTATCGGCCCGGTCGCGCGCTGGCGCGCTTCAGCACTCCGACGCTGCTGTGTGTCTGCGACAACGACGCAGCCGCACCCGCGAAGACCACCAAACGGCGAGCGCAGGGCCTGGCACACGTGCACGTCCAGAACTATCCGTGCGACCACTTCGACATCTACGTGGGCGAGCACTTCGAACGCGCCGTGCGTGACCAACTCTATTTCCTGTCAACACAATTCGACTACACCGCAGCCACCACGCAGTAGGTCTCCCCGGCTCGTCGACGTACACAGACCGGGCAGTCAGCCAGCGGCCGCGGCAAGACCGCGAGCGCTGTTGAGCAACGTCTCGATCACCGCACGCCGCTGAGGCGGCTCCGCCGGGTGCGTCAGCAAGCCCTCGACAACGAAAACGCCCATCGTGACCAGCGGATCCACCTCGTGGCCGGGCACACCGAGCTCGATCAGCTCCGCCCGGAACAATCCCTCGGCCAGCGCGTGGAACTGCTCGTGCCATTCGCGGATAGCCGCGGACTCCTCGGCACGCGTGTGCACCGTGCTCACCAACCGGCCCAGCTGCTCCAGTTCCCCGACCAGCCACAACAGCCGATCAGTCAGGCTCGAGTCCAGGATGTCGCTGTAGGAGGCCATCGAGTCGGCCAGGACCGCGTCCAGGACCGCGATCAAGACCGCGTCCTTGTCCTGGAAGTACCAGTACAGCGTGTTCGACACCACCCCGGCGTCGCGGGCGATCCGCGCCATCGACGCCGCGTCGTATCCCTCCTCGACGAACAACCGCCGAGCAGCCACCACGATCTCCGCACGCTTCTCTTCCCGATCCTGCGGACGTCTGTTGCGAGGCATCTCCAGTCCTGACCTAGTCCCCGGCCCCGATGCTATCTTGACCAGCCCCCAAGAACGGCCCGGGCAGGGAACTGTCCAGCAGACAGTCCACGAACATCCTCAAATGCCGCCTGTCGCGCTGACCGAACCGGCCAGCGCGGCGGGGCGAATGATCACCCGGCCGGACCGAACTGAGGCCAGCAGAACATCCTCAACTGCCGAGTTGAGGACGTTTGCTCGATCTGGTGATTGCTCAGTTGGCCCACGCGAGTTCGGTGAGGTCGAGGATGCCGTCTTCGCGGAAACCTGTTGTCTCGGCGGCTAGATCGATAGGGACCTGATACAGGCAGTCTCCGAAGTCCGCTGCGTCGGCTCTGGCGTCGTCGAGGATCTCGGGGAAGTCCTCGGGCAGGTCACCGTCATATTCGAGGTTGTCGGGTTCCTCGCCCTCGTCACAGCAGTGCGTCACGATCCAAAGCTGGCGACCGTTCTTCCAGCGAGCAGCAGCACTGTCGGGACCGTACGACGACTGATAACAGGCGACCACATCGGCATCTCGCGACAGGCGCTCCAGTATCTGCGTTTTGCTGACATACCCGTCTGGGTCTACGTCGTAGTCCACGATGACGTACCAGCCATCGGCAAGACCCTCACCTGCAATTTGTGAACTACCCGGTGAATGGGCAACACCCGTATCGACGAGTCCGAGATCATCGAGAACGGCCCGAGGTGTCCGACCGCGTACCGCAATCCAGGAAAACACAGATGCCATAAGCGGGAATGTAACCAGCCCTGCCGACAAGCTGCATACTGTGTACTCATCTGCCGCATACCGGGGGTAACGGTAAGGATCGTGTCACCAGGTACATGACCAGTCGAAGGCCTGCGCCGTGGCTGTGACCGTCTGCTGAATAGGGTCTGTTATGTCTGTGCCAGCTCACGGTGCGGGTGTGCACACCTTTCCCCGGCTCTTCGCGCTCCGAGCGACTCCGCCGAGGAAGCCGCGGCTGGACTCGACTTCCAGTGAACAGGCGCAATGCGGTGGACGCTCACGCTGGGCCGAGTTCCGACATGTCCAGGACTGCCTCGGCCTGGATCGAATCCAGACATCGCTGGGCAATGCGCCCCGCATGTTGATTCGCGGGAGGCGTGGGAGCGGATGGAAAGCATACTGCGGCTACGGCTTCCGATCCTCGACGATATGGACCTGCTGGTTCTGAAGACCGTCACCTCCGACGCCGCGATCATCGTCACCGGCCACCGACACAGCACCCTGCGCAAGTACGCCGGGGTGATCACCACCATGGGCGCTGAGATATACGGTGAGCCTGTCCAGCAGGGGGATGCAGTCGCGAATCCGCTCTTGCTCGCCGACGGTGAGCGCGCCGCGGATGGCGTCGCCCAGCGACGACGCGCGCACAGCGCGCTCCTGCGACAGGCGGGTAACTCCGTCGTCGGTGATGGACAGCAACCGCTTTCGGCGATCCACGGGATGCGGTTCGGTACGCACCAGGCCGAGGTCGAGTAGTTCCTTGACCGACTTGGCGGCCGACTGGTGGGTCACCGTGCGGCGGTGCGCCAACTCGGCGATGGTTTGCGGTCCGTCTCGGTCGAGATATCCCAGAATGGCCGCGTGGCCGGGCGGCATGGCGTCGGCGACCCGGACGACACGAACCAGCGAGCCGATCGCCTGTCTCAAGTCTTCGGCCAGGGTGTCGTTCACCACCCCATACTAGCCGAATCGTGGAACTTAACTGTACAGTTTGGTTGTACAATTTGGTTGTAAGTATCCGTTACGGGAGAGGGCCCTCATGCAGCTCACCAAGTTCGGCCATGCCTGTGTCCGTGTCGAGATCGATGGCCGGCGGCTGGTGGTCGATCCAGGCGGTCTCACCGATCCGCGTGCCCTCGACGGTGTCGATGCGGTGTTGGTGACCCATGAGCACTTCGACCATTTCTCCGAAGAGGCGCTGCGCAGGGCGGCGGAAGCTGATCCGGCGCTGCGGATCTGGACCAACACCGCGGTGGCCCGCAAGCTGGACGGTTTGCAACAGCGCGTCGACGCGGTCGGTGCCGGTGAGGTGTTCACCGCGGCCGGATTCGAGGTGCGGGTGTTCGGGACGTGGCACGAGGTCATCCACCCTGACATTCCCCGGGTCGGCAACATCGGGTTCCTCATCGACGGCACCTTGTTCCATCCCGGCGATGCACTCACCGTGCCCGACGTCGCCGTCGACACGCTGCTGCTGCCGGTGCACGGCCCGTGGTCGACGACCGGTCAGCTGATCGACTATGTGCGAGAAGTGGCTCCCAGCCGCGCCTACGCCGTACACGACGGTGCCCTCAACGACATCGGCATCGCGATGGTCGGCGGACTGCTCGGCGACAACGGGCCCGGCACCGGTGCCCCGTACCATCGGCTCGCGGCAGGGGAATCGGTCGAGATCGGATGAGATACACCACGATCCGGCACGACGGTGCCGTGGCCGCCGCTCGCGTCGAGGGTGATCGGCTGATCGTCGTCGACGCCCCCGATGCCGTGGCCGCGATGAGAGGCCGGGGCGCCGTCCGGGATCTGGCCGAACTCGATGCCGGCGCGGTCGAATACCTGCCGGTGTCCCCGGAGCCTGCCCACATACTGTGTGTCGGGTTGAACTACCGCGGTCACATTCGCGAGCTGGGCCGGCCCGAACCGGTCTACCCGGCCCTGTTCGCGAAGTTCGCCTCGACCCTGCTCGGCCCCACGCAGCCGCTGGTACTTCCGGCGGTCAGTGATCGAGTCGATTGGGAGGCCGAGCTGGCCGTCGTGATCGGCCGTCCCGCTTACCGGATCGATTCCACGCAGGCGCGGGCGGTGATCGCCGGATACACCGTCGCCAACGACATTTCGATGCGCGACTGGCAACACCGCACCAGCGAAGCGTTGCAGGGTAAGGCATTCGACCACTCGACCCCGCTCGGGCCGGTCCTGGTCGGTCCCGACGAACTCGACGATGCCCGGAACCTGGCGGTCACCTGCGAGATAGACGGCCACCTGTTGCAAACCGGCACTACCGCCGACCTGCTGTTCTCGCCTGCGGATCTCGTCGCCTACATCAGTGGATTCCTGACCCTGTTGCCCGGCGACGTGATCCTCACCGGCACACCCAGCGGAGTCGGCGAGACCACCGGCCTCTACCTGCGCGCGGGGCAACTTGTCTCCACCACGATCGAGGGCATCGGCACCTGCGCCAACCGGGTCGTCGCGGAACGAACAGGGCCCGGTGAGGTCGTCGGCCCACCCCACCCGTACACCGGTCTCGAATCGCAAAGTCAGAATCCCGCCAGCGTGGAGAACCAGTCGCTGTGAGGGTTGGGAGAATGACAGTCGATGTGATGACCACTCTGCGGGCCTTCTACGCGGCCGAGGCCGCATACCTCACCGAGGGCGCCGAGTTCGAGCAGATGGCCGCGCACTTGGCCTCGGACGTCGTTATGCACCAGGCGTCCAGCCTGCCCTACGGCGGCGAATGGCGTGGGCATGAGGGCTTCCGGAAGTTCATTGCCGCCATGGGCGAGAACTGGGACGGTCTGTGGTTCGACGAGCAGCAGTTCCTCAGTGACCAGAATCGGGTCGTGGTCTACAGCCGCGGCCGACTGCGCGCACGACGCACCGGCCGAACATTGAAAACGTCACTACTGCAATGGATCAGCTTTCGAGACGGCTTGATCACCGAGTTTCGCCCGTACTACCACGACACCTCTGCGGTGCTGGCAACACTGACCGAGTGATCGAATCCTAGATCCTGCACGAAATCCGCTACTGCCGCTACCCGCGCGCTGTGCCCCCCTGCAGGGCAGTTGGTTCTCGGTCGATCTGAGCGGTGTCGGCGGCTGGATCGTCGCGGCCCGCCTTCGGGCCGGCCAATCGCTGACCATGGCATCCTGCGGGGCGGGTGGCGGGTGTGCCCGTAGGCTGGGGCGGCATGACGCTCGACCAGGTCGTGGCCGAACTCTACGGGCTCCAGCCCGCCGAGTTCGTGGCCGCCCGCACCGAGCGGGTGCGGCAGGCCCGCGACGCCGGGGACAAGGCCCTGGCCGCCGCCATCGGCAAGCTCCGGCGGCCGACGGTCGCCGCGTGGGCGCTGAATCTGCTGTCTCGTGAGGCGAGCGATGATGTCCGCGCACTGCTGGAGGTGGGCGAAGCCCTGCGCGATGCCCAGCGCCGACTGTCGGCCGAGCAGCTGCGCGCCCTCACCACGCAGCGGCAGAAAGCGGTCAACGCCGTCACCCGCAAGGCCGCCGAGTTGGCCGCGGGCCGGGGCCAGCGCCTAACCGAACCCGTCCTGCGCGATATCGGCGCGAGCCTGCAGGCGGCCCTGGCGGATCAGTCGGTCGCCGAGGGGCTGCGCGCCGGAACCCTCACCGCCGCGGCCACTTACGAGGGATTCGGCCCCGCCGTGGTGACCGCGGTTCCCGGCGATGGGCACCGCAGCTTCGGGACGCGCTCGACGACAGCCGATTCCACCGAGGATCGCGCTGAGAAGTCGGCCGCGCGGACTCGTCGGCGAGCTGATCCCACGGGTGCCGGCGGGCCAGCCCCCGATCCGCAGGCCGACGTGCGGCGCGAGCTCGAGGAGATGCTCGCCGAGGTCGAATCCGCCCGCGCCGCTGTGACTTCCGCCCGATCCGACCACGACACTGCGGCCGCCGATCTCGCTGATCTCGACGACCGCATCGAAGCCCTGCGTGCCGAGCTGACCGAAGCCGAGCACCACCACCGATTCACGGCCGCCACCGAGCGTTCGGCTCGCGAGGCCCTGCAGCGTGCGCAGAAACACCTGGACGGTGTCGAACGCCGCGTCGAACGTGCCCGGAAGCGATTGACTCCCGGCGTCTGAGCGGACCCACGCCGCATCGGGCGCGGCAGCGGTCAGCGCGCGCATTCCGTTGAGCATGAACCGCGGTGACCGCGGCCCGGCCGGCCTGCTCGCCGAGCAGGGACAGGGCCCCTCCGGAACGCACATCTACTTCGATGACTCGGTCACAGCAGGGTTGTGGCTCAAGTCCGGATGTCGGGAAACGTGTTCGCGGCGGGCTGGCCGGACTGCATGTTGGGCTGTCGTTCTGGGGTAGACCCCAACCCGACATATCGGATCCCCGCGGGAGTCGGAATAGAATCCGTATCGACTTTTTCCGACACTTGTCGGTGTCAGTTCTCAGACTCCAGCCCGGCACATTCCCACGCGCAGAAGGGATTCCGGGTGGCGCACGGTCAGCGAATCGGCTACATCAGGGTCAGCACCGACGACCAGAACACCGAGCGGCAACTCGACGGCGTACCCGTCGACAAGACCTTCACCGACAAGGCCTCCGGCAAGGACCGCGAGCGCCCGCAGCTGACGGCCTTGCTGGACTACGTCCGCGACGGCGACACCGTGGTCGTGCATTCCATGGACCGGCTCGCCCGCAGCCTCGACGACCTGCGCCAGCTGGTGCGCGGCCTGACCGAACAACAGATCAAGGTCGAGTTCGTCAAAGAGGGCCTCACCTTCATCGGCGACGACACCCCGATGGCCAACCTGCTGCTGACCATGATGGGCGCGGTCGCCGAATTCGAACGTGCCCTTCTTGGGACATTGCACCCCAGTACGTAGTTGAAATCCGTTCTGGCCTACCGGCTCCCCACCATCGCGACCGCTTGTGCACGGCCATCCTGTACGGAATCGGGGTCGCCACCGCCGCTCCGTTCACCCTCGATCCGGTGGCCACGTCAAACGCTTCGGGCTCGGGCTCCGTCACATCCGGTTCAGCGATGCAGACTCTCGATGCGAATGCGAACACAGGCTCCAGTTCGGCCAGGCTGCTGTGGAGCCAGTTCTACTGTCAACGATCCGGTGGCATCTGGCACCCGGAAGCCGGTTACTGTGCAGATAACGACGTCTCCAGTGTGAGCTAGCTCGGACCGAAGACCTCCTTCGGGTACAACACGCGCAGTGTCGGGGTGGTCGCTGCCGAGCACCCGCTCGGCTCGGCGAGGGTCCGCTGACACGCCGCCATTCGAATCACCGACGCGGCCTGAGCGCGATCCGCGCGACACGCCGCCACCAGGCCCCGGCATTGCGTTTCTCTCCACCCGCCCGAGGCCGGATTTCCAGATTGTGCACGGCGTCGGGGTCGGCCAGGTCACCCCGGCGCTTCAGTAGGACACCAAGGTTGAACATCGCGCTGGTGTGGCCGGCCTCGCGGCGCCGGCACCAGGTATCGGCGTCGGCGATATCGCCCCGGGCGAAACCCAATCGCGTATCGGCCCGCCGCCGGGCGGCGATGAGCCTGCGGTCCTCGTCATCCAGATGGCAGTAGCGCTCCAGATCCGCCCGAGACAACACCGGAACCCGGCCGTAGCTGTCCTTGTCGATCACCGCGACATGAAATCACCTACAGCCCAACACCGCTCGCCGAGTGCGGATACGCTTTTCGGGGCTGTGGCAGTACGGTCGGAGTGTGATCGATGAGCGCAGACCGCTGCTGTTCCTGACTTGGGTTGCGGTGTCGTCGATCCCGTTCTTCGTGTTGGGCGCGGTCACCGGCGGAGTACGGATGGGTGCACTGCGGCTGCCTGCGAGCGCGGTCATGTTCGTGGTTCCGGTTGCCGTTGCGGTGGCACTGACCTGGCGGTATTCCGGTGCTGCGGCGGTGCCGGGGCTGCTGCGGCGGGCCGTGGACCGTCCCGCTGCCGCGCTGCGCTGGTATGTGCTTGCTGTGTTGCTGCCGGTGGCGCTGGCGGTGGGGTCCGCGGCGGCCGTGTGCTGGACGGGGCAGGCCGGATGGCGGCTGCCGCTGTCTCCGGCCGCCGCTCCGGGGCTGGTGCTGATTTTCCTCATCGCGGCGACCTGCGAGGAGCTGGGCTGGACCGGATATGCCATCGAGCCGTTACGGCAGCGCTTCGGCATGTTGCCGGCCGCGTTCGGCCTGGGTGTCTATTGGGCGGTCTGGCATGTGATTCCGTTGTTCGAGGCGGGACATCCGATGGGTTGGATCGCCGGATGGTTCCTCGGTACGGTCGCCACTCGGGTGCTGATCGTGTGGCTGCACGATCGCACCGGGCATGGAGTGAGTGCGGCGATCCTGATGCACGCCTCGATCAATGTCACCGCCGCCTACACCCCGGGGCTGGACCGGCCGATCAGCGCGCTCGCCACCGGCGTCCTCACGGCCGCGCTCACCGCCGGTCTGATGTGGGGCGGCAAGTCGCGGACTCCGCGGGCAGTCGACGCGTCGTCGCACTGAATCACGGCCGCGGCCGGCGTTCCCCCCGGCCGTCAGCCACTCCTGCGGTCGTGATGCACCCGCGGCTTGCCGTTCACATGCTCGATGATCGCTGAGTCGCCCGAGGTGTCCTCGAACGCGAGATGGATCGTCGACACCTCGCCCTGTGCGGACACCGGGCGGACATGGACCGGGTTGGCGGCGAGGTCGCGCACCAGCTCGTCCACGCTGGTGAACTGATCCAGGAAGTACTGCATCCACAGCGGCCCCGACAGTCCGGCAGCGCCGGATCACGGGGACCCAACTGCGATTCGGCCAACCACAGCACGTGGCCCGCCAGACCACGTTCGTTGAGCCCGTCGACGGTGGTGGGTGATGTCCTACTGGCCACCAGGCTGCCGTACTTCGCGGTCCATGTCAGCGGGTTCGGGTCGTCGGACCCACCAGCCGACCTGCTGGCCGAACTCGGCCGCGGCGAGATCGAGCTGACCCACGAGGCGTTCCACAAGCTACCCTGGCGAGCCGCCGCAACACCTTGAGGAACTGCTGATGGCCTGCGGAACTCTACCCCCGGCCGACAAACAGATCTGTGCTTTCGAACGGTGGATGATCACGCACCTCGCTACTATCACCGACCCAGGCCACGCCCGCCTGATCAGGCGGTTCGCCGTTTGGGATGTCCAGCCACGACTGCGGGCACGAGCTGCCCGCGGCCCGCTTCCCGTCGGCAGCCGACGCGACTTCACCAATCAGATCAGCCAGGCGACGCGGTTCCTCGGCTGGCTCACAGAGCGTGACCTCAGGCTGGCCGACTGCGGCCAAGCCGCCATCGATGCCTGGCCTGTCGAACACAATGCCCACGCCCGCAGCAACATTCGAGGATTTCTGCTCTGGTGCCCCGCCAACAAACTGACCCGCCGATTCCGGCTCCCGACCGCCGTGATCGGCCCGGCGGCGCTCCTTCAGCGTTGCCGTTCCGGCGACCATGGCCCTCCCCGATGGATGCGTTCGCTGAACAGATCACCGCGCCGCTCACGGTCATTACCTCCCAAACGGAACTCATGAACCCGCGACAGTTGAATAGGCGATCTCACCAGTCACTACCCCCGTCAACGCGCCGCCGACGGAGAGAAAAAGCCGCCCTCGCCAGGGAATTCGGCATCAGCCGCGAGACCGTCTACAGCTACCTCAACGCCGGGCGCGCGCTCGCCGCCGACAAGGTGCGCTGCCCGACGTCGCCATCGCGACTCCTGCGCCGGTTCCACCCGTGGTGACCCCGCCGAAGCCCTAGCGCTGATCGCTGGATTTTCGGCGAGTTCTACCGCGACCCGACTTCGGCCGGTCAGCCACGGACGGGCAGGACCAGTTGCGCGCCGGTTACCGGGTGGTCGAAGACGTCGACCGGGTGCTGGTAGACACGGCTGAGCAGTTCGGGGGTGAGGATCTCGCGAGGTGGGCCGTCGGCGGCGATACGTCCAGCTTCCAGGACGGCGACGCGGTCGGCGTAAGCGGCCGCGACACCGAGGTCGTGCAGCACGACCACGACGGCCGCACCCGCGGCGGCACGATCGCGGGCCAGTCGCAGCACCTGTTCCTGGTGGCCGAGATCGAGTGCGGCGGTGGGCTCGTCGAGCAGCAGCGTCGCGGTGTCCTGGGCCAGGACGCGGGCCAGCGCGACGCGGGCGCGTTCACCGCCGGACAACGCCGGGAAGGGGCGGGCCGCGAAGTGCTCGACGTCGGTGGCGGCCATAGCGGCCGCGATGATCGTGTGGTCCTCGTCCTGACGCGGGGTGTGCGCCCAGGGCGAGCGGCCCATGGCGACCACTTCACGTGCGCTGAACGGGAATCCGACGGTATGCGACTGCGGCAGCACCGCGCGTCGGCGCGCCATGTCGAGGTGGGTCCAGTGGGTGAGGGCGTGCCCGTCGAGTTCGACACTGCCGCCCGAGAGTTCGAGTTCCCCGGCGAGGGCGGCCAGCAGCGTGGATTTGCCCGCGCCATTGGGTCCGACCAGGGCCACGATCTGCCCGGCGACGACGGGGAAGTCGACGCCATCGAGGACGGTGCGATCACCGCGCGTGGCACTCACCTTGCGGGCGCGCAGGGTGACGGCGCCCGGTTCGGGTGGTTCCGGCAGGTCACGCACGCGGGTGAAGACCGTGGCCAGGTCGCGTAGGCCGCTCATGCCCAGCCTCCCGATCGTGAGCGTGTGCGGCGCAGCAGCCAGAAGAAGAACGGGCCGCCGACCAGCGAGGTGATCATGCCCAGCGGCAGGTCGGCGTTGTGCATCAGGGCGCGGGCGCCGATGTCGGCGGCCACGAGCACGATCGCGCCGACGACCGCCGATAGCGGGATCAGCACCCGGTGACCGGGCCCGACGAGCATGCGCACCAGATGCGGCACGATCAGTCCGACGAACAAGATGATGCCGGTGAAGGCGACGCCAGCGGTGGCGAGGACCGCGACCACGACGATCACATTGCGCCGCAACCGCTCCACGTCCACGCCGAGGTGGCGGGCCGCGGATTCACCGAGGGCCAGCAGGTCCAGTCGCGGCGCCATCCATACCGCGGCGGCGATTCCGAGCAGCGTGAGCGGCCACACCACGTTGACCGACTGCCAGGTGGCGCCGTTGAGACTGCCCATCTGCCAGAACACGATCTGATCCCGCGCGGCCGGGGACGCGGTGAACAGCAGGAACGAAATCAGCCCGCCCGCAAAGGCATTGATCGCCACACCGGTCAGCACCAGCGTCACGACCTCGGTGCGTCCGTTGGAGCGCGCCAGCAGATACACCAGCAGCGTCGTGCCCAACCCGGCGACGAAGGCCCCGGCGGCCACCGACCAGGCGGCGGCGAAGGCGCCGCCGATCACGATGACCGTGCCCGCACCCACGGCCGCACCGGCGGACACGCCGATCACGCCCGGTTCGGCGAGCGGATTGGCGAAGACACCCTGAAGCAGCGCGCCTGCGGTCGCGAGTGCGGCCCCGACGAGCATGCCCAGCACGACGCGGGGGAACCGCACCTGCCACAGGGTCACATACCCGGCCGGATGCTCGGGCATGGGACCCCAGTCCAGTCCCACCCGATGGAATACCGCACCTGCCACTTCGGCAGGACTGGTCGGTACCTGCCCGATGGCCGCCGAGATCAGCGCCAGCACGAGCAATCCGGCGATCGCGCCGGCGAAGATCAGTGCGTTGCGCGACCATTTCCGACCGCCGCCGGCCCGGGCGCCGGTGGCGACGTTGTCGGTGTTCCCCAGGTTCGCTGAGACCTCGTCCGCGGCTCCGCGGGTCGAGGCAGCGGCGAATTGCCCTGCTGCGCAGCCTTGCTCGCTCTCCGCGGCAACCGCATCGGGTCGCACGTCCGCGTCGGCACCGTCGGATGACGCATCCGGATTCGGGCCCTGCTCGGCGCTCGATCCGGTGACGGCGGGTCGATCAGTGGGCTCGGTGGCGCGGCGCCCCGTTGCGGATGTGGCGGGTGAATCCGGATGTGGGGCTCGATCCTGGGCCGCGCGGGTCGGGTCGCTCATGCGTTGGTCCGGCCGTAGACGGCCGTGATGAGTGCGGTGAGAACCCGGCCGGTGTCGGGGCCGAAGGACAGCAGCACCGCGTCGGACATGTCGACGACGCGGCGGTCGCGGCCGGCGGGGGTCTGGGCGACGCCGGGCATCTTCTCGAGCCCGTCGACGCCGCCGACCGAGGCCAGGCCGTCGCTCATGAGCAGGAAGACATCCGGGGAGGCGGCGATCATGGCCTCGCTGGTGATGGGCAGGAAGTCCCGGGTGATCCCGGAGGCGGTGCCGGCGTCGACGCCGCCGATGGCCGCGATGAGCGAGTCGGCGCCCGAACCGGGTCCGGCGATCATGGCGATGGCGGCGCTGCGCAGGTACAGGAACGCGATCTTGGGTTTCGAGTCCCGGTGCGGCGCCGAGGCGGTGGCCGCGGAGATCTCGTCGCGGGTGCGCTGGGCCAGGGCCTTGCCCGCGTCGGGGACGCCGAGGGCGGCGGCGACGGCTTCGATCTGGGGGACGACGCCGTCCATGGTGCGCTGCGGGTCGAAGTAGACCACGGTGATGCCCAGGGCCGCGAGCTGGTCGCGCAGGGCGGGAGTGACCGCGGTGGTATCGGTGAGGAATACCGTGGGGCGCAGTGCCGCAACCGATTCCACGCTCAGGGTGCCCGCGCCGCTGGAGACGGTGGGCAGGTCCTTGACGGCGGGGAACGCCGCGGAGTTGGAGCGGCCGATCAGTTTCGAGCGGAGTCCGAGCGCCACGACCGTCTGAGCGAGGGTGCCGTAGCGGTCGGCGGCGATGATGCGGCTGGTGTCGGTGACGGTCACCTGGCTGCCGTCGAACGACTTCACCGTCGTGGGCAGCACCGGGCTGGGTTCGGCACCGATCGGGATCGGGTCGAGATCGCCGATGCTCGCGGTGACCGGCCCGTGCCCGCCGCTCGTGTTCGAGGTGCCGATGCCGCAGGCGGTCACACCCGCGACGAGGCCGAGTCCGAGCAGCATGATCAGCAGCGGGCGGACGGCCGTGCGGGCATACACGAGACACCTCATGCAAGTAAGGTTAGCCTTGCTCATTCCGTGCGTGCGCTCACATCGCCCAGAGCGGCGGTGATGGCGCGCGGCAGTTCGAGGGTTTCGGCGGCGATGATCCCGGTGAGCTGCCCGATGTCCCGCGCCCCGACCAGCATCGACGCCACCGCGGGCTGATCGCGGATCCAGGCCAGCGCCACCGCCAGCGGCGAGGTGCCCAGCCCGTCGGCGGCGGTGACCACGGCGTCGACCACGCGCACGGCGCGTTCGTCGAGGTGGCGGGTGATCTCGGCGGCGGTGGCCTCGTCGGCGCCGCGGGAGTCGGCGGGCACCCCGTCGCGGTACTTGCCGGTGAGAATGCCCCCGGCCAGGGGTGCGGTGGCGATGAGCCCGATGCCGTGATGCTGTGCGGCGGGCACGAATTCGTGTTCGACCCCGCGTGCGAGCAGCGAGTACTGGGTGGCGGCGGCGGTGATGGGGGCGGCGGCGGCCAGGGTGGCCAGTTGCCAGCCGTCGTAGCCGCGAGCCCCGGCGTAGCGCACGCGCCCGGAACGCACCGCCCACGACAGGGTGTCGGCGATCTCCTCGAGGGGGGTGTGCGGGTCCCAGGCGGCGACGGTCCAGATGTCGAGGTGGTCGGTGCCGAGCTGGGTGAGGGTGTGGTCGAGCTGGCGCATCATGGTGCGCCGGGAGGCGTCGACGGTCCAGCGCACGGCGGCGGGCGCGTCGGCGGCGGCATCGCTGAGTATCGGTGCGTACCCGGCGCTTCCGGACAGGACGAGGTCCTCGCGCCCGATCTCGGAGAGCAGGTCGCCGAGGATGTGTTGCGCGGTGCCGTCACCGTAGGCGGGGGAGGTGTCGACCAGGGTGCCGCCCGCTTCCACGAAGGCCATCAGCTGGGCGGCCGCGTCCTCGGCGTCGGTTTCCCTGCCCCAGGTGTGGGTGGCCAGCCCGAGCCTCGAGACCCGCAGTCCGCTGCGGCCGACCGTCCGTTGTTCCATCACCGCGGTTGCACTTTCGTCACACACGTCAGCCTAGGCGCACCTGTCGCATCTGCTCGGCTACGGCCCGCGCCGAGCGCGGCGGGTCGATGCCCGAGCCCGGGCCACCGTCCGTTACCCGCACGCGTGTCCGAAATCGGACAGTAGCCCGGTAGGGTCGCTGCGGTGTTTGCGGCGCGGATGCGCCGGGCGCGGTGGGCTTCGGGCGCGAGGGTGCGGCGAATTGTCCGCCGGGAGCCGACAATTCGGGACTGGAGGGTGTGTGGGCGAGTCGATGACGTGGGTGCAGGCGCTGGTGCTGGGGCTGGTGCAGGGTTTGACGGAATTTCTGCCGATCTCCTCCTCGGCGCACCTGCGGATCACCTCGGCGGTGTTCTTCGGTGACGACGCGGGCGCCTCGTTCACCGCGGTCACCCAGCTGGGCACCGAAGCGGCGGTGCTGGTGTATTTCGCCAGGGATATCTGGCGCATCCTGGTCGCCTGGTGCACCACGATGTGGTCGAAGGTGGCGGCGCCGCAACGGGATACGGTGCCGGTGCACGAGCGCGCGACCACACGGCTGCCGGTGCTGACCGAGGACGGGCGCTTTTCGTTCGGCCCGGATCCCGACATTCAGCGGGAGTTGGACTACCGGATCGGCTGGTATGTGATCATCGCCACCATCCCGATCGGAGTACTGGGTCTGCTGTTGAAGGACCAGATCCGTACCGGGGCACGGAATCTGTGGCTGGTGTCGATCATGCTGATCGTGTTCGCACTGGTGATCGCGGCCGCGGAGTACTACTCCGGCAGGGTCCACGGCCGCCGGCGGCGCCCGATCGAGTTGTTGACCACCCGTGACGGCCTGATCATGGGTCTGGCGCAGTGCCTGGCGCTCATCCCGGGGGTGTCGCGTTCGGGCGCAACCTCGTCGGCGGGCTTGTTCTGTGGGCTGACGCGGGAGGCGGCGGTGCGGTTCTCATTCCTGCTGGCCATTCCGGCGGTGGTGGCCTCGGGCCTGTTCAGTCTCCCGGACGCGTTCGAACCCGCTGGTGAGGGCTTGAACGCGTCGGGTCCGCAGCTGCTGGTGGCGACGGTGGTGTCGTTCGCGGTGGGGTATGCGTCGGTGGCGTGGTTGCTGAAGTTCGTGGCCCGGCACTCGCTGGACTGGTTCGTCGCGTATCGGATCGTGCTGGGGTTGACGGTGATGGCGCTGCTGGCGACCGGCGTCGTGTCGGCGACCTAGCCAGTAGGCTGGCCCGGTGACGGTGATCCTGTTGCGGCACGGCGTCTCCACGTCGAACACTGCCCGCACCCTGGCCGGCCGCAGTGCGGGCGTCGATCTGACCGACCGCGGACGCGAGCAGGCCCGCGGCCTGGTGGAGCGGCTGGGCTCGCTGCCCGTCGAACACATCGTGTGCTCGCCGCTGTTGCGCTGTCAGCGCACCGTCGCCCCGCTCGCGGACAAACTGGGTCTCGAACCCGAGCCCGACGAGCAGCTGCTGGAGGTCGACTACGGCGACTGGACCGGCAAAGCACTGGCCGACCTGATCAACGAGCCCCTGTGGAAGGTTGTGCAGCGGCATGCGTCGGCGGCGACTTTCCCCTCCGGAGAGTCCTTGGCGCAGGTGCAGTTTCGGGCCGTGTCCGCTATCCGCGAACGGGATCGGCAGTTCGCGGCCCGGCATGGTAGCGATGTGTTGTGGATTGCGTGCACACACGGCGACGTCATCAAATCGGTGCTGGCCGACGCGTTCGGCATTCACCTCGACGGGTTCCAGCGGATCGTGGTGGAGCCGGCGTCGATCAGCGTCATCCGCTACACCCCGACTGCCCCGTATGTGTGGCGGGTCAATGACACCGGGCCGGACCTGTCCGGGTTGGCGGCGGTTTTACCGCGAACCGGCGGCGAATCGCGCTCGGGGCCGGTTCCCGGTGGCGAAACGGGTACCGCCGACAGTACGGATAATGGGGTAGCGGAACGCCCCGATTCATAAGTGTGAGTGAACCGAATGGAGGTGCAATGGGCCGAGCAATCCATATCTTCCGCACCCCCGATCGTTTCGTCGCCGGCACCGTCGGCGAGCCGGGCGACCGCGCGTTCTATCTGCAGGCCGTGCAGGACCCGCGGGTGATCAGCGTGCTGCTGGAGAAGCAGCAGGTGAAGGTGCTGGCCGATCGGATGGGTCTGCTGCTGGACGAGGTGCAACGGCGCTTCGGCACCTCGGTGCCGCCGCAAGCCGCCGACGTGGCCGACACCGCGCCGTTGATCACCCCCATCGATGCCGAATTCCGGGTCGGCACCATGGGTTTGGGCTGGGACGCCGATGCGGGCGCGGTGGTGGTGGAGTTGCTGGCGATCACCGAAACCGAGGTGGACGAATCGGTGGTGCTCGACGACACCGAAGAGGGTCCCGACGCGGTGCGGGTGTTCCTGACCCCGGCGCAGGCACGCGAGTTCGCGCTACGGTCGGCGCGGGTGATCGCGGCCGGGCGCCCGCCGTGCCCGCTGTGCGGGGAGCCGCTGTCGTCGAAGGGGCATATGTGCGTGCGCACCAACGGCTACAAGCGCGGCGAGATCTTCGGCACCACCGAGCTCGAGGACTGAGATCGTGGACCTGCTGCGCGCCGCCGAACTGACGGTGATCGGACAGGTCACCACCGCCAGCAATGTCACCCTGGTGTGCGAGGCCGAGGACGGCGGGCCGCGGGTGGTGTACAAGCCGGTGCGTGGGGAGCGGCCGCTGTGGGATTTCCCCGATGGCACCCTCGCGGCACGGGAGGTGGCCTCATATCTGGTGTCGGAGGCCTTGGGCTGGGGGGTGATCCCGGAAACGGTGTTGCGGGAGGGGCCTTTCGGGCCGGGTATGGTGCAGCGCTGGGTCGACACCGTCGAGGACGGCGAGGGCCCGGATCTGGTGGATCTGTGTCCGGTGGGTCAGGCGCCCGAGGGCTATCGGGAGGTTTTGCGGGCGCTGGACCCGGGCGGGCGGCCGGTGTCGCTGGTGCACGCCGATGATCCGAGACTGCATCGGATCGCGGTGCTGGACATCTTGATCAACAACGCCGACCGCAAGGGCGGGCACGCCCTCGACGGGCTCGACGGGCGCGTCTACGGGGTCGATCACGGGATTTGCCTGCACCGCGAGCCGAAGCTGCGCACGGTGCTGTGGGGCTGGGCCGGTGAGCCGATCGGTGACGAATTGCTCACCGACATCACGGTTTTCGTCAAGGCGCTGGCGGGTGAACTGGGTGAGCGGCTAGCGGAGTTGATCACCGACGCCGAGATCGAGGCCCTGGAGGCGCGCGGGCGGGCGCTGTTGGAGGAGCCGGTGATGCCGATGCCGGTGAGCCAGCGCCCGATTCCCTGGCCCGCGTTCTGAACCGACCGCGATGTT
This sequence comes from Nocardia aurantiaca, assembly GCF_009708175.1. GTDB lineage: Bacteria > Actinomycetota > Actinomycetes > Mycobacteriales > Mycobacteriaceae > Nocardia > Nocardia aurantiaca. The sequence goes on from NZ_WMBB01000017.1 coordinate 134,016, forward strand.
CGCATCATCGTGATTGCAATCGTTGACATCGTCGCGCCCGCGACTAGGGTGCAGGTCCGCCGCTGCGGGCGGGTGTCGCGCGGCACACCGGTGCGGGGGCGGCGCGGGTTCGCCGCGATCACAGCGATAACCTCGACTCATGCAGTCCTGGTCCGATATCGCTGTCCCGACCGTCCCCGGATCCGGACCGGCGTTGCGGTTGTTCGACACCGCCGACAAGCAGGTGCGCCCGGTGACCCCGGGCTCGACCGCGACGATGTACGTGTGCGGGATCACCCCCTATGACGCCACCCATCTCGGGCACGCGGCCACCTACCTGGCCTTCGATCTGGTCAACCGCCTCTGGCGTGACGCCGGGCATGAGGTGCACTACGTGCAGAACACCACCGATGTCGACGATCCGCTCTTCGAGCGCGCCGAGCGCGACGGCATCGACTGGCGTGAGCTGGGCACCCGCGAGATCGATCTGTTCCGTGAGGACATGGCCGCGTTGCGGGTGATTCCGCCGCGCGACTACATCGGTGCGATCGAGTCGGTGCAGGAGGTCGTGGAGCTGGTCGACAAGCTGCTCGCCTCGGGCGCGGCGTATACGGTCGACGACCCGCAGTATCCCGACATCTACTTCCGTCACGACGCGACCGAGCAGTTCGGTTACGAGTCCGGCTACGACCGGGCGACCATGGAGCGACTGTTCGCCGAGCGCGGCGGGGATCCGCAGCGGCCCGGCAAGCGCGATCCGATCGACGCGCTGTTGTGGCGTGCGGAGCGGGCGGGTGAGCCCTCGTGGCCGGCGCCGTTCGGTGCGGGACGTCCGGGCTGGCACATCGAGTGCGCGGCGATCGCGCTCAACCGGATCGGCACCGAGTTCGATGTGCAGGGTGGTGGCAGCGATCTGATCTATCCGCACCATGAGTACTCCGCGGCGCATGCCGAGGCGCTGGTGAAGGGTCGGCGCTTCGCCCGCCACTATGTGCATGCGGGCCTGATCGGGCTCGATGGCGAGAAGATGTCCAAGTCGCGCGGCAATCTGGTGTTCGTGTCGACGCTGCGCCGGGCGGGCACCGACCCGGGCGCCATCCGGCTGGGCCTGTTCGCGGGCCACTATCGCACCGACCGGGAGTGGTCGGATGCGGTGCTGGCGGAGGCGGTTTCGCGGCTGGACCGTTGGCGTGCGGCCATCGCGCTGACCTCGGGCCCCGACGCCACCGACACCGTCGCCCGGGTGCGCCGCCATCTGGCCGACGATCTGGACACTCCGAAGGCCTTGGCGGCCCTCGACGCGTGGGCGCAGCAGGCGCTGGCCTACGGCGGCCCCGACGCGGCCGCTCCCGGCCTGGTCAAGGATGCGGTGGACGCGCTGCTGGGTATCGCGCTCTGAGCCGCCCGTTCGCGTGAGATGGACGTGCGAGCCCGAATCCGGGCTCGCGCGTTCGTGTTTCGGCCACTGCGAGCCCGCGGCCGGGGATGGTGGTATGACCGTGCATCACGACAGTCCGTGCCGCAGCAGATCACCGCTGACGCGAACCGCGGCCGGTATGCGACCCGTTCCGACGGCCGGCGATGGGCCTCCTCGGTTCCGTCGATCGGATATGGCGTATATGGGTCGACCGGTGGGCGGCGGACCGCGCATTCTGGAGGCGGGTGTTCTGCGTGTGAGGAGGAGTTGTCGTGGCTGACGCGGAGTCTGGGCCCGCTGGGTTGTCGCTGTCCGCGGCGCGGTTCACACGCGCGACCGACCGGCTGGTGGAGTGCGCGCGGTTCTATCGGGAGATCGTGGGCCTGACACAGCTTTTCGTGTTCGAGGATCACGCGGGCTACAGCGGGTTCGTGTTGGGGTTGCCGGATGCTTCGGCGCAACTGGAGCTGGTACGCCTGGATGGAGCGCCGCCGCCTGCGCCGGCCGATCCCGAGCATGCGGTGGTGCTGTCTGTGCGGTCGGGGTTCGAGGAGTTGCGCACGAGGCTGGCCGATCACGGTGTGGCCGAGGTGGTTCCGGACAATCCGTATTGGGTGGCGGCGAGGGCGTTCGCGGTGCTCGATCCCGAGGGCTGGATGCTGATCGTGGTGCCACCGCAGGCGGGTCCGGGGCCGGTGCGCATCGAGGAGTTCGTCGGTGATCGCGCCCAGATCGCGTGGTCGTTCCGAATGGCCGAGGATTCCGAGCAGATGCTGGCCGGGTATATCGGCCGGGGGCGGGTGTGGGTGGCGCGCGACGACTCCGGTGCGGTGGTCGGCCATGTTCAGGCGGCTCCGGAGGCCGACGAGTCGACGTGGGAGATCGTCAATACCGCTGTGGCGCAACCGTTGCGGGGCACCGGAGTCGGGCGGCGGCTGATCGAGCAGGTGGTGGCGGCGGCCACCGACGCAGGGGTGCGGCGTCTGGAGGTGGCCACCGCCACCGCCGATGTGGGGAATCTGCGTTTCTATCAGCGCTGCGGTTTCCGGATGACGCGGGTGGTGCCCGAGGTGTTCACCGCCGCGGCCGGGTATCCCGAGCACGAGATGATCGACGGAATCCGGTTGCTGGATCAGGTGTGGTTCACCCGTCTGCTGTGAGCCGGTCTCAGGCGGCGACGACCTTGGCGTAGTTGTCCCGCAGGGCGGGCCAGCCGCCCGGGGAGCCCACGGCGTCGCGCATGGATTCCCAGCCGGGGCCGTGGTTTTCGAAGCCTGAGTGCACGAGGGTGACGGTGGTGTGGTCGGCATCGACGGCGGTGAAGGTGACGTCGACGCGGCTGGTGCGGGCCGGGTCGGATTCGGGTTTCCAGTCCAGGCCGATGTCCCAGGAGAAGGCGAAGTGGGTGTTCGGGGACCACACCAGCACCCGGCCCCACGGGCATTCGGTGCCGTCGGCTTCGCGGCCGTAGAGGCGTCCGCCGAGGCGGGGTTCGACGACGGTTTCGGCGAGCGGGCCGGCCCCGATGTGATGCTCGCGCGGCCACCAGCTGTCCATGCCGGTGGTGAAAACGCGGTAGGCCTTGTCGATGGGGGCGTCGACGGTGAGTTCGACGGTGACGGCGTTCGGGTCGGGTTGGCTGGTCATGACTGCTCCTGAGGGTCGTCGTGGTGGGCTTGCACTTCGTCGCGAAAGGCCGACAGCGCTGTCGACCAGAAGTGGGTGAAGTACGCGCGCAGCGCGTCGATGCCGGCGGGGTCGAGCCGGTAGACGCGCCGGGTGCCGATGGCTTCGTCTCGGACCAGGCCCGCTTGTTTGAGCACCTTGAGATGTTGGGAGACCGCGGGCCGGGACACGGGGAGTTCGCCGGCGAGTTCGCCGACCGCGCACGGGCCCTGGCCGAGGCGCTCGAAGATGGCTCGCCGGGTCGGGTCACCGAGGGCGTCGAGAGCGGCGCTTTGGTAAGTACCCACGAACCGTAAGTATACGCTTACGCAAATCAGCGGGGAAGGGACCGGCGCGAATCCCGTTGGTGGGGGTGCGAAGTCGGCTGCACCCTTCCCGTGGGCGGTGAGCGGCCGATACCGTGAGGGCCGGATGGCGTGGACCCTCAGTGAGGAGGTGGACCGTGACGGCGGTGCCGGGTTTCGAGCGTTTGCGCGCGGTGGTCGGGCAGGGACGCGATAAGAGCGCGTCGGTGCGCAAACGGTTGCGAGCGGGTGGGCAGCTGCTCGCCAGTGTGCGCCGGGATCCGCGCATCGTATGGGAGCTGGTCGCCGGATTGACCGGCCACGGCGGGGAATCCGCGCTGGCGCCGGTCGAACATGCGCTGCCCGCGGGGCTGGCGGATTACGCGCGCACCGCGCACGCCCATCTCGATCTCGACTCCGGCGCGGCGGCGACACTGGCGTATCTGGTGCAGCTGCAACGGCTTCCGGAGTGGGTGACGTTCCATGCGGGCTGGCGTGGTGAGGCGCCGGGATCGGCGGCACTGGGCGTGGAGTACACGCAGGTCGCCAAGTTCATGGGGATTCCCGCGGATGTGGCCTGGACGGTGACCGAGCTCAGCGACTCCGGTCTGGCGTTGCGTGGGCGCGGGCCGCAGGGGCTGAGACTGGGGTTGTGGATCACGGTGGCGCCCACCGGGTCCGGGTCGAGCGTGTACATCGATGCCGGGTTGTCGGGCCAGCCGATCGATGGGCCGCTGGGTGCGACGGTGGCGCGGGCGCTGGGGGAGGCGCTGCGAGATTCGCTCGCGGCGCTGCCCGCGGCGCTGGCGGCGGCCAAGGCGGCGACCGGGCATCCGGCGCGCAAGGCGGTGCGGCACCGGGCTTCCGGGGTCGTACTGGCGCCGACGACGCCCGTGCTGGTGGGTGTCGGGCAGGTCGTGCAGCGCACCCCTGATCCGTCCTATGGCGATCCCGCGCAGCTGGCGCTGCGGGCGCTGCGGGCGGCGGCCGCGGATACCGGGGCCGGGGAGAGGCTGCTGGCGCAGGCGAACGCGGTGTTCGCGGTGTCGCCGACGTCGTGGCAGTACCGGGATCTGGGTGCGCTGGTGGCGCAGGCGGTGGGCGCGGGCGCGGCGGATACGGTGCAGTCGAGCCCGTTCGGCGGTGACGGCGGACAACTGGTGCTCAACGAGGCCGCGGCGGCGATCGCGGCCGGTGACTACGACCTGGTGCTGGTGACCGGGGCGGAGGCCGGGGCGACGCAGGCGGCGGCGCAGCGGGCCGGGATCGAACCGGCGTGGCCGGTGCAGGATTCCGCGGTGGCGCCGACACGCACCGTGGGGATCGACAGGGCTGCCAACAACGCCGTGGAGTCGGCGGCCGGGTTGCAGGCTCCGATCACTATGTACGCGCTGCTGGAGTCGGCCAACCGGCAGCGGCTGGGCCGCACCCCGGCCGAGCATGCGGCGGCGGTGGCCGAGTTGTGGTCGCGACTTTCGGCGGTGGCGGCGGGCAACCCGAACGCCTGGCAGCCGCAGGAGTTCTCGGCGGCCGAGATCGCGACGGTCACCGAGGCCAATCGGATGATCTCCGCGCCCTACACCAAGCTCGAATGCGCCAATCTGACCGTGGACATGGCTTCGGGCATCATCATGGCCAGCGCGGCGGCGGCCGAGGCGGCGGGGATTCCGCAGGACAAGTGGGTGTTCCTGCACGCGGGTGCGTCGGGCACCGACGAGTGGTTCGTCAGCGAGCGCAGCGAACTGGCCGCGTCCCCGGCTATTCGGACTCTGGGTGCGGTGGCGCTCGACCACACGGGCATCACCGCCGAGGATCTCACGCACGTCGACCTGTACGCGTGTTTCCCGGTGGCGGTGCAGATCGCCGCGCGCGAGCTGGGTCTGCCGGTCGACGATCCGAAGCGGCCGCTGTCGGTGACCGGTGGTCTGACCTTCGGCGGCGGTCCCGGCAACAACTACGGTGGTCACGCGGTGGCTTCCCTGGTACAGCGGTTGCGCGCCGAGCCCGAGTCCTTCGGCCTGGCCACCTCTGTGGGCTGGTATCTGACCAAGCACGCGCTCGGCGTGTATTCGGCGACACCGCCCAGGCAGGGTTACCGGCATCTGACCCCGGTCATCGAGCACCCACCGGCTCGACCGGCCCGCAGCGAGTACACCGGTGAGGCGGTAGTGGAGGCCTACACCCTGCCCTACGGCCGTGATGGCCACCCCGAGGCCGCGATCGTGAGCGTGCTGACTCCGAAGGGCGATCGAGTCCTGGTGCGCTCCACCGATTCCGCCCTGCTGGCCGCCCTCACCGAGGACGACTGGCTGGGCCTGCCGGTCACCGTGGACGGCGACACGATCGTCCCCGTCGCTGCGCGGGTCAGCGAATCGGCATCCGATGCCGAGGAATCCGAGTCCGGTACCGACGCCGCCGTGGCAGTCTCGTCCGAGACCGCTGGTTCCCGCCCGCAGCTGAGTACGGCGGGTCTGCGCCGGGTCGCATTGCCGCCCCCGCCACCGGCTCCGGTTCTCATCGAGCGCCGCGGCCACGTCATGATCATCACCATCAATCGCCCGCAGGCCCGCAACGCCATCAATCTGGCGGCGGCGCAGGGTCTGGAACGCGCGATCGACTCCTACGAGGCCGATGCCGATGCCCGCATCGCGATTCTCACCGGCGCGGGCGGATATTTCAGCGCCGGAATGGATCTCAAGGCCGCTGCGCGTGGCGAGATGCCGATCACCGAGAAGCGCGGCATTCTCGGCATCGTCTCCCAGCCCCCGCGCAAGCCCCTCATCGCCGCCGTGGAGGGCCCGGCCCTGGCCGGTGGCTGCGAGCTGGCGCTGACCGCCGATCTCATTGTCGCGGCGAGCGATTCGACCTTCGGCATCCCCGAGGTCAAGCGCGGTCTGGTCGCCGTGGGCGGTGGCGTCCTACGCCTGTCCCAGCGCATACCCCGGGCCGTCGCCATGGAATTGGCCCTGACCGGTGACCCGATCACCGCGGCCCGCGCCGCCGAGATCGGCCTGATCAACCAGGTCGCCGCACCGGGCAAGGCCCTCGAGGCCGCGCTGGAGTTGGCCGAACGGATAGCGGTGAACGCTCCGCTGAGCATCGATGCCAGCAAGCAGATCATCGAGCAGGCCCCGGACTGGTCGGTGGCCGAGGCGTTCAGCAAGCAGGGGCAGGTCGCCGCGGCGGCGCTGTCCTCGCAGGACGCGGGGGAAGGCATGCGCGCCTTCGTGGAGAAGCGTCCCCCGGTCTGGCAGGGCCGCTGAGCCTTCGATCCAGGACGCTGTGTTTCGACTGCGAGCACGAAAGAACGGTCATGACACCGGATCTCATCGAATCCACTCTCACCTTGGAGCGGGACGGGCTCACGCTCTCGGCGCGCCGGTTCGGTTCGACCGAGGCGCCGCTGGTGATTCTGCTGCATGGTTTTCCGGATACGCCCCATACCTGGGACGGGTTGATTCCGCGCTTGGTCGAGGCCGGGTATCAGGTGCTGGCGCCGTGGCTGCGCGGGTATACGCCGGGGTCGGCGGCGCGGTCGGCCCGCTATGACCTGATGGCGGTGAGTGCGGATGTGGCGGCCTGGCATACGGAACTGGGTGCGCCGCAGGCGCATCTGGTGGGCCACGATTGGGGTGCGTTCGTAGTGATGATTATGGCGAAGCGGGATCCCGGGCGGTGGCGGTCGTTGACGTTGCTGGCGATTCCGCCGTTCGGGGGTGGGGTGGCGCCGCGGATGTGGCGGTATCTGCCGCGGCAGATGGCGCTCTCGTCGTATATCCCCGTCATGCAGTCCGGGTTGTCGCCCCGGTTGCTGACCCGACGTGGTGCGGAATTCGTGCGGGCGTTGTGGCGGCGGTGGTCGCCGGGGTGGGATTTCACCGAGGACGAGTTCGCGCCTACCGCGGCCGTTTTCACCGACCCGACGATGGCGTGGGCGGCGACGCGGTACTACCGGTCACTGTTCACGGTGCAACGCAGGGCGACCCGCGAGTTCGGTGAGATCCTGATGGCCGATGCCGCCCCACTGCCGACACTGGCGCTGGCGGGCCGGCGGGACGGCTGCATGTCGCCGGATCTGCAGCGAGTTCTGGCAGAGCATGCACAAGCGCAGCACGCGCAGCTGCCTGACTGCGGCCATTTCCTACAGGCCGAACGCCCGGATGCGGTGGCGGAGTTGCTCTTACCGCATCTGCACGCGGCCGGCACGAACACCGAGTGAGGAGTCGCGCAGCCTGCCGGCGGCCGCCATGATCGATCAATGGGCTCCGTGATCGGCCACCACCGTCACCTGCCGGAGTGGTCAGTGGCCGCTGTGGGGAGCCTGCCTGGTTCTCGCCCTTGGGCAGTGAACGGCTCTCGTTGGCAAGAGGTGATCTCGTCCGTGGGTGCGGGCGTGAAGACTGCCACTGAGGGCCAGCGTCGAGCAAAGTCACGCTGAGCGGCTGGTTCGGCGGAACGATCGTGATCGTTCGGTGGAACCGCTACCTCGACCGAAAACCGGGGATGCTGGGGCGCCACCATCCCCTAGCTCACGACCGCGAGTGCGCGGATGGCCTCCGGGACTACCGCGTGTGTATCGACTCGGGCCGCTCACTGTCGACGATATCCGTGCCGTTCCCGCCGGCGGCGTGCGGTGTTCGGCGGACGAAAGGTTTCCATGGGTTCGCTGCGGGGAAACCTGGCACGATTGGTCATGCGCGTGGCGGTGACGGGATTGCGCGGGGTGTAGCTGGGGTGACCGGCGGGTTTCGTGCGTGCAGCGTGCGGATCCGATCGAACAGCACAGGTTATCGGCCTGGTTGCCATCGATTGACAGCTGGCTCGGAGCCTGTCGCGCACGCTGTGGAACACATACCGATTGGCGGTTCTAGGGCGGGAGGCGTGATGGACGAAGTGCTCGACAACGTGCCCGGAGGGTTGATCACCGCGAGTATGCGGCGGCTCATCGGGGAGATCATTGCCCGCTATGGGTCCGTCGAGGCGTTCTGCGCACGACTACACCGGCTGCTGGACGACCCCACCGACCAGATTCCGGCACTGGCCGACCCCGAGTGCCCGCAACCGGGCGGCCGACACCGGCTGCGGGCACTGTGACGCCGCAGCCGCCGAACGCGCGCCGGTACGACACCCTGGCGCGACCGCTGCCGGGGTCGGCATCGGCTTTGGCCACACCGGGTTTGGTTTTGCGGTCTGTCCGATAGGCCTGGCCCGTACAGCGGGCGGCCAATAGGCGCGGCAGCTGCCGGGCGGTGCCGGTCTGCCAGGGGTGTGCCGGTCTGCGGGTCCGGCGACGTGCGTGGGGACCGGGTGCGGCCGGCGGTGTTCGCCGTGCGCCGCACCCTGTCAGACCTGTCAGGGGTTGCGGAGTGCGGCGACGGCGTCGGCGAACATGGTGGCCTTGATCGCGCCGAGGGTGGCCTGGTCCTTGGCGCCGAGCGGGGCCAGCATCCCGATGGCGGTGGCGGTGAGGGCGTCGAGGTCGGCGGTGGCGTCGATCAGGTCGCAGGCCAGGGCGTCGGGGCCGCCGAAGCGACGGCCGGTGGTCATGGACGCGACGGCCGATTTGGGGGTGAGCTTGGATTGGATGAGCGCGGCCATGCCGCGGGTGAACGGGATGCGGATGTCGGCTTCGGGAAAGCAGAAGTAGCCGCGGTCGGCGCGCATGGCCCGGAAGTCGTGGGCGAGGGCGAGCATGGCTCCGGCGCCGAAGGCGTGCCCGGGCAGGGCGGCGGCGGTGGGCAGCGGGAAGGTGAGCATGCGCGCCAGCAGGGACTGCACCTGCGCCACATACCATTCGGCGCGCTCACCGTTGACCGAGAGCCAGTCCAGGTCCAAGCCGTTGGAGTAGAACTTGCCGGAGGCGGTGGTGACCAGTGCTTGCGCGCCCTCGGCGACGACGGCGTCGAGGTGCTGGCCGATTTGGTCGAGGAATTCGGGTGAGAAGCGATTCTCGTCGCCGCCGAGATCCAGGACGGCGATCTTGTCGTGGTAGGTGAGAGTGGGCATAGGGGTGTCCTTCCGCGGGATGTGTCGGTTTCAGGCGGGTGCGGGCCCGATGTCGAGCACCGCGCGCACGGCGGCCCGCAGTTGGCGGCGGGCAAGGGGATTGGCGAGTCGGCCGCGTTCGAGCAGGATCGCTGTCGGCAGGTCGACCAGGCAGATGGTGAGGGTGTCCACGGCGTGCGCGTCGGCGCGGTCCCACAGCCGGCGCGCGAGGGTCTTCATCAGGTCGACGAGGGTGTGCTGGGTGGCGGCCAGTTCGGCGCGCACCTGCTCGGGCAGATCGTCGCCGAGCAGGTCGGCGCGGCGCACCGTGAAGAACAGCTGCGTCGACATCGGATGGCGGGCAGCGAATTCCGCGGGCGCCTCGGCGGCGGCGATGACGGCCTCCACTCCGTCGTCCCCGGCTCGGGCCACCAGGTCGGCCTGCAATGCCAGGAACCGGTGCGCGGCCCGAATCCAGGTGCGCCCCACCAGTTCTGCCCGCGATCCGAAGCTGTGATAGAGAGCCCCATTGGACACGCCGGTGGCGGTGGCGACCGCCCGGATGGTGACCGCGGCGGGCCCGGACCGCACGGCCAGGGCCTCGGTGGCATCGAGCACGAGGTCCGGGTCGTGGGTGCGGGGGCGTGGCATGCATCGACCATAACAGAGCAAGCGCTCTGTTATAAAGGAGAACATCGCGGGCCTGCCTTCACCGTGCGCGCCACCGGGTCCGGATCGCGCCGCGCTCGCGGGCGTTCGGTGCCGATATCCCGGTTCTACGCATGCTCCTGCCTCGAATCCCGCTCCGCGCGAAGGGATTCGGTCTGGTCACGAATAGGGTTCGGTGCGAACACCATCCGCCCCCGCGAAGGACGCGGAGACGGCCGGGCAGCAAGAGGTTTGGTGAGGACGGCGTGGCCCAGGCGGTGGGCCGCACACGCGGCGGTGCCGGGCAGACCGGGAGGTGAGGTGTCGCGTGCCCCGCGTGGATCAGGGCGTGACGGGTGCGACCTCGGGTTCGTGGACGCCGTCGGCGAGGGTGGGCTCGTACATGCGGTCGATCTCGGCAGCGTACTTCTCGGCGATGGGTTTGCGGCGCAGTTTCATGGTGAGGGTCATCTCGTCGCCGCCGGGTTCCCAGAAGGTGGGCAGGACGGTGAAACGTTTGATCTGTTCGACGCGGGAGAGTTTCGCGTTGCCCGCGGCGACGCCGCGCGCGATGTCGGCGATGACACCCTTGTCGGCGGCCAGGGCGGCGGCCGAGGCGTCGGGCAGGAGGTGCTGGGCGGCGTAGGGTGCGGCGGATTCGGCGTCGAGGACGATGAGGGCGGTGTTGTAGGCGCGGTTGTCGCCGATGGTGGCCAGAGCGCCGATGAGCGGGGCGGCGGCTTTGACGGTGTTCTCGATATTGGCCGGGGACATGTTCTTTCCGGCGGAGTTGATGATGAGTTCTTTCTTGCGGTCGACCACGCGCAGGTAACCGTCGGCGTCCTGGGTGATGATGTCGCCGGTGGCCAGCCAACCGTCGGCGTCGAGAGCGTCGGCGGTTTTCTCTGGCTCCTTGCGGTATTCGCGCATCACCAGTGGCCCGCGCACCAGAAATTCGCCGTCGTCGGCGATCTTGGATTCGAGGCCGGGCAGCAGCCGGCCGACCGTGCCGAGCCGGGCCTGCTCGGGTGGGGCGACGCTGACGATGCAGGTCAGCTCGGACATGCCCCATACTTCGGAGATGGGGATGCCCAGGCCGAAGAAGAAGCCGAGGGTTTCCGGCGGGATGGGCGCGGCGCCGGAGAGGGCCCATTTGAGTTTGTCCAGGCCGAGTTCGGCGCGCAGCGCCCGCAGCACAGCCGTATCGGCCCGGTCCCATTCCGCGGCCAGCGCGTCGTCGACGGGTTGCCCGGCCAGCTGGGCGGCCGCCTTGCGCCCGGCCACCTCCAGCGCCCACATCAGGGCCGTCCTGCGGGTGGGGTCGGTTTCGGCGCCGACCGAATATTCCACGGCCGCTTTGAGTTTCTCCCACACGCGCGGCACCGCGCCCCAGATGGTGGGGTGCACGTCGGCGAGCGCGGCGGGCAGCTGGGTGCGGTCGGGGACCACGGTGATCTGGGTGCCGAAGTATTGGTGCAGATACAGGTTGGTGACCCGGTCGGCCATGTGCGCGGTGGGCAGGAACGAGGTGATGCGGTCGCCGAACTCGACGGGCATGACCGAGGCGTAGGCGCGGCATTCGAAGGCGAGGCCGGCGTGGGTGATCTCCACGCCCTTGGGGTTGCCGGTAGTGCCGGAGGTGTAGCAGAGGGTGACGATGTCGTCGGGGCCGATGGCCTGCCAGGTGGCGTCGAAGTCGAAATCGCCGCGCCCGAGTTGTATGAGTTGCGTGACGGACAGGGTGCCGGGGGCGGGGGCGTCCACGCACACGATGGTCTGTATGGGCACCCCGCAGGCGCGGATGCGGTCCAGATATTGGGCTTCGCACAGCACGATCCGGTTACCGGCGTTGCTGAACACGTAGTGCAGTTGTTCGGCCGAGAGCGTGTTGTACACCGAGAACGAGGTGGCGCCGGTGTGCTGGGCGCCGACCTCGAGGGGATAGAACTCGAGCCGGTTGGCCATCATGAACGCCACCGTGTCCCCGCGACCCACCCCCAGCGCGGCCAGCCCCGCCGCGACCTCCCGCACCTGGGTGGCGTAGTCGCGCCAGGTCAGGGTCTGGGTGCCGCCGATCGTGCGGACCGCGATCGCGTCGGGGTCGATCGCGGCCGTCGCCTGGAACGCGGCGGGGGACGTATTCGGTTCGCTCATCACAATTCTCGATCCATTCACCATCGAAGCCTTCTCAGAAGGTAAGGCGCGAGGTGCGTGTCGCGGGCCCGAATGGCGCGCAGGTGGCCGGTCAGGATTGCGGACTGTGCCGTACCGCGGCCACGATCTCGCTGAGCTGCGCGACCAATCCGGCCAGCCCGGTGGTGTCGCCGCCGATCTGCACCGATTTCAGTTCCGTCGGGGCGGGCAGGTCTCTGACGATGGCGGGCAGCGTCTCGATCAGTTGAGCCTGGACGGTGGTGTCGGTGCGGGCATTGGCATTGTCGATGCCGACGCGTTCGCGTTCGAGTTCGAGCAGCGCCGCCTCGTGTGCGGCGCGGGTCTTGGCCTGTGCCAGCGCCAGTTCCGCCTCGAGTTGCAGGCGGCGCAGTTCCTGCTGCAGACGGGCGTTCTCGAGTTGTTCGGCGTGCTTGTCGCGTTCCAGCCGCAGGGCGTGCAGGGCGGTTTGCTGGGCGAGGTCGGCGACTTCGCGGTCGACGTCGTGTTCGCGGGCGGTGCGGCGCAGGCGTTCGGCGGATTCGCGGTCGAAGCGGGCGGCGTCGTTGCGGGCGCGCAAATCGGCCAGTTCCCGGTCGTTCTCGATGCGGCGTTCCTCGGCGGCGCGGCCCGCGGCGGCCTCGCGGGTGGATACCGCTTCCTGGGCTTCGAGTTCGGCCAGGCGCGCGACGCGGTTCTGTTCGCTGCGGTAGGGCTTCTGCAGGTTCTCCCACAGCGTGTTGGAGGAGACGACCGCTTCCTTGATCTGCACGGTCACGATCGACAGGCCCAGCCCGCGGTCACCTCGGGCGCCGGCCTCGCCCGCGCCTTCGGCGACGGTGCGCAGGCGGGCGGTGAGTTCCTCGATGATGGGTTGCTTGTCCGAGAGCACGTCCCGCACCGCCATGGTGGAGACCTTGTCCTTGATGGCGGCCTCGGCCTGTTCGCGCAGCTGCACGTTGACCAGGCGCATCGGGTCTTCGGGGTCGGAGAAGTCGAGTTTGCGGTAGGCGGTGGCGAAATCGTCGATGATCCACTGCACATATCCCTGCACCAGCACACCCTGCAGTTCGCGGCAGATGCAGTAGGCGTTGATCAGGATCGTCTGGATCGCGCCGGGCACCACCAGATACGAGTCGGTGGCCGGGTTGAACCGGAACGAGACGCCCAGTCCGATATGCAGGGGCTCGGCGGCGCCGCGGCGGGTGTGCACCACGAACGCGTTGGGTGGCACGAGAACGGTTTGCCAGCGCCAGAATCCGGTCACCCGCACGTCCACCGGGCCTTGCGGGGTGTGCTCCCGTGTCTGGCCGACCCGCGCGGCGCGTTTGGCCAATGCGCCGCGCGGGCTCGGCGCGCCGGCCGCCACCGGTGCGGGTGCCGACCGGGCGAACCCGGGCCGCAGATCCTCCTCCAGTTCCGCCTGCTGCGCTACGACCTGATCCAGATAGCTGTTGCTCTTCGCCGCCATGGCGGGCACGCTACCGCCGAAAGATCGTTCCGCCCACCGAAATTCATCCGGATCATTCGGGCTGCCGGCGTGTACCGAGGATGCCGTAGAGCAGCAGATCCTCGAGGGAGGCGGCGAATCCGTCCAGATCGTCGATATCGCGAATGCACATGGCGAACAGGGCCGCCCCGGCGATGGCGTCGAGCACCGTGTTCGGGTCCAGGCCCGGGCGTTGCCGGTCAGCGGGCAGGTAGTCGGCGAGCTCGTCGCGGGTCGGGGTGTCCAGGCGGGCCGACAGTTTCTCGTACAGGCCCGAATCCTCCCGCATCTCGGCCATCAATCCCGGCATGGCGGCGCGGGTTTCGGCGGAGCCGAACAGCTGGATGGTCCCGCGGATCACCTTGCGCACCTCGGCCGGCAGATCCGGCGCGATCACCGCCGACCCGACATCCGGGAAGACCGCCTGGGCGATGAGGTGGGCTTTCGAGGGCCAGCGCCGGTAGATGGCGGGGCGGCTGACTCCGGCGCGGGCGGCGATGGCGTCGATGGAGGTGGCGCCGTAGCCCTGTTCGACGATGAGGGCGCGGGCGGCGTCGAGGACCGCGGCGTCCACCGCGGGGTCGCGGTGCGGGCCCAGCCGGTGGCGTGTGGTCACGGAAATCCGTCCTTGTCGCTGAGGGCGAGAGTCGTTACAGTCTGTCACATCAAAGTCGTTACATTCTGTAACCGCTGAGGACTCGAGGAGGAGTCGTGTCAGCTGCCTCGCAGGTCACCCCCGCCGACACCTATCAACCGGTCCCGCTGCTGGCCGGCAAGGTCATCGTGGTCTCCGGCGTCGGACCGGGCCTGGGCCATTCGCTCACCATCGAAGCCGCCCGCATGGGCGCGGACCTGGTACTGGCCGGCCGCACCGAGAAACGCCTCCACGAATACGCCGACGAGGTCCGCGCCCTGGGCCGCACCGCCGTAGCCGCCAAGACCGACATCACCGACGAAGCCCAGCGCGCCGCGCTCGTCGACACCGCGCTGGCCGAACTGGGCCGGGTCGACTGCCTGATCAACAACGCCTTCGCCATCCCGCCCATGCACCCGATCACCCAGATCGAGGTGGAAGCGCTGCGAAACGCCAACGAGACCAATGTGTTCGCGCCACTGCGGCTGTCGGCGCTGTTCGCCGACGCGCTGGAACGCTCGCACGGGTCGATCATCATGCTCAACTCGTGCGTGTCCTACAGCTCACAACCGGAGTACTCCGGCTACAAACTGTCCAAGGGCGCACTCGCGCACTTGGCCTCGTCGCTGGCCACCGAGCTCGGCCCGCGCGGCATCCGCGTCAACAGCGTCGCGCCCTCCTACGTGTACGAGGACATCAACAAGGCCTACTTCGACTGGCTGGCCGGCCAGGCCGGGGTCACCCACGACGACATCTACCGGCAGAAGGCCGAACCCACCGACCTGGGTCGCCTCGCCGGGCCCGACGAGGTCGCGCGCGCGGCGCTGTTCCTGGCCAGTGATCTGGCCACCGCCGTCACCGGCCAGATGCTCACCGTCGACTGCGGCGAGTTCCACCGATGAGAACGGGAGTCAGCGTGAACAAGCGCATCGTGCTATGGGGGACCGGCGTGGTCGGGTCCATGGTGCTGTCCGAAATCCTGCGCCACCCGCTGTTCGAACTGGTCGGGGTGGGCGTGAGCAATCCCGACAAGATCGGCAAGGACGCCGGGGATCTGTGCGGGGCCGCGAAAACCGGTGTGCTGGCTACCGATTCGGTCGAGGAGCTGATCGCCCTGCGTCCCGACGCGGTCGTGCACTACGGCCCGACGGCGGCGTTCGCCGAGGAGAATATGCGCGTCATCGGGTCGTTCCTGCGCGCGGGCATCGATGTGTGCTCGACCGCGATGACACCGTGGGTGTGGCCGCGGATGGACACGCTGCCCGCTCTCTGGCGCGATCCCATCACCGAGGCCTGCCGGGCCGGGGGAGCGTCCTGCTTCACCACCGGCATCGACCCCGGTTTCGCCAACGACCTGTTCCCCATGACCCTGATGGGCCTGTGCGGCGAGGTCGAATCGGTGCGCGCCTCCGAGCTGCTCGACTACACCGACTACGAGGGCGACTACGAATTCGAGATGGGCATCGGTCACCCGCCCGAGTTCACCGCCCTGCTCGAACATCCCGACATGCTCATCATGGCCTGGGGCGCAACGGTTCCCATGATCGCCACCGCCGCTGGCATCGAACTCGACCGCATCACCACCACCTGGGACAAATGGGTGACTCCCGATGACCGTCCCTCGGCCAAGGGCATCATCAAGGCGGGCACGGTCGCCGCCATCCGCTTCACCATCAACGGCGTCTACCGCGACCGCGAGGTCATCACCCTCGAACACGTCAACCGCATCGGCCTCGACGCCGCCCCCGACTGGCCCGCGGGCACCAAGGACGACGTCTACCGCGTCGACATCCTCGGCAGCCCCTCCATCTCCCAGGAAACCTCCTTCCGCTTCACCGACGGCTCCGGCCGTACCCCCGCGGTCGCCGGATGCCTGGCCACCGGCATGCGCGCCCTCAATGCCGTCCCGGCCGTCAACGCCCTGCCACCCGGCTGGGTCACCCCGCTCGACCTCCCGCTTATCCCGGGCCTCGGCACCATCCGCTGACCATCGCCGAGTTGATGCTGCCGGCTCAGAAATCACTCGATTGTCGCTGGCAGCAACCTCTTGCCGCCGATTCGACGGTCCATGTCCATCACAGTGGGATCGGCGGCGTGCCCGCTCCCGGCCGTATCGGCCATTGACCTGGCCGATACGGCCGTCGTCATCACCACTCCCACCGACACCATGCCCGCATCTGGACACCGGGCCCATTCGATCCGTACTCCTCGCCGGCACATGGACCTCCGCGGCCGAACGCCGCGGGATTCCCGCTCGAAACCGATTGCGGCCCTTGCCTTGTCCCTGACCGACGTCAAGGTCACGCTCATGCTCGGCTGCCACATGGAAATCCACCGGGCACCACCGTGGCTGAAGCTCCTGTGCACCCTGCGGAGGAGCACCGTTTTCGCGGCGCTGAGCTACACGATCGTCGCCACACCGCTCTGACTGCAAGGCGGAGGAGCTGTTGTCACCCGATCGGGACACGGTCGGATGGCACTCCGAAACCAGCCCCAAAATCGCCCAATTCGCCCAGATGGCAAGGGCTTTCACCATTCAGCCACCACACCCCATTATGTCACTGTGACGCATCGAAGCTCGAAAAACGCCGAGCCAGGGGAGCGGCCACCCGAGACCGACAGACGCCACCGAGGAACACACGCACAGCGAATCGCTGACGAATCCGCAAATCCTCCACCAGAAGAGCCGACAAATCACCGCGCCCAGACCGTATTCGGTTCTGACGTAATAGGTTTGGTTCTGGGAGATCAGGATCCTGACGATCTCGGCGGACACGGATACGTGCGACTACCGTGACAACAGCCATTCCGCCGCAACCGGCGTGCTGATGACCCAACACGGCATCTCAGCACCCGCAGAGGAGGTGAACCCGGTGCTCGAGACGTGAAGAGCAGCGCGACCGCATGCCGGCCCGCGAGGCCGCCCAGCGCGAGAAGGAGCCGGCCGCTGCCGTCTGCCGGCATAGCGCACGTGAGGGCAAGGCCCCTTGCACTAGGAGAGACGAGCACGGATACTCTCACTCACCGAGCTAGATCTAGCTGTCCTGGGTAATCCAATCCGCAGGAAGGATCGAATTCGTGAGGACCGAAAAGCTCGTCTGTGCCGTTGCTTTGACAGGAATCCTCATAGCCTGCAGCGCGGCGATCTCCACACCACTCGCCACAGCGGAGCCGCTCACCGAGGCGGCCGCGGCCGACTTCTACATTCCGCCGGTGCCGTTGCCGAATGGCGGGCCGGGCGACATCATCCGCACCGAGTCAGCGCAGCTGGCGCTGTCGGCTCCCGGCCAGCCCGGGATCATTCCGGCCATGTCGACGCGCGTCATGTACCTCAGCAGCGATGCCAATGACGCACCGACCGCGGTGGTGGGAACGTATCTCCAGCCGACCCAGCCGTGGACCGGCCCGGGAGAACGGCCGCTGGTCGCGTACGCGGGCGGTACCAAGGGGCAGGGCGAGCAGTGCGCGCCATCGAAGCTGCTCTCGCAGCTCGTGGAGTATCAGCCGCCGGTCGACGCGATTTTCGAATACGACCTCATCGCGCTGTATTCGCTGCTGTCTCGCGGCATGGCGGTGGTGATAACCGACTATCACGGCCTGGGCACGCCGGACACCCACGACTATCTCAACCGTAAGGCGCAAGGCTACGCGGTACTGGATTCCGCACGGGCCGCGACGAGATTGCCCGGCACCGGCCTCAGCGCCCGCACGCCAGTTGTCCTCTATGGGTATTCGCAGGGCGGAATGGCCTCTGCCGCCGCCGCCGAGCTGCAACCGAAATACGCCTCCGACCTGAACGTGCGCGCGGCCTATGTCGGCGGTCCCGTGGTGGACGACGAATACTTCATCGGGTACAACGACGGCCGGCCCGACGTCGCGCCCGCCATCGCATGGATTCTCAACGGCATCACCGCCGACTATCCCGATACCCGTCCGGTGCTCGACGCCGAACTGAACGACACCGGCAAGGCGATCCTGCGGGAGTCGGCGGACAAGTGCGCCGGCCTCTTCGGTTTGTTCGAGCGATATCAGAACACGGCCCAGTGGACCACCAGCGGGCAACCGCTCACGGCCGTCATCGACGGCTCCCCGGTCTTGAAGGCGGCATTCGACGAGCAGCGGCTCGGTACCCGCACCCCCGCGGTGCCGGTACTGATCTCCTCGGCCAGAAACGACGACGGAACGCCCTACCCTGCCATCCGCGGTATGGCCGCGGGATGGTGCGGTGGCGGCGCGTCCGTGCAGCTGAACTCGAACGCCGAGCTTCCGGCCATCTCGGGACTCGTGGACACCCATGTGCTGGCCTTCTTCCCATCGCTGGCAACCTCGCAGCAGTGGATGACCGATCGTCTCGCCGGCTTGCCGGCGCCCGTCAATTGTGGCGCCTTGCCTTGACCCGGTTGGATCCGATCCGGCACGCCGCTATCCCCATCGGATAGCGGCGTTCTCCGTTCGACGCGCACGAGCGCATCCCGGCCCCCGCCCTCTCACCGGCGCGCTGTCCCGACATCTCGAGCACTCTCGCGCATCGGACCCCGATCCGACCTCCCGGCCGCCGGTCAGGCAGTGATTTCACCGTTCTCGGTGGTGCACCGACACGGAAACAGCTATTGTTTGGCAACAAAGCTACAGCGCAACCGTTTTCCTCGGTGACCCCTGCAATTGACGTTGTCGATGGGATGAGCGGGACGACTATGACGGTCTTCGAAAACGCGCAAGCTCGTGATCCCAAACGTTACCTGTGGCTTCTCGGTTCGATCGCGCCCGCCTGTGCGATCGTGCCGGCGCAACTGGTGACCTGGACCGGGCTGGAACTGTTCTGGTGGATCGGCCCGATCTTCGTGCTGGTGGTGATCCCACTGGTGGACATGGCCGTGGGTACGGACGGGAGCAATCCGCGCGAGCAGGATTACGAAGCGCTGTCCAATGATCGGTATTACCGTTGGTGCACTTACGTCTTCCTGCCGATCCAGTTCATCGGATTGTTCATCGCGGGATACCTGTGGGCCGGCACGGAACTGAGCTTCGCCGACAAATTAGGGTTGGCCGCGACCCTCGGAATCGTTTCCGGCATCGGCATCAATGCCGCCCATGAGCTCGGCCATCGAGCCGAGCATCTCGAACGCTGGCTGGCGAAAATCGCACTGGCGCAATCCGGTTACGGGCATTTCTTCGTCGAGCACAATCGCGGACACCACGTCCGGGTCGCCACGCCCGAAGACCCGGCGAGCGCGCGCTTCGGCGAATCACTGTGGGCCTTCGTGCCGCGCAGCGTGCTGGGCGGTTTCCGCTCGTCGCTCGCCCTGGAGCGGGAACGGCTGGCCCGCAAGGGAAAAGGCTGGTTCAGCCGGGACAATCAGCTGCTGCAGGCCTGGTCGATTAGCGTCGCACTGTTCGCGACGATGATGTGCGTGTTCGGGATCGTCATCGTCCCGTTCCTCCTGTTGCAGGCCCTGATCGGCATCGTGCTGCTCGAGACGGCGAATTACATCGAGCACTATGGTTTACTGCGCCCACGCCGCGCCGACGGCCGTTATGTGCGGTGCTCGCCGCGCGACAGCTGGAACAGCGACCGCTTGGTCACCAATGTCTTCCTGTTCCAGCTGCAGCGTCACAGCGACCACCACGCGAATCCCGGGCGCCGCTACCAGACCCTGCGCAGCTCCGACCTCGCGCCGCAGCTACCGTACGGTTATGCCACCATGATCGTGCTCGCCGCGATCCCGCCGCTGTGGCGCGCGGTCATGGATCACCGGGTGCTCGCCCACTACGGCGGCAACATGGCGTTGATCAACACAAAAACCTGAACCGCGCACACCCTCGGTGTGATGTCGGCCGGTCGACCCCCACGCAGGCGACATCCGTTCCAGCGATCCCGCAACCGACCAGCCTCACATGTGCCCGCCAATCCTGTGACGCCCCAGCCGATTCGCCGGCCGCAGTCAGCGCATGAACCCACCGTTCTGGTGCTGTCGATCCCCGACGGGGTGCCGGGGGAACACGCCGACGTCCAGCACGACCGAAATGGCTGGCGCCGCACAGTGGATAGATTACTGATCGGGCGAAACACCCGGGTTCACTCGTATGAGCCATCGCTCGGGTCACGAGGGAGGAGCGTGCCGAGCGGGCCGAGGTCGATATTGAGATCTTCCGGGGTGAGTCCGAAGTGATCGCGCAGTTCGTCCATGCGTTGTTCGAGCAGCATCAAGGTGGTGCCGACGCGTTCGATCTGAGCATCGGTGAGGTCACCCGCGTCCACGCGGCGTAGCGCTTGCCGCTCCATCAGTTGCCGCAGCAGCTCCACCAAGGTGAGGACGAGGGTGACCAGCCCGCGTTCGACCGATTCCGGATCGGTGTCGATTCGGGGTGGGATGCCGCCGAATTCAGTCATCGCCGGCCGGTTCCAGTACGCCACGCGAGGCCGAACCGACCGGCGCGCACAGGGTGCTGATGGAGGAGATGAGGGCTCGCAACGAGATCTGAACCAGATCAACATCGGCGATGGCGAGTTTGATGTCGCCGGAAATGACCACGCCACCGGCCAACACCCGGTCCAGCAGGTCGACCAGCGCGACGCGGCGCTCAGTGTCGACGGTGCGGTCGGCCGGATTCATGTCGGCCCTCGTTCCATGCCCGCGAACGAATACGGCGGCCAAGGGCCGGTGAGTTCGAGCCGGATGCCGGGGAGTTCGGCGCCGAGCGTGGTGACGGCCGTAGTGAAGTCGTCGGTGCGATCGTCGTCCACGAGGTATGTCCCGTTGAGCACCATCCAGTCCCGGCGTCCGCTGACCGCCGGGTCGGTCAGCGGGTGACGTCGTCCCGCGGCGGCGTGGTGAACCAAACGCTCGTGGATCTGCTCGGCGCGCTCTGCCGCATCGCGTTCTACGGTTTCCCGCGCGGACAGTTGCGCGCGACGCCGGGCCAGGTACGCGGCCCCCGGGGTCGTCGTGCTGCCCTCGTTCGCGGACCTGGCCTGGGCCACGGCGGCGGTGAGGGCAGCACGATCGCCATAGGCTCTCACACCCCACTCGGTACGGCCGCTCACCAACTGCAGGGCGGCGTCGAAGTCCGCTTGCCGCTCATCGAGCAGCTCGCGCACGCGGTTGTCGTCGTGGAAGACGGTGGCCAGCCGCAGCGGTACGGTCGGACCTCGACGCACCATGGCGGATACCACCACGTCGTGTGCCCGTGCTGTGGCCTCCAGCCAGTCGAGATCCTCGAAGTTTCGGCGTAGCGGTTGTTCCCCGAAAACATCCAGCGGCACCGAGCCGACGACCGCGGTCAGGTTGCCCGAGACGACCGTCCGCACCGGCTCGCCCGCGACTCCGGTCAGCGTGCCCAATTCCAGCGCGCCGTCGCGGCGGGATGCCACCGCGTACAGCCACACCGCGAAGCCATCGGTCACGATCGTTCTTTCTTCCGTTCTCTGCCGCTTTCAAGGGGTTGACGGCGTTCGTTCGCCGCCTCCAGTTCCGCGATCCGGTTTCGGAGTTCCCGGTTCTCGACCTCGAGATCGGGTTCCTTCCGTTCCAGCGCGCGGGCCTTGCTGTTGAGCCACGGGTCGCTCTCCCACCAGTCGATGCCCACTGACCTGGCTGTCTCCAGGGATGCGATCACCAGCCGCAGTTTGATGGTGAGCAGTTCGATGTCGAGGAGATTGACTTGGATATCGCCTGCGATCACCAGCCCCTTGTCGAGGACTCGCTCCAGGATGTCGGCGAGGTTGGTGGACTGGCGCCCGCCCCCGTAGGGCTGCGGCGCGTACGATTCGCCTCCGACCACCGTCATCGTTGCACCCTCGGTTCGATGTCGGTGCTGCCACGGCTGTAGCGTTTGATTCTGCGGTAGGCCAGCAGATTCTCGTCGAAATCGATCTCCACCTCGTAGAGCGCCATGATGTCCGCCGACGGCGGGATACGGCGATCCTCCAGTGCCTCGATCTCCACGAGCCAACCGTCCTCCGTCGGTTCCACGCGCGTGACGCCTTTGATGTCGTTGGAAGTCAGTTCCGCGAGGCATTCGACCGCCACCGCGGCGGCTTGCGCCGCGGTCAGGGCCGGTTGTTCATTCGATGCCGAACGAGCATTGTCGGAATCCTCGGAAATGGTGTCGCGGGCCACGTGAGTCACTCCTTCCGGTCGACCGGGCCTACCGCGGAGCCGGTCATGCGTTCGAGAACCGCTTGCTGCGCCTGTTCGGCCTCTTCCGCGGACAAGTCGCCGGTCGCTGCGGCGCGGTCGATCTCCTCGAGCTCGCGCCGCAGGATCGCTGGATCATGCAGCTGCCGTTCGACCTGGTCCTGGATCAGTTCGCCCACCCAGATCACACCGCGAATCGGCGCGAGGGGCAGCGAGAATATCGATGAGAGCAGGCCCATGTCTCACTCCCCGGGGGCTGGCTTGGTGACGAAGTCGTAGGCCGCCATCGGTCCGAGCAAATCGAGCTCCACCCGGCCGTCCCAGTCCGCGACGAGCCGGCGCACGGTGTCCTCCAGCTCTTGTTCCCGGGCCGATTCG
>NZ_WMBB01000018.1 GCF_009708175.1 Nocardia aurantiaca
CGCTGCCGGGGATCCGGGCCATGATCTTGCCGATCACCCGCGCATGCTCACCCGAGACGAGCCCACCGGCCTGGGCGGCGGCGGTCCACACCAACACCGGGGCCTTCACCACACCACTGACCGGATCAGCCGTGTCCGCGAGCACATCCACCGCCGCGGCCCGCGCCGCCGCCTCACCCCGCCCGAGGTTCAGGGTTTCCTGCAGGAACGTCGACAACTTGCCCGACCCGGCACGCTGGGGCAGGCACCGTGACTGCGCCTCGGCGGCCAACTGCCGCGCCACCACATCCAACTGCCGACGCACCGCCTCGACCTCACGCATCGCGTCCACGATCTCGTCGTCGGCATACGGCACCAGAGGCAGGTCCAGGAGGTCATCGGTCGCCTCGCGCACCGCGGACACCGCCGCGGGCACCTCAGCGTGAACCAACTCCCTCCACTTCATACGTCAATTCTATCAATGCGATTCACGCCGATATACGTGAATTCTATTGTGAATCAACAATATTCAGATTTCGAATGGCCCCACACCGTCCTCGTCGCAGGGCAGGGAATTGTTCAGCTCGGACACCGGCATCGCCGAGGCAAACACCCCTCGATCCAATTTGGATGGGAACCGAGAACAACAAGGCCCGACGGTAGCTCGATCTCGATGACCACTCGCCGGTCACGAACATTTGTTCGCTCGTCACCGGCGAGTCCCGCCACCGGTCAGCGCGTGAGGCCGCTGAAGAATTCGCGGATGTCGCCGGTGAGCAGGTCGGGGGCTTCGAGGGCGGGGAAGTGGCCGCCGGAGTAGAACTCCGACCAATGCACGATGTTGTGGGCCTTCTCCGCGAATCGGCGAATCGCGAAGTCAGCGGTCGTGAACACCCCGACCCCGGTCGGGACCGTCCCCCGTGGATTGGGCGCGAACATCGTGTAGTCGTGGAACCGCTCGTAGTAGTAGTTCGCGACACTGCGCGCGGTATCGGTGAGCCAGTAGATCGCCACGGTGGTCAGGATCTTGTCCCGATCGATGGCATCGTCGGGCAGTTCGTGACCGGCGTCTGTCCACTCCTTGTACTTCTCCACGATCCACCCCAACTGTCCCGCCGGGGAATCGGCCAGCAGCTGCGCGATCGTGTTCGGCCGCGACCCGGCCAGGTTCATGTAGGCGGAGCCGTCGTCCTGGAACTGCTTCATCGCCGCCAATCGCTGCTGTTCCGCCTCGGTGAGAGCGGCCATGTCGGCCGGATCGCCCGTGGGGAAGGTGACCAGCGCGTTGACATGCACCCCGATCACCCGCTCACTGAAATCGCGACCCACGCGCGGCGCCACGAATGCGCCGTGGTCCCCACCGTGCACCCCGAACCGCTCATATCCGAGCCGGGTCATGAGCTCGGCCAGCGCGGCAGCGACTTTCCCATCGTTCCAACCGGTTTCGGTCAGCGGTCCGGAGAACCCGTGCCCGGGCAACGTCGGGATCACCAGATCGAAGACAGGCGCGTCGGCCTCTGCGGGGGCGGATAAGCGTTGAGCCTGGCTTCGACCGCGCGCCAGTCGAACTTCTCGGCCCAGTAGGTGGCGAGCTCTCGCAGGTAGGAGGTGGGCACACCGCGCTCCCAGCCCGTGCCGGGGATCTCGTCGATCCACCGGGTGCGAGTCAGGCGCCGACGCAGGTCGTCGAGGTCGGCCTGCGCGATGTCGATGCGGAAGGGGCGGATGTCGTTGTCGCTCATGATATTGAGTCTTCCGATTAAGAGGTGGTCTCCACATCACGACAATTCGTTATTCCGCCCACCACACCGACCTGTGACCGTTCAATCGGTGGGCATCCGATACCGAGGCTCGGCTCGGCTACCGGGTCGGCGCGCCGACCGCCGCGGTATTGATCTCGTCACCGCATCTCGAGCGTCCGCGGAGGACAAAACCTCATGTACCACAACGGCCGTCAGCTTCGACCTCCCATGAGAACGCACTCGCTGGATGCCATCGGAACCACATATCGGCGCCCCGACTCGACAGCGATCACCGTTGTCGAATCGCGTCTCGGCCACGAGGTTTCGCGCATTCTCAGGAACCTGACGGTACGGAGCCGGAAGGTTGGTCAGCTCGTCGTAGCGAGTATCGATGCCGCCATGGCCAGGATGGCTTTCCACCCCGGCCTTACCCGCCAACGACGCGGCCGAACCTTTCCTGGATTCGGCCGTCATAACCTACATCCGATCGGATGGACAAGGGTCTCGCCCCAGCGTCCCGGAAGTGCACGTGGGGCGCGACCCTCGTATCGGCTCGGACACCCGGCTCGCGTGCTGCGCCGACATCTCATCACATACCAACAGGTCGGCCTTCGTAACTGGTCAGTGCCCGATCGTGGCCGACTGATGATGAAGTCGTTACCAGCTCCCCCGCACGGGTACGGCCGCAGCCCGGACCCTACCTCCTCGGTTCGGGCCGGTGGGGAAATCTCCGAGTCAGGCCTGGGTTGCGGGCTGCTTCGGGTTGTGGTGGGCCTTCAGGTGGTTGGCTGATCGAACCAGGTTTCGGGGACGCGGTTGTACGTGGGCTCGAGCTCGGCGACAAGGGGTTTGCGGCTGAGGGAGACGTAGACGTCGCCGTATCGGCTGGGGATGATCAGGTTTGCCCATTGGTCCAACTCGGAGTCGCTGAATTTCCTGAGGAGACTGAGGAGTTGGCGGTAGTCGGCGTCGGACATTCTGTCGGCGTCGGGCATATACAGAGGGTAGATGGGGCTGGTTTGGCTTGCGAGGGTCGGCGACGGCCCGGACGGCGCCGGCGACGGACGGAAGTCCGTCACCGGCGCACCGGTGTCAGTTGATGAGGCGGATATCCTCGCCCGCCTCATCTGTCGGGTCACCCGGTGCCGTGAACCAGTGGGTCACCTCGCCGTCCTCCAGGTCTGCGGTGAGGTCGCCGGTCGGCAGGACCGAGAGGGCGCCCGCGCTCGCCGAGGCCAGGAACTCGTCGATGGCTGGGCGGCCGGTGGAGGCGGTGGTGTACGTCGTCGACTCGTAGTCGATGCCGTTGTCGGCGCGGAGGGTGGCCGCACGATCCAGCGCCTCGGACTGGGTGAGGGTGGCCCAGGTTTCGGCGTCGCGGTAGACGAAGGCGGGGTCGGCTTCGGACAGGGGGCGGACTCGGTCGGTGTAGGAGACCGGGTGGGCAGGGCGGGCGGACAGGTCGGACTGGATCTTCGGGTCGGAGGGGTCCAGCCAGCGGACCGAACTTGCCGCCGGTTCCTGGGCGATGCCGAAACCGGCTCCGGCCTCGAGGATTTCACCGAAGGAGAGGCCGTCCGCGAACAACGCCGCGGCACCGGCCTTGTGGATGGCCCAGACCGCGACCACCGCGTCGACCGTGTGCGGCAGGGCTACGGCGACGATGTCGCCGGGGCCGGCGCCGCGGTCGATGAGGAGGCGGGCGAGCTGGGAGCTGCGGCGGTCCAGGACGTGGTAGGCGATCTCCTCGCCGCCGGACAGCAGCGCCGGGGCCTGCGGGTCCTCTTCGACGACCTCGGCCAGGACATTGGCCACGGTCGCCGTGCCGACGCGGGCCGCGTCCGCCGACGAATCGGCGGGGGTGACCGCGCTTTCGGCGAGGATGCGGGCGCGTTCGGTGGCATCGAGGATGTCGATATCGCCGACCAGGCTCTGCGCGTCTCCGACCAGCGCGTCCAGGATCCGGTTGAAGCGCGCGGCGAGGATGGCGACCTCGTCGGCGGTGAACCGGCTGGCCAGGTAGCGCATGGAGATGTCGATGGTCTCGCCCGCCATGATGACCAGGCTCATCGGATAGTGGGTGTTGTCGTTGATGCCCACACCGCTGACCGACATGCCGTCGATGGAACTGGCCGCGGCGATGGCGTCCTTGTCCACCGGGTAGGACTCGAACGCCATGATGGTGTCGAATTCCGCTCCGGCGCCCGCGAGTCTCTGGATCTCGGTGAGCCCGATGTGGTGGTGTTCGAGCAGATCGGCCTGATCATGCTGAACCCGCTGCAGCAGCGCCGCGATGGTCAACCGGTCATCGACGCGGATACGCACCGGCACCGTGTTGATGAACAGACCCACCATCGACTCGACACCGGGCAGATCACCCGGGCGACCGGAGACGGTCGCGCCGAACACCACATCACTGCGCCCGGTGAGGCGGCCGATCAGCACCGCCCAGGAGGTCTGGATCAGCGTGTTCAGCGTGACATTGAGTTCTCCGGCGCGCTTGGTGAGCGCGCGGGTGCGGTCGGCGTCGATATCCAGTGTGTAGCGGCCGATCTCGTACTTCTCGTCGCGGGTCGCGGCGGGCGCGAGCTGAGTCGGCTCGCTCACACCGGACAGCGCCCGCTGCCATGCGGCGAGCGATTCGTCCCGGTTCCGTCCGGCCAGCCAGGCCAGGTAGTTCCGGAACGACGCCACCCGCGGCAGCACCGACATGTCGCCGCGCACCGCGTACAGCACCAGCAGGTCCTGCATGAGCAGCGGCATGGACCAGCCGTCCACCAGGATGTGGTGGGTGGTGATGACCAGGTGCACCAGGTCGTCGCTGATCCGGAACACGTTGAACCGCATGAGCGGCGCCGCGGACAGATCGAAGTGATCGGCGCGATCGGCCTCGATCATCTCCCGCATGCGCGGATTGCGTTCGGCCTCCGGCAGATCCGTGAGATCGATGACGTGGAACGGCGCCTCGACCTTGTCCAGCACCACCTGGTGGGCCTGACCGTCGGAGTCGGTGACGAACGCGGTCCGCAGGCTCGGGTACCGGTCCAGGATGGCCTGCGCGGCCACCTTCAGACGATCCACATCCACCACGCCGCTCAGGTCGAGCACGGTCTGAATGGTGTAGACGTCCACCGTGTTCTGGGTGAGCAGCGCGTGGAACAGCAGACCCGACTGCAGCGGCGACAGCGGCCACACATCGGACAGCCCCGGATAGGTCCGCTCCCACACCTCGATATCGGACTGACCCACCCGCACCAGCGACAGGTCGGACGGTGTGAGGCCGCCCGCCTCCGGACGCTTGGCGTGTTCGGCCAGCGCGGTCAGCGCCGCCACGAACAGGTCGGCGAACTCCTGCACCCGCTCGCGCTCGAGCAGCCCGCGCGGGTAGGAGAAGGCCGCGCCCAGCTGCGGGCCGTCCGCGCCGTCGGTGACGATGGCGTTGATGTCGAGGGTGGCGTTCGCGGGCATATCCGCGTCCATGTCGCCGTCGAGGCGGCCCAGGTCGTCGACCGGCACCCAGCCCAGTTCGGCCATGCCCTCGGGCACCTCGCCCGCGGACATCCGGCCCAGGTAGTTGAAGCTGATCTGGCCGACATCGCGCAACCGCGTGGCGGTTTCCGGGTTGAGGTAGCGCAGCAGACCCCAGCCCAGGCCCTTGTCGGGCAGCGCCAGCAGCTGTTCCTTGACCGATTTCACGATGCCGCCCAGGGCATCTCCGCCCTCGAACGCCTCGTCGAGGTCAGCGCCGTTCAGGTCCAGTCGAACCGGGAAGGCGGCGGTGAACCAGCCGACCGTGCGCGAAAGATCCGCGCCCGGAACGATTTCCTCTTCACGGCCGTGGCCCTCGAGCTTGATCAGCGCCGAGCCGCCCGCGGTCTTTCCGCGCCAGCGCGCGACCGCCATGGTCAGCGCCGACAGCAGACCGTCGTTCACACCGCCGCGGTACCGGCCCGGGATGGCGGTGAGGACGGCCTCGGTGACCGACGCCGGAACACTGATCTCGATCCGTTCGACGGTGGCGAAGGTGTCGACCGCCGGGTCGAACTCCCGCGACCCGAGCAGCGGATCCGGGGTCTCGGTAACCCGCTGCCAGAACGGCAGTTCCGCGACCCGCGCCTCATTGCGCGACTCCTCGACCAGGGCGTGCGCCCAGCGCCGCATGGAGGTGCCGGTCTCGGGCAGCGCCACCGGCTGTCCGAAGGCCACCTGCGACCAGGCCAGGCCCAAATCCGGAATCAGGATGCGCCAGGAGACACCGTCGACCACCATGTGGTGCGCGACGATGAGCAGCACGTCACGACGGACGCGCGCCTCGTCGGAACCCTCGGGGGCGAAGGCGAACCAGACGAACTGCACCATGGCGGCATTCGCCGGATCCAGACGTCCCAGCGCGGCATCGAATTCGATGCTGCCGACCCGGGTCAACTCCTCGTCGGAGATGTCGGCGGCCAGCTCGACCCGGTGCACCAGAGCGTCGATGTCGACCGCCCCGCGCGGCAGCGCCTCGAATTCGAAGCCCGCCGTGGCGTCGTTTCCGGGGGCACTGCGGCGCAGGCGCGACCGCAGCACGTCGTGGTGGTCGAACAGCGCGCCGATGGCTCCGACCAGCACCGCCCGCGTGATGCCGTCCGGCAGCCGCAGCGGCATGGTCTGCGAGAACCGCTCGTAGGACGAGCCACTCGACAGGATCGCGTGCATGATCGGCGTCAGCGGAATGTCGCCGACCCCGCCGCCCGGCAGTTCCGCCAGCTTCTCCTGCGCGGTGTCCCCGCCCAGGGTGGCGACCTCGGCCAGCCCCGCGACGGTCCGCTTCTCGAACACCTCACGCGGCGAGAACACGATGCCGCGCGCCTTGGCCCGCGAGACCAGCTGGATGGACAGGATCGAGTCGCCGCCGAGCGCGAAGAACGAGTCGTCCGCGCCCACCTGGTCCACGCCGAGCACGTCGGCGAAGACCTCGGCGATGGCCGCTTCCAGTTCGGTGACCGGAGCGCGGAAGTCGCGCGCGGTGAACACCGGTTCGGGCAGCGCCCGGCGATCCAGCTTGCCGACCGGGGTCAGCGGGATCTGGTCCAGGACCGTGATGGCCGTCGGCACCATGTATTCCGGCAGGCGGCCCGCGACATGCTCGGTCAGCGCCGCGATGTCGATGGTCCGGCCCGCCACCGGCAGCACATAGGCCGCCAGGATGGTGGCCCCGGCCTCGGTCCGGTGGCCGACGGTGACCGCGAAGTCGACCGTCTCGTGCGAGGCCAGCGCGGCGTCGATCTCACCGAGCTCGATGCGGAAACCGCGCACCTTCACCTGGAAGTCGTTGCGGCCCACGTATTCCACCTCGCCGGCGGGGGTCCAGCGGACCACGTCGCCGGAGCGGTACATGCGCTCGCCGGCCACGAACGGGTTGGCGACGAATCGCTCGGCCGACAGGCCTGGGCGGTCGTGATAGCCGCGCGAGAGCTGGATACCCGACAGGTACAGCTCACCGGCTACGCCGACCGGCACCGGCCGCAGGCGCGCATCCAGGATGAGGGCCTGCATACCGCGGATCGGACCGCCGATGGTGACCGGATCGCCCGGCATCAGCGCATCGCTGATATTGGTCATGATCGTGGTCTCGGTCGGGCCGTAGCCGTTGTGGAACGCACGAATCGCGCGGTTCTGCTGCGTCCCCTCTCCGATGGGCACCGCCCACTTCTCCACCAGATCGGCCGGGACCGCCTCACCACCGGCGACCAGCACCCGCAGCGAGTCCAGACCCTGGGGGTCGAGGGTGGCGAGCGCGGCCGGGGTGATGAAGGCGTGCGAGGCCCGCTCGCGCTTGATCAGCTCGGCCAGTTCCTCGCCGCCGTAGACGCCCGGCGGGACCACCACGAGGGTGCCGCCCGCACCGATGGCGAGCAGGTACTCCAGCACCGACGCATCGAACGACGGCGAGGCGAAGTGCAGTGCGCGCGAACCGGAGTCGAGGTTGTAGCGCACGATCTGCTCGGTGGCGAAGTTGGCCAGACCGGAGTGCGTCACCACGACGCCCTTCGGCATGCCCGTGGTGCCGGAGGTGTAGATCACGTACGCCACGTGGTCCGGCCGGACCGGGGCCCAGCGCTCCGCGTCGGTCACGGGTTCGGCGAAGTGCGAGGCGATCTCGGCCTGCACCATCGGATCGTCGAGCGAGATCCAGCCCGCCAGGCTCTTGACCGGCGGCAGCCCCTCGAGCTCGGCGTCGACCGTCAGGCCGAGCACCGCGCCGGAGTCGTTGACCATGTGCGCGATGCGGTCCGCGGGGTAGGACGGATCGACCGGCACGAAGGCCGCACCCGACTTGGCGACGGCCCAGATGGCCAGCACCGATTCGAAGGAGCGCCGGATGGCCACGGCGACACGGGTTTCCGGTCCCGCGCCGCGCTCGATGAGCACCCGCGCCAGCCGCGAGGAGGCCGCGTCGAGTTCGGCGTAGCCCAGGGCCTGGCCCTGGAAGACGACCGCCTCGCCGACGGGGTTGTTGGCGACGGCCTCGGCCAGCAACTCGGGCAGCACCCGCGGCTCGATGGCCGGACCGCCGGTGCGGGCGATCAGGTCGGCGCGCTCGTCGGCGGCCAGGATCTCCAGATCGCCCACGGCCGTGCGCGGCGCGGTCACGATCTCCCATAGCAGCCGCAGGAACCGCTCGGCGAAGCCCTCCACCGTCGACTGGTCGAACAGGTCACGGGCATAACCGAATTCGGCGTACATGCCCGCGTCCGCGTCCGGCCCGGCCTCGCGCAGGGTGAGCATGAGGTCGAACTTGGCGATCTCGTTCTCGAAGTCGACCGCCGAAGCCCGCAGTCCGGGCAGCTCGAAGGAGCTGTCGGGCAGGTTCTCGAACGACAGCGCCACCTGGAACAGCGGGTGCCGCGCGGTGGATCGCTCCGGGTTGAGCAGCTCGACGAGCCGCTCGAACGGAATGTCCGCGTGCGCGAACGCCTGCAGGTCACTGTCCTTGGCCTTGGCCAGCAGCTCGGTGAAGCTGGCCTGTCCGGTCACCTCGGTGCGCAGCACCAGGGTGTTGACGAACATGCCGATCAGGTTGTCCAGCTCGGCCTCGCCGCGGCCCGCGATGGGCGCGCCGATGGCGATGTCGGAGGTGCCGGACAGGCGCGCCAGGAACACCGCCAGGGCGGTGTGCACGACCATGAACATGGTCGCGTTGTTGGTGCGCGCGATCTGCTGGAGTCCGCGGTGCAGGTCGTTGCCGATCGGGAACCGCACCCGGCCGCCGCGGAAGGACTGCGCGGTGGGGCGCGGGCGATCCGAGGGCAGGTTCAGCTCGTCGGGCAGATCCGCCAGCGCGGTGCGCCAGAATTCGGCCTGCGCCGCGATCAGGCTGTTCGCGTCGTCCTCGGAGCCGAGGACCTCGCGCTGCCAGATCGAGAAGTCCGCGTACTGCACCGGCAGCGGCGCCCAGCCCGGCGCCACGCCGGCGGCGCGGGCGGCGTAGGCCACCATGACGTCGCGGGTGAGCGGGCCCATGGACCAGCCGTCGGCGGCGATGTGATGGGTGACGAAGACGAGCACGTGCTCGACCTCCTGCCCCGTCATCCCCGCGTGTTCTCGGCCGGGATCCACGGCATCCGTGTCGATTCCGTGAGAACCCGCGTCCACGCGGAACAGCGCGGCGTGCAGCGGCACCTCGGTGGTCACGTCGAAGCCGGTGGTGATCAGCGCGGCGATCCGCTCGGTCACCGATTCCGCCGAGACGAGCACCGGCGTCAGGTCCGGAACCGCTTGCGCCGCGGGCACGATCACCTGCGCGGCGGCACCATCCACCTGCGGGTAGAGGGTGCGCAGCGTCTCGTGCCGGCCGATCACGTCTGCCACGGCCTGCCGCAGCGCCTCCACATCCAGCGCACCGGTCAGACGCACCGCCACGGGGACGTTGTAGGCGGCCGACGAGGTGTCGAACTGGTTGAGGAACCACATGCGCTGCTGCGCCAGCGACAGCGGCACATGGTCCGGTCGTGCTCCGGCGGTGAGCGCCCTGCGGCCTCCCCCGCCGGCGTGCTGCTCGACCTTGGCGGCCAAGCCCGCGACGGTCGACGCCTCGAACACGGCGCGCACCGGCACCCGCGCGTCCAAGGCCGCGCCGATGCGCGCGGCGACCTGGGTGGCGAGCAGCGAGTTGCCGCCGAGGGCGAAGAAGTCGTCGTCCGCGCCGACCCGCTCGATACCGAGCACCTCCGCGATGACGCCCGCCACGATCTCCTCGATCGGGGTGGACGGCGCACGGAACGCGGTGGTCTCGAACTCGGGCTCCGGCAGCGCCTTCCGGTCCAGCTTGCCATTCACATTGAGCGGCAGGGCATCCAGGACCACGAAGGCGGACGGCACCATGTACGACGGCAGCGCAGCCGTCAGCGCCGACTTCACCAGCGGCACATCGACACCCGAGCCGGAGGGCACCAGGTAGGCGACCAGGCGGTCGCCGGTCTTGGCGTCCTGCTTGGCCAGCACCGCGGTCTGCGCGATCTCCGGCAGCGCCAGCAGCGCGGCCTCGATCTCGCCGAGCTCGATGCGGAAGCCGCGGATCTTCACCTGGAAGTCGGTGCGGCCCCGGTACTCCAGCTCCACAGCGCCTGATTCACCGCTCGCGGTGGCGGCCGACCAGGCGACGAGGTCACCGGTGCGGTACATGCGCTCGCCGATCGCGAACGGGTTGGCCACGAAGCGATCCGCGGTCAGATCCGGGCGCGCGAAGTAGCCGCGGGCCAGCTGCGCTCCGGCGAGGTAGAGCTCGCCGGAGACGCCGTCGGGCACCGGGTTCAGGCGGGCGTCGAGCACGTAGACCCGCGAATTCCATTCCGGCGCACCGATGGACACCGAACCCTGATCGGCGTCGGTGACCCGGTGGCTGGTGATGGACACCGCGGCCTCGGTCGGGCCGTACAGGTTGAACAGCCCGGCGTCCGGATTGCCCGCACGGAAGCGCTGCGCCACCGCGGCGGGCAGCGCCTCACCGATGGCGAGGACCCGCCGCAGCGAATCGTTCAGCGTCCCTTCGGCATCGGTGAGCAGCGCGTCCAGCATGGACGGCACCACGTGCAGGGTGGTGACACGCTCGCGCGCCATCAGCTCGTTGAGGTACGCCGGATCCCGGTGCCCGTCGGCCGCGGCGATCACCAGGCGGCCACCGGACACGGCGGCCGACCAGAACTCCCAGACCGACAGGTCGAACGTGGCGGCGGTCTTGAGCAGCACCGCGTCGTCCGCGCCGAGCCCGAATTCCGCGCTCTTCCACTGCAACTGGTTGGCGATGGCCGCGTGCGGCAGCGCCACGCCCTTCGGGCGACCGGTGGAGCCGGAGGTGAAGATGACGTAGGCGGTGTGCTCGGGCCGCAGCGGAGCCACCCGCTCGGCATCGGTGACCGGGCCGAGGTTCGCGCCGGACAGCGCGAGCTCGTCCATCCGCACCAGTGGCGCGACGTCGGTGGCGAACTCGGCGGCGGCAGTGGTCAGCACGCACACCGGCGCGGCGGTTTCCAGGATGTACCCGGTCCGCTCGGCGGGCTGGTCCGGATCCACCGGCACGTACGCGCCACCGGCGACCGACACCGCGTACATGGCCACGACCAGGTCGATCGAGCGCCGCAACGCCAGCGCGACCCGATCCTCCGGTCCCACACCGAGCGAGATCAGGTGGCGGGCAAGGCCATTGACCCGCGCGCCGAGTTCGGCGTAGGTCAGCGTCTCGCTGTCCGGTCCGATGAGCGCGATGGCGGTCGGCTTGGCCGCCACCGTCGCATTGAGCATGGACACCAGCGTCGCGCCCGAATCCACCTGGTGCGCGGTGGCATTGCGCAGCTCCAGGATCTCGGCCCGCTCGGCTGCGGACAGCAGCTCGATCGCACCGACCGCGGTCGCTTTGCCTCCCTGCGCTTGCGGCGCGGTCACGATCTCGCGCAGCAGGTGCACGAACCGATCCGCGAAGCCGCGCGCGGTGTCGTGGTCGAAGATGTCGGTGGCATAGGTCAGGATGCCGGTAATGCCCTGGGCCGCACCGTCTTCGCCGTAGATGTCGGAGACGATCAGATGCAGATCGAACTGCGACAGCTCGGTGTCCACGTCCAGGCCGGACACGGTCAGGCCCGGCAGTTCCAGGGTGGAGCGGGTCAGGTTCTGGAAGGACAGACCCACCTGGAACAGCGGATGCCGCGCGGTCGAACGCGCCGGGTTGAGCACCTCGACCAGGCGCTCGAACGGCACGTCGGCGTTGGCATAGGCCTGGATGTCGGTCTCGCGCTGACGCGCCAGCAGCTCGCTGAACGGCTCGCCCGCGTCCACTCTGGTGCGGAACACCAGGGTGTTGACGAACATGCCGATCAGGTCGTCGAGGACTGCCTCGCCACGGCCCGCCATCGGGGTGCCGATGGCGATGTCGTCGGAGCCGGAGAGTCGCGACAGCAGCACCGCGAGCGCGGTGTGCACGACCATGAACAGCGTCGCGCCCTCGGCGCGGGCCAGTTCCACCAGCGCCGCGTGCAAGTCGGCGTCGATGCGCACATCGATCTTGCCGCCGGCGAAGGACTGCACCGCTGGACGCGGCCGGTCGGCCGGGAGGTCCAGCTGATCGGGCAGGTCGGCAAGGGCCTGCTTCCAGTAGGCGACCTGCTTGGAGGCCAGCGATTCCGGATCGTCCTCGCTGCCGAGCAGTTCGCGCTGCCAGATGGAGTAGTCCGCGTACTGCACCGCCAGCGCGGCCCAGCCCGGCTCCTGCCGGATGGAGCGCGCCGCGTAGGCGGTCATCAGATCGCGAGTCAGCGGGGCCACCGAGGAACCGTCACCGGAGATGTGGTGGATCACCAGGGCCAGCACGTATTCCGCGGGCGCGGGGGCGTTCGGGTCCACGGCCGGGAACTGGCCGGTGGGCTCGATATCGGCGAAGTCGAAGGTGTAGGCCGCCGCGTGCGCCGCGGCCTCCGACGGCGCGACCGGAGCCGGGATCTCTCCCTCGATCTTGAACAGCGCCACCTTGATCGGCACCTCGACGGTGACGTCGAAGGCGGTGGAGGTCAGCTCGACCACCGCGCCCACGACCTCGTCGGCGGTGACGGTGCGCACCTCGAGTTCCGGCACGGCCTGCGCCGGCGGCAGGATGACCTGCACCGGGCCGTCCTCGGTCTGCGGGTAGATGGTCCGCAGGATCTCGTGGCGGGCAACCACATCCGCGATGGCGGCGCGCAGCGCGGCCTCGTCCAGCAGGCCGGACAGGCGCACCGCGACCGGCACGTTGTAGGCGGCCGAGGCGGTGTCGAAGCGGTTGAGGAACCACATGCGCTGCTGGGCCAGCGACAACGGAATGTTCTCCGGCCGCGGTCCGGCGGTCAGCGCCTTGCGGCCGCCCGCCCCGGCGTCGCGTTCCACGCGGGCCGCCAGCGCGGCCACCGTGGACGCCTCGAACAGCAGTCGCACCGGCACCCGGGTATTGAGCGCCTCGCCGAGCCGCGCGGCCACCTGGGTGGCGAGCAGCGAGTTGCCGCCCCATGCGAAGAAGTCGTCGTCCAGACCGATGCGGCCGGATTCGACGCGCAGCACCTCGGCGAACACGCCGGCCACGATCTGCTCGATCGGGCTGACGGGGGCGCGGAAGACCGCCTTCTCGAAGGTGGGCTGCGGCAGCGCCTTGCGATCCAGCTTGCCATTGGCGTTGAGCGGCAACGCGGTCAGCGGCATGAAGACCGACGGGATCATGTACGACGGCAGCTCGGAGGCCAGCGCCGATTGCAACTGCTGCTTGTCGGGCTCGCCGTCGGCGCCGACGACATAGGCCACCAGGCGGTCGCCCAGCGCCGGGTCGGTGTGCGCGACCACGGCCGCGGAGGCGATGGAATCCAGGCGCAGCAGCGCGGATTCGATATCGCCGAGCTCGATGCGGAAGCCGCGGATCTTCACCTGGAAGTCGGTGCGGCCCCGGTATTCCAGTTCGCCGTTCTCCTGCCAGGCCACCAGGTCACCGGTGCGGTACATGCGGGAACCGTTGTCGGCGAACGGGTTCGCCACGAACCGGTCGGAGGTGAGGTCCGGGCGGCCGAAGTAGCCGCGCGCCAGCTGCGCGCCGGCCAGGTACAGCTCGCCGGAGACGCCCACCGGCACCGGTCGCAGGCGCGAATCCAGCACGTACACCTGAGAATTCCACTCGGGCGAGCCGATGGACACCGACAGTTCGTCGCGTTCGGTGACCCGGTGGTTGGTGATGGACACCGCGGCCTCGGTCGGGCCGTACAGGTTGAACAACTCGGTGCGCGGACGCTCCCGCCGCACCCGCTGCGCGAGCGGGCCGGGCAGCGCCTCGCCGATGGCCAGGATGCGCCACAGCGAATCCGGCAGCCCGTCGGTGAGCAGCGCGTCCAGCATCGACGGCACCACGTGCAGGGTGGTGACCCATTCGCGGGCCATGAGCTCGTTCAGGTACGCCGGATCCTTGTGCCCGTCGGGCGCTGCGATGACCATGCGGCCACCGCAGGCCACGCCGGACCAGAACTCCCAGACCGAGAGGTCGAAGGTGGCGGCGGTCTTGAGCAGCACCGCGTCGGCCGGGTCGAGACCGAATTCGGTGACCTTCCACAGCAACTGGTTCACCACCGCGCCATGCGGCAGCGCCACACCCTTCGGTCGGCCGGTGGAGCCGGAGGTGAAGATGACGTACGCGGTATTGGCGGCGGTCAGCTCGCGCACCCGCTCGGCGGCCGTGATCGGCCCGGTCGAGTGGCCGGACAGGTCCAGCTCGTCGATGCGCAGCACGTCGATCGGTGCGGGGGGCTCGAAACCCTCGCGCGAGGTGGTGAGCACACACGCGGGCGCCGACGTCTCCAGGATGTAGCCGACGCGCTCGGCGGGCTGATCCGGATCGATCGGCACGTAGGCGGCGCCGGACTTGGCGACCGCGTACATGGCGACCACCAGGTCGGTGGAGCGGCGAATGGCCAGGGCCACCCGGTCCTCCGCGCCGATGCCGCGGGCGATGAGCTCGCGGGCGAGCTGGTTCACGCGGGCGTCGAGCTCGGCGTAGGTCAGCGTCTCGGCGCCGTCGGGGGCGTCGGCGACGATGGCGACGGCCTTCGGGTCGTCGGCGACGGACCGATCGAGCAGCGAGACCAGGGTGGCGTCGGAGCCGCCCTCGAAGACCGAGCCGATGTCTTGGGCGGTGTTGTTCCACCGCCGCAGGATCCGCGCGTTCTCGTCCTCGTCCAGCAGGTCGATGTCACCGACGGCCACGGTGGTGTCGGCCAGGATGGCGTCCAGCACCCGCACGAACCGGTCGGCGAAGGACCGCACGGTCGATTCGTCGAACAGGTCGGTCGCGTAACCGAATTCGGTGAGGATCTCGGCCGGGGTGCCGTCCTCGGTGTACCGGTCGTAGAGCGTGACGTGCAGGTCGGTCTTGGCCAGCTGCGAGTCGAATTCGACCGCGGCCACGTGCAGGCCCGGCAGTTCGAAGGCGGTCTCGGCCAAGTTCTGGAACGACAGGCCGACCTGGAACAGCGGGTTGCGGGCGGTGGAGCGGACCGGGTTGAGCACCTCGACGAGGCGCTCGAACGGAACGTCCGCGTTGGCGAAGGCCTCCAGGTCGCGCTCGCGGACCTCGGAGAGCAGATCGGCGAAGCTCGCGCCGCCGTCGATCTGGGTGCGGAACACCAGGGTGTTGACGAACATGCCGATCAGATCGTCGAGTTCGCGTTCACCGCGGCCCGCGATCGGGGTGCCGACCGCGATGTCGTCGGTGCCGGACAGGCGGGCCAGCAGCACCGCCAGGGCCGCGTGCACGACCATGAACAGCGAGGCGTTGTTGGCCCGCGCCAGCTCGTGCAGCTTGGCGTGACGCTCGGCGTCGATATCGAAGCGCAGCGCCTTGCCGTGGAACGACTGCGCCGGGGGACGCGGGCGGTCGGTGGGCAGCTCCAGCTGGTCCGGCAGCCCGTTCAGGGTCCGGGTCCAGTATGAGACCTGCTTGGCGGCAAGCGATTCCGCGTCGTCCTCGCGGCCGAGCACCTCGCGCTGCCACAGGGCGTAGTCGGCGTACTGCACCGGCAGCGGGGCCCACTGCGGGACGTCTCCGTTCACGCGTGCCACATAGGCGGCCATGATGTCGCGCGCCATCGGACCCATGGAGGAGCCGTCGGCGGAAACGTGGTGAACGGTGAAAGCCAGTACGTACTGGGTGGTTTCGCTGTCCACGATGCGGAACATCTTGACCGCCAGCGGCACCTCGACGGTGACGTCGAAGGTGGTCATGGCGAACTCGATGACCTTGCCGAGCAGTTCGCCCTCGGTCACCCCCTCCGGCACCAGCGACAGGTCGGTCTGCGAGGCGGGCAGCACGACCTGGTGCGGGCCCTCGGCCGACGCTCCACCTCCCTGCGCTTGCGGGTACACCGTGCGCAGCACCTCATGGCGGGCGATCACATCGCCGATGGCCTGTTTCATGGCGTACAGGTCCAGCGCACCGGTGAAGCGGACCGCCAGCGGAATGTTGTCGACCGCCGAAGTGCTGGTGTCGAACTGGTTGAGGAACCAGTAGCGCTGCTGCGCCGGGGACAGCGGCAGGTGCGCGGGCCGCTCACCGGCGACCAGGCGCGGGCGCGCGCCCGAACCGGCATTGCGCTCCACGCGCGCGGCCAGCGCCGCGACCGTCGACGCCTCGAACAGATCGCGGACCGCCAGCTGGGTGTCCAGGGCCGCGCCGAGGCGGGCGGTGACCTGGGTGGCGATCAGCGAGTTGCCGCCGAGCTCGAAGAAGTCGTCGTCGAGGCCGACCCGGCCGACGCAGAGCACGTCGGAGAAGGTGCCCGCGACGATCTCCTCGATCGGGGTGGACGGGGCGCGGAAGACCTTGGCCTCGAACACCGGCGCGGGCAGCCGCTTGCGATCCAGCTTGCCGGAGGCATTGAGCGGGAAGGCCTCCAGCACCACGAACGCGGCCGGGACCATGTAGCCGGGCAAGCCGTCCTGCAGTTCGGCGCGCACACGGTCGAGATCGACGCTGTGGCCGGCGGTCGGGATGACATAGCCGACCAGCTGCTCGCCGAGCCGCTCGTCGCTGCGGACCACGACCACCGACTGGGCGATGGCGTCGATGGCCGTCAGCGCGGCCTCGATCTCGCCGAGCTCGATGCGCAGACCGCGCAGCTTCACCTGGAAGTCGGTGCGGCCCAGGTATTCCAGTTCGCCGCGGCCGGCCCACTTGACGAGGTCGCCGGTGCGGTACATGCGCTCGCCGTCGTGGAACGGGTCGGCGACGAAGCGATCCGCGGTGAGCTCCGGCCGGCCGACGTAACCGCGCGCCAGCTGGATGCCCGACAGGTAGAGCTCACCCGCGACACCGGGGGCGACGGGATGCAGACGCGAATCCAGCACGTACACACGGGTGTTGAAGACCGGCGCGCCGATGGGCACCGACAGCGTGTCGGTGTCCTCGACCTCGTGGTAGGTGACGTCGACGGCCGCTTCGGTCGGGCCGTACAGGTTGTGCAGGCGGGCGCCGGTGAGTTCGCGCAGTTTCTGGGCGGTCGGCGCGGGCAGCGCCTCGCCGGAGGCGAAGACCTGCTGCAGCGAGACGCATTCCGACGCGATTCCCTCCCCGGTATTTCTCCTGCCCTCTTCTAGAGTCGCCACGAACACCGACATCATCGACGGCACGAAGTGCGCGGTGGTGACACCGGTCTCGATGATCAGATCGGCCAGGTAGCCCGGATCGCGGTGGCCGTCCGGCTTGGCGATGACCAGGGTCGCGCCGACCTGCAAGGGCCAGAAGAACTCCCAGACGGACACGTCGAAGGTGGCCGGGGTCTTCTGGAGCACCACGTCGTCGTTGTACAGGCCGTATTCGGTCTGCATCCAGACCAGGCGGTTGACGATGGCCGTGTGGCTCACCGCCACGCCCTTCGGGCGGCCGGTGGAACCCGACGTGAAGATCACGTACGCGACATTGTCGCCGCGCAGCGGGGCGATCCGGTCGGCGTCGGTGATCGGGGCGTCGGAGTAGCCGGACAGCGCTCCGCCTTCTCGCGCTTCCAGCTCGTCGATGAGCAGTGTGCGCGTGGTGGTTTCGAACCGGTCGCCGCCGGTGCTGAGCACGCAGACCGGCTGTGCGGTGTCGAGCACGTACTGGTTGCGCTCGGCCGGGTGGTCGGGGTCCAGCGGCACGTAGGCGCCACCGGCGACCGTGACGGCGTACATGCCGACCAGCAGCTCGAAGGAGCGCCGCATGCCCAGGGCCACATAGGTGTCCGGTCCGACGCCCTCGGCGATGAGGTGGCGGGCCAGCCTGTGCACGCGGGAGGCGAACTCGGCGTAGGTCAGACTGGTCCCCTCGAACACCAGCGCGGTGAGGTCGGGGGTCTGCTTCAGCTGGGTCTCGAACATCGAGGCGAGGGTGACCTCGGCGTCGATCTTCTTGCCGCCCAGCGCGACCCGCTTGACGTCGTACTCGGTGGCGTTCCAGGTGCGCAGCACCTGGCGGCGCTCCGCCGCGTCCAGCAGCTCGATATCGCCGACCAGCGCGGTCGGCTCGGCGACCACGGCCGACAGCAGGCGCACCAGGCGGTCGCCGAAGGCGGCGACCGTGGCCGGGTCGAACATGTCGGTGGCGTAGGCGAATTCGGCGGTCATGCCGGCGCCGTCGGCCCGCTCGGTGAGGTTGAGATGCAGGTCGAACTTGGCGGTGACCACGTCCAGCGGCACGCCCGCCACTTCCAGGCCGGGCAGGGTGAAGGTCGCCGCGCCGGTGTTCTGGAACGACAGCATGACCTGGAACAGCGGGTGGCGCGCCTGCGAGCGGGCCGGGTTGAGGATCTCCACCAGGCGCTCGAAGGGCAGGTCGGCGTGGCCGAAGGCGGCCAGGTCGGTGTCCTTGGTGCGGGCCAGCAGCTCGGCGAACTTCTCGCCCGAGTCGACGGCCGTGCGCAGCACCAGTGTGTTGACGAACATGCCGATGGCATCGTCGAGCACCTGCTCGCCACGGCCAGCGACCGCGGTGCCGATGGCGATGTCGTCGCCGCCGGACAGGCGCGCCAGCAGGGCCGCGAAGGCCGCGTGCACGACCATGAACAGCGATGCGCCGTGCTCGCGGGCCAGGCCGTTGAGCCCGGCCAGCAGCTCGGCGTCGATCGAGAATTCGTGCACGCCACCGGCATTGGACGCGACGGCCGGGCGCGGGCGATCCGACGGCAGGTCGATCTGATCGGGCAGCCCGGCCAGTTCGCTGCTCCAGTAGGAGACCTGCTGGGCGATCAGCGAGTCGGCGTCGTCCTCGTCGCCGAGGGTCTCGCGCTGCCACAGCGCGAAGTCGGCGTACTGCACCGGCAGCGGGGCCCAGTGCGGCGCTTCGCCGTTCGCGCGGGCCGCGTAGGCGACCATGACGTCGCGGGCCAGCGGCCGCACCGACCAGCCGTCGCCGGAGATGTGGTGCACCACGAAAACCAGCACGTGCGTGGGCTGTTCGGCATCCGCGACCCGCAGCAGCCCGGCGCGCACGGGCGCCGAGGCGGTCACGTCGAAGCCGGTGAGCACCAGTTCGGCGATCCGCTGGCGCAGATCGGCCTCGGCCACCTCGACCGGGGCCAGACCGGTGCCGCCTCCGTGGATGCCGGCATCGGCGGCCGAGTCCAGTCGGACCTGGTCGGCGGGCAGGATGACCTGCACGCCACGGCCTTCGGAGTTCTCCGGGTAGACGGTGCGCAGTACCTCATGCCGCTCCAGCACGTCGCCGACGGCGGCCAGCAGGGCATCCACGTCCAGATCGCCGGTCAGGCGCACAGCGAGCGGGATGTTGTTGACGGCCGAGGCGGTGTCGAAGCGGTTGAGGAACCACATGCGCTGCTGGGCCAGCGACAGCGGAATCTCGTCCGGCCGCACCTGGGCGACCAGTTCACGACGGCCGCCGGTGCCGGCCTGCGCGTCCACACGCGCGGCCAGGGCGGCCACGGTCGGGGCGTCGAAGAGGGTGCGGACGGGGATGCGGGTGTCCAGCGCCGAGCCCAGTCGCGCGACGACCTGGGTGGCGATCAGCGAGTTGCCGCCCAGTTCGAAGAAGTCGTCGTCCGCGCCGACCGGGTTCTCGAGTCCGAGCACCTCGGCGAAGACGTCCGCCACGATCTCCTCGGCACGCGTTGCGGCAGCGCGGAATTCGCGGGCGGCGAACTCCGGCTCGGGCAGCGCGCGGCGGTCCAGTTTGCCGTTGGCGCTGAGCGGGAACGCGTCCAGGGCCACGAAGGCCGCGGGGACCATGTAGGACGGCAGCTGCGCAGCCAGATGCTCACGCAACGCTTCCACATCGAGGGTGTTCGCATCCAGCGCGATCGGCTCGGTCGACGGCGACTGAGCCGGAACCACATACGCGACCAGCTGATCACCGGTGCGGGCGTCCGAACGCAGCACCACGACCGCCTG
This sequence comes from Nocardia aurantiaca, assembly GCF_009708175.1. Taxonomy (GTDB): domain Bacteria; phylum Actinomycetota; class Actinomycetes; order Mycobacteriales; family Mycobacteriaceae; genus Nocardia; species Nocardia aurantiaca. Next base: position 20,139 of record NZ_WMBB01000018.1, read on the forward strand.
GGCGACCAACTCGTGGGAAGTCAGCGCGGATTCGATCTCGCCGAGCTCGATGCGCAGACCGCGCAGCTTCACCTGGAAGTCGGTGCGGCCGATGTACTCCAGCTCGCCGTCCGCGGTCCAGGTAACCAGGTCACCGGTGCGGTACATGCGCTTGCCGGGCGTGAAGGGGTTGGCCACGAAGCGATCCGACGACAGGTCGGGGCGCGCCACGTAGCCTCGCGCCAGCTGCGCGCCCGCGAGGTAGAGCTCGCCCGCCATGCCCGGGGCAACGGGGTGCAGACGCGAATCCAGCACGTACACCCGCGTGTTGAACACCGGACGCCCGATCGGCACGGTCTCGGTATCGGCGTCGGTGACCTGATGGTAGGTGACGTCGACGGCCGCTTCGGTCGGGCCGTACAGATTGTGCAGCGCCGCTCCGGTGACCCGGCGCAGCTGCTGGGCCGTAGTCGCCGGCAGCGCCTCACCCGAGGCGAACACCAAACGCAAGCTGGTGCACCGCACGGCCGCATCCTCCGCCACGAACACCGCCAGCATCGACGGCACGAAGTGCGCCGTCGTGACACCCTCGCGGGCAATGGTTTCCGCCAGATACACCGGATCCCGGTGCCCGTCCGGCTTGGCCACAACCAGCTTCGCACCAACCTGCAAAGGCCAGAAGAACTCCCACACCGACACATCGAAGGTAGCCGGGGTCTTCTGCAGGACAACATCGTCGCCCGTGAGGCCGTACTCGGCCTGCATCCACACCAAACGGTTCACAATCGCCGAATGCGGCACCGCCACACCCTTCGGACGACCGGTCGAACCCGACGTGAAGATCACATACGCGGTGTTCGAAGCACACAGCGGCGCATTTCGATCCGCGTCGGTGAGCACGGCGTCGGAGTAACCCGACAGGTCCACCGTGTCCACCGCGACGGTCGGCACGCTCGCGTGCGTGAACCCGTCGCGCGCGGTGGTGAGCACGCACACCGGCTGCGCGGTGTCGAGTACGTAGTCGATGCGCTCGGCCGGCTGGTCCAGGTCCAGCGGCACGTACGCGCCACCGGCCTCGACGATCGCGTACATGGCGACCACCAGGTCCAGCGAGCGGCGAATGCCCAGGGCCACCAGGCTCTCCGGGCCGACCCCGGCCTCGATGAGCTTGCGCGCCAGCCGGTGCACGCGTCCGGCGAACTCGGCGTAGGACAGACCTGTGCCCTCGAAGCTGACCGCGGTCGCGTCGGGTGTCCGCTCGGCCTGGGCCTCGAACAGCGCGACCAGCGTCTTGCCCGCGTCGCCGGAGGCGCTGCGCACGACCTCGCCCACGGCGGTGGTCTCGTCGGACAGCGTGCCGGAGGTCAGTTCCGCGAGTACGGAGTCGACGTCGGCGGTGGTCCGGTTCCAGTCCCGCAGCACCCGGGTGCGCTCGCCGGAGAGCAGCAGATCGATGTCGCCGACGGCCCGCTCCGGCTGCGCGGCAATGGCCTTCAGCAGGAGGTCGAAGCGGTCCGCGAAGCGCTCCATGGTGGCCGCGTCGAACAGGTCGGTGGCGTAGATCAGCTCGGCGGTGATGCCGGACGGGGCGGAGCCGTGGCCGTTGCCGGTCACGTCGTTGGCGCCCAGTTGCTCGGTGAGGACCAGCTGGAGGTCGAACTTGGCGGTGTCGATCGGCAGATCGACAGCGCTGACGGTCAGGCCGGGCAGTTCCAGTTCGGTGATGCCGGTGTTCTGGAACGACAGCATGACCTGGAACAGCGGGTGGCGGGCCTGCGAGCGGGCCGGGTTGAGGATCTCCACCAGGCGCTCGAAGGGCAGGTCGGCGTGACCGAAGGCCTGGATGTCGGTGGCGCGCACCGTGTCCAGGAGTTCGGTGAAACCAACGCCGCCGTCCACCTCGGTGCGCAGCACCAGGGTGTTGACGAACATGCCGATGAGGTCGTCGAGGGCGCGTTCACCACGACCGGCGACCGGGGTGCCGATGGCGATGTCCTGCTCACCCGACAGGCGCGACAGCAGTACGGCCAGGGCCGAGTGCATGACCATGAACAGCGTCGCGCCCCGGGTGCGGGCGAGTTCGGCCAGCTTGGCGTGGGTTTCGGCGTCCACTGTGAAGACGTGGGTGGCGCCGCGGCCGCTCGCCACGGCCGGCCGCGGCCGGTCGGCGGGCAGGTCCAGCTGGTCGGGCAGGCCGCGCAGCGAGTCACGCCAGTACGAGATCTGCTGGGAGATCACGGATTCGGCATCGGTCTCGTCGCCGAGCACGGCGCGCTGCCACAGCGCGTAGTCGGCGTACTGGACGTCCAAGGCGTGCCAGCCCGGCTCGCCGCCCTCGACGCGAGCGCCGTAGGCGGTCATGACATCCCGGGTGAGCGGACCCATGGAGAAGCCGTCGGCCGAGATGTGGTGCACCACCAGCGCGAGCACGTGCTCGGTGGGGCTGACCTCGAACAGGCGGGCCCGGAAGGGCACGTCGACGGTGACGTCGAATCCGGTCAGCACCAGTTCCGAGAGCGCCTGCGGCAGATCGGCTTCGGCGACCTCGACCGGGGTCAGGTCCGGAATGACCTGGCCGGTCGGGACGATCTCCTGGAACGCCTGTCCGTCGATCTCCGGGTAGCGGGTGCGCAGCGACTCGTGCCGCGCCAGCACGTCGGCGACGGCGATCTGCAGGGCCTGGCGGTCCACCAGACCCGACAGGCGCACGGCCGCCGGGATATTGTCCACGGCCGATTCGGGATCGAACCGGTTGAGGAACCACATGCGCTGCTGAGCCAGCGACAGCGGCAGCCGCTCGGGCCGCTCCTGTGCGACCAGCGGTCGGCGAGTCCCGGCGCCGGAATGGGTTTCGGCCCGCGCCGCCAGGGCGGCCACGGTCGGCGCCTCGAAAATCTCGCGCACGCCCAGCTGCGCGTCCAGCGCCGCCGACAGCCGCGCCGCCACCTGGGTAGCGATGAGCGAGTTGCCGCCGAGGGCGAAGAAGTCGTCGTCCAGGCCGACCCGCTCCAGGCCGAGGATCTCGGCGAACACACCGGCCACCATCTGCTCGACCGGCGTGACGGGCGCGCGGAACACCGCGGCCTCGAACACCGGCGCGGGCAGTGCCTTGCGGTCCAGCTTGCCGGACGCGTTGAGCGGGAACTCGTCGAGCACCATCAGGATCGACGGCACCATGTAGGCGGGCAGGCTCTCGCCGATCTCGGCGCGCACCTTCTCGGCGTCCACGGTGTGGCCCGCTGCCGGGATGACATAGGCGATCAACTGGTCGCCGGTATGCACATCGCTTCGCACCACGACCACCGCCTGGGCGACGGGATCCAGGGCGGTGAGCGCCGACTCGATCTCGCCGAGCTCGATGCGCAGACCACGCAGCTTCACCTGGAAGTCGGTGCGGCCGATGTACTCCAGCTCGCCGTCCGCGGTCCAGCTGACCAGGTCACCCGTGCGGTACATGCGCTCGGAAGTCCCGAACGGGTTGGCCACGAAGCGATCCGCGGACAGGTCGGGCCGCGCGACATAGCCGCGCGCCAGCTGATCGCCCGCGAGGTAGAGCTCACCCGCGACACCGACCGGAACCGGCCGCAGACGCGAATCCAGCACGTACACCCGCGTGTTGAACACCGGACGCCCGATCGGCACCGAGTCCACATCGACATCGACCACCCGATGGAAGGTCACATCGACCGCGGCCTCCGTCGGCCCGTACAGATTGTGCAGCTCGGCACCGGTCAACTCACGCAGCTTGTGCGCCGACTTCGGCGACAGCGCCTCACCGGAAGCGAAGACCAAACGCAGGGTGGTGCACCGCGCGGCCACATCCTCCGCCACGAACACCGCCAGCATCGACGGCACGAAGTGCGCCGTCGTGACACCCTCGCGGGCAATGGTTTCCGCCAGGTACACCGGATCCCGGTGCCCGTCCGGCTTGGCCACAACCAGCTTCGCACCAACCTGCAAAGGCCAGAAGAACTCCCACACCGACACATCGAAGGTAGCCGGGGTCTTCTGCAGGACAACATCTCCGGCGGTCAGGCCATACTCGGCCTGCATCCACACCAAACGGTTCACAATCGCCGAATGCGGCACCGCCACACCCTTCGGACGACCGGTCGAACCCGACGTGAAGATCACATACGCGGTATTCGAATCCCGCAGCGGCGCGCGGCGATCCGCGTCCGTCAGCGGTGCGGCCGAGTAGCTCGACAGGTCCAGCAGGTCGATGCGCACCTGCGCGGTGTCGACCGGGAGATCCTCGCCGGAGGTCAGCACGGTGACCGGGTCGGCGGTCTCGAGGATGTACTCGGTGCGCTCGGCCGGGTGGTCCGGATCCAGCGGCACATAGGCGGCGCCGGCGACGGCCACCGCGTACATGCCGACGACCAGATCGAGTGAGCGCCGCATACCCAGCGCCACAAACGATTCCGCGCCCACACCGCGCTCGATGAGCCAGCGGGCCAGGCGGTGCACCCGGTCGGCGAACTCGGCGTAGGACAGACTCGTCCCTTCGAACGTCAGCGCGGTCGTGTCCGGAGTGCGAGCGGCCTGCGCCTCGAACAGCGCGACCAGCGTCCGCACCGCGTCCCCGGACGTCTCCGCCGCCATTCCGGCGGACGGCAGCCCGTAGGTGTCGGCCAGCGCGGCATCCACATCGAATGCCGTGCTGTTCCACTGCGTCACAACCTGTTCGCGCTCGGCGGCATCGACTAGTTCGATATCGCCCACCGCCGCGGCGGGTTCGGTGGTGATGGCGGTGAGCACGCGGATCAGCCGGTCGGCGATGCGGTGGACGGTGTCCTCGTCGAACAGGTCGCGCAGGTAGCCGGCGCGGATGCGCAGGCGGGTGTCGAGCTGGGCGATGAGGGTGAGCGGGTAGTGGGTGGCGTCGGCGGCGTCCAGGCCGGTGACGGCCATGCCGTCGATATCGGCGGCCTGGGACCGGATGCCGTCGGCGTCGACGGGATAGGACTCGAAGACGACCAGGGTGTCGAAGAGCCCGCCGATGCCCGCGGCAGTCTGGATGTCGGCCAGGCCCACGTAGTGGTGGTCGAGCAGGTCGGCCTGCTCGCCCTGGGTGCGGGTGAGCAGCGCGCTCGCCGGCTCGGCCGGGTCGAAGGCGACGCGCACCGGGACGGTGTTGATGAACAGACCCACCATGGACTCGACGCCCGACAGCTGCGCGGGCCGGCCGGACACCGTGGTGCCGAAGAGCACGTCCTCGCGGCCGGTGAGGCGGCCGAGCAGGATGCCCCAGGCGACCTGGAGCACGGTGTTCGGGGTGACGCCGAGATCGGCGGCCAGTGCGGTCAGACGCGCGGTGGCGGCCTCGTCCAGGTCGAAGAAGTACTCGCCGGACAGGGCGGTGATCTCGCGGCCCGCGTCGGGGCGGGTGAGCAGGGTCGGCTCGGAGACGCCGTGCAGCGAGCGCTGCCACGCCGCCAGCGAAGCCGGACGATCCTGCGCCGCAACCCATTCCAGGAAGTAGCGGTAGGACCGCACCGGCGGCAGCACCGCGGTGTCGGAGTGCGTGGCGTACAGCACCAGCAGGTCCTGCATGAGCAGCGGCATGGACCAGCCGTCGAGCAGGATGTGGTGGTTGGCCACGGCCAGCTGATAGCTGCGCGTGCCGGTGCGCACCAGCGTGTAGCGGATGAGCGGCGGCTCGGTCAGATCGAAGCGCTGCACCCGGTCGGCGGCGATGATCTCCGCCGCGCGCGCGGCGCGGGCCGCGTCGTCGGCGATGTCGGTGAGGTCGTGGTTGGTCCACGCCACCTTCACGCCGTCGATGACCAGCTGTACCGGGACGCCCGCGGCGTCGTTCACGTACGCGGTGCGCAGGATCTCGTGCCGATCGATGAGCGCCTGCGCGGCCGACCGCAGCCGGTCGGCATCGACGCGGCCCTCGAGGGTGAGCACCGCCTGCGCGGTGTACACGTCCACGGAGGTGGCGGCCAGCTGCGCGTGGAAGAGCAGACCGGCCTGCAGCGCGGACAGCGGCCACACCTGGTCCAGCTCGCCGTACCGCTTCTCCCAGCCGTCGATATCGCGCTGGGTGACGCGGACCAGCCCGAAGTCGGACGGGGTGTGCCCGCCCGCCTGCGCGGAATCGGCGTGCCGCGCAACGGCTTCCAGCGCGTTGGTCCACAGCGCCGCGAATTCGGCGATCTCCGCGGCGCTCAGCAGCGTGCTCGGGTAGCCGATGTTCGCGGTCAGCTTGTCGCCGACGACGATGGCATTGATGTCGATCGGGGCCATGGCGGGCATATCGGCGTCGTACGCCCCGGCCAGTTCCGCCAGCTCGGGCGCCGGGATCCAGCCGAAGCCGCGCAGCGCCTCCGGCACATCGCCCTCGTTGACGCGGCCCAGGTAGTTGAAGCTGACCTGGCCCGGTAGCTGCTTGGGCAGCTGAGCCGCGGTCTCGGAGTTCATGTAGCGCAGCAGGCCGTAGCCGATGCCCTTGTCCGGCACCGCGAGCAGCTGCTCCTTGACGGCCTTGATGGCGCGGCCCATGGCGGGGCCGCCGGTGAGGGCGGCGTCCACCTCGATGGCCGACAGGTCGAAGCGTACCGGGAAGATGGCGGTGAACCACCCGACCGTGCGGGACAGGTCGGCGCCCGGCACGACCTCTTCCTCACGGCCGTGACCCTCCAGGCGGACGAGGGCTGTGTCTTGCCCCCCGGCGTCTTGCCCCCCGGCCTTCTCCCCCAGTCCCTTCCCGGCCCGGAACTTGGCCACCGCCAAGGCGAGCGCGGTCAGCAGACCGTCGTTCACACCACCGTGGAACAGGGCGGGCACGGTGGTCAGCAGCGACCTGGTGGCCTCGGCCGACAGCTCGACGCGGTGCTTGACGACGGTGGCGGTGACATCCACGGCCGGGTCCATGGCGCGCTCGGTGAGCAGCGGGTCCGGGCCCTCGACCACGGTGCGCCAGAACTCGAGCTCGGCGACCCGCTCGTCGGTGGCCGCCTCGCGTTCGAGGGCGTGCGCCCAGGTGCGCATGCTGGTGGTGGGTGCGACCAGCTCGGGGGTCTGTCCGGCGGACAGCCGGCCCCACGCGGTGACGAAGTCCGGCACGAGGATTCGCCAGGTGACACCGTCGACCACGAGGTGGTGGGCGACGACCACCAGACGTCCGGCCCGCGAGCGGTCCGAAGGCTCCAGCCACACGAACCGGATCACCTGTCCCGCAGCCGGATCCAGCTTGTCCAGCGTGGCATCCAACGCGGCCGTGGCGATCTCGACCAGCTGCGCGTCGGTGACGGACGCGTCGAACTCGGTGCGGTCGATGAGCGAATCCGCGTCGACGGTGCCGGGAGCACCGGTCTCGACGATCCAGTCCGCGTCCGGCACCCGGCGCAGGCGCGCCCGCAGCATGTCGTGGCGGTCGATGACCGCGCCGACGGTGGCGGCGATGCCCGCGCGATCGATGCCGATCGGCAGTTCCAGGGCCATGCTCTGGTTGAAGCGGCCGAACTCGCCCGGCCGGCCCGCCATGAACCGCACCACCGGGGTCAGCGGCATGACGCCCACGCCGCCGCCCGGCAACTCGGTCAGCTGCGGGGCCGAATCGCCCTGGCCGTCAGCGGTTTCCGCGATGGCCGCCAGGCCGGAGACGGTGCGCTGCTCGAACACGTCGCGCGGGCTGAACACCACACCCCGCGCCTTGGCCCGCGACACCAGCTGGATGGAGACGATGGAGTCGCCGCCCAGGGCGAAGAACGAGTCGTCGATGCCGACCCGCTCCAGACCCAACACCTCGGCGAAGACCTCGGCGATGGTGTGCTCGAGGGCATTGCGCGGGGCGCGGAAGACCACCTCGGTGGCGAAGACCGGCTCGGGCAGGGCCCGGCGGTCCAGCTTGCCGACCGGGGTCAGCGGCACCCGGTCGATGACCATGACCGAGGACGGCACCATGTAGGCGGGCAGGCGCTGCTCGACGTGCGCGGTCACGGTGGCCACATCGATCGAATGACCCGGCGCGGCAACCACATACGACACCAGCGAGGTCGCGCCCGCGGCGTTCTTGTGGCCGACGGTGACCGCGAAGTCGACGGACTCGTGCGAGGCCAGCGCGGCGTCGATCTCACCGAGCTCGATGCGGAAACCGCGCACCTTGACCTGGAAGTCGGAGCGGCCGACGTACTCGACCTCGCCGTCCGGGGTCCAGCGCACCACGTCGCCGGTGCGGTACATGCGCTCGCCCGCGCCGTACGGGTTGGCGACGAACCGCTCGGCGGTCAGGCCCGGTCGCGCATGGTAGCCGCGCGCCAGTTGAATGCCCGACAGGTACAGCTCACCCGCGACGCCCACCGGAACGGGGCGCAGGCGATTGTCGAGGATCAGCGACTGCATGCCTCGGATGGGCCCGCCGATGGTGACCAGATCACCCGGCGTCAGCGCGTCGCTGATGTTGGTCATGATGGTGGTCTCGGTCGGGCCGTAGCCGTTGTGGAAGGCACGAATCGTGCCGTCCGACTCTGTCCCCGCTCCGATCGGAACCGCCCACTTCTCGACCAGATCGGCCGGGACGGCTTCACCACCGGCGACCAGGACGCGCAACGAGTCCAGGCCCGCCGGTCCGAAGGTGGACAGCGCGGCCGGGGTGATGAACGCGTGGGTGGCCTGCTCGCTGCGGATCAGCTCGGCGAGCTCCTCACCGCCGTAGACGCCCGGCGGGACCACGACCAGGGTGCCGCCGGCACCGGTGGCGAGCAGGAATTCCAGCATGGACGCGTCGAACGAGGGCGACGCGAAATGCAGTGCGCGCGAGGAGGAGTCGAGCGCATACCGCTCGACTTGCTCGACGCTGAAGTTGGCCAGACCCGCGTGGGTGACCACGACGCCCTTGGGCACACCGGTGGAACCGGAGGTGTAGATGACGTAGGCCGGGTGCTCCGGGCGCAGCGGGCGCACCCGTTCGGCGTCGGCGATCGCGGTGTCCGCGAACCCGTTCAGGTCCAGCTCGTCGAGGACCAGCCACTCGACCGAGTCCGGCATGTCCGCGCGCACCGACGCCACGGTGAGGCCGACCGGCGAACCGGAGTCGGTGACCATGTGGGCGATGCGGTCGGCCGGGTAGTTCGGATCGACCGGCACGAAGGCCGCACCGGTCTTGGAGACCGACCATTCGGCGAAGTAGGAGTCGTCCGACCGCGGCACGGCGACCGCGACCAGATCCTCGGCGCCGATGCCGCGCTCGATGAGCAAGCGCGCCAGGCGGTTCGAGCGGGCCTCCAGCTCACCGTAGGACAGACTGCGCCCCTGGAATACGACCGCGGTCGCGTCCGGGTCGATGGCGACGGCGTCGGCGATGAGCTCGGGCAGCGTGCGCGCCGGGACGGCGGGCAGGCCGAAACGGGCGGTCAGATCGGCGCGCTCGTCCTGATCCAGGATGTCGATCGCGCCGACACCGATCTCCGGGTCAGCCGCGACGGCCTCCAGCACCCGCATCCAGCGCTGCGCGAATCCGACCGCGGTGGCCTCGTCGAACAGGTCGGTGGCATAGGTCAGCGCCAGCGCCATGGCCGTGCCCGCGCCGTCCGGGGAGACCTGCTCCGACAACGTGAACTGCAGATCGAAGCGGGAGATGTTCTCCTCGAGGTCCAGCGTGGAGACCGTCAGTCCCGGCAGTTCCAGGCTGGTGCGATCCAGGTTCTGGAAGGCGAGCATGACCTGGAACAGCGGGTTGCGGGCCTGCGAGCGCTCGGGCGCGAGCAGCTCCACCAACCGCTCGAACGGCACGTCGGCATTGCCGAAGGCGTCGAGGTCGGTGTGCCGCACCCGGTCCAGCAGATCGGTGAACGACTCGGCCGGATCGATGCCGGTGCGCAGCACCAGGGTGTTGACGAACATGCCGACCAGGTCGTCCAGCGCGGCCTCACCACGACCGGCGACCGGAGTGCCGACCGCGATGTCGTCGCCGCCGGACAGACGGGCCAGCAGCACCGCGAGGGCGCTGTGCATGACCATGAACAGCGACGAACCACGTTGGCGGGCAACGTCTTCCAGCGCCGCGACGAGTTCCGGCGACAGCGTCCGCCGCAGGGTCGCGCCGCGGTGCGAGGCGATCGGGGGGCGCGGGCGATCGGTGGGCAGTGCGAGCTCGTCCGGCACGCCGCCGAGCACGCGCTGCCAGTAGGCCACCTGGCGGGCCATGATCGAGGACGAATCCTCCTCGGAGCCCAGCACTTCGCGCTGCCACAGTGCGAAGTCGGCGTACTGCACGGCCAGCGGGGCCCAGCCCGGGACCGCGCCCTGGGTGCGCGCGGTGTAGGCGAGCATGACATCGCGGGCCAGCGGGGACATCGAGAAGCCGTCGGCCGCGATGTGATGGACGACGACCACGAGCACGTGCTCGGTACCGGAGTCGGTCACACGGAACAGGCGGGCGCGCAGCGGGACCTGCTCGGAGACGTTGAAGCCCAGCGTCGCGAACGCGGTCACCGTCGCCGTCAGATCGGCGGCCGTGACCGTGACCGGGCGCAGGTCGAGGGCGATCTCCTCGGCCGGGACGACGACCTGCATCGGGGTGCCGCCGTGCTCGGGATACCGGGTGCGCAGCGACTCGTGGCGGCGGACCACGTCCGCGACCGCGAGTTCCAGTGCGGCGGTGTCGAGTTCGCCGGTGAGCCGGATGGCCAGGGGGAGGTTGTAGGCGGCCGAGGAGGTGTCGTACTGGTTCAGGAACCACATGCGCTGCTGCGCGAACGACAGCGGCACCAGCTCCGCTCCACCTGCCTGCGCTTCGGGCGTGCGGGTGCGGGCCACCAGCTTGGCGCGGGACGCGCCGTCGGCGTGCGACTCGATGCGGGCCGCCAAAGCCTCGACCGTGCTCGCCTCGAACAGGGTGCGCACCGCGATCGTGGTGTCCAGCGCCGCGCCGATGCGCGACACCACCCGGGTGGCGATGAGCGAGTTGCCGCCCAGGTCGAAGAAGTCGTCGTCCAGGCCGACCCGCGCCAGATCGAGGACCTCGGCGAAGACGGCGGCGACCGTCTCCTGCACCGGGGTCTCCGGGGCGCGGAAGGCCCGCGCCTGCACGGCCGGGGCCGGGAGGGCGCGGCGGTCCAGCTTGCCGTTGACGGTCAACGGGATTCGGTCCAGCGCCACGATGGCGGACGGAACCATGTAGGACGGCAGCAGTTCGGCCGCGCCGTCGCGGACCGCGTCGACAGCGAAGGCGATGCCGTCCGTTTCCATTTCGCCGCTCGCCGCCGCCGGCACCACATAGGCCACGATGCGCTGATCGCCCGGCTGATCCTCGCGCACGATGACCGCGGCCTGGGCGACGCCCGGCTGGGCCAGCACGGCGGACTCGATCTCACCGAGCTCGATGCGGAAACCGCGCACCTTGACCTGGTCGTCGGCGCGGCCCAAATATTCCAGCTCGCCGAGACGGTTCCAGCGGGCCACGTCACCCGAACGGTACAGGCGCTCGCCCGGCGCTCCGAAGGGGTCGGCCACGAAGCGGGCCGCGGACAGGTCCGGGCGCCCCAGGTAGCCGCGCGCCAATTGCGGTCCGGCGACGTACATTTCGCCCGCGACACCGACCGGGACCGGGTGCAGACGGTCGTCGAGGACGTACACGCGCAGGCCCGCGATGGCGCGGCCGACCACCGAACCGGTGGCGGCGGCGATGGTGTCGGCGTCGAGCACGCGCACGGAGACGTGCACGGTGGTCTCGGTGATGCCGTACATATTGACCAGACATGGCGTGCCGGCCGCGGAGCGGCCATCGGATCCAGCGCCGTGGCGGGCTACCCAATCCGACAGGCGGCGCAGTTCGAGCGCCTCACCGCCGAAGATCACGTAGCGCAGCGCCAGCGCCTGCTGATCGCCCGCCGCGGCGGCGATCCGGTCCGCCTCGGCCAGCTGGTAGAAGGCCGACGGGGTCTGATTGAGCACCGTGACCCGTTCGCGGCGCAGCAGTTCCAGGAACTGCTCGGGCGAGCGCGAGACGTAGTAGTCGACGACCACGAGCTTGCCGCCGTAGAGCAGCGGGCCCCACAGCTCCCACACCGAGAAGTCGAAGGCATAGGAGTGGAACAGGGTCCACACGTCGCCGGGTCCGAAGCCGAATTCGCGATCGGTGTTCGCCATGAGGCGCACCACATTCCGGTGCGCCACGGCCACACCCTTGGGGCGGCCGGTGGAGCCGGAGGTGTAGATGACGTAGGCGATGTGGTCCGGGCGCAGCACGGCGCGGCGCTCGGCATCGGTGATCGGCGTATCGGCCGCGTCCTCGATATCGCCCGCCTCCAGCGAGAAGCCGTCCAGCAGCACGGTGCTCAGCTCGCCCGGCAGCTCGACGTGCACGGTCGAGTCGGTGATCACGCTGGTGGGCTTCGCGTCCGACAGCACGAAGGCGATGCGGTCGGCGGGGTAGGTCGGATCGATCGGCACGTAGCCCGCGCCGGTCTTGATCACGGCCAGCAGCGCCACGACCAGATCCGCCGACCGCGGCAGCAGCACGGCCACCAGCGACTCCGGACCCGCTCCCTCGCCGATCAGCCTGCGCGCCAGCGCATTCGCGCGGCGGTCCAGCTCGGAGTAGGTGAGCTCCTCATCGCCGAAGCGCACCGCGACACGATCCGGATGTCCGGCCACCGTCTGGTCGAACAGGCTCGACAGGGTGGCGTCGGCCTCGACGAACGGGCTGGCCGGCGCGACCAGGGCGGCGGCCTCGGGTGCGACGCCCGAGGCGCCCTCGGCGACCGCGCGTTCCGCGTCCGCGGTCCGCGCCAGGGCGACGATGTCCTCGCCCGCGGAGACCCAGTGCTCGGCCACATTGTGGCGCTCGCCCTCGCCCAGCAGGTCGATGTCGCCGATGAGCGCCGCCGGATCCTCGGCGACCGCGCGCAGGATGCGCACCAGGCGCTCGGCGAAGGAGACGACGGTCTCGGCGTCGAACAGGTCGGTGGCGTAGTTCCAGGACAGGCCCAGGGAGCCGTCGGCGCGCTCGCTCACGGTGAGCTGCACGTCGAACTTGGCGGTGCCCGGATCGAATTCGACGACCTCGAGCTCCAGCGATCCGCCTCCCGGCGCTTCGGGCAGTGCGAGCGCCGCGACGTCCTTGGCCCCGGCGGCCTCGAAGGTCAGCGCCACCTGGAACAGCGGGTGGTGCGCCTGCGAACGAACCGGGCTGAGCACGTCCACCAGCCGCTCGAACGGCACGTCGGCGTGCGCGAAGGCGGCCAGATCGGTGCGGCGCACCTGGGCCAGGAGGTCACGGAAGGCGGCGTCGGGCCGCACCTCGCTGCGCAGCACCAGGGTGTTGACGAACATGCCGACCAGATCGTCCAGCGCCCGCTCACCGCGGCCCGCGATGGGGGTGCCGATGGCGATGTCGGTGGCGCGGGACAGACGCGCGGCCCAGGTGGCCAGGGCGGCGTGCACCAGCATGAACAGGGTGACGTCATGCTCGCGGGCCACGCCGGTGAGGGCGCGGTGCAGGTCAGCGTCGATCGAGAAGTCGTAGGTGCCACCGGCATTGGTGGCGATCTCCGGCCGCGGCCGGTCGGCGGGCAGCTCGATTTGCTCCGGAAGGTCGGCCAGCCGGTCGGTCCAATAGGCGATCTGCTGGGCAGCCAGGGACTCGGAATCGGTTTCCGCGCCGAGGATCTCGCGCTGCCACAGCGTGTAGTCGGCGTACTGCACCGGCAGCGGCGACCAGGCCGGGGCCTCGCCGGTGCTGCGGGACAGGTAGGCGGCCACCACATCCCGCAGCAACGGGCGCAGTGAGACGCCGTCCGCGCTGATGTGGTGCAGCACCAGCACGACCACGTGCTCGGCCGGCGCGTCAGGCCCGGAGGAGTCGCTCCGACTCCCCGCGCTCGCCCGCGTGATCACGGAGGGCCCCGCGACCGCCGTATCGGGGGCGGTCTCGCTGAGGCTGAGCACGGTGGCGCGGAACGGCAGCTCGCGGGTGACGTCGAAGAACACGCTCGCGAGTTGCGTGATGCGCGAGGGGAGTTCGGCCGCGCTGACGGTCTCGGTCCGCACCTCGAAGTCGACCTCGGACAGCGGCAGGATGCGCTGGTAGCCGTCGCCCTCGATCTCGGGGTAGATGGTGCGCAGCGATTCGTGGCGGGCCAGCACGTCGCCGATGGCGGCGGTGAAGGCGGCCATATCGATCGTGCCGGTCAGCTTCAGCGCGACCGGGATGTTGTTGACCGCGGTCCGGTTGTCGAAGCGGTTCAGGAACCACATGCGCTGCTGCGCGAGCGACAACGGCACCGGCTCCGGGCGCTCCCGCGCGACCAGCGCCGCGCGCGCCCCGGTGCCGACGCGCGATTCCAATTGCGCGGCGAGCGACGCCACCGTGGTGGCCTCGAACAGCGTGCGCAGCGGGATGTCGGCGTCCAAGGCGGCGGACAGGCGCGCGATCACCTGGGTCGCGATGAGCGAGTTGCCGCCCAGTTCGAAGAAGTCGTCGTCCAGGCCGACCCGGTCCAGGCCGAGCACATCGGCGATGGTGCCGGCGATCGTCCATTGAACCTCCGTGCGTGGGGCGCGGTAGGTCTTGGCGGCGAAGGTCGGCGCGGGCAACTGCTTGCGGTCCAGTTTGCCGGAGGCGTTGAGCGGGAAGGCGTCCAGCACCATGAAGGCGGCCGGGACCATGTAGGCCGGAAGCTGTTCGGACAGCGCATCCTTGACCATCTCGAGGTCGAGGTGGCCGTCGGCGGCGATCAGGTAGGCGACCAGCTGATCGCCGGTGCGCTCGTCGTGGCGTACCACCACGACCGACTGGGCGATCGAGGGCAGCGCGGTGAGCGCGGACTCGATCTCGCCGAGCTCGATGCGTAGACCGCGCAGCTTCACCTGGAAGTCGGTGCGGCCCAGGTATTCCAGCTCGCCATTGCCCGTCCAGGTGACCAGGTCACCGGTGCGGTACATGCGGACGCCGTCGCCGAACGGGTTGGCCACGAAGCGATCCGCGGTCAGGTCGGGTCGGGCCACGTAGCCGGTGGCCAGCTGATCGCCCGCCAGATACAGCTCACCCGCGACACCCGCCGGAACCGGCCTCAGGCGCGAATCCAGCACGTAGACCTGGGTGTTGAAGACGGGCGCGCCGATCGGCACCGAGGCGAGATCGGCGTCGGTGACCTCGTGGAAGGTGACGTCGACCGCGGCCTCGGTCGGACCGTACAGGTTGTGCAGGCGCGCTCCGGTGAGCTGACGCAGCTTCTGCGCGGTCGGCGCGGGCAGGCCCTCGCCGGAGGCGAAGACGTTGGTCAGGCTGACGCAGTCGGCCGCGGCCGGCTCGGCCACGAAGACCGCCAGCATGGACGGCACGAAGTGGGTGACCGTGACGCCTTCGCGGACGATGATCTCGGCCAGATAGGCCGGGTCGCGGTGACCGTCCGGCTTGGCGATCACCAGGCGCGCGCCGACCTGCAAGGGCCAGAAGAACTCCCACACCGACACGTCGAAGGTGGCCGGGGTCTTCTGCAGCACCACGTCGTAGGCGGCCAGCCCGTACTGGGCGTGCATCCACACCAGGCGGTTGACGATGGCCGCGTGACTCACGGCCACACCCTTGGGGCGACCGGTCGAGCCGGAGGTGAAGATCACGTACGCGGTGTTCGCCGGGCGCAGCGGCGCGCGGCGCTCGGCGTCGGCGACCGGAGTATCGGCGAAGCCGGACAGATCCAGCTCGTCGATCCGGACCTGCTGCGCCTCAACGCCTTCCAGATCATCACCGGAGGTCAGCACGCAGACCGGCTGCGCGGTGTCGAGAATGTACTGGGTGCGCTCGGCCGGGTGATCCGGATCCAGCGGCACGTACGCGCCACCGGCGATCGTGACCGCGTACATGCCCGCGACCAGGTCGATGGAGCGGCGCATGCCCAGGGCGACAAAGGATTCCGGTCCGACACCCTCCGCGATGAGCCAACGCGCCAGTGTGCGCACGCGGGAGGCGAACTCGGCGTAGGACAGACCGGTCCCCTCGAAGGTGACAGCCGTCGCTTCGGGCGTCAACGCGACCTGCGCCTCGAACAGCGAAACCAGTGTCGCCGCGGCGCCTTCGGCGATCTCAGGCAGCGCGGTATCGAGCTCGAACGCGGTCTCGTTCCACCCGACCAGCAGCTTGCGACGCTCGCCCTCGCTCAGCAGCTCGACATCGCCGACCAACCGGGTCGGATCGGCGGCCACGGCGGTGAGCATGGCGACGAAGCGCTGCGCGAAGACATCGGCGTACTGCGCGTCGAAAAGGTCGGTCGCGTAGACGAGCTCGGCATCCATCGCCACGGTGTCGAATTCGCGGCCCGCCGCGGCACCGTCGATGACCTCGCTCAGCGTCAACTGCAGGTCGAATTTGGCCGACTGCTGGTCGATGGCCAGCTCGGACACGCTCAGGCCCGGCAGCTCCAGCGAGGCGCGGCCCAGGTTCTGGAACGACAGCATGACCTGGAACAGCGGGTGCCGCGCCTGCGAACGGGCCGGATTGAGCACCTCGACCAGGCGCTCGAACGGCACATCCGCGTGGGCGAAGGCCTGCAGATCGCGCTCGCGCACGGTCTTCAGCAGCTCGGTGAAGCTCATGCCGGCGTCCACCGGCGACCGCAGCACCAGGGTGTTGACGAACATGCCGACGAGATCGTCGAGCGCCTGCTCGCCACGTCCCGCCACCGGAATACCGACGGCGATGTCATCGGTGCCGCTCAGGCGGGCCAGCAGCGCGGCGAAGGCACTGTGCACCACCATGAACAGGGTGGTGCCATGGGCCTGCGCCACCCGGTTCAGCCCGGCGATGAGCTCGCCCGGCACCTGGAAGCGGTGCGTGCCCGCGTTGTAGGAGGCGACGGCGGGACGCGGCTTCGCGGACAGCCGCAGCTCGTCCGGCAGACCGGACAGGGTGTCGCGCCAGTAGTCGAGCTGCTCGGTGATGAGCGAGCGCGGATCCTCTTCCGAGCCCAGCGTTTCCCGCTGCCACAGCGCGTAATCCGCGTACTGCACCGGCAATTCGGTCCAGCCCGGGTTCTCGCCGTTGCTGCGCGCGATGTAGGCGGTCATGAGGTCGCGCACCAGCGGGTTCATGGAGAAACCGTCGGCGGCGATGTGGTGGGCCACCAGGACCAGGATGTGGTCGTCGGCGGCCAGACGATAGGCGCGCAGGCGAACCGCGGTCTCGGTGGTGACATCGAAGCCGCGCGCGGCGAAGTCGTAGACCGCGGCCATCGCTTGCTCGCCCTCGGCCACATCCAGCACATCCAGCTCCGGGATGGCATGCCCTGTGGGCAGCACCTTCTGGTACGCGACGCCCTCATGCGACGGGTACACGGTGCGCAGCGACTCGTGGCGGCCGACGACATCGGCGATGGCGCCACGCATGGCGTCGAGATCCAGTGTGCCGGTGAGTCTTACGGCCACCGGGATATTGTTGGCGGCCGATTCCGGATCGAACCGGTTGAGGAACCACATGCGCTGCTGCGCGAGCGACAGCGGCGGGTACTCCGGACGGGTCCGGACGGTGAGAGCCTGGCGCACACCGGTTCCCGCATGCGATTCGACGCGCGCGGCCAGCGCGGCCACGGTCGGGGCCTCGAACAGCACTCGCACGCCGATCTCGGCGTTCAGCGCGGCCGCCAGGCGGGCCACCACCTGGGTGGCGACCAGCGAGTTGCCGCCCAGCTCGAAGAAGTCGTCGTCCACGCCCACGCGCTCGACGCCGAGCAGGTCGGCGAAGATCTGGGCGATGATCTCCTCGATCGGGGTCGAGGGAGCGCGGAAACGCTTGGCCTCGAACACCGGAGCGGGCAGGGCCCGGCGGTCCAGCTTGCCCGAGGCGTTGACCGGGAAGGCATCCAGCACCACGAGCGCGGCCGGGACCATGTAGGCGGGCAGCGAACCGCTCAACGCGGCCTTGACCGCGCCGACGTCCACGACGGCGTCGGGCTCGCGGACCACGTAGCCGACCAGCTGATCACCGGCATGGGGGTCGGTGCGCACGACAACGACCGACTGCGCGACACCCGGCTGCGCCAGCAGCGCCGCCTCGATCTCGCCGAGCTCGATGCGCAGGCCGCGCAGCTTGACCTGGAAGTCGGTGCGGCCCAAGTAGTTCAGCTCACCGTCGGCGGTCCAGGACACCAGGTCGCCGGTGCGGTACATGCGGTCGCCGGAGACGAAGGGGTTCGCCACGAATCGATCCGCGGACAGGTCGGGGCGGCCGAGGTAGCCGCGCGCCAGCTGATCGCCCGCCAGATAGAGCTCACCCGCGACGCCCGGCGCGACCGGGTGCAGGCGGGCGTCGAGCACATAGGCCTCGGTGTTCCAGACCGGGCGGCCGATCGGCACGAACACGGTGTCGGCGTCGACGACCTCGTGGTAGGTGACGTCGACCGCGGCCTCGGTGGGACCGTACAGGTTGTGCAGGCGCGCACCGGTCAGCTCGCGCAGCTTCCGCGCGGTCGGCGCGGGCAGCGCCTCACCGGAGGCGAACACTGTGTTCAATTTGCCTCCGCTTCGCTCCGGCCGGTCGGCGGCGCTGAAAGTCGCGTTCTTCCCTCCTTCCGCTCCTCCGCTTCGCTCCCCCGCTGCACTCAGTCCAGAACGCGACGCGCCGCCAACCTCTTGGGTGTTGGACTCCAGAGAGGTGACGAAGGCGGCCAGCATGGACGGCACGAAGTGCACGGTGGTGATGCCGGTTTCGGCGATGACCTTGGCCAGGTACACCGGGTCGCGGTGGCCGTCGGGCTTCGCGACCACCAGGCGGGCGCCGGTCTGCAAGGGCCAGAAGAACTCCCAGACCGATACGTCGAAGGTGGCGGGGGTCTTCTGCAGGACAGCGTCGTTCGCGTCGATCGGGTACTCGTGCTGCATCCACAGCAGGCGGTTCACGATCGCGCCGTGCTCAACGGCCACGCCCTTCGGGCGGCCCGTCGAACCGGAGGTGAAGATGACGTAGGCCGTGTGGTCGGGCCGGATCGCCTGTCCCCGTTCGGCATTCGTGATCGGCGCGTCGGAGTAGGCCTCCAGGTTCAGCGTGTCGACCTCGAGCACCGGCACATTGCGGCCGGTGACGAAGTCGTCGCGGCTGGTGGTGAGGATCGCGACCGGGCGCGCGGTGTCGAGCACGTAGTCGATGCGCTCGTCCGGCTGATCCGGATCCAGCGGCACGTACGCGCCACCGGCCTCCAGCACCGCGTACATGGCGACGACCAGATCCAGCGAGCGCCGGATGGCCAGCGCCACATGCGATTCCGCGCCCACGCCCTGGGTGATGAGCTTGCGGGCCAGCCGGTGCACCCGTGCCGAGAACTCGGCATAGGACAGACCTGTCCCCTCGAACTCGACCGCGGGCGCGTTCGGGCTGGTCAGAGCCTGTGCCTCGAACAGCGAAACCAACGTGGCGGCCTCGCCTTCCGGCAATGCGGGCAGCACCGAGGTGAGATCGAACGCGGTGTGGTTCCAGTCGTCGAGCACGCGTTCGCGCTCGTCGGCGACCATCAGGTCGATATCGCCGAGCGGCCGATCCGGGTCCGCCACCACGGCGGCCAAAATCAGATCCAGTCGCCGCGCGAACGCCTCGATGGTCGGCTCGTCGAAAAGGTCCAGCGCGTAGGAGATCTCGGCGGACATGCCCGCGTGCTCACCGTGGTCGTCCTGGGTTTCCTGCAGGGTCAGCTGCAGGTCGAACTTGGCCAGGCGGGCGTCGTAGTCGATGCCGTTGACCGAGAGCCCGGGCAGTTCCAGGCTGGCCTGCCGGGTGTTCTGGAAGGTCAGCATGACCTGGAACAGCGGGTGGCGAGCCTGCGAACGGGCGGGGTTGAGCACCTCGACCAGCCGCTCGAACGGCACGTCCGCGTGGGCGAAGGCGTGCAGGTCGGTGTCGCGGGAGCGGGCCAGCAGGTCGGCGAAGGTCTCGGAGCCGTCCACCTCGGTACGCAGCACCAGGGTGTTGACGAACATGCCGATCAGATCGTCGAGCGCGGCCTCACCGCGGCCGTGTACCGGGGTGCCGATGGCGATATCGGACGTGCCGGACAGCCGGGCCAGCAATACCGCCAAAGCGCTGTGCATGACCATGAACAGCGAGGCATTGTGGCGGCGACCCAGATCGACCAGGGCCTGCTGGGTTTCGGCCGAGATGGCGAAGGGGTAGGTGCCACCGCGGTAGCTGGCCACCGCCGGACGCGGCCGGTCGGCGGGCAGCACCAACTCGTCGGGCAGGTCGGCGAGTGCCTCGGTCCAGTAGCGGATCTGCTTGGAGATCAGCGAATCCGGATCGTCCTCGGAACCGAGCACCTCGCGCTGCCACAGCGCGTAGTCGGCGTACTGCACCGGCAACTCGGCCCAGGCCGGGGCCTCCCACGAGGTACGGGCGGCGTAGGCGACCATGACGTCGCGGGCCAGCGGACCCATCGACCAGCCGTCGGCGCTGATGTGGTGGACCACCATGCCGAGGATGTACTCGGTCTCGCTGATCTCGAAAAGCGCGGCGTGCAACGGCACTTCGTCGGTGACGTCGAAGGCCATGGTGGCCAGCTCGACCAGGTGGTCGATGAGGTTGGCCTCGGTGACCGGCACCGGCGTCAGGTCGGGCACGATCTGCGCGGCGTCCAGCACCCGCTGCACCGGGCCGTGCGCGGTCTCCGGGAAGACGGTGCGCAGCGACTCGTGGCGGTCGATGACATCGATGACCGCGACCTGCAGGGCCGCGATATCCAGCTCGCCGGACAGGCGGATCGCGACCGGGATGTTGTTGACCGCCGAGGCGGTGTCGAAGCGGTTGAGGAACCACATGCGCTGCTGCGCCAGGGAAAGCGGCACCTCGTTCGGCCGCTCACGGGCGACCAGGGCCTTGCGCCCACCATCGCCGACATGCGATTCCACTCGGGCCGCAAGGGCTTCCACGGTGGCGGCCTCGAACAGCATCCGCACCGGCACCCGGGTGTCCAGGGCCGTGCCCAGCCGGGTCGCCACCTGGGTGGCGATGAGCGAGTTGCCGCCCAGCTCGAAGAAGTCGTCGTCGACGCCGACGCGGGCGATGCCCAGCACCTCGCCGAAGATCTGGGCGACGATCTCCTCGATCGGCGTTGTCGGAGCGCGGAATTCGCGCACCTCGAAGCGCGGCGCGGGCAGGGCCCTGCGGTCCAGCTTGCCGGAGGCGTTCAGCGGGAAAGCGTCCAGCACCATGATGGAGCCGGGCACCATGTACGCGGGCAGGGTGCGCTGCAGCGAGGCCTTGACCCCGTCCAGGTCCACCGGGCCGCGAGTGACGATGTAGGCGACCAGCTGATCGCCGGCCACGGTGTCGATGACCAGCACCACGGCCTGCTGCACCTTGGGGTGGTCCAGCAGCGCGGTCTCGATCTCGCCGAGCTCGATGCGCTGGCCGCGGAACTTCACCTGGAAGTCGGTGCGGCCGATGTATTCGAGAATGCCGTCTGCGGGCGCGGAGTCTGCGGAGCGCCCATGGCTCCAGCGCACCAGGTCACCGGTGCGGTACAGACGTGAACCCGGTTCGCCGTAGGGATTGGCGACGAAGCGCTCGGCGCTCAGGTCGGGGCGGCCGAAGTAGCCGCGCGCCACCTGGACACCGCCCAGGTAGAGCTCACCTGGGACGCCCGCGGGCACCGGGCGCAAGCCCTCATCCAGCACATAGGTCTGCGCGTTCCACACCGGGCGGCCGATGGGCACCGAGTTGACCACGGGCGCGTCGATGGGCGCGTAGGTGGCGTGCACGGTGAACTCGGTCGGGCCGTACAGGTTGTGCACGGCGGCCGTGGAGAAACGGCGGAAGGCGGTCACGGTGGCCGGCGGCAGCGCCTCACCCGCGACCAGAACCGCACGCAGGGACAGGCATTCGGCCGACGAGGCGCTGGAGGCGAAGACCGACAGCATGGACGGCACAAAGGAGGTCATGGTGACCCGGTGGCGGCCGATGACCTCGGACAGGTACATCGGATCGCGGTGGCCGTCCGGCGCGGCGATGACCTGCTGCGCGCCGACCGCCAGCGAACCGAACAGCTCCCACACCGAGACGTCGAAGGTGACCGGCGTCTTCTGCAGGATCACATCGGTGTCGTCGATCTCGTATTCGCTGGTGATCCAGGCGATCTGGTTGAGCACCGCCTCATGCGGGATGGCCACGCCCTTGGGGCGGCCGGTCGAGCCGGAGGTGAACAGCACGTAGGCGGCGTTGGTCGGCCGCAGCGGCGCCAACCGGTCCGCGTCGGTGACCGGGGCATCGCTGTAGTCGCTCAGATCCAGCGAATCCAGGTGCAGCACCGGGCAATCGGTGAATTCCACGGCATCGTCGGCGGTGGTGAGCAGCGCCACCGGCTCGGCGGTGCGCAGCACATAGTCGGTGCGCTCGGCCGGGTGATCCGGGTCGATCGGCACGTAGCCGCCACCGGCGGTGAGGGTGGCGTAGATGGCGACCAGCATGTCCACCGAGCGGCGGATGCCCACCGCCACCAGGGACTCGGGACCCACACCCGCCTCGATCAGCCTGCGCGCCAGGCGATTCACGCGGGCGGAGAACTCCGCGTAGCTCAGCTCCTCGGCCGGGCCGAACATGCTGCCGCTGCGCTCGCCCGGATCGAAGATGAGGGCCGTGGCGTGCGGGCGAATCCGGACCTGCTTCTCGAACAGGTCGAGAACCAAGCGCGGGGCGCCGGAGCGCTCCGCGCCCGACAGTTCACGCGCGGTGCGGTTCCACGCGTGCAGCACGGTCTCGCGCTCACCGGCGTCGAGGATATCGATGTCGCGCACCACAGTGTGCGGTGCGGCGACGGCGGTCTCCAGTACGCGCAGGTAGCGCTGTCCGAACTCGGTGACGGTCGAGGCGTCGAACAGATCGGTGGCGTAGGACAGCACCACCGACAGTCCGGCGGGCTCACCGGCCAGCCCACGCTGCTCGGTCAGCGTCCACTGCAGGTCGAACTTGGCGATGTCCACCTCGAGCTCGTCCGCGGAGACGGTGAGGCCGGGCAGCTCCATGGAGCCGTGCGACATCTCCTGGAACGACAGCATGACCTGGAACAGCGGGTGCCGCGCCTGCGAACGGGTCGGGTTGAGCACCTCGACCAGCCGCTCGAACGGGACGTCGGTATTGGCGAAGGCCGCCAGATCGGTCTCCCGGGTGCGGGCCAGGAAGTCGGTGAAGCGTTCGGCCCCATCCACTTCCGAGCGCAGCACCAGGGTGTTGACGAACATGCCGATCAGGTCGTCGAGCGCCTGCTCACCGCGACCGGCGACCGGGGTGCCGATGGCGATGTCGCCGGTGCCCGAGAGCCGGGCCAGCAGCACGGCCAGCGCGCTGTGCATGACCATGAACAGCGAAACGCCCTGGGCCCGAGCCAGACCCGCGAGCCGCACATGCAGCTCGGCCGGAATGTCGAAGGTGACGCGGGAGCCGTGGAAACTCTGCACCGGCGGGCGCGGGCGATCGGCCGGGAGGTCCAGCTGATCCGGCAGCCCGGCCAGCGCCCCGCGCCAGTAGGCGATCTGGCGGGCGGCCATGGACTCGGCATCCGATTCCGAGCCCAGCAGCTCACGCTGCCAGATGCTGAAGTCCTGGTACTGCACCGGCAGCGGCGGCCAGGCGGGCTCCTGACCGGCCACGCGCGCCAGATAGGCGGCGGTCATGTCCCGCGAGAGCGGCCCGAACGAGAAGCCGTCCGCCGCGATGTGATGTACCACGAAGGCGACCGCGAGATCGACCTCGTCGTCGCCCAGCCCGGCCTCGTCGACGACGCGGAACACCCGTACGCGAATCGGCAGCTGGGTCGAGACGTCGAAACCGGCGGACGCGAATTCGGCCAGCGCGGACGGCAATTCGGTCTCGGCGAGGTCGGTCACCTCGATGCCCAGATCCACCTCGGCCATGGGCAGCACCTGCTGGAAGCCGCCATCGCCGGACTCGGGGAAGATGGTGCGCAGGGATTCCTGGCGCGCGACCACGTCGGCCAGCGCCAGCTGCAGGGCCTCGATATCGACCTGTCCTCGCAACCGCACCACGAACGGCAGGTTGTAGGTGGGGACGTTCGGGTCGAACTGGTTGAGGAACCACATACGCTGCTGCGCAAGCGATAGCGGCACCCGGTCCGGGCGCTCCCGCGCCACCAGCGGCGGCCGCGAGACATCCGACGGCCCAGCGGCTTCCACGCGCGCGGCCAGACCCGCCACGGTCGGGGTCTCGAACAGCGCGCGCACACCCAGGCGAGTGCTGAACGCCGCCGAGATGCGGGCCACCACCTGGGTGGCGACCAGCGAGTTGCCGCCCAGATCGAAGAAGTTGTCGTCGACGCCGACCCGGTCGTGGCCGAGCACATCGGCGAACACGCCCGCCACGATCTCCTCGGCGGCGGTGCGCGGTGCGCGGTAGCCGGCGGCGTCCGCGCTGAACACCGGCTCCGGCAGGGCCTTGCGGTCCAGCTTGCCGGAGGTGTTGAGCGGGAAGGCATCCAGCACCATGATCGACGCCGGAACCATGTACGACGGCAGCTTCTCGGCGGCGAAGCGGGTCAGCTCGGCCGGATCGATGGACTGACCCGGAACCGGGACCACGTACGCGACCAGCTGCTGACCGGTGGCGGTGTCCATGACCAGGACGGCGGCCTGGCTGACGGTGGGGTGGGCCAGCAGGTCGGTCTCGATCTCGCCGAGCTCGATGCGCTGGCCGCGGAACTTGACCTGGAAGTCGGTGCGGCCGATGTACTCCAGGGCGCCCGCCACCCCGTGCGGTGAATTGGGCACCGTGTTCCAGCGCACCAGGTCACCGGTGCGGTACATGCGCTCGGAAGTCCCGAACGGGTTGGCCACGAAGCGATCCGAGGTCAGATCCGGGCGCCCCTTGTACCCGCGCGCCAGCTGGCGGCCCGCCAGATACAGTTCACCCGCGGCGCCGATGGCGGCGGGTCGCAGGCGCGAATCCAGAACGTAGACTTCGACATTCCACTCGGGCAGGCCGATCGGCACCGTGACGGTATCGGCGGCGGTGTTCTCCCAGTAGGTGACCGACACCGCGGCCTCGGTGGGGCCGTACAGATTGTGCAGTCCAGCCGAGCTGATCTCGCGGAAGCCCGCGCCGGTCTCCGGCGGCAGCGCCTCACCGATCACGAAAACGTACTTCAGCGAGGCGCACTGGGCCCGCGTGGCGTGCGCGACGAAGACCGTCAGCATGGACGGCACGAAGTCGGTGACCGTGACGCCGTGGCGCTCGATCATCTCCGCCACGTACAGCGGATCGCGGTGGCCGTCGGGGGTCGCCACGATCAGCTTCGCGCCGACCAGCAGAGGCATGAAGTAGCCCCACAGCGACACGTCGAAGGTGGTGGCGGTCTTCTGCAGGTAGACGTCATCGGCCGTGAGCGGATACTCGTCCAGCATCCACAGCTCTTGGTTGACGATGGCGTGGTGGGTGACCGCGACGCCCTTGGGACGGCCGGTCGAGCCCGAGGTGTAGATGACGTAGGCGGTGTTGTCCGGGCGCAGCGGGGCGATGCGATCGGCGTCGGTGACCGGCTCGGCGGAATACGCCGACACGTCCAGCGTGTCGATCTCCAAGCGCCGCGCCCTGGCCGCGGAGCTCGCGGAGCGGCCATCGAACGCCGCCGGCAGCTCGAGCTCGTCGCGCGAGGTGGTCAGCACGCAGACCGGTGCCGCGGACTCCAGGATGTAGGCGGTCCGGTCGGCCGGGTGGTCCGGATCGATCGGCACGTACGCGCCACCGGCGCGCAGCACCGCGTGCATGCCCACGACGAGTTCCAGCGAACGCCGCATGCCCAGGGCCACAAGCGATTCCGGGCCGACGCCGTCCTCGATGAGGAAGCGGGCGAGGCGGTTGACGCGCTCGCCGAACTCGGCGTAGGTGAGCTGCTCGCCCTCGAACTCGACGGCGACGTTGTCGGGCGTCAGCGGAATCTGACGGTCCAGCAGCTCCGGCAGCGTGGTGACCGGCACCTCGTGCCCGGCCGAGTTCCACTCCACCAGGGTGCGGGCGCGCTCCGCGGCGGTGGTGATGGGCAGCCCCCAGACGGGCTGATCCTCGCCCGCCGCCAGGAAGCGGTCGAAGAACTCCAGGAACCGCGCGTGGTGACGCTGCGTCTCGTCCTCGGAGTACAGGTTGGGGTTGGTCTCGAAATCGATGTGATTCCGGGTGCCCTTCACCGACTGGTAGAAGTTGACGCCCAGGTCCTCGATGGAACCCGTGGACAGCACGCTGTATTCGCCGGTGATGTCGCCGAGCACGACCTCGTTGTGGAACAACATGATGTTGACCCACGGGCCGAAGAACTGCGCGCCCACCTCGCCACCGCTGAATTCGCCGGCGGCATCGCGGCGGATGTCCTCGGCGCGGTAACGCTGGTGGCGCAGCGCGCCGGAGACCTCGACCTGCACCTGCCCGAGCAGGTCGGTCACGGTGGAGGCGTGGCCGACGTGCAGGCGCAGCGGCACGATATTGGACGCGGCGCCGCCGGAGCGGCGCATGATCGCGGTGGTGCGCGCGGTCACCGGGAGGCTGAGGATGACGTCCTCGCTGCCGGTCCACTGCGCGAGGTAGGCGGCGAAACCCGCGATGAGCAGACCCGCGGGCGAGGACCCGTGCCGGGCCACGGCCGCGTCCAGCAGCGAGGTCTGATCCTCGGTCAGCGCGCCCGTGGCGATGCGGTTGACGGCGGCCGGCGGCGCGGAGCGGCCGACCAGGCTGGTGCCGTCCTCGAGCCCGGCGACCCGCTGGGCCCAGTACTCCTTGTCGGACTTGAAGCGGCTGCTCTCGCGGTAGGCGAATTCCTGCTCGACCAGGGTGGGCAGGTCGGTCAGCTTGTGCGGCGCGGGCTCGACGCCCCGGACGTACGCGGTGTACAGCTCGGCGACCCGGGTCATGTAGGTCACCGCGCCGAAGCCGTCGAGCACGATGTGGTGGATGCGCGCGTACCAGTAGTAATGGCCGTCGGCCAGCTTCAGCATGGCCGTGCGGATGAGGCGGTCGCGAGTGAGGTCCAGCGGGGCGCTGTAGTCGGCGCGCATCCAGGCCTGTGCGGCGGCGGACGGATCGGCGTCGTCACTCAGATCGACGTGGTAGATGGTGCGGTCCAGCGAGTAGTCCACCATCTGCATGGGCTCGCCGTCACGCTCGACGATGCGCAGGAAACCCGACCCGAACTCCTCCGAGCCGCGGACCATGGCGCGTTCGAGCAACTCGAGGTCGAGTTCGCCGCGCAGTTCCACGTACTGAGCGATATTGATCGGGACCTGTGGGTCCAGGTGCTGGGCATACCAGATGCCGAGCTGCGCCGGCGACAGCGGGAAAAGTTCGCCCGATCCCGGTGCGATTTCGCTGCCAGCTTCGCCGTTGCCGCCGAAATCCAGCCGGTCCAACCCTAACCTCGCTTCCGGAACACCACACCGCGCAGCGCTCCCCGCCGAAAACCCGAACAGGACGCCACGCCTACTTCAGCGTGGCGTCCGGTGTTCGGGGCACACTTCACCGTAAATTTGAGACTCTCTGGGATATCCCCCCAGCTGGCCGATCTTGTTACATGGGCGCGACCACACCCACCGGCCGCTGCCGGGTCATAGTCGTGAATCTGGTGACGGACACTCGGTCCAATCTACCGTCAGCGCGCAAGCCGCAATCAGAAAGGGCCATAGCCCTTCGCTATCAACGCATTTCGCTCATTCAGCCAGTGATGTGCGACCTATCACGCGCAGGATCGTACAGGTGTGACTGCGCACAGTTGAGGGTTTCGGCCAGTGCCCCACCGACCAGAATCACCGCCGCCTGCCGCAGTCCGGCCGCCTGCACCCGATCGGCGATATCGGCCAGGGTGCCCCGCAGAATCCGCTGGTCAGGCTGGGTGGCGCGGTAGACCACGGCCACCGGGCAATCCGTCCCGTAGTCGGGAACCAACTCCTGCGACAGGGTACGGATCCGGGTGATAGCGAGATGCAATATCAAGGTCGACCGGGTGCGCGCGAAGTTTGCCAGCGACTCCGATTCGGGCATAGCGGTCGAGCGCGCCTGTGCGCGAGTCAACACCACCGACTGCACCTGCTCGGGCACCGTGAGCTCCGCCCCCAGCAGCGCCGCCGCCGCCGCGTACGCCGGAACGCCGGGCGTCACATCCCAGGGGATTCCCAGTGCGTCCAGTCTGCGCTTCTGTTCGGTGAGGGCCGAATATATGGACGGATCACCCGAGCACAACCGCGCGACATCCCTGCCCTCGGCGTGCGCCCGCGCACAGTGTCCGATGATCTCGTCCAGATCCAGCTTCTGGGTGTCGATCAACTCGGCATCGGGCGCACAGTGACCCAGCACCTCGGGATCCAGATACGTCCCCGCGTACAGGCACACCGGCGACCGCCGCAGCAGTTCGACGGCCCGTACGGTCAGCAGATCCGCCGCCCCGGGCCCGGCCCCGATGAAGTGCACTGTCATGGGCCGAGTCTCGCACACGCCACAGGGAGCGTCAGACCCTGATGACGGCCAGTTCCGGAACCGAATCGGGGAAGCCGTTGTCCTGGGTCACCACTGGCCAGCCCCGGGCAATCGCCGTGGCCGCGATCCACGAATCGTTGATTTCCAGCTTGATTCCGGCGGCTTTCAGCCGCTGCCGCAGCAACGCCCACGCGGCCGCAACACGCTCATCGATCGGGATGGGCGCAAGGCGTTGAGCCGCCGTGAACGTGTCGAGACGCCGAGCGCGCGAGTCGTCATCGGTGGCCATCAGCACGCCCCATCGCAACTCGGCGATCGTGATAACGCTGATCGCCAACTCCTCGGGCATCAGCTCCAGATCGATGCGCTGACGCACCTCACGGGCTATGAAAACGGAGGTGTCCAACAGTCCGATCGTCATACCTGCCACGGATCCCGGGTCTCGTCGGTGGTCTCGGTCAGCGCCTCGGCCAACTGATCACGTAGACCCGAATCCGCGAGCGGCAATTCGGCCAAGAAGGAGCGCGACGGAGCGGTCGAGGGACGCTCATTGCGCGGCACCAGGAGAGCGACGGGGCGCTCGTTCACGGTGACCTCCAGTGTCTCGCCACCTTCCACGCGACGGAGCACCTCGGTGACATGATTGCGAAGCTCCCGCACGGATACCCGCTCCGGCTGACTCATACGATGATGTAGCCCTTTTGCTACAGCGTGCTACAGGTATCGAGACAGGAATTCGCGAACGCGCTGATCGGACAGTGAGGCCATGGGCCACACCGTGCGACGTCAGATGGCGCCGCGCTCACGAGCCCGGGCCACCGCGGAGGTTCGGGATTTGACGCCGAGCTTCGAATAGATGTGGACCAGGTGGGATTTGACGGTGGTCTCGGAGAGGAAGAGGCGTTTGCCGATCTCGCGATTGGAATGGCCGTCGGCGACCAGACGGAGGACCTCGATCTCGCGGGGGCTCAAGGTGGTGTCGGGCTTGCGGACTCGCGTCATGAGCCGGGAGGCGACCGACGGGGACAGCACGCTCTCACCCTCGGCGGCCGAGCGGACGGCGGCCAGGAGTTCGGCGGGCGGGGTGTCCTTGAGGATGTAGCCGACCGCGCCCGCTTCGATGGCGCCGAGGATGTCGGCGTCGGTGTCGTAGTTGGTGACCACCAGGATGTTCGGCGGATTCGCCAGCTCGCGCAGGGCGGCGGTGGCTTCCGCGCCGGACTTGCCGGGGCCGAAGCGCAGGTCCATGAGGACCAGGTCGACGGGGGTGGTGGAGCAGAAGGCCACGGACTCTTCGGCGGTCGCGACCTCGCCCACGACTTCGATGTCGTCGGAATCGGTTTCAGCGACGCTGGAGTCCAGCAGGGCGCGCAGGCCCGCTCGGACGATGGCGTGGTCGTCGGCGAGGAGGATGCGGATCATTTCTGCTCCGAGGGGATGGGGCTCTGCTCCTCCAGGGGGAAGGAGACGGTGACCGCGGTGTGGCCGGGTTCGGATTCGACGTTCATGGTGCCACCCTGCTGTTCCACTCGGTTGCGCATGGCGGTGAGACCGAAGCTGCCGGAGGGGGATTCGGCCAGCACCGCGGGCTCGATGCCGACACCGTCGTCGACCACATCCAGATGCACGGCGTCGTCGGCGTAGGTGAGGGTGACGCGCATGCGCCGAGCTTGGGCGTGGCGCACCACATTCGAGACCGCGCCCTGGGTGATGCGCACCAGCGCGGCCTCGATGGGCATGGGCAGCGCCTGCGGCTCGCCCTCGACCAGCACCTGGGCGTCGAGGCCCGGCGCGGCGGCGCGCTCGGCGATGCGGTTCAGCGCACCGGCGAGGGACTGACCCTCCAGCGCGGCCGGCGTGAGTTCGGCTATGAGATGGCGGGTTTCGATCAGACTGTCGGCGGCGGTCTCGCGGGCGAGCCGGATCTTCTCCAGCGCGGGATGATCGGGGGCGGCGCGCTCGACGGCGTGCAGCAGCAGTTGAATGCTGCTGAGCCCCTGGGCGACCGTGTCGTGGATCTCCTGGGCGAGGCGCTCGCGCTCGGCCATCTTGCCCGCGGTGCGTTCCTGCTCCGCGAGAGTGTTTCTGGTGGCGAGCAATTCGTCGATGAGGCGCTGACGTTCGGCGGCCTCGCGGAACAGTGCCCCGTATCCCAGCCCGATCGCCACCGCGACCAGCGCGCCCAGCAGCGGGCCGATCACACCGGCGACGGTCCAGCCGCGGTGCGCGGCGAAGCCGACCACGGACACCACGGTCGCGGCGGTCACCGCCACCAGGCCCCAATATCGCGGCAGCAGATGCAGATACAGGAAGAACAGGCCGAAGACCAGATAGACGGCCAGGGGGGCGACGGTCACCAGACCCAGCCAGATCAACGTCAGCACCGCCAGCCACACCCGGGCGGCGGGCAGGTTGCGCCGGAATCGGCCCCCGGCGAAGTAGACGCCGAGGAACAGCGCGGCCAGCACCACGACGACGGTCGGATGCGACCCGGAGATGACCTCCTGCACCGTCACCACCGCGGTCAGCGCCACCACCAGCACGTGCAGTCCGAGCTGCAGGGCGGAGAAGACGGGGGTCAGGGGCGAGCGATGCACGCGACCAGCTTATGCCCGGCTATTGGCCCGGCATCCATCGAAAGTAGGAAACGCCGCCGTGCCGTCGGCGGAGCGGGATTCGTTCCGCGGCGCGATGGCCGGCGGGGGTTTCCTCGACAGGGTGTAAGTATGTTCGTCGCACTCAGAGATCTGCGGGCCGCCCGCGGCCGCTTCCTCCTCATTACCCTGGTGGTCACGCTGGTCGCGCTGCTGGTGAGCTTTCTCAGCGGCCTGACGGCCGGGCTGGCGCACCAGAACATCTCGGCCATCCAGTCCTTGAACACCGGCACGGTCGTCTTCTCCGACACCGGCTCGTCCCCGTCCTTCGACGCCTCGACGCTGAGTCAGGAGCAGGTACAGACCTGGGAGCAGGCGGGCGGCACGGTGGATCCGATCGGCATCAGCCGGACCCGCGCCACGCGGGACGGTGCGTCGCCGACCCAGGTGGCGCTGTTCGGCGTGCAGGGCACACCCTTCGGCAAGCGTGTGGCTACCGAACCGGGCGCGGTCATCCTGTCCAAGGCGGCCGCGAAGGATCTGAACGCGAAGGCCGGTGACACCGTCGAGCTGGGCTCAGCCGCGTACACCGTCGGGGGCGTGACCGACGACGACTGGTACGCGCACACCCCGGTGGTGTGGATGACCCTGTCGGACTGGCGGACGCTCAACCCGCACGCGGGCGCGGCCACCATCCTCGCCGTCTCCGGCGTGAGCGATGAGAAGGCCGTCGACGCCACCGCGCACACCATCACGACCAGCAGCAAGGACTCGTTGTCCGCCATGGCCTCCTACAAAGCCGAGAACGGCTCGCTGACACTCATGACCGTCATGCTCTTCGCCATCTCGGCACTGGTGATCGGCGCGTTCTTCACCGTGTGGACGGTGCAGCGGCAGCCGGACATCGCCACCCTGAAGGCGCTCGGCGCGACCACCGGCTCGCTGGTCCGAGATGCCCTGAGCCAGGCGCTGATCGTGCTGCTGCTGGGTGTCGGCGTCGGTGTCGGCCTCACCGCGGTGGCGGGCGTATTCATGGGCGGCGCGGTGCCTTTCGTGCTCAGCCTGAGCACCACGCTGCTCCCGGCGGCGGCCCTGATCGGGCTCGGTCTGCTGGGCGCGGCCTTCGCCCTGCGCTTCCTCGTCACCACCGATCCGCTGACCGCCCTCAACCAGGCCCGCTGATGACCTCACTTCCCCTGCGTACCAGGAGCATTGCGATGACCAACGCACTCACCGTCTCCGACCTGACCCTCACCTTCCCGGACGGCGCCGAACGCATCACCGCGCTCGACCACGTGCACCTGCGGGTGGGCGGCGGCGAGATCGCCGCCATCACGGGACCGTCCGGCTCGGGCAAGTCCACCCTGCTGGCCACCGTCTCCACCCTGCTGCGCCCCGAGTCCGGCCGGGTTGAGCTCGAAACCGCCACGGGCACCATCGATCTCGCGGCACTGAGCCGCCGCGATGCCGCGACCCTGCGCCGCGACTCCATCGGCATCGTGTTCCAGCAGTCCAACCTGGTCCCGGCGCTGACGGCGATCGAGCAGCTCGAGGCCATGGTGCACCTGGGGCAGAGCTGGTTCGTCTCGCCCGCCGAGCGGCGCGCAACGCGTTCCCATGCCAGGGATCTGCTGGCGGCCGTCGGACTGTCCGGGCACGAGAACAAGCGCCCCGCCCAGCTCTCCGGCGGTCAGCGGCAGCGCGTCAATATCGCACGCGCCCTGATGAACAACCCGTCTCTGCTGGTCATCGACGAGCCGACCAGCGCCCTGGATCAGGAGCGCGGCGCGGCCATCATCGATCTGATCGTCGGCATCGTGCGCGAGCACGGCGCGGCCACACTCCTGGTCACCCATGACCTGTCGCACCTGGATCAGATGGACAGCGTCTACCGGATGGTGGATGGGGTTCTCACGCAACAGAAAGCGGCGTTGGCCGCATGAAGTTGTCGAAGGCGAAATTGGCCGTGTAAGAGGCGGTCTCACTGCGGGGAGTCCGTCGATCCGGCGCCGGCGAATCCGGTGACCTTCTGCGGGGTCACGCGGACGATGAGCCGACGGACGTCTTCGGGCTCCTCCGGAGGATCGATGCCGAGATATTTCCAGGACAGGGTATGCGGCAACGACTTGTCCGGGTCCTCGATCAGTTCGGGTGTTCGACCGCACGTCCCGCTCGATCGCGAATCCTTCGAATCGCTTCGACCAACTGATCGGGGCCGTGCACATGGATCTCGACGCCCAACTCCAGCAGTCGATGCGCCACCCATTCGGGTAGGTCGTCTCGCCACGTATCCAGCACACAGGTATCCGGTCCGCGCGGCACGACATCGCCTGCCGCCTCTCCCAGTCGGCCGATCACGGCCTCGGCTGGGGCGTCGATGTCGACCAGGAAGCGCAATCCGGTTGTGCCCCGGTCGGTTCGACTTCCGGTGACGTAGGCGGCCGGGTCGGCGGCGGGAAGTTCCCGGGGCGTGAATCGGACGCCGGTCGGGTGAACGCGGTGGATTCTGTCGGCGCGGAAGACGCGCCAATCATCGCGGTCGAGGTCGAAGCCGACGAGGTACCAGCGGTGCCGGTGCGGAACCAGGCCCACCGGCTCGACATCGCGGCGGGTTTGGGCGCCCTCGGCGGCGGCATAAGCGAAACGTACTCGCTCCCTGTTGGTCACGGCCGCGGCCAGCGCGGTGAGGAGTTCGGGGTCCACGGGATTCACCCCCGGGCTCGGGGTGACCGTGGCAGCGCCCAGGACCCGGACCCGCCGGCGGAGTTTGGCCGGGAGGACCCGTTCGAGTTTGGCGAGGGCGCGGACCGAGGCCTCCTCGATGCCCGCGATGGCGGAGCCCGCGGCGGCGCGCAGGCCGACGGCGATGGCGACGGCCTCCTCGCCGTCGACCAGCAGGGGCGGCATGGCGGCGCCCGCGACCAGGCGGTAGCCGCCGGTCGCGCCCATGCTGGCCTCGACCGGGTAGCCGAGGTCGCGCAGGCGGTCGATATCGCGGCGGACGGTACGGACGGTGACACCGAGCCGTTCGGCCAGTTCGCTGCCGGGCCATTCGCGCGGGGTCTGCAGCAGGGACAGCAACCGCAGCAGTCGTGCCGACGTATCGCTCATGGTCGCCATTCTCCGATCGAAATAGGACGAGGACAGTCCTGGATCGCACCTGGCGTGGCGATCGGATCGTTCGCCCGACCATCAGGAGTCACGATGAGCAGCACCGCCATCCGCCCGTTCCGCATCGCCGTGCCGCAGCCCGATCTGGATGATCTCAACGCCCGCCTGGCCCGCGCCCGCTGGACCCGGCAGCTGCCCGGGCAGGGCTGGGAACGCGGCGTGCCGGTGGACTACCTGCGCGAGCTGGCCGCGCACTGGTGGACCGAATTCGATTGGCGTGCAAATGAAGCGGCGCTCGACGACTACCCGCAGTTCCTGACCGAGATCGACGGCCTGCACGTGCATTTCTTGCACGTGCGCTCGAGCGAACCGGACGCGCTGCCGCTGGTCCTCACCCACGGCTGGCCGAACAGCTTCGTGGAGTTCACGAAAACCATTCCCCTGCTGACGAATCCGCATTCACACGCAATGGAGTCGGCGCAGGCGTTCCACGTGGTGATTTCGTCGGTGCCCGGATTCGGCTACTCGGCGGCACCGCGCGAGATGGGGATGAGACCGCGCACGGTGGCCCTCATGTGGGCGGTGACGGTGGATTCGCTTGGCCCCCCGGCCAGAAACCGGTCCCGGTGGGCGTGTACGCCGGGGGTTCACCGCTCATGCGCCGCCGCGCCGACCGCGACAATACGATCGCGTACTGGCCCGAGGGCAGTACGGGCAACCACTTCCTGGCCATGGACGTACCCCGGGCGCACGCGGCCGATATCCAAACCTTCTTCGGCAAGGTCCGCCGACCTTAATATTTGACCGAACAGTCTCGAAAGACGTAAGTTTCTCGGCATGGCGAGGACCAAGGAGTTCGACCCCGACACCGTGCTGCGCCGCGCTCTCGAATTGTTCTGGGAGCGTGGCTATGAGGCGACATCCATGTCGGATCTGGTTGCGCATCTCGGGATTGCCAAGGCGAGCATCTACTCGACCTTCGGAGGTAAGCGCGACCTCTACCTGAAGGCTCTCCAGCGCTACCTCGAGATGACCGATCCGGTCATCATGGACGAGTTGTCGCAGCCGGGTCCGGTCCTGCCGGCGGTGCGCGCACTGGTGGAGCGCTATGTGCGCGAAGCATCCAGTCCCGATTCGTATCTCGGCTGCATGGTCGTCAACAGCGCGGTCGAATCGGCCCGCTGCGACGAGGCCGTCGCACGCCTGGTGGAGTCAAGCTGGGCGCACCTCGAAACGACACTGACTTCGGCGCTGCTCCGCGCCCGCGCACAGGGCGAATTGCCCGCGGATTCGGATCCGCGCGCGCTTGCCCGATTCCTCCTCGTCTTCTTTCAGGGAATTCGCGTACTCGAGCGGACCCCGAATTCGACTGCGCGCCTGAAGGATGCGTCACGCATGGCCGTATCCCTGCTCGGCTGAGCGGTTTTGCCGTTCATCCACAGGTTTCACCACTCCCATATTCAAGACTGATCGTTCTATAAAGGAGCTGTCGACCGTCATGAGCGCACGTTTCGATGACAAAGTTGTGCTGATCACCGGCGGCGCGGGCACGATCGCGGGCGCCACGGCCCATGCCTTCGCCGATCTCGGAGCCACGGTGGTGCTGGCGGGGCGCGATGCGGAACAGCTGGGCGAGGCTGCCGGGCGCATCCGCGCCGAGGGCGGCGCGGCGGACCGGGTGGTCGCCGACGTCACCGATGGCTACCAGGTAGCGGCCATGGTCGAGGAGGTCGTGCGCCGGCACGGCGGGCTGCACGTGGCGTTCAACAACGCCGGAATCCTGGGCACGCCCGCCGCGGTCGGTGATCTGGACGATGTGGACTGGCATCGAGTGCTGGATGTCAACCTGACCGGCGTCTTCCTGTCCATGAAGCACGAGATCGCCCATATGCGCGGCAATGGCGGCGGCGTCATTGTGAATATGGCGTCGAATATCGGATCGCACGGCCGCCGTCCGGGACTGGCCGCCTATGCGGCGTCCAAAGCCGCGGTCAGCGTGCTGACGCAGACCGCGGCGCGCGACCATATCGGCGACGGCATTCGCATCAATGCGGTCAGCCCCGGCGCCACCGATACTCGAATGTCCTTCCGCCCCGGCGAAACTCGCGCGGATCGCGATGCGCGGGCGAGCTCGGCGATTCCGCTCGGCCGAGTCGGTGATCCGGCGGAGATCGCGGCCGCCGTGGTATGGCTGGCCTCCCCGGAATCCGCTTTCGTCATCGGGCACGACCTGGTCGTCGACGGTGGCGCCACCGCCTGATCTCACCGTTTGTCCGCCGGGTGTGGCGAGCTTCCAATAGCGGAATGGAAGTGGGTTGTTGAACCAGGAGACATGTCCTTGTCATCTGCGCTGACTAACGTGCTTGGAATTCGCAGGACGCGTAATAGGAGCAGTAGCGATGAGGGACACACTGCCATCCAAGAACCAAGTCCTTCAGGCTTGTCGAGGTTCCGGTCAACCCGGCCATCCGCTACTACGCGCCGCGCAGGACCTGACCGCGCTGCACGGGCGCCTGCTCAGTGCCGAACCGGGGCAGCTGGCCGAACTCGACACGATCCGAACGGATTTGGTGCACGAGATCGACCGCTGGGTGACCGCGCAATTGCCGCCGTCGCACGGCGCGGCCCGGGTGCACACCGAAACCCTGGGCGCGGTCATCGATCGGCTGGCCCGGTTGACCGCAGCGGCCTATGCCGCGCTCGCGAGCCAATCCGGCCGGGAACTCACCATCGCCTGGGAGCATCTGGCCGAATTGGCGGTCGGCTATGAGGATTTGGCGTCGGAAGTCTGCACGGGGCGGCGGCGTTTACCCGGCGCCCATTGAGCCTTTCCCGATCCACCACGGACTTTCCCGGTTCACCGCGGCTTTCGCGCGGCGTACCAGGCGAGGAGTTCGGGTACATCGACCGCCGTGGGGGCCACCACCGTGGACGCCTCCGCGCCCTGGAATAGTTTCTTGATGGGCACTTCCAGTTTCTTGCCGGTGCGGGTGTGCGGAATGCCGGGGGCGGCGATGATTTCGTCCGGGACATGTCGCGGGGACACCTCGGCGCGAATGGTCGCATTGATGCGGGTTCGCAACTCGTCGGTCAATTCCGTGCCAGGTGTCAGCACCACGAACAAGGGCATCCAGTAGCCGCCGTCCGGTTGCTCGGCACCGATGACCAGCGCCTCGGCGATTTCCGGAATGCGTTCCACCGCTTGGTAGATGTCGGCGCTGCCCATGCGGATGCCCTGGCGATTCAGGGTGGAATCGGAGCGGCCGTGCACCACGATGCTGCCGCGCTCGGTAATGGTGATCCAGTCACCGTGCCGCCAGACGCCCGGGAACATCTCGAAATACGCCTCACGATAGCGGGAGCCGTCCGGATCGTTCCAGAAGGACACCGGCATGGACGGCATCGGTTCGGTGATGACGAGTTCGCCGACCTCATCGCGGACCGGTTTGCCCTGCTCGTCCCAAGCATCCAGGGCCACACCGAGGTACGGGGCCGACAGCTCGCCGGGCCAGACGGGGACGGTGCGGACACCGCCGATGAAGGCGGACACCACATCGGTGCCGCCGCTGATCGACGCCACCGGTACGTGCTCGCCGACGTTGTCGCGCAACCACAGTGAGGACGACGGGGGCAGCGACGAACCGGTGATGCCGACCAGCCGAAGCGCCGACAGGTCGTGGTCGACGCGCGGCACCGATCCGGCCTTGGCGCATGCCAGCACATAACCCGGACTGGTACCGAGCACCGTCGCGTGCGTGCGGGAGGCCAACTGCCACAGCGCATCCGGGGTCGGCGCGGCCGGGCTGCCGTCATAGCAGACGATGGTCGCGCCGACCAGCAATCCGGCGACCTGGAAGTTCCACATCATCCAGCTCGGGCTGGTGTACCAGAAGAAGGTGTCCTCGGGGCCGATATCCGATTGCACGGCAACGGCTTTCAGGTGCTCGAGCAGCACGCCGCCGTGCCCGTGCACAATGCCTTTGGGCTTGCCGGTGGTGCCGGAGGAGTACAGCACCCACAGCGGGTGCGCGAAATCCACCTGTTCGATCGCGAGCTCGACGAACTCGTTCCCGGGATCGACGTTCTCCCAGGGCAGGGTGTCCGGCACGGGAACGCCGAGGCGCGGCACCAGCACGGTCGCCACCAGCGAGGGCAGTCCCGCGCGCAGTTCTGCGATATCGCCGGTCTTGTCGTGCGCCTTGCCGCCGAACCGGTAGCCGTCGGCGGTGACCAGCACCTTGGGATCCAGCTGCCCGAGCCGGTCCAGCGCGGCGTGCGCGGAATAGTCCTGGCCGCAGGCACTCCAGACCGCGCCGATACTGGCGGTGGCCAGGAAGGCGATGACGGCCTCGGGGATGTTCGGCAGGTACCCGGCGACGCGATCGCCGGGTCCGACACCCAGCGCGCGCAGAGTGCGGGCGAAGGCGGCGGCGGTGGCGATCATCGCGGCCCAGGAGATCTCGGTGATCTCACCGGTCTCGTCGACGGACAGGATCGCGGGCCGGTCGTCGCGGACCTGCCGCATCACCTGCTCGACATAGTTCAGCGTGGTGCCCGGGAACCACTGCGCGCCAGGCATGTCCGTGGTCGCGAGCACCTCGTCGGACCGCTCGCCGAGATCGAAGTAGTCCCAGATCGCCGCCCAGAAGCCGGGCAGGTCGTCCACCGACCACTGCCACAGCGCCCGATAGTCCGGCAGGGACAATCCGGTGCGCTTCTCCACGAACAGCGCGAAACTCGTCACCTGCGCCTCGGCGATGTCCTGCTCGCTCGGCACCCACTGTGGTTCCACCGCAATACCTCCTACGACGCGAATCCCGCGCTGCCGGCCATGGCGGCCCGCTGCACGATTCGCTCGGCATGCCGGATGACCGGCATGTCCACCATCCGCCCCTCGAAGGTGAAGACACCCCGATGGTTCGGTGCTTCCGCCAATAGCCTTCGCGCCCAATCGACTTCGTCGGGTACGGGCGCGTAGGCGGTCCGGATGACGGGCACTTGGCCGGGATGAATGGCCACCTTGGCGTCGAAGCCGATGGCCACCGCGTCGGCCGATTCGGCCGCCAGTCCCGTCAGATCCTTGATGTCCAGGTACACCGAGTCCAACGCGAACTTGCCGTACGCCTTGGCGGCCAGCAGGGATTGGGAGCGCACGTGCCGCGCCACATCCCGGTAACCGCCGTCGGCGTGCCGGCTGGAGTTGCCGCCGAGCGCTGCGACCAGGTCCTCCGCGCCCCACATGACACCGATGGCATTGCGCACCATGACCGCCCGGCCGACCGCGAGCGCGCCCAGCGGGGATTCGATGAGCGCGATGACTTCGTAGTCGGTCAGCCGCGTGATCTGTTCGGCCGATTCGCATTTGGGCAGCATGATGCGTCGGTACTCGGTGCGCGCCAGGGCATCCAGGTCGAGCATGTGCTCGAGGGTGCCCGCGGCGTTGACGCGGACGACGGTGCGCTCGGGATCCAGCGGGGTGGCGATGAGCGCCTCGCGGGCCGCCGCCTTGTCGGCCTCCGCGACGCCGTCCTCGAGGTCGATGATGACCACGTCGGCCGCCGCGAGCGCCTTGCCGTAGCGCTCGGGTCGGTCCGCGGGGCAGAAAAGCCAAGCGGGGCCGGGCATTTCCCAACTCATGCCGGCGCCTCCACCGAGCTGGATGTCGGACTCCGTCTCACCAGAGTTTTGCGGGTGGCGGTGGCCACGATGTCACCGTGCTGATTGCGCCCGGTGTGGGCGAAGGTCACGATGCCTTCGCCCGGACGGCTCTTGGACTCACGCAGGTCGGTGACCACGGTCTCCGCGTACAGGGTGTCGCCGTGGAAGAGCGGCTTGGGGAAGGCGATCTCGGAGAAGCCCAGATTGGCCACGATGGTGCCCTGCGTGAGCTGCGCCACCGACAGGCCCACCAGCGTGGACAGCGTGAACATGGAGTTCACCAGCCGCTGGTGGAAAGGCGGCAGCGCCTCGGAGAACGCGGCGTCCAAGTGCAGCGCCTGGGTGTTCATGGTCAGCGTCGTGAACAGCACATTGTCGGCCTCGGTGATGGTGCGGCCGGGTCGGTGCTCGTACACCACGCCGATCTCGAATTCGTCGAACCACAGACCGCGCTGAACGACCCGCTTCTCGCTCCGCTCGCTCACAGGCCGAGCTCCCGCCCGATCAGCATCAACTGCACCTCCGTGGTGCCCTCACCGATTTCCAGGATCTTGCTGTCGCGATAGTGCCGGGCCACAGCATATTCGTCCATGAAACCGTAGC
Organism: Nocardia aurantiaca; assembly: GCF_009708175.1. GTDB lineage: Bacteria > Actinomycetota > Actinomycetes > Mycobacteriales > Mycobacteriaceae > Nocardia > Nocardia aurantiaca. The sequence goes on from NZ_WMBB01000018.1 coordinate 60,477, forward strand.
CGCCGAAGATCTGCGTGGCGTCGCGGGCATTGTCCATGGCGGCCTCGCTGGCGACCAGCTTGGCGATGGCGGCCTGCTTCTTGAAGGGCTTGCCGGACAGCATGAGCGCGGCCGCGTCGTAGTAGGCGGTGCGAGCCATGTGGGCGCGCGCCTCCATGCGGGCGATCTTGAAGGCGATGGCCTGATTGCTGCCGATGGCGCGGCCGAAGGCCTCGCGCTCCTTGGCGTAGCGCACGCTCTCGTCCACGCAGCCCTGCGCCGCGCCGACCGACAGCGCCGCGATGGCGATCCGGCCCTCGTCCAGAATGCGCAGGAAGTTGGCGTAGCCGCGGCCGCGCTCGCCCAGCAGATTCTCCGCGGGCACCCGGACGTCATCGAAGCTGAGGGGGTGGGTGTCGGAGGCGTGCCAGCCGACCTTGCGGTAGGCGGGCTCGGCGGTGAATCCGGGGGTGTCGGTCGGCACCAGGATGGTGGAGATCTCCTTCTTCCCATCCACCCCGCCGGTGACCGCGGTGACCGTCACCAGCCGGGTGATGTCGGTGCCCGAATTGGTGATGAACTGCTTGGAGCCGTTGATGATCCAGGTGTCGCCGTCGAGTACCGCGGTGGTGCGGGTGCCGCCCGCGTCACTGCCCGCGCCCGGCTCGGTGAGGCCGAAGGCGCCCAAGGCGCGGCCGCTGGCCAGCAGCGGCAGCCACTCCTCCCGCTGCTTGTCGTTGCCGAAGCGGTAAATGGGCATGGCGCCCAGCGAGACGCCCGCCTCCAGCGTGATGGCCACGCTCTGGTCGACCTTGCCGAGTTCCTCGAGGGCCAGGCACAGCGCGAAGTAGTCGCCGCCCATGCCGCCGAACTCCTCGGGGAAGGGGAGGCCGAACAGGCCCATATCGGCCATGCCCGCCACCACCTCGTAGGGGAAGCTGTGCTCGGCGTCATGCTTCGCGGCGACCGGGGCCACCACCTGGTTGGCGAAATCGCGGACGGTGAGGGCGAGTTCGCGGTACTCGTCCGGCAGCGTGCCGGTGGACAGGAAATCGGTCATGACTGGGCGTTCTCCTCGGCGATGATGCGAGCCAGCGGCTGTTCGAGTTTCACCTGCGCGCCGGGCTCGACCAGCAGTTCGACGCGGCCGGCGATGGGTGCGGTGAGGGTGTGTTCCATCTTCATGGCCTCGACCACCACGATGGGCGTGCCCGCGGCGACGATCTCGCCGTCGGCGGCGGGGGTGGCGATGACCGAACCCGGCATGGGGCTCTGGATCTCGGCGTCGCCGACGTGGGCGTCGGCGCCGCGGACGTCGGCCTCGGCGACCTCTCGGAGCAGGACTGTACCGGTGCGGTCGGCGACCCAGATCTGACCGGGCTGGGTGGCGACGCGATAGCCGGTGCACAGTCCGTCGAGGGCCAGGGTCAGCGTGTCGCCGTCGGATTCGACTGTCAGGACACGCTTTTCGCCCCCCTCGACCCATACGGTGGCCTGTTCCGGGGTGCCGGACAGGTACACGTGCGCGGTGCGGTCACCGCCGGTGAGGCGGATGCCGACGGGCGCGTGCGCACCGACTCGCCAGCCGGTGGGCTGCTGCCACGGATCGACCGGGGTGGCCGGCCAGTTGCGCAGCCACTGCTGGGCGGCGGCGGCGATGAACTGCTCGTCGGTCACCGGTGCGGGCGAGAAGTCGACCGCGCGGCGGTCCAGCAGCCCGGTGTCGAGCCGCCCGGCGAGCACATCCGGGTCGGCGAGCAGGAAGCGCGCGAAGTCGGTATTGGTGCGCACGCCCAGGATCTGCGTGTCCCGCAGGGCCGCATCGAGTTTGGCGATGGCGGCGGCGCGGTCGGCGGCGTGCGCGATGACCTTGGACAGCATCGGGTCGTAATCGGTGCCGACCACGGTGCCGGCGCGCAGGCCCGAATCCACCCGCACTCCGGGGCTTTCCGGCTCGAACAGCGCGAGCACGGTGCCGCCGGTGGGCAGGAAGTCGCGGCCCGGGTCCTCGGCGTAGACGCGCGCCTCGATGGCGTGGCCGGTGAGGCGGATGTCGTCCTGCGCCGCGGCCAGCTTCTGCCCGGCCGCGATGCGGACCTGGCACTCCACCAGATCGACGCCGGTGACCAGTTCGGTGACCGGGTGCTCCACCTGGAGACGGGTGTTCATCTCCATGAAGAAGAACTCGTCCGGCTTGTCGGCGGAGACGATGAACTCGACCGTGCCCGCGCCGACGTAGTCCACGCTGCGCGCGGTATTGCAGGCCGCCGCGCCGATCCGGGCGCGGGTCTGCGCGTCCAGCAGCGGCGAGGGGGCCTCCTCGATCACCTTCTGGTGCCGGCGCTGCAGGCTGCACTCGCGTTCGCCCAGGTGCAGCACGTGGCCGAACTGATCGGCCAGGATCTGCACCTCGATGTGGCGGGGGCGGGTGACGAAGCGCTCCAGGAACAGGGTGTCGTCGCCGAAGGCCGCACCGGCCTCGCGGCGGGCGCTGACCAGGGCGGCGGGCAGGTCGGCCGGATTCTCGACGCGCCGCATACCCTTGCCGCCGCCGCCCGCGGACGGCTTCACCAGCACCGGGTACCCGATCTCGGTCGCGGCGTCGATCAATTCCGCGTCGGTCAGGCCGGGCTTGGCGATGCCGGGTACCACCGGCACGCCGTAGGCGGCCACCGCGTTCTTGGCGGTGATCTTGTCGCCCATGACTTCGATGGCGCGGGCGGACGGGCCCAGGAACGCGATGCCCGCCGCCTCGAGCGCGGCCGCGAAGGCCGAATTCTCCGACAGGAAGCCGTATCCCGGGTGCACGGCCTGCGCGCCGGAGCGCACGGCGGCGGCGATCACCTTGTCGATGCTCAGGTAGGACTCGCGCGCGGAGGCGGGGCCGAGGCGAACCGCGGTATCGGCCTCGCGGACGTGGCGGGCGCCGGCGTCGGCGTCGCTGTAGACCGCGACCGATCGAATCCCCATGGCGCGCAGGGTGCGAATGACCCGCACCGCGATCTCGCCACGATTGGCGACCAGCACGGTGTCGAAGGCGACGGGGTGGGCTGTGTTCATCAAGGTCATCACATCCGGAAGACGCCGTAGGAGACGGGCTCGAGCGGGGCCTGCGCGCAGACCGAGAGGGCCAGGCCCACAACGGTTCTGGTGTCGGCCGGGTCGATGACGCCATCGTCCCAGAGGCGGGCCGTGGAGTAGTACGGGTTGCCCTGATGCTCGTACTGCTCGCGGATCGGGGCCTTGAACGCCTCCATATCCGCCTCGGACGGCGCTCCGCCACCCTGCGCGTCACCGCGCACGGTGGCCAGCACCGAGGCCGCCTGCTCACCGCCCATGACCGAGATGCGGGCATTCGGCCACATCCACAGGAAGCGCGGCGAATACGCGCGCCCACACATGGAGTAGTTGCCCGCGCCGTAGGAGCCGCCGATGACCACGGTCAGCTTGGGCACCCGAGCGCACGCCACCGCGGTCACCATCTTCGCGCCGTGCTTGGCGATGCCGCCCGCCTCGTAGTCGCGCCCGACCATGAAACCGGTGATGTTCTGCAGGAACAGCAGCGGGATCGTGCGCTTGTCGCACAGTTCGATGAAATGCGCGCCCTTCATGGCGGATTCGCTGAACAGCACGCCATTGTTGGCGACGATGCCGACCGGGTGGCCGTGGATGCGGGCGAAGCCGGTGACCAGGGTCTTGCCGTACTCGGCCTTGAACTCCTGGAATTCGCCGCCGTCCACCATGCGAATGATGACCTCGCGCACGTCGTAGGGGGTGCGCAGGTCCACCGGCACCACGTCGTACAGCTCGTCCTGCGGCGCGATCGGATCCACGGTGGGCGCGACCTCCCACGGCGTCGGAAATTTCGGGCCGAGCGTGGCCACGATATTGCGCACGATGCGCAGTGCGTCCTGATCGCTCTCGGCCAGGTGGTCGGTGACGCCCGACGTGCGCGAGTGCAAGTCGCCGCCGCCCAGCTCCTCGGCGGTGACCACCTCGCCGGTGGCCGCCTTCACCAGCGGCGGGCCGCCCAGGAAGATGGTGCCCTGATTGCGCACGATGACGGTCTCGTCGCTCATGGCCGGCACGTACGCGCCGCCAGCGGTGCAGGACCCGAGCACCGCGGAGATCTGCGCGATGCCCTTGGCGCTCATGTTCGCCTGGTTGTAGAAGATGCGGCCGAAGTGCTCGCGGTCGGGGAACACCTCGTCCTGGCGCGGCAGGTAGGCGCCGCCGGAGTCGACGAGGTAGATGCACGGCAGGTTGTTCTGCAGCGCCACCTCCTGGGCGCGCAGGTGCTTCTTGACCGTCATCGGGTAGTAGGTTCCGCCCTTGACGGTCGCGTCATTGGCGATGATCACGCACTCGCGCCCGGAGACTCGGCCGATGCCGCCGATGACACCCGCGCCCGGGGACTCGTCGTCGTACATGCCGTTGGCCGCCAGCGGCGACAGCTCCAGGAACGGGCTGCCGGTGTCCAGCAACTGGTCCACCCGCTGGCGCGGCAGCAGTTTGCCGCGGGCCAGGTGCCGTTCCCGGGCCTTCTCCGGTCCGCCCAGCGCGCTGACGGCCAGCCGCTCGCGCAGCTCGTCGACCAACGCCAGGTGCGCGGCCCGGTTCCCGGTCCGCGCGCCCTGCTTCAACTCCGCCTCGGTCAGCGTCATTCGCTCCGCCTCCCCGCGCGGCCGACCCGGCCGTTCGGTTAGTCACCAATAACTGGAAAATAAGATAATCTTCACTAACTGAGTTGTCCAGCACCGACGCGAGGGAATCACGGTGAACAATGCGGAAACCGTCACGCTCACCCGTCGTGAGCAGCTCAAAGCCCAGCGCAGGCAGCAGCTGCTGGAGGCGGGGGCACGGCTCATCGCAGACCGCGGCTTCCTCGGCATGCGGCTCGACGACCTGGGCGCGGCGGCCGGGATCAGCGGGCCCGCGGTGTACCGGCACTTCCCCAACAAGGAGGCGCTGCTGGTCGAGTTGCTGGTCGGCATCAGTCAGCGGCTGCTGGACGGCGGCCGGGCCGTCGTCGAGGCGGCGCAGTCGCCGCGCGAGGCGCTGAGCAGGCTGGTGGACTTCCATCTCGACTTCGCGCTCGGCGAACCGGAACTCATCCGGATCCAGGATCGCGATCTGGAGAACCTGCCGGAGTCGGCGCGTCGTCAGGTGCGGCGCACACAGCGGCAGTACGTGGAGGTCTGGGTGGCCGTGCTGCGGGAACTACGTCCGGAGCTGCCGGAACAAGCCGCCCGCGTGCAGGCCCACGCCACCTTCGGTCTGATCAACTCCACGCCGCACAGCGCGCCGGCCAGCGCGACCCGGGCGCGGCCGGTGCTGCGGCGCATGGCGCTCGCGGCCCTGGGGTGACCGGGCCGAATTCCCGAGCCGGATGGACGTTCCGCGGTCACCCCGGCATAGTTGGTCGGGATCCATTGCGGTGCTGCGGATTCCGGCCAGAATCATGCCGGGAATGACGAGGAGGCCTTGGCCCGAGAACACGCTGGAATGGCGGGACGCCCTCGGACCGGCGCTCGAGGCTACTTCGTACCCGTGATCCGGGTCTGCGCCGCGGCCAGACGGGCGGCGAATTCCGGGGATTCGAGGGAGGCGAGCTGGGGCACCACCTCGGTGTTCACCGCCTCGGCGTGGGCGGCCAGCGCGCGCGTAGCGCGCATGGTGCGCTTGGTGGTGATGAGCAGCTCACGCGGGACTTCCGCGGTGGCAGCGGCGAATTCGACGGCGGCGGCCACCAGGGCCGCGTGGTCGCCGTCCACCACGCGGTGCACCAGACCGGCCTTCTCCGCCGCATGCGCGTCGAGGATCTCGCTGAACAGCGTCATGGCCGCCGCCTGCTGCGGGCCCACCGCGCGCTGCAGCATCCAGGTCATGCCGCCGCCCGGGTGGATTCCCAGGCGCAGGAAACGAGCGTCGAAGCGCGCCTTGGGATTCGCGAAACGCAGGTCCGCGGCCAAGGCCAGGTTCAGACCCGCGCCGACGGCCGCGCCGCCGACCGCGGCGACCGTCGGCAGCTTGCAGCGCGCCACCGCCAGGAAGCCCTCGTAGATGGCCCGCAGGCCCTCCTCCCTGGCCTCGCCCAGCGCGGTCAGGTTCGCGCCCGCGCAGAAGGCCGGGGGCGTGCCGGTCACCACCAGGGCATGTACCGACTCATCGGCCTCCGCGTCCGCCACCGCGTCCGCGAGATCGGCGGATAGGTCCAGCGTCAACGCATTCCGCTTGTCGGGGTCGTGCACCGTTACGAGCGCCACTGAGTTCAGGCGCTCCACTTTGATCTCCGCCATGGCCCCAGATGGTAACCGGCGTCACCGGCCGCGCAGTTCGCGCTCCGCGGTTCGCAGCACCATGACGAAGCCGCCGTGCACCACCGGCAGGAAGATGCGCGTCCACAACGGCGCGAGCAGGGGCGCGGCGATCTCGAAGGTGGACGACCAGTGCACCCGGGTGCCGGCCGCGACCGGCTCACAGGTGATGAAGCCCTCCTGATGCCGCAGGGGCGGAACGGAATTCAGCAATCGGTAGCGCATGAGCCGGGGCGGATCGTATTCCACGATCTCCTCGGTGAGCCGCAGCAGCGGGGTCACCACCAGGCGGACCGCGCCCGCGCCATTGCCCGCGGTATCGCCGGGGCGCACCAGCGTGACACGGCGGACCAGCGGCACCCGTTGATAATTGGCGACATCGGTGAGCCAGTCGAAGACATCGGGCTGCGGTGCCGCGATGGTGCGTTCGACGTCAACCGTACGCATGCCGGCTCCGTTCTGATGGACGCGGATCCTTCGTTCAGCCTATGAGATCGGCGGCGCGGCGTCGACGGAAATGCCTGGTGACTACCATTGCGACTATGACCGTCGAGGACCAGCCGCAGCGCGTGATCCGCCGCCGCCCGAAGAACCGGCGCGCCCAGATCGCCGCCACCTCGGCCGCCGCCTTCGGCTCGCTCGGCTATCACGGCGTCAGCATGGAGGACATCGCGGCCCGGCTCGGCATCTCCTCGGCCGCACTGTATCGCCACTATCCGAGCAAGTACGCGCTCTTCCGCGAGGAATTGCTACGGCTGGCGCGGCTGACCGCGGAATCGGCCACCCCGCCGGACGAATCCGAGGTCCTGTCCCCGCGCGAGCGGCTGGACCGGGTGCTGGACCGGATGATTGCCGAGACCATCGCCAATCGCTCGACCGTCACGCTGGTGCGCTGGGAGCGCCGCTACCTCGACGACACCGATCGGCGGACGCTGGAGGAGCAATTCACCTCGGCGCTGACCACGCTGCGCGCGCTCATCGCCGACGTCCGGCCCGAACTCGACGGCCACGATCGCGCGGTGCGGGCGGTATCGCTGCTCAGCGTGATCTCCAGCATCGGCGACCATCACGCCACCCTGCCCGCGAAATCGCTGGCCGCCCTGCTGCATTCGGCTTGCGATGCCATCATCGCGACCGATCTGCCGCCGGAGAGCACCGCCGCGGCCGCGCCGCGGGCGGCCGAGATCCCGCAGAGTTTCAAGCATGAGCTGCTGCTCGAGAAGGCCGTGAAGCTGTTCCACGCGCGCGGCTACCCCAATGTGAGCGTGGAGGACATCGCCGCGGCGGCGGACCTGTCGGCGGCCTCGGCGGTGTACCGGTACTACCGCAGCAAGGGCGATCTGCTGGCCGCCGCGTTCCGCCGGGCGGCGGATCGGGTGTCGGGGGCGATCGGGCCGGCGGTGGCGTCCTCGTCCAGTCCGGCCGAGGCACTGAGCAAACTGGTCGACCTGTACGTTGCGGGTTCCTTCGCCGAGCGCGAGCTGACCTTCGTCTACTACGCGGAATTCGGCCACGTCTCAGCCGAGGAGCGCACCGTGCTGCGCAATGTGCAGCGGCTCATCGTGGCCGAGTGGGTACGGCTGCTGGTGGCCGTGCGCCCGGAACTGTCCGAGGGCGAGGCACGCATCCTGGTGCAGGCCGCCTTCGGCCTGGTGGTGGATCTGGGCCGGGAGTTCGGCGGACATCCGTCGATCTGCTCGCAGCCCAGAGTGATCCGCCTGATGGAGGCCACCCTCTTCGGAGCCGGAACGCCGGGGTCCTGACGGCTAGCCGGTCAGTGTCGTCAGCGGCGTGAACGGCGCGTAGTCGCGCACGTGCCCCTTGTCCCAGTCCCACAGCGAGATCGGATCGACGGCCACGCCGTTCTGCAGGATGAGCCGCCAACCACCGTCCTCCCGCTGCCAGATATCTCCATCGCGGTCCCAATAGAGGCCGATGCTGCGCGGTTCGACCGTGTCACTCCGACTCATGGCCTCCCTCTCATAGCTACCCGTGAGCGATTGCATGACCTCGGGCGGCCGGGCGCCGGCGCGCATGATCGCGACGAGCACGGCCTCATAGCCCTCGCTCCTGCTCACAACTGTCACCATTGGTGATCCCTGAGTAGCGGTCATACCGAAAAGTATTCGTCGCTACGCTTCCGGGACTCTTTCGCGGTAATTGGGGCTCTTCTGAGCAAATATATTTGCCAAACATTCGCCTACATCGCAAGACGCGCTCGCGAGTCGAATTCGTTCACCGGTTTCCTCCGACTGTGGCCGCCACGCGGTGGACTAATTGCTCCCCTGTGGTCGAACCGCGGATTCACGTACCCGGCCCGATCCGACTCAGCATCGAAGGATCACCGATCCGCGCCTCACGACCGCAAAATGCGGACCGCGGTGGAACTGGAACTCAATCGGCCCACCGAGGTCGCCATCGAACTGCGCACCCTCGTCGACGAACACCCGGAGCGCGTGCAAATCGCCGGCCTGCCGGCCACCGCGCAATACCGCGCCGGACAACCGGCCCGGGCGCATTACGCGTGTTCCGCTGCGTGATGGATCTGCGCGAGGCCCACCGGCAGGCGGAGTCGGCGCACACCGGTCGATACACATCGAGCCGCAGGGCGGCACCACGCCCGGGGCACCGGTATCGTGCTGTGCGCGTGCGGTTTCGCGCATACGAGAATCGTCGCGGTCACTCCTGGCAACTCAGTCCGGCGGCCGCCGCGAAGCCGTGGATCAGAGCGGCGACGGCGAACTCGAAGCGGGTGTGGTCGTCGGTGCCGGCGCCCGTACGCGCCGCCTCGAGGATGAGCGGGAATTCGTTCGGCTCCAAGGCTTTCAGGAACTCGACCGAACCGGGGCCCCCCGCCTCGTTGACGGGGGCCGTACGGGCTTCCGAATTGGCGTGTGCCACCACGAAAAGGGTGAGGGAGTTCAGGGCGTCGAGGGCGGGGCCCAGACCGAAACCGGCCTCCACCAACAGTTTCAGGCCGCGTTCGGCGGTGCGCAGGGTCGCGGGGGTGACCGCGACCCGGGTCGCGAGCAGCGGCAGCGCACCGGGATGAGCCAGCAGTGCCGCGCGCAGGGCGCGGGCGTAGTCGGTGAGGGCCTTGTGCCAAGGGCCGTCGGTGAATCCGGCGTCGGCCCTGGACATGACGCGCTCGACCATGCCGTCGAGGAGCGCGTCCTTGTTCGGCAGGTAGTGGTACAGGGTCATGGCCTCCACACCCAGCTCACCGCCGAGCTTGCGCATGGACAGTGCGGCGAGGCCATCCCGATCGGCGATGGCCAGGGCGGCGTCGAGCACCCGCTCGCGTGAAATGCCCGCTCGTTCGGCTCTGGTGCGCTTGGCGGCCATGGGTTTTCCTCCCAGGATTGACAACTCTTACGTCGTAAGTGAACGATAGTCCACGGCACGAACTCTTACGACGTAAGAGTGATCGGAAAGGGAGAAACCTCGTGAACACCACCGCCATCGCCGACAACAAGGCCGTCATCACCGCGTTCATCGACGCGCTCAACCACGGCCTGGAAGGGGGCACCGAGTGGGTGCGATACCTGTCCCCCCAGGTGATCGATCACAACAAGGTGATCTTCGGCGAGGAGGACGCGCCGGGTGCGGCCATCGAAGGCTTCCGTCAGCAGCTCGCGGCCTTCAGCGCGACCGACGAGGCGGAGAGCGGAATCCTGGTGCGGGAGCTGATCGGTGAGGACGACCGGATCGTGGCCCGGCTGCGCGTGATCGGCCGCCACACCGGCGCGCACGCCCGCATGCCCGAGCCGACCGGGCGCACCTGCGATGTCGAGCAGATCTGGATCTTCACCCTGACCGACTCGCGCATCAGCGAGATCCGCGCGGTCAGCGACCGGCTGGGCATGTTTCTGCAGCTGGGATGGGACTGGCCGACCGTCGACTGAGCGACGGTCGGCCAGCCGCCGCGGGCCCGGACCGCCAGGACCAAAAGTCCTGGCGGCCTTCACACCTCGATTACCGCTGTCACCACGGCGGGAGGGTATAGGAGGAACCGGTGCCCAGCGCCTTGGCCAACGTGGCGAACAGGTCGTTAATTGCGCTGCCGCTGAACATACGGGACTCCTAGCCCTGGGTGATCGAAGTCGAAGAGCCCGAGGTGACCAGGTGGGCAAAGGCCAACAGGAGGTCGGTAAAACCGCTTCCGGTGTAGATGGGCATTGCGAATCCTTTCGAACTAATGGTTGTGCTGCGCGAATTACTTCGCGATGTCGCCCTTGAGCTTCGGCTTCTTGGGGGTGTAGCTCGCGGTGGAGCCGGCGCCGAGGAACGTCAGCACCTGGGTGATGATGGCACCGATGTCGACAGTGGTGCCGCCGGACGTGGGAGGAGTGGTGGTCATGTTTTTTCCCTTTCTTTCACGACGCGGACAGACCCCCTCGATTTCTGGTTTTTCTCGGGACCGCCGCACGGGGCCGAGATGACCCCGGGTCTTGGATGCGGAACTGATGTGCCGCAGAACTATTCGGGCTCGACCGCCATAGCCTGAACCAGCGACGCCGGACGCATATCGGTCCAATGCGCTTCGACATAGTCCAGGCAGCTCTGCCGGCGGGCCGGACCGTGCGCGACGGTCCAGCCACCGGGGATGGCGGCGAACACCGGCCACAGCGAATGCTGGGCCTCCTCGTTGACAAGTACGTAGAACTGCGCGTTTTCGTCATCGAAGGGATTGCTCATGGTGGATTTACTCTTTCTCACCCGGGGTTTTCAGTGCCACATCGCATTCAGAATTCGCGCGATATGCGCGAGCGCCGCAGGCGAGGTCAGATGCCAGTGGAGCGCCTGCACCGCGTGCTCGCGCACGGCGCCGTCGATCGCGCCGGACCATCCGGCGGCGCCGGTGGGGCGCCGTTCCTCCAAGGCGGCGGTGAAATATGTGATATCGCCGTGGAATACGCGCGGCCGGTAGGCCTGCGCCAACTCCATCGAGCGGGTGCTCGAATCCAGCACCCGTGCGATCCAGTCGACGCCGAAGGACGCGAGGCTCCAGCCGTCCGCGCCCGGCTCGGACAGCGCGACCAGCCGGGCCGCCAGTTCGGACGAATCGGTGACGCCGGCCAGATCCAGCTCGGCGGCCCGGTCACCGAGCAAGCCGCCCAGCAGTTCCGCCACCTCGGTGCGCGGATCGGCGGCGGGCGCGCCGCGCCAGCCACCACGCGGCGCCAAGTGGCTGTCCAGCATGGCCAGCAGGCCGACCTGCTCGCCCTCCTGCTGCAGCCGTACCGCGACGGCGTGCGCCAGCACACCGCCGAGCGACCAGCCGAGCAGGTGGTACGGCCCGGACGGCTGCACCGACCGGATCGCCGCCACGTATTCGGCGGCCCAGTCCTCGATCGAATCCGGCAGCACGCCGTCGGCTTTCAGCGCGGGCGACTGCAGACCGTAGATCGGCCGATCCTGGTCCAGGTAGGCGCCGAGGCCCGCGAACGACCACGAGATGCCGCCGACCGGATGGATGCAGAACAGCGGCTCCGCGGTCCCTTCCCGCCGCAGCGGCAGCAGTACGTCCAAGGCGGCGTCCGCACCGGCGAAGGCCGCGCCGCCCGCCGCGACCGAGCGCAGTTCCCGTGCCAGCTCGCCGGGTGTGAAGGCGGTGAACAGCAACAGCAGCGGAACCGGCTCGCCCAGCACCTCGCCCAGCCGGGCCACCAGGCGGGTGGCCAGCAGCGAGGTGCCGCCCAGCTCGAAGAAGTTGTCGTCCAAGCCGATCCGCTCGATGCCGAGGACCTCGGCGTACGCGGCGCATACGGTCGCCTCCAGCTCGGTGGTGGGAGCCCGAAATTCCCGCGCGGCGAAGGTCGGCGTCGGGAGCGCGCGACGGTCCAGCTTGCCGGACGGGTTGAGCGGCAGCGCGTCCAGCACGACGAAGGCCGACGGCACCATGTACGACGGCAACCGCTGGGCCAGCGCGCGGCGGATCGCGTCCGGGTCCGGCTCGCCGGATCCCGCGGCGGGCACCAGGTAGGCGACCAGGTTCTCGCCCGCGCTGTCCTGGCCCGGCCACACGACCACGACGGCCTGGGCGATGCCCTCCTGCGCGGTCAGCGCGGTCTCGATCTCACCGAGTTCGATGCGCTGGCCGCGCAGCTTCACCTGGAAGTCGGTGCGGCCCAGGTATTCCAGCTCGCCGTCGCGGTTCCACCGCACCAGGTCGCCGGTGCGGTACATGCGCTGCGCGACGCCGAACGGGTTGGCCACGAAGCGATCCGCGGTCAGGTCGGGGCGATCCACGTAGCCCTGTGCCAGCTGCGCACCGGCCAGGTACAGCTCGCCCGCGACGCCCGCCGGAACCGGCCGCAGCCGCGAATCCAACACGTAGAGCTGGGTATTGAACACCGGTCGCCCGATCGGCACGGTCTCGGTGTCGACGTCGGTGACCTCATGGTAGGTGACGTCCACCGCGGCCTCGGTCGGGCCGTACAGGTTGTGCAGCCGCGCGCCGGTCAATTCCCGCAGCCGCTGGGCGGCGGCGCCGGGCAGGGCCTCGCCGGAGGCGAAAACCTGGCTGAGCTCGATTGCCCTCCGCTTCGCTCCGGGCGGGTTCGCGGCGCTGAAGGTCTCGTTCTTCCCTCCCTCCGCTTCTCCGCTACGCTCCCCCGTTCCACTCAGTCCAGAACGAGACGCGCCGCGAACCAGCGAAGTGGCCGACCGGTTGGTTCTCTCCAACTCCGCGACGAAGGCGGCGAGCATCGAGGGTACGAAGTGCGCCGTGGTCACGTCCTCGGCGCGGATGAGCCGCGCGAGGTAGGCGGGATCGCGGTGTCCCTCGGGTGTCGCCACCACCAGGCGCGCGCCGACCTGCAAGGGCCAGAAGAACTCCCACACCGACACGTCGAAGGTGGCCGGGGTCTTCTGCAGCACGGCGTCCGCGGCCGTGAGCCGGTATTCGGACTGCATCCACACCAGACGGTTGACAATGGCCCGGTGTGACACCGCCACGCCCTTGGGGCGGCCGGTGGAGCCCGAGGTGAAGATGACGTACGCGGTGTTGTCCGCGACCAGTCCGTCCCGGCGTTCCCGGGCGGTGATCGGCTCCGCCGGATAGGCGTCGAGGTCGAGATGGTCGATCCGGACGACCGGAATCCCTTCGCCCGCCGCGAGATCCGCGGTGGTCAGTACGACGGCCGGGCGCGCGGTATCGAGGATATGGGCGATGCGCTCCCCCGGCTGGGACGGATCGACCGGAACATAGGCCGCGCCGGTCTTCAGCACGGCGTAGATCGCCGCCACCAGGTCGGCGGATCGCGGCATGGCCAGGGCCACCGTGTCCCGCGCTCCGACGCCGCGCTCGATCAGGAAGCGCGCCAACCGGTTCACGTGCGCGTCGAGCTCGGCATAGGTGAGCACCCGCCGCTCCGCGCCGTCCACCACCAGGGCGGTGCTGCCGGCATTGGCGGCGACGGCGGCCTCGAACAGCGAGACCAGCGTGGGCTCCGGCTCGACGCCGAAGACGGCGGCGGTGTCGTTCCACTGCTGGAGGATCAGCGTCCGCTCGTCGGCATCGAGGATGTCGATCTCACCGGTCCGCACCGACCCGTCGGCGACCACCGCGGCGATCACCCGCTGGAAGCGGCGCACGAACGACTCCACCGTGGCGGCGTCGAACAGCGCGGTGGCGTAGGTCATGGTGGCGGTCAGCCCGGCGGGCGCGCCGTCGGCATCGTAGCCGTCCATGACCACGAGGTGCAGGTCGAACTGGGTGACATCGGTGTCGAATTCGAGGGGGGCGACCGTCAGGCCGTCCAAGTCGAACTCGGCCCGCTGCTGGTTGTTGAAGGAGAAGCCGACCTGCACCAGCGGGTTGCGGTCGGTGGAACGCTCGGGTTTGAGCACCTCCACCAGCCGCTCGAAGGGCAGATCAGCATTGTCGAAGGCGGCGACATCGCCGGTCCTGACCCGCCGCAGCAGGTCGGTGAAGCCCTCGTCCGGGTCGATATCGGTGCGCAGGACCAGCGTGTTGACGAACATGCCGACCAGGTCGTCCAGCGCCGCGTCGTCACGCCCCGCGACCGGGGTGCCGACCGCGATGTCGGCCGATCCGGTCAGCCGCGATAGCAAGGCGGCGAAGGCCGCGTGCACCGTCATGAACAGGGTGGCGCCGTTGGACCGGCCCAAGTCGGCCAGGGCCGCGTGGGTCTGCGCGTCGATGGTGAAGTCGACGCGGCGGCCGGCGGCGTTCAGCACCAGCGGCCGGGGCCGGTCGGTGGGCAGGGTGAGCAGCGCGGGCAGTCCGGCCAGGGTCTCGGTCCAGAAGTCCAGCTGGCGGGAGACCAGCGAGGCGGGATCGTCCTCCGCGCCCAGCAGTTCACGCTGCCAGACCGCGTAGTCCGCGTACTGCACCGGCAGCGGCGTCCACACCGGGGCGGCGCCGGCCTTGCGTGCCGCGTAGGCGACCATCATGTCGCGGGCCAGCGGGGCCAGCGAGGCGCCATCGCCCGCGATGTGGTGCATGACCACGACGAAGACGTAGTCCTGGGGAGCCAGCTCGAACAACGCGGCCCGCAACGGCACCGACGCGGTGACGTCGAAGCCCTTGCCGATCACCTCGGCGACCGCGACGGCAACAGTCCCCTCCGCCACCGGAATCGCCTTGAGCACAGGCAGATCCGCGACCGCGGCGGCGGGCAGCACCACCTGCGTCGGCCCCGCGGCGGTCTCCGGGTAGACGGTGCGCAGTACCTCGTGCCGCACCACCACATCAGCGATCGCGGCCTGCAGCGCCGCCACGTCCAGCGGCCCGGTCAGGCGGATGGGGAGCGGAATGTTGTAGGCGGTGGACTCCGGATCCAGCCGATTCAGGAACCAGATGCGCTGCTGCGCGGGCGATACCGGCACCGGGCCGTCTTCGGTCCGGGGCAGCAGCGGCGGACGGACCGGAGCCGCCGGGTCGGCCGCGAGCGCGGCGGCGGCCAGCGCCTCCACGCTGGTGTGCTCGAAGACCGTCCGGACCGGCACCTGCACGCCGAACGCGGCGCTCAGGCGCGCGGCCAACTGCGTTGCGGTGAGCGAGTTTCCACCGAGGGCGAAGAAGTCGTCGGCCAGGCCGACCCGGTCCGCGTCCACCGTGCCGAGGACCGCGGCCACCACCTCTGCGACGGTGCGCTCGGCGGCGGTGCGCGGGGCCCGGAACTCGGCGGTGCGGAAGACGGGCTCCGGCAGGGCATTCCGATCCAGCTTACCGACCGGGGTGAGCGGGATGCGGTCGAGCACCATGACGGCGGCAGGCACCATGTACGCGGCCAGGGATCGGCCCGCGTGGGCCACCAGCTCGTCGACGTCGATGGTGTGGTCCGGCGCGGCCACCACGTAGGACACCAGCGACACCGCGCCGGCGGCATCGGTGTGGCCGAGGGTGACCGCGAATTCGACCGTCTCGTGGGCGGTCAGCGCCGCGTCGATCTCGCCGAGCTCGATGCGCAGACCGCGCACCTTGACCTGATGGTCGGCGCGGCCGACGTATTCGAGGGCGCGGCGGTCATCCGGCCGCGCGGTCCAGCGCACCAGGTCGCCGGTGCGGTAGAGCCGGTCGCCGGGGGCACCGTACGGGTCGGCGACGAAGCGCTCGGCCGAAAGACCCGGCCGCGCATGGTATCCGCGGGCCACGCCGGGACCGTTCACGTACAGCTCACCGGTCACGCCGACCGGCACCGGTCGCAAACGGGCGTCGAGCACGACCGCCGTCATACCGGCGGTCATGGCGCCCAGTTCGACCGGCTCGCCCGGCAGTAGGGGAGCGCTGATATTGCAGGTGATGGTGGTCTCGGTCGGACCGTAGCCGTTGTGCACGGCGCGTCGGCCGGTGGTCCAGCGGGCGACGGTATCCGGGCCGAAACCCTCACCGCCGATGGACAGTTCGCGGAACTCCGGCAGCCGTGCGGGATCCAGGGTCTGCAGGACCGATGGCGTGATGAAGGCATGGGTGACGCCCTCGGCGGCCATCAGGTCGGTGAGCTCGGCCCCGCCGTACACCTCCGCCGGAGTGATCACCAGGCGCGCGCCTACCGGCGTGGCCATGAGGATCTCCAGCGGGTAGGCGTCGAAACTCGGCGAGGACACCTGGAGCACCCGAGCGTCGGCCCCGAGCCGGTACCGCTCCCGCTGTGTGACCGCGATACCCGCGACACCGCCGTGGGAGACGACGACGCCCTTGGGCAGGCCGGTGGAGCCGGAGGTGTAGATCATCCATGCCGGGTTGGCGATCCGCACCGGGCGGCGCAGCTCGCTCTCCGCGATCGGTGTCGCGTCGAATTCCTCGGTGGCCGACAGGAATTTCGGGGCATCGATGACCAGCCACTCGGCTGCGCCGGGCAGCCGGTCCCGGCTGCCGGAGACCGTCAGACCGAAGGTGGCGCCCGAGTCGGTCAGCATGTGCTCGATGCGGTCGGCCGGGTAGTTCGGGTCGACCGGGACGAAGGCGGCGCCGGTCTTGGCGATGGCCCACACCGCGAGCAGGGTCAGATCCGAGCGCGGAATGGCCAGTGCCACATAGTCTTCCGCGCCGATGCCGCGCCCGATGAGCACGCGGGCCAGCCGGGAGGATCGGGCGTCGAGCTCGCGGTAGGTGAGCTCCCGGTCACGGTAGCGCAGCGCGACACTGTCCGGATGGGCCGCGGCCGCCTCGATGAAGTAGTCGCGCAGGGTGCGCGGTGCGATCCGCCGGGTCGCGGTCCGATCCAGCAGTCCGGCGCGCTCGGACGGGGACAGCAGGTCGATCTCGCCGACCCGCACGGTGGCGTCGGCGGTGATCGCGCCGAGCACCCGGCCCAGGCGGCGCAGCAGACCGGCGGCGGTGGCCTCGTCGAAAAGGTCGGTGGCGTAGTTCAATTCGATGGCCAGGTGGCCGTCGATGTCGGGTTCGTCGGACACGGTGAACTGCAGATCGAACCGGGCCACCCGGTGCTCGAAATCGACCGGTTCCAGTACCAGGCCGGGCACCGCGTAGGTCTGCGCGCCCAGGTTCATGTAGCTCAGGACCACGGTGAACACCGGGTTGCGGGACTGCGTGCGGGGCACGCCGAGGGCATCGACCACCTGGTCGAACGGCACCGTCGCGTGATCGAAGGCGGCCAGGTCGACATCGCGGGTCTGCGCCAGCAGCTCGTCGAAGCCGAGGTCGAGCTCCGGGCGGGTGCGCAGTGCCAGGGTGTTGACGAACATGCCGACCAGGTCGTCGAGGGCGGCATTGCCGCGGCCCTCGAGCGGGGTGCCGATGGTGATGTCGGCCGATCCCGACATCCGGGCCAGCAGCACCGACAGCGCGGCGTGCCACACCATGAACGGGGTGACGTTGTGCGTCTCCGCGATGCGCTTGATGGCCACCGCCAGGCCGCCGTCGAGTCGCGCCTGCACTCGCGCGCCGCGACCGGAGGCCACGGCCGGGCGGGGCCGGTCGGTCGGCAGCGGCAGATCCTCGGGCAGATCGGCCAGCGCCTCGGTCCAGTACTCCAGCTCGCGCGAACCGGACCGTTCCAGGACGGCCCGTTGCCAGAGCGTGTAATCCGCGTACTGCACCGGCAGTTCCGTCCACGCCGGGGCGTGGCCCGCGACCCGTGACAGGTACGCGGTGATGGTGTCGCGCAGCAGCGGATCCTGGGATTGGCCGTCACCGGCGATGTGGTGCAGCACCACCACCAGCACGTGGCTGTGCTCGGATTCGCGAATCAGGGCGGCGCGCATCGGCACGGTGGTGGTGACGTCGAAGCCGCGCGCCACGAAGCTCTCGATCCAGGTGAGGTCCGCGGCATCGGCGCCGGTCCGCATCTCCAGGGTCGGCAGTGCGCCGTCCACGGGCAGAACCAGCTGGTAGCCGACCCCGGCCGCGTCGGCCGGGTAGATGGTGCGCAGCGCCTCATGGCGGGCCACCACGTCGGCGAAGGCGGCGCTCAGCACGCTGGTGTCGATCTCGCCGGTGACCCGGACGGCCGCCGGCACGTTGTAGGCCGCGGATTCCGGATCCAGGCGGTTGAGCAGCCACATGCGGGTCTGCGCGAGCGACAGCGGGATTCGCTCCGGACGCGGCATGCGCCGCAGCGGCACGCCGCGATCGCCGCCGGTGATGCGGGCGGCCAGTTCGGCGACGGTCGGCGCCTCGAACAGCTGCCGCACGCTCAGCTCGGCGCCGAGGGCGGCATTGGCGCGCGCCACCAGGCGCATGGCCAGCAGCGAATTGCCGCCGCGCGCGAAGAAGTCGTCATCCGCGCCGATGGTGACGCCGCCGAGCAGGTCGCCGATGAGGGTGGCCAGCACGGTCTCGGCGCCCGGCGCCGGCGCGCGGTAGGCGACGGTGGCGGCGGTGAATTCGACTGCGGGCAACGCGTTCCGGTCGAGTTTGCCGACGCTGGTGAGCGGCATCTCGTCGAGCACCGCCAGGTGGACGGGAACCATGTAGGCGGGCAGCTGGGTGCGGGCGTGCTCGAGCAGGGTCTCGGCGTCGAGTCCGGCGCCGGAGACGTATCCGACCAGGCAGTCGGTCCCGGCGGTGTCGCGGGCCAGCAGCACGACCGCGTGCGCCACGCCGGGCGCGGACAGCAGTGCGGCTTCGATCTCGCCGAGCTCGATGCGCTGACCGCGCAGCTTCACCTGGAAGTCGTTGCGGCCCACATAGACCAGATCGCCGCCGCGATTCCATTTGACCAAATCGCCGGTGCGGTACATGCGCGCGCCCGGCACCCCGAACGGGTCGGCCACGAACCGGTCGGCGGTGAGACCGCCCCGGCCCTGATAGCCGCGGGCCAGCTGCGCGCCGGCCAGGTAGAGCTCGCCGATGACGCCGGTCGGCACCGGGCGCAGCCGGCCATCGAGCACGTAGGCGCGGGTGTTCCAGTTCGGGCGACCGATGGCGACCTCGAAATCCGGTTCGGCGTCGGAGAATTCGTGGTAGACGGTCGAGATCGCGGCCTCGGTCGGGCCGTAGGCGTTGTGCACCGAACCGCCCACCAGCTCGCGCAGCTTGCCGAGCAGTTCGACGGGCAGCGCCTCGCCGCCGGTGTGCAGGTGCCGGAAGGAATGCAGCGCGTCGCCGTGGCCCTCGGCGACCAGTGCCGCCAGCACCGACGGCACGTGTTCGGCGATGGTGACGCCGAACTCGCGCATGAGCCCGGCCAGGTAGTCCAGATCCTGGTGTCCGCCGGGACGCGGAATCACCAGGGGCGCACCGACCATGGCGGGCAGGAAGCACTCCCACACCGAGACGTCGAAGGCCAGTGGGGCGCGCTGCATGATGCGGTCGGCGCGGGTCACGCCGTAGCGGTCCTCGAGCCAGCGCAGCTGGTTCATGATGGCGCGGTGGCTGGTCGCCACGCCCTTGGGCAGGCCGGTGGAACCGGAGGTGTACAGCACGTAGGCGAGGTTGTCCGGGCGCAGTACGCCACGGCGCTCGGCCTCGGCGATAGGCGCGTCCGAAAGACCGTCCAGCGCACCGGATTCCGTGAGCTCGGCGACGTCGAGTACCCGCACGCCGTCGAGTTCGGGCAGTTCCGCGCCGCCGACGGTGAGCACCAGGGTGACGCCGGAGGTGCCGAGGACGTGCGCGATGCGGTCGGCCGGATGGGACGGATCGACCGGCACGTAGGCCGCGCCGGCGGCCACCACGGCCCACAGCGCCACCACCATGTCGATCGAGCGCTGCGCGGTGATGCCGACGATGTCGTCGGGTCCGATGCCCTCCGAGATCAGCAGGCGGGCCAGGCGATTCACGCGCCGCGCCAGATCGGCGTAGGCGACCCGGGCTCCCTCGAAGACGAGCGCGTCGGCGTCGGGGTCCTGGGCGGCGCGGGCGTCGAGCAGCCCGGCCAGGGTCTCGGCGGGCAGGGCCCGGCCGGTGGCATTGCGATCCGCGAGCAGCACACCGCGTTCGGCGCGCGACAGGATCTCGACGTCGCCGGTGTTGGTGCGCGGATCGGCGAGCAGGGCGCGCAGCACGCGCTCGTAGGTGTCCTGGAACGCGCCGATGGTGCCGGCGTCGAAAAGGTCGGTGGCGTAGGTGATGTAGACCTCGATGCCGCCGGGCGCGCCGTCTGCGCCTGTGGTCTCGGCCATGGTCCAGTCCAGGTCGAACTGGGCGGCGGTGGCGTCGACGGTGAGAGCCTCGATGGCCAGCCGGTTCAGCCGGATGCTGGGTCGGGTGTGGTTCTGCAGGGTCAGCGTCACCTGGCACAGCGGTGCGTGCGCCTGGGAGCGCACCGGATTCACGGCCTCGACCAGCATTTCGAAGGGGACCACGGCGTGCTCGAAGGCGGCCAGGTCGGTGTCGCGAACCTGGGTGAGCAGCTCGCCCAGCGGCGCGTCCGGCCGCACCTCGGTGCGCAGCACCAGGGTGTTGACGAACATGCCGACCAGATCATCGAGGGCTTCGTCGCCGCGGCCCGCCACCGGTGTGCCGATGACGATGTCCCCGCTGCCGGACAACCGGGCCAGCGTGACGGCCAGGGCGGTGTGCAGCACCATGAACGGGGTCACCCGCCGGGCCGCGGCGAAATCGAGGAGGTCCGAGTGCAATTCGGCATCGAAGCGGCCGGTGAAGCCCGCGCCGCGGCCGCTGGCGACCGCGGGCCGGGGGCGGTCGGTGGGCAGGGCCAGGACATCGGGGACCCCGTGCAGGCGGCGAGTCCAGTGCGCCAGCTGGCGGGCCAGCACCGAGTCCGCGTCGTCCGGGCTGCCGAGGGCGGCGCGCTGCCAGAGCGCGAAGTCCGCGTACTGCACCGGCAGCGGTGCGAGATTGGGGACCTCGCCCGCGCAACGGGCCACGTAGGCGGTGGCGATATCGCGGGTGAGCGGTCCGAAGGACCACCCGTCGGCGGCGATGTGGTGCACCACCATGACCAGCAGGTGGCTGCCGGGTTCGTCGGTGAGTTCCAGCAGGCGGATGCGGAAGGGCACCTCGGCGGTGACGTCGAAGGCGGTGCGCGCCACCGCTTCCACCAGGCCCGGCAGCTCGTCGGAGGAGACGGGCTCGGGCACCAGGTCGATCAGCCGGGTGCCGGTGGGCAGGATGAGCTGGCTCGCCTCACCGTCGTGCTCGGGGTAGATGGTGCGCAGGGTCTCGTGCCGGTCCACGACATCGGCGACGGCGGCCTGCAGCGCCTCGAGGTTCAGCGCGTCGAAGCGCGGGTCGACGGAGCGGAGCCGCAGTGCGAAGGGGATGGTGTAGCCGTCCCGGACGTCGAAGCGGTTGAGGAACCACATGCGCTGCTGTGCGATGGACAGCGGAATGCGGTCGCCGCGCTCCTGCGCCGTGACCGGCGGCAGCTCCACCACGGATTCGGCGTCGGCCGCGGAGATCCGGGCCGCCAAGCCCGCGACCGTGGCGTCCTCGAACACCGCGCGCAGCGGAATCCGTACGCCCGCGGCCTTGCCCAGCCGCGCCACCAGCTGGGTGGCGATGAGCGAGTTGCCGCCGAGGGCGAAGAAGTCGTCCTCGGCGCCGACCCGCTCGACACCGAGCAGGGACGCGAACACCTCCGCGACGATCCGCTCCTCGGGTCCGGTGGGGGCGCGGAAGGCGGCGGCGAGCGCCGGCGCGGGCAGGGCGGCGCGGTCGAGCTTGCCGGAGGCATTGAGCGGGAGGGCTTCCAGCGGCACGTAGACCGCGGGCACCATGTAGGCCGGGAGCCGCCGCGCGAGCGCGATCTTCAGCTCGGCCGTGGAGAGTTCCGCGCCCGGGGCGGGCGTCAGGTAGGCGACCAGCTGGGGCTCGGCGTCGGCGCGGCCGGAACCGCGCACCACGACCACCGCCTGGGCGACGGGATCCAGGGCGGTGAGCGCCGACTCGATCTCGCCGAGCTCGATGCGCAGACCACGCAGCTTCACCTGGAAGTCGGTGCGGCCCAGGTATTCCAGTTCACCGGCACCGGTCCACTTGACCAGGTCACCGGTCCGGTACATGCGCTCGGCGGCACCGAAGGGGTTGGCCACGAAGCGATCCGCGGTGAGGGCCGGACGCGCGACATAGCCGGTGGCGAGCTGATCGCCCGCGAGATAGAGCTCACCCGCGACACCGACCGGAACCGGCCGCAGACGCGAATCCAGTACGTACACCCGGGTGTTGAACACCGGACGCCCGATCGGCACGGTCTCGGTATCGGCGTCGGTGACCTGATGGTAGGTGACGTCGACGGCCGCTTCCGTCGGGCCGTACAGATTGTGCAGCGCCGCTCCGGTGACCCGGCGCAGCTGCTGGGCCGTGGACGCCGGCAGCGCCTCACCCGAGGCGAACACCAAACGCAAGCTGGTGCACCGCGCGGCCACATCCTCCGCCACGAACACCGCCAGCATCGACGGCACGAAGTGCGCCGTCGTGACACCCTCGCGGGCAATGGTTTCCGCCAGGTACACCGGATCCCGGTGCCCGTCCGGCTTGGCCACAACCAGCTTCGCACCAACCTGCAAAGGCCAGAAGAACTCCCACACCGACACATCGAAGGTAGCCGGGGTCTTCTGCAGGACAACATCTCCGGCGGTCAGGCCATACTCGGCCTGCATCCACACCAAACGGTTCACAATCGCCGAATGCGGCACCGCCACACCCTTCGGACGACCGGTCGAACCCGACGTGAAGATCACATACGCGGTATCCGACTCCCGCAGCGGCGCAACGCGATCCGCGTCCGTCAGCGGTTCGTCGGAGATTCCGCTCAGATCCAGCAGATCGATCCGCACCTGCGCGGTGTCCATCAGCAGGTCCTCGCCGGAGGTCAGCACGGTGACCGGGTCGGCGGTCTCGAGGATGTACTCGGTGCGCTCGGCCGGGTGGTCCGGATCCAGCGGCACATAGGCGGCGCCGGCGGCGGTCACGGCGTACATGCCCACCACCAGATCGATCGAGCGTCGCATCCCCAGGGCCACGAGGGAACCCGGTCCGACGCCCTCCCCGATCAGCCAGCGCGCGAGCCGCCGCACCCGGGCGGCGAATCCGGCATAGGACAGATCGCCGGGTCGGGAGGTGTCGGCGTGCTCGAAGGTGAGCGCGGTCGCCCCGGGCGTGCGCGCCACCTGCGCCTCGAACAGGGATGCCAGCGTCACGGCGGTATCCCGCGGCAGCTCGGGCAGGTCGAGCACGGCGGCGGTGTCGTTCCACTCGTGCAGGATTCGGGTGCGCTCGGCGGCGTCGAGCAGGTCGAGATCTCCGACCCGCACGGTGGCGTCGGCGGCGACCGCCGCGAGCACCCGGACGAAACGCTCGGCGAGCGCGGCGACGGTGGCGGCGTCGAAGAGTTCGGTGGCGTAGCGCAGGTTGCCGGTCAACCCGGCCCGGTCTCCCAGCTCGCCGACCACCAGGTGCAGGTCGAATTTGACGGTGGGGTCGTCGATCTCGACCGCGGACACCGTGAGTTCGGGCAACGCGAAGGTGCCGGCCCCGCTCATGCGGGCGGCGTCGGTGAAGGTGAGCATGACCTGGGCCAGCGGTGGCGCGCCGGTGGTGCGGTCCACGGCCAGGGCGTCGACGATCCGTTCGAACGGCAGCTCGGCGTGGGCGAAAGCGGCCAGGTCGGCGGTGCGCACGCGGTCCAGCAGCTCGGTGAAGGACAGATCGCTCTCGACCTGCGTGCGCAGCACCAGGGTATTGACGAACATGCCGATGAGGGCGTCGAGTTCGCGCTCGCCGCGGCCGCCGATCGGCGAGGCCACGGCCATGTCGGCGGTGCCGCAGCTGCGCGCCAACAGGGCCGCGAAGGCGGCGTGCACGACCATGAACATGGTCGCGCCGTGCGCCCGGGCCAGCTCCCGCAGTCCGGCGGCGACGGTCTCGTCCACCGAGAACGGTACGGACGCACCGGCATTGGTCTGGACGGCGGGCCGTGGACGGTCGATCGGCAGGGCCAGCTGCGGGGGCAGGTCAGCGAGGGTCTCACGCCAGAAGGCGAGCTGCTGATGGGCGACGCTGCCGGGTTCCTTGTCGTCGCCGAGCAGTTCGTGCTGCCAGAGGCTGTAGTCGGCGTACTGGACGGCCAGCGGTTCCCAGCCGGGTTCGATGCCCGCGACGCGGGCGGTATAGGCGCGCATGAGATCCGCGATCAGCGGTTCCAGCGACAGGGCGTCGGCGGCGATGTGGTGCACCACCACGGCCAGCACGTATTCGGCGGTCTCCGGGGAACGGTCCCCGTTCTCCTCGTCGATCACGAAAAGCCCGATGCGCGAGGGAAGTTCGGCGGT
This sequence comes from Nocardia aurantiaca, assembly GCF_009708175.1. Taxonomy (GTDB): domain Bacteria; phylum Actinomycetota; class Actinomycetes; order Mycobacteriales; family Mycobacteriaceae; genus Nocardia; species Nocardia aurantiaca. The sequence goes on from NZ_WMBB01000018.1 coordinate 84,944, forward strand.
GACGTCGAAACCCGCCGCAGCGAAGGCGGTGAGCGCCCCGGTCAGCTCGGACGCGGCGACCGGCACCGGTCCCAGGCTCAGGCCGATGTCCGCGACCTCCAGGATGTGCTGGTAGGGGCCGGATTCGGAGTCAGGGTAGGTGGTGCGCAGGGATTCGTGCCGGGCCAGCACATCCAGCGCCGCCTGCTCGAGCGCCGCGATGTGCAGCGCGCCGCGCAGGCGCAGGACGATCGGGAGGTTGTAGACGCTGCGCTCACCGTCCTCGGACTCGATCCGGTTGAGGAACCACAGGCGCTGCTGGGCGGGCGAGAGCGGAATGCGCTCCGGGCGCGGGCGCGCGGCCAGAACCGGCCGGGCCGCATCCGGATTCGCGGCGACCAGCGCGGCGGCCAAGCCCTCGACGGTGGAAGCCTCGAAGAGCAGCCGCACGGGCACGCGGGCGCCGAGCTCGGCGCCGATGCGGGAGGTCACCCGGGCGGCGTCGAGCGAACTGCCGCCGAGAGCGAAGAAGTCGTCGTCCAGCCCGACCCGCTCGGCATTGAGCACCTCGGCGAACACGGCGGCCACCAGGCGCTGAGCGGCATCGACGGGGGCGCGGAAGTCCTTGGCGCGCAGTTCCGGAACCGGCAGCGCGGTGCGGTCGAGCTTGCCGCTGGAGTTGAGCGGCAGTTCGGGCAGCGCCATCAGGGCCGTCGGCACCATGTAGGGCGGCAGCACCCGGGCCAGGCCCTCCCGGAGGGACTCCGGATCCAGTTCGATACCGGGGGCCGCGACCACGTAGCCCGCCAGGTAGTCGCCGGACTCGGCGGTAATGAGCCGCACCGCCGCCTGCGCGACCTCGGGGGCCAGCAGCAGCGCGCTCTCGATCTCGGCCAGCTCGATGCGCTGGCCGCGGAACTTGATCTGGAAGTCGAGCCGCTCGAGGTAGACCAGTTCGCCGTCCTCGGTCCACTTCACCAGATCGCCGGTGCGGTACATGCGCTCGCCGGGCCGTCCGAAGGGGTTGGCCACGAAGCGGTCCGAGGTCAGGTCGACGCGGCGGTAGTATCCGCGCGCCAGCTGCACGCCGGCCAGATACAGTTCGCCCGGCACCCCGATGGCCACCGGGTGCAGGCGCGAATCCAGCACGTACACCTGGGAATTCCACTCCGGCTCGCCGATCGGCACGGTGAGCGTGTCGGAGCTGTGCGCCTCGCGGAAGGTGATGGACACCGCGGCCTCGGTGGGGCCGTAGAGGTTGTGCAGCCCGGCGTCGCTGACGGCCCAGAAGGCGGCGACCGTCTCCGGCGGCAGCGCCTCACCGATGACGAAAACCTCGCGCAGCGAGTCGAGTTCGCCCGCCTCGGCGTGCGCCGCGAAGACCGCGAGCATCGAGGGCACGAAGTCGGTGAGCGTGACCTGGTGCCGGGCAATGGTTTCGGCGATGTAGCGGGGGTCGCGGTGGCCGTCGGGAGTGGCGACCACCAGGGTCGCGCCGGCCCGCAGCGGCAGGAAGTAGCCCCACAGCGAGACGTCGAAGGTGGTGGCGGTCTTCTGCAGGTAAACGTCCTGGGCACGCACCCCGTATTCGGCCTGCATCCAGGCCATCTGGTTGGCGATGGCGCGGTGCGTGACCGCCACGCCCTTGGGCTTGCCGGTGGAGCCGGAGGTGAACAGGACATAGGCCGGGTGGTCGGGACGCAGGACCGCGCGCCGCTCCCGGTCACCGATCTTGGCCGCGGAGTACTCGGTGAGATCCAGCTCGTCGAGGTGATGCAGTGGCACGTCGACGGTATCGGGCAGGGTGAAACCGTCGCGGCGGGTGGTGAGCACGGCGTGCGGGTCGGCGGTGGCGAGAATGTGGCCGATGCGTTCGGCGGGGTGGGACGGATCCACCGGCACGTACGCGCCGCCCGCGCGCAACACGGCGTACATGGCGACCACCAGCTCCACCGAGCGCGCCATGGCCAGCACCACCAGCGATTCCGGGCCGACACCCGCGCCGATGAGGTGGCGCGCCAACCGATTCGCGCGCTCGGAGAACTCGGCGTAGCTGAGTTCGGTATCGCCGAAGACCAGGGCGCGCGCGTTCGGGGTGCGGGCCGCCTGGGCGTCGAAACCCTGGTGCAGGAACTGGTCCGGGACGCGGGAGCCGGTGGCGTTCCAGCTCGAGACGACGTAATCGTGCTCCCCGGCGTCCAGCAGTGCGATATCGCCGACCGGCACCTCGGCATCGGCGGTGGCGGCGGTCAGCAGGCGGGTGAACTTGGCGGCGAACTCGCGCACCGAGTGTTCGTCGAAAAGGTCGGTGGCGTAGGTGTACTGGACGCGGTAGCGGTCGCCGTCGGAGACGACCGTCAGCTGCAGGTCGAACTTGGCGATGCCCGGATCGAAGTCCAGTTCCTCTGCGCTCAGTCCCGGCAGCGCCAGCGTGACGTCGCCCAGGTTCTGCATGAACAGCGCCACCTGGAACAGCGGGTGGCGGTTGCGGGCGCGGGCCGGGTTGAGCACCTCCACCAGGCGCTCGAAGGGCACGTCGCGGTGGGCGAAGGCGCGCAGATCACGGTCGCGGACATGGGCGATCAGGTCGCCGAAGGAGTCCGCGCCCCGTACCGCCGTGCGCAGCACCAGGGTGTTGACGAACATGCCGACCAGGTCGTCGAGGACCTGGTCGCCGCGGCCCGCGACCGGAGTGCCGATGGCGATGTCGGCGGTGCCGGACAGGCGGGCCAGCACCGCCGCCAGCGCGGCGTGCAGCACCATGAACGGGGTGGCGCGGTGCGCGGCGGCCATGCGGTCGACCGCGTCGCGCAGCTCGGCGTCCAGGACGGTCTCGAATGTCGCGCCCCGGAAGCTGGAGACGGCCGGGCGCGGGCGGTCCGAGGGCAGGTCGAGCTGGGCGGGCAGGTCGGCGAGTTCGCTCGCCCAGAAGGCGATCTGGCGGGCGGACACCGAGTCCGGGTCGGACTCGTCACCCATCCAGGCGCGCTGCCACAGCGCGTAGTCGGCGTACTGCGCCGCCAGCGGCTCGTACTGCGGCCGCTGGCCCGACTGCCGCGCCACGTAGGCCATGACCAGGTCGCGCACCAGCGGCGCGATGGACGCGCCGTCGGCGGCGATGTGGTGGGCGACCACCACCAGGGTGTGGTCGGCGGGGCCGGAGCGCAGCAGCCGGGCGCGCAGCGGCACCTCGGCGGTGACGTCGAATCCCTGTGCGGCCAGGGCGAGTACGGTCGCCGCCAGCTGATCCTCGGGCACCTCGCGCGGAGTGAGGTCCACCGCGGCGGCGGGCAGCACCACCTGGGCCGGGCCGGCCTCGGCGGCCGGATAGTAGGTGCGCAGCGACTCGTGGCGTTCGATGACGTCGGCGAAGGCGGCCGCCAACGCCGCGGTGTCGAGCTCGCCGCGCAGGCGCAGCGCGAACGGCATGTTGTCCACCGCCGACGGATCGAAATCATCGGCGGCCGGGTCGTATTCGCTGCGCGCGTAGTGGTTGAGGAACCACATGCGCTGCTGGGCGGGCGAGAGCGGGATGTGGTCCGGACGCGGTCCGGCGGTCAGCGGCGGCCGGGCGGCCGGACCCGCGCCGTCGCCCAGCGCCGCGAGCGCGGCCACGGTCGGACGCTCGAAGAAATCGCGCACGTCGACGGTGACGCCCAGCGTCTCCCGGATCCGGGCGATGGCGCGGGTGGCGATGAGCGAGTTGCCGCCGATGGAGAAGAAGTCGTCGTCGGCGCCGACCACCGCGAGATCGAGCAGGTCGGCGAAGATGGCCGCGACCGCCTCCTCGGCGGGCGTGGCCGGGGCGCGGTAGGCGATGGTGACGTCGGCGAAGACCGGTTCGGGCAAGGCACGCCGGTCCACCTTGCCGTTCACATTGAGCGGCATCTCGGCCATGGGCACCAGCAGCGACGGCACCATGTACTCGGGCACGTGCGTCCGCACGGTGGAAAGCACCGCGGTGCTGTCGATTTCGGCGCCGTCGGCCGCGACCACATAGCCGACCAGCGCCTGCTCGCCATTGGGGCGGGTGTGCATCAGCACGGCCGCCTGCGCGACCGCGGCGTCGCGGCGCAGGGCGGACTCCACCTCGCCGAGTTCGATGCGCAGGCCGCGCATCTTCACCTGGAAGTCGCTGCGGCCCACGTACTCCAGCTCATCGGGGCCGCCGTCCGCACTGGACACCCAGCGCACCAGGTCGCCGGTGCGGTACATGCGGTCGCCGGACGGACCCTCGGGGTTGGCCACGAAGCGTTCCGCGGTCAGACCCGAGCGGGCGATATAGCCGCGGGCCAGCTGCGGGCCGGCCACGTACAGCTCGCCCACCACGCCGACCGGCACCGGTCGCAGGTCCTCGTCGAGGACCAGCAGTTCGACGTCGTCGCCGGGGCTGCCGATCGGAATGGAGTCGACATCGGCGGCGGTGACCTCATGGGCGGTGGCCAGCACGGTGGACTCGGTGGGACCGTACACGTCGAACAGGGTCGCGCCGCTGACGCTGCGGAAGTCAGCGGCGATGCCCACGGGAACGGTCTCGCCACCGGTGAGCAGGTAGCGCAGCGAGTCGGGCATCTCCTCGCCGCCGCGCATCACCTCGCCCACCAGCGCGGCCAGCATGGACGTGACGAAAAAGGCTGTGGTGACCCTTGATTCGCGAATGACACGCACCAGGTACGCGGAGTCCAGGTGGCCGTCCGGCGCCGTGATCACCAGCCGGGCCCCGGTCTGCAGGGGCCAGAAGATCTCCCACACCGACGCGTCGAAGGTGGTGGAGGTCTTGAACAGGACCGCGTCCTGGTCGGTGAGCCGGAACTGGCGCTGCTGCCACCTCAGGAACGCGACGACCGCGCGGTGCGGGATGGCCACCCCCTTGGGGCGGCCGGTGGAGCCCGAGGTGAAGATGACGTAGGCGAGGTTGTCCGGACCCGGCTGCGGCAGCTCGGGATCGTCGGCCGGCGACAGCAGCCGATCGCCGTCGATGCCGTATTCCCTTGCGTTGCACTCGAATTCGTCAATGCGCAGCACCGGGGCGTCGATGTCGAAGGCCGGCTGGTCTGCGGTGGTGGTGAGCACCACCGCGGGCCGCGCCACCTCGAGCACGTAGGAGGTGCGCTCGGCCGGGTGATCCGGATCGATGGGCACGTACGCGCCGCCCGCCTCCAGGATGGCGAACATGCCGACCAGCATTTCGAAGGAGCGGCGCACCGCCAGGCCCACCAGGACGTCGGGCGCGACGCCCATACCGCGCAGGTGGCGCGCGAGAACCGTGACGCGGGTGGCGAATTCGGCATAGGTGAGCGTCGCGCCCTCGAATTCCATGGCCACCGCGTCGGGGGTGCGCTGCACCTGGGCCCGGAACTGGGTGCTCAGGGTCTCGATCGGGGCCAGTTTCGGGTCGAGGACGTCGGAGGCGGCCAGCACGGCGTCGTCGACCAGCGCCTCCAGGGCCGCGGTCAACCCGCCCGCCTCGCCGTCCATCAGACCGGGCAGCTGGCCGGACACCACGACCTGCATGAGCGCCTCTGGCTCCAGCGCGCCGCCCATCGCCTCGCTCAGCATGGCGATCTCGGTGGCCAGGGCGCCGTAGGTGACACTGTCCCCCGCGTAGCGCAGCGCTGTGCGGTCGGCATCCAGCTCGGCCACGATGGCGATCAGACCTGGTAGGTCGCCCACGCCGTAGGCCCGGCGCAAGGCCGTGACCCGTCCGGTTCGGCTGGTGGCGATCGACTCTGCGTAGTGCATCAGAGGCTTCCTTCCGACGTGCTTTCCGAGCGAAGGACCAGGGCCTGCGCGTCCGTGGTGAGCGTGCTCAGGGCCTGGTGGAGTCCGGCCGCGCCGAGGGCGGCCAGAATGCCGGGCACCAGTCCGGCGAGTGCCACGTTCACCAGCGCCTCCGGCTTCGCGGCGGCGCCCATGGCGCGGGCGGTGACGGCGATCTTCTCGGCGAGGTCCCGGTAGGTGACGGTGTGCGCACCGTGGGTGAGAGCGACCGCCGCGGGGTCGGCCGCCGCCGCGGCGGCGATCAGCGCGGGCAGGTCGGCCGGGGTGGCGGCCGACTGCTGCTGCGGCACAACGGTTTCGGTCTTCGCCGCACCGGCGCCGGGGCGGCGGGTGCGTTCGGCCTCGGTGCGGATGTCGATGGCGCGCACCGGCTGCTCCGGATCGGCGGCCACGGCGTGCAGCACCAGCAGCAGCCGCTGCGCCAGCAGGCGCGCGGTGTCGGCGCCGAACAGATCGGTGGCGTAGACCAGCCGCATGTCCAGCCCCACGACGCGACCGGAATCGTCGTGGCGCTCGATGCCTGTGAGCTGGAGGTCGAACTTGGCCTCGGTGAGTTCGGGCTCGAGCGCCTCGACCGTCAGCCCGGGCAGCGCCGCCGAGACCGGCGACATGTTCTGGAAGGCGAAGGCCACCTGGAACAGCGGGTTGATCGAGGCCGAGCGTGCGCGGCCGGTGACGGCCAGGACGGCGTCCACCACCCGCTCGAACGGCACGTCGCCGTGGTCGAACGCCGCCAGATCGCGGTCGCGCACCTGACGCAGCAGATCGGTGAAGGCGAGTTTGCCGTCCACCTCGGCGCGCAGCACCACGGTATTGACGAACATGCCGATGAGGTCGTCGAGGGCTCGCTCACCGCGACCGGCGACCGGGACGCCGATCGAAATGTCGCGCTGACCGGACAGTTTCGCCAGCAGCACCGCGAACGCGGCGTGCACCACGCCGAAGAGGGTGGCGCCGTGCGCACGGGCCAGGTCCGAGAGCCGCTCGACGGTGTCGGTGTCGACCTCGAAACCGATGGTCTCGCCGAGCATCTCCCGCCGCGCCGGCCGCGGCCGGTCGGTGGGCAGCGCCAACTGCTCCGGCGCGGAGGACAGCTCGTCCACCCAGAAGCGCAGCTGCCGTGACTGCAAACTGTCCGGATCGGTGTCGGAGCCGAGCATCGCGCGCTGCCACGCGGCGAAGTCGCCGTACTGGATCTCCAGCGGAGCCCAGGCAGGCGCGGCGCCGGCCCGGCGGGCGGTGTAGGCCACCACCAGATCCCGGGTCATCGGCAGCACCGAAAAGCCGTCGGCGCTGATGTGGTGCAGCACCACCAGCAGCACATGGTCGGCCGGTGCGAGCTCGAACAGGGTCACCCGCACCGGCGGGGCGGCGGTGACGTCGAAGCCGGTCGTCGCCACCTCGACCATCCGCGCCTGAATCTCGTGCTCGGACACCGGGACCGGAGTCAGCTCGCCGTCGAGCTCGCCGAGCTCCAGCACCACCTGCACGGCCTCGCCGTCCACCTCGGGATAGCGGGTGCGCAGAATCTCATGGCGCTCCAGCACATCCCGCAGGGCGGCGGTGAGCGCGGCCCGGTCGAGGTCGCCGGTGAGGCGGACCGCGGCGGGCACGTTGTAGGCGCCCGACTCCGGGTGCAGGCGGTTGAGCACCCACATGCGCTGTTGGGCCAGCGACAGCGGAGCCGGGCCGGTGTCGGTGCGGCGGGTCAGCGCGGGCAGCAGTTCGGTGCGGTCGGCGGTGGCGATCCATTCCGCCAGGCCGCCGACGGTCGGAGTGTCGAACAGGGCCGACACCGGCACGCGCACACCGAGATCCGAGCCCAGCCGAGCGGCCAGGCGGGTCGCCATGAGCGAGTTTCCGCCCAGGGCGAAGAAATCGGTGTCCAATCCGATGAGGGTCTGCTCATTCGCGCCGATGACCTCGGCGAAGCCCGCGGCGACGGCCTGTTCGAGGGCGGTCACCGGCTCCCGGTAGGCCGCCACGGCGAAGACCGGTTCCGGCAACTGCGCCCGGTCGACCTTGCCATTGGCGTTGAGCGGCAAGGCGTCCAGCACCACCAGCGCGGCCGGGACCATGTACTTGGGCAGCTCCGCGGCCAGGGCGGCACGCAGCCCGGCGGACACCTCGTCGCGACTATCCTCGGGGGTGCCCGGGACCGCGGCGTAGGCGACCAGCTGTGCCCCGGCGTCGGTGGTGCGGGCCACGGCGACCGCGGCGTGCACGCCGGGCTGCCGCCGCAGCGCCGTCTCGACCTCGCCGAGCTCGATGCGGAAACCGCCGATCTTGACCTGGAAGTCGGCGCGGTCGACGTACTCGAGCGTGCCGTCCGCGCGCCAGCGGACGATATCGCCGGTGCGGTACATCCGGCCGCCCGAGCGCGGGGAGGCGGAGCTGAATGGATCGGCCACGAAGCGGTCGGCGGTCAGTGCCGGGCGGTTGTGGTATCCGCGCGCCAGCTGCGCACCGGACAGGTACAGCTCGCCGGGCACGCCGATCGGGACCGGCGACAGGCGGGCGTCGAGCACGTAGACCCGGCTGTTCCAGGCGGGTGAGCCGATCGGCACCGCCTGGCGGTGGCGTTCACGCACCTCGTAGGCGGTGATGGATACCGCCGCTTCGGTGGGACCGTATAGGTTGAAAAGTTTTGCGCCACCGATGTTCTCGCCGTCAACGGCGGCGTGGTCGAGGAACTCGGCGGCAGTCGCGGCGGGCAGCGCCTCGCCGATGGCCAGCACCGCGCGCACCGAGGCGGGCAGCGGGCCCCCCGCCAGCAGCATCCCCAGCAGCGAGGGCACCGGGTGCAGGACCGTGACGCCGTGGGTCTCGATCAGGGCGCGCAGGCGGTCCGGATCGCGTTCGTCGCCCGGGGCCGAGACCACCAGGCTGCCGCCGGTGGTCAGCGCGGACCAGAACTCCCACACCGACAGGTCGAAGGTGGCCGGAGTCTTCAGCAGCGCGCGGTCGCTCGCGCCCAGCTCGAAGGTGGCGCGCAGCCAACTCAACTGGTTGACGATGGCCGCGTGCGGCACCGCCACGCCCTTGGGCAGGCCGGTCGAACCGGAGGTGAAGATGACATACGCCGGGTGTTGCTCGCGCAGCGGGCGCACGCGCTCGCCGTCGGCGATCGGCGCGGCGGACTCGCCGGCGAGATCCAGCCGGTCGACCTCGAGCACCGGCACCTCGGCGACGAACGGCACACCGTCGGCCGAGGTGGTGAGAACCACTGCCGGAGCGGCTGTTTCGATGATATAGGCGATGCGGTCGGCCGGGTGGTCCGGATCGATCGGCACATAGGCGCCGCCCGCCTTCACCACCGCGTACATGGCGACCACCAGGTCGATGCCGCGCCGCATGGCGAGCACCACGCCGGTCTCCGGACCGACGCCCGCCGTGATCAGCCGCCGTGCCAGCCGGTTCACCCGGGCATCGAATTCCGCGTAGGTGAGCGCCGTTTCGCCGTCGAGGAGGGCGACCGCGGCCGGGGCGGCCGCCGCCTGAGCGTCGACCAGATCGGCGAGGGTGGCCGATGCGACCGGGTGCGCGGTGGCGTTCCAATCGTGCAGGATGCGCTGCCGCAGGCCCGCGCCCAGCAGGTCGATCTCGCCGACGGCGGTGTCCGGCTGCGCGGCAATGGTTTCCAGCAGCCGGGCCAGGGCGGCGGTGAATCGCTGCGCGGTGTCCTCGGTGAACAGGTCGTGGGCGTAACCGAGGGTCAGCTCCAGACCGGCGGGCGCACCGGTTTCGCCGTAGTGGTCCACCGCGAACAGGTGCAGATCGAATTGCGCCACGTGGGTGTCGAATTCGACCTCCGACACCGTCAGTCCGGGCAGGCGCAGTTCGGCGCGATCGTGGTTCTGGAAGGACAGGCCCACCTGGACCAGCGGGTGCCGGGCGGTCGAACGCGCCGGGTTGAGCACCTCCACCAGCCGTTCGAACGGTACGTCGGCATTGCCGAAGGCGGCGATGTCGCCGGTGCGGACCCGTGCCAGGAGCGCCGTGAACGGCTCGGCGGCGTCGGTCCTGGTGCGCAGCACCAGGGTGTTGACGAACATGCCGATCACGTCGTCGAGTGCGGCGTCGCCGCGGCCCGCGATCGGGGTGCCGACCGCGATGTCGGTCGTGCCCGACAGTCGGGACAGCAGGGCCGCGAAGGCGGCGTGCACCACCATGAACAGGGTCGCGCCGTGGCGGCGGCCCAGCTCGGTGAGAGCGGCGTGCAGGTCGGAGTCGAGCGGGAGCCGAATGTAGCTGCCGCGCAGGCTCTGCCGCGCCGGGCGCGGGTGGTCGGCGGGCAGGTCCAGCTGGTCGGGTAGCCCGGCCAGGGTCTCGCGCCAGAAGGCGAGCTGCGCGCTGGCCACCGAATCCGGGTCGTCCTCGGAGCCGAGCAGCGCGCGCTGCCACAGCGCGTAGTCGGCGTACTGCAGGGCCAGCGGGGACCAGCCCGGCTCGCGGCCCGCCAGGCGGGCGTCGTAGGCCACCATCAGGTCGCGGACCAGGGGGACGACCGAGGAGCCGTCGGCCGAAATATGGTGCAGCACACCGGCGAGCACGTACTCGCCGGTCGCCGCCCCCTCGGCGTCCACGAGCCGCAGCAGCTCCACCCGGATCGGCACCTGGGCGGTGACATCGAAGGTGGTGGTGAGGATCTCGTGAATCCGCGCCGGCAGTTCGTCCTCCCGGACCGGATGGACGGCCATCTCCGAGAAGGCCTGCGCGGCGGAGAGAATCACCTGCGTCGGGCCCTCGGGAGTCTCCGGATAGACGGTGCGCAGGTTCTCGTGCCGTTCCAGGACGTCGCCGAACGCCGCCACCAGGGCCGCGGTGTCCAGCTCGCCGGTGAGCCGCAGTGCGATCGGCACGTTGTAGGCCGTCGAGGTGCGGTCGTAGCGGTTGATGAACCACATGCGCTGCTGCGCCGGCGACAGCGGCAGCCGCTGCGGGCGCTCCCCCGCGACCAGTGCGGGCCGCGGCGCCTCACCCGCGCCGGACGCCAGCCGGGCGGCCAGCGCGGCCACTGTCGGCGCCTCGAACAGCACGCGGACGCCCACCGTCGACTCGAAGACGGCGCCGAGGCGGGCGGCAGCCTTCGCCGCCACCAGGGAACTGCCGCCGAGCGCGAAGAAATCGTCGTCCGCGCCGACCTGCTCGACTCCGAGCAGGTCGGCGAATACGCCCGCCACCAGCTCTTCCGCCACGGTGGCCGGGCGGCGGTAGGCATTGCCCTCGAAAACGGGCGCGGGCAGGGCCCGGTAGTCCAGCTTGCCGTTCACGGTCATCGGCAGGGCGTCGAGCACTGTGAAGGCGGCCGGAATCATGTACGCGGCCAACCGGCCGGTGACACCGGCGCGCACCGCGTCCACGTCCAGATCCGGGCCCTCGGGAACCAGGTAGGCGATGAGCTGGTCACCGCGCGCCTGATCGGTGTGCACGACCACGACGGCCTGGCGCACCTGCGGGTGCTCGGCCAGCGCGGTCTCGATCTCGCCGAGCTCGATCCGGTAGCCGCGTACCTTGACCTGGGAGTCGTTGCGGCCCAGGTATTCCACGGTGCCGGCGGCGGTCCAGCGCACCAGGTCGCCGGTGCGGTACATGCGCTCACCCGGAGCCCACGGGCAGGCCACGAAGCGTCCGGCGGTCAGGTCGGCCCGGCCCCGGTAGCCGCGCGCCAGCTGCGAGCCCGCCACGTACAGCTCACCGACGGCCCCCACCGGCACCGGCCGCAGCCCGGCGTCGAGCACCCATTCCCGCACGCCCGCGAAGGGCGTGCCGATGGTGACCGGGTCCGAGACCGTCAGCGGCGCGGTGGCGTTCACCACGACGGTGGTCTCGGTGGGGCCGTAGGCGTCCACGAGCACGCGATCGGCCTCTGCCCAGCGGCGCACCAGCTCCGCGGGGACCGCCTCGCCGCCGACCGCCGCGTACCGCACCTCCGGCACGTCCGCCGGGTCGATGGTGCCCAGCGCGGACGGGGTCATGACCACGTGCGAAACCCGCTGTGTCCGCAGCAGTTCCGCGAGCTCATGGCCCAGGGCGGCCTCCGGCGGCGCCACCACGACGGTGGCGCCCGAGTCGATGGCGAGCAGCAGCTCGCCGATGGAGATGTCGAACGACGGCGAGGAGGCGTGCAGCACCCGCGCCTCCGGCGCGCCGAAGTAGCGCTCGGTCTCGGCGGCGGCCAGCCCCGGCAGGCCGAGGTGCGAGACCACGACCCCCTTGGGCAGGCCGGTCGATCCGGACGTGTAGATGATGTAGGCGATGTGCCCGGCGTGCAGCGGCCGCACGCGGTCCCGCTCCTCGATCGGCGCATCGCTGAATTCGGCTGCGGTGCTCCTGAATTCGAAGTCATCCAGCAGCAGCCACGGAATCGAGTCCGGCAGCCCGGTCCGCGCGGCGGCCATCGTCAGGCCCAGCGCGGCGCCGGAATCCGACACCATGTGCCGGATCCGATCGCCCGGGTGTGCCGGGTCGATCGGCACCCAGCCGGCGCCGGCCTTGGCGATGGACCAGACCGCCAGCACCGAGTTCAGCGAGCGCGGCATGGCGACCGCGACCAGATCCTCCGGGCCGACGCCGCGCCCGATCAGCAAGCGCGCCATCCGATTCGAGATCGCGTCGAGCTCACGGTAGGTGAGCTCGCGGTCCCCGTCGACCAGCGCGACGTGATCCGGGCGCGCCGCCACCGCGTCCGCCATCAGGTCCGGCAGCCGGCGGCCGGTCTCGACGGCGCCGCCGGAGCGAGTGGTCAGATCGGCGTATTCGGCGGGCGACAGCAGCGGCAGCGCCTCCACGGTCAGGCCCGGCTCGGCGACCACGGCCGCCAGCACCCGCTCGAACCGCTCGGCGAGCCGCACGATGGTCACCGCGTCGAAAAGGTCGGTGGCATAGGTGATGTCGATGGTCAGGCCCGCCGGTCGATCCTGCGCGTCGAAGGTCTCGGCGACGGTGAACTGCAGATCGACCTTGGCCACGGCGATGTCGATCGGCTCCGGCGCGACCCGCAGATCGGACAGTTCCAGCGCGGGCAGTTCGTAATTCTGGAACGACAGCGCGACCTGGTACAGCGGGTGGCGGTTGGGCAAGCGGGCCGGGGCCAGCACCTCGACCAGCCGCTCGAACGGCACATCCGGGTGCGAGAGCGCCTCGATATCGCCCTCGCGCACCGTCTTCAGCACGATGTCGAAACCGGCTCGCAGATCGACCTCGGTGCGCAGCACCAGCGTGTTGACGAACATGCCGACCAGACCGTCGAGCGCCTGCTCCCCGCGCCCGGCCACCGGCGTTCCGATGGCGATGTCGGTGGTCCCCGACAGCCGGGCCAGCAGCACGGCCAGCGCCGCGTGCACGGTGCTGAACAGGGTGGCGTCGTGCGCGCGGGCCAGATCACGCAGTCCCGCGTGCACATCAGCGCCGACCACCGCGCGGAACTCACTGCCGCGCTGGGTGGACACCGCGGGACGCGGCCGATCCGCGGGCAGTTCCAGTTGCTCGGGCAGCCCGGCCAGGCGCCGCTGCCAGAATTGCAGCTGCCGGTGAGCCAGGGACCGCGGGTCGGCGTCGTCACCGCGGCGCTCGGCCTGCCACAGGGTGTAGTCGGCGTACTGGACCGGCAGCGCCGTCCAGGCGGGTTCGCCGCCCTCGCGGCGGGCCTGGTACGCGGTCATGAAGTCGACGGCCAGCGGGCCCAGCGAGAACCCGTCCGCACTGATGTGGTGGACCACCAGCATCAGCACGTGCTCGGTCTCGGACAGACTGAACAGTGCTGCGCGCAAGGGCGTTTCACGCGTCAGGTCGAAGGGCATGCCGATCATGGCGGCCACTCGGCCGGCCACCTCGTCCGCGGCCACCCGCTCGGTGAGCAGCGCCGCGTCGGAGGTCGCCAGCACCTGCTGCTCGGGACCGTCCGGGCCGTCCGGGTAGATGGTGCGCAGCGTCTCCTGGCGCGAAACCACGTCCCGCAGCGCGGCATTCGATACCGCGATATCCAGGTGGCCGGACACCCGCAGCACGAGCGGAATATTGTCCGCGGCCGCGCCGGAGCCCATACCGGCCTCACCGGCGTGGTAGCGGTTGAGGAACCAGATGCGGCGCTGGGCATCCGAGAGCGGCACCCGCTCCGGGCGCGGCCGCGCGACCAGCGGCAACGGCGTACCGCTGCCCGACCGGGCCTCAGCGATGGCCGCGAGCCCGGACACCGTCGGGGCGTCGAACAGGTCGCGCACCGACAGCTCGGCGTCCAGCGCCGCGCCCACCCGGGCCACGACGCGCGCGGCGACCAGCGAACTGCCGCCGAGCGAGAAGAAGTCGTCGTGCGCGCCGATCCGGTCGGCGCCCAGCAGATCCGCGAAGACGCCGGCCACCACCTCCTCGGCCACGGTCTCGGGCGCGCGGTAGACGGCCGTCTCGAAGACCGGGGCGGGCAGCGCCGCGCGGTCCAGCTTGCCGGAGGCATTGACCGGGAAGGCATCCAGCACCACGAACGCGGCCGGAACCATGTAACCCGGCAGGGTGGCGCCCAGCGCCATCTTGATCGCGTCCAGATCGATCACGGCGCCGGGATCGCGCAGCAGGTACCCGGCCAGCTGCGCTCCGCCTCCCCGCGCTTCGCCGGCGTGCGGGTCGGAGCGCACCACCACGACCGCCTGGGCGACGCCCGGCTGCGCCAGCAGCGCCGCCTCGATCTCGCCCAGCTCGATGCGCAGACCGCGGAGCTTCACCTGGAAATCGGTGCGGCCCAGATAGATCAGCTCGCCGTCGGCATTCCAGGTGACGAGGTCGCCGGTGCGGTACATGCGCTCGCCCGCCGCGAACGGGTTGGCCACGAAGCGGTCCGCGGACAGGTCCGGCCGGCCCAGGTAGCCGCGGGCCAGCTGATCGCCCGCCAGATAGAGCTCACCCGCGACACCCGGCGCCACCGGGTTCAGCCGGGCGTCCAGCACATAGGTCCGGGTGTTCCACACCGGGCGGCCCATCGGGACGAACGCGGTGTCGGTGTCCACGACCTCGTGGTGGGTGACCTCGACGGCCGCCTCGGTCGGGCCGTACAGATTGTGCAGGCGCGCACCGGTGAGCTCGCGCAGCTTGAAGGCCGTGCCGACGGGCAGGCCCTCACCGGAGGCGAACACGGTGTTCAATTTGCCTCCGCTTCGCTCCGGCGCGTTCGCGGCTTGCCCACTGTGATGGGCGATCTCGAGTTCTGCGACGAATACGGTCAGCATGGACGGCACGAAGTGGACGACGGTCACGCCCGCCCGGGCGATGATGTCGGCCAGGTACTTGGGATCGCGGTGGCCGTCCGGTGCGGCTACCACCAGGCGGGCGCCGATCTGCAGGGGCCAGAAGAACTCCCACACCGACACGTCGAAGGTGAACGGCGTCTTCTGCAGCACTACGTCGGCGGCGGTCAGGCCGTACTGGGCCTGACCCCACACCAGGCGGTTCACCACCGCGGCGTGTGACACCGCCACGCCCTTGGGACGACCGGTCGAGCCCGAGGTGAAGATGACATAGCAGGCGTTCGATTCGCGCAGCGGCGCACGGCGATCCGCGTCGGTGAGCGGGGTGGCGGCGTAGCCGTCGAGGTCGAGGGCGTCGATCTCCAGCACCGGAATGTCGCGCGCCGTGGTGAATCCGTCCCGGCCGGTCGTCAGGATGATCACCGGGCCCGCCGCGTCGAGCACGTAATCGGTGCGCTGCTCCGGCTGGTCCGGATCCACCGGCACATAGGCGCCACCGGCGGCGAGAATCGCGTACATGCCCACGAGCAGCTCGGTGGACCGCCGGATAGCCAGCGCCACCCGGGATTCCGGGCCCACGCCGGACTCGACCAGCTTGCGGGCCAGACGGTGCACGCGGTCGGCGAACTCGCCGTAGGACAGTGTGGTTCCCTCGAATTCGACGGCGGGGGCGTCCGGGCAGGTCAGCGCCCGCGCGTCGAACAGGGCGACCAAGGTCGCGGGGACGGTCTCGCCCGAATCGCCGACCGGCAGCGCCGCGCGGATGTCGTGGACGGTGTCGTTCCAGTCCGTCAGCACCCGGGACCGCTCGTCGGCCGTGAGCAGGTCGATATCGCCGACCGGGCGGTCCGGGGCGGTGGTGACGGCGTCCAGCACCAGATCCAGCCGGCGCGCGAAGGCCGCGACCGTGGCCTCGTCGAAAATGTCGGTGGCATAGGTGAACACGGCGTCGAGCCCGTCCGCCGCGCTGTCCTCCACCAGCGACAGCTGCAGGTCGAACTTGGCGATGCCGGGATCCAGATCGATCCGTGACGCCGTCAGACCGTCCAGCTCCAGCGTCGTCTGCGTGGTGTTCTGCAGATCCAGGGCCACCTGGAACAGCGGGTGCCGAGCCTGCGAGCGCATCGGGCTGAGCACCTCGACCAGCCGCTCGAACGGCACGTCCGCGTGCGCGAAGGCGCGCAGATCGACCTCGCGCACCTGGGCCAGCAGCTCCCGGAAGGACCGGTGCGGAGCGACCTCGGTGCGCAGCACGAGGGTGTTGACGAACATGCCGACGAGATCGTCGAGCGCCTGCTCGCCACGGCCCGCGACGACCGAGCCGATCGAAATGTCGCTGGTGCCGGACAGTTTCGCGAGCAGCGTCGCGAACGCCGCGTGCATCGCCATGAACAGGGTGGCGCGATCGCCCTCGGCGAATTCCCGCAGGCGCGCGTGCCGCTCGGCGGATATCGCGAAGCGGTACTGCGCGCCCCGGCGGGTCGCCACGGCCGGACGGGGCCGATCGCCGGGTAGTTCCAAAGTCTCCGGCTGCCCGGACAATTCGGCACGCCAGAAGCGAATCTGGTCCGCCAGCAACGATTCCGGGTCGTCCTCGGCACCCAGCAGTTGACGCTGCCACAAGGTGTAATCGGCGTACTGCACCGGCAGCGGCGTCCACCGCGGAGCCGCGCCGCCGCGCCGGGACGCGTAGGCCAGCATGAGATCCCGGGTCAGCGGCGCGATGGACCAGCCGTCGGCGGCGATGTGGTGCACAGCCAGCACCAGCACGTGGGTCTCGGGCGCGACCCGCAGCAGGGTCAGCCGCGCGGGGGCCTGCTCATCCACCGCGAACGGCAGCACCGCGAGCCCGAAGATCCGAGCCTCCAGGTCGGCGGCCTGCACCTGCTCCGACGCCAGTGCGACACCCGCCGCTTCGACCGGCAGCACCAGCTGGCGTCCCACCCCGTCCACGGCCGGGTACACGGTGCGCAGCGTCTCGTGTCGCCCCACCACATCGGTGACCGCCGCCGCCAGCGCCGCCTCGTCCAGCGGACCGTCCAGCCGGATGGCGGCGACCAGGTTGTCGGCGATGGAGCTGTTGTCGAAGCGATTCAGGAACCACATGCGCTGCTGGGCGTAGGACAGCGGCACCACCTCGGGCCGCTCCCCCGCCACCAGCGGCGCCCGGCCGCCCGACCCGGCCAGCTCGGCCAGCCGGGCCGCCAGCTCGGCGACACTGGACGCCTCGAACAGCAGCCGGACCGGCACCTGGGTATCCAGCGCCGCGCCCAGCCTGGCCGCCACCTGGGTAGCGACCAGTGAGTTGCCGCCCAGCTCGAAGAAGTCGTCGTCCGCACCGACTCCGGCGGCGGCCGGCTCGGCCGAAAGCTGCTGCGCCACCGAGGCGCTCGGGGTCGCCGCCGCGGCCGCCGAATGGCCGGCCAGCGCCGTCGCGGCCAGCAGCTCCGAGGCGCCGGCCGTGTCCGCGGGTGCGCCGTCGGCGGGGGCAAGGCCGAGCACCTCGGCGAAGACCTCCGCCACCAGCATCTCGATCGGCGTTGCGGGAGCGCGGAATTCCCGCGCGGCGAAGACCGGCGCGGGCAGCGCGCGGTAGTCGAGCTTGCCGTTGACGGTCATCGGCACGGCGTCGAGGACCATGAAGGCGGCCGGAATCATGTACGCCGCCAACCGGCCCGCCAGCGCCGTCCGCACCTCGGCCACGTCCAGGCCCTCCGCGACCGGCACCAGGTAGGCCACCAACTGGTCGCCGCGCACGGCGTCGTTGTGCAGCACTACCACGGCGGTGCGCACCTGCGGCAGGGCCGCCAGCGCCGCCTCGATCTCACCGAGCTCGATGCGGAAGCCGCGCAGCTTCACCTGAGAGTCGTTGCGGCCCAGGTACTCCACCTCGCCGCCGACAGTCCAGCGCACCAGATCGCCGGTGCGGTACATGCGTTCGCCAGGCGCCCACGGGCAGGCCACGAACCGGCCCGCCGTGAGGGCCGGGCGACCGCGGTAGCCGCGCGTCACCGGCAGGCCCGCCACATACAGTTCACCGATCGCGCCGACCGGCACCGGCCGCAGGCGGTCGTCGAGGATCCACTCCCGCGACCCCGGCACCAAATGACCGATCGTCACTGGCCGGCCCGCGGCCAGCGGCTCGGTGATGTTCACGACCACGGTGGTCTCGGTGGGGCCGTAGGCATTGACCATGTCGCGCCCGGCCTCGGCCCACCGCCGCACCGTCTCCGGCGACAGCGCCTCGCCGCCCACCGCGATGTGACGCAGGCTCGGAACATCGGACGGATCGATGGTGCCGATACCGGACGGGGTCATGACGACGTGCGTCACCCGTTGCGCCCGAATGACTTCCGCCAGCTCCTCGCCCATGTGCGCACCCGTCGGAGCGATCACCAGGGTGGCGGCGCAACGCAGAGCCAGCAGCAGCTCGCCGACCGAGATATCGAACGAGGGGCTGGTGACCTGCAGCACCCGCGCGTCGGCGGCGCCGCGGTAGCGCTGGTACTGCGCCTCGGCGAGACCGGACAGACCCGTGTGGGTGACCAGGACGCCCTTGGGCAGACCGGTCGAACCGGAGGTGTAGATGGAGTACACGACATTGTCGGCGCGCAGCGGGCGCACCCGGTTCGCGTCGGCGATCGGGCCGGCCGGGAAAGCCGCGCAGGCGTTCGTGAGTTCGGCATCGTCGAGCAGCAGCCACGCCAGCGTGTCCGGCAGCGAGTCCCGCACGGCGTGCACGGTCAGGCCGAGCACGGCACCCGCATCCCGCACCACGTACGCGATGCGCTCGGCGGGGTAGGCCGGGTCCACCGGCACCCATCCGGCGCCGGTCTTCGCGATCGCCCAGACCGCCACGATGTACTCCACGGACCGCGGCAGGCTCACGGCCACCAGATCCTCGGTGCCCAGACCGCGTTCGATCAGCAGCCGCGCCAGGCGATTCGACGTCGCGTCCAGTTCTGCGTAGGTGTACTCGACGTCCCCCTCGACCAGGGCGAGCCGGTCCGGAGCGGCCGCCACGGCCGCCGCCATCAGCTCCGGCAGCAACCGGATCGAGTCCACCGCTGCGCCGGAACGGGTTGTCAGATCGGTGTATTCGGTGTCGGACAGCAGCGGCAGGGCATCCACGATCACGGCCGGATCGGCGGTGATGGCCTCCAGCAGGCGCACATAGCGGTGCGCGAACACCTCGACGGTGGCGGGATCGAACAGATCCACCGCGAACTCGAACTCCGCGTGGATCCCCGCCGGTGCCGGACCTTCCCCGGGACCGGCACCGGCGAAGCTTTCGGTGACCGCGACCGACAGGTCGAATTTGGTCACCTCGGTGTCCAGCGTACCCGTGGTGGCAAGCAGCCCGGGCAGTTCGAGGCTGATGTCTCCGGTGGCCGTGAACGACAGCGCCACCTGGAACAGCGGATGGCGGGACTGCGAGCGCGCCGGATTCAATACCTCGACAAGCTGTTCGAAGGGAACATCCCCGTGCGCGAAGGCCGCGAGATCGGCGTCGCGGACCCGATGCGCGAGTTCGCGGAAGCTCAGCCTGCCGTCGATCTCGGTGCGCAGCGGCAGCGTATTGACGAACATGCCGATCAGATCGTCGAGTTCGCGCGCACCGCGGCCACCGACGGGGGTGCCGATGACGATGTCGGATTGGCCGGACAGGCGCGACAGCAGCACCGCCAGCGCGGCGTGCATCAGCATGAAGGTCGAAATACCCTCGGCGCGAGCCGTTTCCGCAACGCGCGTATGCAACTCGACGGGCAGTTCGACATCGAGTTTGGCGCCGCGGCCGGTGGCCGTCGCCGGGCGAGGGCGATCGGCCGGCAGCTCCAGCAGATCCGGCGCGCCGGCCAGGGTCTGCCGCCAGAAGTCCAGCTGCCGCGACAGCAACGAGTCCGGATCGTCGGCCGCACCGAGTCGATCCCGCTGCCACAGCGTGTAATCGGCGTACTGCACCGCGAGCGGCTGCCAGGCCGGGGCCCGGCCCTCGGAGCGCGCAAGGTAGGCCGTGATGAGGTCGCGCGCCAGGATCGGGAGCGACAGACCGTCGGCGGCGATGTGGTGCAACACGATGGCGATGGCGAACTCGGGCACATCCGGTTCGGCCGCGTCCACCACTGCCGGACCGCCGAGGCCGCAATCCGAGGCGACCGCGCCGGTCACGGCGAACAATCTTGCCCGGAACGGGATCTCGTGCTCGAGGTCGAAGCCGCGGGACGCGAACTCCCGCAACCGGACGTCCAGATCATCGGCATCGCAGGCCTCGTGCGCCACCGGCTCCGCCGCCGCCGCGACCGGCAGCACCTCCTGGCGTGCGAAACCCGCTGTCGTCGAGGGGAATACGGTGCGCAGCACCTCGTGTCGATCCAGCACATCGGCCAGCGCGGCCCGCATCGCCGCCTCGTCGGCCTCGCCGCGCAGGCGCACCACGAACGGCATGTTGTAGCCGGCGCTGCCGGTGTCGAAGCGGTTCAGGAACCAGATGCGCTGCTGCGCGGGGGACAGCGGCAGCGACTCCGGGCGCTCCCGCCGCACCAGGGCGACCGCGCTGCGCGAATCCGCGTCGGCGTCCAGGAATTGGGCGTCGACCAGCGCGGCCAGCTCGGACACGCCGGTGGCGGAGAACATCTCGCGCACGGTCAGATGGCAGCCCAGCTCGGCGTTCAGGCGCGACGCGACCTGGGTGGCGACCAGGCTGTTACCGCCCAGGGCGAAGAAA
Source organism: Nocardia aurantiaca (assembly GCF_009708175.1). GTDB lineage: Bacteria > Actinomycetota > Actinomycetes > Mycobacteriales > Mycobacteriaceae > Nocardia > Nocardia aurantiaca. The sequence continues at coordinate 105,665 of NZ_WMBB01000018.1, forward strand.
TCGTCGGTGCGGCCGACCTCGGCGGCGCCCAGTACCTCGCCGAACATCCGGGCCACGGCCTGCTCGGTCACGGTGGCCGGCGCCTCGTACCGCGCCGCCGTACGGACCGGTTCGGGCAGCGCGGCCCGGTCCAGCTTGCCGGAGGCGTTGACCGGCAAGCCTTCCAGCACCACGTACGCGCTCGGCACCATGTATCCCGGCAATGCCCGCGCCGCCGCGGCCTTGAGGCGGGTCGCGTCCGTCTCGGCGGGCGCGACCACATAGGCCACCAGTTGGTCCTCGCGCACGACCACCACCGCGCGGGAAACGCCGTCCACGGCCGCCAGCACCGACTCGATCTCGCCGAGCTCGATGCGCAGACCGCGCACCTTCACCTGGAAATCGGTGCGGCCCAGGTACTCCAGCTCACCATTGTCGGTCCAGCTGACCAGATCGCCGGTGCGGTACATGAGCGCACCGCCGACGCCGGCGAAGGGATCGGCCACGAAGCGCTCGGCCGTCAACCCCGGCCGCGCCACATAGCCCCGGGCGAGCTGAACCCCCGACAGATACAGCTCACCCGGGGTCCCCACGGGGACCGGCCGCAACCGCGCGTCGAGCACGTACAGCCGGGTATTGAACACCGGTGCGCCGATCGGCACGGAAACGGTGTCCGCGGCCGTCACCTCATGGAAGGTGACATCGACCGCAGCTTCGGTGGGACCGTAGAGATTGTGCAGGGCGGCGCCGGTCAGCGCGCGCAGCCGCTGGGCGGTCCGGGCCGGCAGCGCCTCACCCGAGGCGAAGACCCGGCGGAGTTCGGTCGCCTTCCGCTCGGCTCCGGGCGCGGCGCCGAAAGTCTCGTTCTCCCCTTCCTCCGCTCCGCTCGGTCCCCCCGCGCTCGCGCCGCGAACCAGCGAGGATTCCCCCTCCAGCTCGGCGATGTACGCGTCCAGCATCGAGGGAACGAAATGCACTGTGGTGACGCCGTATTCGGCGATCACGGCGTGCAGGTAGGCGGGGTCGCGGTGGCCGTCGGGCTGCGCGAGCACCAGGGTCGCGCCGATCTGCAGCGGCCAGAAGAACTCCCATACCGACACGTCGAAGGTGGCGGGCGTCTTCTGCAGCACCACGTCGGTCTCGGCCAGCCGGTAGGTCTGCTGCATCCACACCAGGCGGTTCACGATGGCGGCATGGGTCACCGCCACGCCCTTGGGGCGTCCGGTGGAGCCCGAGGTGAAGATGACGTACGCGGTGTTGTCCGGGCGCAGCGGCGCCCGGCGCTCGGCGTCGGTCAGCGGCGCGGCCGAGTATCCGGCCAGCGCGTCGCCGCCCAGCTCGTCCAGATCCAGTGCTATGACATCGGTTTCGGGGCGATCGGTCGAGGTGGTCAGCACCAGCGCGGGCGCGGCCGTCTTCAGGATGTGCGCGGTGCGCTCGGCCGGGTGATCCGGATCCAGCGGCACATAGGCCGCACCCGCGGCCTGCACGGCGTACATGGCCACCACCAGCTCCGGCGACCGGCGCAGGTGCAGGGCGACCAGCGACTCCGGGCCCGCACCGAGCGAGATCAGATGGCGGGCAAGCCGATTCACGCGCTCGGCGAACTCGCCGTAGCCGAGGTCACGGGCGGGCTCACCGGCGAAACGGACGGCCATGGCCGACGGCGTGCGGGCCGCCTGCTCGTCGAACATCGACACCAGCGTGGCCGCGGCGTCTCGCGGGTACGCGGTGTCGTTCCACAGCCGCAGCACCACATCGCGCTCCAGCTCGGTGCAGATGTCCACCGTCGCGGGCCGCTCGGCGGAATCCAGTGCGACCAGCCGCTCCAGGAATTTCAGGAAGCGCCGGTGGTGCCGGACCGTCTCGGCTCTGGTGTAGAGGTTCGGATTCACCTCGAGATCGACGCGGATCCGGTCGTTCTCCCCGTAGAAGAGGTTGAGGCTCAGGTCCTCGACGGGGCTGGTGGACAGCAGGTGCAAGCGCGCCTTGATATCCCCGAACTCCAGCTCCGGATGGAACAGCATGATGTTGACCATCGGGCCGAACAGCGCCCGCGACACCGGCCCGCCCTGGAGCGCGGCATCGCGGTGGATGTCCTCGTGCCGATAGCGCTGGTGGCGCAGCGCGCCCGAGATCTCGACGCGCGCCGAGGTCAGCAGCTCACCCCAGGTGGTGTCCTCGCGGACCGGGACACGCAGCGGCACGATATTCGACAGCATGCCCGTCGAGCGCCGCATGATCGCGGTGGTGCGGGCCGTCACCGGCAGGCTCAGCACCGCCTCGTCCTTGCCGGTGAGCCGGGCCAGATAGGCCGCGAAAGCCGCGACGATCACCCCGGCCAGGCCCGAATCATGCTGCGCGCCAACCTCTTCGACCCGCCGCTGCAGGTCCTCGGACAGCGGTGCGCCGTAGTGCAGATTGCCCGCGTGGGGCGGGGCCGCGCGACCCTTGAGGGTGGTGCCGCCCTCCAGGCCGGCGGTGCGCTCGGCCCAGTGCGCGCGGTCGGTCAGGAAGCGGCTGCTCTCGCGGTAGGCCAGCTCCGACTCGACCAGTTCCCGCAGCGTGCCGACCTTCACTGTCTCCGGTTCGAGACCGCGCCGCAGGGCGGTGTAGCGGCGGGCCGACCACTGCATGGTGTTCATGGCGGCATAGCCGTCGCCCACGATGTGGTGGCCCAGCACGAACCAGAACCAGCGCTGGTCGGCGACCCGGATCAGCGTGGGCGCGAAGAGCTTCTCGCCATCGGTGAGCACGTTCACCGGCTCGACGATCTGCGACCGCATCCATTCATGCGCCGCCGCAATGGGATCCGCCGCTGCGCGCAGGTCCATCAGCGTGGTGTTGTGGCCGGCGGAGGGGTCGATGTATTGGACGGGCTGACCGTCGATCTCGGTGAAGCGCAGCTGGGAGGTGCGCCAGATCGGCACGCCGTCCTCGGATACCCGGAGCAGCAGGTCGACGTCGAAATCGCCCTCGATGTCGACGTACTGGGCCATGGTCAGCGGGACGTCAGGGTTCAGCAGCTGGGCGTACCAGACGCCGATCTGTGCGGGTCCGAGGGGAAAAGGCGCTGAGATATCCGACGACTGAACTTCACTCGGTCCGAGATCACTCGAGTCCGTACCCTGCACCAGAGCCTCCCTTGTCATGGCGAATTGCTATGTCGACCAACGGTTTCGGGCATCGCGAAATGGACCTGGGGTGCGCTCGGCTGACGAGGGCGCACCAGGCCGCGAAAAATCGCACCGCCCTGGGTGATTCGACGAGTGCGCGGCGAGTCCGCGCGTGATCCAACTAGTGCTCGAAGCGGCCGGGCCCTACTGGCTCACCGGCCGGGATGCGATTGCCTCCGGGTCATCGCATCCGGGTTGTGCTGCTGCCGATCTCCTCCAACTGTCACCTGCATCACAGGGATGCCGTTCATGCATGCGAACACTAGGCGTTTACACAATAAAAAGGAACTTTTTCCAAAAAAAAAGTTGGACGAGCGTCTAGTTGGGCGGCGCGCTCACGCGAAGATCGCCATAAATGTGGGTACGACCACATGACGAGGCAACGGTGTGACCGACCACACTTTCGGATGTGGAGACTATGAGTCGAAACGTTGCAACTGCGTTGCATCGGCGCCCATGCGCCGATCCAGCACGCGAATCTTCGCCTCGATCTGCGCATATAGCGGAGACTCGCGGTCCACCGTGGCGCGATAGGCCGCCCACGCGGCCGCATCGTCACGCCCCTCGGCGCCCGCGGTCCACCGACTCAGTACCGAAGCGTCGCCGGAACGTAATACAGCGGTACGCAAACGCACCCGCAATTCATCGCGAATGTCTATAACTCCCGGCGCGGTCGACCGCGGCAGCACCGGGCCCGCGTACAAACGCACCGCGGCGTCCACATCTCCGGAATCCAATGCGGCGCGCAGCGCCTCCACATCGGTGGCGATCGGGACGCGCAAACGATAGGGACGCGAACCGAACACGTTCGAGCCCACCACCGACCGCAGCCGCGACATGGCCGCGCGAATGGTGGCATTATCCAGATCGGCGTCGTCCAGCAGCAGCGCCAGGTGATCCGCCGACAGGCCCTCGGTGTGCTCGGCCAGCAGCAGCAGGATCTCGGCATGGCGCTGTGACAACGGAACTCGCTCACCCGCCACCGTCAGCTGCGGTTGCCCCAGCCCGAGCACCTCCAGGCCCAGCCGCTCCGGCGCCGGCGCATCGGCGTTCGCGCGCCGATCCTGGCCCGAACGGACAGCGGCCAGCAGCAGATCCATCTCCGCGGCCGTCGCCGCCGCCTTCACCAGCGCCAGGATCTCCGGACGCGCCACCCGCACTCCGCCGGCGATCATGAGCACGCCCACCAGACGCCCGTCCGGATCGTGCACCGGCGCAGCGGCTCCCGTGATCTGGTGCATACGGTGCAGAAAATGCTCCGGCCCGTGGATCCAGGCCGCGCGGCCGGTCCGCACCACCAGGCCCACGGCATTGGTCCCGACCCGGCGTTCGCTCAGGTCATTGCCCTCACGCAGGCCCGCCTCCGCGGCCGCCTGCACCCGATCGGCATTGCCGTGCACCGAGAGCACCCGGCCGAACTGGTCGGCCACCACCACGATCAGGCCGGTGCCGGTCGCATCGCGCAGTAATAGCTTGTCCACCAACGGCATGACCGCGGCGATCGGATGCGCGTCGCGATAACGCTCGAGATCGGCGCCGCGCAGGCCGCGACCGTCTCCGTCGTCCATGGGATCCACGCCGCCGCGCAGACTGCGCAGCCACGATTCCAGCACCATCGGCCGCAGCAGGCCGGGCAACTGCCCCAGTTGATCCCCGCCCACACTGAGGTATCCGTGTGCCTGGGCGGCATATGTTTCGAGCGCCCCGAGCTGACTGCCCGGTTCGACGCCGTGGTTGGGTTGCCCACCACCTGCGAGATTGCTGACCATTTGCCTTTCTTTCCGCCCCCAAAGAGTACCGGCGCATCGGAGAGCCCAAGGCAGAAGCCGGACGTTTGTCCGACAGGTCACACGCCAACAAGAGCCCCGCAAAATGTGAGGTGCGTCTATTTGCCTCTGGCGGTTCGCGACCCTCGTGACCCCGATTCTTCTCTCCTCCGAGGCACGGGTCTACGGAGCCGTTCGCTTCCCCGCCCCATGGGTCCACAATCGCGGCAGGCCGCGAACTCCCAGCACTTCCATTGCGGAAACGCGTCGGCCGCTGTGGCGAATCAGCCTGCAGCGCTCAGCCTTTCACCACCGCTCGGTTCGCCGAATGCGCTGCCGGACCCTTGTCCACTGTGCCAGGGTGGGTCCGTGGAGGACATCGACCTGACCGACCTCGACCGCTTCGCGCACGGCTTCCCGCACGCGGTCTTCGATCATCTCCGCGCCGAAGAGCCGGTGTGGTGGCACCCGCCCACCGTGCACACCCCCGACGGGGAGGGGTTCTGGGTGGTCAGCCGATACGCGGACATCGTTGCCGTGGCCGGGGATTCGGCCACCTACTCCTCCGAACGCGGCGGCGAGCGCCGGGGCGGGGGCACGCTCATCGAGGATCTGCCGGTGGACTGGGCGGTCGGCGTCCTGCTCAATATGATGGACGACCCTCGTCACGCGAGGGTACGCAAGCTGCTCATGCCCAGCGTCGCACCCCGCACACTCGAACTCATCGAGGACGACCTGCGGCAACGCGCCGCGGCCATCGTGGACGCGGCACTGGCCGAGGGCGAGTGCGACTTTCTGATCGATCTCGCCGCCGAACTGCCGCTCCAGGCGGTCGCACAGCTGCTCGGCGTGCCGCAGGAGGATCGGCACCAGCTGTTCGGCTGGGCGAATGTGGCACTGGACTACGACGATCGAGAGCTGGGCGAGGCCACCGCGCGGACCCAGCGGGCGGTCGCGGAGACCCGGGCCTACGGAGCGAGACTCTTCACCGCCAAGACCGCCGCGCCCGGCGACGACCTGATGTCGCTGGCCGCGCACGCCACCATCGACGGGCAGCCGCTCACCGAGATGGAGAAGGCCATGCTGTTCAGTCTGCTCATCGCGGCCGGCAGCGAGACCACCCGCAATTCGATCGCGATCGGCATGCTCGCGCTCATCGAACGCCCGGAGGTTTGGCGGACGCTGCAGGCCGATCGCTCCCAATTGGACGGCGCGGTCGAGGAAATGCTGCGTTGGGCCTCCTCCACCTCGTACAACCGCCGCACCGCCACCCGCGACACCGACCTCGGCGCTCGGCGAATCCGGGCCGGGGACAAGGTCACCCTGTGGTGGACATCCGCCAACCGCGACGCGCGCGTCTTCCCCGACCCGCACCGCTTCGACATCACCCGCCGCCCCAATCCGCATCTGGCCTTCGGCCGCGGCGGCCACTTCTGTCTCGGCTCCAACCTGGCCCGCATGGAGATGCGCGTCGTGTTCGACGCCCTGCTCGACCGCGTCGGCACCGCCGAGCTCACCGCGCCCGTCGAATACACCCGCAGCAACAAGCACACCGGCGTACGGCACATGCCGGTCCGATTGAAGCCACGCATGAAGACGCGAGACGGTGCAGATTCCGAACGATGAGGTCATCGCACCGCACGCGATGACCGCCTTCCCCCAGGAGCGCGTTCATCGAGCCACAGGGGCGATTGTCGGCAGCGTTGCCGACGCAGCCTCATAGCGCCCTTCGAGCTCGGTTCGATCTCTGATCACCAGTGCGGCGGCAGGGTCGGCTCGAGCGCCGCCGCACTGCGAACGCGCGCCGCGCCCCACCACAGGCCTGTGCCATAGGCGAGATCGTCCAGCCGCCGGCACAGCACATACCGGATCGGGTCCAGGCTGCCAGGCTCCCGATGGGTGAACCAGTCCGCCAACCCCTCGGCCATGGCCAGGGTGATCGCGACATGCCGGACCCGCCGCGAGCACAGCATGCCCAGCAGCGTGATGGGCCAGTAGTGCCGGCACATGGCCGACGCCAGCCGCCACACGCCGCCGGTGAAACCGCGCGTCATATAAATGGCCGCCACCCGTGTCGGATTGTCCAGCCCGGCGAAGACCCGACGGAGCCGGACCAGGGTCGCGCCCAGCGTCAGCACACCGCCGACAATGCCCCAGCGCGACAGCGTCCCCAGCAGCACCGCCGACACCGCCGTCCAGATCGGCAGCGACAGCGGGGAAGCCAGCCCCGGATGCCGTTCGGCCAGCGGGGCCACACCGGTGCCATGGGTGACCTTGTGGGCGAACCACTTTCGCAGCGACACCGGATTGCTGTGCGCCACCCGGGCAGCCGGCTCGTAGCGCAGCCGCCAGCCCGCGCGGTCCAGCCGCCAGCACAGGTCGACATCGCCGCCGGCCGCCATGTCCTCATCGAACCCGCCCTCGCCCAGCAGCGCCAGACGGCGCACCAGCAGCGCCGAACTCGGCACGTACGGCACCGGGCCGTGCGCGTGCACCGCCGACTCGCGACGGCCGCGGTGCACCGAACCACGGGTGTGCTCGTAGCGGGCCAGCAGCGTGGAATCCGGGTCCATGGCCAGAATGCGCGGGGCCACCAGCGCAACCTTGGGATCGCTGAAATGCCCGAGCATGACCTCCAGCCAGCCCGTGCGGGGCACCACTTCCGGATCCAGGAAGGCCACGAATTCGGTTGCCGCGGCGCGCAATCCGAAATTGCGCGCCGCTGCAGCCCCGTGCCGGCGATCGCGACGCAGCACCGTGATGCGGCAGCGGCTGCGCATGTCCGGGATCCGCACCGGCTGATCCGAGCCGTCGTCCACCACGATCACCGTGTGGCCGCGCAGCGCCGAAAGCAGCCGCGACAATTCGGGGGCATTGTTGTGCACCGGCACGATCACCGTGACGTCTTCCACCGACGGCAGCAGCCGCGGGCGTGGATTGGCGACGCCGGAATCGAGAAGACGTCTGGCAACCCGGGCCGACGCGGGGTCGGTTACCTCGAGATACCCGTCTCCGATCAAGGCCGCAGCTTCCGGGGCGAGCCGCAGCATCCTCGTCGGCGTGCCGCCGACCAGGAGCCGTCCACCGGAATAAGTGCGCACCCTGGGATCGATTCGCACCCCGAAACCATCGGGAAGGCGATCATGGCGCATTCTCGAATGCTAAGTCAGCGAACCACCAGCAATGATGATTGGCGCGCTGTGTTTAATTGCCCCTCCGCTTCGCTCCGGGGCGGGTTCGCGGCCCTGAGGTCTCGATTCTTCCCTCCTCCGCTCCTCCGCTTCGCTCCCCCGCTCCGTCAGTCCAGAATCGAGACGGCCGCGAACTGGGGGTGAGATCCTACCGATGAGTACCTGGTTGAAGTCGTGCTTGCGGATTCGGGCTTGTCCGCGCATCAGATTCAGGCTTGTCCATGCGTCAGGTTCGGCTTGTCCACGCATCGAGCCGTAGGTCGACGGGTCGGGTGTCGGGCGCTCTACACTGCGGGAGGAAAATCGGCAGTTGAACAGGCAGTTGAACAGGTTGGGGACGGAAATCCGTGCCCGTGGTGGTCGAGGCGGTATGGGAGTCGGGCGCATGCAGACAGGCGGGGGCGGTAACACTCTCTCGGAATCCGAGATCGTCGAGGCCGCCCTGCGGGTGGTCCGGCAGGACGGTGTGGAGAAGCTGTCGATGCGACGGCTCTCCCGCGAACTCGGAGTTTCACCGATGGCGCCCTATTACTACGTCGCTGACAAGCGGGAGCTACTCGATCTGGTCGCCACCGCCGCTCTCGCCGGGGTACGCAAGCCGCCACCGGAATTCGGTACGTGGCAAATGCGATTGCGGGATCTGATCGACCAGATCGACGAGAAATTGCGCAAGCACCCGGGGCTCGGTGATGTGCTGATCGAGCAGATGCTCGGCAAACAGCTGGACCTGATCGCCGCCGTCATGGAAATCCTCTTCGACGCCGGATTCGACGAACGCAATGTGCTCTCCGCCTACGCCACCATCCACACCTATCTGTTCGGGCGCTCCAAGGTGAACCCGCGCGACCGCGCGGGGCTACTGGACCGGGTGCTCCCGGAGGCGGTGGAACGCGCGACCAAACACCTGGCGGATCTGCGCGGCAAATACGCCTACGACTTCTCGATGGACGTGCTGATCGCGGGGCTGGAAGCTCAGCTTGTCCGGCAGCGAGACAGCCACGTATAGTGAAATTAGAACACGTTCTAGTTTCGATAGACTGCACCGGCCGACACACTGCCGGGTTCGAGAGGACACAAATGACCACCGTCGACGTACCGCACAGCTCGCGATCGGCCGTGCTGCGGGTCTCCGCGGTCATCAACGAGACGGCCGACTCCTGCTCGCTGGTATTCGACGTGCCCGAGGACCTGCGTGAGCGCTTCACCTACCAGCCGGGCCAGTTCCTGACCCTGCGTATCCCCAGCGACCTCACCGGGTCCGTCGCCCGCTGCTACTCGCTGGCCAGCTCGCCGCACACCGACGACAAACCCAAGGTGACCATCAAGCGCACCGTCGACGGTTACGCGTCGAACTGGGTGTGCGACAACGTGAAAGCCGGGGACTCCGTCGAGGTGCTGCCGCCCTCGGGCGTCTTCACGCCGAAGAATCTCGACGAGGACATGCTGCTGTTCGCGGCCGGCAGCGGCATCACCCCCGTGATGTCCATCCTCAAGTCGGCGCTGGCCCGCGGCAACGGCCGCATCGTGGTGGTCTACGCCAACCGCGACCATGACTCCGTCATCTTCGCCCAGGAGCTGCGCGAGCTCGCCGATAAGCACCCGCAGCGGCTGGTGGTCATCCACTGGCTCGAGCACCTGCAGGGTCTGCCCACCGCCGACGCCTTGGCCGCCCTGGTCGCCCCCTACGCGTCCCATGAGGCGTTCATGTGCGGCCCCAAGCCGTTCATGGACCGCGTCCACGACGCCCTCGGCCAGCTCGGCATGCCCCGCAACCGCACCCACGCCGAGGTCTTCAACTCGCTCTCCGGCGACCCCTTCGCGGACGTCGCGCCGACCGAGATCACCGCGGAGGAGGCCGCCGACGCCGCCAGTGTCGAGGTCGAACTCGACGGCGAAACCCACGAAATGACCTGGCCCCGCAGTCAGACCCTGGTCGACATCATGCTCTCCAAGGGCCTCGACGTCCCCTACTCCTGCCTCGAAGGCGAATGCGGCTCCTGTGCCTGCACCGTTCTCGAGGGTGAGGTGGAAATGGAGAACGCCGAGATCCTCGACCCCGAGGACATCGCCAACGGCTATATCCTCGGCTGCCAGGCCCGCCCGATCACCGACCACCTGAAGATCCAGTTCTGAGACAACCGGCTCTCCGGGGCTTCGTCCCCCGCGAGAAGAATGCGGCCGCCGCGTGATTCACGCGGCGGCCGCATTCATGTCCGGGGTCCCGGGTTGAAGCCCCTGAGAGTCACCGAGAGGTGGCGCTACTCAGTACGCCGAATGGACGTTGTCGATCGAGCCGTAACGGTGCGAGGCGTAGTTGCAGGCGGCGGTGATGTTGGCGACCGGGTCGTAGATGTCCCAGGAGGTGCCGTCGACGTGGTACGCCTTGAAGGTGGGGTCGATGACCTGGAGCAAGCCCTTGGACGGGGTCCCCGCGGCGGCGTTGGAGTCATACAGGTTGATGGCACGCGGATTGCCGCCGGACTCGCGCTGGATATTGCGGTAGATGCCGTTGTAGGAGCCCGGGATGCCGTGCTGGCCCATGACGAAGAGGGCGTTGCGGATCCAGCCGTCGAGGTCATTGCTGTAGACCGCAGGCAGAACCTGGCCGAAGGGCGCGGGGAGACCCTGGACCGCCTGGCGGACCTGGTCCTGCTGCGGGGCGGGCAGGCTGTTGTTGAGCTGGACGGCCTGCTGCTGGGCCTGCTGGGCGGTGGCCTGGAATTGCGGGGGAACGCCGTCGACGTCGGCGGCGGCCGGGCCGGCGGCTATCACGGCCGAGACGGCCAGGGCTGCGGCGGCCGCGCCGGTGAAGGCTGCGATGGGCTGGGAGAACAGGTTTCGTTTAGTCATGGCGATAACGGGTGCAGAGCTCACCACGGCGCGACCCCGGAAGGACCCACCGACGCACTGCGTGGGTTGTGATGTGCAATGTGACAGAACGAGATTTGGGAGACTTCCCAGCTATCACCGTTCGTTCACGCTCTCGCCGAAGGCAGCGGTCTCCGCGTGAGGGGGTACCAGCTCGTTTCGAGCAGGTATCGGCCATGGCCGACTGATCACAGACTGATCTCGCCAAGTTAACGTAAACTGAATGTGAGATGAACACTCAGTGCGAAATGCTCGAGTGGTGCGTCACAGCTACCCGACAGCGTGGCAAATGGATAACGATTCAACGCCGGGCGCGGTAGTGCGCACGCTGTTCGGCGGTGAGGTGCTCAATCGCGTAGCTCAGCGCCGTACGACCCATGGCCGCCGCGTGCGCGTCCAGAAATCCGGTCAGGATCGCGGGGTCCACCCGCTTGCCGATCTCCCGCAGCATCCAGCCGACCGCCTTCTGAATCAGATCCCGGCGATCCGGGAGGAGGCGCTCGCACAGGTCGACCGTGGTAGCCGTGTCGCCCTGTTTGATGAATGCGAATGTGGTCAGCAGGGCAACGCGCCGCTCCCACAGGGAATCCGACGCCGCGAATTCGGCGAGCAGATCACGCGGGCGCTCGGACAACCACGGGCCCAGAATGAACTCCGCCGAGGCGTCCACCAGATCCCAGTTGTTCACCCGGCCACGCCGCACGGCGGCCACATAGAGGTCGACGATCTCCCGCTGGCGCGCCGCATCGCCCCCGCGTTTGCGCGTCGCCCTGGCCATTTCGCCGTTCAGAATCACCAGCCCGGCCAGCCGGTGTTCGTGCACCGGACTGTCGAGCAGCAGGTCGATCTCCGAAAGGGGCATGCCGGCGAACCCTTTCACCGCGCTCCGGATCCGCGGAACCCGGACGCCGATGAACACATCCCCTTCCCCGTACTCGCCCGGCCCGGTCTTGAAGAACCGTTGCAGCTGTACCGCGTCGGCCGGATCGGCGAGCGCCGCCAATTCCGCCCGCACCACAGCCGCCGTCGAGTCCTTCGCCGTCACGCCGGTTCCACCGATTGCGCCTCCTGCGTCCATGGGCCGGACAGACTTTCCGGATCGAATCCTGGATCGATATCAAGCGGTTTCAGCCGCGGCCTGTAACAGCACCTCGCCGAATTTCCGCATGTGATCCGCTCCGCCGTACCAGGCCGCCACCAATTCCACGGCCGCCGTGCGCGTGCGGCGCGCGGTCTCGGCCAGCTCGGCGACGGTGATCTCACCGGATTCCACCGCCGCGGCGGCCACATCCAGATCGTGGCTGGCCACCAGCAGCCGCATGATGTGGTGCAGGTCGATGGTGGCGTCACTGGTCCGGAACTCCGCACCGGCCTTGGTCTCGGCCGGGATCGAATCCGCCTGTGCCTCGGTGGGTTCCGGAGCGGCGCGACGCCGGGACGGGGCGCTCACCGGCGCCGTGGACTCGCGCCGCGAATCCTGGGCGCTGTCCCGCAGCGACGCGGCGAGGGTCTCCATGGCCTCCAGGCGCGGGGCGGGGCTGTCCAGAGCAGGTGCGGGGCTGTCCAGACGGGCCGGGCTCTCGTGCCGCGCGGGCGGCTCGGGGTCCGGCGCGTACCTGCGGGCGACCGGGGCCGCGATCTCGACGGCCGGGCTCGCGACATCCTCCGTCACGCCGGTACGGCCGGCGAACGGCGAGCCATTGGTGGCGGGCCGCACGGCGAGCGTCTCGCCGTCCGCGGCGGCAGGCGCGTCGAAGGGGTCACCGTCCGCGGCGGGGCGGGTGAATGCGCCACTGTCGGACATGGACCGGGCGTAGAGCGAGCCGTTCGCGACCGGCTGCGCCGCGAACGGCTCGGGAGTCGCGACAGCCGCCGCGAACGACTCGCCGTCGGTGGTGCTGCGGGCCGAGAACGGCTCACCCTCGGCGGCGAGCCGGGCGGCCACCGCCTCGGGGTCCGCGATGCGCTGCGGCAGCTCGGGGGCGAACCGCCGGGGCAGCGCATCGGGTTCCGGCGCGCTGCGCAGTGTTACGGGCGCGGAGGACCACTGCACAGCCTGCTCATGGCCGTTGTGGCCCGGGCCCGCGTGACCGCCGAGGTCGATGCCGGTCAGCACCGGGTTCGACGAAGCACCCGGTGACGGGGTATCCGGATGGGTGAGTCGGTAGCCCGGCTGACGCGCAGGGCGCGAATCCCCCGGGCCGGTGGTGAAATCGGCTTCCATGGCCGACATTCTTACTGGGCCGCGGGAACGGGTGCGAGTCGGGCTACGGTACGGGCGCGAGCCGGGTCACCACGAAACCGGCTCACGACCAACGGCATTGGGGCATTGACGGCGCTCAGCAATTACTCGGTGCCGGTTCGCCATCCAGTCGCGCGTCGATCCACGCCAGTGCGTCGGGCATTCCCAGCACGGCCGCCGACAGATGTTCCGGCGCCGGATTGATATCCATGTCCAGCCGCACCCCGGCCGCGCAGTACCGGCGATCGGTATTCACGATGGCGTCAACCGGAACCAGCGGATCATTCGGCGAATGCCATTCGAAGACAGGCATATTCGGTACGCCGTCATAAAGTTCCAGGCTGTTCTCCCGCAGCACTGACATCACCGTGGGATCGTCGATCATCGAGGTACTGGCCGCGAATTCGCGCACACTGTGCCCGGCCCCGATCGCCATGATCTCATTGGTGCAGCCATTGGCCATGGCATTGCGCATGGCCAGGCCCGCACCGTTCATCTGGGTACTGACCGGCAACCGATCCGGATACTCCCGCTCGAGTCCGATGGCGGCCGCCATGGCCAGCCCGAACGCCGGATGCGGTTGCAGGCCCAGCGCGTTCACCATCTTCACCAGATTCATCGGCACCCCGCCCATGGCCGCGCCCGCGATATCCAGTTCCGGCGCGTACCGCGGCGCCAACGCCGCAGCCCACGCGGTCGCCATACCGCCGCCGGAATACCCGACCATCGCCACCCGACTGTGGCTCAGCGCCAATTCCGGCATCCGCTTCACCGCGCGAATGCCGTCCAGGGTGATCTGCCCGCCCAATCGGGCCGCGCCGTAGGCGGAATTCGGGCCCAGATGATCCGGCAGCGCCACCGACCAGCCACGCCGCAACGCCGCGTTCAGTGCGACCGCCTCGCGCACTTGCAGATTCGGGTCATTGGTATACAGCACCCGCGATACCGCGCACTCCGCGCCGAGGCCATTGATGATGTGCTGATACGACAGCAGCGGACCGTCGGGCTGATGCTCGAGCGGCGTGAGCACGGTGGTGACCGCCGCGATCGGGCCGCCCTCCGAATTCGTGGAGCGGAATTTCACCAGCGTGACCGTCGCGCCGGGAAAGGTCGCCAGCGGCGGCATGGGCCGCACGGCGAGTACATCGCCGGGATTGTGGTCGGCGATATCGGCCGGTTGCGCGTAGAACGGATCCGGATCGGGCACCGGATAAATCGGATCCGCCTGCGCCGCGGGCGTCACACCCATGAGAGCCAGACCCACTGCTACCATCCCGATCCCACGTAGCAACAACTTGGCCTTCACAGGTTCCTCCACGAATTTCGCAGTGAGAGTCGCACACTTGCCCACACAAGAGTGTGGTTCGGGAGTTTCCAAGATGAAATAGCGACACGCCAGCAACCATCAGTGATCGCCTGGATTCACAGGAACTCAACCCATATGGGTCATGCCCGCCGCCACCACCTGCGCCACATTCAGAATCTCGTCGGCCGTCGGCAGCGCCACCCCGTCCAGGGCGTGCAACCGCTCGGTACTGGCAATGGCGAGCATCGCCGACACCCAGGCCGCCGCGCACGCCCGCAGCGTCCCCGGCCGCACCGGGGCCGGTGCGCTCGCCGCCAGCACCCGCGCCGTGGCGTCCATCAGTTGATCCCGCATGCGGCGCAATTGTTTCCGCACATCCGGATGGGTATCGGCCTCGCGCCACATGATCACGCGCAGCACCGAGGAATGATGATCACGCAGATTCAGCGCGGCATCCATATTGACCAGACTCTTGGCCGGATCACCGGGCACCACAACGGAGTCGAGGTCGTCGAGCGGCTGCGGCGGGACACGCTCGGCCATGAGGGCGGACAGAATCGCGTCCTTCGTCGGGAAGTAGTAGAAGACCAGCCCCTTGGGCACCGCGGCCGCCTCGGCGATGGACGCCGTGGCAGTCGCGTCGAATCCATTGGCCGCGAAAAGCCTTTCGGCGGCATCCAGGATGAGCTGGCGAGCATCCCCGTCGACCTTCTTGCTGCGACGACGTCCCACCCGGCGGGGTGCTGGTCCCGCATTGCGTGGTGTGGGCACTGCTCGACTTCCTTCCTCACGCTTCGAAGCGGAGGCTGCCGCCACCGGCCGGGCGGATGTAGGCGACAAGCATATCGCGCGGACGCGCCGGCCCCGCTGCGTCTTCCGTGGTCACGGGAGACCGGGACCGGCACGCCATGAACCGGTCAGTGGTGCGCCGCCGCGCCGAAGCGGCCCGACACCTCGGGCATCTCCGCCAGCGCGACCACCACCGTCAACACACCCACGATCCACGCGACCCAGGAAGCGCCGCTGTAGGAGTGGAAGTTCATCACCCACGGGGAGATGAACATCAGCACGCCCAGCACGCCGAGCGCGTAGCCGACCATGCCGGTCGCCATCTTCGCGATCTGCGCCAGGCCCGCGAGTGCGATCAGCACGCCGAGCACCACGAGTGTCCACAGTGCGCGGTTGCTGTGCGCTACCCAGATCGGGGAGAACGCGGCGATTAGGCCGAGCACGACCGTTACGGTGTGCTCCGCGCGACTCACGCTGAACATGGAATTCCTCCTTTGAAGGGCCGGGAATATGTCCCGATCTCGTTGTATTCCTGATTGACCGCCCGATCAATAAATGCCTGGACACGATTGGGCCGCATCTCGGATGTGATGGTCGACACATCGGCGCGCGACCTCGGGAACCGATAAGGTTGGCGCATGTCGCACTCGGTAGAACACGTTCTAATTGTTGGCGCGGGACTCGCGGGACTGCGCACCGCCGAAGAGCTGCGACGTGGGGGTTATACCGGCGAACTCACCCTGCTGGGCGATGAGAACCGCGCACCCTACGACCGACCGCCGCTGTCCAAGCAGTACGTGCGCGGCGAGACCGACGACACCGCCCTGCGGCCCGCGGAGTTCTTCGATGAGCAGGACATCCGGCTCCGGCTCGGCATCGCCGCCACCGGCGTCGACACCGCTGCCCGGCGGGTCCGGCTGTCCGACGGCACCGAGGCAGGATACGACGCGCTGGTGATCGCCACGGGGTTGCGGCCACGGCGGATTCCGGGAGTGCCCGAGGTCTCCGGCGTGCACGTGCTGCGCTCGCACACCGACGCCCAGGCCCTGCGCGAGCAACTCGGCAGCGCGCGCAAGGCCGTCATCGTCGGCGCCGGCTTCATCGGCTGCGAGCTGGCCGCCGGCTTGCGCCACCGCGGACTGGACGTCACCCTCGTCGAACCGCAGCCCACTCCCCTGTTCGCGGCGCTCGACGCGGAGGTCGGCGCGCTCGTGGCCCGGCTGCACGAGTCCGAGGGCGTCGAGCTGCGGTGCGGGGTCGGCGTGGAATCGCTTGTCACCGAAGGCGACTCGGTCAGCGGGGTGCGCCTCGCCGACGGCAGCGTGATCGATGCGGACCTGGTGGTCATCGGCATCGGCTCGGTGCCCGTCACCGACTGGCTGGAGGGCTCCGGCATTCCGCTGGCCGCGCCCGGCGACGGCGGCGGCGTTCTGACCGACGAGACCGGGCACACCATCGTCCCCGGCGTCTGGGCCGTCGGTGACGTGGCCGCCTGGCCGCACGCCATCGGCCGCAACAAGCGCGTCGAGCACTGGACCAATGCCGGTGAGCAGGCCCAGGTGCTGGCCGCGGCTTTGCTGGGCGTCGACCGGCGCTCCGAGGTGCAGGTGCCCTACGTGTGGAGCGACCAGTACGACATGAAGATTCAGGTGCTCGGCATCCCGGCGCTCGCCGACGAGGTGCAGATCGTCGAGGACAAAGGCCGCAAGTTCCTCGCCCACTACCTGCGGGCGGGCGAACTCGTCGCCGTCGTGGGCGCGAGCATGGCCGGCAAGGTCATGAAGGCCCGAGCCCAGCTCGCCGTGACCCTGCACCCCCCGGCCACCGTCGGCTGACGCGGAAGCGATTTCGACCCGCGGTTCGCGATCGGGTGGGGCTTTCACTACCGTGCAAGGTGTGATCGTCGCGCTCATCGACTCCGGACTGGGGCTACTGCCCACGGCCGCTTGGTTGCGGAAGCTGCGGCCCGATCTCGACCTGCTGCTGCTCAACGACCCCGACGGCGCGCCGTGGGGGCCCAAGCCCGAGCAGTGGGTCATCGACCGGGTACTGGATACCGCGCGCCTCGCCCTCGGCGAGGGCGCGGAAGTCCTTGTGCTGCCCTGCAATACGGCCAGCGTGACCGCCCTCGAACACGTCCGCGCCATGGTCGGCCCCGGCGTGCCCGTGATCGGCACCGTGCCCGCCATCAAACCCGCCGCCGCCGTATGCCGGAAGGTAGCCGTCTGGGCGACCGCGGCCACCACCGCCAGCGCCTACCAGGCCGATCTCATCACCCGCTTCGGCGGTGACGCCGACATCACCGGCGTCGCCTGCCACGGCCTGGCCGATGCCATCGACCGCGGCGACCTCGCCGTCATCGCCGAGGCCATCGCCGACGCCGCGGCCCGCACCCCCGCCGACACCGAGGGCATCGTGCTCGGCTGCACCCACTACCCGCTGGTCCTCGACGACATCCTCGCCGCGCTGCCCCCGGGCGTGCGCGTCTTCGACAGCGCCGAAGCCGTCGCCGGGCAGACGCTGCGCCGCATGGACGCCCTCGACCGCCCCGCCCCGGGAACCGGCGCGGTCCGCATCCTCGCCTCCGGTCGACCCGCCCAACTCCCCACCGCCGCAGCCGCTTTCGAATCCGGCCGCCTGCTCGGCGCTACTCCCGCCGACAAACTCACCACGTCCTGACGGTCCGCTTCGGACCACACGTCACGAAAGGGCCGCTCCCACAAGGGAACGGCCCTTCTCGCGCGTGAAAACGCGAACGGCGCCGCTCCTTTCGGAGCGACGCCGTTCGTCAGCGATTCAAGGAATCACCAGCGATTTCAGGAAATCACTTGATGATCTTGGTGACGCGACCGGCACCGACGGTGCGGCCACCCTCACGGATCGCGAAACGCAGGCCCTCGTCCATGGCGACCGGCTGGATGAGCTTGACGCTCATCTCGGTGTTGTCGCCCGGCATGACCATCTCGGTGCCCTCGGGGAGGGTCACGACGCCGGTCACGTCGGTGGTACGGAAGTAGAACTGCGGGCGGTAGTTGTTGAAGAACGGGGTGTGGCGGCCACCCTCGTCCTTCGACAGGATGTACGCCTGGCCCTCGAACTCGGTGTGCGGGGTCGTGGTGCCCGGCTTGATGACAACCTGGCCACGCTCGACATCTTCACGCTTGATGCCACGGACCAGCAGACCGACGTTGTCGCCCGCCTGGCCGTTGTCCAGCAGCTTGCGGAACATCTCGATGCCGGTGATGGTGGTCTTGGTGGTCTTCTCGCGGATGCCGACGATCTCGACTTCCTCGTTCACGTTGATGACGCCACGCTCGATACGACCGGTGACGACGGTGCCACGACCGGTGATCGTGAAGACGTCCTCGATCGGCATCAGGAACGGCTTGTCGGTCTCACGGACCGGGTCCGGGATCGACTCGTCGACGGCATTCATCAGCTCGAGAACCGACTCGGTCCACTTCGGGTCACCCTCGAGGGCCTTCAGGCCGGAGACGCGGACGACCGGAGCCTCCTCGTCGAACTCCTGCGAAGCCAGCAGCTCGCGGACCTCCATCTCGACGAGCTCGAGGATTTCCTCGTCGTCGACCATGTCGGCCTTGTTCAGGGCGACCAGGATGTAGGGCACGCCGACCTGGCGGGCGAGCAGCACGTGCTCACGGGTCTGCGGCATCGGGCCGTCGGTGGCGGCCACGACCAGGATCGCGCCGTCCATCTGGGCGGCACCGGTGATCATGTTCTTGATGTAGTCCGCGTGACCCGGGGCGTCGACGTGCGCGTAGTGCCGCTTCTCGGTCTGGTACTCGACGTGGGAGATGTTGATCGTGATACCACGAGCCTTCTCCTCCGGCGCCTTGTCGATCTGATCGAACGCGAACGCGGCGTTCAGATCCGGGTACTTGTCAGCCAGCACCTTGGTGATCGCGGCAGTCAGCGTGGTCTTGCCGTGGTCGACGTGACCGATGGTGCCGATGTTGACGTGGGGCTTCGTCCGCTCGAACTTCGCCTTCGCCACTGTTGTCCTCCTGGACTAGTTAGTGCGTTGCTTTTGCAGCAGTGCGGTTTTTTCTTACAGGGGGTCGTTCAGACGACCGACTCGGGACGGATTCTCGCAAACCCGTCCCGGCAGCGAGCTACTCGCCGGTCGCCTTGGCGATGATCTCCTTCGACACGTTGGCCGGAACCTCCGCGTACGAATCGAACACCATGGAGAAGTTCGCTCGGCCCTGGGTCTTCGACCGCAGGTCACCGATGTAACCGAACATCTCCGAGAGCGGAACCAGCGCCTTGACGACACGGGCACCACTGCGTTCCTCCATGGCCTGAATCTGGCCACGGCGGGAGTTCAGGTCGCCGATCACTTCGCCCATGTAGTCCTCGGGCGTGGTGACCTCGACGGCCATGAGCGGCTCGAGGATCACCGGACCGGCCTTGCGGGCCGCTTCCTTGAGGGCCATCGCGCCGGCGATCTTGAACGCCATTTCCGAGGAGTCGACCTCGTGGTAGGCGCCGTCGAGCAGCGAGACCTTCATGTTGACCAGCGGGAACCCGGCGAGGACACCGTACTGCATGGCATCCTGCGCACCGGCGTCGACCGACGGGATGTACTCGCGCGGAACGCGGCCACCGGTGACCTTGTTCTCGAACTCGTAGGTCGCGCCGTCCTCGCCGACGAAGGGCTCCAGAGCGATGATGACCCGGGCGAACTGACCCGAACCACCGGTCTGCTTCTTGTGGGTGTACTCGAGCTTCTCGACCTTCTTGGTGATGGTCTCGCGGTACGCCACCTGCGGCTTGCCGATGTTGGCCTCGACCTTGAACTCGCGCTTCATGCGGTCCACGTAGATGTCGAGCTGCAGCTCGCCCATGCCACCGATAACGGTCTGGCCGGTCTCCTGGTCCAGCTTCACGTTGAAGGTGGGGTCCTCTTCCGCGAACTTCTGGATCGCGACGCCCAGCTTCTCCTGGTCGGCCTTGGTCTTCGGCTCGATGGCGACCTCGATGACCGGGTCCGGGAAGGTCATGGACTCGAGCAC
This sequence comes from Nocardia aurantiaca, assembly GCF_009708175.1. GTDB lineage: Bacteria > Actinomycetota > Actinomycetes > Mycobacteriales > Mycobacteriaceae > Nocardia > Nocardia aurantiaca. The sequence continues at coordinate 126,018 of NZ_WMBB01000018.1, forward strand.
GATCTGGTTCTGCGGATCGCACAGGGTGTCACCCGTGGTGGTGTCCTTCAGACCGATGACCGCGTAGATGTGGCCGGCCACAGCCTCGGGAACCGGGTTCTCCTTGTTGGAGTGCATCTGGAACAGCTTGCCCAGACGCTCCTTCTTGCCCTTGGTCGCGTTGATGACCTGGGCGCCGGAGTCGACCTTGCCCGAGTACACGCGGACATAGGTCAGCTTGCCGAAGAACGGGTGCGTCGCGATCTTGAACGCCAGGGCCGCGAACGGCTCCTCGGAACTCGGCTTGCGAGTGAGGGTCTCGTCTTCCTTGCCGGGCACGTGACCCTGCACGGACTCGACGTCCAGCGGCGAAGGCAGGTAGTCGATAACGGCGTCGAGCATGGGCTGCACGCCCTTGTTCTTGAACGCCGAACCGCAGAGCACCGGGTAGAGCTCCGAGTTCACGGTCATCTTGCGGATGGCGCCCTTGATCTCCTCGACCGAGAGCTCCTCGCCGCCGAAGAACTTCTCCAGCAGGGCCTCATCGGACTCGGCGACGGTCTCGAGCAGCTCCTGACGGTACTGCTCGGCGCGGTCCTTCAGATCGGCCGGGATCTCGACGACCTCGTACTGCTCACCGAGCTTGGTCTCGCCCCGCCAGACCTTGGCGTTGTTCTCGACCAGGTCGACGACGCCCTCGAAGGTGTCCTCGGCGCCGATCGGCAGCTGGATGACCAGCGGCTTCGCGCCCAGGCGGTCCTTGATGGTCTGGACGGTGAAGTAGAAGTCGGCGCCCAGCTTGTCCATCTTGTTGACGAAGCAGATGCGCGGGACGTCGTACTTGTCGGCCTGCCGCCACACCTGCTCGGACTGCGGCTCGACGCCTTCCTTGCCATCGAACACCGCGACGGCGCCGTCGAGGACGCGCAGCGAGCGCTCGACCTCGACCGTGAAGTCCACGTGGCCGGGGGTGTCGATGATGTTGATCTGGTTGTCTTTCCAGAAACAGGTCGTCGCGGCCGACGTGATGGTGATGCCGCGTTCCTGCTCCTGCGCCATCCAGTCCATGGTGGCGGCGCCGTCGTGCACCTCACCGATCTTGTAGGTGATGCCGGTGTAGAAGAGGATGCGTTCGGTGGTCGTCGTCTTACCGGCATCGATGTGGGCCATGATGCCGATGTTGCGGACCTTGTTCAGGTCGGTGAGCACGTCCTGTGCCACGGAAATCTTCCCCGCTCGTAGCTAGTTGGGATTTAACGGGATAGGCCACGGATTTTCCGAAGCCATCGGTGTCAACGCTGGGCGCGACGCTTAAGTGCCCTGTCGTGACAGCTCAGCTGCCGCGCCCAGCATGTGACTCGTCTCCCGGCACTTCCGAACGGAGGGCCGGGCCACAGGTCACCAGCGGTAGTGCGCGAAGGCCCGGTTCGACTCGGCCATCTTGTGGGTGTCCTCGCGACGCTTCACCGAAGCGCCCAGGCCATTGCTGGCGTCCAGCAGCTCGTTGGCCAGACGCTCGATCATGGTCTTCTCGCGACGAGCGCGGGAGTAGTTGACCAGCCAGCGCAGCGCCAGGGTGTTGGCGCGGCCAGGACGAACCTCGACCGGCACCTGGTAGGTGGCGCCACCGACGCGGCGGGGCTTGACCTCGAGGGCGGGCTTGACGTTGTCCAGCGCGCGCTTGAGGGTGACGACCGGGTCGGTGCCCGTCTTCTCGCGGGCCTGCTCGAGGGCACCGTAGACGATGCGCTCGGCGGTGGACTTCTTGCCGTCCAGCAGGATCTTGTTGACCAGCTGCGTCACCAGGGGCGAGCCGTAGACCGGGTCGTTGATCAGGGGACGCTTGGGAGCGGGGCCCTTACGCGGCATTAGCTCTTCTCCTTCTTGGCGCCGTAGCGGCTGCGGGCCTGCTTGCGGTTCTTGACACCCTGGGTGTCGAGCGAGCCGCGGATGATCTTGTAGCGCACACCCGGGAGGTCCTTCACACGACCGCCGCGGACGAGCACCATCGAGTGCTCCTGCAGGTTGTGGCCCTCACCGGGGATGTAAGCCGTGACCTCGACCGCGCTGGTCAGGCGAACACGCGCGACCTTGCGGAGCGCGGAGTTCGGCTTCTTCGGGGTCGTGGTGTACACGCGGGTGCACACGCCACGACGCTGCGGGCTCCCCTTGAGGGCCGCGGTCTTGGTCTTGGCGACCTTGTCGCGGCGACCCTTGCGGACCAGCTGGTTGATGGTTGGCATAGACCGGCTTTCCTTTTAGTAACCAGGTGTCTGGAACTTCATGTCTTTGTCATTCGAGCTTTCCGCCCTGTTCTCGCGGCTTTTCGTCACCACGAGGTCGGGCGTGTCGTGCGCAGCTCAGAGGCCTTTTTCAAGGCATGCTGAAACGGTCAGCCGCTCTCGCTGGCCTACGTACTGCACATCAACTTGCCCGCATGCTCCGGGCACAGCGGTCCACGATACCCGTCGGCTCTATCGGGGGCAAAAGTGGGTCCCCCCACCGCGGCTGGTAGAGGGCTTATCGAGCAAGGTTCAACGTCAACTCGACCAGCTTGCGCGCGGCATCGCAGGGGTCCGCATGCTGAGATCCACTGCGGTAGTTGACCCACCAGCCGACGATGCCGGTGTCGGCCGCGGGAGCGCTCACGCCGCACGAGTCCGAATCGTTCGGCCGACGGGTCTCCACCGAGCGCCGCCCCTGCACGGTGATGTCGTTGGTCACATATTTCAGGCGGTCGTTGTTCTGCTTCTCGTTGCTGAGCGAGCCGAGCTCGTACCAGCTGAGTGTGACCATGCCGCTGCCCGCAGTACCGCCGGTCAGATTCCACATGCAGACCGCGCCGTTGAAGGACGGCTCCACATACATGTTGTCGCCCACCGATTTCGCGATGTCGTCGACGGCGACCACCTGGCATTCACGCAGCAGCTTGTCGAAATTGGTGTTGATGCGCGAGGTTCCGCCGGTACCGGTGGTGCCGCCCGCGGGCAGCGCGGTGCCGGGCACGGTCTGGCCGCAGCCGCCCAGCGCGGCGGTCAGGGCCAGAGCCGAGACGGCGACCGCGATGCGGGCGCGCGTGGATCGACGTGGCATCCCGGTCCCCCTCATCCCAGCCGCTGCACGGTCAGTTCGGCCATTTTGCGGGTGCGGTCGCACGGGTTGCCGAGGTTGCCGCTGCTGAACGCTCCGTAGGAGATGGACCATTCGAAGAAATCGTCGTCGAGCTGCACCGCGAGGTCGCAGACCGCGTTGCTCGGGTCGAGGGCTTGGAAGCCCTTCTTCCCGCCGACCTCGATGGTGTCCGGGGTGCGGCCGACGCTGGCGACCCATGCCTTCTCGCGGTCGATGGGGCTGCCGCGGTAGGAGGCGAAAGTGACGCTGGAGGAACTGATTCCGCCGGCCTGCCAGTTGCAGCCGGTCGAGTTCTTGAAGACGGTGGTCAAGCTGCCGAGCCCACCCAGGTCGCGTACCTCGTCATCGGTGAGGTGGCCGCATTCCCCGACGAACGGACCCAGCGCCGCCACCTTCTGCGGCGGCCGGAAACCCGGTTCGTCACTGGAATCACTCTTTCCCCCACACGCCGACAGCAGCAGCGCGAGGACGGATCCCGCAACGATCGCCGACGCCATTCGCATGGCTCCGACTCTACTGTGCCGACCAACGAGCAGCCCGTCGTGCGGATGGCAGAACCCTATGGTTCGCGGCCCATCCTGTGCTGGACGGAGTGACGCGGAGGACCGAAGGGAGGAAAAGGCGAGACCTCCAGCGCCGCGAACCGCCCGGAGCGAAGCGGAGGGCAAATCAGACCAGGTTCGCGGCCCGTCTCGTTCTGGACTGAACGGAGCGGGGGAGCGAAGCGGAGGAGCGGAGGGAGGGAAGAACGAGACTCCAAGGCCGCGAACCCCGCCCGGAGCGAATCGCAGGGCAAATCAGACCAGGTTCGCGGCCCGTCTCGTTCTGGACTGAACGGAGCGGGGGAGCGAAGCGGAGGAGCGGAGGGAGGGAAGAACGAGACTCCAAGGCCGCGAACCCCGCCCGGAGCGAATCG
>NZ_WMBB01000019.1 GCF_009708175.1 Nocardia aurantiaca
GCACCAGAAAGGTGCTCCTCACACTGCGTACTTCGATCTTCAGCAAATCGAATTATCGCAGTTCAGAGCACCTTTCGCCATTTCTACGCGACGACCAGCTCAACCGCCATGATTGGCCGAGGTTAGCGATGACAGTGCAGACCACCTCTAGTTCTTCGTAGGTGACATCACCGAGAGCGCTGCGCACAGCTCGTTCCACAGCCTGTTCGTGTGATTGCTTGGCGTCCAGCAGGAACGCAGTGGTGTGATGGTGGAGCTGGGAGTCGATCGCGTCGTGGTGTGGTCCGCACAGGTAGATGAGGTTTTCCGCAGAGCCACGCTGGTCCTTCGTCATTGACGCGTTGTAGCGCGGTCCTCCCGGGCTGGCAGCAGCGATGTGTGCTACTTTGCCGGTCGCCTTCGGCTGGTCCCCGCTGTGTTGAGGATCGATCGTCAGATCGAGACCGCAACTGGGGTAGGCGCACTTGTTGCCGCTACGAGCGATTACCACCTTCTCCTGCGCGAGCGGCACTCGATCCCGCACTGAACCCTGAGCCATAGCAACACATTAGCGCCGGGGATGCGGCGACCTGTGCGTTTCGAACGGCCGTCGTCGACCGGACCGCCCAGTGAGCCGTTCCGACTGTCGGTCGTCGCCGGCGCGTACTGATGTCACGGATCGTATTGTGCAGCAACGAGAACAGCGGCTCGTCAGATCGAACCACTACCGCCGCCCGGCTTCCACTGCTCGCCGTGTGGAGCGCTAGGACGCCTTCCGATGCGGCAGTCGTTGTTTCATCGGATCAGGCTCGCAGCATGCGTGAAGGCTTCAGCGATGGTCTCGCGGTTACGGTGGCCGGTGTCCTTATCTGTCTGATTGATCGACAGCGGACCGGGGTGGGCGGTGAACAGTACCTCGGCACCGCGAAAGCGGCGATGGCTTCCGCCGACCGCGGCGTGCCACGCTGGCCAGGTCTGTGACTTGCCCATCACGATGACCGCAGCGAGGTCGCCGGGCAGCAGGTCGACCACCGCTTCGAGATAGGGCCTGGCGCGCGAGGCTTCTGTCTTGAAGTTGCGCCGTCCTTTGGCGGGATTCGCGACCCACCACGGGACAACGTTCCAAGGAACGTACTCGGCGTAGCTGAGTGATGTTTCTTCGCACAGCTTGTATATGTTGTGGGCGGTCTGGTCGTTGTTGTGCAGGCTGATGAAGCCTGACTCGCCATCGGCCGCACTCGAAGGATCCTGCAGCAGCATCAGTACTTTCGCCTCCCGGGATGCCGCACAGGGATCGAAGTAGGGGATGCTCTCTCCGGTTGTGGCGCGCACCTCGTCCACCCATCGGTTGAGTTCGCCGATCGGGCCGTCGTAGCGGCCGGCCAGCCGAGCCTCCACGTTTCGAGGCGTTACGCGCCTGCTCAGCAGTTCACCGCGTTCGTACGCCATGTGATTCTTCACGCCACGACGGGAAGATACAGCCATACTCTGGTGTCGGCCGATGGCCGCCTGGCGTTAGCGCGTCGACGCGGCCGGCGGCCGCACGTGAGCCGACTCGGGCGCGCGCGGGATCTCGTGGAAGATTGCCAGGAGGTCGCTGGCGGTGCGTGCGACGCGATGGTAACTGTCGCGGACGCTAGCCGAGTAGTCGCCCGCGAGGTCACCCACGACGTCGTTGCGGCCGGCTTGCTGGATCAGCCAGTCGTGGAACGGTGCCGACTCGTCAACCAGCTCCGGGGGGGTGTCCCTATGGGTTTCGTCAAACCGTGCAGTGACCAGTAGGTGTCTCAACGGAAGTATTGGACCAGGCAGAACTCGTGATCCTCGGGATCGTGCATGACCATGACAACCCCTTCGTCGTAGTCGTGCCGCTCGCCGGACCAGCGGCCGCCCAAGGTCTCTACCTGACGGCGACCGGCTTCGATGTCGTCAACCTCGATGTCGAGGTGGATGCGGACCTTTCCGATCTTGGGCTCGGCTACTCGTTGAAAGGTTAGGCGCGGCCTGTCGTCAAACCGCGAGCCGACGGTTGCCCATCCCGGCTCATCGCCATGTTCGGCGGTGGCGGGGATACTCAGGATCGCGCTCCAAAACGATGCCAGTCGCGTGGGGTTCGCGCAGTCGATCGTGATCCCGACCCATCGGTTTGCCATGCCTACCAGCATGGACGAATCGGGTTCTCTGTGCTCGGCGGTCAAGCCGGAATCGGTGCCGGAGCTCGGTAGGGCTGTCCGGTTTTGAGCATCGCGTAGATGACGTCGCAGCGGCGTCGGGCCAGGCAGATGAGAGCGGCGTTGTGTTTCTTGCCCTCAGCGCGTTTGCGGTCGTAGTAGGCGCGGCTGGCCGGGTCGTGTAGCGCGGCGAAAGACGAGAGGAACAGGGCCCGTTTCAGCTTGTGGTTGCCGGAGCGGGCAGGGTGTTCACCGCGGATCGAGCTGCCGGAGCGGTGGGTGACCGGGGCGATGCCGGCGTAGGCAGCCAGATGGCCGGCGGAGGCGAAGCCGGAGGCGTCGCCGACTTCGAGCAGGATGCGGGCTCCGGTCCTGACTCCGACGCCGGGCATCGAGGTCAGGACCGAGGAAAGAGGGTGATCATCGAGCATCCTCTCGATGTCGGTCGCGACCGACTGCCGTTGCAGCAGTATCGATTTCAGTGAGTCGGCGAGTTTCGGGAGCACGACCTCGGCGGCCTTCGCGCCCGGGACTGTGACCGTCTGCGCGGGCAGCGCGGCGATGATCTCGTCGGCCAGGCGGGCGCCCATGCGGGGCGCGTGTTTGACCGCGAGAGCAGTGAGTTTGCGGTGTCTCCGGTAGCTCGGATGCCGTCGGGGCCGCCGCAGTGCGACAGGATCTCGAGGACCGCCGGGTGGGCGACGCGAGGCCCGAGGACGCGTTCGAGGGCGGGGTGGATGCTGGTCAGCAGGCCGCGGATGCGGTTGAGGGTGCGGGTGGCTTCGCCGGCGAGGTCGTCGTCGTAGCCGACGAGGACCCCGAGTTCGGTGAGGGTGTCGTCACCGGTGTCCACGCGGCGCAGTGCGTGCGGCATGGTGCGTGCGGCGTCGGCGATGATGAACGCGTCGCGGGCATCGGTTTTGGCTTGTCCGGGGTAGAGGTCGGCGATGCGGCGCATCGCCAGTCCGGGCAGGTAGGCGACATCGTGGCCGCAGGCGCGGGCCACCGCGACCGGCAGAGCGCCGATCGTGTTGGGCTGGTCGACCACGATCAACAGCGGCCCATGGGCGGCGAGCCGGTCGAACACGGCCCGTAGCTTCGATTCGTCGTTGGGCAGGGCCTTGTCGTGCAGGCGTTTCCCGGTGGCGGTCAGGCCGACCGCGTGGTGTTCGCCCTTGCCGACGTCGATGCCGCAGAACACGGCATATGGCTGTGTCACTTCGCATTTCCTCGTGCCTATGACCCGACGGCCGCCGATCCGGCGTCGAGGCCACGCACCCACGTTACGAAGAGACCTGTGTTCGGCCCTGTCCCTATCAGCGGTACATCGACGCCACCAGTGCCCGGCGACACCACCCCCCGGATCATGCGAGAGACAGGGGCAAGAAGTCATACCGGGACTGGCGACCGTAGCCCTGGTTCAGGGCTACGAAGAAGGTAACGGGCGGCTTCGACAGCCCGAGGCTCGTGCGGTCTTCCAGACGCGTCAGGCTGCGGAGAGTCTCGATCGCGACTAGCGTCGATTGATGCCGAGCAGGGACATCGTGGTGGCCGTGGGGGACAACGACTGGTTTGCCCTCAGTGAGGCCGCCGAGAGCGCAGGTATGACCGTGCAGGAGTACGTGTCGTGGGGTGTGCGGATCCTGGCGATCCAGGCCCGGCCCGGCGGCATCAAACAGGACCACACCGTCGCGAAGCCGAAGGCGCCCCGGATCAGGCCGGGAACACTCGACGGATCGGAGTCCGACGCGTGGACCGAGACCTTCTCCGCGCGTCTGTCTCACCGCGCTGATCTCCCCGACCGCGCCTGACCACCCCCGTCGAGGTCCGGGCTGTCCGGTCGGCGGCCGTGCGGCGGGCTTGTCGGACCGGGGGCGTAGCGTCGGTCGCCATGCAGCCCGCCACCGCTGTGGTCTCGGACCTCGTCGCGAACCTGTCGCCCTTCGATGATGTCGAACGGTCGCATATCGCAACGACTTTGGACTGGCTCGCCTCGACCGACGACATCTTCCGCCGCGCCCGACCCGCCACACCGTCACCCCACCTCGTCGCCTACGTCGTGCTCGTCGACCCGGCGCAGCGCGGGCTCTACCTCGGCGCGCACCGCAACGCTGGCCTGCACTTGCCCATGGGCGGCCACGTCGAACCGGCCGAGCATCCCCTCGACGCCGCCCGCCGCGAAGCCGCGGAAGAACTCGGCCTGCAACCCGCCTTCGATGTGGTCGGTGAACGGCCTTTGTTCCTCACCCGGACCGCGACGGTCGGCCGGACCGCAGGTCATGTGGATATTTCCCTGTGGTTCGTGGTTCGCGGTGACCGCGACCTCGAATACCCTTTGGACGAGCAAGAATTCGACGGTGGCCGGTGGTGGGATCTCGACCCGTACGGACTGCCGGCCACCGACCCGCACCTCGCGAGGTTCATCCGCAAGCTCGACAGCGTCCTGCTGCCACACGACCCGCGGTAGATCTCGAAGCCCGAGACAGGGTGTGATTCGTCACGAGGTCGCAGCGTGTGTGGCGTGGCGACTCGCTCGTATGTCGTTGGGCGCACTAGCATTTCGGGCTGTTGTGTGATTCCGGCATTCAAGAGGGGGCTTCCATGGCACGTAAGGTGACGATCCAGCTGGTCGACGATTTCGACAAGACCTCGCCGGCGCAGGAGACAGTCCGCTTCGGCCTCGACGGAACTCAGTTTGAGATCGACCTGTCGACGGTGAACGCCGGCGCACTGCGTGGAGCACTGGAGCAGTGGACCGTCCACGCACGCAAGGTCGGCCGCACAGCACGCACCGAACGCACTCAGGTGCCTGCCGCCGCCCGGCCGGACAACGCGGCAATTAGGGTGTGGGCCAACGCGAACGGCTACGAGGTATCGAGCCGGGGCCGGATCCACGCTGATGTCCTCAAGGCGTACCAGGCAGCGAACTGATCTCTGCCCTGCCGCAACGCGCCGCTGTGGCCGGGTGGCTTGCCCTGGCCTGTAGCTCAATCGCCCAGATCGAGGTTCGGCATGAATCGCGAATCTACTGCAAGAGAACAACTTTCGATGTGACCGTGCCCGCGAAGTCCAGCCCCGCCACCATGCGGATCACCGGCGGCCCGATCGGCGGCCACTCGAACGCGGCAACCGCGTCACGGATGCCGGCCTCGGCACCGGGCTTCCATTCGGCCTCCGACGTCGCGAAGACGAGTTCGTCGGCGTCGAGCCACACTGCGGCCCGGCACTTCTTGTGGATCTCCTTGGCGCGTTCTCCTCCTGTGTTCCCGCTCAGATGGTTGGCGCTCTTGGCTTCACCGACGATCCGGACACCGTCGCAGTAGGCGAACAGATCCAGCTCCACTTGCGCTGTTCTGCCGCGTACCAACTCGATCTCGGCGAGGTCCTGGTAGGTCGACCCCCCGCCTCCGGTGCGGGCGAGATAGGAGGCGAGGGCGAGGGGAACCTCACCGTTCTGGTCGAGCAGTTGCCGTCCGACGGGGTGCAGGTCGTAGTACCAGCCCGGCTCCTGCAGCGGCTTCTTCCAGGCCGGTTGATCGAGGTCGTTGCCCGCGTCGCACCGTTCGCATGTCCACCGCTGTCCGATCCGGTCGATCGGCTGGAACTGGATCTCGGTACAGACAACGCACTGGAGTACGAGCCCGCGACGAATTACTCCCGCCCGCAGTGCCTTGTCCAGATCTTGCCGAATCTGTTCTTTGCTGGTCTGCGGGGCCTGTGTGGTGAACCCGGAGAAGTTGAGGACGCCATAGTGGGCTCTGATCTGCACTCCTTCCTGCTTCGGGTAGCAGTCGTCCGAGCGCTCACCTTTGGCGTCCATAGTGCGCAGCGCTGGCAACAGCGGGCCGCTGAACAGATCGATGACCGACTGCCGGTCTCCGTACATGCGCTCCAGCTGGGCAGCCTTGTGCCCGGCCGAACTCAGCCGGCTGGTGAGGTCGTGCTGCGCCAGCTTCGCGTCCACCCAGTCGGCGAGACTGAGATCGCGCAGCTTCGGCCGCGGAAGCCTGTTGACCGCCGGGATTCCCCCGGGAACGAAGTCGTATCGCTTTGAGGGGTACGAGGTTCCGTATCGGCTGCTGCGGGCCAGCGTGACCGGAAGCCCGCCCGTCGGCGTGAGCAACTCGTGGCCGGTCAGCCCACCGCCGAGTACCGATCGGCCATCCGGCCACGCGATGTCGACGTGCCAGGTCAGCTCGGGATGTTGTGCGAGCACGCGATTCTCCAGCGCCGGCGGCGGCAAGGGCGTGAGCATAGTCGTGGTCCCGGAGCCGTCGACTTCCGTCGGGACGCTGATCGGGTCGTCGAATTGCTCGCCGATTGCGAGGTGCATGGTGTTGTGACGAGGCCAGACCAGCTCCTGAGCTGTGACCGCCTCTCCGATCTCGTCAACACCTGCGCCCCAGTGCTTGCTGAGCTCGACCCGGAAACGTGCCAGCACCTCGGACAGCTTCTCGGGCGGCAATGACGTGGAGGTGACAGTGACCGTGCCGCGGCCGGAACGGGCCTTGCTGAAGATCTTGTCCAGGCCGGTCAGCACCGCGCGGGGAAGGTCGTCTCGGTCGGTGCCGAGTGCGCTCGGCAACCAGATGCCGTTCATGTACGTCCGCTGCCACAGGCGTGCCAACGCGAAGTCCTCGGCCGTGTCACCGACGACCACCAGGGCCGACTCGGAGGAGTCGCGCATTCGGACAACTCCAGTCAGACCAGTCGTGGTGTAGTCCCACGCGCGGCCGAGGTCGGAGAAGCCGGCGCCGTCAAGCGGGCGCCTGGCCAGGGATTCGGGTGGCAGCGAACCGGTGCCCATCAACCAGCGGGTCAGCTGGGCGAGGTTGCCGTCATCGAGCTCGGGTTCCCCTGCCGCCGGATTCGGCGCGTCGAGGCTGCCTGCGTGGGACGCGACAGCGACCCCCAGCAGGCCACCCCAACTCGGCGGAGCTTGTACGCAATTGTCAACAGCCAAGCCCGGCATGCGAACGGTCGCGGGGAAGTCCTCAGCCCGGTGGCCGTACTGCTGGACGTCCTCGGAAGACACCTCCGCAGTGGCCAGCTTGTATGTAGAGCACACCGCTGCGACCTGATCCCTGGCCATCTCATCGATTTCGGTGGGCGCCATGTCGATATGGCTCCCGGCCAGCGCGTTCCAGCGAGCGACCCCGGTCAGCGCCGACCCGTCCTCGGCCAACAGCTTCAACGCGCCCGGTGAGAAGTATTCGAAGTCCACCAGCTCCGACCGGTAAGTGACGACGTAGTCCGGATCGTAGGCTCGGACGGCGCGCAGCAGCGCGGGTGCAACGCGCCCCTGCTGGTGGGGCACAAGGACGAATCCGGTCCCGCCCCACGTCTGGCTCGCCAGATGCAGGGCCCGTCGTGCCCAGTACGACCAGTGCGGTCCGCCGTCGAACACGATCGCGACCCGCGCGCACCGAAGCCCTCGCTGCACCGTCGAATAGGAAACTGTTGTCCCAGAGCCCATTCAGTGAGCAAACCATAGGGCGGCAGTCGAGCAGTGGGCAGGCCGAGTGCATGCCGGCCACGCCGCCTCGCTCGGCGACGCCCAAGTTCGGCCCGCGGGACCGGCGGAGTGCGCGGCAGAAGACCAGCCATGCCCGCTCGATTCGGTTGCTCGGTCTCGACGATGCGGGCGAACTCCGCGTCGATGTACTGCGGGTCCAGGTCGGTGGTCCAGCCGGCAGTGGGCCCGGGTGAGCCGCAGCCTCACCCGGAGGTACGCCGCCGGCGGGGCCGCCCGCGGAGAGCCCCGCCTTTCGTGCGGCCCGAGCCCTTCCGATGTAGCGGCGCGGCCGAGGGACTTGAATTCATCTCGGCGCGTTCGAATTCCGGGATATGCGAGAAGAATTCGACTACAGGATTTCTTTTTTCACGCACCGCTTGACATTGCGGCGGGTATCGAGCGTCCATAGTGATGGGAACCGCGCCACCGTCCGGGAAATGTCCTGGGGCGGTGGGGTTTCCGTCCCGGCCGGGACATGACCGCACTATTCATCACACCCGAATTCGCAGGAGAACTGTCATGTCCCAACGTAAATCGAAGAACCGCGCCACCATCGCCCCGCTCGTCGTCGCTGAACCCGCCGCTGCGGCCCCCGAACCCGCCGCTGTGGCCGCCGAACCGGGCGTGGGTGCCCCGGCCCCGTCGCGGCGGACCGACGCGCAGGAGGCGTTGTGGGCGGTGCTGGTGGCCCATCCCGGTTCCACTGCCGCCGAACTGGCGGATGTGGCGGGGATGGCGAAATCGACCACGCAGAAGATGCTGACGGTGTGGGTACAGGAGGGTGCCGCCCGCCGCGACCGTGACCCGGACGCGCCCCGTGCGGCTGCCCGGTGGACCGCCACCGCCCCGGCCGACAGCGACACCACGCCGCCCACGGACGCGACGCCGATCGAACCGCCCGCCGACACCGAACCGCCTGCCGACACTACGCCGCTCGACGACTCCGGATCGCTCGCCGAACCAGACAGTGGCGCAACCGAACCCGCAATCGACGGGCCCGACGAGACACCGGTCCAGGTAGCGGTGGAGCCCGAGGCCACCGAACCGCCTACCGACGCCACCCCGCCCGCCGATTCCGAAATGCTCACCGAATCGGAGGGTGGCGCAGCCGAACCCGCGCCCAGCGAGCCCGACGAGACAGCGGCAGCGGCACAGGCCGAGACCACCGAGCCGCCCATCGACAGCGAAACCACCACCCTCGCTGCCGAACCCGCCGGAGAGGACTCCGCCCCCGACGCGGGAAGCGAGCCCGACCCGGATCCGGAAACCTCCGACATCCCCGATACGTCCGCCGCCGACGACGGCGAGCCAGCGCCTGCCCTTGCGGACGGGCAGGGCGAGGCTGACCGCCCGCATCTGGCTCTGTGCCCGCCTGCGGGCGACGAGGCCGCCGATCCGGCCTCGGACTCCTCGCCCGCCGACGCGGAAGTGCCTGCGGCCGAAGCGGTGCCGCTGCTGAAGCTGGTGGGCGGCGCGCTGCGGGGACAGGTGGAGGACTGGCTGCGCGACCACCCGAACGAGGAGTACACCCCGCACCAAATCGGCAAGGAGCTGGGCGGCCGTTCGAGCGGCGCGGTCTACAACGCCCTGGTCAAACTGACAGAGACGGGCGTGGCGCGCCAAACATGCCCCAAGCCGAAGAAATTCGCCCTCGCCTAGCACGAGCAGGTCGCGCCGGATCCCCGGGGAAACGATGTCCCCGGGGATCCGGCGCGTTCAGCGTCCCCGCTTCGTCCCGGACCCACCACGACCATGCACCGGTCGGCGGGCAGCGAGACGGCGCGGACACCCTCGGTTAGTCGTCGTCCCAGTCGTCCTCGTCGTCGTTGCGGTCGGCTGCGGCGGCGGCGCGGTCATCGAATCCCGATTGCGCGGTGTCGGATTCGGGGTCGCGCTCGGCTGCGGCGGCGATGCGGTCGGCTGCTTCGTGGTCCATGGGGCCGTTCTTCGACATGGGTTGTCTCCGTTCCTGGGCATGAGGGCGCGCAACGAACCGGGGCGGTGCCGTGGCACGGCACGCCCTCGCTGATGGGTTGTTGGTGCTACTCCGGCACAGCGAACCGCCGTGCGCGGCCCGGGCCCCGCGAAGCGGTGCTCGGTTCTCATGCCCAGTTGGCCTTCCTGGCGGTACCGCTCCGTACAGGCACAGCCTTGTCTTTTCACACTCGAGCGGCCGACATGCACACTACCCCACCAGGGCGGTTGAACCGCGCAGCTTGCGGGCGTGATGGCGGCACCCGGTCGCGCTGTGGGATCTGGTGATTGATTGCCCCGACGGCGCGGCCCTCTGGCACATCGACCGCCTCGGCATGACGAGCGGCTGTGTTGCGGCGTACCCACCTCAGGACGAGCCTGCTTGCCTGCGCCAGCGGACACGCGCCGACTGATCAATGCCGGTTCTTGCGCCTTGCGGCCGATTGCTTTTTCCGCTGGGCCTTTCGTCGTTCTGCCGAGTTGTCTTGACCGGCAGAAGACTTCAGGATGTGGCCGAACCGACGGCGGCCGTCACGTCTCCACTCCGCGAGCGTGGACGGCAGGCGCTTGCGGGTGCGGAGCCATTGCATAGCGGCACGCGTGTAGATGTCGCCGGAGTCGTCTGCGAGTCGGCGAACGTTCCGGTCTTGCAGTGCGTGGACAGAGATGGTCGTGAACGGGTGCTGGTTGAAGCGGTCCATACCTTGGACCTGGGTGACGCCGGTGCAGAATCCCGCCCCTACATGCCAGGCCGCGCCGGCCATCACGGAACCGGAGTCTTCGCCCTCGAGTTCGGTCAGGTTGCACAGGAGATCGACGAGCCGCTGTTCGGCTGGATCGAGCTCGATCGCGACGTCCGTGGCCAGGGCTGCGGCATACGATGCTGCGGCATCCTCGCGGCTACGCAGGACGTGGCTGCGGACATAGCCGCCCATCGCAAAATGCAGTACTGAATCGGGCTGGACGCCGGATGCTTTACCGCAGACGGCCATGGTTCTTTGGTACCCGCTCAGTACGACGAGCTCGGGTCGCCGCTCGCCCTTACGCCCTTCGCCTCGGCTCATCCGGGCGTACGGCGAAGAGACGTACGGGCAGATCTGTGCCGCATACAGTCCGCATATCTCGTGCACGGGAGCTTCGGAGGTTTCGATGTCCTCGTCGGTCTCCTCGAACATCACCTGCCAGCGCAACTCGTCGTGGAAGGGCTGTGCGCAGATAGCACAGAGATCGAAGGTCGCCAGGGCGAGCTTCCGGTTCTCGGAGATGGCGCCGAAGTCCGGTGGGGGCTGCTGGCCGATCGTCGCGATGATCGGGTAGCCGCGTTCATCGGCGCGCAGGTGATTGCATCGTGCCGGGCGGAGAACGCTGGCGGGCCCTCGGTCGACTGTGTCGGTCATGTTCCCACTACTACCGCAGAAGTCGTGCGTGTCACACACTTCGGGTGCCGCCCCGTTCCGGGTGAGCGGCCAACGTGCTGGTCGGCGGCTCCGGTGAGGGGTTGTGCGGGTCCCGGCCGAGCCGGGCTGGTCCGGCCGGGGTTCGCGCCGCGGTGGTTACCGGGTGATCGGTGAGAGTTCGGGGTGTGAGGCGTGGGCGTGGACCTGGTCGGCCAGGGCGAGGACGGCGGCGACCTGGGCTGGGTCGGCGTCCTGGGCGGCCAGGGCTCGTGCGGCGTCGGCGAGGAGGTCGCCGGCCAGGCGGACGGCCTCGCGGGGCCGGATCGACACGGGCTCGGATCCGGTGTCGCCGGCGTCGAAGTCGATCTCGATGGTGATGTCGCGGCCTTGGGAAGTCTTCGGCCCGCGGGCGTAACTCGACTTGCTGGCGGGGCTGGCCGTGTTCGTCGAGGCCGCGGTAGCCGAACATCGCGAACCGGGTCGGGGCGCCGAAGTGGCGTGCCCGGCTCTCGGGGTCACCCGGATCGGGAGCGACATGGTCGACGCACCATGAGGGGCAAGGCTTTTCGGTATCGGTCATGCAATCCAGCGTGCCAGCGGGGGCGCGAGTGGTCGGCTCCCGCGTGGTGTGAGACCGACCACGGATGCATGGAAGGCGTTGGGCCGCAGCGAAATCGACGGACCAGCGACCGTGCGCCGAACGGTTCGGGCACCCCCTACCGTGTACCGCCGGGTCGGCTGCGCGACCCGCTGGCCCGTGCTGTCATGGAGACATGGATTTCACCGACTTCGCCTGGAGCTTCGTGGCCGACGAGGATCGCGGCCCGTACGACTACGTGTATCCACCGGACCCCGACTACGGGCACCTCTACGTCGTGGGATTCGATTCGGGATGGATCAAGGTCGGCAAGACCTGTGACTGGCAGTCCCGCCTCGGCTCTCATCGCCGCTACTACTCCCGCCAGTACGGATGGTCGATCACCGACACGTGGTGCTCGTGCATCGTCCGAGATCACCTGCCCGGCAACGAGTCTGGGGCTGATCTGACCGCGATCGAGCATTCCCTCCGGCGCTTCGTCCGGTCGGTCTCGGATCGGCGGGAGATGAACCCGTTCGTGCGCGGCGTCGGGCGAGACAAAAGCAACGGGCGGTCCGCCGAGACGGAGCTGTTCCACGGCGTCGACTTCGAGGTGGCGCGCGCGTACGCGGACGAACTCGCACTGCGCAACGCGGACCTGATGTAGCAGTGTCGAGCGAGGCGGGTCGGCCTTCGATCAGCGATCCTGGTCAGCAGTCACTGGGCGGTACCCGGCGTCCTTCAGCGAGTCCGCTGTCAGCGGTGGGAGCGGATTGCTGGATCCCGGGTCGAAGCCGCCGGGCCACTCCGTTTCCGGACTGTACGAAGTGGTGGAACTCTTCATCTGTCCTATGCCAGTGAACGACATGATCGGCTGGTCCCGGGTGAACTTTGCCTCTCTCATGTGGACGTCCTCCAAGGAATAGGTCCCGGTCCCGCCGGGCAGTACGGAGTCGCACAGAGATGAGTCCATTTCGGTGCCGGCACCCCGGCACGGGCACGGACCTCTTGAATTCTCGTGCCCACGCGCCGACTTCCGGTGGCTTCTGCCACTGATGAGATCGGAAACGAAACGTATGCTCGCGGACTCCTCCAGCTTCGTGGCTCGGCGGGTGCGAGCGAAAACGGAAAGCAGGGACGCCGAGCCCGGTCGTAGGATGCTGAAGTGACCGGCCCGATTCCCATCCCTGTGTATATCGGACTCCCCGCCCCGTCTTCTGCGCCCGAGGACGGTGAGGCATGGAACTTGTGGACGTCCGCGACTGCGCCGGAGACGCGAAGAACCCCGCTGGCCGACGCTGCTGTTGATTGGCAGGGGCTCGGGGTGGAGCCTCGGTGGCTGGAGTCGGAGACCGTCGAGTGCGTCGCGGCGCTGGAGCCGGGGCGTCTCACCGTCCGCTGGAGTAAAGAATTGACCCGGCTCCTCGAGGGGGCGAAGGCGCGCGATGAGATGGCGTTGGTCGTCAAGATGCTCGGCCGAGCCAGCATCGACACCCCTGACGGGTCGGTAGCCGCAGCGGAGGATGATTCCCTGTTCCTGCCGGGATTTCAGGGATCGATCGAGGCAAGGAGGCTTCCTGCGGGCGCGCGCCCGCAGCTGGCCGCTGGTCTCAGTGCTGCCGAACAGGACCTCGGGAAGCGGTTGCTCAATCGCCCGGCCGCCGCGCAGTGGTGGACACTCTCGCTGGTTGATACAGCCCTGGAATCGCCGGGGAGGCATGGAGTGCAGAAGATGTCTCCGCTGCCCGGTGAGCTGGAGCCGATTTTGGTCGACTCGCTCGGCAAGCCCGTGGTCGCGGCGTGGGTGCCCGAGCAGCAGAACCAGCGCTGGTATATCGTGCCCGACGCCATCGTTTGGTCGTCGGTGATCGATTGGCTTGTGCAGCAGGCCATCCCGTACTACATCCCCGATGCTCCGCGGCGTTTCCGGACCGCGGGCTTCGTCGATCCTGCGTGGCAGACACAGAGGGAACAGCGGGCCGGCGATGCCCTCGCGGCCATGGAAATCCGGCACCTCGAGGAACGGGCACGTCTCGAAGCTGAATTGGAGGATGCGCGGCGCGCGGCCGAGGTGGTCAGGGATGGTTTGCTGTATGGCTCGGGTGGTGAGCTTGTGCGCGCTGTCGACCAGGCGCTTTCCGATGCGGGAATCTCGACCATCGATTTGGATACCAGCGAAAAGGGCACGTGGTCGGCGGATCTGTTGGCCAGCGCCGATGGGCCGGCCCGTCTCGTGGAGGTCAAATCGGAGGGCGGTCGCGCCAAGGAAGCGCTGGTCGGAGATCTACGCAAGCACCTCGACACCTGGCGTGCGGAGTACCCCGACAAGCCGGTCAGCGGTGGGACGCTGATCGTCAACCATCAGAGGAAGACCGCGCCTGAGAAGCGTGATCCCCAGGTCTACAGCCGCCCGGAGTTCGTGAAAGCGCTCCCCGTGAAGGTCGTCGGCACCGTCGACCTGTTCAGGTGGTGGAAGGAATCCGACTGGCCAGCGATCCGCGAAGCGGTGCTCGGTGAAGGGAATTCATCCGGGGACGACTGTTCCGCCGTGAAAGCGACACCCGGCGCACCGAAGGGGTTGCAGCGCCGTGGAACCTGGTTTCGGCGCCGCAGCAACACCTCGTAGGGCCTGTGCGCGGCGCCTCGGGTGCTCGGGAAGTCCCTTCTCTCGGCCCGCAACACCGCGATGATCGTCACCGTGGTCGAGCTGCCGCCAGCGGTGATTTGCGCTGCTCGGAGTCGGACATCACCGTCAGTGTGCGGTGTCGATGGCGTGTTCGATCCACATGAGCAGCTGTCCGGTGGCGGCGCTGTAGCCGTCGGAATGGACACCGCTGGCCGCGAACTGGGCCGCGTCGCTGCCCTGTCGGGCCAGATCCGCCAGGGCGGTGCCGGTGGCCGGGCTGGTGGTGGTATAGGCGGTGGCCAGCCCGGTCAGCGTGGTCCCGGGGGTGCCGGTGATCGCCTGTGCGGCCACGGCGAGCAGGTCGGCGACGACGGGAACTTCGCCCGGCACGGTCGCGAGCGCGCCGATCGGGTCTCCGGCCGCGAGTTTCTCAATCGCGGTCCAGGCGATGTCCTGGGCTTGCCCGATATCGGTGGCGAGGCGGGCGATGTCGAGATTGCCGAGGAGATCGACGATCTGCGCAGCCACCGCGACCCAGCCCGAGGGATCCATGGGCGCGGCGAGAGTCAAGGCGCGAGCGACCAGGTGCAGGTCGATCCCGGCGGCGGCCCGCACCAGTGGCGCGAACTGGTTGTTGAGATCGCCTGCGACTCGGTGCATTCCGGGGATGTCGCCGGCGACGACGAGCCCGGGCAGCTGTGCGAGGTCGCCGCCGATGGCCGGCAGGTCGGCGAGGAAACCGGCGAGCCCGGACAGCACACCCACCACCTGAGCCACCACCTCCGAGGGATTCAACGCTCCCAGCGGGTTCGGCACGGCCACTGACGGATTTGCGACGGCGCTGGGAGTTGCTGTCGGAGTGGGAGTTTGGGGCACGTTGGTCGTACTCGGGTCGGTGGTGGCGGCGGGGGTCAGGTTGCCGGTGAAGGCACGCCCGATCGCGGCCAGAGCCGGGGACGCCTGCGGGGTCGTCGCGCAGTACAAGTCGCCTTGCGCGCAGATCGTGGCGACCCGGTCGGCCAGGGCACCGAAGCTCTGCGGGCGGGGCCCCGCGATGCCCTCGCCGGGCGTGCTCGTCCCGAGTTGCGGGGTGTTCGGGTCGCGGCGCGGATCCGAGAGCAGCCCGACGGCGATCACCCGGGCTGCGGGGAGCGGTCCTTGGTTGTTGCCGATGGCGGTGGCGACGTCTCCGGCGACATCGGCGCCTTGCGAGTACCCGGCCAGCACCACTCTGGTGGAGGCGCACAGGCTGGTGAGAGTGGTCGAGAGCTGTTGGACGCCATCGGTTTCCGAGGCCGGGTATGGAGTCGCGTCGGCGGTGTAGGCGAGGGTGCGTACGTCGATGCCGGTGCTGTAGCGCTGTTGCAGGGCGGTGCCGATCCCGGCGAGCATCCCGACCGGCTGGCCGGGGTCGGCGGCCGGGCTGGTCTCCCAGGTGCCCGGGACAAGGATCGCGGTCACGGCCGGGCACCCGGGCCTTGCGGGTGCGGGGTCGGCGGCAGCGACACCAGTAGTGGTGAGCGCGGCGACACTGACGGCGGCGATGAGTGCCGTCACCGTGCGGGCACGGCGCGGATAGGTGACATGAGGAGAGGGCATCGAGGTACTCCTTCGCTGGTTGTCGTGGGTGTCAGAGGTCGTGGTGTTACGGTGGGCATGGACCCGGCTGGCCGAGGTTTAGGCGGAGGAACGTCACTACGCGTGAGGATCCGCGGGTGCGGTCGGTGTGATCGCGGAAGGCCGTGTCGCGGTGTAGAAGTCGTCTCCGGTCCAGCGGTAGCCGCTCACCTGGACGACCTGGCCGAAGTCCGGCGCGTGGACCATGAGTCCGCCGCCGAGGTACAGGCCGACGTGATGCACGTCGCCGCCGCTGCGGTAGAACACCAGATCCCCGGGCTGCATCTGGTTCTCGGGAATGCGTGGTCCGACGAGGACCTGCGTCTCGCTGGTCCGCGGCAGGGTGATTCCCGCCGTGGCGTACGCGGCCAGGACCAGGCCCGAGCAGTCCCAGCCACCGTTCACCTCCGGCCCGTTGCCGCCCCACACATACGGCACCCCGAGTTGTGCGCAAGCGAACGAGATCGCCTGCACCGCAGCCGGGCTCGCGGGCCCGGCGGGGCGGCAGTCGCCGGTGCCGGCGGGTGGGGCGGGTGCCCGGTAGGCGGCGGCTTGGTCGAGGACCTGGTCGACGTAGGTGTCGGAGTGGTTGTAGGCGAAGAGCGCGGTGCGCAGGTCTGCGGGGGCGCCGGAGTCGCACAGGTTGTAGGCGGCGGCGTGGACGGCGTCGACCGGGTCGTAGCGCGAGGGTGGGCTCGCTCCGGGTAGCTGGTGGCGGGTGGCGACGGCGTCGAAGGTGGGTGCCAGGAATTGCATGGGTCCCGCTGCGCCGGCGGAGTTTTCGCCGTTGTGTACGCCGGGCAGGGTGGAGCGGTCGTGGTCGGACTCGACCTTCCCGATACCGGCCAGCACCGACCAGTCCAGGCCGGGGCAGTCCGCGGCGGCTTGCTGGTAGAGCACGAGCATGGCCGCCGGAATGTCTTCACGGGCTTGCGGACTCGGTGTGCTGCCCGCCCCGGTCCCTGCCGTGGGGCCGGGGACCAATGCAGGCTGCTCGGCCACGATCACGGTGGTGACGACTGCGGCGATGACTACGCAGAGGAACACGACGGTCGCCGAGCCCGCGCCGAGGATCCGGAACAGCATCGTCGCCCTGCCTTACATGTCCGGGCATCGCGGTGGTGGTGCGGGCAGGAGCACGATGCCGCCGGTGGCGGGCAGGGTCGGTTCGTCGTCGCTGGCTGGTGGCGGCAGCGTGCGCGCGGGCCAGACCTCGGTCAGTTCGTGTAGGTGCAGGCGCTCGGAGACGTTGCGGTCGAGGGGAAGCCAGACGCGGTCGGCAGGGCTGGGGCGGGCGGCGGTGGGGTCGAGGAGCCCGGCAGCGGCGGTCGCGACCGGCACCGTGTCCGGGTCGGGCAGGTGGCGCCAGGTGTCGTGCAGGGCGTGGCGGGCGTGGGTTTCGCGGGCGCGGGTGGGCACCCACACCAGGACCGGGGTGACGATGCCGGTGGAGCGGGCCAGCTCGGCGTAGCCCAGGAGCTTGGCGGCGACGCGGCGCAGGCTGGTTGTGCCCAGGTCGTATTCGAGGAAGAAGTCCAGTACCCGTGGTGGCGAGCCGGTGTCGGTGGTGTGGGTGTAGCGACCGTACCCGTCGGGACGGGCCAGGTCTCCCCACAATCGGGCCGCGCGAGTCTGTGACCACCACGCCACGAGCACCCCCGGGGCGTCGCCGGAGCCGCCAGGTGTGTGGTGGGCGGTGGTGAGGGTGGTGAACCATTCGTTGACCCCGAGGGTGTGGGTCAGGTGCAGGCTGTGGGCGATGGTGAGAATGTGTTCGGAACGGTAGCCGAGTGCGCGGACGTCGGCGGCGGCTTCGGCGGCCAGGATCGCGGCGCCGGCGGGGGCCAGGACCCAGTGCGAGGGCGCGCTGCCCCGGGCTTGCAGGGGCCGGAAGCGGTCGACGACCTGGTAGCGGTGCAGCAGGGCCATGCGCCGGCGGGCGACCTTCGCCGTGGGGAAGGCCAAGGCGGCGAGCTGGTTGGTGGTCAGGACGCGGTGTTCGTGCAGCATCCGCAGGATCCAGTGGTCGCGGCCGGTCAGCCGCCCCACCAGCGCGGCCGTGGCGGTGCGTGAGATCGAGCGTGGAGCGCGGGTGTCGTGGTGGCGGTCGGGATGAACGATCATGCGTGGGAGGGCCTTTCCGGGAAAGTTCGCGGGGGTGCCGGCGTCGGTCGGCCCGGTGCCCGGCCACGGGCAGGTGAGGCCGTGGCGGGCAGGATGGCTAGGACAGGCGGAGATCTGTGCTCGCGGGGGCGGCCGGGGCGGTAGAGGTGGGGTCCTGGGCCGGAGTCGGTGGAGTCGGCGGGGTCTTGTTGAGGCGGGTGCGTGCGGCGGCGGCGATCTCGCGGGCGCGTCCGGGCACGGGTGGGCCGAGCGGGCGGGTGGTGAGGGTGAAGGGGCGGGCGTGTTTACCGGCGACGAGCAGCCGGGCGGCGGCGTGCCAGGCGTCGAGGTGAGTGAGGTCGTGCTCGGTCAGCCACGGGCTGGTGTGACGGGCCAAGTCGCGGGCGTCGTCCGGGGAGACGGCGAAGATGACCTTGTTGCGGGCATTGGCGGAGATCCCGTCGCGCAGTTCACGGGTGAGCTGAGCGAGGTTCTGATGCGCGAGGACCAGCGATAACCGCAGGCCACGGGCTTCGGCGAGCATGTCTTCCACAGGTGTGGACAAATTGAGGAAATTCTGGGCCTCGTCCAGGACGAGAGACGCGTCGGCGCGGTCGTCGGAGGGTTGGCGGGCGCGGGCAGTGGCGGCTTGCCAGGTGCGGGCGACCAACAGCGACCCGACCAGGCGGCTGGTCTCCTCACCGAGCGATCCTTTCGGCAGCCGGGCCAGGCAGATCCCGCCGTTATCGAGGATGTCGGCGAATTCCAGGGTCGCGGGTCCGGCGGCGACAGCGGCCCGCACGAACGGCCGCAACAACAGCGCCCGGAGTTTGTTCATCAGCAGGCCGATGACTTGGGCGCGACCGGCTTCGGAGAGTGCTTCGTAGCCTTCCCAGAACCCGCGCAGCACCGGATCGGTGGTGGTGCGGGTGACTCTGGCGCGGAAAGCTGGTTCGGTGAGCAGGCGGGGCAGGTCGGCCAGGGTCGCGGTGCCCGGTTGCGCGCACAGGGTGAGCAGGCTGGCGCGCATGACGTCGTCGGTGCGCGGTCCCCACCATTGAGCGAAAATCCGGTGGAAGATCGCGACCAGGTTGTCGACCGCCAGATCCAGCCCCGCCACCCCGATCCGCCCCAAATCCAAGGGATTCACGCACGGCGGCGGGCTTTTCGAATCGGCGTCGAACAGCACGACCTTGTCAGCCAGCCGCGCGGGGAGCCGTGACAAGACATCGGTGACGAGATCACCCTTGGGATCGACCACGATCTGACCTCTGCCGGCATCAGCGTCGGCGAGGATCATCTGTGCCAGCAACGTCGACTTACCCACACCGGTCGGGCCCAGGACGTGCATGTGGTGGCGGGCATCGGCGACCCGGACCGCGACCGGTCGGCGGCTGGCACTGTCGGCGACGCCGAGCGGCTTGGTGTGCTCGCCCCCGACGGGGATGTCGGGTGCCGGCGGCAGGGCGCGGGCACCGGCGCGTTGCAGGCCGGGAAGCCCGTCGGCGGCGGGCAGGTGTGCGATCCCGGCCAGCTCGGGCACCGACAGCAGGTCCCCGCGCCCGAACTGCCGCCGCGACAACACCTGCGCGAGACGGAACTGGCGGCGTCGCCGGTAGTAGTTGTGGTCGGTACTCGCCCCGAACACCGTCGCGAGCGCGTCGGCTCGCCCGCGGGCGACCGCCCGCGCCTGGCGTCCGGGCTCGGCGGGAACCGAGACCGCGTACCGGACAACGGTTTCCCAGTGCGGTCCCTTCGCCTTGGCCGCCGCCGCTCGGTCGGCGGCCGACACCTGCAGCGCAGTCTGCCGGTCGATGTCTCGGCCACCACCGGAACCACCGGGGCGCGGACCCCGGCCCGTTGCCGGGCCAGGGGTGAGCATGTTGAGTACCTCCCGCGCCAGCCCGGTCAGCAGGCCGGGTTTCGTGTCTCCGGTGGCGCGGGCGACGCGGCGGCCGGTGACCGGGCGGGCCAGGATCTGCACGCACGCCGCCTGCCCGGCCGCCAGGTCGTCGGCGGCGGTGATCAGATCGCGCACCAGATCCCCGTGATACTCGGTCCGCAACGGGTAGCGCTCCGGACTGCCCAATCGCAACTCACCACCCGCCAGCAACCGGCGAGCGCCCTCGCCCTCGCCCTCGCTGTCGTCTGGGGAGGGCAGTGGCGGTCCGGCGTCTTCGGTGTGGGTGTGCGCGCCCGGCCACGCCGAAGCCACCGCTCGCTCGATCAGGCCGGGCGGAATCGAGCCGGGGACCCACAACCGGATCGCGGCCCCGTCCTGCGGAGTGATCGTGTACTCAAATCCCAGATGCGGCTGCCCGAACAGCACCCGCCGCCATGGCGGGCGCAGCTGCCCGATGAGGTGCGCCCAGAACGCCAGCGCGCCTTTGGAATCGACCTCGGGCGGGGTGAGGATCGTGACGTGACGGGCGCCGGCACCCAACCGCGCTCGCCGGGCTCGCAGCAGTACCCGCGCGATGGCCAGCAGGCCGGCCACCCCCAGCGCGACGGGAATCGCGCTGGGGGACACCAGGAAATGCTCGACCGTGGCCGCGAGATCGTGTAGCCCCGCGCCGGGATGGACCAGGAACCGCGCCAGCCAGCCGTGCCCGACAGGGTCGCTGTTCACGCTGCGGCCCCGGTCTCGCCGATGCCGTTGCTGCCCCAGAACGGGGCCGCACCGAACTGCGGTCCCGGCCGAGACTCCTTCAGTTCTTGTGAAACCGAAGTACCCGCAAGCGGTTTGCGCAGGATGATGACGTCTTCGTGGGCGATCAGGTGCATCGGCAGCCCGGCGGCGCGGTTCTTGACGATGAAGTCGCGCTGGAAGAAGCTGCTGCGCGCCACGATGTCCCCGTAGGCCAGGCGGCCCAGGAGCGCGACGCAGCGTTCGACCGGGACGAGCCCTGCGAGGGTGCCGCAGGTGATCAGATGCCCGGGCAGGTTCACCAGTTCGGCGTGCTCGCGCCACGGGCGGGCGGTGATCACCACATACCCGCCGGGAGCGAGGTATTCGGCCGCGCCGGACAGGATGCGGGTGAACCCGGACAGCAGCCGTCCCAGGCCGACGTTGGCGAGGTTGCCGCGATCGAGCACCGACCCGTACCGGTGGTTGATCTTCTGCACGCCCTCACCGGGTTTCACGGTGACGTGACCGTGGGTGGAGGGGCCGTAGGGCGGGGAGGTGATCACCAGGTTCACCCGGCCCCGCAACCCGTCGGGGAGCAGGTCGGGGAGTTTGCGGGCGTCCCCGTTGTAGACGGCCGCGTCCAGGTCGATTCCGGCGTCGCGGGCCAGGCCGATGTTCGCGGTCGCCAGATCCGCCCACCGGGTCTCGTACTCGACACCGACAGCGCGTCGTCGGGCATAGAGGGATTCGACGAGGGTGGTGCCGATCCCGCACATCGGGTCCAGGACGAGATCACCGGGGCGGGTGTAGGTCTCGACGGCGTGGCGGACGATGCCGGGGAGCATCTTGGCGGGGTGCGCGACGCTGTCGGGGTGGTACCGGCCGCGCCGCTGGGCGGCGGGCGCGGTTTGCGCGGTCGCCCACACCGACGGCGTCCGCCGCGCGGCACGGCCAGTGTCGGCGCTGTCCTCGGCGGGGGTGGTGGTGTCGATGTCGTTGGTGCGGTGGGTGTTGTGGGGCATCGAGAGTCCTTCGCGGATCGAGGGTGGGGCTGGCGGCTGTGGTAGGGCGGTCTGTGCGGGTCAGGCCGCGCGCGGGTTGAGGAACACGAACAGGTCGAGATGCGAAATCTCGTGTCGGTGACCGTGTTCGGGGCGCTGCGTGCTCGAAGGTGCAGCGGTGGAGGCGATGTCGGTGCCGGTGACCGGGGCGGCGATGATGTGCTGCAGGTAGAGCAGGTCGGCGGCTTGCGCGTCGGCCACCACGGTGGCGGCGGGGTCGAGCAGGACACCGTGGACGCCGTGGCGGCAGCGCGAGAGCACCACCAGCAGCCCGCCGGCGGCGACCCGGCGGGCGGCGAGCGCCGTGACGTGGTCGGGGTCGGGGCCCAGGCCCTCTCCGAGGAGGCTGGCCAGGACAAGGGCGGCGTGCTCGTTGTCGGGGCCGGGGCCCAGGCGGGCGTCGCGGCCCGCCGCTTCGGTGATCGCCAGTGCCGCACCGGTGTCGGCGGGTACGGCCCGCAGTCCGCCCCGTCCGGTCGAGGGGGCCGGATCGAGTAGCAGCACCCGGTCGCCCGGTGCGGAGAACTCCCGTACGACGCGGGTCACGACCGGGTCCGGCCACCGGTCGGCGGGACCGAAGGGGGCGGGTCCGGTGGCCCAGAGTGTCGACGGAACCGCCACGCCGGAGACGGAAGACGAAGTGGTGGCGCGGGAAGAATTCGGGGTCATTCTGAAACGCTCCTGACAGGTGGGAGAGAGGTTGTCTCTATACCTATCAATGTCGAAAAAAAAGCCGTTTTGAACCGGGGGCAGGCAAACTTTTTCGAAGAAATTTTCGGCCCGCACCGATGGCGATCCCATGTCCGTTCCAGCGAATTCCGAAAGAATTTCCCGGCCATAGCTGACTTCTGCGGAGATCGTCTCCGCGCCGTCTCCGTATCGTCTCCGTACCATCTCCTCGCCAGGTAGGGGCGATATTGGTTGCGACGACCGCTTCGGTTGACAGTGGTGCGGTGCTGTAGCCGGATGGCGGCGGAGATGAAACGGAGACGTTTCGGAGACGGTGCGGAGACGCGGCGGAGTGGTTGTGGAGATGGTACGGAGACGGTCGGCTGCTGTCCTTGATCATGTCGCAGATCGCGACCTCTTCCATAAACCAGGGAGTCCGCAGTGACTGAAATCGAATTCGAAGATTCTCCGCAGAGGAAAGCGCGGAAAGGATTCGGTGACCGCTCTCCGATCGGAGTCGCATGGACGGTATTCCAGCGCCTCACCGACACCGTGCTACCGGCCGACCCGAGACCGGTGCCGCTGCCGGCGGGCTGGCGCGCCCGCACCTGGGGGCAGCTGCGGGAGGTGATGCTCGATCCCGCACTGCCCGGCACGGCAGCGGACCCGATCTGGGAATGGCTGATCGGCCGTGCCCGGGCCCGGCGGCCCGACGCGACGGTGATGTGCGCGAGCCTGGCCGCCCCGATGCTCGCCGCCGCCGCCAACACCTACGCGCGTTACGGCAGCGCCGACCGCGAGGACGTCGAGGCCGAAATCCTGCTGGCGTTCTTGACCGCGCTGCGCGATATCGACCTCGACCGCCCGAAGCTGTGGGGCCGGCTGGCATGGACGGCCCTGCACGCGGGATGGCAGTGGAGCCAGCGCAACGCAGCACTCGTCCCGGTCGCCGACCCCGCCCAGCCCGGCAGCAGCGGCCCGATGGTGATCCCGCCCGGGCACCCGGAACTGGTGCTGGCCGAGGCCGTCGCCGCCGGGGTGATCACCGTGGAAGGAGCCGAGCTGATCGCGGCGACCCGATGGGAACGCCGCACCGTGACCCGTCTGGCTGCCGACCCCGCCTACACCCAGCTGCCGTGGCAACTCCGCAAACTCCGGCGACGATCCGAACTCGCCCTCGCCGCCTGGCTCGCCGAGCGCGCCCGCGACGAGAGCACGTTCAGCAGCACCGAAGTCCTCGCCTTCCACGCGCTACCCGCCGCTGGCGAATCCGTCGCGGCCGAGCCCACCCGGGGCTCGCGGACCGCGGCGGCCGGACCCGAAACGGTTGGCAGCGAGCACGATCCGAACCCGTGTTCCGCGGACTCCGCACCATCCGGACAGGAGCGGATATGCGCGTGAACAGACTCCTCATCGCCTCGACCATCCGTCATCGATACTCGCGCCTCCGGTGGCGTGGGTGGGCATTGCCGGTGGCCGCGATCGCGGTGCTCGTCTTCTGCGTCGGGCCGGCCGACGCGGCGCCGCAAGTTCAAGTCCTGGCACTTGCCGACAGCCTCGATCAAGTCCTGGACAACCTGCGCAACTGGCTGATAGGGATCCTGGCCGGGGTGGCGACGGTGTGCTTGACCGTCGCCGGTGTCCGGTACGTGATCGCCTCGGGTGACCCGGCCGAGATCGAGAAGGCCAAGAGCGCGCTGCGCGCCGCCTGCTCGGGGTACGCGCTGGCGATGCTGGCCCCGGTGATCGTGGCCGTGCTCAAGTCGATCGTGGGAGCCTGACCATGACCGGCCCCCTCGTCACAGTTCCGCCCTCGCAACGAAGTACACGCGCGGCCCGCGCCGCCGTAGTCGCTGGCCTGATCGTCGTGCTGCTCCACCTCGTCACCGGCGGCGCTGCCGCTCAACCACCGACCACTCCGCCCACAGTGCCGCCGATCGTGACGGTCCCGGTCACACCGCCGTCGCACTGGCTGCCGCCCACCCCCATCTCCACCACACCGCCGGCACCGGCGATCCCGGCACCGACCATCGGCAGCCCCACGGCCACAACGACATCCCCGGCACCGGGACCCGGCGACTTCGGCCCCGGCACCCCCGGCGGTTCACCGTCGGGTTCGGGCGGTCAGCCTTCCTGCGGGATCGACTCGATCAGCGCGTGCGTCGCCAACGCGATCGACGGATTCTTCCGCCGCGTCGTGGATTCCGCGTTCGACCCGCTGCTGGGCATGCTGTCGAGCAGCCTGCTCACCACCCCCGACCCGTCCCAGCTGCCCCAGGTGGGGGTGTTGTGGCAGCAGTCGTGGCAGCTGATGCTCGCCTTCTACGGGCTGCTGGTCATCGCGTCCGGGATCCTGCTCATGGTCCGCGAAACCCTGCAGACCCGATGGTCGTTCGCCGAGCTCGCCCCGCGGATCGTGGCCGGGTTCATCGCCGGCGCGATGAGCATGATCGTCGCGAGCACCGCGATCGGCATCTCCAACGCTCTCGCGGTCGCGCTGTCCGGAGACGGCGTCGACCCGAACTCGGCCGCACAAGCGCTCACCGAACTCGCGAAGACCCCCAGCATGGAGGGCGACATCTTCGGGCTGCTGATGGCGCTGGCGATGGTGGTCATGCTCGTCGTGCTGCTGGTCACCTACTTCGTGCGGGTCGCGGTCACCATCATGCTGATCGCCAGCGGACCGATCGTGCTCATGTTCCACGCCTTACCCGGCACCGACTCGATCGCCCGCTGGTGGTGGCGATCCCTGGGCGCCTGCCTGGCCATCCAGGTCGTGCAGTCGTTGGTGCTGATCACTACCTTGCGGGTGTTCCTGACCCCGGGCGGGTGGACGACGTACGGGACCTGGACCGACACCGGCACCGTCAACGCGATCGTCGGACTCGCTTTGATGGCGATCCTGGTCAAGACACCGTTCTGGCTGATGAGCGCGATGCGGATCGGGCAGGGCCGCAGCATGATCGGCTCGATGGCCCGAAGCTACTTGACCTACAAGACCTTCGGCCTCATCCGCGGCGGTGGTAGCAGCGGCCGTCGCCGACCGACCGCGCGTACCAAGAAGGTAGCGCCGTCCGGGCCTCCGGATCCCTACGCGAAGGTCCGCGCGACCCGCGACGGACAGTTGATGCTTCCGCTGGAAGGCGTGCACCGAGTCCCACGCAAGCGCCGGACAGCGACCGGTCAGCAACCGGGTACGGCACCCGGTCCGAAGCCCGCTGCGAGGCGTGCCGCGCGTGGACGCCAGCTGGCGTTCGACTTCGATCCGCCGGATCCGTACCGGGGCACCCGAGCCGGGCGCGACGGCCAGTACCGGCTCCCGCTTGCGGTCACCCGAGTCCCGGCCACGAAGGCGCCTCCCACGCCACCTCCGGCGCCCGCGCCGACACCGAGAACCCGACGCCCCCAACAACTCGCCTTCGACTTCGACCCGCCGGGCGAGCCCGATCCCTATCGGGGTGTGCGGCCCAACCGGGGCGGGCAGTACCCGCTGCCGATCCCGGTGACCCGGGTCAAACCCGCCCCGCCACCGCCGCCTCCACTGCAGCCGCCCGCCACTCCGTCGAAGGCTGCCGGTCGGCAGTTGCATCTGCCGCTGCCGGATCTGCCCGTGCGCCGCCGCGCATTCCACGGACGCACCAACACCGGGAAGGGGAAGAAGTGACGACTCCCGTGCGGATTCCCGCCGATGTCGACAAGTCCGACCGCTTGATCGGGCTGTTCAACGCCCGCCACCTCGTCCTGCTCGCGATCACCGCCGTCGTGCTCTACGGCGGCTGGATCGCCACTCGGGCGCTGGTGTCACCGGTGGTGTTCCTGGCCGCCGCCACTCCGATCGGGGTGGTCGTCACCGTCACGATCCTCACCACCCGCGACGGGCTGCCCGCCGACCAGCTGCTGCGCGCCGCGATCGCCCACCGGCTCCGCCCCCGGCACCTGATCGACACACCCGAACCCATCGCGGCGGCCCCGCGCTGGGTCACCGACCGCGCCACATCGGGCCCGCGCCAACCGGTCCCGTCCGCGCCGCCGGACGCGGTGGTGACGTTGCCGGAGTCGGTGGCTGCGAGCAGCGGCGGTGTCGGGATCGTCGACCTCGGTGCCGACGGCCTGGCGGTGGTCGCGGTCGCCGGCACCCTGAATCTCGCCCTGCGCACGCCAGTCGAGCAGGACAGTCTCGTCGGGCAGCTCGCGGGCTGGCTGCACACCCTGCGCCAGCCGGTCCAGATCCTGCTCCGTTCCACCCGCCTGGACCTCACCGCGCACCTGCAGGGCCTGCACGACGCGATCGGCGACATGTCACCGGAATTGGCCGCCGCCGCAACAGATCACGCCGACCACCTAGCCGAGCTCGCCACCGAGGAGACCCTGCTGCACCGCCGGGTGCTGCTCGTCTGGCGAGAACCCGTCGCCGACCCCACGGCCGGCTCCTCGACCGGCACCGCCGTGCGGGCGCTGCTCGGCGGACGCGCCCGCGCGGCACGCGGCATATCGGCTGCCGCGCGCCGGGCCGCCGAGTCCCGCCTCGTTCGCCGTCTCAGCGAGGCCGCCGAAATGCTTGCACCACTCGGGATCACGGTGACCGCGCTGCGGACATGCAGGCCGCTGCAGTGGTCGCCGAGTGCTGCGACCCGGCCAGGCTGGTGCCGGCGTCGGCCGACCTCGCCGCCCGCGACGAGATCATCACCACAGGCGGGCTCACGGGCATCGATCCGTTCGCGCCCGAGGCCGTGGCAGGGTTCGGGCCGGAGTCGGTGACGATCCGCGCCAGACACCTGGAGATCGGCCCGGAGTGGGTCGCGACCCTCGCGGTTACCGGCTACCCCCGCGAAGTCACCGCAGGCTGGCTCGCGCCCCTGCTGACCCACCCCGGCCGTCTCGACGTCGCGGTCCATATCGACCCGATCGACCCGGTCACCGCCGCCACCCGGCTGCGCCGCCAGCTCGGCCGCCTCGAATCCTCCCGCCTGCACGACGCGAGCCGGGGCCGGCCCCCCGACCCCGCGGTCGACGTCGCCGCCGAGGACGCCGCCGACCTCTCCGCGCGCATCGCCCGCGCCGAGGCACGGCTCTACCGGGTGGGGGTGTACCTCACCGTGCACGCCGGTAGCGAAGGCGAGCTGGACGACGAGATCGCCGCCGTCCGCGCTCTGGCGGCGAGCTTGCTGGTGGACACCTGCACCTTGAGTTTCCGTGCGGCCCAAGCCTGGACGACCACGCTGCCGCTGGGGCTGGACCTGATCCGGGTGACCCGCACCTTCGACACCCCCGCCTTGGCGGCGGCGTTTCCGTTCGACTCCCCGCAACTCCCGGCCACCGACCCGGTCGGAGCCTCCCGCCCCGAGGGCGTGCTCTACGGCCGGGACGCGGCCTCAGGGCTGGTGTTCGTGGACCGGTTCGCGCCCGAAGCTCACAACCACAACCTGGTGGTCCTGGGCCGAAGTGGTTCCGGGAAGTCGTATCTGGTGAAAACCGAGATCCTGCGGTCGCTGTATCGCGGGATCGAACAGATCATCATCGACCCCGAAGACGAATACCGGCGCCTCGCAGAAGCGGTCAGTGGCACGCATATTCGCCTCGGCGCACCCGGGGTGCGGATCAACCCCTTCGACCTGGAGATCCACACCCGCCGCGACGGCCGCCGCACCGCCCCACCCGACGCACTCACGAGGCGGAAACTGTTCCTGCACACGCTCATGCGGGTACTGCTCGGCGAGCAGACTCCCGCGCAGCGGGCGGCTCTGGATACCGCCCTGACGGCCACCTATGCCGCCGCCGGGGTCACCGACGACCCGGCGACGTGGACCCGGACCGCACCGACCCTGAGTGGATTGCACGCGCAGTTGGCCCGGCTGCGGACACCCGTCGCCGAGGACGTTGCCGCCGGGATGTACCCGTTCCTGTCCGGCGGTGCGTATGCCGGGCTGCTGGACGGGCCGACTACCACCGATCCCGACGGCGGGCTGGTCGTGTTCTCCCTGCGCGACCTGCCCGAGGAACTGAAAAAGATCGGCACCCTGCTCGTCCTGGATGCCACCTGGCGCAAGGTGTCCAACCCTGCCACTCGCCGGCCCAGGCTCGTCACCGTCGACGAAGCCTGGCTGCTCATGCGCCAGCCCGCAGGTGCGGAGTTCCTGTTCCGGGCGGCGAAGAGTTTCCGCAAGCACTGGGCCGGTTTGACCGTCGCGACCCAGGACAGCGCCGACGTGCTGTCCACCGAACTCGGGCGAGCGATCGTGTCGAACGCCGCCATCCAGATCCTGCTCCGCCAAGCACCCCAAGCGATCGACGACGTCTCCGCGGCCTTCCACCTGTCAGAGGGTGAACAACATTTCCTGCTCTCCGCCGCACGGGGAAGCGGGCTGATCGCAGCCAGCGGCACCGACAGGGCCGTCTTCGGATCCTTGGCCTCTCGTGCGGAAGACACCGTGATCACCAGCGACCCAGGGGAACTGGCCGCCACCGGCTACGACGGCGATTCCGACATCGATCTCAGCGCGCTGCCACCGCTACACCGCAGCGCCACGAACCACGACCCGATCGTCGACCCGGCATCCATCGCCGGCGACGACCTCGACGTAGGACCCGAGCTGGTCCTCGACCCGAAAGGTACTCCATGACAACCGATCCGCCGCGTCCCAGGACGCGGGCATCCGCCAGCGGCACCACGCACCGCCGCCTGCACCTGGTCACCGACAACGACCCCGCCCCGGACACCACCGCCACCACCGAGAGTCCGGGCCCGCGACCGGCTGACGGTCCTGTGCTCGGATCCCTGTGCACCGGGTACGGCGGCCTGGACCTCGGTGTGCTGGCCGCGTTCGGCGGCGGCCGGATCGCCTGGTGCGCCGACCCCGACCCCCACATCCGGATCCTGCTCGGCGCGCGCATGCCCGGCGTGGTGAACCTGGGTGACCTCCGTGAGATCGACTGGACCGCAATCGAACCGGTGGACATCCTGACCGCCGGTTTTCCGTGCCAAGACATTTCGGCCGCCGGACGGCGCGTCGGGATCGAGAGAGGAACACGCAGTGGCTTATGGACCGACATCGTGGCGGGTCTTCGCGTTCTACGACCGGCTCTCCTCGTCGTGGAGAACGTGGCGGCACTTCGATGGCGCGGAGGAGGATTGCATCGAGTACTCGGTGACCTGGCCGAAGCGGGGTATGACGCGCTCTGGACAAGCCTGCGCGCCAGCGACATCGGAGCAGCCCACCGTCGCGAAAGAGTCTTCCTGCTCGGATGGCCCGCCGGCGAAATCCTCGGAGCCGGTGCTGTTTCCGACCCCGCAAGCTCGCGACGGCGACAACCGAGGACCCGCGAACCCGGCCCGGCGCCGCGAACTCGGTCATCAAGTCAGCCTCCACGACGCCGTCCACGAACTGCTGACCTCCTCACCCGACATCGATCAGCAGCCCCCGCAGTCCCGAGCCGCCTGAACACCGATGGCGAGCTCCGGCTCCTGCCGACACCTCGCGGCTCCGACACCGGTACCGCCGGCCGCCGCGCCGGAGCCGGGTTCCGGCCGCCCTTGTCGCAGCAGGTGTTGCCTCTGGTCACGGGGCTGTTGCCGACACCGCGCGCCAGCGATGGCACCAAAGGCTCACCGGCGCAACGTGGATCGAGCGGAGACTTGATGCTGCCTTCAGCGATCAGCCGGCTCCACCCCGCACGCTCCGATCGGGCGATCACCGGGATCGACTGGGGTGACTACGCTCCCGCGATCCACCGCTGGGAAACCGTGATGGGACGGGCGGTCCCGTACCCGACCCAGCCGGGCAGCCACGGCCGCCCGGTGCTGGCACCGGTGTTCGTCGAATGGCTGCAAGGACTGGAGATCGGCTGGGTGACCGACCTCGACCTGTCCCGCGTCGCTCAACTGCGCGCTCTCGGTAACGGGGTCGTCCCGCAGCAGGCCGCACACGCGATCGCCCTGCTGCTCGCCGATCTCACCCACCTGCATTCCGGCCTGTCCGAGGAAGGGACCGCCGCATGACGTCGAGCCGAGCCCGACGACACGCGGCGGCCGGTCGTCGACACCGACCCGTCCGCCGAAACCGGTCGGACCGGGTCCCCATGGTGAGTGCGGTGATCCTTTCGCGGCAGGAGCTACCAGTTGGCCCCGGCTGCTGCCTGCAGGTCGGTCAGCGCGATCTTCGTGGCTTCCACCAGCGCTCGGACCACACCCTGCAGCGAAGCCGACTGCGGGGCATCGGGATCCTTGATCATCTCCTCGTAGCCGATGTGGCCATTCCACTTCACCCACTGAGCCGAGGTGCCGGGTGGGCGCGGCACGGTGAGCGTCGCGACGGTCACGCCGTCGGCGATCGGCTGCTTCGGGTCGTGATCGAGTCGCGCGCCGGGCAGCGAGGCGAGATCCATCTCGAACGTCGGCGCGGCGTACTGCACGATCGAGAGCATGCGGTGCTTGTCCGCGTTCGCCAGGGCGTCCAGGATCGTCAACCGCTTGTCGGGCTGCGCCGAAAACTGCTGCTGAGATTCCATGACGGTGTAGAACGCGGGGTCGACGACCGGCCGGGTGTTCTTCATGCCCTTCGTCCAGTCGCCGCTGGTCGCGCTGAACTTGTGGGCGATCTTCTTGCCGACCTTGGGGTCCAAGGGGCTGCCGGTCGTGGCCTGCACGAATTTCTCGGCATGGGAGTACACGGCGTGATCCAGCGATCCGCGCAGATTGGTGAACACGTCACCCAGGATGAGCGAGAACTCGGCTGGCACCTCGTGGGCCACCGTGGCAACCCACTTGATCTCCAGGGTCGGGGATTGGTTGTCCTCGGCGTTGGTCGTGGTCGTGAAGGCGACCGGGTCGAGCTCCCGGTACTTTCCGACCTGCGCATAGAGATCATCCGCATGGCTCTTGCCGCGCTCCACTTCGCCCACGCACTGTGCATCCGCACAACCTACGCCGGACCCACCCTCCCGCCGCCACCCATTTTCCTAGGGCCCAGCGACCTTCCAGCGCACAACACCGGGCATCGCCGGAGTCGTTGTCGACCCGGGCCGACCGGCGTGCCCTGTGTTCGTCTTCGTCCGGCATCCCGCGGACCGGGCGCCTGGCCGGGGACCGGTGGGTGGCGTGTTCCGGTCCCCGGATCGGCCCGTAGGCGTGTGTTCAGCGGCCCTGCCGTCGGGGGGCGTGATTGCGGTGCGGCAGTGCGTAAACGCGCTGCACGAGAAGGTATTTGACCCCTCGGCCGATACAGAGCGTTGATGGACGCCGGTGCCCGGACATCCGGTCATCGACACGCACGAAAGACAAATCTCACCGACCGCCGCCGTCCCAGCTAGGTCGCGGAAGTCGGTGCGTGAGAAGGGATTCAATGATGGACGAGAAACCCGCCACCAGATCGATGGTCACCCCGTTATACCGACAGCGCGTTCCCCGCCGCCGGGACGACCGGCTGATGCCCGATTCGGTATCCGACCGGGACGAGCCGGAGACGATTGACGCGCGGGAATCTGCAATGAGTAAGCAGAAGGACCTAATCGGAGTTGCCGACGGTGCGACGGCCGTCCCCTCGAATCCTCGAAGGTCGCCCACCACGCGGAAATCGTGGCTTCCTCGTAGAGAGGCTGCCGAATATATGGGCATTCATCCACGCACCTTGGCGAACTGGGCTGCCGTCGGGCGTGGTCCCCGCTACTCGAAGCCGTCTGGCAGTTCGTGCATGTACCGAGTCGAAGACCTGGACGCCTACCTCGATGCCCACATGGTGCACACCGACGAGCAGCCCGAAGCGGCCTGAGCAGCCAACTGGAAAGAATGGAGAACGCCAATGCCACGACCTGCCACTGAAATTGGCAGCTACGGCGACATCGGCACCAAGAAGCTGTCCGACGGTACCTGGAGGGCCTGGGCCACATTCCGTGGTTACGACGGCAAGGGGAAGCTTGTGGACGCGACCGGGCCGACGGAGAGCAAAGCCAAGTCCGCACTGCGGAAAAAACTGGCTACGTGCCAGAAGCAGTACATGGGCCGGTCGCGCAGCAAAGTCACCCGCGATACTCGGCTGTCGGTCCTGATGGACATGTGGCTTGCCGAGGTAGATCTGGACGAAGGGGTGGACCGGCAATCGTACGACCGGTACGAGGGCGAGATCGATGCCAGCACCGACAAACGGGCGAAGAAGGACGTCGTGAAGTTGCGACCCGCCTTGGGAAGTCTTCGTGTGTGGGAGGCGGATACGGGCCGACTCGATGAACACATCCAGGCTGTCGCATCCGCAGGGCTGAAGTCGAAAGCTCGCCTGCACAAAGTGATCCTGACCGGCGTCATGGGTGTGGCGGTCAGATACGGGGCGCTCACCGAGAACCCTGTCCGTGACACCTCCCGCCTGCGCCGGCGAAAGATTAAGCCCCAGATCATCGACCGGGAGCGCCTGGACGGCCTACGCGCGCAGCTCCGGGAGTGGTTGGCAGGCAACCAGATTCCGGGAACGCCCGCCTACACTCATGGGCCACCGAGAGATCGGGTCGTCGTGGATGTCGCTGACTTGATCCTCGGCTCGGGTGTGCGCCCGGGGGAGGCCCTGGCGGCATCCTGGGATCAGTTCGATCTGCAGTCGGAACCGGCGACGTTCACCATCTCGGCTACGGTCGTCCGGCTGAAGGGCAAGGGGCTGTTCCGGCAGGAGTGGACGAAAACCGATGCGGGGCACAGGATCGTCGCCCTACCCGGGTTCGCGGTCGACATGCTGAAGCGGTTGCGCGCCGATCCGATGCACGGGCGTATGTGTGAGGTGAAGGCGCTGCGCGAGGTGGGTGGCGCTGTGGTGGAAGTAGACGAGAAGGCCCCCTTGGTGTTTCCCGGCCGAGGTGGGGTACTTCGTGATCCGCACAATTTCAACCGCACCTGGCGGGACGCGCGCGGCACCGTCTATAAGGATGTGACGCAGTACACGTTCCGCAAGACGGTCGCGACGCTGATCGCCGAGGCATCGGATGCGAAGACCGCGGCCAAGCAACTGGGTCACTCACAGGAGGGGGTTACCGAACGGCATTACATCGCGTCGGCGGAGCGGGCCCCGGACTCGTCGGCGGCGCTGGAGAAGGGCCTGGGCGTGACCGAGTGATCCGACAGGTGCTGCCGCGAATTCTTGGGATATTTTTGGGATTTGGCCCGGAACTGGGAATTCGCGAGATGCAACACCCTTCCTGAACAGGTGTTTTGGTGCGCCATCAGGGACTCGAACCCCGAACCCGCTGATTAAGAGTCAGCTGCTCTGCCAATTGAGCTAATGGCGCGTGTTACCCCGCGGGGGGCTTTGGGCTTTCGCTTTGGCCGCTCTGCGGTGCGGAAAGAACATTAACAGGGTTGGTGGCAGAAAGTGAAATCGCCCCTCTGAGCTGTGGGTTTTTCGGATCGTTGAGGGTTGTTAACGCGACGGGGATGATCACGGATGTTGTGGGGGAGGCCCTGTGGGCGGGGCGTGGTGGTCGGACAGGCGTGGTTGGGGCCGGGAGGTGCTCGGTGGTTGGCTGCGCACCGGGACATGAAGCGGGGTTGCGATGAGCGAAGGTCAAGGCCGGCGACGATCCGGGAAGCTACTCGGCGTCGGCGCGGTGGTGTCCGTGCTGGCGTTGGCGCTGGTCGGATGCTCGTCGGGCGGTGAGCGCCAATCGTCGACGGTGGCAATCGATTCCAACCCCATCGGCGAGCTCATGAAGCCGAAGCTGATCTCCCCGGTGAAGGATGGCGACAAGGGTGTCGCGCCCGGCGAGCTGACCCTGAAGGTGGAGGACGGCACGCTCACCAATGTGGCTCTCACCAGCCCGAATGGCACGCCGGTGCCGGGGGAGCTGGCGAAGGACGGCCGCTCGTGGACGTTGTCCGAGCAGTTGGGATTCGGCCGCACCTACAAACTGAGCGTCGATGCCGTCGGCCTGGGCGGCGCGACCAACTCGACTATGAGTTTCACCACTATCTCGCCCAATAACCGGACCCACCCTTACCTGCTCCCAGCGGAGAACGAAGTGGTCGGTATCGGCCAGCCGGTGGCGGTGCAGTTCGACGAGAACATTCCGGACCGCCAGGCCGCCCAGGATGCGATCAAGATCACTACCACGCCCGCGGTCGAGGGCGCCTTCTATTGGGTCAACAATCGGGAGGTGCGCTGGCGGCCGCAGAACTTCTGGGCCCCGGGCACCAGGGTCGACATCGCGGTCAACACCTACGGCCGGGACCTCGGCAGCGGCCTGGTGGGTGACAGCGACATCCACTCCAGCTTCACCATCGGCGACGCCACCGTCTTCACCGCCGACGACAACACCAAGATCGTGACGGTCGAACGCAATGGCCAGGTGATCAAGACCATGCCGACCTCGATGGGCAAGGACTCCACGCCCACCGACAACGGCGTCTACATCGTGGGCGACAAGTTCGACCGCATCATCATGGACTCCTCCACCTACGGCGTCCCGGTGAACTCGCCCAACGGCTACAAGACCCCCATCGACTGGGCGACGCGAATCTCGTACTCCGGCATCTTCTTCCACTCGGCCCCGTGGTCGGTGGGCGCGCAGGGGTCGGTCAACACCAGCCACGGCTGCCTCAATCTGAGCCCGGCCGATGCCAAGTGGGTGTACGACAACGTCAAGCGCGGCGACATCACCATCGTCAAGAACACCGTCGGCGGCACACTGTCCGGCGTGGACGGGCTGGGTGACTGGAACATTCCCTGGGAACAGTGGAAGGCGGGCAACGCCGACCGCGGCTGATCGCGGACATGCCCGTGGGGTCATCAGCGTGAACACTGATGACCCCACGGGTCATGCTCGATGTGGTCTCGGGGTCAGCCGATGGTGCCGGGTCCGATCCCGGTGCCGCCGTTGAGGCTGCCGCATCCCAGCGCCGCGAGCCCCGACAGCGCGGAGGCCGTGCCGAGAACGGTGCAGGGGCCGCTGTTCCCCGACGAGCCCGTGGTCGCCGAACCGGCCGCGCCGCCGAGTTTGAAGCCGGAGGACCCGGTGACCAGCGCCTCTATCGGGCTGCTGGGAGCCGGATCGCTCGTGGTCGGGGTGGTGGTCGGGGTCGGGGTGGTGGTTGTGGTCGACGTCGTGGTCTGCGTCTGGCTGGCGTCGGTGAGGACGATCTCCGCGTACGCGGCGGGCGCGGCGGGCAGAATAGCCGCAACGGCTAGCAAAGTGGTTACGGCACAACGATTCACGTGCGGAGTTCCTTCGTATCGAGCGTGGGTCGGGGGCCCCGACTCCCCCAATGTCCAGAGCAGTCTACGAAGATCGCGTGACCTGTGCCGCAAAATGCGACACACTGATGTTTCTCTCACACTCCCGTGCGCGCGATGGCCCGCACGGGAGCGCCGTCGGCCCCGGGCAGGTTGAGCG
This sequence comes from Nocardia aurantiaca, assembly GCF_009708175.1. Taxonomy (GTDB): domain Bacteria; phylum Actinomycetota; class Actinomycetes; order Mycobacteriales; family Mycobacteriaceae; genus Nocardia; species Nocardia aurantiaca. The sequence continues at coordinate 35,681 of NZ_WMBB01000019.1, forward strand.
GGAACAGCGACACCTCGATGCGCTGACCGGCCGTCTGAGCCGCGAGCACCTCCGCCAGCCGGGTCAGGTTCTCGGCGATGACGGCGTGCGCCGCGCACAGGATCCGATGCACCGGAATCTCCTCGGCGGGGGTCGGGTCGACGCTGAGCGCGTCGATGCCGACTGTGCGCACTCCGGTCGCGACCAGATATTCGGCCGCGTCCGTCGTCAGATGCGGATGGTTGAGGTACGCGCGGGTGCCCCAGTGCTCCGACCATCCGGTCGCGATGAGCACCACCTGCCCGGCCGCTACCCGGCCCTCGAAGAGTTCGCGCCCGATCGCCCCGCCCGCCCCGGCGCCGCGCGCGTCGATGACCACGCCCGGTCCGGTGAACCGATCCAGCGGCAGTTCGTCCAGCGCGGGCAGCGAGTCGTCGATGTGTCGGGGCGCGTCCACATGTGTGCCGGTCTGTGACCCCATGTCGAGGTGCAGCACGTTGACGCCGTCGGCGGCCACCGTCAGCGCTGGCCGGATGGCGACCTCCGGATCGCCGGGATACACCGGCATACCGGACCGGATCGGCACCGAGAGATCGATGATGCGCATTTTCCGCCCGCCTCCCTATGGATTTCGCGCGATGATGGCCGTCGGCAAGATCGAATACAGCCGCCGATGAGGAATTCGAGAATCGCTATGTCTGCCATACATATTGCCGTGTTGAACCGCAGCACCGCACTCACCGACGCCCAGGTTTCCGCCGTGGTCCCGGCGCTGCAAACCCAGGTGCACCGCGATTGGGCCCCGGTGTGGGGGAGTGACGCCGATCTGAGCTTCGTGGCGAGCGGCCGGCAGCCGCCGGCGGGCGCGTGGTGGCTGGTGGTGTCCGACGACTCCGACCAGGCCGGCGCGCTCGGCTACCACGACCTCACCGATGAGGGGCTGCCGATGGGAAAGGTGTTCGCGCGCAGCGACATCAACGCCGGATTGCAGTGGTCGGTCACGGTCAGCCACGAACTGCTGGAGATGCTCGGCGATCCGGATATCAACCTGGCCGCCTACGTGTTCACCAGCGCGTCCGCCGGCCGCATCTACGCCTACGAGGTCGCCGACCCCTGCGAGGCGGATCAGTACGCGTACCAGATCGACGGAGTCCTGGTGTCGGACTTCGTGTTTCCCTCCTGGTTCGAGAACTTCCGCAAAGCGGGCAGCACCCAGTTCGACTACGGCAACCACATCACCGCCCCGTTCCAGCTGCTTCCTGGCGGGTACATCGGTGTTTTCGACCTGAGCAGCGGCAGCGGCTGGCATCAGCTGACCGCCGAGACCATGACGGCCCGCTACGCCGCCCGCGCCCGGGTCGGCAGCCGTCGCGAGCGCCGCCGCACGCCGCGCGACCAGTGGCTGCTCAGCGAACCGCGCTGACATCCGCCTCTCACCTTCCGGCGCCTTTGAGGTCATGGCGGCCGCATCGCCGCTATCCGGGGCTGACTCCGTGATGACCGCTGCGCGGCAAGGCATCCGAGCGAGCGGACCCGTGGCCCGACGTCACACCATCTTGTAGCCCGGATGTACGCCCGGGGTCAGACCCTGGTCGGCCGCGATGCGGACCAGCAGCTCGGAGAGCTGCTGGTGCTCCTCCGATGTCAGTGACCGGCACAGGGTTTCCTCGGCTTCGCGGGCGACCGCGGCCAGTTCGCCGAGTGTGGCCCGCCCCTTCGGGGTCAGGTGCAGCGCATGCTGGCGTCGATCGTCGGGATTGCGTTTGCGCTCGATGAGCCCGCGCTCCTCGAGCTTGTCCGCGAACTGAACGAACCGACTGGGGGGCATCCCAAGTTCGTCGGCGAGCTCACGCTGGCTGCGACCGGGCTGCGCGATGAGCAGCCGCAGCAGTCCGGCCTGCGCGGGGGTCAGATCCAAGGTCGCTGTGCGCTCCGCGAATCGATTGGCGGCAAAGGCCCCGACCTGGGCCAACAGGAATCCGACGGCCGTCAGGGCGCGGTGCGGCGCGACCTCGTCTTTCGCATCCATGCGGCAATAGTAGCAGCGCAAGAATAATAGACTCTTGACAATCGTTACAGTTTGTAATCATTATTTGCGCAGCATGATTCGTTCCCGAGATTGAGGGTCACCCCTGATGAGCACCACCATCGCTCGCACCAAACCCGCCGTCCTCGCCCCCGTCACCGCGTTCGCAGCGCTCACCATCGCCTACGTCGCCGCCAATGCCCGCACCCCGCACCCGGACGCGAGCGGACAGGACGTCCTCGCCTACACCACCGCGCACGCCGGGCTCATCAATGCCGGCGCGCTGTTATTGCTGCTGTCCGCCGCCCCGCTGGCCATTGCCGCCGGACTCATCCAGCGAGTGCTGCGCGGCCCGTCGCTCACCACCATCGGCGCGGCGCTGGCCGCGGGCGGGCTCACCTTCAGCGCCCTGTTCGCCTGGACCGGCGGGCGACTGACCGATTCCGCCGCACCGGCTCTGGCCCGCGCCCTCGCCGATCTCGGCTACCTGTCCGGCGGTCCGGCGTACGCGGCCGGATTCGGATTGCTGGCCCTCGGCATCGCGATTCCGGCCATGCTGGATCGGAAGCTACCGGCCTGGCTGATCTGGTGCGGCTTCGGTATTGCCGCCGTGGCCGCGCTGTCCACGCTGGCGCTGGTCATCTCCGGGTTCGGCTTCCTGCTGCCGGTGGTCCGCTTCGCCGGGTCGCTCTGGCTGATCGCGGTCGCCGTCGTCCTGTCCCGTCGCTGAATCCTCGACCGTCGCAGCAGTATTCGCCTGAAAGGTTCATCTCGTGCTCAGCACCTACACCGACCTCCCCGGCAAGACCGCGGTTCTCACCGGAGGCTCACGCGGAATCGGGGCGCAGACCGCCCGCATGCTCGCTGCCCAGGGCGTCCGAGTGTGCGTGGTCGGTCGCGACAAGCAGGCCCTGGATGCGGTCGTCGCCGACATCACCGTTGCGGGCGGTGCGGCCATCGGCGCGGTGGCGGACGTCACCTCGGCTGCCGCACTGGTCGATGTCCGGGCCCAGGTCGACAGCGAGTTCGGCCGGGTCGATATCCTGGGCGTCTTCGCCGGTGGAATGGGCTACCCCACACCGACTTCCGAACTCTCGCTGGACCTGTGGCGACGAGTGCTGGATTCGGATCTGACCTCCGCATTCCTCACCGTGCGGACGTTCCTGCCCATCCTGCTGGCCCAGGGTTCGGGCAGCATCATCACCATGGCCTCCTCGGCGGGCCGCCAGCCCAGCCAGGCCAATCTCGCGTACGGGGTGGCCAATGCCGGAATCGTCATGCTGACCCGGCACCTCGCCACCGAACTCGGCCCGCGCGGAATTCGCGTGAATGCCCTTGCGCCGTCCTCGATTCTGACCGAGAAGGTCGCCGCCCACATGCCCGAGCCGGTGCGGCAGCGGGTGGCGGCGTCGCATCCGCTGCAGCGCATGGGCGTGCCCGCCGATGTGGCGGAGGCCGCGCTGTTTTTGGCCTCGGACGCGTCCTCGTACCTGAGCGGAATCACCATCGATGTGGCGGGCGGGCGCATTACCAACTGAACCGCGCGGGTCGAGTGGCGGTGGCCCGAGGGCCACCGCCACTCGGCGATGTCAGCGGACCGCGCCGACGGCCTCCTTCGCGAGGGCGGCGACCAGCGGATTGTCCGCTGGGGCAGCCTGATCCGGCTTCGTGGTCAGCACCACGATCACCAGTGGCGCGGCGCCGCTCGCGGGCCAGGTGACCGCGATGTCATTGGCGGTCCCGTAGTCGCCACTGCCGGTCTTGTCGGCGGTCTTCCAATCCGCCGGGAGTCCGGCGCGGATGCGGGCGTCGCCGGTGGTGTTGGCCAGCAGCCACGTGGTCAGTTGCGTGCGTTCGGGTTCGGGCAGGGTGTCGCCGAGCACCAGTTTGCGGTAGTCGTCGGCCAGGACGGCCGGTGTGCTGGTATCGCGCTCGTCGCCCGGAATATTGGTGTTGAGCTCGGTTTCCCAGCGATCCATGCGGGTGGTCCGGTCGCCGATCGAACGCAGGAAGGCGGTCACGGCCTGCGGGCCGCCGAGCAGTTCGAGAATCTGATTGCCCGCGGTGTTGTCGCTGCGGGTGATGGCCGCCTCGCAGAGTTCGGCCACACTCATGCCGGTGTCCAGGCGGGTGCTGGTGATCGGCGAGTTCGGCACCAGTTTGTCGGCGCCGAAATGGATGACCTGGTCGAAGAATCCGCTGTTGAGCGGATGCGCGTGCAAGAGTGCGCCGCAGGCCAGGGGTTTGAAAGTGGAGTCGAAGGCGAAGCGTTCGTCCTGCCGGTAGCCGAGGGTCTTGCCGGTGCCGGTATCGATGGCGACCACGCCCACCCGCGCCCCGTGCTGCTGTTCGAGGGCGCGCAGCGCGGCGTCGCCGGTCACCGCGCTCACGGCGGTGGTGGGTCCGCTGCGGGTCGCTTCGCTTTTCGAGTCGCCGCCGCAACCGCCGACCAGCGGGGCGAGCAGCACCAGCGACAGCATGGCGCCGTATTTCAGGGTCGACAAAACAAGCCTCTCAATCCATTTCGAGTGCTGAAGGGGTATTCGGCTCGCGCCGTGTGGAATTGGGTGGAAGTCAGTGCGGAGCGGGCAGCATGCGGCCCGCGGCCTGCACGGCCGGATCGGAACTGCCCGCGTCGCTGACGAAGACGGCGAAGGCCAGGTCGCCGTCGATGCCGACGAACCAGCCGTGGGCGTGCTTGTCGTCGAGGTATTCCGCGGTGCCGGTCTTGCCCAACAGCCCGGGAATATCACGGAGCGCGGTGGCGGTGCCGCCGGTAATCGTCTCGCGCATCATGGATTTCACCTGGTCGGCAATGCCGGGTGGGAGCGTGGGCGGCTGCTTGTCGGGCTTGCCGGGCTGCCCCTGGACCACGGTCGGCGGCTTGACCGTGCCCTGGGCGAGCGCGGCGGCCACCAGCGCCATGCCGAACGGCGAGGCGGTCACCTTGCCCTGCCCGATGCCCTCTTCCACGCGCAGTGCGGGCGTGTCGGCGGTGGGCACCTTGCCGGTCACGGTGGTGAGGCCGGGCGTCACGTAGTCGATGCCGAGCCCGAGCTGCGCGGCGGCAGTGGTCAGCCCGTCCGGCGCGAGCTGCACGGCCAGCCTGCCCATGGTGGTGTTGCAGGACTTGGCGAAGGCGGTGTGCAGCGGCACCTGCCCGAGGTCGAAGTTGTTGTCATTGGGGATCTCTCGGCCCTCGATGTTCTCCTGTCCGGGGCAGGCGACCATCGAATCGGGAGTGATCCGACCCTCCTGGAGGGCGGCGGAGACGGTGACGGTCTTGAAGGTCGAGCCCGGCGGGTACAGGCCGGTCAGACCGATCGGGCCCTGCGCGTCGGCGGGCGCGCTCTGGGCCATGGCCAGCACGTTTCCGGTCGAAGGCTGGAGGGCGACGATGGCCGCGGGCGTGGTGATCGGGGTCAGCGCGGCCTCGGCCGCCCGCTGTAATCCGATATCGAGCGTGGTGTGAATATCGGTGACCTGCTTGGGTTCCGGGCCGCCGACCCGCTGCGTGCCATCGCTGCCCTGGGCGCGTACCGCCCAGCCCGCGGCGGCGTCGGCCTGTTGTTGCCACAGGTCGGAGAGGCCGGAGAAGGTCGGGGAGGATAGTGACTTGTCGACGGTCAGCAGGCGGGTCTGCTGGGACGTGGTCACATTCGCCAGGTTGGCGAGGGCCGGCTGGACGGTGACGTAATCGGAATCGCGCAGGGTGACGGCCGTGATCGGTGTGCCCTGGGAGGCGGCCAGGTCCGATTGCAGGCTCGCGGCGGTGACATCGGGTGCGACCGGTCGCAGGGCCGCGGCGACGGCCGCGGGGTCGGCGCCGGGGGCCACGGTGACCAGCGTGACCACCTGCTGGGTCAGCAGGTCACCGCCGGAGCTGTCGAGAATCTTGGCGGGATCGGGGTACACGAGGCTGTAGGACAGCGGCCCGACATCCAGCCCCGGTGCGACGGTGGCGGGGTCCCACCGGATCTTCCAATCCCCGCCGGAGCGACTGGCGCGGCCCGAGGTCGTGTACGTCCACTCGTTCTTGCCGTCCTTGCCCAGCTTCCAGGCGGCGGCCAGCGTGAATGTCCCGCCGTCGTCGGTCTTCTCGATTTTGCTCGCCTGGAAACGCACCTGTTTGCCGAGGTTGTCGTACAGCGGGCCCAGCGCGGCGGAGGCCTTGGCCGGGTCGCTGGTCGCGGTGGCGGCGGCCTGCACGTCGTCGCGGCTGAGGGCATCCGCGAAACCCTCGACCGTCTTGGACAGTCCGGATGTGGAATCAGATCCGGAGCATGCCGTCGCCGTCACCAGCATGGCCGCGGCGCACACACCGGTGAGGGCCCTCCTGCTGAACTCTGCCATGACAGCCACCCCAACACGGATCACCGGCGGCTGTCCAAGACCGACACGGGTACGAACCGATATGGGAATCGATATCGTCGCAGCGCACGAGGTATCGCACGGCCGTATCGCGGGCGGTTGACGGGCGGATTCGGGCACCGGGAATGCTGGGGGAGTGGACGAGATCTTCCGGACGGCCGGTGTCGAGGGCCGGGTGCATGCCCGCTGTTTCGACTGTGCCGGCGAATTCGGCTGGGCCGCCGACGAACCGGTGGTGCTGTCCTCGGTGGTGAAGGTGCCGCTGGTGCTGGAGTTCGCGCGGCAGGTAGCGGCGGGCCAGCTCGATCCCACCGACCGGGTGCGCGCCACGGCCGCGAACCGGCTGGGTGGGGTGGGCACCGCGGGCTGCCACGACGATGTCGAATTCAGCCTGCGCGATGCGGCCTACTTCGCGCTCACCGTGAGCGACAATACCGCCGCCGACCTGCTCTTCGACCGGGTCGGAGTGGACAATGTGCGTTCCCTGGCCCGGGAACTCGGGCTCGGCGCGACCCGGATCATGGGCTCGCTGCGCGACATCCTCTACAGCATGGCCGAGGACATCGGAGCGCGTGACCTGGTCGAATTCGCCCGGCGCTATCCGGAATCCAGCGCGGCGGAGGTGTTCGGTTCGCGGGCGGTGGATCCGCTGCGCACCACCGCCGGGACCGCGCGCGATATGACCCGCATGCTGTGGCTCATCGGCGAGGACCGCGCGGGTTCGCCCGAAGCGTGCCGGTTCGTACGGGATCTCATGCGCCAGCAGGTGTACGGACACCGGCTGCCCTCGGCATTCCCGGCGGGCACCGACATCTGGTCCAAGACCGGGACGCTGCCCGGCATCCGCAATGAGATCGGGGTGGTCGGCTATCCGGATGGAAGCCGCTACGCCGTCGCGGTTTTCACCGTGTCACACAGCCTGGCGGGCCGGCAGCCAGCGGTGGATCGAGCCATCGGTGCGGCCGCGCGGGCCGCCATCGAGCGCATCGATCACTGCCTGCCCGCCACCACGTCCCATGGCCGCCGCTGCGGCGCGTCCTGAATCGGGGCCGGGCGGGACGCGCCATCGCCCTGCACCACCGTCACGATGAGGTCGGCGAGTTCCCGGACCAGCGGATGCGGGGCGGCGGCGGGCCAGGTCAGGGCGAGCCGCCAGCTCAGGGTGCCTTCGGGCAGCGGCCGCCACACCACGCGCGGTTCCTTCTGCGCCACCAGGCCCTGGTCGAAGGCGACCCCGCGGCCGGAAAGCACCATGCCGAGCACGAATTCGGGATTGCGGGCGTGCTGCACGGAGGCGGGGCGGAAGCCGTGCTCCCAGCAAGTGCGCAGGGTGGCGTCGTACAGGCCGGGGGCGGCGGCGCGCGGGAAGATCACCAGACCGTGCCCGGCGAGGTCGGCCAGGGTGAGCGAGGCGCGCGCGGCCAGCGGGGAATCGCGGGGCAGCACCACGCCGAGCGGAGTCTCCACCGCCGGACCCGATTCCAGGCCGACCACATCCACCGGGTATTGCAGCAGCCCCGCGTCCAGTTGGCGATCCGCCAGCAGCCGAACCTGTTCGGCGGTGGTCAGTTCTTGGAGATCCACCCGTACCTGCCGGCTCTCGAACGCGGTGAGAATGGCCGCCAGCACCCGGCCCGCCAGTTCCGGCGGCACACCCACCCGTAGGGCGTCGATCTCGCCCCGATGGGCCTTGCCCACCAGCGATTTCGCCCGCTCCCAGCGCGCGATCAGATCCCGCGCCTCCACCAGCAGGATCTGGCCCGCCTCGGTGAGTTCCACTCGTCGGCTGTCGCGTTCCAGCAGCCGAGCCCCGATATCGCTCTCCAGTTTTCGAATCCGCTGGCTCAGCGCGGGCTGCGCGATCCGCAGCCGCTCGGCCGCCCGGCCGAAGTGCAGTTCCTCGGCCACGGCGATGAAGTAGCGCAATTGACGCAGCGGATCCATCCGACCGACGATATCGTTTTCCTTATCGCCGGGTGCGCCGCTCAGCCCCGCGCCCGCACCTCGAGGATCTGCAAGCAGTGCCCGATCGGCCCCTGCTCGTCGTGCAGCACGGTCGAGCACATCCCGATCCCGTCCGGCCCGATCGACGTCTGCACCGCCAGCCCGATCCACTCACCCTCCGGCAGCCGGAACAGATCGATCGTCAGGTCGGTGTTGAGGAAGGTCCACTGATACGGATCCAGCTGCGCCCCAATCCCATTCGCCACATCCGCCACCGAGAACACCCGCACCAGCGGCGAGATCTCCTCGCCCTCGACCACCTCGACCCGAGGCTTCACCCACACCCGCCGAGTGTCGCCGTCATTCTCCACCGGCCGGATGTCCACCGACTTCACATACCCGACATCCCACCCGTCCGGCACACCCCACCCGATCTCGGACGCCTCCGGCACCGTCGGCAGTGGAGCGTCAACCGTATGCACCACCGACGAACTGTCCGACGTGGCGATCCGCCAAGCCGAAGCCTTCGCCACCGCCCGCTTGGTCCCATCCGCCTGCGCCGCAACCAACTCCGCCACGACCAGCTCGACCCGCTTCCCCGGCCGCTCCACCCAGGCCCGCACCTCGACCTCCCCAACCGGTACCGGCCCCAAGATATCCATCGTCAACCTGGCAACTCGTGCGCCCTCCCGAGCCGCGCACCGCTCCACCGCGCGGGCCAGCAACGCCGACGGCGGCGCCCCGTGCTGCATGGACGCCGCCCACACGCTCACGGTCGCACCGGTGGCCGAATATCGCTCATACCCATCCGCCCCCACCCCCTGCGCGACGTAATACGCCTTGATCCCGGCCTCATCTCCCGAGGCCGCCTGCTCCACCGCTGTCACGTCATGCATCCGGGTCACCCAGCCAACGTATCAGCCCACGTCCAACCCACTAGACGGTGTACGACAAACGGCCGATGCGGCCGCTTCGAGACCCTCAGCGGACGGCCAGGATATCGCGATGGATCCGGTCGACGATCATGTCCGGACCCCAGCTCGCGTCGATGCGGGTTTCATCGGCGAAGGACAGCGGCTGCCGGCCGTGATACCACCGCGCCATCTGCTCCGGCGTGAAATCCGCCGCCCGGGAGCTCGCGATGTGCCGGGTGACCGTCTCCTCGAAGGTGAGGTCGAAGCAATAGTGCAGCGCGTGGTCCGCCGCGGCGGTGAGGCGCTCGAGCATCGAGCCGTACCGCCCGGCGTGCAGGATCCCCTCCACGATCACCACCAGGCTCCGAGTCAGACCGAACCTCGCAATGTGTTCCAGCAGTTCGACATTGGCCGCCCCGGCCGCATCCGGTTTCCGAAGCATCTGCCGCCGCACCACATCCTGCGGTACGACGAGGCATGCGCCGTGCGCGAACCGCTGCTGCACCGTGCGGGCGGCAGTCGACTTCCCCGAGGCCGAGTTGCCGCGAATCACGACCAATACGCTCATGTCGCTGCAGGTTACGCGTCCGCGGGAGGTCCGAGCCGAGGACAGGATCAGGGAGCTGTCACGGTGGGGAACCGGTGGGACTCCTCGGTATGACAGCTCCCTGAGATCGGTGGGCGGGTCAGGGGACGGGGTCGGGCTCGGGAATCGGGATGGACTCCGCGGCGGGTGTCTTGGGTTTGCCGAGAATGGAGTTCCGGCGGCTGTAGGTGAAGTAGATGACGATGCCGAGGGCCATCCAGATCACGAAGCGGAGCCAGGTCTCGATGGAGAGGTTGAGCATCAGCCAGAGGCAGGCCAGGGCGGCGAGGATGGGGATGACGGGGACCAAGGGGACCCGGAAGCCGCGCTTCAGGTCGGGGCGGATGCGGCGGAGGATGGGGACGCCGAGGGAGACCAGGACGAAGGCTACGAGGGTGCCGATGTTGACCATTTCCTCGAGGGTGCCGAAGTCCACGAAACCGGCCAGCAGGGCGCAGACGACGCCGACGATGACGGTCAGGCGGACGGGGGTGCCGTGCTTGCCGGTATGGGCGAGGCTGCGGGGGAGCAAGCCGTCGCGGGCCATGGCGAACAGCACGCGGGTCTGGCCCAAAAACATGACCATGACGACCGTGGACAGGCCCGCGAGCGCGCCGATGGAGATGATGTTCTTCACCCAGGTCGCGCCGTGCAGGGCGAAAGCGGTTGCCAGGGTGGCGTTTCCGCTCGCGAGCTCGGTATAGGGCACCATGCCGGTGAGGATCAGGGAGACCGCGACGTAGAGCACGGTCACGATGGCCAGCGAGCCGAAGATGCCGCGCGGGACGTCACGCTGCGGGTTGCGGGTCTCCTCCGCGGTAGTGGCGACCACGTCGAAGCCGACGAAGGCGAAGAACACCAGCGAGGCCGCGGCCAGCAGGCCGTACCAGCCGAAACTGGTTCCGCCGGAACCGGTCAGGAAGGAGAACAGCGACTGGTGCACGCCACCGGCCTGCTCGGAGGGCTGCGACGGCGGGATGTAGGGACTGAGGTTGGACGCCTTGAAGTAGGTCGCGCCGACCACCAGCACGAGCGCGATCACGGCCAGCTTGATGGCGACGGCCACGGCCGAGACCCGCGAGGACAGCTTGGTGCCGGTGGCCAGCAGGACGCCGACCACAGCGATGATCACCACCGCGCCCCAGTCGAACGAGACGGATCCGACGTGCGCGACCGGATTCACCAGGCCGCCGAGCACCTCGCCGAGATACTGCGACCACCCCTTGGCGACCACCGAAACGGCAAGGGCGAACTCGAGAATGAGATCCCATCCGATGATCCAGGCGATGATCTCGCCGAAAGTGGCGTACGCGAACGTGTACGCACTGCCCGCCACCGGCACGGTCGAGGCGAATTCGGCGTAGCACAACGCCGTCAGCCCGCACGCGATGGCCGCGAACACGAAGGCCAGTGAGACCGAGGGTCCCGCTACCGTGCCCGCGGTCCGGGCGGTGAGCGTGAAGATGCCCGCCCCGATGACCACCGCCACACCGAAGATGGTCAGATCCCTCGCCGTCAGATCCTTGCGCAGCTTGGAATCCGGTTCATCGGTATCCCGGATCGACTGCTCGACCGATTTGGTGCGGAATACTCCGCTCGCGAACGCCACTTGTCGTCTCCTCTCTGAAACTACGGTGCGGCGATCAGAGGGCCCGCGGGATGGCGTCCAGACGCCGTTCCGCGAACCTGTTGGCCGCCGCTCCGGTGCCGATTCCCTCGGCCTTGGATTCCGCGATGATGTCGCGGCAGCGGTCGAAGATGCCCCTCACTGCGTCTTCGACCTCGGCCGGCGCCGCCTGACGCAGCTCTCCGGCCACCTGAACGAGCCCACCGCCATTGGCCACGAAATCCGGGACCCAGGTGATGCCGCGCTCATTCAAGGCGTATTCCACTGCGGGCGTGGCCAACTGGTTGTTGGCGGCGCCGCAGACGAGTTTCGCCTCGATGGCCTCGGCGCTGGACACGGTGAGCGTGCCGCCGAGGGCGCAGGGGGCGTAGACGTCGACCGGAGCGGTGGATACGTTGCTCAACAGTCGAACCGATGGGTTGTGCTTCGAAAGACGTTCCAGCGCAGCATCGTTCACGTCGCTCGCGCAGACCTCCGCGCCGTCGGCCAGCAGCAGCTGGATCAGTTCGCGGCCGACCTTGCCGACGCCCTCGACGCCGACCGTGCGGTCGGCCAGTGTGGGTGCGCCCCACACGGATTCGACGCCCGCACGCATCGCGTTGAAAACGCCCAGTGCGGTGAGCCGGGCGCTGTCGCCGGAACCGCCCGCCGCGGTGCTACGGCCGGTGACATGACCGGTGTACCGGCCGATGGCGTCCAGGTCGTCGGTATCGGTGCCCACATCACCCGCGGTGATGTACCGCCCGCCGAGGGATTCGATGAACCGCGCGTAGGCCGCGAAGAGTTCTTCGCTCTTGTCCGAGGCCGGATCGCCGATGATGACGGCCTTGCCGCCGCCCAGATTCAGACCGGCGGCCGCGGCCTTGTAGGTCATGCCCCACGACAGCCGCAGCACATCGTCGAGCGCCGCCGCCTCGGAGGCGTACGGGTACATCCGGGTGCCGCCGAGCGCCGGACCCAGCGTTGTCGAATGAATCGCGATGATCGCCCTGAGCCCGCTCTTGTCGTCCTCGCAGAACACCACCTGCTCGTGGCGTCGAGCGCTCAACTCGTGCGAGCGGCCGAAAACCCCTGCGTCGGTGTGCATTGCGGTCACAATCGATTCCTTTCGTGGACGCCGCTTGTGGCGGCGGGTCGGTGGCCGCGTGGTGGGCGGCCGGTGGCTGCCGCATGGCGCGGCAGTCGATCGATTGCCGCCTGGCGCGGCGGTCGATCGATTGCCGCCTGGCGCGGCGGTGGGACGGGTGCGGCCGGCGCGATGGCCGCGGCGACCTCAGCCCGTGGGCCAGGCCCCGAGGGACGCGAGCCGGATGATCCGACGGCGCATCAGGGGTGTGGGTCCGGTGATCTCACGCCGATTCGGCGGCATGAGGTCACCCTGGTCCGGCGGCAGGCACAGGATGTCGCCGAATTATGATGGGCTGGTGTGTAATTCGCGTGTTGCGGACCGCGTTACCGGGTCCGTGTTCCGAAGGCGGCCCAGCTGGGCGCCGGGCCCGGGCACGGTCGGGCGTATCAGCTGTCGAGGCCGAGCTCGCGCAGGCGAGCACGGTAGAGCTCGATATTGCCGAGCTTGACGTCCTCATAGCCGCGGACCAGGTCGGGCAGTCCGGCCGCCGCCATGGCGGTGGCGTAGCTGTCGGCCGTCAGGTCGGCGGCGAGGCGGTGGATCATCGCGGTGTAGTGGGACAGCAACTCCCGCTCCAGCTTTCGGACGTGGGCGTAGCCGAAGGGGTCGAGCTTGGTGCCGCGCAGAACCTTGCCCTTGGCGAGCAGCCTCAGAGCCGCATGGGATCTCGGGGTGAGGCCGATCTTCTTCTTGCGGCCGAGGGCACGCAGCATCGGGGGATGCAGCTTGTAGGTGAGGTTCTCGCCGCCGGGGACCTGGGCCTTCACCTCGTCCAGGAAAGCCGGGTCGACCAGCAGGCGGGCGACCTCGTACTCGTCCTTGTAGGCGGTGAACTTGTACAGTCCGCGCGCCACGGCCTCGCTGAACCCGGTGCGCTCGGTGACCGCGCGCTCGGCGTTCCAGGCGATCTGGACGGTGTCGACGTAGCAGCGCGCGACCTTGGCGTTCTGGTAGCCGACCAGTTCGGCGGCCCGCAACTCGACCAGTCGACGGACCTCACCCTCGAAGCTGGTTCCCGCCAGCAGCTCGTCGGTGGCGATATGCGGAGTGGGCTGCGCCGCAGCGGAATCGGTGGCCGCCGCGAAGGCGGCCGGATCCGCGATGGCCACGCGCCCCCAGCGGAACGCCGCGATATTGGCCGACACCGCGACCCCGTTGATGCGGATCGCCTCTTCGATCGCCGCGGCGGGCAGCCGCAGACCGCCGGTCTGGAAGGCCGCGCCGACCATCAGGAAGTTGGCGGCGGCGGTATTGCCGAACAGCTGCTGAGCGGCCGCCAGGGCATCGAAGTCGAACTGCGAATCCGACACCGCCGCAAGTCGATCCAGCAGTGGCCGGGTCTCCGGGTAGGCGACCGACTTGTCGTAGACCATGTCACCCGTCGGGGTCTTGCTGGTCGAGGCGACCACCACCGTCCCGCCCGGGTTACCGTACTGCAGGTTCTTGGGGTCGGCCGCGGTCAGCAGATCGATGGCCATGATGCAGTCCGCGCTGCCCGGGGTGAGCCGATTCGACGGCTCCAATTCCGTTGTGGAGAAACGTAGATGAGACACCACCGGGCCGGCCTTCTGGCTCAGCCCGATCTGGTCCAGGCTCTCGACCGCGTACCCGGCCCGCAGTGCGGCGGTGGCCAGCACCTGGTTGACCGTGACGATGCCGGTGCCGCCGATGCCGGCGATGAGCACGTTCTGCGTACCCAGGGGAGGGCCGAATCCCGGCTCGGCCGCCGTCGGAGGCTCGGCCGCCTTCCGACGCTTCGCCACCGCGTGCTTGGAACCCTTGCGTCCCTTCGCATTCGGGTTCAGCTCCACCGTCACGAAGGACGGGCAGTCTCCGTCCAGGCAGCTGTAGTCGGTATTGCAGGAAGTCTGGTCGATGCGTGTCTTGCGCCCGAACTCGGTCTCCACCGGCTGCACCGACAGGCAGTTGGACTTGGTGCCGCAGTCACCGCAGCCCTCGCACACCGCCTCGTTGATCACCACGCGGGTATTGCGCACCGGCAGCGTGCCGCGCTTGCGCTGGCGGCGGGCGTCGGCCGCACAGTGCTGATCGTAGATCAGGACGGTGACGCCCTTGATCTCGCGCAGCATCTTCTGCGCCTCGTCCAGCCGGTCGCGATGCCATAGCAACGTGCCCTTGGCCAGCGCTTTCTTATTGTGTCGCTTCGGATCGTCGGCGCAGATGATGATCTGCTTCACGCCCTCGACGGTCAGCTTGTGGGTCAGCTTCGCGACCGTCAGCCCGCCCTCCACGTTTTGCGCGCCGGTCATGGCGACCACCTCGTTGTAGAGCAGCTTGTAGGTGATGTTCACCCCCGCCGCCACGCACGCCTGCATGGCCAGCTGGCCGGAGTGGAAGAAGGTGCCATCGCCGATGTTCTGGAACAGGTGCGGCACGTCGGTGAACGGCGCCTGCCCGATCCATTGGCTGCCCTCGCCGCCCATCTGGGTCAGGCCGGTGACCGCGCTGTCGCTGCGCCCGGACAGGGTGACCAGGGTGTGGCAGCCGATGCCGCCACCGCCGATCGAGCCCTCGGGCAGGGCGGTGGAGCGGTTGTGCGGGCAGCCGCTGCAGAAGTACGGGGTGCGCTTGGCCGACAGCACCTCCAGCGAAAGCTGCGGCGGGGGAGCCTTCTTCAGCTCGATGCGATCGCGCAGCACCCGCCGCAGCGGGGCCAGCAGCCGGCCCGCGGTGAGCTCGCCGTCGAACGGCATGAGGGGCAGGCCGTTTCCGTCCAGCTTGCCGAGGATGCGCGGGGCATCGGCGGTGCCGTACAGGATTTCGCGAATCTGGGTCTCGATGAACGCGGTCTTGTCCTCGACCACGATCACCTGTTCCAGACCCCGCGCGAACTCGGTGACCCGCTGTGCCCCAACGGGATACGGCATGCCGATGCGGAGCAGGCGAATGCCCGCGCGGTGCATGGCCGCCTCGTCGACGCCGAGGTCGAGCAGCGCCTGGCGCACCGCGTCGAAGGTGGTGCCGGTGGCCGCGATGCCGATCCGCGCATGCGCCGGAGCCACCTCGATGACATCGAGAGCATTGGCTTCTCCGAAAGCGCGCACGGTGGCCCAGCGCGGCCCGTACAGGTCGGCCTCGGCCAGCACGCTGTCCGCGGGCGCCGCCATCGGCCGCTGCCGGTAGGCGAAAGCCTTTCCCTCCCAACGAACCTCGGGCACCGCGATGGGAAGCTCGGCGACCGACGAATCCACTGTCCACGCGCCGTCGGCGACATCGGCCACGATCTTCATGGCCACGACGCAGCCCGAGGCCCGCGACAGCGCCACACCCTGCATGCCCATGGTGATGATCTCGCGGGCATTGCGCGGGAACAGCACCGGCACTCCCATGGCCGCCAGCGACCGCTCGCTCACCGCGGGCACGGTCGAGGACTTCGAGGCCGGGTCGTCGCCCACCAGCAGCAGCACGCCGCCGCGCGGATTCACTCCGTACATGTTCGCGTGCCGAATGGCATCGGTGGCGCGGTCCACGCCGGGTCCCTTTCCGTACCAGACGCCCACCACGCCGTCGTGGGTCGGCGTCCCGGTCGGCAGATCCGCCTGGCTGCCCCACACCGAGGTGGCCGCGAGCTCCTCGTTCAAGCCTGGCACGAAGGTGATGTCGTGTTCGGCCAGCACATTCGGCATGCCCAGCAGCATCTTGTCGACCCCGCCCAGCGGGCTGCCCTGATACCCGGACACGAACGTCGCGACCCGGTGACCGGCGCGAATATCGCGAACGTGCTGTTCCACCAGCAGGCGGGCGATGGCCTGCACTCCGGTGAGGAGGACCGGACCCGCGCCGGACCGGTAGCGGTCGGCGAGGTCGTAGGGCGCAGCCGGTTCGGCCTGTCGGACAGGCGCGCAGGCAACGTCGGTCATGAACAGTCACCACCACTCTCCACAGCCCAGATCGTGAGCTGCAAACGAAGGGAACAAAGCGATCGGTGCAGCGAAATCTGCCGTGATGTGTGATCTGTGTCAACAGTCGCGCGAAAAGTTGATCAGACTGCTCAAAAGTGATCTGGAACACTGTGGCGCGCGCAGCAATGTGCTCGAGCGTCCGCGGCCCCGGCTCATCTCCTGATGCGCCGGGACCGGTTCGTCATTCGGCGGCGGTCCGGCTCGTCAGATGCTCGACGAGCGGCAGCGATCGGTACTCGACCGGAGTCGCCAGGGCCAGCATGGTTTCTGTGTGCTTCACGCCGGGAATCGAGTGCACGCGCTGGATGATGGAAAGCAGATCCGGCTGGGACCGCGCCGCGATCCGCACCAGCAGATCCCCGCGTCCTGTCGTCGCGTGCACCTCGAGCACATTCGGGAAGTCCCGCAGGGCCTCGACGATGTCGTTCATCTTGTTCTGGTCCAACTCGATACCCAGGAATGCGTGCACCGCGAACCCGATGGCCTGCAGATCGACGTCCGGTGGATATCCCCGCACCACCCCGGATGCCTCGAGCCGCTTCATTCGCGCCTGCACGGTGTTGCGCGCGATCCCCAGCCGCTGCGCCAACTCCAGAATCGGCACCCGCGGATCGGCCGCCAACTCCGCGAGCAGCGCGGAATCGAGGCCGTCGATCTTGATGCTCATGCCGCATTGTCGCACAGCGGCCGGGCCCGGACGGCGGGCCGGAACGTGGCGGATTACGCGAAGTAGCGGCGGCCCGGGCCTTGGCGGGCCGCAATCCTGCTGAGGCGCAAGGACGTATCCATCGGCGCTGCGGCGCCGCCTCTTGCGGCGATATCCTCTCGATAACGCGACTTCGGACGGCCCCGATGATCCAGGCGTGAAACGTGAGCGGCGAGGAAGCATGAAAACCAGGTCAGCGGCACTGCTCGCGATGGCTGCGGCCCTCGCGGCGGTCACCGCCGCCTGTGGTGGCACCACCGCCACGGGCCCGGCGACGACCACCGTCACCGCTGCCGCCCAGCACTCGGCCGCTCCCGCCGGAAGCGGTCGCGGGCTCTGCTTCGACCCGAACTCCGACCTCGCCCGCTCGGCCATCGCCCGGCTTTCCCCGCCCCCGGTCGGCGGTTGGCAAGCGGGACAGGCCAGCGATGATCAGATCGCCTCGGGCTGCGACGGCGTGCTGTCCTGGATGATGGTGAACTCCGACACCAATCACCCCTATACCCACGTACTCTTCTTCACCAGCGGGACGTATCTGGGGACCGCCACGCCCGACCCGTACATGTACACGATGGTCACCGGCAAGACCCGCACCTCGCTGTCTCTCACCTATCACTGGCTCAACGGCAATGACCCGATGTGCTGCCCGCAGGGCGGGCCCAGCGTGGTCACGTTCACCCTCGACGGCACCAAGGTCACGGCCGTCGGTCAGTTCCCGCCCCACGCCTGAACCCGCGCGTCCGGGTCTGCCCGGTCATCCGCATCCGCTGCCCGCTGGGTATCGAGGCGATTGTGATTGTGGTGCAGGTGATTCGGGGGAACACCAGCCACTTCGAAGCTGGACCTGGCGTGCGAGCACCTGTGCCGAATGCTGGCCATGATGGACGATCGCGGCTACGACACCATGGAGCCGGTCGCCGACCAGGCTGTGCAGCGGCGCCCGCTGCTGGACTTCCACGCCGGCTACGTCCAGCGAGTGGCGAACGCGTTGCCCAAGCAGGGCACCTCCGGCCCGTAGACGGTGACCTACGCTTCCGATGTCGAACGGCTGCGCAAGGGCCCGATCGACGATCCGGCGCTGAAGTTCGGCCGCAGCGGCTCCCCACAACCCGCGATGGCCGGGTGAGGCCGGCGTCGAGGATGCCGATGGCGGGAGGACGCGGGGTCTGGATCGAGCTCGACCAGAGAACTGGCATACGGAGCTTGCACGGCGCGCATCTGGCGGTCGAGGTTCTTGCCTCGGCTCCATGAGAACCGATGAGCTCGGCTCGGCGAGGCCGGGACAGCACTGGTCCCGGCCTCGATGCGGGTGTTGTGCCCCCTCGATCGAGGGGTGCTGTCAGTGGACCCCTGCGCGAATCTTGGCGGCTATGGCGGGCACACGAGAGGCTGCGAAGAGTGCTTTGAATTGCCAGCTGTCGTCGCGGGGCAGGACTCCCGCGCGTTGGGTCGCGTCGATCGCGTCGTAGAGGGTTTCGCCTTCTTCGAGCAGCCCCTGTTCGTTGAAGTGGTAGCGGTCGACGGCGGGGCATTGCAGGAAGCGCCCGGTGCCGTAGATGACGGGGCCGCTGCCGTCGTAGGGGTACAGACGCAGCGGTCCGCTCCAGTGGCCGCTGCCGATGTAGCGAATTACCGTGCGCACCTTATGATCCGGGGTCACATCGATGTAGATCTGGTCGGGCAGCGGATCGTAGCGCCAGTCGGGTATGGCGTCGAAGAAGGCCATGTTGTAGGTGACGAAATCGTCGATGCCGACGATGGTGCGCCCGAACGTGGTGACATCGGTGTAGCGCATGTCGGCGGCATACAGTTCGTGGTTGTAGCTCATGTCGCGGTCGATCCAGCTCCACCAGTACTTCTTCGCCCAATCCATCAGCCAGGACAGGTCCACACCGAGTTTGCGGTAGAACTCGAGTTTGCGTTCGAAGTTGTCGAACCAGGCGCGGGTTGTGGCCTGCAGTTCATGTTCGGGGATCGCGCGGACGGGGGCTCCGCGGTTGGCATTCAGAAACTCCGGTACCGGGCGGGCGAGCCGCGGCGTACGCAAAGCCTGCTGGAACTTTTCCTCGGTGAACATTGCTTTCCCTTTCTCATGAGCGGGTGCGGCCGAGAACGCCTTCGGCGAGGCCGGCTCGGTGGGGGTCACGCGATCACCGCGATCACCATCGTGAATCGTATGATTCATCTTGAATCAAGTGATGTCAATTGGTGTTCGGCATTGTGGGGGCGGAGTCGAACCGCGATCCATGTTGAATCGCTCGATTCGGGATGCGCTGTCCCGCTACCGAAGTAGCCGCAGATGACCGCCGGCGTGCCCGCATCCGATCGGCGGATCGTCATCGTCGGCGCTGGTCTGTCCGGAGTCGGTATGGTGGTCAGCCTGCGCCGCGAGGGGATCGCCGACGGCTTCGATCGCGTGACTTCTGCGCAACGCAGCCCCTGCGGTCCTACGAAGGCGTGAGCTTGCCGAAACTGCCGAACGTGTTCACCCTGTCCGGTCCCTACTGGTGGACAGGTGGTCGAGCCGGACCTTCTCGCTGGACGATTACGCCTACTCGTGGCCGGCGCTACGGGCTGTGGTTCGCTGCCTCACGCGAGAGGCGATCATTGCCCGAGGGCGGGGCTCAGCAGCGAAACGACTATCGCGACCGCGTTGTCGACAAGCTGATCCCTGCCGATCGCGAGATGACCGTCGACCCACTCCAGATAGACCGCGGTCAGCGCGCCGGCCAGAGCCGTACCCAAGGTGGCGAGTGTGTCGTCACTGCTGGCGAACAGGTCATCGGCACTGCTGCCCAACATGGGCGCCAGTGCGCGGACGGCAGCCGGGGTGCGCTCGGTGATATGCCGTCGCAGGCTGTCGTCGGCCAGTGGTTCGCGTAACAGCACCCGCGCCCGTCGGGGATCCTCCTCGAAGAAGTCGGCGCACGTCTCCAGTCCGGTCCTGATGGCCGCGTGCGGATCGGCTCCTGGCGCGATGGCCGAAAGCCGTTCGCGCAGAGCGCCTTCGGTGCGATCGTAGACTGCGGCGAGCAGCGTCTCGCGGCTGTCGAAGCTTTCATAGAAGTACCGGGGGCTCAGGTTGGCCTCCCGCGTGACCGCTCGCATGGTGACAGCGCCGGCACCTCCCGCGCCGAGCAAGTCGAACGCGCGGTCGAGAAGCTGATCGCGTCGCTCGCCGGATCGATCCTGAAGCGTCTGACCGCGCCAGAGTTTGGGAGCGCTCACCGCTCCATCCTCGCACCCGACCGACGCCCACGAATCGACACCGGGCGATTCTATATGAATCACCTGATTCTCATTCGGTGGGTCTCCGACCCTCGCTCGTGGCATGGCAGCGCCGATTCGCGGAAGCAACCGGGCGGTGCGGACGTAACAGGAGGTTCGACCGCTACGCCTCACCGAATGCGCCGATGTTGGAGATGACCTGGCCGGCGCTGGGTTCTTCGCAATCAGGTGACGTTTCGAATCTCACGGAGCTCGACTGCTCGAATACGCAGTTCGGCCCAGGCGAGAGAATCGTCTCTCGCCTGGGCCGATGAGGGTGGCTGACGGGACTCGAACCCGCGACACCCAGGATCACAACCTGGTGCTCTACCAGCTGAACTACAGCCACCATTACCGGTAACTTCCGGCGCGGTAGATCGTAACGTGTCCGCGCCGCGAGTACCTAATCGGCTGTTCAGGAGGGGTTTACGGGGGGTTCGGCGGGGGCGGACAATTCGGCGGCGACCGCGGCGATCTCGGTCGTCGACGGCCCGGGGGCGGCGACGAAGGCGGTGCGTCGGTAGTACTCCAGCTCGCGGATGGATTCCTTGATGTCGGTGAGGGCGCGATGGGTGAGGCCCTTCTCCGGCTGGCCGAAGTAGATGCGGGGGTACCAGCGGCGGGCCAATTCCTTGATGGAGCTGACGTCGATCATGCGGTAGTGCAGGTGCGCGTCGAGGGTCGGCATGTCGCGGGCGATGAAGCCGCGGTCGGTGGCGATCGAGTTGCCGGCCAACGGGACCGTGCGCGGGGTGGGGACGTACTGCTTGATGTAGTCGAGGATCTGTTGCTCGGCCTCGGCGACGGAGACGGTGGAGCGGCGGACCTCGTCGGTGAGCCCGGAGCGGGCGTGCATCTCGGTCACCACCGGCGGCATGGCGGCCAGGGCTGCGTCGTCGGCGTGGATGACGATATCCACGCCTTCGCCGAGGATATTGAGGTCACTGTCGGTCACGAGCGCGGCCACCTCGATCAGCTTGTCGCTGTCGAGTCGGAGGCCGGTCATCTCGCAGTCCATCCACACCATGTACTTGTCGGTCACCCGCCAAACACTAATCCTTCGGTGTTCCTCGACCCGGCTGCCCGCCGCGTCGAGGCCGCTCCCGCCGCCCGACCGGGCAGTATCGTTCTCTATAGATCGGGCGCATAACGAGCGGTCGGCATGTTGGTTGGACAGTTCCGAGGACATCGGTTCGCAGGGCAGTCGCAGTTGGCAGAGCGGACGGAGGAAGCGCGAGTGACCACCCCGCAGGAGAAGGCAGCGGCGGCACGGAAGGCGGCGGAGGAGGCGGCGCGGATCGCGGCGGAAGCGGCCGCCGCCGCCGAGGCGGCCGAGAAGGAAGCCGCCGACCAGGAGGCGGCTGACAAGGCGGCCGCCGCCGACGAGGACGCTGCTGCCGAAGCGGATTCGGGAGCGAAGGCCACGGGCAAAACGAAAGCCGCTGCGGCGGTTACTGATTCGGCCGATCGGGATGAGGCCGCCGCCCAGGAGATCGCGGCCGGCTACGCCATCGAGGGCCTGGCGCTGGAGCTGGGCACCGTCATCGTCGGCGGCGCCGTTCATCCCGATGCGCGCGTACGGATCCCGATGAGGACCATGAACCGTCACGGCCTGGTCGCGGGCGCCACCGGTACCGGTAAGACCAAGACCGTGCAGAGCATCGCCGAGCAGCTCTCTACGGCGGGCGTGCCGGTGGTGCTGGCCGATATCAAGGGCGACCTGTCGGGCCTGGCCCAGCGGGGACAGTCCAGTGACAAGCTGCTGGCCCGCGCCCGCGAGACCGGCGACCCGGCCTGGACACCGCAGGGCTTTCCGTGCGAGTTCGTCTCCCTCGGCACCGGCGGCATCGGCGTCCCGATCCGCGCCACCATCACCTCCTTCGGTCCGATCCTGCTCAGTAAGGCCTTGGGCCTCAACGAAACCCAGGAATCCACGCTGGGCCTGATCTTCCATTGGGCGGATCGGAGCGGCTTGGCGCTGCTGGACCTGAAGGACCTGCGCTCGGTCATCGGGTATCTCATCAGCCCGGAGGGTAAGCAGGATCTCAAAGGCATCGGCGGTGTCTCCGCGCAGACCGCGGGTGTGATCCTGCGCGCGCTGGTGAATCTGGAGGCCGACGGCGGCGACACTTTCTTCGGCGAGCCGGAGCTCGAGCCCGCCGACCTCATGCGCACCGCGGGCGGGCAGGGCGTCATCACCCTGTTCGAGCTGGGCGCGCAGGCCGCGCGGCCGCAGATGTTCTCGACCTTCCTGATGTGGGTGCTGGCCGATCTGTTCCAGACCCTGCCCGAGGTCGGCGACGTGGACAAACCCAAGCTGGTCTTCATCTTCGACGAGGCGCATCTGCTGTTCAACGGCGCATCGAAGGCGTTCCTGAACCAGGTGGAGCAGACCGTGAAGCTGATCCGCTCCAAGGGCGTCGGCGTCTTCTTCTGCACCCAGCTGCCCACCGACATCCCGAATCCCGTGCTCTCCCAGCTGGGTGCGCGCATCCAGCACGCCCTGCGCGCGTTCACTCCGGAAGATCAGGCGGCCCTGTCCAAGACGGTGCGCACCTACCCCAAGACCGCCACCTACGACCTCGAGAAGGCGCTCACCTCACTGGGTATCGGTGAGGCCGTGGTGACGGTCCTGTCGGAGCAGGGCGCGCCCACCCCGGTCGCATGGGCGCGCATGCAGCCGCCGCGCTCGCTCATGGACACCATCGGCGAGGACGGAATCCGTTCCCGCGCACAGCAGTCCACGCTGTACGGCAAGTACGGCCGGACCATCGACGCGGAATCGGCTTCCGAGATCCTGACCGCGAAGATTCAGGCGGCCGCGCAACAGCAGGCCGAGGAGACCGCGGTCAAGGGCTCGCGGTCGGCCAAGCCCGTGCCGCAGGAGGAATCGATGGCCGAGAAGATCGTCAACAACCCTGCGTTCAAGAATTTCCTGCGGTCGGCGGCCACCGTCGCCGGGCGCGAGATCAGCCGCAGCATCTTCGGCACCCGGAAGCGGTAGAGCGGCGTCGCTGATCAGCTGCCCAGCTTCTTGTAGGCGGCGCCGGCCACCACCGAGGTGATCGAGCGCGGGCCGAACTGCCCGGCCAGGCTCATGCCCTTGCTGATCAGGCCCGGGACCACGCGCATCTTGTTGCGGGCGAGCGCGTCGATGGTGATCTTGGCGGTGTGGGCTGCGGTGACCCAGATGAACTCCGGGATCTTGTTGCCCATCTCCTCCTGGTCCGGATTGTCGGTGCGCACCGGGCCGGGGGCCAGCAGTGTGACATTGATGCCGGTGCCCTTGAGCTCACCGCGCAACGACTCGGAGAAGGTGTTCACGAATGCCTTGCTCGCGGAGTAGGTGGTGTTGTTCGGAATCGGCATATTGCCGGCCGCGGACCCGGTGATCAGGATGCCGCCGGCGCGGCGCTCCAGCATGCCCGGCAGCACGGCCAGCGTGAGGTCGTGCACGGCGACGGCATTCAATTCCATGATGTCGCGCTCGTAGTCCAGGTCCAGCTTGGCCAGCGGGCCGAAGGTGGAGACACCGGCGTTGTTGCACAGGATCGCGATATCCCGCGCGGCCAGCTCCTTGGCCAGCGGCGCGCGCTGATCGCGGTCGGACAGATCCACCGCGCGCACCTCGGCCGTGATGCCGTACCGCTCGGTCAGCCGCTGCGCCAGCTCGGCCAGCAGATCGCCGCGCCGGGCGACGAGGATCAGCGAGTAGCCCCGCGAGGCAAGCTCTTCGGCGAGGGCGGTGCCGATCCCGGAGGACGCTCCGGTGACGACGGCACGATTGTCGGCGGTGGGTACAGGCAGGCTCACGGGTCCCGAGCCTACTCATGCATGAGTGATCTCGGTGGGCGGGACCGACAGGCGGGGTGCGCGCGAGCAGCGCCCACCCCGCCCGGGAATATCGGCCCGCCGCCACCGAGCCGATCAGCCCGCGTCGGCGGTATCGGTCAGCCCGCGTTGCGTGTGCACTGGGAGTCGAGGAGCTGGGCAGTGCTCGGGTCGGCGCTGCCCAGGCTCACCATCAGCGGGTTCGGGTCGGGACCGGCGGCCGCGAAGGCATTGTGCTCGGCGTCGGCCAGGGTGTAGCCGAGGCCCGTGTACAAGGTGCCGTCCCGGTCGACGAGGGCGGCGCACCCATTCGACCAGCGCAGTGCCACCGTGCAGTTGGCGTGCCCGCACCGGCGCAGCGCTTCGGCGTCCGCGGTGCCCTGGTCGTGGGCGTTCCACGCGGTGGAACCCGCCCAATGGTCGCCTTGATCGGAGACCGCCATGGCCCCGTAGAGGTCCTCGGCGGCATTGGCCGTACCCATGCCGCCCGAGATCAGAGCGAAAGCGGCGGAGGCCACCACGCCGGTGGCGGTCTTACGAGACAGATGCATAGAGAATTTCTCCCCCAGGATCGTTGAAGCAGGTGCTTCGCGATCATGGCAGGGCGGTACGACAACTCCGACCATCTGAATCGGTTGGCGTATAGGTCATTTCGATTCTGGACGGTAACTTCCCGCCGCCGTGGCTCAATTCCTGGGTTTCGGCTCCATGAACGCGATGCCCCAATCCAGATGGCCATGCCAGACGCCGGCGATGCGACCGCCCTGGACGGCGGGTTTGGGGTCGCCGATGGGGCCGCCCGCGGCGCGGACGGCGGCCACGGTGGCGTCCAGGTCGGGGGCGAGGAAGGCGACGCCGACCAGGGCGGGCGCCTTGCCGGAGGACACCGCCTCGATGAAGGGCTCGCCGACGCGATAGAACGCCATCTCCGGACCCTGCGGGCCGCGCGGGAAGAAGCGGCGGCGTGGCGGAATGCCCAGGACGGCGGTCAGATCGGTGACGGCGTCGTCCAGATCGGGCGCCCAGTACACGACGTGGTCGATGGCGGTCACGCCGTTCGGGTGGGCAACCGTGGAATCGAGTTCGGGTGCGGACGATTCCAGGTAGGGGACACCGAGAGTAGCCGGGGCGGCATGGGTTTCGTCGAATCCCCAGGCGGGCTCGCCCAGGGTGCAGGCGACGCCGCCGATGGGGAAGCGGCCGTCGGTGACGGTGAAACCCAGGGCCGCCCAGGAGCTCTCGTCTCCGGGCAGTCCCAGGCGGGTGAGGTTCGGCATTACAGCGCCGCCGCCAGGCGGGTGCCCTGGTTGATGGCGCGCTTGGCGTCGAGTTCGGCGGCCAAGTCGGCGCCGCCGATGAGGTGCACCTTCATGCCCGCGTTCCGCAGCGGCTCCTGCAGGTCGCGCACGGATTCCTGGCCGGCGCACAGGATCACGTTGTCGCACTCGATGATCCGCGGACGGTGGCGCTTCTCGCCGAAGCTGATGTGCAGGCCACGGTCGTCGATGCGCTCGTAATTGACGCCGCCGATCTGCTCGACGCCCTTGGCCTTGACCGCGGCCCGGTGCACCCAGCCGGTGGTCTTGCCCAGGTCCTTGCCGAAGGCGGACGACTTGCGCTGCAGGAGAACGACTTCGCGGGCGGCGGGGGAGGGCTTGGGGGTGGTGACGAAGCCGGGGACGGTCGGGTCGTCGGAGATACCCCACTCTTCCTTCCACTCGTCGAGCTTGAGGCTGGGGTGTCCTTCGACCGTGAGGAATTCGCTCACGTCGAAGCCGATGCCGCCCGCGCCGATGACCGCTACCTTCTTGCCTACCGGCTTGCCGTCACGCACCAGCTCGGCGTAGGTGAGGACCTTCGGGTGGTCGATGCCCGGGATGTTGGGGATGCGCGGCTTCACGCCGGTGGCCAGGACGATCTCGTCGTAGCCGCCCGCGATGAGCTGCTCCGCGGTGGCCTTGGTCCGCAGATGCAAACGCACGCCGGTGATTTCGATCTGCCGGGTGTAGTAGCGGATGGTCTCGCTGAACTCTTCCTTGCCCGGGATGCGCCGCGCGATGTCGAACTGACCGCCGATCTTGTCATCGGCCTCGAAAAGGTCCACATGATGCCCGCGCTGGGCCAGGCTGACCGCGGCGGACAGCCCGGCCGGGCCCGCGCCCACGACGGCGAACCTGCGGGTGCGCCGCGTCGGCAGCAGTTTCAGCTCGGTCTCGTGCCCGGCGCGCGGATTCAACAGGCAGGACACGGTTTTGGCCTGGAAGGCGTGGTCCAGGCAGGCCTGGTTGCAGGCGATGCAGGTATTGATCTCGTCGGTCCGCGCGTCCTGCGCCTTGCGCACCCAGTCCGGGTCGGCGAGCAGCGGCCGCGCCAGCGACACCAGGTCGGAGTCGCCGCGGGTGAGGATCTCCTCGGCGGTCTCGGGCATATTGATGCGGTTGGAGGCGCATACCGGGATGTCCACGATGTCCTTGACCTTCGCGGTCCACTCCACGAACGCCGCGCGTGGCACCGAGGTGACGATGGTGGGCACCCGGGCCTCGTGCCAGCCGATATCGGTATTGATGATGGTGGCCCCGGCGGCCTCGACATCCTGTGCGACGGCCGCGATTTCGTCCCAGGTCTGGCCCTTCTCCACGAAGTCCGCCATGGACAGTCGGAACACGATGATGAAGTCCGGCCCGACCGCCTCGCGCACCCGGCGCACGATTTCACCGGCGATGCGGCGGCGGTTCTCCGGCGACCCGCCCCACTTGTCCTTGCGCTTGTTGGTGCGCTCGGCCAGGAACTGGTTGATGAAATACCCTTCACCACCCATGATTTCGACGCCGTCGTACCCGGCGAACTTGGCCAGGGCGGCGCAGCGCGCGTAATCGTCGATGGTCTCCTCGACGCCCTTGGCGGAGAGGGCGCGCGGTTTGAACGGGTTGATCGGGGCCTTGATGGCCGACGCCGACACGCTGGTCGGCATGTAGGAGTAGCGGCCCGCATGCAGGATCTGCAGTGCGATCTTGCCGCCCTCGGCGTGCACCGCCTTGGTGACGGCGCGGTGCCGGTACGCCTCGGTCTTAGTGGTCAGCTTGGCGCCGAATGGCAGCAGCCAGCCGGTGCGGTTGGGCGCGTAGCCGCCCGTGATGATCAGTCCCACACCGCCTTTGGCCCGTTCGGCGAAGTAGGCGGCCAGTCGGTTGGTGTGCCAGGCCCGATCCTCGAGGCCGGTGTGCATGGAACCCATGACCACGCGATTGCGCAGCGTGGTGAATCCCAGGTCCAGGGGTTCGAACAGATGCGGGTACGCGCTCATTGCCGAGAGCCTTTCGGTTCGGACGCCTGCGACCGGGCTGTGTCGCGTTTCAGGGCGTCGAGTACTTCGTCGCACCAGTCGACGAACCCCTCCTCGACGCGGATGCCGCCGCGCAGGACGAGGTACTGGTGCAGCTTGGGGCCGGTGAGTCGATCCGGCGCGGGGTAGTCCTTCTTCTCGAAGGCGCGGTACAGGTCGAGTCGGTGTGCGTGCTGGTCGCGGTGGCGCTTCACCTCGGCGATGAGCGCGGGGACATCGCCGAGCGCGGCGGCCCGCAGCTTCACGCCGAGTTCGTTGCGCATGGGTTCCAGGTCGGCGGGTTCGGCGATCCAGCGAACCAGTTCGGCCCGGCCGGCATCGGAGACGGTGTAGACCTTCTTGTCGGGCCGTCCCTCCTGGGGCACGGTCTCGGCGTTCACCCAGCCCTGTTCGTCCATGCGCTTGAGCACGCGGTAGATCTGCTGGTGGGTGGCGTTCCAGAAGAATCCGATGGACTTGTCGAAGCGTCGCGCCAGGTCATACCCCGAGCTGGCGCGTTCGGTCAGCGATACCAGGAGCGCGTGTTCGAGGGCCATGCCGCCAGGGTAATTGCTACGAGACGTACTATGCAATTCAGTGCATAATTGCGTCGATGCGCAGCACCGAGCACGGTCACCTTCCCGGGCTCCATCACCCGCGCCTTCGGGGCCTCACCCACGACCTCCGCCGAAACCGCGATGCCCTTCGCTTCCCCTGGCGACTCGGACACTTCCGGAGGCGCCCCCAGCGTTCAACTGTGACGCCCTCTCATGTGTCGGCAGTCACATCCCGAAGCCGCCTGGGCCACTCCGCGCTTCCGAATCGTTCGAAACTGGAGCGGACCGGCCCCGCCCCGTGACCCGCCGGAAGAGAATTCGCCGCCGAGCGCGGCGAACTGCCGCCGTGTTCGGCCTGGATCTGTCCGAATCGAAGAGGTCGGCGAAGTCGACCTGACCTCACCGCGGCGGCGCTGCTTGGGCCGTCTCCGGCGGACGCCCGGGAGTGTGACATGCTAGGAGGCAACGAGCACGGGTTGTTGATGTGATCGCTCGGCTCACAACAGGAAGAAACAACATAGTTATGGCGCAAGGCAGCGTGAAGTGGTTTAACGGCGAAAAGGGCTTCGGGTTCATCGCGCAAGACGGTGGCGGTCCCGACGTCTTCGTTCATTACTCCGCGATTTCCGGCTCCGGTTTCAAGTCCCTCGATGAGGGACAGCGAGTGGAGTTCGAGATCGGCGAAGGCCAGAAGGGCCCGCAGGCGCAGAACGTCCGCGCCATCTGATAGTCGACACACGAAACCCGCGCCGACGGCGCGGGTTTCGCGCATTTCAAAACCGTTGACGCACTGGGGCACTGCGTACCCTCGGTGGGTATACGCCCTAGCGCATGTTCAAACTTCGATATCTCGATGATCGGTCAGTCCCCCGGCCGCATCGGTTGGCGGGTTGTCCTCGATCTGAGTGTTGACATCCGTCACCGGGAAGGCAGGGTGCGTGTTCGGCCCCCTTCCGCAAGGTTGGAACCCATAGCGCGTCGAGTCGGCCTTACCGATTCCGCGAACTTCGCCATTTCGGTCAGTTGGTCGTAGTTGCCCGGCTGGATGACCATCCCGATTCCGACGGTCGGCTTCCCGGTCTCGGGCATCGACAGCGCATTCTGATTCCATGCCACTCGTTCGTTTGCGTGTTGTACGAAGCGGATTCCGTTGATGCGATCGCATGTGTCCATATCCGGTGAGTGGGTCGAAAACCGGACCTGATGGCGCCACAGCGAGTCGTCGAACAGCTCGATGTCTGGGTGGAGACTGAAACCGACTGTGCATACGTGGATTTCGAAATCCGCAGTCGGACGCGTCATTGCTGCGATCCGGTCCCGTCGTGGTCTCGCGCCACTCACGGCCACTGACGTTCCACTTGTCTGAAAGTGGCGCGGGTTCCCATTCCAGTTCAATCGGCGTTCCTACGGCATTCGGTTCACGATCGTCCCCCTACTGAAGACCATCGTCAAAGATCTCAACGAGTTACCTTGCGCCCGTGACGAATCGGGCGAATCACCGCCGGTAATGCTGCTTTTCGAACATTGGCGACAAATACGACCGCACTGTTCGATCGGCGCGACAGCCGCTACTCGTAAAGGCTCCATGGAGCACCGTGGCGGAACTCGGCGACACGCATTGCTGGATGGAGATGGACTCCGCAGCGGCTCCGTATGCTCATCGCGCCACATCGACTTTCTACTACGGAGGTGCTGTGCGGTACCGATCTCTGCTGACGACTTTCTTCGCCTCGCTGCTCCTTTTGGTCGGGTCCCCGATCACGGCGCAGGCGCTGCCGGACTCCGGTTCCGGTTCCGGATCCGGATCCGTCCCAGGGTCGCCGTGTCATCCAGGTACCCCGCCGTGGGCGCCGTCAACGGATACTTGGTTCGACCCGAATCGTCACTACCTGGGGCCTCAGCCGTTGCCGCAGACACCGCCGGTCAGTCCGTTGCTGGCGGGATATCAACGGCTCGGAAACCTGAGCGAAGACCAGTTCGTGGCGAAATATGTCAAGGCGGACGGTAGCTGGAACTATCCACTGGATGATGGTTTCGTGATCGTCGAGAACCGCACGGCGGCACACCCGGACGTACTGCTGCCTGGCATGCGGGTCGATCGATTCGGTAGTACGAACGGGAAGTTCCTGTCACCGGTGGGCACGCCGTTCAGCGCGCGAGCGATACCGCCGTCGAACCTCATTACGGGCACCCAGTCGGGCGAGATGACCACGCAGGCCAACTATCACGTCTATTGTGTGCTCGCGCCATTCAGGGTCGAGGCCGGTCCTGCTCAGCCATGGTTCGAACAACCCGGACTTGGCTTGCAATACGTCTTGGATACAAGTTTTCAGCCGTTCCCAGAAGGAGAGGACGGCGCACATGCGAGTGTTCAATGGATGATCGACCACAACCTCCTGGTCGAAGAAATCCCCAACTGACAAGGGATCTCCAGCATCGCGAAGGACTGCGCGGTGAGCTCCCGCCCCTGCCGCTCGGTTCGGTGAGTAGCCTTCCCGCCGGGAATGCTCTGCTGTTCACAACCTCTCGATCAACGCACCGGCTTCGCCAGATCGGCGTCGGCGGCGGTCGCAGGCCCGCGACCGCCGCAGATTCGCACTGCCTGCGTGGCCGGGTGACTCAGCGGGCAGCCTTGGCCGCGAGGGCTCCGGCGACCAGGACGGTGATGCCCTCGGCAATGGCGGTGGTGGCCACGGCGTGGGCGGCGGACAGGGCGGTCGTGCCGGCGAGGGTAAGGAAGACCGTGCCGAAGGTGGACACGCCGATCACCACGCCGAGTTGGACGCAGGTGACGAGGATGCCGCTGGCGTCGGCCGCGAGCGCGAGGGGGATCTTGCCGGTGGCGCGGGCCATCAGTGGACTGAAGGCAAGGCCGTAGCCTATGCCCATCAGGCCGAAGACGGTCAGTTCGAGCGGTCCGATGTCGTGGCCGCCGCGCATCTGCAGGCCCATGACGATGGTGGTCGCGGCGGCGAGGAGCAGGCCCAGCGGAACCATCGCCCGGTGGAAGCGCGCCGGGATACGCGTCCAATTGAGGCTCACCAGGCCGAAAGTCACGCCGTTGGGCAGGAACAGCAATCCGGCGTGCAGGGCGCTGTAGCCGAGCGTGCTCTGCAAGTGGATGGTGAGGACGAAGACCCACCCGCCGAACGTGCACATGACCAGGAAAAGCGAGGCGGCGGTGAGGATCAGGCCCGGGGCGCGCAGGACGCGGTCGGCGAAGAGGGGCTCGCCGCCGCGGCGGTGCACCCAGCGCTCCACCAAGGCGAAGCCCGCGAAGCCGAAAGCGGACGCGCCCAGGGCGATTCGGGTCCACAGCGGCCAATCCTGTTCGTGGCCCAGCACCAACGGCACCACCAGTGCCAGCACCGAGGCGGTGAGGACGGCCAGGCCGGGCAGGTCCAGCCCGCGGTTCACTCGGGTGGTAACACCGGGCAGGATGCGGGGCGCGACGGCCAGCAGCGCCAGGCCGATCGGAACGTTCACCAGAAATACGCCGCGCCAGCCGGTTCCGGCGATATCGCTGCTCACGATGATGCCGCCCGCGATCTGGCCGACCACCATGCCGCCGGAGATGACGGCCGCGTAGGCCGACAGTGCCCGCGCGCGTGTGGTTCCCGTGAAGGTCCGCTGAATCAGAGTCATGACCTGCGGAACCATGGCCGCCGAGCCGACGCCCTGGAGGAATCGGAAGACGATGAGCGAGCTCGCGTTCGTGGCCAGGCCGCAGGCCAGCGAGGCGACGGTGAACACCGTCAGACCGGCCACGAACAGGGTGCGCTGCCCGAATCGGTCGCCCAGCCGCGCACCGGTGACCAGCAGTACCGCATACGCGATGACGTATCCGGAGACGATCAGCTGCAGCCCGGAGCCCGTGGCGTGCAAGGAGGTTCGGATATTGGGGATGGCGACGTTCACGATGGAGGCGTCCAGCACGGCCATGAACTGGCCGAGCAGGATGACGGCCAGCACCGCGAGCGGCCGTCGAATGGTCACCGGGGCGGGAGCCGCCGCGGGTGGAGACTGGGTCAGGCTCTGTGTCATGGGAATCAGCGTGCGCGTCGGCCGGTTCGGCTGACAGGAGTCTGCTTATACGGGTACTGGCACCACCTGGATACCACTAGCGGCAACCGTCACCATGGAGTCATGGTGTCAGGAGCCGGATGCGGCGTTCTCATCGATACGGTCAGCGACGCGGCTGTGCGCAACCACAATTCGCGGTCGGTGCGCAAGGCGCGCCGGGAGGAGCTGTCCGCCTTCCTGAAGTCGCGGCGGGCGCGCATCCGCCCGGCGGATGTGGGCCTGCCCGTGGGCGCGCGCCGGCGCACGCCCGGACTACGGCGCGAGGAGGTGGCGCAGCTGGCCGGGGTCGGAATCACCTGGTACACCTGGCTCGAGCAGGGCCGTGACATCAATTGCAGTGTCCAGGTGCTGGATGCGATCGCCCGGGCGCTGTGCCTGGACGGCGCCGAGCACTCGCACCTGTACCGGCTGGCCGATGTGCCGACGGCGCCGACGCCGATCGTCGAGGAGTTGGTGCCCGAGGAGGTCCAGATCATCCTCGACCACATGCACCCGCTGCCGGCCGCACTGCTCAGCGCCAAATACGATGTGCTCGCACACAATGTCGCCTATGCCGCGATGTATCCGATGTTCATGAGCGGTCCGCGCAATGTGCTGCGCAAGGCCTTCCTCGCGGCCGAATGCTGCACGCCCTACCCGCCGCACTCCGAACCCGATCACCTGGCCCGCATGGTCGGCTACCTGCGCGGCGCCTACGCACGCAATCTCGGCGACCCGGAATGGGTGGCGTTCATCGACGAGATGGTTTCGGCGAGCCCGCATTTCGCGGAACTGTGGGCCCGCAATGACGTCGCCCTCCCGTTGGGCCGCACCCGGATCATCCGCAACCTCGCCATCGGCGAACTCGAGATGTACATGACCAGTATGTCCCTGCCGTCCATCGCGGGCGCGTGGATGCAGGTCTGGACTCCGTCCGATCCGGCGGGCTGGGACAAGCTGCACGCCCTGCTGTCCATGACCGTGGACGAACGCCGCCGTCCGTGGGCCGACCACGTCGAGCGAGTCCACGGGCGAGTCCTCGCCTGACGCTCCGCCATACCGGGTGCGTGCGGGAGGTGTGGCGGGCGGACCACGCATCGTGGTGCCGGCCGACGCGAATCCTGGGCCGATCTACGCGGCCGCCGATCATGCCGGCGCGTCATCCCATTGGACTACGCCCGGACTTCCCGCGGTCAATGGGATTGCCAGGCACCCATTCCCAGCGCGATGAGTCTCACCTGAAGGACGGCGCGCTCCACGGTCCGCGCGCTATCGCGGGGTTCGGCCATCAGGTAGTCGGCGATCCGGTCGGCCACCGTGGACACGATGAGGTCCGCGGCCAACTCCAGATCGTCCGTCGACCAGGCGTCCAGCGCCCGCACCCGCGATAGGTCGACCACCAATTCACGTTCGATGAGCTGCATTTCGACCGAGATGGCCCCCCGCAGCGCGGCGGAGCCGCCGTAACGTTCGCGAATCAGGAAGCCCCACAGGTCACGCCTGCCGTCGACCTGGTCGAACACGAAGCGCACGGTCTGCGCCAGGGTGGCGTTCGGGGTGCGGCGCATCTCCCGCAGCGCCAAGCGCAATTGACGCACGCCCTCCTCGACCAGTGTGGTGCCGAGTTCGTCGAGGGAGGTGAAGTGCCGGTAGAAGGCGGTGGGCACGATGCCGGCCGACCGTGCGATCTCACGCAGGGACAGGGCGGCGAAGCCGCGGTCCGCGGCCAGGGCGAGGGTGCCGTCGAGCAGTGCCGCGCGGGTGCGCTCCTTGCGCTCGACTCGGGTGGCTGCCTGCTCGCTCATCTCGATCACCATACATGCGTTCACATTCGTTCCATTCGCAAGATGTCGTGTGGGTCACACGAACTGCCGGTTGAACTGGAGTGGCCTCACCCGGCACACTAATTCAGTGTACAGATGTGCACCGAAAAGATATCGGGGTCCGGCGTGACATCGACGTCACGCCGGAGGTGCATCGACCGCGAAGAGGCGTCGCTCAGCCCGGCGGCGCGACAGGAGGCTCACATGGTCGGATTACTCGACCTGGTGCAGAAGACAATGACCACCCCGCACCCGCTGGACCGCTACCTCGAGCTGGTGCGCCCGACCCTGACCCGGCGCTCCATGCGCGCGCAGATCACCCACGTGCGGCGCAGCGCGGTCGGCTCGGTCACCCTCACCCTCGAACCCGCCCGGCAGTGGTCCGGGCACGTGGCGGGGCAATATGTGCAGATCGGCGTCGTGATCGACGGCGTCCGCCATACCCGCTGCTACTCCCCGGTCAATGCCGCCGGGCGGCGGGATCGCCACATCGAACTCACCGTCAAGGCCCACCCGCACGGCCTGGTCTCGAACTACCTGCACGAGAACGCGATTCCCGGCATGGTCGTGGACCTCGAGCCGGCGGCGGGCGTGTTCCACCTGCCCGATCCGCGGCCCGAGCGGATCGTGCTGATCAGCGGCGGCAGCGGCATCACCCCGGTGCTGTCCATGCTGCGCACCCTCGTGAACGAGGGCTACCGCGGCCGCATTCTGTTTCTGCACTACAACCGTTCGCCGGAATGGGTTCCGCACCGTCAGGAACTCGAGGCGATCGCCATGCAGCACGGCAATGTCCGCATCGAATTCCGTTACCCGGAGACCGTTCGAGACCTCGGGGCTGCGAACCCGCCCGGAGCGAAGCGTAGGGCAAATCAGGCAGAGCGCGATGCCCGCTTCGGCTATGACGAGCTGGAAGCCCTTGCGCCCTGGTTCCCGTCCGCGCAGACCTACCTGTGCGGCCCGCCCGGGCTGATGGCCGCGGTGCGCACCGTCTACGAGGCCGAACAGCTCGGTGATCGGCTGCACAGCGAGGAGTTCACCCTCACCGCCGCGGCCGTGGACCCGGCCGACGCCGAAGGCGAGGTGACCTTTTCCGGCAGCGGCGTGGTCACCGAGAACACCGGCGTCAGTCTGCTCGAGCAGGCCGAATCCGCGGGCCTGAGCCCGGAGTACGGCTGCCGCATGGGTATCTGCTTCACCTGCACGGCCGTCAAGCGCAGCGGCTGCACCCGCAACCTGCGCACCGGGGAGCTCGACAGTGACCCGGACCAGTCCATCCAGATCTGCATCAACGCCCCTGTCGGGGACGTTGACATCGCCATCTGAACAGGAGGGATCATGGCGATTCTCACCGAAACCACCGAGGGCCCACTGGTTCTCAGCGTCGACCAGGTCGAGGAGATCGGCCGCGAGCTCGACGCGCTGCGCGCCCGCATCACCGCGGACCTGGGCGACCGGGACCGCGAGTACATCTATCAGGTCATCAAGGCCCAGCGCGGCTTCGAGATCGCCGGCCGCGGCCTGCTCTACCTGGGCTTCCTGCCGCCGTTCTGGCTGGCCGGCGTGGCCGCGCTGAGCGTGTCGAAGATTCTCGACAATATGGAGATCGGCCACAACGTCATGCACGGCCAGTGGGACTGGATGCGTGAGCCGACCCTGAATTCCCGTGTCTTCGAATGGGATACGGTCTGCCCGAGCGACCAGTGGCGGCACTCGCACAACTACATGCACCACACCTACACCAACATCCTCGGCATGGATCGCGACATCGGTTACGGCATCCTGCGCGTGGACGAGGCGCAGAGCTGGAACGTGCTGCGGCTGGGCAACCCGTTCTACGCCTTCCTCCTCATGGTCGCCTTCGAGTGGGGCGTGATGGGTCACGACCTCGAGGTCGAGAACATCATCCGGGGCAAGAAGTCCTGGAGGCAGGTCAAGACCCTGCTCGAGGGTCAGTGGCGCAAGGCCGGCCGGCAGGTGCTCAAGGACTACGTGGTGTTCCCGGCGCTGACCGGACCGCTGTTCGTGTCCACGCTGGCGGCCAACTTCACCGCCAATATCGTGCGCAACCTGTGGACATTCTCGATCATCTTCTGTGGTCACTTTCCGATTGGCGTACAGACGTTCACCCAGGAGGAGTGCGCCGAGGAGACTCAGGGTCAGTGGTATGTGCGCCAGATGCTGGGCTCGGCCAACATCACGGGCAGCAAACTCTTCCACATCATGTCCGGCAACCTGTCGCATCAGATCGAGCACCATCTGTTCCCGGATCTGCCGGCCAACCGGTACCCGGAGATCGCGCCGGAGGTGAAGGCGTTGTGCGAAAAGCACGGCCTGCCCTACAACACCGGCCGCTTCGCCCGGCAGATCGGTTCGGTGTGGGCGAAGCTGTTCAAGCTGGCGCTGCCGCCCTTCCTCGTCAAGAATTCGGCACCGGCCGGTGTTATCGTGATGCGCCGGGGGCAGGCGAGCGAAGTGGGCGTGTAGATGATCTCCAAATTCGAGAGCAACAAGGATCTGATCCAGGAACTGACGTCGTCCGGAGCGCGGCACGTCGGCAATATCGCATCGATCATCACCGGCACTGTCGCCGAGGTGACCCGCGAAATCGGTGATTGGATCACCGATGCGATCGAGATGCGCGAAGCCGCCGCCGCTGCCCAGAAGGACGCCGACGCCCAGCGTGCGGCGGATCTGACCGACGATCTCGACGATGACATCGACGATTCCCCGGAACCCTCACCCGCCCAGGATAATTCGGCAACGAAGCCGGTCCGCGGCGAGCGGGCCGCGGGCGAGGACGTCATCGACGCCGAGGTCATCGACCCGCGTCAGCTTTAGGGGTTCGGTTGGTAGCCCCCCGTGATCTCGAGGAGTTTCGGGGCCGAGGCCCCGAAGAGCCCGAGAGCCGGGCTTACCAGCTCGGGAGTCGCCGGCGATGCTGTGCGACTTCCGTGATCAGATCCCGATAGCCGTCGGCGAGCTCGGCGAGCCGGTACCACTGCAGGCGGGCCTCGGTATCCACTCCGCGGCGGGGCCGTTCCTCGCTGACGCGGTGTGCTACCGCGCGTCGCCGTGCTCGACCGTCGGATGTTTTCGAAACCCGCACCGGCTCCGGATCGGTGTTGCCCAGAGCCCGTTGTGCGACAACCCATTTCGCAGCCATACGGTCGATGACCGCGCCGAGGGTCTCGGTGTGCAGCGAGGCCCCGGCGCGGTGCGGAATGTTCACGCCCACCCAGCCGTCGATGCAGGCCACCAGCTCGGCCCGGCGCTCGTCGATCCGATCGATGCGGTGGGTGCTGTCGGCGACATCGTCGGGAGTGGCGTCAGCGGCGTGGGCCATCTCCAGGGCGCGCTGCCGGCGCTCATGGCATCGCACCAATTCGTGGGCTGATTCGAGGATGTCGCGATCGTGACGATCGGAGGCGACCGGTTCCCGGAAGGCGCGCAGCAGCGTTGTCGGCGAGGGGAGCTCGGCCCCGAAACCCGCTCCGGTGTAGTCGATTGCCATGATTGCCACCCTCGGCCGTCGCATGCGTGGATACGCCAGGGCCGAGGGGGTTTCGGGGAGGGGCTCCCCTCGGCTCCGGCGCAGCCCCGCACCCGGAACGCCACAGCCCACCACCAGCGACACGGTGAAGTAACCGGGAAATCCGCGACGATGCGATGAGAAGACTGTCCGATAATGCGGGACATATTCAGGAAAGCGCGATAGTCGGAGGGGCGCAACCATCCGGCGCGTGATCGGCGAAGCTGCCTGAAAATCGTTATACAGCATTACAAGAGGGTCACATGGCCGCTGCGGTTGAAGGCTGATCGACACCTCTGCGAGCGGTGTGAGACGGGTTCGAGGGCTGGGCTCGACCGGGGCGAGGTTTCCGGTGGGCGGGTTCGGTTGCCGAGGCTTATGAATGGCTATCTGTGCGGCGCGCCGAAAGCGTGACGCGCCGTGGTCGGTTAGCCTCGATATTCGTGCCCGCCTATGCGTCTTCGCCGGAGTTGCGTTTCGGTTTCATGTTCGCGCTGGAAGACCCCGAGCGAATTGCCGAAGTCGTCCGCAATCTGATTGTTCGCCGAACGGTGTCGGTTTTTCGTCTCGCGCATCTGTCCCACGACGATGGACCGCCCGATCGATTTGTCGTTAACTGGGGCGCGCTGCCGCAGATCTCCATCACGACCGCCGCGCCGGACCCGGATGAATTGCGTTCCAGTGGAACGTTGCTGGTCAACGCGTTCCTTGGGGAGGATGGGGAGGTGAGTCTGTACTCGGCGGGTGCGGCGCCGCCGCAGTAGAAACTGGCTGGTCCTCTCTCCCGTGGCGGGTCGCTGATCCCGTCACAGCTACTTCTCAGCTATGGGAGGTATCGCCTGAGGGATGAGGCAACGACCGCAGGAGCGGCAGTGCGCGCCTCATCCCAGTGCCGGCGACCTTCGATCAGACCGCCAGGGCCGGAGCGCGGCGGGCCTGCAGGATTTGTTCCAGCAGGGCCACGAGGACGGTTTTCACCGACTCGCGGTCGCGGGCATCGCAATCCATGAGGTGAATGGCGGGAGAGAGATCGAGGGCCTCGCGGACCTCATCCAGTTCGAACCGAGGCCCGGCCTCGAAACGATTGACCGCCACCACGAACGGGGTGCCGTGCCGCTCGAAGAAGTCCAGCACCGGGTAGCAGTCCTCGACCCGGCCGGTGTCGACCAGGATGACGCCGCCGAGCGCGCCGTCGAGCAGGTCTTCCCAGAGGAATTCGAAACGCTCCTGGCCGGGGGTGCCGAACAGGTAGAGCACCAGGCTGGGATCCAGGGTGATGCGGCCGAAGTCGAGTGCGACCGTGGTGGTGGTCTTTCCGGTGGCCAGACCCGGATCATCCAGTCCCACCGACACTTCGGTCATGGCGGCCTCGGTGGCGAGCGGCTCGATCTCCGAGATCGCGCCGATGAAGGTGGTCTTGCCGACGCCGAATCCGCCACTGATCACGATCTTCACCGAGGAAGCCAGCGGTACAACAGGGTCAGAGGTTCCGAACAAGGTCCCGGATCCTTTCCAGAGCGGTGGTGGAGAGTTCCTCGGTCCGGCCGACCGAGACGTGTCCGGCGGACACCAGATCGCTGACGAGCACCCGCGCCACGCCGATCGGAACCCTTAGGGCCGCACCGATTTCGGCGATGGATTGCGGACGCTGGCACAGCCGCACCACCCGTTCGAGTTCGAACCGCAGTGGTGCGGACATGGCCGCGGGCGTCGCGCGCACCAGGGCTTCGATGCGCAGGCCGTCGACTACGGGCGTGGTGCGCCCGGACGTCACCATGAACGGCCGCACCACCTGTTCCTCGTTGTCAGCGGATCCCGTTGACTGCGATGAGTTTTCGGACATGGCGCTGAATCGTTCGCCCGGGCGGCGCAGCGCGATCATGCGCGCTTCCGGTAGCTGATGTGAATCACTCATCGGCTCAACGACTCTCGCAGTTCGGTGATGAGCGCCGGGGTGAGCAGCGCGCCGGCGCGGTCGGCCAGCACCGCCATCTGATAGCCGACCAGGCTCACATCGGCCTCGTGGTCGGCGATCACGCCGATGCAGCTGCCATTGCTCATGGCCGAGACCAACAGGAACCCGCGGCCCATCTCGATCATGATAAGCCGTAGGCCGTCGAAATCGTAACTGCGCGAAGCGCTCCGGCCCAGGCTGGTCAGTCCGGACACGATGGCGGCGAGCCGGTCGGCCGCGGTCCGGTCCAGACCCTGGGACATGGCCATGAGCAGTCCGTCGGAGGACACCGCCACCGCGTCGCGCACCCCGTCGGTGGTGCGCACGAAGTCGGCCAGCAGCCAGTTGAAGGTGTGCGGATCGGTATCGGTGTAGTGGGTGGTCACCCGGTGTCCTCCTATGCTGTCGATCCGGGCTGCGGCGGTTCGCCGCCCTGCCCGCGCTGGTGTCCGGACCGGAATCCGGCGAGCATGCTGCGCACCGCCTCGGGTGAGCGTTCGGCGACCGGCGCCGCCGGCGGTGCGCTGGCCGGTCGGTCGCCACCCGGCGCGGCGCCCGAGTTCTCGCGAGTCTTCCTGTTGCGCTTGACGAGACCGTTTCGCGTACGTTGCACCCCCGGGTCGGCTGCCGAAACCTCGGTCGCCGCGGCCGGCGAGGTCGCCTTCGCCGCACCCGTCGCCGACCCCTCCGGCTCGGCGGCCGCCGGGCGCGCCGAGGTCGGCCGGATGGCGAACGAACCGGTGGCGGGTCCGCCGAAGAGGCGCTCGGCCGCGGTGGCGTGCGGCGCCTCGCTCAGCGCGTGCGGCGGGACCAGCTCGATCGTCTTCGATACTGCGGAATCCTTTGCGCCGTTGCTGGATTCGGGGACGGAATCGGATTCGGGATCGGCGTCGGTCCGTTGCTCGGCGTCGGATTGTTGCTTGGCGCCGAACCCGGGCTCGATGCCGCGTTCGGACTCGGCATCGGATTCGACCACGGTGGTGGATGCCGGCTCGGGCACGGTGGCGGACTCGGTCGCGGTGGCAGGGGCAGCCCTGCGCGGGCGTTCCGTGCCGTTGGACACGGCCGGGTTCTTGGAGCTGTGGCGGCCCGGCTTCGGGTCCGGCATGGTGTCCACGACCGTGGGAAGCTGAGCTCCCGCAGCGTGTTTCGAATCTTCGGGCGGCGCGGGCAGATCGGTCTCGGGATCGCCCAGCAGTTCGCTGGGCAGCACGAGTCGCGCCACCACACCGCTGGTGGGCGAGACAGTCAGCTCGACCTCGATGCCGAGCCGCCGGGCCAGCCGGCCGACGACGTAATGGCCGAGGAAGCGGGTGGGCGCCACCAGGAAGTCGGCCTCCCCGCGCAGCCGGGCATTGGCGGTGGCGAGCTGATCGGGCGGCATGCCGACGCCGTGGTCGACGACCGCGACCATGTACCGCGAGCCGAACCGCCGCCCGTAGATCTCGACCTCCAGATCGGGCGGGGAGAAGGAGAGCCCGTTCTCGATGAGTTCGGCCAGCATGTGCGCGACCTCGCTGACGTGCGCGCCCGCGACGGCGATGTCGTCGACCCGGCGCAGCACCACCCGCCGGTAGTCGTCGACCTCGGACAGCCCGGCCCGGATGACATCGGTCAGCGGAATGGGTTTGGACCAGCGCCGCGGGCTCGACTCGCCGACCAGCACCAGCAGGCTCTCGGCATTGCGCCGCATGCGGGTGGCCAGATGGTCGAGCTCGAAGAGATTGGACAGCGCGCTGGGATCGAGTTCCTCGCGCTCGAAGTCGCTGATCAGACCGAGCTGGCGGCGCACCAGGTTCTGATTGCGCCGGGCGAGGTTGGCCATCGATTCGGTGGTGTTGCGACGCAATCGCGCCTGCGCGGAGGCAAGTTCGTAGGCGGTGGTCTGCACCCGGTCCAGCGCGGCGGCCACGGAGACGATCTCCGCGCCGGCGGCCTCGTCGGCCCGCACCGGTTCCGGCGGATCCGGGTCCGCGCTCTCGGAGTTCTGCCAGGCCGCGATGAGCTGCGGCAGCCGCTCGCCCGCGACGTGGTCGGCCTCCCGCGCCAGCGCCGCCAGCGGTCGCACGATGGCCCGTGCGCTGGCCACCATCAGGGCGGCCTCGGCGGCGATGGCGAGCAGGGCGGCGAGCACGTACAGCGACAGCCGCAGCGCGGCGTCGCGGCGCAGTTCGCTTGCCCGCGCGGTGATCTCGCTGCCCACGCTACGCTGCACCGAGCGCTCGCCGTCGACGACGGAGCTCATCTCACGCCACCAGTCGGCCGGGTTCACCGCTTCGGTGAGCGGCCCGCGCATCGAGGCGATGGCCACGGCCTCCGCGTCACCGACGCGCACCGACTCGTCGGTGTGCGTGGCGGTGGAGAGCTTGGCGCGCTGGGCGGGCGTGGCGTCGCGTTCGAAGGCGGTGATCGAAGCCTGCTTGGCGGCGCGGATGTCGAGGAACTTCACGTACTCGCCGGGCGCGAAGTCGCCCGCGGCGAAGACACCGTTGAGGAAGCCGCGTTCCTGGCCGGTGAACTCCTTGACGTCGCCGAGCGCGTAGAGGGTTTGCAGCCCCCGCCACAGTTGCGGGTCCTGCGCGTGGTCGAGGGCGGGCCGCGCCTGGTTCAGCGCGGCGATCGCGGTGGTGTAGAAGGTGAACGAGGCGGATCGGTCGGCACGCCCGCTGTCCACGTCGGCGCGGTTGGCGGTCACCCCGGAGAACTGGTTGAGCGCGGTGCGCACCAGATCCGCTCCCGGAGGCTGCTGGCCCAGCGTCGAATTCAGTTCCTGCAACGCGCTGTCGGTGGCCAGCCGCTGATTTCCGAGCGCGGGCCGCGAGGCGGTGTCGCCGCCGAGCAGGCCGTTGGTGAGGCCGCGCTCGCGCTGCACCTCATGGACCAGGTCCTGGACCGCCAACGCGAGATGAACCGCCCGATCGGTGTCCCCGGTGTCCCGGTAGTCGTTCACCTCGCGGGCGACGATCACCGTCAGCAGGGCCAGCACCAGGGTCACGGACACGATGAGAATGCGGCGCAGGCGCGCCCGGATGGTGCGAGGTCGTATCAAATCCGTTGGCGGCGCGAACTTTACGTTGCTCGAGGGCAACAGTATCGCCGGACGCACCTTCACTCAGTCTCCCGTAATCAGCTTTTTGCGCACAGCATTACAAATCTGGTCACAATGTGTGAGAAGCAGATGTGATCTTCGCGTCGCGGGGGAAACAATGGGGTGAACAACGGCTCACCGCTGTTCGTCCGGCGGCCGCAAGATCACCGCCGGTGTTCGAGAGGAGTGAGGGCCATGCCCAGTCCTGTTTATCCGGTGCGCGTGCGGGGAGACCTCGACCCGGGGTTGTCACGCTGGATGTGGATCGTCAAGTGGATACTTGCCATTCCACACTATGTTGTGCTGATCTTCCTGAGCATCGCGTATCTCGTGGTCAGCGTCATCGCCTTCTTCGCCATCCTCATCACCGGCTCGTATCCACGAGCGCTCTTCGATTTCAATGTCGGAGTGCTGCGTTGGAGCTGGCGGGTCCGTTTCTACGCGCTCTCGCCACTGGGCACCGATCGCTACCCGCCGTTCAGCCTGCAATCCGATCCGAACTACCCCGCGGATCTGGAAGTCGACTATCCCGAACAACTGAATCGCTGGATGGTCCTGATCAAATGGTGGCTGCTCGCGATTCCGCAGTATCTGATCGTCGTCGCGTTCATGGGCGGCGGCCGCAACCAGGTGTCGCTGCTGCCGATCCTGATGATCATCGCCGCCATCGGCCTGCTCTTCACCGGCGCGTATCCGCGGGGGCTGTACGACTTCGCCATGGGCGTCAATCGCTGGACGCTGCGGGTGCGCGCCTACGCCTCCCTGATGACCGATGACTACCCGCCGTTCCGGCTCGATCAGGGCGCGAGGGAGCCCGACGCCGCGGCCTCGTAGAGGCGCCGCACCACGTCCTCGATATCGGGTTCCTCGATGGAAAGGTCGCGGACCTCCGCGCGCGCCGATACGGCCGTGAGCAACTGTGCGGCAGTGGTGATCTCGGTATCGAAGGCCAGCCGCTGCCGCATGCCCGCGCCCTGACTGTCGAGTAGCTTGGCGCCGGGCAGATCCGCTAGATCGGCGGTGGGTTCGGCGAGGTCCACGGTCAGCACCCGCTGCGCGCCGACGGTCGCGCCGAGTCCGGTCAGCGAGCCGTCGTAGACCAGCCGTCCGTGGTCCACCACCAGCACCCGCTCGCACAGCCGCTCGATATCGCCCATGTCATGGGTGGTGAGCAGCAGGGTGGTGCCGCGCTGGGTGCGCTCATAGCGCAGGAACTCGCGTAATCGCTGTTTGGACAACACATCCAGGCCGATGGTCGGTTCGTCGAGAATGATCAGCTCCGGTGAATGCAGCAGCGCCGCCGCGACTTCCGCGCGCATGCGCTGGCCCAGCGAAAGCTGCCGCACCGGGGTGTCGAGGGTGCCGCCCATCTCCAGCTGGTCGATGAGCTCGGTGGTGCGAATGCGCGCGGCGGCCGGGGCGAGCCGGTGGATGGCGGCCAGGATCGAGAACGATTCGCGCAGTGGCAGATCCCACCACAGCTGCGAGCGCTGCCCGAACACCACCCCAATCCGGCCGGCCAGTTCGCGGCGCTGCCGCACCGGGTCCAGCCCGCAGGTGAGCAACTGTCCGGCGGACGGCACCAGGATGCCGGTGACCATCTTGATGGTGGTGGACTTGCCCGCCCCGTTCGCGCCGATGTAGCCGACGGCCGCGCCGGGCTCGATACGGAAGCTCATCCCGTCGACCGCGGTGAGCGTTTCCCGCCTGCGCCGCCAGCGGCCCTCCTTCTTGCTCAGCACGAAAGTCCTTGTCAGGTCCTCGATATCGATGATGGCACCGCTCACCCGCCGCCTCCTTGATAGTGCCTGGTCCCGAGTCGCCACAGGAACAACGCGGCCGCCCACACCCACGCCGCCGCCACCGGCGCCGCCCAGGCCAGCCAGTTCGGCAGCAGGGCGGGACCCGGCAGCCCGAGCAGCGCGATGGCGGGCAGATACGAGGTGAAGGCGACCGGAACGAGAAATCCGAAAACGAGTTTCATCGGTGTGGGAAACACCGAGGTCGGTTGCATGGACGCGTAGGAGCCGCCGTAGGTGAAGGAATTGGTCAGCTCCGCGCCGTCGATGAGGAAGAACTGCGCTCCGGCCGCGCAGATGAAAAGCCCGGCGAAGATGGCGATTCCGGAGAGCATGGTAACGGTGAACAATATGAGATGCACCGGGGTCCACTGGATATCGTTGCG
This sequence comes from Nocardia aurantiaca, assembly GCF_009708175.1. Classification (GTDB taxonomy): domain Bacteria; phylum Actinomycetota; class Actinomycetes; order Mycobacteriales; family Mycobacteriaceae; genus Nocardia; species Nocardia aurantiaca. Next base: position 80,507 of record NZ_WMBB01000019.1, read on the forward strand.
CGCCACGCCGAAGCAGAGCACGGTGACGGCCACCGCGATGCGCGCCACCCGCCGCAGTTGGATGTCGCTCGTCATGAGCTGCAACAGCAATGGTTGCGGCCGCAGGTAGAAGGCGTCCAGTTTGCCCATCCGGATATACGTGGGCAGCGTGTCGGCATGTCCGACAGCCATGTCGGCGATGGCGAAACAGGTATTGCTCATGCCGAACAGCAGCAGCATGGCCTCGAGGTCGAGCCCGCCCAGGCGCGGCACATTGTGGAAGATCACCCACATTTCGGCGAATTCCACCAGCCCGATCAGGAAGGCGCTCAGCACATCCGCGGCGAAGGACAGCGGATAGGCGCGTTGCGCGCGCAGTCGCGAGCCCAGCACGGCGCGATAGGGCCGCAACCGCGAGGGACGTGCTTCATCCACCCTGCACCTCCAGTTTGCGGCGCCCGGCGCGCAACAGCAACTGCCCGCCACCCACCAGGACGACCAACCAGAAGCATTGCACGACAACGAGTTCCAGCGCAGCCATCCCGGTGGTGCGACCGGACAGCACATCGATGGGACACTGCAGCATGGAGGGGAACGGGGTGGCGTAGGCAATGGCGCGCAACCACTGTGGGAACAGGTGCACCGGCGCGAACAGTCCGGCCAGGAAGGTCCCGAGGATCATGTGCAGCGCCCGCAGCCCGCGCGTCTCGATGAGCCAGAATCCGGCCAGGCTGACCGCGAACATGGACAGGAACGACAGCGTCATGGCCAGCAGCAGGCTGATCGCGCCCAGCGCATACGGTTCCGGCGTGTTCGGGAAGGCGAGCCCGAAGGTGAGCACGCCGACCAGAATGCTGGGCACGCCGCGTGGCAGCAGTGAGAACGCCGCCCGCCCCAGATATTCGGCCAGATGGGCGAATTGGATGTCGATGGGCCGCAGGAAGTCGATGGCCACATCGCCGGTGCGGATGCGCTCCACGATGTCGGGCAGCATCCAGAAGGCGATGGCCCCCAGCAGCCCCTGCGACAACCAGATGTAGGCCCCGATGGTCCCGCGGTCGTAGCCGCCGAACCCGCCGTTCACCCGGACCGCCGTCATGAGCACGGCCGCCCGCACGAAGCCGAATACGACATTGGTGAACAAACCCGCCAGCATGGCGAGGCGGTAGTGCGATTGCCTGCGAAATCCTGCCTTGATCAGCTGCCAGTACACCCCCACGTCGCTGCGCACAAGAGTTTCACGTTACGGGTGCCGTCGTTATCCCGCAATCGAGTTGCGTGGACCGGGTTCAAGGGGCCGAGTTATGCTCGATGCCGGTCTGTTGCGGTGTGCGTCACGAGGTGGCGTGAGCGGGGGCATGTCCGTCCGATTCGCCGGAAAACAGGTGCACGGCTCGGTTCCTGTGATAGAAACGTCAACGTTTCACTTATTTGCGACGCTAGGACCTGCCGATGACCATTGCCGAGACGACCGTTTTCGAGGCGCTCGAATCCAATGTGCGTGGCTACTGCCGTTCCTGGCCCACGGTGTTCGACACCGCCAGCGGCGCCTGGCTCACCGACGAGAACGGCAAGGAGTACCTCGACTTCTTCGCCGGCGCCGGCGCGCTCAACTACGGCCACAACAACCCGCTGTTCAAGCAGGCCCTGATCGACTACCTGCTCGGCGACGGCATCACCCACGCCCTCGACATGTCCACCGTCGCCAAGCGCCGCCTGCTCGAGGCCATGCGCGATCTGGTGTTCATCCCGCGCGGCCTGGACTACAAGGTGCAGTTCCCCGGCCCGACCGGAGCCAATGCCGTCGAGGCCGCACTCAAGCTGGCGCGCAAGGTGACCGGTCGCACCACGATCCTGAACTTCACCAACGCCTTCCACGGCATGACGCTGGGCGCTCTGTCGGTCACCGGCAATGCCGCCAAACGCGCCGGCGCGGGCGTCCCGCTGGTGCACGCCACCCCGATGCCCTACGACGGCTATCTGGATGAGCCCGAGGACCTTTCGTGGATGCGCCGCGCGCTCGACGACAGTTCGTCGGGGCTGGACAAGCCGGCCGCCGTCATCGTCGAGACCGTGCAGGGCGAGGGCGGGGTCAATGTGGCCCGCGCCGAATGGCTGCGCCACCTCGCCGAATTGTGCTCGGCCCGCGGCATTCTGCTCATCGTCGACGACGTGCAGATGGGCTGCGGACGCACCGGACCGTTCTTCTCCTTCGAGGTCGCGGGCATCACCCCCGACATCGTCACGCTCTCCAAATCCATCGGCGGCTACGGCCTGCCCATGGCGCTGGTGCTCATGCGCCGGGACCTCGACCAGTGGGCGCCCGGCGAGCACAACGGCACCTTCCGCGGCAACAACGCCGCCTTCGTCACGGCCGAGGTGGCCTTACGCCATTACTGGTCCGACGACCGCCTGCAGCTCGCCACGCTGGCCAAGGGCGCGCGCGTGCATGACCACCTGGTCGCGCTGACCGAGTCCTTCACCGGCATCTCGACCCGCGGGCGCGGCCTGGTGCACGGCCTGGTCTTCGAGGACGCCTCGCAGGCCGAGAAGGTCTGCCAGGTCGCCTTCGAGCACGGCCTACTGGTCGAAACCTCCGGCTCCAGCGACGAAGTCGTGAAGCTGCTCCCACCCCTGACCGTCAGCGATGACGAGATCACCCACGGCCTGGGCATTCTCACCCGCGCCGTGGAGATCGTCCGCGACGGCCACTAGACGTCGGCCACCGCCCACACCGGTGCCGACCCGTGCCGGGTTCCCAGCTGCGGAGGGAACCCGGCACTACCTTTTCGTGAAGCACTTCTCGAACCAGTTCCGCAGGCCCGCATCGTCTTTGAGCGAGTTGCCGGGATAGTCGCGCGTCGACCCGGAAAACGACGACGAGACGAAGAGGGTGCCGGCCCACAGCGGTGCAGCAGCTAGCGCAGGCTGTCGCCGTCCACCGGCCGCATGTCGATGTACAGCCGGCCCTCGATATCGCCGTAGTCGTGGGGCGACGCGCGCCTTCTGCGGCCGGGCCCGCCGCGTGCGATTCAGGCTGGAAATGCCGCCGCTACACGGTGTCCTTGGCCAGGCGTTCGGGCGGCGCCTCGATGACACGGTGCGGTCCTCGACCATGTCGTTGCCTGATCCACCTGTCCCATGCCCCGCGCGCCCGATCAGCCGCTCGAGCCGATACGGCCCGTATCAAGATCGAGGACGAGCGGATGACTGCTCTTGATCGTCCTCGGCTCCTCGTCGCGGATCCACTGTGGCAGTCGAGGGTTCGGGCGAGCCAGAATCACGCGGATTCCAACCGATGACCGGGGGCCGCCGGAACGGCAGGGTCGAGGCATGGCGGACGAAGGCCCTCGACCGCCACGGTCCCCGTCCCCATTCGCCCGAGGTGCTGTCGTGTCCTCAATTGCCCTGCAGGCCAGGCCCATTACCGGCCGCCCGCGCCTGCCGAGCGTATCCGTGCTGGCGCGGTTCGTCGCGCCGGTTCTGCTGATCGTGATCTGGCAGATCGCCAGTTCGACCGGTTTGCTGCCGGAACGGCTGCTCGCCGCCCCGGTGACCGTCGTGCGGACGGCGGTCGACCTGGTCGAGGACGGGACGCTGACCAAGGCGGTGTCGGTGTCGCTGCGGCGCGCCGCGCTGGGCTTCGTCATCGGCGCGGCGACCGGGATCGGGCTGGCACTGGTGGCCGGGCTGAGTCGCATGGGGGAGTACCTGGTCGATCCGCTGATGCAGATGCTGCGGACGCTGCCGTTCTACGGCCTGATCCCGCTGTTCATTCTGTGGTTCGGGATCGGGGAGTTGCCCAAGATCGTGCTGGTCGCCTTCGGTGTGGCGATTCCGCTGTACCTGAATACCTTCGCGGGTATCCGCAGCGTGGACGGCAAACTGGCCGAGCTCGCGCGGGTGCAGCGGCTGAGCCGCGGGGGCCTGATCCTACACATCGTGCTGCCGGGTGCGCTGCCGCAGACGCTGGTCGGCCTGCGCCAGTCGCTGGGCGTGGCCTGGCTGGCGCTCATCGTGGCCGAACAGGTCAATGCCGACGCGGGCCTGGGCTTCATGATCAACGACGCCCGCGAGTTCCTACGCACCGACGTGATCGTGGTCGGCCTGCTCGTCTACAGCGTGCTCGGGCTGCTCACCGACGCGCTGGTCCGTTCGATCGAGAGGAGAGCGCTGTCATGGCGACGCGGCTTCCTGGCACACTGACCGATTCGGTGATCGCGGCGACGCTGGCCGAGCTGGAGGAGACGGCGGCGCCCCCGGTCGTGCGAATTCGTAATCTGGTCAAGGACTTCGGGGAACGCCGCATCCTGCGCGGACTGGATCTCGACATCCGCCCCGGCGAGTTCGTGGCCCTGCTCGGACGCAGCGGCTCCGGCAAATCCACCCTGTTGCGGGCGCTGGCGGGGCTGGACGACCAGACCGGCGGCGAGCTCACCGTGTCCGGCGAGGTCGCGGTCGCCTTCCAGGAACCGCGGCTGGTGCCGTGGAAACGCGTGCGCGACAACGTCACCCTGGGCCTGCGCCACGAAAACTCCAGGGCCGCGGCCGAAGCCGCGCTGGCCGAGGTGGGGCTGGCCGAGCGCGGCGGAGCCTGGCCGCTCACGCTTTCCGGTGGTGAGGCGCAGCGGGCCTCGCTGGCGCGCGCCCTGGTCCGCGAGCCCGATCTGCTGCTGCTCGACGAACCCTTCAGCGCCCTGGACGCCCTGACACGCATCACGATTCACGGCCTGGTGCTGGACCTGTGGGCCCGGCACCGGCCCGGCGTGCTGCTGGTCACCCACGACGTGGACGAGGCGCTGCTGCTGGCCGACCGCGCCCTCGTGCTCGACGGCGGCCGCATCGCCCGCGAGCTCCCCATCGACCTGCCGCGGCCACGCCGGCGCGAGCATCCCGAATTCCTGGCCCTGCGAACGGCACTGCTGGCCGAGCTGGGCGTCACCCCGGAAGGAACCACCGAATGAAATCCAGACGCCTGTTCGCCGCCCTGGCGATCGCCGCGACCCTCATCAGCGCGGCGTGCTCCTCCGGTGGTGACGACACACACGGGGTGAACGCGGATGGCTCGGTGGACCTGTCGCAGGTGACCCTGCACGTCGGCGATCAGAAAGGCCTTGCGCTGCAGGCCCTGCTGGACGTCTCGGGCGAGGGTAAGAACCTGCCCTACAAGGTCGAATGGTCCACCTTCACCGCCGGTCCGCCCATGCTCGAGGCGATCAATGCCGGATCCGTCGACTTCGGTGGCGTCGGCGACGCCCCGCCGGTGTTCGCGGCGGCGGCCAAGTCGCAAATCAAGATCGTGGCGTCCTACGACTCCGGTGCGGCCGGCAATGCCGTCGTGGTGCCCAAGGACTCGTCGATCAAGGATCCGAAGGACCTGCGCGGCAAGAAGATCGCCGTCACCAAGGGCAGCTCGGCGCACTACCACCTGCTGTCGGTGCTGACCAAGTCCGGACTGACCTTCGCCGATATCGAACCGCAGTACCTGCAGCCCGCCGACGCGCTCGCCGCGCTGTCCACCGGCCGGGTGGACGCCTGGACGGTGTGGGACCCCTATGTGGCCCAGTCCGAGCTGGGCGGCAATCGGGTCCTGGTGGACGGCACCGGCTATGTGAAGCCGGACAGCTTCTACGTCACGGGCTCGAAGACGTTGCAGAACAAGGCGAATGCCGCAGCGGTCCGCGACCTGCTGGTGCGGATCCAGCGCGCGCACGTGTGGATCACGAACCATCGCGAGGAGTGGGCCAAGCAGTCGGCCGCGATCACCGGGGTGCCCTACGACGTCACCCTGCTCGCCGTGAACCGCGGCAATTTCCAGGACCACCCGCTCGACGACGCGACGATCGCCGCGGAACAGCAAGTGGCGGACGGCTTCTCCGACGCCAAGCTGATTCCGGGCAGGGTCCGGATCGCCGACTTCATCGACACCCGCTACAACGACCGATTCACCTCCTAGGAGTCCCCGCATGAGCTTGTCGTTCCATTGGTTCCTGCCCACCTCCGGCGACTCCCGCGGCCTGGTGGTCGGCGGGCACGGCACCCCCATGTCGGGTGATCGGCCGGCCTCGCTGCACTACCTCAACCAGATCGCCGCAGCGGCCGAGTCCAACGGCTTCGAGGCCGTGCTCACCCCCACCGGTTCCTGGTGCGAGGACGCCTGGCTGACCACCGCGATGCTGGTGGAGACCACCGAGACGCTGAAGTTCCTGGTGGCCCTGCGCCCGGGCCTGATGAGCCCGACCCTCGCCGCGCAGATGGCGGGTACCTTCCAGCGGCACTCCCGGGGCCGGTTGTTCATCAATGTGGTGACCGGCGGCGAGCCCCTGGAGCAGGCCGCCTACGGCGACTTCGCCGACAAGGAGGCGCGGTACGCCCGGACCGGGGAGTTCCTGCACGTGGTGCGGTCGCTGTGGAACTCGCACGAGCCGGTCACGTTCCGCGGCGAGCACATTCGCGTCGAGAACGCGCTGCTGAGCAATCGGCCCGATCCCGTGCCGCCGATCTTCTTCGGTGGTTCGTCGGGCCCGGCCGGACCGGTGGCGGCGCGCTACGCCGACGGCTACCTCACCTGGGGCGAGCCGGTGCTGGCGGTGAGCCGCAAGCTGGACTGGATTCGCGGGCTCGCGGTCGACCACGGCCGCAAGCTGGACTACGGCCTGCGCATCCACGTCATCACCCGCGACACCTCCGAGGAGGCCTGGGCGGTGGCCGACAAGCTGTTGGCCGGCATCGATCCGGCCGATATCGAACGCGTCCAGAACGCCCTGGCCAACAGCGAATCCGAGGGCCAGCGCCGGATGTCGGAGCTGCACAATGGCAGCACCGACCGGCTCGAGATCGCCCCCAATCTGTGGGCGGGTGTGGGCCTGGTGCGCGGCGGCGCGGGCACCGCACTGGTCGGCTCGCATGAGGAGGTGGCCGAACGCCTCATCGAATACTCGAAGGTGGGCATCTCCCACTTCGTGCTCTCCGGCTATCCGCACCTGGAGGAGGCGTATTGGTTCGGCGAGGGCGTACTGCCCATCCTGGCGCGAAAGGGTCTGTGGCGGCACCCGATCCGCCGCCCAGCCGGGCCGGCCGTCACCCCGTTCGCCGGCGCGTCCAGCAGCTAGACCCGAGGTAACCGGGCACGGCCGCCGCGCCCCGAGGGTCCGGCGGCCGCCGAGTACGGACGGTGCGTCATTCGGCGGCAGGTTCACTGGGCCGACGAGCCCTCGCCGCCGTCGCCGCGGGACATCGTACGGGGCTGGCGACAACACGAATCCTGTTGTGTGCCAATGTCTGAGATGTAGACGCCGCCGCGGCGGGACCGCGCGAGATCGAGGCGGCCGCGGCGGGTAGGAGCGATAGGGAGTCGCCGCCGTTGCGCTGTCCGAGCGCACTGCGCCCTTACCTCGTGCAACACATTCTCACCAAGCCCGGATTCACCAATCACATACGGTGACGGTGGAATTCACCCGGCCGTCGTGCGACCGTCGACCGGGTCTGCCACAGTCGACATCTATGAACGGTCGGCGTGTTCTGGGACTGTGCGCGGCGGTACTGAGTCTGGGTCTGGTGGCGGGCTGCGGCGGCGCGGACAACACCGCCCCCGCCACCTCGACCGCGGTGCCGCTGGTGTCGACCGGCGACCTGCCCAGGCCGCAACCGGGTGAAGTACACCTGTTCGGGATCAACGACCTGCACGGAAATCTCCAGCCGCCGGAGGGAGCCAACGGCAAGGTTGGCATGTACACCGCCGGGGGAGCGGCCTACCTGGCCGCACATCTGGCGCGGCTGAAGGCGGCCTATCCCGACAGCGCGGTCCTGTCGGCCGGCGACAATATCGGGGCCAGCCCGCTCGTCTCCTCGCTGTTCCACGACGAGCCGACCATCGACTTCCTCAACTCGGTGGGCGTGGCCGCCTCGGCGGTCGGCAATCACGAATTCGACCACGGCGTCACCGAATTGCGGCGACTCCGGCAGGGTGGCTGCGCCGCCGACGGCTGCGCGCCGGGCGAGCCGTTCACCGGCGCGAAGTTCCCGTACCTGGCCGCCAACGTCACCGATGACAATGGCCGACTGCCGCCGGGACTGACGCCGTGGACCATGCTGGAGCTGGGCGGCCACAAGATCGGCGTCATCGGGACCGTCACCACCGAGACCGAGCACATCGTCATGCCGGAGGGCATTCGCGGCTACCGCTTCGGCGACGAGGCCGGCGCCATCGACAAGTACGTGCCCGAGATGAAGGCCGCCGGCGCGGAAACCGTGGTGGCGCTGCTACACGACGGCGGCGCCCAGCAGACCCACGGCCGCCCGGTCGACTACAACGGGTGCGCGGACATCTCGCCCGATGTGAAGGCGCTGGCCCACAAGACCGATGCCGCAGTCTCGGTGCTGCTCACCGCGCACAGTCACCAGGCCTACAACTGCACCCTGGAGGGCAAGGTCGTCACCCAGGCCGCCTCCTTCGGCCGTCTCGTCACCGATGTGACGCTGCGCTTCCACGACGGCAAGGTCGAGGCCGCAGCGGTCAACCGGGTCGTCACCCGCGAACTCACGCCCACGACCACCACTGCCCAGCTGGTAAATTTCTTTGCCGCGCAAGCCAAGCCGCTTGCCCAGCGAGTCATCGGCAGCGCCGCCGCGGCGGTGCCCGCCGAGCCGGCCCCGGCCGGGGATTCCCCGCTCGGCGACGTTATCGCAGACGCCATGCTCGACGCCATGACCAATGTGCAGGCGGTGGCGGCCTTCATGAATCCCGGCGGTGTACGCGCCGGCTTGACCGGCGGGACCATCACCTACGAGCAGGCGTACACCGTGCAACCCTTCGGCAATCAGGTGGTGGCCGTCGCGCTGACCGGGCAGCAGATCCTGAATCTGTTGGAACAGCAGTGGGACAATGCGAGCAAACCCGATGTGCTGTCGGTCGCCGGCATCTCCTACTCCTACTCCGACACCGCGTCCACGGGGCACAAGGTGATCGACGACAGTGTCCGCGTGGCCGGGCAGCCGCTGAATCCCGCGGCCGTCTACCGGGTTTCGACCAATAACTTCCTGGCCGCCGGGGGCGACGGCTTCACCGTGTTCGAGCAGGGCAGCGAAACACTGGTCGGCCCCAGCGATCTCGATGCGCTGGAGTCGTATCTGCGCTCACACGGAGCGGTCGTCCCGCCCGCCGGCCGGATCGAGAAGCACTAGCGCCGGAACTCCTCGACGGGCGTGGACTCGGCGTCTCGGTCCCCGACCTCGTCGCGGTACCACTGCTCCCGCCGATACCGCCGCACCCGATCGGCGAGCGCGTCCAGTACGGGCACCATCCGGCGCAAGGTTTCCGCGCCGAACACCACCGGGGCCCGCACCGGCGGGTGCAGCGCCCACGGGAACCGGCGCGGCATGCGGTGGCGGGCATACGTAGCGGGCGGCGCCAGAACCCGGTATACCCGACCTGCACGCGATAGTTGATCTCGTCCCGAATCGCTTGGCCCACAGCGCATCCGGCCGGGGCTCGAACGCGGGCAGATACGACTCGACCAGTTCCTCGCCGTCCGCACCCGCCGTGTGCGCGCGCTTGACGGAGGCTGCGAACATGAGCTGGACCGATTCGCGGAAGTCGCGCGGATACCACTGTGGCTGCATACCCAGCAGATGCCCGACGTGCCGCCAGAAGTGCAGTGTCGCTTCGATTTCCGAGATGGTGGTCTGATGCCCGAGGCTCCACAGCGCCAGCCCGGGCACCACGCTGCCCGGACACGGCCTCGGCGGGCAAGATTCCGACGGAAATCCGGTACCGGGATCGGCCGGATGACCCGCGCGTGCAGTGGGCGCCTGGGCGACCAGCTCCGGGTCCAGCCACTCGGGCGCGGTCTCGAACTCCTCGAGTGTCGCGGGAGCCCTGCCTGCCATGGCCGAAGCCTGAGTCTCTCATCGTCTCACCCGCAGAGAATTCCGGCCACGCGCGCCCTGACCGGGATCGATCGGGGCCCGATGCGAGGATTGTGCGCCCTATGTTCCGATTCTCATTGACCCGTCACGTATTTCACCGTGGGCGGTCGCGCGCCTGTTCCCGTAGGGTGCGGACGTGCATCGCGAGCCCGTCTCCTCCGTCGACGAACTCATGACCCTGCTGGCCGACTGCGCGGACGCGTGGGACATGCCCGATCGCAGCGGTGATCCTGTCGACATCCTCGACCACGACCGGCAGTGCGCCGAGCTCCTGCGCCGCGACTTCCCCGCCGACGAGGAACTCCAGGTCGCCGGGCTGGTGCACGACATCGGACACGTGCTGGTGCCGGGTGACGGCGCGGGCCACGGAATGCACGGCGGCAATGCCGTTCGGGGACTGCTCGGTGATCGCGTCGCGCGGCTCGTCGAACTGCACGTGGTCGCCAAGCGGTATCTGGCTGCCACGGATTCGGTGCACGCCGCGGCGCTTTCGCCGTCGAGCCGGCGCACCCTGGTTGCCCAGGGCGGGCCCATGACCCCCGGGGAAAGCGCCGCCTTCGAGCGCGATCCCGACTTCGCCGCGGCCATCGCCCTGCGTCGCGCCGATGACGCGGGCAAGGTCGTCGGACTCATCGTCGCTCCCCTCGGCGCCTGGCGACCGGTGGTCGAACGGGTGGCCGGCGCTCGCTGAGGGTGGGACACCGCACCCGGCCGCGTCGCCTGCATGGACTCGCTCCATGCGGTTGTCACCGCGACTTCCCGATCTGGCCGCGCTCGATCTGCTGTTGTCGGTGATCGAGTTGGGCAGTCTGGGGCGCGAGGCCAGGGCGCATGGGATCAGTCAGCCGTCCGCCAACTCATCGGACAGAAGCCGACCGGTCCGGCGCGTGATTTGTATGCCATTGCGCGGCACCCGATGTGACTGATTCATAGGGAGTGTTGTCCGAAGTGTTGACAGAGTGACGCCCATCACCATAATCTGCGGGCGCAGGCCTGCCGGAGTTCCGAAGGGTAAATGTTGCCTGCATATTTCTAGCGCCAATGCAAGGGCTTCGCTGAATTCGCAGCCCGAAGACACAAGTGCGCCAACGCCTCCCGCGAGCGTTATCAAAGGGTTATGGTCACGGCATGGTGCGAACCACCGCCGCTGCTGCAGACCCGGATGAGCCAGTCATTCCGGGCGCTGTTTCGCGGCCAAAGCTCGAGGTTGTTCCAGAATCGCCTGACCCCGAAGCGCCGCAGCCTCACTCCTTCGGCGCACACGTCCTGAGCGCGGTCGATATCGAGCGACTCCCGTCCTCGGCCCGGCATCGCATCGCAGCCTTCATCCACCTGCAGGTGGCAACGCTGGAGGAGTGGCCCGAGCCGGCTTTGCCCCCGATTCCCGATCTCGACGATCTCTGACGGATCATTCCACCGCGTCTCCTTTCCTCCGGCGATCGCCCTTCGGGTTCTGTCGGTCGAGCCGTGTGCACCCTGTCAGTCGACATAGCCGAATCCTGGGATTTTGCCGGTGGCCCGGCATTTCCGCCCGGCACGGTCAGCGATCGAGAACACCTCGATGCCCCGCCTCCGAGTAACCCCCGAACCGGCGTCGTGACGCTGCCGGCCTGCGCCTCGATCTCGGGGGCGGCGCAGGCACTGGGCGCGCAACAGTGGCGACGGCGCCCGGATCGGCAGCGCCGCCACTCGAATTGAGTGACATGACCCCTCGATAGCGCGGCGGCGGACTGCCGTGCCATCGCCGCGCACGATCGGGTGTCCCGCGACCTGCTGACCGCTAGCCGCCGATGGCCTGAACCACCTTGACGCCCACCAGGATCACCGCCACCAGCAGGTAGCCCCGCAGTGCCAGCATGCCCGCGGTCCGGGCCGGGGAGAACACCGGACGCTCCAGAGTGTCCAGGGCCGGAGTGCGCCAGGTGTCGCGGTCGGCCTGCAGGATGGCCTTGCGCTCGGCCCGGTTGAGGGAAGTGGCATCGAGCTCCTCGACCTGATCCGGGTCCAGGTTGCCGAACTCCTTTGCGGTGCGCTCGGTTGCCTGGCGGCGGTTGCGCTGCCAGGCGATGAGCATGCCCGCCCCGCCGAGCACGCCGATCAGCGCGCCAACACCGAAACCGAGCTCCAGGGTGCCGGTGGTGATGCCGGGGAAGAAAGTGGCGGCCGTTAGTGCCAGCGACAGCAGCACCAGCGACCAGACGATGACGCCCGCGGCGATGTTCTGCTTGACCGTGTTCACCCACGGACCGAGCACGGCCCTGTCATTGCAGAGCAGCACCAGAAACACCGTCGCCGACGGCAGCAACACGCCCGCCAGCGCCTGCACACCCTGGGTCAGCAGGCCCAGCACATGATCGGGGCTGAAGGACACCGCGGCCGCGACGGCCAGCAGCGCGGCGTAACCCGCATAGAACAGCGGCGCCTCGGTGATCTTCCAGTGCAGCGAATGCCGCTTGCCGAGGGTGTCGCCGAGGGCGTAGGTGGTGGCCAGCCCGACCGCGTTCGCGCCGATCAGCGAGGCGTCCAGCAGCAGGAGAGCGAACAGCGCGCCCACGGTGGTCCCCATGTGGTCGTGCAGCGCCTCGGCCACCGCCCCCGCGTCGGTGAACTTGCCGGCCGCGCCGGTGCCGGCCAGTCCGAAGGTGGTGGCGGCCATGATGGCGACGGCACCCAGCATCACCACTACGATGCCGACCCACAGGTCGATGCGCTCGTACCGGATCCAGCGCGGGGTGATGCGCTTATCGACGATGTTCGACTGCTGGAAGAACAGCTGCCACGGCGCGACGGTGGTGCCCACGATGGCGACGATGAGCAGCAGCAGCGTCGAGTTCAGACCGCCCGGGAAGGAGGGCAGGAATCCGTGCGCGATCTGAGATGCCTTGGGATGCACCAGAAATGCCAGCGGGAAGATCACGATGTTCAGCGCGATCAGCCCGAACAGGAACCGCTCCCAGCGCTGGAACGATCCGCCCGCCACCATGGCGAACAACAGCACCGCGGCCAGCGGCACGGCGATGCCCTTGGGCAGCCCGAAGTAGTTGAGGGCCATGGAGACACCAATGAACTCGGTGACGATGGTCAGCGCGTTCACGAGGAACAGATCGCCCACGCTGAACGCGCCCCAGAACTTGCCGAAGCGGTCGAAGATCAAGCGCGCGTGGCCGACTCCTGCGACCGCTCCGAGCCGGACCACCATCTCCTGGTTGACGTAGAGCACCGGGACCAGCAGGACCAGCGTCCAGACCAGCGCCATCCCGTAGTTCTGCCCAGCCTGCGCGTAGGTCGCCACCCCGCCGGCGTCATTGTCGCCGACCATCACGATCAGGCCGGGACCGATGACGGCGAGCAGCATACGGAATCGCTGCAGGCGGGAACGGCCTTCGAGGGTGTCGTGCTGTCCGATGGAGCCCAGCGCGCCGACGATATCGCCGACGTGCGCGCTGTCCATGACAGCGCCGGTGGGCTGGGTGTCGGCCATGGGCCCGGCGGGCGCGGCGACGGTGGAAGTGCGGCGGCCGGAGCCGTTCGCGAAGAAGGCCATGGCCTGTCCCTCGCTTTCGATCATCAGGTTTTCGGGTGTGCGGAATACGCCCGGCCGCCAAGCGAATTCGGACATCAGTCGACCGGCCCGAGGCGCGCGCGGGCTACCGACCGGCGGTGGAAAGCCGGGGACGCCTGAGCGGGAAACGGGTCAGCCGGTGACTGGAATGCGGCAAGCCGGGGACGTCAGGGTTGTGAAATCCGTACTCGGATACGGACTATCGCCGGAACTCATTGTTCGTCCCTCACCTCCTTGCCGCCGGGACGTACGCGGACGTCACTGATTCTGGTGTCGCATCGCGCACGGCAAGAGGGAACCTGGACCACGCCCGACGGCGTAGACCCGCACCCCTCTCGTCAGAGCTTCGGCACTGCACGACGTATCCGGGGGCTCGCGGCCCGGGGAAGCCACTTCGGATCACCCCTTAATCCGGGGTGATCTGTCCTAACCCTGGGCGTCTCTCGACGTCGTCGGATCAGTGGCCTGTGTTCGTACAGGAGCCTCGCCTAGCGAGGTGCTGACTGGGCAATGGTGAGCCCGGTCCCTCCGCTTGTCAAATCCGATCCGGTCGGTTCCTCGTAATCCCTTGCGCCACAACGTCATCCGGATGAACGCGAAACACGGCCTGAAAGGTCATGTCCGTTTTGCGAGGAAACGGGCAAATGTTGGCCAATAGGTAATTTCTCGATAATTCAGATGAACGACAGGTTTGTTTCGTGCGCGACCGGTCATGAATATGCGCGTCAAGTCACACGCCCGGGGCATCAGCTGAGGTGCGACCCACACGTATGTCGCCCGTACCGCTGTCACTGTCATCCTGGCCCCGACGACCGCGAGCATCGCCGCAGCATCCATCCGTCGCGCGGGCCGACAATCCCAGCGCCGCAATCACTCCGGCGCGCCGAGCCCGACCAGGGCAAGATCGGATCATGTCCGAACTCAACAAACACAATGTCGTCTACTTCGAAAGCTCCACCATGCGCGGGCTGTACGCCGCCCTGGACGAGTGGCAGAACGTCAACCACCACCGCTTCCTGTCGCTCAGCATCCAGCCGGATGGCGGGCTCTTCTGCTGCATAGCCCTCACCAACCCCGCCGAAGTCGTGATCACCAGCGCCGACGGCCACAACCACGCCGCCGTCAACCGGTTCGGTCTTCTCGCCGTCACCAGCGGCTAGCTGCGCCGAATCCCGTGACCCGCGTCGACTCCTGTCAGGTTTCGAGGGCCCGTTCGGTTCAGGTTGAGAACACCACCGAGACAGGAGTCAGACCATGAAGCGCCGCACTGTCATCCTCGGGGTCGGCTACGCCGGAGCCATCCCCGCAGGCCGCCTCGTATAGCGGCTGTGTCTCGACGACGTCGAGATCACGCCGGTGATGCCGACGGGCCGCCGCCGTCTCACGGCGGCGGCCCGAATCGACATCGCGACAATCGCGCGGTGATGCTACGGAATTCGCTTCATGACCGGGCCATGGCCGGGCAACCGGTCACGACTGAATTCCATGCCGCGCCTGCCAGGAACTGATCCGTCCCGGACGCCATTCCCCGGCCACCAAGGGGTTGTGTCCGTGCCGACCGGCGCGCTGCTCCTTCTTGAATTCGCGGAAGTATTCGAAGCGAATCATCAGCAGACCCGAGATTATGAGCACCGCGGTCACGATCGCACCCGCAACCGCCCATCCGTGGTTACCGGACGCGGCGGCCGTGAGCGTCATACCGAGGGCTGCGATGCCGAGCAGGCACAGCAGCAGAGCTGGGCCTTCGCCCGGGTCTTCTATGGCGTCACCGGGATGAGGATGCCAGTGCTCGCCATTCGGTTTGACCGCTGTCACCCTGACCATGTCCCTACCTCCCTCGAACTGAGAAGACTCCTTGCCTGAGTCCAGAATGCACCCGGTGTTGAGGCTACGTGCGAGTAATATCCGGAATTTTCCGAGACATCCCTGATTCGTGGCGGGGACTTTCGTCAGATCACATCTCGGCGATTGACCGGCCCCGGCGTAGATATGCGACCCGGCCTCGACCGCTTCGACCCGGTCGGGCGCATCACGACCTGTACCGGTTCGATGAGCAGGCGTGGGCCCGCGCACCGCAGCTGACACGGCTGATCCCGTCCGCGCCGGCGTTGTTGGCGGCTATCTGTGACGAGTCGGATCGGGCCCCGCTCGAAACCGCCGATTTCATGGGCCGCTATTCCCGGTGTGCGGGCCGACGATTTCCGGCTCAGGGCCTTCGCCGCGGCCGCAGGTGGCGTGCTGTTCCACGTCGTGGACCGCTCGGGTGCGGGCCAGAATCCCGTCCCTCGACGAGTGTCCGGCGGCCATCGACCTGCTCGGAGGCCGGTATACCTGTATGACCCGAATTCCTACTCGACGACGTCGATGTGATGGACCGCGATCCCATGGCGAATCGCTGTGGAGTGCTGGGGATTTCCGTTTGTGATTGAACTCGCCGACGACGGCGTCGAGACTGGATTCTCAACATTCGCTGGAGGTGGCGCTGGTGGGTTGGCGAAGAACGCTCGGACTGGTCAGCGTCGTGATGGTGGGCATCGGAACAATGGTCGCGGGGGGCGCCGTCCCGAAGGTCTCTGCCTCCGGGCCGCATAGCGAGGAATTCACCAATCCGGTGCTGGCGGCCGGCGCCGATCCGAGCATGACCTACTACCAGGGCCGATTTCACCTGGTGCAAGGCGATTTCTACAACGACGACAACATCGTGATCCGCAGTTCGGACACACTCGGAGAACTGGGGACGAGCGAGCCGAAGGTGGTGTGGGAGCACCCCGACTGCCCCGCACCCGCCTGCACCAAGATCTGGGCTCCGGAACTCCAGCACATCGGCGATCGCTGGTGGATCTACTTCGCCGGGCAGGAGGACGACCGCAACGAGACCCATCGGATGTACGCCCTGCGCTCAACCGGTGACGATCCGACCGGCCCCTATGACTACCTCGGGAAGCTGAACCTGCCCGGCGGCTGGGCCATCGACGGCGTCTACCTGCAGTACGCGAACGCCGGCTACTACCTCTGGTCCTGCCTGCGCGACCCCGAAGACACGCGGGTACAAGACATTTGCGCAGTCCGGATGTCGGACCCCATGACCCCGATCGGTGACCGGGTCAGCATCGCAACCCCCACCGCCGCCTGGGAAACCGTCCCCAACGACGCGGACCTACTGATCAACGAGGCACCCGAGCCTCTCCTCGGCCCCGACGGCCGCCTCTTCGTAACCTTCTCCGCCAACGCCAGTTTCGACGACACCTACCGCCTCGGCCTCCTCGAACTGGCCCGCGGCGCCGACCCCATGGACCCCAGGTCCTGGACCAAATCCGGCGGCCCCATCCTCCCCGGCTGCCCCGGCGCAATCGCCCCCGGCCACAACGGCTTCCTCACCATCGACGGCCACCCCTGGATCACCTACCACGCCCGCCTCGAACCCGGCACCGGCTGGCCCGGCCGCAGCATCCGAGTCCAACCCATGAATTTCACCCGCGACGGCCGCCCCCAATTCGGCATGGCCTTCGGCCCCGACGACCCCATAGCCATCGAAAGCCAGGACCGAACCACCCGCGAACCACGCTCTGCCCCCGGCAATCCGGGATAGCCACCCGGCTCGGCCACCGCGAACCCGGCTCACGCCAGCTCAGGCGGGATGGGTCGCTCGTGACTCCTCTCGAGGACGAGCACCGCCGCAGAGCCCATCGGCCCGTCGGCCGCTTCCGGCAGATCCGGTACCTGCCTATCGAAGGCCGAACAGGGCCGATGGCGGGGCATAAAGACCTCAGTCAACGCAGGAAAGCGCGAGTACCGTCACCAATGAGTGCCTTGGAAACCGAGAATCAACGAATCTCCGATTCGAGGAGATCCCATGACAGACATCCGGATCGGTACCGAAGCGCGGGACGTCGATCGCAGCGCTGACGCAGCCACCGCCGACACCGCCGCGGCCGCTTGCGGCCCCGCCCGATTCGCCGAGGTGGACGCGATGGTCGACACGGCGAGTACGGCGGCGAAGGCCTTTCGCCAACTCGATCAGCGACAGGTCGATGCGATCGTCGAGGCGATGGTCCGCGCCGGGATAAGGGCGGCGGCCGAGCTGGCGCAGGTGGCCATCGAGGAGACCGGTTTCGGGGTGTTCGAGGACAAGGTCGTCAAGAACTACGTCGCCACCGAATTCCTCTACGACTATCTGCGCGACAAGAAGTCCGTGGGCATCATCGAGGAGGACGTCGAGCGCAGCATCGTTCGCATCGCCGATCCGATCGGAGTGGTGTTGGCCATCACCCCGGTCACCAATCCGACGTCCACCGTTCTGTACAAGGCGATCGTCGCCGCCAAGACGCGCAACGCGATCCTGTTCCGGCCGTCGCCCGTCGCCGTGCGGTCGTGCGAACGCACCGTCGAGATCCTTCGGCGAGCCGGGGATGCGGTGGGTTTACCCGCAGGCGCGTTGCAGGTGATTCCCGACGCCGCCCACGAGGTGACCCACTATCTGTTCAAGCATCCGCGGGTCGACTTCATTTGGGTGACCGGCGGTCGGAAGATCGTCGCCCTCGCCAACGCGGCCGGAAAGCCCGTGTTGAGTGTCGGTCCGGGCAACGCGCCCATCTACCTGCATCGCACGGCCGACATCAAGGCCGCCGTCGTCGATATCTTGATCTCGAAGACCTTCGACGCATCGGTGATCTGCCCCGCCGAGCAGACCTGCATCGTCGACGACGCGATCTACGACGCCACCGTCGCCGAATTCGAGCGGATGGGCGCGTACCTGCTCACCGAGGAGCAGTCCGATGCCCTCGCGAAATTCGCGTTCGGCTGCGGCGACACGGCCAACCTCGAGGCTCTCGGTCGCCAGGCACCCGACCTGGCCGCCCGGGCCGGATTCGACGTGGACCCGTCGGTCAAGATTCTCCTCGCACCGCTACCGGCCGAGCTCGACCAACTCGACAAACATCCGCTGGTGCGCGAGAAGCTGATGCCGGTTCTCGGGCTCGTGCGCGCCCGCGACGTCCAGCACGCCATTGATGTCGCGGTGCTCGTCACCGAGCACGGCGGCCTCGGACACACCTCCGCGATCTACGCCAACGACCAGGCTGTCGTCGACGCCTACAGCCTCGCCGTGCGCACCGGGCGGATCCTGGTCAACGCGCCCACGGCGGTAGGAGCCCTCGGCGGGATCTACAACAACCTCACCCCGACCTTCTCTCTCGGCTGCGGCACGTGGGGCGGTTCGAGCACCACCGAGAACGTCAACTACACACAGTTGCTCAACATCAAGACGGTGTCGCATCGGCGCAGTCCGCCCCAGTGGTTCCGGGTCCCGTCGAACACGTTCTTCAATGCCGGGGCGCTCGAGAACCTGCGGGATGTCGACTGCGACAGCGTCGTCATCATCACCGACGCGCTGAGCGAACAGCGCGGCGTGGTGGACGAATTCCGCGGCAAACTGCGTGCCCGGCACATCAAGATTTTCAGCGAGGTCGAGCCGGAGCCGGGCGAGGCGACCGTCCGGCGCGGCGTCGAGTTGCTCGAGGCATACCAGCCCGATGTGCTCATCGCCGTGGGCGGCGGATCGGTGATCGACGCGGCCAAGGCGATCCGCCTGTTCTACGAGCACCCTGAGAAGGATCTGGCCGAACTCACTTTGCCGTTCCTCGATCCGCGCAAGCGCATGGCCGACTACCCCCAGGATCCGCACACGGTCCGGCTGGTGGCGGTGCCGACCACCGCCGGCACCGGATCGGAGGTCTCCCCCGCGGCGGTGCTGACCTTGCACGACCGTAAGGAAACACTGGTCGACTATTCCCTGGTGCCCGATATGGCGATCGTGGATCCGCTGCTCACCGTCTCGATGCCGCGCACCCTGACCGCCGACACCGGCATTGATGCGCTCACGCACGCCCTCGAGGCCCTCGCCTCGGTCTTCGCCTCGCCCTATACCGATGCCTTCTGCGTGCAAGCGGCGCGGCTGATCTTCGATGCGCTTCCCCGAGCCTGCGACGATCCCGGGGATCTGCCCGCCCGCACCGATATGTCGAATGCCGCCACGCTGGCCGGTCTGGCGTTCTCCAATGCCTTCGTCGGCACCAATCATGCTCTCGCCCACGCTGTCGGCGCCCGGTTCGGCATCGCCCACGGCCGGGCGAACGGCGTCTTCCTGCCGCACACACTGCGCTACAACGCCGGCCTGCCGACGAAGTTCATGCCCGCCCCCGGCTACTCGGCCTATATCGCCACCGAGAAGTACACCGAACTCGGGCGGATCGTTTTCGGCGGCCACGAACCCGGCGAAAGCCGCCGCCGGCTCTTCCAGGGTGTGCAAGACCTGCTCGACCGGGTCGAGATGCCGCGCACACTCCGGGAGATCGGTATTCCCGAGGACGAATTCCTCGCGGCCCTACCGGAATTGGCGATGACCGCATTCCAGGACCTGAGCAATCGCACCAATCCGCGGATGCCGCTGATCAGCGAGATCACCACCCTGCTTCGCCTCGGCTACTACGGGGACGGCGACCATGCCGACCGATAGCGCCACCCGGACCGTGCGGGTTCACGCCCCGCTGGCGACCGTGCTCGCGACGATCCGCGATGTGAACAGCCAAGCGGAATGGATTCCCGAGATCCGCGAAGCAGCGGTACTGGAGGCGGACGAGCGGACCGGACTGCCGGCGACAGCCCGGTTCACGGCATCCGCGCCGGTCGGCACCGACAGCTACACCCTCAGATACCGGCACCGTGACGACGGCATGAGTTGGTCCATGGTGCAGGGGCGGTTGCAGACCGGCCAGGAAGGCAACTACCAGCTCGACGAAATCACTCCGGACACCACCTCTGTCACCTATCAGCTGACCATTCATCACAACCTGCCGCTACCCGGCTTCATCCGCGGTCGAATCATCAGAGGTTTGGTGGACAGCACGCTGACCGGTTTGCAGAAGAGGGTCGAATCCTGACCGGTTCGTTCCGGCGGCCGAGGCGTCATGGTTCGATACCGATCGCGGCTGAGCTGTCGCGACCGTGGCGACCGATCGCCGCCGCCGCAACGGCCACCCTCGCTTCCGAATGCACTGGCCCAGAAGGACTTCCGTCCTGTGCTGAGCGCGGTGATCCAGACCCGGCTATCCGCTCCATCTTCTGGTCGGTGCCTCGTCCATCGGCAATGACGCATCGCTTCCGTCACGTCGAGGACACAGCTCGGCAAGCGCGGCATCCCAGAAGTATCGGTCCAACCAGCAAGGGCGACAGGCGATTCAGGAGTTGTGCTGCCGGCCCGCCGCGGTTCGGCAGCAGCGATGTTGCGCCGCGCCCGGTCAAGGCGTATGCCGCGCTGGCGGATTTTCGTTGTGGGCCTTGATCTCACTGCTGGGCATCGCCTCACTTGCCGTGATCGTGTTCTTCCGGCAGCGACCAGGTCTGGAGAATTCGACCTGGAAAACCGTTGTGGCACCGGCCCATCGATGTACGACCAATTCCGCGTACGGGTCGGCAGGTATGTCGTACGCATTGATAGCCGTCGTCGGTCTCTACGAGTGCAGTCTCGCCATTGGCCGGACCCCGAAATCGATGTCGGACACATTCGGTGAGATCGAGTACACACCGCAATGAGGGGAGCTGCCGCGCGGCTGCGGTCCATGGCGTCGACCCCCCGTGCCGGATCAGCCGCGACCCGCCGCCTGCTGCGGGAGGTACGTTCGTTCGCATGGCCCGTACGACACCGTCCAAGCCCGCAGAGGTAGACGCTGAGCCCGGTTCCCAGGAGCATGCAGGCTACCGGCGTTCGACAGGTTCGGCCCGTGGTGCGGCCAGGCGTGCGGAGCTGCTCGATCGTGTCACCGACGACGTCGCGGCCAACGGCCTGGTGGACTTTTCGCTTCGACGGGCTGCGCGGGCGGCCGGCACCACGCACAAGGTGCTGCTCTACTACTTCGATGGAGCCGACGATCTGCTCGCTGAGACGATTGTGCGATTGCGGGACAGGCGGATCAGCGCCGCGTTCGCCGCGGTCGACCCACAGCCGCCGACACTGTCGGCGCGGGTGCGCGCACTGTGGCCGGTACTCGTCGACGCCGAGACCGGGTTGCGAGTGCTCGATCAGGCCATCGGGTTGGCGATCTACGACCCGCAGCGGCACGCCGAACTCGGCCGGCAGGCGTCCAAACAATATTTGCCGCTGTTGCTTTCGCTCTGCCCCGTGCACTGGCCCGAGCAGCGAAAGCGAGAGGTGGCCGCGATGATTCTGGCGGCCCTGCGCGGTTTCCTGATCGACAGGCTGACCAGCGGTGAAGCCGACGGCGCCGACGCGGGGCTCGAGGCACTGGTCCGCGCTTTGGATCGGGAAGAGGCGGCTGTCGAATAGCCCTGTTCCACACGGTATTACAGCGCCGGTCTCCTACCTTCGACACGATGTGAACCACATGGTTCACTTCTTTGTGGGGTGTTACCGATCCACCGAAAGGCCGTGCCCGAATGTCCATCGAGCGGCAGAAACTGCGTATCATCAGCGGCGACGACGAATGCGTGGCCTGGCACTATCCAGGAACTAACGGAGGCTGTGTGATCATGGCCGGCGCGATCGCGGTCACCAAGGAACCCGGCACCGACAGGTTCGCCAAGCGCTTCCATCGGGCCGGATTCAGCGTGCTCGCTTTCGACCGCCGGTTTGTCGGTCTGCCGAATCAGCGAGGATCCGGGGAGATGTTGCCGGACAACGTATTCGGAATCGAAATCTCGCATGGCGGCCGCTAGCGCCACTTCTCTCGTTACTGGCCCTCACGGGCCGTAGAGTAGAAGGGGTGGCCGTCCAGCTGACCAAGGGACAAATCGATCGGCTGATGGTGGACGACATCGTCGTCTCGGTCCGTCACAGCGAGCCCGTCGACCTGTCGGCGCTGCTGCTCACCGCGGCCGGGAGGGTGCGCGGGCTGCAGGATCTGGTCTTTTATGACCAGCCCTCAGGGCCGGGCGTGCGCTTGGTCCCCGTGCCGCTGGCGCTCGCGATCGGTGTGCGGGGGCTGCCCAGGGAGATCGAGCACGTGCGGGTGATCCTGGCGCCGGTCGATCCCCAGGCCCGATTCGGCGACGATCCGCCGCCGACGGTGCGGATCGCGGATACTGCGGGAAACCTGTTGTGCGAGTATGTGATTGAGGATCTGGACGGCGAGTCGGCGGTGGTCGCCTTCGATCTGGACCGGGCCGGTGGGATATGGCAGATACGCACACTCGGGCAGGGGGATCCGGCCGGATTCGGGCAGTTGGTGATCGCGCACGGAGTGCCGTTGGGCGGCTCCGAGGACGGGGTGTACCAGGGGCTCGAGGAACGACAAACCGGTCGAGACGTGTCGCCGCAGGACTTCAACAAGGGCGAGCTGTCGTTGGTGATGATGGCGCTGGGCTGGGCTTCGATGCGGATGCACGGCCCGCGCGGACTACAAAGTATACCGATCGACATGGACGCGTCAGCGCTGGTGTTCGCAGGCGAGAATCTCGTGGATCTCGTGTACTACCAACAGCTGTACTCCCGCTACGGGGGGATCCACCACTCGGGCGACAATCGCACCGGCAGCGGCAAGGGCGACGACGAGGTGATCTCGGTCGACTTGGCTCGTCTGCCGAAGCACGTCTCGGCCGTGGTGTTCGTTGTGACCTCGAATATCTCCTTCGAGCGAGTGCCTGGGGCCTTCTGGCGCATGGTCGACGGCCGCACGAATACCGAACTCGTCCGGGGCAATCTACGCGCGGCGGGCAGGCACACCGGCATGGTGGTGGCGAAGGTGTATCGCGACGGCAGTAGGTGGCGGATGGCCGTCATCGGTGCGCCCATCGATGCCCGCCATCCGGA
Organism: Nocardia aurantiaca; assembly: GCF_009708175.1. Lineage (GTDB taxonomy): Bacteria > Actinomycetota > Actinomycetes > Mycobacteriales > Mycobacteriaceae > Nocardia > Nocardia aurantiaca. The sequence goes on from NZ_WMBB01000019.1 coordinate 103,798, forward strand.
CGAGGCGGTGCCGGCGGCGGTCGGCTACCTGTAATCCAGGACTGGCTGGCGGGTGCCGATCCGGCGGGTGGCGGGTGGTCGGCCGAATCACCACCGCCGATGCCGTTTTCGCCGCCGCGGCAGCCACCGGCACTTGGGCGTGGCCTTAACCTCGGCCAATCATGGCGGTTGAGCTGGTCGTCGCGTAGAAATGGCGAAAGGTGCTCTGAACTGCGATAATTCGATTTGCTGAAGATCGAAGTACGCAGTGTGAGGAGCACCTTTCTGGTGCGA
>NZ_WMBB01000001.1 GCF_009708175.1 Nocardia aurantiaca
GGTCCTTCTCACCGGGGATGATCACCAGCCGCGCGGCGAAATCGTCCATACGCAGATACAGCGCGTCGGGGTTGGCCCCGTCGCCCTCCATCATGCCGAGCACCTTCAGGCCGTACTCGCGCCAGGCTGCCATATCGGTGGCCTCGATGCGCATGTAGCCGAGCGCCTTGATACTCATGCTCACTTCTCCTTGACGCCGAGCAGGAAGTCGGTTGCCAGGCGGTTGAATTCGTCGAACTTCTCCAGTTGTGCCCAGTGTCCACAACCGCCGAAGACGTGCAACTGCACGCGCGGCACCATCTTCAGGGCGACCAGGGCGCCGTCGATCGGGTTCACCCGGTCCTCCCGGCCCCAGATCATGAGAACCGGCTGGCGCAGCTTGAACGCGTCGCGCCAGATCATGCCCTTGGCGAAATCAGGTCCGGCGAAGGACTTGCCCATGGCGCGGGTCGCGGCCAGCGACTCCGGCTGCGAGGCCGAGGCGAAGCGCTCCTCGACGAGTTCCGGGGTGATGAGCTTCTGGTCGAAGACCATGATCCGCAGGAACGCCTCCAGGTTCTCCTTCGTGGGTTCGAAGTTGAACTTGGACAGCAGCTTCACGCCCTCGGTGGGGTCCGGCGCGAACAGGTTGGTGGACAGCCCGCCCGGGCCCATGAGCACCAGCTTGCCGGCGCTGTCCGGGTAGTCCAGCGCGAAGCGGGTGGCCGCGCCGCCGCCGAGCGAATTGCCCAGCAGGTGAACGCGTTCGGTGATGCCGAGGGTGTCGAGCAGGTCCTTCAGCGCCGAGGCCGAGTGCACGAAGTACTGCGGGTGCTCGGTCGGCTTGTCGGACAGGCCGAACCCGGGCTGGTCGACCGCGAGGACGTGAAAGTCCTCGGCCAGCACCGGAATGTTCTTGGCGAAGTTGGACCACGAGCTCGCGCCCGGGCCACCGCCGTGCAGCAGCACGATGGTGGGGCCGTTGCCGACGCCGGCTTCGTGATAGTGCAGCTTCAGATCCGGTCGCACCTGCGCGTAGCGCGAGGTGGACTCGAAGGTGATTTCTCCCACTGCGGTCATGGATTACACCATCGTGTCGGTGATCGGCAGACCGAAGGCGTGCGTGCCGAACATGGCGTAGGCGCGCTCCGGATCCTGCGAGGCGTGCACGCGTCCGGCGTGCGCGTCACGCCAGAACCGCTGCAGCGGGGTGCCTTCCACGAGCGCGGTGGCGCCGGAGGCCTCGAACAGGCGGTCGATGGAGGCGATCACGCGGCCGGTGGCGCGCACCTGGTCGCGGCGAGCGGCAACCCGCAGGTCGAAAGGAACTTCCTTGTCCGCCAGGATGTACGCGTATTCCTCGGCGATATTGCCAGACAGCTGACGCCACGCGGCGTCGATGTCACTGGCGGCCTCGGCGATGCGCACCTTGCCGAACGGGTCGTCCTTGGCCTTCTCGCCCGCGTAGGCGGCGCGCACGCGCTTGCCCTGATGCTCGACGTGAGCCTCGTAGGCGCCATAGCCCATGCCGATGATCGGCGTGGTGATGGTCGCGGGGTGGATGCTCCCCCACGGCATCTTGTACAGCGGGTCGGTATTCTGCTCCAGGCCAGGCGATTTCAGGTCGCCCATGGTCTTCATGCTGAGGAAACGGTGCCGGGGTACGTACACATTCTCGACCACGACGGTGTTGGAGCCGGTGCCGCGCAGGCCGACCACATGCCACACGTCGTTGATCTTGTACTCGCTCCGGGGGATCAGGAACGAGCCGAAGTCGACCGGCTTGCCGTTCTTGATGACCGGGCCGCCGACGAACACCCAGTCGGCGTGGTCGCAGCCGGAGGACCAGGCCCACGAACCGTTGACGATGTAGCCCTCGCCGTCGTCGGTCACCACACCCGCGCCCATCGGGGCGTAGGAGGAGGAGATCCGGACCTCGGGGTCGTTGCCCCACACCTCTTCCTGCGCGCGCTGGTCGAACAACGCCAGGTGCCAGTTGTGGATGCCGAGGATGCCGGCGCACCAGCCGGTCGAGCCGCACGCGCTGGCGATCTTGCGGACGGTGTCGTAGAAGATCACCGGATCCGCGGCGTAGCCACCCCACTGCTTGGGCTGCACGAGCTTGAAGAAGCCGGTCGCCTGCAGATCCTTGACGGTCTGGTCGGGAAGGCGGCGCAGATCCTCGGTCTCCTGGGCCCGCTCACGCAGGGTGGGCAGCAGCGCCTCGACCCGCTCAACTACTTCTTGCGTCATCTCGCCAGTTGCTCCTGCCTGGTGCTGGTACGGGAAGCGGTCTTCGTTTGTCCCTGAGAGTAGAACACGTTCTTATTCCTGTCGAGAACGCGCTACAAGCGCAGCTCAGAGCGCCCCCATCCAGGTAGTGGGACCTATCGCTGGCCAACCGTCGGCCAATTTTGTAACGTGTTCTAGTACATCCATAGGAGGATCAACGATGGCGACAACCCCCCAAGGGCCCCGCGGGAAGGTCCGCGAGATCGACGTGGGCTCCATGCCCACCCGCTACGCCCGGGGCTGGCATTGCCTGGGCCTTGCCAAGGACTTCAGGGACGGCAAGCCGCACGCGGTCAATGTATTCGGCACCAAGCTGGTTGTCTTCATGAACAGCCAGAACGAGCTGAAGGTGCTGGACTCCTACTGCCGCCACCTGGGCGGAGACCTCTCCATGGGTGAGGTGAAGGGCGACTCCATCGCGTGCCCGTTCCACGACTGGCGCTGGGGCGGCGACGGCAAGTGCACCGGCATCCCCTACGCGCGGCGCGTGCCCCCACTGGCCCGCACCCGCTCGTGGATCACGCTCGAACGCAACGGCCAGCTGTTCGTCTGGCACGACCATGAGGGCAACCCGCCGCCGGACGAGGTGACCATCCCCTACATCGAGGGTCCCTTCACCAACGCGGACGGCACCGGGTCGGAGACGCTCAATGACGGCTGGACCGAGTGGACCTGGCACTCGCTGCTGATCGAGGGCTCCAACTGCCGCGAGATCATCGACAACGTCGTGGATATGGCGCACTTCTTCTATATCCACTACGCCTTCCCCACGTACTTCAAGAACGTGCTCGAGGGCCACGTCGCCACCCAGTACCTGGAGACCAAGGGCCGCCCCGACATCGGCCAGGCCGCCGAGGCGGGCATCGACGTGCTGCTCAAGTCCGAGGCGTCGTACTTCGGGCCGTCGTACATGATCAACCCGCTGCTCAATATCTACAGCGGCTTCGAGGTCAAGACGGTCCTCATCAACTGCCACTACCCGGTCAGTCAGAACTCCTTCGTGCTGCAGTGGGGCGTCTCGCTGGAGAAGCCGAAGGGGCTGCCGGAGGAACAGGCCCAGGCGTTCGCCGCCAAGATGACCGAGGGCGTGTCCGAGGGCTTCCTGCAGGACGTCGAGATCTGGAAGCACAAGTCCAAGATCGACAACCCGCTGCTGACCGAGGAGGACGGCCCGGTCTACCAGCTGCGCCGCTGGTACGACCAGTTCTACGTGGACGTCGCCGATATCGACCCGAAGTCGGTGCAGCGCTTCGAATTCGAGATCGACACGTCCAAGGCCATCGAGTCCTGGACCGCCGAGGTCGAGGAGAATCTGCGCAGGAAGCGGGAAGACAAGGAGGCGGAGGCCGCCGCGGCCGACTCCGCTCCGGAGGAGGCTGGAGTCTGATGACCAGCTGGGCGAAGGCACCGGATTTCGCGGACCGTCCGGAACGGCGTGAGCAGGTGCGCGCCCAGACGGTCCTCGACAAAGAGCACTACATGGAAGCGGGCATGACACCGATCACGTGTCAGTCCTGCGGCACCGAAGTGCTGGTGCGCAAGCACTCGAGCAACCAGAAGACCGTGCAGTGGCGGACCAATCCGGCCGACCACTGCCCGGTGTTCCGCAAGCTGGCGGAGGCGGGGCCGGTCTTCGGCAAACCCGACTCATGCCCCAGCCTCGAGAAGACCATCGACCACGCGGTCGCCGAGGGAATTCTCGAAGTCGATCGCTGAGGGCGGTCGAAACACCGACTTCCGCCGGCCACGTGCCCGCCGCGCACAGCGCGACCGGCACGAGATGCGAAGAGCGCGGACGCGGCTCAGCTGAGCCGGAAGTCGGCGAAATCGAAACCGGGGGAGACCACGCAGCTCACCAGGCTGTAGTGATCGCCCGCCGGTCGGGCGGACTGGGAAATCCCGCCGGGGACCACCGCCTGGGGGCGCTGCCCCTGCTCGACATCGGGTCCGAGGACGATCTCCTCACCCCCGATGTTCAGCAGCAGGGGCCCACCCCGATGCCAGAACCAGATCTCGTCCGACATCACCGTGTGCGGCGCGGACTTCTCACCCGGCAGCAGCAGGAAATAGATGGCCGTGGCGCTCGCGCGCGGGCCCGCGTAGCCTTCCGGCTCGAATTCGACACCGCTGCGCCAGGTCTCTCGATACCAGCCGCCCTCAGGATGCGGCTCCATATCCAGTTCAGCGGCCAGCTTCGGACGGTCGTCGCTCATGGGATCACTGTATTGCCGGGCGCGTACGGGCGCGGCGCGGTGCGAGCGTGTCCCGGTGGCGGTCAGCGCCCGCGCCGTCTCAGGCGGCGGTGATTGTCCACGTGATGCCATGGGGCGCAAGCGAGTTCAGGAAATCCGCGGCGTCGAACGCTTCGGACGGGGCGAGCGCGCCCGCTTTCGTGCCACCGCGGGCGAGCCGCGCCGCCGCTTCGACCGCGAGGAGGCCGGAGTCCCGGTAGGAGTCGACGCCGCTGACCACGCCGCGCAGCCCGCGGCCGTCCGCTCCGGTGGCGTCCACCACCATGTCGTAGCGCAGATCCGAAGCGGCGCTGGGCTTTTCCGGCAGACCGGCGACCAGTTCGGGGGTCAGGCCGGTGATGGTCGAGCGGAACACGCTGTCGACGGCGCCGGTGACGGCGGCGGCATCGGTGTGGCGCGGAATGGTGAGCACGGCCGGGAAGGCGAACTTGGCCACCTCGGTCGGCTCGGTGTCTCCGGGGTACAGCATGGGCGCCGGATCCACCGGTCCGGTGCGGAACTCGCCCTCGACGTAGTGCCAGCCGCCCGCTCGGAACCAATCAAGGCTGGCCAGTATGGTTTTCGCACTGCCGCGCGAGCCGTCGCCGCCGCTGCGGCTGTGGTGGCTGATCACGAAGCCGACCGGTCCGGTGAGGCGCTCGGCGAGAAGATCGGCGAGCAGATCGGCGGGCAGATTGCTGTCGGTCACCGCGGAAAGTACCGTCACCCCGGCCCGCTCGGCGCGCGGGCCGTACTCGTCGAGGACCCGGCGGAGGAACAACTGCTCGCCCGAGATATCCACGTAGTGCGCGCCCGCGTCGATGGCGGCGGCCAGGATGGGCTCGCCGATGTCCACATAACCGGGCAGGCTGCTGATCACCACGTCCGCACCGGTGAACGCCGCGACCAGGGCCGCGTCATCCTCCGCCGCGGCGATCCGGATCTCGGCGTCCGGCAGGTGCGCCGCGACCGCGGCGTCGCGCAGCCGATCGACATTGCGGCCCGCCAGGATCGGGGTCAGGCCGCGACGGTGCAGTTCGGACAGGATGTAGCCGCCGGTGTGGCCGCTGGCTCCGTAGACCGCGATAGTGGCGGGCCGGACGTTCTCGTTCTTTGTCATGCCTTCGAACTTATTCGGATAGGGTGAGCGTATTAATGGCTGATTTACTCACTTCTATGCTCAAAACACTCATAAGGTGAGCTGTATAGTCCGATTTGTGGACATCCTCAGCGAGACCATCGGCGCCATCCGTACCGGCCGGCCGGCCTCCGGGCTCTTCATCCGGCACGCGCCGTGGGGCCGCCGCTATCCGAAAGTGCCGGGCGCGGGTTTTCATGTGGTGCTTCAGGGTTCGTGCTGGCTGCTGCCGCCGGGCGGGGAGCCGGTCGCACTGGGAGCCGGTGACGTGCTGTTCATGCCGCGCGGGGAGGACCACGATCTGGTCGACGCGCTGGGGACGCCGATCAGCGAGATCGCGGAGCCGGGGGAGCCACGCGAGATCGTCGGTCCGGGCGCGCGGACCGCGCTGGTGTGCGGTGCGTACGAACTCGGACGACACCGCGGCCACCCCCTGCTCGACGACCTGCCGGAGTTCATCCATCTTCCGGCCCGGCCCGGCCGGCATCCGGCGCTGCGGTCCGCGGTCGACCTGCTCGCCGCGGAGACCGCCGAACCCCGGCCGGGCACCGACGCCGCCATCCCCGCGCTGCTCGACACCCTGCTGCTGTTCATGCTGCGCGCCTGGTTCGACGAACAGTCCACCGCGCCGACCGGCTGGGCCGGAGCCTTCGGCGACCCCGCGGTCTCCGAGGCCTTGCGTGCGATTCATGCTGCGCCGCAACGGGCTTGGACGGTCCCGGAGCTGAGCGCGGTCGCGGGCGTCAGCCGTGCCACCCTGGCCCGTCGCTTCCTCGCCACGGTCGGGGAGCCGCCGCTGTCATACCTGACCCGCTGGCGCATGCTCACCGCGGCGCGGCTGCTGCGCGAGACCGACATCCCACTGGCGAGCGTGGCCCGGAAGGTCGGCTATCAAAGCGAATTCGCCTTCGCCAAGGCCTTCAAGCGCCAGTACGGCTCGGCCCCCGGCCGCTATCGGCGCGCCGATGAACAGCTCGCCGACCTGGCGGTGTAAAACGAACCCGGTCGGCGGGTTCGGCCTAGGCTGGACAGCGTGACGGACTGGCGTGCACGCAAGGGACCGATCGGGGTGCTCACGGGGGCGGGGATTTCGACGGACTCCGGGATTCCGGATTTCCGTGGGCCGCGCGGGGTGTGGACCGAGGATCCGATCGCGGAACTGCTGTCGACGTATCAGAACTATGTGGCCGACCCGGAACTGCGGACACGAGCCTGGCTGGCGCGCCGGGACAATCCGGCCTGGCACGCGACGCCCAACAGCGCGCACCAGGCCCTGGTCCGGCTGGCCGCGTCGGGACGGCCCGTCGGCATCATCACCCAGAACATCGACAGGCTGCACCAGCGCGCCGGGTCGGACACCGTGGTGGAGATCCACGGCAATATGTTCGAAGTCGTCTGCATCGACTGCGATTTCACCGATTCCATGGCCGCCACGCTGGAGCGCGTGGCGGCGGGCGAACCGGATCCGGCCTGCCCGGACTGCGGCGGCATCCTGAAGGCGGCCACCGTCATGTTCGGCCAGCAACTCGACGGCGCCGCCATCCGCGCCGCGGTGCAGATCGCCGAGAATGCCGAAATCTTTCTGGCCGTGGGCAGTTCGCTCCAGGTCGAGCCCGCCGCGTCCATGTGCGCGGTGGCCGTGGACGCGGGGGCCGACCTTGTCATCGTGAACGACGAGCCGACCCCCTACGACGACTACGCCGCCGAGATCGTGCGCGACCCGATCGGGGCGGCGCTGCCCCGGCTGGTGTCGGAGATCCTGGGGGACTGAGGGTTTCAGCTGAAGGGCGTCTTGGGTCGCGGCATCATCTCGCCGTCCACCCAGATGTCGACCTTCTCGTTGTAGAACGACGCGAGCCCGGCGATCTTCTGGCTCTCCGGCAGCGGGGTGCGGTAGATCCACACCAGGTCCGGGTAGCTGGTCTCACCCAGCTGGACATTCCAGTATTCGGCGTGGCCCTTGTAGGGGCACGAGGTCCTGGTCGCCGACGGCCGCAGCAGATCCATGCGGATATCGGTGAGCGGCAGGTAGTAGCGGGCGGGCAGCCCGGTCTCGAACAGGATGCGCGGGGTGTGCGAGTCGGCCAGGGTCTCGCCGTCCAGCTCGACCCGGATGTGGCGGGAGCTGGCCAGGATGTCCACGCGGGTGTAGGGGTCGCGCGGGTGGACGTAGATGGGCTCGTCCTCCTCGAACCACTCGTCCATGGCGTGGAAGTCCAGCTTCACCAGGTCGCGCAGTTCCGGAATCGGGGAGTCGAGGTGGCGCACGGCCGCGCCCCCCGCGGTGGTGCCATCGGCCACCACATCGAATTCGGTGCCCTCTCCGCGGCTGGGCGAGGGGCGGGTCCTGCCGTTGGGTTCCAGCTTCACCCGCAGATCGGCGACCGGCAGATAGTAGGTGGGGTAGTGGGGTCCCTCCCACACCAGCGTCGGATGGACGGTGTCGGCGGCCAGGTGACCGCCCAGATAGGCGCGCACCCGTTTGGCGCTCGGCTCGACGCGCACCCGGCCACGCTGTGTCTCGGTCATACCTCCCGACGGTACGCCCATGGGTAAACCCCTGTCGGGGACCAGGATTCGCGTATCGGCGGCATATCCGAAAACGCGCGGCGGATCGGCGATTTTCCCGGCCTGACCAGGCTCGATATGGTGTTCGGGCAAAACTCGAGCAACACAAGAAGGTGGCGGTCAGATGTCGGAACCCGGCAGTGCCCAGCTGACGGAACCGGGCAACGTCGAGCCCCAGGGATTGCGCACCGGACTCCGCCGCCGGCACATGACGATGATCGCCATCGGCGGCGCGATCGGCGCGGGCCTGTTCGTGGGCAGCGGCTCGGTCATCCAGACCGCCGGCCCAGCCGCAGTCCTGTCCTATGCGGGCGCTGGACTGGTCGTGCTGTGCGTGCTGCGCGCACTCGGCGAAATGGTGGTCGCCCGCCCGGTCGCCGGATCCATGGGCGGGTACGCGCGCATGGCCATGGGACCGTTCGCGGGATTCACCGTGGGCTGGGTGTACTGGTACCTCTATGTCATCCTGGTCGGCGCCGAGGCGGTCGCGGGCGCTGCCATCCTCGGCAGCTGGATCGACCTCGACCAGTGGATCCTGTCCGCCGGGCTGCTGATCGTCATGACCGCGGTCAACCTGGTGTCGGTGCGGTCCTTCGGCGAGTTCGAGTTCTGGTTCGCCTCCATCAAGGTGGTGGCGATCGTGGCATTCCTGGCCGTCGGACTGGCCTGGGTATTCGGGCTGTGGCCGGGCGCGGAGGCGGGCTTCGCCAATCTGACCCAGCACAGCGGGTTCGCGCCCCATGGTCTCGGCGGCGTCTTCTCGGCCATCGTGGTCGTGATGTTCGCCTTCGGCGGCACCGAGATCGTGACCGTGGCGGCCGCGGAATCCGAGGAGCCGGGCCCGGCGGTGGCCCGCGCCACCAACAATGTGCTGTGGCGGGTCGGCCTGTTCTACGTGGCCTCGATCTTCCTGGTGGTGACGATCCTGCCGTGGAACGACGCCAAGGTGCTGAAGAGCCCGTTCGTGAGCGCGCTCGAGCACATCGGGATTCCGGCGGCGGGCGCCATCATGCAGGTCGTCATCCTGACCGCGGTGCTGTCGGTGCTGAACTCGGCCATCTACGTGTCGTCGCGGATGCTCTACGTGCTCACCCGCGACGGCGACGCCCCCGCCTCCCTGGTGAAGCTGAACAAGCGCGGCGTCCCCGCCCGGGCCGTGCTGCTGGGCACGGTCGCCGCGTGGGGCGCGGTCATCGCCTCCTATGTGTCCCCGGACAAGGTCTTCACCTTCCTGGTGAACTCCATCGGCGTGGTGCTGGCCTTCGTGTACGTCGCGATCATGCTCTCCCAGTTGCGCCTTCGCGCCCGCCTGCGCCGCGAAGACCCCTCGGCCCTCACCTACCGCATGTGGGGCTACCCCTACATCAGCTGGGCTGTCGTGGTCGCCATCCTCGCCGTCTTCGTGGCCATGGCCCGCAACCCCGACCAGCGCAACCAGCTCTTCGCCTCCGCCATCAGCCTGCTGGTGGTCATGGCGATCTACCCCCTGCGCGCCAAATTCGGCCGAAAGAAGCCGGTGCGCGAGGTCGAGGTACTCCACCATTGACCAAAATCCCTTGCGCCACAACGATTCTCGCGAAAATCGGGCGATTTCGGTCGAGATGGCCGGTTCTCAGACATGCATTCGAGAACCTGCTTTACCGTCTCGCTCATGGTCAGCTCGAAACACGAAGCGATGCACCGACGACGCCCTGATCTTCGCTGAACTCACCGAACTCGGGTTGGGCAAGAGCCCGGCCGCACAGACATGGAGGCAGTTGATGACCGTGGATCTCTCGTTCTTCCGCTCCGAGACTTCTCAGCGGCTCCGTGCCGAAGGCCGGGTCGAAGGCCGGGTCCAGACCCTCATCGACGCGATTCTCCGCAGCCTGCGTGCGCGCGGCATCGAGGTGTCGCAGGAGGCTCGGCAGCGCATCGAATCGTGCCGTGAGCTGGATACCCTCGATGCCTGGTTCGATCGTTCGCTCACCGCGAGCTCGATAACCGAGATTTTCGACAAGGAGGGATAGCTCTCGAGCCCGGTGCCTACTGCGCCGGTTTGACGACGACGGCGGTGCCGTAGGCGGCGACCTCGCTCATGGTGTTGGCGATCTCGTTGCAGTCGAAGCGCATGGCGATCACCGCGTTCGCGCCATAGGCCATGGCATGTTGGCACATTCGCATGATGGCCTCGTGCCGCGACTGGTACAGCAGTTGCGTGTATTCGTGGATCTCGCCGCCGCCCAGGGCGCGGAATCCGGCCGCGAAGTTGGCGCCCAAGCCGCGACTGCGCACGGTCAGGCCCGCGACCTCGCCGATCACCTTGACGATTTCCTGGCCGGGGACATCGTTCATGGTGGACACCAGGATCGGGAACTGCGGCCCCGGCTGCTGCTGAGGCTGCGGCTGACCCTGCTGCGGGTAGGGCGCCTGGCCCTGCGGGGGATACGGGGTCTGGCCCTGCTGCGGGTACCCGGGCTGCGACTGGCCCTGCGGCGGGTACGGGTATTGCCCTTGTGGCGGCGTGGGTTGGTTCATGAGCGGGATCGTACGGGGTGAAACCGAACGCGGACCGCACTCGGTGGGAGCGGTCCGCGAACGGCGGGCGATCAGTCGTCGCCGGGGGTTATGCCCCGCAGCCTCGGCCGGGGGTTTGGGTGCCAAGGGCGTGGTCGTCCATGTGGGCCAACAGCTTTCGGCCGGAGGTCGGCACGACGACCGCGCCGGCCGTGCGCCGCCGCACCGAGGCCCTAACCACGGAACTAAGCCGGGCGGGCCAAGGGGCGGGCGGGAGCGCCGAAGAGCTGGGCGTCGGCGTGGGCGCGTTTGAAGAACAGGTGCGCGTCGTGCTCCCAGGTGATGGCGATGCCGCCGTGCATCTGAATCGTTTCGGACACCACCGCGTTGAAGGCGTCGATGGCGTGCAGGCGGGCGGCCTGCACGTCAATCGCCTCGACCGCGCCGTCGGCCAGGCCCGCGATGGCCAGATAGGCCAGCGAGCGGGCCGATTCGACCAGCACGTACATGTCGGCCATGCGGTGCTTGAGCGCCTGGAAGCTGCCGATGGGACGGCCGAACTGCACGCGGGACTTGGTGTACTCGACGGTCATGTCCAGGCATTGCTCGGCCGCACCGACCTGTTCGGCAACCACTGCCGCCCAGGCGATTTCACGTAGACGGGCGACATTCAGCCGACCCAGCGGACGGGCCTGGACCGCGTCGAAGTCGATGCGGGCCAGCGTGCGGGTCGGGTCCTGGGTGACGACCGCGGTGCGGGTGACGCCCGCGGCGTCGCCGTCGACCTCGAAAAGGCCGTCGGCGGTCAGGACCAGCAGCGTGTCGGCCTGCACGCCGTCGAGTACGTAATGCGCCGAGCCGGAGAGGTTTTCGCCTGCGGCACTGACACCGAACGAGTCCCAGCCGCGCGGCCCGGCCCAGCACAGCGCCAGCGTGCGGACGCCCTCGGCGACCTCGGGCAGCAGCCGCTCATTGGCCTCGGTGTTCCCGGCCAGCAGCAGTGCCTGCACACCCAGCACGGCGGAGCCGAGCATGGGCGGCGCGACCAGCGTGCGCCCGAGTTCCTCGACCACCAGCAGGGATTCGACCAGCCCGACCCCGACGCCGCCGAATTCCTCCGGAATGGCCAGGGCCGCGACGCCGACCTGCTCGCACAGCAGCTTCCACAGCTGCTCGTCATAGCCGCGCTCGCTGTCGAGCCCGCGCCGCATGGCCGCGCTGTCCCCGTGCTTGGCCAGCACCGCGCGCACGGTGGTGGCGAGTTCCTGCTGTTCGGCAGTGAGGCTCATGCCTTCGCTCCCATGTCGTAGAAGTGGTTCGAGTCGGTCGCCCGGCGGCCGGACGGGCTGTCGCCATAGAGGGCGGGCAGCGAGCGCGCCACGAACATGAATTCGCCGCCCGCGCAGGGGCGTTCACGCCCGCTGGTCGAACCGGCCGCCGGGGTGCTCATGCGGTGTTCCCGGCGCGCAGGGCGGCGGCGATGCGAGCGCGGTGCTCGGCCGGGGCGCCCCAGGCCGAGCGCAGCGCGGTGACCTTGGTCAGCCACAGGGACAGGTCGCATTCGGCGGTGTAGCCGATGGCGCCGTGCACCTGCAGGGCGATGCGGGCGGCCTGGTAAGCGGCCTCCCCGCAGGCCAGCTTCGCCGCGGAGACGTCGCGGCCGCGAGTTTCGGCGTCCGCGTCCGACTCCAGGGTCAGGGCGGCGCGGTAGAGCAGCGGTCGCGCCATGTCCAGCCCGATGTGGGCATTGGCCACGTGGTGCTTGATGGCCTGATTGCGCCCGATCGGGGTGCCGAACTGCTGACGCTGCTTGACATACTCGACGCTGGTGTCCAACAGTGCACGGCCCGCGCCGAGCAGTTGCGCGGCGGCGGCCAGGGCGGCGGTGTCGAAGGCGAGATCGATTGCGGCGCTCACGCCTTCGCCCTCGGCGAGCGTTTCGCCCGCGGTCACGGTGAACAGGCGGCGCGCGGCGTCCACCGACTTCACCAGATCACCTGCGATGCCCAGCGTGATGCGGTCGCGCTCGGCGATCAGCACCAGGTCGGCGACGTCGGCGTCCAGCGCGGTGGGCGCGCCCCCGGCCCGGCCCGCACTGGCGCCGGCCGCGGTGGTCACCGCGAGGGTGCCCAACTTCGCGCCCTCGGCCAGTTCGGGCAGCCGCTCGGCGGCGAGCGCCGAATCCGGAAGCGCCTGCAGCAGCGCGGGAATGGCGGCGGCGGTCTCCACCAGCGGACCCGGCACCGCGGCCCGGCCGATCTCGGTGAAGGCCACGATCATCTCGACCGGGCCCGCGCCGAAGCCGCCGTTCTCCTCGGTGATGGTCAGGCCCAGCGCGCCGGCCTCGGCCAGCTGGCGCAGGAGCGCGCGCCCGGCGGCGGGCTCGCCCTCGCCCCAGGCGCGCACGACGCCCGGGGTCTTGGCGGCCTCGGTCATCTTGCGCAGGCTCGCGGCGAAGTCGTTCTGTTCTGCGGTCAATGCGAATCGCATGTCGTCCTCCGGGTGGCTATCGCGGCAGGCCGAGCAGGCGTTCGGCGATGATATTGCGCTGGATCTCGTTGGTGCCGGCGTAGATCGGGCCCGCCAGCGAGAACAGGTAGCCGTCGGTCCAGGCCGATTCCTGTTCGGCGGCCGCACCGTGCAGATCCAAGGCGGTCTCGTGCATGGCGATGTCGAGCTCGGACCAGAACACCTTGTTCACCGAGGATTCCGCGCCCAGCTGGCCGCCCTCGGCCAAGCGGGTGACGGTGGCCCAGGTGTTGAGGCGGTAGGCCTCCGCGCCCACCCACGCGTCGACCACGCGGTCGGCGAGGGCGGTGTCGGACTCGGAAGTCGTTGCGCGCCACAGCTCGATGAGCTTGTTGGCGGTGGCGTTGAACCGGCCCGGCGAGCGCAGCGACAGGCCGCGCTCATTGCTGGAGGTGGCCATGGCGACCTTCCAGCCGTTGTTCGCCTCGCCGATCACGTCCTGATCCGGCACGAACACATTGTCCAGGAAGATCTCCGCGAAGCCCGGCTCGCCGTCCAGCTGCGGGATCGGGCGCACGGTCACGCCGTCGGCGGTGAGCGGGAACATCAGGTAGGTGAGCCCGCGGTGCCGCTCGGCCTCCGGATCGCTGCGGAACAGGCCGAAACCCCAGTCCGCGAACGAGGCTCGCGAACTCCAGGTCTTCTGGCCGTTGAGCAGCCAGCCGCCCTCCGTGCGCTTGGCGGTGGAGCGGATGCCCGCCAGGTCGGAGCCGGCCTCCGGCTCGGACCAGGCCTGCGCCCAGATGTCGTCGGCGCGTGCCATTCTCGGCAGGATACGGGCCAGCTGCTCGGGAGAGCCGTGCTCGAACAGGGTGGGCGCGAGCAGGAAGATGCCGTTCTGTGAGACGCGGCCCGGCGCTCCCGCGGCGTAGTACTCCTCCTCGAAGATGACCCATTCGGTCAGCGAGGCGTCCCGGCCGCCGTACTCGGCGGGCCAGGCCACACAGGACAGCCGCGCCGCGGCCAGCGTGGCCTCCCACTCGCGGTGCGCCTCGAAGCCCGCCTTGGTGTCCATGGACGGCAGGGGGGTGGCGGGCACATTGGCCGCCAGGAAGTCACGCACCTCGGCGCGGAATTCCTGGGTCTTGGCGTCGAATTCGAGATCCACTTATTTCGCCCCGTCGTTGTTGGCGGATTCTGATTCGCGGCTCGCCGCGGCAGCGGCGTTGGTCGCGGCGGCCTTCATGGACTTGGCGTTCATCCCGCCCAGCGAGTCCGTGCCCACCTCGGCATTGTGGGCGTGCGCGAAATGGTGCAGCCCGAACACCGAGTCCATGCCGGCCCGCATGCCCATGAGGTCCTCGCACTGGTTGACGGCCTTCTTGGTCAGCGCCAGCCCGAACTGCGGCATCTCCGCGATCTTGTCGGCCAGCGCGAAGGTCTCGGTCTCCAGGTCCGCGCGCGGCACCACGCGATTGACCATGCCCCATTCGTAAGCCTGTGCGGCGGTGAAGCGTTCACCGGTGAACAGGATCTCCTTGGCGCGGCGCGGCCCCAGCACCCACGGGTGCGCGAAGTACTCGACGCCCGGAATGCCCATGCGCACAACCGGATCGGAGAAGAACGCGTCCTCGGAGGCCACGATCATGTCGCAGGACCAGGCCAGCATGAGAGCACCGGCGATGCACGCGCCCTGCACCATGGCGATGGTCGGCTTGGGGATCTCGCGCCAGCGACGGCACATGCCCAGATAGACCTCGGACTCACGGGCGAAGCGCTGGTCGCCGCCCACGCGATCGGTGTGGTCCCACCACAGCGCGGCCTTGTTCTCGTAGCTGATGTGGTGGTCGCGGCCCGGCGTGCCGATGTCGTGCCCCGCGCTGAAATGCTTTCCGGCGCCGCCCAGCACGATGACCTTGACCTCCGGATCCTCGACCGCCCGCACGAAGGCGGCGTCGAGCGCGTAGGTCATGACCGAGTTCTGCGCATTGCGATAGTCCGGCCGGTTCAGCGTGACGACCGCGATCGGCCCGCGCTTCTCGTAGAGGACTACCTCGCCCTCGTCGGGAATGGGTCCCGGTTCCTGGTTCACACTGTCTCCTTTACGCGTGGTCGAGAGCCCTGCGTTGTCACGCTGCGCGAGCGCTGAGGGGAGGAGCGGAGCCTCCGGGCTCGACTCGCTCACGCGGTCTCCTCACGTAGTTGCCGCTTGAGAACCTTGCCGGCGGCGCTGTAGGGCAGCTGATCGCGGAATTCCACGAATGTCGGCACCTTGAAGTTGGCCAGCAGCGTCCTGGCGTGGTTCTTGACGTCCTCCGCGGTCAGCTCCGACCCCGGTTTGCGCACCACGAAGGCCTTGCCGACCTCTCCCATGCGCTCGTCCTGCACCCCGATGACCGCGGTCTCGGCGACGCCGTCGAGCCGGGCCAGAGCCTGTTCGATCTCGGCGGGGTACACATTGAAGCCGCCGCAGATGTACATGTCCTTGAGCCGGTCGGTGATCTTCACGTATCCGCGCTCGTCGATGGTGGCGACATCGCCGGTGTGCAGCCAGCCGTCGGCGTCGATGGTCTCCGCGGTGGACTGGAGGTCGTCGAGGTAGCCGAGCATCACCTGCGAACCGCGCAGCAGCAGTTCGCCATTGTCGGCCAGCTTGATTTCGAAGTCGCCGATGGCGCGGCCACAGGTATTGGCGATCGTCTCCGCGCTGTCATCGGGGCGGCACATGGTGCCGAAGCCGCCGGACTCCGACAGTCCGTACGCCGTGAGCACCACGTCGAATTGCAGCTCCTCGCGCATTCTTTCGATCAGCACGACCGGAACGGTGGCCGCACCGGTAACCGCGACCCGCAGGGTCGACAGATCGGCGTCGTGGCGTGCCGGATGCTCGAGGATGGTCTGGTAGATGGTCGGCGGACCGGTCAGCACCGTGATGCCCTCGTCGTGCACCAGCCGCATGGTCTCGGGCACGTCGAAGACGGCCTGCGGAATCACGCTCGCTCCGGTGACGAGGCACGCGATGATGCCGGCCTTGTATCCGAAATTGTGGAAGAACGGCGGCACCACCAGGTACCGGTCCGAGCTGTTCAGCGTCGCGCACTCGGCCCAGGCCCGCGCGCCCGCCAGCGCCTGCCGGTGCGCGATCAGAGTGCCCTTGCTGCGACCGGTGGTGCCGGAGGTGAACAGGATGTCGGAAAGGTCGTCCGGCGACACGGATTCGGCGCGCGCCAGCGCCTCCTCCAGGCTCACGGCCTCGGCCAGCTTGCCGAGTTCCGACCAGACGACCGCGTCTTCGACCGGCTCCTCCCTTTCGGAGGGGATGACGATTACCGTCTCGATGCCCAGTTCCGGTGCGGCGGAACGCAATTCGGCCAATCGGTCGCGGCCGAGGAAGGTGCCCGCGATGAACAGCGCCTTGGCGTTCACCCGCGACAGCACATCCGCCGCCTCGTCGGCCACGTACCGCGTGTTCAGCGGGACGATCGCCGCGCCCACGTAGTGGCTGGCCAGGACCGCGGTCACCCAGTGGTGGGTGTTGGGCGCCCAGATGCCGATGCGGTCACCGCGCTGAATGCCGCGGGCCATGAGCGCACGGGCGGTCTCACGCACCGAGTCCAGCAGTTGCGACCAGCTCAGTCGCACGGCGCCGTCGCCGACGGCCGGCGCGTCACCGTAGGTGCGCGCCGCCTCGTGCAATGCGAGCGGTGTGGTCTGCGGAGGAGATGTCACAGGGCTTCCTCGCTGTCCGGGAATGGGTCTAACAAAGCAAGTGCTTGGTAGGTTACTCTACGGACGTGAGCATGATCCAGACCCCCGAACCGGCCAGCGGGATTGAGCCACCCGAGGACGCCGAATTCCGTACTGAGGTGCGGGAATGGCTGGCCGAGAACCTGAACGGCCAGTTCCGCGAGCTGCGCGGTCTGGGTGGTCCCGGGCGCGAGCACGAGGCCTTCGAGGAGCGGCTCGAATGGGACCGCGCCCTCGCCGCTGCCGGGCTGACCTGCTTGGGTTGGCCCAAGGAGTGGGGCGGCCGCGACGCCACACTGCGCCAGCAGGTCATCTTCCACGAGGAGTACGCCAAAGCCGATGCGCCGAGCCGGGTTTCGCACCTCGGTGAGGAACTGCTCGGCCCCACGGTCATCGCCTTCGGCACCGAAGAGCAGAAGAAGCGCTTCCTGCCGGGCATCCGCAATGTCACCGAGCTGTGGTGCCAGGGTTATTCGGAGCCGGGCGCGGGTTCGGACCTGGCCGCCGTCAGCACCTCCGCCCAGCTCGAGGGCGACGAATGGGTCATCAACGGCCAGAAGATCTGGACCTCGCTGGCGCACCTGTCGGACTGGTGCTTCGTGGTCGCCCGCACCGAGAAGGGCTCGACCCGCCACCACGGGCTGTCCTACCTGCTGGTTCCCATGAAGCAGCCGGGCGTCGAGGTGCGGCCCATCATCCAGCTCACCGGGACCGCGGAATTCAACGAGGTCTTCTTCGACAATGCCCGCACCGCAGCCGATCTGGTGGTCGGGCAGCCCGGCGACGGCTGGAAGGTCGCCATGGGCACGCTCACCTTCGAGCGCGGCATCTCCACCGTCGGCCAGCAGATCCGCTACGCGCGCGAGCTCGCCGACCTGGAGGCCGTGGCCCGGGAGAACGGCGCCATCGAGAATCCGGTCATCGCGGACCGTTTGGACAAGGCGTGGGTCGGCCTGCGGGTGCTGCGCGCACATGTGCTGCGCACCCTGGAGTCCGGCCACGACGGGGCCTCCGTCGATGCCCGCACCGCCGCCGGGCAGGCGTCGGTGACCAAGCTGCTGTGGGCCAACTGGCATCGCGGCCTGGGCGAGTTGGCCATGGAGGTGCTCGGTGCGCCAGGCCTGATCGCCGACGGCCCGGGCGATGACCTCAATGCCTGGCAGCGCATGTTCCTCTTCACACGTGCGGACACCATCTATGGCGGTTCGAACGAAGTGCAGCGCAATATCATCTCCGAGCGCGTGCTCGGACTTCCCCGAGAGGCTCGACCGTGAGCGAACGTCAATCGAACGCCGTGGACCTGTCCATCGCGCCCGAAATCACCCCCGGCCACAACCTGCTCGCGGGCAAGATCGCGGTGGTGACCGCCGCGGCGGGCACCGGCATCGGCTCGGCCACCGCGCGCCGCCTGCTCTCCGAGGGCGCGGATGTGGTGATCTCCGACTGGCATGAGCGTCGCCTGAAAGAGACCGAGGCGGCCCTGCAGGCCGAATTCCCGGACCGCCGAATCGCTTCCGTGCCGTGCGACGTCAGCTCGACCGAGCAGGTGGACGCCCTGATCGCCGGTGCGGTCGAGGCGCTGGGCCGCATCGACATCATGGTCAACAATGCCGGTCTGGGTGGCGAGGTGCCCGTCGTGGACATGACCGACGAGCAGTGGGACAAGGTCCTCGACATCACACTGAACGGGACCTTCCGGGCAACTCGGGCGGTGCTGAGGTACTTCCGCGAGGCCGGCCACGGCGGCGTCATCGTCAACAACGCCTCGGTGCTCGGCTGGCGCGCCCAGCACGGCCAGGCTCACTACGCCGCGGCCAAGGCCGGCGTGATGGCGCTGACCCGCTGCAGCGCGGTCGAGGCCGCCGAATTCGGCGTGCGCATCAACGCGGTGGCCCCGTCCATCGCCCGCCATGCCTTCCTGGACAAGGTCACCTCGGCCGACCTGCTCGACCGCCTGGCCGCGGGCGAGGCCTTCGGCCGCGCCGCCGAGCCGTGGGAGGTGGCCGCCACCATCGCCATGCTCGCCAGCGACTACACCACCTACCTGACCGGCGAAGTGGTTTCCATTTCCAGTCAGCGCGCCTGACGAATATCCGATTCAGTCGGAATTTCGCTCCGGCCCGCCTGAAAATCAGGCGGGCCGGACGTTTTGACAATTCTCGAATGCTCCGCCACCGGTTCGCGAGCACGGGGAGACGGAGCGCTCGTTCTCGACCGCGGCTCGAGAGATCTACCGCAGGAGCCGGCTCCATGGACCTGCGCCTTGGGGAGGGAATAACGAAACCTCCAGTGCCGCGACCGTCTCCACCCCTGCGGCTCGCCCGCAGCGGCGCGGAGAGCAATTCGACACCTTAAATGGCTGGCGCGTCGAGGGTGGCATTGTGCGATGCTGGTTTAGGCCGGTACCGCTAGTCGAAGGGCGCGACCCATGGGTCCGGATCGCCGACAACAAGCAGCCCCAGAACAAGCCCGCGAGCAATTGGAACTCGAGCTGGTGCGCGAGGTCGTTCTAGCGCGCCGAAGACTCGACAATGTCGTTCTGGCCGCACTGACTTTGGGTGCGGAATTACTCGAGCACGACTCGGAGCGTGCCGCCGCCATGCGGGCGGCGCAGATCCTGGAACAACACGCCGTGGACGAATCCGACGTGACACGCGATCCGCGTGCCGCGTTACGGCGGGACATGATTCGTGATCGCGATCGCGCCCGCCGCCTCGGCCTGTCTCGGACGACCGGGCACTCCGACCCCGAGGCCGATCAGCGCCGCCGCAAACGGACGGCCCTGCTCTGCGAGGTCCGCGCCGATCTCCTGGAGGTGGTCCGCAATTGCCGCCGCCTGCGTTACGACCATGTCGCGTTCGCCGACCGGATCGCGCAGGGATTATGCGCTGCCACGGACAAATTGGTGGTGGGCGCCGATATGGAGACCTATCGGGCCTGGCAGCGGGGAATGGTCTTGAAGATCATCGAGGAACCCGATCGCGATGGCGGAGTGCCCCGGGTCATGGCCACCGTGGACGCCGGACCCGGTCGCGATCCGCTCACCGTTGAATGGGACAGCCCCGAAAGGCGGCTGGCGCTGGTGGCGCGCATGGCGCGGGCGGGGGTCTCGCCCGTGGTCATCTGTGACCGGCTGCTGGCCGACCTGTCCGTCTCGTCACCGCTGCGCTACTCGGTGCGTTGAGGACGACCGCTGGTAGCGCCGCACGGGAGGCGGCTAGACCAAGCAAATGCTTGGTTGTATATTGACGGTGTGACCCAACCTGACCCCTCCAAATCGGCACGTCGCAACGAGCTGCTCGGCCTGGCCGCGAATCTGTTCGCGGAGCGGGGACTGCGCGCCACCACGGTTCGTGACATAGCCGACGCGGCGGGGATTCTATCCGGGAGTCTGTACCACCACTTCGATTCCAAAGAAGCCATGGTGGACGAAATCCTGCGCGGGTTCCTCGACGACCTCTTCGGGCGCTACCGCGAGATCGTGGCGGCCGGCCTGCCGGCACGCGACACGCTGGAAGCCCTGGTCACCGCTTCCTACGAATCCTTCGACCGGTTCCACGCGGCCGTCGCCATCTACCAGGCCGAGGCCAAACGGCTCAGCGGCACACCACGATTCGAATACATCGCGGAGTACAACAAGGAGTTCCGCGAGCTCTGGCACCAGGTGCTGACCCAGGGCGTCGCCGACGGCAGCTTCCGGCCCGAGATGGATATCGAGCTGGCCTACCGGTTCCTGCGCGACACCGTCTGGGTGTCGGTGCGCTGGTACCAGCCCGGCGGCCGGATCACCGTAGACAACCTCGCCAAGCAGTATCTGACCATCGTGCTCGACGGGCTCACGAATCCCGAGCAGCGCGCATAACCCAACTCTCGGGACTCTCGGGGGCCTCGCCCCCGAAACCCCAACAGCACTAGGAGTTTCGACATGTCAGCACCGTCCCGCCGCCAGTATTCGCCGATGCGTGAGGCGTACGTGATCGACGCCGTGCGCACCCCGGTCGGCAAGCGGGGCGGTTCGCTGTCCGCCGTGCACCCGGCCGATCTGGGCGCCGCCGCCATCAAGGGGCTCATCGAGCGCGCCGATCTCGACCCCGCCGCGGTGGACGACGTGGTGTTCGGCTGCTGCGACACCATCGGCCCGCAGGCCGGCAATATCGCGCGCACCTCATGGCTGGCCGCGGGTTACCCGGAGTCGGTGCCGGGCGTCACCGTGGACCGGCAGTGCGGCTCCTCGCAGCAGGCCATCACCTTCGGCGCGCAGGCCATCATGTCCGGCACCGCCGAGGTGATCGTGGCCGGCGGCGTGCAGAACATGAGCGCCATCCCGATCTCGGCGGCCATGCTGGCCGGGCAGGCGTACGGCTTCGACTCGCCGTTCGTCGGCGCGCAAGGCTGGGACCACCGCTACGGCACCGGTGAGGTGTCGCAGTTCAATTCGGCCACCATGATCGCCGAGAAGTGGGACATCTCCCGCCGCGACATGGAGGAGTGGGCGTTGCGTAGCCATGAGCGCGCTCGCAAGGCGACCGTGGACGGCAAGTTCGACCGCGAGATCGTGCCGGTCGGCGACTTCTGGATCGACGAGTGCCCGCGCGAGACCAGCCTGGAGAAGATGGCCGGGCTGCAGCCCCTCGCCGAGGGCAGCCGCATCACCGCCGCCCTGGCCAGCCAGATCTCCGACGGCTCCAGCGCCACCCTGCTGGCCTCGGACTGGGCGGTGCGGGAGTACGGACTCACCCCGCGGGCCCGCATCCACCATGTGAGCGCGCGCGGCGCGGACCCGATCTACATGCTCACCGCGCCGATCCCGGCCACCAGGTGGGCGCTGGAGAAGACCGGACTGACCATCGACGACATGGACGTCATCGAGATCAACGAGGCCTTCGCCTCGGTGGTGCTGGCCTGGATCAAGGAGACCGGCGCCAACCCCGACAAGGTCAACGTCAACGGCGGCGCCATCGCGCTGGGCCACCCGCTCGGAGCGACCGGTGCGAAGCTGTTCGCCACCCTGCTCAACGAGCTGGAGCGGGTGAACGGCCGCTACGGTCTGCTCACCATCTGTGAGGGCGGCGGCACCGCCAACGTCACCATCATCGAGCGTTTGAGCTAGTCCGGCCGCCCCCCCGGATACCGCGTTTCCCGGCAGCCGCGCACCGAGTTTCGGTGTGCGGCTTTCGTGTTCATGGGCGGGGAAGGTCGGTTATCGTCGAAGGAAAGCCCGGTCGACGGCGGGCGGTTTTCCGGGCGGGGACTGGATGAGGAACGAGAGCCTGCCGAGAAGGGGTTTCCTGCTGGGGATCCTCGGGCTCGCGGGCATGGGCTACCTGGCTTCGGCGTCGGCCGATCCGGTGCCATTACCGCCACCGCCCGTGCCCATTCCACCGCTGCCCGCGCCCACGCTGACGCCGCTCAACTACCACTCACCGGCCTTGCAGCCGTATGTCGACGAGCTGCCCATTCCGGAAACCCGCAGGGCTGCAGGGGAATTGGCGGCCATCTCGGGAACCCATCGCTACCACCGGGACCTGCCGGAGACCCGAAGCTGGGGCTTCGGGCAGCCGGTCCTCGGCCCGAACCTCGAGGCGTACCGGGATCACGTGGCGCGCATCAGTTTTCGCAACGAGCTCGGGACCCATGTGCTCGCCCCGCATGTGGATCTCACCATGCACGGCGTCACCGAGCTGGACCGCACCGATCCGCGCTTCACCGTGCACCTGCACGGCGGCGCGAATTCCCCTGACTCCGACGGGCATCCGCTCATCGGTTGGCGCAATGGCGGCGGGCCGAGTCTCGCGTACGACAACCGGCAGGAGGCGGCCACCCTCTGGTACCACGACCACGCCATGGGCATCACGCGGCTGAACATCCAGGCCGGACTGGCCGGGTTGTATTACCTGCGAGACGAATTCGACACCGGCCGCGATGACAACCCGCTGGGGCTGCCCAGCGGTGAGTTCGAGATCCCGCTCATCGTGCAGGACCGCACCTTCAATGCCGACGGCAGCCTGCAACCCATGGTGGCCACCTATATTCCGGAGGGCTACAACCAATCCGGGCAGCTGGGCGACGTGTGCTGCGTGAACGGGGTGGCGTGGCCGCGGCTCGCGGTCCGGCGCACCGTGTACCGGTTCCGCCTGCTCAACGGATCCAACTCGCGGCCGTACGTTTTCGAGTTCTCCAACGGCATGCTGTTCTTCGCCATCGGCGGCGATCTGGGCCTGCTGGACGGGCCGGCGCCGACGCCGTCGATCCGGGTGAGCCCCGGCGAGCGGGTGGACCTGCTGGTCGATTTCAGCGGGATCAAGGACGGCGAGACCGTCGATCTGGTCAATACCGCATGGAACGACCTGGGCAACACCGTGTTCATGGTGCCCGAACTGCGGCCCATCATGCGGTTCACGGGTGCGGGCGACGGACCGGCCGCGTCCATCCCCTGCACCCTGCGCGGCGGTCCCGGCCAGCCCGACGCGCTGGAACCCACCCGCCGGCCCGGTTCGGTGCGGACCGTGACGCTGCTCGGCCTCAATGACGATTCCCGGGCCGCGGCGGTCTTCCCGACCATGATGTCGCTGAACAACCTGCCCTTCCTGAGCTCGGACGTCGACCGGGCGCGAGCCGGGACCGTGGAGCAGTGGGACATCGTGAACACCACCCCGTTCGACCATCCCATCCACCTGCACCTGGCCCGGCTGCGGGTGATCGGCCGCCAGCCCATCCTCACCTCCGCGTATTTCCTCGCGAACTACCCGCCCAAGTTCGGCACCCGCTGGGCGCCTTCGGCCGACGGGTTCGCCATCGGGCCCGAACAGGACCCGCCGCCGTGGGAAGCCGGTTGGAAGGACACCATCGAGTGCCGTACCGACACGATTACGCGGATCCTGGTGAAGTGGCCGTCGGTGCAGGAGCTCGGCTTCGATCCGGACACCGTGGTCCCGGTGCCGCCGGGCGCCGAGGCCATGTCGCCGACGGGGGAGGGGACGGCGGGCGGCATGGCGGACACCCCGGAGATCCGCGGTTACGTGTGGCACTGCCACAACCTCGACCATGCCGACCACGACATGATGCAGCAGATCCGCGTCCAGCCCTGACTGTCAGGGGTGCGAAGTTGCCTATGCCCCACGGTATCTCGTCGCGAAACCCTAAGCTGCGCTCATGCAGGGATCGGTGGATGCCCGGTTCGAAGAGATAGCGCGCAGAGCGCGGCACGTGCAGGATGCCGTCGACCGGGTGCGCGCCCGCGCCGTCGTCGACGGCGTGCGCGTCGAGGTGACTGCGGACGGTCGGATCACCGCCTTGTTCCTACCGGATTCGGTGAGGGCACAGTCGGTTTCACGTGCTCACGAGTGCGCTCGCGGTCGCGCGCAGGCCCGGGTCGCTACCCTTCGACACGAGTTCACGGCCGATCCGCTGGTTGCGGCCGCTCTACGCCGCCTTCTCCTGCCCGGCCCCGAGCGGGCGAACCTCTGTGTACCGCAGGAAATTTCCGACTCACTTCCGGCGGACCCTCCGAATCCGTACGCCCTACCGCCCGCCGTCCGGCACCGCTACGGATTGGCCTGACCCGGTCACGGTCGCGGGGTTTCGAGGGTTCGCGGTGCATCTCCCGGCAGTCACCTCGTGGAGTCAGCGACATCACCAGACTTCCCTCCAGGATCTCGACGCGGAGTCCGGTGGCGCGTTCGATCGGCTCGGCGACATCGCGCAGATTACCTGGGTGCGGGTGCGTGGCAGGGGCGGTTACGGACGAGCACTCCAACCCTTGCCAACGATTGTGTCCAACGTGGCTCGGGCGGTTGACGCGAGGCGCACTCGACAGCCGTCGGGAATGCGCGAAGCCGCCCCCGGGCGAGAGGTTCCGGGGACGGCTCGGCGCGCCGGACAGGCGGCGCGCGATGGATCCGATGTGTGCGGATCCGGGGTGCGCGGTCGGGCTGTGGTGGCCGCGCACGTTCAGGGCGTCAGGCGGTGGTGGTGACGCGGTATTGGTTGAGGCTGTCGATGCGTTCGATGGCCCCGGCGATGATGCGGTCGATCAGGTCCGCGACGGTCGGGAGGTCCTCGATGATGCCCGCGGCCTGACCGGAGGCGAGCACGCCGGCGTGGGTATTGCCCTCCACCAGACCGGCTTTCAGCAGCATCGGGGTATTCGCGGCCATGATGACCTGGGACCAGGTGAGGTCCTTCTGCTTGCGCATGCCGATGCCGTCCTTGATCATGGTCGACCACTTCATGCCGGTCATGCTCTTGAACTTGAAGGCGTTGGCGACGGCGGCGGTGAGGCCGCGCACACCGCTGGAGTGCTCCAGCTTGTCCACCAGTTCGGTGTTCAGCACGCGGTGCGGCATGCCGTCGACCTTCTTGGAGACGACGGTGTCCTGCAGTCCGCGCTTGAGGTACTCCTGCTTGACCGAGTCCGGCACGCTCGAGTCCTGGGTGAGCAGGAAGCGGGTGCCCATGGCGACTCCGGCCGCGCCGTAGGACAACGCGGCGGCCAGGCCGCGGCCGTCGAAGAAGCCGCCACCGGCGACCACCGGGATGTCCACGGCGTCGAGGACGGACGGCAGCAGCAGCGTCGTGGCGACGGAACCGGTGTGACCGCCGCCCTCACCGCCCTGCACGATCACCGCGTCCGCGCCCCAGGAGGCGACCTTGACCGCGTGCCTGGCCGCGCCGATGGACGGCATGACCACCACGCCGTTGTCCTTGAGCTTGGCGATGAGCTCCTTCTTGGGAGCCAGTGCGAAGGAGGCCACCTTCACGCCGTCGCGGATCATCATGTCGATGCGGTCCGGCGCGTCGGACAGATCGGCGCGAATGTTGACGCCGAAGGGCTTGTCCGTCTTGGCCTTGGTCTTGGCGATGGCCACCTCGAGCTCGTCGAGGGTCATGGTCGCCGAGGCGAGAATGCCGAGGCCGCCCGCATTGGCGGTGGCCGCGACCAGTCCCGGACCGGCGACCCAGCCCATGCCGGTCTGCACGATCGGGTGCTCGATGCCGACCAGTTCGGTCAGCGGCGTCTTCAGACGTTGTGCGGTCATGCCGTCACTTCCTTCTCACGGAAGCCCTTGGGGTCCAGCACGGTCCGGATGATGGTGAGCTCTTCCTCGGTGGGCAGACGGGTCTCGCCCGCCTCGGCCAGCCCGGCGATCTCGAAGGAGGTGTTCTCCGCGACCTCGTCGGCGCTCACACCCGGGTGCAGCGACAGCGCCCGCATGGTGTGGTCCGGCCCGTTGAAGTCGAACACGCCCAGGTTCGACACTACCCGGTGCAGGTGGTGGAACCGGTAGGCCGGGTTCTCGGGATCGACCTTGTCGTAACCGATTCCGGAGACGATGTCGACGGTCTCGGTGAACACCCGCTTGTTGTGTTTGGGCACGAAGTAGCTGGTGGCATGGTTGATGGTGTTGCCCGGCGCGCCGCGCACACCGAACATCTGCCGGGTCGGCCGCTGCAGCGGACCGAAGGCCGACAGGTTCTGGTTGCCGTACTTGTCGAGCTGGTTCGCGCCCATGACCACATGGCGGCGACCGGAATTCACGACATCGAAGACCTTGGAGAACGGAATCCAGCCCTCGATGGGCGCCTTGCCGCCGATCGGCGGGATCTCGGCGAAGAACAGCGCCTCACCGTCGGAGAGCAGCAGATCCGGCTCGAAGGTGAGTCGCGCCAGCCGCGCGCCGATGGTGGTGACGGTGGACATCGGGGAGGCCATGATCTCGCCCGCGCCCCGGAAGATCTCGGCCGCGGCGACGACGCAGATCTCGGCCCGCGTAATGGGCCCGCCCGTCTCCACGCCGCCACCCCGGACGGAATCGCGGTGCGATGCAGTGTTGTTCTCGGTCATTACTTCTGCTCCTCGGCGAAAGCCTTGACGGCGGCCTGGTATTCGTCCTCGGACACGTCCAGGTAGCGAGCCTTGAACTCGGCCCACGACTCGGGCGTCTTGGCGGCCTCGACATAGTGGCGCTGGAACTTCTCGTCGCGGCCGTAGCTGCCGGAGAAGGTGAAGTGCGCGCCGCCGGGGGCCTCGACCACGCCGTCGACCATCATGCGGTTGAGGATGAGGGCTTGCGTCGGAACGGATTTCACCAGTTCCTCGGTTTCGACGAGGCGGTCCACCGACAGGTAGCGCTTCTCGGCGGAGAGCATGTAGAGGTCGTCCATGTACGGGTCGACGCCGGTGTAGGCGGCATTGCCGTGCTTGTCACCGAGGTCCAGGTGGACGAAGGCGGCGTCCAGGTTCAGCGCGGGCATGGCGACCAGGGTCTCGCTGCGGCCGTCGGCATCGGTGTACGGGGACTGGACGGTCTTCAGCTCGCCCTCCCAGAAATCGATGACGGCCGAACCCAATCCGGCGCGAATGGGCAGGAACGGCAGCCGGGCCGCGGCGGCCTGCAGACCGCACTTGACCATGCCCTCGTCCATCTCGCGCACGGTGATCGCGCCCTCGGTGCGGGCCTTGGCGAACCACGGGTCGTAGAACGGCGCGGAGTCCAGCGACACGAAGCCGTAGTAGGCCTTGCGCACCTTGCCCGCCGAGCACAGCAGGCCCAGATCCGGGCCGCCATAGGTGACCACGGTCAGATCGGTGACGTCCGAACGCAGCAGCGCGCGCACGAAGGCCATCGGCTTGCGCCGCGAGCCCCAGCCGCCGATGCCGATGGTCATTCCGCTGCGCAGTTCGCCGACGACCTCGTCGAGCGTCATTCGCTTGTCGCGCATATTATTTCGCCCCTTCTACTGTGCTTTTTTCTGCGCGGCCAGGTCATCGTCGAAGCGCGCCCGGATCTCGTCGGCGACACCGGCGAGGTTGAGCTCCATGGTGAAGCCCTGCTCGAAGCGGTACGAGCGGTGCACGTCCTGCACGTCGATGCCGTTGAGCGCCTTCTTGGCGGCGCGGATGACGCGGCCGTCCTTGTTGGCGATGTTCTTGGCGACTTCCATTGCGGCGGCGTCGAGTTCGGCACGAGGCACCACCTTGAAGACCGAGCCGTAGTGGTGCAGCTGCTGCGCGGTGAGGGTGCCGGCGGTGTAGAACATGGTCCGCATCAGATGCTGGGGAACCAGGCGCGCCAGGTGGGTGGCCGCGCCGAGCGCGCCGCGATCCACCTCGGGCAGGCCGAAGGTGGCGTCGTCGGAGGCCACGATGACGTCGGAGTTGCCGACCAGGCCGATGCCGCCGCCCAGGCAGAAGCCGTTCACGGCGGTGACGACAGGGACCTCGCAGTCGTAGACGGCGGCGAACGCGGCGAAGCAGCCGTGGTTCGCGCGGATCAGGGCGGTGTGCCCGACATCGCGGTTCATCTCCTTGATGTCCACGCCCGCGTTGAAGCCGCGCCCCTCGGCGCGCAGCACGACGACCCGGGTCTCCGGGTTGCGGCCGGCCTGGGTGACGGCGTCGGCCAGGGCGAACCAGCCGTCGGAAGGCAGAGCGTTGACCGGCGGGTAGTCGACAGTGACGACTTCGACGCCCTCGGTTTCGGTGTGACGGTTGATCCCCATCGCGTGTCCTCGGAGTTGTAGGAGCCCATCGTTGGCAAAACAAGCAAGTGCTTGGTAGGTTAGCACGGTGGGAATCGAAGTGAACCTCTCCGGCTCGGTCGTCTTGGTCACCGGCGGAGTGCGCGGTGTCGGGGCCGGTATCAGCCGGGTCTTCCTGGACGCGGGCGCGACCGTCGTGGCCTGTGCGCGCCGCCCCGCGGACAGCCCGGTCGAGAGCAACGGGCGCGGTATCGACTTCCTGCCGTGCGATGTGCGCGAGCCCGACTCCGTGCGCGGGCTGATCGAGCAGATCGTCGTGAAGTACGGGCGGCTGGACACCGTGGTGAACAATGCCGGTGGTGCGCCCTTCGCCTTGGCCGCCGACGCCGGCGCCAACTTCCACGCCAAGATCGTGCAGCTGAATCTGCTGGCGCCGCTGCTGGTTTCGCAGGTCGCCAACGAGGTCATGCAGAAGCAGGAGACCGGCGGGTCCATCGTGATGATCTCCAGCGTCTCCGGGCATCGGCCCTCGCCGGGCACCGCGGCCTACGGTGCGGCCAAAGCCGGTGTGGACAGCCTGGTTTCGTCGCTCGCGGTGGAATGGGCGCCGAAGGTCCGGATGAACTCGGTCATCGTCGGCCTGGTCAACACCGAGTCCTCGCACCTGCACTACGGCGACGAGGACGGCATCGCGGCGGTCAGCCGTACCGTGCCGATGCAGCGCATGGCCGCGCCCGAGGACATCGGCCGCGCCGCCGTTTTCCTGGCCTCGCCCCTGGCCGCCTACATCACCGGCAGCGCGCTTCTGGTGCACGGCGGCGGCGAGAAGCCGGCCTTCCTCGCAGCGTCCACCGCAGACGTCCCCGCCGTCTCCGGCCACTAGAGGCCGGCCCGCCCCCGTCCGCCTTTCACACCAGTGAGGTAATTGATATGACCGACAACAAGATCTGCGACGGCCGCGTCGTCATCGTGACCGGAGCGGGTCGCGGCATCGGCCGTGCCCACGCCCTCGCCTTCGCCGCCGCCGGGGCGAAGGTCGTGGTGAACGACCTCGGTGCCGAACTCGACGGCGCGCCCAGCCCCGACTCCCCGGCCGCGCAGGTCGTCGAGGAGATCAAGGCGCTCGGCGGCGAGGCCGTCGTGAACGGCGACGACGTCTCCGACTGGGAGGGCGCGCGCCGCCTCATCCAGACCGCCGTCGACGCCTTCGGACGCCTGGACGTGCTGGTCAACAATGCCGGTATCGTGCGCGACCGCATGCTGGTCAACCTCGGCGAGGACGAGTGGGACGCCGTCATCAAGGTGCACCTGAAGGGCCACTTCGCCCCCATGCGGCACGCCGCCGAGTACTGGCGCAACGAGGCCAAGGCGGGTCGCACCCCCGAGGCCCGCATCATCAACACCAGCTCCGGCGCGGGTCTGCTCGGCTCGGTCGGCCAGGGCAACTACGCCGCCGCCAAGTCCGGCATCGCGGGCCTGACCCTCACCGCCGCGGCCGAATTCGCCCGCTACGGCATCACCGTCAACGCCATCGCCCCGGCGGCCCGCACCCGCATGACCGAGACGGTCTTCGTCGACATGATGGCCGCCCCCGAGGAGGGCTTCGACGCCATGGCACCGGAGAACGTCTCGCCGCTGGTGGTCTGGCTGGGCAGCGCCGATTCCGCCGGTGTCACCGGACGCATGTTCGAGGTCGAGGGCGGCAAGGTGACCGTCGCCGACGGCTGGCGCCACGGCGCCTCCATCGACCGGGGCGCCCGCTGGGAGCCGGCCGAGCTGGGTCCCGTTGTGCGGGATCTGCTCTCGAAGGCCACCACCCCGGAGCCCGTCTACGGCGCCTAGGCACACCCTCGTCATCCCGGCGCTCTTTCGGCCGGAGTGACGGTGCGATACCGGCAACATAGGGCGGGTCAGCAGGCCTGCGGCTCTCGAGCACCCCTGATGCGATCGGGACTTGTGCGAATTGCGGTAGCGGCCGGTACGATGACCGCGTTCCGCAACGGTTCGGCAATCGGGGCGACAGGTGAGCTCGAGACCTGTCCCGATCTGCCTGGGGCGGATCGGGATTCCGTACCCCCGGTGCGGAGAATCGCGCGGTATCGATGAGGGGATGGCTGTCGCATGATCGTCGATCGTGCAATGCGCCTGGTGGCAGTGATCGCAGCTGTCGCCGGTTCGGCGCTGCTCGGGCCCGCTGCCGCGCAGGCGCAGCCGGGCGGCATCCCGCTCGATCCCGCGCCCGCCGAACAGGATCCGACCCTGCCCGCGCCTTCCGGTGCGCAACCGCGATCCGTTGACGCCGCTGCGCCCCAGCCCCTCACCCCGGTGGCCGGGCCGCATGATCTGCTGTCCATTCTGCTCGCTCTCGGAACCGGCTCGGCCGGTGTCGGTTCCGCCGGTGTCGGCTCGGCCGCGGCCGGTTCGGCCGTGCTGGGCGGCACCGGCTCCGCCGTAACCGGTTCCGCCGGGGTGGGATTGGGTTCGGCCGTCGCCGGTACCGGTTCGGCTGGAGCCGCCACCGGCTCGGCCGCTCTCGGCACCGGTTCGGCCGCAGTAGGTTCCGCCGGGATCGGCGCCACGGGCGTGCTCGGCCTGGGTTCCGCGGGCGTCGGCTCGGCGGGTATCGGGACCGGCTCCGCGCTGCTGGGCCTGCTGCTCGGCACCGGTTCGGCCGCAACGGGTTCCGCCGCCGTGGGCTCGGCCGCGGTCGGTTCGGCCGGGCTGGCCGCGCTGTGCACCGGTTCGGCCGCGGTGGGTTCCGCCGGAATCGGTTCCGCCGGTGCGGGTTCCGCGATCGGCGGCCTCGCCGGTCTGGGCTCGGCGGGTTCCGGCGTCGGCTCCGCCGCGACGGGCTCCGGCGTCGGTTCGGCCGGAGCGGGTTCCGCGGCCGGTTCGGCCGATCTCGGTTCCGCCGCATTGGGTTCCGCGGCGGTGGGCTCGGCGGGCCTCGGTTCCGTCGTCGTCTGCGCCTCGCCACTGCTGCTGTTGCTGATTCCGCCTCCGGCCGCCCCCGCCGAGGTTCCGCCGGTGCCGCTGGAGATTCCGCGGCCGCCGGCCGCGGCGCAACCGCCCGCAGTGGTGGCCCCGGCGGCCGCGCTGCCGGAGCCGGAGGTCGCGCCCGCCGCGCCCCCGCCCCCTTCGCCACCCGCGTCGGCTCCCGCTCCCGTTCTGGCCCAGCCGAATCCGGACGTGAGGCCGACCTCGAACAACACGCCGCTGCCGCCGATTCCGGTGCTGTCGGTGATCGGCGGGCTGATCGCCATGGCGCTGCTGGGCACCGGCTCGGGCGCGGTGAGCTTCCAGAGCGCGTCCGCGGCCCAGGCACGCGTCGATGCCGCACGCGCTGCTTTCTTCGGACCGAGGGCATGAGAGGACCGCGATGACCCAGAGCAAGGCTCATAGCATCGGGTCCTACCGCCGGGTGGCCGCGGCGGTGGACGCGGTGTGCGCGGTGGCCGCCGATTTCGACGCCACCGACCTGGACGAGGTGGTGCTCGCCATCTCGGCCGAGCGATGCCGCCCCATCGAGATCGCCAGTGCCCAACTGGGTCCCGGCGTGTGCGGCCAGCGACGCAGCTACCCGGACCGGGATGTGATCGTGCTGGCGCAGGCGCTGCCCAGCCGCGAGCACACTCTCGCGCACGAGCTGGGGCACATCGTCTTCGATCATCCGGGCGAGGCGGCGACCGAGGTGGTGCTGGAGGCCAGCGACGATCTCATCGCCTACATGCTCAGCCAGCGCGCGCATCAGAAGGCCATCGATCTGGGCGACGACGAGCAATGTGAGTGGGAGGCAGAGACCTTCGCCAGCATGCTCATGACCCGGTTGCGGGTCTTCAACAGCCGGGGCGCGGGCGTCTCGGTTCTTCGATTCGATGAGGCATTGGGATGACCGAGTCAGGCCTCGGAGGAGGCAGCTTGCGTAACCACGTAGGGGCCCTCGGGCATCCCCGAGAGGACGCGGCATGACCGAGTCGGGCCTCGGAGGAGGCAGCTTGCGTAACCACGTAGGGGCCCTCGGGCATCCCCGAGAGGACGCGGCATGACCGAGTCAGGCCTCGGAGGAGTCGCTGCACCTCTGTGCGCTTGCTTGCGTAATGACGGAGCGGCCCTGGGTCATCCCCGAAAGGATGCGGCATGAGCTTCTGGTTGACGGCCATGCTGGTATGGATGGCCTCGGGTGCGCGCGTCGGTCGCGTGCTGGTGAAACCGGCGACCACCGCGCGGGTCGCGATCGTGGCCGCGGTGGCCGCGGTGGCGCTGGCGGTGACCGTAGGCGTGCCGGAAATCGGTCTGGCCGTTGACCATGCGGCACCGAATGGGTTGCACGGCATGTGGCTGGGCGACCGGGTGGTGACCGCGGCTTGGATCATGTTCGCCACCGCCACCTCGGTGGTGGCGGCCGCCGCGTGGCCGGTGGTGTCGCGCGTCAATCTGCGCCAGATCGGTATGACGATCTACGCGGCCGGCGCGGTCGCCGTGATCCTGACGCTGCTCTGGTCGGTCATCTTCGGCTGGGCGATCGTGCTGCTGGAGTGCGTGTTCATCGTGATTACCGGTGTGCGCAACCTGGATTGGACCACTCTGGGACGAGGCATCGCGCTCTACACCATGGGCACCGCGGTGGTCGGGCTCCTGGCCGCGTTGTCGATTCGCCGCTCGGCGCGCGACGAGCCGATGCCGGAACCCGGCGATGCGGGCTGGTTCTGGCCGATGTGGCAACTCGCCGCGCTGCTCGTCGCGATCGGCGCGGTGTGGATCGTGATCGAGCTATGGTGGCGAGCCCGTATGCTGCTCAAGCAGATTCGCACCCTGCACCGGGTGCTGATCGCGCGCTTCCCTGAAGTGGTGGCGCATGAGCAGACCGGATCGGGTACGCAGCTCAAGGCTTCCGACCAGGTGGCGCAGATCATGGACGCGCTCTACCTGCAATCCGGCAGCGGTGTGGAGCTCGCCGCGGCGGGCGCGCCGCCGGCCTCGGTGGCCGAGCGCGCGCAACGGGTGGCCGAGTGGGCGCGGAATCCGTTCGGCGAGGTGGTGATCGACGGCCGCTGGATCTCGCCGCCGGCGGCGGTCAGTCCGCGTGGCTGGGTGCAGGCGATCGCCCGCGCCTATGACGCGGCCGCGTCACCGAGCGCGATTCAGGGCTCCGCGCAACGGTAGTCATTACTCTTCCATTACTATTCGGGAGAGCTGCGTATTACTCTGCGTGCACTCCCGCGTTGATCACGCGAAGATCACCGACCCTTTTGCGACCTTGTCGCAAAAGCGCAAGTCCCGTACCGCGCGTGATTGCCAAGGGCGTGGCATTCCGGTGGGTCTTCTCGATCAGACTTCGTATCCGAGGTTTCGTCTCATCGAACCCGCCGTGCGCAGTACGGGACTTTACTTGTCACTCGATGTGTCACGCTTGCTTGTCGCGGAGGTGCATTGGGGCGGAACACTCACAGTGCACAAAACGACATAGTGCACAAACAAACCCATTCGACCGCCCGGCTGCACCCGGGCGGCCTTATGTCAGATTTGTGCATGCTGCACCAGCGCAGGGGTCTACGCCACATGGCCTCAGCATCGCTGAGGCCGGTGCAACATCCTTCACTCGAACCGAATGGTCCGGCGGGGCATCGGCGCTGCCCTGCAAGCAGTACCGGCGACCCGCCCTATGTCGAGTCCGGAGCAAGCTCTGCGGCAAACCAACACAGTGCGGCCTCCGAGTGAACCGCACTGTGTTGCTCTGTGGCAGTGCCTATTCCGTGCCGTCCGGAGGAATTTCGGGCAGCCCTTCGCTGGCCCGCAACTTCTCCGCCATAGAGGTGAGGAGGTTCTGAGATTCTTCGGACAGGTCAAACGCCCTACTCGACAGACGACGCAGCCCGTAGCCCTGCAGCTGGGACAGCAGCTCGAGATCGTGATCGATCTTCGCAGCATAGATGTCGTTGAAGAAGTAGTCCGGCTTGACCTTGAAGAACTTTGCCAACGCTGCCACCGTCTCATCCGACGGGTTCGTGCGCTGTCCCGACCGCAACTGCGACAGATACGGTTTCGAGATCGGATGGCCGGAGGCCGTCAAGGCAGCCGCCACCTCTGCGTTCGTGTGCGGCTTACGCCCCGGGGGATGCACGGTTTCGAACAGCTTGTTCAGCCGCGCCGCGAAATCAGCCATTGTGAGCCGCCCAATTCCCTTCGCTGTACTAACAGTCGTTATCTCGGATACGTATCATTGATATTAGCGGCTCAGTAACTGAAAACCTACGCCTGATTCGTGATTTCCTTGAAGCTTCGAGGCGGTGATCCGCTTCACCGACTGCGGCTTGGGCGTTTGCGGGCCAACCTCACGGGTTCTTGCCGAGCGCTCGAGAACCCCGGTTCTGGCCCGTCGCGAGGGTCTTCCCGGACGGGCCTCGGGTAGCCATAAGATAGCTGATGTCTCATCTTCCAGTCTGTACCGATGATCGTGTGGCGTACGCCACGTTTTGCGGCAAGACGGATGAACGTTCAACCTCGCCCAAAATCATTGAGGTACTAGATCCGTTCGATGATCGTGCCCGTCGCGAGGGCGCCGCCGCAGCACATCAGGACCATTGCCGTGCTCTTGTCCGAACGCTCCAGTTCGTGCAAAGCCGTTGTGATCAAGCGGGATCCGGTGCTGCCGACCGGATGGCCCAGTGCGATGGCGCCGCCGTTGACATTGACGCGATCGAAGTCCGGCTTGTGCACCGAGGCCCACGACAGCACCACGGACGCGAAAGCCTCGTTGATCTCGAACAAGTCGATGTCGGAGATGCTCATGCCGCTGCGCTCGAGCAGGCGCTCGCACGCCTGAACCGGACCGTCGAGGTGGAATTCGGGCTCGCCGCCCACCAGGCACTGCGCCACGATGCGGGCGCGCGGCCGCAATCCCTCACGCTGCGCGGCCTTTTCGTCCATCAGCAGCACCGCGGCCGCGCCGTCGGAGATCTGCGAGGAGGTGCCGGCGGTGTGAATTCCACCCTCCAGCACCGGCTTCAGCTTCGCCAGGCCCTCGCGGGTGGTCTCGCGCAGGCCCTGGTCGCGGCTGATGTCGGCGGTCTCGCCGGTCAGGTTGCCTTCCTTGTCGACCTGCGGCGCGTTCTTGATGGTCAGCACCTCGCGGTCGAAGCGCCCCTCGGCCCACGCCTGTGCGGCCAGTCGCTGCGAGCGCACGCCCAGCTCCTCGACATCGTCACGAGTGATGCCGCGCCGCTTGGCGATTCGCTCGGCGGCCTCGAACTGGTTGGGCATATCGATGTTCCACGAGGCCGGGCGGCGCGGGCCCGCGTGCGTTCCGACGTTGGCGCCCAAGGGAACATGGCTCATGGACTCGATGCCGCAGGCCAGGCCGACCTCGATGGCGCCGGTGGAGATGAGCCCGGCCACCAGGCCCGCGGCCTGCTGCGCCGAACCGCACTGGTTGTCGATGGTGGCCGCGCCGGTCTGCCACGGCAGCCCGGCGTGCAGCCACGCGGTGCGGGTGACATTGTTGCCCTGCTCGCCCACCTGCATGACGCAGCCGCCGATGACCTGTTCGACCAGGGCCGGATTCAGCTCCGCGCGTTCGAGCACGCCCTTCTGCGCCGCACCCAGCAGCTCCGCGGCGTGCAGGCCGGCCAGCCAGCCATTGCGCTTGGCGATGGGGGTGCGCGCGGCCTCGACGATGACGGGAGTACCCATGTCTTTCCTCTCGGATTAGAAGTGCAACGAGTTCACTGCAAGTAACGTAAGACCCTTTCGGGTCAATTACCTAGTCCCTTCTCTTGTTCTACCTCCTGTGCTTCAATAACGGTAGAACGTGTTTCAGTTTGGTCAAAGGAGACAGCTGGTGGAGGACACCCAGGCCCGGCCGCACGTGCCGAACGGATTCGACATCACCGACCCGGACATGTGGGCGCACCGGGTGCCGGTGGAAGAACTCGCTGAACTGCGCCGCACCGCCCCCATCTGGTGGAACCCCAAGTCTCCGGAGGTCGGCGGCTTCCATGACGACGGCTTCTGGGTGCTCACCAAGCACGCGGACGTCAAGACGGTGTCCCGTCGCGACGACGTGTTCTCCACCCATGAGAACACCGCCATACCGCGGTTCCAGGACGACATCACTCGCGAGCAGATCGAACTGCAGCGCTTCGTCTTGCTGAACAAGGACGCCCCGGAGCACACCAAGCTCCGCAAGATCATCTCGAAGGGCTTCACCCCGCGTGTCATCAACGGCCTGCGCGCCGAGCTGACCGCGCGCGCCGAGAACATCGTGAAGGCCGCCGTGGCCGCCGGTACCGGCGACTTCGTGGAGCAGGTGGCGGCCGAGCTGCCGCTGCAGGCCATCGCCGAACTGATCGGCGTGCCACAGGATGACCGCAAGAAGCTCTTCCAGTGGTCCAACGACATGACCAGTTACGACGATCCGGAGAGCACCGCCGACCCGGTGGTCGCCTCCACCGAGATCCTCGGCTACTCCTACCAGATGGCCGAGGCCCGCCGGGCTTGCCCGGCCAATGACATCGTCACCGAGCTGATCAACGCCGATGTCGACGGCGAGGCGCTGCTGCCCGAGGAATTCGGCTTCTTCGTCATGATGCTGGCCGTCGCCGGCAACGAGACCACGCGCAATGCCACCACCCACGGCATGATCGCGTTCCTGGAGAACCCCGACCAGTGGGAGCTCTTCAAGGAGCAGCGGCCCAAGACCACCGCCGACGAGATCATCCGCTGGGCCACCCCGGTCAGCTCCTTCCAGCGCACCGCGCTCGAGGACATCGAGGTCAGCGGCGTGCAGATCAAGAAGGGCCAGCGGGTCATCCTGTCCTACCGCTCGGCCAACTTCGACGAGGAGGTGTTCGACGATCCGTTCACCTTCAACATCCTGCGGGACCCCAACCCGCATCTGTCCTTCGGCGGCACCGGCGCGCACTACTGCATCGGCGCGAACCTGGCGCGGCTGGAGATCGAGATCATCTTCAATGCCATCGCCGACCACATGCCCGACATCTCCAAGCTGGGCGACCCGCGCCGCCTGCGCTCCGGCTGGCTCAACGGCATCAAGGAATTCCAGGTCGACTACAAGACCTGTCCGGTGAAGCACTGAGTCCCGGATGATTTGATCCGCCCCGCACCCTCTCACTCCTCGGGGCGGAGACAAAAGGAAGCGGGCGGCTGGATAATCCAGTCGCCCGCTTTATCTTTGGCCGATGCGCCGGCCGCCGTTCAGCGAGATTTCAGTGTCGCCATCGCACGATCGGTTTCCCAAAAGGCGCGCAGGGCGAGGATTTTGCCGTCCTCATCGACCTTGTAGGTGAAAACACCTTCGGCGTCGACGATATGGCCGCCGCCCATGGTGGTGCGAATGCGGCCGGTGAAGGCCACCTCCCGACCGCAGGCGAAGGAGTCGTCGAAGAGGAATTCGATGGACTCGGTCGGGGCGATGGCCTTGTCCCAGAACGCCGCGATGGCTTCCGCCCCGCGGTGCCCCACACCCTCCGGATCGAAGAAGGACGGACCGATGGGGTCCTCCACGATGCCGTCGGCGGCGAACAGCGCCACCCAGGCATCCTTGTCCTTGGCGCGGACCGCGGCCTGGGAGGCGGCGCCCGCCACCCGGGCCGGGTGTTCGGTGGTGGTCACGGCTGTTCACTCCCGACGACCCACATCGAGAAGTACTGCGAGCCACCGCCGTACGCGTGTCCGAACGCCTTGCGCGCGTTCTCGACCTGGTAGTCGCCCGCGCGATCCATGACCTGCTTGGCGGCCTCGGCGAAGCGGATCATGCCGGACGCGCCGATCGGGTTGGAGGAGAGCACGCCGCCCGACGGGTTGACGGGCAGCTTGCCGCCGATGGCGGTCTCGCCCGCGTCGGTGAGCTTCCAGCCTTCGCCCTCGGGCATGAAGCCCAGGTTCTCCAGCCACATGGGCTCGAACCACGAGAAGGGGACATAGATTTCGGCCGCGTCGATCTCTTCCAGCGGATTGGTGATCCCGGCCTGCTGCCACAGCGCCTTCGCGGCCTGCCGGCCGGCCTGCGGATTCACCTGGTCGCGGCCCGCGTAGGCGAGCGGCTCGGTGCGCATGGCGGTGCCGTGCACCCACGCCACCTTCCTGCCCTGCGCCTCGACCGCCTTGGCCGACGCCTCATCGCCGATCACGATGGCGCACGCGCCGTCCGAGGACGGGCAGGTCTCGTCGAAACGAATGGGGTCCCACAGCATTTGGGACGCCATCACCGATTCCAGGGTGATGTCGGGCTGGTGCAGGTGCGCGAGCGGATTGCGCGCGCCATTGCGGCGATCCTTCACCGCCACCATCGCGCCGACGTGCAGCGGCGCGTTGGAGCGGCGAATATAGGCGCGCACGTGCGGGGCGAAGTAGCCGCCCGCGCCCGCGCCGACCGGCATGGTGAACGGCACCGGATTCGACAGCGCCCACATGGCGTTGGACTCCGACTGCTTCTCCCATGCGATGGCCAGTACCCGGCGGTGCACGCCCGCCTGCACGTGATTGGCGGCCACGATGGCGGTGGAGCCGCCGACCGAACCGGCCGTATGCACCCGGAGCAGCGGTTTTCCGGTGGCACCCAGGGCATCCGCGAGGAACAGCTCCGGCATCATGGAGCCCTCGAAAAAGTCGGGGGCCTTGCCGACCACGACGGCGTCGATATCGGCCATGGTCAGACCGGAGTCCACCAGCGCGCGGTCGATGGCCTCGCGGACCATGCCCGCCATGGATACGTCCGACCGTTTGGTCACGTGATGAGTCTGTCCGGTGCCGAGCACCGCGGCGGGGTAACTCACTTTGCCTCCAGGGTGGCGACCAGGTTCTGCTGCAGCGCCGGACCGGAACTGGCATGGGCCAGTGCGCGATTCGCGGTGCCATTGATGATTTCGGTGGCGGCGAAGCCGATGCGCTCGAGACCGGCCGCGAACATCGGGTTGCCGGACAGCGGGCCGCCGGACGGATTGATCCGGGTAGTCGCGTTCAGGCCGATGGCCTGCTTCAGGATCAGCTCCTCGTGGCTGTACTGCGTGTGCAGCTCGGCGACATCGAAGCCGCTCGCGTCGCCGCCGGTGACGGCATCGGCCGCCTTCTTGGCCGAGGCCGAGACCGCCAGGTCGCGCGCGCCCAGGACCGGGGTGTCGATGTAGTGCGCCATGCCGGTCAGCCAGGCCGGACGCTCGCACAGCTCACGGGCGCGATCGCCCACGGCCAGCACGATGGCGGCCGCGCCGTCGGTGATCGGCGCGATGTCATGGGCACGGAACGGATCGGCGACCTTCGGTGCGGCCAAGAGCTTTTCGGCGTCGGCGCCGGTGCTGCGCGCGGCCACGGCGGCCATCTCGGCCTCGGTCCAGAGGCCCGCCTCCAGGCCCGCGCGGGCCTGGAGGCCGGCGATGGACACCGAATCCGGCCACAGCGGGGCGACCAGGTATGGGTCTGTCTGCAGGGCCAGAATCTGGCGCAGGGTACCGGCGGAGGACTTGCCGAACCCGTAGACCAGCGCCGTCTTCGCCTGTCCGGAGCGGAGTTTCACCCACGCCTCGTACAGCGCCCACGCGCCGTCCATCTCCACGTGCGACTCGTTGATCGGCGGCACCGCGCCGATGGAATCGATGGCCGAGATGAACGAGAAGGCGCGTCCGGCAAGGTAATCCGAGGAACCGGAGCACCAGAAGTCGATATCGGAGACGCCGATGCCGAGCTCGGCGTACAGCTCCTGGAAGCACGGCGCGAGCATTTCGACGCCATTGGTGGTGCCGAAGGTCTCCGGCACGTGCGGCGCGTGCGCGAAGCCCACCACCGCGATATCGCTGGTGAAATCGCCTCGCGATGCAGTGTTTGTCATTTCAGCGCCTCTCTACAGGTGGTGCGCGAAGCTGTCGTAGTCGGCATCCGGTTCGCCGGTCGGCCGGAAGTGGTCGATATTGGCCATGGACAGGCCCCACTCCTCGCGTGGCTTCCATACCGCCTCGACCCGCATGCCCATCCGGACCTCGCTCGCCTCGATGCCGAGCACCAGGTGCAGGAACGGGATGTCCGCGCCATCGAGCAGCACGTACGCGGCCACATACGGGGGCTTGAGTCGTTGACCCATGAACGGCACGTTCACGATGCAGAAGGTGGTCACGATGCCCTTGTCGGACACCTCGACGTAGTCGTCGGTCGGGGAGCCGTCGCGCGGGTCCGCGCCGCGCGGCGGGAA
The DNA here is from genome assembly GCF_009708175.1 of Nocardia aurantiaca. Taxonomy (GTDB): domain Bacteria; phylum Actinomycetota; class Actinomycetes; order Mycobacteriales; family Mycobacteriaceae; genus Nocardia; species Nocardia aurantiaca. The sequence goes on from NZ_WMBB01000001.1 coordinate 40,601, forward strand.
GTACACCTTGCCGTCCATGCGAGCACGCGCGCCCAGCAGGCGGCCCTCCATGAGCGCCTTCAGGAAGACCGCTTCCTGCGGGGCGGCGGTGTGCTTGATGGAGAAGTCGATCGGCGTCACGATGCCGGTGATCGGTTCGGCGTCCACGATGGAATCGGCCGGGGCGGCGGAGGTTTCACCGGGCTCGAAGGCGGCGATGTCGTGGATGTCGCCGGTGCGCTCGGCGGCCCAGCGTGCCCGCACCCGCATGCCGGTCGAGATGTCGGCCGGGGAGGCCACGTCCACGGCGTGCAGGATGGCGGTGTCCGCGCCGTCCAGCTTGATGAGCGCGTAGGCAAAGGGCCGGTCGAAGGGTTGGCCCGGCAGCGGTTCGGCCACCCAGGACCAGGTCTGGACCGTGCCGACGTCGGAGACCTGCACGAACTCCGAGAGCGGTTCGCTGGTCTTCGGATCGTATTCCGCGGGCGGCACGATCACGCGCCCATCCGAACCCCGCACCCCGACGACCTTGCCGGATCGCAGTTCCGTGAGGAAGCGACCGATGATCGGACCGGTGGAGCGGGTGTAGTCGAATTTCATCCGCAGCGGTGCGGACAGTATTTCGCTGTTCCCCAGAGTCACGAGATCGAGTAGAACAGGTTCTAGTGGCGGTGGCAAGAGTCGGGGCCCAGCCCCTGCCGACCGGCCCCGGATGTTCTAGGAAGGAACGCGGAAATGCGCTTTGGCTTGCAACTGGGATATTGGGGCGCACAGCCGCCCGGCAATACGCGCGAACTCGTACTGGCCGCCGAGGAAGTCGGCTTCGACGCCGTCTTCACCGCGGAGTCCTGGGGATCCGACGCCTTCACGCCGCTGGCGTGGTACGGCTCGGACACCAGCCGGATGCGACTGGGCACCTCCGTCGTGCAGATGTCGGCGCGCACCCCCACGGCCACCGCCATGGCCGCGTTGACCCTGGACCACCTCAGCGGCGGGCGGCACATTCTCGGGCTCGGCGTCTCCGGTCCGCAGGTGGTCGAGGGCTGGTATGGGCAACCGTTCGCCAAGCCGCTGGCGCGCACCCGTGAATACGTCTCGATCGTGCGCCAGGTGTTGGCCCGCGAGGCCAAGGTGACCAGTTCGGGCCCGCACTACCCGCTGCCCTACTCCGGGCCCGGCGCGACGGGATTGGGCAAGCCGCTCAAGCCGATCACCCACCCGCTGCGCGCGGACCTGCCGATCTGGCTCGGCGCCGAAGGCCCCAAGAACGTCGCGCTGACCGCGGAGATCGCGGACGGCTGGCTGGCCATCTACTACACGCCGCGGCTGGCCGACATGTACAACGAATGGCTCGACGAGGGCTTCTCGCGCCCGGGTGCGCGGCGTTTGCGCGAGGACTTCGAGATCGCCGCCACCGCACAGGTGATCCTGACCGACGATCGCAAGGCCGAACTGGATCGACTGCGCCCGTTCATGGCGCTCTATATCGGCGGCATGGGCGCGGAGGAGCTCAACTTCCACGCCGAGGTGTACCGGCGCATGGGCTATGGCGAGCAGGTCGACGAGATCACCCGGCTGTTCCGGAGCGGTCGTAAGGACGAGGCGGCGGCGGTGGTGCCCGACGAGCTGATCCTCGACACCACCATCATCGGCACCGAGGCGCAGGTGCGTGAGCAGCTGAAGGTGTGGGAGCAGTCGGGGGTCACCATGATGCTCGTCGGTGTCCGCGACGCCGCGCAGTTCGAGCGGTTGCGGCCCCTTATCGAGTCATAGAACTCGTTTCAGAATTTCGGACCGCGGCGGAGGGTGTCGCGGCCTGCTGAAAAGGGTGCGCCCCACTGAGCGGGGCGCACCCTTTCTCATCTGTTCCAATTTCGCGTAAGTCGCCGTAATGTGTGACGCGGGGCACATCCGGTCGCTCGACCAAAGCTGATTTGTGGCTTGTCACACACAAGAACACGTTCTATTTTGATCCAGTGAGCTACAACATTGCGGACCTTGTCGAGCACACCATCGACCTCATGCCGGACCGAGTCGCGCTGGTTGACGACGCTCGCTCGGTGACCTATTCCGAGCTGGAGGACCGGGCCAACCGGCTGGCGCACTACCTGCAGGATCAGGGTGTTCAGCCAGGTGACAAGGTCGGCGTCTACTCGCGCAACACCGTCGAGGCCGTCGAGGCCATGGTGGCCATCTTCAAGGCGCGGGCAGTCATGATCAACGTGAACTACCGCTACGTTGAGAACGAGTTGCAGTACATCTTCGAGAACTCGGATATGGTCGCGCTCGTTCACGAGCGCCGCTACAGCGACAAGGTGGCCAATGTGCTGCCGAACGTGCCGACGATCAAGACGGTCATCACCGTCGAGGACGGCACCGACCTGCCGCTGCCTCCCGGCGCGGTCGAATACGAAGCGGCGCTGGCTGGTTCGCGCGGCGGGCGCGATTTCGGTGAGCGCTCGGCCGACGACATCATCATGATCTACACCGGCGGCACCACCGGCATGCCCAAGGGCGTCATGTGGCGCCACGAGGACTGGTGGCGAGTCCTCGGCGGTGGCATCAACTTCTACACCGGTGAATTCATCCAGGACGAGTGGGAACAGTCCAAGGGCGGTGCGAGCGGCAACGCTCCTCTGGTGCGCTACCCGATCCCGCCGCTGATCCACGGCGGCGCGTTCACCGCGACGCTGCACAGCCTGTTCGACGGCGGCAAGGCCGTCATGCTGCCCGAGTTCAGCGCGCACGGCGTGTGGCAGGCCATCCAGCGGCACGGCATCAACATGATCTTCATCACCGGCGACGCCATGGCTCGTCCAATGCTCGACGCGCTCGCGCAAGGCCACCCGGAAACTGGTGAGCCGTACCAGCATTCGAGCCTGTGGGTGCTGGCCAGCAGTGCGGCGCTGTTCTCGCCCGCGCTGAAGGACCAGTTCATCGAACACTTCCCGAACGCGCTCATCACCGACTCGATCGGCTCCTCGGAGACCGGCTTCGGCGGTCTGGCCGTGGCGGCCAAGGGCGCCACCCACACCGGCGGGCCGCGCGTGAAGATCGACGGTTCCACCAAGGTGCTCGACGAGGAGGGCAACGAGGTCGTGCCCGGCTCCGGTCAGATCGGCATGCTGGCTCGAACCGGCAACATCCCGCTCGGCTACTACAACGACCCGGTGAAGACCGCCGAAACCTTCAAGGTGTTCAACGGCGTTCGCTACTCCATCCCCGGCGACTACGCCCGCGTGGAGGAGGACGGCACCGTCACCATGCTGGGCCGCGGCTCGGTGTCCATCAACTCCGGCGGCGAGAAGATCTTCCCCGAGGAGGTCGAGGGCGCGCTCAAGGCGCACCCGGAGATCTTCGACGCGCTGGTGGTCGGCGTGCCCGACGAGCGCTGGGGGCAGCGGGTGGTCGCGGTCGTGCAGTGCCGCGGCGAGTCCCGCCCGACCCTCGAGGAACTGCGCCCGACGCTGATCAAGGAGATCTCCTCCTACAAGATGCCGCGCAGTCTGTGGTTCGTGGACGAGATCAAGCGGTCCCCGGCCGGTAAGCCCGATTACAAGTGGGCCAAGGCGCAGACCGAGGCCCGCGAGGCCGACGACCACGCCCATGCCTCCAACGCCAAGTAGGGGAACCCCAGCTCTGCGAACCTCCCGTGCCGCCTGATTTCACAGGCGGGCACGGCCCCGGGGTGAGGGGTTGTCGCGACCGCCCTTTTTCGCTGGTGGGCACGGCCGTTGGGTTCGGGCGGGCACGGTTGGTCCTGTGGACGGGCCGGCCCAGCGAATTCGCGGGTGTGTCTTGTCGGTGGGCTGTGCGAGGCTTTCCGACATGAGCGAGAAGGTGGGCGGCACCGTTTCGGACGACGTGCTGCGGTCTTTCGAGGGGCACCGACGCGAGTTGTGCGCGTACGCGTATCGAATGCTCGGATCCTCGTTCGAAGCCGAGGACGCGGTGCAGGAGACCTTCACGCGCGCGTGGAAGTCCTACAACTCGTTCGAGGGACGGTCCAGCCTGCGTTCCTGGTTGTACAAGATCGCGACCAATGTCTGTCTGGACATGCTGGACGGTCCCCAGCGGCGCGCCAGACCCATGGACCTCAACGGTCCCTCGGCTCCCGATTCGCACTTGTCCGCACCGGAGCCGGATTACGTGTGGGTGGAACCGATTCCGAACGCGCTCGCCTTCGGTGCGGATCCCGCCGAGGCCGCCAGCGCGAAAGACACGCTGCGCCTTGCCTTCGTGGCCGCGGTGCAGCATCTGCCCGCCAGCCAGCGCGCCATTCTGATCATGCGCGAGGTCCTGCGCTTCTCGGCCGGTGAGACCGCCGACATGCTCAACGTCTCTCCGGCATCGGTGAACAGCGCCCTGCAGCGGGCCCGCGCCACCCTGTCGAAGGTCCAGGAGAAGTCCACGGTCTCGGACGTCTTCGATGAGAACAACGAGCAGCAGCGCAAACTCGTCGACGACTTCGTCAAGGCCTTCGAGGCCTATGACATGAACGCCCTCACCGAGCTGCTGAAAGCCGATGTGGCGCTGTCCATGCCGCCCTTCTCGCTATGGATCTCCGGCCCGGACGATGTGGCCGCCTTCATGCTCGGCACGGGCCACACCTGCCGGGATTCGCGCATGGTTCCGCTGCAAGGCGCCAACGGCCTGCCCGCATTCGGCCACTACAAGCCCGGTGATGAGCCCGGCCTCTGGACGCCGTGGTCCATCACCACCCTGGAACTCGACCGTGATCGTATCTCCGGGCTCACCTTCTTCCTCGACACGGAGAAGCTGTTCCCACTCTTCGGTCTCCCCAGGGAGTTGCGCCCGAACTAGGCCGGGACTTCGGGGAATCCACGATAGGGGCAGCGGTGACGGTGGAGTTGCTCGCGGACGAGCGGTGGGCGGGGAGCCTGCGGGGCATGCTCGAGGGCGTCCGGCACGAGGCGGTCATGGCCATTGCCAGGCCGGTCCGGCCCGAGTCCGAATACCGTTCCGAGGACATGGTTTTCCGGCGGCTGCACGAGGCCGGGAAGCAGGTGCGGTTACTGCTCTCGTCCGCGTATGTGGGCAGCCGCGGTCGCCAGTCCGTATTGCGGCAATTCTCGCTCGGTTCGCGGATCCGGGTCACCGACACCGATTTCTGCAACGTGCTGATCATCGACCGCGAGCGGGCGGCGCTGTGGTCGGCGGTGCCGGGAGCCGAACCGCGCGGCTATCTGGTGGCGGAACCGGCGCTGCTCGGCGTGGTGCACCAATTCGCGGTCCGCACCTGGCATTCGGCGCGGGCGCTGCGTGATCACCTGGAGCTGTGGGACGGCGGGCTCGACGCCGTGGCCCTCGCGGTGGTCGAGCAGCTGAACGCCGGGGCGAAGGATGAGACGGCGGCGCGGGCGCTGGGGGTGTCGCTGCGCACCTATCGGCGCTACGTCGCCGCCCTCATGGCCCGGTTCGATGTCAGTACCCGATTCCAGCTGGGCGTGCGGGTGCGCGAGCTCGGGCTATTGAGCTGAGCGAACGCTTCCGCGGTCAGCCGGGCACGCGCATCGCGTCGGCGTGCGCGGCCGCGTACCGCTTGGCGGCGGGATAGTTGGCCTTGCCGCTGGGCTGCCGCATGACCTCCTCGACCAGCCAATACCCGCGCGGCGCCTTGTACCCCGCGATCTTGGTGCGCAGGTGTGCGTCGAGCTCGTCGAGCGCGAGGGCGGCACCCGGCCGCGGCTGCACCACCGCTGCCACAGCCTGCCCGAACCGTTCGTTCGGGATGCCGATCACCAGTGCGTCGAAGACGTCCGGGTGAGACTTGAGCGCCGTCTCGACCTCCTCCGGAAACACCTTCTCGCCACCGGTATTGACGCACTCCGACCCGCGGCCGAGCAGCGTGACCGACCCGTCGGCTTCATAGCGGGCGCAATCACCCGGTGCCACATAGCGTTTGCCGTCGATCTCGAAGAAGATGGTCTTCGATTTCTCCGGATCCTTGTAATAGCCGATCGGCACATGCCCGGTGCGGGCCATCCGGCCCACGGCTCCGGGCCGGGGCCGCACCAGGTTTCCCTCGTCGTCCAGCAGCGCGGCCTGCGCCCCGAACTTCACCCGCGGACCCTGGGTGTGGTCGGAATCCTTGGTGACCACCGACAACCCGGTGCTGCCGCTCTCCGACGAGCCGATCACGTCGGTAATGAACAATTGAGGGAAGGCGTCGATGTATTGCTGTTTGAGCGAGTGCGAGAACAGCGCGGCGTGGCTGCTGAACGCCCACAGCGACGAAACCTCGTACTGTCCCTCGTGATACGCCGCGAGCAGCGGCTTGGCCATGGCGTCGCCGACCACGGTGAGCACATTGACGCGGTGTTGCTCCACCACCCGCCAGACCTCGTGCGCGTCGAACTGCGGCACCAACACCACGGTGCCGCCGGAATGCAGGGTGAGGAACGCCGCCCACTGCGCCGCGCCGTGGATGAGCGGCGAGAGCGGAGCCATGACGATCCCGCTCGGCGCGGAACCGGCATTGTTCGCCAATTCCCATTCATCCGAGACGTATTCACCCGTCACATGGTTGATGCCGCCACCGAGCGCACGCCATACGTCCTCGTGCCGCCACATGACGCCCTTGGGCATGCCGGTGGTGCCGCCGGTGTAGAGGATGTAGAGATCGTCCCCGCTACGCGGGCCGAAATCGCGGTCCGGCGACTGCGCGGCGAGGGCCGCGTCGTAGCCCGGACCGACCGCGAGCACCTCGGTCAGGCCGGGCGCCGACGACCGGACCCCCGCCACGATGCCGGAGTAGCGCGCTTCGTGCACAAGCGCTTTCAGATCCGCGTTCTCGACGATGTAGCGCACCTCGTCGGCGACGTAGCGATAGTTCACGCACACCGAGACCACCCGCAATTTATAGGTCGCGAGCATCGTTTCGAGCGCTTCCACGCAATTGCGCGAGTAGACGCCGACGTGATCGCCCGCGCCGATACCGCGGGCGGCCAGGTGATGGGCGAGCCGGTTGGCCCGCTCGTCCAGTTCGCGATAGGTGAGCCGCCGGTCCTCGCAGATCAGGGCCGTTCGCGCCGGGACCGCGTCCGCCGCGTGCTCGAACAGGTCTGCAACATTGAAAGCCATGAGCCCACCCTCGCTTTCGCGGCAGTGGAGCGACAGTTCATCGGATGGCAGGATGCTGCCATCCGGCCACTCGCAGGGCTGGTGAACGAATACGGGGTCAGCGGCCCGGGTACGCCATATGGAACGGCTCCCACTGATGGCCGTCGGGGTCGAGGAACGTGCGTCCGTACATGCCCACCTCGGCCTCCTGGGTGCGCCGCTCGGCATGGACCTCCTCGATACCGCCGGCGCGAATCGCCGCCTCGGTGAGGTCGTCGACCTCCTCGGGGCCGGTGAGGGCCAGCGCGTAGAGACCGCAGACGGTGCCGCGGATGTCACCGAGGGGTCGGGTGCTGAAGGTGGTGAAGAAATCGCGGGTCAGCAGCATGACGCAGATATTGTCGTCGATCATGATGCAGGCGGCGTTGCCATCGGTGAAGTCCTGGTTCACCTTCCAGCCGATGGCCTCGTAGAAGCGCTTGGAGCGGTCCAGGTCGGCGACCGGCAGATTGATGAAGATCATCTTGCTCGGCATGGTGGTTCGTCCCTCTCATTCGATGTATTCGTGGGGACGAAGCGGGTGCGGGAAACTCATCGGTCGTGCAAGAGTGGCTGATGGAGGTGCCCGATGAAACACAGCTACCTGCTCGCTCTCACCGGTGACGGTGGAACCGTGCCGCCCGAACTGGGTGTGGTGCGACGGCTGGTGCGGCGTGGACATCGGGTGACGGTGCTCGCCGAGGAATCCCTGGCCGGTCCGGTGGCGGCGACGGGGGCGCGGCTGCGGCCGCGCGCGGGGGCGGGATACGCCCGCGACACCGCCGACGAGATCGATGCCGAACGGCCCGATCTGGTGCTGGCCTCCTACTTCGCCTTCGGGGCCATGGTCGCGGCGCAGGCGTGCGAGGTGCCGTTCTCGGTGCTCATGCCCGGCATCTACCCGTTGCCCGTGGAAGGCGGGCCGCCACCAGGTTCCGGGTTCGGCAAGGCACGCGGGCCGGTGGGCCGGTTGCGCGACCGGGTGGTGGGTTCACTGGTGCAGCGGCGCTGGGACGAGGAACTGCTACCCAAGCTCAATGCCCTGCGCGCGGACTTCGGGCTGGAGCGGCTGGCCCACTATCAGGATCAGGCGCGGCTGGCGCGCCGGCAGCTGGTGTTGTCCAGCGCCGCTTTCGATTTCCCGGGGCAGGGCCCCGACGGGGTGCGCTGGGTCGGCCCGATCCTGGACGAGCCGGATTGGGTCGAGGGCACGACCTGGACGCAGCACGACGGCGGCGATCCGCTGGTCCTGGTCGCGCTGTCCACCACCTTCCGCTCCGCTTCCCTGCGCCTGCGCCAAACCGAGTGTCTGCAAAGGATTTCCGAGGCCCTGAGTTTGCTCCCGGTGCGCGGCGTCATCACCACCGGCCCGGCCGTGGATCCCGGTGAGATCCGCGCTCCCCGGAATGTGGCGGTGATGCGCGCCGCCCCGCACAGCGAGATCATGCGCCACTCCAGCCTGGTCGTCACCCACGGCGGCCACGGCACCCTGATGCGGGCCTTCGCCGCCGATCTTCCGGTCGTGGTGCTCCCGCACGGCCGCGACAATGCCGACAACGCCGCCCGCGTGCGCGCCCACCATGCCGGAACGACGTTGCCGCAGACCGCGACTCCGCAGCGCATCGCCCGCGCCGTCCGCCATACCCTGCGCACCCCGGCCTGCTATCGGGCCGCCGCCGAGCTGGGTCGCGCCATCCGCCATGACGCCCGCGGCGAATCCCTGCTGTACGAACTCGAACCCGCCCTCGATCACCCCGACCCGGCCGGTGACCGGATCCTCTCGGTGCGCGAACTGGAATCGTGAAGCGCGCCGGAGGTCAGCTCCGGTTACCGTGGGCCTCATGAATTTCCTGGCCATTTTGAGTGAGAAGCTGAAAGAGTTCGGTGAGCTGCTCACGCCCGGGGCCGATGTGAATACGCCCGTCCCGAGCTGCGGTGACTGGACCCTCTACGACCTGGTCGATCACGTCGGGCAGGGGAATCTGTGGGTGGTCACGGCTGTCGCGGAGGGCCGCGGCGATCTCCAGGGAGAGCCCGCGCCGAAGGATCCGGCCGCATTGCGGGCCTGGTACGACGGCACGGCCGAGGCGATCGTCGAGGCGCTGTCGGTGGATCCCGAGACCCCGGCGTGGACCTTCACCTCGCAGCTGCCGCGCACCGTCGGCTTCTGGCAGCGGCGTCGGGCGCAGGAGACGCTCATGCACCTGTGGGACGCACAGGAAGCGCTCGGCGCCGCCGAGGCGTTCGAGCCGGACCTGGCGGCCGATGGCATCAGCGAGGTCTTCGAACTGTTCGCGCCCCGCATGATCAAGCGGGGCCTGGCCACCGAGCCGGAGGTCGCGGTACGAGTGCGGGCCACCGACACCGGGCAGAGCTGGACCTACGGCCCGGGCACCCCGGTGGCCGAAATCGCCGGTACCGCTTCGGATCTGCTGCTCGCGCTGTGGCAGCGCAAGCCCGCCAAGGACGCGGCGTTCACCTGGCAGGGCAACTGGGCGGCGGGGGAGCGGGTGCTCGCCGGTCCGCTGGTGCCGTAAACAGTTCCAGGACAAGGAAAACGGCGAGGTGGTGGCCGGTATGGAAACCACCGCCTCGCCGTCGGCCGCAGTGCAGGGTCGGCCGAGTCTCCTGAGAGTCGTTACTGCGCCGCGTCGCTCAGCAGCGCCCCGAGGGCCCGCAGGTGGTCGGTCGCGCCGCCCAGCGCGAACTCGTTGTGCTTGGCCGCGGTGAAGTACTGGTTCACGATGTGGTCCCGGTCGATGCCGACGCCGCCGTGTACGTGCACCACGGTGTGGGCGACCCGATGGCCCGCCTCCGCGGCCCAGTACTTCGCGGTGTGGACCTCGGCCGCGGCGGGCAGGCCCTCGGCCAGCCGCCATGCCGCCTGCTGCACCGCGAGCCGGACACCCTGCACGTCGATGTAGCTGTCGGCCAAGCGCTGGGCCACGGCCTGGAAGCTGCCGATCTTCCGGTTGAACTGCTCGCGCTCGCGGGCGTAGTCGGCGACCAGCTCCAGACCCTTCTCGACCACGCCGAGCTGGGTGGCGGCCAGGCCGAGCCAGGCGCGCTCGAGCAGCCAGTTCAGGATCTCGCCGCCTTGGTCTACGGTGCCCACCAATTCGGCGGGGGTACCGGCGAATTCGACCTCGGCCTCGGGGGAGCGGTCGGTGACGATCTGGTCCTCGACACGCACCGAGGCGTGCGACGGGTCGACCAGGAAGACGGCGGGCAGCCCGTCGACACTGGCGGACACCAGGATTCGCGCCGCCTGGCGGGCGAAGGGCACCGTGGTCTTGAGACCGGTCAGCTGCCAGCCGTCACCCGCGATAGCAGTGGTCACCGGGCCGGCGAGCTCCCAATTGCGCTCCTCGCTCAGCGCGGTGGTGAGGATGATCTCGCCGGTCGCGGCCCGTGCGGCCAGCTCGCGCTGGGCCTGCGAGCCGAACCGCGCCAGCGCGCCCGCGCCGAGCACGATCGACCACAGGTACGGCACGGGCGCGACGGACTTGCCGATCTCGCGCAGGATGGCCGTCTGCTCCAGCACGCCGAAGTCGCTGCCGCCCACCGTCTCCGGCAGGGCCGCGGCCAGCACGCCGGTCTCGGCGAGCGAGTTCCACAGTGATTCGTCGAAGCGCACGGTCGGGTTTCCGGCCGCGTCGGTGTTCTTGTCGAGCTCACGCAGCCGGTCGGCGGTAACGAGCTTGCCGGTGACCTCGGCGGTGAGGCGGGCCAGATCCTGCTGCGCCTCGGTAAGGGTGAAATCCATGATGATTACCTTGGTTTCGCGCGATGTGGGTGTCAGACCCGGAGCCGTCGCTCCGCTTCTCCGTGTTGCTCGCGTAACCACGGAGGGGCCCGCTCACATCGCTATCGGACACAGCTAGCGCGCGGCCGCGGGCTGCTTGAGGGCGGTCATGGCGATGATGTCGCGCTGCACCTCGTTGGTGCCGCCGCCGAAGGTGAGAATCAGGCAGGCGCGGTGCATGCGCTCGAGTCGGCCGCGCAGCTGTGAGCCCGCCGAGTCCTGGCGCAGGTAGGCTTGCGGGCCGAGGATCTCCATGAGGGTGCGGTAGGACTCGGTGGCCAGCTCGGTGCCGTACACCTTGCAGGTGGAGGCGTCCCACGGCCGCGGCGCGGCATCCCCGCCGGCGTCGGCGCGGGAGGCGATCTCCCAGTTCAGCAGCTTCAGGTACTCGACCTTGGCGTGCACCTTGGCCAGCGCGATCTGGACCCATTCCTGGTCGATGACGCGGGCGCCGTTGGCGGTCTTGGTATTGCGCGCCCACTCGGTGGTCTGCGCGACGGCCAGTGCCAGCGGCGCGGAGGAGGTCAGCGCGACGCGTTCGTGGTTGAGCTGGTTGGTGACCAGCGACCAGCCGCCGTTCTCCGGGCCCACCATGTCGGAGTGCTTGACCCGCACGTCCTGGTAGTAGGTGGCGGAGGTATCGGGCCCGGCCATGGTGTGCACCGGTGTCCAGGAGAAGCCCTCGGCATCGGTCGGCACGATGAACATCGAGATGCCCTTGTGCTTCTTGGCGCTCGGGTCGGTGCGCGCCGCCAGCCAGATGTAGTCCGCGTAGGCGATCAGCGAGGTCCACATCTTCTGGCCGTTGATGATCCATTCGTCGCCGTCGCGGACCGCGGAGGTGCGCAGCGAGGCCAGGTCGGTGCCCGCGCCCGGCTCGGAATAGCCGATGGAGAAGTGCAGTTCACCGGCGGCGATCTTGGGCAGGAAGAACCTCTTCTGCTCCTCCGTGCCGTAATGCATGATCGTCGGCGCCACCGAGTTGATGGTCAGGAACGGCACCGGGGCGCCGGCGATGGCGGCCTCGTCGGTGAAGATCAGCTGATCCATGGTGGAGCGGTCCTGGCCGCCGTATTCTTTGGGCCAGCCGAGCGCCAGCCAGCCGTCGCGGCCCATTTCCGCGACCACCTCACGGTAGACGTTGCCCTCGCCGTATTCACCGGTCTGCGCCGAGAGCGCTTGCCGCCGTTCGGGAGTGATGAGGCGGGTGAAATAGTCACGCAGCTCGGCACGCAGCTGTTCCTGTTGCGGCGTGTAGGCGATACGCATATCAGTCCGTATCCTTTCTGCCACGCTTGCGGCGCGGCGGTTCGCGGCCCTGGAGGTCCCGTTCTTCCCCCCTCCGCTCCTCCAAGGCGCAGGGAGGTGGAGCCGTTCGCTCCCGTCTCGCTCCGAAGGCGCAGGCTGTGGAGCCGCAGTTCAGAACGAGACGGGCCGCGAGCCTTTGGTATGGGGCGATCATGGCACATGAACTGGAACTTGTTCCAGTATGCGGCCATTCTCGAGATTGATGCCTATCGCATGCCAAGCGTGCTTGTTAGGCTCGGGCAGAACCTGTGGTTAAGGAGAGAACTATGAAGGTCATCGTCGATTTCGATCAGTGCGAAGCGAACGGAATCTGCGTTGGAATCGCCCCTGACGTCTTCGATCTCGATGACGACGACAACCTGCACGTCAACGAGGCCGAGGTCACCGAGGCCAACCGCCGCGATATCGAGTCGGCCGTGGCGCAATGCCCCAAAGCGGCGCTGAAACTGGTCTGAGGCCAGCCTTGCCCGGCGGGTGTAACACGTTCTAGAGTCGGCCCGGTGAGCGATTCTGATGTAAGTCTTTCCGGCCGGGTTGCCATCGTCACCGGCGCGGGCGCCGGGCTCGGCCGGGCCGAAGCCCTCGAGCTGGCCCGGGCCGGCGCGTCGGTCATCGTCAACGACCTCGTCGAAAACGACGCGGTGAGCGCGACCCTCGCCGACATCCGGGCGCTGGGCGTGAAGGCGGAGTTCGTCGGCGGCAGCATTGCCGAGCGCGCCACCGCCGACGCGCTCATTCGCACCGCCGAGGAGACCTTCGGCGGGCTGGACATCGTCGTGAACAATGCCGGGATCACCCGGGACAAGATGCTGTTCAACATGTCCGACGAGGATTTCGACGCGGTCGTCGCGGTCCACCTGCGCGGGCACTTCCTGCTGACCCGCAACGCGGCCGCGTATTGGCGCGGTAAGTACAAGGAGACGGGCGCCGCGGTCTACGGGCGCATCATCAACACGTCCTCCGAGGCCGGTCTGCTCGGCCCGGCCGGGCAGGCGAACTACGGCGCCGCAAAGGCCGGTATCACCGCGCTGACCCTGTCGGCCGCGCGTGCGCTGGAGTCCGTCGGCGTGCGTGCCAATGCCATCGCGCCGCGCGCCCGGACCGCCATGACCGAGAAGGTCTTCTCCGCGGCCCCCGAGGAGGGTCCGGACCCGCTCTCGCCCGATCACGTGGCGCGCCTGGTGGCCTATCTGGCTTCGCCGGCGGCCGAGTCGATCACCGGTCAGCTGTTCGTCGTCTACGGCCCGATGGTGGCGCTGATGGCCGCTCCGGTGGTGGAGCGGCGCTTCGACGCCGAGGGTGAATGGACCCGTGAGGGCCTGGCGGCGGCGCTGGGCGGCTATTTCTCCGAACGCGGTTCGGACGCTACGTTTTCCGCCTCCTCACTGAAGGATCTGGGCTGAGGCCGACCTCGGTTTCCCTGCCCGGGGGCTGTGAGTTTCTGCAGACACGGTCCGGCCCCCGGGATCTGCGGTTGATCACGAGATCGATCGTTGGTATGAAAAGGGTTCAACTATGTGTGTCGCCTCACAGTGCGGCATACCCGCGGCGGTTAGGCTGGGGTGAACATGTTCTCGAAACTGGACACTAGTTCAGAAAGAATACCTGTTCAATACCGTCGAAACCTTCCCGAACCTTATGAGAACGTGTTCTAATCTTCGAGCGGGACCGAGATCACATTCAGATCTCGACTGCTATAGCTAGGCAGGGGCAGGAGGAATAGCGGGAATGAATGAAGTCCTTGCCGTACCGCTGCGGGCGGTCGGAGGGTTCTTCGAACTCGCCGGTGCGGTCGCTCGCGCCGCGGTACGGCCCCCGTTCCAGCGACGGGAATTCATCGATCAGTCCTGGTTCGTAGCCCGGGTCTCCATCTTTCCGACCCTATTGGTCGCCATTCCGTTCACCGTTTTGGTGAGCTTCACCCTCAACATCCTGCTGCGTGAGATCGGTGCGGCAGACCTCTCCGGCGCGGGTGCGGCCTTCGGCTCCGTCACCCAGATCGGCCCCATGGTCACGGTGCTCATCGTGGCCGGCGCGGGCGCGACGGCCATATGCGCGGACTTGGGTGCGCGCACCATTCGCGAAGAGATCGACGCCATGAAGGTGCTCGGCATCGATCCGATCCAGCGCCTGGTGGTGCCGCGCGTGCTGGCCTCGATGTTCGTGGCCTTCCTGCTCAACGGCCTGGTGTCGACCATCGGCATCCTGGGCGGCTTCCTGTTCTCTGTTCTGCTCCAGGGCGTGAATCCCGGTGCGTTCATCAATGGCATCACGCTGCTGACCCACCTGCCGGAGCTCGTCATCTCCCAGGTGAAGGCCACGCTGTTCGGTCTCGTCGCCGGACTCGTCGCCTGTTACCTGGGCCTGAACGTGAAGGGCGGCCCCAAGAGTGTCGGCGACGCCGTGAACCAGACCGTCGTTTTCGCCTTCATGGCGCTGTTCGTCATCAACGTCGTGGTAACCGCCGTTGGCATCAAGTTCACGGCGCGGTGATCAGATGGCGTTCGTGATCCAATCTCGTTTTCCCAAGGTGACCAAGCGCTTTCGGCGCTTCACCGAGGCTCTCGACTCGGTCGGCAAGCACGCGGTGTTCTACGCGCAGTCGATCGGCTCGGTGCCCAAGGCGCTGGTGCACTACCGCACCGAGACCATCCGGCTGATCGCCGAGATCTCGATGGGCACAGGCGCTTTGGCAGTCATCGGCGGCACCGTCGTGATCGTCGGCTTCCTGACGCTGGCCGCCGGTGGCACCATCGCCGTGCAGGGCTACAGCTCGCTCGGCAATATCGGTGTCGAGGCCCTGACCGGCTTCTTCGCCGCGTTCATCAACGTACGCATTGCGGCACCGGTGATTTCGGGCATCGGCCTGGCGGCGACACTGGGCGCCGGCACCACCGCGCAATTGGGCGCCATGCGCGTCTCCGAGGAGATCGACGCCCTGGAGGTGATGGCCATCCGGCCGGTCCCCTTCCTGGTGGGCACCCGGATGCTGGCGGGCATCATCGCGATCATCCCGTTGTACTCACTGGCGGTCATCGCCTCGTTCATCGCCTCGCGTTTCGCGACCGTGGTGATCTACGGCCAGTCGGCCGGTGTGTACGACCACTACTTCTCGACCTTCCTGATCCCCAGCGACATCCTCTGGTCCTTCGCCCAGGCGATCTTCATGGCCATGGCGGTCATGCTGATCCACACCTATTACGGCTACAACGCCGCGGGTGGCCCGGTCGGCGTCGGCGTGGCGGTAGGTAATGCGGTGCGGGCCTCGCTGATCGCGGTCGTCATGGTGACGCTGCTGATGTCGCTGGCCATCTACGGCACCTCCGGCAATTTCCATCTCTCCGGGTAGGGCGGGACATGGTGCAACAACAGGGCGGTCCGACGAGCCCGATCGGCTCGCCGTTCGTCGAAAATCCAAAGCCCAAGCGATACCTCGAACAGGGGTGGGTGATTCGCCTGGCCGGCGCCGGGCTGGTGCTCGGTGTGGTCGCGGCCGTCGCGATCTGCCTGATCATGTTCGCGGGTGGTTTCCAGGACACCGTCAAGGTGACCGTCGCGGCGCCCCGCGCCGGTCTGGTCATGGACCGGGATGCCAAGGTGAAGATCCGTGGCGTCGAAATCGGACGGGTCAAGTCCATCAGCGACGCCGCCGACGGCAGCGCACGGATCGAGCTCGCCCTCGACCCCGACAAGCTGCGGCTGGTTCCGGCCAACGCCACCGTGGACATCAGCTCGACCACCGTGTTCGGCGCGAAGTACATCAATTTCGTTGCCCCGGAACATCCTTCGACCGACTCGCTGCGGCCCGGCACGACCGTGCGGGCGCAATCGGTGACGGTGGAGTTCAACACCATCTTCCAGCACCTCAACGACGTGCTCGCGAAGGTGCAGCCGGAGAAGCTGAACGCGACGCTCACGGCGCTCGGCACCGCGCTGCAGGGCCGCGGCGACAAGCTCGGCCAGGCGATGGCCGACGCCGACACCTTCCTGCAGCAGATCAATCCGTCACTGCCAACCCTGCAGACCGATCTGCAGAAGACCACGATCGTCAGCGGCACCTATGCCGACACCGTGCCGGATCTGTTGCGCACCACCGACAATGCGGTGGTCACCGGTAAGACCATCGTGGACGAGCAGCAGCGGATCGACGCGATGCTCACCGATCTGATCGGTCTGTCGGACACCACCACCCCGATCCTGAACGAGACCGGTTCGCCGCTCGTGGAGGCACTGCGGCTGCTGAATCCGACCACCGCACTGCTCGACAAATACAAGTCGGCGATCTACTGCACCATCGTGGGCCTCGGCTCGAATATGTCGATCGTCTCCGATGAGTTCGGTGGCCGGTACCCGGCAGTCAATATGAACGCCAGCATCATGCCCGGCGGCACCCCATACAAGTACCCGGAGGATCTGCCGAAGGTGAATGCCAGCGGTGGCCCGCACTGTGAGGGCGTTCTGGACCATGTGCCCGGCACCAATGCCGACTACCTGGTCACCGATACCTCCGAGGGCGAGGTGTGGCATCCGGAGACCAACCCGCACTTCAACGCCACCGTCTTCCAGTTGCTGTACGCGGGCATGCCCGGACTGTCGGGGGGGAAGTAAGTGAGGTTCAAACCACGCGCGGTCACCGTCAAGCTCGGTCTGTTCGCCCTCGTCATGGTGCTCGTGCTGGCCATGCTCGGGGTGATCTTCTCCCAGATGCGTTTCGCCCGTGAGAACGGCTACCACGCGGTGTTCACCAGCTCGTCGGGCATGCTGCCCGGATCGAAGGTGCGCATCGCGGGCGTGCCGGTCGGCTCGGTGAGCCGGGTGTACGTGGGCAAGGACAAGCTGGCGCACGTCGACTTCGATGTGGATCGCAAATACCGGCTCTACACCAGCACCCAGGCGACGATCCGGTACGAGAATCTCGTCGGCGACCGCTATCTGGAACTGCTCGAAGGACCCGGTACCGCACAGTCTCTCGGCAAGGACGGCACCATCCCGGTCGAGCAGACCAAGCCCGCGCTGGATCTGGACATGCTGCTGGGCGGGTTCAAGCCGCTGCTGCGTGGCCTGGATCCTGGTCAGGTCAACGACCTGACCAACGCGCTGCTGCAGGTCTTCCAGGGCCAGGGCGGCACGCTGGTAGCGCTGCTCAACAGCTCGGGCTCGTTCGGAAAGACCTTGGCGGACAAGGACGCCCTGATCGGCAGCGTGATCGATAACCTGAAGACGGTGCTGTCCACCATCGATGATCGCAACCAGGCGTTCGGCAGCACCCTGGACGAATTGCAGCGGCTGGTCAGCGGTCTGGCCGCGGACAAGGATCCGATCGGCGACGCCATCCCGCGGATATCCGGCGCCACCGGTGATCTCACCGATCTGCTGCGGACGGCACGGCCCGATCTGAAGGCCACCTTCGATCAGCTCGGCCGGACCGCCGGCCTGCTGGACGACAACACCGACGAACTGCAGTGGATCATCGAGAACCTGCCCGACGCCTACAAGAAGCTGGT
Source organism: Nocardia aurantiaca (assembly GCF_009708175.1). Taxonomy (GTDB): domain Bacteria; phylum Actinomycetota; class Actinomycetes; order Mycobacteriales; family Mycobacteriaceae; genus Nocardia; species Nocardia aurantiaca. Next base: position 58,319 of record NZ_WMBB01000001.1, read on the forward strand.
GCGCATCGGTTCGTATGGTTCGTTCCTGAACATCTACGCCTGTCCGACCGACCTGATCGTGGACGGTCCGGACGGTAAGCCGATGCATGTCAAACTGCCCGGTGGCCAGACGACCGGAAGGTGCAGCAAGTGACCGAACGTTCGCCTTTGATCAATGTCGGCATCATCGGTATCGTGCTCGCCTCGACCGTCTCGCTGGCGTCACTGCAATTCGATCGGCTTCCCTTCGTGCGATCCGGCGCCGAATACTCGGCGCTGTTCGCCGACGCGGGCGGCCTTTTGCCGGGCGACCAGGTCCAGGTCGCCGGTGTGAAGTCGGGCCGGGTGGAAGAGGTCGAGCTGGACGGCGCCAAGGTCAAGGTGCGGTTCACGCTCGATGAAGCGATTCCGTTGGGGAACAAGTCCTCCGCGGCGATCAAGACCAATACGGTGCTGGGCCGCAAGTCGCTCGAGGTCACGCCGGCCGGCGAGGGCACGCTGCGCGGGCAGTCCACGATTCCGTTGGAGCGCACCACGTCCCCGTACTCGCTGAACGATGCGCTCGGCGATCTGTCCAATACTGTCAAGGGCTTGGACATGGACCAGGTCAACAAGACCCTGGACGCGCTGTCGGACACCTTCAAGGACACTCCCGCACCACTGCGTTCCGCGCTCGACGGCATCACCGCGCTGTCGCGCAGCATCAATACGCGTGATCAGGCGCTGACCGATCTGCTCAGCAAGGCGCAGGGCGTGACGAAGGTGCTGTCGGATCGCGCCTCGGAGATCAATTCGCTGCTGGTGGACGGCAACAGCCTGTTGGGTGAACTCGACGCGCGCAAGACCGCGCTGGGCCAGCTCATCACCTACGTCAACAATCTGGCCCAGCAGCTCACCGGGTTCGTCAACGACAACGAGGCGCAGCTCAAACCCACACTGGACAAGCTGAATTCGGTTCTCGGGGTACTGCAGAAGAACAAGCAGAACCTCTCCGACGCGCTCGATGCCCTCGGGCCCTACGCGGGCGCGCTGGGTGAGCAGGTCGGCAGCGGCCCCTACTTCCAGGCGTACATCGTCAACGCCAACTCGAGCTATGTCCAGATGCTGGTCGACTCCATGGTGTGGCCGGACCATCTGCCCACCGATCTGCAGCACTACCTGAAAGACTTCCCGCCGGTTATTACCCCGGCACAGACGGAGCCGGGCAAATGAACGCACTGCGCAAAGTTGGAACACTGCCCCGCTGGGCGCGAACCGTGGCGGTGGTGGCGCTCGTGGCCATCGTCGTCGCCGTCGGCTATTCGGCCGTGAGCCGGATCGGCAAGACGAAGATCACCGCGTATTTCCCGTCCACCAGTGGCTTGTACGCCAGTGATGAGGTGCGGGTTCTCGGCGTGAAGGTCGGCAGGATCGATTCGGTGGAGCCTGGCAAGGACCGGGTCACGGTCAAGATGACGCTGGACCGCGGTATCGACATCCCCGCCGACGCCAAGGCCGTGCTCGTCTCCCCGTCACTGGTTTCCGCCCGCTTCATTCAGCTCGCGCCCGCCTATACCGGTGGACCGAAGCTGAAGGACGGCGGGACCATACCGATCGAGCACACCGCCATCCCGGTCGAATGGGATGACATCAAGGCCGAACTGAACAAGCTGGCAACCACTCTCGGACCGGTCGGGCAAGACCAGCAGGGTTCGTTCGGGCGGTTCGTCGATACCGCCGCCAACAATCTCGATGGCAACGGCCAGGCGTTCCGCAATGCGCTCAAGGAGCTGTCCGGGGCGCTGACCACGCTCTCCGACGGCCGCACCGACCTTTTCGCCACCATTCGCAACCTGCAGGTGTTCGTCGACGCGCTGTCGCACAGCAACGACCAGATCGTGCAGTTCGGCGGGCGGCTGGCGTCGGTGTCCTCGGTGCTGGCGGGTGTGTCGACCGATCTCGGTGCGGCACTGGACAATCTGGATGGCGCGGTCTCGGACGTGCGCCGGTTCATCGAGGCACGTGGCGGCGCGCTGACCGACAGCTTGCAGCGGATGGCCGATGTGACCCAGCTGCTGGTGGACAAGCGGCCCCAGCTCGAGCAGGTGCTGCACGCCGGCCCAACCGCGCTGACGAACTTCTACCAGATTTACAAGCCCGCGACCGGTTCGGTGACCGGCTACCCCGTGCTCACCAATATGGCCGATCCCATGAGCTTCCTGTGTGGTTCGGTCGCCGCGCTGCAGGACAACGACTCGGACAAGAGCGCGAATCTCTGTGCTCAGATCCTGGGTCCGGTGTTCCAGAACCTGGCCATGAACTACGTGCCGTTCATGCTCAGCACGGCCACTACCGCGGGCGCCCGCCCGGATCAGATCAAATACAGCACACCGGAACTCGAAGCCCGGGCCAATGCCCAGGTCACCGTACCCAAGAGCCTCGCCGATCTGGCGCTCCCGGGAGGCAACTGATGAAAACCATTCGCGGCCGCAAACAGGTGGCGGGCCTGGCGATCGGGATCGCGATCGCTTTGGGCGCCACCGGATGTGAGTGGGACGGCCTGAACTCGCTGTCCATGCCCGGCGCCGCCGGTACCGGCGAGGGGGCGTGGCAGGTGAAGATCCAGATGCCGAATGTCACCACGCTGACCCGCAATTCGCCGGTCATGGTCAACGACGTCACCGTGGGCACGGTCACCGGAATCGAGGTGGAGGGCTGGCATGCGCTGGTTACCGTCAGCCTGGACAAGGGCGTGAAGCTGCCCGCCAACGCCGTCGCCAAGATCGGGCAGACTTCGCTGCTCGGCAGCAACCATGTCGAACTCGCCATGCCGACAGATGTGGCGGCGCAAGGTGAATTGAAGGGCGGAGACACCATTCCGCTGGAGCGGGCGGGCGCCTACCCGACCACCGAGCAGACGTTGTCCTCGCTGTCGGTGGTGCTCAATGGTGGCGGCATCAGCCAGCTCGAGAACATCACCGGTGAACTCGACAAGGCGCTTTCCGGGCGCACCGACGCGATCCGGGATCTGCTGCCGCAGCTGAACACGCTCGTCGGCACCCTGGACAACCAGACCAAGGACATCATTGCCGCCATGGGCGGCCTGGACCGGTTCTCCGGTATCCTCGCCCAGCAGAAGGATCAAGTGGCCAACGCCATCGACCACCTCCACCCGGCGCTGACCGTGCTGGCCGACCGGCGCGAGAACATCACCAAGACGCTCACCGCCCTCGGTGGTCTGAGCGACGCGGTGGACAAGATCATTCAGCAGGGCGGCTCCGACCTGAAGGCCAACCTGGCCAATCTCTGGCCCGTGCTGGAGCAGGTCGCGAATACCGGCAGCAACCTCACCAGCGCGCTGAACATTCTGCTGACCTTCCCGTTCCCCATGCACCAGATGGATGGCGCCGTCAAGGGCGACTATCTCAATGTGAAGATCACCTTCGATCTCACCGCGGCGCGCCTGGCCAAGAACTTCCTCACCGACACCCCGTTCGGTCCCCGCTACGCGGGGGTGGAGGGCGCACTCGGCCAATTGGGCGGCACGCCGGGCGATCCGGTTGACCCCAAGAACGCTCCGTTCCAGCCCCATCCGGATACGCCCGCGCCGATGCCGAGCATTCCCGGGATCGGGCAGATTCCAGGTCTGCCCGCGATTCCGGGTCTCACCGTGCCGCAAGGGAAGTGACGATGAAACTCACTCGCTTCGTCAAGGTCCAGCTGATCATCTTCTCCGTGCTGACGGTCATCGGCATCACGGTGATGGGTGGCTATTACGTCAAGGTGCCGGCCATGTTCGGCATCGGGCGCTACGGCGTGACCGTGCGGCTGCCGGCCACCGGCGGGCTGTACGAGCACGCCAACGTCGCCTACCGCGGCACCAATGTCGGCAAGGTGCAAGACGTCATCCTGACCCCGGCCGGCGTGGACGCGAAGCTGTCCATCGACAGCGATTACAAGATCCCGCAGGACGTCGACGCCTGGGTGCGCAGCGTGTCCGCGGTGGGTGAGCAGTACGTCGATCTGGTTCCGGTCGATAATCCCAAGGGCGGCAATCTGTCCGACGGTTCGGTGATCCCGGTCGAGCGCACCAAGCTCCCGCAGGATGTCGGCAGCCTGCTCGATCAGACCGACCGGCTGCTGAACAGTGTCGCCGACACCAAGCTGAAGCAGGTCATCGACGACGCCTTCACCGCGTTCAACGGCGCGGGACCGGACCTGCAGCGCTTCCTCGACTCCGCGACCCTGCTGGTGCAGGAGGCGAAGAACAACACCGACGCCACCAAGGACCTGATCGAGAAGATCGGCCCACTGCTGGACACGCAGGTCAAGTCCGACGACGCCATCCGCGGCTGGACCAAGGATCTGGCGACGGTCACCGACCAGCTGCGCGAGCATGATCCCGCACTGCGCAACGTCGTCGAGAAGACGCCGGGTGCGGTCTCTCGGGCGACCCAGCTCTTCCAGGATCTGAAGCCCACGCTGCCGTTGCTCGCGCGCAATCTGGTGAGCGTCGGCCAGGTCGGCTACACCTACAACCCCGGCATCGAGCAGCTGCTCGTGATCTTTCCGCCGCTCATCGCGGGTCTGCTGACCGTCGCGACCGGCGGGCCCACCGAGTACGGCGCGATGGTGGACTTCATGGTCAGCGTCAATGATCCACAGGGCTGCACGACCGGGTTCCTCACCCCGGACCAGCGCCGCTCGCCGGCGTTGCTGGACCACCCGGACACCCCGAAGGGTTTGTACTGCAAGGTTTCCCAGAACGCCCCGCAGGCGGTCCGCGGTATTCGCAATACGCCGTGCATGGAGGTTCCCGGCAAGCGCGCGCCCACGCCCGAATTGTGCCGTGACAGCGAGGGTTACGTGCCCGAGGGCGACAACCCGCCGTTCGGTAAGCCGAATCCGGTGGACAAGGACGGGAACCCGACCAGCGGCACTGCGCCGAGCTCCTACACCACCCCGTCCAGCGCATCCACCGAGGCCCAGCCCGCATCCGTCCAGACCCAGCCGTACGATCCGCGCACGGGTGAATTCCTCGGACCGGACGGACGCACGTATCGTCAGGCGAACATCGACAGCAAGGGTTCCGGGGTAGTCCCGGCTACTTTGACAGCAATGGTCCAGGAGCAGGTGAAATGAGCGATTCGAGTGTGGTGAGAAACCGGACACGACGGCGGGCTGTGCGCTCGGAAGGGCCCCCGCCGGAGGAGAAGGGGACCGCCGCACCGGCGTTCGAGGCCACCGTGCCCGCACCGGACAAGGTGGGCGCTGCCGAAGCCGTACAGGCGGATGGCGGCGTCATCGCGCCGAACGCGGAGTCGGCCGACGACTCGGCGCCGGTGGAGGTGACCGGGTGGGGCGACGTCCCCACCGCGGACGCGAAGCCGTCGGACTCCCCGCAGGAGTCCGCCGAGGACGCCGTGACCGCTGCTCCCGAATCCGAAGCGCCCGCAGTCGCTTCGGCCGACGGTGGCAGCCTCTGGATGCGAGTCGTCGCGGTCGCCGCCCTGGTGCTCGCCGTGGTCGTGGTGGGTGGCACCGTATGGGCCGCGCACCAGCGCAGCACGCTCTCCGATCAGGACGCGCTGCGCGCGGACTACGTGCAGGCCGCCAAACAGGCCATGCTCAACATCACCAATATCAGCGCAGACACCGCCCAGGACGACATCAACCGGGTGCTCGCGGTGACCTCCGGCGATCTCCAGAAGGAGTACACCGACCGTAAGGACGACTACGCGGGCATCGTGCAGAAGGCTCAGGTCCGGGCCAAGGGCGAGGTCGTCGAGGCCGCTCTGCAGTCTTCCGACGACCACTCCGCGATCGTGCTCGTCGCGGTCAAGCAGACGCTCACCAATGCGGGCGTGGACGGACCGCAGCAGCGGCAGTACCGATTCAAGGTGACGCTGTCCCGGGACGACAAGGGCATCACCGCGACCGGAATGGAGATGACGGTATGAGCAAGCGCCGGCGCGATCTGATACTCATGGTCTCTGCCCTCGTCGTATTCGCCGCCGCCCTCGGCGTCGGCGGCTGGATCGGCTACGGCTACTGGCAGGACAGCCACGTCGACAAGGCCCGCGAGCGGTCCGTCGTGGTGGCCAAGCGGACCGTGGAGGGCATGTTCGGCTACAACTTCCGGACCATCGACACCACCATGCCCAAGGTGTGCGACGACATGACCTCGACCTTCCGCAACGACTGGATGAAGGTCACCAATACCGTCCTCGCGCCCGCCGCGAAGGAGAAGGAACTCGTCGTCGAAGCCACCGCCGTGGAAACCGGTGTGATCAAGGCGGATTCGAAGCACGTCGAGGTCATGGTCTACCTGAACCAGAAGAGCGCGGGCAAGGATCCGTCCAAGGGCACCTACGACGCGAGTCGGCTGCGTGTGAAGCTGGACGACAGCGATGGCCGCTGGCTCGTATCGGACGTCAACCCGATCTGAGCCCGGTCCCCTCGATCCCTCCCCAGAACGCGCGCGGCCCTCGGCCACGCGCGTTCCTTTGTTGCGGGACCTCGATCGGGCACACCGCCCACGCGGGCTGATCGGAGCCCTTCACATCAGCGATCGAATCCATGTTCACCGAGCCACTCGATCATGGCATCGAATCCATCGACGCCGTTCAGCTCATGCGCGATGCTGTGGCCCGCGCCGGCCTGAACGTACGTACTGGGCACCGCTTGGGGGCTGAAGTACATCCGCTGCGTCTCCCGCACGGTCGCCGCGTCACACGATCGATGCTCGGGCGGGGTGCAGAAGAGCCAATCGTGCTCGCCGACCACCAGAAGTGTCGGCACCGCAATAGGATTCATGATCTGCGCGAGTGTCACCGTGGTGGGCGTCGCGATTTCGCCGACCGTGTCGGTCCCACGACGCCGATCATCCGCGGCGAGGACCTCCGGGTCGACATTGTCCGGTTGGTAGAAGATCGCCATGCCGCCGGGCCGCATCGTCAGATAGCCGGGCGGGATCGGTTGTCCGTCCGCGTAATTCGCCGACGTGTGTCGTGCCAGCAGTTCGGTGGACGGGAGCAGTCCGGGCATATTCATCCAACCGGTGCCGATGATTCCGTCGACATCGCGATAGGTCGCCGCCTCCAGTTCGGTCACGACGGTTCCGAAGGAATGGCCGACGGTGACGATTCGCGACCAGGGGTTCACCAAGTCGCCGCGGCGTGCCGCCTGGACGATCTGGTGGAGGACGTCCGCATTGGACAGCGCCGTGACATCGGTCCCCGCCGGGCGGGCGCTGCGGCCGGAGCCGATGCGGTCGATGGCGAGGGTGGAGTATCCCTCCGCGGCGGCACGCCGCACGTAGGAATAGCGCTTGTCGAATTCTGGTGGATCCCAATAGAAATGGTCATAAATGAGGCCGTGCACCAGCACCTGCAGGGTGGCCGACGGACCGGCGTCGGGGTTGCAGAGCCGGCCGTACACGGTGTACGCGGACCCGGCCACCGTGACCGGGATATCCATATCGCGGCAGGCCGAGCCGGTATCGGCATTCGCGTTCCCCGGCACCATCAGGCCTGCCAGCATTGCGGCGCTCGCGACCGCGATTCGTCCCCACCCCGACTTCACGACATCCTCCCCTGCCTGGCCCCGCGGCCCTGTTCGGCCGCCGAAGCCACAGAAATGTAACACGTTCTACACGCGTGGATTCGATGGTCCGTCAACCGCGATCTGCGGGACCGGGCGGGCCGGAATCCGCCGTGTGCGGTCATCGGCGCGAAGACAGTTCGCGCAACCGGTGTTTGAGGACCTTTCCGCTCGCGGAGATCGGCAGGGCGTCGATGAAGTCGATTCCGCGCGGTACCTTGTAGCCGGCCAGCCGCACCGCCACATGGTTCCTGAGTTCATCGGGAGTGACCGGCATGGTGGGCCGCGGTACCACGAACGCGTGCACCCGTTCGCCCCACAGGTCGTCAGGTAGGCCGATCACGGCGCACGATGACACGGCCGGATGGGTGGCCAGGGCAGCCTCCACCTCACCGGAGTAGACGTTCTCGCCACCGGTGATGATCATGTCCTTGATGCGGTCCACGATGTAGATGAAGCCGTCGTCGTCCATGGATGCCGCATCGCCGGTGTGAAACCAGTTCTCCCGTAGCACTTCCGCGGTCTCCGCCGGGCGATTGAAGTAACCCCGCATGACGCCGTCGCCGCGCACGGCGAGCTCCCCGACCCGGCCGCGTGGAAGTTCATTCCCGGCGGGATCCACAATGCGCGCCTCGCACTGCGGTACCGCGCGCCCGGCCGAGCGCAGTCGTCGCCCGCCCACGCGGTGATCGTTGCGGGTCAATGCGGTAACGATCGCTGTTTCGGTGGTGCCGTAACCCTGGACGAATCCCGCGGTGGGAAAGGCCTTCGCGGATCGCTCCAGCAGGTCCGGTGTGATCGGAGCGGCGCCGTAGCCGAGAGCCCACAGGCTGCTGGTGTCGAACGCGTCGAAGCCAGGGTGGTCGAGCAGCATTCGCAGCATGGTCGGGACGAGGGTCAGGCTGGTGACCCGGTGCTGTTCGATCGCTCGCAGCACCGCGGGCGGATCGAACGAGGGCAGGAATACCACGGTGCCGCCCAGATAGAGCTGAGTCAGCCAGCACGACAGCGCCGCGATATGGAACATGGGCGCGGTGAGCAGTGAGGTGCCGCCCGCGAAGGCGGTGTCATGACTGATCGCCGATGTCATCAGATTTCGATGAGTCATCAGCACGCCCTTGGCCGACCCGGTGGTGCCACTGGTGTACAACAGCGATGCCGGTGTTTGCTCGCCGATCCGCATATCCGCGACCGGTCGAGCTGCGCCGATGCCCTCTTCGTAGCTCGACATACCCGTCGGCGCCGCGCCATCTCCGCAGTACACGACATGGCGCCGGTGGGCGGTGAGGACTTCGGCCGCGGTGTCCGCGGTGGTGTCGTCGACCAGTAGCACCCGAGGCTCCGCGTCACGAAGCGCATGCGCGATTTCGCCCGCACTCCAGCGGATATTGAGTGGATTGACGACGGCGCCGCACCACCACGCGGCCAGGAACGTCTCATGGTAACGATCGGAATTCCGCGCGAGGATGGCGACCCGGTCCCCGGTCTGGACGCCGAGTTCTCGAAACACACTGGCGAGTCGAGAGACTCGGTGGAATACCTCCCGAGTCGTCCGTGTCCGGTCCCCGGAGATCGTCATCGGCAGGTCGGGTGTCTGTTGTAGTGCGCGATGCAGGGATTGAGTCAGATACATTGCGGTCGATTGCCTTTCGAGCCACAGTTGAACTGGTGAATTGCAGCGGCTCGGAATGGGCTGGCGATGTGAGGGATGCATCGAGGCCTGGTACGGGCGGGTAATGAAAACCGCAGGGCCACTGCGCGTTTGATTACACCATCCCGTGAGTTCGTCGGCAAGGTGAGCGATCGGCCGTGATGTACGTCACTATGTGTTGCTTGGAACATGTTCTATCTACGACTCTGGATTGCGGTGGCGGCATTTCCTTGCCGGTTCCAAAATCTGGGGGTGGCAATGCTTTCTATTTTTGATGCGCAGAAATCCGATCTGCGCGCATCGAAGGCTCTGGCGGCCATGCGTAATGGCCTCGAAATCGTCCGTTATGGGAAACTGCGCGGCGGCAACGAGCCGACTCCATACGAAGTGGTGGAACGGCGGCCGATGTATCGGTTGCGTCGTTATTCCGTTCCTGAGAGCTCGGACACGGCGAATCGCCCTGCGGTGCTGATGATCCCGGCCCTCATGCTGACGGCGGATCTCTACGATCTCGATGCCGAAGATGGCGCGGTGGCGATGCTCGGCGCGGCCGGTGTCGACCCGTGGGTGATCGACTTCGGCTCGCCGGCACACGAGGAAGGCGGCTGGCAGCGAGACATCGCCGACCATGTATTGGCGGTCAGCGATGCCATCGACACGGTGAGTCGGGTGACCGGCCGTGACGTGCACCTGCTCGGCTGGTCGCAGGGTGGCATGTTCGCCTATCAAGCCGCTGCCTACCGGCGTGGCACGGGGGTGGCCGGCATCATCACCTGCGGCAGTCCGGTCGACACCGACTCGGCGGGGCTGCCGTGGCGGGTGTCACCGGAGGTGCTGGTGCGGACCGCCGACTTCCTGGCCGACCGGGTCGTCAGCCGGATGCGTGTCAGCGACCGGACCCTGCGCATGTGGTTCAAATTGCTGGACCCGGTGGGAAATGCGCAGCGGCGACTCGCATTTCTCCGACAATTGCACGACCGCGAGGCATTGCTGCCCGATGAGCGCCGGCGGCGCTTTCTCGCGAAGGATGGATGGGTCGGGTATCCGGGTCCGGCCATCGCGGACCTGCTGCGGCAGTTCGTGGCGGACAACAGTCTGCTGTCGGGCAGTTTCGTACTTCGCGACCGCCTTGTCACGCTGTCGGCTCTGACCTGCCCGATCCTCGCCATCGCCGGCAAGTACGACACCATCGGCACCCCGACGGCGGTGCGTGCGATCGGCCGGTCGGCGCGGCAGGCGAGGGTGTACGAAATCGAGGCCGTGGCAAGCCATTTCGGTTTGGTGGCCGGCAGCGGTGCGGTCAACGTCACCTGGCCGGCCGCCGCTGCCTGGATCAACTGGATCGATGGCGACGGGGCTCGTCCGGCCGGCATTCGTGACGTCGCCGCCACCTCATCGCAGTCGGCTCCCGACAGCGTGGAGCGGCACGGCGGTGCGCTGTCCGGGCGGCATGTCCTGATCACCGGCGGCTCGTCGGGCATCGGCCGGGCCACGGCGCTGGCCGCGGCGGCCGAAGGCGCCACCGTGCTGCTGATCGCGCGCCGCGGCCCCGAACTCGAGCAGGTGGTCGGCAACATTCGAGACGGCGGCGGCGACTCGTACGGTTATCAGTGCGACATCACCGATTCCGAATCGGTCGAACTCGTCGTCAAGGCGATTCTCGACGAGCACGGCAAGGTCGACATGCTGGTCAACAATGCCGGCAGGTCGATTCGGCGACCACTGCATCTGTCGACCGAACGCCTGCACGACTTCGAACGCACCATGGCGGTCAACTACTTCGGTGCATTGCGAATGACGTTGGCCTTCTTGCCGCAGATGCGGGAACGCCGATTCGGGCACATCGTCAACGTCAGCACCGGTGCCGTACAGGCGGGTGTGCCGCGATTCTCGGCGTATCTGGCCAGCAAGGCGGCTCTGAACAAGTTCTCGGAGGTCGCGGCGGCGGAAACGCTCGCCGACGGCATCACCTTCACCACCGTCCATATGCCGCTCGTCGATACGCCGATGATCGCTCCGAACGATTACCGGGCCTTCAAGGTTCGAACACCCGAATGGGCCGCCGGCCAGATTCTGAAGGCACTGGTCGACCGCCCCAAACGAATCACGATGACGAAGGCGGCGCTGTGGGAGACCTGGGGATTGGTGGCGCCCCGGCAGAAGGATCGAATGATGAATCGGCGTTTTCTCGACTCGTTCGACAGCACACACTGAGTGGCCGATGGTATTGGGTAAGTGGGGAATTGAGGTCGTAGTGAGTCTCGACAGGTACCGCGCGCTCATGGCGTGGGTGAACGAAGGACGATTCGGCCCCTGGGCGCCGGCGATCCAATCCGGAATCGTCCGGTGGCTCTTCGAGGCGCGCAGTCACCGCGGGCGTCGGCCGGGGCGAGCCGCGGCACAGGTCACCGAGATCGCGGGCCGGCGAATCCTGATCACCGGTGGGTCGTCCGGAATCGGCCGGGCGACGGCGCTGCGGTTGGCGGGACTCGGAGCCGACGTGGTCGTCGTGGCCCGCAGATCCGCGGAGCTGCAGGAACTCTGCGACGAGATCGTCCGGACAGGCGGCCGGGCCGCGGCCATCGCGTGCGACCTGACCGACGAGGCCGCGGTCGCCGGTCTCTCCGAGCGGTTGATCGCTGAGTGGGGCGGTGTCGACGTCTTGATCAATAACGCCGGTCGTTCGATTCGTCGCAGCGTGGTCGAGACGTTGGGGCGCCATGCGGACGAGCTGCCCGAGAACTCGCGGCTCCTACACGATTTCGAGCGCACGATGGCGGTCAATTACTTCGGCGCCATCGCGCTCACGCTCCGCCTGCTGCCGACGATGCTGGCGAGCGGGGGAGGGCACATCGTGAATGTCGGCACGGCCGGCGTGCAGATCGGGACGATGCCCAAGTTCTCGGCCTACGGCGGGTCGAAGGCCGCGCTGGTCGCGTTCGGTCGCAGCTTGGATACCGAATTGAGCGGCCGTGGAATCACGGTGACCGCGGTGCATTATCCGCTGGTACAGACACCCATGATCGGTGGCACCGAAAACTACAGAGGATTGCCCGCGCTGACACCGGAAGAGGCCGCGGAGTGGCTGGTGACGGCGATCCGGACCAGACCGGTCGCAGTGTATCCACGCTTCGCCGGAATCCTGCGGGCTCTCGGCACCCTATCGCCCCGGTGGGCCGATCGTATGGTCCTGGCGGCGGCCTGACGAGCGGGACGGCCGGTCCCGCAGTGAGATTCGCGACGCGGCTGGTACCCGCGTACAACTCGATCTAGGCTCCCTGGCGGAAATTACTAGATCTGAGTAGTCAGGATCGAACCGTGGGTAGCTCAACGACGCCGTGGACCGCCGACAACATACCGGATCTCCACGGTCGCACCGCGATTGTCACGGGGGCCAGCGCGGGGCTTGGGCTGGAGACCGCGCGGCGGCTGGCCGAGCACGGGGCCCAGGTGGTGCTGGCCTGCAGGAATGCCGAGAAGGCCGCGGCGGCAGCCGAAGTCATCCGAGGGAGTGCGCCCGATGCCGAATTGCCGTTCGTCGAGCTGGATCTGGCATCGCAGGAGTCGGTGCGCAAGGCCGCGGTACGGCTGCACGACGACTTCGACCGGATCGATCTGCTGGTGAACAATGCGGGGACGTTGAACCGGGAGCGGTCGGTGACGGCGGATGGGTTCGAGACCACCTTCGCGACAAATCATTTGGGGCCGTTCGCGTTCACCGGGCTGGTGCTGGATCTGCTGCAGGCCGCGCCGCAGGGGCGAGTGGTGACGGTCTCGAGTGGTTCGCCGTCGCAGCGGGGGACCTCGTTCGAGCTCGACGACCTGTTCTACGAGCGACGCAAGTACAAGGCGCTGGCGGTTTACGCCCAGTCCAAGTTGGCCAATGCGCTGTTCGCGTTCGAGCTGCAGCGGCGGCTCAACGGGACCGGGTCCAGGCTGATCTCGGTCGGGGTGCATCCGGGGGCGGCGGAGTCGGACTTCGCCCAGAATCTCGGTCCCGCGGTGGCTTTCCTGTCGCGGCCGCAGATACGGTGGGTGTTCCGGGTCTTCATGCAGACCGTCGAGATGGGGGCGCTGCCGGCGCTGCGCGCGGCCACCGATCCCGGTGTGCGCGGCGGGGAGTTCTTCGGGCCCAGCGGTGTCAGCAAGGGGTATCCGGTCGAGAACCAGGCGGGGGAGCAGGCCCGCGATCCGGAGCTGGCGGCGAAGTTGTGGGCAGAGTCCGAACGGCTCACCGAGGTCACCTACCGGTTCGAGGACGCTTAGCGCACACACGGCGAACGCCCCCTGGAAGATCCAGGGGGCGTTCGTGTTTGGGCCGGTTCAGCGGCTCACGTCCGGATCCACATCGTCGTCGGACAGCAGTGCGCTGCCCGCCACCCGGTCGGTGGCCAGGGCGTCGAGGAAGGCGCGCGCCCAGCGGTCGACGTCATGGGAGAGAACCTGACGCCGCAGGGAGCGCATGCGGCGGCGACGGGTGTCGCGGTCGTCGTCGATCGCGCCGATCAGGGCGTCCTTGACGCTGTCGAGGTCATGCGGGTTGCACAGGTAGGCCTGCCGCAATTCCGCCGCCGCACCGGTGAATTCGCTCAGCACCAGCGCGCCGTTGAGGCTGCCCTGGCAGGCCACGTACTCCTTGGCGACCAGGTTCATGCCGTCGCGCAGCGGGGTCACCACCATGACGTCGGCGGCCACGAAGAACGCGATGAGCTCGTCGCGCGGGATCGGGCGGTGCAGGTAATGCACCACCGGATAGCCCACCCGGGAGAACTCGCCATTGATCCGACCCACCTGGCGCTCGATATCGCCGCGCATCTGCTTGTAGGACTCGACTCGCTCGCGGCTCGGCGTGGCCAGCTGCACCATCACCGTGTCCGCCGGATCGACCCGACCGTCGTGCAGGAGTTCCTCCAGCGCGGCCAGCCGGATGTCGATGCCCTTGGTGTAGTCCAGGCGGTCCACACCCAGCAGGATCGTCTTCGGATTGCCCAGCTCCGCACGGATTTTCGCGGCACGCTCCCGCACGCTGCGGCGGCGCGAGTACTCGTCCAGCTCCGTGGAGGTGATCGAGATCGGGAATGCGCCCACCCGCACGGTGCGGAAACCCACCTGCACCACACCGAGTTTCGAGCGGACACCCACATTACCGCGCGAAGTCGGCTGTCCCGCCAGCCTTCTGGCCAGGTACAGGAAATTCTGCGCGCCGCCGGGCAGGTGGAAGCCGATCAGGTCGGCGCCCAGCAGGCCCTCGACGATTTCGGTGCGCCACGGCATCTGCATGAACAGTTCCACCGGCGGGAACGGAATGTGCAGGAAGAAGCCGATGGTCAGGTCCGGGCGCAGCATGCGCAGCATCTTGGGCACCAGCTGCAGCTGGTAGTCCTGCACCCACACCGTCGCGCCCTCGGCGGCCACCTTGGCGGTGTACTCGGCGAAGCGGCGGTTCACCTGCACATACGCCTGCCACCACTGGCGGTCGTAGACCGGCCGCACGATCACGTCGTGATACAGCGGCCACAGCGTCGCGTTGGAGAAGCCCTCGTAGTAGTCGGCGACCTCATCGCCCGACAGCGGCACCGGATGCAGTTCCAGACCGTCCTCGACGATCGGATCCAGATCCACATCGGGCACGCCGGCCCAGCCGACCCAGGCGCCCTTGTTATTGCGCAACACCGGTTCCAGCGCGGTCACCAGGCCGCCGGGGCTGCGCTTCCAGCGGGTGGTCCCATCGGGTAGTCGCTCCAGGTCGACCGGAAGCCGGTTGGCGACGACGACGAAACCGGAGCCGGAGCTATCCGGGTGCACGGGTCATTCGCCTCGCGTCGGACCGATGCCCAGCATGGACAACAGCATGCGGCATTCGTCGGCGTCGGTGGCGTAGGCGGCCACCACACGCTGGGCCTGACGAGCGGTTTCGTCGGCGAGCGGCTCCAGATCGTCGTCCGCGATGTCGTTTGCGCCGGTCTTCGCGGCCATCTCATATCCTCTCGGGGAAGTCTGCTCGGTGCGAGAAGTCCATCGTATCTGCCAGGAAAGTCGCGGCCGTCCGCTGCGTGCATTGCGAGCCCTAACCGCAATGCTCACCGGTCGGCGGTCGAAACGGCGAGCCGTGTCGTCGGCATGAGCGAAACGTTCCGGTCCTGGGTACCTATACGGTGAACGAACCATACGAGTCGATGAAGGGGTCGCAAGCATGCCGTTGGCGACGGTGAACGGAATCTCGCTGAACTACCAGGTCAAGGGAGATAGGTCCAAGGGCACCGACGTCAAGGGGTCCGCGCCGCTGGTAGTCATGATCATGGGCACCGGCAGCGGGGGGCGGGTGTGGGAACTGCACCAGGTGCCCGCGCTGGTGGCCGCCGGGTACCGAGTCTGCACCTTCGACAATCGCGGCATCGCACCGTCTTTCGAATCGCCGAACGGGATCACCATCGACGACCTGGTGCGCGACACCGCCGCCCTCATCGAATTCCTCGACGAGGGACCGGCATTGGTGGTCGGGCAGTCCATGGGCGCTCGGGTGGCGCAGGAACTCGCGCTCGCCCGGCCGGACCTGGTGCGCAAGGCCGTGTTCATGGCCGGACACGCCCGGCTCGACCAGTTCCAGAAGACGCTGTCGCTCGGCGAGCACGAACTCGACGCCTCCGGCGTGCAGTTGCCCGCCAAGTACGAGGCCGCCATGTCGGCCATCATGAACCTGTCCCCGGCCACCATGGCCGACCCGCACGCCGCCCGCGACTGGCTCGACCTGTTCGAGTTCACCGGCGGCCCGGTTTCGCCCGGAGTGCGGGCTCAGCGACGCATGGACCACGACTTCGACCGCACGGCCGCCTACAAGGCCATCACCGTGCCCTGCCTGTCCGTGGGCTTCTCGGACGACCGGATGATCCCGCCCTACCTTTCGCGCGAAGTCGCCGATATCATTCCTGGAGCCCGCTACCAGGAGGTCCCCGACGCTGGACACTTCGGCTACCTGGAACAACCGGAGGCCGTCAACAAGATCCTCCTCGAATTCTTCGTTGCCTGAATGAAGTGCAGGTAACCGCCCAGCGGTAACACCTGCCTTGCTAGGGTCGAATCAACGTCGGGGGTCGTTCCGTACACTTCGGTGGCTGGACGATCCGTCTACGTCCCCGTACACAGCGCCAGTATCCAGTGAGGTGAAATGAGCACCAATCCCTTCGATGATGAAGACGGCCGGTTCTTCGTCCTGGTCAACGATGAGGAACAGCACTCCCTGTGGCCGGCCTTCGCCGAGGTTCCGGCGGGTTGGCGAGTCGTGTTCGGCGAGGACAGCCGCGCCGCGTGCGTCGAGTACGTCGAGAAGAACTGGACCGATATGCGTCCGAAGAGCCTGCGTGACGCCATGGCGGCGGACGACGCGGCTCGTCAGGCGGCTCAGTCCTGACACCCTGCGGTTAGTCCGATACTGCGCGAACGGCTTCTGAACGCGGCCGGGCGACGCCACAAGCGTCGCCCGGCCGCGTTCCGGTCCGTTGTGCAGTATCCCCTCCGAACGGGACGGTGGCCTTCTGTGCCTGGGCTCACCGAGCCGTAGCGGTCCTCGGTCGGTACGACTGCCCGCTTGCGTATCTCTCACGCCGAGAGTGCCTACCGTTGCCTCGGTTCCGGCTCTTGTACGCCGGTAGTTGAGAGTCGGAGTTCGGGCAGATGAGCCGCAGGTTCTCCCGTCGGTCGTGAATGGGATCGCCGTCAATGTGGTCGAGGACGAATGCGAGCGGCCGTTCGCACCATTCGCTCGCGATGCCACAGACGGCGCAAGTACGGCCTCGAGCTTCGGCCGAGCAATCACGGAGATAATGCCCTTGGTGGCCGCGTACTCGGGCCTCACCCGCATTCGGCCACAGCGGCATCCCACACGCAATAGCGCCGCCGGCTCGACAAACACCGCGTCACAGCCTTTGCCTCACCTCACTCCGTGGACGCCACCGATATTGTCGGAGGATCATTCAGGGGGCCGCACGACACCGGAAACCCGGTGTTGCACGGTCAACTTGGCCCGTTATGATGGCAACCGCTTCACCCGCCTCCTTAGCTCAGTGGTAGAGCACCGCTCTTGTAAAGCGAAGGTCGTCAGTTCAATCCTGACAGGGGGCTCGACAGGCAGCCTGGCTGCCCAGAACAGCAGTCGAGCGTGTGGGGCCGAGGCAAAACCTCGGCCCCACACGTTTTTCCGGGTTTGGGCCGGCCCCGAGAGCCGAGAGGCGCAGACCGCGGGTCTGGGGCGGAGCCGCGGGAGTTTCGGGGGTCGGGCGCGGATCCCCTGAGAGCATCGAGAGTTCATCCTTCCCAGGAAACTCCCAGGGAAGGGTCAGGTTCTTCGCGGCGGCGGCGCAGAATATGAGGTCATGACAGGTGTGCCCGTTCAGCCGCGCGAACCGGAGGCGAGGGTGCTCGTCGTTGACGATGAGCCGATGATCGTCGAGCTGCTATCGGTGAGTCTGCGATATCAGGGATTCGAGGTCGCGAGTGCCGCGAGTGGCACCGAGGGGCTGGACAAGGCGAAGACCTTCCGGCCGGACGCGCTGATCATCGATGTGATGATGCCCGGAATGGATGGGTTCGGGCTGCTGCGGCGGCTACGGGCCGACGGCATCGACTCGCCCGTGCTGTTCCTGACCGCGCGGGACGACGTGGACGACAAGATCACCGGGCTGACGCTGGGGGCGGACGACTACGTCACCAAGCCGTTCAGTCTCGAGGAGGTGGTCGCGCGGCTACGGGTGATTCTGCGACGGGCCGGGCGGTCGGCGCCGGAGACCAAGTCGTCGCGGCTGCGGTTCGCCGATATCGAACTCGATGACGACACGCACGAGGTGTGGAAGGCCGGGGAGCCGGTTTCGCTGTCGCCGACCGAGTTCACGCTGCTGCGGTACTTCCTGGTCAACGCGGGCACGGTGCTGAGCAAGCCGCGGATCCTGGACCACGTGTGGCGCTACGACTTCGGCGGCGAGGTCGGCGTCGTCGAGACGTATGTGTCCTACCTGCGCAAGAAGGTCGACACCGGGCCGGATCGGCTGATTCACACGCTGCGCGGGGTCGGATACGTCATGCGGGAACCGCGCGGTAAGACGGCCGCGACGTGAACGCCGCCGAGGTGGCGCGAACCGTGCGCGGCAGGCTCGCCGCCGGGCTCGCCGCGGTGCCGCTGCGCACCACCCTGGTGCTGGCTCTGGTCTCGCTGGTCGGATTCGGGCTGCTGGTCTCCGGCATCGCGGTCACCTCGCTCATGCGCAATGTCCTGGTCGAACGCATCGATCGGCAGCTCTACGACGCCGCCCACAGCTGGGCCGCGCCCGGCGCGCAACGCCCCGAACCGCTGCCCACCGTGCGCGGGCGGGAACGGCCGCCGCACCTGTACTGGGTGCAGGTGTGGGATTCGGCGGGGCAGATCACGCTGAGCCTGTCGGCCGGAGCACAGCAGCCCGAGGTGCCCGCGGACCTGGGTACCCGTCCGGAGACCGTCGGCTCGGTCGGCGCGTCCACCGAGGAGTGGCGGGTGCTGCGGACCGTCAACGAGTACGGCACCAGCATCATCGCGCTGCGCATGGACGAGACGAATTCGCTGCTGGACAAGCTGATCGTGCTGCAGCTGGTGATCGGTGCGCTGGTGCTGGCGGCGCTGGCCGCGGTGGCGCGCATCGTGATCCGGCGCAGTCTGCGGCCGCTGCGAGAGGTCGAGCGCACGGCGGCCGCCATCGCGGGCGGTGACCTGCATCAGCGAGTTCCGGTGCGTGGCACCGACACCGAGGTCGATCACCTCTCGCAGTCGCTGAACACCATGCTGACCCAGATCCAGCAGGCCTTCGCCGCCACCGAGGCCTCGGAGGAGGCGGCGCGGCGCTCCGAGGCCAAGATGCGACGTTTCGTGGCCGATGCCAGCCACGAACTGCGCACCCCGCTCACCACCATCAAGGGCTTCTCGGAGCTGTACCGGCAGGGCGCGATCACCGATCCGGACATGCTCATGGACCGCATCGAACGCGAGTCCAAGCGGATGGGTTTGCTGGTCGAGGACCTGCTCATGCTGGCCCGGCTGGACGCGCAGCGACCGGTGGAACGGCGTCCGCTGGACCTGCTCATGCTGGCCAGCGATGCCGTGCACAGTGCGCGCGCGCTGGCGGCGGCCCAGCATCCGGAGGGGCCGGAACGCAAGATCGACCTCGAAATCCGGCCCGGCCCCGGCACTTTGGAGATGCTCGGCGACGAGGCGCGGCTGCGACAGGTGCTGGCCAACCTGATCAACAACGCGCTGGTGCACACCCCGCCCGACGCGGAGGTGACGGTGCGGCTCACCCCGGCCGCCGACGAGGTGCTCATCGAGGTCGCCGACACCGGGCCGGGACTGGAGGTCGAACAGGCCGAGCGGGTCTTCGAACGCTTCTATCGCACCGACGTGTCCCGCAGCCGGGTCAGCGGCGGTACGGGACTGGGACTTTCGATCGTGCAGGCGCTGGTCGACGCGCACGGTGGCACGGTGTCGGTGACCAGCGCGCCGGGGGAGGGCACCACCTTCACCGTGCGGCTGCCACGCGAGCTGCCCCGCCAGCCCGGGCCGTCGTTGGCGTCCGGCTGAGAGCTGCCCCGCCGCTTCGCGCCATTCAGCGCCCGGCCGAGAGCTGCCCCGCCGCTTCGCGCCATTCAGCGCCCGGCTGAAAGTCGTCCTGGGTTGTGCATGCGTGCCGGCGGTTGGGAGCCGAACCGATGCTGGGCGTACCCCAGGAGTTATCCCGATCGGCACGAGATCAGTTGTCACGTTTCGATCGGCACGAGATCAGTGGTGACATTTCGATCGGCACGAGATCCGATGCTTCGGCCCCGCCGGCGCCGGGGTCGGCGACCGGCGGGCACGGGAACGTCGGGATCCTCAGCTCACTCCGGGACGTTCGCGAGCTCTCTGCGGGACGTTCGCGAGCTCACTGCGGGACGTTCGCGCCGTAGCCGAGGTCGCGCAGGGCCTGCTTGATCATGGCCTGCGCCTCGTCGAGGGATTCCTTGCTGGGCTCCGGGTCCGCCCCGGAGATGTCGAAGTCGCCCAGGTGGAAGGCCGGGAAGACATGCATGTGCAGGTGCGGGACCTCGAGGCCCGCGATGAGCAGGCCCGCACGCGGGGCGTCCCACGCGGCCCGCACCGCTTGGCCGATCCTCTGGGCGACAGCGGTCATGCGCGCGAAGGTGTCCGGATCGACGTCCTGCCACTGGTCGATCTCCTTGCGCGGCACCACCAGCGTGTGCCCCTGCGTCACCGGGGCGATCGTGAGGAAGGCGACGAATTCGTCGTCCTCCCAGACGAACCGTCCCGGCAGCTGACCGTCGATGATTGCGGAGAAAACAGAAGCCATGCCGGGGACATTACGCTCTGCCGCCTCGCCCCTGCGTCCCTCCGAACCTCTGCGCACGGCGGGTAGCCGTCGACCGCTGGGCGTGCGTGCCTGCGTTGGGAGCCGAACCGATTTTGGACGTGCCCGATGAGTTACCCCCATCGGAACGGAATCAGTTGTCGCGACCCGTACGGGCTTCCCGGGTGCGGAGCCGCCGGTTGGGTGATGCGGTCACCCTCTAAGCTGTCTGCCGTGCGCGTACTCGTGATCGGTTCCGGAGCTCGTGAACATGCCCTCGTCCTGGCACTGCGCAAGGACCCGTCGGTATCCGCGGTGTACGCGGCTCCCGGCAATGCCGGCATCGCCCAGCACGCCGAGGTGCGTGCGGTGGACGCCACCTCCGGGGAGGAGGTGACGGCGCTCGCCCAGGAGCTGGGCGTCGATCTCGTGGTGATCGGACCCGAGGTGCCGCTGGTGCTCGGGGTGGCCGACGCCGTGCGCGCCGCCGGGATACCGGCGTTCGGCCCGTCCGCCGCTGCCGCGCGGATCGAGGGTTCGAAGGCCTTCGCCAAGGACGTGATGAACGCGGCCGGGGTACGCACCGCGCACAGCGAGATCGTGGATCACCCGGGCGAATTGGATGCGGCGCTGGACCGTTTCGGACCGACCTGGGTGGTCAAGGACGACGGCCTGGCCGCCGGCAAGGGCGTCGTGGTGACCCCGGACCGGTCGGTGGCCCGCGAGCACGGCGCCGAACTGCTCGAGCAGGGCCACCCGGTGCTGCTGGAGTCCTTCCTCGACGGACCCGAGGTATCGCTGTTCTGCCTGGTCGACGGCGAGACCGTGGTGCCGCTGCTACCCGCCCAGGACCACAAGCGGGTCGGCGACGGCGACACCGGCCCGAACACCGGCGGTATGGGCGCGTACACGCCGCTGCCGTGGCTGCCGGACGAGACCTTGCAGGCGATCGTCGACGATGTGGTGAAACCCGTTGCGGCCGAGATGGTTCGCCGGGGCGTGCCGTTCAGCGGCCTGCTGTACGCGGGCCTCGCCATCGGGCAGACCGGGCCCGCGGTGGTCGAATTCAACTGTCGTTTCGGCGATCCCGAGACCCAGGCCGTGCTGGCCATGCTGGACAGCCCGCTCGGTGAACTGCTGTATGCGACCGCCACCGGCACCCTGGACCAGGTGGCCGCGCCGCGTTGGAAGGACGGCGCCGCCGTCGCCGTCGTGCTGGCAGCCGAGAACTACCCGGCCCGGCCGCGCAGCGGCGATGTGATCACCGGGGCCGAATCCAGTGGCACCGGAACCGAATCCGAGGTGCTGCACGCGGGCACCGCCCAGCGTGAGGACGGCGCGCTGGTGTCGGCGGGCGGCCGCGTGCTCGCCATTGTCGGCCAGGGCCCGGATCTCGCCCAGGCGCGCAAGAACGCCTACGACCGGCTGGCCGGAATCAAGCTGCCGGGCGGCCACTTCCGCACCGACATCGCCCTGGCCGCCACCGAGGGCCGCATCTCCGTCCCCACCCCCGCCTGAAGGCGACTGCCGACCGAAGTCCGGATGGCGCGCCCGAAGTCCGGATGGCGCGCCTGAAATCTGGATGGCGCGCCCGAAATCCGAATGACGCGCCCGAAATCCGAATGCCAGCGGGAGAACTGATTTCGTACCGATTCGGGTAACTCCTCGGGTACGCCCGAAGGTGTTTCGGTCCCGAACCGCCCGCACGCGTCGCGATGGCCGACGGCTCCCGAGTCGTGCGCTGAAGTCCGGGGAGGCGGAGCAGTGCCGCCGACGGTCGACGGCTCCCCAGCCGTGCGCTCGAGTCGCGGGGAGGCGGGGGAGTTCAGCCGAGGATGATGCCGCGCTGTGCCAGCCACGGCTGCGGGTCGACGTGCTGACCGTTGATGATGATCTCGAAATGCAGGTGCGGGCCGGTGGAGTCGCCGCGGTTGCCGATGCGTGCGATCTGCAGACCCGCCGGGACGCGTTCGCCGACCGACACCGAGAAGTCGTACATGTGGCCGTAGACGGAGATAGTGCCGTCGTCGTGGCGGATGCGCACCCACAGGCCGAAACCCTGGGCCGGGCCCGCGTCGATGACGGTGCCCGCCGCGACCGCGTAGATCGGTGAGCCGAGCGGTGCGGCGATGTCGATTCCCGCGTGGAAGGTGCCCCAGCGCGCCCCGAACCCCGAGGTGAAGACGCCCTTCGCGGGCAGCGCGAACCCGCCGATGCCCGGAATCACGAAGCCCGGCGGCAGTGTGGCGTCCGGCGACGGCGCCATCCACGGCTGGGGCTGCCCGGCCACCGCCGCGGCGGCCTCCGCCTTGGCCCGCTCCAGTGTGGCCGCGGCCGCCGCCGAGACCACCGCCTGCTCCCGGAGATGCTCACCGTTGTTGATGGCGTCCAGATACCGCTTGGACGTCTCCGTGGTGGCCTGCACCTGCAACGGATATCGCACCGGAACCCGCAGCGCCACACCGGGACCCACCGGGGCGTCGGTCGGCAGCAACCCGAGCGCCCCGTCCGCGCTCGCGAACACCAGCACCGCGACCATGCCGCCGATCAGCACCCGATGCCGAATACTCCACGCCCGCACGACAGGCCACTGCCGCCGCGCTTCCTCCCGCCCCCGCCGCACCATCTCGACGGCCTCGGCCCACGACCGCGGGCGCCGGGCCCAGAGCTCGATCGCCCGGCCCCGCGCTATCGGCGCATATACCCGCAGCCAGGCGGCCACCTGCCCCGCGAGCCGAATCACCAACCGCCTGGCCCGTTTCAACGTGTCCCCGGCCGGTGACGGCTCGTCCGCGAATGCCAGCTGCGACCGCACACCCGGCGTGTAGCTGTCCGCCGCGCCGAACCCGCCGCGCCGCATCCACTTCCGCCCGCCGCTCGGGGCGGCCGCACCGAGCCAGGAGCCATGGGCCGGCGCCGTGTCCGGATCGGCTTCCGGTGCGGTGACCGCCTCCTCGGCGTCCGCGGCAGGATCTTGCGGATCGAGGAGGGTGTCCACCGCTCCCGCGATCGATGCTTCGTCACCGCCCGGCGTGCTCACCTCGGCGCTGTCGGTCTGCGGCGCGCGCCGACGCTTTCGGAGTACGGCCCGCGCCGCGCGCTCCGGCTTGCGGCCGGTGGGCCGGGCGGGCTGTTCCGTCGTGGGTGGGGTGGGTTCGGGTGGGTGTGCGTCGGCCGCCGCGGTGTTCCCGGTGGTTGCTGGTCCCCCCTGCACAGCCGCCTCCTCAGGCATTCGGGTGGCCGTTCCCGGACAGGCGGGGGAGCGGGTGCTCTACCGTCTGTCGAGTGCGTATCGAATCTCGCCGGTCGACCATTCCACCTTTTTACGTGATGGACGTCTGGAAAGCAGCAGCTGAACGGGCCCGGACACACGGAGATGTGCTGGTGCTGGCCGCGGGGCAGCCGTCCACGCCCGCTCCGCAAGCGGTTTTGCGGGCTACCAGAGCGGCCATGGATTCCGAATTGCTGGGATATACCGAGACATTCGGGACCCTGGCGCTGCGGGAGGCCATCGCGGAACACCACCGGAGCACCTACGGGGTGCGGGTGGACGCGGATGACGTCGTGGTGACCACCGGTTCCTCGGGCGCGTTCACGCTCATCTTCCTGGCGGCCTTCGACCCCGGCGACACCGTGGTGGTGGCTCGGCCGGGTTATCCGGCCTATCGGAACACGCTGAGGGCGCTGGGCTGCGATGTCGTGGAGCTGGACTGCGGCCCGCAGACTCGGTTCCAGCCGACCGTGGCCATGCTGGAGGCGCTGCCGGAACCGCCCGCGGGCCTGATCGTGGCGAGCCCGGCGAATCCGACCGGGACCATGATCGCGCCGCAGGAGCTGGCCGCGCTGGCCCGCTGGTGCGACGAGCATGGGACGCTGCTGATCTCCGACGAGATCTATCACGGCATCGTCTATGGGGCTGGGTTTGCCTCGAGTCCCGAGCCGACCTCCTCGGCCTGGGAGACCTCGCGCGAGTCGGTGGTCATCGGCTCGGTGTCCAAATACTTCTCGATGACGGGCTGGCGGTTGGGCTGGATGCTGGCGCCGGAATCGTTGCGCCCGGCGCTGCAGCGGCTGGCCTCCAATATGACCGTGTGTCCGCCGGCTATCTCTCAGTTCGCGGCGGTGCACGCGTTCGGCGCGGAGGCCAAGGCCGAACTGGACGGTCACGTCCGGCGCTATGCGGAGAATCGCCAGCTGCTGCTGTCGGGTCTGCCCAAGCTCGGCATCACCGATCTCGCCCCCGCCGACGGTGCGTTCTACGCCTATGCGGATATCGCTCACCTGACCGATGATTCGATGCGCTGGTGCACCGAGGTGCTCGACGCCACCGGTGTGGCACTGGCTCCCGGCATCGACTTCGATACGCGCAACGGCCATCACACGGTTCGCTTCTCGTTCGCCGGAGCGGGCGCCGACATCGAAGAGGCACTCGACCGGTTGGAACGGTATTTGGCCTGATCTGCCAAGGAGATTGAGCGCGGTGGGCAAAATGAACACAGCGCCGGTGATGACTGGCACGATTGCACGGTGACCACTGTGACGACTCCGAAAGGCGAACGGCGTCGCCAAGCGCTGGTTTGTGCCGCCGCCGAGCTACTGCTCGAAGGCGGCTTCGAAGCGGTTCGGCATCGCTCCGTGGCTACCCGGGCGGATCTGCCGCTCGCGTCTACCACCTACTACTTCGAATCGCTGGAGGATCTGATCGCGCGTGCGGTCGAGTTCTCCGGCAATGCCGAACTGGAGGCCATGCGCCGCCGCGTGGGTGAGGTGACGCATCGCCGGCGTGGCGCGGAGGCCACCGTGGAACTGGTGCTGGATCTATTGGTGGGACCGGAGATTCAGGACGAGGATGCTCGGGGTCAGCTGATCGCCCGCTACGAACGGTCGGTCGCCTCGGCCCGCCATCCGGAATTACGAGAGGTCCAGCTGCGACTACGCGCCCAGCTCGATGAGCTGCTCACCGACGTGCTGCGCCGCAGCGACCGCGTGGTGCGCGCCGAACAGACCCGCCGCTTGGTGGCGGTAGTCGATGGGGCGGTGGTGACCGCGCTCGGTGAACTCGACCCGCAGCCCCGCCGCATGGCGCGGGGCGCGCTCCTGGAGATCATCGACATCGTCGCCCCACCGGCATAGCGGTACCCGGTTCCAAGGATCTTTGGGCTCTGCTCACAGATCCGCGGCGCAAGCGCGGGGAGACGGAGCGCTCGTTCTGGACTGAGCAGAGCGGAGGGCGGGAAGAACGAGACCTCCAGCGTCGCGAGCCCGCGCGGAGCGCAGCGGAGGGCAATTGGGCGCGGTGTGTTGGTTTGTCGCTGATCCCCGAAGTTCGCGGCGCGTCTCGTTCTGGACTGAGTGGAGCGGGGGAGCGAAGCGGAGGGAAGAACGAGACTCCCAGCGCCGCGAACCCGCCCGCAGCGAAGCGGAGGGCAAATTAGACACAGCACCCGCCCGGAGCGCAGCGGAGGGCAGAAAACACAGCCGGTAAACTGCGCAGACGTGAGTCTTGTGCCGAACGTCCTCGCCACCCGCTATGCCAGCCCGGAGCTGGTTCATCTGTGGTCGCCCGAGAACAAGATCGTACTCGAGCGGCGGTTGTGGCTGGAGGTGCTGCGGGCGCAGGCCGAGCTGGGGGTGGATGTCCCGGCGGGGGTGATCGAGGACTACGAGCGGGTCATCGATCGGGTGGATCTGACGTCGATCGCGGAGCGGGAGCGGGTCACCCGCCACGACGTGAAGGCGCGGATCGAGGAGTTCAACGCGCTCGCGGGGCATGAGCACGTGCACAAGGGGATGACCTCGCGCGATCTCACCGAGAATGTGGAGCAACTGCAGATCCGGTTGTCGCTTCAGCATGTGTACGGTCACGGCGTGGCCATCGCGGCCCGGCTGGCCGAGCGGGCGGCGCAGTACCAGACGCTGGTGATGGCGGGACGCTCGCACAACGTGGCTGCGCAGGCCACCACCCTCGGCAAGCGATTCGCTTCCGCCGCAGACGAATTGCTCATCGCGCTGACCCGGTTGCGCGAGCTCATCGACCGATACCCGTTGCGCGGCATCAAGGGTCCGATGGGCACCGCCCAGGACATGCTGGACCTGCTCGGCGGCGACGGGGCCAAGCTGGCGCAGCTGGAGCAGAAGGTGGCCCGGCACCTGGGCTTCGCCGATGTCTTCACCAGTGTGGGCCAGATCTACCCCCGCTCCCTGGATCACGATGTGCTCTCCGCCTTGGTGCAGGTGGGCGCGGGCCCGTCCTCGTTCGCGCACACCATTCGCCTGATGGCGGGCCACGAGCTGGTCACCGAGGGCTTCCAGCCCGGTCAGGTGGGCTCCTCGGCCATGCCGCACAAGATGAACACCCGCTCCTGCGAGCGTGTCAACGGTCTGCAGGTGGTGTTGCGCGGCTACGGCTCCATGGCGGCCGAGCTGGCGGGCGCGCAGTGGAACGAGGGTGACGTGTTCTGCTCGGTGGTGCGCCGCGTGGCGCTGCCGGACGCCTTCTTCGCCATCGACGGCATGATGGAGACCTTCCTGACCGTGCTGGCCGAGTTCGGCGCGTACCCGGCCGTGGTCGAGCGCGAGCTCAACCGCTACCTGCCGTTCCTGGCCACCACGCGCATCCTGATGGCGGCCGTGCGCGCGGGCGTGGGCCGCGAGACCGCCCATGAGGTCATCAAGGAGCACGCGGTGGCGGTGGCGCTGGCCATGCGTGAGCTGGGTCGCGAGCCGGATCTGCTGGACCGCTTGGCCGCCGACGACCGCATGCCGCTGGATCGGGCCGGCTTGGACGCGGCGCTGGCCGACCGCTCCGCCTTCATCGGCGCGGCCGAGGCCCAGACGGCGGACGTGATCGCGCAGGTGCAGAAGCTGGTGGACGCCAACCCGGAGGCCGCCCGCTACACCCCCTCCCCGATCCTGTAGGGAGCGAACCACTCTCGCTCTCGCCCCCGGTTCCGCGCTGGAGCCGGGGGCGAGTGCGTTCGGCGGCTAGGCTGCGGGCATGAATCCTTACACGATCTTCTCCGACATCGTCGCCGGTCGGGCACCGTCCTCGAAGGTGTTCGAGGATGAGGATGTGTTGGCGTTCATGGACATTCGGCCGGTGACGCCCGGCCATGTGCTGGTGATTCCGAAGAAGCCGGCCCGCAGTCTCGCGGAGCTGGATCCGGCCTTGGGCGGCAAGCTGTTTCAAGTCGGGCAGCGGATCGCGGCGGGACTGCGGGAGTCGGAAGTGGGCTGTGACGGCGTGAATTTCTTTCTGGCCGACGGGGTGACCGCCGGTCAGGAGGTGTTCCATGTGCACCTGCACGTGATTCCGCGCACCCCGGGGGATGGTTTCGGGTTGCGGGCGCGGCCGACCACGCCGGCGCGCGCGGACCTCGATTACCTGGCGGGATCGATTCGGGGCGCGTTGACCCGGATCGCCGCCGATTGATAGCGCAACGGTATTACCATATCTGAACCGTCTGGTTTGCCAAGGACACGCCAAAACGGCATTTCCCCGCGCCGCGTCGACCACTCGAGTTACGTTTGAAAGCGATTGTGGTGGGCTGATGAAGGTGGGGGCATGCGTAGAAGAGTCGTTGCCGCAGCTGTTTTGACAATCGCCGCAGGTTTGCTGTACCCGGTGGCCGTGCCGCCGGCAATCGCGCGCGCGGCACAGGTGGTCCGGGTCGACGAGCTGAGCGCCACCCGCTCGGCGATCTTCATCGACTCCGCGGCCATGGGACGCACCGTTGAGGTGCAAGTGCTGCACCCCGCCGGCGGCGGTGACCGCCCCAGCTACTACCTCCTCGACGGCCTCGATCCGGGCGCGGCCCAGAGCACCTGGACCAATGCCACCGACGCCGAATCCTTCTTCCGGGGCAAGGACCTGAATGTGGTGCTGCCCATGGGCGGCCAGGCCAGTTACTACACGGACTGGGTCGCCGACGATCCGCGCTTCGGCCGCTATCGGTGGGAAACCTTTCTGACACAAGAACTTCCGCCCATCATCGACGACTACTTCGCTGGTAACGGAGTGAACGCCATCGGCGGCCTCTCGATGGGCGGCATCGCGGCTTTCGTCCTGGCCGTGCGGCATCCGGAGCTCTACCGGGCGGTGGCGGGCTACAGTGCCTGCCCGGACACGACGATCGCGCAGGGCGCCATGATGTTCTCGGTGGCGAATCGCGGCGGCAATCCGCTCAATATGTGGGGTGCGCCGGGCAGTGCGGCGTGGACGGAACATAATCCGGCGGTGCGGACCGAGGCGCTGCGCGGCAAGACCATCTTCCTGTCCACCGGCACCGGCCTGCCCGGCCCACATGAGCTGGAGATCAAGCCGCAGCTGCCGGAGAACATCTTCTTCGGCGGGCCCATCGAATTCGGGGTGGACGCCTGTGTCACCTCGTTCGAGCAGCGGCTGCGGGCGGTGAACATCCCGGCGCGGGTGGAGCACTCGCCGGTCGGCACGCACTCGTGGTCGTACTGGCAGGACACCCTGCATGAGTCGTGGCCGACGATCGGCGGTGCGATAGGGGCTTGAACAGCCCGAATCAGGCTTCGGGCCGGTTGAATTCGCCGTCCTTGGCCCCGGCCACGAAGGCCTCCCACTCGCCGGGGGTGAAGATCAGCACCGGGCCGTCGGGATTGCGAGAGTCCCGCAGTCCGATATTGCCACTGGACAGAAAGGCGATCTCGACGCCGTCGGCGCTGTCGTCACCGCGTCGCCATACCGCGTCGGCATCGATTACGCGGTTTTTCGCTTCCACTGTCGGCCTCCCCTGAATGCGTACCAGCAGGACTGGTCGGTGATGTAGATCGCACTCATAATGCCAGGGTTTGTGAAGGGTTCGGATCGGATATTCCATCTTCTGTCAGCGGAAGGAGGTATGTGGTGCGCACCCGATGGTCCCCGCAACGAGCGGCTCCGGTCTCCGACAGCTGTGCGGTGGTTCCGGAGCGCTTCACGGTGGAATTGGCCCACAGTATTCTCCGGATCCACCGAAGTTGCCCAACCGACCAGTGTGCTCGTCGCAAGGCCGCCGTCTTCTACCTCTACGAGCAGCGCCAGGTCGCCCAGTCGCGTCGGCGCCAGGTGCGGTAGCAGGTCAGCGCGCGGCCCCCGGAATCTGCCCGGCGCAGCAGTCGCACACGACGATGGCGGCACCCGGCGCCGGGGCGAGCACCGAACCCGGGCCCGCCCGGCACCGCCGGGTCTCGGGCCCGCGGTGGGACAGCGCTACTAACGTGGACCCCATGGCTTTGGACAGTGGGAGCGCGACCTCAGTTAACGGCGCGGTGGTGGCGCCGATCGCCAAGCGGGTGCCGAAGGAGCGCGTGCACCACGGAGATGTCGTCATCGACGAGTACGAGTGGCTGCGGGACAAGGAGAACCCCGAGGTCATCGCGTATCTGGAGGCGGAGAACGCCTACACCGACGCGCAGACCGCGAAGCTGGCCCCGCTGCGCGAGAAGATCTTCGAGGAGATCAAGGGCCGCACGCAGGAAACCGATCTCTCACTGCCGACCCGCATGGGGGACTACTGGTACTACTCGCGCACCTTCGAGGGCAAGCAGCACGGCGTGCACTGCCGCTGCCCGATCGCTGATCCCGACGATTGGACCCCGCCCAAGCTGGAGGCCGACGTCGAGATTCCGGGCGAGGAGGTGGTGCTGGATTCCAACGAGCTGGCCGCGGGCCACGATTTCTTCGCCTTGGGCGCCTACTCCATCAGCCACGCCGGCGATCTGCTCGCGTACTCGGTGGACACCGTCGGCAACGAGCGGTACACGCTGCGCGTCAAGAATCTGCGCACCGGCGAACTGCTGAGCGACGAGATCCCGAATATCGCGCCGGGCGCGACCTGGTCGCTGGACGGCACCCACCTCTTCTATCAGACCCTCGACGACTCCTGGCGGCCCGACAGCGTATGGCGGCATCGCCTGGGCGCCGAGCAGGCCGCCGATGTGCGGGTCTTCCATGAGGCGGACGAGAGCTTCTGGGTCAGCATCGGCGCGACGCGCTCGGAGCGGTACCTGGTCATCATGACCGGCTCCAAGATCACCACCGAGAACTGGATCCTCGAGGCGGACAATCCGGAGGGCGAGTTCCGGGTGCTCATGCCGCGTCGCGAGGGCGTCGAGTACTCCGCCGAGCACGCCGTCATCGGCGGCGAGGACAAGCTGCTCATCCTGCACAACGATGTGGTGGACGGGGTGAAGGCGGTCAACTTCGTGCTGGCCGAGGCCCCGCTGTCGAATCCGTCCGATATGACCATCCTGATCCCGCACCGCGACGACGTCCGACTCGAGGACATCGACGCCTTCTCCGACAAGCTGGTGCTGAGCTACCGGCGCGAGGCGCTGCCGCGAGTCGCGGTGTGGCCGTTGACCGCCGAGGGCTACGGCGAGCTGAAGGACATCGACTTCGATCTGGCCCTGTTCTCGGCCGGGCTCAGCTCGAACCCGGAGTGGGAGCAGCCCATGCTGCGCATCGGGCTCACCTCCTTCATCACCCCCACCCAGATCTTCGACTACGTGCCCCAGACCGGTGAGCTGCTGCTGCGCAAGGAGCAGGTCGTGCTGGGCGGCTACGACGCCGACGACTATGTGCAGCAGCGGGATTGGACGGTGACCGCGGACGGCACCCGGGTGCCGGTCTCACTGGTGATGCGCCGGGACGCGGTCGCGGGCCCGAAGCCGTTGCTGCTCTACGGGTACGGCTCCTACGAGGCCGCCATCGACCCGTACTTCTCGGTGGCGCGGCTGTCGCTGCTGGACCGGGGCATGGTGTTCGCGGTGGCGCACGTGCGCGGCGGCGGTGAGATGGGCCGGCTGTGGTACGAGCACGGGAAGACGCTCAGCAAGAAGAACACTTTCACCGACTTCGTCTCGGTCGCACGGCATCTGGTGGATACCGGGGTGACCGCGCCGGATCGCATGGTGGCCGACGGCGGCAGCGCGGGCGGCCTGCTCATGGGAGCGGTGGCCAATATCGCGCCCGAGCTGTTCGCGGGCATCCTGTCCAATGTCCCGTTCGTGGACCCGCTGACCTCCATCCTGGATCCGTCCCTGCCGCTCACCGTCACCGAATGGG
The DNA here is from genome assembly GCF_009708175.1 of Nocardia aurantiaca. Lineage (GTDB taxonomy): Bacteria > Actinomycetota > Actinomycetes > Mycobacteriales > Mycobacteriaceae > Nocardia > Nocardia aurantiaca. The sequence goes on from NZ_WMBB01000001.1 coordinate 89,967, forward strand.
ACGAGTGGGGTAATCCCCTGGAGGACAAGGAAGTCTACGAGTACATGAAGTCCTACTCGCCCTACGAGAACGTGACGGCGCAGGACTATCCGGCCATGCTGGCCATCACCGGCCTCAACGACACCCGTGTGCTGTACGTGGAGCCTGCCAAGTGGGTGGCCAAGCTGCGCGCCACCAAGACCGGCGACTCGCAGCTCATCCTCAAGACCGAGATGAGCGCGGGCCACGGCGGTGTCAGCGGCCGCTACGAGAAGTGGAAGGAAGTCGCCTTCGAGTTCGCCTGGGTCCTCGATACCGTGGGGCTGGCCAACCCGTAGCGGGGGAGTCCGGAACATGCGGCGGTGACGGGCGATTCCGCCACGGCCGCATGTTCCGGCTCTACCGGGGGCGTGCGGAACTACCGCTGTGCTGAGGTGCTTCCGTACCGGAGCCTTTTCGCCGGGGGCCGGTGGAAAGCCCTGCGGCGGCTGAACTCTCGGCCGCGCTCACTTCTTGCCCATCGTGGCCTTGCCCGCGGCGGTCTTGGACTTCTTGGCCGCGGGCTTCTTGTCATCGGATTTCGCCCGGCTGTCCCGTTTCACCCCGGCCGCCATGAGATCCGCGGTGGAGACGGCGGGATTGGCGTCATGGGTGAATCCGCCCGCTTCCTCGCGGGTGAGCGAGGTCTCGAGCGGGTGCCGGTCGAGCACTTGCATGCTGCGCGCCAGGTCGGTCAGCAGCAGATCGGCCATGTCGTGGGTGAATCCGTGCCGCAGCACCGCGCGCATGATGGTCTCGTCCTCGCGGTCGGCCGGGAGCGGGTAGGCGGCGATGAGCCAGCCGCGGGTGCGCAGCCGGTCGGACAGGTCGTACAGCTCGAGCTTCGACGTGGCCGCCGCTTTCCAGGACACCGCGGTGATGCCGCGATGCGGGTCGCAGTCGTGGATGAGCTCGAACGGCCCGGCCTCGGCGAGCCCCTTGGCCAGATGCTGCCCGGCGCTATAGATAGCGGTCTGGACGTTGCGGTAGCCGATGCGGCCGAGCCGGATGAACTCGTAGTACTGGGTGATCGCCTGTGCGCCGGGCCGCGAGAAGTTCAGGTTGAAGGTGGGCATATTGCCGCCGAGGTAGTCGACATTGAAGATGAGCTCTTCGGGCAGGTCCTCCTTGGTGCGCCAGATGGCCCAGCCCGCGCCCAGCGGGGCGAGACCGGTCTTGTGGCCGGAGGCGTTGATGGACTTCACCCGGGGAAGCCGGAAATCCCAGGAGATCTCGGGCGCGCAGAAGGGCGCGAGGAAGCCTCCGCTGGCCGCGTCCACGTGGATCGGGATGTCGAGCCCGGTCGTGGCCTGCAGCTCGTCGAGCGCCTTGCTGACGCCCTCGACGTCTTCGAACAGGCCGGTGAAGGTCTGACCGAAGGTGGGCACCACCATGATGGTGTTCTCGTCGCAGTAGGCGGCGATGTCGTCGGGGTGCATGGTGTAGCGCTCGCCGCGCAAGGGGATCTGGCGGATCTCGACGTCGAAGTAGCGCGCGAACTTCTCCCAGCACACCTGGACCGGTCCGCAGACGAAATTGGGGATGCCCGTGCCGCCGCGCCTGCGCCAGCGGAACTTCGCGGCCAGCCCGCCCAACATGGCGGCCTCGCTGGAGCCGATGGTGGAGGTGCCGAGGGTGTTCATGGGATCGGGGGAATGCCACAGGTCGGCGAGCATGTGCACGCAGCGCTGCTCGATTTCTGCGGTCTGCGGGTACTCGTCCTTGTCGACGATGTTCTTGTCGAGGCATTCGCTCATCAGCCGCCGGGCCTGGTCGTCGATCCAGGTGGTGCAGAAGGTGGCCAGGTTCATTCGGGAGACGCCGTCGAGCAGCAGTTCGTCGTGCACGATCTGATAGGCGACCTGCGGGAAGATCTCGTGTTCCGGGAAACCCCGGTGCGGTGCGGAGCGTTTGATGCCGGGCATCGCGAAGACGTCGTCGGGTTCCGAAATGCCGGTCATGTGGCCTCCGATCTCAGGCACGGCAAGGGTTGCCGCAAAGATGGTAGCCAGCCCTCCACGATCGAAACTGGTTCAGCGAGCCACCGTTTCGCAATAAAGAAATAGTTGCTGAAAGGTTACTATTCAGCACTATGGACTATCAGCATGTCATAGGTAGGTGAGGTCCGCCATGACGCCGCACATCGGGGAGGGCGCGGTCGTCAACCACATTCCCGGCTCGGCCGCAGCCGGTCTGCCGGATGTGGCCCCCGGCCGATGCTCGATCGCCGACCGGAGCGCCGGATCTGGAGCAGCCGGTTTCACGTCGCCGGACCCGCAGACCATCGCCGACTCGCTGGGCGAGGATGGCGGGCAGGCCCTCCCCGCTCATCCCCGCACGCTACGAGGCCCATCACCGAGGTGGCCGGTGGTCCCGGGAGTCGGCCCGTCGTCGCCGACGCCGATGTCCGCACGGCTACCGCGCTCGCCGTCGAAACCCATGCCCGGACAAGCTCGCGTCGTACCTGGACACCATCGGTCACCTGAAGAAAGGTGAGAGCGTGAAACCCGATACCGCCAAGTGATCAGGAGACTTTCATGGCCACAACCGCAGGGGTGCAGGAGGATTCGCGGGTCGCCGCGTTGCGCGCCGCCGTCAAGGCACTCATGCCGCGTGCGAAAAGCGACCTCGCGCAGCTCGTTTCGTTCAAGTCGGTGTACGACGCCCGGCAGTTCCCGATCGAGGAGTGCGAGCGCACCGCGCAGTGGGTCGCCGACGCCTTCGAGGCCGAGGGGCTCACCGACGTCGGGCTGCACCGGACGCCGGACGGCAGCAATGCCGTGGTGGCGCGCAGCCAGACCCCGGCCGGTGCGCCCACCGTCATGCTGTACTGCCACTACGACGTGCAGCCGCCACTCGACGACGCCGCCTGGAAGACGCCGGTCTGGGAGCTCACCGAGCGGGACGGCCGCTGGTACGGGCGCGGCGCGGCCGACTGCAAGGGCAATATCGTCATGCACCTGACCGCGCTGCGGGCGCTGCGCAGGGTACACGGCGACGACTTCCCGGTCGGGCTGGTACTGGTCTCTGAGGGCTCCGAAGAGCAGGGCACCGGCGGCCTGGAGGAGTTCGTGCCCGGCAATGTCGAACTGCTGCGCGCCGACACCCTGCTGATCGGCGACTGCGGCAATTTCGCGGCCGGCGTCCCCACCTTCACCCAGACTCTGCGCGGCAATGTGAATGTGGTCGTCACTGTCGAAACCCTCTCCGGCCCCATGCATTCCGGCATGTTCGGCGGTCCCGCCCCGGATGCCCTGGCCGCCATGATCCACCTGCTGGGGACCCTGCGCGACGCCGACGGCAACACCACCGTCGACGGCTTGCGCAATGACCAGGTCTGGGCCGGGCACGAGTATCCGGCGAACCAATTCCGTTCCGACGCGGGCGTTCTCGATGGCGTCGACCTGATCGGCGGCGGCGAGGTGGCCGACATGCTGTGGGCGCGGCCCGCTCTGACGGTGCTCGGCATGGATGTCCCGCCGGTGGTCGGTTCGTCGGCCGCCATCCAGCCCAGGTCCCGGGCCCGGCTCAACCTGCGCATCCCGCCGGGGATCGAGCCGGGCCAGGCGCTGAAAGCCCTGACCGCCCACCTGAAGTCGCACGCGCCGTGGCACGCGAGGGTGACCGTGGAGACCGAGGCCACCGGGTCGCCCTTCGTCGGCAGCACCGACGGCCCCGCCCGGCAGGCCATGGCGGCGGCCATGGAGGCCGCCTACGGTCGCCCCGCCACCACCGCGGGGCAGGGCGGGTCGATCCCGTTGTGCAATGTCTTCGCCGACACCTACCCGGACGCGGAGATCATGCTCATCGGCGTGGAGGAACCGCGGTGCCTGATCCACGCGCCCAATGAGAGCGTCGATCCCACCGAGATCGAGAACATGGCACTGGCCGAGGCGCTGTTCCTGGCCTCGTTCGCGACGAATCCGCCTCGGCCGCAGTAGGTTCCACAGCTCGCGCCGCCGGGCGGCGGCCGCTCCCGCCCGGCGCCGCGGTATCAGAATTCGGCGTGATCCTCGGGTTCGATGATCGTGAATTCGGTATTGGCGGGACCCATTTCGCTCAACCGGCCGAAATAGATGCCCTGAGCTTCGGGAGTGATGATGCCGTAGTGGATCGGGAACGCGGCGCGCGGATTTACCGCCCGCAGATAATCCACGGCCTCACTGATGCGCATCCACGGTGCGACCGCGGGAATGGCGAGAACATCCACCGGAGTCGGCGGCACCCAGAGTGAATCTCCAGGATGGACGAGTTGCGAGGGATCGTCCGGAGTGCCGAGTTGGAAGACGGTGTTGTCGATAACGGGGATCTCGGGGTGGATGACCGCGTGTCGGCCACCGCCGCCGGTTATTTGGACATCGCCGACTTCGATAACATTTCCGGCGTGAACCGCTTCCCACGGCTCACCCCGCAGCAGCGCGGTCTGCGGATCGCACAGGAGTCTGGCCTGCGGATTCGCCTCGATCAGCGCCTCGATCCGGTTCGGGCAGATGTGATCGGGATGCTGATGCGTGACCGCGATGGCGGTCAATCCGGTGAGGCCTTCGAATCCGTGCGAGAAACTGCCCGGATCGAACAGGATCTTGCTGCCGTTGAGTTCGACGAGTATGCAGGAATGTCCGAAATGGGCTATGCGCATGGATCAACGGTAGCTGTGTTCGACTGCCCTCCGCTTCCCTCGGGCAAGCCGCAGGGAGGTGGAGGCGGCCGCGGCCGTCGAGTCTCCTTCTTCCCTCCTCCGCTCCTCCGAGGCGCAGGTCTATGGAGCCGTTCGCTCCCCCGCTCCAAGCGCGGGGAGGCGGAGCGCGGTCCAGAACGAGCGCTCCGCCCCCGTGCTCGGGCCGCGAACCTGCGGCGATCGATCCCTGTGGTGGGCGCCACTTCGTGCCTGCCCCGCCGGTACGTGGGCGTCGAGTGCCATCTACGCTGGTCGTAGATTCCCGCTCGGATTCGCATGTGCCGGGCGGCCGCCCCATCAGTTGAGGAGCAACGCGTGGCACGTGTCGTGGTCGAGGTGATGCCGAAGGCCGAGATCCTGGATCCGCAGGGACAAGCCATTGTCGGCGCGCTGGGGCGTCTCGGGCACCCCGGCATCTCGGATGTGCGGCAGGGCAAGCGATTCGAACTCGACGTCGATGACAATGTCAGCGACGCCGAACTCGAGCAGATCGCCGAATCGCTGCTGGCCAATGTCGTGATCGAGGACTGGAAGGTCGTCCGGCTGTGAGCGCCCGCATCGGTGTGATCACCTTCCCGGGCACGCTCGACGACGTCGACGCCGCCCGCGCGGTGAAACTGGCCGGATCCGAACCGGTTTCGCTCTGGCACGCCGACGCCGACCTGAAGCAGGTCGACGCGGTCGTGGTCCCCGGCGGCTTCTCCTACGGCGACTACCTGCGCGCCGGCGCCATCGCGTCGATGGCCCCGGTCATGGCCGAGGTCATCAAGGCCGCCGAGCACGGCATGCCGATCCTGGGCATCTGCAACGGTTTCCAGATCCTGTGCGAGGCGGGCCTGTTGCCGGGCGCGCTGACCCGCAACGAGGGACTGCACTTCGTCTGCCGTGACCAGTGGCTGACCGTCGAGCGGACCGACACCGCCTGGACCACTCGCTACGAGCCGGGCGCCCAGATCCTCATCCCCGTCAAGAACGCCGAGGGCCGCTACCAGGCGTCCGCCGACGTGCTCGACGAACTCGAGGGCGAGGGCCGCGTGGTGTTCCGCTACGCGGGCGGCAACCCGAACGGCTCGCAGCGCGATATCGCCGGCATCACCTCGGCCAACCGCCGGGTCGTCGGCCTGATGCCGCACCCCGAGCACGCCACCGAGCCGCTCACCGGCCCCAGTGACGACGGCCTCGGCCTCTTCTTGTCCGTCCTCGACAGCCTGGTCTCCGCCTGATTCGTCCTTGTCGGTGCTGGATGGACAACCTGGTCTCCGCCTGATCGGTTCTTGTCGGTCTGGACAGCGCCTGATTCATCCATGTCGGTCCTGGACAGCCTGGTCTCCGCCGGATTCTCCCCGCGCTTGGAGCGGGGGAGCGAACGGCTCCGTAGACCTGCGCCTCGGAGGAGCGGAGCGAGGGAAGAACGAGACTTCCAGGGCCGCGACCGCCTCCCTGCGGCTTGCCCGGAGCCAAGCGGAGGGCAAATCAAACACAGATCCCGTCCAGGATCTCGAAGTCGACGCCGCCCGCCCTGGCCAGCCAGGTCGGGCGGATCGCCTGATTGCCCTCGAAACCGACCCCGCCCCACGGGGTTTCGATGACGGGCCGGTCCGTGACCGCGGCCTGGATTTGCCGCACATCGAGGGATCCGGCCAGCTCGGCCATGCCGCGCAGGGTGTGGATGGCCTCGTAGCTGGTATTGCTGAAATTGGTGAGTGAAGGCGCGAACCAGCCGTGCAGCTTGTGATAGCGGTCCAAGCGCTCCCGGTCGTGCGGCCCGTTCACGAAGAACCCGGACGGCACGAACAGATTGCGGTTCGCGCCGCCGCCCGCGGCCAGCAGCACGTTCTCGTCCACCGCCGGGCTCACCCGCACCTGCTGATCGGACCGCCCGGTCCGCGAGAATTGCAGGTTGAAGCGGGCGACGTCCGCGCCCACCAGTAGCACGATGATCCCGTCGGCCTGGTCGAGCCGGGGGTCGCCGAGGAACCGGCGGAAGTCGCGGGTTCCCATGGGTACGAACATCTCCAGTGCAACGAGGTCCGGATCCAGCAGCGCAGCCCGCACGGCCTGCGCGGTGCGCCGGGGCCACACATAGTCATTGCCGATGATCGCCCAGCGCCGGGCCTCGAAGGACCGGCGCAGCCAGTCCAGGGCGGGCACGATCTGGTGCTCAGGGTCCGCGCCGATCATGAACAGCCCGTCCGGGTGCGATGTCTGACCCTCGTGATCGGTGGCGAACAGATACGGCACCCGCCCGGCCGTCACCCGCTCCACCGCCCGCCGCACCGCCGAGGTGTGCCAGCCGGTCACCGCCCGCACCATGCCGGTGGCCAGCAGCGCCGCCACCTCTCCGGCCACCACGTCAGGTTCACAGCCGCCGTCAATGTGGGTGACGCGCAATTCCCTTCCCAGAATTCCGGAGCTGGAGTTGATTTCTTCCAACGCCAGAGAAATGGCCGCTTCACACGACGGTCCGAAGATACCGCCGGGACCCTGCTGGGGAACTATGTTGATGATCTCGAGAGTATTCTCGGGATTCCCGTCGAACGGGGACATCGGTTACCCTTCCCCTCGTTCTGGCGGTTTTATGACGGGCGGGAAATATGGCGACAATCCTAGGTGGATTTTCCACCTTGCATGGAGCCCTCCGAGCGGCCGAGCGGAGTTGGCTTCGTCACCTGGACGCCGCATTGTGTACCAGGCGGCTCACCGCCGACCAGTGGTGCATGCTCTCCAATCTGTCCGCTGACGTCGGCATCACCATGAGTGAGCTGGCCGCCCGGGCACAGCTGCCGCCCTCCTCGGCCACCCGGCACGCCGACCAGCTCGCCGAGCGCGGCTTCATCTTCCGGGTCGCCGCGGCCGACGATCGCCGCCGCATCCTGATCGGCCTGAGCCGGCGCGGCGAGGAGCTCGTCGAGCAGATGCGCGCCGAAGAGGCGCGGGCCGAGGCGGAAATGCGCCGCAGTCTCGGAAGCGACGACTATCTGGAACTGGTCCGGCTGCTGAGCCGGGTCGCCGAGGCTCCGGTTCCGGAATAGCTGCTGACGCCCGGCGGTATCCCCACGTGACAACTGATCTAGCAAGGATCGGGGTAACTTCCCGGGTACCCCAAGATCGGGTTGGCACTCGACGTAGGTGCCGGATGCCACCCCGCCGACGGCTCCCAGCTGCCCGCTGGAGGCTCGGGGAGGCGGATAAGCTCGACCCATGCCCGTTGCCGAGACCACCGCGACCGCCGCCGGCCTGTGTGAATTCATCGATGCCTCCCCGTCGCCATTCCACGTCTGCCGCACTGTCGCAGCGGAACTCGACGATCACGGCTTCACCCGGTTGTCCGAATCGGCGCCCTGGCCCGCCGGCGGCGCGGGCCGCTACTACGTGGTGCGCGGCGGTTCGCTGGTGGCGTGGGCCGATGGCGGCCCGAGTGCGTCCACCGGTTTCCATGCCGGACAGGCCACCCCGTTCCGGGTGGTCGGCGCCCACACCGACAGCCCCAACCTGCGCGTCAAGCAACATCCGGACCTGGCCGTAGCGGGCTGGCAGCTGGTCGGGCTGGAACCCTACGGCGGGGCCTGGTTGAACTCGTGGCTGGACCGGGACCTCGGCATTTCCGGACGACTGTCGGTCCGCGACGGAAATGCGGTGCGGGAGCAGCTGATTCGCATCGACGAACCGATTCTGCGGGTGCCGCAGCTGGCCATCCACCTCTCCGAGGACCGGCGCGGGGTACAGCTGGATCCGCAGCAGCATGTGAACGCGGTGTGGGGGGTCGGCAGCGAGCCGCGCTCCTTCCTGGCATTCATCGCCGAGCGTTTCGGCCTCGAGCCGGACGCCGTGCTCGGCTGGGAGCTCATGACCCATGATCTGGCGCCCTCCACGCTGATCGGGCGTGACCTGGACCTGATCAGCGCGCCTCGGCTCGACAATCAGGGCACCTGCTACGCGGGGTTGTGCGCCTTCCTGGCCGCCATCGCCGCACCCGGTGCGGCGGTGCCCGTACTGGCCATGTTCGATCATGAGGAGGTCGGCAGCCAGTCCGACCGGGGCGCCCAGTCCGGGCTGCTGCCCGAGGTGCTGGAGCGCATCGTGCTCGCCCGCGGCGGCGGTCGCGCGGAATACCTGGCGGCCCTGGCCGGTTCGGTGTGCGCCTCCGGCGACATGGCGCACGCGACGCACCCGAACTACCCGGACCGGCACGAGCCCCGGCACCGCATCGAGGTGAACGGCGGGCCGGTGCTCAAGGTCAATCAGAATCTGCGCTACGCCACCGACGCTACCGGCGCGGGCGCCTTCGCCCTGGCCTGCGCGCAGGCGAATGTTCCGCTGCAGCGCTACGTGCACCGGGCCGACCTGCCCTGCGGCTCGACCATCGGGCCGATGACCGCGGCCCGCACCGGCATGCCCACCGTGGATGTCGGCGCGGCCCAGCTGGCCATGCACTCGGCGCGCGAAATGATGGGCGCCGCAGACGTTCCCGCCTACGCTTCGGCGCTGGCGGCCTTCTTGACCGCCTCTCCGGGCCTTCAGCGCGCGGCCTGGTAGCCGTCGCGGCTTTCGCGCGCAGGCGGTCGGAGGCCGAACCGATTCCGGGCGTGCCCCGGGAGTTACCGCAATGCTCGCGAAATCAGTTGTCGCCTTGGGCATCCCGTATGGGATCTAAGCGTTCAGCGCGTCGGCTCTGGCCGGGTCCGGCTTCGTCTGATAGGTCAAAGCGGCCGCCACGAAGATCGCCAGGGTGAACAGCACGTAGCTGTTGCCGATGATCTGCTGCCACCAGTTCCAGGTGAGTTCGCGATCGTGGTCGTGCGGGAGCAGCCACATGGGCCCGATGGCGAACATGACCACGGCCAGCCCCACCGCGGTGAGGAACCACGGATTGCGGCGGCCGCGGGCGATGGCGTCGGCGGCCACGATCAGCGCGGGCGCGATCCACACCCAGTGATGCGACCAGGAGACCGGGGACACCAGCAGCACCGCGGCGGCATTCACCATGAGGGCGGCCACGGTGGCGCCGGCATCCAGCAGGCGCTTCATCCACAGCGCGGCGAGGGCCACGGCTGCCACCGACAGCACCAGCCAGATCAGCGTCGACATCGAGGTGGAGTAGCCCAGCCGGAACACGAAACCCTTGATCGACTGGTTGCCCGCGTACCAGGGTGGGCCGATGCGTCCGGTGTCGGACAGCGTGTGGAACCAGTACTGCGGCGAATCGTGCGGGAACAGCACGAAACCCACCGCGACGGCGCCGATGGCGGACGCGACCAGGGTGATCGCGCCCTTCCAGTCCTTGCGCAGCAGGAAGTAGAGGAGATAGCCGCCCGGGGTCAGCTTCACCGAGACCGCGATGCCGATCAGCATGCCGCGCGGCCAGAATGGCTTGCGCACCAGACAATCCAGCGCCACCGCGGCCATCAGCACCAGGTTGATCTGCCCGAACCCGTAGGTCTGGCGGATCGGCTCCAGCAATTGCAGCAGCCCCACCGACGCGAGGACGCTCGCGAGCCGGGTCTGCCACGCCATGCTCGGCCGGATCCGGTCCAGTACGACCCATAGCGTCGCCCCGAGCGAGGCGACGGAGACCGCGAGCACCGCCCACTCGGCGATACCCAGCGGCATGATGGCCAGCGGTGCGAAGAACAGGGCGGCCAGCGGCGGATACGTGAACGGCAGTCCGAGCCCGTACACCGGCGGCATCGGCCCGTACAGATCCTTGCCGTCCAGCCAGGCCCGCGCGCCGTTCCGATACACCTGCAAGTCGATGTATCCGTGCCAGAACTTGGCCTGGTAGCTGATCATGGCGGACACCGCGAACAGCGCGACCGCGATCGCCAGCAGCTGTCCCTGCCGCCGCGTCAGCCCTCCAGGCGTGGTCACGGGCTTCTCGGTCGGATCCGCGACCCCGGATCGATCGTTCACCGCCACAGAGTAGCGGGTGACCGGGCCCGCGTCGGTCGGCGGCCTGTAGCCCGAAGTGCCCGGCATCACACCACCGGCGACCCGAGTTCGTATGTCAAGGAGGCGGCCGATTTCGTATCGATTGGGGTAACTCCCTGGGTATGGCCGAAATCGGTGTGGCGCCCGGCCGCCGGCACGCGTGCATGAATGGTGACCGCTCTCAGCCGTGCGCCCAAGTCCCGGGGAGGCGGGGGAGCAGGCGGGGTAAAGGCGCGATTTGCAGGCAATTAGACTCGGGCCGTATTTCGCCGACATCCAGCAACGCCGGCTCTCGCTTCCGACCTGCCCGGCCGAAAGGACTCTGGTATTCCCGTGACCAGCCACGTCGATACCGTCAGCAACGCCGCGGCCACCCCGGACAATCCGCAGCCCTACAAGGAACTCGGCCTCAAGGATGACGAGTATGCCCGGATCAAGGAGATCCTGGGCCGGCGTCCGACCGATGCCGAGCTCGCCATGTACTCGGTGATGTGGTCGGAGCACTGCTCGTACAAGTCCTCCAAGGTGCACCTGCGCTACTTCGGTGAGACCACCACCGAGGAGATGAAGAAGTCAATGCTCGCGGGCATCGGCGAGAACGCGGGTGTGGTGGACATCGGCGACGGCTGGGCGGTCACCTTCAAGGTCGAATCGCACAACCACCCGTCCTATGTGGAGCCCTACCAGGGTGCGGCCACCGGCGTCGGCGGCATCGTGCGCGACATCATGGCCATGGGCGCGCGCCCGATCGCGGTCATGGACCAGCTGCGCTTCGGTGCGGCCGACCACCCGGACACCCGGCGCGTGGTCGACGGCGTGGTGCGCGGCGTCGGCGGCTACGGCAACTCGCTGGGCCTGCCCAACGTGGGCGGCGAGACCGTATTCGACTCCTCCTACCAGGGCAATCCGCTGGTGAACGCGCTGTGCGCGGGCGTCATGCGGGTCGAGGACCTGCATCTGGCCTTCGCCTCCGGCCAGGGCAACAAGATCATCCTGTTCGGCGCGCGCACCGGCCTCGACGGCATCGGCGGCGTATCCGTGCTGGCCTCGGACACCTTCTCCGGTGACGAATCCGGTTCCGGCCGTAAGAAACTGCCCAGCGTGCAGGTCGGCGACCCGTTCGCCGAGAAGGTCCTCATCGAGTGCTGTCTCGAGCTGTACCACGCCGGACTCGTGGTGGGCATCCAGGACCTCGGCGGCGCCGGACTGTCCTGCGCCACCTCCGAACTCGCGGCGGCCGGCGACGGCGGCATGCACATCGACTTGGACCGGGTGCCGCTGCGCGCCGCCAATATGACTCCCGCCGAGATCCTTTCGAGCGAGTCGCAGGAGCGCATGTGCGCGGTCGTCACCCCCGAGAACGTGGACGCCTTCATGGCCGTGTGCGAGAAGTGGGATGTCACGGCCACCGTCATCGGTGAGGTCACCGACGGCGAGCGCCTGGTCATCACCTGGCACGGTGAAACCGTGGTGGACGTGCCGCCGCGCACCGTCGCCCACCAGGGCCCGGTCTACGAGCGCCCGGTGGAGCGGCCCGCGGATCAGGATGCGCTGAACGCGGATTCGGCCGCCCGCCTGAACCGGCCGAAGACCGGCGACGAACTGCGTGCCACCCTGCTGAAGATGCTGGCCAGCCCGCAGCTGTGCTCCCGCAAGTGGATTACCGAGCAGTACGACCGCTACGTGCGCGGCAACACCGTGCTCGCCGAGAACGCCGACGCCGGTGTCATCCGCATCGACGAGGAGACCGGCCGCGGCATCGCCCTGGCCACCGACGCCTCGGGCCGCTACACCAAGCTGGATCCCTATACCGGCGCGCAGCTGGCGCTGGCCGAGGCCTTCCGCAATGTCGCCGTCACCGGCGCCACCCCGAAGGCCGTCACCAACTGCCTCAACTTCGGTTCGCCCGAGGACCCGGGCGTCATGTGGCAGTTCCAGCAGGCCGTCCGCGGTCTGGCGGACGGGTGTGCGGCGCTGGGCATTCCGGTCACCGGCGGCAACGTGTCCTTCTACAATCAGACCGGCCAGACCGCCATCCTGCCGACCCCGGTGGTCGGCGTCCTGGGCGTCATCGACGATGTGCACCGCCGCATTCCGACCGGCCTGGGCACCGAGCCGGGCGAGACCCTCATCCTGCTCGGCGAGACCCGCGACGAGCTGGACGGCTCCATCTGGGCGCAGGTCGAGCACGACCACCTCGGCGGCCTGCCGCCCAAGGTCGACCTCGCCCGCGAGCAGCTCATCTCGGAGATCCTCACCTCGGGTTCGCGTGACGGCATGATCTCCGCCGCCCACGACGTCTCCGAGGGCGGCCTGATCCAGACCGTCGTGGAGGCCGCGCTGGCCGGCGAAACCGCTTGCCGCGTCCTCATTCCGGAGGGCGCCGACCCGTTCGTCACCCTGTTCTCCGAGTCCGCGGGCCGCGTGCTGGTGGCCGTGCCGCGCTCGGAGGAGACCCGCTTCACCAAGATGTGCGACGCCCGCGGCCTGCCGTGGGTGCGCATCGGCGTCGTCGACGACGGTTCGGATTCGGTCGAGGTGCAGGGTCAGTTCAGCGTGAAGCTGGACGAGTTGCGCGCCGCCCACGAGGGCACGCTGCCCGCCCTGTTCGGGGCGTTCGAGCACTGATTCCCGAGCGCTGAACTGATCCGGCCGCCAGGCCGTGGACATACCGAGAGCCCGCCGGTTTCCCCTCACTACGGCGGGCTCTTGTCGTCCCCGCGGTCGGGGGCTCGGTCAGTTGATCTTGAACGGATCGTGCTCGGCCATCAGCTTTTCCATCCGGGCCTCGTCGATGCGGTGGTGCACCTTGGAGGACTCGTGCTGATCGCGAATCACCTTCGCGAGAGTGAAGCAGCTGCTGACCAGGAACAGCGTTGCCATCAACAGGAATCCGCGCTGCCAGATGTCCAGCGGCAAGTAGACGATGCCGATGATCAAGGCGGAGAAGCTGATTCCGAAGGCGATCATGGCCTGAGCCAGAAACGCGTTGGTGCTCTTGGTGTGTGCGCTCGGAGTGCTCATGGTCATCGAGTCTGGTGCGCACGCCGCCGCATCGACCGAGTACATCTACTCGAGTAGGCCGAGTAGATGCAACGCCCGACACGCCGGTGCGATGGCCCCTCTCACACCCAGGGGTCCCCGGATCGCGGCCGGCTGCGTCCATACTTGACGGGTGCTGGACTCCGCCGACGCCTTCACCAGGCTGCGCACGCGCGGCTCGGTGGTGTATCGGCGTGGCGCGCTGCTGTTCCGGAACGGGTGGGGACGCAAGATCGCGGTGTTCGCGCGGAAGGTCGAGGCCATCATCGACCTCAACCACACCGGGCTGGTACTGGCGACCATCTTCTTCGCCTGGTCGGTGACCCCCTCGCTGGTACCGCGCGACTGGCTGTTCCAAGGCTTGATCTCCGGCCTCAACGCTGCCATCGGATACGGCGTGGGGTGTGTGCTGCTGTGGGCGTTCCGCAAGTGGCTCCGGCCGCGGATCAAGATGGCCACCCCGTCGGAGTGGGTGCGGTATCTGATCAAGGTCTTCGTGGTCGTCGCCTGCATTCTGGTGGCGGCCTACATGCTGGTGCTGTCCGCGGACTGGCAACGCGAACTCACCGGCCTCATGGGGATGGAGGGCACCACCCGCGCCGCGTATCTGCGCACGGGCGCGCTGAGTTTCGCGGTCGGCGCGCTGGTGGTAGCGGTCTATCGCACGCTGCGCGAGGTCGTGCGGTTCCTGGCCCGGATGCTCAGCCGCTGGGTGAGGGTGCCGCCCGCGCTCGCGCCCGCTGCCGGCGCACTGCTGCTCACCGTGCTCATCGTGACGCTGTTCAACGGTGTCGCCACCCGCGCCTTCTTCGCGGTCGCCAACTCGGCGTTCAGCGTGCGCAACGACAAGATGACCGAATACGCGGTGCAGCCCACCAAGCCCGAGCGCTCCGGCAGCCCGGCCTCCCTGGCCAAATGGGAGACGCTGGGGTCGGAGGGCCGCTGGTTCGTCTCGCACGGACCCGACCCGCTGCTGATCAGCGCCGTCACCAGAAAGCCCGCGCGCGAACCGATCCGGGTGTACGTGGGCTTGAAGTCGGCGAGCGCGGACACCACCGAGGAGGATCTGGCGGTCGCCGAACTCGAACGCACGGGGGCCTTCGACCGCAAGGTGCTGGTACTGGCCACCACCACCGGCACCGGCTGGGTGAACGGGGAAGCCGCGGCCGCCATCGAATACATGTGGGGCGGCGATACCGCCATCGTGGCGTCGCAGTACTCGTATCTGCCCAGCGTGCTGTCGTTCCTGGCGGACCGGCAGAAGGTGGCGATCAACGGCAGGACGATGTTCGACGCCGTCTACGCGCATTGGTCGCAGCGGCCGCCCGAGCATCGGCCCAAACTGCTGGTGTACGGGGAGAGCCTGGGCTCGCAGGGCTCCGAATCCGCCTTCGACGGCCTGGCCGACCTGCGCTCGAAGGTGGACGGCGCGCTGTGGGTCGGCCCGCCCAACTCGAATCGCCTGTGGCAGCAGTTCGTTCAACGCCGCGATCCGGGCACCCGCGAGGTGGACCCCATCTACGCCGACGGGCTGGTGGTCCGATTCGCCGCCACCGCCGCCGATCTGAACAAGCCCTCGGCCGATTGGCGCAAACCGCGTATCGCGTACCTCCAGCACCCCTCCGACCCCATTGTCTGGTGGTCCCCGGATCTCATCTTCTCCCAACCGGATTGGCTGTCCGAGCCGCGTGGCGCGGATGTCTCGCCGCAGATGCGCTGGTGGCCTTTCGTCACCTTCTGGCAGGTCGTCGCGGATCTCACCAATGCCCAGGGCGTCAGCGACGGCCACGGCCACCGCTACGGCTCCCTGGTCCTCGACGGCTGGGCCGCGATCGCCGCGCCACCGGACTGGGACCAGGACCTCGCCGAACGCATTCGCACCCAGATCGAACTCGCGGAGGCCTACGAGCGGGCGGTGAAATAGCCGTGCTCGCCGTCGCCCGCCCGCTACTGCGCCCGAAAGTCCTTGCCGCCGTGACGCTGCCGCTGGTGTGGAGCAACTACCTGCTCCCGGCCCTGCGCCTGGATGTGCGCGGCCGCACGGCCGCCAACACCGCCTTCGCCGCGGCCTACACCCGGATTTTCCGTGGTGAGCCGAACTGGCTCTCCCGCCGGGGCTTCCGGGCCGGAGTCCTCGCCGCCGCGGTGGTCCTGTCCGGTTACGGTGCGGCTTTGGTGGTTCCGTCCACCCGCCGCCACCTCGCCGGGCTCGCCGACCGCGGCCCTGGCGTCTCCACCGTGGAATGGACCGCCCTCCACATTCCCGGTGGCACCGTCCTGAGCGAAGAACTCGTCTACCGATCCACCCTGACCCCGCTCCTGGAGCGGGCGGCCGCTCGCCCCGAAACGGGCCTGGGCGCACTGGTTTTCGGTCTCTCGCACATACAACCGGCCCGCGCCGCGGCCGATCCCGTCTCAGCCACCGTGGCGCTCACCACCGGCGGCGGCCTGGTCTTCGACCTGCTGCGCCGCCGCACCGGCAGCGCCACGGCTCCTGCCTTGCTGCATGTGGCCCTCAACGCGGGCGGGGCCGTCGCCCCACGCCTGGCGCGCCGCTTGCGGGTCTAGAGGGAAG
Source organism: Nocardia aurantiaca (assembly GCF_009708175.1). GTDB lineage: Bacteria > Actinomycetota > Actinomycetes > Mycobacteriales > Mycobacteriaceae > Nocardia > Nocardia aurantiaca. The sequence continues at coordinate 106,208 of NZ_WMBB01000001.1, forward strand.
CTCGTCGGTCATCCCGGCATGCTATTGGCCGGGATCCGCGCGGTCGGTGGGATTCCGGCCGACAGCGCGCCGGAATGGCGAGGGGAGAATCCCCTGTCAGGTGTCTGGATATTCACCGGCGGTAGCCTCGCGGCATGGCGCGACGAGGAGCGGTTGATCCGGCCGAGGTGCGGGCGGCGGTGGCTGCGGTGGGTGACTGGCTGCGGGACGATTCCAGTCCCGCTCCCGCGCGGGCCGAACTCGCGACGGCGGTGCGGGGGACCGCGCGGGCGCTGGCCGCGGACGCGCCGGGGCATTCGGTGGAGGTACGGGTGCCGCCGTTCGTGGCGGTGCAGTGCATCGAGGGGCCGCGGCATACGCGGGGGACGCCGCCGAACGTGGTCGAAACGGATCCGCGCACTTGGCTTTTGCTGGCCACCGGGCTGCTCGGCTTCGAGCAGGCGCACGAGTCCGGTGCGCTGAGCGCCTCCGGCAGCCGCGCCGGCGAGGTGGCGCGGTGGCTGCCGGTCGCGCAGCTGTGACGTCGCCGGGCGAGCGCGGCAGCGGCCGCCCCGCCACGGCGGTCAGGCTTCGGTGGTCTTGGCGTGCTTGCCGCTGCCGGCAGGCTCGGCGGGCCTGCGTTCCAATCCTTTTCGGTCGTAGTAGGGCGTGATGATCAGCCCGAAGACGACGCCGATGGCCAGCCCGAGCGCGGCCATCCAGAAGCCCCGCGTCAGGCCCGCGTGGCCGTTGCCGTTGAAGTAGAGGATGGAGCGCGTCCCCAGGAACACCTGGTGCATGGGCTCGAACTTGGCCAGCCAGCCGAAGTACTTGGGGGTGGCCTCGATCGGAATGGTGCCGCCGGAGGACGGCAGGCCCAGGATGATGAAGACGGTCAGATTGATGATCAGGCCGGCCGTACCGACCGCGGCCAGCGTCGAGGAACAGGTGAAGCCGACGGCGATGATCACGAGGGCGCCGAAGAGGAACAGCAGCAGCGGTTTGTCGATCGGCATGCCGAGCGCCGCCGCTATGCCCTCCAGCACCGCCGAGACCACCACCGCCATCACCGCGATCGCAGACCACTTGACGAGCAGTGTCCTCAGCCGCGAAATGGACGCACGCGGATAGTGCACGTACCACGGCCCCCACTCGGTCGGCAGGAAGCCGAGGGCCGAATCGATGAGCTGGTGAATGATCATCGCGCCCACCATGCCGACCAGTAGGAGCAGCAGGCTGTAGAAGAACGCGGTCAGTCCCTCACCGGAACCGCCCGGCAACGGCCGGAATTGGTCGACCACGATGTTCAGCGGCTGGGCCAGCACCAGGCGGGTGGCCGCGGACAGTTCGGTGGGGGGCGCGCCCGGCGGTGGCGTCAACTGCTTGTTCACCTGCTCGGTCAGCTGCCGCCCGACCTGGTCGTTGACCTGGGTGAGCGCCTGCGTTCCGAACTTCTGCACCACGGCGGTGGTGAACGCGCCGGTACGCGGATTGGTCTGCAGCGTCAGCACCGGCTTGGAGATATCGCCCGGCACCACACTGCCGACGCCGAGAATGCCCAGACGCTTGGAGAAGTCGCCGGGAATGATGATGGTGCCGTACACCTGCGCCGACTGCATCTGCAACTGCGCCTCGTTGATGCCGAGCACGCGCAGATCGATCTTGTCCGAAGGCACGGCCTGCTGGAGTCCGGCCGAGACCTGTTCGCCGAAGTTGACGTGCCGGACCTGATCGCCGGTCTTGATGTCGTCGCCGACATCCTGATTCACCAGCGCGATCGGGAAGTCGTGCAGATTCTTCTCCGGATCGACCACGTAGTCGAGATACATGACGCCCAGCAGCGAGGCCAGCAGGGTGACCACCACGATCGGGGCCGCCCACCTGATCGGGCTCAGATGCCTGCGTCGTGGACTGGTTTCCGCACTGCCGTTGCTGTCCGTGGTCGCCACGGTCGAACGCTAACAGCAAACGGCGTGCCATCTCCGTTATCCCAACGGTGGGTTGCCTGGCGGTTACCCGTAGAATGGCGGTCGCCCCCAGCCCGCCGAACAGGGAGCAAACGGTGAATCTCCCCTCCGCCACCACCACCTCCGACCAGGACGAGAACGAACCGCGCGAAGAATGCGGTGTGTTCGGTGTCTGGGCGCCGGGCGAAGATGTGGCAAAGCTCACGTATTACGGACTTTACGCATTGCAGCACCGTGGTCAGGAGGCGGCGGGCATCGCCGTCGCCGACGGCTCGCAGGTGCTGGTGTTCAAGGATCTCGGCCTGGTGAGCCAGGTCTTCGACGAACAGACCCTGGCCGCCATGCCCGGCCACGTCGCCGTCGGTCACTGTCGCTACTCCACCACGGGTTCCACCACGTGGGAGAACGCGCAGCCGATCTTCCGCACCACCGCCGTCGGGACCGGAATCGCACTGGGCCACAACGGAAACCTGGTCAACACCGCCGAATTGAGTACGCGGGCACGAGAACTCGGACTGGTCACCGGCCGCTTGGCGGGGAATGTGGCCGCCACCTCCGACTCCGATGTGATGACTGCGCTGCTGGCGCACGCCGCCGCCGACAAGAGCATCGAGCAGGCGGCCATGGAGCTGCTGCCGACGCTGCGCGGCGCCTTCTGCCTCACCTTCATGGACGAGCACACCCTCTACGCCGCCCGCGACCCGCACGGGGTGCGCCCGCTGTGCCTGGGCCGGCTGGACCGCGGCTGGGTGGTCGCCAGCGAGACCGCCGCCCTCGACATCGTCGGCGCGTCCTTCGTGCGCGAGATCGAGCCGGGTGAACTGCTGGCCATCGACGCGGACGGGGTCCGCTCGCTGCGCTTCGCCAATCCGACGCCCAAGGGCTGCGTCTTCGAATTCGTGTACCTGGCCCGGCCCGACTCCACCATTTCGGGTCGCTCGGTGCACGCCACCCGCGTCGACATCGGCCGCCGTCTGGCCGCCGAGCATCCGATCGACGCCGACCTGGTCATCCCGGTGCCGGAGTCCGGCACCCCGGCCGCCGTCGGCTACGCGCAGGGCTCCGGAGTGCCCTACGGCCAAGGCCTGATGAAGAACGCCTACGTGGGCCGCACCTTCATCCAGCCCAGCCAGACCATCCGTCAGCTCGGAATCCGGTTGAAGCTCAATCCACTGCGCGAGGTGATCCGCGGCAAGCGGCTCGTCGTGGTGGACGACTCCATCGTGCGCGGCAACACCCAGCGGGCCCTGATCCGCATGCTCCGTGAGGCGGGCGCGTTGGAGATCCACGTGCGCATCGCCTCCCCGCCGGTCAAGTGGCCCTGCTTCTACGGCATCGACTTCGCCTCGCGCGCGGAGCTGATCGCCAATGGCGCGGGCCCCGACAGCATCGAAGGTGAGAGCCTCGACGACATGGTGGAGGGCGTGCGCCGCTCCATCGGCGCGGACAGCCTCGGCTACATCTCGATCGAGGGCATGATCGCCGCCACCGAGCAGCCGCGTTCGCGGCTGTGCTGCGCCTGCTTCGACGGCGATTACCCGATCCCGCTGCCGGTGGAATCCGCCATCGGCAAGAACGTGCTCGAGGGCATGCTGTCGGGCACGACCGAAACCGAGCTGCTGGCGGACAATGCCAATGCCTCGGCCCTGAGCCGCCCGTAACCGCAAGGCCTTCCGGTGCCCGTTCGCGTAATCGCGGACGGGCACCGTGCTTTTCCCGCACCGAACCGGGAAATCCGCTGGCGCAGTTGCGACGTGGGCGTCGCCGGGCCGAGGGCTCGATTTGTATACCGATTGTTCGGAAACGCAACATGCCGGTTATAACCGGTCGATACTGTGCCCAGCCAAAGGATGTCCACCGCGGCGCGGCGGGCCCGCGACCCGGCCGCTGCGCTGCGTTTCGAGAGCAGGGCAGTGATGCGCGCGAAAAAAGTTGCGGCAGTCGGATTCGCAGGACTGACGGTGCTGGCGATAGCCGGATGCGGATCCGGCAAGACCGGAGGCGGCGGCGGGGGAGCCGGAATCCTGGTCGGCACCACCGACAAGATCACCTCCCTGGATCCCGCCAAGGCCTACGACAACGGATCACTACTGGCGGAAACCCAGGTCTACCAGTTCCTTCTGAATTTCCCCGCCGGCGAGGCCGTCCCGAAACCCGATGCGGCCGACAAGTGCGAGTTCACCGCCCCGACCGTGTACACCTGCACGCTGAAACCGGGTTTGAAATTCGCCAACGGTGACCCCCTCACCGCGCACAGCGTGAAATTCTCCTTCGACCGCATGGTGAAGATCGACGATCCGCAGGGCCCGAAGGCCCTGCTGGACAACCTCGATCACACCGACGCCCCGGACGACAAGACCGTCAACTTCACTCTGAAGATGGCCAATGACCAGACCTTCCCGGCCATCCTGCCCACCCAGGCGGCGGCCATCGTGGACGAGAAGGTGTTCCCGGCCGACAGGGTGCTCGCCGACGAGGACATCGTGAAGGCGAAGCCGTTCTCCGGGCCGTACGCCATCACCAGCTACGACAAGAACAAGCTGGTCGAATACCAGTCCAACCCGGATTACAACGGGCTGTTCGGCAAGCCGAAGACCGATACCGTCACGGTGAAGTACTACGCCGAGGCCGCGAACCTGAAACTCGATGTGCAGCAGGGCAATATCGACGTCGCCTGGCACACCCTCACCCCGACCGACCTGGACTCGCTGAAGACCAGCGACAAGGTGACCGTGCACCAGGCGCCCGGCGGCGACACCCGCTACATCGTGTTCAACCTCAACACCCAGCCCGGCGGCAATCCCGCACAGAAGCTGGCAGTTCGCAAGGCCGTCACCACCGCGGTCGACCGGGAAGCCCTGGCCACCACCGTCTTCAAGGGCACCTGGGCGCCGCTGTACTCGCCGGTGCCCAAGGGCGTTCCGGGCGCGACCGAGCCCATCAAGGACATCTACGGGGCCAAACCGAACAAGGACGCGGCCGCCAAGTTCCTCGCCGACGCGGGCGTGGCCACGCCGGTCGAACTGAACCTGCAGTACACCACCGAGCACTACGGCACCGTCAGCTCCGAGGAGTACGCCGCCATCAAGAGCCAGCTCGAGGCCACCGGACTGTTCACGGTGAACCTGCAGTCCACCGAATGGGTCGCCTATCAGAAGGCCCGCTCCACCGACGGCTATCCGGTGTTCCAGTTCGGCTGGTTCCCCGACTATCCGGACGCCGACGACTACCTGCGGCCCTTCTTCACCGAGGACAACTTCCTGCGCAACCACTTCGGTGATCCGAAGATCACCGCGGAGCTGAACGCCGAACTGACCGAACCGGATCCGGCCAAACGGGCCGCCGCGCTGGCAACGGTGCAGCACGACCTGATGGCCGACTACCTGCCCATCGTGCCGCTGCTCACCGGTAACCAGATCGCGGTGGCGGGCAAGAACATCCAGGGTGTGGACCAGACCCTGGACCCATCCTCCAAGTTCCGCTTCGGCGTGCTGAGCAAGTAGTCGGATGGTCACCACCACCGACCCCGAGGGCGGGCCGGCGACCCCGGCCCGCCCGGCGGGAAAGCGATTGCGCGGCGGCGAAACCCGCTACGGCGCACTGGCGCGATACCTCGGCATGCGCGCGCTGCTCATCATCCCCACCACCTGGATCCTGGTGACCCTGGTGTTCTTCCTGATGCGGGTGATCGGCGACCCCATCACCGCCGCGCAGGGCGGGCGGCTCACCCCCGAGGAATTGCATAGGCGTAAAGAGGCGGCCGGGCTCACCCGGCCCATCGCGACGCAGTACCGGGACTACCTGTCCGGGCTGCTGCGCGGGGATTTCGGCCGCTCCCAGGACAATCGGGCCATCAGCGATGTCATCGTCACCTACGGCGCGGCCACGCTGGAGCTGGTGTTCTGGTCGCTCCTCGTGGCCTTCGCGGTGGGCGTGCCGCTGGGCAGATACGCGGCCACCAAACGGGATTCGGCCGCCGATGTGAGCCTGCGGCTGTTCGCCATCCTGGTGTACGCGGCACCGGTGTTCTTCGTCGGCCTGCTGCTCAAGCTGATCTTCGCGGTGAAGCTGGGCTGGCTGCCGGTCGCCGGGCGGGCCGGCACGAATGTCGAGCTGCAACTTCAGCACGTGTCACCCAAGACCAACATCATGATCGTCGACGCGATCCTGTACGGCGATACCGGGAACATCGTCGACGTGCTGAAACACGCGGTGCTCCCGGCCATCGCGCTGGGGCTGCTCACCGCCGGCGTATTCCTGCGGCTGGTGCGGATCAACCTGATCCAGACCCTGCGCTCGGGATATGTGGAGGCCGCCCGGGCGCGCGGGCTGTCAGACCGCGTGGTCACCGGGCGGCACGCCTTCCGGAATGCCCTCATCCCGGTGGTCACCGTCATGGGCATGCAGATCGCCATGATGCTCGGCGGCGCGGTGCTCACCGAGACCACCTTCGAATGGAAGGGATTGGGCTACCAGCTCGCCTCCTACCTGCAGGCGCGCGACTTCGTGGCGGTGCAGGGCATCGTCGCGTTCATCGCCATCGTGGTCGCGATCATGAGCTTTCTGGTGGACCTGATCGTGGCGCTGATCGACCCGAGGGTGAGGTTCTGATGACGATCATCGAAACGGGCGTCTCGGCGCCGGTGCCGCCCAGCCGTTCCCGGCTCCGCCTCCCCGGAACGGCCCTGGTGCGCATGACCTCCGGGCTCCAGCGATTCACGCTGCTGCTCGGGGTCGTGCTGGTGGCGGGCTTCATCCTGGTCGCGCTCCTCGCGCCGCTGCTCGCGCCCTACGGATTCGCGCAGAACGCCTCCGACGGCGTCGACTTCGCGCGGCAGCAAGCGCCCTCGGCGGCGCACTGGTTCGGCACCTCGGTGCGCGGCGAGGACGTGTTCTCCCGCGTCCTCTTCGGTGCCCGCACGGCGCTGTCGGTGATCGCGGTGTCGCTGGTGCTGTCGCTGATCGCCGGCGTGCCGCTGGGCCTGGTGTCCGGGTACCTCGGGCGCTGGGTGGACCGGGTGCTGGTGCTGTTCATGGACGCCATGTACGCGTTCCCGTCGCTGCTGTTGGCCATCGTGGTCTCGATCGTGGTGTCGGGCGGGCAGTCCAGCAGCTTCGGCGGCATCCTGTCGGCGGCCATCGCCATCACCGTCATCTTCGTGCCGCAGTACTTCCGGGTGGTGCGCAATGCCACCATCTCGGTGAAACAGGAACCGTACGTGGACGCCGCACGGGTCACGGGCGCGTCCACGGCGCGAATCCTGTTCCGGCACATTCTCGCCAATGTCACCCAGTCGCTGCCGGTGCTCATCACCCTCAACGGCGCGGAGGCCATCCTCACGCTGGCCGGACTGGGGTTCCTCGGCTTCGGCATCGAACCCACACAGGCCGCCGAATGGGGCTACGACCTCAACAAGGCCCTCGCCGACGTCTCCAACGGCATCTGGTGGACGGGGGTCTTCCCCGGCGTCGCCATCGTGACCGTGGTGCTCGGCATGACCCTGGTCGGCGAGAGCCTCAACGAGGTGCTCAACCCGCTGCTGCGCACCCGACGCGCGGCCACCGCCGCCGCGACCGACACCGCGCCCACCGAAGCCGCGCCCACCGAAGCCGCGCAGGAGGACGGCCATGCCTGAACCCGTACTGTCCTTCGAATCCCTCACCGTCACCTTCGCGACCGACGCCGGTGCCGTGACGGCCGTGAAAGAGGTTTCGTACCAGGTGTTCCCGGGCGAGGTGCTGGCCGTGGTCGGCGAATCCGGGTCCGGCAAATCGGTGAGCTCCCGCACCGCCATGGGACTGCTGCCGCCCACCGCGAGCGTGCGCGGGCACGTCCTGCTCGGGACCCGAGCGGTCACCACGATGAGCGAGAAGGAACTCACCGCGTTGCGCGGCGGGGCCGTCTCCATGGTGTTCCAGGAGCCGGGCGCGGCACTGGACCCCCTGTTCACCGTCGGCTTCCAGATCGGCGAGGCGCTGCGCGCGCACTCGGGCATGAAGCGGAAACCGGCCCGTGCCAGGGCGATAGAGCTGCTGCGCGCGGTCGGCCTGCCCGATCCAGAGGCCCGGGTCGACTACTACCCGCACCAGCTCTCCGGCGGCCAGAAGCAACGCGTGGTGATCGCCATCGCCATCGCGTGCGAACCCAGGGTGATCATCGCCGACGAACCCACCACCGCGCTCGACGTCACCGTGCAGGCCGAAATCCTGGAACTGCTGCGGGACCTGCGCGACCGGCTCGGCGCGGCAATCGTGCTCATCACCCACAATATGGGCGTGGTCGCCGACCTCGCCGACCGCGTGGTGGTGATGCGCGACGGACGCATCGTCGAAGAGGCCACGGTGGACCGGCTTTTCGCCGAACCTCAGCACGAGTACACCCGTGCGTTGCTGGCCGCGGTGCCGAAACTGCATGTGCTGCCGGATAACTGGGAGGCCGCCGACGTCGAGACCGACTCCGCGCCCGTGGCCGGCGCCGCCCTGGCGAGAACCATTGTCCGCGAGCCCATCCCGGCCGATGCCGCCACCGTGCTCGAGGTCTCCGGCCTGGTGGTGGAATTCCCGGCCCCGTTCGGCCGCCCGTCCTTCCGGGCCGTGAACGACGTCGGCCTGGCCCTGCGCCACGGCGAAACCCTCGGCCTGGTAGGCGAATCCGGCTCCGGCAAGTCCACCATCGGCCGCTGCGTGGCCGGCCTGCAACGCCCCACCGCCGGCAGCGTGCGGGTGCTCGGCACCGATATCGCCGGGCTCTCCGAACGGAAGTTGCGGCCCCTCCGCCGCCGCTTCGGCTTCGTCTTCCAGGATCCGGCCACCTCCCTCAACCCGCGCCTCACCATCGGCGAGTGCGTGGCCGAACCGCTGCTGGTGCACAAACAGGCCAAGGGCGCGGCCGCCCGCGAGCGCGTCCGCCGCCTCCTCGACGACGTACAACTCCCGGCCGGAGTGGAAAAGCGCTATCCGCACGAACTTTCCGGAGGCCAGCGCCAGCGCGTCAGCCTGGCCCGGGCCCTGGTGCTCAATCCCGACCTGCTGGTCGCCGACGAGCCCACCAGCGCCCTGGACGTCTCGGTGCAGGCCCGGGTACTCGAGCTGTTCGCCGAACTCCAGCGCGAGTGCGGCTGGGCCTGCCTGTTCATCAGCCACGACCTCGCCGTGGTGGATCAGCTGGCCGACCGGATCGTGGTGCTGCGCAATGGAACCGTCATCGAAGAGGGCAGCAATGACGACATCCTGCGCAGCCCACGCGAGGACTACACCCGCCGCCTGGTAGCCGCCGTCCCCGTCCCCGACCCTGCTGAACAACGCCGCCGCCGTATGGGCACGCGACAACCGATTTCGTAATGTTCGGGGTAACTCCCCCAGATGTCGTCTCGGTACGCGACAACTGATTTCGTCACATTCGGGGCAACTCCCCGGGTATGTCCAAAATTGTCTCGGCCCCAACCGCCGGCACGCGTGCCCGACAGTCAACGGCGCTCGAGCTGTGCGCCGAAGTCCCGGGGAGGCGGCGGAGCCGGGGGAGGGGGAGCGGTACCGGGGGAGGCGGGGGAGCCCGGGGAGGCGGGGGAGGACTGCTACCGTGAGCAGGCATCTATCCACCCGATTCGGCTTGGAGCTCTCCCCGACAATGACTGAACAGACCCCCAGTGGTGCCGGTGCCTCGTACGCGGCGGCCGGCGTCGACATCGAAGCCGGTGACCGCGCAGTCGAACTGTTCGCTCCCCTGGCCAAGAAGGCCAGCCGCCCCGAAGTGCAGGGCGGACTCGGCGGCTTCGCAGGACTGTTCGCACTGAAGGGCGGCTACAAGGAGCCCCTGCTCGCCGCCTCCACCGACGGCGTCGGCACCAAGATCGCGGTCGCCCAAGCCCTCGACAAGCACGACACCGTCGGCCTGGACCTGGTCGCCATGGTGGTGGACGACCTGGTGGTCTGCGGCGCCGAACCGCTGTTCCTGCAGGACTACATCGCCGTCGGCAAGGTGGTCCCGGAACGGGTCGCGCAGATCGTTTCCGGCATCGCCGAGGGCTGTGTCATCGCGGGCTGCGCCCTGCTGGGCGGCGAGACCGCCGAACACCCGGGCCTCATGGGCATCGACGACTACGACCTGTCCGCCACCGGCGTCGGCGTGGTGGAGGCGGACGCCGTGCTCGGCCCGGACCGCGTCCGCCCCGGCGACGTGGTGATCGGCATGGGAGCCTCGGGCCTGCACTCCAACGGCTACTCGCTGGCCCGCAAGGTGCTGCTCGACATCGACCGCATGTCCCTCACCGGGCACGTCGAGGAGTTCGGCCGCACCCTCGGCGAGGAACTGCTCGAGCCGACCAAGATCTACGCCAAGGACTGCCTGGCCCTGATCGCCGAGACCGACGTGCGCACCTTCTGCCACGTGACGGGTGGCGGGCTGGCCGCCAACCTGGCCCGCGTGCTTCCCGCCGGCCTGGTCGCCGAGCTGGATCGCGGCACCTGGAACCCGGCCCCGGTCTTCAAGATGATCGCCCAGCGCGGCCGCGTCGAGCGCGCCGAGATGGAGAAGACCTTCAACATGGGCGTCGGCATGGTCGCGGTCGTCGCCCCCGAGGACGCCGACCGCGCCCTCGCCGTCCTCACCGCCCGCCACATCGACTGCTGGACCCTCGGTACGGTAAAGAAGGCCAAGGACGCCGACGCCGCCCGCGCGGTGCTCATGGGAGACCACCCGCGCTTTTGAGCGCGTTCGAGCCACAATAGAAGGGCCCCGGCCGCTCTGATGAGCAGCCGGGGCCTTTCGTTTCGCCGGTCGAGCCGGGTGAGACTCTGTCGCCGCAGGGCAGGTGGAACTACCTGCTCCCAAAGTCGGATCGTCACCCAACCGCCGGCACGCATACGAAACCGGATACGGCTCCCAAGCTGTGCGCCAAAGACGCGGAGAGGCGGGGAGCCGCCGGTGTCATTCGGGCGAACCTTCAGCGGCAGACCTCGGCGCAAATCGACGTGCTAAGGGGGAGGCCAATGAAGGCCTCCCCCTTAGCACGTCGATAATCCGAGGTCAGCGACGCCAGTCGTCGTAGTCGTCTTCGTCCCAGCCCGATCGAGACTCGCTCGCGTCGTGCTCGTCCGAAAGCACACCACTCCGCTGCGTGTCGGAGGGACTCCCCGACAACTCACGCTGAAGGCTCGCGAAGTCGGTCGACGGCGAGCTGTACTTCAGCTCTCGTGCAACCTTGGTCTGCTTTGCCTTAGCCCGGCCACGGCCCATGGCTGACCCCCTCGCGTCACTGCGGGGCGGCCTGGGGTGGGTTTGGCGGCCCCGTTCGAATTAATACTCTTCCTGACGAACACTTTAGCGTGTGTCCGGCGGTCGCGCTTCCAGGAGTGGGGGATAAACGTCCCGGGGCGGGGCCCGGCGCTGACCGGGCCCTCGGGAAAGCACGCCGACCGGCGGCTACAGCACCCCGGGAATCGCTCGGATGATGCCCACCCGGGCTCCGCCTCCGAGCACCGCGGGGGCCGCCAGCTCGGCGTGCTCGTCGGTCCACTCCACGCCCATACGCTGGAGAATGGCCAGCGTCAGCGGAAGGCGTGCGCGATCGGCGCCGTCGTCGATCTTGTAGGCGAAGGCCGAACCGTCCGGCAGCGCACCGGCGTGCACCCCGTCGGCGCCGATCTTGCACACCAGGCCCGGTGTCGCGCTCATCACGCGGAAATCGGGACCGTCCGTGCCGGAAATCACTCGCGGATGCGCGCGGATCGCGTCCGCGACCCGACGTTCCGGAGTGCCCGGGGCCGCGGTGGCGAAGGCCGCGTAGGCGCGGGCCAGGTTCACCAGCGACACCGGCACGATGGGCAGCCCGCAGCCGTCGATGCCCAGATCGGTCTCCGGCTCACCGGTCACGTCGGCGATGGTCTCCAGCACGGCCTGCTGCAGCGGATGCCCGACCTCGAGGTAGCCGCGGGTCGGCCAATCGTTGATCTTGCAGGTGGCGAGCATGGCGGCATGCTTGCCGGAGCAGTTCATGTAGATGCGGCGGGCGGCCTGCGCGCGGTCGCTCCCGGCCAGCACCCGGGCCCGGGCCTGCTCCTCGAACGGCAGATCCGGCGGGCACTCGAGGTCGTCCTCGGTGCAGCCGAAGCGGTCCAGCAGCCGCTGCACCAGCCGCAGGTGATCCGCTTCGCCGAAGTGCGAGGCGGTGGCGATGGCCAGCTCGGCGTCATCGGCGGGCTCGAAACCGTTGCGCAGCAAGGTGAGCGCCTGCATCGGCTTATTGGTGGAGCGCGGGAAGATCGGGCCGTGCACCGCGCCCACCTCGACCAGCGGTTCGCCGTCCGGGCGTAGCGCCACCGCCGACCCACGGTGCACACACTCGCGGAAACCGGACCGCACCACTTCGACCAGATCCATGCTCAAGGCTGTGCCCCTTTCACGCGCGAGCGGAGCGCCGCGTGCTCACGCTCCGCGAGCGCTGTGTGGTGGAGCGGCTCCTCCGCGTTCGACCGCTCACGCGCGGAACTCCCTTCGAAAGTCATCGAGCGGGCCGCCGCGGCATGGCGGCGGCGGTGGCGGTCGATCTGCATGCGGACGTCGTCGGAGATGGTGGGCTCGGCCGTGGCCAGCACATCCAGGCGCTGCGGGTCCGCGCCGGTGAACAGGTCGCGAACGGTGACGCCGTGCCCGGGCACGTGCACCACCCGCGCCTCGTCGCCCGCGCCGATCGTGCCCTCGGTGAGCACACGCAGGTAGGCCCCCGTATTCGCCTGTGCGGTGAAGCGTTTCACCCACTGCGACTCACCGGCGTGCCACTGGAAGGTGGCGCACGGGACACGCGGGGCGGTCACCTCCAGGAGGGTATCGCCGACGATCCAGCGCTCGCCGATGACCGCGTCACTGACGGAAAGCCCTTCCAGGCGCAGGTTCTCCCCGAACCAGCCCGCGCGGAGCTCGCGGCCCAGCTCGGTGGCCCAGCGCCGGGCGTCCTCCTCGGCGTAGGCGTAGACCGCCTGATGCACGCCGCCGTGATGCTTGGTATCGCACACGTGATCGCCCTCCAGGCCCACTGCCCGGACCGGAACCCGGTGCGGCACCGGACGTTTGTCGATGGAGGTGCGGCCCACCTTGGACGATTTGGCGGGCACCTCCAGTTCGGCGTAGACCACGCAGACGGCCAGCACCCGGCCGACAGGGGCGGCGTTCACCGGCCGCGCAGCTTCTCGACGGCGAGCCGGCCGGCCTGCGGCTCGTCGTGCGCGGGCACCGAATCCGGGTCGATGGCCGCCGCGCACGGGCCCGCGACCAACGCGGTGTCGACGGGGATGGTGCGTTTGATCAGAGCCAGTGCGATCGGGCCGAGCTCGTAGTGGTCGATCACCGTGCCCAGCACGCCGACGGCGCGACCGCCCGCTGTCACCGGATCACCGGTCTCCGGGCGGGAATCCGCGGAACCGTCCAGGTGCAGCAGCACCAGGTGCCGGGGAGGCTTGCCGAGATTGTGCACGCGCGCCACGGTCTCCTGACCGCGGTAGCAGCCCTTGTTCAGGTGCACGGCGCCGTGTTCGCCGGGTCCGCCGATCCAGTTCACCTCATGCGGGATGGTGCGGTCGTCGGTGTCGATGCCGAGGCGCGGGCGCAGCGCGACCACCCGCAGCGCCTCGAACGCCCACAGGCCCGCGGCCGCCGCGCCCGCGTCACGCAGCCTCGTCCACCAAGTGGCGAGTTGGTCGCGGGGCACGAGGAGGTCGAAGGAGTCGGCGGTGGGCCAGGGCATGCGGCGCAGGAAGCCGCCGCCGGGCAGGGGCACCGCACGATAGGTCTCGGGAAGGGCTGCGACGCCGAGGTTTTCGGTGAGCTCGGCCACATCGGGGCCCAGCAGGCTCAGCACCGCATGGTCATTCGCGTCGACGGGCTCGGCGTCGGCCCAGAACACCATCTTCTGCAGGAAGCTCAGCAGCTCGGGTCCGCGCGGGCCCTCGGTGTCGATCCACACCGTGCCGTCCAGGTCGGTGAGCACGAAGTGGTTCAGCACCCGGCCGTTCAGATCCAGGTCGAGACTCTCCGCGGACTCCCCGTCGCCGAGGTCGGCGACCGCCTGGCTGGAGATGGTGTGCAGCCAGCTCAGCCGCTCCTTGCCGGTGATCGAGATGACGAACCGGTGGGACCGATCCACCACCGCGACCCGCTCGACCGCCGCGCGTTGCTCGCCGAAGGGATCGCCGTAATGCCACGCCACCGCGGCATCCGGTGACTCCGGCGGCCCCGCGACAGCCCCTGGAACCTGCAAGATCGGACTGGGCGCAACCGAGGAGGACACGAGTCAACATTAACCCGCCACCCGGGACCGATCAGCCTCCCCGGGACTTCAGCGCACGGTTGGGAGCCGTTGCGGCTCTTGCACGTGTGCCGGCGCTGGGGTCCGAATCGATTTCGGGCGTGGCCGGTGGGTTACCCGGACTGATCCGCTTCCTCGGGACTTCGGCGTGCGGCTGGGAGCCGTCGCGGCCTTCGCATGCGTGCCGGCGGTTGAGCGCCGAATCGATGTCGGGTCTACCCGGTGAGTTACCCGGATCGTTGCGAGATCGGTCCGTCGCGTTGGGAGACGAAGTCCCGGGGCGGAACGAGCGATGGTGTCGTGATCGGGTCATGGGGCGGGGTGTGGTGGTGAGGCGGTTGTCGCGTTTGGGCCGGGGTAGGGGGCCATCGGGTGGTGGCGGGCGGGTTGACGGGTCGGGTGGCGCGGTATGGCCGCCGGGTCGGGCCATCTGTCATAGGGTCGAGGCCATGGTGGAACGGGTTTTGGTGACACTCGACGGCGTGATCCGGGATCCGGACGCGCCGTTGTTGTATGCGGACGATATCGGCGTACTGCGTGGCGACGGCATCTTCGAGACGGTGCTGGTGCGCGGCGGCGTGCCCTGTGCGCTGGAGTTGCATCTGGCGCGGCTGCGGCGGTCGGCGGAGGCCCTCGAATTGCCCGCGCCGGATCTGGACGCGTGGCGGTTCGCGGTGGAGTCGGCCGCCGAGCAGTGGGGTAGCGAGCGCGAGGGCACGCTGCGCATGGTGCTCACCCGGGGGCGTGACGGCGATCATGGAAGGGGTGGTGAACGAACGGCTGTCAAGGGCGGGGATCTGGCCGGGGCCGAACCGGTGACGACCGGTTTCGTTTACGTGGTTCCGGTGCCCGAGCGCGTGAAAAAAGCTCGCACCGAGGGTGTTTCGGTGATCACGCTCTCACGCGGCATCTCCATCGATCTGGCGCAGAACGCGCCATGGCTGCTGCTGGGCGCGAAAACCCTGTCCTACGCGACGAATATGTCCGCGCTGCGGTTCGCCCAGCGCATGGGCGCCGACGATGTCATCTTCACCAGCACCGAGCATCGCGTGCTGGAGGGCCCGCGCTCGACAGTCGTTGTGCAGCGCGGGAATCAGCTCATCACCCCGCCCGCGCGCAATGGCGTGCTGCCCGGCACCACACAGCGGGCGCTGTTCGCGCAGGCGGAGAAGGCGGGCTGGGAGTGCCGGTACGAGCAGCTGTTCACCGCGGATCTGATCACCGCCGACGCGGTCTGGATGCTGTCCTCGATCACGCTGGCCGCGCGGGTCAATTCCCTGGACGGACTGCGCATGTCGGCGCCCGACAACGCCGAGGAGATCGTGGACATGGTGAATCGCGGGATCACCCTGCCGGGGAGTCTCGCGGACTGGTGACCCGGCTCGAAGAGCTGTCGCTCGAGGGTCTTTCGCCCTGGCCGGTCCCCATTCCGCCCGAGCGCCGTAGGGACCTTGGTGATCGATCTGTCACATTGTGGCAAATAATCCGCACACTGTGGTGCGGCGCATGTTGATCTGAAGACCAGTCGGCGTAGTGTCTGTTACTACGTCATGTCGTAGATCGGCAGGGAGGTCGGATGAGCGTCGTAGACCTGGCGCGTTGGCAGTTCGGAATAACGACCGTCTATCACTTCATCCTGGTGCCACTCACCATCGGCCTCGCTCCGCTCGTCGCGGGCATGCAGACCGCCTGGGTGATCACCGGCAAGGAGCATTGGCTCAGGCTCACAAAATTCTTCGGCAAGCTGTTCCTGATCAACTTCGCCCTCGGCGTCGCCACCGGCATCGTGCAGGAATTCCAGTTCGGCATGGGCTGGAGCGAATACTCCCGCTTCGTCGGCGACGTGTTCGGCGCACCGCTGGCCATGGAGGCGCTGGTCGCCTTCTTCATGGAATCGACCTTCCTGGGCCTGTGGATCTTCGGCTGGACCCGCCTGCCGCAGAAGGTGCACCTGGCCTGCATCTGGCTGGTCGCCATCGGTACCAACGCCTCCGCGTACTTCATCATCGCCGCCAACTCGTTCATGCAGCACCCGGTCGGCGCGAAGTTCAACCCCGACACCGGCCGCGCCGAGCTGCAGAGCATTTGGTCGGTACTCACCAACAACACCACACTCGCCGCCTTCCCACACGTGCTGGCCGGATCCTTCCTCACCGCAGGCACTTTCGTCGCCGGCATCGCCGGCTGGTGGATGGTGCGAAATGCCCGCAAGGCCAAGACCGACGGCACCGACGCGCCGCTCGAGGACGCCCGCACCATGTGGCGGCCGAGCGCGCGGTTGGGCCTGTACGTGATCCTGATCGCCTCGGTCGCGCTCGTCTTCACCGGTGACATCCAGGGCAAGCTGATGTTCAAGCAGCAGCCCATGAAGATGGCCTCGGCGGAATCGCTGTGCCACACCGCGACCGATCCGGACTTCTCCGTGCTGACCGTCGGCACCCACAACAACTGCGACAGCGTCGACCACCTCATCGAGGTGCCCTACGTGCTGCCGTGGCTGGCCACCGGCGACTTCACCGGCGTCACGCTGAAGGGCGTCAAGGACCTGCAGGTCGAGTACAACCAGAAGTACGGCATCGGCGACTACCGGCCCAACCTGTTCGTGACCTACTGGTCCTTCCGCGCCATGATCGGCTTCATGGTGGGCCCGATCCTCTTGGCGCTGGCCGGATTCTGGGTCACCCGCCGCGGCCGCGTGCCCGATCAGGCCTGGTTCAAGTGGCTGTCGCTGCTCGCCATCGCAACGCCGTACCTGGGCAACATCTCCGGCTGGGTCTTCACCGAGATGGGCCGCCAGCCCTGGGTGGTCGCGCCCAACCCGACCGGCGACCAGCAGATTCGAATAACGGTGCAGCAGGGCGTCTCCGGGATCTCGGCCGGCACGGTGCTCACCTCGCTGATCATCTTCACGGCGCTCTACGGGTTGCTGGCCATCGCGTGGTTCTACCTGATGCGCCGCTACGTCGTCGCCGGACCCGACAAGGCGTCCACCGATTCGGGCGCCCCGAAGATGACCGGGGAGCCCGTCGAAAAGCTCTCCTTCGCCTACTAGGAGCCGAGAATGAGTCTCCCTGAATTCTGGTTTCTACTGATCGCGGTCCTGTTCACCGGCTATTTCGTGCTGGAGGGCTTCGACTTCGGCGTCGGCATGCTGATGCCCGTCATCGGTCGCGGCGACGAGCAGAAGAGGCGGACCGTGCTCAACACCATCGGCCCGGTGTGGGACGGCAACGAGGTGTGGCTGCTCACCGGCGGCGGCGCCATGTTCGCCGCCTTCCCGGAGTGGTACGCCAGCTTGTTCTCCGGCTTCTATCTGGCGCTGCTGCTCATCCTGGTCGGACTGATCACGCGGGCGTGCGCCATCGAATGGCGCGGCAAGATCAACAATCCGCGCTGGCGCACCTGGTGCGACGTCGGCATCGCGCTCGGATCCTGGATTCCGGCGCTGGCCTGGGGCCTGGCCTTCGCGAACATCGTGCACGGCGTGAAGCTCAACGGGCACCGGCACATCGAGGGCACGGTGCTCGATCTGCTGAACCCGTACGGCATCCTCGGCGGACTGGCCACGCTGCTGCTGTTCCTGCTGCACGGCGCGGTGTTCATCGCCCTGAAGACCGGCAACGAGGTGCGCGACGACGCCCAGCGCATCATCCGGCTGCTCTTCGCGCCCACCGCCGTGGTGGTGGTGGCCTTCGGCCTGTGGACGCAGCTCGCCCACGGCAATGGCTGGACCTGGATTCCGCTGGTGCTGGCCGTGGTCGGCCTGGTGGTGGCGGGCCTCGCCGCCACGCAGGGCCGCGACGGCTGGGCGTTCACCGGCACCGCGGTCACCATCGCGTCGGCCACGGTGCTGCTGTTCGGGTCGCTGTTCCCGCATGTGCTGCCGTCCACCATCAATGACGCGTTCAGCCTCACCGTCGACGGCCGCAACGGCACCGTGGCGGCGTCCTCGACCCACTACACGCTGGTGGTGATGAGCTGGGTGGCGGTGGCACTGGTCCCGGTGGTGCTGATCTACCAGGCGTGGACGTACTGGGTATTCAGCAAGCGGCTCACCGTGGAGCAGATCCCGGCCCCGATCGGGCTCCCCATGGAATCCGCGCGGAGCTGAACGGAGCGGGCGCGCCGAGATGTCCACGGGCCCGGCGTGCCCGTCTCACAGAGGAGATCGACCATGGCACGACCGGTGGACCCGCGACTGTGGCGGCACGCCCGCTCCGCCCGCAGCTATCTCGGGCTGAGTGTGGGGCTGTCGCTGGTCACCACCGGCTGCATCGTGATCGCGGCGTTGGCGCTGGCCAGGGTGCTCGCGGGCGTCATCACCGCACCGGAGCACCGCCGAATCGGCTCCTGGACAGTGGAATTGGTGATCTTCGCGCTCGCGGTGCTGTGCCGGGTGGCCGCCACCTGGTGGCAGTCGCGGCTCGCGCATCGGGCAGGCGCGCAGGTCGTCGCCGAACTCGAGACCGCCGCGCTGAACGCCGGAGCCCAGCTGCCGCCGCGTGCGTTGGAGAGCCGCCGAACCGAACTCGCGGTCGTGGTCGGCTCGGGGCTGAGCGGACTGCGCGCCTATCTCGCGGGCTATCTCCCCGCCCTGCTGCTGGCCGCGCTCGTCCCGCCCGTGGTCTTGGCCATGATCGCCGCCCACGACTGGGTTTCCGGCCTGATCATCCTCGTCACCCTGCCGCTGATCCCGATCTTCATGATCCTCATCGGCCTGCTCACCCAGGGCAAATCCGCCGACACCCTGGCCGCCACCACGCGCCTGTCCGATCAGCTCCTCGACCTGTTCGCGGGCATGCCGACCCTGCGCGCCCTGGGCCGCGAGACGGGCCGCCCGGCCTCGGGCGCCGCCGGAGCGTGGGCCGTGAGCACGAACACGGCCGATGCCGAGGGCGACCATGGTGCGAGGCAGGACGACTCACCGCGCAGCATGGCCGGCCGAGTCCGTGAGCTCGGCGATGTGCTGCACCGCCGGACGATGTCGGCGCTGCGCCTGGCGTTCCTGTCCTCCATGGTCCTGGAGATGCTGGCCACCCTCTGCGTGGCCTTGGTCGCGGTCTCCATCGGCATGCGCCTGGTCTTCGGGCACATGGGGCTGTACGCGGGCCTGCTCGCCCTCATCCTCGCCCCCGAGGTCTACCTCCCGCTGCGCGCGGTCGGCGAACGGTTCCACGCCGCGCAGGACGGAATGGCCGCCGCCGACAAGGCCTTCGCGATCCTCGAGCCCGGGGCGGAGCAGGCCCCGATCACCGAAGCCGGGTCGCCCGCGCCGCAGCGGACTCCCGCGACGCACCGAAACCTGCACGGCCACATCGACATCCGCGACCTCGCGGTGCGCTCTCGCGACGGGAGCGCACCCGCAGGGCTGTCCGCCACCCTCCGTCCCAGCACGGTCACCGCCCTGACCGGTCCGAACGGCTGCGGCAAATCGACCGCGCTGCAGGCCATCCTGGGACTGCTCACCCCGGACGCCGGAAACGTGCTCGTCGACGGCGTCCCCGTCGCCGCGCTGGACCTCGACGACTGGTGGTCCCGCATCGCCTGGCTGCCCCAGCGCCCGGTTCTGATCCCCGGCACGCTCCGCGCCAATCTCGAACTCCTGGGCCCGCCGTCGGGTCCCGACCAGGTGGACGCCGCCTGCGTCGCAACCGGTTTCGACGCGGTCCTCGACACCCTCCCGGCCCGCTGGGACACCGTGGTCGGGACCGGCGGCCTCGGCCTGTCCCTGGGCCAGCGTCAGCGTCTGGCCCTCACCCGCACGCTGGCGGCCCCCCGCGACATCCTGCTCTTGGACGAGCCCACCGCCCACCTCGACGACACGTCCGAGGCGAAGGTTCTCGCGGCCCTGGCCGCCCGCGCCCACGCCGGAGCCACCGTCGTCGTGGTGGCCCACCGTCCGTCCGTCCTGGCCGTCGCCGACCATATCGTGGAGGTCCGGGCCACCACGTCGGCGCGACCGTCGCACGCCCGGTTGGAAACCGGCCTCCGACCAGCCGGTTCGGCGGCCGGCGCCGGGCCCGGACGGCGGACCACCGGGAGCTCGGCTGCCGGGCACGGCGATAGGCCCGCACCCGGTACCGCCGACGTCTCCGCGGATATCGCTGCCGTCGCCCCGGATACGGGCGCATCGCCGTCCTCGCCGAAATCCGCGACGGCCGAGCCGGTGCCCAACTCCGGTGCGAATCCGGTGGCCCGGCAGCCCCGCGGCAATGACACCGGCCCGGTCGGCAGCGGCGAGGCCGACGCCCCGGATACGGGGACCGGAGCCGTGGGCCCGAGGGAGGTATCAGCGCGATGAAGGCGGTAGTGGCCGATTTTCGGCGGATTCGGGAACTGCTCGAACTGTCGCGGGCGCGGATGGCCCTCTCGGTGGGGTGGGGAGTGCTGGCGCTCGGAAGCGGGCTCGGACTCGCCGCACTGGCGGCGTGGCTGATCGCCCGAGCGTGGCAGATGCCGCCGGTGCTGGATTTGAGCATCGCGGTGGTCACTGTTCGCGCGCTGGGTATTTCGCGCGGGCTGTGCCGGTATCTGGAACGGCTGGCCACGCACGATGTGGCGCTGCGGGCCATGAGCACGGCGCGGACCACGACGTATCGGACATTGGCCGGTGCGAATATCTGGCGGCCGCGCCGGACCGGGGCGGCGAACGGCGACGGCGCCGCTGCCGGATTGCCGAGCGCGGAAGCCGAAGGCCGGCAGGGAGATCCGACGCAACTGCGGCGCGGCGAACTGCTCGGGCGGGTCATGAGCGATATCGACGATCTCGGGGCCGTGGTGGTGCGCGCCTTCGTGCCGATCGCGGTCGCGCTGATCCTGTCGCTGCTCGCGGTGGGGCTACTGGCGAGCATCTCGATGCCCGCGGCGGTCATCCTCGCGGTGGCGCTGGCGGTTTCGGGGATTCTCGCGCCGTGGTTGTCGGCGCGGGCGGCCCGGGAGGCGGAACTGGCGGTGCGGGCGGACCGCACCGAGTTCACCGCCGAGGCACTCACGGTGCTGGATCATGCGCCCGAATTGCGGGTCGCGGGAAGGCTTTCCGAGGCGGTCGGCGCGGCCGCCGCGGCGGGGCAGCGTGCGGTGGCGGCCGAGGATCGGGCGGCCGCGCGCGGCGCGTGGGCGGCGGCGGTGCTGCCGCTGTCCATCGGGGCCAGCGTGCTGGGGGCGCTTCTGATCGGGATCGTGCTGTACGGCAGCGGTTCTCCGGTTCCAACCGCGGGCTTCCAGACCGTCGCGCCGGGCGGCATCACGCCGATGGCGTTCACCGTGCTGGTGCTGGTGCCGCTGTCGGCCTTCGAAGCCGTCGCCGTGCTCCCGGCGGCCGCGCAGGCGCTCACCACCGGTCGCGCGGCGTTGCACCGCCTGGATCGGCTCGAGCACGACGAATCCGCGACTCCCGCATCGGAATTTCCCGAGCTGCCGCCGGGCCGCCGCATCGCCGTGGTCGGACCCAGCGGCGCGGGGAAGACCACGTTGCTGATGGCTTGGGCGGGTTTGTTCGACGCGCCTCGCCCGGGCGTCACCTTCTTCGCCGAGGACGCGCACCTGTTCGGCACCAGCGTCCTGGAGAACCTCCGCGTGGCTCGCGGCGACATCACCGCGGGCGAGGCCGAATCCGCCCTGCGCGCAGTCGGAGCCGGCGACTGGCTGGACTCCCTGCCCGACGGCGTCGACACGGATCTGGTGGGTGGCGCGGCCGCGGTCTCGGGCGGTCAGCGCCGCCGCATCCTGCTGGCCCGCGCCCTGCTCGCGCCGGCCCGGGTCCTACTGCTCGACGAGCCCACCGAGCACCTCGAGGCCGCGGCCGGAGCCGAGCTGCTGCACCGCCTGCTGGACGAATCCAGCGGCTTGGTCGAGCGCGATCGCACCGTGGTGGTCGTCACACATCAGCTGCCGCCGGACACCAAGGCGGACACCATCGTTCGCGTCGAGCCGGGCGGGACCGTCTCGATCGAGCGGTCTATTCCCACGGTGACCACCTGACCTGCGATTTCGCGATCCGAGAAAATGCATTGCCGCCTTTGCCTGATACGACTACTTTCGTCGGTACACAGGAAGGAGGTGGTTCGAGAATGATTTCAAGGACACGTGAGGTGGCTGCCAGCTAGGCGCTACCGCTGCAATCGGATTCCCGATCGCGCGAGCCCTCGCGAATCCAAGGCAGTCACCCGGCCCCCGAGTCACGGTCTTGTCCGACCGGACCTGCGTGAGAGTTGCATCTCCGCGGGTACGACTCGGGGGCCGTACCCTTCTGCTCCGCCTCTCCGCGACTTCAGCGGGCAGCTGTGAGCCGTCCACGTTGGCATTACGTGCCTGCGACGGATGCCCGAACAGTTGTGGGGTACCCCTGGAGGTACCCCCATCGCTACGAAATCAGTTGTCGCGTTTCGGACCGACCAGTTACCCGATGTAGCGCTGCAGGCGGGCCGAGAGGCGCGGTTCGAGTGCGCCGTCGGCGGCGATGCGCTCCTCGACGTAGCCCAGATCGCCGCCCTCGACAATGCCGTAGAGCCGCTTGGCGCCGCCCACGACGATGCCGGACTGGCTGCGGATCACCACGTCGGTGGCCAGCTCCCAGGAGGACTGGGTGAGCGCCTGGCCGTAGAACAGCTCGACAATGCCGGTCGAGTGGGTGAGCAGCAACTCCAGCACCTCGTCGTCACCGTCGATGCCGACCCGCCAGAAACCGCTCTCGCGCAGATCCGGGCACGCGTACTCGCCCCGGGCGTCCAGCTTCCAGGAGCGCGACTCCCAGGTCAGGTAGTCGCCGCCATCGTGGGAGACGACGATCTGCTGACCGAAGCGGTAGTCACCGGTGTCGGGATCGTTGCCCTCGCCCTCACCGCGCCACACGCCGACCAGCGGCAGCAGCGCGAGCATGGAGGGACTCAGGTCCGGGCCCAGCCGCAGGTTGGCGGTATCGACGGGCAACGGCAGACCCGGCAGGGTCGGAACGTTCAGCGCCCCGGTCGACTTGGCGCGCTCGGCCGCCTCCGCGACCGCCTGATCGCCACTGCGTCGCGGGGCGGCGGTTTCGGAGGAGCCGTTGGCCAGGCCGTTTTCGATGTTCTCGTGGGCCGGATCTGTCACGACTCGGTGAACAGCCGGTAGAGGACGTACAGACCGAACCACGCGATCAGCACGGAGACGAGAACCAGCAGAATCTCGAAGGTAAGCACCACGCCTGGGAGTCTAATCGCACCGGCGGGAGCACGTGAAAACGGCCCCGGGAAAATCTCCGGCAGCTACGAGAACGGCCCCGGGATCACGAATCCCGGGGCCGTTCTTGGCATTTCGCTTACTTGGCGACGGTGACGTCCACGTTGTGGATGCCGTTGCCCTCCGGCGACACCGCGGCGGCGCCGTTGCCGGACGCCGACAGCGCGCGGATGGTCCACGAGCCCGGCGCCGCGAAGAAGCGGAAGTCACCGGTGCCCGAGGCCACGACCTCGGCGGTGAAGTCGCCGTTGCCGTCCAGCAGGCGGACGAACGCGCCACCGACGGTCTGGCCGTCAGCGGTCAGGACACGGCCGGTGATGACCGTCTCCTTCTCGACATCGACATTGGCGGGCAGGGCCTGGCCCTGGGTAGGTGCTGCACACATAGGTAATTACGCTCCCAACTCGATCGGTGCACCGACGAGGGAGCCGTATTCGGTCCAGCTCCCGTCGTAGTTCTTGACGTTCTGGTGGCCCAGCAGCTCCTGCAGCACGAACCAGGTGTGCGAGGAACGCTCACCGATGCGGCAGTAGGCGATGGTCTGCTTCTCACCGTCGAGACCGGCCTGCGTGTAGATCTCCGCCAGCTCGGCGTCGCTCTTGAAGGTGCCGTCCTCGTTCGCGGCCTTCGACCACGGAACGTTGATCGCTCCGGGGATGTGGCCCGGACGCTGCGACTGCTCCTGCGGCAGGTGCGCCGGAGCCAGGATCTTGCCGGAGAACTCGTCGGGGGAGCGCACGTCGACCAGGTTCTTGGTGCCGATGGCATCGATGACCTCGTCGCGGAAGGCGCGGATGGACAGGTCCTGCGCGGAGGCCTTGTACTCGGTGGCCGCGCGGTCCTTGACCTCCTTGGTCAGCTCACGGCCGTCCAGCTCCCACTTCTTGCGGCCACCGTCGAGCAGCTTGACGTCCTGGTGGCCGTACAGCTTGAAGTACCAGTAGGCGTAGGCCGCGAACCAGTTGTTGTTGCCGCCGTACAGCACCACGGTGTCATCGTTGGAGATGCCGCGCTCGGACAGGAGAGCCGAGAACTGCTCCTGGTTGACGAAGTCGCGACGGACCTGGTCCTGCAGGTCCTTCTTCCAGTCGAGACGCACGGCGCCCTCGATGTGTCCCAGGTCGTAGGCCGAGGTGTCCTCGTCGACCTCGACGAGGACGACGCCCGGGGTGTTCAGGTTCTCTTCGACCCAGTCTGCGGAGACCAGGACATCGGAGCGGGCCATGTTGTTCCTTTCGATGCGGCGCCGGTTAGGCGTTGCGTTCGTGCGGTTGAGGGATGGGTGATGGTCAGGGTTATGCGGAGGTCTTCACCGAGTCGGCAGAGGACGGCGCGGCGCTGCCCGACGGCGTGCGGAACCGCGCGACCAGCGGATAGATCTTGCAGCCCAGGCAGATTCCGAAGGCCGCGTTGAGGAAGGCCGCGAACAACGCGAAGCCGGTGAAGACCGCGCCCAGCACGGTGCTGCCGGCTACGAAGCCCAGCACGCCCAGCACGGCGAAGGCCAGGCCCACCAGCTGCGCGAACCGCAGCGGCGCAACGGGTTCCAGCTCGGTCGGCGCGCCGACACGCGGCGCGACCGCCACCGCGTAGAGGCGACCGTAGGGGCTGCGGCGCGGACCGAGGGTCGCGCCCAGGCCGAACACGACGGCCTGCAACGCCAACAGCACGGTGGCGACGGGAACGGAGACGGCGGCGAGGATGAGGACCAGGACGAGCACCGCGGTGGTGATCCAGGCGGCGAAGCGAGGGCCGCGAACATCGACCTGCCCGGCGGGCGGTGTGCTCGGATGAGAGTTCGACATGGGAGTACTCCTGCGCTGAAGGTGTATTGGCCAGATCGCTGGAGGATCGACATGATCTCTCGACAGCGGGGACACATCCGGTCGGCGACAGGGGAATACGAAAGGCCGACCGGCTAACGGCACAGGCAGCAACAACCACCGAGCCGGCACAGGTCTACCGTGCGGCGTCGGGTGAGCATCAGCTCGCGGTTGGATTGCACGAGGGGGAGTTTACCCAATTTTCGGGGGAAATTGGACCCGGGGTCCGTAATGCTGATCACTCAGCGGTGCCGGAGACCGTCAAAGGCCGCAATGACGTGCGCAGATCCGCCGTCTTCGGAACTCCGGAGATGCGGAAGCGTTCCAATCCTCGAGAATCCAATCCGAAAGTGGTGGGCAGCGAGAGCACGTTCAGCTCGCGCGCCAGCTCCGGATACGCGTCGATGTCGACCTCGAGATCCAGCGGCGCCAGCTCGGCGTCGGCCAGTTCGGTCACCACGCCCGACACCACCCGCCGTACCGCCGCGCACGGGCCGCACCAGTCTGCCGAGAAGTGCAGCACCGTCGGTCGTCCCGGGAGCACCCCGGCCGCGGCCAGCAGCGCGGCCCGATTCGATTCGGGCTCCGGCGGATTCGCCGCGGCACTGGCGCGCACGCGACCCTCGTTGCGGCGCACCAGGATTCCGACCGCGATCGCCGCGGTCAGCATGACCACCAGGATGACGACCGTGATCACGACTTCTGCAGCCGATCCAGATCGACGGTCACATTGCGGCCGACGCCCTCCACCACGATCTGCCCGCCACTGGCCTCCACCTTGCCGGGGGTGAGGCCGAACGGCATGTTCTTGGTGTCGATGGTGTGGGTGAAGCGGGCCAGCACCGCGGGCCGGTCCTGTTCGGCGATGACGGTCCGGTCCTGGTCGGGGAGCACGGAATCGGTGTCGGCCTGCAGATCGCGGCCGGAGATGGCGGTGGCGGTGATGCGGACCTCATCGCCCTCCAATCGCAGATCCGCCAGCACGTGCACCTTCTTCTTCGTGATCTTCACACCGCCGTCGCCGCGCGGATCTGTGACCGCCGCGGTTTCGGCATCCGGGCCGATCGGCACCGTGCCCTCCAGGATGATAGCGCCGGCCGTGGTCATGCCGGTGCCGCCGGAACCGCCGGAGCCGTCGGACTTGTCGGTGGGCGGGCCGAACACCTGCAGGTCCGGGATCTTGAACAGGCGGCCGAGCTCGGTCGGCTCGATGCGCATGCGCGCCTGTACCTCGTCCACCGGGACCTGGCCCACCTCGCCGTCGATGAGATTGCGCATCGACAGGTGCACCCCCTTCAGATTGGCCTCGACCGTGATCTGGCCGGGAATGTCCGGGCGCATGGCGCGGGCACGCATGTCGATATTGCCGTACTCGCCGTCCAGCGCCTGTGCCACGAACGGACGCCGCAGCGACTCGTGAATGGTGATCTCCGGATCGGCGCTCAGGTCCGAGCCGGTCCGCAGGAGCCGCGAGACCCGGTACTCGGTGTACGCCGCTACTCCGAAATCCAGTAGGACGGTCAGCCCTGCCAGGCAGAGCAGTCCGATGAGCAGCCTCCGGAAACGCATAGCTGCACCCTAGTAGGGCTGCGGCGGCAACCTGCTGTGCAGCACGCTGTGGAGTGGTCCTGCCGGAACAGGACGCTGATGGTTCGCGGCGCGCCTCGTTCTGGACCGCGCTCCGCCTCCCCGCGCTCGGCGCGAAGCGGAGGAGGGAAGGACGAGACTTTCAGCGCCGTGAACCCGCCCGGAGCGAAGCGGAGGGCGAATAGGACACACGACACGCTAATGTAGGCAGCGATTACCTGTGATGACCTGCATGAGGTAGTGGCGGACAGTGCGGTAGCCACACACATGCCAGATGGGATGGAGGGCCCTCATGGAGCTGCTCCTGCTGACCTCCGACCCCAACCCCGAGGCGGTGTTGCCGTCGCTGGCGTTATTGCCGCACCACGTGCGACCCGCGCCGACCGAGGTGGCCTCCCTGCTCGAGGCGGGTTCCGCCGATGTGGCACTGGTGGATGCCCGCACCGATCTGGCCGCCGCGCGCGGACTGTGCCGTTTGCTGGGCAGCACCGGATCCTCGGTGCCGGTGGTGGCCGTACTGACCGAGGGCGGCTTGGTCGCGGTGAACGCGGACTGGGGACTGGACGACATCCTGCTGCCCGGCACCGGGCCCGCCGAGCTCGATGCCCGGCTACGGCTGCTGGTGGCCCGCAACGGCGGCGTCGCCAGCCCCGAGAACACCGGAAAGATCACTCTCGGCGAGCTGGTGATCGACGAGGGCACCTACACCGCGCGCCTGCGCGGCCGCCCGCTCGACCTCACCTACAAGGAGTTCGAGCTCCTCAAGTACCTGGCGCAGCACGCAGGCCGGGTGTTCACCCGCGCCCAGCTGCTCCAGGAGGTCTGGGGCTACGACTTCTTCGGCGGCACCCGCACCGTGGACGTGCACGTGCGACGCCTGCGCGCCAAGCTGGGCAGTGAATACGAGTCGCTCATCGGCACGGTCCGCAATGTCGGCTACAAGGCGGTGCGCCCCGCGCGCGCGGCCGGCAAGGGCGACGCGGTCACCTTCCCCGACTCCGACGGCACCGACGACACCGAATTGACCACGGCGAACGGCGCGCTCTGATGATCTCCTGGACCGACCGGCTGTCCCCCGAGGCCGCCGCGGAGGTGAAGGGGGTGCTGGAGCGGGCCGCGGCCGCCGACGGCGTGGCGCCGATATCGGAGCAGGCGGTGCTGTCGCTGGCCGGAAACGATTCGCCCGCAAGACATCTCGTGGACATCCGCGACGGCGCGGTCGCCGGCTACGCGAATCTCGTTCCGGCGCATGGTGAGCACCCGGCCATGGCGGAGATCGCCGTCGATCCGGCCGCCCGCGGACAGGGTGTCGGCGCAGGTCTGGTGGCCGCCGCACTGGCGGAGGGCGGCCCGGGCGCACGGGTCTGGGCACACGGTGATCTGGCCCCGGCGCGAGCGGTCGCGGCTCGTTTAGGTCTGTCCGTTTCGCGTGAATTGTGGCAGATGAGGCGCGAGATAGCTAATTCAGAGCTACCACGCTTGATCGTGCCGGACGGTCTCGAATTGCGCACCTACTCGGGCCCTTCCGATGACGCCGAACTGCTCCGCGTGAACAACGCGGCCTTCGCCTGGCATCCGGAACAGGGCGGCTGGAGTGAACGCGAGATCGAAGCCCGCCGCGCCGAACCCTGGTTCGATCCCAAGGGCCTGTTCATCGCCGTGGATCCGGCCCGCCCGGCCCGCATCCTCGGATTCCACTGGACCAAGGTGCATTCCGACGAGACTCCGGCGATCGGCGAGGTTTACGTGGTCGGCATCGACCCCGAAGCTCAGGGCCGCGGCCTGGGCCGACTGCTCACCCTGGCGGGACTGCACTATCTGAAGGACCGCGGCCTCGGCGCCGTGCTCCTCTACACCGAGGGTGACAACACCGCCGCCGTGCACACTTACACCCGGCTCGGTTTCACCCGATTTCACGTCGACGTGGCCTACTCCAGCGCCTCCTGAAACCGGTCTGGCAACGGTGCGGCTAATGTCACGCGAAGTGCATCGCAATCGGGGCGGGTTGTTCATCTCTCGTTCACCTGTGCTGGTCCAACTGTCAACCAGGTGCCCTTACGTTGCAAGTGGGCCGCAGACCGCTGCCCGGTGCGCTAGTTCGCAGCGAACAGCCGCCAGATCGCGCCCGTCCGACCGTTGAGGGGTTGGACGTGCAATCGTGATTCCCGGAGGATATAGGTGAATCTCAAGCGCAGCAGCGCCCTGCTCGGTGTGTTGGCCGCGGCCGGTGCCCTGACTCTGTCCGCGTGTGGCAGTGACAACAACAACACCGGCAACGGCGCCGCCAAGATCGACGTCGCCTGTGGTGGCAAGTCGTCGCTGAAGGCCAGTGGCTCCACCGCCCAGAAGAACGCGATGGACCGCTTCGTCGCCGCTTACCAGGCCAACTGCTCGGGCGCCAAGCTCGACTACACCGGCTCCGGCTCGGGTGCCGGCGTGAACGAGTTCATCGGTAACCAGACCGATTTCGCCGGTTCCGACTCGCCGCTGAACGCCGAGAAGGGTGAGACCGACAAGGCCGCCGCCCGCTGCGCCAGCCCGGCCTGGAACCTGCCGGCCGTCTTCGGCCCGATCGCCGTCGCCTACAACATCCCGGGCATGGACGACCTGGTCCTGGACCCGCCCACCATGGCCAAGATCTTCTCCGGTGACATCACCACCTGGAACGACCCGCAGATCAAGGCCCTGAACACCAACAAGGCCGACAAGCTGCCGTCGGACAAGATCGGCGTGATCTTCCGCTCCGACGAGTCGGGCACCACCGACAACTTCCAGAAGTACCTGACCGCCGCCGGTGGCTACACCAAGGGCGCGGGCAAGTCCTTCAACGGTGGCACCGGTGAGGGCGCGAAGGGTTCGGACGGCACCTCGGCCGCGGTCGCGAACACCAAGTTCACCATCACCTACACAGAGTGGTCCTTCGCCAAGGCGCAGAAGCTGTCCACCGTGCGCGTGCTGACCACCGCCACCTCCAATGACCCGAAGCCGGTCGAGCTGACCGCCGAGTCCGCGGGCAAGGCCGTCGACGCCGCGAAGGTCGCCGGCCAGGGCAACGACCTGGTGCTCGACAACAGCTCGATCTACAAGCCCACCGCCGCGGGCGCGTACCCGATCATGCTGGCCACCTACGAGATCGTCTGCTCGAAGTACAGCGACGCCGACACCGCCAAGGCTGTCAAGGCGTTCCTGACCTCGGCGGTCGGCAACGGTCAGACCGGTCTCGCCGACGCCGGCTACGTGCCGCTGCCGGACGCGTTCAAGACCAAGCTGACGACCGCGATCAACGCCATTCAGTGATCGCCTGATCGAAAAAACCACGATGACCGTGCACGACGAAACTGCCTCCTCGGGTCTGTCCGTTTCGACCGACCCGAGGGAAGACCGTGCCCAACTGCCGGGGGATACTGCGCCGATGCCGACCGAACCCAGCATCAAACCGGCCGCGGGGCGCGGCGCACCCACGAAGTTCGGCGCGGAGTTCGCCTTCCGCTCGGCGGCCACGGCAGCCGGTGGAATCATCGTCGCCGCCATCGCCCTGATCGCGCTGTTCCTGCTGATCCGGGCGTGGCCTTCGATCGCGGCGAACAAGTCGAACTTCTTCACCACCACGGAGTTCAACGTCAAGGACGAGAACAACCTGCACTTCGGCATCAAGGACCTGTTCATGGTCACGGTGCTGAGTTCGGTGTTCGCGCTGGCGATAGCGGTGCCGATCGGTGTGGGTATCGCGCTGTTCCTGACGCAGTATGCGCCGAAGGCGCTGGCGCGGCCGTTCTCGATCATCGTGGATCTGCTGGCGGCCGTGCCGTCGATCGTGTTCGGTCTCTGGGGTCTCCTGGTCGTGGCCCCCAAGCTGGGGCCCTTCCAGGGCTTCCTGAACAAGCACCTGAGCTGGTTGTTCCTGTTCGCCGACGGCAATGTCAGCATTGCCGGCGGCGGCACCATCTTCACCGCCGGCGTGGTCTTGGCGGTGATGATCCTGCCGATCATCACCTCGGTCAGCCGTGAGGTCTTCGGCCTCACCCCGCGCTCGCAGATCGAGGCGGCGCAGGCGCTGGGCGCCACCAAATGGGAGGTGGTGCGCCTGACCGTGCTGCCCTTCGGCCGCTCGGGCGTGATCGCCGGTTCCATGCTGGGCCTGGGTCGTGCGCTCGGTGAGACCATCGCGGTCCTGATCGTGCTGCGCACCTCGACCAAGGCCGGACACTGGTCGCTGTTCGACGGCGGCTACACCTTCGCCTCCAAGATCGCCTCGGCCGCTTCGGAATTCAGTTCGAAGCTGCCGACCGGCGCCTACATCGCCGCCGGTTTCGTGTTGTTCGCTCTCACGTTCGTCGTCAACGCACTGGCTCGGCTGGCGGCCGGCGGGAAGGTCAACGGATGACCACCACACTCGACAAGCCGATCAAGGCGCCGACCTTCCGGCACGTCAGCGTCGCCCGTCGGCTCAAGAACAACATTGCCACCGGCCTGGTGTGGCTGTGCTTCGGCCTGGCGCTGGTGCCGCTGCTGTGGGTGCTCTACGTGGTGCTCCAGAAGGGCGCGAAGGCCGTCGCCAATATCGATTGGTGGACCAAGTCGCAGAACGGCGTGCTGCCGGATCAGCACGCGGGCGGTGTCTACCACGCCATCTACGGCACCATCGTGCAGTCGGGAATCGCCGCGATCATCGCGGTGCCGCTCGGCATCATGGCCGCCGTCTACCTGGTCGAGTACGGGCGCGGCTGGCTGGCCAAGACCACCACCTTCATGGTCGACATCCTGGCCGGCGTGCCCTCGATCGTGGCCGCGCTGTTCATCTTCGCGCTGTGGATCGCCACCTTCGGAAACCCGCAGAGCGCCTTCGCGGTATCGCTGGCCCTGGTGCTGCTCATGCTGCCGGTGGTGGTGCGCAGCACCGAGGAGATGCTCAAGCTGGTTCCGGACGAATTGCGGGAAGCCTCCTACGCACTCGGTATCCCGAAGTGGAAAACCATTGTGCGGATCGTGATTCCGACGGCCGCGCCGGGCATGATCTCCGGCATGCTGCTGGCCGTCGCCCGCGTCATGGGTGAGACCGCGCCGGTGCTGGTGCTGGTGGGTTACTCGAAGGCCATCAACTTCGATGTGTTCAACGGCAATATGGCCTCGCTTCCGCTGCTGATGTACCAGGAGCTGTCGAACCCGGAGCCGGCCGGCCGCGAACGCATCTGGGGTGCGGCGCTGACTCTGATCCTGATCATCGCGCTGCTGTACCTCGCCGCCGCGGCGGTCAACAAGCTGCTGACGCGGAACCGATAGAAGGAAAGACTGATGGCCAAGCGAATTGACGTCAAAGACCTCAATATCTACTACGGCAAGTTCCATGCGGTCGCCAATGTCGGGCTGACGGTGCTGCCGCGCAGCGTGACCGCGTTCATCGGTCCGTCCGGCTGTGGCAAGTCCACCGTGCTGCGCGCGCTCAACCGCATGCACGAGGTGACCCCGGAGGCCCGCGTCGAGGGCGCGGTGCTGCTCGACGGCGAGGATATCTACGGCGCCCAGGTCGACCCGGTCGGCGTGCGCCGCACCATCGGCATGGTGTTCCAGCGGCCGAACCCGTTCCCCACCATGTCGATTCGCGACAACGTGGTGGCGGGCCTGAAGCTGCAGGGCGTGCGCAACAAGTCCCAGCTGGACGAGGTGGCCGAGCAGTCGCTGCGCGGCGCCAACCTCTGGAACGAGGTCAAGGACCGGCTGGACAAGCCGGGCGGTGGCCTCTCCGGCGGTCAGCAGCAGCGTCTGTGCATCGCCCGCGCCATCGCGGTATCGCCGGACGTGCTGCTCATGGACGAGCCGTGTTCGGCCCTGGACCCCATCTCCACGCTCGCGATCGAGGATCTGATCACGGAGCTGAAGAAGGAGTTCACCATCGTCATCGTCACCCACAACATGCAGCAGGCCGCGCGTGTGAGTGACCAGACCGCGTTCTTCAACCTCGAGGCGCAGGGCAAGCCGGGCAAGCTCATCGAGATCGATGAGACGGAGAAGATCTTCTCCAACCCGTCGCAGAAGCAGACCGAGGATTACATCTCGGGTCGCTTCGGATAGACCGCAGACTCCCCGCCTCCCCGAACCCACGGCCGCCCACGGCTCGTGCCGTGGGCGGCCGTGCGCGCGCGTCGGCGGTTGGATGCCGAACCGACCTAGGAGGTGCTTGGGGAATCACCGTCGGTCGGCACAAAATCAGTTGTCACGAACAATTCGGCCTCAGGAAGCGGTCCGGCCCCTTGTGGGGGCTGGGCCGCTTCTTCTTTGGTGGACATCGGGGAATCGTGGCGTGGGTCATATCTGCGAGCCGCCGTTGTGTGCAACTGTTCGTAACAGTTAGTCTGACCTCATTGGTAAACCGATCGGTTTAGTAAGGAGGTGTCGGATGACCGTCTCAACGGCGAGCCTGGATTCCGGACAGGGCGCGGCGGGATTGTCACAGCGCGCGAAGGTGGCGGCCCTGATCGCCATCTGTCTCGCGGAACTGCTCGTGGTCCTGGACAACACGCTGGTCAATGTGGCCCTGCCCGCAATGGCCGTGCAGCTGCAGGCCTATATGAGCGGCCTGCAGTGGATCGTGGACGCGTTCACCCTGGCCTTCTCCGGCCTGCTGCTCGCCATGGGACACCTCGGCGACCGATACGGACGACGGCTGTTCATGATCATCGGCCTGAGCGGCGTCGCGGTCATGTCCGCGGCCGGAGCGCTCTCCTCCGGCCTCGGACAGGTCATCGCGGCCCGCGCGGGCATGGGCGTGTTCGCGGCCGTGGTCTTCCCGGCCACACTGGCGCTCATCACCAATATCTTCACCGTGGCCCGCGAGCGCGCCGCCGCCATCGCGATGTGGACTGCCATGGCCGGCATCGCGGTCGCCCTCGGGCCGACCGTGGGCGGCTGGCTGCTCGAGTACTTCTCCTGGCACTCGGTGTTCTGGATCAATGTTCCGGTGGCGCTGGCGGGCATCGCGGCCGCGCTGGCGACCGTGCCGGAATCGCGTGCCGACCATGTGGATCGGCTCGACCGGCTCGGCATCCTGCTGTCGCTGGCGGGGGTGACCGCGCTGGTGTGGTCCATCATCGAGGCCCCCAAGCAGGGCTGGTTCGCCACCGAAAGCCTTGCGGGGTATCTCCTTTCGGTCGCGCTGCTGGCCGCGTTCGTGGGCTGGGAGCTGCGGGCGCCGGCGCCGGTGCTGAACATGCGGCTGTTCCGCAATCGCCGCTTCGCGCTGCCGTCGCTGGCGATCACGGTGTCCTACTTCTCGGCGTTCGGATTCCTGTTCCTGATCACCCAGTACTTCCAAGGCGTGAAGGAGCTGAGCCCGCTCGAATTCGGCGTCCACTCACTGCCTTTCGCGGTGGCGGTGGGCTTCGGCGCGCCGATCGCGACCATGCTGGCGCAGCGGCTGGGCACCACGGCCATGGTGGTGTCGGGCCTGCTGATCCTGGCGGTGGCCATGTACATCGCGGGCCGGACCACCGTCGAAACCCCTTATCTGGGGCCGGTCGTGGTGTCCATGATCCTGATGGGCCTGGGCTTCGCGGTGGTGCAGGGCCCGGCCACCGAATCCATCATGGGCGCGGTGCCGGCGGAGGAGGCGGGCGCCGGCTCGGCGGTCAACGACACCACGCGTGAGGTGGGCGGAGCCCTCGGGGTGGCGCTGCTGGGCTCGGTGATGACGTCGGTCTACTCCGGCCACATCGCCGACCGGATCGGCGCGATTCCCGGCCAGATCATGAACCCGCAACAGAAGGAGTTGGCGAGCGATACGCCCATCAGCATCATCGGGATCGTCAAGGCGCCGGTGAATCCGCTGCTCGCGCCGGCGAAAGCGGACCTGATCCACGCCATGAAGGTCGCGGCCATGCAGGGCGCCGAGGCCGCGTCCTATATCGCGGTCGGCACCCTGGTTGTCTGCGCGGTCATCGTGGCCGCGACGCTCCCATGGCGCCCCGAACGGGGCCGATCGATTCTGATGGGTTGGCGCGAGTCCGACGAGGACTGACGCCACCACGGCCCCGGGCTCTGCCCGGGGCCCTCACGGTTTCGCCGGGGTGACTCTCAGCGGGCTCGGCCCCTGAGAGGCCGGAGAGTCAGATGCTCTCTTTTTCCGAATCCGGGTCGGGCGGCAGCACACCGGTGACCAGGAAGACGACCCGGCGCCCGATCTCGACCGCGTGGTCGGCGAAGCGCTCGTAGTAGCGGCCCAGCAGCGCCACGTCCACGGCCGCCGCCACGCCGAACTGCCAGTCGCGATCCATGATCAGCGTGAACAGGTGTTTGTGGAGGTCGTCCATCGCCTCGTCGTCATCGGTGAGCTTGGCGGCCCGCTCGGGATCGCGGGACTCCAGCACCTCCTTGGCGGTGGCGCCCATCTTGACCGCGACGCGACCCATCTCGGCGAAGTAGCTGTTGACAGCCTCCGGCACGGCGTGTTGCGGGAACCGCCGACGGGTCATCTTGGCCACGTGCAGAGACAGCACGCCCATCCGGTTCACATCGGAGACGATCTGGATGGCGCTGACCACCTGCCGTAGATCACCGGCGACGGGGGCCTGCAGGGCCAGCAGCGCGAAGGCCTTCTCCTCCGCCAGCTGGATCATCTCGGCGATGCGGTCGTACTCGGTGATCACCTGCTCCGCGAGCTCGAGATCGGCATTGAGCAGGGACTGGGTGGCCCGCTCCATCGCCGATCCGGCGAGCCCGGCCATGCCGCCGAGCAGATCGGCGAGCTCGGCCATTTGTTCGTTGTAGATGACACGCATGAGTCAAGACATTAGTGCGCACCGCTGACCAAGTCACCAACTGCGGGTGAACCGTCGGTGCTGGTCGGTTCCAGTACGGTCGCCGCAGTTCCGGTAAGCGGGACGGATGGTCACTTACACAGGTCGTCGGCCGCGTTCACATGCTCCAGATCGGGCGGAAGTGTGACCGGAGTCGCACTCGGGCCGCCCGAGTCGCTCGGGGTGTCGGGCAGCGGCTGCCCGAAGGCCGTCGGCGTCTTCACGGTGCCGGTGAAGTCGGAACCGAGGACCACCTCCACGATGCTGCCCAGCCCGCTCGCCGGCTCCAGGACCGCACCGGGAATGGCGCTGGCCACCGTTCCCGCCTCGGCCTCGTGACCGCTGGAGAAGCGGACCTTGGTCTTGGCCGAGGTGCCGTCGGCGTAGTTGCCGGTGCTGTAGATCTGGAAACCCTGCGCGGCCAGCCTGGTCGCCGTGGTGCCGGCGATGCCCGCCTGGCCGGAACCGTTGGACACCTGCACCGAGACCGTGTTCGGATCCACCGCCGCCGGCTTGGGTTTGGCGACGGGTGCGGCGCTGGTGCTCGCCGGGGTGTCGGTCTTCTTCTCGCCGGGCAGCGGCTGATCGTCGATGACGGCGCGGAAGATGGCCTTGATATCCGATTCCCGCGGGATCTCGTTGCCGTAGGAAGTGGTGCCCGCGGTCGGGACGGTCAGGAAGGTGATGCTCCCGGCCTGCATCTTCTGCAGCGAACGGCCCAGTGTCAGCAGGTCTTTGGTGCTGACGTTGTCCATGAAGGAGTGCTGGGCGAAGGCGTTGATGAACCCGTTGAGCTTGCCCGGGTCGAACAGCACCTTGCTCGACAACGCGCTGCGCAGCAGCGAGGACAGGAAGCGCTGCTGCCGGTTGATGCGGTCGTAGTCGCTGCGCTCCTCGCCGTAGACGTGGCGGGCGCGCACATAGTCCAGCGCGGTGGAACCGTTCACGACCTGCTTGCCGGGGGTGGTGAGCACGGTGCCGAGGACCTCGTCGACCAGCGGTTTGGTGGTGCACACCTCGACGCCGCCGACCACGTCGACCATGGATTCGAAGCCGGAGAAGTCGATGCCGACGAAGTGGTTGATCTTCAGGCCGGACAGCTTGGTGATCACCTTGGTCAGGCATTTGGGCCCGCCCAGCGCATAGGTGGCATTGAGCTTGTCGCCGTCGGCGGCCGGGAATTTCTCGCCGGTGTAGACGGCCTTGTCGTTGTCCCAGCCCTCGCAGACCGGGCGGGAGACGTCCAGGTCGCGGGGGAAGGACACGGCCACCACGCGGGCCCGGTTGGCCGGGATGTTGACCAGCATGACGGTGTCGGAGCGCGCGCCCTCGGCGTCGGCCACGCTGCCCGCGCCCAGGCTGCCATTGGCGCCCGCGCGGGTGTCGGTGCCGACGATGAGGAAGTTCTCGTCACCGCTCTGCCCGTCGGCGTCGACGATGTCGGGGGAGTTGTCGTCGAGGGCGGAGACCTGCTGGAAGTTGTTGTCCTTGGCGCGGAGATAGCTCCAGCCGCTGCCGGTGACGATGAGCGCGATGACGGCGACGATGGCGAGCCCGACGCGACCGGCCAGGTGCAGGCGCCGGTTGCGTCGGCGGTTCGCGCTCGAAACCCGTGTAGCCGGTGTGGAACCCACGGCTGCGGGGAGCGCGGTGGTCGGATAGTCCGCGGGGGATTTGATTTTTCGCGTCAGGGCCCGGGTGTGTTCGGGCGGAGTGGGCGCGGGCGGCGTCGGCGGGGTGGCCTCGGTGACCGGGGGTAGTTCCACGGTGACCGGATCGGCTGTCGGGTCGACCGGCCGCGCGGTCCGGTTGCTGCCGGTGCCGGGTGCGTTGGCGACCCGGCGTAGGTGGCTGGTGTCGCGCACGGTGCGCTGGGAGCCGGTGCTCGTCACGGGCGGGGATCCGTTGATGGGTGCGGGGTTCTGCGGGGGAGTCGGAGGCGCCGGAACGGGTGTCGAGCCGGCCGGTCCAACTGTTGTGTGGCCGCTGCCCGGCTCGACGCCATCGACTACCGGTTCGTCTGG
Organism: Nocardia aurantiaca; assembly: GCF_009708175.1. Classification (GTDB taxonomy): domain Bacteria; phylum Actinomycetota; class Actinomycetes; order Mycobacteriales; family Mycobacteriaceae; genus Nocardia; species Nocardia aurantiaca. The sequence continues at coordinate 143,892 of NZ_WMBB01000001.1, forward strand.
CTTATTCGCCGCGGCCCGGCGCCGTCGGCGGGTCTGGCGCTCGCTGTCCACCCGCTCGACGAGGTCTTGGACCGAAATGGGCGCGGCGGCGGGATCGGAGTCGTCGGTATGGCGTGAGCGCCGGCCGGTGCGCGCCTGGTCGTCCGAGTCCGCGGGATAGCGCTCCCAGGGGGCGCGACCTCCGGGTCGTGGCGTGCGCCCGTACCGATCGTCACCCACCAACGAACCTCACTTTGCTCTTGATGCCGAGGGCCATGATAACGATTTCGCCACGGTGAACCACTCGAACGTATGTCCACCGCAGGTGGGGCCGGTATTTCTGCTTTGTCCGGGTGCGCCGCGCACCTGGACGGCCATGCCTCCGCAAAGTGTGCCAGGGTACGCGCGCAAGGCCCGGGAGCTGCGCCGGGCGGTGTCCGGATCGAGCCCGAACCGGGAGCGTTCAGCCACCGCTGTGCATGACGTCGGCCGCGGTGGGCACGGTCGTGTCCTCGGGATCATCGAGCCAGCCGTCCGGGAGGGCAACCTTGGTCTGCGGGGAACCCTGCCGCCCGCGCGGGCCGAGCGCGTCGGCCGGGAACGGCACGTCCGGATCCAGCTGCCCGACCAGGTCGGCGATCTGCGCGAGGCTGGTCACGGTGGCGAACCGCCGGCGCAGCGCCGAACCCACCGGGAAGCCCATCAGGTACCAGGCCATGTGCTTGCGGATATCACGCATGGCCTTGTCCTCGCCGTCGTGCTCGACGAGCAGCGCCGCGTGCCGATAGAGGATCTCGCCGACCTTGCCCAGGGTGGGGCCCGCGGGAATCGGCTCGCCGCGCAGGGCGGCGCTCAGTTCGGCGAACAGCCACGGGCGGCCCAGGCAGCCGCGGCCGACGACCACGCCGTCGCAGCCGGTCTCGGCCATCATGCGCAGGGCGTCCTCGGCGGTGAAGATATCGCCGTTGCCCAGCACCGGAATGCTGGTGACGGTCTCCTTGAGCCGGGCGATGGCGGACCAGTCCGCCTGCCCGGAGTAGAGCTGCGCGGCCGTGCGGGCGTGCAGTGAAACCGCCGCCGCGCCTTCGGCTTCGGCGATCCGGCCGGTGTCCAGGTAGGTGTGGTGCTCGTCGTCGATGCCGATGCGGAACTTGAAGGTGACCGGCACATCGCCTGCGGCCGAGACCATTTCGCGCACGATCTCGCGGAACAGCCGCCGCTTGTATGGCAGCGCCGACCCGCCGCCGAGGCGGGTCACCTTGCGCACCGGGCAGCCCAGGTTCATGTCGATGTGGTCGGCCCAGCCCTCGCCGACCACGATCCGTACCGCCTCGCCCAGGGTCTTGGGGTCGACGCCGTAGAGCTGCATGGAGCGCGGCGACTCGTCCGGCCCGAAGGCCATCATGTTCAGCGTCTTCTCATTGCGCTCCACGATGGCGCGGGCGGTGATCATCTCGCACACGTACAGCGAAGTGGCGCTGCCGAATTCGCGGCACAGGGTGCGGAAGGCGACATTGGTGATGCCCGCCATCGGGGCCAGCACGACCGGCGGATCGAGCGGGTAGGGGCCGATCCGCAGCTCGGTCTTGGGGGCTTCGAGCGAGGCAGTCACGCTCTCCAGTCTCTCATCCGCGCGACCGTGGCCAGAGCCGCCCGCCCGCCGGAGTGCCCCCGGTCACAGCGCTGCGCGCGCGGCGGGCCGGGTGCCGGGCTGGGACTCGAAGGTGATTGTCTCCAGCAACGGCTTGCGCTGGGTCTTCTGGACGGCCGCGATCCGCCACTGCCCGTCGGCCTCGCGCACCACCGTGTAGGTGACCCGCTTGCCCAGCTTTTTCGGCTGCCTCTTGGCCGAGTCCCCGGCGAACTGGCCGCCCGCACCGGACTCACCACCGGACCGACCACCCGCCTCATCGACCGCCTGGAACAGGCGGGCTACATGCGCCGGGTGCCGGATGCCAACGACCGCCGCAAGGTGCTGGTCGAACCCGTCGGCCGACCCGCCGATCTCGACCGGATGCTCGCCCCCCGGCAGAAGGGCGGTGAAATCCTGCTCGGCTACACCCCTGAGCAGCGCGAAGTCCTCTTCGACTACTTCGACCGCACCGCCACGGCCTTCCAAGAGACGGTCGAGGAAATCGAGTGAGCCGCACCGACCCCGGACATGACGACGGCCCCTCGGGAATGAATCCCGAGGGGCCGTGCCGGACTGGCGGTACCGGTCAGCTGCCGGTGGCGGCCAGTTCCTGCTCGCGCTTGGCGGCCTCGCGGGCCAGCATGCGGTCGCGCTGCTCCTCGAACTTCACCACGTCCTTGCTGAGCTTCTCGAGGAAGGCGCCCAGGCGCTCCCGGGTCGCCTCACCGCGGGCGGTGAAGTCGTCGCGCTCGAAGATCCTCCACTTCTTGAGCACCGGGTTCACCACCTCTTCGAGGTGCTGGCGCAGGTCGTAGATGCCGTGCTTGGCCATCAGCACGCCGTTGCGGCGGAAGTTGGGCATGCCGGCGCCCGGCATCTGGAAGTTCTCCAGAATGAGGGTGATGGCGTCGAGAGCCTGGTCGGGCGAGAGGTCCAGGGCCGCACCGCACATGTTGCGGTAGAAGATCATGTGCAGGTTCTCGTCGGCCGCGATGCGCTGCAGCATGCGGTCGGCGATGGGGTCGTCACAGACCCGGCCGGTGTTGCGGTGCGAGACGCGAGTGGCCAGCTCCTGGAAGGTCACGTACGCGACCGAGTGCAGGAAGCCGGCGTCCGCCTCGGTGGGGGAGGCGAACCCGTTGGTCATATGGATCATGCGCGCCTGCTCGAGGGCGACCGGGTCGACGCCGCGGGTGACGACCAGGTAGTCGCGCATGACGATGCCGTGCCGGTTCTCCTCGGCGGTCCAGCGACCGACCCAGGTGCCCCAGGCCCCGTCCTGCGAGAAGTTCTCGGCGATCTCACGGTGGTAGGAGGGCAGATTGTCCTCGGTGAGCAGGTTGGTGATCATGGCGGCCTTGGCCACCTCGTTCAGCCGCGACTGCGACGGATCCCAATCCTCGCCGCCCATCGCCGCGAAGTTGCGGCCTTCGTCCCACGGCACGTAGTCGTGCGGATGCCATTCCTTGGCCAGGGAGAGGTGGCGATTGACGTTCTCCTCGGCAATTGGCTCCAACTCCGTCAGTAGCTCGAGTTGAGTCAGATCCTTTGCCATACATGTGCCCTTCGTGTCGTGCGTCGTGCTGTCATACCCTCGCCGGCCTGCCGCCGCGCCAATACCTTACGTGACCGTAGGGTGATGTGAAACTCACACGTGTGCCATTGCGGTGTTGGTGAGAGATGTCATATGACAGGCGGCCCACAGCGACCGGTGTATCGCTGTGGGCCGCGGTTCGTTAGCCGCACGTCGTCTTCCGGTGCACGGCTACTTCTTGCCCAGTAGATCGCCCAGCACGGTGCCGAGCGCGCTGCCCGCGTTCCGGCCGACCGCCTTGCCGAGGATGGAGCCCAGGTCGCCTCCGGTGTTTCCCCCGGTGGCGCCGCCGAGCAAACCGCCGAGGATGTCGCCGAGGCCGCCGCCACCGGGCTCGGCGGCCACGCCGCCGAGGGCCTTCCCGCTGAGGTATGCCAGCACGATCGGGGCGAGCATGGGCAGCAGTCTGCCGATCAGATCCTGGCTGATATCGCTGCCGCCGACATTGCCGAGAGCGTTGATCACCGTGTTCTTGTCGGCGCCGAAGGTCTGATCGACGATCTGGCTGCCGTTGACGACGTCCACCTGATCGATGTCGACACCGCCGTCGAGCAGTCCGTGCGGCTGGTTGGCGACTTCGTTCTCCAGATTCAGGCCGACATCGGGGTTGCCGGCCTGTGTCTGAAAACCGCCGAGTAGGACGGGTACGGCCGCGTCGATCGCTGTTTTGGCAGTCGCCTCGTCGACGCCGAGCTTCTCGGCGATCTGGGCGACCGGGACATTGGCGAGCAGGTCATCGAAGGAGGTCATGAACTCCGCCTGTGGTGGTGGTTGCCGGGAAAGGCTCTGTCCGGGTCACGGTAGGTGAGGACCGGATGGATTGCCACGGATTCGCGGATGTGGCGAGGGGCCCGGTGATACGTCTCCGGGCCCCTCACGCGGGCGTGCCCCCACCAGGGCTCGAACCTGGGACCTGCGGATTAAAAGTCCGTAGCTCTACCAACTGAGCTATAGGGGCGTGCGGGACGTCAGTTTAATGTGCCGACCCCCTAAGTGTTAAACGAGTATCCGATTGTGCTCTGGCAGATGGTGTTTGCGCAGGTCATAGCCCGGTCGGATGGGGCTGGGCGGTGCGGCGCGGGCGGGGTGGCGGGGTCCGCGGGGAATGGGAGTACCCGGGCGGGGGTGACGCGGTGTGCCGTTGGGGTGACTTGCCGTGCCGATCGGCGAGGCTCGGGGGGTCGTGGGGTCCGGATCGGGGGACGATGTCCCGCTGTGAGGGTGCGGACCCGGTCGGTGCGGCGCCGCGAGAAAAAGGACCTGGGGTCGGCAGGGGTCCGGTGCGGAGTGTGGCGGGTGGAGTGTCGATGTCGTCCCGTCGCGCCGGTGAGCGACCGCTGATTGCCGTTGTCGAGGGGTCCGGCAATCGCCTTGCCACTCAATTTGTTTCGTAGCGCTGGAGTGTGAATATCATCCAATGGTGATGTGTGGCAAGCTTTTTGGGGCTGTGGGCCGTTACCGGCCGGGGTCGGCGCGGGGGTGGCGCCGGCGACTCGATGGCGATGCGGCGTCGATGAGAACAGTGTGCGCATCGCCGATCGGTGTGGCGAACATCGGTGGGATATGGGCGAATTCGCCGAATCGAACCAATCATCCCTTCGATTGCCGGGATATTGCGGTTTTCGATAGGGGGTATGCTGGCTAACTGACTTTCCGGTACACCTCACGCTGGGTGCGCTTTCCGGGTACGGTGACCGACTGGTGAATTCCCGAAGAACCGGGATTGCCCCGGCGGCACGGGATTCGGCTTATCGTTGATGTGCCCGAACGTGTCGCGACCGGTCTGGCCGATCGCGGCTCCCATACGATGAAGCTGCGGGGAGGCGGACCAGGACAACGTGAACGCCCGGGCGCGCACCCGCTGTGCACCCTGGCGGGAAAAACTATACCAGTTGGTGTGTTTCAAGTTTTTCGCGCTTTTTCGTACCAAGAGTTTGGTCATTCCGGGCGAAGCCCGTTTTGAAGTATTTGAAAGACACGTAACTTTGCGTCGAGGCCGCGCGCCGGTCTGCGACGGTTAGCTAGCTTCGGAGGCATTTCGAGCATGGCACGGCAGCAAGAGCGGGCCCGCCGGACACGCGCGGCGATCATCAGGTCCGCCGCCGTTGAGTTCGGGAAGAGCGGCTATGCCGCTGCATCGCTCAACCGCATATTGGAAGGTTCCCGGGCGACCAAGGGGGCCATGTACTTTCACTTCGACTCCAAGGAGGACCTGGCCCGTGCGGTGCTGGAGGCGGCGGTCGACCGCTATCGGGCATCGACCGAAAGGTGGCTCGCCAGAACCGATCTCGACCCACTGGACGTGCTGCACGGCATGATCGACGAGATCGCGCTGCGGCTGGAGAACGACATCATCATCCAGGCCGAGTTCCGGCTCATCATCGAGCCGGAGTTCTATCGCGACATCCAGGCCGGCGGCGGCCGCATCCTCGGGCGCGCTATTCGGCAGCTCGCGGTGAAAGCGGCCGAGCGCAAACAGCTGCGTCAGGATTCGGATCCGGACCGATTCACCCGCACCCTGGCGGCGGCGCTGGCGGGTCAGCGCTACATCGCCGATGTGCTGGCGGGTCCGGTGGATCTGCGGTCCCGGTTCGCCGAGGCGCTCGAGGTGATCGTGGATGCCACCGCGACACCGGAGTGGACCGAGGAGTTCCGCCGCACCGGCTGGCGGGTGTCCGCCCGCCTCGAAGATCTTAACTTGGGACTCTGACCAGCAGATTTGGGAATCACGCGGAGGCTGTCATAAGCTATCTCCGCTCCCAACGGAAGCCGTTGAGCAAACGGTCCGGAGAAATCCGGCGGGCCCCCTTCGTCTAGCGGCCTAGGACGCCGCCCTTTCAAGGCGGTAGCGCGGGTTCGAATCCCGTAGGGGGTACGACGATGGCGACATCGTTGTCGGAGCAGAAGCAAGGCCCTGTGGCGCAGTTGGTTAGCGCGCCGCCCTGTCACGGCGGAGGTCGCGGGTTCGAGTCCCGTCAGGGTCGCAAGACAACTAAAGCTCGGCATTCGAATCGGGTGCCTACGGCCAGGTAGCTCAGTTGGTACGAGCGTCCGCCTGAAAAGCGGAAGGTCGCCGGTTCGATCCCGGCCTTGGCCACTTCGATCGCAGGGAGCCCCTGCTCGCGGAAAGCGCGAGTGGGGGCTTTCTTCGTTTATTTTGTGGGGGCCGAGCCCCCGCATCCCAGCGGGAGGGGCTTCGCCCCCGGACCCCCTCCTGCAGAGCCGGTGTATTCGGCGGCTTGTCATACCGGGTTGATGACCTGGGGCCGAGCCTCACGCCTCAGCCGGAGGGGCTTCGCCTTCTGGACCCTCTCTTGCAGCCGATGTGTTCGGCGGATGCTCATGACGGCGTTGATGACCTGAGGGCCGAATCCCTACGCCCCAGCAGGGTGGGCCTTCTTCGCGTGTTCGGGGTATTCCTGCTGATCTTGGTGCCATGCTGGGGTTATGGCTGACGAACAATGGTATTACTGCCTGAGACACCATGAGGCCGAGCAAGGGAAGCGGTGCTGGTTCGCGGACCGGATGGGCCCGTACCCGGATAAAGCAACAGCGGAACGGGCGTTGGCAATCGTGCGAGAGAGAAACCGGGCGGCAGACGAAGGTGACGACTGATTTCGACGACGTCCGGGTAACTCGTCGGGGACGTTCGACTTCGGGTTGGCACCAGCCGCCGGCACGCGTGCACAACGGTCGACGGCTCTGAGCCGGGCGTTGAAGGCGCGGGGAGGCGGGACAGTCGTGCATTGGATATTGTGCGGGAACGAGATCGGCGAGCGGACCAGGAACACGACCGACGCCGGAGTGACGGGGGTGACGCGCCTGCTTGGTGCGCTCACGAGGCACTCAGGTGGACCAGGTACGGTTTCGTGAGCCAGAAGACGACCGAGCGGGAGGGCGTACCTTGAAGGTCACCGTGGTGGTGCCGACCTACAACGAGCGGGAGAACCTGCCGGTGGCGGTGGAGCGGCTGACCGCGCTACCGGTGGCCGACCTGCATGTGCTGGTGGTGGACGACAATTCACCCGACGGCACCGGCGAGGTGGCCGACAAGCTGGCCGTCGATCTGCCGAACGTGGTGAGCGTGCTGCACCGCAGCGAGAAGGACGGTTTGGGCCGGGCCTACATCGCGGGCATCACCAAGGCGCTGGACGAGGGCGCCGACGTGGTCATTCAAATGGACGCCGACCTGTCGCACCCGGCCGAGGTCATCCCGGCCATGCTGGACAAGCTGGAATCCACCGACGCGGGCGTGGTGCTCGGATCCCGGTACGTCGCGGGTGGTTCCACCGCGGCGGAGTGGAAGTGGTACCGCAAGGCGCTCTCCGGCTGGGCGAACTTCTACGTGAACCTGATTCTGCGCCTGGGCGTGAAGGACGCGACCGCCGGTTTCAAGGCGTGGAAGGCGGACACCTTGCGCGCCATCGACGTGGCTTCGATCAAGTCGAACGGCTACTCGTTCCAGGTCGAGATGAACTACCGGACGGTCAAGAAGGGCATCGCGATCGCGGAGGTGCCGATCCGTTTCGAGGAGCGCACCAAGGGCGCGTCCAAGATGAGCCTGAAGGTGCAGCTGGAGTCCGCGGCCATGCCGTGGAAGCTCCTGTTCGGTCGCGCTGTCTAACTGTCGGGCCAGTGGAGCAGCGTATCCACGAACAGCTGACGCACCTGCTCCACCTCGGCGTCCATATCGGACGGATCCCAGCCGCTGACATCGATCGGCGGTAGGACGGCCACGTCCACGACGCCTTTGCGCACGACGGCCGAATTGCGCCACGCGATTTCACCGGCATTGCGGATCACCACCGGGATAACCGGCACGCCCGCCCGCATGGCGATGTGGAACGCGCCCTTCTTGAACGGGCCGATGCGCGGGGTCAGGGACCTGGTGCCCTCGGGCGCGATCACGACCGAGAGTCCGCCGCGCAGGGTTTCGACCACCGGTTCCAGGGCGGCCTTGGCGGCCGCGGTGTTCGCGCGGTCGATGAAGGTCACCTCCACGAAGCGCATGAGGGGACCGAAGACCGGGTTCTTGGTGATCTCGCGCTTGGCGATGCCGGTGAAGCCGGTGCCCAGCACCTCGGCGAGCACCACGATGTCGAACTGGCTCTGGTGGTTGAAGATGAACACGGCGGGGCGTGGGGCGCGGGCGTTCTCGGCGCCCACCACCCGGATTTTCACGCCGGTGCCGCGCAGGGTCGAGTCCGCGGCATAGGTCATCATCGAATCCGCCATCTGGCGGCGCTGTTTCGTGTGCGCCTTGGCGGCCACACCGAACAGCGCCCCGCCCAGCAAACCGGCCAATCCGGCCAGGGTGCGGACGTAGTCGGTGGCCTTGGGCGATTGCCGGGGCCGGAAATGCAGCACCGGCCAATCTTTTTCGGCCGCCTCCAGCACCACGCGGGGGTCCGGGTTGACCGCCACCGGGTGTCCGGCGGTCTGCAGCAGCGGCAGGTCGGCGGCGCTGTCGGCGTAGGCCCAGCTCTGGGTCAGGTCGATGTCGTGGGCGATGGCGAAACGGCGCACGGCGTCGGCTTTGCCATTGCGCCACAGCGGCTTTCCTTCCACATGCCCGGTGAGTACGCCGTCCTGCACGGCCATGGCGGTGCACAGCACGTGCGGGATGCCGAGCTCCTCGGCCACGGGCCGCACCTGGTAACAGGTGATCGAGCTGATCAGCACCAGGGTATGTCCGGCCGTCTCGTGCTCGCGCACCAGCCGCCACGCTTCGGGATAGATGTGCCCGTACACGCTGTGTGCGAACACCTGTCGCCCGAGTTCCTCCAGGTCGGCCTCGGGCACTCCGGCCCAGCTGTACATGGCCGTCTGCAGGAAGCGCTCGTACTCGCCCTCGCTGCGTGCCCCGCGAATGCTGCTCAGCAGGGTGGCGGTGAGCGCGCCCCGGGTACTGCTGCGCCGCGCCAGCCGCCGTGGGAGCGGGGGCGGGTTGAAGCCGTGCACCACGGTGCCGCCGAAGTCGAAAAAGGCTGCCACCCGTGGTCCTTGCGGCCCGTTGCGCACGGCTTCCAATGCTTCGCCGAGATCCTGTGCGCCGACCGGTCGCTGGGTGACACCGACGCCGGGCAGGTGCGGGAGAGTGGGCCGGCCCGCCGCGATGCCCAGGACCCGATGTGTCACAGCGCTTCCATCCGATTGGAGGGATCCAGGGTGGCGGCCCGCGAGATGCGCTGGCTGATGGCCCGCAGTTCGGCGGCGAAGCGGCTGCGGCGGGCGGCCAGGTCGGCGGGATCGTCGGAGGGCTCGAGCAGTCCGTGGTTGTCGGCGAGTTTGAGTGCGCTGCCGAACAATTCGGAGGACACCGATTCGGGGCTGTGCAGCCGCTGCTGCAACAGCATTTGTTTGCCGACGTGCAGGCACTCGTCGATCAAGGTCTTCCGGTCGATCTCCAGCACCGGGTCGCGGGAGGCGAGCCGTTCGGCCACCACCAGCTGCGCGTCGAAGAAGGAGCGCAGCACCCGGTGCGCCATCATGAAGCCGGATTCGGCCAGCCGGGCCAGGATTTCGGAGCCGACGGTGCCGGCGGCGGTGCGGCGGTGCCATTCGGGGTCCACCAGCAGCATTTCCGCGGTGAGTTGGCTGGTGAATTCGGCCCGTTCGGGGAAGAAGAACTCGAATTTGAGCAGGTCGCGCAGCCGGTAGGCGGCCTCCCATCCGACCCGGAGCTGATCGCCCTCGGACGCCTCGACGGCGGTGAGGATGGCCAGTTCGAGGATGGCGCGATTGACGAACCAGTGCACGGCGCTGTTGCGGTAGAACGCGGCCTCGAGGTGCGCCCCGGCGTGGATGGCGTACACCGGTTCCAGCCCGCCGCGGTACACGGTCACGACCTTGGCGACGGCCAGCTGTTCGAGCACCACGGCCAGCCTGTGATCGTCACGCAGCGTGGCGAGTTCGCCGCGGGGCAGGTCGCGGCGCTCGATGTAGCCGAGCACGGGTGAGATGGCGGTGCGCAGTTCGCCGCGGGTGAGGGCGCGCTCGTGCACGCCCAGCAGCACCAGTGTGGTGAGCGCGTTGACGGTGATGGGGGTGACCTCGTTGATGCCGCACGCGACCTCGAAGGCCAGTCGCTGCACCGCCAGGTGCTCGCGCTCGACGACCTCTTCGGATTCCGGATTCGAGTGTGCCGTCAGCGGATCCCCGTGGGCGGCCAGCCGCTCGCGGGCCGAGAGCGGCGTCCCGAAGCGCACGTAGACGTGCCCGGCGGAGTGCTGCTGGTTGCGTACGTAGCGGGCCAGCCAGGTCAGGCCCTCGGCTTGTTTGCCGCCGCCGGTCTGTTCGTCGGCGATGGCCCCGATCTCGTTGAGCCGCTCGTAGGTGATGGACACCGGAATCAGCATGACGTCGTCGATGCGTTTCGAACGCAGTGCTGCCGCAAGGTAATTCAGCAGTCCGTAGCGGGGCGGCCGGAGTTTGCCGGTGCGGGTGCGGCCGCCCTCGAAGTACCACTCCAGATTGAAGCGCTTGGTCAGCAGGTAGGCGAAGTACTCCTCGACGACCGCCTTGTACACCTCGTCGTCGCCGAAGCTGCGGCGGATGAACACGGTTCCGGTGCGCCGCGCGATGGGCCCGATCGGCCAGAACTTGAGGTTGGCCCCGCCGATCACGTGATTGGGTGGAAAGTCGTTGCGCGCCAGGATGTCCCCGAGCACGAAGGCGTCCACGTAGGAGCGGTGCGAGGGCAGGAAGACCAGCGGGTAGCGCCGGTTCAGCGAGCGCAGCCGGTCCAGCCCGGATTCGTCGGAGTCGACCTTCCAGGTGGAGGCGTGCACGGGACGCATGGCCTGCGTGAACAGGTCCGACACCAGCCGGCTCTGCGCCGCGACGAGTTCCCGCAGCCCGCGCTCGGCCCGCCGGTACACCTCACGCGACGGGATCCCGGACCCCTCGGCGATGGCGTCGAGCCGGCGCAGGAATTCCGGAGAGTCCAGGATCTCCTCGGCCACCAGCCGCGGCACCTTGTACCGGTCGCCGATGACGGCGCGTTCGGCGCGTTCGAGGGCCACGGTGCCGGCGCGCACGATGGCGCGTCCGAAAGCCTCGGGAGCCCCGGCGGATCCGGGATTGTTGGCGCGCAGCTCGCTGAGCCGGGCGGGTTGCCCGGTCAGCACCAGGTGCCGGTCGGGGGCCTTGCTGAGCAGCCGCCGCTGCATGAGCCGGTGGGGTTTGCGTGGATTGGACAGGGTGAGCAGGTCGCTGAAGGTGGTGCGGCGCACGCCGTCTCGCTCGGGTGGCAGCCACAGCACGCGCACCGGTACCACCAGCGGATCGTCGCTGCGCCCGACCAGCCGATCGGTGACGGCCCCGGCATCGAGATCGATCTGGGTGACGGGTGCGGAGGTGCCGAACTCCTGGGTGATGCCGCCTTCGGCGAGCCAGTGCCCGACGAGTTCGCGTTCCACCGGGGAAGCGGCGTCGACCAGGGCGACGACGGACTGCGGAGCGGTGAGCGCGGCTTCGGGGAGCCGGCTGTCATGATCGAGCATCGTGGTTCCCTCCGCATGAGCCGCTGCGATCCATTGAAACCCAAACGAGCGCGGCCGGTCGGAAGGTCTGGCAATTCCCCCGTCGGGCTCGGGGTTTCGCGGTGCCGGCGGGTTGCCATGGCACAGGTCGCAGCCGGCCCGGCCCATAGCGGGAAAGGTAATGCTAACCTCACCCCCAAGTTAGGTAAGGCTAACCTTGGAGGTCTGGTGTCGGTCGCTGACGAACGGGTACGGCTCGACGGGGAGCGGCGGTGGGGCGAATACGTCACCGATCCGGTCGCGGCGGTATCCGCGCTCGCCGCGGCGGATCACTTCGGCGAATACGTGGTGTACGAGCGGCCCGGCGAATGGGTCTTCGCCGCCGACCCCCTGGGCGGGGTCGAACTGGATGTCGACGAACTGCGGGTGAGCTGGGACGGGCGCACCACGGCCGGGCCGTGGACGGGGAACCCGGCGCGGGCGATCGACCGCGCGCTGGCCGGACTGCCGCTGGACGGGCGGAATGCGTTCGGGTGGATCGGCTTCGAGTTCTGCGCCTGGTCGCTGGGCGCGACCGAGCATGTGCACCCGGGGGCGACGCTGGCGCACCTGATGATTCCGCGCATCGAGGTGCGCATCGACGCGGCCGGGGTGCGGGTCTGCGGCGCAACGCCGTCGGAGACCGGGGACGTCCACGCGCTGATCGCGGCCGCGCAGGGCGCGCCGCTGCCGCGGCCGCACCCGGTGGACGTCAGCAAGGATCACACGGGCTATCGGGACAGGGTGGCCACCGGTGTCGCGGAAATCCGGGACGGCAAGTATCAGAAGGTGATTCTGTCGCGGAAGGTGGAACTGCCCTTCGCGGTGAACATTCCGGCCACCTACCGGCTGGGTCGGGTCAACAACACTCCGGCGCGTTCGTTCCTGCTGCGCCTGGGTGGCCTGGAGGCGGCGGGCTTCAGTCCGGAACTGGTGGTGGCCGTGGACCGGGATCGGGTGGTCACCACCGAGCCGCTGGCCGGGACGCGGGCCTTCGGTCGCGGCGATGATGTCGATCTCGCGGCCCGCGCCGATCTGGTGCGCGACCCGAAGGAGATTGTCGAGCACGCCATTTCGGTGCGGACCTCCTTCGCCGAGATCGCCGCCGTGGCCGAGCCGGACACCACCGCGGTCTCGGACTTCATGGCGGTGCGTGAGCGCGGCAGCGTGCAGCACCTGGCGTCCACGGTGCGGGGGCGGCTGGCGGCCGACCGCAGCCCGTGGGACGCGCTGGAGATGCTGTTCCCGTCCGTGACCGCCTCCGGCATCCCCAAGGCGGCGGGCGTGGACGCCGTGTTCCGCCTCGACCACGATCCGCGCGGCCCGTATTCCGGTGCGGTGGTGACCGTTTCGCCCGACGGCGCGCTGGAGGCGACGCTGGTGCTGCGCGCGGTCTATCAGACCGGTGCGGGCGCATGGCTGCGCGCGGGCGCGGGCGTGGTCGAGCAGTCCCGGCCGGACCGCGAATTCGAGGAGACGTGCGAGAAGCTCGGCAGTGTCGCGCCGTACGTGGTGCGGGCCTGACGGCTAGATGTCGAACTCCACGCCGGTCAACCGCTCGGACAACTCCCACAGCTGCCGTGCGGTTTTCTCGTCGTGGGAGGCGGCACTGGAGTTCACCCTGGTGGGGTGGCCGCGCCAGTTGAACCGATCGGGGCCGTAGTAGCCGCCCGGCTCGACCTCGGCGGTGGCGGCGTACAGGGTTGGCAGCGCGCCCATCTCGGCACTCTGCGCCACCAGGCGATTGCCCAGCCCGACGATCTGCTCGAGCAGGTTCTCGGTCTCGGAGCTGATCTCGGTGGCCGCGTAGCCGGGGTGCGCGGCCACCGCCAGCTTGGGTGAGCCGGTGAGAGTCAGCCGCCGCTGCAGCTCGTAGGTGAACAGCAGCAGCGCCAGCTTGGACTGCGCGTACGCGCCGAACCGGGAGTAGGCGCGCCGCTCCCAGTTCAGATCGTCCAGATCGATGCGGCCGATGAAGTGGGTGAGGCTGGAAGTGTTCACCACGCGCTCCGAAATGCGGTCCATCAGTAGTCCGGTCAGCGCGAAGTGGCCGAGATAGTTGGTGCCGATCTGCAATTCGAAACCGTCAGCGGTGCGCTGCTTCGGCACCGCCATCACGCCGGCGTTGTTGATGAGCACATCGGCCCGCTCGACGCCCGTGGCGAAGGCGCGCACCGAGGCCAGATCGGCCAGATCGAGCTGGCGGATCTGCACGTTCCCGGTCATGGTCCGGGCCACCGCCTGCGCCTTGATCTCATTGCGGCAGGCCATGATCACCTGGGCGCCGGCGGCGGCCAGGGCGCGCGCGGTGGCCTCGCCCAGGCCGCTGGTGGCGCCGGTGACGATGACGGTGCGGCCGGTCTGGTCAGGAATGTTCGATCTGTTCCACCCGCCCATGATTGAACCCTATGGCGTCTGGCTCAGTACCGCGCTGCGAGGGCCTTCTTGTCGATCTTGCCGACCGCGGTGACCGGCAGCGCGTCGGCCTGCCGCAGCACATCGGGCAGCTTGTAGGTGGCCAGACCGCGTTCGGTCAGGAAGGTCTTGATGTCGGCCAGGGTCGGCGGGGCGCCCTCGGTCACCAGAACCACGCACGCCTTCTCGCCGAGCGCCGGATCGGGCAGGCCGACGGCGGCCGCGTGCCGGACGCCCGGATAGGCGAGCAGGTGCTCCTCGAGCTCATCGCAGGAGATGTTCTCGCCGCCGCGGTTGATCACGTCCTTGACGCGGCCGGACACGATCAGGTGGCCGCTGGGCAGGCGGCGTACCAGGTCGCCGCTGCGGTAGAAGCCGTCCGGGGTGAAGGCGCGCGAATTGTGTTCGGGGGCACGGTAGTAGCCGCGCAGGGTATAGGGGCCGCGAGTGAGCAGTTCGCCTTCCTCGCCGTCGGCGACGTCGCGGCCCTGCTCGTCCACCACCCGCACCTCGTCGGCGGGGGAGAGGGGACGGCCCTGCGTGGTGCAGACCAGCTCGGCGGAGTCCTCGGCGCGGGTGTAGTTGAGCAGGCCCTCCGCCATGCCGAACACCTGCTGCAATCGGACGCCCAGGGCGGGTGCGACATCGCGGGCGTTCACCTCGGCCAGTTTCGCGCCGCCGACCTGGAGCAGGCGCAGCGAGGACAGGTCGGCGTCCTCCCAATCGACTGCCGCGCACCACAGTTGGGCCAGCGGGGGCACCACTGCGGTGACGGTCACGCGGTGGCGTTCGATGGCGGCGAAGGCGCTCTCCGGGCTGGGGTCGGTCACGAAGGCGATGGCCCCGCCGGTGGCGACGGCGCCCAGCACCCCGGGGCAGGCCAGCGGGAAGTTGTGGGCGACCGGGAGGGTCGCGAGGTACACGTCCGCCGGGCCGAGCTCGCAGACCTCGGCGCTGGCCTTCGCGTTGTAGGCGTAGTCGTCGTGGGTGCGGGCGATGAGTTTGGGCAGGCCGGTGGTGCCACCGGAGACCAGCATGAGCGCGATCTCGGAGGCGTCGACCTCGGGGAGCGAATCGCCTTCGGCGGGAATCGAATTCAAATCGGTGAACGCGCCCGGGTCGCCGAGTATCAGGACGTGCCGGAGCGGCGGGACAGTCGCGCTGACCTCGGCCGCGAGGCCGCGGTAGTCGAAGTCGCCGAGGCGATCGGCGGCGATGTAGGCGACCGCGCCGGAAAGCCTTGTCAGATGCTCGATCTCGGCGCGGCGATGGGCGGGGAGGGCCAGCACGGGAATGATCCCGGCGCGTAGCAGGCCGAACAGCACCGGCACGAATTCGCAGACATTGGGCAGCTGCACGACGACTCGATCGCCGGGCCGGATGCCCAGGCCCAGGAAGCCGTGCGCCATCCGGTCGGCCGCGTGATCGAGCGCCGCGTAGGAGGTCGCGGCGGCGCCGAGCAGCGCCGGCCGTTCGGGCCACTGCCGGGCCGCGTCGCGCAGGAGTTCGCCCAGCGGGCGGCCCGCCCAGTACCCGGCTCGCCGGTACCGCTCGGCCAGGTCGGCGGGGAACGGGACGAAGCCGTCGCGGTGGTCCGTGGCGGGCGATGCGGTCGATGTCTGCGCGGATGCGGTCGATGTCACAACTCTGGCCTCTGGTTGGTAAGGATGACCTTGCATAGGTTAGGCAACCCTATATCTATGCGCTACGCTCTGCCGAACGACACCCGAATCCGGATCGGCAGCGGCCATCACCCACCCCCGAACAAGGAGCATCAGCGGAAATGGAGTCACCCCAGGCGCCGGCGGCGACAATCGCCCGGGACGAGATCCGCACCGCGATCGCCGGTCACCTCAACCTCGACCCGGCCGCCATCGCCGACCACGACGACCTGATCAAGCTCGGCCTCGACTCCATCCGCACCATGAAGCTCGCGGGCTCCTGGCGCAAACGCGGCCTCCCCGTCAACTTCGCCCAGCTCGCCGCCGAACCCACCATCGCCGCCTGGCACCGCCTCCTCGGCGAGGCGGACCGGGGCGTTCGGGTGAATGCCGATGCCGGCGACTCGCCCGACCACGGGAAGTGCGACACGCACCCGCCCGCGGGCGCAACCCCGAAGGCCGTGAATCGAACAGCCGGCCAGGGTGATTCGCCTGCGGCGGCTGACTCGCGCGGTGCGGCGGACCGCACGACCGACGCTGTCACCGGGTCGGCGGACATCACGACAGCGGTCGTCGGGGGCGTTGCGGCGGTGCACAGTCTGGTCGGCGGGGCAGCTGCACCGGGTGACGACGGGAGGCCCTTCCCGCTGGCGCCGATGCAGCACGCGTACTGGGTGGGGCGGGCCGAGGGGCAGGAACTCGGGGCCGTCGCGGCGCATCTGTATGTCGAATTCGACGGGGCAGGCGTGGATCCGGAACGGCTGGGAGCGGCGGTCGCGGGGCTGGTGCGGCGGCATCCGATGTTGCGGACGCGGTTCCTGCCGGACGGGAGGCAGCAGACGCTGGAGCGGCCGGGGCGGGAGGTCTGGAGTGTCACCGATCTTCGTACGGCGGACGCCGAGTCGGTGGCGCGGGCGCTGGCGGAGTTGCGGGAGCGGCGGACTCATCAGCTGATGGCGGTGGAGGAGGGGCAGGTCGTCGATATCGCGCTGACGCTGCTGCCGGAGGGGCGGACCCGGCTGCACCTGGATGTGGACATGCTCGCGGCCGACGCCATGAGCTACCGGATCCTGGTGGCGGACCTGGCGCGGCTGTATCACGGTGAGCAGCTGCCGCCGCAGGACTACACGTTCCGGCGGTACCTGGCCGAACACGCCGGTCCCGCACCGGAACACGCGGCCGACCGAGAGTGGTGGCGGCAGCGCCTCGCTGATCTGCCGGGCGCACCCGAGCTACCGCGTGCCTGCGAAACCACTGCGCCCCCGAGCCGGGGCGCGGCGTCCGGAGCCGGCCTGGGCATGGCCGGTGCGGCGGGCCCGGAACCGGGTGAGCGGGCGGCGCGGACCGTGCGATTGCATCGCCGGCTGTCGCCGCAGGCGAAGACGCGCATGTTCGCCGCGGCGCACGCGCGGGGCATCACCCCGGCCATGGCGTTGGCCTCGGTGTTCGCCGAGACCATCGGCGGCTGGTCGGCACAGCGCCGCTTCCTGCTGAATCTGCCGCTGTTCCATCGGGAACCGGTGCATCCACAGGTGGACGGGGTGGTCGGCGACTTCACCTCCTCGGTGCTGCTCGAGGTCGATGTGACCGAGCCGGCGACAGTCACCGATCGTGCTCGCGCGTTGCAGCGCGAATTGCATGCCGCCGGAGCCCATTCCGGCTACACCGGCCTCGAGGTGCTGCGCGATCTGGGCCGCCTGCGCGCCGAACCGGTGCTGGCCCCCATCGTCTACACCAGCGCCATCAACCTCGGCGAACTCTTCGCCGACCAGGTCACCGCGACCTTCGCCGACCAGGTCACCGCGACCTTCGGCGACCCGGTCTGGATCATCTCGCAGGGACCGCAGGTCCTGCTCGACGCCCAGGTCACCGAGGTGCGCGGTGGTCTCCTGCTGAACTGGGACGTCCGCGCCGACGCCTTCCCGCCCGCCATGGTCGAAACCATGTTCACCCGCTACATCGACGCAGTCCTGCGGCTCGCCGGCGGCGACGAGTCCGTGCCGGGCACTACGCCGGTGGCGGCCGACGTCGTCGCGCCGGGCGCGGTCGAGCAGCCGGATCCGCTGTCGGTCGGCGACGCGGGCCGAGGGGGCGCGGTGACGGACGGTCGGGGAGCCGAGCGCGTCGATCGCGGCGCGGGGTGGGACGCGGAGGCCGCGGTCCGAATCCCGGTGGAGCAGGCGGTCGTCCGGGCCCGGGTCAATGCCACCGACGGTCCGGCGAGCGGGCGTGTCCTGCACAGCGGGCTGTTCGCGTTCGCCGCCGCGAATCCCGCCGCGCCGGCGGTTATCTGGGAGTCCCGCGCCGACGCCGAAGAATTGGGCGTCACCACGCACGAAAAGCGACGCGCGGAGGTGGTTCGGTGGTCGGATTCCGGCTCCGGGACACGGGTGCTGACCTACGGCGAGCTGGCGGCGCAGGCGCTCGCGGTGGCGGGCGCACTGCGCGCGGCGGGCGTGCGGCCGGGAGACGCGGTCGCCGTCCAGTTGCCGAAGGGGCCGGAGCAGATCCTGGCAACCGCGGGTGTGCTGGCCGCCGGGGGCGTGTACGTGCCGATCGGGTTCGATCAGCCCGCGGCACGGCGCGACGAGATCGCGCGGACCAGCGCCGTCGTGGCGGCCGTGACGGCCGGGGCGGAGGTGCCCGGGGCCGCGACGCTCACGCTGGACGAGGCGCGGCGGTATCCGAAGCCTTTGGGGGAGGCGGTGATTCCCGATCCGGAGGCCATCGCCTACGTGCTGTTCACGTCCGGTTCGACGGGGAAGCCGAAAGGCGTGGAGGTACCGCATCGGGCGGCCATGAACACCATCGACGACCTCAACGAGCGGTTCGGGATCGTCGCGGCGGATCGGGCACTGGCCCTGTCGGCGTTGGAGTTCGACCTGTCGGTGTACGACATCTTCGGCCTGCTGAGCGCCGGCGGTGCGGTGGTCGCGCTGGATGAGGGACAGCGCGGCGAACCGGGCCGATGGGTCGAGATGATCCGGCGGCACCGGGTTTCGGTGGTCAACTGCGTGCCCAGCCTGCTGGACATGCTGCTGGCGGCCGCGGACGGTAACCCGGTGAACAGTCTGCGCACGGTGATTCTGGGCGGCGACCGGGTGGACGTGGCGCTGCCCGGACGGCTCGCCGCGGTGGCCCCGGACTGCCGGTTCGCCGGCCTGGGCGGGGCCACCGAGACCGCCATCCACTCCACCATCTGCGAGGTGGTGAATGCCGAAGTGCCGCAAGCCTGGTCGGCTGTGCCGTACGGCACCCCGCTGCGGAATGTGCGCTGCCGGGTGGTCGGCCCCTCGGGGCAGGACTGCCCGGACTGGGTCACCGGTGAGCTGTGGATCGGCGGATCGGGCGTGGCCGCCGGCTACCGGGGCGATGCCGAGCGCACCGCCGAACGGTTCGTGACTCATGAGGGCCTGCGCTGGTACCGCACCGGCGATCTCGCGCGGTACCTGCCCGACGGCTGCCTGGAGTTCCTGGGCCGCGCCGATCATCAGGTCAAGATCCGTGGTTACCGGATCGAACTCGGTGAGGTCGAGAGCGCGCTGCGGGCCCTGCCGGGCGTGCGCCATGCCGTCGCCGCGGTGCTCGGCGCGGCCGCCCCCAAGCTGGCGGCGGTCGTGGTGGCCGACGAGGGCGTCACCCTGGAGGTCGCCGCCCTGCTGGACGCCGCCGCGGACCTGTTGCCCGCCTATATGATTCCCGCCCACATCGAACTGTCGGCCGAGCTGCCGTTCACCTCGAACGGCAAGCCGGATCGCAAGGCCATCGCGACCCTGCTCGCCGCGGGTGAGCGGGACGGCGAATTCGTCGCTCCCCGCACCGATGTCGAGCGGGCGGTGGCCGATATCGTCGCCACGGTCCTGGGCCGTGAGCGGGTCGGCGTGACCGACGACTTCTTCGCCCTCGGCGGCGATTCGGTGCTGGCCACCGCCGTGGTCGCCCGCGTGCGGGACTGGCTGGACTTCCCGGACATTGTGGTCGCCGACTTCTTCGCCGCGCGCACGGTCGCGGGCTTGACCAGGCGCTCGCTGGATCGCGAACAGCGCGCCGGTGCGGCCGGTCGCCTGGACGGGGTGGCCCGGCTCTACCTGGAGGTGGCCGCCATGTCCGACGACGAGGTCCTCGCCGCGTCCTGAAAAGCACGGTCCCCGTGTCCTTTTCGCAGGGCGCGGGGACCGATGCGGCCGGGGCCTCTCAGGGCGTCGGCGGCAGGGTGCATCCGTCGCTGAGGATGCCGGGATCGGGCAGCAGCTGGTAGCAGACGGGTCGTCCGTATCGGTCGGCGGTCATTGTCATCGTCGGCTGGACCGGTGTCGTCCGCGGCGGCGTCCAGTTCGGCGGGGACTGTCTCCGCTGGATCTGCCCCCGAATCCGCCATTGCCGCTCGCGGTCGCGGTGGTCGCGGTTCGAGGCCGCCGGTGATGTGACTTCAGTCCGGCGCGGACAGGGCCATGACCCGCCCGGTGGCCAGGACGGACCGGCGGGAACCCTCTTTCCAGATCCGGAGCGGAACGCCCGGCAAACCCGTGAATATCGGCGCGTCCATGGTCGAGAAAGCCATCTCTTGCGCAGGTCGAAGGGGATGAAGGCGAGTTAGACACGCCGGGTGTCGGTGGACCCCCGGTGGGCATGGGCAAATCGCGGATCGGGGACCGGTTCGCGCCGACACCAGACGAGCGCGCCTCCGCCGCCCTAGACTCGACTCCGTGAGCGGCTGGGACATCTCCGACATCCCCGATCAAGCGGGCCGGACGGTCATCGTGACCGGCGCCAACAGCGGGCTGGGCGCGGTCACCGCGCGTGCGCTCGCGGGTGCTGGGGCGCAGGTGATCATGGCGTGCCGCAATGAGATCAAGGCGCGCGCCGTCGCCGACGAGATCGGCCCCAATGCGCAGGTGCGCCGGTTGGATCTGGCCGACCTGGCCTCGGTGCACGAGTTCGCCGACTCCGTCGACGGGGCCGACGTGCTGATCAACAATGCGGGCGTGATGGCGGTGCCGCTCAAGCGCACCGCCGAAGGCTTCGAAATGCAGATCGGCACAAACCATCTCGGCCACTTCGCGCTGACCGGACTACTGCTGGACAAGATCCGCGACCGGGTGGTCACGCTCTCCAGCGGCATGCACGCCATCGGCCGCATCGACCTCGAGGACCTCAACTGGGAGCGGCGCTCCTATCAGCGCTGGGCCGCCTACGGGCAGTCCAAGCTGGCCAACCTCATGTTCGCGCGGGAGCTGCAGCGCCGCTTGACCGCCGCCGGTTCGAGCAAGGTGTCGGTGGCCGCCCATCCCGGCTACGCCGCCACCGAACTGCAGGGGCACACCGAGTCCCTCTACGACACGCTCATGTCGATCGGCAACAAGCTGTTCGCGCAGAGCGCCGAAATGGGCGCGCTGCCAACGCTGTTCGCCGCCACCGCGGAGGTCGAGCCGGGCGGGTTCTACGGCCCGACCGGGCTGCGCGGCATGCGCGGCTACCCCGGGCCGAGCCCCTCCACCGCCGCCTCCAAGGACGAGGTGACGGCGCGGCGGCTGTGGGAGCTGTCCGAGCAGCTGACCAAGGTCAGCTATCCGTTCGTGCGCCGTTGACCTCGACCCGGAGGGTGGGCAGATGAACATTCCAGTCGACCGGCGGGATCAGTTCGACAAGATCCAGCAGGGACTGTTGCCCGGCGAGCAGATCCTCGCCGTATACGACGCCATCGGGGTGGGCACCGGATTCCTCGGGCTCACCGACCGGCGGGTCGTCATCCAGGACAACTCGTTCGTCGGCAAGAAGATCGCTATCACGAGCATCCCGTACGGGCGGATCTCGAGCGTGAGCATCCTGACCAACAAGTCCTTCGCGGGACAGTTCTTCTCCTCCGGGCACATCGCCATCAGCACCGGGCACCACACCTACGAGGTGGAGTTCCGCGGCGACGAGAAGACCCGCCACGTACACGATGTGATCCTGCACTACATCCTGCGCTGACCGGGGCCATCCCAGCTAGTGGGAAGCCCGTCCCATCGATCGTGTCCTACGCCACAGGCACGACGCGGGATCTCTGGTACAGTTCGTGGCATGCAGCGTGCGTATTTCTGGTTTAGCCAGCCGGCCCCGGGTGGGTCGCGCGGCGTGAACCTGCGCTGATATCCTCCACCCCGAGCCGGACGAAAACAGACCGGCTCTAAGGGGTTTCGAACGAAGATCTCCGTGGGTCGGCCTGGGACAAGGAAACCCACGCATGACTATCACCGCCGATCTCGACCGGCATTCCGATCTCGACGACCAGCGCACGCTCAGCGTGAGCCCGCTGCGCTCGCCCCGGGAGATCCGTGCCGCCCACCCGATCGACGACACACTCGCCGACATCGTGCGCGCGGGCCGCAAGGCCACCGTCGACGTGCTCAATGGCGAGGACGACCGCCTCATGGTGATCGTCGGCCCGTGTTCGGTGCACGATCCCGAGGCCGCCCTGGACTACGCGCGTCGCCTCGCCGCCAAGGCCGCCGAGCTGGACGACCGGCTGCACGTGGTGATGCGCGTCTACTTCGAGAAGCCGCGCACCACGCTGGGCTGGAAGGGTCTGATCAACGACCCGCACCTGGACGGCAGCTTCGACATCAACACCGGCCTGGACCTGGGCCGCCGCCTACTGGTCGACATCACCGCGCTCGGGCTGCCGGTGGCGTGCGAGTTCCTGGACCCGATCACCCCGCAGTACATCGCCGACCTGGTGGCCTACGGCGCTATCGGCGCGCGGACCGCCGCCAGCCAGGTGCACCGGCAGCTGTCCTCGGCGCTGTCCATGCCGGTCGGCATCAAGAACGGCACCGACGGCGACGTGCAGGTCGCGGTGGACGGCGTGCGCGCCGCGGCCGCCTCGCACGTGTTCCCCGGCACCGACCTCGACGGGCGTTCGGCGCTGATCCGCACCGCGGGCAATCCCGACTGCCACGTCATCCTGCGCGGCGGCAGCAACGGCCCCAACTACGACGCCGCCTCCTGCGCGGAAGCCCTGCTGCGGCTGGAGAAGTCTTCGCTGGCTCAGCGGCTGGTGGTGGACGCCTCGCACGGCAACTCCAACAAGGACCACAACAAGCAGGTGGATGTCGTCACCGATCTCGCCGAGCGCATCGCGGCGGGCGAGGACACCGTCGTCGGCCTGATGATGGAGTCCTTCATCGTGGCGGGCCGCCAGGACCTCACCCTCGGCCACCCGGAGGACCTGACCTACGGCCAGTCCATCACCGACGCCTGCATCGACTGGGACACCACCGATGCCCAGCTCGATCGCCTGGCCGACGCCGTCGCCCGGCGCCGCGCGGCCCGCGGCTGACCCGGTCCGGCCCCGGACCAGCACCCGCTCGTAGCGAGCTCGCCTCGCGCCGAACGAGTCCGGCGTGCACACTGTGTTCGGCGCACACCCAGTCCGGCGGGTGTGCGCCGAACACATTTCAGGGCCCGAGCAATGTCGCACGCGCTGACAGCGCGGTGGTGTAGCGGTTCATGACCATGGCCTTCTCACCTTCGACTCGGCCGAGGTCATGCATGATCCGCTGGTCCGCCGCCTCACCCCGACCGAATGCGTGGGCCGGCATCAGGACCGTGCGCGCCGGGGCGACCTGCGATCGGAGAACCCGCCCGCGCATCGGCTTCGACGATCACACCGATGCCGGTGAGAACGCGGCCTGACCGACTGCGCGCCGACCGGGGCAGGCCGAGTCGTGCGCTCCCACCCGGTGGCGCGCGCGGCGTCGTGCCGCGGTCCCGCGGCCGTTCAGACGCCCCGCGGCCAGTTGGGGCTGGGGGTCGCGGGGTCGGCGCGGAGGCGGCCCGCTACCCATATGTCGCGGCGGGTGCCGCGCTGCATGCCGCCGCCGCGGATCAGTCCCTCGTAGTGGTAGCCCGCGCGGCGGGCCACGGCGGCGGAGGGGTGATTGCCGACGAAGGCGCGCCACTCCAGGCGCTCGAAGGCCAGGGACGTGGGATCGAGACCGGCGGCGGAGACCAGCCGGGCCGCCCGCGTCATGAGTCCCGTGCCGCGGGCGGCGGGGGCGAGCCAGAAGCCGATCTCGGCGATGCCGTCGTCGCGGCGGTGATAGAGCGGGCTCAGACCGATCATGCCGATCACCGGGCCGTGCTCGGCGCCGCGCAGCGCCCAGGTGGGACTGCGGCCGGCCCAGCCGGGGCCGACGACGTCGAGGACGAACTTCTCGGCGTCGGCGCGGTGGTAGGGGACCGGCATGGTGGTCCACGCGCCGATGGACGGTTCCTGGCACAGCGCGGTGATCGCGTCGATATCGGAAACGGTCGGCGGCGACAGCCAGACCGTGCCGTCGGAGAGGGATTCCGCGTCCATGTGGTCATGCTGTCACGGAATCCGGCGCGGCCGGTGGGGAATCCCGTGCGGGCCCAGCGGGTTATGGCCGCCCGGGGTGGTGGCGAGGCTGTCGGAGCCCGGTCGTAGGATCGTTGCGATGGTTGCCGCTCTTCTCGCCGACTTGTTCGAAACGCATCGGCCGCATCTGCTCTCGGTGGCCTATCGGCTCACCGGCAGTGTCAGCGATGCCGAAGACGCGGTGCAGGAGAGCTGGCTGCGGCTCGCGGTGGCCCGCCAATCCGAGATCGAGGACCTGCGCGCCTGGCTCACCACCGTGGTCAGCCGCATCTGTGTGGACCGGTTGCGCAGCGCGACGGTGCGGCGGGAAAAGTATGTGGGGCAATGGCTCCCGGAGCCGGTGGTCACCGCGGTGACGCCCTCCAGCGCCCCCGATCC
The DNA here is from genome assembly GCF_009708175.1 of Nocardia aurantiaca. Taxonomy (GTDB): domain Bacteria; phylum Actinomycetota; class Actinomycetes; order Mycobacteriales; family Mycobacteriaceae; genus Nocardia; species Nocardia aurantiaca. The sequence goes on from NZ_WMBB01000001.1 coordinate 168,457, forward strand.
GCTGGCGGCCGTGGTACGCAAACAGGAATTCCGTTTCGCCGCCCTCGTCGTGCTGGACACGCTCACACCGCCGCAGCGCGTGGCTTTCGTTCTGCACGACGGGTTCTCGGTGCCGTTCAGCGAAATCGCCGATATCCTCGGTGTTTCCGTGGACTCCGCGCGGCAGTTGGCGACGCGCGCCCGCAAGGCGGTGTCGGCCGCACCGGCGCCGGTCACCGACGACGAACACCGGGCCGCTGTGCAGCGACTGATGTCCGCACTGGCCAGCGGGAATGTCGACGCCATCGTGGCCGCGCTGCACCCGGACGTGCGCACCATCGGCGACGGCGGCGGCGCGGTATCCACCGCGGTCAATGTGGTTGCGGGCGTGGACAAGAACGTGCGCCTGTGGCTGGGGCTGTGGCGCAGGTTCGGGCTCTTGGATCCGGAGCGCACCGGGCTCGGCCGCGAGCTGGAACCGGTGCTGGTCAACGGGCAGTGGGGAATTCTCGCGCACGCTATCCCGCCGCGGGACGGCGATGCCGGAAACCCGCAGCGCGTGTATGCCTTCACCGTGTGCGACGGCAAGGTGTGGGGCGTCTACGACGTGGTGAATCCGGCGAAGCTGAGCGGCATCCGGCTGCCCGACTGAGCCGCTGTCACCCGCGATTGTGAGACAAATCACCGCCGACGGTCGTTTTCGCCGATGGATTAGGCTCCGAACATGCCGCGTATTCCGACCGTCGCCCGTCTGCAGCCCTTCGCGTCGACGATCTTCGCCGAGATGACCGAACTGGCCGTGCGCCACGGCGCGGTCAACCTCGGCCAGGGTTTCCCCGACAGCGACGGTCCCGCGGGCATGCTCGAGGTGGCGCGGCAGGCCATTGCCGACGGTTTCAACCAGTACCCGCCCGGCCGCGGCGTGCCCGCGCTGCGCCAGGCGATCGCCGCCGACCGCGCCCGTCGCTACGGCACCCACTACGATCCGGACAGCCAGGTGCTGGTCACGGTCGGCGCCACCGAGGCCATCGCGGCCACCATTCTGGGACTGGTCGAACCGGGCGATGACGTGGTGCTCATCGAGCCCTACTACGACTCCTACGCCGCGGCCATCGCATTGGCCGGGGCGCGGCGCCGGACCGCGCGGCTGGTCCCCGACGGCGACGGCTTCGCCCTCGATCTGGACAGCCTGCGCGCCGCCATCACGCCGAAAACCCGTCTGCTGCTGGTGAATTCGCCGCACAATCCCACCGGGGCCGTGCTGTCGCGCGCCGACCTCACCGCCATCGCGGAACTCGTCATCGAGCACGACCTCTATGTCATGTCCGACGAGGCGTACGAGCACCTCTACTACGACGGGCACGAGCACATCAGCCTGTCCACCCTGCCGGGCATGTTCGAACGCACCATCGTGGTCTCGAGTGCCGCCAAGACTTTCAGCGTCACCGGCTGGAAGATCGGCTGGGCGTGCGCGCCCGCGCCGCTGCTGGACGCGGTCCTGGCGGCCAAGCAGTTCCTCACCTTCGTCGGCGGCGGGCCGTTCCAGCCCGCCGTCGCCCACGCGCTGAACAATGAGCAGCAGTGGGTGGCCACGCTGCGAGACACCCTGTCGGAGAAGCGGCTTCGCCTGTCGGCCGCGCTCGCCGAGGCCGGATTCGGTGTGAAGCGCAGCGATGGAACGTATTTCGTGTGCGCCGACATCACGCCGCTGGGCGCGGCCGACGCCTACGCCTTCTGCCGGGAGCTGCCCGAACGCCTCGGCGTGGCCGCGGTGCCGGTGAGCGTCTTCGCCGATGACCAGGCCGCCTGGAATCACCTGGTTCGCTTCACCTTCTGCAAGAAGGAGGAGACCATCGCCGAGGGTGTCCGCCGCCTGCGCGCCGGGCACAGCGCGGAAGCGCTGCGCTGACACGGCGTCCCGCCTCAGCCCCGACATCGGGCTCACCCCTCGACTGGGCCGAAACCCCGAAAGCCTTCGAGGCCCTCGGATCCCGCGTCCTCCGCGGCAAAGCCGACCTCACCCCGGACAGCTGACGTCGGCTCGGCGGTGACCGATCGACGGGGAGCGGAGCATGGCGTGGATCGGTGGGACTTTCCAGCGGACACCCCCGATCTCGGTCGGTCGGGGAGGCGGTTCGGCGGCTCTCGCGTCGCGGTCCAGCCGGTGGCAAGTGGACCGAGACAGGGGTGGGTGGGGCTCGGAGAATAGGGCGGGTGATCGAAACTGGTGCGGTGCTGGGAGTGGCCGCGGCGGCGCTGGGGCTGGTGCTCACGCCGGGGCCGAACATGATGTATCTGGTGTCGCGGACGGTATCGCAGGGTCGGCGGGCCGGACTGGTGTCGCTGGCGGGGGTGGCGGTCGGGTTCGGGGTGTACCTGGCGGCGGCGACCGCGGGGATCACCGCCGTATTCGCCGTGGTGCCCGCGCTGTATCTCGCGTTGAAGGTGGCGGGTGCGCTGTACCTGCTCCACCTGGCGTGGAAGACCTTGCGGCCGGGCGGGGGCTCGCTGTTCACGCCCACCGAGCTGCCCGCCGACTCGACGCGGCGGCTGTTCACCATGGGCATGGTCACCAACCTGCTGAATCCCAAGATAGCCATCCTGTACATGGCGCTGATTCCACAGTTCGTCGTACCCGCGCGCGGTCAGGTCTGGCTGCAAAGCCTGTGCCTGGGCGCGGTGCAGATCAGCATCGCCGTCACCGTGAACGGGCTGATCGTGCTCAGCGCGGGCGCGTTCACGGCCTTCCTCGGGCGCCGGCCGCTCTGGCTGCGCGCCCAGCGGTTCGTCACCGGCTCGGTGCTCGGCGCCATGGCCGCGCTGGTGCTGTCGGATCGCACCCGTCCGCTGCCGGCCTGAACGGGTCGCCCGCCACGAATTCCCTTGGCGGGCAGTGTCTCACGCGCGCAGATTGCCGGGGTAGAGGAATTCGTCCGCGGGGCGATCGGTGCGGTCCAGCCAGGCGGTGAAGAAGCCCGTCAGGTCATGGGATGTACGGGTCTGCATGAACGTGCGGAACTCCGGCATGGACGCATTGCCGTACGTGTGCGCCATGACGAAGTCGCGGACCGCCGGGAAGTAGGCGTCATCGCCCATGGTGCGGCGCAGCGCGTGCAGGAACAGCGGCCCCCGGTAGTAGACCGAGGTGAATTCGCTGCCCTTGCCCGGATTCTGGAGCGCGATCTCCCAGAACCTCGGATCGTCATGGTACTTCGCGACGGTCTCTCGATACTGGGCGTCGACGTCCTTGCCCTCCTTGCGTTCCGGCCACAGATAGTCGGCGGTGTAGCTGGCGAAGCACTCGTTCAGACAGACATCCGACCACTGCTTCACCGACATGGAATCGCCCCACCACTGGTGGGTGATCTCGTGCACGACGGTGTCCAGGTCCGTCCAGGGGGCGTAGATCGGCCTCGACTGCGTCTCCAGCGAGAACTGGAGATCGGTGTCGACATAGATGCCGCCCGCGGTGTCGAACGGGTAGGGGCCGTACAGCTGCTCCTGGAAGTCCAGGATCTCCGGCAGCCGCGACTCCACGTCCTCGGCCTTCACAGCGTCCGGCGCGAACGCGCTCAGCAGCGGAGTTCCATTGGCGCGCCGCTGTTCCAGGAACTCGAACCGGTCGATGGCAATGGTGGTCAGGTAGCCGATGACCGGCTGGCGCATCTCCCAGGAGACGGTCCGATTCGCGCCCTGCACGGTGTCGGACACCTTGTCGCCATTGGACATCACCTCCCACTCCTGCGGCACGGTGGCGTGCAGTGTGAAAGTCGCCTTGTCCAAGGGCGTGTCGTTGAGCGGATACCAGCTGGCGGCCGAATGCGGTTCGCCCGCAACGAAAGCCCCGCCGCTGGGCGAGAACACCCAGCCCTCGCCGTCGGTGCCGGTCACCGCGCCCGCGTACTGCACCTGCACGGTGAACGGCAGGCCGGGCAGCAGCGGGATCAAGGGCGTGACGACCAGTTCGTGCTCATCGGTTCGGTCGAACCAGGCGGGCAGGTTGTTGACGGTCACCTTGGAGACCTGCGGCCCGCTGTAGTCCAGGTCGAAGGACCGCAGCGCCTGCGACGCCACCGCGTCGATCCGGGTCGACCCGATCAGCTGATGCGACGGGGGATCGTAGGAGATGGTGACGTCGTAGTGGTCGGCGTGGTAGCCGCCATTGCCGTCCATCGGGTAGTAGGGATCGCCCAGCCCGGGCGAACCCGCCAGCGGTTCACCCGAATTCGCCTGCGCGGGAGCCGCATTCGCGCCCGCCAGCAGTACCGCCCCCACCGCCAGGTACCGCCAGTTCCGTCTCATGCGCTCCAGCCACCCCTTTCCGCGCGATTATCGATGAGCCCGATGCTAATCGGCCCGAGTCTCAGTTACCGCCGCCCGACACGGCCACGCCGGCGCCCAGGCCGATGATCATCACTCCGCCGACGCCGCCGACCACCTCCAGCCGCTTGGGCGAGCGCGCGAACCAGTTCCGCGCGGTACCCGCCAACAGGGCGTAGACCGAGTCGGAGATCAGCGCGACCATCAGGAACAGCGCGCCCAGAATCAGCATCTGCACCGGGACCGCGCCCGCCGCCGGCTCCACGAACTGGGGCAGCACCGCCGAGAAGAAGATGATGGCCTTCGGGTTGGTCAGCCCCACCAGCACCGCCTGTCGCAGCACCCGGCCGTTCTCCATGGGTTCGACCTTCGCCTCGAAGGCCTCGCGCAGCGTCCGCCGCTCCCGGATGGCCTGGATGCCCAGGTAGATCAGATACAGCGCACCGGCCAGCTTCACCACCGATAACGCGATGGCCGATGCGGCCAGGATGGCGCCCAGCCCGGCGGCCACCAGCCCGAGGATCACCAGGACGCCGACCGAATGGCCCAGCACCGACAGCAGCGCCGCGCGCCGCCCGTAGGTCAGCGCCCTGCCGATCACGAAAAGCACACCGGGACCGGGGATTATGACAATGACGATGGATGCGACGAGGAATGCCAGCATATTCGCGGCGGGGATCATCGGATCATTGTATTTTCGGCGGCCCGGCCCGTCGTCCGGATTTGTTCAGCCGCGCAGTTCTTCCGGCAGCTGTTGCGGATCCAACAGCAGGCGCTTGGCGTCCGCGCCGCGCACCTTGGTGGCCAGATCCAGATTGTCGGTGAGCAGCTTCCACTCCACCTCGTGGATGGCCGCGCGGGCGCGCTCGATGATGTTCAGGTCCCGGGTGCCCCAGGCGATGGGCATGGCGCTCACCGTCTGCCACAGATCGCCGACCGGGCCGGGTGCGCGGTCCACGCGCACGGTCACGGCGGGGACGCGCTCTCCGGCGCGGGTCCGGTGGCCGGGTAGCGAGCGGACCGTGCGAGTCACCAGCGCGTAGCGCGGCCCCGCGGCATTCGGCTTGGCCAGATCGACCAGGGCCAACAGCGTCGCACCGTTCCCATGGGTCTCCGACACCACCGCCGGTATCAGCTCGCCCGCGGCGTAGAGCTTGTCGACCCGGCCGCGATGCGGCGTCCAGTACCCGATGAACAGCGCGGTCACCGCGGCGAGCAGGAACGCCACCGCCAGTAGCCATGACCACGGATGGTTCACCCAGATCAGGAATCCCGTGCCCAGCCCGAGCACGATGGCCGCGGTGTACGCCCAGATGCGAAGCCGGCGCAGGTACGCGACGACCTCGTTGACCGCCCGGGCATGATCGCGGTCCACCGCGAATTCGAAGCGCCGCACGTGCGTCCCTCCCGCCTTATGGAGGCTCTTCCTCCGCTTATCCTATCGTCGGCCCCAACAGGTCGTCCGCATCGGTGATGCGATAGGCATACCCCTGCTCCGCAAGGAAACGCTGCCGGTGCGCGGCATACTCGGCGTCCAGCGTGTCACGCGCGACCACGGAATAGAAGTGAGCCTGGCCGCCATCGTGTTTCGGCCGCAACAGCCGCCCGAGCCGCTGCGCTTCCTCCTGCCGCGACCCGAAGGTGCCCGAAACCTGCACGGCCACCGAGGCTTCCGGCAGGTCGATGGAGAAGTTGGCCACCTTCGACACCACCAGCACCGGAATCTCGCCGCGGCGGAAGGCGTCGAAGAGCTCCTCGCGCTCCCTGGTGCGGGTGGAACCCTGGATGACCGGGGCGTTCAGATGCTCGCCCAGCTCGTCCAGCTGATCCAGATAGGCCCCGATCACCAGGCTCGGCGCGTCCTTGTGCCGGGCCAGAATCGATTCCACCACCGGCAGTTTCGTGCGCGCGGTGGAGCACAGCCTGTAGCGCTCCTCCTGCTCGGCGGTGGCGTAGGTCATGCGCTCGGCGTCGGTCAGGGTGACCCGCACCTCGACGCATTCCGCGGGCGCGATCCAGCCCTGCGACTCGATGTCCTTCCACGGTGCGTCATAGCGCTTCGGGCCGATCAGCGAGAACACGTCGCCCTCGCGGCCGTCCTCGCGCACCAGGGTGGCGGTCAGGCCGAGTCGCCGGCGCGACTGCAGGTCCGCGGTCATACGGAAGACCGGGGCGGGCAGCAGGTGCACCTCGTCATAGATGACCAGGCCCCAATCACGGCTGTCGAAGAGCTCGAGATGCCGGTACTCGCCCTTGGTCTTGCGCGTGATGACCTGATAGGTGGCAATGGTGACCGGGCGGATCTCCTTGCGCTCACCGGAGTATTCGCCGATCTCGTCCTCGTTCAGCGAGGTGCGGGCCAGTAGCTCGCGCCGCCACTGCCGCCCGGCCACCGTATTGGTGACCAGGATCAGTGTGGTCGCCTGAGCCTTGGCCATGGCCGCCGCGCCCACCATGGTCTTGCCCGCGCCGCACGGCAGCACCACCACGCCGGAACCGCCCGCCCAGAAGGACTCCGCGGCCAGTTCCTGGTAGTCGCGCAGATGCCAGTCGCTGGACTCGTAGTCCAGGTCGATCCGATGCGCCTCGCCGTCCACGTACCCGGCGAGGTCCTCGGCGGGCCAGCCGATCTTGAGCAGCATCTGCTTGATGCGCCCTCGCTCGGAGGGATGCACGATCACCGTGTCGTCATCGATTCGCGCGCCCAGCATGGGCTGAATCTTCTTGTGCCGCAGCACTTCCTCGAGCACCGCGCGGTCCAGGCTGACCAGCACCAGTCCGTGCGCGGGATGCTTCACCAGCTGTAGCCGCCCGTAGCGGGCCATGGTGTCGACGATGTCGACCAGCAGCGGCTGCGGCACCGCATACCGGCTGAAGCTGACCAGCGCGTCCACCACCTGCTCGGCGTCGTGCCCGGCCGCGCGCGCGTTCCACAGCGCGAGCGGCGTCACCCGATAGGTGTGCACATGCTCGGGCGCGCGCTCCAGTTCCGCGAACGGCGCGATGGCCTGCCGCGCCGCATCGGCCGACTCGTGGTCGACCTCCAGCAGCAGCGTTTTGTCGCTCTGCACGATGAGTGGACCGTCGGTCACGACACCTCCTGGCTTTGTCCGGGCCCGAACGGGCCTCGTCCATTCTCCAGGAACCCACCGACATGGCCACGTGACCTGCGCCCTTTTCGCTCAGGGCGCAGGCTGCGGGGCGGAAAGCGGGGCATTTGTTCTCCCGAAAACGGTCAAGACCCGAGTTCCGGTGGCTACGATCACACGCAAATTGGACGGCTGTCCATTTGGACGATTGACCTGAACAGGGGGTGCCGATGCACAGGACCACCACGGCCCGGGGCGGGGGAAACCACATCGGGCGCTGGATCCGCCGACTGCTCGCCGCGGCACTCGCGGGCGCGCTGCTCACGCCCGCCGCTGTCGCACAGGCCGCGCCCGACACCGCCGCCCTCGGGCGGATACACACCGATGGCACGCACTTCGTGGACGACAGCGGCCGGGTCGTCGTACTGCACGGCGTCAACAATGTGGACAAGGAACCGCCCTTCATCGAGCCCGGCGACGGCCTCACCCTCACCGCCGACGACGCGGCGCTGCTGGCGCGGCACGGATTCGATACGGTGCGGCTCGGCGTGTCGTTCGACGGGCTGATGCCGACCCGGGGCGTGGTCGACACCGCGTACCTCGATCGGGTCGCCGGGGTGGTGGATACCTTGGCGCAGTACGGGATTCACACCCTGCTCGACAACCATCAGGACGGACTGTCGAAGATCTGGGGCGGCAACGGCTTCCCCGACTGGTCCATCCACGCGCGGCCCAGCGGGCTGGAACCCAATGTCGGCTTCCCGCTCTACTACCTCATGCCCAGCATGAACGCCGGCTGGGACGAGGTCTGGAACAACACCTACGGAGCGCTCGACTATCTGGGCGAGGCGCTCGGGGCGCTCGCGGCGCGGGTGAGCGGCCACCCGGGCGCACTCGGCATCGAACTGCTCAACGAGCCGTGGCCGGGCTCGGCCTTCATATCCTGCTTCCCGAACGGCTGTCCCGGCTTCGACGTGAAGTACCAGGCGGCCATGCGGAAGCTGACCGACGCGGTGCGCGCCCGCGGTGGCGATCTCATGGTGCTGTGGGAGCCGAACGTCACCTGGAACGAGACCATGCCCACCAACCTGGGCGAGAATCCGCCGATCAGCGCGCCCGACATTGCCTTCGCGCCGCACGACTACTGCGTGCCGAGCCAGCTCGCCATCTATATGGGGCTGCCCGCCTTCCTGCGCGGTCTGTGCCCGCTGCAGCAGGACAAGACCTGGAGCAATATCGACTCCTTCACCGCGCGTGCCCAGGTGCCCACCCTGGTCACCGAATTCGGTGACGGTGACGCGAGCGTCCTGCGCAATACCCTGATCCGCGCCGACGAGCGGTTCGTCAGCTGGCAGTACTGGCACTACGCGTCGCACTTCGGCGCGGGCGGCCCGAAGCCGGATCCGTTCCTCGGGGATATCGGCAAGCAGCTGGTGCGCACCTATCCGCGGGCGACCGCGGGCACGCCCGGGCGGATGATCTTCGATCCGGACACCGGTGACTTCGCCTACCGGTACACCCCGCGCCCGGCGGGCGGGCCGACCGAGATCTATGTCTCCGATGTGCACTATCCGGACGGCTATGCGGTGCGGGTCGACGGCGGGCATGTCACCTCCGCCGCGGGTGCGCGGGTGCTGACGGTGGAGGCGGACGCCTCGACGCCGGTGACCGTCTATCTCAACCGGCCGGGCTCGAAGGGCGCGACCGTGCCCAGCGGTCCGATCGGAACGGGCTCGGCGGACAGCGGTTCGGCGAGCGGTTCCGGGGGCACCGGATCGGGGACCGGCTCGGCACGGTAATGCGCGAACCTCTTGATGCGCTCATGTAACGAGGCGCGGGTGGGGAGCGACACAGAGCACGGCGGGCCACAGTTGGACGTGTGCCCAGTTTATTTCGATCGAGAGGTAGAGACCGTGAACGCCTTCAGCCTGCAATTGCTCGGCGCCCTTCCCACCATCCTCGTGAATCTCTCGTGGCTGGGCATGCGCGGACTGTCCATGCTGCACTGAGATTTCCATGCAGTCTTGATATAACCCCCATGTTGGATGCGGGTACGGTCGGCACACAGGTATTCTCACCGCGTTCACAGCCGTGAACTGTTCGGTGAGAAAGGTTTTCGCTAGTGAAGTTCGCAGGAACGAGGACGCTGGTGCGCCTCGTGCTCGCCCTCGTGGCGGTAGCCGTGGCCGTGCTGGCCGTTTCCGGCTGTTCGATGCTCGAGGACGCCAGCAAGTCCGACACCGCCAAGGCCAAGGTGGGCGACTGCATCAACGTCATCGAAGGCTCCGCCACCGACTCCAAGACCGCGCCCGTCGCCTGCTCCGATCAGAAGGCGGTCTACAAGGTAGCCGCGGTCTACGACAAGAAGACCGACTGCAAGGAGGAGCAGACCTCCTACGAGGAGACCCTCAACGGCGGCACCACGGCGTTCCTGTGCCTGAGCCCGAACTTCAAGGAGGGGGCCTGCTACAACGAGAGCCAGACCACCGGCTACAAGTTCGTGGCGTGCACGGCTCCCGAGGCGTCGTTCAAGGTGATCAAGCGGATCGACGGGCAGGCGGACGAATTCGCGTGCGACGCGAACACCGCCATCGGCTTCCGCATCGTGCCGGACCCGAAGACCACCTTCTGCCTGGGTAACCCCAAGGGGTAAACCAACTCTCGGGGCTCTCGGGTGCTTCGCCCCCGAACCCCAGGGATGCCGGGGCTCAGCCCCGAACACCCCGGAACTCTCGGGTGCACGATGCGAGCCGCGGAACCCTTGGGCGCTCGACCCGGGCCGCGGAGCTCTCGGGCGCTTCGATCCCAGCCCCGGAACTCCCGGGGAATCGACCCGGGCCTGGAAATCCCGGCCCGGTGCGCGGGCGGCATGGCGAATGCCGTTCGGGCGCCGGGCTTTTCCTATTCGACGAGGGCGACCGAGGCGATGCGGTGCAGGGTGAAGTGGCGGACCGCGCCGGTGACCGGGTCGAGGGCGTCGAGCTGGCCACCGCCGACCTTGAGGGGTTCCACCACCCGCTGGGTCGCGATGCCCTGGGCATCGACGTAGCCGATGTGGACAGGGCGACGGGCGCGGGCGGCGAGCTGGAGCAGGTTCAGGGTGGCGGCGGTGCTGGTGCGGGAGCCGTCGGAGCGAACCGCCTGCCCGGGACGGGCGTTCGCGGCGCGCTCGCCCGCGCGGAGTTCGGCCACCAGGGACTGGAGTTGCTCGGTGCTGGGCGGGTTGGGCCGCCAGTTGGGGCGCTGCTGCCGGCGTGCGGCCAGGCGGGCGCCGCGGGGGCGCAGATCCACGATCGACCCGGACGAGTCCTCGCCCGCCGGACTGAAACCCGCCGCGCGTAGTCGCTCCAGCACCTCGCCCAGCGGGGCCTGTGAGATGGCGACGGTCGGGGCCACCGCGCGCAGCGCCAGCTCCCCGGCCACGGGCGCGGCCAGCACCTCGGCCAGCAGTGTCGGATCCTCGCTGCGCAGGAAGCTCTGCGCCATGCCCGCGCGCAGGCGGCCGTGGCGGCGGGCCACGTCGTCGATGAGATAGGTCAGCGACTGGGGGACCGGGGTGCGGGAATGCGTGGTGAAAAGGTTGTGCAGTTCCGCGGCCGTCGCGCCCGCGTCCAGCGCGCGTCGCACCGAGGTCTCGCCGATGCGGTAAACCGTTGCGGCGCCCGCGGATTCGACATCGGCGACCATGGCGATCCGGTCCTGGAGTTCCGGTGCGAGCGGGCCCGGCGCGATGACCGTCAGATCCGCCTGCACCAGCACGTGATCCACCGGCTCCGGCAGCGCGATCGCCATCTCGGATTCGGCGTCCTCGGGACTGCCGTGCAGCAGGGCGCGCCCCGCGGAGGTGACGGCACCGCGCGCCACCAATCCGAGCGCCTCCGCCTCGGACAGCGTGCTCGCCACCGCGTTCAGCCGATAGTGCCGCCGCCGGCGCGGCTGCCGCCAGGCCAGGATGCGGCCCAGGTCGGCGGCGGAAACCTCGGTGCCGGGCGGGAATTCGGCCAGCAGGCCCAGGATGGCGTGCCGGTCGCGGACGGCGTGCGCGGTGCGCAGTTCCGCCGACAGCGCCGCGAGCGGTTTGTCATTGGCATCGCGCAGGCCGATCATCCAGGGGAACCGGTCCAGCTCCAGCCAGGCCTGGGCCAGCACCAGCCAGCGGCGCGGCGGCACCACCGCGAGCCAGGCGTCGGCGGTGGTGGTGGGCGTCCAGTAGTCCTCGGTGCCGTCGCTCTCGGGCGCGGGTTCGGGGGTGCCCTTGTCGATCAACCGAGCCGCGGTGAGGATTTCGGCCAGCAAGCCGACGCGGTTCTCGTCGATGCCGGTCTGCTTGGCCACGCGGCGCAGCTCGCGCACGCCGAGACCGCCGGAGCGCAGCACCGGGGCGGGCGCCTGGCCCAGCACGTCGAGGATGGCGGCGCTGTGCCGCAACAGCTCTCCGACCTCCCCCGCGGCCACCGCGTTGATGTCGGCGGGTGCGTGCTTGGTCGAATCGGGTTGCGGGGGCGTGAGCGCGTGCGGATCGGTGACCGGTTCATTGCGCAGCACCTGGCCGACCGCGACCGGCAGCTCCACGGTCTGCTCGTCGACCAAATTCAGCAGGCGGTGCGCCAGCAGTCGTTGCACCGGGCGTTCGGAGGGGGTGCCGGGCGCGGCGTCGCGGGTGCGGCCGCGCGGGCCGGTGCTCGCCAGCTTCTCCACCAGGGCGCGCTCCTGCGGCGAGGAGGCGGCCAGGGCCGCGGTGATCTCGGGTTCGGTGAGCGCGTCCGGCGGTGCGGTGGTGCTGCCCAGCGGCCAGGGCAGCGCCTCCTGGGCGGCGGGCGTCACGCGCAGGGCGGTGTCCGGGCCCCAGACGATGGCGCGGGCGCGCAGTTTCCGCAGCGCGGCATTGACGGCCGCCGCCGGCGCCCGGTCCGCCAGCTGTTTGCGCAGGGTCTTGGCGGGCAATGGCTCGCCGAGGCGGCCGTCCGCGGCCCCTTGCACGACAAGGGTTTCGATGACGGCGAAGTCGAGGGTGTCCAGCTCGTCGCCCGCCCGCAGTACGGAGGCGCGCTGTTCGGTGCGCGCGGCCAGTACGGCTATGGAGGCGGGCAGTGGGACGGCCAGATCCGGCCGCAATTGCAGCAGCGTGACGAGATCCTCGTCGCTGCGCTTGGAAAGCCATTCGGCCAGAGTCGCGTCCGCGCGCGCGGTGGACTTCGCAGACGTGGCCGGGGTGGGGGTTTCGGTCACTTCACCCGATCCATCGGGCAGCAGGCAGGCGGGACACGGTGCGGACGCGGTTCAGCGGCCGCCGCGGCGACCAGGCGGTAGACGAGGCCTGGAGTCGTATACGCGGCGGCCGCCCGGGAACGAGCGCCGTTAACCGCATGGTTGTCGGTCGGGCGTCGGATCAGCGGTTGACGACGGTGTGCGGGTGCACGTAAGGCAGCTGATCGGCCGGCAGCGGGAACTCGGTGTCCTCGCCGTACGGGGAGAGACCACCGGAGCGGGCCGAGGAGAGCTCGGTGACCGCGTGATCGCCATCGGCCATATCCGGCCAGCCATTGTCGACATAGGGTTTGTTCGATTTGTTCACCACGCCGCTCATTCTGGCATGCGGCCCTCGGGACCGCCCCCTCCGGCACTGCGTTATTTGCCTCCGCTTCGCTGTGGCGCGTTCGCGGCCCTGTTACCTCGGTCTTCCTTGCTCCGCCCGGCTCCACCGCTCCCAGGCGGAGCTCTGTCGAGCCCCGGTCCAGGCCGAGGCGGGCCCGCGAACCTACGGATTTCGGCGGGCGAAAAGGCAACGCGGGCAATCGGACCGGTGAAGCTCCCCGGGCGGCAGGGCATAGGGCCCGAAACAGGAATGCCCCGCATCGACGTTGATGCGGGGCATTCCGGAGGGGGAACGTGGTCGCTACTGGGGCAGCAGGCCCTTGTTCGCCTCGAAGAAGTTCACGACGCTCGGGTCCAGCTTGGCGCCGCTGGCCTTGGTGGCGTTGAGGAAATCCAGCGCGGGCTGCGGGATCTGGACGCCCTGCGACTGGGCGACCGCGATGGCACGGTCCACGGCCTGGAAGACCTCCTGGGTGCCGTCGGTGCCGGCGCCGGGGCCCGCCTGCTGCGGGTTCCACTGCGGGGTGTCGGAGGTCGCCGGCGCGGGGGCGGTGCGCGGAGTGGATCCGCTGGTCAGGCCGAGGCTCGAGGAGCAGGCGGGCCAAGCGCTCCAGCCTTGCGTGGCGAGCACCTTCTCGGCGACCGCGATCTGCTGCTCACGGCTGGCCTGGTTGGCGGTGGGGGCGTATTCGCCGCCGCCGTGGGCGGTCCAGGTGCCGGGCGAGAACTGCAGCCCACCCTGGAAACCGTTGCCGGTGTTGATGCCCCAGTTGCCGCCGGCTTCGCACTGTGCGAGGCGATCCCAGTCGGAGTCGGGTGCCGCGCTGGCGTTACCTGCCATGGCCACTCCAGCGCCGCCGAGGGCGATGCCCGTCAGGGCAACCTTGGCGACAGTGCGGCCGGTGTTGGTCGGCTTGCGATGGCGTCCACTCATATTCGGGTCTTCCTCTCGTACGCGCCTGCGAGGCCGACTACCGGGGTCGAACTGAGAGGTCGTCCGGCCCGGCGCACTGGATGTGCGCTGTTCCTCGTCTTCGCCCCTTTTTCCAGTTGGGGGTCCGTACCCGCGGGGCGAAGTTCGGTGCGGCGGGCCGGTGGCGCCGGGCTGACCCGGCGTGGAAGACACTACGACGACCGCGGCGAAAAATCACCATTTGGTAACCGCTGTGTCCGTCCGGGTCACTAACCGGCGCAAGCGGTTCCGGTTGGCTTCTGCGCAGGTAGTCTCGGCGAGTCTCGGCCGATAGGGGTCCGTCACCGCTCTGTGACCTTCCTGTTATGTGACGAAGATCACAGGAATGGTCGGGTAACGAACTGGGCAACCTCAGCGCGCCCTGCGCCCCGACCAGAGCGCGTAGACCACCGACAGCAGGAACCCGAGCGGCGCGCACATGGCGAGCAGATACAGCCACAGCCCCGGCTTGGAATCGGACAGCAGGCCGACGCCGAAGATTGCGACAACGGCCAGCAACCCAATCGCGAACAGGCCCATAGCGATATACAGCAGCCAGCTCGAGGAACCGCGAGGGGCCTGCTTCGAAGAAATGTCGGACACCTCTCGACCGTAAAACTGATGTGCTCGGGCTATTCACACCGGGGTAGACTCGGGGCCAGTCGCGTCCTGCAAAGCTGTGGGGCGCGTTCTTTTCGCAAACGGAAAGGTCGCCGGCGTTCGCGTCCGGCGACTATGAGTGTGCCCGGCTGCCCGGGCTCGAGCGACGAACGGGTGAGCGCAGTGCCGACCGGCAAGGTGAAGTGGTACGACGTCGAAAAGGGCTTCGGCTTCCTTTCCCAGGATGAGGGAGAGGACGTCTATGTTCGATCGTCGGCGCTGCCCGATGGTGTCGAGGCGCTCAAGCCCGGCCAGCGCGTCGAATTCGGTATGGCCGCGGGTCGCCGTGGCCCGCAGGCGCTTTCGCTGAAGCTGCTCGAGACACCCTCTCTGCGCGAGGAGCGCGGCCGGGGCGAGCGTGGAGACCGCCGGGGCGGCCGCAACGACGCCCCCGTCAACCGCAAGACCCCGGACGAGCTGCACGGCCTCATCGAGGACATGATCACGCTGCTCGAGACCAAGGTGCAGCCGGATCTGCGCCGCGGCAAGTACCCGGATCGCAAGACCGCCCAGCGCATCGCGGAGGTCGTGCGCGGCGTGGCGCGGGAGCTCGACCACTAGGTCGAACCCAGGAATCGAGCGGGCCCCGGTGATTCGATCACCGGGGCCCGACTTGCCTTGGGGCGCGCTCGATCTCAGCTGAAGAGCGCGGGGTCGAACTCGGGGGTATGGATGGCCCAGATCCCGCGGTTGATGACGCCCTGGTTTCCGTTCTCATCCTGGGCGGGGACAGGCAGGTGCAGTTCCATGATGGCCAGGCGCACATGTTCGTTCGCGGGGGTCTTGATCGTCACGGTGAGCGGCTTGGCCCACCCCGGGTCCTCGTCCCGCTCGGGTTTGCCCGACAGCCTCCAGGGTTTCTGGGACGTCAGGATGTCCCCGTTGGCCTTGTTGTTCGGCAGGCGGTACCCGATCAGGATTTCCCACGGAGCGTCGGCGATCTCCTTCGGCAGCGATAGCTGCACCGTCGAGCCCGGCGGTATATCCATATCGGAGATGTCCTGGGTCGAGTCGCACTTGCCCATCGAGAGGCGGTCTTTCGACACCTCGAGATCGCAGTACAGGAACGGGCTCACCGACACCGACTTACCGTGCGCGTACGCGGTGATCTCGGGATCCGGCTTGTTGGTGTCGCGTACCGCGATCGTGACCACGGCGGCTACCGCTGCGACGAAAACCAGCAGTGCCACTCCGGACAGAGCGACGATAGTGCGGGTTTTGGTTTGGCTCACCGGGTTTCCTTTGTCCGTCACTGGGTGGTGGGTTCCCCCGCGCCGTGCGCACCGGGGACTTCCTGCTTGGCGTGCTGGGGTCGGTTACCGCCCAAACCGGGCAGCAGCGAATGACCACGGTAGCTGAACGCCGTTTGGATCAAGCCCAGCGCCATCACCGACCCGACCACGGTGAAACCGATCCGCCAGGTCGTGGGCAGCAGGACGCCCATCGCGCCGCCGACCACCCAGGACAGCTGCAGCACGGTCTCGGAACGGCCGAAACCGGAGGCGATGGATTCGGGCGGCAGATCGTCCTGGATCGAGGCGTCGAGCGAGACCTTGGCCAAGGCGCTCGCGGCCGAGGCGACCAGCGTCGCGAGGGCCGCGCCCATCAGGTTGCCCATCACCGCCGCCATGACCGCGACGGCCACGCACGCGCCGGTGCAGCTGACCACGATCAATTGCGGGCGGCCGAGTTTCATGCGCGCGCCCGAGGCATTGCCCGCGAAATTGCCGATGCCGGCGGCCGCACCGATGACGACCAGCATGGCCACTTGCTGTACCGGCCGATGCTCGGTGGACTTCGCCACGAACGCACCGTAGAAGGTGAGGAAGCCGGTCAGGATGCGCACGGTGCTGTTGCCCCACAGACCGGTCACCACCGAACGGCCCAGGGGCTGACGGCGGATGCTCGGCCGCACCGCGTCGGCCTGGCCCGGGTCCAGCACCTCGGTACGGGCGTCGTTGCCGTGATAGCCGAGGGTGGCCGGGACCTCGCCCTCGGTGACCTCCACCCAGGACGGAATGCGCAGGCTCAAAATCGCGCCCGCCGCGGCGAGGGCCGCCGCGAACAGCAGCGCGCCGGTCGAGCCCGCGATCTTGGCGGTCAGCGCCGCCACCGCGCCCGCGCCGATGGTGCCGCCGACGAGGCCGAACACGGTGAGCCGGGAGTTGGTGCGCACGAGGTCGATTCCCGGCGGCAGCACGCGCGGGGTGACCGCGGACTTCAGCACCGAGAACGACTTGCTCAGGATCATCATGCACAGGGCCAGGGGATACAGCGCCCAGTTGTCGATATTGAAGATGAGCAGCCCCGCGATGAGTACGCGGATGGCGAACGAGCCCGCCAGCGCCACCCGGCGACCGCGTTGCAGGCGGTCCAGCATGGGGCCGATGACGGGGGCGATCACCGCGAACGGAGCGATCGTGATCAAGAGGTACAGCGCCACTTTGGTTTTGGATTCCGCCGTGGCGCTGGCGAAGAACAGCGTATTGGCCAGGGCCACCGCGATCGCGGCGTCGGTGGCGAAGTTGGCCATGGTGGCGTAGATGAGCGCGGTGAGCCCCGACTCCTCCGCACCGTCGGCCTTGGCGGCGCGCTGGAAGGTCGCGAAGCCGCGTTCGGTGAGTTCGATGCTGCGGCGCGCCGCGACCCGGGTGACGGTCAGCTTGCGTGGCGGCTTGTGCAGGCCGCTGTCGTGCGCGCCGGGGTCGTGCTCCTGCGAATGCGATTGCGGGTGAGCCGATTCCGGCGACGGCTGATCCGTGTGCGAGTGCCGGGTCGGGTCGGGTCGGTCCGAATGCCCCGGCCACCGCGATGGGGAGTGCGGTGCGGGTTGCGGGTCGTAGCGCTCGGGGTCGTAGCGCTCGGAGCGAGTGGCCGGTGGCTGCGATTCGTAGGGCCGGGTCGATTCGTAGGGCCGGGTCGTGTCCGAGTCGTACGGCAGAGTCGTGTCTCGGGAGTCCGGTTTCGTGTCGTGGTGGCGGCGGCGTGCCCAGCGTGAGGTGGGCTGGTCCGGCTCGCGCGGCGGTTCGGCGCGGCGGCCGGACTCGGTTCGCCTGGGCTGCGCGGGGGAGCGGTGGGTGAGGAACGCGGGCACCTCGGACTCGTCGCGCGGCGGGACGGGCCGCCGGCCCGCGCGGTTGGCGGGCGGATAGTGGTCGTATCCCGGATGCCGTTCGATCATGGGTGAGTCCTCGTCACCCCAGCGACCGGGATCGGCACCGGGGTCACGGGGAGCAGTCACATCCCCAATTCTTGCAGTGCTACGGGCCGGCGGCTGCACTGCCGTCGATGTGGACCGGCAGAACTTCGGAGCGACCGGTCGCGACGGTCCTGATCAGACGGGGACGAAGCGGACTTCATAGGAAGTCGGCCACTTTTTGCCGGTGAGGAGGAAGTGGTCGGTGCCCGGGAGGTGGGCGATGCCGTTGAGGACGTCGGTGTCGGGGGTGCGGGCGCTGCCGGGGAGCAGTCCGGAGGCGCCGATCCGGGCCAATACCTCACCGGTGTCCGGATCGATGCGCAGGATGGTGTTCGTCGGCCAGGTGTTGGCGTAGACGGAACCGTCCGGTGCGCAGTCGAGTTCGTTCAGCCGGGCATCCTCATGGCTGGTGAGGGCAACGCTGCCGGTGATCGCGAAGGTCTGCGGGTCGCGGAAGGTCAGGGTCGAACTGCCGTTGCTCATGACCACGCGATTGTCGTGGGTGCACAGCCCCCAGCCCTCGCCGTCGAAATGCGTGGTGCGCAGTTCCGCGAGGGTGGCCGGATCGCGGGCGATGGCCACGCCGTCCTTGTAGGTGAGCTGCCAGAGCAGGTCGCCGGCGCGGGTGATGCCCTCGCCGAACAGGGGTGCGGGCAGGTCGGCGCGGGCGAGTTCGGCCCCGGTGCTCAAGTCGATGGCCCGGACGTAGGAAGAGCCGGACAGACCGGTGCCCTCGTAGAGAACCGACCCGTCTACTTCCAAACCTTCGGTGAACGCGCCCGGGTCGTGTGGCCGAGTCGCGACCACTTCGACCCGCAGCTTCGGCGTGTTGTCGCTGCTGGTGCAGCCGGTGGCGGTCCCGGCCAGAGCCAGCGCCGTGGACAGCGTGATCGTGGCGGCCGCTACCGGTGCACGGCGTTTGCGCTCCATACGGCAAAATGTAGGGCGTGAGCGCGGTTGGAGTTTCGGAATCCGGTGTGCGACCGATCCTGGCGGAGGCGGTCGAGCTGGCCCGCCGTGCGCTCCTGGATCTGGAGCCGGTCGGGGTGGGCGCGCATCTGGGCGTGACCGGCGAGGACGAATCCTCGGCCACTCACCATTTCGAGGCCACGCTGCCCGGCTATCGCGGCTGGCAGTGGGCTGTCGTGGTGGCGGCCCCGCCGGAGGCGACCGTCGCCACCGTGAGCGAGTCGGCGCTGCTGCCCAGCCCGGACGCACTGGTGGCCCCCGACTTCGTTCCGTGGGAGCAGCGCATCCGCCCCGGCGACCTCGCGCCCGGCGATCTGCTGGCCCCGCCGCCCGGCGACCCGCGCCTGGTGCCCGGCTATGTTGCCACCGGTGACCCGGCCGTCGACGAGGTCACCCTCGAGATCGGCCTCGGCCGTACCCAGGTGTTGTCCCGCGAAGGCCGCGAGGAGTCGGCGGACCGCTGGTTCTCCGAATACGGCCCCGACACTGACATGGCCCGCGCCGCCCCGTCCACCTGCGGCCTGTGCGGCTTCTATGTCCCGCTGGCCGGCGCGCTCGGCGCCGCCTTCGGTGTCTGCGCCAATGCCATGGGCGCCGACGGCCACGTGGTCCACGTCGCCTATGGCTGCGGCGCCCATTCCGACGTCGAACTCCCCACCGGCAACGGCTCCCCCATCTACGAGGCCTACGACGACGCCGCAGTCGACCTGATCCCCGCCGCCGACCTTCGCGAGGAGTCCTCTGCGATCGCGGATCGAGTCGAGGCCGGGGACGCCGCCGTTGGTGAAGCGCAGGCGGCCGATGCCGCGGATACGGAACCTGTTGCGAATGCGCCGATTGCCGACGTCGCGGACGCCGGGGCTGCGGAGGCCGAGGTCGCGGACGCCGACGTGGCGGATGCCGGGGCTGCGGAGGTCGCGGAGGCCGAGGCCGCGGACGCCGGGGCTGCCGAGTCCGACGTCGCGGACGCCGACGTGGCGGATGCCGGGGCTGCGGAGGCCGAGGTCGCGGAGGCCGAGGTCGCGGAGGCGCGGGCGGCCGTGGTCGGCTCGGATGTCGATGTGACCGCTGTTGCGGTCTCGGGTGAGGGGGACTCGGCGGGTGCCGGGGCCGAGGCGGCCGAGAACGCGGTGGCCGCGGAGGATTCCGCGGCGGCTGCCGAGGAGCCCGCGCCGGCGGTCGAGGCCAGTGCCGTCGGGTTGTTCGAGGTGGGCGATCCGGATGCGGTGTACGACGATGCGTGGGCCGTGAACGCGGTGCGGGCGGAGCCCGAGGCCGGTTCGCCCGAGTCGCGCTGAGGCGATCGCCCAGCTAGGTTGTAGCGCCGCCGGATTCCCGGCGGCGGGTGCGGTTTTCGGTGGATCGTGCCGGAATTCTATGAACTACCCGGATGCTTGGCTCTGGCGTGCCATCAACCGTTGTGCGGAAGGGGTTTAGGCGTGGTCGCGACCGATGTGGGGGACCCGTTCGGGACGGCGGAGTTGCGGGCCGGGGTGGTGGCGGCCTGGCGTGGCTCGCCGACCCGGCTGCGGGAGGACGCCGCGACGGAGGCGGACCTCGTGCGGTCCGGATACCGGGACCGGTTGCTGACCGAGCTGGCGCAGAACGCCGCCGACGCGGCCGTCAAGGCGGGTGTTGACGGGCGTATCGCGGTGTGGCTGGACGGGCGCACCCTGCATGTGGCCAATACCGGCGCGCCGCTGGAGGTTTCGGGGGTGCACGCGCTGACCGCGCTGCGCGCCTCGGGAAAGACGGAGGGCGCCGCCGTCGGCCAGTTCGGCGTGGGCTTCACCGCGGTGCTGACGGTGTCGGACGAGGTGGAGCTCCGGTCGACCAGCGGGTCGGTGCGGTTCTCGCGGGCCGAGACCTGGGCGCTGCTCGGGGCGCAGGACATCGAGATCCCGGACCTGCCCGAGGGTTTCGAGCCGCCCGCGCTGCGCCTGGCCTGGGCCGTCGAGGAGATGCCCACGAGCGGATACGACAGTGAGATCGTGCTGCGCCTGCGGGAGAGCGTGGACACCGTCGCCCTGTTCGCCGAAATGCGGGCGGAGGCGGCCGACCTGCTGCTGGAACTGCCCGCGCTGCATGGCATTCGCATCGGTGATGACGAGATCGCCAGTGCGGAGCGGGAACTCGGCAATGGTCTCACCGAACTGCGTGTCACCGGTCCGAACGCGGATGAGCGTGTGTGGTGGCAGTACCGGACCGGTCGCTCTCGCTGGCTGCTGCCGGTACGTGGCGGCCGCCCGGTCGCCACCGCCCCCGACGTGCTGCGCGCACCCACCCGCTCCGACGAGGAGCTGTCCCTGCCGGCCCTGCTGATCGCCGATATCCCCATGCAGCCGGACCGCCGCCGTCTGCTTCCCGGAGCGCGCCTGAACGGTCTGGCCACCGGCTACGCCGACTTCGCCCGCGCCCTGCCGCCCCGCGACCGCTTGGTCCTGGTCCCTACCCCCGGCTTCGCCCGCAGCGAGGCGGACAGTCTGCTCCGCGAGGCCCTGATCGCCGAGCTCCGCGACAATGAGTGGCTCCCGGTCTTCACCGCCCGCCCGGAGCGTACGGGCGAATATGCCCTCGCGCCAGAGGAATTCGGCGCGATGCCCGGCGAGGCGGGATCCGCGGCCGCGCCGGGTGCGGGCGGCCCCGAGGCGCTGACATCGAGTGACCGCGATACCTTGGCTGCGAGTGAGTCGGCCGCCGTGCGGGATACCGACCTCGAGGTGTCGTCCCCGGGTCGGGGCGCCGTCCCGGCGGCCGCCACCGCGTGGGAGCAGGAAACCCTGCCGCTGTGGGATCTTCCCGCCCCGGACGAATTGCCCTACGACGCGGTCGAACCCCATGACGCCATCGGGCCGCACGACGTGGTCGCGACCTATGTCCCGGCCGAGTCCGGGGATCTGGCGGCGGCCGACGAGGCGGCCGAACTCGCCTCCTCCGAGTCATCCCCATCGGCGCCGGGTATGACTGTGGATGACTCGGCGACCGCGGAAACCGCCGGAGCGGGCCGGGATTCACGTGTGACGGTGGCGGCGCCGCGGCGCGCCACCGTATTCACCGGCGTGACTCCGGAATTGGCCGAGCTGCTGGCCGATATGGTCGGTCCGCTGGTGATTCCGGAGCTCTCCTCCCGCATGTACGCCGACGCGCTGGCGGTGCTGGATGTGCACCGCATCGGGCTGGCGCGGATCGCCGAGCTGTCGAGCAGCCTGGAACGCGAACCGCAGTGGTGGTATTCGCTCTACGATTCCCTGGAGTCGTTCGCGGTGGACCCGCTGGCGGTGGAGGAACTGGGCGCGCTCGCGGTGCCGCTGGTCGATGGCCGCCTGGTGACCGGGCCTCGCACAGTGGTGCTGGATGACCGCCTGGAGCAGGCGATTCCGGTGCACTGGGCACGGTTGGTGCACCCGGAGGCGGCGCACGAGCTGCTGGGCCGGCTGGGCGCGCGCCCGGCGACGCCGGAGGATCTGCTCAATGATCCGGGGCTGCAGGCGGTGTTGGAGGACGACCCGAGCGATCCGGACACCGTGGACGCGGTGCTGAACCTGGCGGCGCACACCCTGGTTGCGCCGGGCGCCCTGCCGACGTGGCTGGGCCTGGTCGAATTGCCCGACGTCGACGGTGAATCGAGGCCGGCCGACGAACTCCTGCTGCCCGACGCGCCACTGGGCCGCGTGCTGGTCGAGGATTCGCCGTTCAGCACCCTGGACCCCGAGGTACTCGAGCGCTACGGCCCGGATGCCCTGCGCGCCGTCGGTGTCGGCTGGAGCTTCACCCTGGTCGCCGAATCCGATCCGACCGGCCCCGACCACCACCTCGACGACGAGGAGACCTGGTGGGAGGGCCTGGCCGAGGATCCGGCCGAACTCGTGGCCGTCCGCGACCTGGACCTGGTGGACGACGCCGAATGGCCGGAGGCGCTGCGGCTGTTGCTGTCCGATGCGACCACCCGCCGTTTGCTCGCGGATCGCGACGGCTACACCGCGTGGTGGCTGCGCCAGCACGCCCACATCGACGGCATTCCGCTGGGCCTGCTGCGCCATCCCGACGACACCCTGTTCGCGGGCCTGCTCCCGCAGCTGCCGGGTTTCGACGCGAATGATCTGGCGGCGCTGCGCGGCGTCCTCGCCGATCCGGAGGTGCTGACGCCCGCGCTGGCCGAGGAACTCCTGGACGCTCTCGCCGATCCGGCGAGAGCGCCCACCCCCGAATCGATCTCACAGACGTATCGCCGTTTGGCCGAGTCCCTCGACGCGGGCCGTCTGGACACCGAGGACCTGGTGCTGCCGGGCCAGGTGCGCGCCCTCACCGGCGAGGTGATCCCGGCCGCCGATGCCCTGGTGCTGGATCGCCCCTGGTTCGGCCCGGCCCTGCCCGCCGACCGCCTGGTGGTCGGTGACATGGCCTCCGCGCGTTCGCTGGCCACCCTGCTGGATCTGCCGCTGGCCTCGGAGGCGGTGACGGCGGAGGTGGTGAGCGCCGGCCGTGAGACCAGCTGGACCGCCGAGCCATTGGGCGTCCTGCTGCGTCTGCAGTTCGATTTGCCGCTGCCCGCAGGGGATCTCATGGTGCACGACGAACTCCGCGTACGGCTGTCGGGCGCGTTCGAGGCGACGGTGACGGTCGCATGGTGGCGTGAGGGCGATACCACCCACGTGCAGGCGCAGCCGCAGAATTTCGCACGCCGCTGAGGACGCCCGGGAACTCAGCGGAATACCAACGCGGGCACGCGAACTCGGGTCCGGCGCGGGCGCTGCTACCCGGCGCCCGCGCCGAAACGGAGGAGGTCCGGGGCGAACCGAGCCCGGGTCAAACCGAGTGGGCTGCCACGGTGGTGGCCAGGACGTCCAGTTGCTCCCGGACGGCGGCGCTGTCGTTGTCGACCAGCCAGCGCAACACGATGCCGTCGATGGCGGCGAGCATGAAACGGGACAGGGTGCCGACGGGAACGGTCCACTGGGTGCCGGTGGCTTCGCGCGCGTGCTCGATGACATCGGCGACCGTGGAGTCGTTGAAGGTGTACTGCTCGCGTGCGATGGCGAGTTTCGCGGGGGTTTGCTCGCCTTCGCGCAGGGCGTAGGTGGTGGTTTCGTAGGTGAGTAGTTGGCGTTCCGCGGTGGCTTCGATGTTGAGCCACATGAGTTCCAGACCCGCGCGCACCAATTGCTGCAGCGCTTCTTTTCCGGTTCCGACGTCCTGCCATACCGCTTCGTTGGCATCGACGGAATCACGCAATTCCATCGAGAGCGCCTTGACCAACTCGGTCATCAGCTGATCTTTGTTTTCGAAACAGTAATGCACCACACCGAGGGAAACACCGGCTGCCTGGGCAACATCGCGCGTGGTAACTCCTGCCACGCCCTTTTTTTCGGCAAGGCCGATGGCCGCCTCGATCAGGTGGGCCCGTCGTTCTTCGACGCTCAATCGGGAGGACACTCCAGGGAGTTAAGCGTCCGCGGCGCGTGCAGTCAATTCGCACGCTCCGCAAGTTCGTTTTGTCGGACCTCGCTGGGCGGACGACCAGTTGCTTCGCGCGTTAATCCAGACCGAGCTGCGCGCCTTTGTCACCGCGGCGCGCGCTCCGGCGCTGAATCGCGAAGATCGTGTAGGCGAGCAACCCCACGGCCAGACCCATCAGGCAGACCGGTCGCGCGGCGGCCCACGCGTCGTTCAGCCATACCGCCGCGGTCGCGATCAGGAAACCGAGGGCGCCCACGGCCAGGACGGGACGTGGATCGGTGAAGCGGTGCGGAATCTCCGGGACGGGCGGGGTGCTCACCCAGACCAGAGTAGAGGGCGAGGCGGTTCTGGTGGTGCGCCCGGGGCGGACCCCGGCCGCGCACCGGAACCGCCGACCCCCGCGCGAGCGGTCCCGTATCGTTTGCCTCTGTGACAACGCCTTCCGACATTCGAGCGCTCGCCGGTGAACTCTCGCTGGCGGTGGTGCGCTTGACTCGGCATCTGCGAGGCCGGCGGGCCGATGCCCAGATTTCGCTGACCCAGCTGTCCGCGCTCGCCACACTGAATCGGGAGGGCGCCATGACGCCGGGCGCGCTGGCCGCCAAGGAGCGGGTGCAGCCGCCGTCCATGACCCGGGTCATCGCCTCGCTGTCGGAAATGGATCTGGTGGAACGCAATCCGCATCCGACCGACGGGCGGCAGATCATCGTGTCGCTGTCGAATGCCGGTCGGGCGCTGATCGCGGATGAGAACCAGGCCCGCGAGGCGTGGATGACCGATCAGCTCTCCCGGCTTTCCCCCGACCAGGTCGCCGTCCTCGCCCAGGCGGTGGGGATCATGAAGCAGATCGTCGACGAGTCGGAGTAGGAGTCAGTAGCCGAAACGCCGGTCGCTGTCGACGATTTCGCGGCCCAGCGGGAACAGCGAGATCAGGATCAGCTTGAGATTGGCCCAGGCGAAGGGGATTCCGATGATGGTGACGGCGAGGGCGATGCTGGTCATCAGGTGACCCAGGGCCAGCCACCAGCCCGCCACGATGATCCAGATGATGTTGCCGAGCATCGAACCCACGCCCGCGCCCGGCTTCTCCACGGCCTCGCGCCCGAAGGGCCAGAGCACGAAATTGGCGATCCGGAACGACGCGATGCCCCACGGGATGGTCACGATCAGCACACAGCAGATCAGCCCGGCGATGACATAACCGATGGCCATCCAGAATCCGACCAGCACGAGCCACACGATGTTGAGTATCAGCTGGATGGGTTTCACGTTCTCAGCATGCCAGCGCCGGACGGCCACCCACCACCGGGAAAACCCTGATCTTCGCGGTGGGGGTGACATCGGTCAGAAGAACCATCCGAGTTCGGCGTCGCGTTCGGCGGTGAATGCCTCGTCGAAGGCGCGGAGCACGGCCGCGTCCTTGGCCTGGATTCGGTTGGCGGCGGCGAAGACCTTGGCCCGGTAGCCGCCGAAGTAGAGACTGCCCAGCACGTCGATGCCGAGCTCGAGGTCGGGCGTGCGGTCGGTGCGGGCGCACTCGGCGACGCCGTCGCGCACGCGCAGGGCGAAGCTGCCGCCCGCGTCCCGGAACGGATCGTCCACCGACAGCACCAGATCCAGATCCCGCTGGTAGGTGCGGGCGGTCAGGGCGGCGGGGATGTCCATGATGCGGGTCCACAGCGCGTCGTGGCGGCCGGTGACGCGCACCAGGCGCGGGTTCGTCACCAGGTAGGGGAGCGGATCGTGGTCGCTGAGGGTCGCTTCGACGGTGTGCACCAGATCCAGGCTGAGCAGGATCCGCCACAGCGCGGCATGGGCTTCGGCGGTGACGGCGCGCACTTCGCGGACGGTGGCGATGTTCTTGTCCTCATGCCAGGCGCGGCGCAGGATGGCGTAGCCGTCCGGGTGGATCAGGAAGAACTGGGGCGAGCTCTCCTCGTTCTGCACCGCGTCGGCGAAGAACCGCTGCTGCCAGCGGCCCTCGGGCCGCGCCTGGGCGCCGGGCACCAGCCGCCGCCAGCGGTCGTAGATCTCGGGCAGCCGTACCTTGGCCTCGTCCAGCGAGGCGACCTGCACGCCGCCGGGATCCGGTGTGGTGGGCCGGAATTCGGCGGTGCGGCCGCGCACCGAGATCTCGTTCGCGACAATGGACGGGCCGTAGCCGAAGCGGCCGTAGATGGTGCCCTCACTGGCGGTGAAGATGGTGAGCGGAACGCGCTCGGCCTCGGTGCGCCGATGCTGCTCGGTGTAGAGCGCCCGCAGAATGCCGCGCCGCCGATGGGTGGGCGCGACCACCACGCTGGTGACGCCGCACGCCTGAACGGTGCGCGCGCCCGGAACGGTGACGGTCATGGTGCGGTCGTTGGTGTGCCCGACGATGCGATCGCCGTCCACGGCCACCAGGGCCCGTTCGATGGGAAAGACCTGTCCGACGTATTCCAGATCGGCCGGGCCGAGCCGCATCCCGAAGCAGACCTCCGACAATCGGACGATCTCCGCCCGCTCATCCGCTCGCGCCGAACGCACGGTAACGCCATTCGTCGATGCCATACTCCGAACATCCCATGAGTTTCCGGCGACCGCACCCGATTTTCTCCGGTGTCACCTGCCGCCCCCGCCGCGGCAGGTGACACCGGAGTTCGGGTCCCCGACCCCTTGCCCCCGACCCCGTTGCCCCCAGGTCCCCCGGTCCCCCCGGGTCCCCCGGCCCCCCGATCTCCCGCATCCCCCGATTCCCTTTCCCCTGGAACCCCCCTTCCCCCGGTCCCCCCGAACCAGTTACGGGTGCGTCAGCACTCCGATGATGTTGAGGATGTTGCCGATCGCGGCCGTGGCATTGGCGGCGATGGACGATCCGAGATCCAGCAGACCCAGCATTGTGTTCCCCTCTTCCTCATGTATGCCCCTGCGGCGCATACCTTTTCGGTGTCAGTGAGTTCGTTTCCGGCTCACGGGAACAAGATTGCCGCCCCACCCCAGCGAGATCCTTAACAAGTCCTTGTAAACGAAAAACCCCGCCGCAACGATGCGTTGCGGCGGGGTTGTCCGGAAACCCTTCGGGCGCAGGGCCCGTCCGTGTCAGCGACCGGCGATTTCGATGTAGTCGCGCTCGCCGTAGCCGGTGTAGATCTGGCGCGGACGGCCGATCTTCAGCGGCTCGCGGTGCATTTCGCGCCAGTGCGCGATCCAGCCCGGCAGGCGGCCCATGGCGAAGAGCACGGTGAACATGCGCGTCGGGAAGCCCATGGCCCGGTAGATGACGCCGGTGTAGAAGTCGACGTTCGGGTACAGGCGGCGCTCGATGAAGTACTCATCGGTCAGCGCCGCTTCCTCGAGGGCCTTGGC
Source organism: Nocardia aurantiaca (assembly GCF_009708175.1). Taxonomy (GTDB): domain Bacteria; phylum Actinomycetota; class Actinomycetes; order Mycobacteriales; family Mycobacteriaceae; genus Nocardia; species Nocardia aurantiaca. The sequence continues at coordinate 196,022 of NZ_WMBB01000001.1, forward strand.
GATGTCGAGCAGCTGGTCGTCGCCGCCGATCTTGGACAGGATGCTGTCCGCGACCTTCTTGACCAGCGTGGCGCGCGGGTCGTAGTTGCGGTAGACGCGGTGCCCGAAGCCCATGAGCTTCACGCCGTCTTCCTTGTTCTTGACCTTGCGGACGAACTCCTTGACGTCGCCGCCGCTGGCCTTGATGTCGTCCAGCATCTCCAGCACGGCCTGGTTGGCGCCGCCGTGCAGCGGGCCCCACAGCGCGTTGATGCCACCGGACACGGAGGTGAACAGGTTGGCGTCGGAGGAACCCACCAGGCGCACGGTCGAGGTCGAGCAGTTCTGCTCGTGGTCGGCGTGCAGGATGAGCAGCATGTCCAGCGCCGCGGCGATCTCCGGGTCGACCTCGTAGGGCTCGGCCGGGAAGCCGAAGGTCATTCGCAGGAAGTTCTCCACCAGCGACAGCGAGTTGTCCGGGTAGAGGAACGGCTGGCCGACCGACTTCTTGTAGGCGTAGGCCGCGATGGTGGGCAGCTTGGCCAGTAGTCGGATGGTGGACAGCTCGACCTGCTCGGGATCGCGCGGGTCCAGCGAGTCCTGGTAGTAGGCCGACAGCGCGTTGACCGCGGAGGACAGCACCGGCATCGGATGCGCGTTGCGCGGGAAGCCGTCGAAGAACCGCTTCAGGTCCTCGTGCAGCAGGGTGTGCCGGCGAATCCGGTCGGTGAAGTCCTCGAGCTGGGCCTTGGTCGGCAGCTCACCGTAGATCAGCAGGTAGCTGACCTCGATGAAGGTCGACTTGCCGGCCAGCTGCTCGATCGGGTACCCGCGGTAGCGCAGGATGCCCGCCTCGCCGTCGATGTAGGTGATGGCCGACTTGGTCGAGGCGGTGTTCATGAAACCGGGGTCGTAGGTGACGTACCCGGTGCTGGCCAGCAGCTTGCCCAGGTCGATCCCGTCATTGCCCTCGACAGCCTTGGCGACGGTCATCGGGTACTCGCCGCCCGGGTACTGCAGTACCGGCTTGGCGTCGTCGTCGACGTTGATGATGTTCTCAGCGGGCACGGAAGGATCCCTCTCAGGCTTGTAACCGTAGGCATCGGACGCGGGTCGGCGCGCGATGCGCTCGAGTCAACGCTAGCCGCTGTCCACTACGCCCGACCAATGAGGGTGGCTCTTTTGCTACCTCACAGTCACATCGTTCGCAGGTGAGGAGAGCGGCGGTCATGTGCTATGTGCATGGACTCCGAAATCAGGCGAGCTGCACCTCCGAATGGCCATGTGCCACCCGGTAGCGCACGAACGCCGGAAATGCCACGGCCGAGATCATCATGCCGATCACGACCAGGACGCCACCGCCGGCCGCCGCTGCCGCGGTACCCACCGCCGCCGCCGTGAAACCGTGCGCAACATCACCGATGCGCGGTCCACCCGCCACGACGACGATGAACACCCCTTGTAGCCGTCCACGCATCTCGTCGGTGGCCACCGACTGCAGCATGGTGGTGCGCAGGGCCGCCGAGAACATGTCCACCGCGCCGCCGAAGGCCAGGCAGGCCAGCGCGATCCAGAGCGCGAGCGTCACGCTGAGCCCGTGCCCCACCAGGCCCACGGCCAGGCCGAACCCGATCATGCCCGCGCCCCACAGCACGATGCACACCATCACGGCCAGTCCCTGCTGCCGCACCCGCGACAGCCAGCCCGAGAACACCCCGCCCAGCACCGCGCCCACCGACATGGCCGCGAACAGCAGGCCCAGAGCCGTTCCGCCGGAAGCGGAATCGCCGAAGCTGTCCTGAGCGATCTGCGGGAACAGGGCACGCGGCATGCCGAACACCATGGCCACCACGTCCACCGCGAAGGAGGCCAGCAGGATGCGCTGGGTGGCCAGATAGGCGAAGCCGTCGAACACCTCACGCAGGCCCGCGCGCCGGGCCTCGCCGTGCGGCGGAACGGGTGGCAGCCGCCAGGTGGCCCACAGCGTGGCCAGCAGCGCGATGGAATCGAGTAGATACAGCGTGGCCAGGCCCGCGAACGGAATCAGCATGCCCGCCAGCACCGGTCCGGCGATCGCGCCGAACTGAATGACGGTCATGCTCAGCGAATTGGCCGCGGGCAGCTGTTCGGGTGGCAGCAAGCGCGGGTAGATGGCGCTGCGCGCGGGCTGGTTCATGGCGAAGAACGCCTGCTGCACCGAGAACAGGACCAGCACCACCCAGGCGTTGTTCAGTCCGGCCGCGGCCTGCGCCCAGAAGGCCAGCGAGGTCAGACCCGTGCCCGCGCCGGTGATGAGCAGCATCTGGCGGCGGTCCATGGCGTCGGCGAGCGCGCCGCCCCAGAGACCGAAGACGATGAGCGGGATGAGGCCGAAGAGCCCGGCCAAGCCGACATACGAAGAGCTGTGGGTGATGTCGTAGAGCTGCTTGGGAACGGCTACGACCGACAGCTGCGCGCCGATCACGGTGACGATGCCGGTGGTCCACAACCGGCGGTAATCAGGATTCCGTAATGGAGTTATGTCGGCGAGCAGCTTCACCGACCCAACCTAGCCAGGCGATGGGGCGCTCGGCTAGGTATTTTGGACCGATCATCCCACCATTTGAACGTGAGATATCCAACTCTTCGACGCCTCGGCGGGGCCCCGGGAAGCCCCGGTGGTGGACAGGGGGTTCGATGGAGCCCCTGGGAGTCACGAGAGACGCGGAAACCCCATCAGGGTTGCAGGCGTTCGATTTTCATGGCCGAGACGTCGGCGTTGCCCGGTTCGACGGTGACCCGGATGCGGTTGTGCATGCGGCTGCGGCGGCCCTGCCAGAACTCGACGGTCTCCGGCCTGATCTGGAATCCGCCCCAGAACGGTGGCACCGGAATGTCGTCGACCTCGGCGAACCGGGCCGTGGTCTCGTCCATGCGCCGGTCCAGGTCGGCGCGGGAGGCGATGGGTCGCGACTGCTCCGAGGCCCACGCACCCAGGCGGGATCCGCGCGGGCGGGAATGCCAGTACGCCTCGGTGGCCTCGGCCGGGATCCGGTGAACCGGGCCGCGCACCGTCACCTGCCGCCCCATGGCAGGCCACACGAAAGTGGCCGAGGCATACGGGGTTCGGGTCAGCTGGCGGCCCTTGAATGATTCATAATTCGTGTAAAAAGTCACACCTTCGGGAGAAAGCCCCTTGCACAGGACAGTTCGCGACGAGGGGCGCGGACCGGTCTCGGTGATCTCGACCGTGCTCAGCACCATGGCGTTCGGATCGATCATGCCCGCGCTGGTGGCGTCCTCGATCCAGTTGCGCAGCAACGGCTCCCAGCCGTCGATCAACCAGGTCTCGTCGAGATCGGTGTCCAGGTCGGGGTGGTTGTCGCCCTGATCGACTCCGTACTCGACGCGCAGGGCCCTCAGATCGAGGTCGGGCGTGGGGAATTTCTCCTGGTCAACCATGGGGCAGACGTTACTCCGGAGTAATGCGGGGTTAAGCTCCAGGTGATCGGCGTGGCCTCCCAGAGATCGGGCGGCCCGACTTTGCAAGGAGAGTCACAACATGACTGCCAGCGCTGCGGTTCCAAGTTCAGTCGTCCCCGAAGGCTTCGTGAGCGGTCTCGAAGGAGTAGTGGCCTTCACCACCGAGATCGCCGAACCGGACAAGGACGGTGGTGCGCTCCGGTACCGCGGCGTCGACATCGAGGACCTCGTCGGGAGTCGGGTCACCTTCGGTGACGTGTGGGCCCTGCTGGTCGACGGTGAGTTCGGCCGCGGCCTGCCGCCCGCCGAGCCGTTCCCGCTGCCGGTGCACACCGGCGACGTGCGCGTCGACGTGCAGGCCGGTCTGGCCATGCTGGCCCCGATCTGGGGCTACGAGCCGCTGCTGGACATCGACGACGACACCGCCCGCGAGAACCTCGCCCGTGCCTCGGTCATGGCGCTGTCCTACGTCGCGCAGTCGGCGCGCGGCATCTACCAGCCGGCCGTGCCGCAGCGGAAGATCGACGGCTGCACCACCATCACCGAGCGATTCATGACCCGCTGGAAGGGTGATCCGGACCCGCGCCACATCGAGGCCATCGACGCCTACTGGGTGTCGGCCGCGGAACACGGCATGAACGCCTCCACCTTCACCGCCCGCGTCATCGCCTCCACCGGCGCCGACGTGGCGGCCTCGCTGTCGGGCGCCATCGGCGCGATGTCCGGCCCGCTGCACGGCGGCGCCCCCGCCCGCGTGCTGCCCATGATCGAGGCGGTCGAGAAGTCCGGTGACGCGCGGGCGCTGGTCAAGGGCATCCTGGACCGCAAGGAGAAGCTGATGGGCTTCGGCCACCGGGTCTACCGCGCCGAGGACCCGCGCGCCCGGGTGCTGCGCGCCACCGCCAAGCGCCTCGACGCCCCGCGCTACGAGGTCGCCGCGGCCCTGGAGCAGGCCGCCCTGGCCGAGCTGCGCGAGCGCCGCCCCGACCGCGCCATCGAGACCAATGTCGAGTTCTGGGCCGCCGTGATCCTGGACTTCGCCGAGGTCCCGGCGCACATGATGCCCGCCATGTTCACCTGCGGCCGTACCGCCGGCTGGTGTGCCCACATCCTCGAACAGAAGAAGCTGGGCAAGCTGGTCCGCCCGGCCGCCATCTACACCGGCCCGGCTCCGCGCAAGCCGGAGGCCGTCCCGGGCTGGGACCTGGTGTCGCACAAGTAATTCGACGGAAGAACGATGGCCCGCAGCGAAAAATGCTGCGGGCCATCGTTGTCGGATTCGGAGCGGATAACCCGGGATCCGGGGCAGCCCCGAAATCCGCGGGGTTGAGCGGGTAAAGCCCCTTGGGAGCTACGAAAGTTGGTTCACGCCTTGACGACGATCGTGCCCACGGCCTTGTCGGCGAAGGTTTGCTTCTTGTCGTCCCACAGCGGCCACAGGAAGCCCACGTAGCAGGGGAGGGCGTCGATGACGTGTAGCAGGCGGCGGCCGAAGGCCAGCCCCATGCCGACCGGCTGCCCGGTGGCCTCGCGGATCAGCCTGATGCCCGCCACCTTCTTGCCGGGGGTCTGCCCGGTGGTGCCCTCCATATAGGACAGGAACAGTGTGCCGCCGAGGCCGACCACGATGACCAGCAGCAGGCAGATCCAGCCCAGCGCGTTGTAACCACCACCGCTGCAGACGGTGTGGTAGGTGCCCGGGGTGACGGTGCACTTCGGCTCGGCGGTGCCCGCGGTGCCGGCCACGATGTCCAGGATCCAGGCGGGCACGACGGTGATCAGAGCGTCGACGACGTATGCCCCGACTCGGGCGCCCCAGCTCGCGTACTGTGCCCCGTACCCCCCGAACGGAGCATAGACGGGCTGGGGAACGCCATAGGCGGGCTGCGGCGCGCCGTACGCGGGTTGCGACGCGCCGTAAGCGGGTTGCGGTGCGCCGTAGGCCGGTGCGGCCTCGTAGCCGGGCTGGGGCACCCCGTACCCGGGCTGCGGTGCGCCGTAAGTGGGCTGGGGAGCCCCGTACGCGGGTTGCGGTGCGCCGTAAGCGGGTTGGGGGGCGCCGTAGCCGGGCGCGGGCTGGTCGGCGGGCGGGTAGCCGTAGCCGGGCTGCTGCTGCGGATACGGGTTGTTCGGGTATGTCAATGCGCTTCCTTGCAGAAGGGTCGTTTCGGTCGGGCAGGCTACAGTCTGGAGCAATCGGGCCTTGGAAATGAACTGGAAATCGATCACGGCCGCTCGGCCGGGCCGGTAGCGTGCGGTGAAGGCGGCCGGAAATGGGCTCGAGATGCGAATACGCTGTGAACGCTGCGAGATTGCTGTTTCGCTCGACGACCCCGCGCCGATCGCCTCGTGCGCAGACATTTTCTGTGAATCCTGCGGTCGAACAATGGATTACGTCCGCCCCAACTATGGTGGCGAACCGGTTGCCGGACCGCGACGGTTGAAATAACCCTGATCGCGGTGCTGGCTACCGCGACCGGATTCACATAACCTGCACCGGTGCTCGTCACAGGACTTTCCAGGCGCGGCTTCTTCGCCGCGGGCGCGGCGCTCGCCGCGAGCCTCGTCACCGCCGGATGCGGTGTGGCGAACGGCAATTCGTCCGACCGCATCCTCGAACCGCCGCGCGCGGGCGCCGATCAGGCCACTACGCCGGCGCGGTTGCCGATCGCCACGGTGTCACCGGACGCCGTGGCGGCCAAACACGCCGGTCAGAGCCCGAAGGCCTGGGGCATGGACCTCGACGGCATCATCACCGGCTTCAACGCCACCGGCAAGCAGTTCGCCGTCACCTTCGACGCCTGCGGCGGCCCCGGCAACAACGACATCGACGAGAACCTGCTGGCCTTCCTGCAGGCCCAGCGGATTCCGGCCACGTTGTTCCTGAACAAGCGCTGGATCGACGCCAATCCCGCCCGGGCCGGTCAGCTCGCGGCCAACCCGCTGTTCGAGATCGGCAATCACGGCACCGCGCACTGTCCGCTGTCGGTGAACGGCCGCGCCGCCTACGAGATCGGCGGCACCGCCTCCGCCCAGGCGGCCGTGGACGAGGTGTGGGGCAACCACCAGCGCATCATCGCCCTGACCGGGCACGCGCCGCGATTCTTCCGCGCGGGCACCGCGCACTACGACGATGTGGCCGTATCGATCGTGCGGGAGCTGGGCGAGACCCCGGTCGGCTTCTCGGTCAACGCCGATTTCGGCGCGACCGCCTCCTCGGGCCAGGTCCAGTCCAATATGATGACCGCCGAATCCGGCGGCATCTCCCTGGCGCACATGCACCGTCCCAAGTCGGGCACCGGGGCGGGGATGCTGGCCGCGCTCCCGGCACTCGCGGCCAAGGGCTTCGAATTCGTGCACCTGCCATAGCTTTTCGAGCTCTTCCGGTCGGCCCGGCCCCGGCGGTTCAGTGGGCGCGCGAGGCGACCCAGTCGACGGCGACGGATTCGCCGCGGTCGACGGTGAGGAACGCGACCTCCAGATGCCGGCCCAGGTCGACCAGTTCCATGGCCGACAGCGGGACCGGCCGCACCACGCGGACCCGCCACGGCGCGGGCTCGCCCCGGGCGTGCAGCTCCAGGTCCAGCCGGAGGACGGGATCGTCGCGTCCGGTGTAGTCCGCCGCGACCGGCGTGGCCGCCAGCACGGTGGCGCGGGCCCGCCGGCCGTCGGCCAGGATCTTGGCGACATCGGTACGCGAGGTCTTCTCGGGCGCGGGCAGATACAGCACCACCCGATCGCGGTCGCCGGGGTCGACCCGGCAGCGGACGACGTCACCGGCCTGCATCCACTCTTGGTCGGCCGCATTCACCCGCTGCCGCACCCGGGTCTCGTAGGCGTCCAGGCCCTCGAGCTGGATCCGCACCCAGAACTCCCGACCCGGTTCGGCGATGTCCACATCTGGGGTCTCGGACCGTCGCCCGGCCGCCGCGCGGGCGTCGACCCGCCTCTCGCCCCGGGTGCGAAGATCCGCTGCAGGCCGCTCCCGGTCATGTGTGTCGCCGCGCTGCGTACCCGGGCTGTGGGCTCGGGTGTCCGGCTCGTCGGCGGCCGCTGTCGCGGCGGCGGCACCGCTGTCGTCGGTGCGCTGGGCGCCGGTGGTCGCGCCGAGTTCGCCTGGAGCGCGGGGGGCATCCGGAGACGCGAGGGGGCCGGGCGCCGAATCGGCCGGGGCGGGGGTGGCGTCGACGGTGGATCGGACGCTGAGGATGGTGGCGGCGCCCTCGACGCCGTGCATCAGGAGTTCGCGGCGGGCGGCGCCGTCGAGGGCGGGCCCGCGGCGGATGAGTCCGCGCGAGCCGAATTGCGAGGACAGGCGGGCCAGCAGACCGAGACGGGGCGGGGCGTCCGGCCGGCGTCGCGGCCGCCCGGAATTCGCCGCGGCGGGGGACTCCCCGGGGGCGGAACCGGGGCGCTGGTCGGCGCTGGTGCTCGGTCGCTCGTCTGCGGCCATGTCCATGGCGGTAAACCGTAACGCGTATATGGTGTCCGCCACAGCGATACGCGCATGCCGGGGTCTGGAGTCCGCAGCATCGACCCCGGGCATACCACTGTTCTTCGCCGGGTTGTCCGAGGTAACCAGTCGTAGGGGCCGAAGCGTCCGCAACGGTGTACCCGATGGCGTGCGTCAGCGTCAGGACCACTACCCTTGTCGCCATGACCTCTGCGTTCCCGACCATCCCCGACGATCTCAAGCCCGCCGACGGACGGTTCGGCTGCGGCCCCTCCAAGGTCCGCCCCGAGCAGCTGCAGTCCTTGGTGGATACCGGCGCTTCGGTGTTCGGCACCTCGCACCGGCAGAAGCCGGTCAAGGACGTGGTGGCGCGGGTGCGCTCCGGTCTGCGCGAACTGTTCTCCCTGCCCGACGGTTACGAGGTCGTGCTGGGCAACGGCGGCACCACCGCGTTCTGGGATGCCGCCGCCTTCGGCCTGATCCGTGAGAAGTCACTGCACCTGAGCAATGGCGAGTTCTCCTCGAAGTTCGCCGCGGTCGCCAAGGGCAACCCGTTCATCGGCGACCCGATCGTGGTGAAGTCCGAGCCGGGCGATGCCCCCGAGCCGACATCGGACCCGTCGGCCGACCTGATCGGCTGGGCCCACAACGAGACCTCCACCGGTGTCGCCATCCCGGTGTCGCGTCCGGCCGGTTCCGAGCACGCGCTGATCGCCATCGACGCCACCTCCGGCGCGGGCGGCCTGCCGGTGAACATCGCCGACGCCGACGTCTACTACTTCGCCCCGCAGAAGTGCTTCGCCTCCGACGGCGGCCTGTGGATCGCGCTGATGAGCCCGAAGGCGCTCGAGCGCGTGGAGGAAATCAAGAACTCGGGTCGCTGGACCCCCGAATTCCTGTCGTTGCCGATCGCGATCGACAACTCCACCAAGGATCAGACCTACAACACCCCGGCGCTTGCGACGCTGTTGCTGTTCGCCAACCAGATCGAATGGCTGAACGGCAATGGCGGTCTGGACTGGGCCGTGAAGCGCACCGCCGATTCCTCCTCGCGCCTGTACTCGTGGGCCGAGACCAGCGAATACGCCACGCCGTTCGTGCAGAACCCGGCGCTGCGCTCGCAGGTCGTCGGCACCATCGACCTCGCCGACAGCGTGGATGCCGCGCAGGTGGCGAAGGTGCTGCGCGCCAATGGAATCGTGGACACTGAGCCGTACCGGAAGCTGGGCCGTAACCAGCTGCGCATCGGCATGTTCCCGGCCATCGACCCCGAGGATGTGTCCCAGCTGACCCGCTGCGTCGACTGGGTCGTCGAAAAGCTGGGCTGAGCAGCCAGATCGAGTTCGCGGCGCGTGTCGATTCCGACTGACGGAGCGGGGGAGCGGAGGAGGAAAGAATCGATGCCCGCAGCGCCGCGAACCCGCCCCGCGGCGATGTGAAGGGGTAAATATATACAGCGCGGAAGCCTGGGAACAGATCTCCGCGCCGCGTGTCTTGCCCCACGATTCTCGGAAGTGCACTACTGTTCCAGGATGTGGGCGGTGTCGCGAGCCTAGCTATGGCTGTGAGTTGCGCAGCGAACAGGAGGTAACGGTGTGCGTGAACTTCGAGTGATCGGATTGACGCCCGATTCCACGCACATCGTGTGCATCGATACCGAGAGCGGCCAGAAGTACCGACTCGCCGCCGACGACAAACTGCGCGCCGCTGCCCGCGGAGATCTTGCCCGATTCGGCCAAATCGAGATCGAAACGGAAGCGACGATGCGTCCTCGCGATATCCAGGCCCGTATCCGCGCCGGCGCTTCGGTGGAGCAGGTCACCGAAGAGTCGGGCATGCCGCTGTCGCGGGTCGAACGTTTCGCGTATCCCGTTCTGCTGGAACGCGCCCGGGCCGCCGAACTGGCGCAGAAGGCGCACCCGGTGCGCAATGACGGCCCCGCCGTGGAAACACTGATCGAGATCGTGTCGGCCGCTTTCGCCGAGCGCGGCCACAATATCGAGGTCGCCGAATGGGACGCCTGGAAGGACGAGAAGGGCTACTGGGTGGCCCAATTGCAGTGGCAGGCAGGCCGTTCCGTGATCGCCGCGCACTGGCGCTACCAGCCGGACGCGCACGGCGGCTCGGTGGTGCCGCTGGACGATCCGGCCTCGGATCTGATCGATCCCGACTTCGGCCGGGCTCTGCGCGGTCTGGCGACCATCCTGCCCAACCAGACCGACCTCGTGATGGCCGAGGCTGCGGCGCCCGCCCCCGCTCCGCGGGAGGAGCGGACCGCCGACTACGAGTCCGCGCCGGCGCGAGTCGCCAAGCAGCAGAACGTGGACGACTACTTCGAGCAACGCGCTGCGGTCGGTGACGGCACCGTGCCGGTCACCACCGCCGCTGCCCCGGCTCCGGCGCCCGCTCCTGTCCCCGCGGCCAAGGAGCAGCCGGTTCCGGCGTCCGCGCCCGGCCCGGCTCCCGCCGCTGCCGCCGACGAGCCCGCGGAACCGGCTCCGGCGCAGCCCGCCGCGAAGACCAACGCGCAGAAGCCGAATCGCAAGCGCGGGGAGGCGGAGCGCAAACGCGGCGGCAAGGCGCCGATGCCGTCCTGGGAGGATGTGCTCCTAGGCGTGCGTTCCTCGGGCCACTAGCCCGCCCGCGCGACCTTTCGGATGCTAGAGGGTTGCTAGTACCTGCGGCCATCCACTTGCCGCCGCGCCGGGAAACGGCGTTGGCAACAGCGATATTTCGGCCGTCGCCGAGGTAGATTCCTTACTGTTGGCGGGTCATTGCCGAGCCGATCCGCGTCGGCGCAGACGTCCGGCCGCCTAGTGTTGCTCAAAAGTAGCCATCTTGTGTGCAATGACTGAGGGAGGTGACGTCGGTGCCGTCAACGGTTTCATCCCTCTGGTATGTCGACGCCCCCGATCCGTTGGCCGTGCTGCGCGCTCACCCCGGACCCGATCCGGATGCCGCGTTCGCGCTCGCCCGGCAGCTCAATCCCGACCGGGACGTGGTGCCCGCCGCGTCCGGGACCATGAAGGTGTGGGCGGGGCCGGATCCCGAATCCGTCTATATCGGTTGCTATCCCGGCGTCACGGTCGTGTGCTCCACCCGGGCCGCGCTGCCGCGCCCCAAGAAATTGCCGGAGCTGCTGGTGCGTCCGCTCGCCTCCGAGCACACCTACCTGATCTGCTATGACCTTTCCCTGGGCTGGGGCGCGTTCGCGTACTGGGAGCGCGGTGAATTCCGGCGCTCCTTCAGCGCGATCCGGGTCAATATCCTCGAGGACGAGGGCATGCCGCGGGTATGGGAGCGGCCCTACTGGGCCGGCGAACATCCCATCGAACTCGCGCCCGGCGAACTGCTCGATCCGCAGCTGCTGCCCTTCGACCCGCCGGACTTCGCCGAAGCGGCCAATCAGGAGTGGCTCGGATTCCGTTACCGCGGCAAGGCTTCCGAGACGGACCTGACCGCAGACGGGATCGAGGTATGCGGCTTCTCACTGTTCCCGAAAGGGGAGGCGCCCGGGGCTCCGGAGGCCGTGCCGGAACCGCACGCCGAGCACAACGGCGGCAGCCGGCGTGGTCTGCTGCGCTGGCTGCGCGGGGGCGACCGGGTCTCGTAGAAGGCCCGGCTCAGAACAGCAGCAGGCCCAGCCAGGCCAGCAGCACGCCCACGCCGAGGCCCGCGATCACCCAGCGGGTCACCGGTGCGAACCGCCAGCGCCAGGCGGTCGGCGCCGCCCCGCCCACCGCGATCAGATTGACCACCACCGACAGCAGCGGATGGATCTGGGCCAGCGCCGCACCGAAGGCGTACACGCCCACGGCGGTCAGCGCTGCCACCAGGACGACCACGGCGATGCCGCTGGCCCACGGGGTCGGCTCGGAATAGCCGTATCCATACGGTCCGTCGGGCGGATGGCTCACTGGGCACGCACTCTCTCGTAGAAGGCCATGGCGGCTGCGGTCGCCACATTAAGCGAATCGGTGCCCGGAGTCATGGGGATGCGGGCGCGAACGTCGCTGGCCCGCATGGTCTCCTCGGTGAGGCCGGGGCCCTCCGCGCCGAGCAGCAGGGCCACCCGGTCGCCGGTCATGGCGGTGGCGAGGGTGTCGGCCTTCGGGTTCGGGGTCAGGGCGATGATCTGGAAGCCTTTGTCGCGCAGCACCTCCAGCCCCGCGGGAGACGGCGGCAACTGGGCGAAGGGGACCCGCAGCACGTGCCCCATGGAGACGCGCACGGCGCGCCGATACAGCGGATCCGAGCAGCGGTCGCCGAACAGTACGGCATCCGCGCCCAAGCCGGCGGCATTGCGGAAGATGGAGCCGATGTTCTCGTGATCGTTCACGCCCTCGAGTACCGCCACCGTGCGCGCGTCCGCGAGTACGTCGTCGACGGTGAGTTCGCGCGGCCGGTGAGCGCCCGCGAGCACGCCCCGATTCAAATGGAATCCGACGACCTCGGCCATCACCTCGGCGCTGGTCCGGTAATACGGAATATCCACTCCGGTCAGGTCCTCGGCCAGCTGCTCATATCGCTTCGCGACTCCGAATAATGCGAACGGCGTGAACCGCGAGGCGAGCATGCGCTGCACGACCACGACACCCTCGGCGATCACCAAACCCTTGCCGCCGGGCAGGTCGGGCCGTCGATCGGCATTGTTGAGGTCGCGGAAATCGGCGACCCGCGGATCACCGGGGTCGTCGATGTCGATTACCGTGCTAATGGTTGCCTCCGCTTCACTCCGGGCGGCTTCGTGGCCCTGGAGGTCTCGAGCCTCCACCGTATTGCATTCCGAATCGTTGTTTCGGGCTGGAGGTTCCTGGCCGAAGCGCGGGGCCTAAGGTGATCAACGACCCAAGATCCGCGATCTATCGAAGAGGACAGCGCATGAGCAGCAAGCCGGAAATCGAGTTCCAGGATGGCCCCGCCCCCGCCGAGCTCGTGATCAAGGACCTCGTCGTGGGTGAGGGCGCGGAGGCCAAGCCCGGCGACACCGTCGATGTCCACTACGTGGGCGTCGAGTACGACACCGGCGAGCAGTTCGACGCCTCCTGGGATCGTGGCGAGTCCATCGTCTTTCCCCTGCGCGGCCTGATCCAGGGCTGGCAGGACGGCATCCCGGGCATGAAGGTGGGCGGCCGCCGCCAGCTGACCATCCCGCCGAAGCTGGCCTACGGCGAGGCGGGTGGCCACCACCTGTCCGGCAAGACCCTCGTCTTCGTCATCGACCTCCTCGACGTCGTCAACTGACGATCCTCGGTCGACGAAAAACACGTGCCCGCCGCGCTTTTGTGCGCGGCGGGCACGGTTGTCTCTGCGGCCGGACCTCAGACCTTGACGACGATGCTGCTGATGATCTTGTCGGCGAAGGTCTGCTTCTTCGCATCCCATAGCGGCCACAGCCAGCCGATATAGCAGGGCAGGGTGTCGACGATATGGCAGATCTGGCGGACGAGGGCCATGCCGAAGCCCAGGGTCCGGCCGTCGGCCTCGCGGATCAGCTTGATGCCCAGCAGTTTCTTGCCTGGGGTCTGGCCGGTGGTGCCCTCCATGTAGATGAGGTACAGGCCGCCGATGATGGCGATGGCCGCGCCGATCAGGACCAGGACGAGTCCGCCCGCGGACAGTCCGCCCGAGCATGAGGTGCTATAGGAGGAGTCGGTCGATTCGGTGGTGCAGTTCATGTCCTTCGACCCGACCGCGAAGCCGATGCCGTAGAAGATGGCCGCGGGCACTCCGATGATCAACCGGTCGATGAGGTAGGCGCCGACGCGCCCGCCCCAGTTGGCATACGGCGGTTGGGGATACGCGGCGTAGCCGGGGCCGGGCGGATAACCCACTGGTTGTCCCGGATAGCCACCCATGGGCTGCCCGTAGCCAGGCGGTGGCTGCTGTCCGTACCCGGGTGGCTGCTGCCCGACTCCGGGCTGTTGCGAGTAGGGATCGTTGCCGTAGGTCATCGGTTCCTCCCCAAGGGGATGCGGGGGCATGGCCCCCGCATTGTCTCCCGAATCGCTGGGCCACGACGACTTTAAGAATGTTCCGGCGCTCATGGCGGTCGCGCCGCCGAGCAGGGCGTCGCCGACCATCCTCGGGGACGTCGAACCGCCGCCCCACTTCTCCCGCGCGCACGGTGGGTGAGGGCCGCGATGCCGGTGTGGGAAGGCTATTTCCGAACGATGTCCACCGGATCGGTGAGAGCGGCCGCGATCGCCGTCTGCTGGGGCACGCCGAGCTGCGGGAGTGCGCCCATGGCCTGATTTGTCTGATTGCCCAGAGCCTTTGTGACGGCCTGCAATTGGGTGACACCGCCGGTCAGTGCCTGCGTGGCCGCCACCAGCTGGGTGCCCGCCTCATCGGCGATGGCCGGAATGCTCTGCGCCAGCGACGCGCCCTGATTCAACTGCGTGCTGGCGTCGTTCAGCTTGCCGGCCGCGTCGCGCAGCAGTTGCCCGACCTTGGTGTCCGGAGTGACTTGCGTGCCGGTCAGATTCGCGAAGCCGCTGAGTTGGGTGTCGGCCTGATCGGCGACGTTCTGCAGGCCCTGCAACAGCGTGATGACATTCGCCAGCTGCGGGTCACTCGCGAACGGCAGCGCCTGCAACAGCGGCACCACGATATCGAGCCCATTGGACAGCGCGCTCGCCGACTGTGAGATCTGTCCCATGGTAACGCCGGTCGAATCCAAGGCCGTGGCCAGCTGATTCGCCTGCGTGGTGGCGGCGGCGAGGGTGGAGTTCAGGGCGTCGATGCCGGAAGTCAACTGTCCCGCACCGGCTTTCGCCTGGCCCAGGAAGTCCGTCATCTGGTCGGCGCCGCCCGAGAACTGCTGCGCGCCGTCGGCGGCGGCCTGCACGCCCGCGCTGAGCAGCTGCGAGGTGCCCGCGATCTGCGACATCTGCAGGCGCGCGGAGTTCACGGTCGAGAACAGGGTGTCCAGCCCGGCGGCGCTGATCTTCTTGGTCACCTCGTTCACCGCGTCATTGACCAGGTTGGAGTCGGCGCGACCGTGCGTGGCCACGGCGACCTGCGCCTTCTTCGGCTTATCGGTGGCCAGGGAGTTGATGTCGGCGCTGAGATCGGTGGGCAGCGTGACGACGGCGGCGTAGTCCTTGGTGCTCGCCTCGTCCACCACATCCCAGTGCCGGGTTCCGCTGCCCTGTAGTTCTTTCGCGATGCGCGCGCCCAGCGGGCCGGTATCGGCGTTGATGAGCGCGACCGCGGTGGGAGCGGAGCGCAGTCGAAGGACGCTGACGGTGCCCGCGGTGGCCGCGGCAGCGAGCAGCAGGACGATCAGGACCCAGCGGGTGCGTTTTCCGGACACCATTAAGACCGTAGAGGTGTCCCGTGCCCGGAGCCTTGATTGTTGTCTGAGAGTTCAGTAAAGACCGATACGTCACATCGGGCGGCCGGACGGCGCTCCCGCGGGCCGCGCCTCACGGTCCGGGATCTCCAGCACCAGCCGCACCCCGCCCAGCATTCCGTCATCGAAATACGCTCGGCCACCGTGTAATTGGGCCTGCTGCGCCACCAGCGCCAGCCCGAGCCCGGAGCCGCCCTTGGCGGCCTGGCTGCCCCGGAAGAAGCGCTCGAACACCGCCCCGCGCTCCGTGTCGGGCAGTCCGCGCCCGTTGTCGTCGACGGAGATGACGATGCGCCCGTCCTGTGCCCGGTGCGCCGACACCAGCGCCTCGGTGGCCCCGCCGTGCCGCGCCGAATTGGTGAGGGCGTTGTCCACGGCCAGCCGCAGCCCGGTGGGCAGGCCCCGGGTGACGAGTTCGGCATCGGTGTCGATGCGCACCTGGAGCTGCGGGAAGTGCCGCATGGCGTCGTGCGCGGCGGCGTCGCAGAGTTCGGCCACATCGGTGACCACGTGGTCGCGCTCATTGGTGAGGTCTCCGGCGGCGAGCCGTTCCAGCGCGGCCAGGGTGGTCTCCACCCGGTTCTGGCCGCGCTGCAGGTCGCCGAGGATCTCGCGGCGCTGGTCCTCGCTCAGGTCCAGGGTGCGCAGCACCTCGAGGTCGGTGCGCATGGCGGTGAGCGGGGTACGCAGTTCGTGCGCGGACACCGCGGCGAAGTCGCGGGCGGTCTCGAGCGCGGCCGCGATCTCGGCCTGTGCCCGGTCCAGTCGCTCCAGCATGGTGTTGACCGCTTCGGCCAGCTTGTCGGCCTCCTTGACCCCCGAACCGTCCACCGGCAGTGGCGCACCGGGGCCGCCGGTGGGCCCGCGCTGATCGACCTCCTGGGTGAGCCGGACGATGGGGCGCACCGCGCGCCCGCCGAACAGCCAGCCCAGCCCGGCCGAGGCGGCCACCGCGGCCAGGGCCGCGAAGAATACGAACCGCCGCTGCTCCGCGGTGGCGTGCTCGGTCTCGGTGGTCGGAATACCGAGGGAGACAACGCGTCCCGTGGGCTGGTTCTCGGTGGTGGTGAGCACCCGGTAGGTATTGCCGTCCACCGTCACGGTGTGATTGCCGACCGAGAGCGCGGGCAACTGCACCGACGTGCTGGTCATCGAGCCGTCGGCATTGTGGACGGTCAGCGCCAATTGGTTGGTGGGCCCGAGCACGTCGAGCACGGTCACCGCGAGCTGCGGTTCGATGAGCACGATCCGCGAGGTCAACGCCAGCTGTTGATCGGCCTGGCTGAGATTGTTGCGCTCGATGGCGGTGACGGTCACCCAGCTGAGCACCGCCACGATGATGGTGGCGCCCAGCGCCGCCGCCGCCGCGACCCGGAATCGCAGCGAATAGGAGTGGCGGCGCCGACGCGGCGCGGAATCCGTTGTGGTCTGGCTCATTTGGGCGCGCGTAAGACGAATCCCACACCGCGAATGGTGTGCAGCAGGCGCGGTGTGCCGTCCCCCTCGAGTTTGCGGCGCAGATAACCGACGAAGACATCCACCACATTGGTGTCGGCCGCGAAGTCATAGCCCCACACCAGTTCCAGCAGCCGCTCGCGGCTCAGCACGACGCCGGCGCTGCGAGCCAGGGTGGACAGCAGTTCGAATTCCCTTTTGGTGAGCTCGACTTCGGTGCCGTGCAGCAGCGCGCGATATCCGGCGACGTCGACTTCCAGGGGCCCCACGGCGATCGCGCCCGGAATCGCGGAGACGGGCACGTCGCTGCGCCGCCGCAGCAGCGCCTTGATGCGGGCGACCAGCTCGGCGAGCACGAACGGCTTCACCAGATAATCGTCGGCCCCGGACTCCAGCCCGGCGATCCGGTCATCGACCGAGCTGCGCGCCGACAGCACGCAGATCGGCACCTCATTGCCCATGGCGCGCAGCGCGGTGACCACGCCCGCGCCGTCCAGCACGGGCATATTCATATCGAGCACGACCGCATCGGGGGCGGATTCGTTGACACTGCGCAGCGCCGCCGCGCCGTCTCGGGCGATGACGACCCGGAACCCCGACAGCCGCAGCCCGCGCTCGACCGATGCGAGAACGTCCTCGTCATCGTCGACGACCAGGACTGTGGGTACCGCTGTGTCCAATGTGCCCTCCGCTTCGCTCCGGACGGGTTCGCGACAAGGCGCAGGTCTATGGAGCCGCAGGTCTGTCTTCCCTGCCCGTGGGCGCGGGTCCGAGGAGCCGTTCGCTCCCCCGCTCCGCTCGGTCCAGAACCGGCGGCTCCATCATTCTGTGCCTTGGCCGCGAACCTCATGTGGTGTGCCACCCGGGCGGCACACCACATCAGTATCGTCCGACAGAGGTCAGTAGTTGTGGCAGGTGTCGGCGACCTGCTGGATGGCGGCGGCGATTCCACCGGCGCGCGGGTCGGCCGCGGCCTGGTCGGCGGCGTCCGGGTTGTCCTTCAGGTATTGGTCGAGCTCGGCCTGGCGCTCGGCGGGCGACTGGTCGAACTTGGCCTTCAGTTCGGCCTTGGTGTCGGGGTTCTGGTCCAGGAACTGGGCCAGGGCGGGGGCCTTGTCGTGCAGAGCGGCATCCACCTGCGTGAAGGTGCAGGTCGAATTCAGTAGCGGCGCGACCAGATCCGCGGGGGAGGCGGAGGCGGTGGCGGGCGCGAGGGTGAGGGCCACGGCGGCGACCGCGCCGGCCCCGAAGAGGACACCGGCGCGACGATTGCGGACGAAGCTCATTCATCGACCTTTCTTTTCGACCAGCACGGTCGAAGGTTCGGCGCGCGAATCCGGCGATCCGCGCCCGCCCGACGCTAAACCACCCGCATGGGAGGCCGGTGAGTCAATTCTGAAAACTCTCTGAGGCTAGCCCGAGACGGTCGAGTCCCCGGTCGGCGCGGCCGGCGGCGCACCGGTATCGAGGGTGTCAGGGTCGACGCGGTGCATCGGGGTGGTGGCCACCGCGGCGGCCTCGGCGGCGGCGATGCGCTCCTTGTCCTCCATGAGGGTGACCGCGTCGCGGATCTGCTTCTCCAGCGTCGGCATCATGGCGTCGTCGTCGATGGTGGGCGGCACCTCGAAGGAATCGCCCGCGGCGATCTGACGCATGGTGCGGCGCAGGATCTTCCCGGAGCGGGTCTTGGGCAGTGCGGTCACCGCGACCACGTCGTAGAGGGTGGCGATGGCCCCGACCCGCTCCCGCACGCGCTCGATGACCTCCGCGCGCAGCCGCTCCGGATCGATGTCGACGCCGGTCTTGAGCACCACGTACCCGATGGGCCGCTGGCCCTTCAGCTCGTCCGGGATGCCGACCACCGCGGTCTCGGCCACGGCGGGATGGCTGGCGATGGCCGCCTCGATGCCGCCCGCGGAGAGCCGGTGCCCGGCCATATTGATGACGTCGTCGCTGCGGCCGAGGACGAACAGGTAGCCGTCCTCATCGAAGAAGCCGGAGTCGCCGGTCAGATAGTGCCCGGGATAGGCGGAGAGATAGGAGCGCTCGTAGCGAGCGTCATCGCGCCACAGTGTGGTCAGCGTGCCGGGCGGCAGCGGCAGCCCGATGACGATGTTTCCTTCTGTCTTGGGTGCGACCGCATTGCCCTCGGAGTCCAGTACCCGCAACCGGTATCCCGGCACCGGCACCGACGCCGAACCCGGCTTGATCGGAAGCTGCTGGAGTCCGAGGGGATTCGCGCAGATGGGCCAGCCGGTCTCGGTCTGCCACCAGTGGTCCACCACCGGGCAGTCGGGCCGGTCGGCGAGCAGGGTGTCCACCGTCCACTCGTAGGTGGCCGGATCCAGCCGCTCACCCGCGCAGAACAGCGCCCGCAGCCGGGACAGATCGTGCTGATGCGCGAGCGCGGCCTCCGGATCGGCGCGGCGAATGGCCCGCAGCGCGGTCGGTGCGGTGAACATCACGTCCACCTGGTATTCGTCCACCAAACGCCAGAACGCGCCCGCGTCCGGGGTCCCGGTGGGCTTGCCCTCGTAGAGGATGGTGGTGGCCCCGACCAGCAGCGGCGCGTACACGATGTACGAATGCCCGACCACCCAGCCGATATCGGAGGTGGTGAGCATGGTCTGCCCCGGGCCGACCTCGTAGATATTGCGCATGGACCAGGCCAGCGCGACGGCGTGCCCGCCGTTGTCGCGCACGACGCCCTTGGGCTTCCCGGTGGTTCCCGAGGTGTAGAGGATGTAGAGCGGATCGGTCGCGGCCAGCGAGACCGGGTCGGCAGGTTCGGCGTCTATCTGCGCCTCGTCCCAATCGAGCCAGCGGGCGGCGACGGTCTCCGACGACGCGGGCAGGTGCTCGGTGGCTTCCTGCTCGGCGGGGAAGCGAATGGTGGGGAAGCCCGCGCGCTGCTTGACCAGGACGGTACGGGGCGCGGTGGTCTGCGCGAGGTCGAGGGCGGCCAGCACGATGGGCGGGTATTCGATGCGGCGGCCGGGTTCCAGCCCGCCCGAGGCAGTGATGATCAGCACAGGTTCGGCGTCGTCGATGCGGGCGGCGAGTTCGTGGGCCGCGAACCCGCCGAAGACCACCGAGTGCACCGCGCCGATGCGGGCACAGGCCAGCATGGCCACGACGGCTTCCGGAATCATCGGCATATATATGACGACACGGTCACCGGTCTGGACGCCGAGCCGGAGCATGGATCCGGCGAATCGGGCGACTTCGTCCAGTAGCTCTTGATAGGTGTAGGTCCGCTTGGACCCGGTCATAGCCGAGTCGTATATTAGGGCCGGTTGTTGAGCGCGACCCCCCTCCTGGCCGTGGGATGACCCGCCCGTTGGTGTGATATCGCGCACATGGCGATCGAGCGCATTGTAGGAGGTATTCAGGCGGGCGTCGGGAAACCACCGCGCGGTCGGACGGGTCGCGGAGTCCAGAATTTGAGTGGGGGGCACATCCCAGCTGATGGCATCGGCCGCGGTGCGCCAGAACTCCGAGGGATCGACCAGGCTCAGCTGATAGGCCGGTCGGTACTCGTGCTTCGCGTTCAACCCGGTGACTCCCTAGCTCCGCCTTGTGTCCTTGAGATGCGCTGAAACGCCCGCCTCGATAGATCGACCTGATTGTGGCAGACTTCACGCGACGTCCGGGCGGACGCCGCGACCTTTGATTTTGCCTGCAAATGGCAGGTCAGAGACCGGCGGTTGCCAAGAGGTCACACAAGAAGTTATTGATCCGTTAGAATCGCATGTCACATATTTCGGCCGTCATGGACGCAATTTCTCGGCCAGCCGCAGTTCTCGGCCAGCTGTGCCTGTCGAGCCCAGCGTGCGATCGCGGAGGCTCGCTGATGGCGCGTGGCTGGGGCCAGTTTGGAAAGTGAGTGGGAGATGCGCGACGCCGCTAGGTCCGGCAGCAACAAGCGCTGGGCGCTGAGCAACTGGGACCTGCGATGGAAGGTTACGGCGGTGCTCGCCGTGCCGCTGTTGGTCGCGGTTGTGCTGGGAGCGTCCAGGATTTCGGCGGAGTTCGCCGACTCGAGCCGGCTTTCGACGGCGACCGATCACGTCGGGGTGATCCCGGCGATCACCGGTCTCAGTGCGGATGCGGCGCAGGTCGCGGGTGGACAGATGGTCATGCTGGGCCCGACCCAGTCGCTGACCTCCGACCCCGAGCTCGCGCAGTTGGACACGGCGATCTCCTTCGCCGAGAAGGCCGCCTCGCGGCTCAGTGACATTCCCAGCGCCCGTCAGGCGCTGGACGAGATGATCGTGGGCGCCAAGGCCATCCGGTCGCAGGGTCTGGCACCGTCCAAGTCGATTCCCGACACGGTCGCTCAGGTCGAACGGATTCGCGGCAACAGCGTGCGCACGGTGGAGAACATCGTGTCCACCATCGCCGACAAGAACGTGGACCAGTCCAAGCTGCGCCTGGTCGACTCGCTGAACTCCCGCTGGATGCTGTTCAACGAGGTCGCCGGCATGGCGGAGGCACTGCGGAGCAACCCCAAGGACGGGTTGAAGGACATCCAGATCGGTGTCAATACCGAGCGCCAGATGCTGGCCGTGCTCGCGCACCGCTTCCCGGATGGCGACCCGCTCATCGCCGACCTGCAGCGCGGCGCCGACACCCGTGTTCAGCTGGTCAACGGCCCGCAGGCGCTGGCCGGCCAGCTGCCGGTGGCCGAGATCAAGGACTCGCTGGTCGCGAGCATCAACAGCTATCAGCAGATCGCCACCAACGCGACCAAGGACATCGTGTCCCGAGTCGATGATCTGGCCTCCAGTGCCCGCTCCGGCGCCATCCGGTACTCGATCATCGTCGTCGCCACCATCCTCGGCGCGCTCGCGCTGGCCGTGCTGATCGCGCGCGCGATGATCGTCCCGCTGCGCCGTCTGCGCCTGGCCGCCCTGCGCGTCGCCGAATACGACCTCGGCCAGGAGGTCTCCGCGCTGCGTGATGGCGCGGACCCCGAGGACGTGCCGCTGGAACCGATGCCGGTGCACACCGACGAGGAGATCGGCCAGCTGGCTCGCGCCGTCGACGACATCCACGGTCAGGCGCTGCGCCTGGCCGCCGACCAGGCCGCCATGCGTACCCAGGTCAACGACATGTTCGAGACCCTGGCCCGCCGGTCCAAGTCCCTTGTCGACCATCAGCTCTCGCTCATCGAGGCGATGGAGTACGACGAGAAGGACCCGCGCCTGCTCGAGAACCTCTTCCGCCTCGACCACCTCGCCGCGCGTATGCGGCGAAACGGCGACAACCTGCTGATTCTGGCCGGCACCAAGCAGCGCCGGACCAAGTCCGCGCCGGTCGAGATCGCCGACGTGCTGCGCGCCGCCATCTCCGAGGTGGAGGACTACGAACGCGTCAAGCTGGGCGCCACCCCGCGTGGTTCGCTCGTCGAGCCCGCCGCCTCCGACCTCGCGCACCTGTTCGCGGAGCTCCTGGACAACGCGCTGCGCGCCTCGCCCCCGGAGACCGACGTCAAGTTCACCTTCGCGCAGGCGCACGATCAGGGTCTGCTGATCGAGGTCGCCGACCGCGGCATCGGTATGCCCCCGGCCGAGATGGCCGAGATCAACCGCCGACTGGAGGCGGTGGCCGAGGTCGGTCCGGATACCGCCCGCCACATGGGTCTGTTCGTGGTCGGCCGACTGGCCGAGCGCCACGGCCTGACCGTGCGGCTGCGCCCGACCTTCGACATCGCTCGGGACCCGGGTGTGACCGTCACCGTGCACGTGCCCAAGCCGCTGATCGTGTCGGCGGGCGGGGCGATCTCGGTGCCGCCGCAGCAGGGGCAGCAGCCTCCGGCGCCGTCCGCGCCGCAGGGTGCGGGCAACCAGGCCGGTGCGCCGGCCTCCATGCAGATGCGCGCGGTCACCCGCACGGCGACCGGCAATGTCATGGTCACCGTGGATCCGGGTGTGAGCGGGCCGATTTCGGCTCCGGCGAGCCCGGCAGCGGGCGCCGCCCCGAGCCCGGCTCCGGCAGCGGCCAGCGCCGCGACCGGGCTGCCCACCCGGCAGCCGGGCGCCCAGGTGCCGGGCGGCCTGCCGCAGCGACAGCCCGGTGTGAACGGGCCCACCATCAAGCACACCGTGACGCCCCCGCCCCCCGCCCCCGGCGGGTCGAGACCAGTCGGCCTACCTCAGCGGGATCCGGGTGCGCACGGTCCGTCCGCGCCGTCGGCCCAGCCCGGGTCCGGCCTGCCGCAGCGCGGTCAGGGCGACGGCCAGGCGCAGCCGCGCGGCGGTCTCGCCGCCAATATGCTCAAGCGTCAAGGCGCGCCGGGCGGCATGCCGCCGCGACCGGGGGAGCCCGGGGCCGCGCCGCGCGGTCCCGAAGTACGGGGCGGCGGAGCGCAGGGCGGCCTGCCGCAGCCGGGTCAGTCCGGTGCCATGCCGCAGCGCAATCCTTCTGTCGGTTTGCCGCAGCAGGCGCGGGGCGGCGGAGCGGATGCGACGCCGGGCGGCGCTCCGTCGGGACCTGGTGGTCTGCCGCAGCGTCAGCCGGGCATGAACGGTGCGCCGGGTCGCGAGGCCGGTCTCGGCCAGCCGCAGCGTCCCGCGCCGGGCGGTCTGCCGTCGCGCGAGCCGGGTGCCAATGGTGCGCCGCAGCAAGCGCGGGGCGCGGACTCGGGTCCGACCCGCCGCGAGCCCACTGCCGGTGGTCAAGCGCTGGGAGGCGGAGCGGCGCAGCGCGATTCGGCCGCGGGTGGTCTGCCGCGCCGGGAGCCTGGTGCCAATGGCGCTCCGTCGCAGCGTGGTCCGGGTGCGCCGGGCCAAGCGCTGGGAGGTGGAGCGGCGCAGCGTGGTGCCGCACCGCAGCGGGATGGGGCCAACGGCCTCGCCGCCGCGGCGGATTCGGACAGGCCGGGCTTGCCGAAGCGCGATGGCCTCGCGCCGCGCGACGGCGGTCGAGCGCTGGGAGGCGGAGCGGCGCAGCGCGGTGCCGCCGGTGCGGATCCGCTCTCGGGCGGTCTGACCCAACGTGACCCGCTGTCGGGTGGTCTGCCGCAGCGTGATTCGGCCGCGGGCGGTCAAGCGCTGGGAGGCGGAGCGGCGCAGCGCGGCGCGAACGGCTTGCCGCAGCGCGGCGCGAACGGACTGCCGCAGCGCGACCCGGGCAATGGCCTGCCGCAGCGTGATGCCGGTAATGGTCTGCCGCAGCGTGACGCGGGTAGCGGTCTGCCGCAGCGGGAATCGGCGGGTGGCCTGCCACAGCGTGGTGCCGCCGGCGTTGATCCGCTGTCGGGTGGTCTGCCGCAACGGGATCGGGGCGCGGGGCAAGCGCTGGGCGGTGGCGTGCCGCAGCGCGGCGTGAGCGGTCTGCCGCAGCGCGATCCGGGTGCGGTGCTGCCGCAACGTCCGACTCCGATTCCGGGTGTCGGTCTGGCGCAGGGAAGTGGAGCGACTCAGAACGGGGCCGATGGCGCCAAGGAGCCGGGACGCCACAGCTTCCGCTCGAACCCGCAGAAGGCGGCCTCGTTCTTCCAGACCCGTTTGCAGCCCGCCGATTCCGGCGGCGACGCCGTCATGGGCGGAACGCCGATCTTCGCGGAGATGATGTCGGCGTGGCTCTCGGATCCGAATGCCGACCGGTCCCAGGTGGCCTCTTCCTTCGAATCACCGGGTGACGAAGGCTGGCAGGCGGCCCGGCGGGTCAACGAGTCCGCGCCGGACAGGCGGACGGCCGCGGGCCTGCCGCAACGCGATCCCGGTAACCGACTTGTGCCCGGCGGTGTCACCGGAAACGCTGACAAGGTGGCCCATCGGGACCCAGAATCCATCAGGTCAAGTCTGAGTCGTCACCAGCAGGGCGTCCGGGATGGCCGCGCGATGAAAGCTATGAACCTAACCGGAGATAAAGGAGACCGATGAACCCCGATCTAGGTGGTACGAAGCGTCAGCTGGATTGGCTGGTTTCGAACTTCGCCAATGAGGTTCCCGGCGTTGCGCATGCGGTCCTGGTATCCGCTGACGGCCTGCTGATGGCCGCGAGTGCGCAGCTGCCCGTGGACCGTGCCGAACAGCTGTCAGCGGTGACCGCGGGGCTCGCGAGCCTCTCGGTGGGTGTGTCGAACTTGTTCGAGGGCGGCACCGTGTTGCAGTCGGTGGTCGAGATGGAACACGGCTACCTGCTGCTCATGGCGGTCGGCGACGGCTCTTACCTGGCGGTCCTGACGAATACGTCTTGCGACATCGGACAGGTGGGATACGAGATGGCGTTGTTGGTCGAGCGGGTGGGCCAGACAGTTCAGGCCACACCTCGCGTCACGATGGGTTCCTGATGGCGGGATGGACATAGACAACGAACGCGTTGGGAGCGCCGAACCGAGCTTGGTTCGCCCCTATTCACTAACGGCCGGTCGCACCCGGCCGAAGGTGGAGCTCGCCCTGGAGGCGCTCGTCGCATCGCATCCGGTCGCCTTAGAGCGGCAGTTCGAACTGACCAATATCGAGACGTCAATCGTGGAGTTGTGCAGAGAATCGCCGTCGGTTGCCGAAGTAGCCGCGCGCCTGGGCATCCCGATCGGGGTCGCCAGGGTGCTGGTCGCCGACCTCATCGAAGCCGGCCATGTGCGGGTATCGGCGACATTGAAAGACGATTCCAGCGACGATGAACGTCGCGAGCTGATCGAAAGGGTTCTCAGTGGACTCCGGCGTATTTGATTCGACGACACAGGTCGACACCCGCACCAGCAAGCCCACTTCGGCCAAGATCGTCGTGGCCGGTGGCTTCGGTGTGGGCAAGACCACCCTGGTCGGTGCTGTGTCGGAGATCGTTCCGCTGCGCACCGAGGCTTTGGTGACCAATGCCAGTGTCGGCGTGGACTCCCTGACGGGTGTCCCGTCCAAGGCCACCACCACGGTGGCCATGGACTTCGGCCGTATCAGCCTGGCCGACGACCTGGTGCTGTACCTGTTCGGCACGCCCGGCCAGTACCGCTTCTGGTTCATGTGGGACGACCTGATCCGCGGCGCCATCGGCGCGGTGGTGCTGGTCGACACCCGTCGGCTGGAGGACAGTTTCGCCGCCGTCGACTATTTCGAGGCGCGCAACCTACCCTTCCTGGTGGCCATCAACGAATTCGATGATGCGCCACGGTATCCGGTCGAGGACATCCGTCAGGCCCTGGCGGTGCCCGCGGACGTGCCGATCCTCTCGATCGATGCCCGTCGCCGGGAGCCGGTCAAGCAGGCTCTGGTCGCGGTCACCGAGTACGCGCTGCGCAAGGTAGTGCAAGGCTACTGACATACGCGGTAATCGGCGTCGGCCGTAGCGACGCCGATCACCGATATGCTCGCCCAGATCAATCCGCCCGGAGCGAAGCGGAGGGCACATTGGGCACGGCGCGGGAGCTGCTCGGCGAATTGCTCGATCCCGGTTCCTTCGTGAGCTGGGATCGGCCACCGGTCGCGGTGGCGGCGTCGGCCGAGTATCGCGAGGATTTGCTGGCCGCCGCGGCAGTGGCGGGCACCGATGAGGCGGTGCTCACCGGGGAGGGGTTGCTGCGCGGACGGCGGGTTGCCGTGATCGCGTGTGAGTTCGCGTTTCTCGCGGGGTCCGTCGGGGTGGCGGCGGCCGAGCGGATCGTCTCGGCGGTGGAGCGCGCCACCGAGCTGGGATTGCCGCTGCTCGCCTCGCCGACGTCCGGTGGTACTCGAATGCAGGAGGGCACAGTCGCTTTCGTGCAGATGGTGAAGGTCGCCGGAGCTTTGGCCACGCACAAGGCGGCGGGGCATCCCTATCTTGTCTATCTGCGTGATCCGACCATGGGCGGCGTGTTCGCGTCGTGGGGATCGTTGGGGCACATGACATTCGCCGAACCGGGCGCGTTGGTCGGTTTTCTGGGGCCGCGGGTCTACCGGGCGCTGTACGGGAAGAAGTTCCCCGAGGGTGTGCAGACGGCCGAGAACCTTTACCGCAACGGCGTTATCGACGGCGTCGTGCCGATTCCGGTGTTCCGCCGTATCGCGCACCGCTCTCTGGCGGTGCTGTGCGACGGTCCGCTGCCGCTGCCCGGAAAGGACGGCGACCCACACCGTTCCAAGGAAGGCGTCGGTTGTTTGCCGGCGGGTCCGCGGGAGCGCGGCGGCCCGGCGTTGCCGGATGCCGGCGGTGTCCATGCCTGGCAGTCGGTGCTCATCTCGCGACGGGCTGATCGGCCGGGGATTCGCGAGTTGCTGCGCCACGTCACCGATCGAGTTCCGTTGTCCGGTACCGGACAAGGGGAGCTGGACCGCACCGTCGTGCACGCTCTGGCTCGGTTCCGGGGTCAGCCCTGCATCGTCTTCGGTCATGACCGGGCTGGCCAGTCGCCCGAGAACACCATGGGTCCGGCCGCCCTGCGCGAGGCCCGGCGCAGCATGCATCTCGCCGCCGAGTTGCGGGTTCCCCTGGTCCTGGTGATCGATACCGCGGGTGCCGCGTTGTCCCGCGAGGCGGAGGAACGTGGCCTGGCTCCCGAAATCGCCCGTTGCATCGCCGATCTCGTCACCCTGGACACCCCGACCGTCTCGGTGCTGCTCGGTCAGGGCACCGGGGGCGGCGCGCTGGCCCTGTTGCCCGCCGACCGGGTGCTGGCCGCCGCGAACGGCTGGTTGGCTCCCCTCCCGCCGGAGGGCGCGAGCGAGATCGTCTACCGCGATACCCGGCATGCCCCGAAACTGGCGGCCGCCCAGCGCATTCGCGCGCTGGATCTGGCGGCCGACGGGATCGTGGACCGCATCGTGCCCGAGTATCCGGACGCAGCCGACGAGCCGGTGGATTTCGCACTGCGCATGGTGGCGGCCATTGCCGAGGAACTGGCCGGTCTCACCAGTCGGTCCCCCGGGGATCTGCTCGCGGCGCGGCATGTGCGATACCGCCGCCTGGGTCTCGGATCGTAGTTCTCGTCATCTCGAGCAGGTGTAATGCTCGAAATTTGCTGCTCAGTCAATTCGATCGGAATCATCCCCAGCGGTCGCTCGGTTGACGAGGCGGAACCGCGCTTCTACCTTCGGAACGGTGACTTATCGGTTCGAGGCCAGCGATATTCCAGCGATCGTGCTCAGAGATGGCCAGGTCATGCCGAAGCTGGGACTCGGCGTGTACCAGGTCGTCGGCGACGAGGCGGTCGGCACCATCTCGACGGCCCTGGAGCTCGGTTACCGCAGCATCGACACCGCCGCGTTCTACGGCAACGAGGCGGAGGTCGGCCGTGCCGTCCGCGAATCGGGCCTGCCGCGCGATGAGGTGTTCGTCACCACCAAGCTGTGGAACGCCGACCACGGCTACGACGCCGCACTGCGCGCCTTCGACGCCAGCGCCAAGCGGCTGGGCCTCGACACCATCGACCTGTTCCTGATCCACTGGCCCCTGCCCGCGGCCGGCCTGTACGTCGACACCTTCCGCGCCCTGCAGGCGCTCAAGCGGCAGGGCCGGGTGGTCTCGATCGGCGTCTCCAACTTCACCCGGGCGCATCTGGAGCGGGTGATCGGGGAGACCGGTGAGGTGCCCGCCATCAATCAGGTTGAGCTGCATCCGTATTACGCGCAATCCGAGCTGCGCGCCTTCCACGCCGCGCACGGCATCGTGACCGAGGCGTGGAGTCCGCTGGGACGCGGGGCGGAGTTCAACGACTCGGTCATCATCGCGCTGGCCGACAAGCTGGGCCGAACCCCGGCACAGATCATCCTGCGCTGGCACATGCAGCTGGGGAACGTGGCCATTCCGAAGTCCACGACGCCGTCCCGGATGGCGGAGAACCTGGCCGTCTTCGATTTCGAGCTGTCCGGCCGGGAGATGACGCAGATCGCCGGGATCGACAAGGGCGCGCGGCAGGGCGGGGATCCGAATCTCGTCGATCTGGACGCGCCCGCCTGACCTCAGCCCTGTGTGTGGCCGGGAATGCCCAGGTACGAGGTCAATTCGACGGCGGCGGCCCGGCCCGCGCGATTCGCGCCGATGGTGCTGGCGGACGGTCCGTAGCCGATCAGGTGGATGCGTGGATCGGCCTCGACCTGTGTGGCGAGACGTCCGCCCATGGTGATGCCCCCGCCGGGGCCGCGCAGGCGCAGCGGGGCCAGATGGTCGAGGGCGCTGCGGAATCCGGTGGCCCACACGATGACGTCGGCGCGCTGGAAAGTGCCGTCGGCCCAGCGGATTCCGTCGGGTTCGAGGTGGTCGAACATGGGCCGTCGGTCGAGGACGCCGCGCTCGCGCATGCCCCGCACCCGCGCGTCCTCGCGCAGGCCGGTGACGGAGACCACCGAGCCCGGTGGAAGTCCGCGCCGCACACGGTCTTCCACCAGGGCCACGGCCGCCCGGCCGTCCTCGGGCGCGAATGGACCTGAGCGGAATACGGGTTCGCGCCGGGTCACCCAGGTTGTGCCGGCGACCTGCGAAATCTCGTCCAGCAGTTGGATGGCCGTGATCCCGCCGCCCACCACGACCACGTGCTTGCCCGTGAATTCGGCGGCGGTGCGGTAGTCGTGGGCGTGCAGCTGGCGGCCCGCGAAGGTCTCCGCGCCCCGGTAGTAGGGAATGAACGGCTTGTCCCAGGTGCCGGTGGCGTTGACCAGTCCGCGGAACCGCAGTGTCGCGTGCGGCTTCAGCTCGGCGTGCAGCAGTCCGTCGACCTGTTGATTCGGGCAGGTGTCGGCGGTGGCCCGGTCGCACACCACGGTGACCGAGACGGGCCGGTGCACGCGCAGGTCGAAGCGCTTCTCGTAGAGCTCGAAGTAATGCGGGACCGCCGTGGCCGCCTGCGCGTGCTCCGACCCCTCGGGCAGCGTCTCCGCGAACGACATGCCCGGCAGGTCGTGCACCCGGTTGACCGTGCCCAATGTCAGTGACGGCCACCGGAACTGCCATGCCCCGCCCGGCGCGGGGGAGTGGTCGACAATGAGAAAGTCCTGTTCCGGCCGCAATCCGAGCCGGCGCAGGTGATAGCCGACCGATAGTCCGGCCTGCCCGGCACCGATCACGAGGATGTCGACATCGGGTGTTGCGGTCACCGACCCGACGGTACGCGCACCTAGAGTGAAGGCCGATCAATGGGTCACCAGCGCAGGTGAGTAGGACAGTGGGGAAGGGACAGATGCTCGGAGTCAGCCGCGATGGCGAAGTCGTCACCATCGAACTGCAGCGTCCGCAACGCCGGAACGCCCTGAACGAGGAGCTCATCGGCCGCCTGCGCGCGGCCGTGGAGGAGGCCGCCACCATCGCCCGGGTGATCGTGCTGACCGGGCAGGGGCCGCTGTTCAGCGCGGGCGCCGACCTGGACGGGGTCTATTCGGACAGCTTCCTCTCGGGCCTGCTGGGCATGCTGCGCACCATCGAGACCGTTCCGGTCCCGGTGATCTCGGCCATCAATGGCGGGGCGCTGGGGGCGGGCGTGCAACTAGCCCTGGCCTCGGACCTACGGGTCATGACGCCGGACTCCTTCATCGCCATTCCGGCGGCGAAACTCGGTATCTCCGTTGACCGTTGGACCGTGCGCCGATTGTCCAACCTGATCGGGCAGGGCCCGGCCCGCACCATTCTGATGGGCGCCGAGCGGGTACCGGCCGCGGACGCGTACGCCTTCGGCTTCGCCAACAAGATCGGCACGCTGGCCGACGCGCAGGCCTGGGCCGCCCAGATCGCCGAACTCGCGCCGCTGTCGTTGCGGCATCTGAAACTGGTCTTCAACGACGACGACACCCGGGGCCCCGATACCGCCGAGCAGATCGCCGCCCTGGACGCGGCGTGGCAGAGCTCCGACGCGCAGGAGGCGCGCACGGCACGCCGGGAGAAGCGGTCCGCGAAGTTCGAGGGCCGATGAAAGGGCAGCGCGCGACCGCGAATGCGCGGAAACTGGCGAGTATGACTGCGGGTGCATTCGGTATTTCCTGGTTGGTCCGGGCGGCGTGGGGGATGCCGTCCGCCATGGGCGCGTCCATATCCGCGATCGCGCCGACCGCGCACGGGGCGACCACCTATCGCAATCGTCAGTTCCACAACACCGAGCCGAGTAGCCAGATCACCGGTTCACCCCTGGAGCTGCTGTACCAGCTGGCCACCCAGCGCAATAACGGCCGCCCGGCCGGGACAATCCCGCTGGTGACGCCCGCGTTGCCGGAGCAGGCCGGAGATCTGGCGGTCGCCTGGTACGGGCACGCCACCTGCCTGATCGAGGTGGACGGCTATCGGGTGTTGACCGATCCGGTGTGGAGCGAGCGGGTCTCGCCCTCACCGCTGGTGGGTCCGGCTCGGTTGCATCCGGTGCCCGCGCCGCTGTCGGAGCTCCCGCAGCTGGACGCGGTGCTGATCTCTCACGATCACTACGACCACCTCGATCGCGACACCGTGACCGAGCTCGTCGAGAGCCAGGATTGCGTGTTCATCGTGCCCGTCGGCATCGGCGCGCACCTGCGGCACTGGGCGGTGCCCGAGCACCGCATCGTCGAGTTGGACTGGGCCGCTTCGGTTTCGCTGTCCGAGCTGAAGCGCGATCGCGGCGACGGCACCGATCTGGTGATCACCTGCTCGGAGGCGCGCCATTTTTCGGGCCGCGGTCTGGTGCGCAACACCACGCTGTGGGCGTCCTGGTCCCTCACCGGTCCCACCCGGCGCGTCTACTTCGGTGGCGACACCGGATACACGAAGGCGTTCGCGCAGACGGGTGCGCGGCTGGGACCGTTCGATCTGACGCTGCTGCCCATCGGGGCCTACGATCGGCACTGGCCGGACGTGCACATGAACCCGGAGGAGGCGGTGCGCGCCCATGCCGATCTGTGTATCGGCGATCCGGGTCACGGGCTGCTGGTGCCGATCCATTGGGCCACTTTCAATCTGGCCTTCCACGGCTGGTCGGAGCCGGTGCGGCGCCTGGTCGAGGCGGCGGAGGCGGCGGGGACACGCATCGCCGTCCCGAAGCCGGGGGAGCGGATCGACCCCATGGGCCTGCCACCACGGGATTCGTGGTGGGAAGATGTTCGCCAATAAGGACCGAGAGTGAAGGAGCAGGGCTGTGAGTCTCATGGACACGCTCAAGGACTTGGTCGGCAAGGGCAAAGAGATGGCGGCCCACAACGCCGAGAAGATTGAGCATGCGGTCGACAAGGCCGGACAGGTGATCGACGAGAGGACCGGGGGGAGGTTCTCCTCCCAGATAGACAAGGGCGTGGAGGCGGTCAAGTCCGCCATCCCGGCCGAAGCGGCCGCCGAGGCTCCGGCGGAGGCCCCCGCGGAGGCGCCCGCCGCCGAACCGGCAGTGACGCCCGAACCCGCCGAGAAAGCATCCCGACCCGCCGAGGCGGCGGCCGAACCCGCCGCGGAGCCGGCGCCGGAACCCGCCCCGGAAGCCGCGACGGGCGAACAGCCCTCGGCGTAGTACCGCAACGGCACCCTCGCCTCCGTCGTCCCGGCTTGTTTTTGGCCGGGATCCACCTCGAACGCTGTGGATTCCGGCCGAAAGCGCGCCGGAATGACGGGCGTGCCGTTGAAGTACCGTGCGCACCGGTCGTTCCACGGGCCGTTCGGGAGTGGCGCTATCCCTGTCGCTGACCTGAACGGCCCGTTGGCTTTTCGTGAGTAGTGATAGCGCGGGTGGGTTCGGGTTGCCGGTTTTTGTCGGGGCCCGGCCCTAAACTGCTGTTATGAGGTCCCGCAGGGATTTCGGGGGTATCGGGGTTGGGTTGACCAACCTCGACAAGGTGCTGTACCCGGCCACCGGGACGACCAAGGGGGATGTCGTCGACTATTTCACTGCCATCGCCCCGGCCATTCTGCCGCACATCGCGGAGCGGCCGGTGACCCGCAAGCGGTGGCCGAACGGGGTGGACGAGCCGTCGTTCTTCGAGAAGAATTTGGCCGAGCACGCGCCGAAGTGGTTGGAGCGGAGGACAGTTCAGCAATCGGACCGGCCGGTGGTGTATCCGCTCATCGACAGTGTCGCCGGCATGGCCTGGCTGGGGCAGCAGGCGGCGTTGGAATTGCATGTGCCGCAATGGCGTTTCGACGGGGCCGAGGTCGGGGACATCACCCGGCTGGTGTTCGACCTGGATCCCGGACCGGGAGCCGGGCTGGCGCAGTGCGCCGAGGTGGCGCTCATCCTGCGGGATGTGGTGCGCGGGGTGGGGCTGAAGGCGTACCCGGTCACCAGCGGCTCCAAGGGAATCCACATCTATGTGCCGCTGGACCGCAAGGTCGGGCCGAGCGGGGCGTCGGCCGTGGCCAAGCAGGTGGCCGCCAATCTGCAACAGCTGCGGCCCGAGCTGGTGACGGCCACCATGGCCAGGTCGGCGCGCGGTGGGAAGGTGTTCCTGGACTGGAGCCAGAACAATCCGGCCAAGACCACCATCGCGCCCTACTCACTGCGCGGGCGCACCGAACCGTGGGTGGCCGCGCCGCGGTCATGGGTGGAGATCGAGAAGCCGAAGAAGCTGCGCCACTTGCGATTCGAGGAGGTGCGGCGGCGGTGGGAGGAGCAGGGGGATCTGCTCGAGGGACTGGACGAGCCACTGCCGGAACAGGTTCCGGACCGGCTCGACATCTACCGGTCCATGCGAGACCCGCGGCGCACGCCCGAACCGGTGCCGCCGGGCCCGCCCGCCCCCGGTCCGGGAGATCGGTTCGTGGTGCAGGAGCATCACGCGCGGCGGCTGCACTGGGATCTTCGGTTGGAGCGTGAGGGCGTGCTGGTGTCCTGGGCGGTGCCCAAGGGCCCGCCCACCGATACCGGCGAGAACCGGCTGGCCGTGCGTACCGAGGACCATCCGATGGAGTACCTCACCTTTCACGGGACCATCCCCAAGGGCGAGTACGGCGGCGGTGAGATGACCATCTGGGACACCGGCACCTACGAGACCGAGAAGTGGCGTGACGACGAGGTCATCGTCTGGCTGCGCGGGCGGCGGCTGGAGGGGCGGTACGCGCTGATCCAGACCAATGGGAACCAGTGGCTCATGCATCTGATGAAGGATCAGACGCCGCTGGAGGTGGAGGGCGATAGGGCGCGGCAGGTCTCGGTCTCGCCGCGGCGCGCGCCCGCGCCCATGCCGCGTGGTGTGACGCCCATGCTGGCCACGGCGGGGGATGTGACGACCCTCGACGCGGAGCACTGGGCCTTCGAGACCAAATGGGACGGCTTCCGGCTGATCGCCGAGATCGAGGACGGCGCAGTGACCTTGCGTAGCCGCGCCGGGCATGTGGTCACCGGGAAGTATCCCGGCCTGGCGACGCTGGGTTCGGAACTGTCCGGGCA
This sequence comes from Nocardia aurantiaca, assembly GCF_009708175.1. Lineage (GTDB taxonomy): Bacteria > Actinomycetota > Actinomycetes > Mycobacteriales > Mycobacteriaceae > Nocardia > Nocardia aurantiaca. Next base: position 229,970 of record NZ_WMBB01000001.1, read on the forward strand.
CAGTGCGGTGCTCGACGGTGAGGCGGTGGTCTTCGACGATCATGGCGGCGCGAATCTCGGCCTGCTGCGGGAGGATTCGGCGCGCGCGGTCTTCCTGGCCTTCGACCTGCTCTATCTGGACGGCACCTCGTTGGTCCGCAAGCGCTACGACGATCGGCGGCGGGTGCTGGAAGCGCTTGCCGAGCAGGCGCGTTCGCTCATCGTGCCGAAGCAGTTGCGGGGGACGGGCGCGGAAGCCCTGCGGTACAGCCAGGATCACGGCATGGAGGGTGTGGTCGCCAAGCGGCGGGACTCGGTGTACCTACCCGGGCGGCGCGGGCAGTCCTGGATCAAGACCCGGAACTGGCGGACGCTGTCGGTGGTGATCGGCGGGTACCGGAGATCGGAAGTGCGGCAGTTCGCTTCGCTGCTGGTCGGCGTTCCGCACGAGGGGGAGCTGTACTACCTGGGCCGGGTCGGCACCGGGTTCAGCGAGCAGGAGATGAGCGACCTCGCGGACCGGCTGCGTCGCCTGGAACGCAAGACCAGCCCGTTCGACAATGAGCTGACCGCTGACGAGCGCAAGGACGCGGTCTGGGTGGCGCCGAAACTCACGGGCACCGTGCGCTTCATGAACTGGACCGAGGCCGGACGCCTGTGGCATCCGGCCTGGATTCCCAGTTCCGACTGACCTTTTCGCCTAGCTCGGCCTTTCGACAGGCGCGTGCGGCGCAGGCCGATCAGCTGGTGGGACGCGGGCACACCACCGGCAAGGTCGTACCCACCGTCGCCGACCCCGTCCGCTTCGGTGCGACGGCATCGCGCGAGGTCCGGCGCTTTCCTCCGGCACGCCCGGAATAGTCGCCGCTGTTCAGGCGACCATCGGCTTGGTCTCCGGCGTGGATGAACCGGCCCGCTCCGGCCGAGGGAAGCCCGGCAGGAACCGATCCGCGAAGGGGATCATCAGCTGGATCAGCGGTCCGATGGCGAACGCGTACACAACCGTGCCCACACCCACGCTGCCGCCGAGGATCCAACCCACGGACAACACCGTCGCCTCCAACCCTGTCCGGATGACCCACACCGGCTTGCCCGTGCGCCGAACCAGACCGGTCATCAGGCCATCGCGCGGCCCCGGTCCCATGCCCGCGCCGATATAGAGCACCGTCGCAATCGCATTGAGCACCACCGCTGTCCCCATGGCCCCGATCCGGATCGGCAACCCGTGCAGATCCGGCAGCAGCCAGAGCCCCGCGTCCACCGAGACAGCGATGACCACGACATTGCTGACCGTGCCCAGACCGGGCCACTGCCGCAGCGGAATCCAGGCCAGCAGCACCACCGCGCCGGTAATCGCCACGACCGTACCGAAACTCAGCGGAACCTGATCGGTCACGCCCTGGTGGAACACATCCCACGGGTCCAGGCCGAGCGCGGCCCGGATCATGACTGCCATGGAGAAGCCGTAGAGCCAGAGCCCGACATACAGGGCGATGAGGCGGCGCAACAACATTGACCGAGCATGGCGGCAACTGGCATGTACCCGGTAGATCCAGTCACCAAGATCTGGCCTCTAGCTGGAGTGATCTCTTCGTGCAGGAAGCCGCGCAACGCCGTGTTCACGACGCGCGGAGACGCGTTGACCGCGAGTACCGGCCCGCAGTAATTTTGGTTCTGTGATGCGCCGGAGTTCTTGTCGGCGCGAACAGCGGTCCGTGGGGTCTGGAGTGTCGGGTGATTCGACGCTGGAGGCGTTATGCGGCGGGATGGCGCATGGTTCGGGGTACGCACACGTGGATTCACGGAGCGCTCACGCAGAGTTCGACACTGGTGGCGCGCCGGGTTGATAGGCGCGGTGACGCTGCTGGCCGCGGCGGTCGCGGTACCCGGCACGCGCGCCGACATCCCCTATCCTGATGATGATCCGTTCTACTCGGCGCCGATCAACCTGAGAGAGTTCGCAAACGGGGCTGTCCTCAAATCCCGGCCCATCGCCGTCCTCGGGCTGCCGCTCCCGGTGGCGGGCTGGCAGGTGCAGTACGGCACCACCGATTCCGCCGGCGAGGCCGTCGCCGATATGGCCACCGTCATGACGCCGCTCGCGCCCTGGACCGGTCCCGGCGATCGGCCGCTGCTGTCGTATCAGATCGCCGAGGACAGTCTCGGAACCCGTTGCGCCCCATCGTTCGCGCTGCGCGGCGGGCGGGACTTCTCCATTGCCACCACCCTGCTGGACGTGCCGTTCCTGGCCGAGGCACTGCGCCGCGGCTGGGCCGTCGTGGTGTCGGACTACGAGGGCCCGCGGTCCCGCTTCTTCGACGGCGTGAACTCCGGCCGGGCGGTGCTGGACGGTGTGCGTGCCGCCAAATCCTTTGCGCCGCTGGGAATCACCGATGCCAGCCCACTCGGAGCCTGGGGCTACTCGGGCGGCGCCTTCGCCACCCTGTGGGCCATGCAGCTGCGGGCGAGCTACGCGCCCGAGATCTGGTTCGCGGGCGTGACCTCCGGTGGCGTACCCGCCGATATCCCCGCCCTCGCGCACAAAGTGGACGGCAGCTATCAGGCGGGGCTCGCGGTGCTGATCCTGATCGCCCTGGCTCGTGACGATTCCGGCTCCGGTCTGGCGGACACGCTCAACGACAGCGGTAAGGCCCTGCTGGCGCAGGAGGCGACCTCCTGTGGCGGCGACCTGGTGGTCCACCACGTCTTCCGGCACGTCGACGATTACTCGAGCGTCCCGGATATCCTTGGCAGCCAAGCCTTCCGGGCTGCGGCCAGCCGCCAGGAGCTGGGCGGCTGGGCGCCCGACGTGCCGCTGTACCTATACCACAGCAATGACGACGATGTGATTCCGTCGACCGGTTTCAGCGCCCTCGTGGACCGTTACTGCGCCCTGGGCGCGAATCTCACCGCCGTGCACTCGGCGATCCCGGGCCACAATCCCGCAGCGGTCGGAGAAGCCCTGGGCGCCATGAACTTTCTGTCGGATCGCTTCGCCGGCGACCCGGTGGCTGCCGGATGCACCGTGCGCTGAGCCGGCTGATCGCCGTCAGCGTCCGGTTCGCCCGCGCTCGGGTGGTACCGGTCGCCGGGCCGAGCCCACTCGGTGGCGCCGGGCACGGCGGCCGGCATGCTCGGCAGATCGACATCGGCGATGAGCAGGGCCGGGCCGTTCACCGGAAGATACCCGATGATCGGGCCGACGCCCGCGGCGATCGATACGTCGCCGAACCGAAAGCGCCACCGCGTCCACGGATTCCACGCCCTGTCGGCTCATGTCCGTGCGGAGCGCAGCTCGGCCAGTTTGCCTTCGAGCACGCCGCGCTCACTGTCGTTGCCGCACAGCCGGATCGCGCGTTCGAACTCGGTGCGAGCTTCGGGGGCGCGTCCCAGTTTGGCGAGCAGTTCACCGCGCACACTCGGCAGGAGGTGGGAATTCGGCAGTGCCGCGGAATCGTCGAGCTCGTCCACGATCTCGAGCGCGGCGGCCGGTCCTTGCGCCATGCAGACGGCGACCGCGCGGTTGAGATCCACGATCGGTGACGGGGAGAGCCGGCCGAGCGCTTCGTAGAGCAGCACGATGCGATCCCAGTCGGTGCTGTCGACGGATGCGGCGACCGCATGACATTCGGCGATCGCGGCCTGCAAGCCGTACGCGCCGAGACCGCGCCCCGCCCGGGACGCCTGCTCCAATGCGGCCCGCCCGCGGCGTATGGCCGCATGGTCCCAGCGCCCCCGATTCTGCCGCTCCAGCAGGATCGGCCGTCCTCGTGCGTCGGTGCGGGCCGGGAACCGCGCGGCGGTCAGCTCGAGCAGCGCCAGCAGGCCGTGGACCTCGGGCTCCGCGGGCATGAGCCGGGCCAGCACCCGCGCCAGGCGTTGGGCCTCGGCCGCGAGATCCAGCCGGATCAGGTCCGCGCCCGAGGTGGCCGAGGAGCCCTCGGTGAAGATCACGTAGAGCACATTGAGAACCGAACCCAGACGGGCTCCGCGCTCGTCCGCGGGCGGCACCGCGAACCGAACACGCGCCGCCGCAAGGGTTTTCTTGGCCCGGGTGATCCGCGCCTGGACGGTGGCCGTCGGAATCAGGAAGGCTTTCGCGATCTCGTCGCTGGACAGGCCTCCGACCACGCGCAGGGTCAGCGCGACCCGTGCCTCGCGGGACAGCACCGGATGGCAGGACACGAACATCAGGGCTAGGACATCGTCATCGATCTGATCGGGATCCCAGAGCGGTTCCGCGCCGGGCGCTTCCGGGGCGGGCCCGCCGGCGGCCGCCCCGCCCTCGCCCAGTTCGCGGGCGAGGGCGGCGTACCGGTCGTCGCGAAGGGCCCGGCGGCGGAAGGCGTCGATCGCCCGCCGCCGGCCCACGGTGAGCAGCCACCCCGCGGGATTGCGCGGCACGCCGGCGCGCGGCCAGGTCACCAGCGCCTCCGCCAAAGCTTCCTGGGCGAGGTCCTCGGCCAGGGCGAAATCGCCGGTGTATCGGGCCAGCGCACCGACAATGCGCGCGGATTCGATGCGCCACACCGCGGCCACGGCCTCCCGACCGCTGGAGTGGGCCATGTCTCAGCGGCTCACAGCTGCCCGGTGGCCTCGCGCCACGCGCGTTCCTTCTGAATCCACTCGTTGTCCTGCGGGAATTCGTCGATGGTGGTGACCCGCCGGATCTCGGTCTTGAACCCGGGCCCGAACGACGGCGCCCGCTTGGCCCATTCCACGGCCTCCTCCTTGGAGGCCACGTTCAGGATGTAGAAGCCGCCGAACAGCTCCTTGGTCTCGCCGTACGGTCCGTCGGTCACCAGCGGCGGCTCCGACGAGAAGTCCACCACCACGCCGTCTTCCGCACTGTCGAGGCCCTCCGCCGCCAGCAGCACCCCGGCGCGGATCAACTCGTCGTTGTACCGCCCGACCGATTCCATCACCTTCTCGAAATCGGACTCTGCCATGGCGGCATTGCCCTTGTCGTCGGCGCGCCAGATCAGCATGTACTTCATGGTCATCCTCCTCGTCGCGGGTCGCTGTCCGACCCTCTCATGCCAAGGTCGAACGGGGAGGACGGCAGATCGACACGGCGCGAAAAAAATTTCGACGGCATCAGCGGAAGGAGTCGAGACCTGCTCGCCACGCGGCTGCCAGGTCGGCGTCGCCGGGAAACCGGCCGTCGATCTCGAGGCTCACCATGCCGTGGGCGAACGCCCAGAGGGCGCGGGCTCGGGCCGGGTCGCCGCCGACGGCGGCGACCAGTGGCTGCGCGGTTCGTTCCTCGAGGCCCGGCGGTAGTAGATCTCGACGTAGGGGGCGGTAGTTCATGAGTCGGTAGACATGCGGGTGGGACAGGCCGTAGTCGCGGTATGCCTCGGCGACTCCGGGGAGACCCTGTGGCGCGGCCGCTTCCAGCGCTTCGGCGAGCTCGGCGAAACCCTGTGCCACCACCAGGGTTTCGAGGGCGGTCTTGTCCGGGACGTGCTTGTACAGGGATGGGGCCTTGATGCCCAGGGCTGCTGCGACATTGCGCATGGTGAGAGCCTCGGGGCCCTGCTCGTCCAACAGCGCGCGAGCGGCCGCGGCGATCTGCCGCTGTCGCCCGGTGAGCGTTGCGGTCGGGTCAGCCACGGAGGAAGCCGTCCGCGGTGCGCAGGCCGTAGCCGACGATGCGGTCGATGCCGATGTGCAGCATCCAAGCGAGCAGGAAGGTGAACAGGGCCGGAACCCGCAGCGGGGCAAAGGCATAGATGATGGCCAGGGCCAGCGGGATCCAGATGCGGTGCGCGGCATTGTAGAACGGGACCGCCTGGCGGGGCAGTTGCCCTTGCCGCACAGGGCCTTTCGCGCCGATGGCGGCGAAGAAGGTCAGATCGGGTGCGATGAGGCCCGCCACCAGCGCCAGCCAGGAGGCGGTGCCATGGTTGACGCCCTCGAGAATGGCGAAGGCGGCGAGGAACACCGTCCACGTGACCCAACCGGCCTTGCGGACGAGGGCCGGGATGTGGTGGCCGGTGGTGGCCGGCGGGTTGGTGGCGATGGTGGTCATCGGACCCTCCGAGGCTTCCAGCAGAGGCTAACGTTGTTAGCTTCTACGGTAAGGCGAACGCCGTTAGCCTGTCAATCCCGGAGGGTTCAGGCGGCTATGGCGCTTCGGCCTCTCGGCGCGGGGTGAATCATCGGGCACCGGCTGGCGTAAGCCTGGCGGACACCGATTCACGAGCGGAATCAGAAGCCGATCACCGCCGGGTGCCCCGCGCGCTGCGGTGGCTGAGCAGCTCGACCGCGCGGTGCACCCGGCGCCCGGTGTCAGATGTCGCCAGGCTGGACCCACTTGGTGGTGCCGGGCGCCGCGTTCAGCGTGTTCAGCAGATCGACACCCGCGATGATCAGGGCCGGACCGCCCACCACCAGAGTGCCGATGACCGCGCCGATGCCCGCCGCGATCGGCACGGTCGCCAGACCGAAGGCGCCGCCGAAGAATCCGACAGCGCCGACCGCAGCGCCCACCGCGAGGCCCAGGAAGCTGCCGATGGCGGTGGCGATGCCGAACTGGCTGCTGAAGGCATCCATGGCGCGCTGGTTCTCGTTGTTCGAGGCCACCGGGTGCAGTACCGGCGTGGCCGCGGCGACGTCCTTGACCGCCGTCAGGCTGAGGGTGGCGCCGTCATCGCTGACAGTGCCGGGCAGTGGGAAGCTCAGGCCGTCCTGCTCGAAGGCGAGCGGCAGACTGAGAACCGTGGCGCCGGCGGCGTCCTTGATGTTCACCGCGGCGCCCGCCAGTTCGAAGCTGCCGTTGGTGAGGGTGGTGACGACGGTATTGCCGACCAGCTGGGTCTGGTAGCCGATGTCGGGTACCGATGGATTCGCGTGTGCCACACCGGCTCCGGCGATGGCGACCGCCGTGACCACCGGCGCGGCAACAGCAGTGATCTTGCGCAGCATCATGGGTCTTCCAATCTTCATCAGGTTCTCGAGGCAACACACGGCTCGATAGAAAGAATTCCCCCTTTGTGAACTTGCGAGCCGGGCGGCATTCAGCAACATGTTCTACTGGCGAACACGGTAGCGCGGCCCACCGACAATCCGAGCGATTCTCGACTCGAGTGTTGCTAGAGAAGCACTTCGACGCCGATGCCCAGCGCGCACACCAATGCCACCACCAACAGCGCCACCGCATCGGCGCGGCCCGGCGCACCCGGGCGGGCGGTGAGCTCGCCGGTGCCGCCGCGGGTCGTGATGGCCTCGCCGAGTTCGGCCGCGCGGCGGCTGGAGACCGCCATGCTCGCGGTCAGAATGTCGACCAGCGGATTCTCCGACGCGCGATGCAGCAGTGAATCCTTCGGCCGCAGTTTGCGCGCCGCGCGGAGCACTCGCATCTCCTCGAGCAGGAGCGGCAGGCCGCGCAGGGTCAGCGCGACCACCACGGCCCACTCGTCGACGGGAATGGCGTGGCGGACCCCGTTGCGGGTCCAGGCGATCCGCTTCAGCGGTGCGCCGAGTTTGGCCAGCGCGGGCGCGACCTCCCCCATGGGGGTGGTCCAGGCGACCAGGAAGGACGCACCGAGCAGCAGGAATCCGAAGACGATCACCTGCGCGTATCGCAACAGTGCCGACGTGCTGACCGGTGCGTTGATGGCCGCGCCGATCAGCACGCCCGCCCACACCCACCACGGAAAACGGGGCACTGTGCCCAGCGGCAGGCGCGCCAGCAGGAACACCGCCACCAGGAACACCGTCGCCACGCCCAGCAGCCCCCAGGACGGTATGAACATGAGCAGCAGGCTGATGGCGAAGACGCCGATCATCTTGGTACCGGCCCAGAGTCGATGCACGGGGCTGTCGACGGGGACCTCGCGGAGGACGACACTGCTCATCGGACACCTCCGGTGAAATCATGGGCCTGGCCGTATCGCACTGCGGTGGAATCATTTTCGACGAGACGACCATCGCGCAGATGGACGGTGCGGTCGCACACCGCGGCCATGTCGGACACGTCGTGCGAGATGACGATCAGGGTCAACCCCGAATCCCGTAGTCGGGCGAGCAGTTCCACGACTCCGGCGCGGCCCGCCGGATCCAGCCCGGCCAGCGGTTCGTCGAGCACCACCACCTGGGGGTGGCTCGCCACGATGGCGGCCAGCACCACGCGTTTGGCCTGGCCGCCGCTGAGTTCCTCGATCGAGCGAGAGGCCAGTGCCCGGTCCAGGCCCACGGCGTCGAGGGCACGGGCCACCGCGTAACTGCCGCGGCCGCCCCAGTCCTCGATCTCGGTGCCCACATCCTGGCGCTGCAATTGCAGTCGGGAGTGCTGGAAGGCCAGCTGTACGGCCCCGATTCGCTTGTGCACCGGGCGGGTGGTGCCCATGGGTTCGCGCAGGACGCAGGTACCCGAGGTGGGCGTGGTGAGGCCCGCCATGATCCAGGCCAGCGTGGACTTGCCGGAACCATTGCCGCCCACGATGAGCAGGGCTTCGCCGCGGCGGACACTCAGGTCGATGCCGTGCAGGGCCGGGGTCTCCCAGGGGGTGACGCGGTTGTAGGTGTGCCCGACGCCGCGCAGTTCGAGGACGGGATCGCCCATGGGCCGGCGGCGCGGATCGCGGACCGGGCGCGGCCAGGCGGGCAGATGGCCGACCGAGCGGCCCTGTTCCAGATGGACCACGCGGTCGGCGGCGGCCGCGTCGGCCTCGTGGTGGGTCACCAGGACGACGGCCATCGGATGCCTGCGGGGCAGGTCGGCCAGCAGCGCGACCAGGTCGCGACGGCCTTCGGGGTCGATCATCGACGTGGCCTCGTCGGCGATGAGCAGCGTCGGCTGCCGGGCCAAGGCGGCGGCCACCGCGAGCCGCTGCTGCTGACCACCGGACAGGGTCGCGGTCTCACGCCCGCCCATGCCGGTCAATCCGACCTCGGTCAGCAGCGCGTCGACATTCACGGCCGCGGCGTCCTCGGTGGGCAGGCCCCACACCACGTCGTCGGCGACGAGGACACCGAGGGTCTGGCTCTCGGGCCGTTGCAGCACCATGGCGGTGCCGCCGCGCACGCCCAGACCCGCCGCGCCCGGCCGGGTAACGGTGCCCGCGGTCGGCGGGCGGCCCGCGAGAATCCTGGTGAGCGTGGACTTTCCGGAGCCGTTGTGGCCGACCACCGCCACGAACTCGCCGACGTCCACGGTCAGGTCGATGTCGTGCAGGGCATCGGTGCGCGCGCCCGGATAGCGGAAAGCGACCTCCCGCAAGGTGACCGGCAGCGGCGCGACCGGCCGCGGGTCGGCGGGCGCGTCCAGCAGGCTGTCCCGGCCCGGCAACCAGGCCAGCCGATCCAGCACCCGCCCCAGCACGAACCAGGAGAACACCCCGCTCACCATCATGGCGGCGATGATGCCGCCGCCCACGAACGCCCACCACCAGTGCAGAACGGTGTCGGTGTAGTCGGCCACCGCCCGGCCCAGCGGCTTCAGCGAAGGCTGGCGCGCCGCGAGGTTTTCGATGCCCTGCGCGGAATTGCGGATGCTGTCGAACAGCAGGTGCCGCGACTGCGCGAAGGCCAGCAGCATGCCGATCGACAGAGCGGCCATCACGAATCCGGCCAGCGCCGACAGCGCCACCACCGCGGGCAGTCCGCCGCGCCTGCGCTTGACCGTTCCGATGATCCCGCCGATGACGGCGACGCCGACCAGATTCTCGGCGGGCAGCAGGCCCGCCGCCACGAAGGTCACCAGCGCCCCCGCGATGGTGGTCGCCAGCTGCGCCCGGAACCGGTGCCGATGCGCCAGCAACCCCATCGGCACCGCCGCCACCAGTTGCAGCGCCGCCGCGAACGGCACCAGCGACCCCAGGGTCACCAGCCCCACCGTGGCCCCACCCAGCACGGCCCCCGCCGCAAGTTCGATCGGGCGCAGCGCCCCCGTCGGCAGCGTCGCCCCAGCACGTCTCCCGGCGCGGGACACGCCGGCCTGTTCAGCCAGGCCGCCGCGAATCCGGTACGAATCGGTCACGCCTACCAGTCTGCCGTGTTCTCACCCCAACCCACCGCGACCTCTCAACATCTCCACAGACTCCAGGCACGACGCCCGCAATCCGGACACCCGCCGCGCCGTTGACCGTCCATCCCGGGCCGCCCCTCGCCCCGGAGCCGGTTCGTGAAGCTCGCCCCTTCTGATGCGCGCACCCAAAGCCCTGCCGGGCTGACAGCATTGTCGTCGGCACAGAGATGGTGGGGCGGCGTGTGCGGCCGCCGGGAAGGGGGTGTCTTCGGTAGCGTGCTGTCCGGCCCGCGCAGGGCTGGTTGTCATCCGCTGATCCCGCTACTACGAAAGGTTGGTCTCACATGAGGTTGATCGGTGCGCGGTACGCAAGCGCGATCGCAGTGACGATTGCCGGGTTCGGTGCTGCTGTGGCGGTGTCCGGGGCGGGGGCGGCGGTCGCCGACCCGATGAGTGATCTCGAACCGCTGTTGAGCTCGACGTGCTCGTTCGACCAGATCGACGCGGCCTTCCACCGGGTGGAACCTGCGACCGCGGCGCAACTCGACGCGGCACCGGAGCGGAAGGCCCCTTTCCGGCTCGCCTATGACCAGCCGATCCCTCAGCGGCGAATCGCGTTCCAGGCCCTCATCGTTCAACAGCAGCTGATGGGTGCTCCCGCCGATATCAACCCGGACTTCATTCCCCTACTGCGCCAGGTTGTCGATTCGTGTCACCAGTACTGACCATCGGGCTGCCCTTCTGATCCATCGAGCCGAGTGCCGGCAGGAGACGCTCGTGAGCGTTCCGTGTCGGCTGCCGGCACCGTGTTCCTTGCGGACGGAGGGCGAGATCGCCTGCGAGCAGGGGATCGCGGCAGGCGCCGCTGTTCGTAGGCTCGGGCGCATGCCGTGAATGCATCCCAATGTGTTGCTGATCAGCCTCGAATCGAGGTGAAGGTGTAGTCGGAGAGTCGGAGGTCGCGAGTGCGGCGGCGGTAGCTGCGGGTAGTGCCGGGCCAATTGTTGGTGATGCGCCCGGAAGGCGTGCGATACCAGCTGGTGCAGAAGTTCCAGGGCGTGCGGGCGAGCCGCTTCTGGAGGGCGTCGTTGAAGGCCCGTTCGGCCTCGGGGCGGACTTCGAGATAGGTGCGGGGTCGTTCGCCGAGGAGTTGCAGGGCACGGCGGATGTAGTGGGTCTGGGATTCGATCATGTAAATGATGGACCCGACGCCGAGGTTGGTGTTGGGCCCGTAGACCATGAACATATTGGGGAATTCAGGGACCGTGAGGCCCAGATAGGCGTGTGCGCCGCCGTCCCACACGTCGCTCAGGATGCGGCCGCCACGGCCGCGAATCTTCATCGGCCACAGGAATTCCGTGCCCTTGAAGCCGGTGCCGTAGATGATCACGTCGGCCTCGTGCAGGGCGCCGTCGGCGGTGCGGACGCCCTCGGGGACGATCTCGCTGATGGCCGTGGTCTCCACGGTGACATTGGGCTGGGTGAGCGCGGGGAAGTAGTCGTTGGAGAACAGTCCGCGCTTGCAGCCGATCGGATAGTCGGGGGTGAGCTTGGCGCGCAGCACCGGATCGGAGACCCGCTCCTCGAGATGCTTCTCCGCGATCCGCGAGACCCCGCGCACGATGCCCGGAAACTCCACCAGCCCCAGCGCCACGAATTCGGCGAGGAGCCACCACGAAAGGCGCTCGGCCACCGGCATTCCCGGAATCTCGACCAGGATCCGCTGATGCACCGGCTTGTAGTCGGTGTCGAATTTGGGCAGCACCCACGCCGCGGTGCGCTGGAACACCGTCAGCTGCCCGGCCCGCGGCTGGATCTCGGGGATGTACTGGATCGCGCTGGCTCCGGTGCCGATACAGGCCACCCGCTTTCCGGTCAGCTCCACGTCGTGATCCCACCGCGCGGAGTGGAAGTACTTCCCGCCGAAGTCTCCGATGCCCGGAATCGGCGGCATGGCCGGTCGCGACAGCTGCCCCACCGCCGACACCAGCACATCCGCGGTGCGCGCCACGCCGTCGGCGGTGTGCACCGTCCACTGCCCGGTCGTCTCGTCGAATTCCGCCTCGGTGACCTCGGCCCCGAACACGAGGTGGTCGGACAGCCCATGCCGATCGGCGATGCCGCGCATGTACTCCCAGATGTCCTCGCGCGTCGCATACCGCTGCCGCCACCGGGGTTTGGGTTCGTGCGCGAACGAGTACAGCGGCGACGGCACATCGCAGGCCGCGCCGGGATAGGTGTTCTCCCGCCACACCCCACCCAGGTCGGCGGCCTTCTCCAGAATGGTGAACTCGCGGAATCCATTGCGCTGCAACTCGATCGCCATGCCGAGCCCGCCGAAACCCGCACCGATGATGATGACCGACGGCATTGTGGTGCTCCTCACATCGAAGTCCCTTCTCACTGTAGGAGCGAGCATTCGATTTAGTGCGCGACCGGATCGAGAATTTCGGCCATAATCGGGCCATGGGCACGATGCAGGAGGCGGGAATCCGCGATTGGGATTTCCCCCGCGGCGTGGCGAGTGTCGCTCTCATGGTCGGATTCGCGCGCGAGCACGGCGTGCCGGCCGCGCGGATGCTGCAGGGCAGCGGGCTGAGCGAGCGGCAGCTGGCCGATCCGGACGAACAGATCGACGCGCACACCGAATTGGCGGTGATCCGGAACCTGGTGCGCGAACTGGGCGCGCGCCCGAACCTGGGGCTGGAGGTGGGGCGGCGGTATCGCATCACCACCTTCGGCATCTTCGGCTTCGCCTGCGTCAGCAGTCCCACCCTGGGCGAGGCCATCGCCTTCGCGCTGCGCTACCTGGAGTTGAGCTTCACCTTCTGTATTCCGGCGGCCAGCTGGCGCCCGGGTGAGTTCGTGGCCCGCATCCACGACGAGCGGGTGCCCTTCGACGTGCGGCGCTTCCTGGTGGAGCGCGATGTCGCCGCCATGCACCAGGTGATGTCGGATCTGATGGGCCGCCCCATCCCGCTGCTGCGCGCCGACTTCGACTTCCCGGCGCCGGAGAATCTCGGCCCGTACACGGAAATGTACGGTCTGACACCGAGTTTCGAGGCCGAGCACAATCTGTTCGCACTGGATCCGGCCATTCTGCAACAGCCCCTGCCGCAGGCCAACGAGCACACCTGGGCCATGTGCCTGGCGCAGTGCCGCGACCTGGTCTCCCGCCGCCGCGCCCGCACCGGCATCGCGGCCGAGGTGCGGGAGCGTCTGGTGCCGCGCGGCGGCCTGGACGGATTCGCGGTGCCGCCCGGAATCGATTCGGTGGCAAAGGATCTCAATATGAGCACCCGCACCCTGCGTCGTCACCTGGACGCGGCCGGCACCAGCTACCGGCAGCTGCTGGACGAGGTGCGGCGCGCGCTGGCGGAGGAGATGCTCACGGCCACACCGCTGTCGGTGAGCGATGTGGCGATCCGCCTCGGCTACGCGGAGGCGTCGACCTTCATTCACGCCTTCAAACGCTGGACCGGCACCACGCCGTCGGCCTATCGGCGTAGTGCGATCACTCCGTCGGTTCGCTGAGCCAGCCGCCCATGGCGATGGGCCGGAACATGGACAGCAGTCCGTTGTCGGTAATGGAATGGAAGATCATCGACGGGTCGGGCGCGAAGTCGATGGGCACGTGACCCGGTGCGGCCGTTTCCCATTCGCAGCCGATGGTGGAGGAGACGCCCGGCGCGACGATCAGCGGCTTGCCCGCGAACTGGGTCATGAGCCCGGCGTGCACGTGGCCGGTCAGGACAGCGGCGATGCGGTCATCGCCCGCCACGATCTCGGCCAGGCGCTCCGGATTGATGAGCCGAATCGGGTCCACGACGGTGGACTGCACGGCCACCGGCGGATGGTGCATGGCCACCAGCACCACATCATCGTCGGGCGTGGACACCAGCAGATCGGTGAGGAAGTCGTAGGTCTCATCCTCCAGCAGGCCCTCCGGCTTTCCGGGGATGCTGGAGTCGAGCAGGGCCAGGGTCACGCCGTTGACCCGGTAGTACTGGTTGATCGGGCCGCTGCCCTCGGTCCCGGGGAAGAACACGCTGCGCATATTGACGCGATCGTCGTGATTGCCGGGCAGGATCAGCACCGGAAGGTCCGCGGCCAGCGCCGCGCGCGCCTGCTGATACTCCTCGATATCACCCTCGTCGGCGATATCTCCGGTGACGATGATGGCGTCGGGTCGCTGCGGCAGCTCGGCGAGAAAGGCCATCACCCGTTCGGCGCGTTCGACATTCCGTGCGCCCATGTTGAAGTGGGTGTCACTGAGCTGAGCCAGCAGAACCATCGGCGTTCGCTTTCTGTAAAGGGCAGCATCAGTGCGCCCGGCTGTGCCCGCCGCACCGCGGTCACCTCATTCAGGCTAATTGACCTGCCCTGATGCGGTCTCGGTGAAACCCGCCACCCAATATAGCGAAGTTATATCAGTGTCCGGTCGGTGTGGTCCGGGCTATGAGTTCGCTTGCGCTGCTCAGCAGTTGCCGCGGATCGGTGGCGACGATGGCGTCGCCGACCCGCCAGAAGTCAGCACCCGGCTCGGCTTCCAGTTCCAGTGTGCCGGTGGGTCGCCAGGGCGCGTCCAGGACCAGACGCCACGAATGCAGATGGGTGCGAGCGAATGTGCCCGACCTGTCGAAGAGCGGGTCGCCGACAATGGGGTGCCCGATCCAGGCCAGGTGCACGCGAATTTGGTGCCGTCGCCCGGTGATCGGACGCAGGGCCAGCACGGTATGGGAGTCGGTGCGGGCCAGCGTGGTGAATTCGGTGACCGACGGATAGTTCTTGCCCGCCAGAACATCCTGTTCGTCCACCAGCCAGGTGTCGCCGTCGCGACGAATGCTCTCCCGGGGCGCGGCGATCCGCACCCGGTTCTTGCGGCCGACACTCAGCGGCAGGTCGATGACGCCGCGATCGGGCAGACCGGTGGAGGCGGTGACGGCCAGGTACGCCTTCTCCGCGGTGCGCTTGTTGAACTGCCGGGTGAGCTGCCCGTGCGCGGGCAGTTCCTTGGCCAGCAGGACCAGGCCCGAGGTGACCTTATCGATGCGGTGCACCGGATACAGCGTCTCGCCCCGCGCCGCGGCCATGTCCACGATGTCGGTGTCGTGGCGCTCGCCGGTCACCGAGATGCCGGCGGGCTTGTTCAGAGCCAAGACCGCCTCATCCTCGAGAAGCAGACACGCTTTCCGCAGTTCGGGCCACGACGTTTCCACGTGGCAAGCCTAGAGAACCGACTCCCGAAGCTCGCACGGGCAAGCCCCGGGAACGGCGAATGGACGGTCGGCGTTCAGGCGACGGCCAGCTCCAACTCGGCCAGGCCGTTCTCCAGATGATCGATCATCCGATCCAGATCGGGCACGGTACGACGGCAGCCGACCAGCCCGAAATCGAGATTGTCGCCATTGGTGGTGACCGTGATGTTCATGGCCTGCGACTCGAACGGAATCGACAGCGGGTAATTGGCGTCCAGCCGCGCGCCCCGCATATAGACCGGTTTGCGCGGCCCCGGCACATTCGAGATCACCAGGTTGAACGGCATGCGCGGCAGTGCCTCGAAACCAGGTAGTAGGGACACTCCGAGCGGGGTCATCAGGGCGGCCGACAGCAGCAGGGCCTCCAGCTTCGGCAATTGCGTGAACACCCGTTTGGCGTCGTGCATGGAGGTGCGGATGATTTCCAGCCGGGCAGCTGGATCCTCGATATCGGTGCCGAGATTCGCCAGGCAGGCCGCCACCTGATTGCCCTCGGACGTGTCGGATTCGGCGGCGCTTCGAATATTGACCGGCACCATGGCGATCAGCGGTTCGTCCGGCAGCGCGTCGCGCTCGATCAGATAGGCGCGCAGCGCCGCGGCGCTCATGGCCAGCACCACGTCGTTGACCGTGGCCCCGGTGGCCTGCCGAATCCCGTTGATGCGTTCCAGCGGCCAGGACCGCACCGCGATGCGCCGGGCCCCGCCGATGGAGGTGTTGAGCAGAGTGCGTGGCGCGGTCATGGGCAGGGTGAGCCGCCCGTCGATGGCGCCCCGCAGGGGTGCGGCGATCGATCCGGTGGCGCGCAGGATCCGCGGCACCGCCTTGCGCAGCTGCGACCAGGGGCTCGTGGGCTCGCCGCTGTCGTCGCGCGGCAGCGGCGCCGCGCCCCACGGGACGTTGACCCGGCTGTCGAACGGGTCGTCGGTGAGGGTGCGCTGCAGCAGCCGCATGGCCGAGACGCCGTCGATGAGCGCGTGGTGCATCTTCATATAGACCGCGAAGCGGCCGTCGGACAGGCCTTCGATGAGCCGGCCCTCCCAGAGCGGCCGGTGCCGGTCGAGCAGGATGCCGTGCAGACGCTCGGTGAGATCCAGCAGATCACCCAGGCCGCCGGGCGCGGGCAGCGCGGACCGCCGCAGGTGGTAGCTCAGATCCACGTTCTCGGCGTGGGACCAGGCGAGGCTGGAGAAGCCGCCCAGTAGCCGGCTGGGCTTGCGGCGGAAACGGGCCCGCACCTCGGTCATCGCGGCCATCTCCTCGAACAGCTCATGGGCGAACTCGGGCCCCGCGTCGGCGGGCGGTTCGAACAGCTGCAGACCGCCGACGTGCATGGGATGCTCGCGGGATTCGATGGCCAGGAAGATCGCGTCGAGAGGGTTCAGAAGATCCATTGGGAGCCACCTAAGCCGAGTGGGCACAACTGCCGAAGCGGATACGGTGTGGCGACGCTGCCCCCCGCTGCGTGAACGGTGATCAGGCTATCACTGTATATGACTCAGGACACATCGACCGGATGAGCGCAGACCCTCGAGCGGTGCGCTGAGCATCAGCGGACGCGGGCCGATCCGGCGTCTAATGCGGTGTCGGTTCGGCGTCCCGCCGCCGGATCTCCCGTTCGCTGTCCGCCCCCGACGCGAAGGTCATGGCGACGATGGTGCGGCGGCCGTGCGCGAAGGGATGCACCCGGTGCAGGGTGGTGTCGGTGCGCATCAGGTAGAGGTCGCCGGGCTGCAGTTCCCAAGAGTGGATCGGATTGCGGGTCAGGGTCCGGTACACGTCGGCGTGGTCCCAGTCGCGGCGGGTGTGCGCGACCGTCTGCACGAAGCCGCCGTCCTCGAGCGGCGGGCACTCCACCACCAGGACGAGGGCGAAAGCGTAATGGTCCCAGTGCCATTGGCTCAGTGAATCGTCGTGGTGCAGGCGGCTGACGCGGTACTTCTCGGCGTCGGGGCAGGACAGCACGGGTTCGGCGGCGACGACGGAGAGGCTGTGCCGCAAGGATTCGCAGTGGTAGAGCTGGGGGATGCACTCGGCGTGCGCCGATACCTCCTGTTCGGTCAGGTCGACCTGCCGGCGACCTACGCCCTCGTTCTCGGGCAGCAGGTCACCCCACTGCCTGTGGTGGTCGAGCAGGGTCAGCGCCTCGGCGGCGAGGATGCGTTTGACCTGGTGGGGGAGCAGGAATCCCAACCGTGCGATTCCGGTCTCCGCCAGTCGGTTCCGCGCATGCCGCAATGCCGAGGGATCGACTTCCTTCAGGTGTCGCTGGGCCGATTCGACCGTGCTGTGAACCCGCACTGGGCACGTCCTTTCATCCGGCCGCCTCGCGAACGGCCCGACTGCCGAAAAGACCGGGCCGCTTCCCCGGACGGCCCGGTCTCAATTGTATTCCGTTGCCCGGCAACGACTATGGATTCCGGTTGCCACTTGATCACGATCTGAAACGGGTGCCGTCGCCCGGACGCGCCGAAGTCGCTCGATTTCGCCCGGGTACCCATCCGGAGCGGTAGCTTGATATTCGCTATGGCGGATTACGGGCATGAGCTCAGGTTCGGGATCTTCGTTCCGCCCGTGGCGGCACGCGGGCGCGCGCTGCTGCGCCTGGTGCGGCAGGCCGACCAGTCCGGACTGGAAGTGCTGGCCGTTCAGGATCATCCGTATCAGCCCGCCTTCCTGGACACCTGGACGCTGCTGTCCTATCTGGCCGGCGTCACTCGCAACCTGACCCTCATGCCCGCGGTCGCGAACCTCCCGCTGCGCCCGCCGTCGGTACTGGCCCGCAGCGCCGCCAGCCTCGACCTGCTCAGCGGCGGCCGGGTCGAACTGGGCCTGGGCGCGGGCGCGTTCTGGGACGCCATCGAGGCCATGGGCGGCGCCCGCCGCAGCCCCGGCCAAGCCCTCACCGCGCTGCGCGAGGCCGTCGCCGTCATCCGCGCGCTCTGGGGCGAGGGCGAACGCTCGAGCCTGGAGGGCGAGTTCTATCCCCTGCGCGGCGCGAAACCCGGCCCGCGCCCGGCCCATCCGATCGGCATCTGGCTCGGTGTCTACGGCCCGCGCGCGCTACGCCTGACCGGGGAGCTCGCCGACGGCTGGCTCGGCAGCTTCGGCTACGCCCCGCCCCGCAACCTGCCCGCCCTGATGGCCGCCATCGACACCGGCGCCCGCGCCGCGGGGCGCGTCCCGGCCCTGATCCGCCGCGCCTACGTCATCGACCCCACCATGACCCCCGGCCAGCTCACCGAAGTGGCTCTGGTTCACGGCCTGAGCGAATTCCTGCTCCCGGTCGATCCCGAAGGCGAGCGCGCCACACATCATTTCGCGACCGAGATGGTCCCCGCGGTGCGCGCCGCCGTGGCGTCCGCCCGCGCCGGGTATCCGCCGCCGCAGCCCTCATCTGTCTAGGGGCCTGGCGCGGTTATCCAGCGACGAAGAACCTGTGTTGCATGATCTGCCGGATGGGGGACAGCAGCCCGTCGAAGGTCACCCGGTCCGAGCGGACCGTGTGCAGGCTGACGTCGCCGCGCTTGGGGTCCTCGCAGATGACGCGGAGCTTCTCGGCATTGCTGTGCACCGCGCCCAGCGTGAGGGTGACCGTCCCGTCCGGACCGACCGCGCCCCACGGCCCGCTGATGCCCGACCCCGCGATCTGGCAATTGTTGTCCGGCTTCTCGCCGGTGACGCGGGCGGTCACCTCGCTGCGACCGTGAATCACGGCGTGAGGTTCCCCGTAGGCGGTGGTGGCGGTCTCCACGGCGAGCACGGCACCGAGGATGCCGACCACGGCGACAGTGAGAACGCGAGTGCGCAGCGATCGTGACATAGCCCAGATATTGGACCGTGCCTCATGAGTATTTCGTGATTGCGCGGGATGAACTGACGATGAACAACGCGTCAAACCTGTGCCGAGCCGACGGGCGGCCACTGTCGACTCGGGGGGCTGCCCTGCAGTATCGTGCGTTTCTATCCCGGTTCACCCCGACCGGAGTGTTCTCGGCGAAAATCGAATTGCTGTCGGTACGCTGTGCGCCGTTCTATGTGCCCGATCGGTAGAGCTGGACGGAACCCTCCTGAGGAGGATGTGGTGACTGCAGTTGCTCCAAAGCCCGAACAGAACCTCGAGGCGGTCCGGCCCTACCCGGCCCGTAAGCGCCCCACAGGCTCGTTCATCTATCAGCTGTTGACGACGACCGACCCCAAGATGCTCGGTCAGATGTACCTGTTCACCTCGATCACGTTCTTCCTGATCGGCGGCGTCATGGCGTTGCTGATGCGTGCCGAGTTGGCACGGCCGGGCCTGCAGTTCCTGTCGGCCGAGCAGTTCAACCAGCTGTTCACCATGCACGGCACCATCATGCTGCTGTTCTATGCGACCGCGGTCGTGTTCGCCTTCGCCAACATCGTCCTGCCGCTGCAGATCGGCGCGCCCGATGTGGCCTTCCCCCGGCTCAACGCGCTGAGCTACTGGCTGTACCTGTTCGGCGCGACCATGGCGACCGCGGGCTTCGTCACTCCCGGTGGCGCGGCCGATTTCGGCTGGACCGCCTACACTCCGCTGTCGGACATCGTCCACTCCCCGGGCGTCGGCGCCGACCTGTGGATCCTGGGCGTCGGCGTCTCCGGTCTGGGCACCATCCTCGGTGGCGTCAACATGCTCACCACCGTGGTCTGCCTGCGCTGCCCGGGCATGACCATGTTCCGGATGCCCATCTTCACCTGGAACATCGCGATCACCAGCCTGCTGATCCTGCTGGTCTTCCCGATTCTGACGGCCGCCGCGCTGGCCCTGTTCTACGACCGGCACCTGGGCGGTCACATCTACGACCCGGCCAGTGGCGGCAATATGCTGTTCCAGCACCTGTTCTGGTACTTCGGCCACCCCGAGGTGTACATTATCGCGCTGCCGTTCTTCGGCATCGTGTCCGAGATATTCCCGGTGTTCTCGCGCAAGCCGATCTTCGGCTACACCACTCTCGTCTACGCGACGATGGCCATCGCGGCGCTCTCGATCGCGGTGTGGGCGCACCACATGTACGCCACGGGAGCCGTGCTGCTGCCGTACTTCTCGTTCATGACCTTCCTCATCGCGGTCCCGACCGGTGTGAAGTTCTTCAACTGGATCGGCACCATGTGGCGCGGTCAGCTCACCTTCGAGTCGCCGATGCTGTTCTCGGTCGGCTTCATCGTCACCTTCCTCTTCGGCGGTCTCTCGGGCGTCATCCTGGCCTCGCCGCCGCTGGACTTCCACGTGTCCGACACCTACTTCGTGGTGGCGCACTTCCACTACGTGCTCTTCGGCACCATCGTGTTCGCCACGTACGCGGGGATCTACTTCTGGTTCCCGAAGATGACCGGGCGCATGCTCGACGAGCGTCTCGCGAAGTGGCACTTCTGGACCACGTTCATCGGCTTCCACACCACGTTCCTGGTGCAGCACTGGCTGGGTACCTCGGGTATGCCGCGCCGGTACGCGGACTACCTGCCCTCGGACGGCTTCACCACGCTGAACACCATCTCCACGATCGGATCGTTCATTCTGGGCGCGTCGGTGCTGCCGTTCGTGTGGAACGTCTTCAAGTCCTACCGCTATGGCGAGGTCGTGACCGTGGACGACCCGTGGGGCTACGGCAATTCGCTGGAGTGGGCGACCTCCTGCCCGCCGCCGCGGCACAACTTCTACGAGCTGCCGCGGATCCGGTCCGAGCGTCCCGCGTTCGAGCTGCACTACCCGCACATGGTCGAGCGCATGCGCGCCGAGGCCCACGTGGGCTGGGGTACCGGGCGTCACGCGGTGGCGGAGTATGAGAAGGCCTCCACGTAGTTCGTCCTTATGGACAGCGCGGCGGTCGTCCTCGGACGGCCGCCGCGTCTTTTTGTTGCCCTGATCAGTGCCTATGTGGCGACGAAAATATTGGGTTTGACATAAGAACCGTATAAAACTAATTTTGTGTGCGACCTAATAAGCTGCGATCCGCCTGGCCCACCGAAAGGCATTGCCCATGCGCAAGATTCAGTTCTCCGGCCGCACTCCCGCCGTCGTGACCGCCGCGGAGCTCATGCCTGGCCCGGGCCGGCTGCTGGTGCGTACCGAGCTGGCGGGCGTCCACCTCGGCCTGGTGCGCATGCTGCAGCGGGACAGCGGCCCCGACGGCGGCGAGATCGTCGGCACGGTCGTGGCGGCCGGACCTGACCTCGCTGAGTGGGTCGGCAAGCGGGTCGGCGGTGTGGTCTTCGAGGGCGCGTACGCCGAATTCGCCCTCGCCGCACCGCAATTGATGTCCGAGATCCCCGCCGGGGTGGATGCCGCCGACGCGCTGGCGCTGGTGCGCGGCGGGGTCATCGCGCTGGGTCTGTTGCGGACGGCCCGGTTCACCGCGGGGGAGTCGGTCATGGTCACCGGTGCGGCCAGTGGTGTCGGGCATCTGGCCGTGCAGCTT
The DNA here is from genome assembly GCF_009708175.1 of Nocardia aurantiaca. Classification (GTDB taxonomy): domain Bacteria; phylum Actinomycetota; class Actinomycetes; order Mycobacteriales; family Mycobacteriaceae; genus Nocardia; species Nocardia aurantiaca. Next base: position 251,617 of record NZ_WMBB01000001.1, read on the forward strand.
GCCCGGGCGCTGGGAGCGTCACGCGTGATCGCGGCCGTCGGCAGCGCGGACAAGGCCGATTTTCTACGCGGCTGCGGAGCGGACGAGGTCGTCACCTATGACGAGGCCTGGACCGAACGCGTGGACATCGTCCTCGACGGCGTCGGCGGTGAGATGGCGCAGCGCTGTGTGGAAACCCTTGGCCCGAACGGTCGTCTGATCGCGTTCAGCGCCTTCGGCGGTGCGATCGAGTCGGGCAGTCTGCTCGGCGAGCTGAAGACCGTCACCGGATTCTCCATGGGCCTGCTCAGTCGCACCCGCGCCGATCTGCTGGACACCTGGCGCGTCGAACTGTGGAATCTCCTGGCGGCCGGGCGGATTCGCCCGCGTCACACCGTGCTGCCGTTGGCGGAGATGGACGCCGCGATCGCGCTCATCGAGACCCGCCGCAATCTCGGCCGGGTCGCGGTGTGCACGGCCTGACCTCGGTGGCGGGGGCGGCGCCGGTGTATCGGCTGGGCGGCATGGTCTCGAATTCCGCTCGGTCGGTTTGACTGATCATCCGTCCATCTACGGCGCGAAGCGAATAGCGGTGGACTTGCTGCCCCAGTGCGGTACTGTCCGCAGTCGGAGCGTGAACCGCCGCGCTCCGGGCGCAATCCGCAGGTCTCGACTTCGGGAGGGACAATGCTCGCCGATTCTCCGGACGTTCGCGATACCGCACCGGCGTTCACCTGCGACGCCGGCGAGTCCGCCGCCTCGCCCTACGACTGGCAACGGCGGCTACGGCGGTGGAACGACACCGGCACCGCCGTCGCGCTGACATTGCCCCAATTGCTCATCCGCGCCGCGTCCTACGATCCGGAGGCCGCGGCCGTGGTGTGCGGGAACCTCACCCTCACCTACCGCGAGCTCGCCGAGCATTCGAACGGCTTGGCGCGCAGGCTGATCGGCGCGGGCCTCGGCCCCGAGGACGTGGTGGCGGTGGCGCTGCCGCGGTCGCCGGAATGGGCGGTGGCGGTGTGCGCGGTGGCGTACGCCGGGGCCGCCTTCCTGGCGATCGACCCCGACGCGCCGACCACCCGTATCGCCCCGATCCTCGCGGATTCCGGTGTGGCCGGCGGGATTACGACCGACGACCGGCGGGATCTGCTGCCCGCCTTGGCCGCCGGCGAGTGGCTGCCGCTCGATCCGATCCCGCACGCCGTGCGACGCCGCGCGGACGGTGGTGACCCACCCGAAGTCGTCGGCGCACGAGTCCGGGAACCGAGGGCGGAGGATACGGACGCGCCGCCGCGGCGGACGAGTGGCGAGAGCGCGCCCGGTCCGGCCGGGGTGCGGTCGGCGCCGGTCACGATCCAGGTCACCGACTCCGAGCGGATGCGGCCGCTGCGCCTGCAACACCCGGCCTATGTCGTCTATCCGCACTCGTCGAGCGGCATCATGCGGGGCGCGACCGTCACCCACGCCGGACTCGCCCACCTCGTGGTGACCCAGGCGCAACGCTGTGACTCCGACCCGGACGCGCGGGTGCTGGCCGCCGCCGCGCCGGGCCGCGACGCCGCGGTGTGGGAACTGTTGCTGGCCTTGGCCTCCGGGGCCACCTTGGTGCTCGCCCCGGCCGGACCCTTCGCGGGCGCGGACCTGTTCGAGCTCATGGTGGACGCCAGGGTCACCCACGCGGTGCTCACCCCGCACCTGCTGGCCACCCTGCCCGGCGCGGAACCGCTGCCGCAGCTGCGGCTGCTCGCCACCACGGGGGCGCCCTGCCCGCCCAAGCTGACCGAAATCTGGTCGGCCGGGCGGTCGTTCGTGAGCGGCTACGGCTGGGGCGAGGCCGGCCTGTGCGCGACCATGAGCCGCCCGCTGAGCCCGGTCGCGCCGCACGTGGCGGTGTCCATCGGCGGGCCCGTGGTCGGAGCCCGCTGCTACGTGCTGGACGAGAAGATGAATCCGCTGCCGCCCGGCGTGGTCGGCGAAATCTATGTGGCCGGTGCGGGATTGGCGCGCGGCTACCATCACCGGCCCGGCCTGACCGGCACGCGCCTGGTCGCCGACCCGTTCGGCGCGCGCGGCGACCGGATGTTCCGCACCGGCGAACTCGGCTGCTGGCGGGGCGACGGCGAACTGGACCATCACGGCCGGCTCGGGGCGCTGCCCATCGGACAGCTCGTCGGCTACGGCACCGCCACCGTGCTGAATACGGCGGCAGCGCTGTCCTGATGGAAGTGGCTGCCGCCCGGCCGGTTCGGCCGGGCGGCAGCCACGGTCCGGCTCATGCCTGCTGGGTCGGCAGGACGATGACCTGGCGCAGGTTCACGTGCGCCGGACGGCTGGTGGTGTAGGCGATCAGATCTGCGATGTCGTCGGCGCGCAGTGACTCCATAACCTGGAACATGCCGTCCAGCTGGCCGCTGAGCTCGGCATTGTCGATGTGATCACCGAGTTCGGTATCGGTGAGGCCGGGCTCGATATTGGTGACGCGCACCTTGCGCGCGCCGAGTTCGGCGCGCAGCGACGCCGACAGCTGGGTGATGGCCGCCTGGGTGGCCCCGTACACCGCGTAGCCGGGGAAGGCCACGTGAGCACCGATCGAGGAGATGTTCACCAGGTCGGCCGTGCGGCCCGTGTCGGCGGCGGTCACGAGATCGGGGAGAAAGGCGCGGATCACGCGCAGCCGACCGGCCACATTGGTGTCCAGCATGCGGGTCCACTCGTCCTCGCGGCCCGCGGTGATCGGGTTGGGCAGCATCACCCCCGCCGAGTTCACCACCAGATCGACAGGGCCGAACGCGGCGTGCACGGTCGCGGCCGCCGCGCTCACGCTCGCCGGGTCGGTGACGTCCACCGGCACCGCGAGCGCGGTCCCGCCCGCGGCCTCGATCTTGGCGGCCAGGGTCTCCAGCCGGTCCGCGCGCCGCGCCAGCAGCGCCACCCGAGCCCCGTTGCGGGCCAGCAGCAGTGCGGTGGTCTCTCCCATGCCGCTGGCGGCTCCGGCGATGACGGCGGTGCGGCCGGACAGGTTCTCGTAGCTCATCTCGAATGCTCCTTCGCTTTCTGCGTGTGCATTCATCCTGTGAGCGCGCGCAGATGGCAACGAGGGGCGCGGCTTTCCTGGGTCTGCCGGTACCAGGATGAGTTCGTACGCTGGTTCGCATGCAGAACGATCTCGGCGACTTCCTGCGCTCTCGCCGCTCCCGCATCCAGCCCGCGGACGCGGGACTGCGCGAATACGGTCGCCGCCGGGTCCCCGGCCTGCGCCGCGAGGAGGTGGCGCAGCTGGCCGGGGTGAGTGTCGACTACTACATCCGCCTGGAACAGGGTCGTGGCAAACATGTTTCGGACGCGGTGCTCGACGCGGTGGCCCGCGCGCTGCGATTGAGCGATCCCGAGCGCCTGCATCTGTACGCGCTGGCGCGCCCGGTTGGCACTGTCGACGCCCATCCCACCACGGTGTCGAGCGTTTACAGCGACACCGTCCATCCCGGTGTCCGCCTTGTGCTCGACGCTCTCACCGCGCCCGCCTTCGTGCTGGGGCGGCGCATGGACGTGCTGGCCTGGAATGGGCTGGGCGACTTGGTCTCCGGCTTCTCGCGCGTACCCGCCGCGGAACGCAACCAGGCCCGTTACCTGTTCCTCGATCCCGCCGCGCCGACCTTCTACCCCGATTGGGAGATGGTGGCCGCCGAAACCGTGGCCTTCCTGCGGCGCGATGCGGGACTGCATCCCGACGATCCGCGGGTGGCCGCGCTGGTCGCGGAGCTCTCCGCGCGGAGCGCGGTCTTCGCGCGCCTGTGGGCCGCGCACCCGATCAAGGAGAAGACGCGCGGGGCCAAGCTGATTCAGCATGCCGAGGTGGGCCGCCTCGAACTCGGCTACGAGACCCTCGCGCTACCGGGCGATCCCGATCAGCTGCTGGTGGTGTACACCGCGGCGCCGGAGTCATCGGCCGCGGCGGCGCTGGCCCGGCTCGCCGATCTGCACTCGGTCACCGCCTGAATCCGGATTCCCGTCGATATCAGTTCGTGGCGATCGATTTGCGATGCACCGGGCCGTGCGCGTCCTGGCAGTGCGGGATGTGGTCGTGTTCGGTATCCGGGCATTCCTCATGGTCGGTGTAGTCGACCTGCAGCACGCTGTGATCGATGTGGTGTGTGTCGGCGAGCATGCCGGCGACGGCCGCCCGCACCGCCTGGCTGTCCGCGCCGGGCGCGACCAGGATGTGCGCCGACAGCGACGGAGTGCCGGAGGTGATCTCCCAGATGTGCAGGTCGTGCACCTCGACGACGGAGTCCACCTCGGCCATTTCCCGGCCGATCTCGATTGGATCGAGGTAAGCGGGGGCGGCTTCGAGGAAGATGCGGCCGGAGGCGCGGACCAGGCCCACGCCCGCCTTCACCATGAGCACCACCACGATCAGGGTCGCGATGCCGTCGGCGCGGTCGAAGCCGGTGAACATGATGATCAGGCCGGCGACCGCGGTGGCGATGAAGGCGAACAGGTCGTTGAGGATGTGCTGGTACGCGCCCTCGACATTGAGACTGGTCCGGTTGGCGCGGTTGATCATCCAGCTGGCCAGCACGTTCACCACGATGCCCGCCAGCGCGGTGGCCAGCACCAGGCCACCGGTCACCTCGGGCGGATGGATGAGGCGGCGAACGGCCTCGTAGGTCAGCCAGATCGACAGGCCCAGCAGGGTCAGGCCATTGGCCTGGGCGGAGAGGATCTCGGCGCGCTTCCAGCCATAGGTCATGCGGCCCTCGGCGGGGCGGGCGGCCAGGCGGATGGCCCACAGCGCCAGCACGAGCGAGGCCGCGTCGGTGAGCATGTGCGCGGCGTCGGAGAGCAGCGCCAGCGACCCGGCGACCAGGCCGGCCACGACCTCAGCGAGCAGGAAGGCCACGATGACCGCGAGCGCGCCGGCCAGCCAGCGCCTGTCGCTGTCCGCGGTCGCGCCGTGGGAATGCCCGGCGTGGTCGTGTCCATGCCCGTGTGAATGCTCGTGCTCGCCCATAGCCCTCCTTCGGTAGTGCCCGACGAAAAACCATATGCATGAATCGCTATGTATGCAATATTTGTGATACACCCGATTCGGGCGGATTGCCCGCAGAAAGCTCCGACCGCCTCATGAGAGATCGCGGAACGTCATGATGAACGCGATGACGACCGCTCCGCCTCCCCGCGCTTGCGCGGCGAAGCCCAGCGCCCGCAGCCACAGCCAGGGCCAGTCCCGGACCCGGAGTCCGGTGAGCATGACCCCGACCAGCATCAACATCCCGTAGAACGCGGTCCGCTGCGGATGACCACCCATAACTCCTGCATACGCTTGTTTCGGAGATCGGGCATGTGTGGCGCGCCGGACCCGCGCCCGATCGATGCCGGGGCAAAGAAGGGGCGGGCGCGATCGATCGGACCGGGGTCCTCGACTGCCGCCACGCCGTCGTGACCGACTCGCTGACGATTCGCAGTCGGCGGCAGCGTCACTCGCCGACCACGCCTGCGGGAATCGCCGAAAAGCCTAGAATCACAAGGGTGGACGCAATCCTGACAACCATCGGTGTGGTCGCGGTGATCGGCATCTCGGGCGCGGCATACGCGGCTTTTCTGCTGCTACGCGGGCGCAAATAGTTCGGGGACGACGTTTTTCGCTCTTCCGCCTGATCAGCTCTGGACCCGGGGCCAAGGGTAGAAGGCCAGGTGGATGAGCAGCACCACGAGTGCGGCCAGCAGGATCGCGGCGACTGGATGGGCGCGGCGCTCCAGGTAGCCGATGGTGCGAAACAGGGTGGGAAAGGGGACATCCCGGCTGAAGAACATGGCCAGAATGCTCGGCACGATGACCCACATGAGGGCGATCGATCCGTAGAGGACATACGCGCCCAGGTAGGACTGCGCGTGCATGCCGCGGTCGGCGGCCGCGAACAGGATGCCGAACACGTAGGTGACGACGGCGGCCAGCAGATAGCCCGCGCCCAGCAGGGTGATCGGCGAATCCGGTTTGGTGACACGGCCGTTCACGGTGAGGGTGCGCCCGGCGACCCTCTGCGGGGTGGTCTTGGGCGGGATGGCCAGTTGTGGGACAGCGTAATACGCGAGCAGCACGATCACCGTGACGACGATGAGCCGCACCACCGAGTGCTTGGTCTCCAGATGTCCGATGGTATTCGAGATGGTGGGCCAGCCGGCCAGCCCGAAGACCGACGCCAGCTCCGAGACGGCGATCGCCAGTCCCGCGAGGCCCCACATGCAATAGCCCCAGAATTCCACCGAGCGTCCCGCCGCCGTCGGTACGGCGGCGCTGCCGACATCCTCCGTCATGCTGCCGTTGTATCACTAAAACAGGGTTCTACCTGGGATCATGCACAGTCGATGCCGGGTTGTCACGGCTCCGACATCTGACAGTACCGGCGGGTCGGTTCAGATGTGCCGCAGTCGGTTTCGGCCATCCGTCCGGTGTCCGGCGACCCGCCGGCGTACCGGCTATTTGCCGTCGACCGTCAGGCGACCGGCGGTGCCCCAGCTGTCGGCGGGGGTCTCGTGGATCCAGACCTGCACGGCTTCGGCCGGAATCTGATAGGCGTCGACGAAGGCGTCGGTGATGCGGCGGACCAGATCTCGCTTCAGCTCGACGGTGCGTGGACCCTGCTGCACGGTGACGATGGGCATGACTGCTCTCCTTCATGAAAACTGCTGGGATACAGGCCATCTCGGCGTTCCCGCTGCCGGGTTTCGTTCCGTTCGGTGGCCTGGGAACAGTTCACCGGAATTTCGCGCTCCGACCAATGGGCGGGTCGTGCACACAGCGATAAGCGATCGTTATCGTCTAGCCCGCGAGCAGCGCGCCCAGCAGGCGCAGGTTCGACGAGGCGGCATCCGCGCGCACGGCCAGCGCGATGGGCAGGCTCAGGTCCGTATCCGCGAAGGGGCGGAACGCGACCCGGGAGTTGTGCACTTGCCGGGCATTCGACGCGTAGACCACCGTCCACATGGGCGAACCCGCACCGATGGCGGCCAGCGTGTCCTGCAGGGTGGTGGAGGTGGGCGCGGGCACCGGCTCGAATCCGGCACGCACACAGGCGCTCAGCACCAGGTCCACCAGTGCGGGATGGTTGCGCCGCTCGGTCAGCCGCAGCGGCACCGCGGCCAGGTCCGCCAGCCGGACCGAATGCTGTTTCGCCAGTTCATGTCTGGCGGGCAGGGCCACCACCAGCGGATCGTCCCAGGCGGGCAGGAAGTCCAGGTTCGGATTCTCGCTGGGTTCCGGGGAGCGCACGAAGGCCGCGTCCAAGCGTCCATCGGCCACCTGCGCCAGGCGATCCCGCACCGGCAGCGCCACCAGTTCCACCTGAACCTGCGGGGCCTGTCCGGCGAAGGCGTCCAGCACCGCGTCCAGCCGCTCGCCGAGACCCGTCACCGTGCCCAACCGGAATACCGCGGCGCGCTCGCCTGCCAGCCCGACGACCGTGGCCCGCGCCTGGTCCGCCGCGGCCAGCACGCCCCGAGCGGCCGGCAGGAAGCGCACTCCGGCCTCGGTCAACCGCACCCGGCGCGGCGAGCGATCCAGCAACTGCACGCCCAGCTCCCGTTCCAGTCGCCGCACCTGCTGACTCACCGCCGGCTGGGCGATGTGCAGCCGCTCGGCGGCCCGCCCGAAATGCAACTCCTCGGCGACGGTCACGAAGTACCGCAACTGACGCAATTCCACGAGCCCATGGAACCATCCGGCGGCATCCGGCTCGCGGCGAGGTCAGGCGAGGTAGCGGCCGTACCAGTCGAGGACGCGCCGCCAGGCCTCGTCGGCGGCGGTGGGCTGGTAGCGGGGGCCGGTGTCATTGAAGAAGGCGTGGTCGGCATTGTCGGCGATGTAGCTCTCATGCGGGAGACCGGCCTTGTCGAGGGCGGCTTCGGCGGCCGGGCGGGAGGCGTCGACGCGGGTGTCGAGAGCGCCGTAGATCGCCAGCACGGCGGCCTTGGAACCGGTGAACTCACCACCGTCGGGGAAGGGGCCGTAGAAGGGGGTGGCGGCGGCGATTTCGGGGGTACCGGAGGTGAGCAGCAGCCAGGTCAGGCCGCCGCCGAAGCAGAAACCGGTGGTGCCCAGCCGCTTTCCGGGGACGCGGCGTTGCAGCTCGGCCAGCCCCGCGCGCAGGTCGGCGACGAAACGGTCCTGGGGGATCTTGCCGAGCGCGGCGGTGGCGGCCGCCTGATCGGTGAAGGCCGCCGTGCCGCCCTCCTCGGAGAGCAGGTCCACGGCCAGCGCCGAGTAGCCGACGCCCGCGAAACGGCCTGTCACCGAACGGATATGGTCGGTCAGGCCGCGGTTCTCGTGAATGACCAGCACGCCGCCCCGGGGCTGGGAGGCCTCCGCCCACGCGGCCTGCAGGGTGCGGCCCTCGGGGCCGGCGAAGGTGATGGCGGTGGGCTGCAGGGCCGTCGCGGTGCCGGGCGGCGCGGCCGCCGAGGTCGTGGGCGAGCCGGCTGCGGTCGTGGTCGCGGGAGAGCTGACAGCGGTCGTTGTCGTGGGGGAGGACTTCTTGCCGGAGTCGGCGCAGGCCGCCAGCAGCGCCACCGCCGCAGGTGTCCCCATGCCGAGCAACCCCAGCCGCCGCAGCGCCTCCCGGCGGCTGAGCAGGCCCTCGGCGTGATCGGTGGCGATTTCCTCTGCGATATAGCGCTGCAGCGGCGTCATATCCCCAGCCTAGGCCGAGGGACCGGTCCGGTCTCGGCGAAACGCGGTGGAAACGCTCCAGCCGCCGAGTGTTCATCCCGGCGCGGAGCGGTCGCGGCTATCGGGCACGATGGATGCCGTCAAGCCCGTCGATGTGGGGTCATTACGCGGACTAACAACCTCGTTCTCCACCGCGAATGTTCCTATGGGCCAATCGAACTGCCCGTGGCGCCCAGCTCGTCCCAGCGATCGAAAGCGAAGTGATCATGAGAGCGTTCCTCACCGCGGCCGCGGCCGTCCTGCTGGTCGGCGCCCTGGCCGGGTGCGAGCCCGACGGGACTCCGGCGAGTGCCCCGGGCACCACACCGGTCACGCAGCCCGCGCAGGTCACCACGACCGTCGCGACGGCCCCGAACTCCGCGCCCGGCACCACCCCCGCCCAGGCGACGACCCTGCCCAATCGAGACGACGTGAACGTCGATGCCCGCGACTTCATGGAACAGGGCCACTACTATTTCCAATCGCCCAGCAAGAACATCATGTGCGGCATCTACGTGGACAACCTCCACACCGTCGGATGCCAGTTGCGCAAGGCCACCGTCATTCCAGCGGGACTCGACTGCGCCAATAATCCGGCTCACGAGGTGGCCGCCGAAATCCGTGGCGCCACACCTCAATTCAGCTGTCTCAATCAGGGCGTGTTCGTCGGCCCGCCGCTCGACGGCTCGACCCAGGGCGGCGGCAAGGTCCTGGAGTACGGCCAGACCATCGGGGTGCGCGGCGTGATCTGCGAATCCATGACGTCGGGGGTGCGCTGCACGGTCGGCGACCACGGCTTCGTCATCGCCGCCGACGCGCAGTCGCTGTTCTAGCGGCCCGGCCGTTCCGGCCGCGGTCTGTCGAGATGACCGAATGATCGCCACCATCGGCGCGCGGGGCAATGCCGAACCGGCGCTGACCACCATGGTCATCACCGTGCTGGGCAGTGCCATCCGGCCTCGGTCGGCTCCCCGCCGCTATGGCCGCCATGTCGCGGGCCCCGTCCCGAGCGGCGGGGCGTCACCGGTAGGCGGAGATGTCGAAGGCCCCGTTGCGCTGCCGGAACGAGACCGCGGAGTCCGGCCACAGCAGCGTCACCCGACCGGTCTGCTCGTCCCGGTACCAGCTCGTGCAACGGCCCTGGGTCCATACCGTGTCGCGGGCGCGCTCCTCGATATCGCGCATGGAGGAGCGGACCGCCTCCGGCGTGACCTCCAGAACGGTGTCCGGGCTGGTGGCGAGATGGTCCAGAGCGCTGAGCACGTAGTCGATCTGCGTCTCGATCACATAGATCGCGGAATTGTGGCCGAGGGCCGCGTTCGGCCCGTCCAGCACATACATATTGGGGAAACCGTCGACGGTGGTCGAGGCGTGCGCCACCATGCCGTTGCTCCAGCGTTCGGACAGCAGCGACGCGCGGCCCCGGATGCGCTTGGCGATCGACGGCCGGGTCGCGTTGAAACCGGTGGCGAAGACCAGGATCTCGAGGTCGTAGGCGTGCCCGGCCGCGGCGATGGCCCGGCCGTCAGCGACGCGGGTCAGTTCGGTCGGCTCCAGCCGCACTGTGTCCAGTTGCAGGGACGCGTAGTAGTCGTCGGAGAAAAGGATGCGCTTGCAGCCGATTTCGTAATCCGGGGTCAGCTGCTGACGCAGGCCCGGATCGGGGACCTGGGCCGCCAGATGGTCCATGGCGCGCTGGTGCAGCAGATCGATCTCGGGATGACGGCGTCGCCGGGCGGCGATGCTGAGCTCCGCCTCGGCGAACAATTCGTCGCGCAGTTCGGTGATGGTGCGCGGATCGGCGGCGAAGCTCGACAGTTCATCGGGGGTGTAGAAGCGGTCGCCGCGCGGCAGCACGTAGGGGGCCGAGCGCTGGAAGACCACGACCTCGCTGGCCTCGCTCGCCAGCCTCGGCAGGATCTGAACCGCCGAGGCGCCGGTGCCCACCAGGCCGACCCGCTTCCCGACGAGGGAGACCTTCGGGTTCCAGCGGGCCGAATGCCAGTGGCGGCCACCGAAATTCTCCAGCTCGTCCACCGGCGGGATCTTGGGCTCGGTCAACCGCCCGGTGGCGATGACCAGGTTGGCGGCCGAGAAGTCGCCCTGCGAGGTCCGGACGAACCACCGCGCCTTCGCTTCGACCCACTGCGCCTGTTCCAGTGCGCAATTCAGCCGCAGATAGGGTTCCAGCCGCTCCTGCTGGACGCATGAACGCAGGTAGGCGTGGATCTCCGCGCCCTCGGCGAACACCCGCGACCACCGCGGATTCGGCCGGAACGAAAAGGAATACAGGTGGGCGGGGATGTCGCAGGCCACGCCGGGATAGCGGTTGTCGCGCCAGGTGCCGCCCACGTCCTCGGCCTGCTCGATGATGACGAACGACTCCCGGCCGCGGCGGGCCAGCTGGATGCCCATGCCGATACCGGCGAAACCGGCGCCGACGATCAGAACGTCGACCCGTTCCGGCCGCGTCGGCGAATGTCCTTCGGCGAGGCCCGGATCCGCTGCCTCAGGCATCGCCGTACCCGGTGGTGCGCCGGCGCAGTGATCGGCCCAGCTCGGCGGCGATCCGCTCCACATCGGCGACGGTGAGGCTGAGACCGGCCTCGGGGCCGGACTCCGGCTCGAGTCGGCCGTCGAGCAGCAGACCCCCGACGTCGTTCGCGCCGCCGCGCAGCAGCGCGACCGCCACCGCCAGCCCCAGCCGCGGCCACGCGGCCTGAATATTGTCGATACGCCCGTGCAGCAGCAGCCTCGCGACGGCATGGACCGCCCGGGTCCGCCGCCACAGCGCCTCGGGCACCGCGGGATCGAGGAAGCTCGATGCGGCGGTCACGGGAACCATTGGCATGGCGATGAATTCGGTGAAGCCGCCGGTGCGGTCCTGGATATCGGCCAGCAGGCGCAGATGGGCCACCTGGTGCGCCGGGGTCTCCACATGTCCGTAGACCATGGTCGAGGTGGAGGTCAGGCCCGCGCGATGCGCGGTCTCGATCACCTCGACCCAGCGGCTCACGGGAAGGTCGGGGCCGCCCTTCAATCGGGTGCGGACATCGTCGTCGAGAATGCGCGCGCCGGTGCCGGGGACCGATCCGAGCCCGGAATCCTTGGCCTGCGCCAGGAATTCGTGCAGTGGCATCGAGCGTCGCGCCGCGCCGTCGAGCAGCTCCTCCGGGCGGAAGGCATGCAGATGCAGGGGAGCGGTCTCGGTGATGGCGGCGATCAGCGCCAGATAGTCGTCATCGCTGTCGGCGGGGAGCGGGCCCTGCATGCAGATCTCGGTCGCGCCCAGCGCGTGCGCCTCGGACACCAGCGCACCCAGCCGCTCCCGCGCCGCGGAGCCGCAGACCACAGCGGTATCCAGATTCCGATTGACGACATAGGTCAGCGCGTCGCCGACCGTCTGCCGTCGCAGGGAATCCGCCAACCGGCACAACTGCTCCAGCTCCGAGCCGTCGGCATGCAGCAGCGCGACGTATCCCTCGTCCGGCAGCCCCGCCGGGTTCCGCTCCGCTTCCGCGAGCCACTCCCGCGCCCGGCCCACATCGGACAAGCCAACCTCGGCGACACCACGATCCACGATCGCCACGATACCGCCGCCTTTCCACGTGCCCCGGCCCGCTCGGTGGTGCGCATACGTGGCGAGCGGGCGCTACCACCGACGGCGCGTGACGCAATGACCGCCTGCGCCGCCGGCGCGCGCATGCCGACCGCGGGATTCGCGGCGGGGCTGGGATTCACGCGGGCCGAACGCGCCCGGGCAGAGCGGGAAGCTCTGGCCGGGCTGCCACAGCGGCGGCCCCGATCCTGCGATCCGAGAACCATTCCGAGCGGGCGGGTTCAGACGGCGGCGGCGTGGCCGATGGTGATGTTCCCGTACGAGGTGCGGGCGTGGACCCGCACGACGTCCTGCGGGTGGTCGACGCGGCCCAGCTGGTTGTGCACGGTGCCGCTGGGGGTGTTGGTTTCCATCCGGGCCGCGCTGCCCGGGTGGATGCCGACCGTGAGGTCGCCCATGGAGGTCTCCAGTCGCAGCTCGCCGCGCGTCGCCTCGCCGATGCGAATATCGCCCTTGGCGGTCTTCGCCGTCACCGCGCCGAGGGGACGCTCGACGGTGATGTCGCCCATGGAGACCTCCACCTCGCACGGCCCGAGCGCACCGGCGCCCAGCAGATGTCCCACGCCGAGGGTGCCGGTCAGCCCGGAGCCGGTCGGCACCTCGATGATGACGTCCACCGACGCGTTGCCGCTGAACGGGCTGTAGGTCCGCCAGCCCTTGGGCGTCTGCACAGTCAGGGCGCCGGCGGTGAAATCGACCTGGATCTGCTTGGCGGCGCGCACATCGTTCTTCTTGGACGCATCGGTCGGGCGGACCTCGACGACGGTGTCGGTGCGGTCCGACGCGACGAGCGTGATGTTGCCGGCGGCGACGTCGAGGGTGACGGCGATGGGGCCCGGGGTCTGGAAAGCGGTCATCGTGGTGCTCCTTCAGTGTGTGAATCGGTTGTGTGTGACCACTGTCGCGAGTCCGGCTGATACCGGCCTGACGCTGGACTGACACCCCCGCTGATACGCGTTCTGCCCCCGTGGAGGCTCCACGGCAGAATGGTCCGGGTGCAGATCGGGATGCTTGGGCCGCTCGAAATCCGGGCAGACGACGGCGGATTGATAGAGGTACCGGGCGCCCGGTTGCGGGCGTTGCTGGTCGCGCTAGCGCTCGAACCCGGTCGCGCGGTCTCGAAAGGGCGACTGGTCGACTGGATTTGGGGTGAGGAGCCGCCGTCCGATGCGGCGAATGCCCTGCAGGCGCTGGTATCCCGACTGCGCCGGGTACTGCCGGACGGGTCGATCGAGGTGCGGGCCGGCGGATACCGGCTGGCCGTGGCTCCCGGCGATGTCGATGCCGTGCGGTTCGAGCAGCTACTCGAGCAGGCGCGGAGCGGCGACGACAGGCAGCGGGCCCCGCTGCTGCGCGAGGCCGTCGAACTGTGGCGCGGCGCGCTCATGCAGGACGTCGGCATGCCGGCCGGCTCGGCTTTCGAGGCGGTGCTCGCCAGGTTCGAGGCGCTGCACCTCGGCGCGCTGGAGGATCGATACGAGGCGGAGATCCGCCTCGGCCGAGGCGCGGAGCTCGTCAACGAGCTGACCGATGTGGTTGCCCTGCATCCGGTCCGGGAACGGCTCGCCGCCGCGCTGATGCGCGCGCTCGCCGCCGCGGGCCGGGGCGCGGAGGCGCTGGTCGTCTACCAGCGGATCCGGGAGGCCCTCGCCGAGGAGCTGGGCGTGGATCCCGCACCGGAGCTGTCCGCCCTGCACGTCGCGCTGCTGCGCGGTGAGGTGGGCGCGCGGGAGGACGACCGCAGGACGAACCTGCGGGCCGAGCTGACCCGGTTCGTCGGCAAACGCGACGATGTCGCCGCGGTGCGCAAACTGGTTGCGCGGCACCGGCTCACGACCCTGACCGGACCCGGAGGCTGCGGGAAGACCAGGCTGGCAACGGAATCCGGCCGGGCACTGCTCGACGACCTGCCGGACGGGGCCTGGCTGGTGGAGCTGGCCTCCGCGGGCGCGGGCGGTGACATCGCCCAATCAGCCCTGGCGGCACTGGGACTCCGCGACGCGTTGCTCGGCGGCGCACCCAGCGCGGAACCGTTGGACCGGCTCATCGCGGCGATCCGCGAGCGCGACATGCTGCTGATCCTCGACAACTGCGAGCACGTGATCGAATCCTCGGCCGCCTTCGCGCACCGCCTGCTCGGGGAGTGTCAGCGGCTGCGCATCCTCGCGACGAGCCGCGAACCTCTCGGCATCACGGGTGAGGCGCTCTGGCAGGTCGAGCCGCTGGCCCTGCCCGCCGCGGACGCCGAGCCGGATGCGATCGAAGCCTCCCCGGCGGTGCGGCTGCTGCGCGACCGGGCCGACGCGGTGCGGCAGGACCTCGTCGCCGATGCCCGCACGCTTGCCACCATGGCCCGGGTCTGCCGCGCGCTCGACGGGATCCCACTGGCGATCGAACTGGCCGCGGCCCGCCTGCGCACCATGTCCCTCGATCAGCTCGCCAACCGTCTCGACGATCGGTTCCGCCTGCTGACCGGCGGCAGCCGCACCGCGCAGCCGCAGCATCGGACGCTGCGGGCGGTGGTCGACTGGAGCTGGGAACTGCTCACCGACGCCGAACGCATGGTGTTGCGCCGGCTTTCGGCGTTCTCCGGCGGCGCGAGCCTGGAGGCGGCCGAGCGGGTGTGCGTGGGGGAGACGGTGGAGCAGTGGGAGGTGCTCGAGCTGCTCACCGCGCTGACCGAGAAATCGCTACTGGTCACCGTGGCGGACAACGGTCCGCGATATCGGATGCTCAGCACGATCGAGCAGTACGCCCGGGACCGGCTCATGGAGTCGGGCGAAGCGGATTCGGCGCGGGAGGCGCATCTCGCGTACTTCACCGGGCTGGCCGCGACCGCGGAACCGCATCTGCGCCGCGCCGACCAGCTGGAGTGGCTGGCCGTCCTCGAAGCCGAGCACGACAACATCGCGGTCGCCATGCGGGGCGCGCTCGCCGCCCAGGACGCGACCGGGGCCATGCGGCTGGCGGCGGCCGCCGGTTGGTATTGGTGGCTGAGCGGGCACAAGGCCGAGGGCACGGAACTGGTCACGGCGGCCGCCGAGACGCCCGGCGAGGCCGATGACGAGACCCGGGCCATCGTGTACGGGCTCGTCGTGCATTTCGTGACCTCCGGCCCGAATGACGAACGCCAAGTGGAGGATTGGATCCGCAAGGCGTATCGGGCCAGTGGGGGCGGACGGACCGGCCATCCGGCGTTGGCGTTCGTCGCTGCGCTGGAACGCCTTCTGCAAGGGCCGGACGAGTACCTGCCCGCATTCGAGGCGCTGCTCACACATGAGGATCCATGGGTGCGGGCGCTGGCCCGGCTGCAACTGGGCAAGATGCGGATCGTGCTGGGCCGTGCCGGGAGTGACGCCGACGAGCAGCTCGAGCTGGCGCTGGCCGAGTTTCGGGCCCTCGGCGAACGCTGGGGGACGTCGTTCGCACTGACCGAGCTGGCGGATCGTCTCGCCATGCGCGGCGAATTCGCCGGTGCGTGTGAGTATTTCGGGCAGGCCATCGCGGTGGTCACCGAGGTCGGCGCGATCGAGGATCTGGTGCGGATGTGGTCACGACAGGCGCAGCTGTCCTGGCTGCTGGGTGACGCGGAGGCGAGCGCGGCCGCGATGGCCGAGGCGCGGAAGTACGCGGATCAGACCGGCTGGCCGACCGCACTGGCCGAAATGGCGCTGGCGCGAGCGGAACTGGCGCGGTGGAACGGCGATGCCGAGCAGGCGCGCCGACAGATCGGCATCGCGACCGCCCTGTTGGACGGCGATCGGGAGCAGCCGTTCATCAGCACGCTGATCCACGATCTGCTCGGCTATCTCGCCGACGGTCTCGACGAAGCCCGCGAGCATCGTGCCGAGGCCTTCCGGGTGGCGTGCGCGGCGGGGCACGCGCCGCTGCTGGCCAAGGCGCTCGTCGGCATCGCGGACCTGGCGCTGCGGGTGGAACAGCACGAACAGGCCGTACGGCTGCTCGCGGCCGGTGATGCCGTGCGCGGACTGCCCGATCGGTCGCAACCCGATGTGGCCAGGATCGAGCGGACAACGCGAAGTCGCCTCGGTGAACAGAAGTTCACCGAGGCGATGGGGGAGGGGACGCGGGCGGACTGGCGCGAGCTGGCCGAGATCACGCTCGCTTGTTGAAAGTGGCTCGCGACCACAGGTATCCGACGATGGCGAACCCGGCGCACCAGGCCAGCGCGGCGGCGGTGTAGCCGCCCGACGGGTTGCCGGCGAGGAATCCGCGCAGCGCCTCGATGATCGGGGTGAAGGGCTGATACTGCGCGAACTGCCGGATGCCCTGGCCCATCTGCGCGGCCGGCACGATCGCGCTGCTGATGAAGGGCAGCATGATCAGCGGCACGACCGACATGCCCGCGGATTCCGGGGTCTTGGCCGCCATGCCCAGCGCGACGGTGAGCCAGGCGGCCCCGAACGAGGTGGCCACGATGACGCCGAGGGCGCCGAGCCAGTCCAGCGCGCTGGCCGACGGCCGGAATCCGAGCGCGAAACCCACCCCGAGCACGGCGGCGATGGCGACCACATTGGTGAGCATGGTGGCCACCACGTGGCCGGTCAGCACGGCGCCGCGGGAGACGTCCATGACCTTGAACCGGTTGATGACGCCCTTGGCCATGTCCGAGCTGACCGAGACCGCGGTGCCCGAGAGCCCGTAGCTGATGGCCAGCAGGATCATGCCCGGGGTCGCGTAGTTGATGTAGTGCTCGCCGACATCGAAGGCGTTGCCGAACACGTAGACGAAGATCAGCATCATCACCACCGGCATGAGCGCGGCATTGAAGATCGCGACCGGCGAACGGGCGATGTGTGTGAAGTTGCGGCGCAACATGACCGAGGCGTCGCCGAGTGCGGAGGTCAGGGTGTTCGGTGCGGTGACAGTGGTGCTCATCGTGCGTCGGCCTCCGTGGTGGCGTGCCCGGTCAGGGCAAGAAAGACATCGTCGAGATCGGGGGTGTGGATGGAGACCTCATCGGCCTCGAGGGAGTGGTCGGCGAGCCGATCCAATAGGGCCCGTAGGGATTTCGAGCCGCCATTGCCCGGAACCCGCAGGGTGAGGGCGTCGTCGTCGCGGGTGGAGCCGGGCACGACGCGCGCCGCGGCCTCCAGCTCGGTGAGGTGGGTGAACCGCAGCCGGATGTGGCTGCCGGGAACCCGGCGCTTGAGGTCGTCGGGCGCGCCCTCCGCGACGATGCGTCCCTGGTCGAGCACCGCGATGTGGTCGGCCAGCTGATCGGCTTCCTCGAGGTATTGCGTGGTGAGGAAGATGGTCACGCCGTCGGCGGTCAACTCCCGCACGATCTCCCACATGGTCCGCCGGCTGCGCGGGTCCAGCCCGGTGGTGGGCTCGTCCAGAAAGACGATCTCCGGCTTGGTCACCAGCGTCATCGCCAGATCCAGCTTCCGCCGCATGCCGCCGGAGTACGTCGCCGCCTGCTTCCGCGCCGACTCGGTCAGATCGAACCGCTCCAGCAGCGAATCGACCACCTGCTGACGCGCGTTCCCCCGCAGCCGGTGCAGATCCGCCATCAGCTGCAGGTTCTCCTCACCCGTCAGCAGATCATCCACCGCCGCGAACTGCCCGGTCACCCCGATGGCCGCCCGCACCGCCTTGGTCTCACTGGCGATATCGTGTCCGGCCACCCGCGCCGTCCCGCCGTCCGCCTTCAACAGCGTGGTGAGCACGTTCACCGTCGTCGTCTTCCCCGCCCCATTCGGCCCGAGCAGCGAGAAGATGCTGCCCGCACCGATATTCAAATCGATCCCGTCGAGGATCGTCTTGTCCCCGTAAGCCTTCCGCAGCCCCGAGGCGGCGATCGCTGTGCTGTTCATGTGAACGACGATCGCGACCTGACCTGACACCGCCCTGACACCAACCTGATACGCCCCCTGACGCCGTCAGCCCCGAACGTCAGTAGCCCCAACTGTCAGGTCTATCGGTCCCCGCCCCGCGACTTCCATACTGACTCCCGCCCATATCGAAACCGATGGAGTCCCAAATGAATTCGAAGAAGAAGATCCTCGGCGCTTTCGCCGTCTCGGCCGCGCTGCTCACCCCCGCGGCGCTCCTCGCCGCCCCAGCCCAGGCCGATCCGCTGCCCCTGACCGCCGCTCAGCCCGTCGACACCACCGGCCCCGCCACCGGCTCCTCGAACGGCTCGTATTCGGCCGCAAACTACTTGGTCTGCATCCTCTTCCACACCAGCCTGAACGGCTCGGTGGGAATCCCGTTCTGCTGACGCCTCATGCGAGCGATGGGGTTACCGGTCCGCGGCCGGGCCGGATGCGGTTGTCGACTCGATCGGGCGGCTGCCCCGTAGGGCGGCCGATTGCGGCCGGCGCCCACACAGACACAGCCCTTCTTTGTATGCTCATTGTTAGCGAGCGGGGGAGGGTTGTCAGTGCTGGGCCTTGATGGTCCAGCGGTGGAGGAAGGTCCTCACGGATGGACAGTCGTGAGGTTGCCGACATGGCGCGGGACTGGTCGGCAGCCCTGGTCGATTGCGGTGGCGTGTCGGCATTTGTGCCGCACGACATCCGCCGGTTGACGACACGATGGATCGTCGAGCTGGAAGCTGCCTTGTCGGCCGAGTCCTTCGACCCGTCGCCCGCATGTCGAGTCGGGATCGAGATGGTCCAGTCGAACCTGACGGTTCCCGCCATGATGACCCCGACCGCGGCGGTGCTGGCCGGTTTGCTGGAACGGTCACGGCGGGCGGACCGAGCGCAGCGGTTCGGCGCGCTCCTGGGAGAGCTGGGCCGCGGCTACACCACCGAGTTGCTGAACGTCCACGCCCGCAGCCAGGAGGCTGCCGACTATCGCTTCCGCGTGGTGTTCGACAACGCCGCGGTGGCCATCGCGCTGTACGACAGCTATGGCATCACGCTCGAGGCCAATCCCACGACGGCGCGGATGGTCGGGATGAACCCGGAGGATCTGCTGGGGGTTTCCGCTCTGAACTTGATGCACCCCGACGACCGCGACAAGCTCCGTCACGCGGTCATCGGTTTGCTCAAGCGCAGACGCGGCACCGCGCACTTGGAAGGCCGCTTCTGTCGCCCCGACGGCACCGTCTGCTGGGGTGCGTGGACGATGACGCTGGTGCCAGGCGTGGACGGGGATGATGTGCGTGTGATCGCCGTCGGGCAGGACATCACCGAGCGGCGGGCTATGGAGCAGAAACTGTGGTGGCAGGCCCGTCACGACCCGTTGACGGGTCTGGCGAATCGTCATTGCTTGCTCGAGCAGTTGGAGGTCATTGTCGCGGCGGCCCGTCCCGCCGATCACATCGGCTTGTGCTTCCTCGATCTCGATGCCTTCAAATTGATCAACGACCGCTACGGCCACTGCGCGGGAGACAGCGTGCTGGCCGAGGTCGGCCGCAGGCTCGACGCGACCCTGACGTCGCCGACGATCACGCTGGCCCGCATCGGAGGAGACGAGTTCGTCGCGCTGCTCGCACCGCCCTGCGATGACGACACGGCCCACGCGGCCGCCGAGGCCATGCTTGCGACGCTGCGAGATCCGGTTCCGGTCGGTCCCGGCGATCTGCTGTCGATGTCGGCCAGTATCGGCGCCGTCGTCACCCCGGTTGCCGGCGCGAATGCCGAAAAGCTGTTGGACGAGGCCGATACCGGCCTGTACCGCGCGAAGGCCGCCGGCCGCGGCACGTGGGTGCTGCACCGCACCGACAACGGCCCCGCAACCGGGCAGTAGGCCATGGCCCGGCAGCGGCGCGGGACAGTTCGGCCGCTGCCGGAAAGGTCGGCGACGGCGTCCTCGGCCGCAGATTCGTGGCTGGGGGGGCGCCGAGGGCCGGCCTCGGCATTCGGGTGATCCTCCTGGCCGACGGGGTCTACCGCCCAGGTGCGCGGTGAAGATCAGGTGCAGCGGGACCGGTGCGAGCCCGAGGGCTATCGATGCTCAGTGCGCAGGTGATATCGGCGTTCGGCATAGGCCAGATCATCGCGCCACAGGCGTGCTGAGGCGTGATTCATCAGTGGGCGTAGCGCCGGCAGTATTCGGTGCGCATACCGGAACCCCGGCCGGTTCGACGTCGCTACGACCGCTTCGATCACCGCGGTGCGTGCTCGGCCATCGGAACCGAAACCTATTGGGGTGGTGTGGGTTTCCACCACACTTCCGGCTCCTTCTCCGGAGACGACGCGCATCACGATGGTGCGGGGGTCGGGGCAGGTGAACTCGGCCTCGACCGGTACCCCGAGCCCGCGCGCGACCCGGAAGGTCACGGTGAGCACGAAGCGGTGGTTTTCCTCGGTGATCCCCTCGCGCGGCGGCGTCTGTGTCACGTCCAAACGTGCGAACGAATGTGGATGAAACCAGGAGCCGTGCCATGGATCGAGCCGGTTGGCGATGATGTCGCGCGGCTCGCAGACTCCGGTCAGACAGGTCACCGCGTGCACCGTGGTGTCGGCGGGGCGCGGGGCGAGGAAGGGGGTGTCGGTCGGGTTTTCCCTTCCGACGGCGTCCAGTCGTACCCAGGCCAGAATGCCGTCGTCGTAACTGGGGAACGGACACCATCGGGAGCCACCTGTCGTGGCGCCGACCCGCAGGCCGTGCCAGCGACAGATCAGCGCGTCGTGCTCGATGGCCGCCGTGGCCAGCGGCGCGCCCAGATGCGGGCATGCTCCGGGGCCGATGTGCAGGTGGTCATGTTCATCGCGCCATGCCACGACCTCGACCCCGGCGACGGTGGTGCCGAGTGGGCGGTCGCGGCGCACACTGCGGCTCGCGGCGAAGACGTACCAATTGCCGGAGGGCCGCCGCTGTGACCAGCGCAGCGCCGCCGCGATGAGGCCGGGATCCGCATCCTGGTAGGTGGGTCGCTGCTGTGACCATCGTTCCGGTGAAAACCGTTGTAGTGGAAAGGTCGGCAATTTCACGAATTCGGTGGGCTTTTTCATCGCAGTTGCCTGTCGCGAGTCGCGAGTGTACGCAGCATGGCCGATCGGCCGTGGCCGGGAACGGTCTGGAGGGTGTGCCCGGCGCCGCCCCACTGGCGCAGCAGGGTATTGGCCGCGATCCATCCGGTGGTCGCGGCGCGTTCCATCAGCGCCACCGGAAGATCGACGCGGATACCATCACCGGCGAGCACCAGCCGCGGGTGCGGTGTCGTCACACCGGGGCGGCGGGCGAAGTCGCCCGGCGCGAAACGCGGGCAATCCTGGCGCCACAAGACCGTCTCGCCGAGGACACGGGCGCCCGAGGTCTCGGGGTAGAGGTCGTGTAGTCGCGCCAGCAGCCGATCGCGGAGGTTCTGTCGCGTCGCCGCGGGTGGTGTCCGTTCCGCTACCGCGTATGCGTGCAGTTCCACGACGCTGCCGTTGTTTTCGCGCGCCCATGCCGTGGCCTGACGTTCGTATCGGTCGAGCACGCTGATGTTGTCGAGCGGATCCAGCCGGCCGGTGCCGAGGAAGCCGGGCCGATCGGCGCCTACCGGCCGGTCCAGCCACAGGCGATACACGGCGAAAGCCGGTGCGGTGCCCAATTCGGCTACCTGGATACGCCATGCGTCGTCACCGAGCGCCGGTGACGCGGCGACGATGCGGCGCAGCCCGGCGACATCGGCGGCCAATACCACGGCGTCGGCGGGCAGGCTGGCTCCGGTGTCGTCGACGACGGCGAAGCCGGCTGCCGTCGGCTCGACACGGTCGACCGTCACACCTGTGTGGAATCGGACCGTACCCGGTCGGCCCGGTACGTGGGCAGCGGTGAGATATTCCGCGAGCGGCTGCCACAGACCGACATCGAAATTCTCCCGCGCCACATCGAAGATCAGTCCTTCACTGGAGCCGAGGAAGTAGATATGGAACATCGTCGCCAGTTCCGCGGCGGACGTGTGCTCGGGCTCGGCGAAGAAGCTGCGCGAGAACACCTCGAAGGCCAAATGGCGGGCCGCGTCCGGAAAATTGATGTCGCGCAGGAAGGTGTGCGCGTCCATGTCATCGAGCCAGTGGTAGATCTGCGGCACCGAGACCGCTGCCAGCGGCGCCGCGGCGCGCGCATTGATGCGCAGCAGGTCGCCGAGTCGGAAGGTAGGGCTGCGCAGGGCGAAGGCGAGCGCGTTCCACGGCGGCGTGCGTGGCAGGCCGCGGAAGGTGTCGCGGTGGCCCTGGGCATCGATCAGCGGATAGTCGTCCATTCTGCGCAGACCGCGCAGTTCCGGATCACCGCGTGTCAAGAGCTTGCGCAGGTTGTAGTACTGGGCGAAAAAGGCGTGGAAGCCGCGATTCATGCCGACTCTGGTGCCATCGGCCCACTGTTCGGTCCAGCCGCCGACCCGCCCGCCCAGATACCGTTCCCGCTCGATGACCTCGACCTGGAATCCGCGTTCGGCCAGGCCGGTCGCGGCGGCCAGGCCCGCGATGCCCGCGCCGACCACGATCGCCCTCGGCTGTCGCCCGGTATCGCCGACGTCGAGCCGCCCGGGCGCGGCCGGATACTGCGCCCGCCGCGGATCGCGGCCGAGCCGGGAACCGTCCTGGTTCATCGGGGCGCACCTTCGCGTCGCTGCCGGGCCCGCTCCCAGGAGAGCAGCACCGATGTCACCAAAGCGAAACCGAACAAGAAGTCCTCCACCGGGATATCCCACGGGAATCGAAGTCCGAGAATGTGTTTCTGGTTGTACAGCACGATCGGCGCGTCGAGTCTGGACAGCCATCCATCCACCGGGATCTGGAACCCCAGCACGATCACCATCGTCAGCCAGTAGGCGGGCCGGCGGAACAGCCCCGTCCGCAGTACCGCGCACTCCGCGACACACACGATGACCACCGCCGTGGCCGCGGGCAGCGTGTAACCGATGCCGGCCACGCTCATCACCGCGGCCGAATCGGCCGCGCACCCGTGTGAACACGGCGGTCGAGCAGGGACTGGACCGCCACGAAGGTGAGCAGTCCGCACAGCGGAACGACCAGGAAGAACAGGAATTCCTCCACCGGCATTGCGCCGGGCAGCCGTACGCCCAGCAGGTAGCGCGGGGCGAAGGTCCAGACATCGGTCGCGATCGCCACCAGATCCCAGATCACGAAGGCGCCGATGGGCAGCAGGGTGGCCAGCAACAGCCGGGGTCTGCGGTAGACACCGGGACCGAGGAATTCCAACGGAGCGGTCGACACCAGGCAGACGCCCAGAACAAGCAGATAGTGCCAGCGGTCCATATGCGCTCCTTCAGCGATGTTCACGCGGATGCGGATGCGGGTGCCGGTTCATGGATCCTCGACGAGCTGTGCGGGCACGCTGCTGCGGCGTGCTCGCCACGCCCGCAACATGCCGAGGGTGCCGACCCGGATCCGCCGCCCGGTGCCGACGGTGGCGCGGCGGCCGAACACCTCGAAGTCGTTGTCCTCGATGCGGTCGAGGATCTCCGAGTACAGCAACAGTGCTGTCGTGACGCACGGCCGCGACCGCGGGGCCAACAGCGCGATCCCGCCCCGCGCGTATTCGTAGATATCCCTGGTGATCCGATGTTGCGCCGCGAGCGCGCGCCGCACCCTCGGCTCGACTCGGCGGTGTTGTCTGCACCAGGACAGCAGCTCCCGGTCCACCCCGTACGCGGCCAGTTCGTCCGCGGGCAGGTACACGCGGTCACGTGCCAGATCCTCATCGACATCACGGAGGAAGTTGGTCAGCTGGAAGGCCTTGCCGAGCGCGGCGGCGTACGGCGCCGCCGCCGCATCCACAACACCGAGAATCGGCAACAACTGCAGCCCGATCACCTCCGCCGAGCCGTAGACATACCGATCCAGCGCCGTGCGGTCGGGATAGTCGGTGATGCGTAGATCCATCCGCATCGAGGCCAGAAAGGCGTCGAACAGCCGATCGGGTATGCGGTACATCCCCGCGGTGTGCAGAACCGCTGCGAGCACGGGATCGCCGGCGGCGTCGGCGGTGGCGAATTGCCTTGCCAGCCTATCCAATCGAGCTTCTCGGTCGACCGTGGTCAGTCGTGGATCGCGCTGGTCCACTATGTCGTCCGCACGCCGGGCGAAGCCGTACAGCGCGTGCACCGCGGGGCGCTGATCGGGCGCGAGCAGGCGAGTGGCGAGGAAGAAGGTCCTGCCGTGCTCGGCATTGAGCTCGCGGCAGCGCTGGTATGACTGCCGCAGAGCGGGATCGGTGATGCCGGCGGCGTCGAGTTCGGCGCGCGTCATCGCGTGGTCCGATCGGCGAAGGACCGCCGCGGCGGCAGGGCGGGGCCGGCGCCGAATCCTGGGCCGGTTATCCGATCTGCCGCAAGGCGTCCCGAGATGAGCACCGGCGGAATCCCTACACCGGGCACAGTCGACCCGCCCGCCAGAACCGCGTTCTCGATCCCGCGAATCATGTTGGCAGGCCGGAAGGGGCCGGTCTGTCCAAAGGTGTGCGCCAACGCGAAAGGACTCCCCGCGAGCATGTCCTGCCGTGCCCAGTCGGCCGGAGTGACCACCCTCAGCAGTTCCATGCCGCGCAACGGCCGCGGACCCAGCCTGCGCTGCGCGATATCGAGCAGGCGATCCGCGTACACTGTCCCGCTACGTTCCCAATTGATTTCTCCCCGAGCAAGATTCGGTGCCGGAGCCAGGATGTAGAGCAGATCACGTCCCTGCGGCGCCAGGCTCGCATCGGTCACGGTGGGCCGGGTGACCAGCAGCGAGGGATCGGACATGACCCGGCCCTTCTCGATGATGTCGCGAAAGACGCTGTGCCAGGCGGCGCCGAACAGCAGGCAGTGGTGCGAGGTCTCCGCTAGGTGATCGACCGCGACGTGTAATACGACCGCGGACGGCGCGGGACGCACCGCGATCGGGCGGCGGGAGCGGTGCCCGAGCAACTGGTGACTTCGATGTCGTTCGGTCGTCAATACCACCGCGTCACAACCGATTCGCTCGCCCTGATCGGTGTGCACGGCGGTCACCCGGTCACCGGAGCGCGCCAATTCGGTCACCGCGGCGCCGTAGCGGAATCGCACGCCGGCCGCCGTCGCGGCGGCCGCGAGCGCATCGGGTAGTGCCCGCATTCCGCCGCGCGGGAAATAGACGCCGGAGATGGTGTCCATGTAGGCGATCACCGCGTACGCGGCCAGGGCTCGATCAGGTGCGACGCCGGCGTACAACGATTGAAAGGTGAAGACCCGCCGCAGATCGGGGTCGGTGACGAACTGGGCGACTTTGCGATCCCAGCGGCGCAGGCCTCCCAGCGCGGCGAGCCGGGCCAGCGCAGGGGTCAGCATGGACAGCGGGGAGTCGAAGTTCGCCGCGATGAACCGATCGAACTCGGCCGCGTACAGCCGGCCCAGCCAGTCGCGCAATCTGCGGTAGCCCGCGGCCTGAGTGGCGCCGGCGAACTCGGTGACCGCCTGCACCATCGACTCTTCGTGGCTGTGGACATCCAGGGTGCGCCCATCGGCGAAGGCCGCGTGATAGGCCGGGTTGACGGGAAGCAGATCGAGCCTGTCCCGCGCGCGCTCCCCCACCGCGTCGAAGACATCATCGATCAGCTCCGGCATGGTCAGCACCGTCGGTCCGGTATCGATGCGGTAGCCGTCGAGATCGAGCCTGCCCATCCGCCCGCCCGGCACGACTTCGCGCTCGACCACGGTTACCGTGCGGCCCCGGCCCGCCAGGTGCAGCGCGGCGGACAGGCCGGCCAGTCCGGCGCCGACGACCACGACATGATCGGTGCGTCCTACGACGGTGCGCATCGTCCTCCTCGTCACAGCTGCCGTGCCGTGCATAGCAGCGCCATATGCTCCAGTGCCGAGCGGCGCGCATCATCCAGCGCCAGCTCACGAACCACATCGATGGCCGCGTCGACCCGATCGGCGATCATCGCCTCGATGCGTTCGGGTGCGCCCGATGCGGCGATCAACGTCCGGCATCGGGCGACGGCCACGGTGTCGAGCACGGGCAGGTTCATCAGCTCCGAAAGCTCGAGCCGGGTGGTGGCATCGGCCATCTCCAGCGCGGCGATGACGACACTGGTCGCTTTGCGTTGGACGAGGTCGCTGTCCTGCGGCTTGCCGGTGATCGCGGCGGAGCCGAATATCCCGAGCAGATCGTCGCGCAGTTGGAACGCCTCACCGATGCGGGATCCATAGTGCCCCAACATATTCAGAGTCCGATCGGGACAACCCGCCAAGGATGCGCCCAGTTCGAGCGGTCGGCGGACGGTGTAGTTGCCCGACTTCGCGCGGGCGATGGCGAGCACCGATTCCAGCGTCGGCCCGCTGCGCGCGTCATTGGACAGGTCCGCGAACTGGCCGGCCGCCAGTTCGATCCGCATCGCGTCGTACCTGGGCCACAGGCGAGTCAGCGCGTCCGCCGCGACTCCGCTCTCCCGCAGCATCTGCTCGGCCCAGACCAAGCACATGTCGCCGAGCAGGGTCGCGGCCGACGCGCCGAAGCGCGGCGCGGAGCCCGGCGCACCGTTGGCGCGGTAGTGCTCGCACAGCCGCAGATGGGCCGCCCTCTCGCCACGCCGCAGCACCGCATCGTCCATGACGTCGTCCTGCAGCAGGGCGAACGCGTGCAGCAATTCCAGGCTGGCCGACGCGCGCAACGCGGCCGGATCGGGGTCACGGCCACACAGCCAGCCCAGATACATGAAGGTCGAGCGCAGGCATTTTCCACCTGAGGCGTATTGCCGTAATACCTCGTCCACACCCGCCGCGCTCAACGCGGTGACACGGAGGGCCTCTTGCACGAACGCGTCGACTTCGTCGAGTACCCGGCGCCGGACATCGGCGCACCAACGTTCGAGGCTCGCCGTCGCCGACGCCGCGGTCGTATCGGGGAGCGGCAGCGATGCGGAAAATGCGGTGCTCATCGTGGCACTCCTTGCTCGGTAGCCGGTGCGCCGACCTCGCTGTGCGGGTGGCGCCGGGCTCGGGGTCACCTCCGCCAGCACGGCCGCGATCGTCTCGAACGGCGAACGAGCTACCATGGCCGCGGCCAAACGTTTTGCCGCAGTGCGGAATTCGCTGGACTGCACTCGATCGACGGCCGTGGCGATCGCGGCGGGCCGGGGTCTTGCGGTACCGAGGTCGATGCCCGCGCCGGTGTAGGCCACCCTGGCGGCGACCTCCGGTTTGTCGGCGGTATCGCCGGCGACGACGAGCGGCACGCCGTAGCCGAGCGCCTGTTGCACTCCGCCGTAACCGCCATTGGTGACCATCACATCGACCAACGGCAACAGCTTCGCGTATGGCACGAAGTCGGTCACATGCGCATTCGCGGGTACCGGACCGATCGCGGCGCGCGAACCACCGGTACATGCCACTATCACGACATCGTCGCGACCGCCCAGCGCGGACAAGGTCGGTCGGAGCAACTGCGCGTAGTCACTGTTGTTCCAGGTTCCCTGGGTGACGTGGACAACGGTCTTGCCGCTGTGCAGCGCGCTCCACCAGTCCGGCAGTGCGATATCGGCGGGTGCGGTTATCGGAATCGGTCCGGTGAACACGACCGTGGACGGCAGATCGCTGCGCGGATACTCGAATTCGGGCACGGTGAACTGCAGCAAACGATCGGCGAGCACGGGCCAGTCCAGCAGGGGCACCGGCGTGTTCTGCACACCCAACTCGCGCAGGACAGCGTTGAGCCGAATCAGTTCGCTGCGGAACAACACCCGATGCACGAACCGGTTCATCGTCGTGTAATCCCGGCCCGGTCTCGGCTGCCAGCCGAGCCCGAACGGCGGGCAGTCCCGGCTCGCCGCCATCAGCGGAACCACGCCGCAGGCGAGCACCGGAGGACGTGATCTCCCGGACAACAGCAATGGAATGGCCCCGGTGTACATCACATCGACCAGTACGGCGTCGAAGACCGCGCGACCCAGCTCCGCTGTCAGGGCACTGTATTGGGGCACGATCGGGTCCAGAAAGCTCGACCGTATCTCCACGCGGCCGGTGCTCCACCGCCGCATCGGATCCGGCACCCAGCCACGCCCCGGATCCGATGGCGTCACTCTCGCCGACGAGGGCAATGCCGCAACCCGGACATCCTGCATACGAATGGCTTCCTGAAACACCGAATCGGTGAGCAGGCACACCTCATGCCCGCGCCGCCGTAGATCGGCCGCGACAACCGCCATCGGTGCCACATGACCGGGTATGGGCGCCGCCGCTAGTAGATATCGAGCCACGCCGACATTCCTTCGCCGCTCTCTCGCCGCACATGACGGGTTCTCACCTGGTCGATCCGCACACTCCGGCACGCGACAGCCGGCTGCCGCATAGCCCGAACGCACTCGGGAACACATAGGCGAGGCGAACCCACATCCACTCCCATCCGAGGGTGAACAGCGACCATTCTACAAACAAACGACGCAAAAACGATGCAAATTTCCGTGGAGCCCAAGCCGAGCTGTCCCGACTTGCAGGAGGGACCTTCGGCGCTCGATATCCGGTTCTGCTCGACTCCCGAACCGCGCGGCCCGGACGGTGTGACACCGCGCGCGGAGTCACACCGAATTCCGCCCTAGGCAACGCGAACTTCAGGGGTCGAATCACCTAACCCTGCTACGGCAGGCTGGTGTCCGACCACGAACCGCTAACGCCGATACGAGGTCGGAACCTTGAACGTTCAGCTGCAACGTTACTCTCGACGATGCTGGTTTCTCGGTCGCGGAGCCGGGGTGTCGATACGAGGGCTCGAGACATCCTTGGCCGTTGTGCGGCGAAAGATGCTTGTCCGGGCTTGGCTGCGGTCAGCGACATGCCGAGGCCCGTATACTGTCGTCGCCGCACCCGTGGGTGCGGGGCAGACCACCTATCTGCATTCATCGTTCTGAGACCTGCGTGCTGAACCTGCGAGTGAACGACTCAGATATGCATTGATTGCGCATCGTTACGGGCTACCGTGTCGAGCATGCCATCGCCAACATATCTGGTCCGTACCAGAGGAGTCCGCATGACATCACATCGTGTGCTTCGCTGCATCCTCGGCCTCGTGGCCGGAGTGATCTCCACCTTCGCGCTGCTGCCCGCGGGTAGCAGCGCCGCCGCACCGCGGCCGGTCGACGGTCCCGCGCCGGTCGAATCGCTCGACCTGAACCAATACCTGGGCACCTGGAATCAGCTCGCCGCCGTCCCGCAGTTCTTCAATCTTCAATGCGCTCGCGATACCCGCGCTGACTACACCTTGGACCCGCAGGGCAACGTCGCCGTATACAACTCGTGCACAACCTGGTCCGGCGATCGCAACGAGATCCGCGGTACCGCGAAGGTCAACGATCCGGTGACTCGCGCGCAGTTCCACGTCAGCTTCCCGAGCGTCCCCGGTCAAGGCCAGCTCGACGGGCCGACGAACTACATCGTCACCGCGCTCGGCCCCGACTACTCGTGGGCGCTGGTCACCGATCCGACTAGACTCTCCGGTTTCGTCTTGGCTCGCAGCCCGGCGCTCGACGCCCCGACCTGGGATCGAGTGCGTGAAGCCATCACCGCGGCGGGCCAAACCCCCTGCATGTACCTGACCTCACCGGTAACCGGCGGACAGACCGATCTGGCTCCACTGTGCTTGCGATGAGCGCAACCTCGATCGCCCTGTTCGCCCGCGACCCGCGAGTGTCCGGCAACGCTTCAGGGCAAGGCGCGTAATCCGTTTGTAGGCAACGGGTCTCGTGCGTCCGGGTATGACAATGCCCCGATCCCCGCCGTAGATCGGGGCACCGTCGTATCCATCGAAGGTCCGAGGAAGCGGACCTGGAGTGAACTTCGACTGCTGTTGTGCATCGCCGGGCGGCCTCGACAGAAAGAAGGGGCATGCGATATCGGTCTGCCGGTCGCATCGCGACGGCATCTGCGATGGCGTGAAATCGTCGGTGCTGGACGGCGTTCCGGTAGCCGGAAGGACGTGAGGCAGGCCCGGACGCGGTTCGTGGTACAGCATTGTCGGTGTGAGCGCGAAGCGATTGCCGCGGATTTAATTTTGCAGGAAAAGTAATCACGGATGGTCGCGTATCGCAGGGGCAGAATGACTGCGTGGACACCCGCACCGGCCGGCCCGAATCGACGGCGACGACCCCGCCCGAGGCGCAGCTCAGTACTCTCCTCGGACCGCTGCGGCGGGCGGTCCTGCGGCGGACGCGCACCGCGGAGGGGCTGCCCGACCTGCCGGAAGCCCAGATCGAGCTGCTGCGACTCCTGGTCGCGACGGGTGGCCTCGCTCCGAGTCGAGCGGCCGCCGAACTCAAAGTGGCGCAGTCCACCATCAGCAACCTCATTCGGGCCATGACGGCGGCCGGCCTCATCGAGCGCCGCCCTCTGCCGTCGGACGGGCGCGGGGCGCTACTCGTGGCATCGACGCGGGCGCGGCAGCTTCTCGATCGATATGACCGGGCCAGCGCCGCCGTGCTGCGCGAAACCCTGCGCGGGCTGCCTGTCGCTGATCGGCGCGCGCTGCAAGCCGCACTCCCCGCGCTGCAACGCTTGCTGGTGGCCTTGAGCGAATAGTCCACGCGCAGTGGATATTCGGCGATCTCGACCGAAAGTCGCCCGGGTGCGCTATGGGTCGTTTAGAGTACTTTTGCTTCAAAAGTATATTGACCGTGGGAGTTACGCATGCGGATCGCCACAGACGACTCCACGCGCCGCCGGCGCATGGCGTGGTTGTACTCGATAGCGGCCGTGATCAGCCTCATCATCCTGTCGGCACCGGCCGGCGCGGCACCCGCCGACGCCCCCGCGGACCTGATCGCGACCGTCACCGCGGGCGCCATCCGCGGCATCCACGCCGACGGCATACAGGAATATCTCGGAGTGCCGTTCGCGGCGTCGACGGCGGGCGCCGACCGGTTCGCGCCCCCACGGCCGGCGCCACAATGGACCGGCATTCGCCCGGCGGCCACTCACAGCCCCCAATGCCCGCAATCGCCTCCGTTGCCCAATGTTCCTGCGCTGCAACCGTCTAGCGAAGACTGCCTGACCATCGACCTGTACGTGCCCGAGCACACCGCCGGCGCCAACCTGCCTGTCATGGTGTGGCTCTATGGCGGCGCGTTCGTTCTGGGATCCAATGCCCAATACGACTCTCCCGCTCGACTTGTCCGCGAGGGACAGGTCATCGTCGCTATCCCGAACTATCGCGTGGGACCCTTCGGATTTCTCGCGCTGCCCGAACTGGCTGCCGACAACGGTGGAATCACCGGCACCTACGGCACTCTCGATCAGCAAGCCGCGCTGCGCTGGATCCGAGACAACGCGACCGTCTTCGGCGGAGATCCGGGAAACGTCACCCTATTCGGCGAATCCGCCGGCGGCATGAGCGTCTGCACCCAGCTCGCCTCGCCCTCGTCGCGCGGTCTCTACGCCAAAGCCATTGTCGAGAGCGGTTCCTGCGCTCGCAGTCCGCTGACCCCGCCCACCAAGGAGGTCGCCTATCAGCGATCGGCCGACTACGCCGCCAGCATCGGCTGCGGTGACCCCGCGACCCGGCTGCGATGCCTGCGCGAGTCTCCCGTCGATCAGCTATTGAGTTCCCCGACAACGACATTGAACACGATGGACGTCGCATGGAGCCCCGTCAGGGACGAGGTCGTGGTGACGTCCGGCCCGGAAGACGCCCTGGCGAACGACGCTGCCCAGGGTGTCCCGTTGATCGTCGGCAGTAACGCCGGAGAAGGCGCGACCTTCATCGCGCTGCTCGACTACGCGCGGGGCGTCACGCCCGCCGCCGCGGACTACGCGCCCTGGGCGCAGACCCTGTTCAACGACGACAGTGCTCGAATCCTCGACCGGTATCCATTGTCCGACTTCGTTTCCCCCGCCGCGGCCAAGGCGCAGGTGATCACCGACGGGTTCTTCGCATGCCCGGCTTTGTTCACCGCGGAGGCGGCGCGTCGCGGTGGCGCGCGGGTGTGGCAGTACCAGTTCAACGACGCGCCGCTGGGATGGAATCCATTGCTGCCAGGAGCCTTCCACGGTGCGGAGGTCCCGTATGTCTTCTCCGCGCTGATGGGGGTGAACATTCCGCTGCCGCCGGCCGCCGACCTGCTGTCTCGGCGCATCCAGCAGAGCTGGGCACAGTTCGCGCACACCGGCAACCCGGAGATTCCCGCCTTCGCGCCCTGGCCATCCGACACATCGGACGCCACGCTCGAACTCGGCAGCGACCATGTCACCCTCGGCGACTCGTTCTCCCAGCAACACCACTGCGACCTGTGGTCGGATATCGACCACATCGGATAGCGAAGAGACCGGATCGAGAAGCCGAGGCCCGGCCCGAACCCCGCGCGATCCCGCGCGGCGGGAAGTCTGATTCC
Source organism: Nocardia aurantiaca (assembly GCF_009708175.1). Taxonomy (GTDB): domain Bacteria; phylum Actinomycetota; class Actinomycetes; order Mycobacteriales; family Mycobacteriaceae; genus Nocardia; species Nocardia aurantiaca. The sequence continues at coordinate 284,193 of NZ_WMBB01000001.1, forward strand.
TAGTTGTAGGTGTAGTCGTCGAGGGGGAAATTGCGGCTGGTCCACCAGGCTTGCAGTCCGGTGGTGGGGCGCAGGGAGCTGAAATCGCCGTGGTGGTCGAAGTAGTAGCTGTTGGCGGGGGCGCAGTTGCTGATGGCGAGCAGTGAGCTCTGGGCGCGGGCGCGCACGAATTCCAGGAAGCGAGCGTTGGCTTCGGGACGCACGGCCACCCGGTCGGCGCCGCGGCGCTCGGCTTCGCGCAGGACCCGGATGATGTGATTGGCCTGAGTCTCGACCATGATGTGGTACGAGCCGCCCGACCAGGAATAGGGACCGAACAGCGAGAAGGCATTGGGCAATTGGGGAAGGCTGACGCCTTCGTAGGACTGCAGGGCTTCGGTTTCGAAGAATTCCGCGAGGTCGAATCCGTCGCAGGTCCCCACCGGGGAGATCCGGTAGTTGATCGGTTCGTGAGCGAAGTGGAAGCCGGTGGCCAGGACGAGGACGTCCAAGCGGTGCTCGGCGCCGTCGGCGGTGCGGATGCCGGTGGGGGTGATGCGATCGATGGAATCGGTGACGAGACTGACGTTGTCGCGGGTGAACGTGCGGTACCAGGCATTGGACACGCTGGGTCGTTTGCAGCCGAAGTCGTAGTCGGGGGTGAGCTTTTCACGCAGTTCGGGGTCGCGGACCTGAGCGAACAGCAGTGCGCGGCTGGTGGCGGAGAGCCCGCGCGCCAGTGGTACGACCGATTTGCCGTAGGCGGCCACCGCGACGAGCAGGACTTCGACCTGCGCGGTGAAGGCCAGCCGTAGCGCGGTCTGGGCGCCGGGGACGGTGGCGATCACGCGCTGCACCGGGCCCGGGACGGGGACATCGAGTTTGGGCAGTACGTGGATGGGGCGGCGCTGGAAGACGGTGAGGTGTGCCGCCGTTTCGGCGACTTTCGGGACCAGTTGCACAGCGCTGGCGCCGGTGCCGATGACTCCGACCCGTCGAGCCGTCAGGTCCAGGTCGTGGTCCCAGTGCTGGGACTGCATGACGATGCCGGTGAAATCCTCGAGTCCCGGGATGGCGGGAGTGCGGGGATTGACGAAGGGTCCGAGAGCGCTGATGACGTAGCGGCTGGTGAACTCGCCGTGGTTGGTGCGCACATGCCACACCCGCTCGTCTTCGGACCAGCGGCGTTCGAGCACCTCGGTGCCGAGTTCGATGTGCCGCGCGATGTCGTATTTCTCGACGCAGTGGTCGAGATACCGCTTGATCTCCTCCCCCTTGGGAAACAGTCGCGACCAGCCGGGGTTCTTCTCGAACGAGTACTGGTAGCTGAAGGAAGGCACATCGGCGCCGACCCCGGGATAGACGTTGTCGCGCCAGACGCCGCCGATGTCGTCCCCGCGCTCGAGCACGGTGAAGTTGTCGATTCCATTGCGGCGCAAGGTGATCGCCATTCCGATGCCGGCTATTCCAGCACCGACGATCACAAGATGCCTGTCCGGGAGAGCGCGCTGGTCACGCTGCTGCGTTGCGGTGGGTTCGGCGGTCATCGGCGAGTCCTTCCAGGGGGCAGCAAGCGGTAACGCTCGCTTCATCATGAAGCGCATGTTTCAACTTGTCGCCGGTCCTGTCAAGACCCAACGCGCTCAGTCGTGCTGCCGCACCGCCTCGAGCTGGGCGAATACCAACGCCACCGCGGCGGTGGCCAGGCGCTCGCGGCTGACCCCGAGTCGCCCGTCGACCCATTCGAGATACACCGACACGAGGCTGCCGCTCAGGGCGGCGGCCGCGATCGCGAGGTCTTCGTCATCGGTGGGCACGATCGTGTCGGCTTCGGCGCCGAGTATCGGGATGAGCATTCGCAGGAACGTCGGGGCGCGGTCAGCGCTGTGTCGGCGCAGGGTGTCGTCGCCGAGCGGTTCGCGCAGCAGGATGCGCGCACGTCCGGGATCTTCCTCGAAGTATCGCGCGCAGATCTCGAAGATCTCCCGGATCGCCGCGCGCAACCCTCCGGCGGTGTGGACGCCGCGCATGCGCTCGAACAGCCGCGACTCGACTCTGTCGTACACCGCGATGACGAGATCTTCACGGCTGTCGAAGGTTTCGTAGAAGTAGCGCGGACTGAGATTGGTCTGCCGCATCACCGCACGGGTGGTCACCGCCGACACCCCGCCGGTGCCGAGCAGTTCCTCGCCCACATCCAGCATCTGTTCGCGACGGTCGAGCGAGCGATCCTTCAGGGTTTGCCCACGCCACAGCTTCGGAGAGCTCATGGGGCGATCCTCTCATTCCGGCGCCGAGCCCGCGGACGCCCGAGCCGCTATTGACATCGGTCGTTTCAACATGAAACGCTCGCTTCATCTTCTTCATCCGACTGGAACCACCACTGTCCGGACCGGATTTCTCAGAGAGGTGACTCCCATGCCCCCCGTTCCACGTCACCATTTCGGCTCCGGCTCGCGTCGCCCCAGCTTGCGCTCGCGGGTGGCCACTGCCGCGGTGCGTGAGCTGGTGCGACCGGCGCTGCGCCATGTGCCGATCTCTCCACTCGCGATACGCGTGGGCGGGCTGGTCGACCTCGGGGCGCGGATGCTGCCGGTCCGCACCCCCGTTCGGGTCGAGGCTGTGACAAGGGAATCGGTGCGCTGTGAGATCGTGCGCGCCGCCGGGGTGCCGGACGGCTTCGGCGCCGGCGCGGTGCTGTATTTCCACGGCGGCGGTTTCGTCGCCGGGGGCTTGCACACTCACCGCCGGTTCGTCGCCGAGCTGTCGCGGGCCACGGGGCTGCCAGTCGTGCAGGTGCGCTACCGCTATCTGCCCGAGGCCACGGTTCCGGAGTCGGTGCGCGACTGCCTGGCGGCCTACCGGTGGCTACTCGAACATGGCGCCGACAGCGAATCGGTTGTCTTCGCCGGGGATTCGGCGGGCGGCTTCCTGACGATGAGCACCGCGCTCGCCGTCGGCGGCGAGCAACTGCCCGCACCAGCGGCGGTGGTCGCGATCAGCCCCTGGCTCGACCTCGACCTGGACGCCAAACTCGCACACCGAAACGCGATGACCGAGGCGTATCTGCCCACCGCGGCCTTCACCCGCATCGCCGAACTGGGGTGTACCCGCGACGGCCGCATCGATACGAGGCTGTCGCCGGTGAACGGCGACCTGAGCGTACTGCCCTCGACCCTGCTGACCGCCTGCGACGACGAGTTCCTGCGCCTGGATTCCGATGTCATGGCCGCCGCCCTCGACGCGGCAGGCGTGCGGTGCGAGCTGCACATCTGGTACGGCCAGATCCACGCCTTCCCGGTGGTGTTCCCCTACCTGCCCGAAAGCAGGCAACTCACCGCGGAAATCGCCCGCTTCATTCGCGAGCACGTCCGCTCCGCGGCCTCCTCGGCAGCGGCCTGACCCTTTCAGAAAGGAAATCCTCGATGACTACCAAAACCTCGCCTCGCCGCGGCGCCGACGCCGACGCCGCGAGCAAACAACCGACCTCCCTGCTCGGTGAACTGCGTGAGCTGGCCGGTTCGGCACCGGCGCGCGCCGGTGCGGCGTGTTGGGACTATCTGCGCGTGGCGGCCGAGGCCGACGACCGTGACCTATTGGCGGCTCTGTTCGCCCAGGGCACGGCCCCGCAGTTGGACGGCGACTACGAGGGGTTGATCGCGAGCAAGCTGTTCGGCATTCCCGAAGCGGCTCTGCTCAATCCGGTGGTCGCTGTCGAACCGGGGTGGGTGGGCAAGAGTTTCGACGCCACCACCGCGACCGGGTACAACCGCCTCAACCGCATCGCCTATCTCGCATTACGGGCCGCGGTGCCGCGGTATAGCGGCTGGGTCCGCACGGGCGCGGTCTACCAGGGTTTCCGCTTCTCCTATCGCGTGGAACGCGCCGCCCTGGCACCGTTCGTTCAGGTCGCGGCGGTCACCTACACCGATCCCGCGCTCGGCAATCCCAGCTCGAAGATCGTGCCCATCGAGCGGGTTCGGGACGAACTGGTCGAACTGGTGCCGGGGGTGTATCTGGGCCGCGCGCTGATGAGTTCGCGAACCGGCGAGATCCGCGTCATCGGCTACTTCGGGCTGCGCGCACCGCTGCGGGAGGTGAACCGGTGATGCGGCTCGAAGGCACGGTCGCCTGCGTCACCGGCGGGGCACGCGGGATCGGTCGTGCCACCGCCATCGCGCTCGCCGCCCGCGGCGCTCAGGTCTGGATCGGCGATATCGACCTACCCGCGGCCGAGGCGACCGCAGCCGAGATCAGCGGACACGCCGCGCATCTCGATGTCACCGATCCCGGCAGCTTCGCCGAATTCCTGAACGCGGCCACCGCGACCGGCCCCGTTGACGTACTGGTCAACAATGCGGGCATCATGCGCCTGGCGCCCTTCCTCGACCTGGACCTGGCCGGACACCACCGCGAGATCGCCATCAACGTCGGCGGGGTGATCAACGGCATGAGCCTGGCACTGCCCGGGATGGTCACGCGCGGCCGCGGCCACATCGTCAATGTCGCCTCCATGGCCGCCAAGGTCACCACCCCGGGCGCGGCGGTCTACTGCGCCTCCAAATTCGCCGTCGGCGCGCTGTCCCGCGCGGTCCGCGCCGAACTCGACGGCACCGGCGTCACCATCACCACCGTGATGCCCGCCGCCGTCCACACCGAACTGACCTCGGGGATGAATCTGAAACTGCAACCGACCCTGCAACCCGCGGAAGTGGGCGAAGCGATCGCCGATACCGTGCGCCACCGGCGCGCCGAGGTGGCCATCCCACGATGGCTCGCTCCCATGGGCACCGTCGAACAAGGCATTCCCGAAACGGTCCTGCGCGCGGTCAAACGCCAGTTCGTCGGTCGCGAACCCGGCCAGTACGACCAGCAGCAGCGCAGCGCCTACCTCAACCGCATCGAAGGATGACTCCTGCCGGTCGGTGCGGCCATCCCGGTTCCGCACCGGCCGATGGCGAGCGCCTGCCACTTCCTCGTACCCACCGAATCCCGACCGGAGAACCATGTCCGAGCATTACCGCGGCCGCGTCGCCGTCGTCACCGGCGCCGCATCAGGAATGGGCCGCAGCCTCGCGGTCGAACTCGCCCGCCGCGGCGCGAGCCTGGCACTGTGTGACCTCGACGCCGACGGTCTCGCCGAGACCGCCGCCCGATGCCGCGCCTACGGGGCCGAGGTCGAGACGGCCGTCCTCGACGTCGCCGAATACGAGCAGATGCTGAGCTTCGCCGATACCGTCATCGCACGATTCGGGACCGTGCACGACGTATTCAACAACGCCGGAATCGGTTTCGTCGGCGCGGTAGAGAACAGCGACATCAAGGACCTCTCCCGCGTCCTCGACGTCGACTACTGGGGTGTCGTGCACGGCACCAAAGCGTTCCTCCCGCACCTGATCGCCTCCGGAGCCGGCCGCATCGCCAACACCTCGAGCATTTTCGGCCTGTTCGCCGTCCCCACTCAAAGTGCCTACAACGCAGCCAAATTCGCCGTGCGTGGCTTCACCGAATCGCTGCGCCAAGAGATGCTCGCCGCCGGGCACCCGGTCACAGTGTCCAGCGTGCACCCCGGCGGCGTGCGCACCGCCATCGCGACGAAGGCCACCGGCACCAATCTCGACGAACTCGAGCACCTCGTCCACCTGTTCGACCGCCTCGCCCGCACCAGCCCCGAGAAGGCGGCCCGCGTCATCCTCGACGGAACCGCACAAGGCAAAGCCAAGATCCTCGTCGGCGCCGACGCCTACCTGGCCGACATCCTCGTCCGCATCCTCGGCTCGTCCTACCAGCGAGTCCTCGCAGCCCTCGCGACCCGGTATTTCACGCCCGCCACAAGCCCTCGCCGCTGAGCCGATCCACCAAGCCATGCCGAGGCTTCGCAACCGTCGACCGGTTCCAGCTGGAACTGCTCGACGAACGCGGTACGGGCGAAGTCTCTCGGTGTGAATTGGATGCACGCACAGGATGACCCCGGCTGTGGTCGTTCTGTATCCGAGGTCAGGCGGGGAGGACGCCGACCCGCTGTGCCAGTTTCCCGAGGTCGCCGGTCGTCAGGTTCCGCTTGGCGGTGCGCATCATGTGGCCGACCAGTTCGCGCACGGGCGGCATGGTTCGAACATGCTGGGGCGCAGCATGTTCGGCCCGCAGCAGGGCATACAGCGACTCGCGGTAATTTTTCCGCATGGCGTGCGCCTTGCCGATTTCCACGAAGTACTGAGCCCGCCGCCCTTCGTTGGGCAGATCCCCGGGCGAGAGCGTGGACGCGAGCGCGAGCACCTGACCGGGCTCCCGCCGCTCCATGGCCGCGCTCATCCGCCACAGCGCGACATTGGCCGGTCCGAACGACTCATTGCGCGCGACCGACGTATTCGGCTTCGCGTCAGCGAGCCTGTCCGCCTGCTCCGCAGCCTCGGCCAGGTGCGGCTCCGGGTCGGCACCCATCGTCGCCGCGACCATCGAGGCGTGAAGGTGCAACATCCCGTATGTCTCGATCTCGCCGACCGTGCGGACCTCGGCGGCGATCTTCTCCGCCGTACCGACGGTCGTCGCCAGCGCAGCGGGCAACGCGCCGGGGCGGGACAACAGGATCTGGCCTCGGCTGAACGCGGCGGCGGCGATCGGCGCAGCGGCGCCAACATGGTTCGCGGCACGCTGCGCCTCCTGCGCCGCGTTCCAGGCCAGCGCGTGATAACCCCGCGCCCGCAGCGCCGACGCGACGCCGTAGGCGATGGTGCCGAGGACGTCCCAGGCCCGCTCCGCGTGATCGTCATCGACGTCGCGGACATGCCGGTAGGCGTCGGCCAGCATCGGCACGAGCATCGGGCCGAGCGTCGCGTAATCGCAGTCGTTGCGGAGCTTGGTGGCTGTGCGGGAGGCGGCGGCGAGTTCGTCCAAGGTGCGCGGAGGGCGGGTATCGGTGACGTTGCCCTGTGCCCATAGGACCGTCTCCAGATTCGGTACCGCTGTGTGGAATTCGGCGGTGGAGGGATCGAGCCGATCCTGTTCGTGCCCGGTCAGATCCCCCAGAGTGACGCCCAACGCCCCCGCCAGCGCCAGTAGCGTGCGCCGCGAATCCACTGGGCGCTCACCGTTTTCGTACTTCGCGATGGCTCCACGGGACAGGCCGGTCCGGTCGGCGAGCACCTGCTGAGAAATCCCCCGCCGCATCCGGACCGCGCGGACCTGCTGGCCGATGTATCGGTCTTCGCTGCTCATGTGCGCTCCCTCGGTGGCACTGACAAGGCACATGTTACGTGCCTTGTCCCAGGGTGGGACGAACTCAGCCGGCCGGGCTGCCAGGCTCCGATACAGCCCCGTCGCCGGGTCGATTCCGTGCCCATCGGCTCCCCGGCGGCGGGTGCGTACCAAGGCCATCAGGGAGGCGGTGCGAGATGGATGACGAGGTTCGGCGGACGGAGGCGGAGGTCCATTACCTCCAGCACTCGGATGGCTCTTGGTCTCTGATCGGCGGCGACGGGTGGCCGATGGACCCGAGGGCTTATCTGGCTCAGCTCGTGGAGTCGGGGGCCGATGTGTCTGCCCTGACGACGCTGGGTCTGACCGTGATCGCCGTCGAGCGTCTCTCGGTTACTGACACGGAGCACCGGAGGGAACTGGAGTGAACGACGGGTGGGTGGCGATCGGGTGGGCAGCGGTGTTCGGTCTGCCCTCGGCGGTGGGCCTGGCCGCGATCTTTTGGCCGCCGCCACGGCCGCCGAAAGACCGTACAGTACAAGCGATTCGGCCGCAGATCGAGCGCGAGGGCAAGAGTCGCTACGGGCGGCGCGAATGACGCGCCGTCACCTTGCGCCGAACATGCCGGCGGCTGGCCGTGATCAGGGGCTCAGCCTGGTCGTCAGCGGCCGTGACATCCGAATGGAGTGGGCGTTGCCGCCGCGCGGTTGACCATCGCTCTGAAACGTCACGCGGCCCTGGACCCGAGCCCGGCGCACCGCTCGACGAGCGCCGGGCCTGCGGTGACTGTGGTCATTTGCCCGCGGTGTTCGACGATGCCCCGTCCAATAGTGCAACACGACCAACAGCGACAGATACCCAGATGGCAGGCCGAGCTGTACTTCGACGTCTAAATAGAAGTAGCGCAACGTTTCTCACCGAAGCCGCAGTCGCCTCGCGACCGGGGCTTCGGCCATTTCCGGGCGGATCGCATTGCATGGTGCGGTGAACACCCGCGACCTGGTCAGCTGAACCAGCACACCCCGAACCCTCCCGCTTCCCTGTCGCGTGAGGACTTTAGGCGTCCTAGATCTTTTGCCAGAGCGCCGGGGTATTCGGTGGGGTCCAGTCCGGAGCGTCCGCGGTATGCGCCTGAATGCAGCGGTACTGGGACCCGTTGTAGGACACCACGTCACCGACGTTGTACTGGACGCCCTGCTGCCAGGCGGCGGGCGCCGGGGCGGTTGTAGTCGGCGGCGGAGTAGTTGTAGTCGGCGGCGGAGTAGTCGTGGTGGGCGGCGGAGTAGTCGTGGTGGGCGGCGGAGTGGTCGTGGGGGTGCCGCCGCAGCCGGACGCGTCCGCCACGGTGACGGTGCTGCGGGTGGTACCCCAGACCGAGCCGTCCTTGAAGGTGACGTTGGCGGTCAGCTCGTGGCTGCCGACAACGGTCGGAATCCACTGGATGACCGGATCGATTCCATTCACGACCACTACGCTGCCGATCGTCGGCTGCTGCGGGGTCTGTTGCGCGAAGTCGATGAGCTCCACCCGGGCGGCGTCGGCGGTCAGCCCGCCCGACGAGAACGACACCAGATAGGCGGTGTTTACGCAGTGGGTGGCCCCCGGAACTGTCGGGGGCGCAGGGATTTCCGCGACCGCCATACCCGCGGTGAGCGCCGCGGCCGCACTCAACGCCGTGAATGACCCGATTCCGAACCCCACCCGAGTAAACCATGAATGTTTCACTTTATACTCCTACCGTACCTCACACTGCCAACGCAGCGCTTCGGCAAGCTAACAACAATTCTCCTGTGCAACAGGATATTTCACACCAATGTGACCTACGTTACGTACGGCGACCGACTGGGTCCAGAGAACCTCACAATGCAGAGGTTGCTCACAGCACGCGCGAGGAGCAGGCCCGGAACAGCTCCGCCTCCGCACCGTCCGGATGGTTCTTGCCGTGGATGTCGGAGGCGATCGCACCGCCCACGGTGACCTATCGGGTTCCGGCAATAACGGAACCCACAAGCCCTGGGGCAGAACGATTCTCATCAGTATGTCGAGCCTGACTCAGGCATCGACGTCGACGATCCCGGTGTCGGGATCGATGTTGTGGATGCGGTCGAAGTCGGTCATGTCGACGACCAGGCCGCCACCGTTCTGCGCCGGATCGCCCTAGCTGCGCCTCAATCCGCGGCCGATGACCCCGCGTGCGCCCACCGTGTCTTTGGGCCGCCGTCGATCTCACGTTCTAGGTCGTTGCTCATTCGGCGCCGAACCTATTGGCATGCCCGTGAGCTGGCTAGTAAGAGACTGGTGCCAGGATCGGATCGGTACGGCCAGTTGATCTTCCGATGCCCGCGCTGGCTGGTTCGGTCAGCGCGGTATGCGGCCATTACGAGACTGGTATCAGGATCATGCGGTGACCACCCTCATGTCAGGGATTCGACACTCATCCGATTGATCGGCGAGCTGCTACACCACTCTGGCGGACGCAACCGCGGGGCCGGCATGGCCTTTGCTCAGCATCCGCTGGCCCGCGAGCGCTGAACGGCGGGTGCTGGTGCGCCGACAGGCTACTGAGAAGCCCGCCGATCACCGGGATCGAGCTTGCGCTCCCCGTGCCTTGGCCAGCGCCAGGGCTGCAACTGGCCCCCGACGGCGCCGTCTGGACAACCTGTACCGGGAGATCTCCTATCGAATACCCGCCATCCGCTGCGTGCACCACCGTCGTCAATTCATTCCGCCCGGATTGGCGGTCTCGCAGGGCGCTTTGGTGCTCGCGGTGCAGCGGATGCTCGGTCACCACAAGCCCGGCACGTGTATGCGGACTTATTCGATGACGACCTTGACGAAGTCGCGAGCCGATTGGACTACGCCCGTATCGAGTTCGCCGCTGCGTACCCGAGGAGGATCAGGTCTCTGACCTGCGCCGAAAGTGTGCCCTCGGCAGGATTCGAACCTGCGACACCCGCTTTAGGAGAGCGGTGCTCTATCCCCTGAGCTACGAGGGCTGAACTGGCCGGTGTAAAGGGATACCGGCCTGGACGTCGGGGAGTCTACCTGGTTGGGCTGCCGGGGGCCGCATTCGTTGGGCGGAATGGGGTGATGGGCGGGTCGGTGGGAGGATCGGGCGTTGCCATTCGGTGTCGACGGCGGTCGGGTGGTCGGCCCCGAGGGGCAGCTGAGGAGGCCGGCGCTGCAAGCGCCGGTCTCGATCTGCTCCATGGCGACGTCTATGCCGATGATCTCCTCGAGCCTATCGGCCCGCGGCCTGGCCCCGGTCATAGTCCGATGGCGCGAATTTGGCTGTCTTCCAGCGGAAGAGCAGGGTTGCGCCGGGCCAGTTGTTGGTGATTCGGCCCGAGGCGTTGCGGTACCAGCTGGAGCAGAAATTCCAGGGGGTGTCCTTCAGTCGGCGTTGCAGCCAGTCGTCCCATGACTGCTCGGCCTCCGGTCGCGCCGACAGGAACTCACCGGGGCGGTCGGAGAGGTACTCGATCACCTGGCGGATGTAGCGGGACTGGGCCTCGAGCATGTAGACGATCGAGCCCGAGCCGACATTGGTGTTGGGGCCGTACATCATGAACAGGTTGGGGAAGCCCGGCACCGACATGCCGAGGAAGGCACGGGCGCCTTCGGGGGACCACTCGTCGGCGAGCTTGCGGCCCTGCAGCCCATAGATGTTCATCGGGGCGAGAAATTCGGTGCCCTTGAAGCCGGTGCCGTAGATGATCACGTCGACCGGGTGCTCGACGCCGTCGGTGGTGCGAATTCCGTTGGGCGTCACCGCTTCGATGGCGGTGGTCTCCACCGTGACATTGTCCTGTGCCAGCGCGGGGAAGTACTCGTTGGAGAACAGTCCGCGCTTGCAGCCGGCCTCGTAATCCGGAGTCAGCTTGGCGCGCAACGCCTCATCCGGGACCTGCTTGTCGCGGTGGCGGTCCGCGATGGCGATCACCGGGTACTTGATGGCGGGAATGTCGGTGAGCGCCAAGGCCATTACCTCAAAGAAGGTCCAGATGGCGAACCGCTCGGCCAGCCGGGTGACCGGCACGTACTTGAACAGTGCGTGGTGCAGCGGGGTGTACTCGGTGTCGAATTTGGGCAGCACCCAGGCGGCCGAGCGCTGGAACAGGGTGAGGTGCTCGACCTTGGGCTGGATGGCCGGAACGTATTGAACGGCACTGGCTCCCGTGCCGATGCAGGCCACCCGTTTGCCGGTGAGATCCACCGAGTGATCCCATTCGGCGGAGTGGAAGGCCGCGCCGGTGAAGGTGTCGATGCCCGGCAGGTTCGGCATGGCGGGGCGGGAGAGCTGCCCGACCGCGGGGATGAGCACGTCGGCCAGATGGGTGGCGCCGTCGGCGGTTCGCACCCGCCAGACGCCGCCCTGCTCGTCGAATTCCGCGTCCACCACCTCGGCGCCGAACTCGATCTTGGACGGCAGGTCGTACTTCTCGGCGACGTCGCGCATGTACGCGTGGATGTCGGCCTGCTGCGAGAACCGGCGCGGCCAGTCGGATTTGGGCTCGAACGACCACGAGTACAGCGGCGACGGCACATCGCACGCGGCGCCCGGGTAGGTGTTCTCGCGCCAGACGCCGCCCAGGTCGGCGGCCTTCTCCAGGATGGTGAAATTGGTCAGGCCGTGGCGCTGCAATTCCAGCGCCATGCCCAGTCCGGCGAATCCTGCGCCGATGATCAAAATGGACGGCTCTCGCTGCATATCAGCAACAGTAGGGGTGTCGTCGCTGGTCATGAAGACATCGTCGGACATCGAATCCATATTTTCGGCCACTGCGCGGGAGTGGGCCCGGATTCAGCCCCTGTGATCATGTGAGCATCCCCCTCACCACCCGCTGTCCGGGCCAGTGAGCACTGTCTGACCTGCATTGCTGTCCTCGACTGGACAGTCGGGTGTCGGACTCAATATATTCACGGAAGTTATTGCTCCAATTTGCTTGTCCTGGTTAGTGATTGGCTATTCTGCGCCACCGCAGGGGGTGTCGCCAGCATGTCGACGCTGATCAGGATTGCGGAGCCGGCTGGTCGTCGTGTTGGGCGGCGGCGGGTCGGCCGCGGGCTGCGGGCGGCGAGGGTGGGGTTCGCCGCCCGCAGCCCGAGTTCTTTCTTCGCCCAGCTCACCGGCTCAACTGAGGTCGGTATGCCGTCAGTTTGCCCCCTGGATGACCCATGTCCGAATTCGGCTAGGCTCGCCGCAAGTGACTCAGTTCACTACCCGAGTAGGTACATGCAAGGAGCGGTTGGGAAATGTTGAGCACCATGCAGGACGAGCAGCTGTCACTCGCGACACTGCTGCGCTATGCCTCCACCTTCCAGGGCGACAGCTATGTCTGCACCTGGACCGGCGACGGCGTGCGCACTCAGACCTATCGCGAGATAGGCCAGGACGCGGCCCGGCTCGCCAATGCCCTGCGTGACCTGGGCATCGGGGTCGGCGACCGGGTGGGCACGTTCATGTGGAACAACAACGAGCACATGGTCGCCTATGTCGCCGTGCCCGCCATGGGCGCGGTGCTGCACGCCCTGAACATCCGGCTGTTCCCCGAGCAGCTGGTGTACGTGGCGAACCACGCCGAGGATCAGGTCGTCATCGTGGACGGCTCGCTGCTGCCGATGTTCGCGCAGTACCTGCCGAACATGACCACGGTCCGCCACGTCATCGTGGCCAATGGCGACGCGGCCGCGCTGCAGGCCCCCGAGGGCGTCACCGTGCACTCCTACCGCGAGTTGCTCGACGCGCAGCCGGACACCTTCGACTACCCGGTCATCGACGAGCGTTCGGCCGCGGGCATGTGCTACACCTCCGGCACCACCGGCGACCCCAAGGGCGTGGTCTACTCCCACCGCTCCAACTGGCTGCACGCCATGCAGGTGATCTCGCCCAACGGCATGGGCTTCACCGCCGCGGACACCGTGCTGGCGATCGTGCCGCTGTTCCACGCCAACGCGTGGGGCATTCCGTACGCCGCGCTCATGTCGGGCGCGAATGTGCTCATGCCCGACCGTTTCCTGCAGCCCGCACCGCTGCTGCAGATGATGGCCGAGGTGAAGCCGACCTTCGCGGCCGCCGTGCCGACCATCTGGGGCGGCGTGCTGGCCGGGCTGCAGGCGCAGCCGCAGGACATCTCGCACCTGCGCACCTGTGTGGTCGGCGGCGCGGCCGTCCCGCCGTCGATGATGCGGGCCTTCCAGGAGCGGCACGGCGTGAAGCTGCTGCACGCCTGGGGAATGACCGAGACCTCGCCGCTGGGTTCGGTGGCGCACCCGCCCGCCGGCGCCGAAGGCGAGGAGGCCTGGTTCTACCGCTACACCCAGGGCCGTTTCCCGGCCGGTGTGCAGGCGCGGCTGGTCGGCGACGACGGCTCGGTGCTGCCGAACGACGGAGAAGCCCTGGGCGAGCTGGAAGTTCGCGGTCCGTGGATCACCGGCTCCTACTACTCGCCCTCGGGCGGCGAGGTCGATCCCGACAAGTTCCACGACGGCTGGCTGCGCACCGGCGACGTCGGCAAGATCAGCCCCAACGGCTACCTCACCCTGGTCGACCGCTCCAAGGACGTCATCAAGTCCGGCGGCGAATGGATCTCCTCGGTGGATCTGGAGAACGCCGTCATGGGCCACCCGGCCGTGGCCGAGGCCGCCGTCATCGGCATCCCCGACCAGAAGTGGGACGAACGCCCCCTGGTCGCCATCGTCCTGGTCGAGGGCTCCGAGACCAAACCCGAAGAGCTGCGCGACTTCCTGGCGTCCAAGTTCGCCAAATGGCAGCTGCCCGAACACTGGACCTTCGTCGCCGAGGTCCCCAAGACCAGTGTCGGCAAATTCGACAAGAAGCGCCTGCGCGCCCAGCACGCCGAGGGCGTCCTGACGGTAGTGACGCTGTCCTGATCCGCCCGGGTGCGCCCTCCGGTGAGAGGGCGCACCCGCGAGTCCGCTGTGTGGAATGCGCTGTATCGCAGCGCGTCACGCCGTTCCGAGTGGATTCAGGACGGAGAATCGCCATTCCCCGTTCTCGATCCGCCGGGCGATATTCGCGGTGGTGCCGGTGTGCTAGCCCTCAGGGTAGAAGACGAACAGGGTGCAGCCCGTGGTTGTCGAGGGGACGTGCCAGGAACCGGCGGGGGCGTGCAGGAAGGTTCCGGCGGGGTAGTCGCGAGCGCCGTCGTTGAAGACACCCGAGATCACGTACACCTCCTCGGGGCCGGGCTCATGGAGGTCGCGGTGGGGCCAGCAGGTCCGGGGATCCATCTCCAGCACGTGCGCGCTCGCGCCGGACGGCCCCTTCCAGAGCGGGCGCACGCGAACGCCTGGAAAGAGTTCGCGCACAGGGGCTTCCGTGCCGGTGGCGGACGTGTAGCCGGGCTGGGTGAGGATTTCCGGATGCATGCCACCCAGGGTGTCGGGCGTGCGGCGAACGGCACAGTGTCAGCAATGACGTCATGGGGTACTTTCCTGCCATGCATCGCGTGATGGCCCTGGTGCGACCGGTGCAGTCGACCTTCGAACTCGGCTGTGCCGCCGAGGTATTCGGCACCGCGCGGGTAGGCGTGCCCAACCACTACGAATTCGGCGTGTGCACCGAGCATCCCGGCCCGGTGCCGACGACGGCCGGATACACGCTCAAGGTGGCGCGGGGGCTTGCGGCGCTGGCCGCCGCTGACACCGTGATCATTCCCGGCTGGTCGCCCATCGACGCGCCGCTCTCCGATCGCGTACGCCGCGCCCTGCTCGGCGCACATGCCCGTGGCGCTCGGATCGCCACGATCTGCTCGGGCGTCTTCGCCTTGGCGCGCACCGGATTATTGGACGGCAGGTCCGCCACCACGCACTGGGCGCGGGCCGAACAGCTGCGAAAGGAGTTTCCCCGGATACGCGTGGAGCCGGACGTTCTCTACGTGGACCACGGCGACGTCGCGACCAGCGCCGGTGCGGGCGCGGGCATCGACCTGTGCCTGCATCTGGTTCGCCGCGATCACGGCGCCGCCCATGCCGCACTGCTGGCCCGGCACATGGTGATGCCTCCTCATCGCGAGGGCGGCCAGACCCAATACGCACCCACCCCACAGCCCACCGACGCACTCGATGGCCTGCTCGACTGGGTGGATGAGCGGCTGGCAACCCCGCTCTCCCTGCGCGACATGGCCTCTCATCTCCATGTCTCACCCCGCACCCTCGCCCGTCGCTTCGCCGATCAACTCGGCACGAGCCCGGGCGCGTGGCTCCTGACCCGCCGGGTGGCGGCGGCACGCACACTGCTCGAGGACACGGATCTGCCGGTGGAAGCGATCGCGACCCGGGTCGGCCTCGCTTCGGCGGTCAACCTGCGCCGCCGTTTCCGCGCGCAGGTGGGCACGACTCCGGGCGCGTATCGGAGGGCGTTCCGGATCTCATGAGACGTCGGGCCGTGGGCTGGGCCTCCTTGACCGCGGACAGACCGTAGAGCACCGGGATGATCGGGTCGGTGGGCGGCAGACGCCACCAGCCGTTGTCGGTGGGGATCATCTGGGGCCAGCGCGGCCAGGGCAGGGTGTCGGTTTCGGTGAGGCCGGTGATGCGCAGGTCCGCGGCGAGCAGTGCGTTGATGACTTCGCCGAGACCGTGCCGCCATTCGTAGGCGGTCGTGTCCGTGATGAGGTCCGGACCGTCGGTGTAGGTGTGCACGCTGTCGCGGCGCAGCGCGCCGCGGCCCGCGAGGTAGTCATCGTGCAGCATGAGCTGTCCCGGCTCCACGCCGGGCGGCGGGGTGGGGCCGAGCGAGTGCAACAGGGGGTGGAATTCCAGCAGGTAGACCATGCCGCCCGGGCGCAGCAGGTCGGCGATGACGCGTGCCCAGCGCGGCAGGTCGGGCAGGTAGCAGAGCGCGCCCTTGCCGGTGTAGACGATGTCGAATTGCCTTTCGCCCAAGGCCTCTCGTGCGTGGTAGACGTCGGCGCACACGTATTCGACCGCGTCCCCGACCAATTCGCGCGCGTGGCGGACCGATTCCGCCGAGAAGTCCAGGCCCACCGCGCGGGCACCGCGACGCGCGAATTCGATTGTCTCCGTGCCCAGATGGCATTGCAGGTGCACGATGTCGAGGTCGCGCACGTCGCCGAGGACATCCCATTCGAAGGGTGCGAACCAGTAGCTCGAATCTCGATCGCGGTAGAAGCTGCTGGCGGCGTGAATGCCCGCGCGGGCATCCCAGTTCCGCCGATTCGCCGACAACGGATCTGTCACGGTCGCCATGATAGGCACGCCTCGGGGCAGAGGCTCGACGCCATGAGCGAGGTGGTTCCGGTCGCGGCGTCGGCTACGTACCGTTAGTTTGAGGGCGGATGCCCGCAATCGCAGGGGTGGACGAGGAGGTCCCGGGTGGAATCGAGACGCGCGCACGCTGAATCGCTGGTCGTGCCGAGCGGGGGTGGCCGCGCATGACACTCGGGCTGATCAGGTCGGTGGGGGAGCGGGCCTATCTGGAGGCGGAATCGGCCCGGCTGGTGCTGGAGGCCGGGCTGGCCCGGCTGGAATCGCCGACGGTGCTGCTGTCGGCGGCCACCGCCATGCTGCGGTACGGCACGCTGGCGGCGGGGCTGCGCTTGTCGGCGGCCCGGTACGGCGGGCGAACCGCGGTCATCGACGAACTCGGCGAGCTGACCTTCGCCGAACTCGAGGACCGGTCGAATCGGCTCGCCAATGCCTGGCGCGAGCGCGGCCTGAAACCTCGCGAGGGCGTCGCGATCCTGGCGCGCAACCATCGCGGCCTGCTCGAGGCTATCTTCGCCGCCGCCAAGTGCGGGGCCCGGATCATCCTGCTCAATACCGATTTCGCGGGCCCGCAGATTCGTGACGTGGCCACCCGTGAGGGCACCGACCTGCTCGTCTACGACGACGAGTACGCCCACATGCTCGACGAGGTGAGCCCGAAGCGCGGCAGCTACCGGGCCTGGATCGAGATGCCGCGCGAGGACAGTCTCGAATTCCTCATCGAGACCGGCACACCCGGCGCGCCGCCCGCGCCCGGCGCGGAGCCCAAGATCATCCTGCTGACCAGCGGCACCACCGGTACGCCGAAGGGCGCCCCGCGCGCGGAGCCGAAATCCCTGCTGTCCCTGGGCGGTCTGCTGTCCAAGGTCCCGTTCCGCGTGAACGAGATGACCGAGTGCTGCGCCCCCATGTTCCACACCTTCGGATTCGCCTGCGCCATGCTGACTCTCGGCTTCGGCTCGACCCTGGTGATCCGCCGCCGCTTCGACCCGCAGGCCGCCATCGACTCCATGGCGCGGCATCGGGCCACCACCGTGATCGCCGTGCCGGTCATGCTGGCCCGCATGATCGACCTGGGTGGCCGGGCGCTGGCCGGGCGCGACCTGTCCGCGCTGCGCATCATCTTCGTGGGCGGATCCCAGCTGGGCGCACAGCTGTGCCGGGAGGTCACGGCGGTGTTCGGGCCGGTCGTCTACAACCTGTACGGGTCGACGGAGGTCGCCTACGCCACCATCGCCACCCCCGCGGATCTGTCCGAAGAGCCCGGGTGCGTGGGCAAACCGGTGCTCGGGGCGCGAGTGGAGATTCTCGACGACCGTGGGCGCAAAGTGCCCAACGGCGCGACCGGTCGCATCTTCGTCGGGAACAACATCCAGTTCGAGGGCTACACCGGCGGCGGCCACAAGGAGATCATCCACGGACTCATGTCCTCCGGCGATGTCGGCCACTTCGACAGCGCGGGCAGGCTTTTCATCGACGGCCGCGACGACGACATGATCGTCTCCGGCGGGGAGAACGTCTTCCCGGCGGAAGTCGAGGAGCTGCTCTATACGCACCCGTCGGTGCGTGAGGCCGCCGTCATCGGCGTTGCGGACGAGCAGTTCGGTGCGCGTCTGAAGGCCTTCGTGGTCGTGCACGACGGCCACAGCTGCACCGAGACCGAGGTCAAGGACTTCGTGAAGGCAAACCTGGCCCGCTACAAGGTCCCCCGCGAGGTGATCTTCCTGGCCGAGCTGCCGCGTAACCCCGCCGGCAAGGTGCTCAAGCGCAGACTGCAGGACGCCTGACGCGGGGCTATTCGGCCAGCCGGGCCAGCAGGGCCGTGAACTCGGCGCGGGAGAGGAACCCGTCGCCGTCCAGATCCGCGGCCGCCAGCAGGGTTTCGGCGGACTCGTCCGTGAGGTTCGGGCAGGTGCGCAGCAGTGACTCCAGCTCGTCGAGTTCGATGAGCTCGTTGCGATTGACGTCGAAGGTCTCGAACGCCGCGTCGGCGTCGACGATCTCGGGATCGCGCCCCAGCCGGGCCGCCTCGAACTCGGCCCGCGAGATGAGCCAGTCCCCGTCGGTATCGGCCGCGGCGACCAAGCGCTCCACCGCATCGGCGTCGATGTCGAGCCCGAGCGCGGTGATCCCGGCGAGAATGTCGTCCGCGGAGATGAGCCCGTCGCCGTCCTGGTCCCACAGGTCGAAGGTGTCGGCGGGCTGTTCACTGGCCACGGGCGCTCCTCGGTGGATGGACAGAGTGCTGCGAAGTGAATTCGACCGCACCGCGGCGCACCGGTCAACCCGAAACTCCCGAGCCGCCTCGAACTGTTCCAGGGTCCCGCTCCGGCGGGCTTCCGCACGCTGTGTTTCCGGTACCGGAGCCGTATGCTGAGCACCTCGCAGTACGCGGTCAGCAACGGGAGGACAGGTGCCGGGGGAGGTCAGGCTCGGCCATTATCGACTCGTCAAGTTGCTCGGGCGAGGCGGGATGGGGCAGGTGTGGCTGGCCGAGGACACGCATCTCGAGCGGGAAGTGGCGTTGAAGCTGCTGCCCACCGAGCTCGCCACGGACGAGGACTATCGGCGGCGGTTCGAGCGGGAGGCCCGGCTGGCGGCGCGGCTGCGCGGGCCGCACGTGGTGCCGATCCACGCGTTCGGGGAACTCGACGGCCGCCTGTACATCGACATGGAGCTGATCGAGGGCTCCGATCTGGGCAAGACGCTGCGCGAGGCGGGAGCTCTCCCACCCGACCGCGCGGTCGACCTCATCACGCAGATCGCCGAGGCCCTCGATATGGCGCACAGGGCGGGCCTGGTCCACCGGGATGTGAAGCCCTCCAATGTCCTCACCCTCCCCAACGGTTTCGCCTATCTCATCGACTTCGGCATCGCCCGCGGCGTCGGCCAGGCCACCATCACCTCGACCGGCATCGCCGTCGGCACCTGGGCCTACATGGCTCCCGAACGCTACTCCGGCACCGAGGACCTCCGCTCCGACGTCTACTCTCTGGCCTGTCTACTCTACGAAACCCTCACCGGCGCCAAGCCTTTCGGCCACACCGATCCGGTCCAGCAGGTGGCCGCGCACCTCACCTCCGATCCGCCCCGCGCCAGCGACCGCAACTCCCTCATCCCGGCCGCCCTCGACGCCGTCATGGTCCGCGGTCTCGCCAAGGACCCCGCCCACCGCTTTCCCAGCGCCGGCGCCCTCGCCGCCGCCGCCCGCGCTGCCCTGGAATCCCAGCCGGCCCCGCGCCCGAGCCCACATCGCCCGGCCGATCCGACCGCGAAATGGGACAGCGGAGATCCGTTCCCGAGCTACGGCTCCGGCCCCGCCGCGCGATATGCGGCAATCACGCCGCCACCGGCCCGAAACCCCACCTCGTCGCCCTACGCCTACACCGCGATGACACCCCCACCCGGTGGACCGTCCCCGAATGCGACGCCCCCACCCGGCCCGGGCTCGACCCCCGCCGGTCCAACGCAGATGCCCGCTGCCGGTGCATCCGACGGTGGGATGGCAGCCGCTGCAACGCCGCCGTCCAGCGACATGCGGTCGGGCGCAATGCCTGCCTCCGGCGTGTGGCCCGCGGGTTCGGCCTCGTCGGGTGGGCGACCGGTCGGCGCGACACCGCCACCGGGCCGAGGGTCGCCGGGCTCGGTGTATCCCGTCGGTGGAGCGGTCGGGGCCGCGGCGTCTGTGCCGGGGCCGCCACCGGGCGTCGCTGGTCTGGGGAGCGTGCCGACCGGGATTGCGGGCGGCAGCGCTCCGCCGTCCAGCGCACCGCCGTTCGGTGGAATGTCCACGGGCGCGGTGCCGGGCGGCTCGGGCTATGTGTCGCCGTATGCGGCGGGTGCGCGGCCCACCCTCGCCGCCTATTCCGGGATTGTCGGAAAACCGATGGAGCGGGCGCGGATTCGGCCATGGCAGCCGGTGTGGTGGGTGGTGCTGGCGCTGTGCACGTTGTTCTTCGCGATCATGACCGTCGGGGTGTTGGGGGTGACCTTCACCGAGGGATTCGGCGATGCGCTGACGACGGTGATCGCGTATCTGGTCTTCGTCGGGCCGTTGTTCGCGTTCGCGGCGCTGGTGATACGGGAGATTCGGAAGTTCCGGGCCGAGCGCGGGCGATAGGTCCGGGAAGCGTGAAAACGATTCGGCGCGACCGGGTTGCGGTCGCGCCGAATCGATGGGCGCTCAGCAGTTGCGGAGTTCGGGACTCTGGTTGAGGAGCTGGGCGCGGGTGGAGATGAAGGTGGTGTAGGTGTCGCCGCCTACCGAGGACAGCGGGAAGGCCGCCACCCGGTGGCAGTTCTGGAAGGCGAGCTTGACGCCGAAGTGGCGTTCCAGGCCGCCGCGGATGGCGTCGGAGGCCATGGCGCGCAGCAGCTGGCCGCGGGCGGTCTCATCCGGCGGTGGAATGGTGTTGTCGGCGAATTCCGCTGTGCCGGACCGCAGATCCGCGGCTACCCGGCTGACGACCTCGTAGGCGTAGGGCAGCGAATTACGGACGCATTCGACGAACTCTGCGTCGCTGACTTCACCGCGTTCGGCACGCTCGAGTAGTGCGGTGGGTACGTCGAGTGACATATCGCTCTCCTCATGGGATGGCGGAAGGTGTCAGCCGATTCTAAACGAAAAACGTTGTCAACAAGTCTGGATTCGCCGCGAAAGTACCCGTTCCAGAGCCTTTTTCGCATCCGTCGACAGCGCGCGCACCAGCTCGCCCGCCGGTAGCTCCGGTGCCAGCGAATGCGTCTGACCTGCCCAGAGATTCACCGCGTCGGCATTGCCGGCGGCCCGGGCGGTGGCCCGCAAAGGCCCGGTGGCGTAATGGATCTCGGGGTAGGCGACGGGCGCGTCCGGATGTTCCACCATGAACCGGTTGCGCAGCCCTCGCGCCCGCCGCCCGGTGAAGGCGCGGGTCAGCATGGTCGGCGTCGCCGCGGTGATGGCCTCCCGGACGAGCGGCGCGGTCCCGGCCTCGGGGCAGCGCAGGAACACGGTGCCCAGCTGCGCCGCCGCCGCGCCCGCGCACAGCGCCCCCGCGACGGCCGCGCCGGTCGCGATGCCGCCGGCCGCGACGATCGGCGCCTCCACCGCGACGCGCAGCAGTTGCAGCAGGGCCAGCAAGCCGAGGGGATCGGTGAGGTCGTCGGCGGGATCGTCGACGAAGACGCCGCGGTGTCCGCCCGCCTCCGCGCCCTGCGCGATCAGCACGTCCGCGCCCGCGGCCACCGCCTGCCGGGCCTCGGCCACCGTCGTGACCGTCACCCACACCTCGGACCCGGCCGTGTGCAGCCGCTCGATCTCCGCACTCGACGGGCAGCCGAAGGTGGTCGACACGACCGGCACCGGATCGGCGATCAGCAGCTCGAGCTTGGCGTCCCAGTCGTCGCTGTCGTACCGCGGCTCGCCGACCGGGAACTCGGGCGCCAGATTCCGCACATATGTATCGAACCGATCGGACGGACTCGGCTCGGACGGAAAGAACAGGTTGACCCCGAACGCCCCCGCGGTCAATGCCCGCGTCGCCTTGATTCGCGCGGCCAGTTCGCTCGCGGGCAGATATCCGGCGGCCACGAAACCGAGCCCGCCGGCCTCGGTGACGGCGGCGGCCAGTTCGGGGGTGGACGGTCCGCCCGCCATGGGGGCAAGAACGATCGGCGTATCCAACTCGTCGAGAATCATGAACTCCAGTCTGCCCGCCGAGGGGTCGCGGCCCGCCCCGATTCTGGACTGACGGAGCGGGGGAGCGAAGCGGAGGAGCGGAGGACGGAAGAATCGGGGTCACGAGGCCGCGAACAGCCCGGAGCGAAGCGGAGGGCGATCAAGCTCAGCACAAAAGGTTGCGAAATGGTCACAAGGGAGTACTGTTTCCGTCACAGCGATGCCGAATCGTTACCGGACCCCCGAACGCTAGGACTTGCAGTGCCGCTTCACCGAACGACCGAGAACTCCGTAACTGTCATGGATTTGCTTGGTGATTCCGGCGTCGTCCGCACTGGCGCCACGTCGCGCAGACGTCACCGGGCCGAGCCCTCCGCCGCCGAACGCGTGAAGACCGCCGCGGGTGCGGCCGTCGCCGCGGGCGCCCTGATCGGCACCGCGTCGCAGCTGGTCCCCGCCCTGGCGTACGCCGCACCGCTGCTACCCACGCACGACGAGAAGCCCGCCACCATCGGCGAGGACGTCGCCCCGGTCGAACAGACCGCCCTCGAGCTGAAACAGGCCAAGCAGGATGTCGCCCCCGCGGCGGAGATCCCGCAGGCCCAGCCCGTCGCGGCCACCACACCCGACCCGGCGCCCTTCGGCCTGCAGAACCTGCCGCCCGAGATCTCCGGCCCGCTGTCCCAGGCCGAACAGACCCTCAAGACCCTCCAGCAGCATCTCAACCCGGGGCCGGCCGTGGTCAAGCCGGTCGACGGCCAGCTGACCTCCGGTTACGGCGTGCGCTGGGGCGCAATGCATTACGGCATCGACTTCGCCGATCCCATCGGCACGCCGATCCACTCCGTCATGGGCGGCACGGTCATCGATGCCGGCCCGGCTTCGGGCTTCGGCCTCTGGGTGCGCGTCAAACAGGACGACGGCACCACCGCCGTCTACGGTCACGTCAACGACATGTACGTGTCCGTCGGCCAGCGGGTGAACACCGGCGATGTGATCGCCTCCGTGGGAAACCGCGGTAATTCCACAGGTCCCCATCTGCACCTCGAGATTTGGGACGCCGCCGACAACAAGATGGATCCGCTGCCATGGCTAGCCAGCAAGGGCGTTCTCATGCAGCAGCAGTGGGGCCCGGACCAGTAGATCGTTCACCGGTACCCGCGACCGGACGTTTTCCGGACCGGCGCACGCCGGTGGGTGCGGTGACGACACTGGACGATCTGTTCGACCCGACCTCCCTGCACGGTCGCGCCTACGCGGTGCTCGTGCAGCACCCGCGGTCGACCGCACTCGAGACCGCCGAGCGGCTGAGCATTCCGCCGCGTGTGGCCGAGGCCGCGCTGGAGGCGCTGTGCCAGCTCGAGGCCGCGGTGCGCCTCACCGACGGCAAGGGCGTGGTGCGTTTCGACGCGCATGCGCCGGAAGCCCTGTCGGAGGCCGAGACTCGCCGCCGCAATCACGACATGCTGCGCATGCAGTCGGCCGCCGCGCGCCTGGGCGAGACCTTCCGCTCGGTGCGCCGCACCACCGACGCCGACGGTGCGGTGGTGGCGGTCTACGAACGCCGCCAACTGCTGGCCGATTTCGAGGATCTGCAGCACACCGCGCACGCCTGCGTGAAGGTGGTGGAACGCGGCCCGTTCCTCTCCGATGTGGAGACCGAGGAGCGGATGTTCGAGCTGAAGTCCTCGCGCATCACCGCCGGCATCGGCTACCGCACCCTGTATCAGGAGACCATCTACCACGACCCGGAGCGGCTGCGCCACGTCCTGGCCGCCAATGCGGTTGGGGCACAGGCGCGTACGCTGCCCGATCCGCCCATGAAGCTGATCGTCGCCGACGATCGGCGAGCGGTGCTGGTGCTGCACACCGACGAGCGCCGCGGCGACCCCATGGGGGTGCGCGTCGGCCCGTCGCCCACGCTGGACCTGCTGGTCAAGACGTTCGACGCGCTGTGGCTGATGGCAACGCCGATCTCGGTGAATCCGGCCGAGGCGCTGGACGATCGCGACAAGGCCATCCTCACGCTGATGAGCATGGGCGCCACCGACGACACCATCGCCCGCCGGCTCGGCCTCTCGCGCCGAACGGTGGTGCGCCGCACCGCGAGTCTGCTCGAGCGCCTGGGCGCCAGCACTCGGTTCCAGGCCGGAGTGCAGGCGACACGCCGCGGCTGGCTCTGACCGCTCTGTGGTGCAAGTCACTTCATAGCAACAATCGTTGCTGCTCAGCGATAGTCACTGTGCTCGGGGCGCTCGAGGCTGCCCGCGAGCATCGATATGATTGACTGATCCGCTCACCCGTTGGCGTCCAGGGAACAGACGCCGATTTTTCGTGGGTCGGCCGAGCGGCTTCGGCCCGCGGAGAAGATGACCCGAGAGGTGAATGCACGCGAATGGATACTGCCCGCCGTACAGCTCGCGGTAATCGTCGTCGTCGGTCCGGCAGCCCACTCTTCGGACAGTTGCTCACCGCCGCGGTCGAGTCCGCTGCCGACGATATCGCCATCCGGTTCAATCCCACCGGGAATCCGGCCGACCAGCGAGAGATGAGCTACCGCGACCTCGATACCAAATCCTCGCGGGTGGCGCGGGAATTGATCGCCCGCGGCGTCGGCCCCGGCGACATGGTCGCCATCGGCATCACCCGCTCCATCGAATCCGTGCTGTCGGTCTGGGCCATCGCCAAGACGGGTGCGGCGTACGTACCGGTCGATCCCGCCTATCCGCCGGATCGCATCGAACACCTGCTCACCGACTCCGGCGCGGTGCTGGGCCTGACGACGCGGGAGTACCGCGCCGCGCTGGGCACCGCCGCCGAGTGGATCGAACTGGACGATCCGGCGCAGGCGCAGCGCATCGCCGCGCACCCGGACCATCCCATCTCCTATGCCGACCGCCGGGGCACGCTCACCGAGCAGCATCCGGCCTATGTCATCTACACCTCCGGTTCGACCGGTAAGCCCAAGGGCGTGGTGGTCACCCATGCCGGTCTGGCCGGGCTGGTCGCCGCCGAACGTGAGCACTACGCCGTCACCGCGGATTCGCGTGTGCTGCACGTCTGCTCGCCCAGCTTCGACGTCTCTGTGCTGGAACTGCTGCTGACCTTCACCGCCGGTGCGACCCTCGTCATCGCACCGGCCGGGGTGTTCGGCGGCGTGGAACTGGCCGAGCTGCTGGGCCGCGAGGCCGTCACCCATGTGCTGATCACCCCGGGTGCGCTGGAGTCGGTGGATCCGGCCGGGCTGACCGAGCTGACCACCGTGGTGGTGGCCGGCGACAAGTTCGGCCCGGAGCTGGTGTCGCGCTGGGCGACCGGCGAACGCTCCTTCTACAACGGTTACGGCCCGACCGAGGCGACCATTCTCGCCACCTCGAGCGCCCCGCTACTGCCGGGCGAGCCCATCACCATCGGCACAGCCATCCCGGGTGTCGGTGCGTACGTGCTGGATTCGCGGCTGCGGCCGGTGCCGGACGGCGTGATCGGCGAGCTGTACCTCTCGGGTCCGGCGCTGGCGCAGGGCTACAAAGGTCGGCCGGGCCTGACCTCGGAACGCTTCGTGGCCAGCCCGTTCGGCGACGCCGCGGGCACGCCGGGCGCCCGGCTGTACCGCACCGGCGATCTGGTGCGCCGCACCCCCGCCGAATCCGATAACCCGGGCGTGATCGAGTACCTGGGCCGCTCCGACTTCCAGGTCAAGATCCGCGGCCTGCGCATCGAGCTGGGTGAGATCGACAATGCGCTGAGCGCGCACCCGGACGTGGATTTCGCTGCGACACTGGGCAGAACGCTGCCCTCCGGCGCGACCGCGCTGGTGGCCTACGTGCTGCCGCGGCCGGGCGCGACGCTGGACACCGCGGCGCTGGCCGCCCACGTCGGCGAGTCGCTGCCCGCCTACATGGTGCCCGCCGCGCTCATCGTGCTGGACGAGATTCCGCTGACGCCGGTCGGCAAACTGGACCGGAATGCTCTGCCCGAGCCGGTGTTCGCGGCCCGCGAGTTCCGGGCCCCGACCACCCGCGCCGAGCAGATCGTCGCGGGCGTGTTCGCCGCCTTGCTTATTCCGGACAACCCGGACGCGCGGGTGGGTGCGGACGACGACTTCTTCGAACTCGGCGGCAATTCGCTGCTGGCGGCCCAGGCCGCCGCGCGCATCGGCACCGCGCTCGGCGTGCGTGTACCGGTGCACGTGCTCTTCGAGGGCTCGACCGTGGCCGAGCTGGCCCAACGGGTCCACGAGGAATCGGCCCCGGCCGCCGCCGGACCGGCGCTCGGCTCGCTGCCCCGCCCGAACCGGGTGCCGCTGTCGTTCGCGCAGCAGCGCATGTGGTTCCTCAACCGCTTCGACCCGAGCAGCGCGGTCGACAATATGCCGCTGGCGGTCCGGTTGTCCGGCTCTCTCGACGTGGACGCCATGCGGGCCGCGGCGGCGGATCTGGTTGCGCGCCATGAGGTCCTGCGCACCATCTACCCGGAGGTCGATGGCGAGGGCTTCCAGTTGGTGCTGCCCGCCGACGACCCGCGGGCGCTGCCCGAACTGCCGGTGGTCGACATCGCCGCCGCCGAGATCCCGGCCCGGGTGGCCGAGGTGGTCGGCGCGGGCTTCGACGTGACCGCCGCGCCGCCGCTGCGCCTGCGCCTGCTGCGGATCGCGCCCGATGAGCACGTGCTGGTCGCCGCGATCTATCACATTGCCGCCGATGGTGTTTCGATCGGTGTGCTGGCCCGCGACCTGGTCTCCGCCTATGCCGAGCGCATGCGCGGCAACGCGCCGCAGTGGGCCCCGCTGCCGGTGCAGTACGCCGATTACGCGGTGTGGCAGCGGGCATCACTGGGCCGCGAGGACGATCCGGACTCGCCGCTGGCCCGCCAGATCGCCTACTGGCGCGAAACTCTCGCCGACCTGCCCGATGAGTTGGTACTGCCGTGGGATCGGCCGCGGCCCGCCGTCGCCTCCTACCGGGGCGGCACCCACGGCTTCCGCATCGACGACGAGATCTACGCGGCCGCACGGCGTTTCGCCGAGACGCACAACACCACGCTGTTCATGGTGGTGCACACGGCGCTGGCGGTCCTACTGGCCCGGCTGTCGGGCACCCGTGACATCGCCATCGGCACGCCGGTGGCGGGACGCGGTGAGGCCGAACTCGACGACCTCATCGGCATGTTCGTCAATACGCTCGTGCTGCGCACCGACATCGATCCGGCCATCTGCTTCACCGACCTGGTGGCGCGGGTGCGCGAGACCGACGTGCGCGCCTTCGGCCACGCCGACGTTCCCTTCGAACGCCTGGTGGAACTGCTCGATCCGGCCCGTTCACAGGCCCGCAATCCGCTGTTCCAGGTCATGCTGACCTTCCAGAACATGGCTCCCACCCGCCTGGAACTGCCCGGGCTCACGGTGGCGGGCGCGGACCTGGAGATCCCGTTCGCCAAGTTCGATCTGCAGCTCACCATGCAGGAGTCGCACGACGAGCACGGCGACGCGACCGGCATGGCCGCCGAATTCTCCTACGCCCTGGACCTGTTCGACGCGGCCACGGTCGCCGAGCTGGCCGCCCGCTTCCAGCGGACGCTGGCCGCGGTGACCGCCGCCCCGGTCGTGCCGGTCGGCGATCTCGCGCTGTTCTCCGCGGCGGAGCGGCAGCGGGTGCTGGGCGACTGGAACGCCACCGCCTTCGACGTGGCGGCGACATTGCCGGAAGGTGCTGCGGCGACCCTAGTTTCGCGCTTCGATGCCCAGGTCGCGGCGACGCCGGACGCCGTGGCGCTGGTATTCGCGGACGAGACCCTCACCTATCGTGAGCTGTCCGAGCGAGCCAACCGCCTGGCCCGGCTGCTCATCGCCGAGGGCATCGGGCCGGAATCGCTGGTGGCCCTGGCCCTGCGGCGCTCGACCGAACTGGTCGTGGCCATGTACGCGGTGCTGCGGGCCGGCGCCGCGTACGTGCCGCTGGACCCGGACCAGCCGCTGGACCGCATCGGCCACATTCTCGACACCGCGCACCCGCGTCTGCTGCTCACCGCCGAGCGGGACGAATTCGATGCTGGGACACGAGATCTCGCCACGGTCGCGGTGGAGCGGGCCGAGGCGGCGGCGCGGTCGCACAGCGGCGCGCCGATCACCGACGCCGAGCGGGTCCGGCCGCTGCGCCCCGAGCACACCGCGTACGTCATCTTCACCTCCGGTTCGACCGGCCGCCCCAAGGGCGTCGCCGTCGAGCACCGGGCCATCGTCAACCGCCTGGTGTGGATGCAGCACGAGTACCCGCTGACCGCCGACGACGTGGTGTTGCAGAAGACTCCGGCGACGTTCGATGTGTCGGTGTGGGAGTTCTTCTGGCCGTTGCAGACCGGTGCGCGGTTGGTGGTCGCCAAGCCGGATGGGCATCGGGATCCGGTGTATCTGGCGCAGGTGATCGCCGAGCAGGGTGTGACGACGGTGCATTTCGTGCCGTCGATGTTGTCGGTGTTCACTGCCGCGCTGGGTGCGGAAACCAACCCGGGGGAGCGTGGCGGAGGCAAATTGAATACAGTCTTCGCTTCCGGTGAGGGGCTGCCCGCGCCGACCGCACAGCGGTTGCGTGAGTTGACCGGTGCGCGTTTGCACAACCTTTATGGTCCGACCGAGGCGGCGGTCGATGTCACTTATCACGAGGTGACCGATGCTGACACCGTGTCGGTGCCGATCGGGCGTCCGGTCTTCAATACCCGTGTCTACGTCTTGGATTCGCGACTCAACCCGGTGCCGGTCGGTGTCGCGGGCGAGCTGTACCTGGCGGGCGTGCAGCTGGCGCGCGGCTACGTCGAGCGGCCCGATCTGAGTGCCGATCGCTTCGTCGCGGATCCGTTCGGAACCGGCGAGCGCATGTACCGCACCGGCGATCTGGTGAAGTGGAACGCGGCGGGCGAGCTGGAGTATTTGGGGCGCACTGATTTCCAGGTGAAGTTGCGTGGTCTGCGTATCGAGCTGGGTGAGATCGAGGCGGCGCTGTTGGCTCAGCCGGGTGTGGCGCAGTCGGTCGTGGTGGTGCGCGCCGACGCGCACACGGGGGATCAGCTGGTCGGCTACGCCGTGAGCTCCGAAGCCACCCCGGAGAGCCTGAAAGCCGGTCTGGCCCAGTCGCTTCCCGCCTACATGGTGCCCAGCGCGATCGTGGTGCTGGACGAGTTCCCGCTCAACGCCTCGGGCAAGCTGGACCGCAAGGCCCTCCCGGCCCCGGTATTCGAGGCGAAGACCTTCCGCGCCGCCTCGACTCCGATCGAGGAGATCGTGGCGGGTGTCTTCGCGGACCTGCTCGGCGCCGACCGGGTGGGCGCGGACGACGACTTCTTCGAACTCGGCGGCAACTCCCTCATCGCCACCCGCGCGGTGGCGCGCATCAACGCCGCGCTCGACACCAATGTGGCCGTGCGCGAACTCTTCGAGACCGCAACGGTTTCCGGCTTGGCGGCGCGCATCGTGCCCGGCACCGCCACGGGCGCGCGGCCGCCGTTGGTGGCGGGGGAGCGCCCAGCTCGGGTGCCGCTTTCCCTTGCGCAGCAGCGCATGTGGGTGCTCAATCAGCTGGATCCGGAATCCCCGGCCTACAACATTCCGATGGTCCTGCGCCTCACCGGCGCGCTGGATGTGCCCGCCCTGCGGCACGCCGTCGAGGATGTGCTGACCCGGCACGAGGTGCTGCGCACCCGCTACCCGGAGTCGGCTCCGGGCGCGCCCGCCTACCAGGAGATCCTCTCGGTCGCCGATGTGCTGCCGCACGGTCTCGAGGTGGAGCGGTCCGGTGACATCGGCGGCCGGGTCGCCGAACTGGTCGGCGCCGGATTCGATGTGGCCCAGCACGTTCCGGTGCGGGCGCGCCTGATCACCGGTGACGATCCGGACGACTACCTGCTGGTCCTGGTGGCCCATCACATCGCCGCCGACGGCGCGTCCTTCGCACCGCTGGCCCGCGATCTGACGACCGCCTACCTGGCGCACACCGCGGGCGAGGCTCCGGCGTGGGCGCCGCTGCCGGTGCAGTACGCCGACTACGCGGTATGGCAGCGGGCGGCCGTGGGGGTCGAGGACGACGAGGCATCGCCCGCCGCGGCACAGGTCGCCTTCTGGCGCGAGCAGCTGGCCGGACTGCCGGACCGCCCCATCCTGCCGCTGGACCGGCCGCGCCCGGCCGCGTCGGCCATGCGCGGCGCGCTGCTCGATTTCACCCTGCCCGCCGAGGTGCACGCGGGGCTGAATCGCCTGGCGCGCAACCACAATGCTTCACTGTTCATGGTGGTGCACGCGGCCGTGGCGGCCTGGCTGTCGCGACTGTCGGGCAGCTCCGACATCGTGCTCGGCACCGCGGTCGCCGGGCGCGGCGAGCGCGCCCTCGACGACCTGGTCGGCATGTTCGTCAATACCCTCGCGCTGCGCACGCGGGTCGACGCGGGAGCGTCGTTCGATGAACTGGTCGAACGAGCCCGCGAGACCGACCTGTCGGCGTTCGCCCACGCGGACGTGCCGTTCGAACGCGTCGCCGAGCTCGCGGCACCGGGCCGGACCGCGGCGAATCCGCTGGTGCAAGTGGCGCTTTCGCTCCAGAACACCGAGACTCCGGTGCTGGAATTGCCGCAAGCGCGGGGAGGCGCAGCGCTGACGGTTGCGGCGGTCGACACCGCGCTGGCGACGGCCAAGTTCGATCTCCAGATCAGCGTGGAGCCGCGCCCGGGCGTGGACGGCGCGGTCGGCGCGCTGGCCGTGATCCTCAACTACGACACCGACCTTTTCGAGCAGTCCTCGATGGACTCCTTCGGCCGGGCGCTCGAGCGGGTGCTCACCGCGGTCGCCGCGGATCCGCAGCTGCCGGTCGGCGACATCGTGCTGCTGGACGCGGCGGAACAAGCTGCGGTGCAGGCGATGTCGCAGTCCGCGCCGGAGCCGGCCGGGGTCGCGGTACGCGGCGCGGCGCTGGCCCAGGTGCTCACCACCGTGGCCGAGGACGACCCGGACGGTCCCGCGCTGGTATGGGGCGAGCAGTCGCTGACCTACCAGGAACTCGACGCCCGCTCCTCCCGTCTGGCCCGGGTGCTCATCGCCCGCGGCAGCGGTCCGGGCACCGGTGTGGTGCTGCGCCTGGATCGCGGCGTGGACCAGGTGGTCGCGATGTGGGCGGTGCTGAAGGCGGGCACCATGCTGGTGCCGTTCGCCGCGGCCGAAATCCCCGGCCAGGACGTGAAAGTCGGCATCACCGTCGGTGTGGCGCCCGAGTCCGTGCGCGGCATCGACTGGTTGGTGCTCGACGATCCCGAGACCGCGGCGGAGATCGCCGCCGAATCTGCGCGACCGGTCACCTACGCCAACCGGATCCGCGCGCTGCGCGGCGACGATGTCGCCCGGGCGGCGGCGGCGGACGGGACCCTCACCTACGACGGCCTGGCCGCCATGGTCGATCGCGTCCGCGGTCTCGACCTGACCTTCGAGTCGCGCACCTACCACCACGGCGCGGCGGATTCGGTTCTGGCACTGATCGAATTGGTCGCGGCGGGCGCGGTCGGCGCGTCCGTGGTCCTGGTGGATCCGGAGTCCGCGGCGGACCTGTCCGAGGCGCTGGCCGACGAGTGGATCACCCACGCCTTCGCCGACGCCGATCGCCTCAGCGAGCTGAATCCGGCTCCGCTCGAGGATCTTCGGGCCGTCGTCCTCGATGCTCCGGCGGCCGCCGCCGACGCGTGGTCGGAGTCCGCCACCGTGCTCGTGCTGTCCGAGTAGGTATCCTTCGTCACCCCGGCGCGCGTGTGGCCGGAGTTCAGCCACGGTGCTGGATTCCGGCCACACGCGCGCCCCGGAATGACGGAGAGTTCCCGCCCGAATCGCGGCGGGTGATAGTCATTCGCAATGACTATGGCGCAGATCACATGCCACAACGTCATGGCCGAGCGTCCAATACTGCCTACGGTTCGAGCCGCCGGACCTGCGTCGCGCGGCTATGCTGTGCCGGTTCGCCCGGGCGCGGCGGTCTCGTCGGGCCCGGGCAGTCGAAGAGATTCGACGTGTGTGGCTGCTGGACCTGTGAGGTGGACAACTCGGATGGATACAACTCGCAGATCGGTCCGTGGCAGTCGACGGCGCCGCTCCGGCGCCCCGTTCTTCGGTCAACTGCTCACCGCCGCGGTCGAATCCGCGGGGGACGCGGTGGCCCTGAGCTTCAATCCCACCGGAGAACCTTCCGATCAGCGGGAACTCACCTACCGGGAGCTCGACGAGCAGTCCTCGCGGGTGGCCCGCGAGCTCATCGCCCTGGGCGTCGGACCTGGCGACGTGGTGGCCATGGGCATCGCGCGCTCGCTGGAATCCGTGCTGGCCATGTGGGCCATCGTGAAGACCGGCGCCACCTACCTGCCGGTGGATCCGACCTACCCGTCCGACCGGATCGAGCACATGCTCACCGACTCCGGCGCGAAATTCGGTGTCACCCTGGCGGCCTACCGCCCCGGGCTGGGCACGGCCGCCTACTGGATCGAACTCGACGATCCCGCCCGGGCCGAGCGCATCGCGGCACGGGCCGCCCACCCCATCTCCTACGCAGACCGCACCCGGCCGCTGACCGAACAGCACCTGGCCTACGTCATCTACACCTCCGGCTCCACCGGCAAGCCCAAGGGCGTGGCCATCACCCACGCCGGGCTGGCCGGGCTGGCCGCCCGGCGGGAGAGCCGTGCGGTCGACGGGGATTCGCGCATCACCCAGCTGACCACCCCGAGCTTCGACTTCTCCATCGTGGAGATGCTCTACGCCTTCACCGCCGGGGCCACCCTGGTGGTGGTGCCGCCGGACGTCTTCGGTGGTCAGGAGCTCACCGACCTGCTGACGCGGGAGCGTGTCACCCACGTCTGCATCACCCCGGCGGTGCTGGAGTCGTTGGATCCGGCGGGGCCGCAGCACCTCCGGGCCATCATGTGCGGCGGCGAACGGGTGCCGCCCGCCCTCGTCGATCGCTGGATCACACCCGAGCGCGAGTTCTACATCGAGTACGGGCCGACCGAGGTCACCGCGCTCTCCACCGGCACCGCGGCACTGCCGCCCGGCGGTGGCACGCACATCGGCACCCTGCTCCCCGGAATCGGCGCGTACGTGCTGGACGCCGGCCTGCGGCCGGTGCCGCCCGGTGTGGTCGGCGAGCTGTATCTGGCGGGTCCGGCGCTGGCCGAGGGCTATCTGAACCGGCCCGTGCTGACCGCGGAACGTTTCGTCGCCAGCCTGTACGGCGAGCCCGGGCAACGGCTGTACCGGACCGGTGACCTCGTAAAACGCCTGGAGAACGGGAATTTCGAGCACCATGGCCGTACCGATTTCCAGGTCAAGATCCGTGGCCTGCGCATCGAGCTCGGGGAGATCGACAGCGCCTTCACCGCCCACCCGGATGTGGATTTCGCGGTCACCCTCGGCACCACGCTGCCGACCGGCGCCGCGGCATTGGTCACCTACGTGCTGGCGAGCCCCGGAAAAACCCTGAACGTCGCGGAATTGGCGAGCTTCGCGGGAGAATCCCTGCCCGCCTACATGGTTCCCGCCGCCATCATGGCGCTCGACGAGATTCCGCTGACGCCGGTCGGCAAGGTCGATCGCGAGCGATTACCCGAGCCTGTCTTCACCACCAAGACCTTCATACCGCCCGCCACCGCCGCCGAACACGCCGTCGCCGAGGTGTTCTCGGGCCTGCTCACCCCGCCGGGCGCGGAGCCGCTGCGCGTCGGCTCCGACGACGACTTCTTCGAACTGGGCGGCAACTCGCTGATCGCCACCCAGGCCGTGGCCCGCATCGGCACGGCACTGGGCCTGCGGGTTCCGGTGCGGCTGCTGTTCGAGGCGTCCACGGTGGCCGACCTGGCTCGGCTGCTCACCGGTCAGGGCGGGGCGGAAAACGACACCCCCGCACTGGTATCCGGGCCGCGGCCCGATCGCGTTCCGCTGTCCTACGCCCAGCAGCGCATGTGGTTCCTCAACCGCTTCTACCCGGACAGCGCGGTCGACAATGTGCCGCTCGCGGTGCGGCTCTCGGGCGAACTCGATGTCGAGGCCATGCGCGCCGCGGTCCGCGACCTGGTGGACCGGCACGAGGTGCTCCGCACCGTCTATCCGGAGGTGGACGGCGAGGGTCACCAGCAGGTCCTGCCGCTCACCGACGACCGTGCTGTGCCGGAGCTTCCGGTCGAGGACATCGCCGCCCACCAACTCACCGCCCGCATCATGGAACTCGCGGGCACGGGCTTCGACGTCACCGCGGCCCCGCCCCTCCGGCTGCGGGTGCTGCGGCTCGGGCCCGGTGAACAGGTCCTCGTCGGCGTGGTGCACCACATCAGCGCCGACGGTTTCTCCATGGGCCCCCTCACCCGGGACCTGGTGACCGCCTATGTGTCCCGCAGCTCCGGGACCGTGCCGCGGTGGGCGCCGCTGCCGGTCCAGTACGCCGACTACACGCTGTGGCAGCGCGCGGCCCTCGGCGCGGAGGACGACGAGAACTCGTCGCTGGCACGGCAGATCGCCTACTGGCGCGAGACCCTGGCCGGACTGCCGGACGAACTGGTGCTGCCGTCGGACCGGCCGCGGCCGCCGGTCGCCTCCTATCGCGGCGGCACCTTCCGCTTCGACGTCGCCGACGATGTGTACGCGGGTGTGCGCCGACTGGCGCGCGGCCACAACGGCACCACGTTCATGGTGGTGCACGCGGCGCTCGCGGTGCTGCTCGCCGCGCTGTCCGGCACCCGTGACATCGCCATCGGCACCCCGGTGGCCGGGCGTGGCGAAGCCGAACTCGACGACCTCATCGGCATGTTCGTCAATACCCTCGTGCTGCGCACCGACATCGACCCGGCCGCCGGATTCGCCGATCTGCTGGACCGGGTGCGCGACATCGACGTGCGCGCCTTCGGCCATGCCGACGTGCCCTTCGAGCGGCTGGTGGATCTGCTGGACCCGGCCCGCTCGCAGGCCCGCAATCCGCTGTTCCAGGTCATGCTGTCGTTCCAGAACCTGGCGCCCGCCGAATTCCGGCTGCCTGGGCTCACCGTCGCCGGCACCGACCTGGAGCTGCCGTTCGCCAAGTTCGACCTGCAGCTGACCGTGCAGGAAGCGGTGGACGAGCATGGCGACGGCACCGGGATGGCCGCCGAATTCTCCTATGCGCTGGACCTTTTCGACGAGCCGACCATCGCCTCCTTCGCCCGGCGCTTCGCCCGTGTGCTGGAGCTGGTCACCGCCGACCCGATCGCACCCGTCGGCGACCTCGAGCTGCTCTCGGCCGAGGAGTGCCGCCGCGTCCTGACCGAGTGGAACGCCACCGGATTCGACGTGCCGTCCGTCGTCGGCCTGCCGGGCGGCGATGCGCCGACGCTGGTTTCGATGTTCGAGGCCCAGGTCGCCGACACCCCCGAGGCGGTGGCGCTGGTCTTCGAGGATGAGCGCCTCACCTATCGGGAACTCGCCGAACGCGCCCGCCGGTTGGCTCGCGAGCTCATGGACGGCTACGGCGTCGGCCCGGAGGTCCCGGTGGCCCTGGCCATCCGGCGTTGCACCGAACTCGTGGTCGCCATGTACGCGGTGGCCATGACCGGGGCCGCCTACCTGCCGCTGGACCCGGAACAACCCGTCGACCGCACCGCGCACATTCTCGGCACCGCCCGACCGCCGCTGGTACTCACCACCCGGCGCGAGGGCTTCGACGGGAGCGGCATCCCCACCCTCGCCGTCGAGGACGCCGAGGAGCGGGCGCGGCGCCGTTGGGCGAGCGGGCCGATCGCGAATGCCGAACGGCCGCGACTCCTGCGGCCGGCGCACACCGCTTACGTCCTGTTCACCTCGGGCTCGACCGGACAGCCCAAGGGTGTCGCCGTCAGCCATGCCGCGATCGTCAATCGCCTGGTCTGGATGCAGGCCCAACACCGGCTGAGCTACTCCGACGTGGTGTTGCAGAAGACTCCGGCGACGTTCGATGTGTCGGTGTGGGAGTTCTTCTGGCCGTTGCAGACCGGTGCGCGGTTGGTGGTCGCCAAGCCGGATGGGCATCGGGATCCGGTGTATCTGGCGCAGGTGATCGCCGAGCAGGGTGTGACGACGGTGCATTTCGTGCCGTCGATGTTGTCGGTGTTCACTGCCGCATTGGGTGCGGAAACCTTGGTGGTTCGCGGCGCAAGCGCGGGGAGGCGGAGCGCTCGTTCTGGACCGAGTGGAGCGGGGGAGCGTAGCGGAGGAGCGGAGGGAGGGAAGAACGAGACTTTCAGCGCCGCGAATCCGCCGGAGCGCAGCGGAGGCAAATTGAACACAGTCTTCGCCTCCGGTGAGGGGCTGCCCGCGCCGACAGCACAGCGGTTGCGTGAGTTGACCGGTGCGCGTTTGTACAATCTTTATGGTCCGACCGAGGCGGCGGTCGATGTCACTTATCACGAGGTGACCGATGCTGACACCGTGTCGGTGCCGATCGGGCGTCCGGTCTTCAATACCCGTGTCTACGTGTTGGATTCGCGGCTGCGACCGGTCGCGCCCGGCGTCGCCGGTGAGCTGTACCTGGCCGGTGACCAGCTGGCCACGGGTTATGTGGCCCGCCCCGATCTGACCGCCGACCGTTTCGTGGGCAACCCCTTCGGCTACGGCGAGCGCATGTACCGCACCGGCGATCTGGTGAAGTGGAACGCGGCGGGCGAGCTGGAGTATTTGGGGCGCACTGATTTCCAGGTGAAGTTGCGTGGTCTGCGTATCGAGCTGGGTGAGATCGAGGCGGCGCTGTTGGCTCAGCCGGGTGTGGCGCAGTCGGTCGTGGTGGTGCGCGCCGACGCGCACACGGGGGATCAGCTGGTCGGCTACGTCGTCCGCGACCCGGCCGCCGATATCGACCTCAGGGCGATGAAATCCGCACTGGCGCGAACGCTTCCGGGTTATATGGTGCCCAGCGCGATCGTGGTGCTGGACGAGTTCCCGCTCAATGCCTCCGGCAAGCTGGACCGCCGCGCCTTGCCCGCTCCGATCTTCGAGGCCAAGCGTTTTCGCGCGCCCTCGACCCCGATCGAGGAGATCGTGGCGGGTGTCTTCGCGGACCTGCTCGGCGCCGACCGGGTGGGCGCGGACGACGACTTCTTCGAACTCGGCGGCAACTCCCTCATCGCCACCCGCGCGGCCGCGCGGATCAACGAGGCGCTGGACGCCACCGTCTCGGTGCGCGAACTCTTCGAGACCGCAACGGTTTCCGGCTTGGCGGCGCGCATCGTGCCCGGCACCGCCACGGGCGCGCGGCCGCCGTTGGTGGCGGGGGAGCGCCCAGCTCGGGTGCCGCTTTCCCTTGCGCAGCAGCGCATGTGGGTGCTCAATCAGCTGGATCCGGAATCCCCGGCCTACAACATTCCGATGGTCCTGCGCCTCACCGGCGCGCTGGATGTGCCCGCCCTGCGGCACGCCGTCGAGGATGTGCTGACCCGGCACGAGGTGCTGCGCACCCGCTACCCGGAATCCGGTCCCGGCGGCGCACCCTATCAGGACGTCCTCTCGGTCGCCGAGGCGCTGCCCGAAGGGCTCGAGGTGGAGCGCGCCCACGATATCGGCGCACGCGTGCGGCAGCTCATCGGCACCGGATTCGATGTGGCGCGGCAGGTTCCGGTGCGTATGCGCCTGCTCACCGGGGACGCGCCCGACGACTACTTGCTGGTCTTGGTGGCCCATCACATCGCCGCCGACGGCGCGTCCTTCGCACCGCTGGCCCGCGATCTGATGACCGCCTACCTGGCGCGGGCCACCGGCGAAGCCCCCGGCTGGGCTCCGCTACCGGTGCAGTACGCCGACTTCGCGCTCTGGCAGCGTGCCGTGATCGGCTCCGACACCGACGAGAACTCGCCCGCCGCGGCACAGTTGGCGTACTGGCGCGAACAGCTGGCCGACCTGCCCGCGCGGACGCCGCTGCCGCTGGACCGACCCCGCCCGGCGGTCGCGTCGATGGCGGGCGCGCTGGTCGACTACGTGGTGCCGGGCGAGATCCACACCGAACTGAATCGCATCGCGCGGCAGCACAACGCGTCGCTGTTCATGGTGATGCACGCGGCCGTCGCGGTCCTGCTGGCACGCATGTCGGGCAGCTCGGACATCATCATCGGCACCGCCGTCGCGGGCCGCGGCGAACGGGTGCTGGACGGCCTGGTCGGCATGTTCGTCAATACCCTCACCCTGCGCACGACCGTGGACCCCGCCGCCTCCTTCGACGACCTGGTGGCCGCCGCCCGCGAAACCGATCTGTCGGCTTTCGCGCATGCCGATCTGCCGTTCGAGCGGGTCGTGGAGGCGGTCGCGCCCGGCCGCGGCCGGACCGACCCGCTGCTGCAGGTGGTGCTGGCGCTCCAGAACAACGAGGTGGCCGAGCTCGAACTGCCGGGACTGACCGTCTCCGGGGTGGACGCCGACCTGGGGGCCGCCAAGTTCGATGTGCAGATCGGCGTCGAGCCCCTCCCACCCGCCGCCGACGGCACGCCCGGCGACCTCGCCGTCGTGTTGTCCTATGCCACCGAGCTTTTCGACGAGTCCACCATCGAGGCCCTGGGTGCGCGCCTGCTGCGCCTGCTGGCCGCGGTGGCCGCCGACTCGCATATGCCGGTGGGCGATATCGACCTGCTCGATCCGGCCGAGACCGCGCGCGCCCTGCCCGCGCCCGCCCCCGCGCCGGTGGTGGCCGGCACCGTGCACGGCACCGCGCTGCCGCAGTCGCTGTCTGTCACGGTCGAGGACGATCCCGACGGCCCGGCCCTGGTGTGGGGCGAGGAGGCGATCACCTATCGCGATCTCGACGCCCGCTCCTCACGGCTGGCCCGTTTCCTCATCGGACGCGGCTGCGGGCCCGGCGCCGGCGTGGCC
Source organism: Nocardia aurantiaca (assembly GCF_009708175.1). GTDB lineage: Bacteria > Actinomycetota > Actinomycetes > Mycobacteriales > Mycobacteriaceae > Nocardia > Nocardia aurantiaca. The sequence goes on from NZ_WMBB01000001.1 coordinate 323,141, forward strand.
ATGCGGCTCGATCGGGGCGTCGAATCGGCCGTGGCCACCTGGGCCGTGCTCAAGGCCGGTGCCGCCGTGGTGCCGCTGGCCGCCCTCGACCGGCTGCCCCCGAGCGGCCTGGATGTGAAGGTGGGTCTCACGACCGGAATCCCGGTCGCGGCGCCCGGTATCGACTGGCTCGCCCTGGACGATCCGGGCGTGGCGGCCGAGATCGCCACCGAATCCGCCCGGCCGGTCACCTACGCGCACCGCACCCGAGCCCTGCGCGGCGACGACATCGCCTTCGCCGCCCCCGGCCGCCCGCCGCTCAGCTACGACGCGGTGGCGGCTCTGGTGGACCGGATCCGCGGTGAAGCCGGGCTGACCTTCGAATCGCGGACCTATCGGTTCGGTTCGGTGGACCATCCGTTCGCCGTGCTGGAGGCCATCGCCGCCGGCGGCGTCGGGGCGTCGATGGTGTTGGCCGAGCCCGGGGCCGAGCTCGCCGGGACGCTCGCCGACGAATGGGTCACCCACCTGTTCGCCGAGCGCGCCCGGCTGGACGCGGTGAACCCGGCCGACCTGGACGATCTTCAGGCGGTTGTGGTGGATGCCCTGCCGGTCCCGGCTCGGTGGTCCGGCCACACCGTCATCGCCGTTCCGGGGGCCGCCGACGGGCGGTGACGGCGGGCTGACCCGCCCGGAGTGGCTCTCCCGCCCTCAGGACTGAATACTCCTTGGGGAAACGCCGCGCGACTCCGCCTCGGAGAGAGGCGAACGACCCTCCCATCGGGAGGGCCGAGTAACGCGGCCTGCGTGGATCCGATGAAGTTTGTCGGTGCACGCGGCGGTTGAGCAATGACGGACAGGATGAGGATTAGCTGCATGATTCGGGTGGTCGGGGACCGGAAGAACGAGCTCACGGCGGTAGCGGCATGACCCGCGCGGCTCGCGTACGTCCGACCCGGACTCGCCGTCCCTCCTCGCCCACCCTGCCGCAGCTGTTGGCCACCGCGGTGGAGGCCAACCCGGATGGCCTCGCGGTCGCCTTCGCCGACGCCGCGGGCACGCGCGCCCGGCTCGGCTACGCCGAACTCGACGAACGCTCCACGCGCCTGGCCCGGCTGCTCATCGACCGCGGAGTCGGCCCCGAGGACCTGGTGGCCGTCGCGGTGCCGCGCTCGGTGGAATCGGTGCTCGCGATCTGGGCGGTCGCCAAGACCGGCGCCGGATTCCTTCCCGTGGACCCCAACTACCCGAACGACCGGGTGCGCCACATGCTCTCCGATTCCGGCGCGGTGCTGGGCCTCACCGTGGAAGCGCGCCGCTCCGCGCTGCCGGGCCTGGTCCCATGGCTGGAACTCGACGCGGATGAACTGGACCGGGCCGCCCAGCACTACTCGGTCGAGCCGATCACCAACGCCGACCGGCTGCGCCCGCTGCGCGCCGAACACCCGGCGTACACCATCTACACCTCCGGCTCGACCGGTCTGCCCAAGGGCGTCGCGGTCAGCCACACCGGCTTGGCCGCGCTGAGCGCCGAACAGCGCGAGCGGTTCGCCATCACCGCGGAGTCGCGGGTGCTGCACGTGGCCTCGCCGTCCTTCGACGCCTCGGTGTTCGAACTGCTCATGGCGGTCGGCTCCGGCGCGACGCTGGTGGTCGCCGCGCCCGAGGTCTACGGCGGTGACGACCTACGGGCGCTGCTGGCCCGCGAGGCGGTCACCCACGCGGTGATCACCCCGTCCGTGCTGGCCTCCATCGACCCGGCCGGGCTGGACACGCTGGGCATGGTGCTGGCCGCCGGTGAGGCCTGCCCGCCGGAACTGGTGCGGCGCTGGGCCGTTCCGATCACGGGCGGGCGGCGTCGCCTGCTCAATGGCTACGGCCCGACCGAGACCACCATCTGGGCCACCTGCGCCGAACTGCTGCCCGAGCGGCCCGTCACCATCGGCGGGCCGATTCGGGGCGCGATGGTGCACGTGCTGGACGAGCGGCTGCGGCCGGTCCCGCCCGGGGTGGCCGGCGAACTCTACGTGGGCGGCGCGCTGCTGGCTCGCGGCTACGTGCAGCGACCGGATCTGACCGCGGCCCGGTTCGTCGCGAACCCGTTCGACATGGGTGGATCCGGGGGCGCGGGTTCCCGCCTGTACCGCACCGGCGACCTGGTGCGCGTGACCGCAGACGGTGAGCTGGAGTACCTCGGCCGCAATGACTTCCAGGTCAAGATCCGCGGCCTGCGCATCGAGCTGGAAGAGATCGACGCGGTGCTCGCCGGGCACGAGAGCGTCGACTTCGCCGTCACCGTGGGCCGCGAAATCCAAGGCCGGGCAACGGTTCTGGTGTCCTATGTGCATGCCTCCCCCGGCGCGGGCGTGGATGTCGAGGAGTTGGCCGCGCTGGCCGAGCGCTCGCTGCCGCCGCACATGGTGCCCGCCACCATCGTGGCGCTGGACGAGATCCCGCTGACCCCGGTCGGCAAGCTGGACCGCGACGCGCTGCCGGAACCCGAACTGCCGCAGACGGAATACCGCGCACCCGAGACGCCGGCGCAGCAGGCCATCGCGCAGGTGCTGACCGAGGTGCTGAAGCTCGACCGCGTCGGCTTGGACGACGACTTCTTCACCCTCGGCGTGGATTCCATCACCGCCATCCAGATCGTCTCGCGGGCCCGCGCCGTGGGCCTGGGCTTCAAGCCCAAGGAGATGTTCGCCGCCCGCACCGTCGCCGCGCTGGCCGAGATCGCCGTGCCGGTCGAGGACGCCTCGGCCACCGAGGAACTCGCCACCGGACCGCTGGTCGAACTGACCGCGGCGGACGAGGCGCGGCTGCGCGAGCGCTATCCGAACCTGTCCGAGGTGTGGCCGCTGACGCCGCTGCAGTCGGGCATGCTGTTCCACGCGCAGCTGGCCGAATCCTCCGTCGACGCCTACATGGTGCAGTTCGCCCTCGACCTGGCCGGCGAGATCGACGTGCCGCGCGTGCGCGAGGCCGCCCGCGCCATGCTGGAGCGGCATGTCAACCTGCGTGTGGTCTTCGCCGAGGACAGTGCGGGCAATCCGCTGCAGGTCGTGCTCGACGAGGTCGAACTGCCCTGGCAGTACCTGGATCTGAGCGACCGGGTGCCGGCCGAGGCGCTGGCCGAGACCGACCGCCTGATGGCCTTCGACGTGGCCCGCCACTTCGACATGAGCGCCGGGCCGCTGCTGCGCATGACGCTGTACCGCACGGGCTCGGACCGCTTCCGCCTGTGCGTGACCAGCCACCACATCCTCATCGACGGCTGGTCCATGCCGCTGCTCATCCAGGACATGCTGCTGCTGTACGCGGCCGGCGGCGACGCCTCCCGGATTCCGGCGGTGCGGCCCTACCGCGACTACCTGGCCTGGCTGGCCGCGCGCGACCACGGCGCGGCGCGTGAGGCGTGGCGCGAGACCCTCGCGGGTTTCACCGAGCCCACGCCGCTGGCGGCGGTCGACCCGTCACGTGAAATCACCTCCGGCATCGGCGAAGTCGCCTTCCAGCTGTCCGAGGCCGAGACCGCCGCGCTGACCAGGGTCGCGCACGAGGCGGGCGTCACGCTCAATACCGTCGTGCAGGCCGCGTGGGGTCTGCTCATCGGGCGCAGCACCGACCGCGATGACGTCGTCTTCGGGGCCACCGTATCCGGTCGTCCGCCGCAGCTGGCGGGCATCGAGACCATGATCGGTCTGTTCCTCAATGCCATTCCGGTGCGGGTGCGCCTGACCGCGGGCAGCACTCTCACCGAGGTGCTGCGGGCCCTGCAGGACGAGCAGGCCGCCATGCTCGACCACCACTACGTCGGGTTGGGCGAGATTCAGGAGATCGCCGGCGTCGACGGGCTTTTCGACTCCATCGTGGTGTTCGCCTCCTTCCCGGTGGACGAGGAATCCCTCGACGATGCCGCCGCGCCCATCGACGGCGCGGGCATTCTCGGCGCGTCCGCGGTCAACGGCACCCACTACCCGCTGACCGTCATGGTGCAGCCGCGGGGCAAGGGCCTCGGCTTCGGCGTGAAGTACCTGCGCGACCTCTTCGAGGAGGACGCGGCCCAGGCCATCGCGCAACGCCTTGCGGCGCTGCTGTCCCGGATCGCCGCCGACCCGCGGGCGCGGGTGGCCGAGGTGGATGCGCTGCTCGACGGCGAGCGCCGCGAGCTGGCGGCCGTCAATGCCACCGAAGTGCCCGAGCTGCTGGACGATTCGACCCTGCTCACCCTGTTCGACGCCCAGGTGGCGCGGACCCCGGACGCCCCGGCTGTCGTCCACGGCCGCACCGCCCTGACCTACGCCGAACTGGACGCCCGCTCCCGCCGCCTCGCGCAGGAGCTCACGCTGCGCGGCGTCGGCGCGGAATCCCGGGTGGCCGTGGCCATGCGGCGCGGCATCGACCTGGTGGTCGCCATCTACGCCGTGCTGCGCTCCGGCGGCGCGTACGTGCCGGTGGACCCCGACCACCCGGCCGAGCGCAACGAGTACGTGCTCGAAGGCTCCGCGCCGGTGTGCGTGCTCACCCGCGCGGCCGACGACTTCGTAACCGCCTCCGGCGTGCCGCTGTTCTTCGTGGACGCGCTCGCGGGCGCGGACCCGTTCGTGGAGGTCGCCCCGGCGGGCGTGCGCCCGGACAATGCCGCCTACGTCATCTACACTTCCGGCTCCACCGGCCGCCCCAAGGGCGTGGTCATCACGCACCGGCAGATGGCCAACCAGTTCCGGTGGGCCCAGCGCACCTACCCGCACCGCGCGGGCGATGTGGTGCTGCACAAGACGCCCATCACCTTCGACATCTCCACCTGGGAGCTGTTCTGGCCCCTGCAAACCGGCGCGACCGTGGTGGTGGCCGAACCGGACGGGCACCGCGACCCGGCCTATATCGCGCGGGTGATCGATGAATACGCGGTCACCTCGGTGCATTTCGTGCCGTCCATGCTCGACGCCTATCTCGAGAGCGCGGCCCGGCGGCACCCCTCGCTGCGGTGGGTGTTCGCCGCCGGTGAGGCGCTCTCGGCGGAGAGCGCCGCGAGATTCGCGGCCGCACTGCCGGATACCGAGCTGGTGAACTGGTACGGCCCTGCCGAGGCCACCGTGGTCACCGCGCACCCGGCCGAGCGCACCCACGGTGTCGCGGTGCCGATCGGCAGCCCCGTCGCCAATACCCGTGTGCTGGTGCTGGATCGGCAGCTGCGGCCGGTGCCGTTCGGCGCGGCGGGCGAACTCTATGTCGCCGGTGTGCAACTGGCGCGCGGCTACCTCGGCGCGCCCGCGCTGACCGCCGAGCGCTTCGTCGCGCATGAGGGCGGGCAGCGGCTCTACCGCACCGGTGACGTGGTGCGCTGGATCCACGACGGCGGTGCTGAAATCGCCGGCTCGGCCGGCGGTGCTGAAATCGCCGGCTCGGCCGGCAGCGGGTATGCCCTGGAATACTTGGGCCGCAGCGACTTCCAGGTGAAGCTGCGCGGCCAGCGCATCGAGCTCGGTGAGATCGAGACCGTGCTGCTCGCCCACCCGGCCGTGCATCGGGCCGCGGTCTCGCTCGTGCGCGGCAGCACCGGCGACCGCCTCGTCGCCTACGCGGTGCTCGAGAACGGCGCGCAGGTCACCGACGCCGAATTGCTCTCGCACACCCGCGAATCCGTGCCGTCCTACATGGTGCCCTCGGCCGTGGTGCGGCTGGATGCCATGCCGCTCAACGCCTCCGGCAAGCTGGACCGCAAGGCGCTGCCGGTGCCGCAGTTCCAGGCCCGCGAATACCGCGAGCCCGGCACTGCCGCCGAGCGCACGGTGGCCGAGGTGTTCGCGGCCGTGCTGCACCTGGAACGGGTCGGCGCGGACGACGACTTTTTCGAGCTGGGCGGCAACTCGCTCAATGCCACCCAGGTGGTGGCCCGGCTCGGCGCCGCCATCGGAGCCCGGGTGCCGGTGCGGGCCCTGTTCGAGAAGCCCACCGTGGCCGAGCTGGCGGATTCGCTGGGCGCACTGGCGGATTCGGCGGTCGCGCCGCTGCGGCCCATGCCGCGGCCTACGCTGATCCCGCTGTCCTACGCGCAGCAGCGCATGTGGTTCCTCAACCGCCTGGACACTGACGCCGCCACCTACAACCTGCCCATCGCGCTGCGTGTCAACGGGCCGCTGGACGTGCCCGCCCTGCGCGATGCCGTGGCGGACCTGGTCGCCCGGCACGAGGTGCTGCGCACCTACTACCCGGAGCACGAGGGCGTCGGGCACCAGCTCGTACTGCCCGTCGACGCGGTCGACGCCATGCCGTCGCTGCCGGTCGTCGAGGTCACCGAAGCCCAGGTGGCGCAGGTCGTTTCGGAGGTGGCGTTCGCGCCCTTCGATGTGACCGTGGCCCCGCCGCTGCGTCTGCGGCTGCTGCGACTGTCCGCCGAGGACCACGTGCTGGTCTGCGTGGTGCACCACATCGCCGGTGACGGCTTCTCCGGCGGCCCGCTCACCCGCGACCTCATGACCGCCTACTTCGGCCGCATGCGGGGGCAGGAACCGGAGTGGTCGCCGCTGCCCGTGCAGTACGCCGACTACGCGCTGTGGCAGCGCGAAAGCCTCGGCGACGAACACGATTCCGGCTCGCTGCTGGCCCGCCAGTTCGATTTCTGGCGCACCGCGCTCGCCGGCCTGCCCGACCAGCTGGAGCTGCCCACCGACCGGCCCCGCCCGGTCGTCGCCTCCGGGCGCGGCTCGGTGCACGTCTTCGATATCGACCCACATGTGCACGGTGCCCTGAACCGGGTTGCGCAGCAGCACAATACGACGCTGTTCATGGTGCTGCACGCCGCCTTCGCGGTGCTGCTGGCCCGAGTGTCGGGCACTCGCGACATCGCCATCGGCGCGCCCATCGCCGGCCGCGGCGAGGCCGAGCTGGACAACCTGATCGGCATGTTCGTCAACACCCTGGTGCTGCGCACCGAGGTCGACCCCAACGCCAGCTTCGCCGAACTGCTCGCCGCCGTGCGGCAGACCGACCTGGCCGCCTTCGAGCACGCTGACGCACCGTTCGAACGCATTGTGGAACTGCTGGATCCGCCGCGCTCGCAGGCCCGGCACCCGCTGTTCCAGGTGTCGCTGACCCTCCAGAACATGAGCCCGGCGGTCTTCCAGCTGCCCGGCGTCACCGTCTCCGACGTGGACCTGACCGTGCCGGTGGCCAAGTTCGACCTGGACCTGACCTTGATCGAGCGCACCACCACCGACGGTGCGCCGCAGGGCATCGCGGCCGCCTTCACCTACGCGACCGACCTGTTCGACGCCGAGACGATGGACCGCCTGGCCGAGCGCCTGCGCCGCACCCTGGTCGCGGCGGCAACCCACCCCGAGCGCGCCGTGGGCGACTTCGACCTGCTGGCCGTGGACGAGCGGCAGCGGGTGCTGGCGGATTGGAACGCCACCGCCGTCGACATCGCGGCCGGGCTGCCGCGCGCGGCCACCGCAACCCTGGTGTCGCTGTTCGAGAGCCAGTCGCTGCGCACCCCGGACGCGGTCGCGCTGGTGCACAACGGTGAGCGGCTCACCTACGCCGAGTTCGCCGCCCGCGTGCACCGCCTGGCCCGCCGCCTCATCGCGGCCGGGGTGGGCCCGGAATCGCTGGTGGCCCTGCACATCCGGCGCTCGCTGGACTTCGTGACCGCCGCCTACGCGGTGCTGGCCGCCGGCGGTGCGTACGTGCCGCTGGATCCGGACCAGCCCGCCGAGCGCATCGCGCACGTGCTCGACACCGCGCACCCGGTGTGCGTGCTCACCACCTCGCGCGACCCCTTCGACGCCGGGGACCACCCGGTGCTCGAGGTCGACACCGCGATCCTGTCCGGATACGCCGACCACCCCGTCATCGACGCGGAACGCCGGGCGCCGCTGCGTCCGGAGAACACCGCGTACGTCATCTTCACCTCCGGCTCCACCGGCCGCCCCAAGGGCGTGGCCGTGCCGCACGCCGCCGCCGTGAACCAGATCCGCTGGATAACCGACGAGTACGACCTCGGCGGCGACGACATCGTGCTGTTCAAGACACCGGCCACCTTCGACGTGTCGGTGTGGGAGTTGTTCGGCCCGTTGGCCACCGGCGGCCGCATGGTCATCGCCGCGCCCGACGGGCACCGCGACCCGCTGTACCTGGCCGACGTCATCGCCGCCGAGCGGGTCACCATGACCTCGTTCGTGCCGTCCATGCTGCGGGCCTTCGCCGCCAGCGCCGAACCGGCGCTGCTCACCTCGCTGCGGGCGCTGCTCGTCGCCGGTGAGGCGTTCACCTCCGACGCGGTCGACGCGTTCCGCGCGGTCAACGGCGCGGAGCTGCACAACCTGTACGGCCCCACGGAATTCGCCGTGCACGCCACCTACGCCCGGGTGGCCGACCGAGTGTCCGGGGCCGTGCCGATCGGCGGACCGGTGTGGAACGCCCGTGCCTACGTGCTGGATTCGCGTCTGCACCCGGTCGCTCCCGGCCTCGTCGGTGAGCTGTACCTGGCGGGCGCGCAGCTGGCGCGCGGCTATGTCGGCCGCCCCGACCTGACCGCGGATCGCTTCGTGGCCAACCCCTTCCAAGCGAAGGGAGGTGGAGCGCGCGGCGAGCGGATGTACCGCACGGGCGATCTGGTCAAGTGGAACGCCGACGGTGAGCTGGTCTACCTGGGCCGCACCGACTTCCAAGTGAAGCTACGCGGTCTGCGCATCGAACTCGGCGAGATCGAATCCGCCCTCACCGCACACGAATCCGTGGCCCAGGCCGTCGTCGTCATGCGCTCCGACACCTCCACCGGCGACCAACTCGTGGCCTACGTGGTCCCCGAGAGGCCGACCGCGCAGGTTCGCGGCGCGTCTCGATTCTGGACCGACGGAGCGGGGTCGCGAAGCGGAGGAGCGGAGGAGGAAAGAATCGAGACTTCCAGCGCCGCCAACCCCGTCCAGAGCGAAGCGAAGGGCAAACCAGACACGGTTCGCGGCGCGTCTCGTTCTGGACTGACGGAGCGGGGTCGCGAAGCGGAGGAGCGGAGGAGGGAAGAACGAGACCTTCAGCGCCGCGAACCCGCCCGGAGCGAAGCGGAGGGCAAATTAGACACAGCGCTGCGCGCTCACCTGGCCGCCCGGCTGCCGTCGTACATGGTGCCCGCCGCCCTGGTGGTGCTCGACGCCATGCCGGTCAACGCCAACGGCAAGCTGGACCGGAAGGCCCTGCCCGCACCGGAATTCGAGGCCCGGGAGTTCCGCGCTCCGGTCACCCCGGTCGAGCAGACGGTCGCCACCGTGTTCGCCGAGACCCTCGGCCTGCCCGCCCCCGTCGGCCTGGACGATGACTTCTTCGCCCTCGGCGGCAACTCGCTGGTCGCCACCCAGGTGGTCGCTCGCCTCGGCGCGGCGCTCGACACCCGGGTGCCGGTCCGCCTGATCTTCGACGCGCCGTCGGTCGCCGCGCTGGCCGCCCGGCTGGAGCAGGCCGCGGGCAGCGGCCGGGCCCCGGCCCTGGTGGCCGGTCCGCGCCCGGAGCTAGTGCCGCTGTCGCTGGCCCAGCAGCGCATGTGGTTCCTCAACCAGTTCGACACCGCCGCCTCGGCGTACAACCTGCCGATGGCGCTGCGCCTGGACGGCGAGTTGGATGTCGACGCCCTGCGCGCCGCGGTCGCCGATGTCGTGGCCCGGCACGAGACCCTGCGCACGGTCTATCCGCAGACCGGCGGGGTCGCCCACCAGGTGGTGCTGTCGGCCGAACAGGCGATGCCGGAGCTGACCGCCGAGCCCGCGGCCGCCGCGGATCTGCCCGAACTCATCGGCACGCTGCTGTCCACCGGTTTCGATGTGACGCGCGAGATCCCGTTGCGCGTACGGCTTTTCCGCGTCGAGCCAACGGTGCACGTCATCGTGCTGGTCGCCCACCACATCAGCGCCGACGGCTGGTCCATGGGACCGCTCGCCCGTGACCTGATGACCGCCTACATCGCGCGCTCCGCCGGGACCGCGCCCGCGTGGACGCCGCTGCCGGTCCAGTACGCCGACTACAGCCTGTGGCAGCGCACCGTGCTCGGCTCGGAAAGCGATGAGCAGAGCCTGATCTCGCAGCAGGCCGCCTACTGGCGCGAGGCGCTGGCCGGACTGCCCGACGAGCTCAACCTGCCCGCCGACCGCCCGCGCCCGCCGGTGTCGAGCTTCCGCGGCGGGCTGGTGCCCTTCCATATCGACGCCGATATCCAGCAGGGCCTGCAGCGCATCGCGCGCGAGCAGAACGCCACGCTGTTCATGGTCGTGCACTCGGCGCTGGCGGTGTTCCTGGCACGGCTGTCCGGCGCCGAGGACATCGCCATCGGCACGCCCGTCGCGGGCCGCGGCGAGGCCGCGCTGGACGACGTCATCGGCATGTTCGTCAACACCCTGGTGCTGCGCTCGCATGTGCACGGCGGCCTGCGTTTCCACGAACTGCTGGCCCGCACCAAGGAAACCGACCTGCAGGCCTTCGCGCACGCGGACCTGCCCTTCGAGCGGCTGGTCGAGGTCCTCAATCCGGAGCGCTCCACCGCCCGCAACCCGCTGTTCCAGGTCATGCTGGCCTTCCAGAACCTGCCCGACAGCGATTTCGAACTGCCCGGATTGCGCATCGCCGCACTGGAATCCGGTGTCCAGACCTCACAGTTCGATCTCTCGCTGACGCTGCGCGAGACCGGCGACAACAGCGGCCTGCACGCGGTCTTCACCTACGCCACGGACCTGTTCGACCAGCGCACCGTCGAGGTGTTCGCGCAGCGGTTCACCCGCCTGCTCGAGGTCATCGTGGACCGGCCGGTCACCGCCATCGGCGACCTGCCGCTGCTCGACTCCGACGAGTACGAGCTGCTCACCCATGTGCACGGCGACGAGGTCATGGCCACCGCGCTGCTGCCCGAACTACTCACCCGCGGTGTGGAACTGGGCCGCGACCGCGTCGCCGTCCGCTACCGCGGGCACTCCATCACCTACGGCGAGCTCGATGACTACTCCTCGCAGCTGGCGCGGGTGCTCATCCGGCACGGCGTGGGCCCCGAGAAACTTGTCGCCGTGGCGTTCCCGCGCTCGTTCGAGATGGTCGCCGCGGCGCTCGCGGTCGCCAAGACCGGCGGCGCGCACGTGCCCGTCGACCCGAACTACCCGCCGGACCGGGTGCGGCACATGGTCGTCGACTCCGGCGCGATCATCGGCATCACCAGCAAGGCCTTCCAGCCCGCATTGCCCGGCGACGTCGAATGGCTGTGCCTGGACGACGCCGCCACCGACCGCCGGTGCGCGGCCGAATCGCCCGCGCCGCTGACCGACGCCGACCGCCTCGCCCCGATCCGCATGGCCAACCCGGCCTATGTCATCTACACCTCCGGCTCCACCGGAATGCCCAAGGGCGTCACCGTGACCCACGCCGGTCTCGGCGGCCTCGCCGACTACGCGATCGGGCTCTACGACCTGGACCTCGACCACCGGGTCCTGCACATCTGCTCGCCCAGCTTCGACCCCTCGGTGCTGGAATGGATCTGCGCGTTCTCCGTCGGCGCCACCCTGGTCGTGGTGCCGCGCGACATCCTGGGCGGACCCGAGCTCGGCGAGCTCATGCGCCGTGAGGGCGTCACCCACGCCATCATCACCCCCGCCGTGCTGGGCACCATCGACCCGGCCGACCAGCCGCAGATGGAAATGGTGTCGGTCGGCGGCGATGTGACGCCGCCGGAGCTGGTGGCCAAGTGGCGAACCGGAGATCGCTTCTACCACAACGCCTACGGCCCCACCGAGACCACCATCGTCTCCACCTACGCGCAGCTGGAGCCCGGCCGCCACATCACCATCGGCGCGCCCGTGCACGGCATGTCGGCGCTCGTCCTCGACTCCCGGCTGAACCCGGTGCCGCCGGGCGTCGCCGGCGAGCTCTACCTCAGTGGCGGTGCGCTGGCGCGCGGCTACCGCAATCGGCCCGGACTCTCGGCCGAGCGGTTCGTCGCGAACCCCTGGGGCGAGCCGGGCGCGCGCATGTACCGCACCGGCGACGTGGTCCGCTGGTACGCCGAACCCGATGAGCGCGACGGCAATCACGCCGGGGGAGCGGTGCGATGGGAACTCGACTACGTCGGCCGCTCCGACTTCCAGGTCAAGGTGCGCGGCTTCCGCATCGAACTCGGTGAGATCGACGCCGTGCTGGCCACCCACCCCGACGTCGAGTACGCGGTCACCGTCGGCCGCAAGAACGCCGCGGGCGTCACCGTCCTGGTGTCCTACGTGCTGGGCGTACCCGGCCACCGGCCCGATCCGGACCGGCTCACCGAGCACGCGGCGCGGACGCTGCCGCCACACATGGTGCCCGCCGCCATCGTGGTCCTCGACGCCCTGCCGCTCACCCCGGTCGGCAAACTGGACCGCAAGGCCTTGCCGGAACCCGAACTGCGCCAAGGCGAATACCGCGCACCCACCAATCCGCTCGAGGAAGCGGTGGCCGCGGCCTTCGCCGAGGCGCTGGGCCTCGACCGCGTCGGCGTCGACGACGACTTCTTCACCATCGGCGGCAACTCGCTGCTGGCCACCGGCATCGTCGCCAAGCTGCGCGAACTCACCGGGGCCGAGGTCATGGTGTCGTGGTTCTTCACCGAACCCACGGTCGCCGGGCTCAGCGCCCGCATCGCGTCCGCCCTGGAGGGGCAGCACGATTACGACGCCGCGGCCGACTCCGCGCTCGGCGTCCTGCTGCCGATCCGGGCCACCGGCACCCGCACGCCGCTGTTCTGCGCGCCACCCATGGTCGGCATGGCCTGGCCCTACGCGGGCCTGTCCCGCTTCCTGCCCGAGGACCAGCCCCTCTACGGCCTGCAGTCACCGGCCCTCACCGAGGACGACTACCGGCCGAACTCGCTGACCGAGGTCGCGCGGCGTTATATCGAGGTCATGCGCGAGGTCCAGCCCGAGGGCCCGTACCGGCTGCTCGGCTACTCCCTCGGCGGTGTGCTCGCGCACGCCATCGCCACCGAATTGCGTGCCGCCGGAGAGCGAGTCGATCTGCTCGCCATCCTCGACGCCTACCCGGGCGCCGAATTCTCCGACTTCCGCAAATCCCTGCGCGAGCAGTTCGCGGAATTCGGCATCGGCGAGGACGCGCTGCCCGCCGGGGATCTGCAGGACCTCAGCGACGAGGCGCTGCAAGCGCTGCACGCCGCCATCCCCAGCGATCTGGCCGTGCTCACCCTGGATCGGCTGCGGCGCATGTACCGCGGCGCGGTGCGCACCGTGGAACTCGGTGCGCGCTACCAGCATTCGGTGTTCGACGCCCGCATGGAACTCTTCGCGGCGGAATTCGGTCGCGAGGACGGCGTGGTGCACAGTGCCGCCGACTGGCGGCCGTACGTCACCGGGCAGATCTCCGAGCATGTGGTGCCGGTCAAGCACCAGCTCATGTGCACGCCCGAGTCCTACGCGGTCATCGGCCCGCGCCTGGCCAGCCTGATCGAGCGCGCCGACAACGCCGACAGCAATGACTGGGCCATCACCCAGGTGCTGCCCGTCATCAAGCCCGAGGACCTCGTGCGGCCGGTCAAGCTGCACGATCCGGAGCAGCGGGGCATCCCGGTCGCGCTGGCCCCGGAACCCGCCGCGGCAGCGAAGCCCGCGCCGGAGCCTGCCCGGGAAGCGGAGTCCGCTCAGGAACCCGAGCCCGATATCGCCTTCCGGCTCGAGCCCGCGGCGGCACCGGACCCCGAGCCCGTGGCGACAGCGGACGCCGAGCCTGCCTCGGCGCCGGCCGCGGAGCCCGATGCGCCTGTCGCCGAGGCGGATTCGTCCGCCGAGCTCGACTCCGAACACGCCGCTGTATCGGCCGGGCGCGCCGCGATACCGGTGGTCCCGGTGGCCATGGGTCCCAGACTCAGTGCGGTGGGCCAGGTTTCGCCGTTGCCCGCCGGCGCCATGGGACTGCTCGATGTCGAACCGTCCGGCGTCTGGGTCCGGGCCATCACCCTCGATATCGCCGCCGGCATCTCCGGCACCCGGGTGCGCCGCTCGGTCGCCGGACTGCTGGACCGGCACCCGGGCCTGTGGGCGCGACTGCGCCGCACTGGCGACGTGGTGGCGCTGGACATCCCGGCCGCGCCGCCGCGCGGCGCCGCCGTGGTCTGGCAGATCGACCCGAACGTCGAGGCCGTCGGCGATCCCATCGAGGCCGTGATCCACGCCGCCGCAGCCGAATTGGACCCCGAGAAGGGGTACAACATGCGCTTCGTACTGCTGGAGAACGTGGCGCCGGAAGGGGCCGGGGTTACCGAGGACCGGCCCGCCGCGGTGCTGGTGGTGGTCGCCAACGGCCTGGTCGTGGACGACACCTCCTGGCGCACGGTCATCGAGGACCTCACCGCCTCCTGGTCCGGCGGCCACGCCACCCCGCCCAGCGCGGACGCCCACCCGCTAGGCATCGCCCGCGCGCTGGCCGAACGCGCGGTGGACGCCGACACCCTCGACGAATTGGACTGGTGGCGCACCGCGCTCGCCGATGTCGCGGAGGGCGTGTCGCCGGATCTGGTGCTCGGCGCCGCCGATTCCGGTGCCCGCGGCCGGGTCTCGGTGGCCATCACGGGTGAGGGCGCGGCCGCCATCGACGGCGTCGCGCGCCGCTACGGGGCCAGCATCGACGATGTGCTGCTGGCCGCCCTGGCCGCCACCCTGCTCGCCCCGGGCGCCGAATCCTTGCGCGACACACTCGGTTCGGTGGTGCGGTTGATCGCCGACGGCCGCGCTCCCGGCGATCCGGCCGGGCTGCGCACGGTCGGCGCGTTCAGCACCACCTACCCGTTCCCGCTGCGCCTGGACGGCATCGACCTCGACGACGTGCGCGCCGGCGGCCCGACGGCGGGAGCGGTCATCGAGCAGATCCGCGACCGGTCCCGTGAGGTGCCCTCCCAGGGCGTCGGCTTCGGACTGCTGCGGTACCTGAACCCGGAGACGGTCGCGCAGATCGCGGTACTTCCGGTGGGCCGCATCGGTTTCCGCTATCGCGACCTGCGCCCGGCCCAGGTCTACCCGGAACCGGTTGCCGACGACCTGTACCTGGACGTCACCGTCGACACCAGTCAGGACGGCCTCATCGCCCGCTTCGATTTCGTGGGCTCGGTGCTCGACCTGGACCAGGTCAAACAGCTCGTGGAGGGCTGGGTGCAGGCATTGGGCGGAATGGCCGAGCACGGGCGCTGACCCGGTGCCACCGGCCGATAACGGAAGGTGACGCGCGGCGGCCGATAGCTACCGCCGCGCGACCAACCCGTAACATGGGGCGCTGTTGCGGCGATCGGATAGGCCGTATGGTCTGTCGGGGGTCGGAAGAACCGGGAAACCCGGCCGTGGGGTCGCCGACCAGCACAATCGACACGAGATGAAGGTGCGAAACATTGATTCGTCGATATGTCCGGAGCGGGCGGCGCGGGGTGCGAGCCACGGCCTTTCTCGCCGCCACCGCGGTTCTCACCGGTCTGATGGCCGGCGTCGGTGGGGGCAGCGCCTCCGCCGACCCGATCATCGACGGCAAGAAGCTGCTGGCCGATCCGGTCTCGGCGGACGGGTCGAAGATCACCAAGGCGGAGATGAAGGACGACCGGAACATCCGGCTCTACGTCTACTCCGCGGCCATGGGCGCCACCTACCCGGTCGATGTGCAGCGGCCGGCCGACGCCTCGGTGCCGCGCCCGACCCTGTACCTGCTCAATGGCGCGGGCGGCGGTCAGGACGACGCCTCCTGGGTCAAGAAGACCAATATCGTCAACGGCTTCCTCGGTGACAAGAACGTCAACGTGGTCCAGCCCATCGGCGGCAAGTGGTCCTATTACCAGGACTGGGACAACGACGATCCGGTTCTCGGCCGCAACAAGTGGACCACCTTCTTCACCGAGGAACTGCCCCCGCTGATCGACGCCGCCCTCGGCACCAACGGCGTCAACGCCGTCGCCGGCATCTCCACCTCCGGCACCACCGTGCTCACCCTGGCCGAGGCCAAGCCGGACCTGTACAAGTCCGTCGCCGCCTACTCCGGCTGCGCGCAGATGGCCGACCCGCAGGGACACGAGTTCATGCGCCTGACCGTCGAGACCTGGGGTGGCGGCAAGCTCGAGAACATGTACGGCCCGTCGGATTCGCCCGAGTGGGTCCAGCACGATCCGGTCGTCAACGCCGACAAGCTGCGCGGCATCAACCTCTACATCTCCTCCGGCAGCGGCCTGCCCGGCCAATACGACACTCTCAACGGTCCCTACGCGCTACCCGGCGCCTACGGCCTGGCCAATCAGCTCATCATCGGCGGCGTGATCGAGGCCGGCACCAACTTCTGCAGCCACAACCTCGCGAACAAGCTGAACTCGCTGGGCATCCCGGCCACCTTCAACTTCCGGGCCACCGGCACCCACTCGTGGGGCTATTGGAACGACGAGTTCATCAACTCGTGGCCGGTGCTGGCGCAGGGTCTCGGCATCTGAGCGAAAGCCCACGCGGACAACGCAATCCAGCCCGGCACCGGAAGGTGCCGGGCTGTTGCCGTTATGGCTGTGATCACAGGCTGGTAGGAATGGCTAAACAAAAAGTTTGGGTAGCCGTAAACTGCTTTTGTGAGTATCAGTGTGGCCGATGAACGAAGCCCGCTCCAGCGTGCGCGGTCGGCCACGGTGCTGTTGGGCCCCGCATTCGTCGCGGCCATCGCCTATGTCGATCCGGGCAATGTCGCCTCCAACATCAGCGCCGGTGCGCAGTACGGCTACCTGCTGGTATGGGTCGTCGTCATAGCGAACGTCATGGCCGGACTGGTCCAGTACCTATCCGCGAAACTGGGACTCGTCACCGGCAGATCGCTGCCGGAACTCGTGCGGGCGAAGGCCGGCCGCCCGGTGCGGCTGGCCTACTGGGCGCAGGCCGAAACGGTGGCCGTGGCAACCGATCTCGCGGAGGTCGTGGGTGGCGCCATCGCGCTGAACCTGCTGTTCGGGCTGCCGCTCATGGTCGGCGGCGTCATCACCGGCTTCGTATCGATGATCCTGCTCCTGATCCAGAATCGCCGCGGCCAACGGCTTTTCGAACGGGTCATCACCGGATTGCTCGGTATCGTCGCCATCGGATTCCTCGCCTCCGTGGTGATCTCACCGCCCTCGGCCTCCGAGACGCTGGGCGGCATGGCGCCGCGCTTCGAAGACTCCGGCAGCGTGCTGCTGGCCGCCGCCATGATCGGCGCGACCGTCATGCCGCACGTGGTCTACCTGCACTCCGGCATGGCCCGCGATCGGCACGGGCATCCGGAGGAGGGCCTGCCCCGAAACCGGTTGCTGCGCATCACCCGATACGACGTCGGTTCGGCCATGCTGCTGGCGGGCACGGTGAATATGGCCATGCTGCTCATGGCCGCCGGCACGCTGCGCGGTCGGGACGGTGTGGACACCATCGAGGGCGCGCACGACGCCGTCCAGGAGGTGCTCGGTCCGGTGGCCGGACTGTTGCTCGCGGTCGGTCTGCTGGCCTCCGGCCTGGCCTCCACGTCGGTGGGGGCCTATGCGGGAGCCATGATCATGCAGGGCCTGCTGCACCGGCACATTCCGCTGGTGGTGCGCCGCGTGATCACGCTGATTCCCGCCCTGGTGGTGCTCGCGGCGGGCATCGATCCCACTCGCGCCCTGATCATTTCGCAGGTGGTGCTGTCGTTCGGCATTCCGTTCGCGCTCATCCCGCTGGTGCGCTTCACCAGCGACTCCGGCGTGATGGGGATGAATGTCAACCATCGGGTCACCACCGGCCTGGCCTGGCTGGTGGCCGCCGTCATCACCGCCCTGAACGTGGTGCTGATCTACCTCACCGCCACCGGAAAGAGCTGACACACCGTCATCCCGGCATGCTTGCGGCCGGAATCCACTGGAAACACGCTGGGGCACGGCCGGTGTGGATCCCGGCCGGGAGCGCGCCGGGATGACGAGAGGGCGCTCAGCCGAAGACCGCCTTGCGCTTCTGCAGCATGGCGGCCGCGCCCTCGGCGAAATCGGGGGCGCGCAGCAGCTCGCACTGGCCGGTCTTCTCCGCGGCCAGGGCAGCGTCGAGGGTGGTCAGGGTGGCGGCATTGAGGGCGCGCTTGGTGAGTTCCAGAGCCCGGCGCGGGCCGTGCGCGAGCTTGGCCGCGGCCGCCTCCACCTCGGCGTCCAGTTCCTCGTCGGCGTAGACGCCCGCGATCAGGCTGTGCTCCACGGCCTTTCGCGCGGAGAGCCGCTCACCCAGCAGCGCCATCTGGGCGGCCAGCGGGCGACCGGCCGCGGCGGCGACCAGGGCCGCCGCGCCGCCGTCGGGCATGAGGCCGATATTGATGAAGGCCAGCAGCAGGTAGGCGTCCTCGGACGCGTAGGCCAGATCGGCGGCCAGCGCGAAGGCCACGCCCACCCCGGCGGCCGCGCCCTTGACCCGGGCGATGACAGGGACGGGGGAGTCGACGATGGCCTTGATCATGCGGTTGGCCACGTCCATGGTCATCTCGGGCGTGATGCCGCGTTCCTTCTCGCCCGCGGCGGCGGCCAGGTCGGCGCCGGTACAGAAGTCGCTGCCCTCGCCGGTCAGCACGATGACCCGCACGGCCGGATCGTCGGCGGCGGCGAGCATGGTGTCGCCGAGGCCCGCCATGGTGTCATAGCTGAGGGCGTTCTTACGCTTGGGATTGGTGATGGTGATGCGCAACACCCGCCCGTCCTGAATCGCGGTGTAACCCGGCGTGGTCGCGGTAGTACGCTCTTCCGTCGCCCCGCCACCACCCCTGACGGGATCGCTCCGCGATGCCATATTCATTTTCGCTCCCGGATTTCTACACGGCGGGCACGCCGCAGACTGTGTTCAGCTTTGCGAATTGTGGTTAACTTAGGGGGGTTCGTCCGGCACTGTCAACAGCCGGTGTCATCGAGAAGGAGAAACTGCATGGTCGCCGATCGCAGCGAGGCAGCCCTCGCCTCCGTGCGACCGGACGGTATCTCCGCGTCATCCGACGGCGAGTCCGGTCCCCGCCGCCGCCCCAAGAACCGCAAGGCCCAAATCGTGCGGGTAGCGGCGCGGGCATTCGCCGAGCGCGGCTACCACCCGGTCGGCGTGGACGAGATCGCGGCCGAGGTCGGCATCTCCGGTCCGGCGCTCTACCGCCACTTCACCAACAAGTACGCGCTGCTGGTGGCCGCCGCGGAAATGGGCGCACAGCAATTGCTGGACGCCGCCCAGGTCGCCGACAATGCCGAGCTGGAACCGGAACCGCGACTCACCGCGCTGATCCGCGGCATTGCCGAGTACACCATCGACGTGCGCCGCGAGGGCGGATTGTACCGGTGGGAGCGCCGCTACCTGGAAAGCGCGGACCGCGACCGCATTCGCGTCATCTACACCGAACTGCACGACACCCTGGCCGCGCCCATCGCCGAGCTGTACCCCGATGCCGACCCGGCCGACACCCAGCTGCGCGCCGCGGCGGTGCTGAGCGCCATCGGCTCCATCACCGCGCATCGCACCGCGCTGTCCACCACCCGGTTGGTCAACCTGATCACCGAGATCTGCTGGGACATCCTGCGCTGCGAGCTCCCGCCCGCGCCCGCCCCGGCCACCGGTGACGCGCGGGTGCGCGGCCTGCCCGTCATCTCCAAGCGCGAGCAACTGCTCACCGAGGCCATCCGCATCTTCGGGCGGCAGGGCTATCACGAGGCCAGCATCGAGGAGATCGGCGCGGCCGCGGGCATCAACGCCTCCAGCGTCTACCGCTACTTCGCCAGCAAGGCAGACCTGCTGGCCGCTGCCTTCCATCGCACCGGCGAGCGGGTCGCCATCGCCAACAACGAGGCGCTGGCCGAGGCCACCAGCCGCTCCGATGCGGCCGTGCGGATCGCCGACCGGTTCTCCCGCATGACCTTCACCATGCCGGAGATCCTGCCGGTCTACTTCTCCGAGTTCTCCAATCTGCCCGCCTCCGAACAGCATCGGCTGCGCTCGGTGCAGCGGCAGAACGTGCTCGAATGGGCCAACCTGCTCGACGGCGATCAGGTCGAGGCGCGGTTCCGGGTGCACGCGGCCATCGCCCAGGTCATCGATGTGGGGCGGCGCATCCGCTTCGACGGGCGGCCGGAGAACCTGGCCCGGGTGAGCGCGCTCATGCGCGCGGTGCTGTTGGGCGCGGCCGCGACCGAATAGGCCCGTCCTCGTCATTCCGGCGCGTTCTGGCCGGAATCCACTGCGGCAGTGTGGATCCAGGCCGAGGCATGCCGGAATGACGGAAGGATCAGACCCGGTGCCGCATCCGGAACAGCGCACGCGCCACCCGCAGCCGACGCGGATGCTTCTCGAAGGTGCCCGAGGTGATCTGGTCCGTCGGGTGCTTCTCGGTGATCGTCTGCGGCCGCGCGAATTCCCGCAGCGAGCGCGGATCCCGAATCCGGCCCGGCCCGTTGACCCCGTAGACCGGCGCGGCGTTGACCGTGATGAGCTCGCTGCGCAGCCGGGCCGCGAACTCCGGGACACTGCGGACGTCTCGCGTGAAAACCGAGACGGTGCGCGGCTTTTCGACGGCGTTCACCCGGTCGGCGGCCTCGTCCATGGTGGCCACCCGATTCACCACCAGCACCGGCCCGACGGCCTCGCCGGTGACCGCGGTGCTCACCTCGGGCACCTCGGTCAGCACGATCGGCTCGATGTACGGCTCGCGAATGGATTCCAAGCTGCCGACCACCAGCCGCGCGCCCCGGGTGATGGCGTCGCGTACCTGGCGGCGCACCACATCCACCTGGGACTCCAGGATCATCGGGCCGTAGGAGGCGCGCCGGTCCGCGCCCGGGCGCAGCCGCCGGGCCTGATCGGCCACCATCTCCAGGAACGGTTCGTACACCGAGTCGGCCACGTACACGCACTGCACGCCCGCGGGCTGCTGACCGGAATTGGCCATGGCGCCGTACACGGCGGCCGCGGCGGCGGCGTCGAGTTTGGCGTCGACCTGCACCACCATCGACCCGCGTCCTCCCTGCTCGACGACCAGCGGGGTGGACGCCTGCGCGGCCAGCGTGGCCACCTCTCGCGCCCCCGCGCCGGATCCGGCGTAGGCGAGCTTGTCCAGGTGCGAGCGGCACAGCGCGGCGGCGGTGCCGCTGTCGCCGGTGACCACCTGCAGCACAGGCTGATTCGGGGCCAGATGGTTCCAGGTGTCGGCCAGCCACGCGCCCACACCCGGGGTGAGCTCACTGGGTTTGAACACCACGGCGTTGCCCGAGGCCATCGCGCCCGCGATCGAATTCATGGGTGTCAGAACGGGATTGTGCCAGGCGCCCAGCACGCCGACGACGCCCATCGGCAGATAGCCGACGGTGCCGGCGGATCCGCGCCGCAGCGACGCGCCGAGCCGGGTGGTGCGGCCCAATGTCTTTTCCGCATGCCGCGCAACCCAATCCAGATGCTCCACCGCCAGCGTCACCTCGATGGCGGCGTCCATGCGTGGTTTGCCGGTCTCGCTGCTGATCAGCTCCACCAGATCCCGGGTGCCGCGGGCCAGACTGCGTTTCCAGTCCAGCAGCCAGCGCTTGCGCGCGTCGAATCCCAGTGCCGCCCACCATTGTTCGGCGCTGCGCGCCGAGCGGACGGTGCGGGTCAGCTCACCCGCGCCCATGCTGGCGTATTCGCCCACGACCTCCCCGGTGCGCGGATCGTAGGACGTCAGCACCTTGGATCGGCCCGCACTGGCGCGCCCTGTTGCCGGCTGCGCCGACTCGGCCATGGTCTACCTCTCGTGGCCTGTGAATGTCTCTCCCCGCCAAGGCCAGACTATGGTTCGAGTCGCAGATGCGACAAGGTAGCGAAATCACCGCGTACCGGCCGGTCTGCGCCCGGAACAGCGGCTATGCCAGAACCCGTCGATTTGTGACCAAGCGCACAGTTTGGAGATAGCTGCTTCGGCAAAGAAACGGCCTCCTACGCGGCGCGCCGGTAACATCACGGCCGGCGGTGCGGATCATCCCGGCGGGATGTGCGGACCCGCCGCACGGGCGACACCGTTCAGCCCGGCCGGCCGAAAGTTCGCCGCGCCCGAACAATAGATAGTGGAGAGTTGATGCCCAGCTTGGACAGACCGGAATCCGTAGCACCCGACGATCCGGCCGTTTTCGTCGAAGACGTCCGCAAGTCGTTCGGCGAGGTGCACGCGCTGCAAGGGATCAGCTTCACCGCGGCCCGCGGGCAGGTTCTCGGCATTCTCGGCCCCAACGGGGCGGGCAAGACCACCACGGTCAAGATCCTGTCCACCCTGCTGCGCCCGGATTCCGGCATCGCCCGCATCGCCGGACACGACGTGCGCTCCGACCCCGCCGCGGTGCGCCGATCCATCATGATGACCGGGCAGTACGCCGCCCTCGACGAGAATCTCTCGGGCCGGGAGAATCTGGAGCTCTTCGGCCGCCTGATGGGCTTGCCGCGCAAGGCCGCCCGCCAGCGCGCCGACACGCTGCTGGAGGAATTCGACCTCACCGGCGCGGGCCGCCGCGCGGTGCGGCACTACTCCGGCGGTATGCGCCGTCGCGTCGACATCGCCTGCGGCTTGGTGGTCCGGCCCGAGGTGGTGTTCCTCGACGAACCCACCACCGGCCTGGATCCGCGCAGCCGCCAGGGCGTCTGGGATCTTGTCACCGCGCTCAAGAATCAGGGCATCACGGTCCTGCTGACCACGCAGTACCTCGAAGAGGCCGATGTGCTCAGCGACAACATCATCGTCATCGACAAGGGCACGGTCATCGCCGAGGGCACCGCCGACGCCCTCAAGGAGAAGACCGGCGGCAGCTACTGCGAGGTCGTGCCGCTGGACCCGAAGCAGCTGACCACCGCCGCCGACGCGCTCGGCGATCTGGTGCCCGACGCGGTTCGCGCGGATCTGGCGGGCGGCGACCGGCTTTCGATTCCCGCCCCGGACGGTGCTGTCACCCTGTCGGAGGCGCTGCGCCGGCTCGACGCCGTCGGAGTCAAACTGGCCGATATCGGTCTGCGCCGCCCCTCGCTCGACGACGTGTTCCTCACCCTCACCGGACACTCGGGGACCAAGGAACTCGACGACTCGGCGGGAGCGGCATGACCGCCGCCGCGGCCGACGCCGCCGACCTCTTCGCCGGGGTACCCGTTGCCCGGCCCAACAGCTTCGCGCAGTGGCGGGCGCTCACCGGGCGCATCGTCTGGGTGATGGCCACCAAGGGCGAACTCGTCATCGCGGTGATCGTGCCGCTGGTCTTCACCCTCGGCTTCTACCTGCCGCTGAAATACGTGATGCAGTTCCGCGGCATCGACTACGCGCAGTTCGTCATGCCGATCATCGTGCTGCAGACCATGTCCTTCACCATGATGTCCAATGCGCAACTGGCCGCGTTCGAGGCCATGACCGGACTCAACACCCGCATGCAGACCATGCCCATCGGCAAGATGGTGCCGCTGGTGTCGCGGCAGTCCGCGGGCTTGGTGCGCTCAGTGGTCTCGCTGGTCGCGGCCCTCGGCTGGGGGCACATGATCGGCTTCCGATTCGTCGCCGGCTGGGGTCAGGCCGTGCTGTTCTGCGCGTTCTCCCTCGCCGTCGGCACCGTGCTGGCCATCGGCGCGGACGGGCTCGGGTCGCTGACCAAGAGCCCCGAATCCCTGAGCCAGGCATTGACTTTGCCCACTCTCATCTTCGGCATGCTGTCCTGCGGCTTCGTGCCGGAGGCCGGTTTCCCCGCGTGGGTGCGGCCGTTCGTGCGCAATCAGCCCATCTCGCAGTTCTCCTTCGCACTGCGGGACATGGCCGATCACGGGGTGACCTGGCATGTGTTGTGGGTGCCGCTGGTATGGCTGGGCGGTCTGGCGATCGCCTTCACGCCGCTGGCGGTCTGGGCGAGTGTGAGGCGATCATGAGCACGGCGACCACGGCCCAAGTGGCCGAACAGGATTCGTGGGCGGGGCATCAGCCGCTGCCCGTGGTGAAACCGCGGTCGGAGCGCGCGCTCTCGATCTGGGCGGAACAGAGCGCGATCCAGTGCAAGCGGATGCTCATCGGCTGGATGCGTGATCCGTCGACCACCATTCAGACGCTCATCTTCCCCGCGGCCACGCTGATCATGTTCCGCATCGTGCTGGGCGACTCGATCACCCTGGCCACCGGCATGCCCAGCATCTACGGCACGGTCCCGATGGTCATGCTGGTGGCGGCCATGTCCGGCTCGGTGGTCAGCGCGCTCGGGTTCAAGGTCGAGAAGGCCACCGGATTGCTCGGACGGTTCCACACCATGCCCATCCACCGTGCGGCCGGGCTCACCGGACGTCTGCTGGCCGAGGCCATCCGGGTGCTCATCACCTCGTTGTTCGTGCTGGCGGTGGGCCTCGTGCTGGGCTTCCGGTTCTGGTACGGGCCGGCGGCTTCGATTGCCATGCTGGGCATTCCGATCCTGTTCGCCATCGGGTTCGCGGTACTGGTGACGGCGCTGGCCACGCTCACCGAGGGCGTCATGCTGGTGGCGGTGGTCGGCATCATCAACACCCTGCTGATGTTCTTCAACTCCGGCTTCGTGCCGGTGTTCGCCTACCCGACGTGGCTGCAGAAGACGGTCGAGAACCAGCCCATGAGCACGGCCATCGACGCCATGCGCGGACTGTCCTACGACGGGCCGATCGCGACGCCGCTGTGGAAGACGTTGGCGTGGACAGTCGGCATGATCGTGGTGTTCGCCTACCCGGCGATTCGTGGGTACCGGCGGGCGGCGGAGACCGGGCGGTAGACACGCCCGACCGGTTCACCCGGTGCGCACTCGGAGTTCGAGTGGCGTGCGTCACGTTAAGGTTGGCGCCATGGCTTACCTGGTTACCGGGGCAACCGGGTTCATCGGTCGATTTCTGGTTCCCGAACTCCTGAAACGCGGTGCGGACGTCCACGTCCTGGTACGCCCGGGCGAGGACTCCGTGCTGCGCTTCAACCGCTGCCTCCGCGACTGGGGCGGTCGCGACCGGGTACGCCCGGTGCGCGGCGACCTCGGCGCGCCCGGGCTCGGCATCGACTCGAGTTGGATCGCCGCACACCGCGGTTCGATCGACCACGTCTTCCACCTGGCCGCCGGTTTCGACGCCCTCGGCGCGGGCGGCGGCACCCGGCGGGTGGCCGAACTGGCGGCCGAGCTGGAAGCCGGACGGCTCCACCATGTTTCAACGGTGCGCATCGCCGGGTCCTGGGAGGGACTGTTCACCGAGGACATGACCGATGTCGGGCAACTGCTGCCCACGCCCTATCAGCGGGCCATGCTGCGGGCCGAACAGGACGTGCGCGACCAGACCGCGGTGCCATGGCGGATCTACCGGCCGGCCATCGTGATCGGCGATTCCCGCACCGGCGAGATCGACCGCATCGAAGGGCCGTACTACTTCTTCCGGCTGCTGCGGATGGCCGCGCAGCTGCCCCGCATCCTGCCCGTGGTCGCGCCCCACCTCGGTGAAACCAATATGGTGCCGGTGGATTTCGTGGTCCGCGCCCTCGACCACATCGCGCACCGGCCCGGCGGCGGGCCGACCACCTACCACCTGGTGGATCCGCGCGCGCAGAGCGTCGCCGAGGTCTTCAACCTCTTCGCCGACGAGGCCGGGGCGCCGCATCTGATCGAGGTCATGCCCAAGCGGACCCTCGACGTCACCGTGCGCGTGCCCGGCATGGGCTGGGCGCTGCGCCAGATCGGCATTCCGATGGATGTCATCGAGGACTGCGAATTCTCCTGCCGCTTCGACTCCTGTCACACCGCGGCCGCGCTGGCGGGCACCGATATCAAGGTGCCGCCGCTGGCCGCCTACGCGTCGATCATCTGGAAGTACTGGATCGAGAACTGGGTCTGAGCGCTACTGGGCGGGGTCGCCGGGAAGCAGGCTGTCCCGGGGGAGCAGCAGATCGTCCAGCGGCCGGGCGCGGCCGTAATCCCAACCCACCCAGCGGTTTCGATTGGTCCAGCCGACCAGGTCATAGCGCCAGCGGAACGGCTGGGTGGTGCCGACCGTCATGAACAGCGCCGTGCCCAGGGCCGCGTAGTCCGCGTGCGCGGACAGCAGCGCCCGCTGCTGCCGGGGCGGGCGGGTGAAGAACGCGTCGAACATGGCGACAGACTGGGCCGTTGTGAGCCGGCCCAGACCGTACACGCCGCGCATGCGCATCCAATAGACCAGCCGCGCCTGCCACGGCCACAGGGCCTCGATCGGATCGGTGCCGCGGCGCACCGCCTCGAGCGCGGTATCCACCAGCGCCAGCGAATCCGCCACGCAGTACCCGGTGATCGGATGCATCATGCCGCCGCGCGAGCCGAACGGGATCACCCGGCCGCGACCGGCCTTGGGCGGCAGCTCGTCGAGAGGGTAGTGGGCGGCCTCGGTCGGCTCGTCGCCGCGCAGCCGAATGCCATGCGCCGCCAGTCGATTCAGGGTGCGCCGCCGCAACTCGTGCTGCGGCATGCCGCCGCGCAGGCCGAGACTGGTCTCCTCGAAGATGACCGTGCCGTCCCCGAGCGGCACCGAATACAGGAACGACGGCGGCTCGTCCGGGCCCGCGCCGTTCTCGTCGCGCCAGTCCAGCAGCAGGCCCTCACCGGCGCTCACCATCGGGGCGGCGAGGTCCTCGTCCACGAAGATGCCGTGCGCGCTGGCCGTGCGCCGCGCGCCGGGCGCGGCTTGGCCGCGGGTGTCGAAGACGGTGGCCGCGCGCACCTCGGTGCCGTCGGCCAGCTCCACCCGATGGGCTTCCACGACGCGCGCGCGGCCCGCGATCACCGTCGCGTCGTCCAGCGGCAGGGCGTCGAACAGGCCCTGCTTGGACAGCACGCAATAGGGCCGGGGAATGCGGTGCTCGGTCGTGGTCCACACCGCCGGCGCCTCGATCCGGCTGGCAATCGCGCTGTGCCCCAGCCACTCCGGCAGCTCGTCCACCCAGCATGAGAACGTCGGAGCCCACAGCCGAGCGGGCCGCGGATCCACCGCGACCACCCGCATACCCGACGCCATGGCCCGATGCGCGAGCGCCCGGCCCGTGGGACCGAGCCCCACCACACACACGTCGGCGGCTCTGCCGACCTCCCGGCCACTCATACCCGCATTCAAACAGCCGGGCCCGGGGCGCGCCAGGTCGCCTCCGCTCAGCGGTCCGACTTCACACCCTCTGGAATCGTTCGGCATTCGCCCGCGCGTGCTTCGTGTTCCACGCCGCCCCTCGTCGCCGATCGATGAATTCCGCGGCGTTCCAATGGGATCGGCGGGTGCGCGGGATGGACGATGCGGGCCGCGGAGATGGTGCCGTTGGATTCCCGGGCGCGGTTCGAACGCGGTGGGGGCGCAACGGCCTCGGCGCTACCTCGGCGTGACCCACGTGGTGATGTCGGCGTGCACGACCTCGAGCCCCGACTTGTCGAAGATCGACACCGGCACCACCAGGTCCTGCCCCTCGGTGATCTGCGTGAAGTCCGGCACCTGCGGCAGTTTCGCGACCGCCCGCAGCCCCGAATTCGCCTTCGCCAGGTACTGCACGTTCATGGCCTTGGGAATCCAGCGGTGCGTCTGCGGCACCGTCGCCTCCGACAGCATCCCCATCGCGACCTCGGCCAGATTGCACGCGGCGATCGCATGGAACGTCCCCAGGTGATTGTGGATCCCGAACCACTTGGGCGCCGTCACCTCGCACAACCCCGGCTCCAGCCGCACCACGCTCGGCAGCACGGTCCCGAAATACGGAACCCGAGCCACCATCCCGAGCGAGAACAACGTGTGCCCGATCCGATTGTCCGGAAGCTTCTTCCACCCGCGATACGTAGCGGTCTCCTTGGCCATGCTCGTATCTTACTCATAAGTAAGTTCTGCGAAAGCCGTCGTGGCGTATAGGCCATCGAATCGGTAGGCGGCTTGTCTCGACGCGCGAAACCGGCCGGTTGCTTGTTGTCTGGATTGGCTGCGCCGGGGGTGTGGCTGGCAGCCGACGCCACACGGGTCGGCTATCGGGGAAATTAGGAGTTCCAGAAATCATGCGTATTCGCACCGCGGTGGCCACCGTTGGCATCGCACTCGCGGGGGCGGCCCTCGCCACCACCGCATCCGCCGGTTCGGCCGCGGCCTTCACGCCGTACATCAATCCGGGCGGCGGCATCTACGTCGGTGTGGACCTCAACCACGACGAGACCGTGGCTCTGTCCAACACCTGGATCCCGGCGGCGATCGACCAGATCAACATGGCCCACAACCGGGTCGCCCTCGACCCGTACTTCTCGGAGATTCCGAAGGTCGACGGCAAGGTGTACGGCAACCTGACCCAGATCGTCGGCGAGGCCGCCGACACGCCTGGCGGACAGGTCGGCCTGGCGCTGATCGACCCCGCGGTGCATCACGGCGGCAACTTCCTGTTGATTCAGGACCTCGGCGGCTGGGACTACTATCTCCGCTGACCGCGACATTGCGAGATGGCCGGTGCGGCAGCCGAGTTCCGCATCGGCCATCGAGCTGTCCGGGCCGAGCCGCTCCACCCGGTGTGACCAGGGCCATCGAGCCGGGGCCGGGGGAGGGGCGATTTGAAGTGGCCGGGGGGCTCGAGGCATACTGTTCGGGTTGCCCACACCGGGTTGCGTCTTTTCCGTTGGATCGGCGCTGGTAGTGGGTGAGAAATACCCAATTTTGCACCCCGCTGGATTGCGGCGTGGGTGCGTCCGGAACAATGTTCCGAGGCTTGCAGGATTCTGGTCCAGGGCCGAGGAATGAGCGGCGGCGCGACACGCCCGACCGCGTGGACCGGATGAACCATGACAGATGAACAGCGGCGATGGATCGGGCCCGTGGGCCGGTCGTGTGGTGGCTGATGCGTCTTCGTGTGTTCGGGCTGTGCAAATGAGGGTGGTGTGGGAGCGAAAGCTCTTGGACCACAACGTAAGCGGAGAAAAGGACACTCAGCGTGGCGGGACAGAAGATCCGCATCAGGCTCAAGGCCTACGACCATGAGGCGATCGACGCGTCTGCGCGCAAGATCGTCGAGACGGTGACCCGTACCGGTGCCCGCGTTGTCGGCCCGGTGCCGTTGCCCACCGAGAAGAACGTGTACTGCGTCATCCGTTCGCCCCACAAGTACAAGGACTCGCGCGAACACTTCGAGATGCGTACACACAAGCGGCTGATCGACATCCTCGACCCGACGCCGAAGACGGTTGATGCGCTGATGCGCATCGATCTGCCGGCCAGCGTCGACGTCAACATTCAGTGACGGGGACTTCGAATATGACTGACAACAAGAGCCGTCCGGCCGCGGGCATCCTGGGCACCAAGCTCGGCATGACCCAGGTCTTCGACGAGAAGAACCGCGTCGTTCCCGTGACCGTCGTCAAGGCGGGCCCGAACGTCGTCACCCAGATCCGCACCGTGGAGCGCGACGGCTATTCCGCCGTCCAGGTCGCCTACGGCGCCATCGACCCGCGCAAGGTGAACAAGCCGGTCTCCGGCCAGTTCGCCAAGGCCGGTGTGACCCCCCGCCGCCACATCGCCGAGCTGCGCGTCGCCGACGCGTCGGCCTTCGAGGTCGGCCAGGAGATCAACGCCGATGTCTTCGAGGCGGGCGCCTACGTCGACGTGACCGGCACCTCCAAGGGCAAGGGCTTCGCGGGCACCATGAAGCGCCACGGCTTCCGCGGCCAGGGCGCCTCGCACGGTGCGCAGGCCGTGCACCGCCGCCCGGGTTCCATCGGTGGTTGCTCCACCCCGGGCCGTGTCTTCAAGGGCATGCGCATGTCCGGCCGGATGGGTAACGACCGCGTCACCACGCAGAACCTCTCGGTCCACAAGGTGGACGCCGAGAACGGTCTGCTGCTGATCAAGGGCGCGATCCCGGGCCGCACCGGCGGCATCGTGATCGTCAAAAGTGCAGTGAAGGGTGGTGCCCGGGCATGAGCGCCGAGACCAAGACCAACCTGACCCTCCCGGTCAAGGCCGCCGGCGGCAAGACCGAGGGCACCGTCGAGCTCCCCGCCGAGATCTTCGACGTGACCGCCAACATCGCGCTGATGCACCAGGTCGTCGTGGCCCAGCAGGCCGCGGCCCGCCAGGGCACGCACGCCACCAAGACCCGGGGCATGGTGTCCGGTGGTGGCAAGAAGCCGTACCGGCAGAAGGGCACCGGCCGCGCGCGCCAGGGTTCGACCCGTGCGCCGCAGTTCGCCGGCGGTGGCACCGTCCACGGCCCGCAGCCGCGCGACTACACCCAGCGCCTGCCCAAGAAGATGAAGGTCGCCGCGCTGCGTGGCGCCCTGTCGGACCGGGCTCGCAACGAGCGCATCCACGTCATCACGGAACTGGTTGCGGGACAGACCCCGTCGACCAAGACCGCCAAGTCGTTCCTCGCCGAGCTGTCGACCCGGAAGAACATCCTGGTCGTCGTCGGTCGCGAGGATGTCACCGCGTGGAAGAGCGTGGCGAACCTGCAGGGCGTGCACCCGATCGCCCCCGACCAGCTGAACACCTACGACGTTCTCAAGAGCGACGAGGTCATCTTCTCGGTCGAGGCGCTCAACGCCTTCGTGCACGGCCCCGCCGAAGCTGCACAGGAGGAGAGCAAGTGACCACCATCGCCGATCCCCGCGACATCCTGCTCGCGCCGGTGATCTCCGAGAAGTCCTACGGACTGATCGAAGAAGGCACCTACACCTTCCTGGTGCACCCGGACTCGAACAAGACGCAGATCAAGATCGCCGTTGAGAAGGTTTTCGGTGTGAAGGTCACGAGCGTCAACACCGCCAACCGTCAGGGCAAGCGCAAGCGGACCCGCTTCGGTTACGGCAAGCGCAAGGACACCAAGCGCGCGCTCGTGACCATCTCGGCCGACAGCAAGCCCATCGAGATCTTCGGAGGCCCGGTCGCGTAAGCGGCTGGAGCTCCAGAAAGCAGAGAAGAACTCATGGCAATCCGTAAGTACAAGCCGACGACCCCGGGTCGCCGCGGTGCTTCGGTCTCGGACTTCGCCGAGATCACCCGCTCGACCCCCGAGAAGTCGCTGCTGCGTCCGCTCACCAAGACCGGTGGCCGTAACGCGCAGGGCCGCATCACCACTCGTCACAAGGGTGGCGGCCACAAGCGCGCCTACCGTCTGATCGACTTCCGTCGACTGGACAAGGACGGCGTGCCGGCCAAGGTCGCGCACATCGAGTACGACCCCAACCGCACCGCCAACATCGCGCTGCTGCACTACGCCGATGGCGAGAAGCGCTACATCATCGCGCCCAAGGGCATCGCCCAGGGCACGAAGATCGAGTCGGGCGCCGGCGCGGACATCAAGCCGGGCAACAACCTGCCGCTGCGCTCCATCCCGACCGGTACCACCATTCACGCGGTGGAGCTGCGTCCGGGCGGTGGCGCCAAGCTGGCGCGTGCCGCCGGCATGTCCATCCAGCTGCTGGGTAAGGAAGGCGCCTACGCCGTCCTGCGTATGCCCTCCGGCGAGATCCGTCGCGTCGATGTGCGCTGCCGCGCCACCATCGGCGAGGTCGGCAACGCCGAGCAGTCGAACATCAACTGGGGCAAGGCCGGCCGTATGCGGTGGAAGGGCGTTCGCCCGACCGTCCGTGGTGTGGTCATGAACCCGGTCGACCACCCGCACGGTGGTGGTGAGGGTAAGACCTCCGGTGGTCGCCACCCGGTCTCCCCGTGGGGCAAGCCCGAGGGCCGCACCCGTAAGCCCAACCGTCCCAGCGACAAGCTCATCGTCCGCCGCCGCGGCAAGAAGCGTTAAGGAGGAGGTTAGACATGCCACGCAGCCTGAAGAAGGGCCCGTTCGTCGACGAACACCTCCTCAAGAAGGTGGACGTCCAGAACGAGAAGGGCACGAAGCAGGTCATCAAGACCTGGTCGCGTCGTTCCACCATCATCCCGGATTTCATCGGCCACACGTTCTCGGTCCACGACGGCCGCAAGCACGTGCCGGTGTTCGTGTCCGAGAACATGGTTGGACACAAGCTCGGTGAATTCGCGCCGACTCGTACGTTCAAGAGCCACGTCAAGGAAGATCGGAAGAGCAAGCGGCGATGAGCACTGAAACTCAGAACCCGACCGCGCGCGCGACCGCGAAGCACGTTCGCGTGACCCCGATGAAGGCCCGCCGCGTCGTGGACATGGTCCGCGGCCAGCGGGTCGAGGACGCGCTGAACATCCTGAAGTTCGCGCCGCAGGCCGCCAGCGAGCCGGTCGCCAAGGTGGTGGCCTCGGCCGCCGCCAACGCCGAGAACAACCTCGGCCTGAACCCGGCGACCCTGGTCATCTCGACGGCCTACGTCGACGAGGGCGCGACCATGAAGCGTTTCCAGCCGCGTGCCCAGGGCCGCGCGTTCCGGATCCGCAAGCGCACCAGCCACATCACCATCGAGGTCGAGAGCGTGCCCACCGCCGGCGCCACTCGTAGCCGCCGGAAGGGAGGGGCAAAGTAAATGGGACAGAAGATCAATCCCCATGGCTTCCGCCTCGGTATCACCACCGACTGGAAGTCGCGTTGGTACGCGGACAAGCAGTACGCGGACTACGTGAAGGAAGACGTCGCGATCCGCAAGCTCCTCGCCACCGGCATGGAGCGGGCCGGCATCTCGAAGGTCGAGATCGAGCGCACCCGTGACCGTGTGCGTGTGGACATCCACACCGCGCGTCCGGGCATCGTGATCGGCCGTCGTGGCGCCGAGGCCGACCGCATTCGCGCCGAGCTGGAGAAGCTCACCAAGAAGCAGGTTCAGCTGAACATCCTCGAGGTCAAGAACCCCGAGTCGGACGCTCAGCTGGTTGCTCAGGGTGTGGCCGAGCAGCTGTCCAACCGTGTGGCGTTCCGTCGCGCGATGCGCAAGGCCATTCAGTCGGCCATGCGTTCGCCGAACGTCAAGGGCATCCGTGTGCAGTGCTCCGGCCGTCTCGGCGGCGCGGAAATGTCGCGCTCGGAGTTCTACCGTGAGGGTCGGGTGCCGCTGCACACGCTGCGCGCCGACATCGACTACGGCCTGTACGAGGCGAAGACCACCTTCGGCCGCATCGGCGTGAAGGTCTGGATCTACAAGGGCGACATCGTCGGCGGCAAGCGCGAGGTCACCGCGGCCGCGCCGTCCGGCCGCGAGCGTGACGAGCGCCCGCGTCGCGAGCGTCCGAGCCGTCCGCGTCGCAGCGGTGCCCAGGGCACCACCGCGACCAGCACTGAGGCCGGCCGCGCCGCCACCGCTGTGGCGGAGGCTCCGGCAGAGAATCAGGAGGGCTGACCTATGTTGATGCCCCGCAAGGTCAAGCACCGTAAGCAGCACCACCCGAAGCGGTCCGGTATGGCCAAGGGCGGCACCGCCGTTTCCTTCGGCGAGTTCGGCATCCAGGCGCTGGAGCCGGCCTACGTCACCAACCGTCAGATCGAGTCGGCGCGTATCGCGATGACCCGCCACATCAAGCGTGGCGGCAAGGTCTGGATCAACATCTACCCGGACCGCCCGCTCACCAAGAAGCCGGCCGAAACCCGCATGGGTTCCGGTAAGGGTTCGCCGGAGTGGTGGGTCGCGAACGTGAAGCCCGGCCGGGTCATGTTCGAGTTGTCTTACCCGAACGAGGAGACCGCTCGTGAGGCCCTGCGCCGCGCGATGCACAAGCTCCCGATGAAGTGCAGGATCGTGACCAGGGAGGAGCAGTTCTGATGGCTACCGCTAATCCGGCCGCAGAGCTCCGCGAGCTCGACAATGACGCGCTCGTCGCCAAACTGCGCGAATCCAAGGAAGAGCTGTTCAACCTGCGCTTCCAGATGGCGACCGGTCAGTTGCAGAACAACCGTCGCCTGCGTGTGGTCCGCCACGAGATCGCGCGCATCTACACGGTCATGCGTGAGCGCGAGCTCGGCCTGGCCTCCGGTCCTGAAGGCAAGGGAGACGCGGCATGAGTGACGCCAAGGGCCCGGCCAAGACGCCGGCCAAGCAGGAGGAGCGTGGCTCGCGCAAGGTGCGCATCGGCTACGTCGTCTCCGACAAGATGAACAAGACCATCGTGGTCGAGCTGGAAGATCGCGTGAAGCACCCGCTTTACGGCAAGATCATCCGCACCACCTCGAAGGTGAAGGCCCACGACGAGAACGAGATCGCCGGTGTCGGCGACCGCGTGCAGCTGATGGAGACCCGTCCGCTGTCCGCCACCAAGCGGTGGCGTCTGGTCGAGGTCCTGGAGAAGGCCAAGTAAGCCTGCTCCATGACTTTGAACAAGTCATAGAACACCGGCCCGCTTCCCGTGAGGGAAGCGGGCCGGAGTGTTTTGCGGGTTGGGGCGTCCCACCTTCGAATCGTGCAGTGTGTTTCGAGCCGGAGTCTGGTCCCCGCTTCCAGGCCCGGGCAGCGTGTTTCGGAGAGTGGACCGCCCTCGGGAGGCGTACGTCACGAATCTCATGGGTGAGAGACGATGCGTATGGTGGGCGGACAATGCGCGGAAATTCGTCATTGAGAGCGTTGGACACTCGAGTGTGACCAAACTGAAACGCGATATGGCCAAAGGGAATTGGCGTGTCGCGGGTGGAAAGCGCTAGCGTGATCTCGCTATGAGGGATGCTGCAACAACTTCCGGGGCTTGGCGGATCGACGACCGGACCGCGGTGACATTCCGCGACGCGGCGGTGGCCTGGTCCCTGGCTGCCCACGAGGTTCTGGCCGAATGCGCTTCCGGCTACGGCCATTTCGTCACCATCAATGAGATGGCGGAGCGCGTACAGGAGATGTCGGGCATTCGCACCGACGCTCCCACCCGCACCTGGATGGATGCCATCCTGCGCAAGGTCGCGCGCCGCTGCCACAATGCCGGCGAACCGCCTCTGACGGCGCTGTGCGTCAAGCAGAATCACAAGGTCGGCGACAGCTACAAGTACGTTCTCGAGCTGGCGCACCTGCCCATCCCCGCCGACCTCGAGGTGCACGCAGCCTACGCCCGCTGGCAGTGCTACGCCGCCTACGGCGCGGACATCCCCTCCGACGGCGGAATCCCACCCCTGATCCCGCGCAATGGCGGCGCGCCGCGTCGGGTCACCCCCGCCGGCGTCGCCTCCACCGCCAAGCCGGATCCGGAGCCGCGCAAGGCGGTCTGCGCCTCCTGCTTCACCGAGCTCCCCGCCAACGGCGTCTGCTACTACTGCTGAAGCCGGAGCTTCACACGTCCTTGTGGCATACGGCTTCGAGCATGACCCCATCGAAGCCGTTCCAGAAGGTCGCGTAATAGGGCGGCGGATACTGCGGGAATTCCTGTGGCGCATGCAGGATTTCATCCCCCCGCCCCGCCGTCCACTCGTGCACCCGCCGCACCGCGTCCCGAGTCGGCACCATGAACGCCAGATGCTGCAATCCCGGCAGCGCGCGCGAATACCCCGCCGTCTCGGCCGGGTAGAAGAACACATACGTCCCGATCTTCCGCCCCGCGGGCCAATACGCGAATTGCGTATCGTCCGCCAGCAGCGGCTCGTAATCCAGCAGCGGCATCAACTCGTCGTAGTACTTCCGCGCACCGGCCAGATCGCTGACATTGATCCCGAGATGTCCCAGAGGCATCACCCGAACCTACCGAAACGGCCCTCCGCTCCGCGGGCTCAAGGCCGCCGACACCGCTATCGGTGTCAGTTCG
Source organism: Nocardia aurantiaca (assembly GCF_009708175.1). GTDB lineage: Bacteria > Actinomycetota > Actinomycetes > Mycobacteriales > Mycobacteriaceae > Nocardia > Nocardia aurantiaca. Next base: position 358,747 of record NZ_WMBB01000001.1, read on the forward strand.
TTTCGCGAATTGACTTGGGCCGCATTGCCACCATCACGTCCAGGCGCGTGCGTATCCCATGACGACCGGTTGTGTCGCGCGGGTTACCGCCGTCGATGCGAGTGGCGGGCTGCGTCGGCGCATGATCGCTCGCGGCGCCGGGCGACGCCATGGGCCGCCAGGGTGGCTGGCATTTATTCGAACTGACCGGACCTGGGGTGTACGAGTACAGCGGCCTGGAAGACAGTGAACTCGGCGGTTTCTTCCTGGTGGCACCACGATGCCGGCGGCCGATCGCCGCTCTCGATTCGGGCAGAGCAACTGCATTGGCGGCGTCCGAGCAGGAAGGACGCCCAACCTGGCGGATATCGAGTCCTGGATGGGGACGGCACGGGAAGGGCCAGAACCGCCGACACATATGGCCTGTGGGATATGGCTTATAGAGCTTCGGATTCGGACCGAGCGCTGTGTCGACGCCCGCCGGCCAGACCTGTCCGGTGTCGGCTCACTCATCAGGTAGCGGGACCGCGCTTGGTCAAAGGCGATGTGGCAGAGGTCTATCCGTGGCAGCCCTGCGCCGGATGGCATGTGCCGGTTCGCTACATACTGATCGCCGCGCGATCGGGCCCCTTGGCCGATAGCTGCGGCAGCTGGAATCGAGGTCTTCCTGCGGCAGCCCGCCTACCATGAGCAGATGCTCGTCGCGCTCCTGTCGTTCACGATCGCCTCGATCGTTCTCGTGGTGTTACCGGGACCGGACTCGCTGGTCGTGATGCGCAGCCTCGTTCGGGGCGGCCGCAGCGCTGGTGCGCGAACCTCCGCGGGTGTGCTGTGCCGGCTGATGGTCTGGGTTGCCGCCGCCACGCTCGGACTGTCGGCGTTGTTGCGGGCCAGCGAGATCGGTTATGACGTGCTCGAGATCGTCGGCGCCTGTTACCTGATCTGGATCGGCGTACAGTCGCTGCGGTCGTTGCGCCACACCGCCCGGGTCGCGGCGGAAGGAAACGGGCCAGTGGGATCTGCGGCGCCGTGGGATCGAGTCGGCAGTTTCGCGGCGGGCTTCCTCACCGACATACTCAACCCGAAGGTCGGAGTCCTGTTCCTCAGCCTACTGCCGGGGTTCGTGCCGGACGGCTATCCGGTCGGGTTGACGACACTGGGGCTCGGTGTCCTCTACGTCGCGTTGACCGCTCTCTACTGCGCCGGGCTCCTCGCCGTATCGGGACTGATTGCGACTTGGATGCGAACACCGGGCATCCGCGGCCGTCTCGACGCACTCACCGGGCTCGTACTCATAGGATTCGGGGTCCGGCTCGCCACCGACTTCTGACGTTGAGCGAGCAGGGGGCGCACGGCGGCCAGGGGCCCTCTGATCCGAGGACGCCGCAACAGGTTTGGCGCGCAAGTACTCCAGCGGACACGAGCGAGCGATCGACCTCCAGGCGAGTGATGATGCGGGCTCGAGCGCATGGCATCACCTTTCATGAAGCCTAGCGGGTGGTATCACCAGAGGAATCCGATGAATGCCTTCCTGTCCATCGGTCCACCGGCACACCGGATTCGGAACTGCGTCCATGATTCACGCGGGTGTGGTGCGAGTCGCCGGTCCGGGCATGCGGTCCGGGCGCGAGTGCTTCGTGGTCGATTCACCCCGGGTGGGTGAGACTCGGTGGCGCGGGATCCGGTCGATCGCGTGCTGCGCCGACTGCGAGCAGGGCTCGATTGCCGAGTGTGAGCGGGGCTCAGTTGCCGAAGCGGTTCTTGGGCGGCCGGTTGGTGGCGGCGCGGCGTGCGGCTTCTTTCTGCTTGACGCGCTCGGCTTCCTTGCGGACCGCGATGAGGTTGTCGCGTTCGCGCAGCAGCCATTCCGGCGGGTCGGCGAGCAGGGCCGTGATCTCCTGGGCGGTGAGGGCGTCGGCGACGCCGGCGCGCGCCAGGCCCGAGTTGGAGATGCCGAGTTTGCGGGCCACCACATCGCGCGGGAAGGGCCCGTTTGCGCGCAGGTCGATCAGCCACTGGGGCGGATTGGCGCGCAGTTCCTCGAGCTGGGCGCGGGTGACGGGTGAGTTCCGGAACTCCGCGGGGGTCGCCGGGAGGTAGATGCCGAGCTTGTTCGCTGCGGTCAGCGGCTTCATGGTCTGGGGATTCTTGTCCGGGCTCACCGATCAAGGGTATCGGGCTGGTGGGGCGAACTTGCTGGCCGGTGCAATACCGTGGACATCATGAGCCGGTTGGAGTCCATCGACCTGACGCGCCTGCGCTGGTTCGTCGCGGTCGCCGAGGAATTGCATTTCGCGCGGGCGGCGCGCGGCCTCGGCATTTCGCGGCAGCGATTGAGCGGGACGGTCATCGAGCTGGAGGAAGAGCTCGATACCAAACTGTTCGTGCCGGGCGCGCAGCCGACCGAGCTGAGCGCGGATGGGCGCGCGCTGCTCGAGGAGGCGCGCGTGCTCATCGCTGCCGCCGCGGCGGCGGAACCCGAGGCTCGACCCGCATCGGAGGATCGGCTGCGGGTCGGTTTCGTCCCGGGCGTGACCGTCACCAAATGGGAGCGCATCTGGTCCGGCCGATTCCCCGATATCGTGCTGGAGCTGACTCCGATTCCGATGAAGGAACAGGAGCAAGCCCTGCGCGAGAACACCGTCGACATGTGTTTCGTGCGCCTGCCCATCGACCGCGAGGGCATGAGCGCGATTCCCCTGTATCGCGAGGTCCCGGTGGTCGTGGTGCCCAAGGACCATCCGATCGCTCTGTTCGACCAGGTCGCCGTGGCCGATCTGGCCGATGAGCGCATGCAGGACGCCGCCGATCTGGACGATGCCGCCATGACCATGGAGCTGGTGGCCGCGGTGAGCGGCGCGGCCATCGTGCCGCATTCGATCGCCCGCCTGCACCACCGCAAGGACCTGGTCTACCGCGCCGTCACCGGTGTGCCGGAGACCGAGATCGCGCTGGCCTGGCCCGCCGCCCGCACGACCGAGCTCGTGGAGGAGTTCGTGGGCGTGGTGCGCGGCCGCTCCGAGCGGAGTTCCCGGTCCTCCTCCGGTCCGCGGCCGGACAGGCAAGCGCGGCAACAGAATTCCTCGGGTAAGCCCGGCGTCGCGAAGAGCGCGGGCGGGGCGCGCAAGCCGGCCGGTGCGAAGAAGCCCGCGGTCGCGGCGAAGCCGAAGCAGGGTGGCGCGAAGCAGGCGGGTAAGCGGCGCGGCCGCTAGCAGGCCCGGCCATGGGCCCGTCTCCCGGTCGGGGGAGACGGGCCTTTCGCGTCTCGGCGCCCAGAGCGGTCGCGGGTTCTCAGGGAGCAGTCTGGAGAAAGTTCAGGGTTGAGTCAGGGTTGCGCTATACGTATACGTCTACTTATAGTGGATGAAGACGGGTTATGACCGTCGGCAACCCCGAGATGCATAGTGGCACAGCGGATATCGACCCGCGGCGTGTCCTTGCACATGCATGCCCATATGCGCATTCACTGATGATTTGGAGCACCTCATGGCCATCGAAATGGACAAGCCCAACGACGCCGACGTCCAGGGCGCCCCCGCCCAGGGGGCCTCGGCCGCGACCGACTTGGTCCCGGACCCCCTGCCCGAGGGCATGCGCGAGATCAGCCTCCGCGTCGGCCCCGGCGGCGGCCGCACCCAGCGCTTCGTGGGCCGGCTGCTGGCGGAGGCGCAGCATGTCACCAAGGAGGGCAGTGAATCCGTTCAGGTCTTCCTGAGCCGCAAGGGAAAACTGGTCGTCCACCGGCATTACGTCGAATGGTCGGATTTCGCGCAGGCCTCCAAGAATGCCGCCCGCGAGCGGAAGGAGGAGTTCCTCATCGCCCGAAAAGGTTCAGACCAGTCGGACCTTTCTGTATTCACGAACTGGGCCAAGGGATTTAAGAACTGGCGCGAATTCCTCGGTCTGGACGACGATGGCTATGGCGACTTCACGCTGGAGATCGTGGACTCGCTCGAGGAGTTGCGTGAGCGCATTCCGGCGAAGGTCTACCGAATCGTCGCCGATGTGGTGGAGAACCCGTCCTCCCAGGTCCTCGACATCTGAATAGCGCGGCCGAACCCGGAAAGGACCTTCCTCCGCATGTTCTCCCGATTGGGGCGTTTCGTCGTCCGATTCCCGTGGCTGGTGATCGCCGCCTGGCTGATCGCCATCGTCGCGGTGGTCGCCACCGCGCCGAAGCTCACCGCCACCACCGACCAATCCGACTTCCTGCCTTCGCATTACGAGTCCATTCAGGCGGCGAAGTTGCAGCAGCAGGCTTTTCCCAACAGCACCACCCCGGCCGCGCTGATCGTCTTCGAGCGCTCCGACGGAGCCCCGATGACCGACGCCGACGCGGCCGCGGTGTCCACCGCCGCGACGAAACTGTCGGAGCGAAACATCAAGGATGTCACCGGAGTCCAGGCGGTGCCCCCGGCGGAGAACCGGCAGATCCAGGTGGTCGCGGTGCAGATGACCAAGGTCACCGGCGCGAATGACACCCACCAGTCCGATGCGGTGAAGTCCCTGCGGGGCGCGTTGAAGGAGCAGGTGCAGGGCACCGATCTGAAGGCCGGCGTCACCGGCACCGCCGCGCAGACGCTGGATCAGCAGGACTCCAGCACCAAGGGCCTGATCATCATCGGCGTGGCGACCGTGGTGCTGATCCTGGTGCTGCTGCTGGTCATCTTCCGCAGCCCGATCATCGCTCTGCTGCCCATCCTGGTCATCTTTCTGGCGGTGTCCCCGCTGGCCAGCGGTCTGATCGCGATCGCCAGCAACGCCTTCGACCTCGAGATCGACAGCTCGGTGCAGTCGCTGCTGGTGGTGGTGCTCTTCGGCGTCGGCACCGACTACATACTCTTCCTGATGTTCCGCTTCCGGGAGCGCCTGCGCGCCGGTGAGGACGCCAAGACGGCCGTGGTCAGCGCGGTCACCCGGGTCGGTGAGGCCATCACCTCGGCGGCCGCGGCGGTGATCATCGCCTTCGGCGCGCTGACGCTGTCCACCCTGGGCATGTTCCGATCCATGGGCATCGCCCTGGCCATCGCGGTGGCGGTGGCGCTCCTGGCCGGGCTCACGCTGATACCCGCGATCGTCTCGCTCTTGGGCACCAAGGTGTTCTGGCCGTCGAAGGCCTGGCGGGTGGAGCCGACGGGGGCGCGATTCACCGCCGTGGGCACCGCGTTGGGCAAACGGCCCGCCCTGTTCGCGGCCGCATCCGGTGGGGTGCTGATCGCCCTGGGCGTCTTCGCCTTCGGCTTCAATCCGACCTTCGATCTGAGCTCGGGCTCGACCTCGGACACCTCCGAATCCGTGGTCTACGGCAAGGAACTGCTCAAGGGCATGCCGGCGGGCAGCACCCAGCCCTCGCAGGTGTACCTGCGCAGCGAGCACGGCGCGCTGACCGCCGATGAGCTGAATACTTTCGCCGCCGCGCTGCGCGGCGTCCACGGGGTGGGCGCGGTCGGACAGCAGCCCGCGCTGTCGGCCGACAAGACGGTGGCCGAATATCAGGTGACACTGACCGACAAGCCGGAATCGGATGCGGCCCTGAAGACCGTGAAGGGCCCGCTGCGGGATACCGCGCACGCGTCCGCGCCGGTCGGCACCTCGGCCGTGGTGGGTGGTATGACCTCGGTGTTCGTCGACTTCCAGCACGCCATGAACCGCGACTACACGGTCGTGTTCCCGGTGGCCGGAGTCCTCATCATGATCGTGCTGGCGCTGCTGCTGCGCAGTCTGGTGGCGCCCTGGTACCTGATGGCCTCGGTGTTCCTCGGCTTCGCCGCGACACTGGGTTCGGCGGTGCTGGTTTTCCAACACGCACAGGGGGATTCGGGCCTGATCTTCACCCTGCCGCTGATCATGTACCTGTTCGTGGTCGCCCTCGGGACCGACTACAACATCCTCATGGTCGCCCGTCTGCGGGAGGAGGCACGCGAGGGTCACGACCCGCGCCACGCCGCCGCGCTGGCCCTGCGTCACACCGGCCCGACCGTGGCCGCGGCCGGTGTCATCCTGGCGGGCACCTTCGCTTCGATGATGTTGGCGGGCAATACGGTGCTGTCGCAGATGGGTTTCGCCATCTCGGTCGGCATCGCCATCGCCGCCTTCGTCATGGCGATGTCCTTCACCCCCGCGGTGACCGCCCTGATCGGTCGCCGCGCCTGGTGGCCCGGCCACGGCGGCGACGCGGAGCGGGAACAGCCGCAATGGGATACGGAATGGACGCCGCCCGATGTGGTAAGTGACGCTCGCCGCTGAGGATTCGAATCCGTTCCCGAATAGGTTGACCCGCTTCTCTTTTGGAGAAGCGGGTCAATCTGTTGTTACGGTATTCGGCAGTCGATCCCGGGGCAGAGGGATCGTGGTGAGGGACAGGAGAATATGACGAAGTCGATCCACGCTGTTCAGGAGGGGTCCTGTAGCAGCGGTGAGCGGTACACCGAGGGTTTTCAGGTCTTCGAGCAGTGGCAGTGCAGCGATACCACAATGAAAGCCCGCTTGCGCATCCCTGGCGAAACCTGCGCCTGGGCCGGCGTTATCTGACGCTGGAGCATTACTTCGGGGCGGTGCCCCCGATTCGATTGTGGTGGCGTGCGAGGTTCGGCGGTTCGCGTGCCCTCCCCGATTTCACATGTGTGGGCGTGCTCGAGAGCGGAACCACCGATCTGGCCGCGTATCTCATGCAGCATCCCAGCATTGTCGCGCCGCTGACCAAGGAGATCGGTCATGGTTTTCCGGTCGGCTGGGGCCCGTATCTCCCGACCGAACGGGAGAAGGCGGCGGTGGCCGAGCGCACCGGCCGGGCGCTGGTCGGGCATTTCGATCCGCTGCTGCACGACGTGCCGTTGATCGACAATCTGCGCGAGTCCAATCCGGGCGCGAAAGTCGTTCTCATGCCGCGTGATCCGGTGCGGCGGGCGTATTCGCACTACAAGTGGGATCTGTTTCTCAGCGGTCGAGACGGTTTGCGCACCGGGCGTTACGGCGAGAGCTTCGCCGAGTACGTGTCAGTGGCGCTGAGGGCCTTCCCGGGTCCGCCGCCGCCGACCATGTTGCCGACCATGCCGATGCTGGCGGCCGGCATCTACGTGAACTCGGTGCGGCGCCGGCTGGATACGTATGGCCGGGAGAATGTGCACCTGGTCGTGGCCGAGGACTTCTTCGCCGACGTGTCCGAGACGGTGTGCGGCATTCACGAGTTCTTGGGCCTGCCCGCCATCGGGCCGAGGTTGCGCGCGCACGTGCTCAACCGCAATCCGCTGGAGTTCCCGCTGGCCGAGGCCGAGTCGCTGGCCCGGCTGCGCGAGTTCTACCGCCCGTACAACGAGCGCCTGTACGAGTTGCTGGACCGCGATCTGGGCTGGAACAGCCCGGCCTGATCGCCGTCGGGTCCGCTCCCGGTGCGGGCTCTGACCTGCCCGGGAGCGGTTCTGACAGAAACACGTTTCAGTTTTTTTCCGAAAGTGCCACGCGATGAACTGGACGACCGATACTGTTCGCCCGGACCGCATACGAAGCGGCTGGTACCGAGGGAGAGACGACATGACCGTGTCCGTGAACAAGCGCATCGCCCGGCGGGCTGGGATCGGCCTCACCGCCGTGGCCGCGATGGCCTGTTCCGTGGGCCTGACCGCATCCACCGCCTCGGCCGTGCCTACGGGCCTGTCGGTCAACGCCCGCAATATCTACATGGGCTGCGTCTACCAGATCACCGCCACGTACGACAGCTGGTTCCAGGCCTGGTTCTACGACAACGGCCTGGTCATCGCCGGCAGCCCGATCAGCCCGAGCAATGGGCAGGCCACCATTCAGTGGACCCCGCACAGCGCGGGCACCCACACCCTGTCCACCCTGCAGGGGTCGGCCTGGGAGCTGAAGGTGAACGTCCTCGAACCCACCCTGACCGGCAGCGCGACCTGCGGTGCGAGCCCGCTGGGCTTCCTGGGCTCGTAGAAGACTCGGTTCGGTGTGGCCTGACCCGCCGAACCGTCCCCGGGCCGACTGACCATAATCCTCTGTTCCCAGGTCAGTCGGCCCCCTCTGCGTTCGCGGGGGTTGATCAGTGCACGGTCACGTGCCAGACGACGGCCGCGGCGAGTGCGCCGGCTCCGTTCACCGCCCAGTGCAGTGCGATGGGCGCGAGCAGGCTGCCGCTGCGTCGTCGCAGCCAGGTGAAGACCACGCCCGCCCCGGCGGTCGCGACGACAGCTAGCCCGATGCCGAGGATCTGCCCGGCCGGGCCGCCCCCGAGGAATCCGGTCAGTCCCTTGTTGCCGCTGGTCAAGCCCAGCGATGAGGCGATGTGCCAGAGCCCGAACAACATTGATCCGGCCGCGAAGACGCCGCGCGCCCCGACCGCCCGGTCCAAGGTGCCGTGCAGCACGCCGCGGAAGGCGAGTTCCTCGGGGATCGCCGTCTGGAGCGGGATCACGATCATCGACGCGATGAGCGCTCCCGACACCGCGGCGTAGCGGTCGTTGAGGAAGAAGGGCCGGGTGATGGGCAGCGCCGCGCCGATGACGACGGCCGCGAGCACCACGCCCACCGCGGCCAGCGCCCACAGCGACCCGCGCCGCCACTGCCGCGGTGAGAGGCCGAGGTCTTCCCAGCCGAGCCCGCGGCGCCGCACCAACGCCACCAGCACTATCGCGGCAATCGGCACCGAGAGGATGCTGGCCCACTTGTCGGTGAAGTGCGCGATGAGGTTCGTGCAGATCAGAACGATGACAACGACCGCTACGTCCACGTAGGCGTGCAGTTTGTGGCCGGGCAGGGTGGGCGGATCAGGGAGCACCGCGACCGCGCCGTTATCGTTTCGCGACATCCCGGCCAGTCTACGAGCGGATGCTTCGAACGGCCTTCGAATGTGGTCAATCCCGCTGCGTGGAATATTTCGCGCCCGCAGCTCGCCCGCTCGCCCAGCCCTCGGGATCGTCCCAGGCCTGCAGCGTGCGCGCGGTCTCGAAGCGGCGCGGCTCCCGGGTGATCGGGTCGGTGAATTCCAGCGCCGAGGCCAGCAGTTGCAGCGGCCGGGTGTAGTCGTCGACAGGCTTGTCGGTGAGTTCCGGATAGAAGTCGTCGCCCAGGATCGGGATTCCGAGGCCGTTCATGTGCAGCCGGATCTGATGTGTGCGCCCGGTCCGCGGCCGCAGCCGGTAACGACCCGATTCGTCCCGCTGCTCGACCAATTCGACGAGGGTCTCGGCATTGGGCTCGCCCTCGGTCTCGTAGGCGCGCAGCACGTGCCGCTCCTTGACGATCCGGCTGATGACCGTGCGCGGCAGCTCGAGTTCCGGATCGACGCGGGCGATGGCCTCGTACTCCTTGTGTACCAGCCGCTTGTGGAACATGGTCTGATACGCCCCGCGCCGAGCCGGATTCACGATGAACAGCACCAGTCCGGCGGTGGCCCGGTCGAGCCGGTGCGCGGGCACCAGATCAGGCAGGTCCAGGTCGCGGCGCAGTTTCACCAGGGCGGTCTGCAGAATGTGCTGCCCGCGCGGGATCGTCGACAGGAAGTGCGGCTTGTCGATCACCAGGATGTCGTCGTCGCGGTGGACGATGCCGATCGGAAAGGGGACCTCGGTCTCGTCCGGCAGATCGCGGTGGAACCACACCGCGCCGCCGGGCATATAGGGCGTGTCCAGGGCGATCGGGCCGTCCAGGTCGACGATGCCGCCCGCGCGCAGCAGTTCGTCGATGCGTTCGGGGCGCACGCGGGGCAACCGTTCCACGAGGTGGTCGCGGACGGTCGCCCAGTCGCCCTCCTCGGGTAGTCGCAACCGGGCCGGATCCAGTCCGTGCCGCTTCGGTAACGGCGGTTGCTGCCTGCGTCTCACTCGCCAAACCCTAGTCCCCGAGTTTGTCCGGATCAGGGGGTACGGTTGGCCAACGCCCGGAATGTCTGGGTCCGAACGAGTGATCGGGGGTCTCGTGTATCCGAATGACCAACAGCCCCAAGGCATGCCGGGTCAGCCCGGTCCGGCCGAGTACGGTTACGCGCCCCAGCCCGGTCAACCGGACTACGGTCAGGCGGCTCAGCCCGCCTATGGTCAGCCGGGCCAGTGGGACTACGGCCGGGCCGGCCAGCCCGGGTATCCGCCCGGTTACCAGCCGATGCCACCCGGCTATCCCATGGCGCCGCCGCCTCCGCAGAGCACCAATGGGTTGGCCATCGCCGCCCTGATCCTCGGCCTGCTCGGCGCCTGCCTGCTCGCCGTCCCGTTCGGCATCATCGCGCTGACCCAGATCAAGCAGCGCAATCAGAACGGCAAGGGGCTGGCGATCGGCGGCCTGATCGCCTCCGGCGTATGGGCCCTGATCGTCGTCATCCTGTTCGTCGTGGGCGCGGTGAACGGCTCGGATACCTCGGCGTCGCAGGACAATACGACCCGCACGGCAGCCCTGCCGGATTCTCCGACCTCCATCTCCGTCGACGAGGTGAAGACCGGCGACTGCCTGCAGACGGTCGAGGAGAACAACCATATCCGCAAGGTGACCGTGCTGCCGTGCGATTCCCCGCACGACGCCGAGGTGATCACCCAGGTCCATCTGACCGGTTCCTGGCCGGGCTCGCTGGACGCCTCGTTCAAGAAGGCCAATGACGCCTGCCTCGACGAGATCGACAAGCAGTTGAGCAAGAGTTCGATGTACGACCAGCTCGAGACCTTCATCCTGTACCCGGCCAACGAGACCCAGTGGAACAAGCTCAACGGCCGCGCGACCTGCATGGTCCATGACGCGAACGGTAAGAAGCTGACCGCGAAAGTGCCGCGCTGATCGACGGCATGGCCGTTCGGTGAAAGTCGGCCGCGCCGATCTTTTCGGTGCTGACGGAAGCGCCGGAGCGAATGAAGGTGGAGGCGGACCGAAGGCGGTCGAGCTCGACCGCCCACGGCGCGAGGCGCACGCCATCGAACCGGGCCCGGCGGCAGCCGACGCGGACGGACCAGATGTGAAAGCGCGGGCGTGACGGCCGCGAGAGGCCGTGGCGCGCAAGGAGTTTCTCGCGGGTGCCGGCCATCGTGGCTCAGGTGCTGTCCCCGGCCGTCGCCTACGTGCTACTGGTCTCGGTCCCTCCGGGTGAATTGTCAGAGACCGCAGGGCAGCATGGCGACGCTCGCCACGGTGCACTCACCGTCGCGGGACAGCTTCCAGGTGCCGTCGATCAGCTTCCAGGTCAGCGGGAAAATGAACGGGTCGAACCCGTCCACGGCCGTCTGGAGGGTGGCCGAGAGGGTGTCGCCGTCCTCGGTGACCGGTGCCAGGATGGTCCAGCGGAAGCTCGGCGGGGCGGCGTTCATGGCGGTGCCGACCTGGTCCAGCAGCGGCAGTCCGGCCTCGCCGGCCTCGAGTTCGGCGGCGCGGGTGGTGGCCGGAGCGCCGGTGTTCAGGGCGGTCTGCAGCTTGGCCTTCAAGTCGCCGGTGCTCGGCGCGGTGGTGCGCACGGGAGCGAAAGCCGGTGTGGCCGTGGCGGTCACCGCGCTGACGCCGGTTCCGGCGAGCAGGGCGGCGGCGGTGAGGGCGGCGCCGAGGAGGCGCGAAGTCGGGGGCATCGTTTTCTGTCCAATCGTTTTCGTCGCGAGCGCTTCGCAAGCGCCGCCCAGCAATATAAGGTAAGCCTACGCAAACCTAAAGTGGTTGGTGGGTTGTGCGAGGCAGGCGACGGTGAGCAACTGGGACGGAGAACCGGTGGAAGCACTTCTGGTGGTCGGAGCGGGGCCGAAAGCCCTGGCGGTAGCGGCCAAGTCGCATGTGCTGCGAGAACTCGGCCTGCCCGCACCGCGGGTGACCGTGGTCGAGGCGCGGACAGTCGGCGGTAACTGGCTGCCCACCGGAGGCTGGACCGACGGCCGCCACCGCCTGGGCACCAGCCCGGAAAAGGATGTCGGCTTCCCCTACCGCTCCACCTGGGCCCGCGGCCGCAACCGCCAGATCGACCAGGGCATGCGCGCCTTCAGCTGGACCGCCTTCCTCATCGAACATGGCACCTACGCCGAGTGGATCGACCGCGGCCGGCCCAGCCCACAGCATCACGTGTGGGCCAGGTACCTGCAGTGGGTGGCCCGCCGCATCGATCTGGATCTGATCCAGGGCGCCGTGACCGGCATCGCCGCCGCGGCCGACGGCTGGCTGGTCTCGGTCGCCGATGCCGATGGTCGGACCGACGAGATCGGTTGCGACGCCGTCATGATCACCGGACCCGGCCGCAGTGACCGCGCCTTGGCCGAGCATCCCAGGGTGCTCAGCATCTGCGAGTTCTGGGAGCTGGCGGGCCGCCGCGAGTTGCCGCCGTCCTCCCGCGTCGCGGTGATCGGCGGCGGCGAGACCGCGGGCTCGGCGCTGGACGAACTGGTGCGCCACGAGATGCTCACCGTGTCGGTGATCTCGCCCGAGGCCACGCTGTACACGCGCGGCGAGAGCTATTTCGAGAACTCGCTGTACAGCGATCCGACCAAGTGGGCCGGTCTGGGCATGGCCGAGCGTCGTGATGTCATCCGCCGTACCGACCGCGGGGTGTTCTCGGTGCGCGTGCAGGAAAGTCTGGTGGGCGACAACCGGGTTCACCACCTGCAGGGCCGCGTCGTGAGCCTCGCCGACCAGGACGACCGGGTCGCCCTGACGCTGCGCAATGACCAGCGCGCCGATCGGGTGCACACCTTCGATCTGGTGGTGGACGCCACCGGCGGGCAGCCGCTGTGGTTCCTCGACCTATTCGAATCCACCGCAACCGATCTGCTCGAACTGGCCGTCGGCGGTCCGCTCGAGCAGTCCCGCATCGAGGCGGCCATCGGCTACGACCTGGCGGTGTCCGGGCTGGACGCCAAGCTGTACCTGCCGAATATGGCCGCCATGGCGCAGGGCCCGGGCTTCCCGAATCTCAGCTGCCTGGGCGAGCTATCGGACCGGATCCTGCAACCGGCGCTGAATCCGGCCGCGTGCTATCGGATCTCGGGCAGGTCCGCCGCGGTGCGGGGCAGCGCGTAGAGCGCGATCCGACGGTCCGGCCGAATGTCGAAGTCGCCCAGATGCCGCCACCCGATCTTCTCCAACGCTTTGCGCATGGAGGCATTGCGATGATCGGGTTCGCACAGCAGCCGGCGGCATTCGGGTTCGGCCGCCAGGATGGCCTGCCCCAGCAGTCGCATCCAGCCCGAGATGATGCCGCGGCCCAGCAGATTCGTGTCCGCGGTGGCGATGTGGAAGCCCATGTCGCGGGCGTCGGCGTCGTAGAGGCGCGCGATCTCGTCCTTGGCGGGACGGTACAACTCCACGTAGGCCACCTCGCGGGTGCCCCAATCGGGCCGGTCCAGGGCGGCGAAGTCGTATTCGAGAAGGCAAGGGCGCGAGAAGGTTCCGTTCAGCTGCGCCCCGCAGTCGGCCCGGCGGCGGTCGATGTCCCAGGCCTGCTCCCAGGTGTCGAGCAGGTGCGGCCGGTGCATCCACTCGGTGATGGTCTCAGGATCGCGGGAGTCGACGTCCACCAGCCGCAGCCTGAACGGTGCGGCGAACTCGGGCACGACCGGTGCGGGCGCGCGGCGGATGTGGTCGGGAAGGTCCGTGAGTTCGCGCGTGAGGACGTAGGTCGTCCGGTTCATCGCTGTGGCGCTCCGTTCCTCGGTTAGCTCGATCACTCTGTTTTGTAAGGCTAGCCTATACTAAGTAAGCGGTGCTACGGTTGCTCGCACATCGCAAGGGGGACAAGCGGAACCGACGCCGAATGCGGTCGGGCAGTTGTGTAGGAGAGATGCGGAAAATGCCACGGAAACTCGGCTGGATCAGGCAATTTCAGGCCCCGAGTGCGGAATCCGCGACACCGCTGCTGGTTTTCCCGCACGCCGGTGCGGGCGCTTCGGCCTATCGGGACTTGGCCAAGCGGCTGGCCGCCGAATTCGATGTCGTGGTGTTCCAGTACCCGGGCCGTCAGGATCGGATACGCGAGTCCGCCGCCGAGAGTTTGCCGGAGCTCGCCGCCGGAGCCTTCGCCGAATTCCGGGAATCGACGCACGAGACCGGCGCTCCGCTCACGATTTTCGGGCACAGCATGGGTGCGGTCGTCGGCTTCGAATTCGCCCGCCTGGCCGAGGCCGCGGGCCTGAGCGTACGGCGGCTGGTGGCCTCCTCCGCCGCCGCGCCCGCGCGGATCGCCGCGCTGCCGGGGCACCCCACCGAGGACGAGGCCCTGCTCGACCACATGTCGGCGCTCAACGGCACCGGCGCGGAGGTCATGGGCAGTCGTGACGTCCTGCGCATGTCGCTGCCGGTCATGAAGGCCGATTACCGAGCCTTCGACGCGTATTCCTGCACCGGCGATACCGCCGTGGACGCGCCGATCCTGGTGCTGGCCGGCGACGAGGACGAATTCGTCGCGCCGCGCGATCTGCGCGCATGGGAAAGCCACAGCCGCAACGGAATTCGGGTAATACTCTTCCCAGGCGGGCATTTCTATCTCAACGACCACGTCGACGGTGTCGCCGAACTGCTCGCCGAGCAGAGCATCGTCGCATGACCCCGCTGGACTCCGGCGACCCCATTGCGATCGTCGGCATGGGTATCGAGGCGCCCGGTGGCATCGACACCCTGCCGGAATTCTGGTCCGCGCTGGCGGCCGGCCGGGAATTGCTCGGCCCTTTTCCGCGTGATCGGGGATGGCCGCTGGCGGAATTACTGACCCTGGACCGCAACGAGGGCTGGGCAGCGGTGCCCGACGCCGGCGGTTTCCTCACCGGCGCGACCGAATTCGATCCGCTGTTCTTCGGCATCAGCCCGCGCGAAGCGGTGGCCATGGATCCGCAGCAGCGGGTCGGCATGCGGGTGGCCTGGCGGGCGCTCGAGCATGCGGGTCTCAATCCAGCCGCGGTGGAGGGTGATTCGGCTGGCTGCTGGATGGGGGCCTCGGTCACGGAGTACGGGCCGCGCGCGGCCTCGGTCAACGAGTACAGCGGGTATCGGGCCACCGGTACGGCGCTGGGCGCGGTGGCGGGGAGGATCTCGCACGGGCTGGGCCTGACCGGGCCGTCGGTCACCGTCGACACCGCCTGCGCGTCCGCGCTCACCGCGGTGCACCAGGCCGCTGCCTCCATTCGGGCGGGCGAGTGCGACTGGGCGCTCGCGGGCGGGGTGTGCGTCATGGGCTCGCCGGGCGCGTTCTACGAGTTCTCCAAGAACAACGCGCTGGCCCGCGACGGGCACTGCCGCTCCTATTCCGCCGACGCCACCGGCACCGTTTGGGGCGAGGGCGCGGGAGTCGTTGTACTGGAACCGGAATCGAGGGCGCGGGCGTTCGGGCACCGAGTGTACGGGCGACTGCTGGGTTCGCGGGTGAACCACAATGGCAAGGGCGCGCCGATCGCGGTGCCCAGTGCGGCGGCGCAGGAGCGGCTGATCCGCGACACCCTGGCGTTGTCCGGCGTCTCCGCCGAGCAGGTCGGGCTCATCGAAGGGCACGGCACCGGCACCCCGGTGGGCGACCCGCTCGAGTTGGCCGCGCTCGCGGCCACCTACGGTGTCGAGCGCGCCGACGGTCCGCGGCTGGGCTCGGTGAAGTCCAATGCCGGTCACGCGCAGGCGGCCTCCGGGGTGCTCGGCCTGATCAAGGTGCTGCTCGCGGGCGCGCACGCACAGATCCCGCCCACTCTGCACGCCGAACGGCCGGCCGCCGAAATCGACTGGGCCGGAACCACTCTGCGGCTCGCCACCGAACTCGAACCCTGGCCTGCCGTGGACGGCGTGCGCTGTGCGGCCGTGTCCTCGTTCGGCGTCGCGGGCACCAACGCGCATGCCGTCATCGGTCTGCCGGAACTGGAGCAAAGCGATGTGTAGCCACCGGCTGCCCGATGGCAGCGTCCCTGTCCTGCTCTCCTCCGACACCGCCGACGGTGTCCGGGCCGAGGCCGCGGCCCTGGCGGCCTACCTGGAGCAGCGACCCGCAATCACCCCGGATCGTTTGGCGGACATGCTGTTCCGCACTCGCACCGCGCGCCGGTACCGGTCGCTGGCCATGGTCACCGAGCGCGCGGAGCTGCTGGACGCCTTGCGTGCCATCATCGACGGCGACTCCCATCCGGCGGTCGTGACCGGTGACGGTCCCGCCACCGCGCGCCGAATCGGCTTCGTCTTCCCCGGTCAGGGCGGTCAGCGCCCCGGCATGGGCAAGCTGTACTACGACCTGTCCCCGGCCTACCGGGCCGCCGTCGACGAGTGCGCGGCCGTGCACGCCGAACGCTTCGGCCACGACCAGCCGCTGCACTATCTGCTCGGCGCCGCGGGCTCGTACCAGGACACGGTGTGGGAAGTGCAGCCCGCCTTGATGTTCCACATGACCGGCCTGGCCGCCATGTGGCAGGCCGCCGGCGTCCGTCCGGCCGCCACCATCGGCCACAGCCAGGGCGAGCTGGCCGCGGGCGCGGTCTCGCGGGTCATGTCGGTGCGCGACGCCGTACTGGTGGTGACCCACCGCGCCCGCCTGGTGGAGCGCATCTCCCCGCGCGGCTACTCCATGGCCGTGCTGGCCATGGATCGCGAGGACTGTGAAGCCCTGCTGGCCCGCCACTCCGGCTGGGCCGAACTGTCGGTGGTGAACGCCCCGCACATCATGGCCATCTCCGGCGACCGCGAGACCATCGTCGACATGGTCGCGGCAGCCGCCGAGCGCGGCCATTTCGCCCGCGAGATCGGCGTCGCCTACCCGGCGCACACCTCGATCGTGGCCGAGGTGCGAGCGGATTTCGAGGGCTTCCTCGGCGACGAGATGCGCAGCCCCACCTTCTTCGACGTCGAAATCCCGTGCTACGGCGCGACTCTCGGCACACGCATCACCCCCGATCTTGTGCACGAACGGTACTGGTACTGGAACCTGCGCAATCGCGTCCGTTTCGACCTCGCGGTGGTCGCCGCCGCTTCGGACGGCATCGACACCCTCATCGAAATCGTCGAACACCCCGTCCTGCAACTGGCGCTCCAGGAGAACCTCACCCTGGTCCCGCCCGATCCGGCCCGCGGCGCCCGCGACTTCAAGGTCCTGGGCACCTCCCTGCGTACCGCGACCTCCCTGCGGGAATTCACCCGCAACGTGGCCGCCGTCGCGGTTCACGACCTCGGCTACAGCTGGGACGCCCTGCGCACCGCCGCGGCGCCCGCGCTGCCGCTGCGCGACTTCCCGCACACGGTCTTGAACCCCAGGCGTCTGTGGGCCGACCCGGGTTACGCACCCGAAGCCGTGCACCCGCCGGTCCCTGCCGTGCCCAAACCCCAACGCCTGGTGGAGAAGTGGACTCCGTGGCAGTGTCGCACGCTGACGCCGCCTCGTCGCCTGGCATTCATCGACCCGAGCGGACGGTGCGCCGACCAGCTGTCCGCCCTCCTCACCGCGGCGGACCGCTACGGTGCCACGGCCACCGCCCTGGAACCGGACGTGATCGCCGGGACCGCCGCTGTCGCAGCCGATACGACTGCGGCGATCGGTGTCTCGGAAGCGACTGCTCGCGGCCCGGAGTCGGTGTGGCGCGGGGACGCGGCGGGGTCGCCGTCCGCGGACTTCGACAGCGTGGTGATCTTGTGGCCCGCGCTCCCCGAGTCGGCCGGCGCGGAAGCGGTGGCGGAGCTGGCGGAGTTCTTCGGCGGGCGCGCCTGGCTGCCCGCGGTATCGGGTGTGCGGGCGGGCGGTGAGGTCTGGCTGGTGACCGTTAGTGGTGAGGCCGTGGTGCCGGGGGATGCGGCGCCGCAGCTGTTCCACGGGGCGGTGGCGTCCGGATTCCGCTGTGTCGGTGCGGAGATGCCGGGAGCGGTGTTCCGGCATCTGGATCTCGCGGCCGATGCCGGGGCCGGTGAGGCGAATCGCGTGGTCACGGCGCTGCATACGGTGGGTGAGCCGGAGGTGGCGCTGCGCGGTGGCAAGGTGTTCGTCAAGCGACTGGTCTGCGACGAGTCCGCGCCGGGTGCGGCCGCCGATCTCGATCATGTGCTGATCGTGGGCGGCACGGGCAAGCTCGGGCTGTTGTTCGCCGCGCATTTCGCGCGGCAGGGCGCGGGCCGGGTCACCCTGGTGAGCCGATCCGGCGAATCCGGTTCGGCTGCCATGGAAGTCGCGCGACTGCGGGCCGCCGGTTCCACCGAGATCGTGGTCGCGGCCTGTGATGTCAGCGATGCCCACGCCGTCGCGCGGCTCGGGGCCGGGCTGGAGGAGCGGCCGGTGAGCCTGCTCGTGCACGCCGCCGTCACCTATGTCGACGCCGGGATCGCGGACATCACCGCCGATATGGTGACCACGGCCGCCGCGTCCAAGGTGCTGGGCCTGGAGGCCGTGCTCGGCGCGGCGCCGCTGTGCCCTGAGGGCCGGGTGCTGCTGTGCTCGTCCATGGCCGCGACACTCGGTGGGCGCGGGCAGATTCTGTACGCCGTCACCAATCGCATGCTGGATATCCTCGCCCGACGCCTGCGCGAGCGCGGGATCGACTGCAACGCGCTGGAGTGGGGCCTGTGGAGTGTCGCGGGACCGCTCGACGCGGCGGGCATGGCCCGGGTGGAAGGCGCCGGGGTGTATCCGATGCATCCCGCCGACGCCATCGCCGCCGGATTCACCGGGCAGCCGACCGACGCGATCGTCATCTCCGCCGACTGGCCGCTCCTGCGAGATGTCATGGGAGCCTTCGGTCAGGCCGCCGTGCTGTCGGACGTGCGGGAGCCTGAGCCGATCCCGTCCCGCGAGCCGGGCTCCGCGAGCGGTGCGCTCGCGCAGCCACGCGCGGATGAGGTCGTCGCCGAGATGGATTCGGCCGCACCGCCTGTCACCCAGCCGATGGCGCCCGCGACCGGTGGCCCGCTGGCGGACCAGGTGCTCGCGGAGCTCGAGCGGGTCATGGGCATCGACACCGGCGACAGCATCGACCGTTCGGCGCCACTGGTGGCGCTGGGCCTGGATTCCCTGCAGGCCCTGGATTTCCGCAAGCGCGTGCAGGGGTCACTGCATCGGGATCTGCCGGTCGCGGCGATTCTGGGCGGCGCGTCGCTGGACGACATCGTGCTGCTGATGGCAGAGAACACCAACTGAGGGCTAGGGGCCGGATTTCATGTCAGACATCGATGCGACCGTGACCGTGGCCGGAACCTCCGTCGCCGACCGCCGCCGGGAACTGCTGCGGCGCCGGCTCACCGAGCAGGGCCTGGCGGCCGCCACCGCCGCGCCGGCGCGACGCACCCGGGCCGGGGAGCGCCGTCCACTGTCTGCCGGACAGCGGCGCATGTGGTTCCTGCAGACCCGCGATCCCGAGGACGCCACGCTGAATATCTGTGTGGCGTACCGGCTCGTCGGCGCACTCGATGCGCAGCGGCTGCGGACCGCGGTGGCGTCCGTATTCGCCCGGCACGACGTGCTGCGCACCACCTTCGGCGTGGACGAGGACGGCGAACCGTTCCAGGTGTTCACCGACGACTTCACGCTGCCGTGGCAGTCGCACGATCTGACCGACCTGGCCGAGTCGGCCCGGTCGGTGCGGGTGGAGGTGCTGGCGCGGCGGGAATTCGGCCGCCCCTTCGATCTCGCCGCCGAGCTGCCGCTGCGAATCACTGTGGTGCGCACCGGAACAGCGGAGTGGGTGCTGCTGCTGGCCGCCCACCACAGCTGCTGGGACGACGACGCCTGGGCCGTGTTCTTCAGCGACCTCAATGCCGCCTACAACGGCGCCGAGAAGGCCGCCCTGACCGCGCAGTATGTCGACATCGAGGTCCTGGACGCTCCCGCCGAGGATGACGCGGACATCGCCTATTGGCGAAATACGTTGCGCCCCTTACCGGAACCGCTCGAACTACCCGGCTCGGCCGTGGTCGCGCCGTCGAAGCGCGCCGACCGCTGCACCGTGGCGCTGCCCGCCGATCTGCTGGACCGCGTGGACGTCTTCGCCCGGGCGCGCGCGGCCAGCCCGTTCATGGTGCTGCTCGCCGGGTACGCCGCGCTGATCCAGCGCTACACCGCCGCCGATGATTTCCTGGTCTCCATCCCGGTCACCAACCGCCGCTCGGCCGCCGCCGAACAGCTCGTCGGCTACTTCGGCAACACCGTGCTCCTGCGCGAAACCGTCGACCGCACCGAGACTTTCACCGGACTGGTCGAAGCCACCAGGCGCACCTGCCTGGCCGCCTTCGCCCATCAGGCCGTCGGCATCGACCGCGTCGTGCGCGCGGTCGATCCCGAGCGCGTCGACGGACGCGACGGCATGGATCAGCTGGTGCGCCTAGGCTTCAGCGTCCGCAAGAGCGCCGACGGCTTCGCGCTGAACGGTGTCACCTCCGCTCAGCTGGACGAGCTGGGCGCGCCCACCGCGCAGGTGCCGCTGGCGCTCGCCGTGGTCACCGGGAGCGCGCACGGCGCGGTGCTCGAGGCCGAGTACCAGGTGGACGTGCTGTCGCGGCCGCTGGTGCAGCGCATGCTGGAACATTATGTGCGACTGCTGGATCGGGCGCTGAGCACGCCGGCGGGCCGCCTCGCCGACCTCGACATGCTGGGCGGAAAGGACCGCATCGCCATCCTGGAACAGTCGCGCGGCGCGGACGTGCCGACGGACCCGGCCACCATGGTCGACCTTTTCGAGGCGAGCGTCGCCGCCGGTCCCGAGACCCTCGCCCTGGTGTCCGACGACATCGAACTCACCTACGCCGAGCTGAACGCGCGTGCGAACCGTTTGGCGCACTGGCTGATTCGCGAGGGCCTGGGTAGCGAGGACATCGTCGCTCTGCGCATGAGCAACTCGATCGAGTTCATCGTGGCCGTCTACGGCGTGCTCAAGGCGGGCGCGGCCTACCTGCCCATCGACCCGGCCTACCCGGATGACCGCATCGACTACCTGATCGCCGACGCGCGCCCGCGCCTGGCGCTGGGCCGTGTCGAACTCGGCGCCGCCGAGGAGGCGGCCGCCGGGCTGCCGGACACCAACCCCACCGACGCCGACCGCGTGCGCCCGCTGCTCCCGGCCAACCTGGCCTACGTCATCTACACCTCCGGTTCGACCGGCGAGCCCAAGGGCGTGACCGTCTCGCACGCGGCGATCGCCGAGCACGTGGTGAGCTTCACCGCCGAATGGGACATGACCTCCGAAGACCGGCTGCTGCAGTCGTCCTCGGTGAGCTTCGACGCCTCCCTGCTCGACATCTTCGTCACCCTGGCGCTGGGCGCGCGGCTGATCGTGCCCAAACCCGATGCCTTCCGCGACATCCGCTATATCGCCGACCTGATCACCCGCCGCGGCGTCACCGTGCTGCACATGGTGCCGTCCATGCTCAGCGCCTTCCTGCTGCTGCCCGAGGTGCGCGAGTGGCGTGCGCTGCGCCATGTCCCGGTGGGCGGTGAGGCGCTGCCGGGCGAGGTGGCCGACAAGTTCGCCACCGTCTTCGACGCCGAACTGCGCAACCACTACGGGCCGACCGAGGCCGTGGTGTGCGCCACGAATCAGCCGGTGGCGGGCCCGCAGGGCACCGGCATCGTGCCCATCGGGGTGCCCAATCAGAACGTGCACGCCTACGTGCTCGACGAGGCCCTCCAGCTGGTGCCCGCCGGCGTGGTCGGTGAGATCTACCTGGGCGGAGCGCAATTGGCGCGCGGCTACCTGGGCCGACCCGCGCTCACCGCGAGCCGCTTCGTCGCCGACCCGTTCACGCCCGGCGCGCGGCTGTACCGCACCGGAGACCTGGCCCGCCGCAACGAGTTCGGGGAACTGGACTTCGTCGGCCGCGCCGACGAGCAGGTGAAGGTGCGCGGCTTCCGCATCGAACTCGGCGAGGTGGAATCGGGCCTGGCCGCCCACCCGAGCGTCGGGCACTGCGTGGCGATCGTGGTCGAGGACCCGGCCCTGGGCGCACAGCTCGCCGCCTACCTGGTGCCCGCCGCCGGTGCGACCATCGATGTGGCGCAGGTGCGCGCGCACGCCGCCGCCGCGCTGCCGGAATACATGGTGCCCAGCGCTTTCGCCGTCATCGACGAGATTCCGCTGACCGTCAACGGCAAGCTGGACAAGCGGGCCCTGCCCGCACCCTCGCCCGCGGTGGAGCGCGTGCACCGTACACCTGCCACCGCCACCGAACGTCGCCTGTGCGGCATCTACACCCGGCTGTTCGGGGTGCGGACCGTCGGCGCGGACGATTCGTTCTTCGAGCTCGGCGGTCACTCCCTGCTGGCCGCGCGCCTGGTCGCGCGGATCCGCGCCGAATTCGGGGTGGAACTGGATGTGCGGATCGTCTTCGATACCCCGTCACCCGCCGGGCTGGCGGCGGGCCTGGTGGCGCGGTTCCGCGACGAGTTCGGCATCGACCTCGACGCCATGGACGATGAGGTCGACACGGCCGAGTCGGTCGAAAACATCGTCGCCGCACCGATTTCCGGGCGACCCGCCGTAACCGAGCGTCAGCGTCCCGAAAGACTGCCCCTGTCCTACTCGCAGCTGGCCATGTGGTTCCAATGCCGTATGGAGGGCCCGAGCGCGGTCGGCAACCTGCCCTTCGCGGTGCGCTTCGACGGCGGTATCGACATCGCCGCGCTGCGGGCCGCGCTCGCCGACGTGGTGGCGCGGCACGAGGCGCTGCGCACCGGTTTCGGTGAGCAGGACGGTATTCCGTACCAGGTGGTGCGGGCGACCGGGGAGATCGAGCTCGAGATATCCGGCCTCGCCGCCGACCGGTTGGCCGAGGAGCTCGCCGAGATCGGCCGCTATGCCTTCACCGTTGATAACGAGCCGCTGGTCCGTGCGCGCTTGCTGGTGCTCGACCCTGGTACCCAGGTGCTGTCGCTGCTGGTGCACCACATCGTGGCCGACCATGCGTCGCTGGGCATCCTGCTCGAGGACCTGGTCGCCGCCTACCGCTCGCGCGTCGATGACGGGCGGGCCCCCACGTGGACGCCGCTCACCGTGCAGTACCCGGACTACGTGCTGTGGCAGCACGACGCCTTCGGCGCGAGTGCCGACGGACTGCCCGGCGAGTACGGCCGTGCTCAGCTCGACTACTGGCGTGACGCGCTCGCCGGACTGCCGGACCGCATCGATGTCGCCCACGATCGCCCGCGTCCCCGGGTGCTCGGCAAGCGCGGCGAGCTCGCCGACTTCGCGGTTCCGGCCGCCCTGCGCACCCGACTCATCGCACTCGCCGAAGCCTGCGGCGCAACGGAATTCATGGTCTACCAGGCTGCCGTCGCTACCCTGCTGCACAAACTGGGCGGCGGCGAGGACATCACCCTCGGCACCCCCGTGGCCTGCCGCGTGGACGCCGAGACCGCGCCGCTGGTCGGCCTGTTCGCCAATATGGCCGTGCTGCGCAACGACCTGTCCGGCACCCCGACCCTGCGCGACACCGTGCTGCGCGGCCGCGAGGTCGTCCTCGGTGCTCACGCCCACCAGGAACTTCCGATCGAACGTCTGGTGGAGGCGCTCAACCCGCCGCGCTCGCGGTCACGAAACCCGCTGTTCCAGAGCATGCTGCACGTCCGCGGCGCGGACTGGGCCCCGGCCGCCCTGGCCATGGCGGGCGACACCACCGCCACCGTGCTGCCGGTCGACTTCGACGTCTCGTTCCTGGACCTGAACATCTCCGTGAACGTCACCGGCGACGGCGGGTCGGCCGTGCGCGTGGTCGCCAATGCCGACCTCTACGAGCCGGACACCGTGCAGCACATCGCGACCGCGCTGGCCACCACTCTGGAGGCGTACGCCACCGCGCCCGATCGCACCGTGGCGGAGTTGGAAGTGCTGCCTGTTTCCGACCTCGATCGGCTGCTCGCGCCCCCCGTCCTCGAGAGCGGTGCCACACTCCGTGATCCCGGCGTGCCTGTAGCCGGGATCGCCGACACCGCAGTGGATTCCGGCCACACGCACGCCGGAATGACGGGGGCCGAGAACACCGAACGCGTGCTCATCGAACTGCTCGAAGAGCTGCTGGACATCAGCGAGGTCGAAGCCGACGACAACTTCTTCGCCCTCGGCGGCGACAGCGTCATCTCCATCCAGTGGTCGGCCCGCGCCACCGCGCTCGGCCTGGCGCTCACCCCGCAGCTGGTGTTCGAGCATCTCACCATCGCCGAACTCGCCGCCGCGGTGGACGCCGCCGAACCCCCTGCCGCGCACGGTGAGCCGACTCCGCGGGAGGAGTCCGCACCCATGAGCGCCTCCGGCCTCGACGCCGCCGCCCTCGCCGCACTCACCGCGTCCTGGCAGGCCCGATGACCACCGAAAACCACACCGCGCCAGCGCGGATCGAGGACGTGCTGGCGCTGAGCCCGCTGCAGGAAGGCCTGTTCTCGCTGTCCCGGCTCACCGGCGACGGCCTCGACCTGTACACCATGCAGTTCGTGGTGGACATCGACGGACCGCTGGACACCGAGTTGCTGCGGCGCAGCGCCCAGGCCATGCTGGACCGTCATCCCAACCTGCGCGCCGCCTTCTGGGACGAGAACGTGCCGCGCCCGGTGCAGATCGTGCCCGCCGAGGCCGCACTGCCGTGGACCGAAAAGGACGCGCGGCCCGGGGAATTCGACGCCATCGCCGAGGCCGAGCGGCACGCGCCCTTCGACCTGAGCCGCGGCCCCGCCCTGCGCATCCTGCTGCTCAACGCCGACGGCGCCCGCCGCATGATCCTCACCGCGCACCACATCCTGATGGACGGCTGGGCCGTATCGGTGTTCTTCACCGAACTGCTCGCCATCTACCGCGCGGGCGGATCCGCTGCGGCACTGCCGAAGCCGCGGCTCTACCGCGACTACATCGCCTGGCTCGGCGCGCAGGACACCGCCGCGGTCACCCAGCGCTGGGTCGACTACCTCAGCGGCGTCACCGGCCCGCTCATGCTCTCCGGCGGCGCGCCCGTGGACGCCGTCCCCGAGAAGACCCGGGTGCTGCTGCCCGCCGCCGACACCCGACGGCTGCAGCGGTGGGCCCGCATGCGCGGGCTGACCCTCAATACCGCCGTGCAGTTCGCCTGGACCGTGGTGCTGGGCCGGCTCACCGACCGCCGCGAGGTCGTCTACGGCACCACCATTTCCGGTCGGCCCGAAGGGCTTTCCGGTGTCGAGGGCATGGTCGGGCTGTTCATCAACACCGTGCCCGTCGCCCACCACCTCGACCGCGACACCTCCGTCGTCGAGCAATGCGCCCGACTGCAGCGCGAATGCGCCGCCATGCGCGACATCGGCTTCCTCGGCCTGTCCGCCGTTCAGCGCGCGGCCGGGCACGGCACGCTGTTCGACACCCTCTTCGTCTTCGAGAACGCGCCCATCGACGACGCCATCCGCACCGTCACCACCGCCGACGGCGTCACCTTCCGGCCCATCGAGATGGAGAGCCTCGCGCACTATCCGCTCACCGTCGTCTCGCATCTGAGCGACGGCGACCTGGTGGTGGTCATCGAGGCCATGCCCGAGGCACTGCCGTACTTCCCGGCCGAGGCGCTGGGGGAGCGGCTGCTCAAGGTGCTGCGGCAGCTACCGGAGATCGGTGACAGGTCGCCGGACGAGCTGGACGTGCTCATTCCCGCCGAGCGGGTTGGACTCACACCGACCGCCACCGCCCCCGCGGCCGAGGCCGATTCGGTGTGGGAGCTGTTCGAGCGTCAGGTCGCGGCGACACCCGAGGCGGTGGCGCTCCGAGCCGGATCGTCGGAACGCTTCACCTACCGGGAACTGCGCGATGCCGCGGTGCGGCTCGCCGGAGAGTACGCGGCGCACGGCGCCGGACCGGAAACCGTTGTGGCCCTGGTTATCCCGCGCTCAACCCGGTCGATCATCGGCATCCTCGCCGCCTTCGCGGCGGGCGCCGCCTATGTTCCGGTGGACATCACGCTGCCCGCAGCACGCATCGAATCGATGCTGCGGCAGGCGAACCCGGCCCTGCTGCTCACCGACGACAGTTGCCGTGCGCTGGCGGGCGCCTCGGAGCCTGTGCTGAATCTCGACGATCCCGCTGTCGCGGAGGCTGTTTCGCGCCGTGACACGGACGCACCCGCCGTCCTGCGGCACCCCGAGCAGACCGCCTATCTCATCTTCACCTCCGGCTCCACCGGCGAACCCAAGGGCGTCGCGGGCACCCATGCCGCGCTGGCTTCCTATTTCGCCGACCACCACGACCGCGTCCACCGCCCGGCCACGACCCGTCTGGGCCGACCGCTGCGCATCGCCCACGCCTGGTCGCTGAGCTTCGACGCCTCCTGGCAGCCCATGGCGGGCCTGCTCGCCGGGGCGACCGTCCACCTGTTCGACGCCGAGGAAATGCGTGACGCCCACCGCCTGTGCGCGGGCATGATCGCCCATGACATCGACATGATCGACACCACGCCCTCGATGTTCGCGCAGCTCGAGGCCGCCGGACTGGTGGACCGCGCGCTACCGGTGCTGGCGCTGGGCGGCGAGGCGATCGACGCCGCGCTCTGGTCGCGGCTGCGTGCACTCGCCCCGTCCGACGGGCAGGACGGCACCGCCGTCTACAACTGCTACGGCCCCACCGAGGCCACCGTCGAGGCCGTGGTCGCATCCATCGCCGATTTCGACACCCCGACCATCGGCGTCCCCAACGCCGGAATGTCCTGCTACGTCCTGGATTCCATGCTGCGGCCGGTTCCCGATGGCGTCGTCGGTGAGCTGTACCTCTCGGGCCCCCAGTTGGCCCGCGGCTATATCGGGCGCGCCGCGACCACGTCCGATCGCTTCGTCGCCGACCCCTTTGGGCCTGGCCGTCGCATGTACCGCACCGGCGACCTGGTCCGCCGCCTGCCGCACGGTGGCCTCGGCTACCTCGGCCGCGCCGACACCCAGGTGAAGGTGCGCGGCTACCGCATCGAGATCGGCGAGATCGAGACCGCCCTGCGGCGGCTGCCCGGCGTGGACACCGCGGCCGTCACCGTCGTCCGGCGCGCCGGCGGCGCGAGCCTGGTCGGCTTCGTGGTGGGGGAGCGGGATCGCGCGGTCGATCCGGTGCGTGCCCGCGCCGCCCTCGCGGAACGCCTGCCCGCCTACATGATTCCGGCCCGCGTGCTGGCCCTGCCGCAGCTGCCCGTGAACGCCAACGGCAAACTCGACGGCCGCGGACTGACCCGGCTCGCGGAAGCGGCCCTGGCCGATGCCGGCTCCGGCGCCGCGCCGCGCACCGCCACCGAGAAGGAACTCGCCGAGGTCCTCGCCGAACTCTTCGACGGCCGCGCACCCGGACTCGACGACGACTTCTTCGCCCTCGGCGTGGACAGCATCGTCGCCATCTCCCTGGTCAACAAGGCCCGCCGCCGTGGGCTGACGCTCACCCCGCGCATGGTCCTGGCCGCCCCCACCCTCCGCGAACTGGGCGCCGCCCTCGACACCGCGGACTCGACGGCCGCGGAGCGGGCGGCGGATTACGGTGCGGTACCGCCGCTTCCGGTCGTCGACTGGTTGTACGAGTACGGCAACTTCCGCCGCTTCACCCAGACGGCCCTGCTCCGCCTCCCCGACGGCATCGATCGCGCGACCATCGAGGCGGCGCTGCAGGGAGTCCTCGACGGCTACGACACCCTGCGGTCCCGCCTCGTCGACACCGGCGACGGCCCGCGCCTGGTCACCTCACCGCCCGGCGCGGTGCGGGCCGCCGAAATCCTCACCCGCACCACCGCGGCGGTCCACGCCGCGGCCCGCGCGGTCATGAACGAGATCGACCCGCGCACCGGCGATATGGTGCGGGCCGTCTGGTTCTCCGGCACCGGCCACGGTGACGTCCTGCTGCTCACCATCCACCACCTGGCGGTGGACGCGGTGTCCTGGCACCTGGTGCTCGCCGCCCTCACCGAGGGCGCCGCGCTTCCGGAATCCACCTCGTACCGCGAGTTCTCGCGCCGCATGGCGGAGCGCGCCGAGACCACGGAAATCCTGTCCCAGCGCGACTATTGGCGCGACCAGCTCTCCGCCCCCGACCCGGCCGTCGGCCGCCGCATCCCGTACCCGCGCACCGACACCTGGTCCTCGCTGCGGGTCGCGACGGTCGTCACGCCGGTCGAGGTCACCGAGCGCATGCTCGCCACCCTGACCCGCGAGGAGGGCGTGCGCGAGTTCCTCCTCACCGCCCTCACCCTCACCCTGGCGAGCTGGCGGCGGGAGCGCGCCCAGGATCCGTCCCACGGCGCACTCATCGCCCTGGAAGGTCACGGCCGCGCCGACGGCCTGCTCGGCACCGACACCAGCAACACCCTCGGCTGGTTCACCACGGTCTTCCCGGTCCGCCTCGGGGCGGGCGCGACGGTGGACGCCGAACGCGCAGAACGGGATCCGGCGGCGGCCCGCGCCCTCCTCGACTCCGTGACCGCGCACCTGTCCGCCATACCCAACCAGGGCATCGACTACGGCCTGCTCCGCTACACCGCCCGGGTGCCGGAGCTGGCCATCGCGAGGCATCCCCAGGTCGAGTTCAACTATCTCGGCCGAGTCGACCTCAGCGGCCACGACTCCGGCTCCTGGTCCCTGCTCACCGGTCCGCTCAACGAAGCCCTCCCACTCGACCCGGAACCCGATCTCCCCCTGCGCTACGCCCTCGACGTCATCGCGGGCATCGGCGCCGCCCCGGAGGGCCCGCAACTGACCACCAACTGGCGCTGGAGCGAAAGCTTGTTCACGGCGGCCGAAGCCGACCGTCTCGCCGAACTCTGGGAGCGCAGCCTGGCCGCGCTGGCGGCCGCGACGTCCTGACCCTCAGTGCGTGATCAGCCGCCAATCGTCGGGGATGTTGGTGGCGGTCACACGGTCGCCTTCCACTGCCAGGTCGACGACCGTCCCGCCCAAGCGAAGCTCGGTCAGTTCGAGCCTGCCCCAGCGGGCGGGCAGGTGCGGTAGGACGGTCAGGGTGTGGTGCGGGACATCGGGATCCAGGCCCAGGAAGGAGCGGACCAGCAGCAGCGGCGCGGCGCTGGCCCACGCCTGCGGAGAGCAGGAGGTGGGATAGGGGACCGGGGCGGAGAACCTGGAACGCGGGAAGCCGCAGAACAGTTCGGGCAGGCGGCCGCCGAACGCCCCGGCCGCGTCGAGCAGTCCCTCGCCGAGGTGGGTCGCCAGGTCCAGCGCGCCGGGGAGATGCCGATAACGCAGCAGGCCCGCAACGGCTATCGCGGTGTCGTGCGGCCAGACCGAACCATTGTGATAGCTCATCGGGTTGTAGGCGCCCATCGTGGAAGACAGTGTGCGCAAACCGAATCCGGAGTCCATATCCGCGGCGGCGAGTTTGCCGATCACGGTGGCGGCGTGTTCGTCTGTCACGATGCCCGACCACAGGCAGTGGCCGATATTGCTGGTGAGGGCGTCGACGCGGCGCTTCTTCGCGTCCAGCGCCACCGCGAACCAGCCCCGGTCGGGGAGCCAGAAGGCCTCGGTGAATTTGGTGCGCAGGTCGGCGGCGCGATCACGCAGGCGATTCGCGGTGGCGGGGTCGCCGAAGTCATCGGCCAGATCCGCGCGGGCCAGCAGGGCCGCGTACGCGTAACCCTGGACCTCGCAGAGCGCTATGGGCGGTTCGGGCAGGCGTCCAGCCGCGTCGTTGATGCCGTCGAAGCTGTCCTTCCAACCCTGATTGGACAGGCCGCGGTCGGTGGCGCGGCGATACTCCACGAAGCCGTCGCCGTCGCGGTCCCCGTGGTCGGCGATCCAGGCCAGCGCGGCGTCGGCGGCGGGCAGCAGCGCCCGCACCGCGTCCGCGTCCGCGCCCCACCGGTGGGCCTGCGCCAGCAGCATGACGAAAAGCGGGGTGGCGTCGACGGTTCCGTAATAGGTCTCGCCCAGCGACTGCCCGCTCGCCGGACCGCGGCGCATCTCGTGCATGATGCGGCCGGGCTCCTCCTCGGTCCGCGCATCCACCCGCTGTCCCTGCATCTCGGCCAACTGCTGCAGAGTGCCCAGCGCCAGGCCGACATCCAGCGGCAGCGCCATCCACGCGGTGAGCAGTGAGTCCCGGCCGAACAGGGTCATGAACCACGGAGCGCCCGCCGCCACGAACGGACGCCCGCCGCGCGCGTCATCGCGGATCTGCAAGGCGCCCAGATCGCTCTCGGTGCGCGCCAGCACCCACGCCAGCAGCGGATGCGCGGCCGTGATGCTGGTGGTGGTGTCACGCCAGGCCGCGATCTTGCGGCTCGGCTCGCTCGCCTCGTAGTGCTCGCCCGCCCGCACCGGCGAGTGCATCGGCTGGTTGCCCACGGTCGGCTGGGCCACGATCTCGGTCCGCCAGCTGCCCCCGGCGGGCACCACCACCCGCCACGACAGCGAACCCGGCAGCACCACAGGCGTTTCCGAGGACGACACCGCCAATCCCCGGGTGCGGTCGGAGCGATCGTTGAGCAGCAGTTCCTCCTCGGCCACGATCATCTCGGCGCGGGCGCTGCCGCTGCGGCCCTCCTTGACCGCGAACAGGTCCGCGAAGTCCGCGTCCACCTGCAATCGCAGGTCCAGGGCGGTGGTTTCGCGGCCCAGATTCTCGACCGTGACTGTCTCCCGGAGCCCATCGGCCACCAGCCGGTCCCGGACGATCAGCACCGTACTGTCGGCCGCGCCGGCCCAGGGCGGCCGGCGCAGGATGAACCGGGCGGTGAACGCCTCCGGGCTCGAGACCAACAGCGGTTCCGGCCGTTGTCCGTCCAACCGCAGCTCCCACCGCGACAGCACCCGCGCGTCCCGATAGAACAACCCGTACGACGTGCCCGGCTCCACATCCCCGAGTCGATCCGAGAGGCAGAACGTGCTCCCCTCCACCAGCGTGACGGCCCCGCCGTAGCCGGCTACAGCCGAGGGCTCACCGGCATCCGGGGCATCCGGACCAGCACTGTTCATGGAGACCCTTTCGCCAGGGCACGCGCTGCCGCCTTCGCTCGGCAGCCATTCGGTGAATCTCACGATATCGCCGGAGATCGAAGCGAATGCGCACTTCGGAAGGTTCAGGGTTTCGCGCCGCACAGTTCGGCGCGCGGATTTCGTCCGGTTGTCCCCGTATGGCCCGAGAGGTGCGAGGGTCAGGCCGCGGCGTATCCCGGGGTGTCGTCCAGGCTCCGCGCGGGGATCAGCTCGGCGGCTGAAGACGGTGCCGGCGACACCGACTCGACCATGTCCAGCAGCAGCCAGCCATCGGCGGTCCAGCCGCCGTGCGCGTCGGTGCGCACCAGGCGACCGCCCGGCGCGAAGGGGTCGTCGACGAAGCCGTCCGCGGCGCCGTCCAGTTCCAGCGCCAGCGCCGCACCGCCCACGTACACCCGGCCGGACCGGCCCGGCGGCACCAGCCGCAGCGCCTCGTCCAGTACGAGCAGCCGCGCACCCGGGATCGGCCGCACCCGGCCCGAACCGTCCAGAGGTCCACGCGCCGCCGCACCCGCGTATTCCGGAGTGGTGTAGGCGAACCCGGCGCACGAGCCGGGGGCCAGCTCGCGCAGCAGATCGGAAAGCGCTGCCGGGCAGTCGTTTCCGAAGACATCCCAGCGCCGCACGGTGGGCAGCGCGGGCGAGGGCAGGAAGGCCAGTGCCGCGAGCGTGTCCGTGTCCGCCACCACGTGGGTCGCGGCGCTGGTGGCGATGAGCTCGGCCAGCGCGGTCGCGTGGGCTCGTTGGGCGGTGGTGGCCAGCACGAGCGTCGCGCCGTCGGCCAGGACGGCCAGCAGTTCCACCGCGGCGTCGGTGGTGTCCCAGCGGGTGGCCAGCAGCCGCACATCCGGCGAGCCGTAGGCCCGGTCGATCGGGCAGGAGCGCTGATCGGCGGCCACCGCCCGGCGATCGTCGGCGGCCGCGGCCACCGCGACCGGCTTCAGGCCGGTGCCGTGCGGGCCCAGCTCGGCCAGGACCGCGCCGAACTCGGCGGCCTCGGCGATATCGCAGACCACGCGGGCCAGATCGTCGAGGGTGGGCCCGGCGGTTCCGGTGACGCCGCCGTCGAGGCGTTCGTAGAGTTCGGCATAGGTGAGGATGTGATCGCCGCAGCGCACAGCGGTCCGCAACGCGGGCACGCGGCGGCCGCGGTCGATGAGCATGGAGACCGACGGCACGTCATACAGTTCGACGCCATTGGCCCATTCGTCCATGAGCCGATGACGCTCGACGGCGGACAAGGTTTCCGGCACCGCATGCTCCATCGTTCCAAACCCCCGGTTCTTACTTATGCAACCCTAACCTAATCGATGGAGGGCGTGATCGGCCACCCCTCGGGGGATCGAATCGGAGACAACAGCTCGCGTTTCCTGAGAAAATTAGGCTAGGCTCACCTACTACTCGCCCACGCGGGCGGGGCATCGGCGGACAGGAGAGTCACGATGAAGTCGGCGTTCCGAGTGCCCGGATCCCGGACCACCGCCGCGCGGGTCGCCCTCGCGGCCGTGGTCGCGGTGCTCACCTTCGGGCTGGTGGCCTGCGGCTCCACCTCCGACGACTCGACCGCGGGCGGCGGCGAACCGGTCACCATCACCCACGCACTCGGGCGGACCACCGTGAACGGAACCCCCGCTCGCATCGTGGCCCTGGGCAATCAGTGGCTCGACACAGCGCAGGCGCTCGGTGTCACCCCGGTCGGCTACATCGACAACATCGCGGTGCTCAGCAAGGGCGCGGCGCCGTGGGAGCCGGTGGCGCTGTCGCGGTCCACAGCGCTGCAGACCACCGGCAATCTCGCCGAACAGGTCGCCGCGCTGAACCCGGACCTGATCCTGGCCGATCCCTTCATCGCCGATGCCAAGACCTACGGCGACCTGTCCAAGGTCGCGCCCACCCTGCCCGGGCTCAGCAAGGAGGCCGTCACACCCTGGACCGACCTGGTGCGGACGCTCGGGCAGGTGCTGCACAAGACCGACGCCGCCGACAAGCTCATCGCCGACCTGAACGGCCGCATCGACGGCATCGGGCAACGCAATCCGGGCCTGAAGAACAAGACCTTCATCAGTTCCTGGCTGGCCGGGCCGTCGCAGCTCATGGTCCTCACCGACCCCAAGGACGGGTCCAGCCGCCTGTTCACCCAACTCGGCATGACCATCCCGCAGCACCTGGTGGACCAGGGCGGCTCCGGCGGACGCCTGGCCCTCTCGCCCGAGCGCCTCGACGAACTGGACTCCGATCTGCTGCTGGCCGGCTACTCGCCCGGCATGGACGAAAAGTACCGGGGCCTACCGGGATTCAAGGAGCTGCGGTCGGTCGAGAAGAACTCCGCGGTCTTCCTCACCGTCCAGGAGATCAGCGCCATCAACCAGCCCACCCCCCTGGCCCTGCCGTACCTGCTGGACAAGATCGAGCCCGCCCTGGTGAACGCGGCCAGATGATCAGCACCGACCACACCCGCTACGCCCTCCGCCCCGGCGTCACCTGCCTGACCGTTCCCGGCGGCGTGGTCCTGCTGAACCCGCCGCACGACGAGAAGCTGACCGGGCTGACCCCGGCCCAGAGCCGGGCATTGAAAGCCCTCAACCGCGATCCCGCGACCGTGGCGGGGATGGCGTCCGAATCCGACTCGGTGGCAAGGCTTCTCGACCGCTTGGCCGGTTCGGGCTGGCTCGAGATCACGGTCCGCGACAGCGACCGCGACCTGTACACGGTGCGGCCCTTCACGACCCCGCCCGCGCGCCCCGCCGGTCCGCTGCCGGGCGCCCGCGCGGTCCTCTCGAAATTCACGGTCATCCACCGTGATTCGGACGGCCTGGTCCTGGAGCATCCCGGCTCGTGGTGCGACCTCCGTATCCACGACCCCCGCCTGCTGGCTCTCGCCGTCGGCGCCGAACCCGCGGAACTGGGCCTGCCCGAACACCTTTCGTCCCGACTCGCGGCCGACCTGTCCAGAGGCGGTTTCACCGCCGACCCGGTCTTCGAGGACAGCGAGTTCACCACCCGCGGCTGGAGCGCCCCCGACCTCTGGTTCCACCGTCGCAGCACGCTCGGCTCCCGCACCGTCACCTGGGACAACTTCGGCCCCACCGAGTGGGCGAAGGGCGAATTCCCTCGGCTCCCGGCGCATCGTCCGGCCTACCCGGGCGCCCCGATCGCGCTCCCGGCCCCCGACGTCGCGGTCCTGCGCACCACGGACCCGAGCCTGACTGCCGTCCTCGAGGATCGCCGCTCCTGTCGCTCCTTCGACGACACCCGGCCCCTCGCCCTCGCCCAGCTGGCGGAGCTCCTCTACCGGAGCGCCCGCACCCGTTCGGTGGAGTCGACCCCCGACGGCGACGAACTCCCTTCCCGCCCCTACCCTTCGGGCGGCAGCGTCCACGAGCTGGAGCTCTACCCCGTGGCCCGCAATGTCGCGGGCCTGCCCTCCGGCATGTACCACTACGACTCCTTCGAGCACGTCCTGCGTCCGGTAGCCTCTCTCGATTCCCCCGCGGTCCAACGCCTGCTGCGCGCCGCCTCGGCCACCCTCGCCCATGCTTCGGAACCGCAACTGCTGCTAGTGATCTCGGCCCGGGCGGGCAGGGTGATGTGGTCCTACGAATCGGTCGCCTACGCCAACGTGCTCAAGCACGTGGGCGTCCTGATGCAGACCCTCTACCTGACGGCCACCGCCATGAACCTCGGCGCGGTGGCCCAGGGCTTCAGCGACACCGCGGCCTTCACCGCCGCCACCGGTGTCGACGAACTGGCGGAATGCACTGTGGGCAGCATGATCCTCGGCACCCCGGCCGCCGACCGCTAGTCGCGATTGTCGGACCCGGCTGGGACCATCGAGATCATGACGACGACCGGGGATGAGGTTCGGGCGGTGGCGCTGGCGCTGGCGCGCACCACGGAGCAGTTCGAGTGGCAGATGCCCACGTTCCGGGTGGCCGGAAAACTCTTCCTGACCCTGCCGGAGAACGAGACCTCGATGGCGGTGCGGTGCCCGATCGCCGACCGCGACGAACTGGTGCTGGCCGAGCCCGGCAAGTTCTGGATCGCGCCGCACGAGGCGGGGAACGCGTGGGTGCGGGTGCGGCTCGCCGCCCTGGACGACCTCGACGAATTGGAAGCCATCGTCACCGACTCGTGGCGGCAGGCCGCACCCCGGGAACTGGTGGATCCGGTCTGAACGGCCGGATCCCCGCGTGTTCGCGGTGAATCAGAAGGTGACGCGCTGGTCCTCGGCCAGGAACAGCTTGTCGCCGTCCTTGGTGGCGAAGGTGGCGTGGAATTCGGCCTGGTTGCGGACCACCTGGTTGGCGCGGAACTCGTCGGGTGAGTGGGAGTCGTTGGCGAGCAGGTTTTCGACGTATTGACTGGTCTGCTTGGAACGCCAGTTGCGGCCCCACGATTCGAGCATGGGCGTGTAATCGGGGTTCTCGACGCCGGCCCGCTTCTGGTTGATGCGGTATGCGGCGAAAGCCATTTGCAGGCCGCGGTTGTCGGCCACGTTCTCGCTGAGGGTGAGGGTGCCGTCGACGTGGTGGGCCGGATCGAGGCCCTCGGGGACCAGGCCGTTGTACTGGTCGACGAGTTTCTTGGTGCGGGCGTCGAACTTGGCGCGGTCCTCGGGGGTCCACCAGTCCTTCAGGTTGCCGTCGGCGTCGTACTTGGAGCCCTGATCGTCGAAGCCGTGGCCGATCTCGTGGCCGATGACCGCGCCGCCCGCGCCGTAGTTGACAGCGGCCTCGGCCTTCGGATCGAAGAACGGCGGCTGCAAAAAGGCTGCGGGGAAGACGATTTCATTGTTGACGGGCTGGTAGTAGGCGTTCACCGTCTGCGGCGTCATGCCCCACTCGGCCTTGTCGACCGGCTTGTCCAGCTTGTCGAACATCTTCTTGGCGCCGAATACATTGGCGGCGCGCAGCGATTGGATGAGCCGACCGCGGGTGATCTTCAGCCCGCTGTAGTCCTCCCACTTGTCCGGATAGCCGATCTTCACGCCCATCTTGGCCAGCTTGACCAGCGCGGCGTCCTTGGTGGGCTGCGACATCCACGTCGAATTGGTGAAGTTGTCCTTGTAGGCCGCGAGCAGGTCGGCCACCATGTCCATCGCCCGGTTCTTGGCCTCGGGCGGGAAATGCTTGGCCACGTACAGCTTTCCGAGCTGTTCACCCAGCGTGCTGTCCACGGTGCCCACCGCCGACTTCCACCGCTCCGGCCGCTGCTGCAACCCGCTCATCACCGTGCCGAAGAAATCGAAATTGGCGTCCGCGATGGTCTTCGGCAGGAAGCGCGCGTACTCGCGCACCACCGC
The DNA here is from genome assembly GCF_009708175.1 of Nocardia aurantiaca. GTDB lineage: Bacteria > Actinomycetota > Actinomycetes > Mycobacteriales > Mycobacteriaceae > Nocardia > Nocardia aurantiaca. The sequence continues at coordinate 394,836 of NZ_WMBB01000001.1, forward strand.
CAGCTTCAGATAATCCCGCCACACCGCGATGTCCACGTCGTGCCACAGCTGCCCGGCCGCGGTGATGAAGGACGGCTCGCCCACGATCACCGTCGCGAACAGGCTCTTGGGCCGATCGGTATTGCCGGAAAGCCAGGGATCCCAATCGAATTGCGGCGCCAGCGCCACCATGTCGTTCCAGGACATCTTGTTGTAGCTGGCCTCGGTGTCGTGCAGTTTGATGTTGTCCCAGAATCCGGCCGCGATGCGCGTCTCCAGATCCAGCACGCGCTCCGCCATGGCCTTCGGGTCGGCGAATCCCGCGCCGGCGGCGATCTTCTCCAGGAACGTTTTGTACCCGGCCAGCTTGGCGGCGTATTCGGGCTTGCGGTAGTACTGCTCGCCCAACCCGATTCCGGACTGCCCGACCGAGGCGATGTGCGCGCTGGAGTTCTTCCGGTCCACCGACACGCCCAGCCCGATCAGCCCGCCGATGGGCAGCGCGCCCATCACCTTGGCCAGCTCGGGCTTGCCGGCGGCCTTGTCGATATCGGCGAACATCTCGTTCAGCGGCGTCACGCCCAGCTTCTCGATGGTGTCCACATCCATCCGGGCGTCGTACAGGTCGCGGATCTGCTGCTCGGGGGTGTCCGCCTTGGGATCCTTGATGCCCTCGATGATCTCCCGCAGCTGGCCCTCGACCCGGTCCGCGACATCGTCGAAGGTTCCGAACGACACCTTGTCCGCGGGCAGCTGGTACTCGTGCAGCCATGTGCCGTTGACGAATCGGTACAGATCGTCCTGCGGCCGCACCGTCGGATCGGACCCGGACATATCGGGCCCGCTGAGCGGAGTCGAGGCGACCGTGTCCTTCATATCGGTGCCGCACGCCGCGAGCGTGGCGACGGCCGGCGCGAGACCGAGCGCGATCAGGAAACGACGACGGTCCAAACCGGCCGGACGACCCGACGAAGTCACAGGCACTACCTCTCCCCGAAGCTGCGATACCGACGCGAGGCTACCGGGGTTGGCCGCCTCGCGCGGGGTGTCGCGAACGTGGGGACGATCTCAGAGCGTGACGCGCTGGTCCGGCGGCAGGAATTGCTTGTCGCCTTCCTTCACGTCATAGGCGCTGTAGAACTCGGCCAGATTCCGCACCACCTGATTGCATCGAAATTCCGCGGGCGAATGCGGATCATCGGCGAGCTGATTCTCCAGCGCCGCGTCGGTCATCTTGGTGCGCCAGGTGCGTCCCCAGGATTCGAACATCGGCTGGTAATCCGGCGTCGCGGTCCCATTGCGCTGCTCCATCATTCGATAGGCGGCCAGCGAGATCTCCAGACCGCGCAGGTCCGCCAGGTTCTCCCCGACGGTGAGCTCGCCGTTCACGTGCCGATCCGGCGGCAGCCCCTCCGGGACCAGCGCGTTGTACTGGGCGATGAGCTGCTCGGTCTTGGCCTGGAACGCGGCCTTGTCCTCCGGCGTCCACCAATCCTTCAGATTGCCGTCCCCGTCGTACTTGGAACCCTGATCGTCGAAGCCGTGCCCGATCTCGTGGCCGATCACCGCGCCGCCCGCGCCGTAATTCACCGCGGGCTCGGCATCCGGGTCGAAGAACGGCGGCTGTAGGAAGGCGGCGGGGAAGACGATCTCGTTGCCGCTCGGGTTGTAGTAGGCGTTCACCGTTTGCGGCGGCATGCTCCACTCCGACTTGTCCACCGGCGTCCCGAGCCGGTCGAACATGCGCTTGGCGTCGAAAGCGTCGCAGGCGCGCAGGGATTCGACCAGCTTTCCGCGGGTCACGGTGAGCTTGGCGTAGTCCTCCCACTTGTCCGGATACCCGATCTTGGCATTGATCTTCTCCAGCTTGGCGACGGCGGCGATCCGGGTGGGCGGCGACATCCAGCTCGAATTCGTGAAATTGTCCTTGTAGGCCGCGCGCAGATCGCCCACCATCTCCAGCGCCCGCTTCTTCGCCTCGGGCGGGAAATGCTTGTTCACATAAAGCTTTCCGAGAGCCTCGCCCACGGTCGAGTTCACCGTGGACACCGCCGACTTCCACAGGTCCGGCCGCCGTTTCAGCCCCTGCATCTCGGTACTGAAGAAATCGAAGCTCGGATCGGCGATGGCTTTGGGCAGATACGTCGCGAACGCCCGCACCAGGCTCAGTTTCAGATACTCACGCCAGGCGGCGATATCGACCTCGGCCCACAGCTGCGCCGCTCCCGTGACGAATGACGGCTCGCTCACGTCGATCTTGTCGAAGAGGTTCTTGGGACGATCGGTGGTGCCGGAAAGCCAGGGATCCCAATCGAATCGCGGACCCAGCGCTACCAGCTCGGCCCAGGTCTTCAGGTTGTAGGTGGCCTCGGTGTCGCGCAGTGTGACATTGTCCCAATGGAATCCGGCGATGCGCGTCTCGAGATCCACCACCCGGTCGGCCATGGCGGCCGGATCCGGGAACCCGGCCCCGGCCGCGATGCGCCGCATGCAGGTCCGGTACGCGGCGAGCTTGTCGGCGTATTCCGGCTTCCGGTAGTACTGCTCGCTCAACCCGAGCCCGGCCTGTGAGATGGACGGCAGATAGGCATTGGAGTCCTTGGGGTCGGGCCCCACGTCGATCCCGATCAGCCCAACTCTCGGCAGGCCGCCCATGACATGCGCGAGATCGGGCTTGGCTCCGGCCTTGTCGATCTGATCGAAGAGATCCTGCAGCGGCGTCATACCGAGCTTCTCGATGGCGTCCTGGTCCATCCGCCCGTCGTAGAGGTCGCGGATCTTCTGCTCGTTCGACCCGGCCTGTGGGTCGTGAATCCCCTCGATGATCTCCCTGAGTTGCTGCTGCACCCGCTCCTTCACCTCGTCGAAGGTGCCGAACGACACCTTGTCCGGCGGCAGCTGATAGTCCCGCAGCCACTTTCCGTTGACGAACCGGTACAGATCGTCTTGCGGTCGCACCACCGGATCCGATCCGGACATATCCGGCCCGATGAGCGGCTTCGGTTTATCCGTCCTGTTGCAGGAGGCCAGTACGGCCACCGTCGGCGCCAACCCCAGCGCGATCAGGAACGTGCGGCGGTCGAGAGCGGGACGCTCGGACGTCAACGCGAATCTCCTCTGCGGGATGATCGGATAGCTCGGACGTTGCTCGCGCCGACGCTAGCCGACCCGGCTGAGGAACCCCTGAATCCGCACCCGGCCGTTCGTCCGAATGCCCGATTTGGGCCCGACCTGGGGCTTCGCTACACTAGACCGGTTGCCTGCGGGAGCTATGCCCGCACTTCGGCCGCGAACCCACAGTGGTTGTTCTTCCAGATCGGTGAAACCGCTGGCAGGCGCGCGTTCAGAGGGGCAACTGACCATGCCCGTCGGGTCGGCAATCCGGCGTGCATATCGTCCAGGTCTAGGAGGAGCTGAAGTGATTCAGCAGGAGTCGCGACTGCGCGTCGCCGACAACACGGGTGCCAAGGAGATCCTCTGCATCCGCGTTCTCGGTGGTTCGTCGCGTCGCTATGCCGGCATCGGCGACATCATCGTCGCCACTGTCAAGGACGCCATCCCCGGCGGCAACGTCAAGAAGGGCGAGGTCGTCAAGGCCGTCGTCGTGCGCACCGTCAAGGAGCGCCGCCGCCCGGATGGCTCGTACATCAAGTTCGATGAGAACGCCGCGGTGCTGATCAAGGCGGACAACGATCCGCGTGGCACCCGCATCTTCGGCCCGGTCGGCCGTGAGCTGCGTGAGAAGCGCTTCATGAAGATCGTCTCGCTCGCCCCGGAGGTGCTGTAACCATGAAGGTGCACAAGGGCGACACGGTCATCGTCATCTCGGGTAAGGACAAGGGCGCCAAGGGCAAGGTCATCCAGGCCTACCCGGCGACCGGCAAGGTCCTCGTCGAGGGCGTGAACCGCATCAAGAAGCACGTCGCGAACTCCGCGAACCAGCGTGGCGCCAGCTCGGGCGGCATCGTCACCCAGGAAGCGCCGATCCAGGCCTCCAACGTGATGGTCGTCGACTCCGACGGCAAGCCGACCCGCGTGGGCTACCGCACCGACGAGAACGGCAAGCGGGTCCGCATCTCCCGTCGCAACGGGAAGGACATCTGAGATGACTTCTACTGAGAACAAGGTGCAGCCGCGCCTGAAGCAGCGCTACCGCGAGGAAATCAAGCCGGCGCTGAACGAAGAGTTCAACTACGCCAACGTGATGCAGATCCCGGGCGTGGTGAAGGTCGTCGTCAACATGGGTGTCGGCGACGCCGCCCGTGACGCGAAGCTGATCAACGGCGCGGTCGCCGACCTCACCCTGATCACCGGCCAGAAGCCCGAGATCCGCAAGGCCACCAAGTCCATCGCGCAGTTCAAGCTGCGTGAGGGCATGCCGATCGGCGCGAAGGTCACCCTGCGCGGCGACCGCATGTGGGAGTTCCTGGACCGCCTGATCTCCATCGCGCTGCCGCGTATCCGCGACTTCCGCGGTCTGTCGCCGAAGCAGTTCGACGGCCACGGCAACTACACCTTCGGTCTCTCCGAGCAGTCCATGTTCCACGAGATCGACGTCGACAAGATCGACCGTCCGCGTGGTATGGACATCACCGTGGTGACCACGGCCACCAACAACGAAGAAGGCCGTGCCCTGCTCAAGCACCTCGGCTTCCCGTTCAAGGAGAACTGATCCATGGCTAAGAAGGCTCTGATCAACAAGGCCAACGCCAAGCCGAAGTTCGCGGTGCGTGCCTACACCCGCTGCCAGCGCTGCGGCCGCCCGCACGCCGTCTACCGCAAGTTCGGCCTGTGCCGCGTCTGCCTGCGCGAGATGGCCCACCGCGGCGAACTCCCGGGCGTCCACAAGTCGTCCTGGTGAGCTGACGCTCTGAACCCGAAGGCCCCCACCGAGTTTCGACTCGGTGGGGGCCTTCGGCGTCTTCGAACTGAGTCGGGTCACAATCGAGCGGTCGCCGAATTCGCCCCCTGGCTGAATCTGATCAGATGTCGGCTGTCGATTCCGCAGTCTCGAGCGTATGCAGTGACACATACCGCTGCCGCTGTGTGAAGGCTGTTCCGCGACCAGTTGTCTTGTGGGGCAGTGGGTTCGGCAGAGTACGGTGGTCAGGATCGCCTGGCTGGGTCAGCAAGAAGACTTGATACAGCGCATCACCCCAGCCGAGTTGGCGGGATGTATCGAGCTGGTCGTTTCGGTCAGCGCATTATGCGGAAAGAGTGCGTCGCTCTGATCGACGGCCGTGAGTTCGATGTTGAGAGCGGGTCCCGTGCTGCGAGAATCAGGTCCATGGCGTCCGGTGTGGTCTCAACGTTGGTGTCAGGATTGCTGCCCCTGCTGGGTGCTGGGCTCGGTGCATCGGCAACGCTTCTCGTGCAACGAAGTTCAGCTCGCGAGGCCAAGCTGAGGTTTCGAGCTGAGAGTCGTCTCGCGCATCGTGAGGAATTGAAGTCCGCGCTTCTCGACTACTTCGAGACGACACAGCGTCTACAGGGGGAACTCGACGTCCGGGAGCGCGGGGGCGCTCCGGACGATTTGAAGCGGTTGATCGAGAGCGTATGGCTGGCAGAGAAGCGTCTCGAGATCATCTGCTCGGATGCTTTGCGGGACCGCGTCATCGCGCATGCCCGAGGCTTGCACGATGCCGTTCGCGACCCTGTGGCGCATCCCGACTGGTGGGCTCATTGTCAGTCGCTCCAACGCGACATGCTGTCGCAGGCAAAGGCGGAACTTACGCGCGGTCACGATTGGTGACGAGGGGGGTAGCTGCTCACCGCACTGGAGCAGTGGCCGATAGGCATTGGCGCGCAGCAGAACTGCTGTTGCACGGTCGGCACGACGGGTTTTCGCTCTCGCCTGTCGAGCACACCGCCTCCGCCGCGCGTGCACTGCGGCCGCCGGAACGGCATTCGGCCACGTAATCGGACTGCGCCAATCACAGGGGTTCGATAGGGGATGATCTGTGCCGCACCGAGTATCCACCAGGTTCGGTGCGGGGTCCGAATCTTCCGACCGCAGACGAGATAGGCGCTCTCCCTACCGATTCGACGACCGATACGACGTTGTTGTAGTGGTTGAGAAGACTGGTTAGGGTCACGCGACTCGAGGGTGCGCCCTCGGGTGCAGTGGTTCGAACAATGCATTCAGGAGAAGTAATGGGGTTTAAGGCACGAACCCGCCGGGTGGGGATCGGCATGACCGGGTTCGCGACACTGGCTGCCGCATCGGCGCTCACAGCGCCGTCCGCGTTGGCCGACATCGCTAACGGCAACATCACTCTCATCGGCAGCAACTACACTGCTGGTCAGAGCTATACCGTCACTTCGACGATCCCGGTCCTGGCGGGCGCAACCTTTTATCTGGTCGACCAAGACGTCACCGGCAATAATCTGAACAGTACGACGAAGACTCCAGCATCCAACTGGTCGGGTTCCACTCAGTGGACACCGAAAGCTGCTGGTACTCACCAGATTTGGATCGAGGAAGATCTTAACGGCACCCCGCAATACAATTCGAACCTCATCGCCAATATTTCCGTGGCCGCCGCGCCGGCGTCGACTGGAAGCGCCGCCTCCATACCGGTCATCGGCCCGCTACTGAGTTCTCTCAGCGGATAGGCTGCTCCCCGTGCGTCGTCAAGTGAGCGCGCGGGGAATCGAACTGAGAATACGGCGCCCCCACCTGCAGAACGGCAGGATGGGGGTTTGCTGTGTCGGCCGTTATCTGTTGGTTGAGGATGCATTCGACGCTTGCCGACACAGCCGGCTGGAGGCCTCAGTCCACATTGCGCTGATCGTAGGCTGGCGGCGCTGTTCTCCACTGTGCACGGGCTCTTCTACGGGCAGCGTAAGGCCGGTAAGTGGCCGGAGCTTTTCGAGCACGGGCTGATCTTCGTCTCCCGAGAACGACCGCGAGTGGTTCGGTACGACCCGATTACGGCAGCATTTTGCGCCCGGTTTCGAAAGCAATGCGAGGACCGCTACGGCCAGCACCAGTCCAGGGTGGCTGATCCGGGGGTCGGGATGTGGACGCATATGTTGACGCTGATGTACGGCGCATCCACATTCGTGCGTAAGGGCATGTCGATATTGGACGCCACGGGTTGATCCACATTCGCCGCTGTGGGCTGTTCCGCGGATGCGGACGGTGCCGCGAGGGCGGCGAGCGGGACTACTATCGCGGCGACTACCGCCGAGCGGGTGATTCCTGCGAGCATCTCCTCAACTCCTTCGAATCAAGAGCTCCGGTCACCACGGTGCGTGAACCGGGATCCGCGACGAGCTTCTGTGTCTCGGCGCTGACCGTGAGTCTCCGCGACTGTCAGCTGGATAGCTTCACCCGAAACGGGTGAGATCGACGCCGGTCCGCTCGTCGCCATCATCGGCACCATCAAACCAATCCGCTGGACAGAAATGAGCGTGCTCAATTCAGCATGAGCGCGGACTGTCAGCGCCCGTATGGCGGTCTGCCCATTGATCTTCCGACACCATTGGTCGGCCACTTCTGTCAACGTGCCATGCGGCAATGCAGTGTGTTGCCATGCGCGGCCGGGCAGCAAGATCAACCGGCCTGAACCCGCACTACCACTCGGAAATTGGCGAAAGAACGCGCTTCGGCTGCGGGTAGTGCGAGATCCAGCCAGTTGTCCGGAACTCGGCAGTAGGGTGCGTCCCGGCTGATGCCGAACGTCGCGATCTGCCCGCCGGTCTGGCGCCGGCCGGTTTCGTCGGCGCGATCCGCAGGGTAGTCCGTTGCGGCGGCGCGCATTCGGTCCTGGTTCATGATCGACGCGTGGACGGAATGCTGGTCTTGGTGAACGGACTTCCCGGCGCGGGCAAGACTACCTTGCGCGTTGCGCTTTCTAGGTTCCTTAACACGTGGTTCCTGTCCAAGGATGCCATCAAGGAAGCGTTGGCCGGTTGCCTCGAAAATGCTGTCGAGGTAACGGAATTGGGTGTGGTCGCGACGGATACCGTCTGGACGAAGGAGTCGCCGGTCGATGTTGTCATCGACTCCTGGTGGTTCAAGCCACGGAATCTGGCGTTGGCGCGTGCGGGTATCGAGAGATCCGGTGCTCGCCGGGTCGTGGAAGTGTGGTGTGACATTCCCGCGGACGTCGCCAGATCCCGGTATGCCTCACGTCAGCGTGCAGCCATCCACCGGGACCGGCAACGCCTGGCCGAGAATTGGGACGACTGGGCCGCGCATGCCGGGCCACTCGGTCTGGCTCCCACTCTCATGATCGACACCACCCATGAGGTGGATGTCGCCAACCTTGCCGAGCGGATAAGGGCGACGACCGCCTAGCTAACGTCCGGCGAGCTCGGCCACGACCGGAGCGAATCTGTCGGCGAAGTCGGCGCCGAAGATGAAATAGGAGAAGCCGATCTCTTCCCGTCGCCGCTGGATTTCCTCGGCGGCGGCCGGGTCATCCGGAAGGACGGTCAGTGCGTCCGCCGCACGAAGCGCGGCCGGGTCCGGTGTCGGGGCGTGCCATGTGCGGCGCGACAGTATCGCCGATAGCCGGGACGGCGAGCGCGAGCTCGACGTCCCCGACGGTGCGGAACTCGCGTGTCAGTCGCTCGACTTCGCCGCGAGGCTGATCCCCCAGCACGAAGGTGACCGTGTCCGCGATCTCGGCCGCCAGCGCCCGGGCCTTAGGACCGAGTACGGCCATCGCCACGGGCGTGTGCAGGTCGGGGCCGTCGAGTTCTCGCAGAGTCCTCACGGTCTCACGTACCTGTGCCAGCCGCTCGTTCCGCGGCGGTGCGGCGGGCACTCCCTTGTCGCGGAGTTCGTCCTCGATTCCCGGTCTGCCGGTGCCCATCTCGAAGCGACCCTCGGTCAGTAGCGACAGCGAGTGCGCTTCCCACGCAGTCAGCCAGGCCGGGCGCAGCGGAGAGGCACGCATACCGATACTGCTTAGAGGTGAACCGCCGCAACAACTCCACACCGCGCACCGTACCCGAGTCGATCTCCGATAGCCGGATATCTGATCCTGCTGCCGAAGGCACTGCATTCGGCTACTGAGCGCGCACTGCCGTCGGCGCTCTGCCCGTTGATCTTCCCTCGCCTCGCAGTGGCCGGTTCGGTCAGCGCGACCAGCGGCGGAAGAGGATGTTCTCGTGCTGCTAGGCAGCCTGCAGACGGCCGGTGTTGTGCCTGCTGCGGAGATCATAGGCATCCGAACCAGTCGGGCTTTACGTTGCTACTTCCGCGCAACGCCTACCGTGAAGGCCACCGACCCGTAGGCAACGAAATCCCTTATCTCCCTTACTAATTACACATACTGATCTTAGGAACACGTTCTAGTTTCGAGGTCATGGATACAGCCTTTGAAGCCATGAAACGTGAAGCCGTCACGGACGCCGGCGTTCTGCGCTATCACGAGGCCGGTGACGGGCCGCCGCTGTTGATGCTGCACGGTTCCGGGATCGGGGTGAGCGGGTGGAGAAACTACCGGGGCAGCCTGGCAGCGTTCGCCAAGCATTACCACTGCTACGTGCTCGAGTTCCCCGGTTTCGGGATCAGTGACCCCGTTGCGGGCAATCCGGTGGGGACCGCGATGGATTCGGTGGTCCGCTTCATGGACGCGCTGGGCATCGAATCCGCTGCCGTTATCGGGAATTCGCTGGGCGGAGTGGTCGGGCTGAACCTCGCGATCCACCACCCGAGCCGCGTCGACAAGCTCGTCTGCCTCGGCGGGGTGGGACCGAACCTCTTCACCCAACCCCTCAGCGAAGGGTCGCAGATCCTGCAGGATTTCACCGAGCAGCCGACGCGGGAGAACCTGATCCGCTGGTTGCGGTGCATGTCCTACAGTCCGGAACTCGTCACCGAGGAGTTGATCGAGGAACGCTGGCAGACCGCGCTGGATCCGGATGCGCTGGAATCGATCAAATCCATGTACGGCAAAGAGGCGTTCGCGGAGCGCCTGCGCGTGCTGACCGATACCGACCGGCCACCGTACTGGGCGATGATGCACAAGGTTGTGTGCCCGACGCTGCTGGCCTGGGGGCGCGAGGATCGCCAGACTCCGCTCGATATGGCCTTGCTGCCGATGCGCAGCATCCCGCACGCCGAGTTGCACGTGTTCCCGAACTGCGGGCACTGGATCATGCTCGAGGCCAAGGACGCGTTCGAACGCGTCACCTTGGAGTTCCTGCAACGCTAGATGATTCTTTCCGATGTCCGGTATTGCGACGGTGCGGCCACCCCCGAACTGCGGCATTCATGCGCACCAACGCAGGCCCACGGCAACAACGCGCACCGCACCAGCGCATCACATAATCGGCAATAGCGGATGTTTCTGGGCCACAGTCGGTCTCGCCGCCGACCGCACCGCGCTGGCCGGTGCGGTCAGCGCGATCAGCGGCAAAATAGTGCGTTCAGCGGCATGGTGAAACCGCCGCTGCCTCGCGCTACCAATCTCGGCGCACCGCGGCCTTGGGGCCAGCCACCAAGCTCCTCGGTGGCACGTCATCGGCCACGACTGCACCTGCGGCGACCACCGCGTCACGCCCGATGCTGACCCCGGGCAAGATCATCGCCCCGGCGCCGATCCATACGTTCTCCGCCACATCGATCGGGGCACCGGTGAGGAATCGGCGCCGTTCCTCCGGGTCTACCGGGTGGCCCATGGTGATGAAAGTGGCCTTCGGGCCGATCATCACGCCCCGGCCCAACCGAATACCGGCGTAGTCCAGGAAAGTACACCCCTGATTGATGAACACGCGCTCGGCCAAGTCCAGGTGCAGCCCATGGTCGGTGTAAAAGGGCGGGTAAATCGTGACTCCTGCTGGGAGAGGGCGGCCCAGGATCTGTTCGAGCAGGGCTGTCTTTCCGGTCTCGTCGTCGAAGGGCAGGATGTTGAGCCGGGAGGTCAACTCCGTGACTTGCACAACCCGCTCGTGCATCGCTTTGAACTCGGTACCGAGAACCCGTTCGCCCTGGGCAAGGAGCTCGGCATCGTGGATCAGCATGAAATTGTCGCTCGCCATCCCGCCATACTTGCGCATCTGACTGGCGAATGGATGCTCGCTCATCGGCAGTTGCGGATGTTCGGCCGGCCTCGGATCGGCGCGGCCAGTTGACCTTCCGATGCGCCGGGCTGGCCGGTTCGGTCAGCAGCACGGGACGCGGCATACAGTGCCTTCGTTGGGTGAGGTACGGATGTGTGAGCACGCCAGGGCTTAGGGATCCAGTTCGATATGCAGAGAAAGAGCAGTCCATACCGATGCGAGTAGATTTCGACCGGGCCATCCACGTCATGCAGACGGCTCTGAACTTCGACTGGACCTGGACCGTCGCCGACCTGCCGGCCTTCGCCGAACAAGTCGGATGACACCTTGAGGACCCCGAGCAAGAATGGCCCGTCCTCACCACCGACCTCGATGTCAACCGCACCGCCGCCGCGGTGTATCTCGATAATGTCGGAGGGCCACGAATGTCGCGGTCTCTCAGGGGATCTGGTTCTTCAGCAGCGACGTCGTTCTCGATGATCCGAGTGTGACGCCATTTGCTAACACCGCGTTCGACGAACTGGCCCAGCGAGTGTTCGAACTCGTGGGACAGCGACCGACCCGGCGGTCGCTACACGAATCGAACCGCAGCCTGGGATGGGACGTGGACAGAGTTGTCCTGAAACTGGCCACCAGCGGCACGGCGATCCAGGTCAGGCTCATCAGTCCTGCATTTCAAGCGTGGCAGGACGAGATCGACCGGCGGATCGATCCAGAACTCACTCCCGACCTCGACCCTGTCTGGCGACCACACTGAGTGCCCTTCGTGCGATGAGCGAGGACCACCTGCCTGCCGACCTCGGATGGCCACGGCCAGTCGATCTCCCATCGCCCCGCGCTGGCCGGTTCGGTCAGTCAGCGCGGTATCCCGCATGAGAATGTGTTGTCGGGGAGGTCGGATACCTTTGCGCGCATGGCATCCGCGTCGTTAGCCGGGTTGTTCGCAACCCGCCTGGTCGGCATGCCGCACAACCGGTCCAGCGCTGAAGAAAGTATCCCCGCTTGCACGTCGATGTTGAAGGCGCGGTTCGAACCGCGCGACTGGCCGCCGAGTTCGACTGGACGTGGTACCTCGACAAAGATCTTCCCCGATTCTGTGATGCCGCGGGATGGAACCTCGGCGAATCCACCGAGTACGGCACGGACATGTGTACGGATCTGCGGGTGCAACGGCCCCATGCGTCGGCTACTCGGTGCAAACGCATGTTCGACGAGTTGTCGGTGCTCGTCAGCGACGAGATCGACCCTTTCCCATGGGCGCAGAGGTGGCGATCTCTGGTGGATGGCTTCGCAGCCGTCGGCAACGGGCTGCTCCCGGTCATGGGCAATCCCACCCGACTGGCGCCGGGCGAAAACGCGATGATGAGTTGGGAACATCCGCGCGTGTGGATCGAGTTGAAGATCGTCTTCAACACCGTCCGTTTGAATCTCATCAGTCAGGAAGGGCAAGCGAACGCCGATGCCGCAGCAAGATACGAGGCCGGTGACTGGTGAGCATCGAAGGTACTGGCATGAACGCGATGAGCCTCGATACGGCGTGGCAGGAGTTTTCCACCGGGTTGGCGTTGGCCTTGTCGTGTATGCCCGCCGAGGCGTACTTGGTGCTCAACGTCGCTGAGGGCCGGTATGCCCGCTTCTGTGTGGATACGCCGGTGTTGTGGTGCGAAATCGTTCACAGTGAGCAACTCGCCGAGAAGTGGCGGATGCCCGAGCGAGTCGAAATCCTTCTGCAGGAACATGGTTGGGCCGCACCGGTAGACGGGCAGTCCGTCAACTGGCATCGATTGGTCGGCTGGCCTGTGCCTTTCCGCGCCTACGAAATGATCGCAGACCATGTATCAGCAGCGCTGTGTCAGGGTCTGCGAGTGGGTGAGCCGACCGAGCTCGACATCGATGCCTGGATCCAGGGCTCGGATGAGACATTCGACATCAGGGCTCTGGCGGCTGTCGTCGAGAACTGACCACGACGACTGCAACCGGACCGCGATTTCTGCCGAGGTCCGGCCGAAGCAACGGAAGCGCACCCGCCGCCGGCGGTCTCCCCGCCCGGCCGGCATCAGTTCGATTGCTTCGAACGCGCGGGTCGTGCAAGGACGTTCGTCACGGCCCGGATGTTATCGGCCAGTAGATCTTTCGAGAGCTCGCTGTGACTGGTCCGGTCAGAGCGCTCCGCGGCAGATGCTCGGAGTCATCGGTCTATGACCGCGCCCGTGCTGGTCAAGGTCCGTGTGTGGCGTCTATGTCATGTACTAGCGTCCATGCGGCGGCGAACAATCCGATTCCGAATACCAGCGCGCCATCTATCAAGGCCGGTGAATGAACGGCAACGGATCTACCTGACCGTGCTGTTTCACGCAGACCAGGACATCGAGGAACACCGGCACCGAATGGCCGCCACCGGCCGCTGGGATTCCTCGCCCGCGCGTGACTGGCGGCGTATCGCGTTCAACAACGCCTACGGCCCGGTCGCGAGCGCGCTGCGGGCCCGCGGCGTCTACGACTCCGGTGCCGGTTCGACCTTGGCGGCGCTGCGCGAGCGGGGTTTGATCACCACCGAGACCGCGCCCGGAATTCTCCGCGACCCGGGTCTCGGTATGGCTCACCAGAGCAGGCCGTGCCGCCGCCCGCGCAGGCACCGGCACCCGACCCGCGCGAAATAAGCCACCCAAAGGCATACTGGCAGAACGACTCTGGAGACAACTGGCCGTTATCGCCCGGGCTGAGCGTGACGGTACCCGCTGCCAGCAGCTGCACGGCGAGAACCATTTGTACCTGTGCGTCGGCTACGAGCAGTACCATAGCCGCGGCTACCTCGAACCCCGCCACGATGGACCGACCGCCCGGCACTACTACGTGTTCACCGGGACCGGGCGCACGCACTACTGCGAGCACGTCGACACCTACCGGCAGCTCTATCCAGACGTGGACGCTCCCCACTCGCCGAAACCGATACATGACCACCTGGCCCCGCCGAACGGCGAGTCAGATGTGGATACCCGGCCCAGGTGTGCCGGCCGGGTCGGTGCCCGCTGGTGTCGTCAGTGTGGCCGGTGATGTCGTCGGCGCGGCCCGGATTGGAGCGCGCCGATTCCCCGCCACCGTCCCAGCGGCGGTCAAGGGGACGGCGATCGCCCAGGCGTGGACGCCCCATCGTCGGCGGCATGGGTCAGCAATGCGTCGACGCGCACCTGGACTCCGTGTCGCGCGCGTCTACTCTGGTCTCGGCAAACGCCACGCCCCCGAAACTTGGGGCGGGTAGTTGCACCCCGCCTGTGGGACCGTCTTCTACGGCCCCTTTGATGGGGAATTCTGTTGACACATGGAGAGCTTCGCCATGATCGACTCGAAGAAGTTCGCTGCGGCGGCACTGACATCCGGTGCGCTGATCGCCGCCATCGGCCTCGCGGCGCCCGCCGCACAGGCGGACATCAGCGGCGTGGACGTCGCACCGGGACTCAGCTTCGGCAGCTCGGGTTCCTACGGCACTGGTTGCTCGTACAAGGTCACCGCAAGCGCCCCACCGGACGACGCGCTGATCTTCGTGGACGAAACCGCGAACGATCGCACTACCCAGACGCTCAACCCGCACTACTTGGCCACCGATGTCGACGGCAAGGCAACCGTCACCTGGACTCCGGCAGTAAAGGGCGCGCACCGCATCTGGGTGATCGAAAACCACCCAGGCGCAACACCGGTCACCGCATCGGTGACCGTAGGCACCGGCATCCAACTTGGTCCCGCCTGCCTCGTACTCCCGTAACCACACCTTCCCTGCTCGAGCGCACGAGCCTGTCGACAAGAGCCCACACCGACAGCGGTCAGCGATCCGCCTAAAGCCGGCCGGATTCGGAGGCCCGGTGTGCGCTCACGTCGTGCGGGCGCCGAGGGTATCGGCGATGAGCGCGTCGGTGCGGGTGAGCCAGTCGTCCATATGGGCCAGAACGGCGTCGAGTCGGTCGTCGACGTCGGCGAGGAGTTCGGCGTCGCGGCGGCGGGCGGCGGTGCCGATCTCGTAGTAGTCACGGCTGAGCTCGATCTCGACGATCGGCTCCGGCTCCGGGGTCGGCGCCGGATCGCCGGAAGCCGTTGTGCGCGAACGGGTCCGGTAGCGCACGGGCTGCCCGGACAGGTGGCGTGTGATGACCGCGCTGATCGAGTCGACGCCGAGGGCGGGCAGGGTCGGCGGCGCGCCGGGGGTGTCGGTGTGCGGGGTGGGTGCGTAGCCGTGGCGGTCGAGCAGCACGAACAGCGGCTGGCCGGGGTCGACGGAATCCAGGGGACCAGGTCCGCCGCTACGACGCCTGGTACCGCCACATCACCCTCGCCCTGCTCGCCCACACCTACCTGGGGTTCCGGTAGCAATCGCCGAAAATCCGGCGAAGTTCTCGTACTGAGCGAGGCCCCCTATGGGTTTCGGCGGGGCGGGCTTGGACATCGGTGCCCGTCCCGGCCGGTTGGCAGGGGCGGGCACCGATGTGTGGTCAGCGTCGGCGCAGCCAGAGCCTCACGACGCACACCATGGTGGTGGACATCAGCACGACGGGCAGACCGCATGGGATCCTGGTAGTAATCGCGCGAAGAACAACACATATGTCTGGACCAGCAGCGATGGCGGTAGTTTTCGCCGGAAATCGGGGGATCAGCTGTAATCCCATGCCTTGCAACAGGTTACGCAATCGACACTAATGAGCCAGAAAGGGCCAGTGCCGCCCGTGCTGTCGTCTCCTTCGCACCAGATGCGAGATCGCCACAGTTCCGCAAGGCGGGGGTTCACCGGAACAGGTCGCGGAACACCCGTGACCAGCAACGGAAGAGCGCAGTGCGGGTGTTCCACTGGTCAAAGGTCATACGGAACACCAACCCGAAGGTTCTCAGCGCACACCCAGCGGGTACGGCCGATACGCCGGTCTGCGCATCGGCGAACGCTGCGCACTCGACATCGGCGACATCGCCCTGTCGGCGCGCAAATGCGTGATCACCGTCCGCAAGGGCAAGGGCGGCCGGTACCGGGAAATAGCTGATCCAGAGCCGTCTAGGTGCCGGAGGTGGGAGGTGTGCGGTACCAGGTTTGAACGTCGGCGAGGGTGGCGGCGGTCGCGTTGACCAGTGGTGCGCCGAATTGTTCGGTGTCGCCGGTGGCAATCACGAACCGGGCCGGCGCGGAGCCGGTGACAACGAGGGCGTAGGTGCCGGCCTGCGCGGCCGAGGCGGTGTCGGCGAGGGTTAGGTACGAGGTCTGGGTGAACGGTTCGAAGAAGGGGGCGCGCGCGGTGTTATCGAGAGTGGTCACGGCTCCGTCGGGGCCGAGGATCGACAGTCGGGGCAATTGCGGGACTGATAGCTCGTTCTCGGGGGCCAGATCGGGAATGAGGAGCTGGGCATGGAAGGGCTCGCCTCCGGAGAGTTGGATGCGGACCGCGCGTGTGTCGCCGACCGCGCTGGTTCGGCCGTAGAAGGCGAACGAGACGGTTCCGATAGGGGCGAGTGGACTCGTGTCGAGGGCGTCGACGGTGTCGTCCGAGCCGAGCAGGACCGGGGTGTGCGCGGCGGCCGGAGCGGCAAGGCCCACCAAGGCCAGGGCGCTCGCGACGACAGTGAGAATGCGCCGCCGCGGTGCGCGTGGTCGAACTGTTCTCGGTGTGTCAGGATCTGCGTGATCGCCTCCTCGACTCCGGTTCCGATGCTGGTCGGCACCGGGATATGGACATCGCGCGGCAAAAGACGGACGGCTGGTCATCGGCTCATCCTCCCGGCGCTGGCAATGTTGCGCAGGCACCTCGACGAGCACGCTGCCTCCATCGGCCAACAGAAACGCACCAATTCCGTCATCGCGCCACCTCGCTATCTCGACGAATGCGCCTGCTTACCCCCACCGCCTGGTTCCTGCACCAACCCAACCCAACGGACGCTATCGATGCCAGGCGGCCTCCACTGGTAAATGTCCTCGCTGCCGCCGATCATTGCACAGGGCCGAAAGCCTCACAGCAACAGGACTTCAGCACCGAAACCGGTCGAGGGCCAGACCGGCAGGGCGGTGACCTCGGTCGCCAGGTACCACTGCTCGGGCTCCCTTTCCGACACACCTTGAGACGCTCACCCAACGCAGTCGGTCAGCCAGAAGAATTGATCGCCGACGGGTGCGTCAGATTGGGGTCTACCCCAACACCACAGCCCCACATGCATTCAGAGGGGTCGCGCTGGCCGCTTCGGTCAGCGCGGTATGCGGCAATAGAGTGCGTTCGGTGCGTGTGTACGCGCTGATCGAGGAGTGAGACGAGCCCATGGTCGCCAGCGGGTCGGCACGGTTGATGAAGATGATCACGGTCCGTCTCACTGAGCGGCTGGCCGCCGCGGGCTTCGCCCCGTCGCTGCTGCCCGAGGGCCTTTCGGCGGTAGAGCCGGGCAAGCGCTATCCGCGCTACCGCAGGGAATGGTTTACGTCCTCCGAGAGCCACGATACCCAGCTGAGGCGGGCGATCGAGGTCTACATGCTGCGCGACCATGGCGGGAGCGTGGGTGTCGAGAGCCGTGCAAGGTTGATCGCAGACCCGGTCGCTCGTGTGCGAGCGGAATTGTCGGCCGCGGCGTTGGAAAGCACTGCCAAGGTGCGGTTGCCGGGGTGCCTGGAGACGGTTGAATTCGGGTTCTTTCAGCATCCGAATTACCCTGGGCAGGCAACGGTTTGGATCAGCGTCGAGCACGATGTCGATTACGGGGTGGACCGGATCATGGACATGATGCGTGGTCCGGTCGCTCGATGGTTCGAACAGCGTGAGAGTCTGGCGCAGCTTGTGAAGCTGGCGCACACACCGAACTTGACGGACGCGGACAGATCCAATCCGGATGCTGGGCGGTTGCGCGATGTCGTGATGTTGGCGTTGTCGCAGGGACATGCCGGGGAGGCGGTGTCGTTGATGGAGTGGTACTTGCAACGAGACCGGTTCCACAACTGGGATTCTCTGGAACGAGTGTCCGTTTTCGACGCGGAGATGTCGGTTCGTTTCGCTGAGTACGCCGACCTGCGTCGTGGCGGGGGCTCGCGGTCCTGAGTGTCCGGGAGCGCGATCTGACAAATCCGGTCACGCGTGGCCGGGTCCGTCTTCGCTGGTCTGCCCCCTTTCCATTTTGGGTCCAGTGCGTCCATGCCCTTGTCGTTGAAGTCGTGGATCAATTGCCGCACATACGCTTCCGACACTTGCATCAGCTTCGCGATCAGCCCCACGGGCTGATGCTGGCCCGAAGCCATCACCACGATCGCCCGCCGCATCCGGACCGGCTGCTTACTACGCCGCCCGATCTGAGCAGAGCTTGCGGCCTTCCTCCGGCGTGAGGGCCCTGACGAACAAATCCGGCTTACGAGCCACCGGCACCACCTCCACCGGCAGCATCACCGGTCACCGGCCCCACCACCCCGGACAGTGGTTACCGCTTCAACCTTCCGAGACGAGGCACTAGTTGGTGAAAATTCTTGCGGCAACATGTGGATGGGAGCTGAGTGATGTGTTAACCTCGCTCAGCGTTGCCGATTGGGGAGTGCAACCATCTAGGGGGAATATTAAAATGCTGAATGGCATTCGTAGGTCTGTCGTGTTCTTGGTGATGGCGATCGTCGCCTTGGTGATGTCGGCGACCGCTTCCGCTGACGGGACGCAAATCCGCAGCGGAATGAATGGCTACTGTCTCGATATTCAAGGGGCCAATCCGAACCCAGCGTCGGTGGTCACCTATTATTGCAACGGCCAGAGCAATCAGGACTGGTACTGGGACGGCACCCAGATTCGCAGCGGAATGAACGATTTCTGCCTAGATATCCAGAGTGGCAACACCAGTGCGGGCGCACCGGTTGTCAGCTACTACTGCAATGGTCAAGCCAACCAGTCCTGGTACCGAGACGGCTTGCAGATCCGTAGCTACTTCGACGGCATGTGCCTCGACATTCAGAATGGCAACCCGGACCCGGCTCCCGTGGTCGTCTACCCGTGCAACGGCCGGCCCAGCCAGGTCTGGCCCTGACAGTACCCCGCCAGCAGTAGCGAGAGACCTGGGATGTCCTGGGTCTCTCGCTACTTCTTCTTACGGACAGAACACACCGAGCTGACAATTCGCTACCCGACCGGCCGTTCCCGAGTATTGCCATTGCACCCCAGTAGATTCCACACCCTTCTTCAGGAACCCGGTCTCGTCGACAACCAGCACACCGTCCGCATCGCCCAGGTGCTCGACGGCATACGCCCGCGCACCTCATCGCGGACTCCGTCGACGTCCCACGCCGCCTTGCTCAGAACCTCTGCATCCCATTCGGCGTCTGATCACCCCCGGCTTCGGGCAAGGTCCAGCCGTTTCCCCGCAAGCGGTGCCAGCAGGCCCCGCACATCGGCTGGTCCGACATCCCTGATGAGAACGCGCAGCGCCCTACTTGGGGTTCCGGACTGGCAGGGGCCGGTATTCAGGTAGTCGGTGTTGGGGGTTCGGGCAGGATCGTGTCATGGGGATGGACAAAGCGCGGATGCTTCGGGGCGAGTTGTATCGGGACAACGATCCGGAGCTGGTGGCTGAGCGCCGTGCGTGTCAGATGTTGCTGGACCGATTCAACGCGACTCGATCAGGCGAGGATTCCGAGCGCCGTGGGATCCTCGCGGAGTTGCTCGGCACTATCGGCGAGTCTTCGTGGATCATGCCGAGCTTCCAGTGTGACTACGGCCATCTGATCAGGGTGGGCCGCAACAGTTTCCTGAACTACGACGTGATCGTGATGGACTGTGCTCCCGTCGTCATCGGCGATGATGTATCTATCGGTCCGCGTGCGCAGTTGCTGACCGCCCTGCATCCGATGGATGACCATGAACTGCGCCGTCAGCGCTGGGAGACAGCAACTCCGATCGCCATCGGCGACAACGTGTGGCTGGGCTGCGGCGTCATCGTCTGCCCCGGTGTCACGATCGGCTCGAATACAGTCGTCGGTGCCGGCAGCGCGAAAGACCTTCGCGCGCAGGTCTTCGCTGCGGGAAATCCTTCCAGGATCATCCGAAAGCTCTAGGAGGGTCCTGGCTGTCGCCGCACTTCGCACTCAACTCGGCATTACGGTGCGTTCGTCCGGCCTCGGATCGCCGCGGCCAGTTGATTTTCCAATGCCCCGCGCTGGCCGGTTCGGTCAGCGCGGTATGTGGCAATACAGTGCATCCGATACGGTTGGAACCCATGCCGTCCAGGCCCTACAGTGCCCCAAGGGTTTTCATGCTTGGGGCTGCCCGGCTCAGGATCCGAAGCTGCCGGCGGGAATGGAGCCGCCGCCCCCACAGCCGGCCTGAGAAGGCGGCGGGGTCGGCGTACCGCTGGGGGCAGGTTGGACAGTGACGGTCAAGGTCTTGGTGTCCGAGCCCCGCTTGGCCTGCAGGGTATGTACTCCAGCGGCGATTGGGATCCAACTGGTCGACGCGACGGTTTCTTCGGAAGTCATGATCGGGTAGTAACCGACGCACTGCCCGTTGTCGTAGAAGTAGATCGTCGTCCCGTACCCGGAGGAACCGACGTATGGACCGAGCGGGCCCCCGTACGCGATGCTCGGATCGTCGCGAAAGGGATCCCACAGGTAATAGGTCGTCCCCACCTGCAATTGTGCTGGATCGCCTTGGATCGTCAGCGGCGATTCTGCCGACGCGGGCGCCGCCGTCAGGCTCACCGCCACGCTCGCGGCCACCAATCCCTGTGCGGCCCAGCCGATTCGCTTCAATACCAGGCTCATGGTCAAGGGTCCCTCCCGCTGCTTCCCTCGCGCCGTCGCGAGGACACCGAACACTAACGCCCCAAGTATGTGAATTGGTGAGATTTCAGATATCGCCATCGACTGGACGATCACCCGGCCAACGGGGGTGTTGACACTGTCGATGGGTGGTGTCGAGGACCCGGCCACCGGGGGTTCTTCGTGCGGCAGCTGATCCCCGGACGAGGAGCCGACAACGTCGTATCAGCTCGGACACCGGCAATCTGAAATCCCGCCCACGATCGACGCGCTCATCGGCACAAGAGGATGTCCTGGGCCGCAGTCGGTCTCGCTACCGGTCGCGCCCGGTCTGGCCGATTCGAACCGCGCGGTTTGCGGCTACTCGAGACTGGTGTCGGTCGGCGTGTGCCTCCATCGGAGGTGCGATCTCGGTTTCGGCCGATGCGGTTGACGGTTTGTCCTTCTGGGCAGGGGATTTCGGGCCTTCGGACGAAGGGACGTAGGCGAACGGGTTGGTCATGGTCGGCTCCTGGAAGGCGGGGGAGGCGAGGCGGATGGGGGTGGGGATGGGAAGGGTCCGTGACCAGCCTTGGTCGTCGCGGATTTCGAGCAGTTGGGTGCGGGCGCTGCAGTTGTGGGTGGTGTGGCCGTGGCCTGGGGTGCAGTGCGCGTGGCGTTGGAGGAGCGCTCGGACTTCCAAGGAGGTCAGCTGGCGGGTTGTGGGGATTCTGTAGTGCGAGACGGCGGAGAACATGTCGTCAGTTGGCGCGGTGGCGGCCGTGTCGGCGGTGGCGGTTGTGCAGGGGGACGCGAGGGAGGTGGTGGCCGCCCGCGACGAGGAGCGCCTCATTCGGCGCGGGCGGGGTTCGCGAGTAGTTGTCGGAGACTCCCCAGTGGACGGTTGCTACGAGGAGTACGCATGACAGGGCAATCAAGAGCAACGACCATGTATCCAAGGGCATTACGACCATCTCCTTGTCGATGGTGTTCGCGGGACCGGATTTGGTGTCGGCTCGGATGCGCGCTGTCCTCGCCTGGTGCTATCGCCTAGTAGACACCGGGATCCGTTCTCGTGAAACGCACACGGGCGAACCTCTGTGAAATAAGCTGGAATTGCATTGCGGAACGTTTCATCGCGTATCAACCCAGATAGCGAGAGTAACGAAATGGCTGGATCTACCATCCCCAGAAGGGCGTTCGGTCGCTTTCTCCGTGTGCTGCGCGAGCGAGCGCAGAAAAGTATGTTGACTGCCGGTCTGGCAATAGATGTCTCGCCGCCAACGATCCTGAGGCTCGAGGATGGCCTGCCGTCCAAGGTTTCGACACCGCAGATCGAGAGGCTGCTCGACCTCTATCAGGTGACGCCTGCTGACCGCAAAGAAGCGCTCGAGATGTGGGAAGTGGTGAAGCGGCAGGACAAATTGGCCAAAGTGCAGGGAACGAACAAGGGGTGGTGGCAGGGGTACAGCGATGTGTACAAAACGTACTTCGATCACTACCTCCGTCTCGAAGCAGCGGCGACGCGCATGACATCCCACCAGCTGGTTCTCATGCCGGGCATCCTGCAGGTACCGGAGTATCGCCGGGCTCTCATCCACACCTTCGTCCCCGGGCTGTCCGCAGTCGATGCTGAACGCCTGCTCGAGTTGGCCGCCCGTCGGCAAGAGCGCCTCATCGATGATGATCTGAATCTTGTTGCGCTACTGTCTGAATCTGTCTTGCTGCATCAGCCCGGTGGCTCGCGTGTGCTGGTCGAACAACTGCGCCATCTCGCCGAGATAAGTGAGCGTCCGAATGTTTCGATCCGGGTTGTCCGCCATAACGTCGGTACCTACCAGGGGCACGTTGTCCTCTCGTTCACACTTCTCGAATTTCCGCCCATGGCAAGCAGATTGGTCGAACCTCCTGTTGTCTATGTCGAGGGTGCTGAAGGCGCGCTCTACCTCGAGCGGGACGACGTGATCGATCGCTACAGACAGGCGATATCGGGTATCCAGGCGGTAGCGTTAAGTGAAGAAGACACCAGGGATCTGGTGCTGAGGACGGCGAAGGAGTATTCGGCGTGACCGTGAAACCGCCGATGGGCAAGTGGTTCAAATCGAGCCGGTCACCTCAAGCCAACGAGTGTGTCGAGATATTCCTCGGTGACGACCGTGTCGGGGTGCGGGACACCAAGGACCATGGACGGGGACCGGAGTTGTGGTTCACCGCTCGCCAGTGGGACACCTTCCTCACCAGCGGCATCTGGAAGCGCTGAGCCGCTCGATTGGTCGTCGCCGCGTCCTGCACGCTACCGTGACGGCTCATCCGAAATGGGTGGTTACGGGGAGGGTTCCGGATGCGTTGGGTGGCGGCGGTTTCGGCGCTGTTGTTGGCCTTGTTCACCAGCGGGTGTGGGCTGATCGGCGGTAGCTCGAATGCTCTGCAGCAGGGGGATTGTCTGAAGAAGGACGGCGACGAGAGTTTCGCCAAGGTGTCGTGCTCTGGTTCGGATGCCGGGTTCGTCGTCCTCGAACGGGCCGGAAGCGGCAAGGCGCACGACAAGTGCGTGGATGTCGCGGGCACCGAATACGTGTACTACGACAGGGGAGACGGTTCCGTGTGCGTGGGGATCAAGGGCGCGGACACCGCGCATGCCGTGAACGCCGCGCAGAAGGGCGACTGCCTCACCGATACCAGCGGCAGCACTGTGCAGAAGGCGGATTGCCGGGACCGGACCGCCGTCTACCGCGTCCTGGACCGTATCGCCACCACCGGTTTCATGCCGGAAGCGGATTGCAAGAAGGTCGCGGGTACCCAGACGACCTACAGCTACATCCTGAAGTCCAAGAAGGGTATCAACGCACTCGGCACGGGCATCGTATTCTGCTTGATCGCAAAGGATTCGGATCCGACACGCACGATCGACAACGCCAAGGTCGGCGATTGCCTGAAGAAGTCCGGTGCGAACGACGTCGAACTCACCCCTTGCTCCAGCCCCGACGCGGACTACAAGATCCTGAGCTCCCAACTCGACAAATCCCTGTGCGACAGGGTCTCCGGATCCATCGCCTCCTACACCTACCAGCGCCCCGGCCAGATCATGCCAAATGTCTTCTGCCTCGGCTCTGCCCACTGACACAATGCGACATGATCTCGGTACGGAGTATGGGCATTCTGGGGGTTGTCGCTCCGCCGCGGCCCGTGGTTCGAGTGAGGGCGAAGACCTGACCCTCCCCTCCACGTCGCGGCCAGGGCCTCGCCGGGAATAAATCCTGTCAACGCGGTGATCGGTCGAGCAAGATCTCGGACTGTCCCAACCTGGTGGTAGCCTCTGGCGCTCTACCCCCATTGCGGGGTAGTCCGAATCTCTCACGCGCGCAAAGGGTTCACAGATGCAATTCGGCGAGGTCGTCGAAGTCGAGATGCCGACGCTCGCCGCGTTCGTGAAGCGGCTGCGGCACCGGCGCGGGTGGACGCAACGGGAGTTGGCACAGCACGCGCATATCGGGATCGGCACGGTGCAGAAGCTCGAGCAGGGCGATAAGGTCAGCGTCGGCGATCGGGCGCTATCCGTGCTCGCCGAAGCGGTCTGCGACGACGAGCATGAGCGGGCGCATCTGCGGGCGCTGGCGGGACGGCCCGATCTAGGCCTCGGTGAGGTTGCCTCGGCCGCTGATATGGCGGCGCTGCTCGACCAGCTCACGTCGATTCCGGCAGCGTGGATGGTGGATTGGACCATTGTCGCGGCGAACGATCGATACCGTCAGTTGTTTCCGGGACTGGCCGAGGCGAAATCGTTGCCGCACTGGATGTTCGGAGATCCGCGCGCCAAGATGGTCTTGCCGGGCTGGCAGTTCGAGGCCACGGTCATGACGGGACTGTTGCGTCACTACTCCGCGGTCGTACCCGGCGGCGGTGTCACCGGCGAGATCGTTCGAGAGCTGATGGCGAGTAGCGGTGATTTTCGCCGGCTCTGGGATTCCGGTGCCGTCTATGTCCGTCGGCCCGACGTCGACCGCCGGATCTGGTCGCCGCACACCAGAACGATGATCGTGCAGCGGGATTCTCTCATTCCGGCGGCGTCGGGTTGGCTGGTCATCGGCTTCCTGCCGGGCGACGGGGACTGATCAGGCCGGGAGGCTGTCCAGGAATTCCCTGATCTCGGGGGTCACCAGCTCAGGGTGGGTGAGGTTACAGATATGGGTGGCCGTGTCGGCGGAGATGGTCTTCACCCGCGCCGGACCGCCCAATCCCGCGGCGAGATCGGACATGTGCTGATGGCTGAACGCCTGGTCGCCGATGCCGCGCAGCAGCAGCGCGGGCGCCTTGATCTCCGCCAGCAATTCCGTCAGGTCCTCGCGGTCGATGAGGCAGCGGGCGGCCTGTGCGAGCCGGCCGCGGTCGCTCGCCCGCCACTTCTCCACCCACGGGCGCTGGTGACTGTCGCGGTCGCCCCCGATCATGACCGCGGCCATCGGCAGCGCGATGTCGTCGATCGGCACCGCACCCCCGACCCAGCTCTTGACAATGACCCGCTCGTAGCCTTCCCGCTCCTGCTCGGTATAGGCGGCGGCGGTGGTGCCGATCAGCACCAGCGCGCGCGTGCGATCGGGCTGGAGCAGCGCCATCCGCAGGGCGGTGAAACCGCCCTGTGAGAGGCCGCCGAGCACCAGGCGATCCAGGCCGAGCGCATCGGCGACCTTCCAGGCGTCCCAGGCGAGATCCCAGTAGGTGAACGGGTTCCCGGAATCCTCGGTGCGGCCGTGACCGCGTGCGTCCACAGCGATGACGCGATAGTGGTCGGCCAGCTCTTCCAGCTGTGGGAGCCACATCTCGGCATCCATGAAGAACCCGTGCCCCAGCATCAGAGCCGGGCCGTCGGTCTCGGTATCCAGGTAGTGGATCTTGATCCCGTCATCGGTGGTCACGGAGGGCACCGGCCCAACCCCCTTGCCATATCCTCGAATTCGTGTGCTGAGCCGCCAGATTAGCCGGATCGCAACGGGTATGGCACGCTGGCGCGGGATTGGTCGCTTCTGCTGGCAGGCGCTTCGGTGTGGTTGGTCGAACCGGTACGACGGTCGGTAACGGATTCAGCGCTTTGAAGTCGTCCGCGTCGCGTGCCGCCGGTCCGAGACAGGACTGCGGCGGATCAGTCGGCGGGGGCGACCAGCACGGTGCGCGCGAACTGCGCTGCCTCGGCGTTGTATTGGAATCCCATGCGGTGGATGTCATAGTGCCGCATGTTCATTCGGTCGAAGGGGTCGATGGTTCGCTCGAACGAGCGGCTTCGCAGGTGGGCGATGGTGAGGGTATCGGTCGGCAGTAGGGACATCGGCTGCAGCAGCTCGAGCAGGGTGGGTTCGACAGTGTCGGTGAGGCCCGCCGCCACGGTGACGAGGAACAGCTGGGCGGCCACGTCTTCGACCCGCGCGGCTTCGGCGGCGGTGCGCTGGGCGAGGTGTTGCCACAGCGCGACCGGGTCTGCTGCCAGTGCCATGCCCACCCGCGTCGGCCGGAGCTTGCCGTTGCGCTTGAAGAGCAGGCCCAGGCGTTGGGCGGACTCGCGCAGCAGGAGCACCGGGGCCGTCTGGTCTTCCCGATTGCCCTTGCCGATCCAATCCCGGTCCATGCCCAGCTCGGTGTAGACCGCGGTGACCACACTGGGCGGAAGATAGCCCGCGCTCGTCAGTGTGACTCCGCTGCGGCCGATCAGATCGAGCAGCGTTCGATACGGCGTAGTGGCCGCCGCCGCAACGGACGGATCGACCGGAAGCCGAGTATCCAGTCCGGCGCGATCGATGAGGCTCTGCAACGTCCGGCGTCGGCGGGGCGGGAGATAACGCAGTGTGCTGACGACATCGCGCATCACGTCGGAAAGCGCTGCGTCCGAAGCATTGTGGGGGTCGATCGGCCGGTTCGGTTCCGCGCTCAGTTCCAGACTGGACAGCGTTTCGTTGACCTCGGCGGCAGAGAACTCGCGAACCGACGGAATCTCCGTATCACCGTAGTATTCCGCGAACTCGGCGATCGTCCGCGCATGCTCCGGGTGTGCCGCGTCATTCGCCGCCACCAACTGCGCCAACCCGAAGGTGCCACCGCAATCCTCCAGCGGATGCGGGCCCGCACCGTCCACACAGATCGCGAGCGGGGCTGCCGCCTCGTGCGCCAGCACGGCCTCCACGGTGAGCGTCACGTGCCAGTCATCGCCGAAGTCGTAGCAGTAGAACAACTTATCGCCGATATCGACCAGCACCTCATCCAGCCGGACGCGCTCCTCGGGGACGCCGGCTTCCCCCTCCTCGACCTGAAACGGGCACAGATAGTATTCGGTCCGCCGATCGTAATACTCTGGGCCACTGCCGAATTGGTGCAGGTGAGCATCGTCCCAGTCGAAGACGGCCTGCAGCACATCGTGCACCTGGTCGAGATAGAGCCCCGAGAACAACTCCAGTCGCCGCCACACCTGTGGCGCGGTGTCGTCCAACGCGGCCCGCACCCGGTAGGTGACCGACTCGGCCCGCCGCCCCCGTCGCCGCGACGGCACGGCCGGGCGTTCGAAGAACTGAGGGCCCGATGCCGTCAACGTGTCGACCAGCTTCTTCGCCTGCTCAGCAGGCAGTTGGGCGAGCATGTCGTGGAGCGGGCCCTGGCCGGTCATGGCCCGCAGAGTACGTCAGATTGCCGCCGTGCAGTAGCCGGCGTCGAGGTCGTAGACCGTGTACGGCCCGAAGCCGTGCACGTGGGCGACACTCACGGCGTCCTTCCTTCCCGGCTGTGCACCGACAACGACAGGTCGGTCGTCATTGCCCCGATTTGGTCGCTGATCAGCCCTTGTCTACACTAGACCGGTTGCTCGGGCACCCCTGTGTCCACACGCGCCCCGCGCGTGTGTGGCCTCTGCCCGGGCGCAAGCGTTTTCTCCGGTCGGGCATCCCCGGCTGGACCGCCCCGAATTGTCGTAGGCCCACGACCGCCGATCTCTGACGGTGCTGAATGGGAACCGCGGCGAGAAAGGTAACGGTCAATCACATGACCATGACTGATCCGATCGCAGACTTCTTGACCCGTCTGCGCAACGCCAACTCGGCGTACCACGATCAGGTGAAGGCTCCCCACTCGAAGCTCAAGGCGAACATCGCCGAGATCCTCAAGCGCGAGGGCTACATCGCCGACTACCGCACCGAAGATGCGCAGGTCGGCAAGACCCTGATCGTCGACCTGAAGTACGGCCCCTCGCGTGAGCGCTCCCTGCAGGGTGTGCGCCGCGTGTCGAAGCCGGGTCTGCGGGTTTACGCGAAGTCCACCAACCTGCCCAAGGTGCTCGGCGGCCTGGGCGTGGCGATCATCTCCACGTCCTCGGGTCTGCTCACTGACCGTCAGGCCAAGCAGCAGGGCGTGGGCGGCGAAGTCCTCGCCTACGTCTGGTAAGGGAGGTAGGAACAATGTCGCGTATCGGTAAGAAGCCGATCCCGGTTCCCGCCGGCGTCGAGGTGACCATCGACGGCCAGAACATCACGGTGAAGGGTTCCAAGGGCACCCTGTCGCACGTGGTCGCTGAGCCGATCACCGTCGCCAAGGCCGAGTCCGGTGAGCTGGAGGTGATTCGTCCCAACGACGAGCGCCAGAACCGCTCGCTGCACGGCCTGACCCGCACCCTGATCAACAACATGATCATCGGTGTGACGCAGGGCTACGAGAAGAAGATGGAAATCTTCGGCGTCGGTTACCGCGTGCAGGCCAAGGGCTCGAACCTCGAGTTCGCCCTCGGCTACAGCCACCCGGTTCCGGTCGACGCGCCCGAGGGCATCACCTTCGCGGTGGAATCCCCGACCAAGTTCTCGGTGTCCGGCATCGATAAGCAGAAGGTCGGCCAGATCGCCGCGGTGATCCACGGCCTGCGTAAGCCCGATCCGTACAAGGGTAAGGGCATCCGCTACGCCGGCGAGGTCGTTCGCCGCAAGGTCGGAAAGACGGGTAAGTAAGCCATGGCACAAACCGAAAAGCAGAAGGCCGCTCGCAAGCCGATCGGTAAGGACGTTTCGACCGCGCGCCGCCTGTCCAAGGCGCGTCGTCACTTCCGTCTGCGCAAGAAGGTCGTCGGCACCACTGAGCGTCCGCGCCTGGTGGTCAACCGCTCCTCGCGCCACATTCACGCTCAGCTGATCGACGACTCCGCCGGCAAGACCATTGCCGCCGCGTCGACCATCGAGGCCGATGTGCGTGCGCTCGAGGGTGACAAGTCCGCCAAGGGCGCGAAGGTCGGCGAGCTGCTCGCCGCCCGCGCCAAGGCCGCCGGCGTCGAGGCGGTCGTGTTCGACCGTGGTGGTCACGACTACCACGGCCGGATCGCGGCCCTCGCCGATGCCGCCCGTGAAGGTGGGCTGAAGTTCTGATGATCAACACTGCGAATGGAAGGAACGTCTGATGCCGGGACGTCAGCGGCGTGACGGCGGAAACGGTCCCGCCGGACAGAATGGTGGCAGCGAGCGCGATCAGCGTGGTGGCGGTCGCGACCGCCGCGGCGGTGACCGTCGCGAACAGGCCGCCGAGAAGAACCAGCTCGAGCGCGTCGTCGCGATCAACCGCGTCTCCAAGGTCGTGAAGGGTGGTCGTCGCTTCAGCTTCACCGCCCTCGTGATCGTCGGTGACGGCAACGGTCTGGTCGGCGTCGGCTACGGCAAGGCCAAGGAAGTTCCCGCGGCCATCCAGAAGGGCGTCGAAGAGGCTCGCAAGAACTTCTTCCGCGTTCCCATGATCGGCTCCACCGTCACCCACCCGGTTCAGGGTGAGGCGGCCGCCGGTGTCGTCATGCTGCGTCCGGCTTCGCCCGGTACCGGTGTGATCGCCGGTGGTGCGTGCCGTGCCGTGCTGGAATGCGCCGGCATCCATGATGTTCTGGCCAAGTCGCTGGGTAGCGACAACGCCATCAACGTCGTGCACGCCACCGTGGCTGCGCTCAAGCAGCTGCAGCGTCCGGAAGAGGTCGCCGCTCGCCGTGGTCTGCCGCTCGAGGACGTCGCCCCGGCCGGCATGCTGCGTGCACGCGCGGGACAGGGAGTCTGATATGGCACAGCTGAAAGTGACCCAGGTCAAGTCCAGCATCGGCGCCAAGGCGAATCAGCGGGAGTCGCTTCGCACCCTCGGGCTGCGCGGTATCCGCAAGTCCGTGGTGCGTGATGACAACGCGCAGAACCGCGGCCTGATCAACGTCGTGCGCCACCTCGTTCAGGTT
This sequence comes from Nocardia aurantiaca, assembly GCF_009708175.1. Classification (GTDB taxonomy): domain Bacteria; phylum Actinomycetota; class Actinomycetes; order Mycobacteriales; family Mycobacteriaceae; genus Nocardia; species Nocardia aurantiaca. Next base: position 424,772 of record NZ_WMBB01000001.1, read on the forward strand.
GAGGAGGTCTAAGCATGACCATCAAGTTGCACCACCTGCGTCCTGCCCCGGGTGCCAAGACCGAGAAGACCCGTGTGGGTCGCGGTGAGGGCTCCAAGGGCAAGACCGCGGGCCGCGGTACCAAGGGTACGAAGGCTCGCAAGAACGTCCCGGTCCGCTTCGAGGGCGGTCAGATGCCGATTCACATGCGTCTGCCCAAGCTCAAGGGCTTCACCAACCCGTTCCGCACCGAGTACCAGGTCGTGAACGTCGGTGACATCGCCCGCGTGTTCCCCGAGGGCGGCACCATCGGCAAGGCCGAGCTGGTCGCCAAGGGCCTCGTTCGCAAGAACGAGCTCGTGAAGGTGCTCGGCGAGGGCGAAATCGCTGTGGCCGTTGCGGTCTCGGCCGATAAGTTCTCCGGCTCCGCCAAGGAGAAGATCGCCGCAGCGGGTGGCAGCGCCACCGAGCTGGCCTGACGGTAACCTGAAATAGCAGTGGGCACCGGGTGAGTCGCGAGCTCGCCCGGTGCCGCTGTTAAAGTTCAAGTGTTGTCTGCCAACACCGTCATGGGTACGGCGTTCCCAAATCGCTGAATCCGTGGCCTGACCCATGTCGTTAGCCAGGAGGATCTGTGCTTTCCGCCTTCGTGTCGGCTTTCCGGACCCCGGACTTACGGCGGAAGATTCTCTTCACGCTGGGACTGATCGCGCTCTACCGGCTCGGTGCGTCGCTGCCCTCGCCGGGCGTGAGCTACAAGAACGTTCAAGAATGCATCAATCTGGTCAACGGCGGTAATGACGCCGGCATCTACCAGCTGATCAACCTCTTCTCCGGCGGCGCGCTGCTCCAGCTGTCCGTGTTCGCGATCGGCATCATGCCGTACATCACGGCGAGCATCATCATCCAGCTGCTGACCGTCGTCATTCCGCGGTTCGAGGAACTGCGCAAAGAAGGCCAGTCGGGTCAGAACAAGATGACCCAGTACACGCGGTATCTGTCGATCGCGCTGGCCGTGCTGCAGTCGACCGGTCTGGTCGCGCTCGCCTCCCGCGGTCAGCTGCTGCGTGGCTGCCAGAAGGACATTCTCGACGACACCTCGATCTTCGGCATGATCATCATCGTGCTGGTCATGACCGCGGGCGCGGCCCTGGTCATGTGGTTCGGCGAGCAGATCACCGAGCGCGGCATCGGCAACGGCATGTCGCTGCTGATCTTCGCGGGTATCGCGGCGCGAGTGCCGTCGCAGGGCAAGCAGATCTACGACAGCCGCGGCTTGATCACCACCATCCTGGTCGGTGTCGCCGCCCTGGTCGTCATCATCGGCGTCATCTTCGTCGAGCAGGGTCAGCGCCGGATTCCGGTGCAGTACGCCAAGCGCGTGGTCGGCCGGAAGATGTACGGCGGGTCCTCGACCTATCTGCCGTTGAAGGTGAACCAGGCGGGCGTAATCCCGGTCATCTTCGCGTCCTCGCTGCTGTATCTGCCGAACCTGGTGGCGCAGTTGACCCAGAAGAGCTCGGGCAACCCCGCCAAGTGGCAGGAGTTGATCCAGAAGTATCTGGTCAACCCGACGAACCCGGTCTATGTGGGGATCTACTTCGCCCTGATCGTGTTCTTCACCTACTTCTATGTCGCGATCACCTTCAATCCGGAGGAGCGCGCGGACGAGATGAAGAAGTTCGGCGGCTTCATTCCGGGCTACCGCCCTGGCCGGCCGACCGCCGATTACCTGAACTTCGTCCTGAGCCGGATCACCCTGCCCGGCTCGTTGTACCTCGGTGCTGTTGCTGTGCTGCCGAATCTGCTGCTGGGCATCGGCTCCGGCGGAGGCGGCATGTCGAGCCTGCCGTTCGGCGGTACCTCGGTGCTGATCATTGTGAGCGTCGGCCTCGATACGGTGAAACAGATCGAGAGCCAGTTGATGAACCGAAACTACGAAGGGTTCCTGAAGTGAGACTCGTACTGCTCGGACCGCCCGGTGCCGGCAAAGGCACCCAGGCCGAACTGTTGTCGGAAAAGCTCGGTGTTCCGCACATCTCCACCGGGAACCTCTTCCGCACCAACATCGCGGAGCAGACTCCGCTGGGCCGTGAGGCGCAGCAGTACCTCGACGCCGGCAACCTGGTCCCGTCGGACGTGACCAACCGCATGGTCGAGGCCCGCATCGCCGAGCCGGACGCCGTCAACGGCTTCATCCTCGACGGCTACCCGCGCACCGTGGATCAGGCCGAGGCGCTGGAGAAGATGCTCAAGGAGTCGGGCAAGGAACTCGACGCCGTCATCTCCTTCGTGGTCGACGAGGACGTGGTGGTCGAGCGCATGCTGGCCCGCGGACGCGGCGACGACACCGAAGAGGTCATCCGCAACCGCATGCGCGTCTACCGCGAGGAGACCGAGCCGCTGCTGGAGCACTATGACGGCCAGGTCGTCTCGGTCGAGGGCATCGGCGATATCGCCGAGGTCAACGAGCGGACGCTGAAGGCCCTAGGTCGCTGAATGGTCTTCGGCCGTAAGAGCAAGCGGGTGGTGCCCTTCCGGACCGCCGGTGAACTGGACGCCATGGCGGCGGCCGGCGCCGTCGTCGGCCGCGCGCTGGTGGCGGTGCGCGCCGCCGCCAAGCCCGGCGTCTCCACCTGGGAGCTGGACGAGGTCGCCGAACAGGTGATTCGTGAGGCGGGCGCGATCCCGTCGTTCAAGGGCTATCACGGTTTCCCGGGCTCCATCTGCTCGTCGGTGAACGACCGTGTGGTGCACGGCATCCCGTCCAAGGACGAGGTGCTGGCCGAGGGCGATCTGGTGTCCATCGACTGCGGCGCCATCCTCGACGGCTGGCACGGCGACTCGGCGTGGACCTTCGGCGTCGGCACCATCATCGAGGCGGATCGCCTGCTCAGCGAGGCGACCCGGCTGGCGATGGAGGCGGGCATCGCGGCCATGCTTCCCGGCAACCGTCTCTCGGATGTCTCGCATGCCATCGAGCAGGGCACCTACGCCGCCGAGAAGGAGCACGGCCGCAAGTACGGCATCGTCTCCGGCTACGGCGGCCACGCCATCGGCCGCGAGATGCACATGGACCCGTTCCTTCCCAACGAGGGCGCGCCCGGCAAGGGTCCCGAGCTGCGCGTGGGCTCGGTCCTGGCCATCGAGCCCATGCTCACCCTCGGCACCACGGAAACCTATGAGCTGGACGACCATTGGACCGTCGTCACCGACGACGGCACCCGTGCCGCCCACTGGGAGCACACGGTCGCGGTCACCGAGAACGGCCCGCGCATTCTGACCCTGCGCCCGGAGTAAGCTCCGCCCCAATCGATCACGCCCATTCCGGCCCGCTGGAATGGGCGTGAGTCGTTCGGTCCGGCTGCAGCCACTGACAGCTGGATTCAGAACAGTCGAATATGCCTGACCCCCACCAGGATCCGCCGTAGCTCGATGCGGAGTCTGCCGTCGGTGTTCGGGGTCAGGGTAAGGCCGGAGGCGGCGGCGATGTGGTCGGCGACCTCGCGCAGCGAGAGTTCATCGGTGTGGATGTGTTCGGCGAATTCCGGTCGATTCAGGGCACTCAGGCAATGATCCACCCGATCGATGGCGAAGCTCTCGTGCCGCAGCCCGCCGAGCGCCCGTTCCCGCAGCCGCCGCACCACCGTCTCCGGACGCGCCATGAGCGCGAAATGCCGTACGTCGTGACCCTTTTCGCGCAGCCGCCCGACTGTTTCCGCGAAGTAGACCGGCTCGACCACCGTCATCGGCGCGATCACCGGCCCGCCGTGCTTGCTCAACACCAGATCGAGTGTCTCGAAGACGCCCTGTCGCCAGGCCGGTAGGTCCTGGAAGTCGGGTCGAAGCTCCTTGGGGATAACCCGATGCAGCCCGAACCCGACCTCCTCGGGATCGCATACCAGGCTTCCGGGCAGCCGCCGATGCAACTCGAACGCGGTGTGCGTCTTCCCTCCGCCGAAGGGCCCATTGATCCACAGCAGCATGCCCGCCACCCTAGTCGCGGGCGTCGTTGTCCCTGGTCAGCTTTCGAGCAGGATGGTGACGGGGCCGTCGTTGACGAGCTCGACATGCATATGCGCCCCGAACCGTCCGGTGGCGACCATCGCCCCGAGTGCGCGCAGCGCGGCGGCGAACGTATCGACCAGCGGTTCCGCGACCGGCCCGGGAGCTGCGGCGTTCCACGATGGGCGACGGCCCTTCGTGGTATCGGCGTAGAGAGTGAATTGGCTGATCACCAGAATGGGCGCGGACAGGTCGGCGGCGGAGCGCTCCCCGTCCAGAATCCGCAATCGGAACAGTTTGTCGGCCAGCGCTTTCGCGGTGGCCTCGGTGTCGGTGTGGGTGACGCCGACCAAGGCCACCAGCCCGTGGGGCGCGCCGTGCGCGGCCGGATCGATCCGTCCGACCACCTCGCCGTCGACCGTCACCTGAGCCGATGTCACACGCTGCACCAGTACTCGCATGATCATCGATCTTCCCAGATGGCCGAGCCGCGCTGGCTTGGCTACCCTGGGGCAGCCGCGCATGCCCCGAATTTCCTTGTGCGCCATCGGGAGTTCACGACAGTAGGCTGTGCTGGCATCTACAGCTGGCAACGGGCGGAGCGACAGTAGTTAGCGATGGCACCTGATAACAAAGATAAGTACAAGGACAAGGACCAGACGGCCTGGCCGACGCTGCTCGATCAAGCGAATTCCGGCCACCTGGAATTCGAGCCGGGGGCGGCCGAGCAGGGGGCGCAGGCCGCGGCCACTCTCGTTGGCGATCTGCTGTATTACCAGCAGCTCATCGACGGGCATCTGACGAATATCGGCCCGATCGGCAATCTGGACTCTGGCGGGACCCTGGCCACCTATCTCAATGGGATCGGCACGCACATGTCGGATGCGCTCACCACGCATATCGCGATTCTGCGCGACATGATCGACACGTTCAACGCGGCGGGGCGGGCCTACGTCAACACCGACCATATGTCGGCGGACAACCTGCGATACCTGCACACCACTGCGCCGGACAACGCCACTAACCTGAACATCGACATCCCGAACAAGAAGTCGCCCAGCAGTTACGACGATTCGGCGGACGACAGCTACCCGGACAGCCTGAAGAACTACAAGGGCGGCAAGGAGTCCTACTCCGTTCGACCCGAGCCCAAGGACTCGATGAGCTGGGAGCAGCTGTACAACCTCGGGCAGGACATGAAGCCCGATCCGTACAACAACGCCTACGAGCTGTACAAGCTGCTGAAGGACAAGGTGGATACCAGCCTCAGCGACTTCAACAACAAGATTCAGGCGTTGCAGAGCAAATGGCGTAGCGATGGTGCGAATGCCGCGCAGGGCGCGGTGACCAGCTATTGCAACAGCATTCAGCCGCTGATCGACACCATGGACAACGCCTCCCAGGTCATGCGCTACACCAACCGCTGGATGATCCAGACCCAGGCGAGCATGCCGACCGAGGGCCCGAGCCAGCCGTGGGACTGCGACAAGCAGGGGCAGTTGGACTATTACCGAGGCCAGTACCAGGACCACTACGCCGACGGCGTGACCCACACGTCGCAATCGACGCCCTCGGTGCCGGTTCCGGCGCCCGTCGACAAGCCGAAGCCGAATCCCGACCCCAACCCGAACCCCAATCCGAATCCGAACCCCAATCCCAACCCGAATCCGAATCCCAACCCGAATCCGAGCGACAACCCGAACCCGAATGCCAACCCGGACCCGAAGAACACCGGTGGCGGCACTCCGAACGCGGGTGGCGGCACTCCGAACGCGGGCGGCGGCACTCCGAACGCGGGCGGCGGAACCCCGACGGCCAATGTGCCGCCGCTCAAGGACGTGAAGAATCAGACCCCGAACGGCTCGAACCCCAACGGGACGAATCCGAACGGGACGAACCCCAACGGAACCAATCCGAACGGCACCAACCCCAACGGAACCAATCCGAACGGCACCAACCCCAACCAGAGCTACCCGAATCAGTCGCAGCCGCAGAACACCTCGACCGGCACCAGCTCCGGCGGCTCGGACATGTCGCAGCTCACCAGCCTGCTGAGCTCCCTGATCAGCGGCGCCAGCAACGGCATTTCGGCAGTGTCACAACAGCTTCCGTCCATCCTGCAGCAGCTCCAGGCGATGCAGTCGACCGATCTGTCGACCCTGGCCACCGCGCTTGGCGTGCCGGAGGACAAGCTGACCACGGCGTTCAGCGCGATCGAGCAGGATCCGTCGAAGGTGGCGCAGCTGTCGCAGCTGCTGGGTCTGTCCGGTGACGCTCCGCAGACGCCCACGCCGACAGCGGGGCTGCCGGGCGACACCACGCCCGTGGGCGGCGCTGCCATCCCGCCCACGGTCGGGGTGGCGACGGGCATTCCCGCTGCGGCGGTGACCAATTCACCGTTGGCGGGTCTGACCAACCTGTTCGGCGGGCTCGCGGGTCTCGATGTCGACCAGGCCCAACCGCTGGTGGGCGTCTCGGCGGCGCCTGCGGACGCCGTGCCGGTCACCACGACCGCGACCGCCGCCGCGGATCCCGCGCCGGAGCAGGTCGACTTCATCCGGGGTCTCGGGCAGACGCTCGAGGGTGTCGCCGAAGGCAACCCGGTGGTCGAGGCATGACCTGGGAGTTCACCGATCTCGAGTTCAAGGTGCTGTGCAACCGGTATCGGCAGGGCGCGATTCCCTCGCCGCTGACGTACACGAGCCGGACCATGGACGCCGACGAATACCGGCGTCAGCTCTTGGGCGCCGAGGTGGAGCTCGACCTGCGGCTCGACGCCGAGTTCCGTGCGGTATTCGAAGCCGTGTGCAACCCAGAGGTTTTCGTGGGTGTGCACGGCTGGCACGACGCGGACATCGAGAATCCGGCCAAGCATGTGATGGTGCACGGGGCGCGGCGGGGTCGCCGCGCCTGCCTGCTCATTCAGCATCCGGGCGAGACGACGATGCACAGCGGCGGCGTCACCATGATCGATTGCGAGCCGGAGGAGCTGGCGCGGCTGCTGGTCGCGCAACTCCCCGAGGTCGAGGCCGGGGGGTCGGCCCCGATCCCGATCGCCACGGAGCCGTCGGCCCCGGATCCCTATGAGGCACCGCGTGCTTCGGCCTTCGACAGCTTCGAGGAGTCCGTCGACAGCCGCAGTCTGCGGTTCCTGTCGACCCCGGCCGATCAGACCGGGGCGATGCGGATTCTGCAGGGCCGCTCCAAGTACGGACCGCGCGGCGTCGCGGTTTCCACCCTGGTGTGGCGGGATCTGCCGGGGGACGGACGCTATCTGATCGATCTCGATCCGGAGGCGAAGTCCGCGGTCGGCGTGGACAGCCGTCGGTTCGCCGAGCACATCGACGGCGCCATCGCGCAGATTCTGATGCACATGGAATCTCGCGGGGAGCAGCAGGAATTCGTGTGATCGACGGAGATGGACGCCGCGGCGGGGCCGCCGCGTCCACCCGGATCAGCACTCTCCGTTCATATTCCGGCAACTGAGAAGTTGCCGGGGAATGAAAGGGTCCTTGTCATGAGTGGTCGGTTGGAGTCCTATCGGGACTTGTTGGTGAAGGCCTCCGAAAAAACCGGTGAAGTTCGCGATGGCATCAACGGGGTGGTGAACACCTTTACCGCCCAGGCCGACTCCCTCGGCACCCCCTGGGGCAACGACTCGCTCGGCAATCAGTTCGCCAATGGCGACCAGGGCTATCTGGCCAGCAAGAAGAACATCCTCGAGGGCGCGAGCAACATGGCCGGGACGTTCGCGAATTTCTCCCAGTCGCAGAAGGACTCGGCCGACGAGCTGGAGCGCACCGAAGAGGCCAACCGCCAGGGATTCCAGCAGGCCGCGCAATGACCAACGAACGTCAGAAGGCCGAACTGGCCGAGATCCTCGACGGCTTCGGTCAGCAGATGCGCCTGATCACCCAGTTGCAGCGTGAGCGCGCGGCGTTGACCGCGTCCGCGACCGTGCGCAAGCGGGTGACGGTGACGGTGAACGCGGATGGCACCGTAATCGAGACCAAGTTCTCCTCCGACATCGAGGATCTCGACTATTCGGAGATCGCTCGGGCTGTCACCGAGGCCGCGCAGCAGGCCGCCGCCGAGGTGGCGCGCCGCGGTCGGGAGATCATGGCGCCGGTGTCGCGCAACCGCGATCGGCTGCCCAAGCTCGCCGACCTGGTGCCTGGAATGCCCGATCTGAGCAAGGAACTCGCGATTCCGGCGCCGCCGGTGGTGTCTACCGCGCCGCCGAAATCGTCCGAGCGCCTGGACGGTTACCGCGACGGGGACACCCATGCCGAGGCGGCGCAGCCGCGGCGGGGCGGGGCCACCGACTCCGGATGGTGATACGACGGCGTCGGGCGAGGTAGCCGACCATGGCTCTCGAACTGCCCTCGGAACTCGAATGGCTGGGCTGGATCGTCGGGGTCGAATGGCCCCAGGGCAACGAAGACCAGATGTGGGACCTGGCCACCTACTGGAAGAACGCGGCCGACGGCCTACGTGACCAGGTCTCGGGTATCGACGCGGCCAAGTCCGCCACGCTGGCCGCGTATGTCGACGGTGACGGCCGCGACCAGATGGCCAAGCAGTTCGATTTGATTGCTGGAACCGGCGGCAAGCAGGACGGCAACACCTCCATCCTGGATCTGGCCGGGTTCTTCGATCAGCTGAGTGACTCGGTGCACGACACCGGCACCGAGATCGAGTCGACCAAGCTGATGTTCTATTCGTCGCTGGCCATGCTGGCGATCGAGATGGCCGCGGCCTGGGTGTTTCCCCCGACGGCCCCCGCTGTGGAGGCGGCTGCGCAGGCGGCCACCCGCATCGCGGTGCGCATCATCGGCCGGGAGGCAGTCGAGCGCATCGCCGCCTATGTCGCCAGGATGGTGGGCTCGTCGCTGGCGAAATTCATGGTGCGGCACTTCGTGCTGGACGCCGGACTGGGCGTCCTGCAGGAGGTGGGCATCGAGGGGTACCAGGTCGCCGCCGGGCACCGCAGTGGCCTGGACTGGGGCAAGATCGGCGTCACGGCGATCAGCTCGGCCGCCGGTGGCATCGCGGGCGGCAAGGTCGGCAAGGCGCTCGGCGAGCACTTCGAGGGCTCGGCGATGAACCACTACCTGAGCGCGGCCATCACCGGTACCGGCGCCGGATTGGCCGGTGCGGGAGCGGGTTTCCTGGCGGGCACCGGGGCGCAGTTCGGACTCGACGTCTACCAGCACGGTTGGGGCGACGCCTTCAAGAACATGGGCAACGCCTTCACGAATTTCGACCCGCGCATGCTGACCGGTGGCATCTCCAACGGCGCCCTCTCCGGTCTGAATCACACAGCGGCGCACCAGTTCTGGGAACCACGGGTGGCGCGCATACGAGCCGGCGTACCCGACTCCTTCAATGTCGGCTTCAGGCCCGATGCGGGCGGCACCCGTGACGTCGCCGGCAACTCGCATGGCGGCGGCCGCCTCGGTGGCGGTGATCCGGCCGCGAACACCAATGGCGGCGGCGACCTGGGCGGCAATGGTCATGTCGGCGGCGGTGATACCGGCGGACCCCAGACCCACCCCGCCGGATTCGCCGGTGACACCCACGACGCGGACCCGCGCCCCACCAACGACGGCAGTACGGCGCGCCCCGAGGGCGGCGATCCGAGCGGCACCGGCGGCTATGGCGGCTCGGACTCCCGCGCGCCCGCGGATCGCGGTATCACCGGGGATCCGGGCGCTGTGACCGGCGGTGATCACGGCGGCCAGTCCCATACCCCGTCGGACACCGGGTCGGTGGCGCACACGCCCGCCGATTCCGGCGTCCAGCCGCAGCCGCATACGCACGAAAGCCCCGGCGGCGCTCCGGAATCCGGTGTCCAGGCGGGAACTCGTGACACACCCGCGCCCACATCGGCCGCTCCCGGACCCGCGAACACGGGGTCGGCTCCGGCCTCCTCGCCCGCTCCGGCCGCGACGACCGGCGGCGACTCGCGTGTCACCTCGACGTCGTCGGCCGCCGGTAATGCGGCGGCTTCCACCGGCGACACCGGGGGGCGCACCTCCGGTGCCACTTCGAACTCGGCCGGGGACTCGGATTCCACCTCGGTCGCGCCCGCTGATTCCGGCGCGGCGGCACCGGTCGCGGACTCGCGCGCCGCCGTCGCCGACGGTGCCCAGGCCCTGTCCCCGCAAAGCGCCCCGGCCGCCTCGCACGATGCGGCCGCCGCCCCGGCAGTCGCCCCCGGGCCGGTCGCAGACCGCGCTGATTCCCCGATCGTCGCCTCCTCCAATGGAACTCAGGCTCCGGGCAGCGTCGCGTCCGCCACCTCCGCTTCCGGCGCGACGGCGGCGGGCGCTCCCCAGCACGGCACGGCGACCCCCGAACCACGCGCTGTCTCCGAGACACCGCGCCCGACCAGCGATGTTCGCCCGACCGGCGAGGCCCGCCCGACGGGTGTCCGGGCGGGCGACGCCGCCGGATCTCGCGCCGAAGCCCCGCGCGCCGACGGGTCTCGCCCGGATACGGCCCGGCCCCAGGGCGCGGATTCCCGCTCGGCCACGGGAGCCCAGGCCCGTTCGACCGCCCCCGAGGCCGGTCGCGCGCCCGAGGGCAGTGCCCCGGGCGACCGCGCGGCCGTGCGGCCAGGATCGGAAGAGCCTGTCGCACAACAGCAAGCCCGCGGATCCGAGTCTCTGGACCCCGAGGCGGAACACCCGGTCGCTCCCGAGTCCGCCGATCCGATCGCGGTCGATCAGCGCCCGGACGCGAGCGGTTCCGACTCGCATCCGACGTCGGATGGTCGTGCGGAACAGCCGGATTCCCGCACCGCCGCCCAGGAACCCCGCGAGTCGACCCTCGGCGACGAACCAGGTTCGCGGGCCGGTCTCGCGCACGAGGATGGGGGCGATGTCCCCCGCTCGGAATCCGAATACTCGGCAGAACAGCGTGATTCGCGAGATTCCGGTCCGGAACCCACTGGCATCGGCGACAGCGACGAGCCCGTCGCGCCCCGGGAGACCCAACCGCGTGCGGACACCGCTCCGGAACGCGGCGGAGCCCTCGACCGGGTGGACGAGCATGAGGGCTCGCCCTCGGGGAACCCCGACGAGGCCCGCGATCGGGCTGCGACGGACACTCACGACCGACGCGACGGCACCGAACCCGACGTGCAGCGTGACGAATCCGGCACGCGCCGAGACGATTCCGCACCGCCGCACGACGATTCCGCACCGCCGCAGGATGATTCCGTTCCGGCGCGCGACGATTCGGTGTCTCGACACGACGATTCTCTGCCGGAACACGACGCCCCGACGCCGCGGGTCGACGATTCGGTGCCGCAGCGTGAGGATTCCGCGCCGAGCACCGATGATCCGCCCCCGAGCGAGTCCGATCCTCGATCGCGTCAGAATGGTCCACAGCCGCATGTGGATGATTCGCTGCCGCGTGATGGTTCCGTCGATCGCCCGGTGGACCCGGAGGGGGTGGGTCACCCCATCTCCGAGCGTCCCCAATCCGCCGGGGGACACACGGAACCCGCTGCGGCGCACCAGGATCGAGATGGGAGCGACCCGCGCCGCGGCGACGACCACGACTCCGCCGACCCGGACGCGGCACTGCTCGTCGCACCCGTTCCCCTGGGCGACCACGCACTCGGTCGTCCGTCGGAGCACCGGGCGTCCGGGGCGGACCGAGCGCACGACCCCGCCGGGGCCGATCGCGCGTCGGAGCGTTCCACGCCCGCCGAGCGCCCCACCGATCGGCGCACCGCTGCGCCCGAACGCGGCGACGGCACCGCCGCGCATCCGGGCACGCTCGACGAACCCTCGGATACCCCTGTGCCACGGTCCGAGCCGGAGCCGACCACCCGCGCGGACAACCCGAGACGCGGCCGCTGCGCCGAACTGTCGCTGCGCCTGCTGAAGGCACTGACCGGCAATGACTCCATTCGCCCGCCCGACCGTGCCGTCGGGCCGGAAGGCATGCCGGTGACGGAGGTCGTCGCGGGTGCGGGCGGCAAGCTGCGCGCCTTCGACGACCACGACGCCGTCGCAGCCAAGCTCCTCGAACTCGGCCCGGGCTCCTCGGCACTGGTCATCGATCGCTACGCCGGGCCCGCCGACGAGAACGGTGTCGGAGCCCACGGCTATCTGCTGATCAATGACAGCGGCGAAATCCGCGTCGTGGACCCGGGGGCGGGGCGCGAGCACGGCTTCCCGCCGGTGGTCCCCCGCGAGACCAAGGCCACCTACGCCGTCGTCTTCAAGGCCGATGGCACCGCCGAGCACCCCTTGAACGCCGCGACCCGCCACGGCCTCGACCCCGTCCATTTCGCCCAGGTTCATGCCCCGGCGCAGCCCGACGAATCCGAACCGCAGGCCGACGACGCACTCCCACCCGAGGTGAGGCGCGATCCGAGCCCGGACCCCGAACCAGCGCGAGATTCCGAAGACCGATCGCGCCCGGAGGGACGGCCGCGTCCGGAAGATCAGCAGCGCCGCGACGATCCATCGCGACACGAGGGCCCCTCACACTCGGACACCCCACGCGAAGAAGGTCGGCCGCGCCCGGAGGACCCGCCGCGCGACGAGGGCCGGTCGCGTCCGGATGAGCGGCCCCGCGAAGAGAACACCCCGCGCTCGGACGAGATCCCGCGCGAAGAGATCACCTCGCGCTCGGAGGAGAACCTCCGCGAAGAGGATCAGTCGCGTGCGGATGATCACCCCGGGTCGGGTGCGTCTCGTGAGGCGGACCCGGTGGCCGACGACCGCCCGGATGTCCGGCAGCCCAGCGAAGTTCGGGCGGACGAGCGGTTCTCCGGTGAGAAGCCCAGCGAACTGCGGCGTCCCGAGTCGGATCCGGCGGCCGAACGGGTATCGCCGGAGGACGTCGGTGGCGAGCGAGCCCCACAGGAGCAACGGCGCTCCACCGAAAGCGCCGACCGCGAGTCGGCCGGTGTGGACGATCCGTCCCGGGATACGGCAACGGCGGACCGCCGCGGTGCGCCGGGCGAGGAGCACACGCAGTCGCTCGTTCCGAATGAGGCGGCGCCCGTCCATGATTCGGAGCATGTGCCCGGCCGCACCGAGGAGCGCACGTCGGCGGAACACCGTGCCGCCGATTCGCGCGCCGGGGCCGAGCCGTCGGCGCACGACGGCGAGCAGCGTGAGCAACCGGCCGCGCACGAGCGCCAGCCGACCGAAACGTCGGCGGAGCGGCCGCCGTGGGCCGCTCGAGTCGACGACGAATGGTCGGGCCTGGACGCCGAGCAGATCGTCGCGACGCTCGAGCAGCGTTGGGACATCGACGTTTTCGGGTTCGACCCGGCCATTCACCCCGAGGTCCTGCGGGAGTACGCGCGCGCCGTCGACGCCATGATGGCGAAGTACCCGGAGACCAATGTGCGCTCGGTCGGCATCGGGGACCTGCCGGAGGGCGTGTACGCACGATCGACGCCGGAGAAGAGCCCCAAGGTCGGCTGGTACGCCGAAAAGATAGTCCTCAACGCGGATCTCGCGCGCGATCCCGCCACCATGGCCCGGCAGGCCGCCATCGACGAGGCTTCGGGCCATCATGTGCCCGGTGCGAGCGACCGACCGTTCTACGCGACGATCCTGCACGAGTTCGCGCACGCCATGGACTGGACCGGCCAGGGCAAGGCCCGCAACCGCATGATGGACGCGCTGGCCGACCACTACGTGGCCGAGAACGGCAATATCGCCGGGTTCCGCCAGTGGCTGCAGAAGACTCTCTCCCGCTACAGCTTCGAGGGACTCAACCGCATCGAGCGCCCCGAAGCCTTGGCCGAGGCGTTCACCGACGTAGAGCTCAACGGCGAAAACGCCAGTGCCCCCGCCAAGATCATCCACCAGGTCCTGCTGGACGCCCTCGCCGAGCACGCCGCGAAACACCCGTCCGAGGACGGCCCCCGAACCCGTATCGAGCCCCCACCCACCCCCACCCACGATCCAGCGGCCAACAGCGAATCGGGTGCGCACGACCACGGAAACATCGGACACCCCGAGGATTCGCCGCACCCGACCGGCACCCGCGATCCCGCGGAATCGCAGCCCTCGACCTCGACCGATGCCGTGCCCGACGCCCACGACCCGGCGATGGACGGGAACGATCCCGCGCCGTCCGCGAAGCCGGAGAAGGCGGCGGAGAGCGAGCCGACCGACGTGACACGGATGGACGATCCGGTTCGGGATTCGCTGGTAGATGACCGTTCGGATGCTCTGCCGCCCAACGAGGCTCGGCCGGAAGAGCACCCACCGACCGACAGCGAGCCGCGGCGACCGCAGCCGGATGCCGCGCGTGATCCTGCGAGCGCCTCGCGCGATCCGGAGCCGAGCGCACGGCCGGAGCGGGAGGCGGGGGCCGAGCCGAGCGGCGCGACGCGGACCGTGTCCGGCGAGACCGCTCGGACCGACCATCCGACGAGTTCCCGTGCGCCGGAGGAGGCGTCGACCGAGAGGGGTCGTCGGGAGCCGTCCGAAGACAGGCAGCGTTCGGTTGCCCAGCCGCCGCGCGGCGAGGACGCGGCGCGGCCGGAGCGTCGCGGCCCCGAGGAGGCGCGGCCGGAGCGAGCGCGTTCCGGGCACGAGCGTCCCACGGAAGGCGAGCAGCCCAAGGATTCTCGCTTCGGCAGACGGGGCGAGCAGTCCGACGGCGAGCACCCGTCGCAGCCGCATGAGGGCGAGCCGCGGTCCGGCCCGAAACGACGCCCGACCGGATACGACGACGGAAAGCCCATCCCCCCACCGGATTCGGAGCGGGGTCCGCGGGTGCCCAAGGAGGAGTACCTCGCGGCTTCCCCCAGGGAGCGGCAGACCATCAACCTCCCGCTCGACGAGTGGTCGTCGAAGTCCCCGTCGGAGGTGGCCGAGGAGCTCGGCGATCGTTGGGGCCTGGAGGTGACCGGATTCGACGACGCGGCGGTCGACCCGCATGTCGCGCGGGAATTCGCGCGTGCCGTCGACGACATGATGCGGCGTTACCCGGCCGTCAGGAATCTGAAGCGCATCTCGATCGAGGAGATGGCGGACGACAAGGTCTACGCCTACTGCGAGCGCACGATCCCGAGGCGCTTCGACAGCGGCCCGCGGAAACTCGAGGCCGACGCGATCGTGCTGAACGCGCACTACGCGCACGATTACGCGCTGCTGCGCAAGGCGATAGCCATCGAGGTGAAGGCCGGGGTCACTCCGCGAGGCGCCTCCAGACGTCCTGTGCACGCGGTGATCGTGCACGAGCTCGCGCACGCGATGGACGTCGAGGCCACCCCGGCCGGGGCGATCCGGAATCGGCCGTCCAGGAGCGCGCTGCGGGTCTTGCGAGACCATTTCGAAGCGACCCGGCCCGATCTGGGCCGCAAGGAGTTCCGCGCTGCCTTCCAGGAGTGGCTGGACCAGCTCAGCGGGTACAGCCGCGGCGGGACGGAGCGCGTGGGCCTCGGTCCCAAGTACAGGTTCGACGGCGGCGAGGCGATGGCCGAGGCGCTGCAGGAAGTCGAATACAACGGCGAGCGGGCGTCCGAACCCGCGAAGGTCCTGTATTTGCACCTGATGGACAGCATGGCGGAGCACGCGCGCATCGACGCCTCCTATCACATGCCGCCCGAGGCGATTTCGAGGCCGATGGGCCCGAACCCGGTGGAGGAGCCCACACCTGCCGGCCGCCGCGCCGCCTCACCCCCGAAGATCGAGATCGCCGTCGATGATTCGCCGGTCGCCGGTGCGCGCCCGGAATCGATCCCGTCGAACCTGGCAGGCGATAGCCGTGGCGTGCACGACGAGTCGGCCCCGGTCGAGCCGCAGCATCGCCACGGCGACTCGGAACCCGCTGCCGAGCCGGGCAACCCGGAGAACGGTGACGCGGACAACCCGCGCGCTCGCGACTACAAGACCGGTGGCCGGAACGAATCCGAGGGCACCGGCCAGAACGAGCCCGAGGGCGAGCCTCCCGCCGATCCGGCAGCCGGTGGAGCCGGGGGCGAACAACCGCCGACGGCCCGCAACGGGGCCGCGCCTGATCCGGAGCCCGAGCCGAACGGCGGGGACCGCGAGACTCCCGCGGGCAATGGCGAGCAGCCCGAAACCCGCGGTACCGCAGCGGGATCCGGGACGGATGAGCGCAGTCCCTGGCTTCGGCGCGAGGAGGCCGTCCAAGCCGACTGGAACGCCGAAATGGCCGACCAGCACGCGAAGTGGCTGCGCCGGTTGGCCGATTCGCTGCCGGAGGGCGGCGCCGACCGCACCGGCTACGAGATCCGCGCGACCGAGGCGGAGGCCCGGGCTCGAGCGGCCAAGGACACCGCGGACCGGATGTGGGATGCCGCCGGTGGCCGACCGGACGAGCCGGTCACCTTCAACGATCCGAACTCGGATCCGGCCGAGCCGGGTCGGGGACCGGGCTCGACCGTCGAGGCGACGCTGCCGGATACCCGCCTGCACACCGAGACCCTCGTCGACCCCGTCTTCCCCGCGGCCCACACCCAGGAATTGATCATCCCCGCGGGGGAGATGACGCGTCCCGCCGATCCGGTGGACGCCTCCCCGGCGCT
Organism: Nocardia aurantiaca; assembly: GCF_009708175.1. GTDB lineage: Bacteria > Actinomycetota > Actinomycetes > Mycobacteriales > Mycobacteriaceae > Nocardia > Nocardia aurantiaca. The sequence goes on from NZ_WMBB01000001.1 coordinate 441,297, forward strand.
GCACGCGGTGGCCGACTACCTGGGCCGGTCCGAAGCCCCGCCCAGCCTTCGCGAGCACACGACCGCCGAACTGGCGTACGCGGCGCGGTTGATGGATGCGCTCGGCATGGAGGAATTCATCGGCCAGCAGCGGGATCCGCTGGCCGCCATGCGGGACGTGGCCGAGAATGCCCGCGCCCGCGGTGCTTTCGGCGATCCGCGGGGTGGTCATCCGCCGCGAGCGCTGCGCCCGGGGGACTTCGAACGGCTATCGGACGAGGAGCGCTTCCTCCCGAAGCCGGTGGAGCGGCCGGCGGGGGAGACGCCCCGCGAGCTGCCGCTCGAGCCGTGGGCAGAGGCGAATCACGGTCCCGCCGAGGGCGAGCCGCGCACCTTCACGCTGCCGGAGCTGCGCCAGGAGCTGGCCGACCGCCTGGGTCTGCGGCCCGAGGACATCACACCCGAGCGCCTGCCCGAGCTGGCCGGTGAACTCCAGTACCGAAACCTGCTGCGCGCCGGCGCCATCGAGGCGCTCGGCGATGCGGTGAACCTCCGCGAGCGGGCGGTCACGCCCGAGGGGCGCGAGGTCTTCGGAAAGATCCGCGACGAGTGGGCGCGGTTGCTCGGCGTCGATCCCGAACACCTGGCCCGCGATCCGGAGGGCGTGCTCACCGGTCTGCGCGACGAAACCCTGCGCCGTGCGAGCGATGTCGCGGACCTGATGGCCGCCACCTTCCACCATCCGGACCCGGCGGCCGATCCGCGGCTGGTGCTCGAGGCCGATGGCCACCGCGTGCATGTCGAGATCACCGCGGGTCCGGACGGAACGCACGGGCTCCGCGTCGTCGATCGGCCGAGCATAGCCTTCGAGCCGAAACACGGTGCCCCGGAACAGAAAATCGGGTTCCTCCGGCGGGCCTGGCGCTCGTTCAAGGGTTACGAGGGCCAGTACCCCAAGTACATGTCGGGCTACGAACACGGTGACGGCGAGGGCCAGGCCAAGATCATCCGAGGCGTCGCCCACATGTTCGGCCACGACTTCCCCCTCGAGGAGGAGGTCGATCCGCATGAGCACGTGGCTCCGGGACACAAACCGCACACGATCGAGGTCCTGGGGGAGGCGCCCATAGCCCGTGCCATCAAGGAGGGCGCCACCATCTGGAAGGCGCGGGAGCGGATGCCGTTCCTGAAGCGTTGGACCAGCCGCGTCGCGGACGTCTCCGCGGAGGTCGTCCCCATACGCGACCGCGGCGGCGCATACGAACCCTGGTTCTCCGAGGCCGATCCCCAGCTTCGCGCCGAGAACGAGACCAGCCTGCGCCTGGCCGGGATGAAGACCGAAGCGGACTACATCCGCGAGAGCTGGCAAGCGCGGACGCAGGAGCTCCCGCCCGGCTCGCACGCCCCGGAACTGCCGGTTCCGCCGGAACACCACTGGGCTTCGAACCTGCCCGAACCCGTGGCGCACGCCATCGAGGCCCGCGACGCCGCGCTGCGGGACCTGGCGCGGGTGGCCGCCGACCACGGATACGAGCTCTCCGAGGCGACTCCGGAGGCGCTGCGCCGCGTCGTCACCGACGAGGCGTACAAGCTGGTCCGCCGGGCCGCCGCGCTCGAGGCCCTGAACCATGTGGCGCACGAGTTCAACAAGGTGGAGGAGCGGGTCCCCAGTCGCCCGGTCGCTCACAATGACAAGAACCCGTTGGGCCGCTTCGTGCGCGAAGTGCACGCGGTCGAGGAACTGCGGCGCCGACAGGAGCAGGCCGACCGGAAGCGGGAGAAATACGGCGCCGCGCCGGAGGATCCGTCGGAGCGGTTCCAGCCGAAGAAGCCCCGCAACACCTTCCTCGATGCCGTGGGCACCAACAACAATGGCGAGTGGGCCAACCACTTCGAGGACGCGGACGATGGTTTCCGGCAGAGCGAGCGCGGTGATCTGTTCCGTGACGCGCTCATGCGCGACCAGCTCGCCGAGGAACGGTCGAACTGGGCTCAGCTGCTCGGCATCGGTCTGGACGAACTCGGCCCGGACCAGGGCGGACTCGACCGCACCATGGCCGAGCACCGGATGGCGGTGCGTGACGCCCGCGACCATCTGAACGAATTGTCCGCCGCGGTGGAGCATTTCATCCAGCTGGACGAGGCGTCGAAGCAGCGGGGCCGGGAGCTGATCGACGGCGCGGCACACGACTGGATGGACGCCAACGGTGGCGCCATGCTCGAGCCCGGCATCGGAGTGCGTCCGGGCGAGCACGTCGGCGACCCGAACCGTCTGGTCGTGATCAGCGGCGACGAGGACCACCACGCCCGCCTGGCCGAGGCCTTCACCAAATATCCGCGACTCGCCGACATGCTCAATCGCGGTGAACTGCACCTGGATTACCGCACCGTCAGCATGAACGACGATGGCGTGCTCCACGTCGTCGACGAGGCCACACCGCAGGTCCGCTTCTTGAATCTGGAGCCCGGCGGCGATCGAGCTCCGATGCTCTTGCTGCGCGGCGACCACGGCCCCTGGGAGGTCGTCCAACCCGAAGGCCGGGCGGCCACGCCGGAGCCCGAGACGCCCGCGGTGAGCGAAACGCCCAGTGCGCCACGCGATCCGGATGTGGTGCGCGCCGAGCTCGATGCCGTCGTCGCCCGCATCGAGGGCGCCGACCGGATGGATCTTGGCGAGCACCTCGACGACACCATCGCCGCCCTGCGCCAGGACAATATGCTGCGGGCCGCGCAGGTCGAGGGCATGGTCGACTACATTCGCAGCAGCGACGCCATCGAGAACTTCCACGAGCTGAGCGACAAGCTCGGCGATCTGGGCCATGCGCTGGGCATCGACCGCGAGCACATGTCGCCGCAGCGCGTGGCCGAAGCGATCACCGACCCGAAGATCGGAAGGGCGCGTCGCGCGCAGGCCATCGGCGATCTGCTGGACTACGCGAAACAGCTGGGCAAGGCCAACAAGGCGGAGGTCACCGCCGCCCGAGACCGGCTCGCGCGGCGGCTCGGTGTCGAACCGGAAGACCTGCACGGCTCGAAGTACGAGAAGAACGACAAGAAGAAGATCGTCGGCTACGGGCCGGATGCCGACAGCACCAGCAAACCCGCGATGGTGCGCGCCATCAAGAAAGCGCTGGGTCGTGAGGGGGAGCGCCCGCACGTCGCCGCGGCGCTCGCCGAGTACGCGCATGCGCTCGGGGCCGTCGACCCGTACCATCCGGACCTGCGGTTCGACCCGCGGACCGATCCGCGCGCCGGCGACGGCGTACTGCCCATCCATCCGGAGTCCGCGACCGGGCTGTTGCACGACCTGCTGAGCGAAACCGTCGGCGAGCGACCCCTTTCCGGCAGCCCGTCACATGCCAGCGATGTCTGGTCGCACCTGATCGGCACCGATGTTCACGACATCGGCCGCATGGTCGAGTCGTATCGCAAGGAGCTGTCGGGCCTGCACGACCGGATGTCGCCGGAGCAGATGGGCCGGGCCCTGGAATCGCTGCCGGAGCGGGCCACGCCGGAGCACCTTCGGGAGAAGAAGCTCACCGAGCGGGAGTTGAACGAGGTTCGCGCGTCCTACGACGAATACATGGCGTCGATGGCGTCCGATCAACGGCCGCTGTCGATCGGCGATTACATCGAACTGGTCCAGGGTGTCAGGGACGCCCGGTTCGCCGAGGTCTACGAGGTCTACCGCGACGGCAAGATCGAGGGGCACGAGCGACCCAAACCGGAGGAGTTCAAGCGGATTGTCGACGCGATGCGCGCCGAGGTCCGGGCCCGCGAGGCCGACATCGACGAGCTGCAGCGACTGGCCGCCGAACATCACGCGCTCACCTCGACGCCGGAACCGCGAGCGCCGCAACGGAGTCCGATCGAGGAGGCGGGCGATCTGGTCGAGGCCAGACAGGCTCGCGACCTGGCCCTCGCGCAGCGTGACGCCGCCCTGAGCCGCCTGGAGTCCGGTCCGGACCACACCCTGAGCGCACGCGATCTGACCCCCGAACGCCTCCCCGGCACGCTCGAGTACCTGGCCACCCGCACCGCCGAGGACGGTCACGCACTCAATTCCCCACAGCGCGTCGACGAGTTGCGCCGCGCGGCAACCGCATTCAATGACGCACAGGCCCGAGTCGACGGCCAGGAGGCGCGAGTGCGCGCGTCCGTCGAGGCCGCGGCGGGCCCGGGCGACACCCCGGCCGACGTGTGGCGTCGCGAAGCCGACAGCGCCGGAGCCGAAGTGGTCGCCAAGGCCGCCGCCACTCCGGGACGCTGGCCCGAGGATCGAGATCAGATCGTCGGCCAACTCGACCGGATCTCGCGCGGGCTCCCGGAGAGCGGTGCGGAACTCACCCACGAACTCGACCCGCTGCGCGAGGCCGTGCAGCGGTACCAGACCGCTCTGGACTTCCAGGGCGCGGTACGGCCCGAGCCGATCGAGTCGGTGCGCGTGGGGGAGTCGCCGCAGCGGCAGGCCGAGCGCGAACTGAACTACGCCCGCCAGGACGCCGACATCACCAAGCTGGCGGTGGAGTCGGCGCGGGCCGGTCTGCCGGTCACCGAGGCCGACCTCACCCGCGACTGGATCGACCGGACCCGACGGGAATTCGGCGACACCCCGGGCGACCAGCTCACCCCCGAACAGCGCAGCCTGCTCCGCCTCGCCGACGTCGCCGAACACCATCTCGACGTCGTGAAGCGCGCGGCGCGCTGGCAGGCCCAACTCGACCACCTCGCCGCCGAAGCGCGCCACGCCGCGGACACCCCCCGGACCGCCGCCGCGCGCGCCGTCGACGATGCCCGCGCCGAACGGCGCGCCGCGATCGAGAACGTGCGCCGTCAGATGGGCGTGCACATCGACGAAACCGAACTCACCCGAGGCAATCTCGCCGACACCATCGAGAGCCTGTCGAACCGCACCATCATCACCGCCCGGGGTGAGGACCCGCTCGTGGCCATGGGCGCCGCCGAACACCTGCGGGCCGCGGCCGCGAAACTGCACAACGCAGAAGATTTCGCCGACTGGGTCGATCGGCATCTCACCGAACCCGACCCCGGCGAGGAACCCCGCGGCGACTCCGGCACCGATCCCGGCGACGGGTCCGACCCCTCGAAGCCCGGCGGCGCCGGCGGCAAGCCCACCTCCGACGGATCCGAGACCGCCGCAACCGATCCCGGCGAGAAAGCCCAGCAGAGCGGCGCGGGCAAGGGCGGCGGCGACGGCGGCAACGGCTCGTCCAAGCCCCCGACCGGTTCCGACGACCCCGACCACGGCAGGTCGGCCGACGACCCGACCAACCCGAACGAGGGCGAGGACCCCAACGCGAGCGCCGAGCCGAACGCGGGTACCGATCCGAATTCGGGCAAGGACGACGGCGACGACTCGGCTGAGGAGCCGGGCAACGGCCCGACCTCGCCCGAACCCGGTGGATCCGGTGGGAAGCCCGGTTCCGACGGCTCCGGAGCCGGACATGCCTCCGACCCAACAGATCCCGGCGAGAACGCCCAGCAGGGCGGTGCGGGCAACGGTGGCGACGACGGTAACGGCTCATCCAAGCTCGACAATGGCTCCAGCGCAGAGGAATCCGCGCCATCTGAAGCGAATCATGTTGGCGTGGGCGAAAATTTCGGGCCCGGCGGCAGGGGTTCCGGGGGCGGCACCGACGACCCCGTCGCAGGTCCGAACACCCCGAATCCGGAGGACGACCCGACCTCCGGCGACAACAGCATCCCCACATCCGCCTCGGAGGCCCCAACCGTCGAGCTCCCGCCTCCGTCGGAGCGCCCCACGGTCGAGTTGCCGTCGGAGTCCTCCGAGGCCCCGACCGTTGAGGTGCCGCCGCGTTCGGCTGGCGATCCGACGGTGGAAGTGCCGCCGCCTTCGTCCGGGGACTCGACTATGGAGCTGCGGCCGCCTGGTTCGCAGGATCCGACGGTCGAGCTTCCGCCTCCATCGGAGCGCCCCACGGTCGAGTTGCCGTCGGAGTCCTCCGAGGCCCCGACCGTTGAGGTGCCGCCGCGTTCGGCTGGCGATCCGACGGTGGAAGTGCCGCCGCCTCCGTCCGGGGACCCGACCGCAGAGCTGCCACCGCCGGGATCGGGTGAGCCGACCGTGGAGGTGCCGTCGCCTTCGTCGGAGGTTGCGACGGTTGAGGTTGCCGCGACGCCGGAGGGCGAGCCGCTGTCGGTGAATCCGGCTGTCGTGTCGCCTACTTTGAAGGCGGTCGCGGACTTCCTGGCGGATGCGCCGCTCGAACACAACGCGCATCAGCGCACTCCCGAGGAGCTCGCCTATCTGGCGCGCCTGGCCGATGGGCTGGGCATGGTGGAGCCGCTGTCGAAGCGCCCGGACGCGCTGGCCACCCTCCAGGAGCTGGCCGAGATGGCCAGGGCGCGAGGGTTCTTCGGCGATCCCGACACCGGTGCCGGTCCGGCGTCGATGCGCGATTCCGAGCACTTCCGCCCGCTCACCACCGATGAGCGCTACGGTGGCGAGGAGTACTGGCGCTCCGAAGTCGATCCGCGCGAGCTGCGGGCCATCGAGGCGGAGTTCCGGGACCTGGGGATCGCGGACCGCCTGTACCGAGCGGAGGCGGAGGAGGCCAGCGCCGGTCGACAGGCTTTGGAACAGAACGCGTCTCGGCTCACGGTACCGGCGCGGGATCTTCCGCTCGAGCCGTGGTCGGATGCCACAAATCAGGCGGGAACCCCGCCGCGCGCCATGACGCTCGAGCAGTTGCGTCAGGACATCGCCACTCGCCTGGGTCTGTCGGACGCCGACCTCACCCGGCAGCGCCTGCCGGAGATCGCGGGCGAGCTGCAATACCGGAACATGTTGCGCGCCGGGGCGATCGAGGCCCTCGACGATGCGGCGGGTCGCCACGACGCGGCGACCGACCCGCGCCAGCGCGCACAGCTCGCCGAGGTTCGAGACGAGTGGGCGCGCCTGCTCGGCGTCGATCCCGACCGTCTCGCACCGGAACACCGGGCCGCGACCCTGGCCGAGCTGCGCGACGAAACCGTCCGCCGCGCCAACGATGTCGCGGATCTGATGGCCGTCACCTTCCACGACCCCGACCCCTCCGCTCCGCGGCGTCTGGTCCTCGAGGTCGACGGCCAGCGTGTGCACGCCACGGTCCGCACCGACGCCGACGGCGTGCGGCACCTGGAACCGGCCACTCGCCCGCCCCTGCCCGGAGACCGTCTCCCCGCCGAGCGGCCCGCGGCCCGTCCGCCTTTCCTGCGCCGCCTGTGGGACATGGTGCGCAGCGGATTCCAGGGCCAGTACCCGAAGTACGCCTCGGGTTCGGGTATGGACGGCACCGGCCAGAAGCAGATCATTCACGAGGTCGGCGGCTGGCTGCACAACGACTTCCTCGAGCACGTCGACATCAACCCGTCCCGCCTCGGCAAGGAATTGGCCACCTTCTGGAAGGCGCGCGAGGATCTGCCGTTCGTCAACCACCTCACCGCGCGAGTGCCGGACGTGGCCACCGAACTGGTGCCCATGCGCACCCGCGACGGCGGCGAATACGAGCCCTGGTACAGCGAGGTGGATCCCGCCACCCGGGCGCGGATGGCGGCGGAACTGGAGTTCGCCGGTATCGATCCGGGTGAGCCGGAGCCCGTCGGACAGCACACCTCGCACGCTCCCACCACGGATCCCGCCGAGGTCCGCCAGCGCGAGCCGTTGCCGGAGCTGCCCGCCGGTGGCGACCCCGCGTCCGGACATACCGGGGCACAGCCGGATCCGGCGACCTCACCGCACCGGGCCGACCCGCCGGTATCCCGAGACGCCCTGCCCAAGGCCCTCGCGGACGGCCTCGACACCCGGGACGCTGCCCTGCGCGAGGTCCTGAAACAGGCCGCGCGCCAAGGCATCGACGTGCGCTCGGCCGATCCGGAGACGCTGCGCCGCCTGGTCGACGAGACGAAATATGTGATGCTGCGCCGAGCCGGAGCGGTGGAGGCACTGTTCGACGCCGCCCAGCGCTACAACGCGGAAGACGCTCGCATCCCTTACAGTCGCGACGTCAACTACTTCGACAAGGATCCGCTGGGCCGCTTCCTGCGTGAGCTGGTGCACAGCGATCCGACCCGCCAGGACTGGGCGGTCTCACGCCTCGCCCGCAAGCTCGGGCTGTTCGGCAAGGACGACCCGCTGTTCACCGTCCTCGAGTGGGACGGCACCCCCAATGGCGGCGAGCCCGCCCTCCACTTCGACGACCTGGCTCCCGAGGAGCTGCTGACCCGCAAGGAGGGCGTGCTCTTCACACAGGGCCTGGACCGTGATCAGGTCCGTGAGGAGCGGGGCAACTGGGCGCAGCTGCTGGGCGTCGGCCTCGACGACCTGACCCCGGATCGCCTGCCGCACACCGTGGCCGAACTGCGCATGGCGGTGCGCGAACACGCCGACCAGATCGCTGATCTCGGCCGCGCCGTCGATGAGTACGTGCGCGCGGACTCCGATCTGCGCACCGCGGCGAACGACATCGCCGACGACGTGGCCCGCGCCTGGACCGACGAGCACGGCGGCGCGCCGCTGGATCGCGGCGTCGCCGTCCTGCCCGGTGATCCGCCGCGGCTGACCGTGATCCGGGCAGACGGCGCGCACGAACGGGTGCTGGCCGAGTACCTCGCCGAGCATCCCGAGATCGGGCGTCAGCTCAACGACGGTCGCCTGCGGCTCGATTTCCAGACGGTCGAGATGGATGAGCGGGGCCGGACGCACGTCGTCTCGGAACACACCCCCGAGGTGCGCTTCCATGAGGCCGAGCTCGCCGGCGACACCATTCCCGCCACCACGGTGCGCGACCATCCGGCGGGTCCGTGGCGGGTCGTCGAGCATCCACCCGCCGATCCCGCCCCACACACCGAGCCCACGCGGCCGACGCGTTCGCCGGACGAATTGCACACGGCACGTGATGAACTGGCCGCCGAGCTGGGCGTCGATCCGGACAATCTCGCGCCCGACAAGTTGGCCGACACCATCAAGGCCCTGCAACACGACAACGCATTGCACGCCGCGCAGATCGAGGGCATTCGCGACTTCATGCGCAGCAGCGACGACATCGAGTCGTTCAACGACTTGAACGCCGCCCTGCAGCAGTTGGCGAATCGCCTGGATCTGGAGCCCTCCGCCCTGACCCCGGAGAGCTTGGCGCGGGCCCTGACCGACCCTGGCCTGCGCAATGTGCGGCGTCTGCAGGCGGTCGAGGATCTGGTCCGCTACGCGAAACAGGTGCGCGGCGTGGACGAACGGGCGGCGCTGGCCGCGCGCGATCGGCTGGCGGAGCGCCTCGGGGTGCCGCGGGAGGAGCTGCTCTCGCGCAAGTACGACAAGTCCGCGGACCGGTTCGAGCCGGATGCGAAGAGCATCGCCCCCAAGGCCCTGTTGCGGGCGATCAACGACATGCAGCACCGCTCGCTGGAACGGCCGCAACTGGTCGACGCGCTGGCCGAATACGCGCGCACGCTCAGCGGCATCGACCCCTATCACAACGATCTGCGCTTCGATCCGCGCACCGATCCCCGGGTGGCGGAGGGCGAACTGCCCATCCAGGATCCGACCGCGCCCGCCCTGCTGCGCGGCTTCGATTCCGAATTGATGGGCGAGCCACCGCGTTTGGACGATCCCTCCTGGGTGGATTCCGCGTGGGCCCGGCTCCAGGGCCTGGAACTCGGCAATGATCCGGCGCGTCTGGCGAAGGCCTACGAGGCCTACCGAGACGGCAAGATCGAGAAGTTCGAGCGCCCCGACGATGCCCAAACCCGCGCTGCCGTCGAGGAATTGCGGGCCGAGGTCCGCGAACGGGCCGCCGATATCGAGGCGCTGCGGCAGCTCGCGCACGAATACAACGAGGCGACCGCTCCGGCCCGGACGCCGTCACGGCCGTTGCGCCCGGTGCGGGCGGCACGGGAACTCCACAGTGCGCGTGCGGAGTTGGAGCGCGCGCGCAGGGTCCGCGACTACGCGCTGTCACGGATCACTCAACCCGACGAGCATCAGCCGCATCTCGAGGGCGCTCCAGGCCGCCGGGTCGATCCCGCGGACCTGACGCCCGCGCGCTACAACGACGCCCTCGCCGAGGCGGCACAGTACGCCCGCACACCGCAGGAGCAAGCCGCGGCCGCCCCGCTCATTCAGCGTCTGGACGACGCGATCGTGCGGGTGCATCAGATCGAGGAGCTCATCGCCGCTCACGAGGCCGAGGCGCTGGCGCACGACCGGGCCGCCGAGACACCCCTGGATACCGCGCGTCGCGAATCGACGGCCGCGCAGCGGGAACTCCGGGCGGCCCAGGCCGACCAGGCCGCGGTCGCGGTCGCCCCGAAGCCGACCGACCCGGCCGCGGCCGCCGCGCACGAAGACACCCTGCGCGCCGCCGCCGAGCGGGTCGATCAGGCCCGAGCCACCGCCGATCGCTGGTCCGCAGAGCTGAAACGACTGTGGGCCGCGCATGTCCGCGCCGAGGTCACTCCGCACGAGGCGGCCGAATCGGCCCGCGCCGACGCCCGCGCCGCCTTGCGGCAGGCCATCACCGATTTCCGTGCCGCGACCGGTCTGCGCGTCGCCGAGTCCGATCTCACCACGGCCGCGATCGATCCGACGATCGAATACCTGCAGGGCAAGACGATTCTGTGGAACGGCCCTGGCAGCGCCACCGCCTTCGAGGATCTCCGCCGTGCGGCCGAACACTTCCACCAGGCCGACGCCCTGGCCCGGTGGGTCGACGACAACATCCCGCGTCCCGGCGACCCGGAAAATGGCACCGGCGAAGGGAATTCGGACCCGAACGGGCCCGATTCCGACGCGGGCGGCCCGCCCGCGGGCAGCAGCCCGAAACCCGCCCCCGGCGACGGCACGGCCCAGCCCACCCCGGCCCCGGAATCCGTCGCCACCCAGGTCGTCACCACCGACGACTCGGCGGAACCCAGCGTCGCCTCCGGAAAGACGCTGCCGCCCATATCTTCCAACGAATCCGAGAATGGATCGCTCCCAGTCTCGGAGTCCGGTTCGGCGACGGCCGGTGTGGAGAAGTCGGCGAGTGGTGACGGGGATGGTTCCGGCGAGCGGAGCGGTGTGCAGGCTGGGAAGCTGTTGCCGCCCAGGTCTTCTGATGGTTCCGAGGATGGGTCGCTGTTGGTCTCGGAGTCCGGTTCGGCGACGGCCGGTGTGGAGAAGTCGGCGAATGGTGGTGGAGACGATTCCGGCGACCGCAGCGGTGTAGAGGCCGGGAAGCTGCTGCCGCCGAGGGTGTCCGGGGACGTGGGGGAGGGCGCGGTACCGCCCGCCGAGGCTGGTTCGGGTGGGCAAGCGGCTGGGCAGCAGCCGGGCGCCGGCAGCGATGACGCCGAGCCCGGAGGGCCCTCACAGCGCGTGGCCGAACCGAATTCGTCGCGGTCGGGGCCGAATTGGGAGCATGTGCGGTCGCATTTGCCCAAGGTGCCTCGGGACTTCCATCCGGAATTCCCGCAGTACACGCCGCAGCCGTCGCAGCAGGCGGCGCCGTGGACGCTGCCGCCGGACGCGAATCCACCCCAGCCGCCGAACCCGCCGAACCCGCCGCAGCCGCCGAATCCGCTGCCGCCACCGAATCCGCTGCCGCCGGGCGGACCGGGCGGGCAGCCCTACCCTGGTGGGCCCGGGATGCCCGGCGGGGCGATGCCGGGTCGGCCCGCGATGCCGCAGGTGCCGCAACCGCCGCAGCCCCCCGCGATACCGCCGTATGGCCAGATGCCGCCGGGTAATTCGTATCCGGGCGTCCCGACGCCGCCGGACCCCGGCTGGCCGGCCGGTCAACTGCCGCCGAACGGCATACAGCCGCCGTGGGGTTCGTGGCCCGGTGCGCAGCAGCCGGGCGGTTCCCCGCAGTGGCCCAACGGTTCCCCGCAGTGGCCGGGCTCGCCCGACGGGCAGAATCCGGGCTACCCGGGCTCTCCCGATGGGCAGCACCCCGGCGAGCCGGGCTCGCCATCGACCCCTGGCGGCACGCCGGGTCCGCACGCGCCCGGCGGGCCCCACGGCTCCGCGCCGCGCGGCCCGAACGGTGCTCCGGGCTGGAATGCTCTGCCGGACAACGATCTGCCCGGCGGTTACGGTCAGAACGGCAATGGCGCCAACGGCGCGTCCGGAATGCCGGGCGCTCCGACGGGTGGTGCGCCGGGCGGTCAACAGCCGGGCGCGTCCAATGGCGGCCGCTCGCGCGGTGGCAACCGCTTCCCGCGGGCGTCGGGCCCGGCGTCCTCCGGCTCCGGGGTGTACCTGCGTTCGCATTCCGGTTTCGGTGAGTTCGCCATGCTGAACCCGTCGACCGGTGAGCTGAACTCGGCTCCGGTCGGCGCGGGTTCGCTGGCCGGTGTCTACGACGATATGGACGGCCTGCGGGTGATCTTCTACCGCGATCCGCAGTCGGGCCTGGTGCTGCGGGTCGGCGACCAGGCCATCGAGGTGGACCGGATGGGCGCCGACGTGTACTGGGAGCGCACTCAGCAGGGCTTCAACCGTCTGCTGGTGGGCGTGGGCGGTACCCCGCAGTGCGAGGTGCGCTATCGCACCGTCCCGCAGGACGCCGATCTGGGCCTGCTGATTCGCGATGTGCTCTCCGATCCCGAGCGGCGGGCGGGAATCTTCGGGTGATCCACGGGCGAGTTCGCCGATTCTTCCGGTTCCCGCAACCGCGCGGTCGACCGGAATATGTGATGCTGAGATTCGGCTCGGTAGAGGGAGGAGAAGGACATGCGGCGCGGCCACCCCAGCGACGATGAGTTGCGGAAGAATTTCGACGAGGTGCTGGCGCATGTCCTGGCGGGTCGTGGCGTGCACACCGCCACCGGTCTCGATGACGACACCCAGGACGCTCTCTGGGCGATAGCCGAGGCCTATCCGAATGCCACTCCCGACTTGATCGATGCCGCCCGGCGGGCCTTCGCCGGTCAGCTCGACGGCAGCAATGCCGAACGCTGGCAAGAGGAAATGGACAATTGGTTCGAAGGACGCGAAGAGCGGAAGGCCGCTCGCGAACGGCAGCAGGGATCGGCAGAGGGCAGCTGACGGACCTGATCCAGCTCTCCCCGAGGGCGATGCCGTTCGTGTGCCGAGGAGAAGATTGCGTGTGACGATTTCCCGTGACGACAGCGAAAACCGCACCGGCGCAGCCGCATCCGCCGGAATCGCGCGCCCGGCCCCGGCCGAGGCCGGGTCGCCGTCCTTCGGTGTCGATGCCGAGCGACCCGAGTTCGACCGCCTGGCCGCCGTCATCGGCATGCCGAGCGCGGCCCCGGATCCGGATTCGACTGGGTCGCAGCCCCGGGAGATGATCGACATCTCCGACGCCCAGGCCGATTCCGATCCCGATATCGGTTTCAGCATGACCGCCCCGGTGATCGACATCCCGCAGCGCGCCCGCAATCTGGCCCACCGGATCGCGGGAGAGTTGCGTGAACTGGGTCCGCGGGGCTGGGTACGCCTGAACGCGGCCTTCGCGCTCACGGTCAATGGCCAGCGCACACGGGTCGTGTTCTCCGACGACCAGCAGCGCAGCGCGCAGATCCTGCCGCCCACGGAGGTCCTCGCGCTGGTGGCCGAGCACCGCCGACTCTCCGCCGAGCACGGCGATCCCTGGTGGCGGCTGGAACTGGACGTCACCGCGGCGGGCGAACTGAGCGTCGACCACGACTACGGCGACGAGCCGTTCCCCACCGACCAGATGTTCGGTCCGCAGGACTACCTCGCCGATCTGGCGGCCTACCCGCGCGAAGACCTGCCGATGTGGTTGGCCGCCTATCTGCGGCACGACGACCGTCAGTCCCGCGATCCGCGACAGGCCGCCATCGCGGCGCGCGCGGATCGCGAATCCGGTTATCTCCCGGTGGTTTCCGAGGACGACTTCCCGACGTTCCCACTGCTGTGGTCGCGTTGGGCCGCCATCTCCGCCGCCTTCGTGGCGGTCGGCTCCGAGTGGGGTCCGCGGGTACTGCCGTCCTTCGGCTGGTTCGAGGGTTCCCGCCGATCCGGTTCGTCGCTGTATCTGCTGCCCGGAGGTCGTGCGGTGTTGTCCGGAGGCGTCTGGAACGCACCGGAATTGGTGGCCGCCTACAACGGCCGGGCCGAGCTGCCGCGCCTGTTCGCGGGTGCGCCGCAGTGGGTCGCCAACCCGGTGCTCAACACCCGCGCGGCTGGTGGTCTGCTCACCTTCTGCTACTGGTGGGAGCGCGGTCGCTGGTATCGCGGCGAATCCCCGGCCGCCGCGGGCGTGGCCGCGGCGGTGCCGGGCATCTGGACGGCCGCCACCGTCACCGAGGTGATCAGCGGTCTGGTCGCCGAGGTGCCCACCGCTGAACAGCGAGCGGCCGTCGCGGAATTCGTGGCCGCCGCCGAGCGGTCCGATGTCACCCGCGCCGTGCTCGCGGCGGCCTTCGGGCCCACCGCGGACCTCGATGCCGCGCACTACCAGTTGACCCTGGCCGGGGTGGCCCGGCTGGGTCCGGACCCGTTGCCCGAGTCCGAGGCGATCGACGCGGTCCGCCACCATGTGCGCACCGCGGGCGAGGAGACCCCCGCCTATCCGCTGGATCGGCTTCGCGCCGAGCGGCTTCCGGTCGGCTGGATGGTCTACGTGCCCACCGAGCCGGACGAGCTCGTGATCGATCGAGCGCTCTACTACGTCGCCGACGACGGCGTGGTGGAGCAGACCACCTCCAGCATGCCGACATCGGCCTACCTGCCGGGGCTGGAAAAGCGTTTCCGCCAACGACATTCGCAGTGAGGCGGGGCCAACGAGTGCGGAATCTGTGTCGGCGACCCGTAATCTTTCCTGTGTTGGTCGAGTTAGGAGCGGTACATGGGTGACGGCGGCAAGATCGACAACCCTTGGCTCGGGCTGTCCCGGGACGCGCACGCGAAAAGCGACCGGCTGCAGCTCGACCCCGGCTCGGCCGAGGCGGGAGCCAAGTACGCCGCCGAGGCCATCAACGCGCTGAACGCTGCCAAGAGCTACGCCTATCTGCTCGATCAGTACTCGGGCTTCAGCAATAACGGCGTCCTGCAGTCGGCCCTGAATCTCCAGGATCGGTTCGCCAAGGAGGGCGGCCGGGTCGGCGGGATCATCGACGACTACATCTCCCTGCTGAACGCCATGGGCGATACCTTCATGGCGGCGGGCAAGACGTACCGGGAGACCGACGATCAATCGAAGTCGGACTTCGACAAGCTCAAGACCCAAGCCGTCATCGACACGCACTTCGACGGAATCCCGTTGGACGGCACGACGCAGCTGTCGAGTTGGTCGGACGCGTCGTCGCCGGCACCCTCCGATTCCAATGGCATGGGCGATATGGCGAAGCTCGCCAAGGCGCGATCGGGTCGCTATACCGACCCGATCGGCTCCGAGGACCCGACCCATCACGACGGCAAGTGGTTCTTCGACGTGGGGCAGGGCATCGACCCGACGCCGATCGCCAACCGCAGCGCCCTGTGGAAGTGGATCGCGCAGGTGATCGGCTCGTCGTTCGAGACCCTGACCGGCGCCGTCAAACGGCTCGAGTCCGACGGCCACTGGACGGGCCGCGGCGCCGACGCCGCGGTCGCGGCGTGTCAGGCCTTCGAGGCGCAGGGCACGGCATTCTCCACGGACCTGTGGGCCGTCGCCGAGAACCTGCTCTACACCGCCACCTGGCTGAATCAGACCAAGGCGGGCATGCCGCGCAACTGGGAGGACAGCTTCAAGGGCACCTCCACCGAGACATACATCATCAACACCGGCACCGCCGCCTTCACCGCCTGGTACATCCCGGGAATCGGCAATTCCAGCACGACGATTCCGATCCTGGTGGATCCGACCAAACCGCCCACGCAGAACCCCTCGGGCAGCCCGCGCTCGGATTACAGCGGCAACAGGCCGAATCCGACCTCGGGCGGCCCGACCGGCCGGGTCACGCCATCCGGTCCGGGCGGGGGCGATCCGGGCGGGGGCGATCCGGGCGCGAAGACGCCGGGCGGAAAGACCGACCCCAAGGGCGCGCATCCGGGCAAGGACGATCCCAAGGACAAGGATCACAAGGATCCGAACGGCAAGGACGGCAAGGACCCGCACGGCAAGGACGGCAAGGACCCCAACGGCAAGGATCCGACCGGCAAGAACCCGACCGGCACCTCGCCGAACGGCTCGAATCCCGATGGCGCCAACGCGAACTCGTCGAATCCGAGCTCCTCGTCGAATTCGGGCCAGTCCGCGCTGTCGGGCCTGCAGAGCGCGCTGCAGTCGCTGACGTCGCAGGGCACGCAGACCACCGACAAGAAGGCGCAGGACCTGAAGGATCAGCTGCGGAATTCGCCGCTGACCAATCTGCTCGACGACCTGAAGGTGCCCCCCGGCGGTTCCCCCGGCGGTGGCGGCCCGGGCGGTTCCCCGCTCGAGCCGCTGGCCGCCGAGGTGGCCAATGCCCGCTTGTTCCCGCGCGCGGCCGTGGCCGAGGAGGTCGAGAGCAGCATCGCCGGTGTCGCCCGCGCGGGCGTCGCCCCCGGCTCCGGCACGACCGGCATGGGCGGCGGCATGGGTGGCATGGGCCACGGCGGCGGTGCGCACGGAGCCCAGGGCAAGGAGCACAAGCGCCCCGACTTCCTGGATTCCAACGAGTACCTCGACGAGGCCATGGGCACCGCGCCGATCGTCGCGAAGCCCGTGGTGGAGGGCTGAGTCTGTGCTTCGCACTTGGAAGTTCACCGACCTCGAGTTCCTGTCGCTGTGGCAGGGTCTGGGTGAGGAGTTCCTGCCGCACCCGCTGACCTTCGCCAGCCGCACCGAGTGGTGGGACGACCACCTCGCGAATGTGGCACGCGCCCGGGAGAGCCTGCGCTCCCGGGAGGCCGACTACGCCGAGGTGTTGCACGCCGTGCTCAGGCCGGAGGTGCGGGTCGAGGTGGAGGGCTGGGATGGCCGCGACCCCCTCGCCGCCTCCGCCCGCATTCGCCTGCTGGGCGTCCGCTCAGGCGACGCCGGATACCTGCTGGTGCAGCATCCGGGCGAAACCTATCGGCACGCCAGCGGTTTCACGCTCTCGGAGTTCTATGCCGAGGAGCTGGCCGAGCGGGTGGCGGCGGCCTTGCCGGACACTCCGGCGGGCCGCGACTTCCCGGGCACACAGGGCGGGGACCTGGTGCTCGCGGAGACCGAGGACACCGATGACACCGACTACGACTTCGGTATGTCGCCCGCGCACGAAACCCTGGAGGGGACCGTCGTGACCCGCGCCGCCGACTTTCTAGCGGTCCCGGCACCGAGCATGGGCACCATCGACGTGGTGCAGAGCCGTTCGCGTTTCGGCCCGCGCGGCATCGCCCGCTACCGCTTGCAGTGGCGCGACCTGGAAGATGACGGCCGCTATGTGGTCACCGGCGAGCATCCCCCGGTGGCCGCCGCGGCCGACCGGCGCCGCCTGGTGACCACACTGAATGCCCATATCGCCGAGGTGTTGCAGGTGATGGCCGATGAGTGAAGGGAATGGCGTGCCCGTGGAATCTCCGGACTTCCCGACCGAGTTCACCCTGTCCTCGCGGACCGGCGCGATCGTGGTGACCACCACCGAACAGGGGCTGCCCCGGGCGATTTCGGTGGAACGCGATCGCCTGCGCGAGGACCCGGGGCTGCTGGCGGCGGAGATCCTGCGTCTGTGCCGCCAGTCCGCGGCTCGCGCCGGTGTCGAGCGCCGCGCCCAGCTGAAGGCCGCCGGTCTCGTGCCCGAACTGCTGGCGCTGACCGGTCTGCCGACCATGGAGGAGGTGACCCGCCAGGAATATGTCGAGGAACAGGAGTTCGAGACGGAACCCGACAGCTGGCTGCGCCCGATCTGAGCCGATACCGGCTGCCCCCGATCATCGCAGTGGTGCTCGACGACCACAGCCGTGTGCTGGTCAGACAGCGCTGGAACGCCGCCGGTGAGCGGACCATGGACGAGACGACTCGCCGGGGTAGATGAGATAGTCAGTGCCGCAACGTTATCCGATGGATTGGGTAACCTGTGGAATACCTGGTGTTCACCGCGCT
Organism: Nocardia aurantiaca; assembly: GCF_009708175.1. GTDB lineage: Bacteria > Actinomycetota > Actinomycetes > Mycobacteriales > Mycobacteriaceae > Nocardia > Nocardia aurantiaca. Next base: position 459,314 of record NZ_WMBB01000001.1, read on the forward strand.
GTTCGTCAGTTCGTGAACACTCTTCGCTATGCCGGGTGAATATCCGCTCTGTATAGTTCGATTCGAAATGGTCTTCCTGATGGGGGTCTCATGAGCCACCTCGTTGCCACACCGGATGCGATTCGCGCCTACGGAGACGCCTCGGCCGCCATGGCGAGCACTGTCGCCGGTGCCGCCGCTGTCGACCAGGTCGCCACGATCGCCGCGATGGTACCGGTTTTCGGTCTGATCGGTCAGGACTTTCTGCTGAGTTACGCGGGGGCCCAAGGCAATCACCTATCCTCGGTGGCCGAGCTGGCCGCCGTGCACGCGGGCACCGCCGTCACCGCCTACGAGGCGGCGGCGGGTTATGAGTCCGTTGACGACGCCTCCGGCGTCGATTTCCTCTCGCTGTCGCGGGACCTGTGAGTACGCCCTTCGATCAGGCCTCGACCGGGGCCGTCCAGGCCGCGCCCACGGCGGCCGGCGGCCAGTCGGTGGCGGACGCGTTGCGCGACACCGCATTCGCGCCGCTGCTCGACAGCCCGGTGGCCGATATCCTGCAAACGCTGGGCCTGCCCGCGCTGCCACAGCTCCCGGCGGTGCCGCCGCTGCCGGACATGCCGCCGCTGCCCACCCTGGACCTGACCGCGCTGACCAAGCCGCTCACCGACCTGGCCGCCTCCTTCGGCACCGGCCAGCTGGGGCAGGGAGCGGACGCGTCGCAGGTGCTTTCGGGCATCTCCACCGCGCTGCAGCAGGTGATGTCGATCGCCCAGTCGGTCATGTCGCTGGCCAACTCGAACCAGTGGCAGGGTTCGGGCGCGACCGGTGCGGGCGAGAAGGGCGCCGCGGCCCAGACCAACGCGGCGGAGCTGGGAGCCCAGAACCTGCAACAGAAGACGGTCATGGGCGGCGCGGCGGCCTCGGTGGCCACCGGCGCGGCCATGATGTCGGCCATCATCTCCAAGTTCGTCACCGGTGTCACGGTGGCCGCACCGTTCATCGGCACCCCGCCCGGGCAGGCTTTCCTGCTGTCGCTGGCCAGTGAGACGGGCCTCGAGGCGACCGCGACGGTGGCCAAGACGCGCACCGAAATGGCGGTGCACAGCGCCAATATGACCGCCGCCGGCCATAAGGTGAAGGTCACCGACGCCCCGAAGGGCGTGGACTCGATGTCACAGGTTACTCAGCTGCTGAGCCTGATCTCGCCGCTGAGCAGTGCCGCGAACACGGGTGTGCAGCAGCTGCAGCAACTCCAGTCCATCAGCCAGACCTCCGACGTGCAGCCGACCACGGACGTCGAACCGGTTGCCATGCCGAAGGATTCGGACGCGCTCGGTGGCGGCGGCCTCGCGCCGATGGGCGGTCTGGGTGGTGGCCTGGGCACGCCGTCGGCGCCGCTCGGCCAGGCCAGCCCTCGAACCATGAGCGCGACCACCACCCCGCCCGTCCCCGTGCCGGCGCCGATGCCCGCCACCGGCGCGGCCGGTATGGGCGGCGGCATGGTGCCGCCCATGGGCGCCGCGGCCGCGTCCGCGCAGGCCAGTGACGCCGACGAGGAAGTGCGCACGAACATGGTCACCGCCGAGCACGGCGACGAGGTCGTCGGCGAGCTGGGCTACACCGGCGTCCCGGTGGTCGGCGCGGTCGGCGCCAACGGCCCGCGCCCGGCACAGTCATCGACATGAGCGTGGAAACGGGGTCGTTGTATGTCGGGGCGACGCGGTAGGATTCGCGCGGAAAGGGAGGGACAATGAGCGAATTCAACATGGGCGGTGTGCGTTTCGACGCGGACACGGTGCTGTCCGCCGCCGCGGACCTGGAAGCCATGGCCGATCGGCTGGAGACCGCCCTGGGCGCGGACGCCCAGGCCCTCTCGGTGCCCGCCGCGGGCTCGGACAAGGTGTCTCTGGCCGCCGCCGACACCCTCACCTCGGTCGGCACGTCCTTCGTCACCCAGAGTGGTTTCGGCGTGGACGAGCTACGCAAGCTGGCCGCCGTCGTACGCGATCAGGCCAATACCTTCGGCCAGGTCGAGACCGACAACGCCGTGGACTTCACCAACCTCTGACCCTCCGGCCAGACTTACTTCCATACTTCGTCATCCCGGCGTGCGCTCGTTCGCATCCCGGCATGCTTACGGCCGGGATTCACAGCACCGCCATCCCAGCGGGGCCTACGGATGCTCGATGTGGGCCGGAAGCGGTTCCCCCGCTTCCGAATCCGGTTCGAAGGGCGGAGTCGATCCGGCCAGGCTGAGGTACCCGTTCACGCTCTGTGCGAGGGCGAATCCGAACCCGTCGGGTGTGCGCGCGTACCCGACGCGCGGGAATTCGTCCGGGTCGGAGATCGTCGGCCAGCCCTGGTCGCCCCACGCCCGCAGCACCAACTCGAAGGCGGAATCCGATGTCTCGGGCGTGGTGCCGAGCACCCAGTAACGGATATCCAGGAATACCAGCGGATTGTCGGGATCGCTGTCGTCCCAGGGGAGATTGACGCCGCGGTGGAACACCGCCTTGGGCAGGTCCGGATGGCGCAGTGCCAGTGAAAGCTGCGCGGGCAGCGCGCGCAATGTCTCGCCGAAGTGCCGCAACAGTTGTGCGCGGGCGGCACTCTGCGTGGTCACCGTCGGCATTCGGTCCTCGTTTCGTCTCGAAGGGTGCGCGCTCAGCGCAGCCGGCGCGCATTGCCGGTCAGGATCATTCCCAGGGTCCGGTAGGACCCGTGGGCGGCGCTGAAGTAGTTCTTGCCGCCGTGATCATCCGGATTCCAGCCCAGCCGCGTCCGAGTGGGTCTGCTATCGGACTCGAAAACCCTAGCGCCGAACTCCGGATCGGTGGGTGCGGGACCGTGCGTGGGCGGCATCATGACGAGGGAGTCGTACTCGGCCAGGGTCGCGAAGACATGATCGCCGACCTGGGACGGATCCAGGCCGGTCAGTCCCAGGTCCCCGACATGCGTGACGCCGGTACCGAAGCTGCCGATGAAAACCAGTGCGTCGGTGTTCAATTCGTGTCCGTGCCCGGCCGCGTGCCCGGCGGTGACGGCGCCGTAGGAATGCGCGATGGTGGTGGTGTTCGCGCGCGGGCCCTGATGGGTCGCCCGCAGCCCGTCGTGGAACTCCCGCAACCTCGCCGCACCGTCCTCGGCGTGCCCGGAATGCATGGCCTGGATCAGTGAATTCGGGTTGTTGTAGGCGCCGAACAGAATCACCGACGTCTCCGCGTTCGGATCGATCGCCAGGGCGGCCTGCCGCACCTGCGCCAGGGTCTCGAGTGCGTAGCCGACCCCGCTGCGCCGCCGGAACGCACCGGCCACTTCGATGGCCACGTTCTGGGCGGTATCCGGATCGCCCAGGGCATAGATGTACTGCAGCTTCTCGTCGATATACGACAGATGAACGGCGGGCATGCCCTCCTCGGTCGGCCGGTCCAGGTAGTTCTCCTTCATGTCCCGGATGATGTCCAGCCGATCCTGCATCTGTTTTCGCTCGGCCAGCACCTGCGGCGTCTCCGGCTGCGCCTGTGCCCGCAGCATCTGCTGCTCGGTCTGGTGCCGCAGCATCTCGAGGGTCTGCCGGTTGTACCGGTCGCGGTCGGCATGGGGTATGCCGTCGCGGTTTCCGATGAACGGGTCCGCGCGATGCCACGCGTCCTTGTCCTCGGGTGAGAGGCTCTGCCACTCCCGGTGCAGCTGCCGCGGATCGGCCGGCAGCCGGTGGTCCGGATCGGCGGGGAGCCCGACGTCCGGGATCGGCGTGTGGTCCGGATACTCCTGCGTGCCCGGCGGCCACCGGAACCACCGTTTCCCGGTCCGGACATCCTCGACCGTATGGTGGTCGCCGACGAGCCGCAGCCTTCCAGAGCCCGTGGTATGGGCATCTGTTCCGTGCGCCCGCGCGAGGTGCTCCGCCATTTCGGCTCGATACGCGATATGGGTCTTCATCACGGCCCCGTGGGTCGGGATGGACAGGAAATCGAGCGCGTCCGCGGCCCGGCGCTCGAGCCGGACCGTCTCGACGTGTTCACGGTCGGCGACGGACAATTCGGAGTCGCGGCGGCCGACATCGGCGAGCAGTTCGTCGACTCGTCCGCGCGCCTGCTCGGTCAGATGATCGGCGATGATCCTGCGCCGGTCGGCTGCCCCCGGTGTGCCTTCCCGCAATCCGAGTCGTTCGACCAGGGTCAGCGCTTCGCGACGGGTGGCGGCATGGCCCTCCCGCGTCCCTTCGGCCAGCTCGCGCAACTGCCGGATGCGGCCGAGATCATGCGGGGTGGGCGCGGCATCGTGATCGACCGGTCCCGGACGCAGGATGCCCGGATCCGGTATGCGCGACTGATCGATCAGGCGCGCCAGGTCCGGATCATGCTGGGCCAGTAGCCGTTCCACGGTGGGCGCATGCTCCGGATCGTGCAATCCCAGGTGGTACATCAGATCGTTGAGATCTCGACGCAGGGGCGCCATGACATGGGGCTTGGCGCGCGCCGCGACACCCTCGCCGATCTGCTCGACCAGCACCCGGAGTTCGGCGAAGCGGCCGCCCAGATGCGTCGTCATCCGCGTGGGCCGATCGTCGACCGGATCGATGACCACATCCTCGTCGTGCGCCAGCCGGATCTCGGCCAGCTCGTGCGCGACCGCGCGGACCACGTCCTCGTCCCGGGCGTGGGGGGAGACGTGGATGTCGTATCCGGTGATATGGCCGGATTCATCTCTGCGCGCGGTGAATTCGGCGACGGCGTTGCCGGTGGTCGGGCCGACGTCGACGCTGATGTCGAGCGCGCGTCCGTCGTGTGTCATCTCGAACCGGCCCGCCTCATGGTTCCACGCCATGTCCTCGGGCTCGATGAGCCGGAGATTGTGCTCGATCTTGTCGACCACGGATTCCCGGCTCAGCGGCTGCGCGCCGTCGGGCTCTGCGTCACCGCGGAATTCGCCGACCGGGCTCGCCGTGCCATGGTCGGCCGCGGTATCCGTGTGCGGAGGCTCGGCGGGGTTTGTCGACTTCCCGGTACGCGGAGCTTCTGCGGGCCGCACCGGTTCCCCGGTATGCGAAGCCTCCGTGTGCAGAGCGGGTTTCGCCGTGTGTGGAAGCCCGCGGGCGTCAGGTGGTCCGCTCGGTGGATCCAGGGAAGACCGCGCTGGACGGTATTGATCGACGAGGTTCTCCGGTCCCGAGGGAAAGTCGGTGTAGCGGCCGCTGAAGTTCTGGGCCTCGCCCATCGTGTGATTGCAGTTGGCGCAGTACGGGGTGGGCCGCGGTTCGTCGCCCTCGAACGGCTTGTAAGTCTGGGAATACATTTCGGCCAGGGCTTCCGGGCCGGTGGGTAGCTCGGGAAGTCCTTGCTCGCGGCGTTCCACGTTCGCGCGTTCACGCGCCCACAGCGCCGCGTTGGCGGCCTTCACTTCGGCGTGGCCCCAGGGCTGGTCGAAGTGCGGGTACGGCCGAACCTCTTTGGCGTAGCCGGGATAGGTTTTGCCATCGGGTCCGCCGCTGCGGCTCAGGTTGGCGTAACCGCCCTCCGGACGTGCCAGCCCGGCGGCTTTCATCCCGTCGATATTGGCCCGCAACGCGGGATGGCGCTCATCCTTCGGGATGACGTCGTTGCGGCCGCCGTTCGCCCCTTCGTAGGCGATGCCGGTCCGCAGGTCGACCACCGCGGCGGTCACGCTGCCGTGTGACTTCTGGCCGACGTAGGTGCCGTCATCCTGAGCCCTGGCGACTCGCCTCTGCGTCTTGATCGGCTTCTCGCCAGGCTGCCGGGAGAACTTCTCGGCCGCGGCGCGGAACTTGTCGGCCCGCTCACGCGCGATCTTGTCGACATGCTCCTCGACGGGTCTGCCGTCGACAGTGGCGATAAGGTCGCCGTTTCTCTCGATGCCGCCCGGATGCTCGTTCAGGTCCGCGACCGGTTTGGTGTCGGGAGTGGTCGGCGCCGCCTCATGATCGTGCGTGTGCACGCTCTGCGGATGCATGTGGGCCGCAGGGATATCCGGGTGTGCGCGGTCGGCATCGTGTGTACCGGCGGGTGTATCTTGCGCATTCTCCGGGTGTCCGTTGGGTGCCGGCCGGTGCACGTGCCCGCCTTGCTCTTCGAGTTCGTAGCGTTGCGCGAGTCGTGGATCGTGCTCGGCCAGCAGTCGGCGCACGGAGTCGGCATGGGCGGGATCGTGCATGCCGAGGTGGTCGGCGAGATCGCGCAGATCCTGGCGCAGTCGCGGAAGTTCGTGCGCACGAGACGGGTCGGCGACAGCGCGGTCGATGTGCTCGGCGAGCACCCGCATTTCGGCGAACCTGCCGCCCAGGTGGCTGGTCATCGCGGGGGGCCGATCATCGACCGGGTCGATGCGGATCTCCGGGTCCTGCGACAGCCGGATCTCGGTCAGTTCGTGCGCGAGCGCGCGGGTCACGTCCACGTCGCGCGCGCGTTCCGAGAGCGCCACGTCGTATCCGGAACCGTCTGGGCGCGCATGGAATTCGGCCACATTGTGGTCGCTCGTCTCGCCCACGTGGACGGTCACGGTGCGGCCGTCGGGCAGTACGAAGTGCTGTTCGTCGTCGTTCCAGACGACATCCTCCGGGGCGATGAGTCCCTGGTTCTCGCGGATCTGGTCGCGTACGAACTCCGGTTGGAGATGCTCCGCGCCCTCTCGGGCATCGCCGTGGAAGTCGCCCACCGGGCTCGCATTGCCGTGGTCGGCGCTCGTGTGGTGCGGGCTCGCGGACGGCTCGGCAGGCGAATGCTCATGATTGCCAGAGTCATTCGGCTCGTAGGAGATGATCCACCGATGCTCCGGCTGCGGCGGCGAGTAGTCGGCCATCCGCTCGTGTGGCAGCGTGTTGCTGGACCCGGCGTCGATTGTGTAGTAATAGTCCCGGTTCCCGGGGTGCTCGAAATCTGTCTGCTCCACGAGCTTGAACGGGCTGTTACTGTCCTGGTGCAGCCTTTCCAGCGCCTCCCACAGCTTGGTGCCCTCGATGTGATGGCGGCTGCCCCGGTCCTCGCCGATCTTGTCGGGCTTCATGTCCCACTGGATCTCGACGCGTCCGCCAGGAGCGAGGATGTCCGAGAGATGGCCGGCAATGGCGTGATACGCCGCGTCGGGGAGTTTGGCGCTGACATTGTTGATAAAGACGCGGGCGATGTCACCGCCGAGCAGGTGGCCGTTGCCCAGCATGTCGCCGTACACCATGACGGTGCCGGGTTCCATGAGCGGCCCGGCGTCGAGAATGCCGAGATCGCGACGGCGTTGTCCGCCGATCGCGGCATCGGCGAGCTCGGTCTTGATGATCAGCCCGCCGCCGGCGCGGTCGGCGGCCGGGGTCATCTCCACGGCGAACGCGCCGCGTCCGACACCGACATCGATGGTGTGGCCGCCCGCCGCGGCCGCGGGCACCGAGGGCCGTGGCCGGCGCTCGATGCTCTCGTTGTCCGCGCCGAAACGATACTGCTCCAACGCAAGCCGATGCTGCGGCTGCGGGCGGGGTAGTACCTCGACGGTGGACAGGCCGTCCACCGCATCGTGCAGGACGACCGTGTACTCGACATTGAGGCTGTTCTCGGCCGCCGCGCGGTTGGCGCGGTCGATGCCGTGCAGGAAGTCCGCCAGGGTGGTGTGCTCGCCGCCGATGTTCATGCGCCCGGTCGCGTGATCGATGACGCCGGTGACGCGGTCGAAGGCGTTCGCGAACCCATCGGCGGCGGCGTGCATCTGCGCGAAGCGGTCGGCGCCGAGGGCGTCGCGCGCCGCCTGCGGCATGCCGTCGTGAAAGTCGTCGATGGCCCGATGGATGGCCGCGGCCTGCTCAGATCCACGCAATGTCGGATGGTTGACGGCCGCGTTGATCGGATCGAGCGCCTCGAGGAAGCCGGGCACCTGGCGCCGGGCGGCCTTGGCCTCTTCCTCGAAGAGCGGCTCGAATACCCGCCGCGAAAGCTCCTCGCGCATACGGCCGTTCAGCCCGTGCTCTTCGGCGCGCACGAGATCGGCGGCGTGGTCGCCGGTCATCAGCTCGCGTAGCCGTTCGAGGTGATTCTCGGTGGCCTGGTGGAAATCGTCCTCGGTGAGGTGCCGATCGAAGGTCGGACGATCGGAGAGCACGCCCGCCCGTTCGAGCTCTATTCGGTGTGCGAGCCCCGGATCATGTTCGGCCAGCAGGTCTTCCACCGTCGGTGCGTGCGCCGGGTCGTGGAATCCGAGGTGATCCATCAGATCGTGCAGGTCGTGGCGCAGCCCGGGCAGCTCGCCGGACCGGGCCGGATCCATGACAGCGCGATCGATATGGGCCGTGAGCGTGCGCAATTCGGCGAACCGGCCACCGAGGTGGGTGGACATCCGAGTGGGTCGATCGTCCCGGGGATCGATCAGGATGTCGTCGTCCTGCGACAGCCGGATCTCGGCCATTTCGTGCGCGAGCGCGCGCACGACGTCCTCGTCGCGCGTCTTGGTCGACAGCCGCACGTCGTACCCGTCGGCGCTGGGCACGAATTCGGCCACATGCCCGTTCGAGGTCTCACCGATCTCGAACCGCACGATGCGCCCGTCCGACAGCACGAAGTGCCGCTCGTTCGGATTCCAGACCACCCCTTCGGGCGCGATGAGCCGCAGATTGTCCTGGATCTGCCCATGCATGACCTCCGGCGTGAGATCGCCCTCGGTGCGGGCGTTTCCATGGAAGTCGCCGACCGGAGCGGCAGCGGCGATTTCGTACTTGCGCGCGTCTCCGGCTCGGGGACTTTGGTCCGCGGGCGGTGGCGCGTCGACGGAAATCGGGACGATAGGTGTGATATCCGGGCGCTCGCCCGGCGAGCCCGCGCGATCATCGGGCGATGTGCGGTGATCGCCGGGGGGCCTGCCGCGGTCATCTGCCGGACCGTTGTCGTCGTGGGCTCGGGCCCGGTCGTGCGGCTGGACGTCGTGGTCGACCGGTGTGCGTGGTGCATCGCCGGACAGGTTCAGGAAATCGCCCGATCCGGCCGGGTACGCGTCCACGTTCCGCTCATGGTCGCCACCGGTTTGCGGCTCGGCCAGATGCGCGGTTGGTTCGACGCCGGTGCGGGTCGCCTGCACCGGGGCGTCCGGTCGGGTGGCGCGGTCGACACCGGCGCGGGTGTCGGGAGTCTTGGGTGCGCCACCGTCCGCGGGCTTGGGTGCGGTGCCGTCGGCGGGTCTGGGCGTGCTGCCGTCCGCCGGAGTGCGGAGCGGATCGCGTGGTGTGGCTGTCGCTCTGGCCGGATCCGCCGCCGGTGCGCGATTCTCGGTGGCGGGCCCGCTGTCGGAGGTATGCGCCGACGGGCTCGCCCCGGGCTCGCTGGGGTCACCCACAGGGCGGGTATTTCCGTTGTTCGACAGCGTCGTCGTCCCCGTGGAATTCGCATCCTTGGCGGGATCCGCGGCGTGTTCGGGGGTAGATTGCGCCGCCTGCGAATCTGTTCCGATGTCGTGCGTGCGACCGGCCGGATCCGTCGCGGCCGTGCCGTCCCCGGCACGATGCTCCTGGGTGCCGCTGGCGTCCGCCCGCGTGGAGTCGCCGGAGGTCGAGTCGCCCACGCGGTCGCCGCCGACGGACTGGGTATCGGCGGAGCGATGCGACGGGGAATCGGTGGCGTCGCTGCCATCCTGCGCACTCGCGTCGGGCCGCTCGCGCCTGCCGTCGGAAATGAACGAGCCGTTGTTGTCCGACCGTGTGGAGTCACCGCTGTGGTCGCTCGACTGATCATGCGGTTGGTCGGTGGGCGTGGAGTCGGTTGCCGTCGGAGCGCTGGCCGCGTGCAGAGCGGGTCCGCCGGACTGCTGGCCGTGGTCGCCACCCCGCTCGCCAGTCGCATCTCCCGTATTCCCCTGCTGCCCAGTGAGGCTCGGGTCTGCGGTGGCGCCGTGCTGCCCGTTGGCGCGCGGATCGCCAGTGGTGCCGTGCTGCCCGCTGGCATTCGTCTCGCCGGGGCCGCCGTGTTGTCCGGCGCTCGTGTCCCCGCCCGTGTAGTGCCCGTTGCCGTGGGTATCGACTCCGACGGTGCGGCCGTCCGAGGTCGTGCCCGGGTGGTCGAGTGGGGTGGTTTTGGCGCCGTTTTCGCCGGGGACGCGCGCGCTGCCGTCGCCGGTATTGTGTCCGCCCATCGGGCCGTTGTGATTGGTATCGCCGTTGTATCCGTGCAGGCCGCTGGGCCCCGCCCCGGCGAACGCACCGCCGGTGAGGGAGCGCGGATCGAAGCTCCAGTCGCCGTTGACGAGTCCATTGGCAAGCCAGCCCGCTCCGGCGCCGCCCACCCCGGCGGCCGCACCGGTGAGTGCACCATTGAACGCGCCCTTCCATCCGCCCATTTCGGTGGGGAGGACGCTGTGCGCGCCGAAGCCGATCGCGCCGCCCGCACCGCCGGAAAGTCCGGCCACCAGCGCGTTCTTTCCTATCGCGCCCCAATCGAAGCCGTGCCCGTGCCCGTCCAGATTCTGGATGGACTCCACGAGCAGTTCCTGGGTGGTGGCCTGGACGGCGGAAATCACCGCGCCCTGGCCGATCTCGTAGATGAGTTTCGGCAGGATCTGCTTCAGCAGCGCATTGGTGATCCGGCCCTCGATCAAATTCTCGATCCGTCTGACGAACATCTCGCCGAGCTCGCGGAACGTGGTGCGCGCCATCGTGAAGACGGCGACCTCCGACTCCGGCGCGAACGGCCCGGTGGCCGCGGCCCAGGCGAGTTCGGCCAGCAGCCACCCGCCCGCGATATAGAAGTTGAGCTTGGCCGACTGCAATTGATCGCCGAATCCATCGGCGGCCGTGGACAGCTGGCGGTAGTTGTCGCCGAATTCCTTGACCGAGCCGTGCCCGGAATCGTCCCCGTAGCGCAGCGGCTTCAGCCACTTGATGATCTCGTCGCCGCCGGTGCCGTCCGGATAGGCCTCACCGAGCGCGCCGAGCAGGTGGTCGAGATCCTTCAGTAGGTCATCCGCCTGTCCCGCAACCGATTCCAGGTCTCGGGCCATTTGCCACATGGTGTCTTCGTTGCCGTGCGGCCATTCGGAGCCCACCAGCCAGCTCAACCACTCGAGCCACGATGGAAACTCCAGCGCCACAGGACACCTCATGCCAGTCGGATCTGATCTTGGCGAGACCGACTGTGCCACAGGCACGTAGGTGAACTCAACACGAACATCGAATGAGTTGTCGGTGACCGGCCCGCGTACACCCGGCGGTGATAGGGTCCGGTGGCGAGGAGGCCGCATGGGTGACATCTCGGGAGCACGCGAGGAACTGGACCGGCTGGGCGCGGCCCTGCGTGCGCAACTGGTCGAGCTCATTGTGGATTTGACTCCGGGCACCGACCTCGGCCTGCTGTTTCTCGACGAACCGACGGTCGCCGACTGGACCGAGCCGCCGCGCTATCACTATTCGGGTCTGATCCGCGGCGAGCGTCCCGCCGCCGTCTCGGCCGCCGATATCGCCCGGCGTGCGGCCGCCCTCCTCGGCGCGGCGGGCTGGGAAGTCGGTGAGGCTCAGGACTTCAGTGGTCCGCGACCCGCCGTGGTGGTCACCGGTCAACGCGATGGCAACAGCATCGAAGTGCGTGTGGGCGAACATACTTCGGCGGTGATGTTCAGCGGCCGGACCCCGGCGCTCGCGCTGCGCGAGCCGAAGGAGTTCCGGCTGCCCGATCCGGTGCGCACTCCCGAAACGGTGACTCCTGGCTTCGTTCTGTGCTACGAGTGCGACGGCCTGGGCGCCTGCCCCGAATGCGGCGGCCGGGGTCGGCTGCCCGGCGGGCATCTCTGCCCCGAATGCAATGGCACCCGGGTCTGCCCGATCTGCCGGGGCGCGGGCCAACTGGCCATCTCTCTGCTGTCGTCCTACCAGCGCACCCACTATCCCGAATTACGCGGAGGCCCCGCATAATTCACCACCCTGAGTCGGTTGCCCCCCGGTTCTCCTGTCCCTCGGTCCACACCTCATAGCCGACGGCATCGCTGAAGTCGGGCACGGGTTCGCCGAGCTGGGACAGCCGCTCCCGCGACCGCGGGGGAGCGAGCGAGGCGGGCTCGACCGTCGGCGCCTTGGATTCGATGTCCGGCATTCCCTCGATCAGCTCCGACAGCCTGGGCATTCGCGCTCGCTGATCCATCAACGGCTGCAATAGTTCCCGCCCCTGCCGCGCCACGTCGGTCGCGGCCTGCTGCGCGGCCGTCGTCACCGCCTTGGCGATCTCCTCGTAGGTCAGTTCGTCGACATCGGGCGAGAATCGGGTGGCGATCACCACCCCGTCCGCGTTCACCGTGACCCGCACGCGGCCGCCCGCCGCGCTCGCGCTGGCGACGAGCTGGGTGCGCTTGCGCGACGCTTCGGCGATCTCCCGCATCTGCGTCGTGAATCCCTCGAGGATGGCGGCCTTCGCGACTTCGCCGTTCTCCCTGGTCATGTCGCCGGCCTACACGAAGGTGCCGTAGTTGCCGTGCTCCATGTCTTCGAGCCGTTTGGCGGACTTGGTCAGCCCGCCGTGCAGATTCTGGAAGGAGTTCGCCAGGTTCTCGGTCCCCGTGGCCATGTTCTCGCTGCTGGTGGAGAATCCCTTGGCGCCGCCGGCGAATTTGCCACCGAAATCATCATCGCCCCACCCCGAGGCCCCCGGCGAGACCGCCGCCCGGGCATTGTCGGCCATCGACTGCAATCGCGCCTGAATGTCTGCGGCGAACCCCGCGGCGTCGCGTACCGCCTCCGGATGTACCTGCAATCTCCCGGCCATGATGTGCCCCTCGCGAGTGAGCCGAATCCGTGACGCCATGCCCAGCACAGCAAGATCGACTGTCCCACAACCGATCAGTGAACACAACATGAACGAGACGTGTCGCCGCCCGCCTGGCAAGATCAATCCCGCACCGTCCATCCGGCCGAAGGAGCCCCATGCCAGAAACCCTCCCGCTGGCCAGAACCAACGCCGAGGCCCGCCTCTACCTCACCCTGCAACCCTGCCCCACCTGCGGCGAAAGTCGCTGCCAATTCCGCAGCGCCGTCGTCACCGTCGACGGCATCCTGGCCAGCCGCTACACCGGTGTATGCCCGTCGTGCGGCACATCACGCGAATACGAATTCCGCCTCCCCGACGACATCCTTCCCCCACCCGCGGATTTCGTCCGCTTCGGCCTGGACAACCCCTCCGAGCTCCTGGACCCCGGCGTGTGGCTCTGGTACTCCGACAACTGCGTCCGCCAGGTCCCCGCCGCTATGGATGCCCTCGACCCCCGTGCCGCTCATACAGCCCGCCACACTCTCGCCACCGCCCTGGCCGCCGTCGAGGAAACCCTCAAGTTCCTCCCACCCACCACCGATCGAATCCCCGAAGCGGCCTTCACCTCCCCGAAGGGACGCGCCACCTACAACACCGAACCGGGCCGTTTCACCCGCGCCCGCTTGGAAGCACTACGCGACTCCTACGCCGCCGCCCTGGCCGGCCGCTAGGCAGGTAGTGAATACGATTCGATAGTCAGGGTCGCGACTGCCGGCGAGAGGGACAACATGAACAGGATCGACTACAGCGTGAGTCGCCGTGAGATCGCCACGGATGACGATCTGCGCCTCACCTATCGGGGTGAGCCGTTCACGGGCGAGGCGGTCGAGACCATCGGCGATCAGCTCCTCTTCCAAGTCTTCTATGTTGATGGCATCCCACATGGCCCCGACCGGGAGTGGTGGGCTGATGGCCCGCTCAAGTCCGAAGGTCAGGTGAATTATGGTGTGCCGGTCGGTATCTGGCGCACCTGGCACCACAACGGCCAGCTGGCGAGCGAGCAGGAATTCGACGACGAGGGCGACCCGATCAAGGTCCGCAAGTGGGACGAGGCCGGCAACCCGATCGAGAGCTGACCTTCCAGCCTCAACTGCCGGTGATCACCCGGACAGCCGCATCCTTCGCGGCCTCGTCGACCTCACCGACCCGGAACCCGCGACTCGCGATGTGCCGCACCAACTCCGCCTCCGGCGGCAACCCGTGCTTGTGTAAATAGTGGGCCACAGCCCCCGCCCAAACCCAGGTCCCATCGGTCCTGAAGTTCAACGGCACATCCCGATCCGTCGGTGCGAACTCATCCTGCTCGAAACTCCGAGCCGCCAACACAATCGGCGCACTCTCCAGATACGCCAACACCGCGGTCCGCGTATTCCCCTCCACCGCAGGGCGATCCACCACCGGCCGCCCCTCGGCATCCTTCCCGTCATACACCTTCGCCATCCGAGGCGGCGGTGCAAGCTTGACGGTCGTTTCGACTCCCGAGTCAGGCGCGGGCGCTGCGAACGGGTTCGGTGTAGGCGCCGCGGGCGCGAACGAATTGGGCGCGGCCGCTACGGGTGCGAACGGATTCGGCACAGCAGCCATCGTGGGTGCCGCGACGGCGAAGGGATTCGGTCCCGGTGGCGGCATGAAGCCGGGTGCGTAACCCACTCTCGCCGGGGCCGCCAGTCGAGGCCGTGCCAACTGTGCGACCAGCCCGGCGATAGTGGCCGCTACGGACAGCATCAGCGTGAGTACGGCCAGCGACAGCCCGACACCTACGTATTCCCAGAAGTTGGGTCCCATCACGGCGAAGATGACACTCAACGCATTGATCGCGTTTGCGAAGATGAGGGCAGCAGCGGCGCCGACAGCCGCTCGTACAGCCGGATTTCGCTTGCCCGCACCCGCCAGCAAGGCAACAGCCACAACAATCACGGCGATCAATCCAAACGCGTATTGCACGGCTGCCCACGGAAGTGGCCTGTCCGCTCCCGTGTGCCAAATGGTCACGGAGGCCCAGTGCTCGCTGAGCAACGGCAAGAACGATCTCCCGAGGTCGACCGCCGCCGCGACGATCAGAAACACACCAGCGACTCGATCGGCCGCTCCACCGCTCGTCGCTCCGCCTACCTGGGGTGCCGCAGAGCGTTTCGACAACACGGCTTCCCGCAACCCCATGACCAATGCCGCGAGAGCGACCACCGCTACCAGCGTGATCACCCAGAATCCAGCCCCCGACGAGGCATCATCGTGGAAACCTTCCGCATAGACGGTCACATTCGCCGACGCGATTTCCAGCGCGAGCCCGCTCGCGAACGCTGCTGCCCAGAACAGCACACCCGGCCGAGCCCCTTTCCTCACCGCTAGCAGAGTCCCGGCCACGCCGGCGACGATCACCGTGAGCACGTAGGGCACAGCGGAGAAGTAGGGAAAGTAGCCGGAAAATTCGGCGAACCCGCTGACCACCTTGCTTTTCCAGAGGTACACGTCCCACGAATGGCTGTGATATCGGATGGTCATCACAGGCAGCCAGAATGTCGCAAGAGTCAGCACCGCCGCGGCGATCAGCAAGAACCCGGTAACCCGCCCGGCGCTCCGCGCCCCGGCTGTCGGCCCGGAGTTCCCCGGTGCCTGCTCATGCCCACTCATGAAGCCTTCATCCCGTGTGTAGGCCATAGATTCTCGCGCCTCTCCCGATTCAAAATGTGCCCCGCCGCCGCCCAGAACAGCCGGTCCTCGACCCCATCGGTCCGAACCGTCCGCCGAACCTTGTCGATGATCAGGGTCCGGCTCATTTCCGCACGCAGCGGCCCGAACCAGTACTCCGCTTCTTCCGGCTCATCCCGAACCTGCCGGTAATAGACGAGTAGCGCCACCACGTCACCGGTCGTCCGCGCGAGTCCGCCCCAGCGTGCGCGCAACCCGCGCACTGTCGTCAGCCATAGCTGGTTCCTCCCCCGTACGATGCTGCCGCCCACTCTAATTGGACAGCTCGATTGATGACATTCGACCGCGGGTCATCCGCGCAGCCCATTTCGCTTCCGAAACCGCTGGCTGAATCCGGCGACGAACGCCGCCGGCGGCATCGAGGACGATGAGGCTTCGATCACCGGCGTCATCGGCGATGTAGTAGAGGGCGCGGCCGATCACGATCTCGCCCGGCGGGGGAGGCACCCAAACCCATCCAGCCGCTGTTGATTCGCGCGGCGGTCAGTTGGTCGAGGGGATATCTGCTACTGGTGTCGACACCGCATTTAACCTCGGAACCGCCAGGGCCACACAGGTGTGGAGCCGATTCTCGGAGCTTTGACTGCGGCGAACTGCCCGATCTGCCGGTGAGAGCTCGCTGATCTTGGAAACTGGGCTGTGTCTCGAGGTCAGGTGAGGAGGCCATGGCGACCCTGGCTTTCGCGGTCCAGGCGCGCGCGGATTTCCTCGACCGTTGTGCCAGGGCGGGGACTGCGGTAGGGACGGGTGGATGCGACCATCCAGCCCAGCAGAGTGCCGATACCGGCGCCGATGAGATGGAGTGCGATCTCACCAATCATTGTCTTCCCCTTCATTATTCAGATCCGCGAAGAGAAGGTCCCGGGTTTGAGTGCTGAGCTGTTCGAGCGCGCGACCACCCACTAGCAGAAGGGTCTGTAGGGCGCCCGCGCTGAGGAAGAGCTCGAAGCCGCCGGGTTCGCCGAAAACGAGGGTGACCGCGCCATCCTCGGTATGAACAACGGGGCGAATGGGACATTGGTCGTCCACACAGACCCAAGTGCCGACCTTCAACTGCTCGAACATGGCCGTCCTTCCCGACGGTTGAGCTGTCGCGCAAGCAATCTGGGATAAGGGCTAACGAATTGTGGCCTCCGCCACACTCTGAGGATAGGCTGATATATCAGCAGATTCAATGGCTTGGTGTCGATGATGTTGATCGGCAGGATGTTTCGCAGAGCATACGAACGGAGGTCCATTGAGTGAGCGTTCCGATCCATCCGCGCTGCGGTTCTTGATCGGCCATGAGCTGCGGGCCGCTCGGGAGCGTGCACGGGTGAAGCAGAGCGAGGCCGCGAAGACGATCGGGTGCAGCCAGCCGAAAATCGTCGCGATGGAATCGGGCAAGTATCTTCAGCAGCCCGATGATGTGACCGCGCTGCTCAAGCTGTATCGCGCAGATGTGGCACAGATCGACCGGCTTGCCTCGCTTGCCGGCCGAGCAGACCAGACGACCTGGTGGGCACCGTTTTCCGAGGTGCTACCGAACTGGTTCAAGACATTCGTGGGCCTGGAGGGCCTTGCACGGAGCCAATTCATCTATCAGACAGTTACCTTCACCGGGCAGCTGCAGACCGCGCACTACGCCACCGCGTTGCACGAGGGCAGCCCGCTGGTCGCCACGGTGGACGTGCCGCAGATTGTCCGTGCCCGTTTGGCTCGGCAGCGGCTCGTCGGTGCCAGACCGATGGGGTTGTGCTCGGTCATCGAGGAGTCTGTCCTCTATCGAGAGGTCGGCAGCGCGGAGATCATGCGTGAACAACTCGAGCACCTGTCGGCTCTGATGGACCAGGACCATATAGACCTTCATATCTTGCCGACCAGAAGGTACGCCCACGCCGGAAACGTCAGCGAGTTCACGCTGCTGCACTTCGACGAAGCGCAGACGGTCGGCTACATCGAGTACCCGACAGGCGCTCTCTACCTGCAGGATTACGATGGGGTGGCAGTGTACGAGATGCTGGCCGAGCAGCTCCGTGCGGCGGCTCTGTCGAAAAGTGAGTCCGCCGAACTGATTCGAAGCCGGGCGGCCGATTGGTAATGAGGGAGTCGGTGCATGGCCCCGGTCGACCGTCGCGAGTGGCGTAAATCCAGCTACAGCGGAAGCAATGGTGGACAATGCGTCGAGGTGGCCTTCTCGCCCGCGTGGGTGCACATCCGCGACAGCAAGTACTCAGGATCGGCCGACCGCAGGCCGACCATCTCCGTCCCGAGTGATTCCTGGACTCGTGTATTGGAAGCGGTGCTGGCCCAGGAAGTTGTCGACATCGGTGCGGCGTGCGGTATCGACCTCCACCCGGATGGGGGTGCGACCGTCTCGGGCCGGGACGGGACCGAGTTGGTGTTCACCGCCGGCGAGTGGGATGCGTTCGCGAAAGGTGTTGCGGGCGGCGAGTTCGACATAAAGGCTCGCATGGGATGAGTGCGGCTCAACGATCACCGACATGGCCGCGAATGAGCCCCCCGATGCTTTTGTCGCACAACGCATCCACAACCCCCTGCACGGGAGCGCGTGGATTCGGTCACTGCGTGCGGCCTGGTGATCGCCCGGCGCACCGCCTTCAACCTCATGCCGCGGTCGAGTGCCGTCTCGATGAGTCCGTCCTCCACCAAAGTTCGGCGAGTTCTGCCGGAACCTCGACAGGCGCGACCTCCGAGGGCGGTGGCATAGCGATACTGTCGCTGTCCTCGGAAAGCCGTTGCCTGGCAAGACGTTCGCTGAGTTCGGGCATCGCTCCTACCGGACTGCCGGCCAGATCGGCCAGACACCCTCGCAGCACCGATTCCACCCGCTGCCGCGAGGTACGGGAGCCGAATTCGATACACAACCGCTCGACCGTCAGGTCGAACATCCGGGCATCGATCGTCCGCGTCGGCTCCAGGAGGTCATCAATCATGATCACGGTTTCAGGTTGCTGGGCGCGACAACCGCCGTGGCAGAGTCGAAAGACTCCACACCACCCGCCTTGGCCACCTGTGGTCCCGGGCCGCGCGAAGTAAGTGGGATTTTGCGATTGGGCCGCGTGTCCGCCGTTCGTGCTCGGCTTGTCTGCGGCGTACACGCCGAGGGGCAGTTCGGGTCTGATAGGCGCGCCGACGGTGTGGCGACCTGGGACGCTGCGGGCCAACGGGATTCGCGTAGACGGTGTCGTCGTCGCATTCACCGGCGCGGCCGAGGGCATCGGCGCCGGCCTCCAGTCCGCCGTGGTCGTGGCCGACGGACGTTGCTGAGCGGTGGCCAGGGTGCCAGTGCCCGATACGAGCTGTTCACCTGACATCGGTTCCTTGGTCTCCGCGATAAAGGGCCTTGGACCCTAGACTGGTCTACCGACCAGCGTCCGGTCAGAAAAGAGGTGCTTCCGTCATGTCAGGTTCGACAGACTCTCGCAAGGACCACGATGCCAGCGGTGGCATGATTCGAGAGACGCTGTCCCAGCTGCGGTTACGGGAATTGCTCGCCGAGGTGCGTGACCGTGTCGAGGAGATCATCGATGCCCGTGACCGCGTCGACGGCCTGGTCGAGGCGATGCTCGCCGTGACCGCGGGCCTGGATCTGGAGGACACTCTGCGCCGGATCGTGCGCACCGCGATCACGCTGGTGGACGCCCATTACGGCGCGCTCGGGGTGCGCGGTCCCGACGGGCAGCTGGCCCGGTTCATCTACGAGGGCATCGACGAGCAGACAGCCCGCGTGATCGGGCCGCTGCCGCAGGGACGCGGCGTGCTCGGGTTGCTGTTCGCCCAGCCCAAGGCGATCCGTCTGGATAATCTCGCCGATCATCCGGACTCGGTGGGATTCCCGCCCGGCCACCCGCCCATGCGCAGCTTCCTCGGCATGCCGGTGCGCATCCGCGAGGAGATCTTCGGCAACCTGTATCTCACGGAGAAAGACAACGGGATGCCGTTCACCGAGGACGATGAGGTCATCGTCGCCGCGCTGGCGGCCGCGGCCGGTGTCGCGATCGACAACGCCCGCCTCTACGAGACCGCGCAGGCGCGGCAGGCGTGGATCGCGGCCACCCGCGACCTCACCACCGCCTTCCTCGCCACCACCACCCCCGACACCGTGCTCGAGCAGGTCGTCGACCGTGTCCGCGCCCTGTCCGACTCCCAGTACGCGTGGCTGGCGGTCCTGCCGGACCCGGACCTGCCCGTCGGCGAGGCCACGGAACTGGTCATTGCCGAATGGTCCGGGCCCGGCCATACGCACCGCGGC
Source organism: Nocardia aurantiaca (assembly GCF_009708175.1). Taxonomy (GTDB): domain Bacteria; phylum Actinomycetota; class Actinomycetes; order Mycobacteriales; family Mycobacteriaceae; genus Nocardia; species Nocardia aurantiaca. The sequence goes on from NZ_WMBB01000001.1 coordinate 479,036, forward strand.
GAGCGGATCCCGATCGCGGGCACGGTCCTGGCTCGAGCACTGGCCTCGGGGACAACACTGCGCCTGGACACCACTACAGACGTCGATGCCGGAGAACTACCGATCGGAGCAGGCCCAGCGCTGGTGCTGCCGCTGCACACCGGCGACGCCACCCTCGGGCTGCTCGTGGTCCAACGCGGCGACATCCGCCCCTACCCGCGCGAGACCGCGGAGCTGACGGAAGCGTTCGCCGGCCAAGCCGCACTGGCCATGCAACTGGCGGCAGCCCAACAGCGCATGCGCGAGTTGGACGTGCTCGCCGACCGCGACCGCATCGCCCGCAACCTGCACGACCACGTCCTGCAGCGATTGTTCGCGATCGGCATGGCCGCCCAGGGCACCGCCGCCCGCACCCGCAATCTCGAAGTGCGGCAACGTCTCAGCGACCACATCGACGACCTGCAAACCGTCATCAACGAGATCCGCACCTCCGTGTTCGACCTGCACGCCGGTGAGGGACCCACCCGGTTGCGCCAACGCCTCGACGAGATCATCCGCCAGCACACCGCCGACACCAACCTGCGCACCAGTGTCCGCGTCGCCGGTCCCCTCGACGTCGTCGACGCGGCACTGGCCGATCACGCCGAAGCCGTTGTCCGCGAAGCGGTCTCCAACGCGGTCCGCCACTCCGGCGCCGACACCCTCACCGTCGAACTCACCGTGAACGACGATCTGGTGATCGTCATCGAGGACGATGGATGCGGCCTGCCCGACGGGCTGACCCCCAGCGGTCTGACCAACCTCACTCACCGCGCCGAAACTGCCGGCGGACACTGCGAAGTCGGCCCCGCCGCCGTGGCCGGCCTCCACGGGCCCGGCACCCGAGTGTCCTGGTCCGCCCCGCTGTGAACCCAACCGCGGGTTTTACGAAAGGCGTTGTGAGCGGCCAGACGACTCGTCATGGGTGCGGATCTCGGCCGGTGCGATGGTGTTCTTCGGCGTCACCGGCCCGAATCCCTTGTTGAACTTCGGATTGCCGTCGATAATCCGCTCGGACGAGCGCAGCGCCTCACGCTCGCGCATGTCCGCGGCGACCTGCCGGTCGATCTCGTGCAACCGGCCGACCGTGATTCCCATTCGCGCGGCCGTCTGTTCGTCGATCTCCCGCTGTTCGTCCGGCTTATCGGGAGTCATCCACGGCGGCAAGGGCGGCTTGGACATGAACGGCTCCTCGCTCAGAAGTAGGTCGCGATCGCGGCGTCGAACCTCGGATCGGCCACATCGACCCCACCGCTGGGCTGGTAGTTCAAACCCCGCACATGCTCGAGGAACTCGGCGGGAATCTCCACCGCGTAGTTCTCCAGATAGTGGATGGAATCGACGCGCCAGATCCATTCGCCATCCGAGACCAGCGACGGCCCGCTGCGGATCGATTTAGCGGGATCGAGCAGATCGGTAATGTCTCCCGCAACATCGAAGATTGGTGTTCCCGCCCTCATGTACCCCGCCACCAGGCTTCGATCCTCGATCGGATGACTGCTCCCCGACTCGCGCAACAATGGCAGCTCATCCCGCGCCTTCCGAAACATCTCGCGGTAGATCCCGACGGGCTTCAACCCGCCCGCTGTCGTCGCTCCGGACACTGTGCAAACCCCCTATGGCAGACCACGGACGCCGACCAGCCTACTGGCCGAACCGTTCGACACGTTCTGTGAGTAGATCCTCGAGTCGGTGGCACGAACCACCTCCTGGCGCGTTGATAGAGTCGCGCTGGTCGATATGCCCATGCTCGAGCTGACTGGTTGGGCTGCGTTTAGCTGGCAGGAGCTGACATTGCTGTATTACCGAGCCGTTTACGAAGGGGAGTACGAGAAGTCCCCTCCCTTCACCATCTTCGTAACCTCCGACAAGTCTCAGGACGCTCTCGTCTGGGCCCAGGGCATCCAGATGTGGCAGTACGACCCCGGTCGGGTCATCGGGTTCACCAGCGACTTCAGGAACGACGATCGCTGGGAACTGGTCGATCGCGCGAGTGCGGAAATCTTCTCGAGGCGGCTGGCCGTAGATGGCTCTACCGCTAGTGAGCTGCCGTCCGAGGAATGGATCGAGTGGTTCTTCTCATGGAAGGGCGATCCGCCGGATCATGAGGATATTTCATGGAACGACGATTACTACGTGCGGAAAATGAAGGGAACTCCCCCTTCTCGGGATCAGTAGTCGATGACTTGGCTTGCGCAGCTGATCTATCGAGACCTAAGTCTCGGGGTGAGTACTCGAACTGCGCCCCCACGTGCATTGATCCAGGCTTCCAGCTGCGAATTGGCAAGTGTGTGTTCGCCATCGTCCGCAGCGAGGATGATCGGTCCGAAGAGGGTGCCCCGCAGGCCGTCGAACACAGTGGCATTGTCCACTTTAACCTTGAAGGTGTTCTCCTCGACAATTGCATTGGACAGGTCCGCCCCGCGGAAATCGACATGCAACAGGGAGCAACCCATGAGGGCGGTGCCACGCAGTGAAGCGCCCTTGGCGTCGACGTCGTAAAGTGAAGCGCCGACTAGATTTGCGCCGTCGAGGATCGCGTTCCGAAGGACCGCGTCATCGAGGTTCACTCGTACAAGGGACGCGTTCCTCAGGTCCGCCCCGGTGAAGTCCGCTCCCTCCGCATCGGATCGATACAGCTCGGCATCGGCCAGCTTGGCATTGGTGAAGATGGTTCCGCCGAACCAGGACTCGGAGAAGTTTCCGCCGGACAGATCGGAGTCGCTGAGATCGAGTCCGCCCGCATCGAGTCCGCCCGCCTTGCGCTCGAGTAGCCAATCACGCAAGCGCGCCGATGCTTCTGCGTTGTGCGGCAAGACGCGCGGAACCCAATCGCTAGGGGTACCAGATGACATCATCGTCCCATCCGTGTGTTCGTACAATCAGCTCGATATCGTCGATTGCAGCTTGGTCGGCATTTCTTAGATCGATAATAACGGTCCGGTTCTTCTCCTCGATTTGCTCGCGCAGCTTATCGACCCATCGACTGTTCTTAGCGGGGTTGTACGCGCCTTTAAAGGGTTTCGACTTATCGCGAACGTTATTGAACGGTGGCCAGTCCGAGTGAACACCCTTGATGTCGTAGTACTTCCCGTTGCTCTGCGAGTGGAATTCGCCATGATCAGCCTGGTCCGGTCGTCGTATGTCCTGCGGTAGGCGTCCCTGTTCTCGCAGATCCAACCCTACGCGAGCCTCGTCCTTGGACGGTTCCGAAATGCCACCGTTCTTGTCCGGATCGCGTTGGAGGTGATCGAACTCGTCAGGATTTCTCGCCTCCACTTGGTCCAAGTGTTGCCAATGCTGTGCCCTCTGCTCCGGGGTGAGCTCGGGTGCCGGCCCTGTCCGACCTGAGTCTGGCTGTATCGGGCCATCTGTATCAGCTTCGGGAAGGCCGGGCGCGTCGATCCGGTTCTCGTGTTCTTCCGTTTTGTACCCGGGCAGATGCTTGTCGAGATCCAGGCCGAATTGGTCTGTGACCCAACGGAGATCGCGGTTGTTCTCGTGCAGCCAATCCTCATACAGGCGCCAATGGTCGGGGTTCTTCCGAACCCACTTCGCCAGGCCGGAGTCCATGGGGCTCCACCGCTCCTCGACTCCACCCGGGATCCTCTCGTTGAGCCCGAGTTCTTCGTTGGTGCGCAGAATCTCGAAAAACGAGTGAACTCGTCGTTCGATCGGTTCCGGCGTCGGCTCGTTCGTCCGACGAAAGACTTCATAGGGCTCGTGCGTGAGCTTGTTTGCCCGCCAGGCGGTGTCAGTGGGGAACTGGAGTTCGAACTCACGTCCATGCGGAGACCGCAGTGTGGCGTTCAGTCCTAGATATCGATTGTCTTCCTTCCAGAAGTTCTTTACATCGACGACCTCGTATCCACGCTCCTCGAGACCACTCAGGACCGCGTCCAGGGCAGGACGGTATCCCTCACCGTCTGGCAGGCGCGTCGAGAACCGGACGAGGTCGTTGACGCGGTTGAGGAAGCTGTCAATATTTTCGCCTGCGCTGCGCTCGGTCTGGAACTTGCGAGCCAATGATTCCTCGGACTTGACTCTGTGGTCCTCGCCCCACGTTTCGACGGGATCGCGGACCAGATCGAGGTCTCGGTTCACGTTATCGAGCGTCGAATGCAGGTCTGAAAGGATCTGGTCAGCCTCAGGGCGGGCGGCGCCTACCGCGTCGGCGATCGCTTGATGGTCGGCCGGCGGCAGGTCGATCTCGATCGCCGGAGCAGGCTTGGCCGCAAACACCGGCCGCTGGTCGGATCCAGCCAGATCACCCGGAAGCAGGCTCCGCTGCTCCGCGGAACGGAAAAGTGCTATCTCACCCCATGTTTCGGCGACCTGTCCGCGCCGATAGACGATTTCGCCGGCGTCTCCACCAACTCGAAGGGTGCCATCCGGGAGCTGACGGATATCAACGCGGAGGGGATTGCGTTCGCGTCGGCTTTCATCCCATTCGTGTGGCCAATCCGCCAAACGATCGTTGGGAGAATGCAGCGCGGTAGGCACACGATCGAGGCGCGCCATTTGGGCGGCGGTCAGACGACGGTTGTCCAAACTGATGATGTGACCGTCTTCAGCAACCACGGCGTGGATCGGCCCGCCCCGCCAACCGCCGTCCGCCATATGGTCTGCAAGCTCTTGGATGGGAATTCCGTCGGAGGTCTCTCGGCTCACGCTACGTTGAGTGAAGCGGACCTCTTCGGTAGGGACAAGTTCGGTGACTGCCAACGCCTGCTCGATGCGCGGCAAATCGACCAGGGCTATGCCCTCGCCGTCAGGGAAGCCGAGATCATCCAATGTCGCACGGGGATAACCATGTTCGCCGGTTCTGTCGTTCGCCGGACGATCGATCTGTGCGGATGGCGGCGAGTCGTGCTCTGCCGGCCCAGTATCAGTTCTGTCCTCAGTGGTCCTATCCGGTGGGGGAGTCTTTTCGTCGCCTGGCCTGTCGTTACCGAGGATGTCCCAGTTCTCGCGGGGGTCCTCTTCGTACTTCGGGAGGCGCCCGTCGGTCTGCTCGGTCGGCTTCTGTACCGCGGGCTCCGGCGTGGTGCCGTCGGCCTCGCTCGGATGGAAGGTCCGCCATTCGCCCGTGTCGTGGATGACCGCGGGGGAATTGGGTACCGCTCGTACACCGACCAGATCCGAGGGCGCGCGGACCGGGACGCCGAGTTCGTCGGCGATGTGCTGGGCCCAGCCGATCTCGTTGCCGCTGTGGCATGACAGCAGCCGGACCGGAGTTCCTTCGACGTAATCGGGGTTGCTGCGGATGGCATCGACGACGTGCTGTGGATCGATTTCGAAACCCCCGTCGCCGGTGGGCTTTCCGAAACGGCCGCCGTGTACGACGACATCGTGCTCGCCCTCGTTGCGCACGTTCTCAAAGACGCGCTGGGCCTCCGGTGAATCGCCGAGGGCGGTGCGGTCGGTGCCATGGCGGACCGGCAGTTCCGCGGTCGAGTAAACGTCGGCGCCCGGTACCGAAGCGTGCTCACTCGGCCGGCCCTCGTGCCCCTTGCGCTCGGTCGGGGCCTCATGGACCGGTGCGGGTTCGGTCGACTCGTACAGGTAGACGCGGGTGCGGCCGAATAGGCCCGCGTGGGGATCCTGGACCGCGCCGCGCACTTCGAAGGTGGTGCCCGGCTTGAACAGGACCTCCTGCTCGCCGGGCCGTGCCGAGATGGCACTGATATCGCGGCCGGTCTCCGAGTGGATGATGAATTCGACGTTGCTGGTGAAGATTCGGCGGAGATCCCGCGAGGAGCTGATGAATGAAGGCTCGGTGATCTTCGCTCCAGGAACGTAGCGGGCGATCTGCTCCGGAGTGAGATGGGCTCCACGCCAAACGGTTCCGTCGTGCACCAGCAGCTTGTCGAGCCCCGATGCCAGATCGCCGGCAAGCTTGCGCTGCTCCGGATCGAGCTCGATCCCGTTGCGCAGACGATGGTTCAGATCGCTGAAGACATCCGCGTCTGGATCGGTGTAGCGGTGCACCGCGTAATGCTCATCGGAGGTGAGCGCCGATTCGGCTCCGACCTCCGGAATCTTGTTGTGTGGCTGTGCATCTGGATCGCCAAAATGCGGTTCGTCCGTTGGGTGTGTGTTCTTCGGTTCGGGATGGTGCTTTGCTGCGGAATCTTCGGTATGCGGCTGCTCCGTGTGTGGCTGTTCGGCCGGCTCGTGGCCCGATGGTTCCGTGCCGGGCGAGACATGTGTTTGGGCGAGATCCTCCGGACGAGGCAGCAGATACTCATGGTTTTGCTCGACGTACTGCGCGAGCGTGGCATCGTGCTCTCTGAACAAGTCCCATGCGGTGACCCAGGCTTCTCGGTCGCGCAGGCCGAGCTCGTCGACGAGGTCACCGAACTTCGCGCGCAACTCAGGCAATTCGGGTGTACGGGCGGGATCCTGATGGGCCGCGAAGATGTCGTTGATTCGCTCTCGGATCTGTTCGAAACGATCCTTCAGATGCTGGGTCAGCGTCGACGGCCGATCCGGATTGCCGTGGGCCTCGTTTTGGTCGGCCGGCCGCGCGTCGCTCGGCTCGAGCGGCGTTCCCGCGCGCTCGTCAGTCTTCCGCTCGGGGGGCAGGTCCCGATACTGATCGGCGAGCTTGCGGGCGAACGCGGGATCGTGCTCGCTGAGCAGTCGCCAGGGCGTTTCCCAGGTGGACCGGTCGCGCATGCCCAGGTGATCCAGTAGATCGGCCATGTCCCGACGCAGACCGGGGAGCTCGTGCGCATACTCTGAATACGTTGCGGCCCTGTCTATTTGGTTGCTGAGCGCTTCCAGCTCTAGCAGCCGATCACCGAGATGAGGGTTCGCCTGAGCTGGGTGCTCGGCCGCTGGTTCAGGCCTTTCACCCGGATCTACGCCATCTAGTACTCGAGGGTCCCCTGCTCCGGCCAGGTCCGGTTTACTTGCCACTGCCTCCGTGCCCAGGCCATCGCTCGTACTAATGGCTCCGGGCCGTTCAGCAGGCTCGTGCGGGGCTGCCGTGCCCTCTTGTTGATGATCAACCGGTGTTCTAGTGTCGGCTCCGGGGGCTCGCTCAGAGACGACGCGGTCACCTGGTATTCGATCTCCCGGTCGGTCTCCTGTATTCGCTGGAGCGTCACTGTCCAACGATGGGGGTAGATCTGCTCGCCCGGTACCGGTTGGCCCGTCCGAATCGCTTCGTCGTACTGGTGGCCGATCGTTGTCGGGTGCAGGCTCGGGTGAATGGTCACCACTCCCGTCTGAGCGTTGACCACCAAGTTGGCTTGGCCCGGAGTCGGCGGTCGGCTCCCCTGAGGGGTGGGCTCCTCCGAGGGTTTCGGGTGACAAACCCAGCCGTAGTCCGTCCGGGAGATGCTGAATTTCAGGTCCGGTCGGAAGATGCGGGCCAGGTACTCCTCCACTTGGTCCCGTGTGCGGTACTGCTCCTGCACCGGTAACACCTCCATTCGGCGCATTCGGGTCAAGGGCGACGAACCAGACCCCTGTGGATTGGTTGGTCAGGCTGTGCGGCGGTGCTTCCGAGATCGTCCGCTGCTGCGGATCCCACCATAAGGGGCCCGACGCACCCTTTGGATAGACGATCACGGTGGCATGCGCCCCGCCGCCCGACCAACTGTTGACGACCAATGCGGCCGATCCTTCACCCAATTGACTCATATGGTCGTGAAGCCACGAGAATTGTTCGGGGACAGACACAGTGGGATGGTTATAGCCCCAAGTGCTGAAATCGCCACCGAGCCAATGGAGGGCTCGGTCGTTGCCGCCCTGCTCGGGACCCCAGCCATCGATGGTGCCGTCGACGAGGAGATCAGGCCAACGCGGATGTGCGACCTGCGGATCGCCCAGGAACGACGACAAAGCGGCGAGGCTGTTGTCCAAACAGTTGTTACTGCGGCCGGTTTCGTGCGGACCACCGTCGTTGATGAGGTCCCCGTACGGGTTGGTGCGAGGGTCTGCGTGGACAAGGAACCTATCGCCGTCGCGCAGTGCGTCTTCGACTGCCCACTGATGCTCGGGGAACTCCAGGTCGTCCAGGTGGAGCTCCGCGATTACTCGGGTTTCGGGTAGTCCTGCGACGCGGCCTTCGGTATTCGCGATAGCGATGTCGTTGCTGATTCGGCGGACATCGATATCGTCGAGAGTGTGATCGCCGACGGTGTCGGTCGATAGTCCGAGGTGGTCGCGAAGGCGCTCGGCGAGCACATCCGTCGGGGTTTCGTGATTCCAAACAGTCGGATCGACGATCTCGTGAGGATTCCCCACTGACGCCTTCAAATGAGCGTCGGCCGGGTCGTCGACGAATTCGAGCTCGACGTGAAGACGATCACCACTGAGCAACCGTTCGCCCGTGTTGAAGACACGATCAGCCGTGCTGTGTAGCTGGTCGGCGATCTCGCGCAGATGTTCCGGCGGCACGGTCCCGATTTGTTCGAGATGCACCTTGACGGTGAGCGTTGTCAGCTTCTCGCCGGGGCCATAACTGAAGCGCCGTACCTCGTATCCCGTCGCGGCAGTGGGCGATCCGCCATCACGGGGTGTGACGTGGGTGGGTTTCGCGGCTTCAGTGTTCTGTTCCTTGTAGAAATCCTCGAATTCTTGTCGCGCCTTGGCGAGCTCCGGATCACGCTCGACTCCTGTGACCTTGTCGATGCGACGACGAACTTCCAGTGGATGCTCGCTGCCGGGGTGCGGCGCTGTGGTGACGATCAGCGCCGGTGCATTCGGCTGGGGCTTGTCGTGCAAGGACGAGTGATCCGATCCGACGGCACTCGGATCTTCCTTCGGCGCTTGATGATCGCCGCCGAGGGGTTGGGTGCCTGGGTCCGGTGGTTGTCCGCCACGCGGGTCGGCTGGGCGCTGGGCCGGTTCATCCGGGGTGTCCAACATCGTATCGATGGGGGAGCGGTCGGTGATTGGCTCCGGGCGATCAATGCGTGCTGCGGTGTCGCCGGGGGTCGCACGGTCGGCCGCGCCACCGTCGGTTGGGACGTTTGTCCGAGTCGGTGCTACATCGGTAGGGCGCGTCGCGGTCGGTTGCGCGGTTGGTTCGGCGCGCAACGGCCGCACCTCGGATTCTGGCGCTCGAACCTCCTGCGCCCGTGCGGCCGGAGCCGGTGCGGCCTTGTCCTGCGCGCCCGCAACGAGATTCGCCTTCTGTTCGGCGGGAGCGACATTGGCCGTCCTTGCGGGACTGTCGGCCGGTGGGCGTGCGGGTGTGTTGTCCTTGGAAGTGATGGGCTCGGCGGGACGGTCACTCGCCGCGGTTTGCTTAGCGGCGCTGTCCGCGACCTTGGCTCCGGTGTCGGCGGACCGACCCGTGGCATCTGTTGTCCGGCTGGTGGTATCGGCCGGGCGGTTGTGGTCAACCGGACCAGAGCGGGGCTGATCTACCGCCTGCGGAGTCGTATTCGTCGGTGCGGCACGGTGTTCCGTGTCCGTAGCAAGATCGGCCTTCGCCGGCTGCTCATTCTCATGAGCTCTCGCGTCGCTGGCAGCGGCGGGACTCTCGTGTGCCGGGTTCGTGTCGGGCGTGAGCTTGGTTTGCGCTTCGGCCGGAAAGCCTTTCGCCAGCGAACCACTGGGATCCCCGGTGCTGGGAACTCCTCCATGTTCCTTGCCCGCCGCTTTCATACCACCCAGACCGCCCATGGCGAGACCGCCCGCAAGCATTTGCGGACTCAGGGATTTGTCGACGTCGTGCCAATTCCCCTTGTCGTAGTACTGAACTCCCAACCCGGCCCCGTACATGCCGAAGGCACCCGCGACACCGCCGATGCCACCGGATACGAATCCTCCCAGCCGTGGGGTCAGCCCGGGAAGCGTCCGTTTGAGTGCCTTGTCCGCCAGCATGTGGCCTGGTCCGCCGACCAAACCGCCTACGCCCCATTCGATACCGGTCGTGAACGTCTGTTTCAGGTCGAAACCGTCGTCACGGTGCCCCATCCCGAGCTGAATTGCCTGAATACCGGCGTCGAGGCCCGCGCCCATTCCAGCGGCGATTACGGCGCTCTTGCCGATCTGGAGGGCGACCGGTGCGAGCCTCTGGCCCAGCGGAACGACGATCTCTTTCGACAGCGGCTTCGCCATGGACTCGAGTGCGGCCCGGCTGGCGAGCGCCGCAATGCGTTTCATCATCGATTCCGCGAAGACCGCCAGCCCCTCCCTGGCGATGGCAAGGTACGCGGGGACCAGAACCTCGCCGTACAGCGAGACCATAAGAGATCCCACGGTCCACAGCGTGAGAAGCGCGAAGGCTTCTTCCTGGATCTTCGTGTATTCGATCGTCGTCGCCGTGGAACGGGTGTCATGTCCCAACGAGTGCAGGTTCGACACCAGTTTCTGGATCGAGTAGTCCTTGCCGTCGAACAGCGTGGCGAATTCTTCGGAGATTTTGGTCGCGCCATCGCCGACGTAATACTGTGGAACCTTGCCGGTGACCGATCTCAGTTCGGGTTCGAGGTTCTCGAGTTGGCTCGCTGCCTTGTTCCAGGCGTCGCCGAGCGAGAACAGCGCCTCCTCATCACCTTTCGGATAGGCCTGCCCGAAGTTGAGGGCCTGCATGAGCCAGCCCGGCAGGTGGTCTCCGCCCGCAGTCAACCACGACACGCGTCACCAATCGGGAGCGGCAATGCTTGATCGATTGCGCGCTCGGGCGTCGTGCTCCCAGTCCTCGACATCGGTGAATCGCGGCGCTGACCCGTCCGGAGCGTCGCGCTCCGGTGATCCGGGAGGCGCGGTCGAGACTTCGGGCGGTGTCGGGATCATCGCCTGGATGTCGGGCATGGCGGGGAAGAACTCGGACATGGTGGGCATACGCTCTTGTTCGCGCCGCAAAGCCGTCATGATTTCCTGCGACTTCTGCCGCACCTGCGCCGCCGCCTCCTGGGTGGCGGTGGTCACCGCGGCCGCGATCTCGGAGAAGAGGAGATCGTCTATGTCATCGCTGAATTCGGTCTTGATCACCACTCCGTCGGCATTGACGGTGATGGTCACCCGACGCCCACCCGCCTGCGCGGTCGCGGTCAGCCGAGCGCGTTCTTCTTGAGCCCGTGCGACCGACGCGAAGCCGCCCTGCACCATCTCGAGCAGCTCGGCCAGTCGTGACTTCTCCGCCTCGTTTGCCATACTCGTTCGATGCCGCTCAGTACTTGAAACCGTCGACGTTATTGGCTTCGGCGATCTCGAGCGACGTAGCGCCGTCCCTGAGCCCAGCCGAATACTCCCGCAATCGAGCGGCTTTGGACTTCAGGACATCCTCGAGGTTGGTTGCTCGTTTCGTGTAGCCGCCGTCCCCCTCGTTGAACGGTCTGCCGTACTCGTCGTCTCCCCAGCATCCGTTATGGGCTTGCCAGGCTGCGTCGACCGTGGCCAGGATCGCATCGATCTGTGTGGATGCGCTATCGAGTCCGTCTGCGGTCGAACGCATTCCGGCGATTTCGACCTGGACCTTGTCTGTCATGCCAACCCCCCGAGGTACTGGTACCGACCAATGCCTTGATGATCATATACGGCTCGGGCGAGTGACCCGATCATGAAGTTTGGTCAGTCGGACTGTGCTGAAACCGAACTCGCGACACCGGCGAGCACCAGCTGGTAGTAGGCGTCATGTGTCTCGAATGCGTCACCGCCGAGCCCGCGCATCAGTAGCGGCCGTGTCACCTGGTGGGTCTCGGCCGCCGATACCAGATTCGAAATGCCCACGTTGCCTTTGGTGCCGAGTGCTTGCGTTATCATCTCGGCGGTGATCTTGCTGGTCCAGATGCCGGGCAGAGCGATGCCGACGGCCGTCGGATCCGGTGATTCGCCTTGGTACCAGGCATTCCCGTCCCACCAATAGCAGAACGACAGCAAACCATTGGCCGCGCGCGGACTCAGCACTGGATCGGCTACCCAATCGGGAGCGCCCCGATAGAGAAGCGGCAGCGCGGCACCGCGGTTGTAGGCGGCATCCAATTCCGCGGCGTTCCAGACGCCGCCCGATAAGACCGCCCGGCCTCCAGGCAGCCGGTGCAGTGTCGCACCGCTGCGTTTGGATCCCTCGAACCAGCCCACCCCCGCCGTGATTCGCGGTCCCCACTGAGAGTTGGCCGCCACGAATGCGGCGGAGATCGCGGCCCAGCGCGCCCACATCAGTGGGAAGGGCGGTAACACTGCCGCGGTGGAGATCGCGGTGACACCCGCGGCAAAGTCCGCTTGCGCCTGAGTAAAAGCCATCTTCGGGGTCCGAACCTGGCGGCCTTGATGCCCGACGTAAGCGGCGAGCCACACCGGCAGGGTTCTGCGCGGATACGTCTGCAAGTCCGCCTGATACGCGGCGGCGGGAAAGAGGTGATCATCGGGGAAAGGGTCGGAGCCGTCGTCGTAGTCGATAGTCGCCTCCCCGGTGTTCGTCAGCGACACCAAGAACCGCCACCACGGCCCATCGCCGACTCCCGCGGACCGATGACGATGCTCCCGTAACAGCTCGACCACCCGTGCCGAAGGCCGCGCGGGAACCGCACGTTGATTGTCGGACAGAATGACTTGCGCCGCTTCGTCACTCACAGTGAAGGCAAACGCCGCATCCAGCCGTTTCCAGGTCGGTGCGAGCAGCCGAGCCAGCTCGCGGGTGATCTCCGCCTCCAATTCGAGAGTCGGCCGCACCACCATCTCCGGTTCCCCTGGCAGGCGTGGAAAACTCACGAGCGCTCCTCCCTGGCCTTGTGACGCCACACGCCGGAACACTAGGCGACCTCGGCCAGGCGTCGCATCCGGTATCGGCGCGCAGGTGAGGCCGGCCACAGTCGACCAGTGTTCCAAGCGGTTTCACATGCGTTATCGTGCCGGGCAGGACACGATTGATCGGGGGCATCGATGAACCAGCCGCAGCAACCTTCTTCGGCGTCGCATGCGGCGAAACCCGGGCTGCCGCTGGAAGTGACCGTCGTATCGGACGCTGGCACCACCCGGCGCTTGAGCCGAGTTCTGGCCCTGGCACGTTTGCGTTCCCCGTACACCTGGGGATTCATGCTTCTGATTCCGCTGATTCTGATGTCGCGCCGCTTCATTGAGATCTTCATCGCGGCCAACTCGCCGGGTTGGAGCGTCTCGGGGCTGTTCCTGTCGTACTTCGTTCTGCTGGGGATCGCCGTCGCGATGGGCCTTCTGGGCACCGCCATTCAGATGATCAAACGCAATGCGAGCATCGCGGCCTACACTGCGCCCGGCACTGCGATCTCGGCCCGCTTCCACCAGGATTCGCTGGAACTGATCCTGATGACCGGTACTACCACGATCCCGTACAGCCAGGTCAAGGACCTGTTCGCCATCGGTGGAGGAACGTTTCTTCGAGAACAGGGCACGCGGGGCTCAGTTCTCCCACGTGCCCTGTTTTCCGACGCGGCGCTCGAACTGATGGAACGTCGGTTGGATGCCCGACCGAGCGGGATCCCGCAGCTTTCACGGAGGGCAACGGGTGTGCTGGTCCTAGGGGTTGTGCTCTTTCTCGGGGTAACGATCACGGTCGCCCTGAACGTTTTCCGAGAGAGTGGACCGACCTACTCCCTCACCGACGCGGAGCAGGGATGCGCCCTCGTCACGGCGGCGACGGTGAAGACCTACGTGCAGAACGCGACGTGCGACTCCCGCGACAACGTCCCCGAGACCAGGTATGCCCGATGGACAGGCGGCTCCGGTGGCACCTCGGCCGTTGAGGCGACGGTAACAGTGGGAGCCGCGAAAAATTGCTTCGCGAACGCTCGGCAAGAAATGAAGACCGCGGCACCGTCCTACTCATCCCAAACACAACGAACGCTCTCGCAACTCGGCTCCAATGGACCTGATATCGACGAAGGATGGTTGATCTCGGGCATGTTCGGCCGCAGCGGATCCGATAGCCAGCCCCGGGCGGATCTCGTCGTGCGACGGTCGAACGCATGCGTCCGGGTTTTCGCCGGTGGGTCCACGGATGCCACCGGGCACCCCGACCCGGACGCAGCCAGTACGACCGCCTTCGCCTTCGCGCGGGATATCCTCGCAGCCGTCCCCCAGAGGTAGCTGTCCGACAGGACGCTTACACCGCGCGCAGTTCTGTGGCCCGTGCCGTGGGCAACGCTGCTGACGGGCCTTCAGGCTGGTTCACCGTCCGCTTTGTCACCCGCGCTCTTCTTTGATCACTCGAATCACCTCGGCGATACGGGCATTGATCATCGAAGTCAACCGCCTGGCATCCGCAGGGACGGCCTTCCACGGGGCCGCGTGTCCGATCGCGTACCGCCCTTGTCCTTCCAGATCTCGCCACTCGAGCCGATGCTCGGCGATTCCGCGGGGACCGTATGCGGAGGTTCCTTGGATGACGCTGATCGTGCCGACCAGGCTCACTGGCGTTCTCGAGAACCGCTGAGTCATGCGGTCCAGGTCGTCTTCCGCCGGCGCGCCGATCCGGGAATGACCGTATCCATAGTCGACGTCGTCGCGTTTCTCATCCGGCGGAGTCAGAGGTATCTCGGCATCACCTCCGGGCTCAGCCATCGGCAGCTCGGCGACGATCCCATCCGCCAACATGATCGGGTCGCACTCGGTCAAGGTGAATCCACCGCTATGCATATAGGTTTCACCTGGCAGTTGCGTGACCAGCACGCCGCGACCGCCTCGACGCGCAGCCATCATCCGAATCCGCTTGTCCGCACGCTTCGGATCGCGTCCGTCCCAACCCTCGACCACGATCCGAATGTCGGGCTGTACCAGCGACTCCAGGACCTGGTTCAACGACCCATCGGCGTGCAGCCTGCTGCTCACCTGCTGCACCATCTCCCGTTTCTCCCGCACATAGTCGTCGTGCAACGGAGTCCGGCTCATGAACGTGAAGGGCTTGGGCAGATAGTCGTATCCGAGCCGATCGGAAAGCACCAGGAACTCCAGGTCACCGAACTGCCACTGTCGGTTCATTCTTCGGCCACCGGCCTCACCGCCGCCGGAATCTGTTCGAACACCGAGTCGAGATTCTCACCGGATCGCAGGAATTCGGGCCGCTTGTGTTCCTTGCTGCCGCCCTGACTACCCGCTTGACCGCCGGCGCTCATCGGCATACCGCTGCTGCCCGACGTGCCCGAAGTGGTTGTTGTCGATGCACTGGTCGCGAGCCCTGCGCGTGTGGCGGTGACGGTTTCTTCCTTGTCCTCGGTATTCGACTGAATGCCCGCGCGGGGAAAGAGCTTGCTCTGGGGATTATCTTTCGCCGGTGTCGGATTCGACCCAGTCGGTGTAACCGAGGGCGAGCCTCCCGGTGAAGTCGGAACGCTCCCAGGGTTCGTCAGCGAGGAGAGCAGCTGCTGCATCTGCTGCTGCTCTGTCGTCGTGGTCTGCTGGGTTTGCTGACCTGTCAAGAGTGACGACAGTGAGGTAATGCCTTGCTGGACCATTGTTTCGGTCGACTGAGCCAGTGATTCCACAAGCGATACGCCTTGTTGTGCCAGGTTCTCGACCGCGGAGACTACCGTCGTCAACGTTTGATCGTTTGTGTTCGTCGGATTGTTGATATTGGGGGTGGTTGGATTATCGGGGTTGCTCAGGGTGTTGGGGTTGCTCAGGGTGTTGGGGTCGCTCGGTGCTGTCGGAGTGGTCGGCGAAGCGGGAGTTGTCCCGCCGGGTGAAGGATTGGTACCGCCCGGCCCGGGGCTCAACTGCGGTTGTTCCGGGGGCGTTGGCTGAACCGGAACGAAAGATCCAGCTGGGTCCGGCAGACTGGGTGGAAGCGCGTCGTTGTATTCCTTCACCCCCACCGCGTATGTCTTATTGAATCTATCTTGATATTCCTGGAGTGTGGGGTCGCTTCTGTCCGTGGTTGTATAGCTGTACCCCACTGCGACGCCAGATGCGACAGCACTGCCGTAGTGAACATTGGTTGTCTCTCCCGGATCATGTTCCTTATCCGGCATCTTTTCCCTTGTGGCAGCCAGCCATCCGGACAGGTTCGTCAAAGCCTTGCTGATGGCTTTCATCCCGGGTGTCAGTTGCTGGTCGGCCTCGGTTGCATACTTGTTCACCGATTGCTGGGCACTGTCACTCCCGATGCCCTTCCATTCCCCTTTGAGTCCCACGATCTGGTTCCTGAAGTCACCAAATGCAGCACTGAGCTCGCTGGCCATCCAATCCCAATGTTTCCCGGCTATGGCGGGAGTATTGGCATCAATGTTGACCTTGAGAAGGTGCAGGCTCTCCCACGACAATGACGTGGAATTTTCGCAAGGTACCGCTTTCAAATCGGTGGAAGTGACAGTTATGTCAGCGCCGGTCTTGGCCGCATCTTTCGGTACTCCGGCGACATGTCCGTAGTCGACAGGCGGTATCTTGGAGCCTGCGGGCTGATTGGTTACTGCAATCTTGTTCAGGGCATCCGCTGAATTCTGATCGGCTCCCTCGAATGCTTTGCCTGCGGCCTTGAAGGTTTCGGCCATGTCGGTAACGGTGTCGATGTGCTTCTTGAGCACGTCCTTGAAATTGGTGCCGCAATCATTGAACACCTGCGTGATCCGGTGACCGGATTTGAAGGGGTCCGGTGGCCCCGCGAAGTCTTTCATCTCGGTGATGTTGTTGTTGTTCAGGCTGAACTGGACATCCAACATCTGGCCGAGCAGGTCATTGCAGATGTTGATCGCGGAGATCGCAACATCTGGCGTATATGTCAGCAGTCCCGCTTCGGCATTCTTGCGTTCGTCGGTCCAGGACGCCGGTGAGTTAGTAGTGCCCATCGCGCCGACTCTCCGAACGAAGATCCCTTATTGGCCTGGCCATCCTCTCGCCCCTATGTTGACGAACCCCCGAGTGTGACACGGCGCCACCGTACCACGGGCTATCGAACCGTTGGTCATGGAAAACGATGGCAGCTCGATGCTGCCGTATGGTATTCATACGCCAAGCCAACTGGGAGGGAGTTCGCGAATGACGGACGAGGGGGACGTGAGTTCCGAAGCAGTTCAGGACGATTGGCCCTCGGTGACCACCGCCACATTTACCGGCTCCATTCGTATCCGAACCACCGAGCAAGGGCTTCCGCTGGCCATCAAGGTGGATCCAGCTGAGTTGCACCGGGATCCAGCTCAACTGGCGGGAGAGGTGCTGCGGCTGTGCCAGAAGGCTGCGAATCGCGCTGGGCTCGCGCTGCGGAAGCAGTTGGAGGAGGACGGGCTCGATTCAGCTGGGCTTGCTCGGACCGGGCTACCCACCGAAGCCGACGTCGCTCGGCAGGAAATCGTCGAGGAGCAGGACTACGATACTGAGCCGCAGAGTTGGCTCAGGACGGTGTGAGAGGGGGAGCTCGTGGTTTCGTCGATGGATGAGTTGCAGGAGCAGGTTCGGCGGCAGCTGTATCGGTTTCAGGACTTGGCCGATCAGATGAAGGCTGTCAGGGGGCGGGAGACTTCCGAGGACGGCGCTGTGATGGCCGAGGTCGACGGGAACGGGGCGCTCACGGATCTGCAATTCAGCAGCGCTGTTTCGCGGATGACGCCGGGGGAGCTCGAGCAGGCTGTGGTGACCACTGCCGCGCAGGCGGCGCGGCGGGCCTTCGAGCGGCGGGCCGAGATCGTGAACCGGTTCAACGAGGAGATGGCCGGGTAGCGCCCGGTTTGTTAACAGAAGATTGAGCCAGAGTTTGCGCCTTGCGATCTGGCCCAGGGGTTTTCGCACTTGTAGGCTGAGCAAGATCATAGGTAGTGGGAGGGACACTGATGGCTGATCACGTGGCGGCGGAATTCGCGCCCATCTTGGCGTACGGCACTGAGAAGGCGGGCATCGCGGCGCAGGTCGCGGGATCGGCTGCGGCGGATGTGGGGACCGCGCTCGCGCAGGCGGTGCCGGTGTTCGGTCTGATCGGTCAGGAATTCCTGGCGGCATTCGCTGTCGCGCAGGGGAATTTCCTGATGTCCTCGGCGGAGATCGCCGCCGTGCACGCGGATACCGCGACCACTGCGTACGCGGCCGTCGGCGCCTACGGCAGCAATGAAGTGACCTCGGCGGCCAGCTTCCTCTCGACGGTGCTGTGACCAATCCGTCGAATCCGACCGTTCTGGACGAGCTACGCAGCAGTCCGATCGGTCCGTACCTCGATACACCGGTCACGGATGTTCTGAATAACCTGGGATTGCCACAGCTGCCGCAACTTTCGTCGATCAGCCTGCCGGATCTATCAGGGATACAGCTTCCCACGCTGCCGACGATCGACTTGACCGCGCTGATCCAGCCGGTCGTCAGCCTGCTGCAGTCGTTCGGGACGGGGAGCCTGAACAACAGCAGTTTCAATCCGGCGACCATTCTGACCTCGCTGGTCAGCGCGCTGACTTCCGCTGTGTCGCAGAGCAAGTCCGCGACCAGCACGGTCATGAACACCTGGACCGGTGACGCCGCGAAGTCCGCGGAGGCCAAGAGCAAGACGGTCGAGAGTCAGAGCGTGGAGGTGGCCGCGCAAGGGACGCAGCAGCACGGAATTCTGCTGAGCGCCGAAGCCATCGTCGCCGAGGGCTATGCCGAAATCAGCGCTGTCATCGCGAAATTCGTCGCGCAGGTGACCGCGGGCATCGCCATGATCGCGACTCCCGCCGGCATCCCGTGGTTGATCGCCACCGCGACCGACGCGATCACGGAGGGCTCGGCCATCGCGGCCAAGACCAGCGCCCAGTTGGCGGGCAGCACCGCCGAGATCACCGCTGCCGGAACGAAGATCATGATCGCGGGCGCGCCGATCATCTCCAATATCGCGGACCTGGCGAACATGGTGGGCACCACGCTGCAGCCGATCGCCACTGTCGCGCCGACCGTCGCGGAGAAGGTGATCGAGAAGGGCGCGTCGGTCGTCTCGACGGGTGTCAGCGACCTCAGCTCGGCACTGAGCAGCAGCAACACCAATACGAACACCAACACCGACACCAATACGAACCAGAAGACGACCACACCCACCGACACCACCAAGACCGACGACACCACCAAGACCGGCAACCCCGACGCCACCCAGACCGACGGTGGCGGCGGCAGTCCGCTCAGCACCATCTTCGGCGGCGTGCCCACCACTACGACGCCGACGAACACGGTGGGCACCAGTCGGATTCCGACCGGCGAGGTCAGCAACTCCGGTGCCGGATTGCCCAAGACCACGACCGAGGCGACCGGCCGCACCGCCACCACGCCGAGCATGACCGGGGCGGGCACCGCGGGTCGGGCGGGGGCCGCGGACGAGGAATCGACCTCGGACCGCTCCGGCTTGGTCACCGGCGCGCACGGTGACGAAGTGGTCGGCGTCATCGAGGGCGTGGTCCTGCCGGTGGTCGGCGCCATCGAAGCCATCGAAGAGCCGCCGGACAAGGCGCTCACGCTCTGAGACCGAACTGCCAGGGGAACACAGGAGGAATGGCATGAGCACCAACGCATTCGACGGTCTGCGGTTCGACGCCTCGACCGCCCGCGACGCCGCGGCCCAGCTCGACGCGCTGGCCGACCGCATCGCCAACGGACTGGGAGTCGAGCAGGTCAAGCTCGACTTCGCGCCCGCCGGAGCGGACGCGGTGTCGGTGCGCGCCGCGCAGACACTCAGCGCGGTGGCCGCGTCGTTCGTGAACTCCGGTAGCGACGGCGTCACCGAACTGCGCAACCTCGCTTCGACGCTGCGCAGTCAGTTCGACGCCTTCGGGCAGGTCGAAGAGCAGTCCGTCCTAGGCTTCGCCGGCTGAGCGGAGACCATCCTCGATGCTGGAACCGACGAAACCCGGCTTCACCGAGACGGTGTGGGAATCCCTGCCGCCCGAGCAGCTGGCGCGTGACCTGGTGACGGGTGCCGGTGCGGTACCCGCCGCTGAAGCCGGTCTCGCATGGACGCGATTGAGTGCCGGTTTCGCGGCTGCCGCCGTCGAATACGAGCGAATACTCGTAATCCTGGACAGCGCTTGGGAATCCAAGAACAGCGGTCCGTTCATCGAGCGCATCAAGGCGCTGCGGGACTGGCTGGGCGCATCCGCCTCGGCTGCGGCCGGTAATGCGGCACAGGCCGAATCACACGCCGCCGCATATGAACTCGCGAAGCTGGCCATGCCCGACGTTGACGAGGTCGAGAAGCTCAAAGACCTCCAACAGTTGATGCAGCAGCTCGGTCTCGCCGGCGGTCTGCCGCTGCTGGGCGGACTGGCGACGACCGAGACCGACGCCGAGAAGGCGAAAGCCGAGGCGGCCCGGGTGATGCGGACATACGAGGCCGCCACCGAATCGCTGGCGAAGCCGTGGGAGCACGAGGCTCCGCCGCAGGTGACCGCCGGACTGACGCCTACCGAACAGCCGGCCACACCCGTCGAAACCCCGGAAACGCCGACACCCGCGACGCCCTCGATGCCGACCCTGTCCCTCGACTCGCTCAATCTGCCGCCGATGCCGTTGACGCAGCTGCGCGCACCGACTGTCGAGGCCAAGGAGTCTGTCACGCAACGTGTTGTGACACAGCCTGTTACGGTCCAGTCGGCCGGCACCGCCATGGCGCCCACCGCCATGGGCGGTGCTGCGAGCCAGGATAGCGACGAGGAACACATCCCGCGCGCCGGACTCGTGGGTGCGCCCAGCGGCGATGCCGGGCTCGACCCCGGAATGCAGGTCGCGCCGGCCGTGCTCGGCGGCCTCGACCCCGCCGCGCAACGGCCGCCGGTCGACATCGCCTTCAACGCCGGCAGCACCGGATCTGAAAGCGTCTCCAGCGCCACTGATTCCGCTGGTCAGCAGGAGGCGTCCGCATGACGACGCTCACCAACGACGGCATGATCGCGCTCGCTGGACACCTAGGCGTGCAGACCCTGCCGCTGGTGCTATCCGTCGGCCCGCAACAGGATTCGTACCCGGAGTGGGAGCAGGCGCAGGAACAAGCTCGCGCCGACCTGCGCGCCCGCCGCATTATCGATGTCCACGGCGATGTCGACACCGACACCGCCACAGCGCTTTTCGCGCTGGCCCAGCCAGACCGTGAGTTGGCCATGCGTCTCCATACCGCCGACGGCATGATCCGCGTCTGCGTCGTCCGCCGCTCCGAGGACCACGCCCTAGCCATCCGCCGTGGCGACACGCTCGACATCCGCCCCCTGTGGTCCGACGGTTCCGGCGCATCCCTCGCCCGCCCCCTCCTCGACGCGCTCGGCCCCCGCCCGCCCGCCGACCTGGCCGCCTTCAGCGCCGAGTCGGCAGACCTGGCCGAACGCCTCGACACCGCAACGACTTCCGCGGACTACGCGAGCACGGTCTACAGCCTGGGCGTCCCCGACACCGACGCCACCGCCTACGGCCTCGCGCTCTCCGCCACCCACGCCTACGCCGAAATCGTGGCCTATGCCTACGCCGACGGCGTCACAGACCGATCGCCCGGAGCCGTAGCGGTTTACGACACCGCACGGGGCCGCATCGTGGCCGCACCGGGGGTCGCCCCGGACCAGCAACTCTGGTCCACGCTGACACCGGGCAGTGATCACCGTATCGCGCAGTCGATCACGGGTCTGATCGACTCGCTGCCCGGGGGGAGGTGGCTGTCGTGAGTCCCGCGCGACCCATGCAGCTGATCAACCCAAACCGGTGATGCGCAACGCATCGCCTATCCAATCCGAAGAAAAAAGGCAAGGTACAGACGATGGTTGCAGTTGATAAGGAAGTCGCCGTCAAGGCGCAGAGCCACATGGCTGACGTGGTTGCCTCGGTCAAGGGCATCCTGAGCAAGATCACCGATCGGGTGGACTCCTCCAAAGGCAGCTTCCAGGGTGAGGCGGCTGGTGCGTTCCAGACCGCTGCGCAGTCCTGGGACGACGAAGCCCAGCGGCTGAACAAGGCGCTGGACGAATTCCAGGAGAAGGTCGGTCAGGGCACCAACGTGTTCGAGCACACCGACATCGCCAGCAAGGACGACTTCACCAAGGCTCTCACCAACCTCGGGTAACAGAATTAGCGCCGACTTCACCTACCTACACCTACAAAGGAACTGACATGCTTTACGACAAGGCGGGGATGACCCAGCTCATCGCGGATCTCCGGCAGTACCACAGTGACCTGGTCGCTGTCGCTGGCGACGGATCGTCCGCGGTTGACACCAGCAGCGACCTCGGCCAGGCCTACAACCAGCTGAAGCAGGCATGGTCGGACCCGAACAGCGGTCAGGAGAACGGCGCCCTAGAGGCCGTCATCGCCGCGAAGAACGATTGGGACACCGCGTACGCCGACAAGTGCCTGTCGACGCTGGACGCTGTTGCCACCGCGGTTGAGAATGCGCTGAACAACGCCCTCGCCGCGGACAGCAAGGTCGGCCAGTCCTTCGCCTAGCGAGGACGTCAGTGCCGCTCACGACAGCGCACGCCTCCGACCAGGAGGGGTGCGCTGTCGTCGGCTGAGACCCAGCAATCTACGTGCCCGTAGTTCCCGGCTCGACGGAGGATTTGGTTAGTGCCAGCCCAATTGACCACCCGTGCCCAGGTCAATGGGTACCGCTTCTTGCTGCGCAGACTCGATCATGCGTTGGTGCGCCGCGACGTGCGGATGCTGCACGATCCGATGCGATCGCAGTTTCGGTCGCTCATGGTCGGCGCGGTTCTCGCGGTGCTCGTGGTCGCGGGCGCGGCGATCATGGCCTTCATTCGACCGCAGGGCTCCATCGGCGATGCGAATATCGTGATGGGCAAGGACAGCGGCGCCCTTTACGTCGTCCTCCGGGACAAAGACGATAAAAGCAAGATGACCCTGTATCCGACGCTGAATCTGGCTTCGGCACGGTTGATCTCGGGTACCAGCGAAAATCCGAAGTCCGTCAAGGACAGCAAGCTTAATTCCGTTCCGCGCGGTCCGATCCTCGGAATCCCCGGCGTGCCGGCGGCTTTGCCGGGCACCGGACAAGGCGAACGATCTCAGTGGACTCTCTGCGACAAGGTGCCTTTGTCGGCCTCCGGTGGGGCTGCCTCGTCCGCCGGTGCGGAGACGACCGTCATCTCAGGCAGTCTGGAACTCAGTGACCGCATCAAAGCAGCCGACACGGACTCGGCTGTCTGGGCGAGCAAGAGCGGCAAAGACTATCTGATTTACGACGGCAAGGTCGCTGAGTTCGACCGGACGAAGGATTCGATTGCGCAAGCACTCGGCTTGAGCGGCAAGCGATCCCGTCCCGCTACTACCGATCTGATCGGCGCATCGGTTAAGGTGCCGCCCTTGGTCCCGCCCGCTATACCGCATATCGGCGAGAACGGTCTGGGCAAGCTGAGCGCAGTGCCAGTTGGCGGCATTATCAAGGTCGCGGCACTGGATGGTTCGGACCGATCCGACCTGTATGTCGTGCTGGCTGACGGCGTGCAGCGCATCTCTGCTTTCACTGCCCAGGTCATCGGTTCCGACAATTCTCAGGGCATGAACGGATTCAAGTCCGTTACCCCCGATGTGCTCAACGGAATTCCAGTGGTGCATTCGCTGCCGGTCGACGACTTCCCCAATTCAACGCCGAAGATCATGACCGCCGAGGACAATCCGGTTGCATGCATCACCTGGGCGAAGAAGAGCGGCCTCGGCCGGGAACAGCAGGACGCCACCGAGGGGCCAGCGGACCGTGCCAAGGTTCAACTGCTGCTCGGTACGCGACTGCCGCTACCGGATTCACAGAAGTCGGTGGATCTGGCCACCAAGGACGGTGCTAGCGGAGACCGTGTCGATGCTGTCTATGTCCCGCCCAGCACGGGTGAATTCGTGCGCACTACAGGCATCGAACCAGGTAGTCAGCGGCGAGAAAATCTGTTCTATGTCGCCGACAACGGAATCCGGTATGGCATTCCGGATCTCGGGACCGCACAGATTCTCGGGCTGGGCACTACCCCGCACCTCGCCCCTTGGGAGATCATCGGGCAGTTGGTGCCAGGGCCGACTCTCTCCAAACAGGATGCGCTGAAGAACTGGGATACCCTGCCGACTCAGTAGAGAAGGTTCAACGTCCGATACCGAGCCGCATTACTTGACGCTCTTGCGTAGGATCGGCAGCAGCTTGTCGAGCAGGACCTGTTCAGAGTTGTCCGACCACTGGCGGATGGCGGCGACGGCGGCTGGGTCATCAAGGACGATAACCGAGGCCGTAGTCGACGTCACCGCAGCCGGGAGATTCACCAGACCACCCCCGCCCGCATCGGTATCACTTCGAACAGCCAGGAGATAGCCGGAATTTACGACTGTCAGTGCGGCGTATTGAGTATCCGAGCCCGGTGCGATCGGACGAGGATTCGGTTCATCTCCCTTGCACAGGAAGTTTGGGTTATAGGTGAATCCCAGGTCTTCGAGGAATTTCGATTGGGAGCCGGGCTTCAGCTGAACATCCATGTCCGCGGAATAACCGCTCTTGCCGGAAATATCCATCACTACAATGTTTTTCCCGTTGAAGGCGGGATTCTGGGCGCGCGCATCCGCCAGAATGCCTCGCGTAGCAGATGCCGTCGACCCTTGTTGTATTGCCCAGACGCCGACGCCCGCCGCCAGTCCGACCACCGTTGCGGCAACCCCGCCGATGAGCCAAGCACGCTTGCGCGTACTAGTTTTCGTGGGCACGTAGGACGGCGGCTTCTTGGCTACAGTGGCTCGATTGTGTGGCACGGTCTGCATGGAGAGCCCGGAAACACCATATTCCAGTGCTGATTTCAGAGCCGATGTAAATTCGTGGCAGGTGTCGAACCGTTCGGCTGGGTTCTTTGCCATAGCGACGGCGATCACGTCGTCCACAGCAGCCGGAAGCGTGGGATCGACAGCGGTGACCTGCGGTGGCGCCTCGCTGAGGTGCCCCATCATCACCATGGCGGGCTGGGTTCCCGGATACGGATTCTGGCCCGTGAGCAAGCGGAAGAACGAGCAAGCAAGGCTGTAGATGTCGGCGCGGTGATCGAGCCGATCACCGCTCAACTGCTCGGGCGATGCATAGGCAATCGTGGCGACGAAACCGCCAGCCTGGGTGAGCTCGTTCGTGTCTTCGGTGGACTTCGCGACGCCGAAGTCGGTGAGCAGCACTCGTTCTTCGCCATTGTCGCCCATTGACAGTAGGAAATTGGCGGGCTTGACGTCCCGATGGAGTAACCCTCTGCGGTGCGCGTGGTCAAGACCGCGCCCCACTTCGGTGACGATGTGGAGCGCGCGCCAGGGGGTGATAGACCGTGGGTCCCGCTCGGCTGCCGCCGCAGCGTCGATGCCGTTCACGTATTGCATCGCGATCCATAGCTGGCCATTGTCATCGCCACGGTTATAGATCGACACAATATTCGGATGATCCAGAGCGGCAGCGAGGTTCGCTTCCCGCTCGAAACGGGCTCGGTATTCCGCATCCTGACTGAACTGTGGGCTCAACACCTTGAGCGCATCCCAGCGTGGCAGTTCCGGATGTTGGGCCAGATATACCGTGCCCATGCCTCCCGCCCCGAGAACACGCTCGATGCGATAGCCGCGAATGATGCTGCCCGGTCCGACGTTCATCCCGATTCCTCACATGAACTGGCTGTTGGCCAGAAGGGCGTACTGGGCGGCGGCTTTCTGCTGCGCGTCGACCAATTGAGGGCTGGCCACGCGGGCGACATAGCGGTCGTAGTGCAAGCTGCAAAGGTAGACGGTGGCACCTTCTGCGGGGTCGTACGCGTACCTCAAGACGCCGGTTTCCTCGGTGGGTACCGCGCTGCATGCGACATCGGGGATGTTGGCGGGTGCTTCTACGGAATCGCTTGTGGTGCCTTTGATGCCGGCCCACAGCTTGGCTGCAGCTTCGGTATCGCGGGCTCGGAACAGCAGTCCGCCGTAGCTTGCGGTGGATACGCGGTCGACACCGTTGTCATCCATCAATTGCTTCCAAGTCGCCTGATCGTCCGCGTAGTGGAGATGACCTCGCGGCGTGTGGGTCGCTTCGCTGACGGGATGCGGGCGGTAATACGCCTTGGGGTGAAGGGTTCGGCGCAGCATGCCGTCCGGGTCGTAGTCCAGTCGGAAAATCTCATGCGGCGACAACGCGGGTGCTTTGTCAAGAAGCGGCAGTTGCGCCGCGAAGACCTTCTCGGCGAGGCCGCGCAGCCCATCGAGGTCGGGTTTGGGTTGTGCAACATAAACATTCACCGCGTACTGGCCGTACGCCATCGTGGCTGCCATCGACGGAACACCGGGTCGCCAATGGGCCTTCGCGGTCGGTTGTTTGTCGAGGGTAATTCGGACATTCTGATCGGCCGCCACCGCGAAGTCGGCGGCTTCCATTTGTTCGGCAGCCGTCTGGGCTCGTTGCGGGTCAGGGAACTGCAGCACCGTGACATTGAAAACGCTCGCTTCCGTGTCACTTTGGGCACCGTCAAATGGGTTGAAATTGCCAGGTCGCTCGCGTTGGCGCGACTTGGGCATTGCTCGGGTGCTCGCGGCTGCGGAGAAGCCGAACATCATGCCGTTGCTTTCTAGTGCGGGTTGGACGGCACCGGCCAGCACCTGCGTCGCTTTCGCTGTTGCCAACGAGTCCATTGACAGAGCAAGCGCGTTGTGGTTGAACTGCGGGTCGACATCCGGGCCGACGACGACACTATCGGCGAGTCGTGCCAGCGCAATTGCCTTGCCGGTAGTGGCCTCGTGATGAAAGGTAGAGCGGACGTCGAGCGGATCAGTTGGGTAGTTCCCGACGGCGAATTGCCTGACGTCGACCTCGCGCGCGGTCGGGTTTCCGGATGCCGGGCCGCCGCACCCGGATAGCGAGGCCGCGGCCAGCGCGATGGCAAGTGTACCGACGATCGTTCTACCAGCAGAACTGCGAGTACCAAATCTCTTCACGAGCCCCCCTATTTGTTATTGGCCAGGATGGCGTACTGCGCGGATATCCGCTGATACACGTCCTGTTGTTGCTGAGACACCATCGTTGCTACATACCGTCCATATGCCACATAGCAGCTAAAGGGGGCCGCATGCTCGTCGGGGCCGTGGTATTTCACGCAGTGTGCTGTCGAGAGCCCGGCCGGCGGCTCGATCCGATGCTGGAAACGAGATGCGAACGCGGTGTCGAGGAAGGTCTGAGCTGAAGCCGCGTCCTTGGTTCGAACCAGGATTCCCGCGCCGTAACTGAAGAAATCCACCCCAGTCTTTTCGAACAGTGCCCGGAACCTAGCAGGGTCCCCCACCGTATGCAGCGCGCCGTGCTGGTCGAGAGTCCCGGTAAACCCATCGCCTGTCTGATCGCCTGCTGGGCGTGGCAGAGTCAGCCGGAGTAATCCGTCAGGGTCGAGCGGGAGTTTGGCGAGTTGGTCCAGAGCCGTTGGGTGGAAGTGCTTCAAACGATCAGTAGTGATATCGATGGCCTTGTCGGCCAGAGCGGTCGGCGCGGGATCGGATGCGATATCGAACGCCTTATTTACCATGAGGTTCTCGACCTGGTCGATCATGGTGAATACGACGAACCTCCCGGTGGGATACCAGGACGCCAGTCGCTGTTCTGTAGGAGCCCAGATGATCTGGGCGGCCGGGTGCTGGCTCGACTGCACAGAATCGACCGTCGTGCTGTTATCTGCCAGCCAGAAGCCGCTATGAGCGAGGGCGGGCGCCGCGGATGAGGCAGCCGCCTCGCTTTCGAAAATCATGACTGCATTGGTGAGTGTATAGCCAACGTAGGTGTCCTCCGACGTGCGAGCGCTGGTGGCGAAACCCGCAATGAATCCTTTTGTGTCGTCGGCGAAATGGTCGATTCTTATGAGGTCTCCGAACGAGTTCGGGCCCGTGAATACATTCGTGCCGGAAGATCTACGAGAAAGCGTCGGGTCGATCTCAGAGGCGAGCGGAAGGACATTGCCGAGCCGCAGTCCCTCTAGGATGCGGGCCTGTTTCGCAGGATCGGCAGCGGTCGGATTTTGCGGTCTGGTCGGGAAGCTACCGGTATCCAGCTTGCTAAGATCTGCTGTTTGGTCCTCGGTCGCAGAGGATTCGGATCCGCACCCAGCGGTCGCCAGGAGTGAGATAGCCAGCGCCGCTGCCGCTGCCGCGCGCACCCCAATGCGGGCCGACCGTAGTCGGCCAAAGCCGTGACGCATGTCGAGCATCCCCCCGCTGATACCGAATTGCCTGTTATGCCTTGCTTCTCGTGGGCAGATTGTACTGGGAGGCCTGGATGGGAGGCGTACTGTATCAATCCGCTGGGGGACATCTCACAGGTACTGGCTTGTCGGCGGACCGATCACGGTGCTATCGGCTACTGCGGCGGGGCGATCAGCTCGTCACCGGCGACGCGGGACACGTGCGACACGGTCGCGAGCGCCGGGCTCACGGGCGGTCGAACTCTCCATCTCGTACACCCGCGACGAAGGGATCCCAGGCGCCCGGTGTGAAGACATGGGCGGGACCATCAGGATTCTTGGAATCGCGCACCCCGATCTCGACGCTGCCCAGGAAGGCGATCTCGGGGCGGTAGACACCTCACGGCACTTCCGGCGGATCTCGGATCAAGTGCCTGGCAGCGCTGGGATCACCGGTCCTTGGACGTCAGGCCCTCCGGTCGACGGCTCGTCGGCACTCGCGGAATGGCGGTCAGGTCCTGTGGTTTGGTCGGGTAGCTGCCCGTGTCGAGCTTAGTCAGATCGGCCGTCTTCTCCTCGGCCCCACGGGATTCCGAGCCGCATCCAGCGCTCACCAACACTGAAACCGCGAGCAGCGCTGTAGCTGCCGCGCGCACCCCGATGCGACCGACTGTAGTCGGCCATACGCATGACCCATGTCGAGCATTCCGCCCCGCCGAAAGCGAACAGCCAGTGTCACTTTGCTTCTGGTGTGCAGAGTGTACTGGGAGGTATGGATGTGCGGCCCACCTTGTCAATCGGCTGGGTGGCATCTCACAAGTACTGACTATTCGCGAGCAGGGCGTATTGTGCTGCCGCCTTCTGCTGCGCGTCGATCAGCTGGTTGCTCGCGACGCGGGCGACGTAGCGGTCGTAGCGCACGGTGCAGATGTATTTGTCGGCGGCGTTCCAGGCATTGTAGTCCTTGTTGGAGTCGTTAGCGGCGGCGTCATGGTTGTCGGCGCAGGCGACGTCGGGGACCTTGGCGGGGGCCTCGGCGGGGGTGGGGGTGAGCGCAGTGATGGCGGTCCAAAGGGCGGCGGCGGACTTGGGGTCACGGGCGCGGAAGAGGATGCTGCCCTCGTCGGCCTCCGAGACGCGGTCGACGCCGTTGTTGTCCAGCAAGGGTTTCCAGGTTGTCTGGTCGTCGACGTAGTGCAGGTAGCCGCGGGCGGTGTGGGTGATCTCGGTGTCCGGGTTGGGGTTGATCAACGAGCTGGGGTGCAGGGTGCGACGGAGCATGTCGTCGGGGTCGTAATCCAGGCGGTAGATTTTCTTGGCCGACAGCGCGGGCGCGCGGTCGAGCATTGGCAGTTGGGCGGCGAGGATCTTGTCGGCGAGGCCGCGCAGGCCGTCGAGGTCGGCGGTGGGTTGTTGGACGAAAAGGTCGACTACGTACGGGCCGTCGGTCAAGACGGCCGCCAGCGATGGGACGCCGGGCCGCCAATGGGCGACGGCGGCGGGGTTCCCGGTGAGGGTGACGTGGACGTTCTGGTCGGAGGCCACGTTGAAGTCGGCGGCCTCCATGTCCCGTCCGGCTGTCTGGGCGCTCTGCTGGTCGGGAAACTGGATCACGGTCAGGTTGAACGAACTGGCGGTGGGATCGACGTCCACGCCGCCGAAGGGCTGGAAGTTCCCGGAGAGGCTGAAACCGCTGGACTTGTCCAACGGTTTGGTGCTGGAGGCGGTGGAGTAGCCGTAGACCATGTCACTGGCCTCCAGCACCGTTCGAACCGGGTCGGCCAGCATGGCATAGGTACTAGATGCCGAGGCGAGCGACTTGGACAGCAGATTGTGGCTGAACGACGGGTCGACGTCCGCTCCGATGACCATGTTGTCGGCGAGGCGCGCGATGGCCATCGCATAGCCCTCGCCGCTGCTGTGGCGGTAGGTCATCCGAACGTCGAGCGGGTCGGTCGGGTAGTTGCCGATCGGGAGTTGCCGGACATCGACCTCCGCGGCGGCGGCGGTGCCGGACACCTCGCTGGCGCATCCGGCCAGGGCAGGCACGGTCACGGCGACGACGACGGACACCGCGCCGAGAACTGTTCTGCCGCAACCGCGGCGAGCACCGAGACGCTTCACGATTCCCCCTACTTCCCGTTGGCGAGCATGGCGTACTGCGCGGAGATGCGCTGGAAGACGTCCTGCTGCTGCTGAGACCACACCGTCGCCACATAATGTCCGTAGACAACCGAGCAGGTGAACGGGAACGCATGGACATCGGGGCCGTGGTACTTCACGCAGAACGCGCTCGGCAGCCCGGGCGGCGAATCGATCCGGTGGAGGAACTTATCCACGTTGGACTTCACGAAATCTTTCGCCGCGTTCTCGTCCCGGGTCCGGTACAGAGCGCCCGCGCCGTAGGCGACCGCGTCCACCCCGGCCTTGTCGTACAACGAGCGGGCCAGCACCACATCGGATTCGGTGTGCAGGGCTCCGTGCCTGTCGAGCACGCCGTCGAACGCGTGCGCCGTCTGGTCGCCGGCCGGGCGCGGCAGGATGAGGCGCAGCAGGCCCTGCGGATCGACCGGCAAGGAGTCGACCTGGTCCGGGGCGGTGGGCTGGAACGACTTCAGCTTGTCGGCGGTGACGTCGATCGTCTTGTCGGACTTCGCGATCAGATCGGGGAGATCCGAGATCTTCGCGTAGAAGTTCTCGGTATTGTCGACCAGCGTGAGGATGAGGTACTTCCCGGTCGGGTAGAACGTCGCGAGGTACTGGTCGCCGGGCAGCCACGAGAGGTGCGCAGCGGGGTGCGCGGACGACTGCGCGGGCTCACCCGTCCCGAAGCCGACGTCCAGGAAACCGTTGGCCCCCGCCGCCGCGGCGGCCGCGGCGGCGTCACCGTCGTTATCGAAGACCATGACGACATCGGTGAGCCGGTACCCGAGGGATTCGTCCGCGTCCGTGCGTGCGGCCGTCGCGAATCCCGCCACGAATCCGGCCGGATCGTTGGTGAAGGCCGCCTCATTGAGCCAACCGAACGCCGAATGTCCGCCGTTCATCTCGGGCCGAAGCACTTCGGAGACATGGGCGAAGGGGTGTACACCGCCATCGCCGTGGGTCAGCGCGGGATCGATTTCCATCGGCAGCGGCATGGCGTTCCCGAGCCGCAGCGCCTCCGTGATGCGCCCGCTCGCATCGGTGGCGGTGACCGGCCTCGGCGCGGTCGCGTAGCTGCCGGTGTCGAGTTTGCTCAGGTCGACCGAGTCCGCGGCGGTCGCATGGGAATCAAACCCGCATCCGGTCGTGGTCAACGCCGTGATCGCCAATACCGCGGCCGCGGCGGCGCGCAGCCGTACCGACCGGAGTCGGCCTGTGCCGTAACGCATGTTGGTTTATCCCCCCAGGTAGGTCAGCGCCGGGCCAAGGCCCCGCTCAGGTAGTGCTGTTCCGCCGGTGTGGTGACCATTTGCGCGGTCGTCATGGTGGCGTGAGTGTGCACGGAGATGGTGTGCGGGGCGTCGGGGTGCTGGACGATCGTCACATCTGCGTCGGGTTCGTAGTCGGCGGAGATGGATTCGTGGACTGTGACCACCGTGGCCGAACCCGGGGGAGCGCTGGCCGGGACGCCATCGAAGACGATGACCGTGGCGGCCGGACTGGGGAGGCGGCCGGTGACGGCGGTGCCCCGGGAGCTGTGCGTGACCGAGGAGGCCAGCGAGAGGGCGTGCGGGGCCGCGACATTCGCGACCATGGCCTGCCAGGCCCAAGGCCGGGCGGTGTGGACCACCGCGCCCGCGCCGAGGGCGATGGCGCGCAGGATGACCTGTTGGGCCAGTTGGAGACTGGCGATGATGTCGATGCGGCGGGAGCCGTCGCCGATGAGGGGGACCGCGATACCGCTGCCGGTGGCGTCCGCGCCGATGAGCTGGCCGCAGCCCGCGGTCGGCATGGAGATGTCGGTGAGGACGTCGACGGGGCCGCGGTAGCCGCTGGGGCGGATTTCCTGGGTGCCGTAGGACACGATGTCCATGAGCGCCCACATCTGCCGGCGGGGGAGTTCCTTCAGACCCGCGACAGGCGGTTCGCCGTGTTCGTAAGGCGTGTCGTAGCGGACGCGGGCGTCCACCTCGATGATGCTCGCGGGCTGGCCGGGCTTCGCGCCCGGCTCGGGGACCGGTTGCAGGCGCACCGTCACCGTGGTGGCGAGGCTGCGGACCGCCCAGATCTTGGCCAGGCCATCGGAATTGAACAGTTGCGGATCGATCTGGTAGCTCGTCAGGTGAACCCCGTTGTGCTCCAGATTGTCCGGGTGCTCGGTGAATTCGCCGACCGGGATGCCGCGGGTCAGTTCACGGGTCGCGGCGGTCATCTCCGAGGTGGTCAGGATCGACGCCGTAATGCCGTGTCCGGCCAGGCGATTCGCGACCCTGCGGGTGGCGACCAGCGCCGAGCGCAGCGCGCCCTCCGGGCCCCCGCCGCGATTGTCGACGGCTTTGGCGTTGTCGAGCGGGTTCAGCCGGAGTACCAGCCACATGGTGCGGTGCGCGATGGCGGGCAGGGGACCCAGGATCTCGTCGTACAGCCGGCCCAGCGGCGCGATGGTGGCCGCGTAGCCGGAGATCACCGCCTCGGTGCTGGCGGTGCGGGTGCCGGTGCTGATGACATCGACCGAGTGCAGTTCGACATCATACTGCCGCAGGCAGGCCGCGATCTCGTTGAGCGGCAACAGCTGATCGGTGCTCAGAGAGCCGCGACGCAGCAGCGTCAGCGTGTCCGGTGGCGGATCGATGCGCAGCATGGTGGTCAACAGCATGCCGTCCCAACGCAATCCGCAGCTGCCGCCATCGGGCAGCGGGACGTCGACCACCGCGCTTTCGTCTAAACTATTGCGCCGCACCTGCTTCCAGCGATAGGCGATCCACCTACCCAGTCGCAGCCCGATCGGCGTCCCGGATGCCGGGGCCAATCCGACCAGCGCGGGCGCCAACCCGGCCACCAGCGCCGCCCACCACGGCGCGTGCGTCGCGACCACCACCAGTGAGACCGCGACCCCGATCAATGCCACCGGAATCACCAGTCGCAAAGGAAGATTCCGCAGCAGCCACAGATCGTCCGACCGCAACTCGGCCGCGACGGCATTCGCGAGAGCGGTGGTGCTCGAGCCCGCGGGCCGAGCGGCGGAATCGGGGGCATCGCGCGGCTGGGACCGCAGTGATTCGGGAGCGGACTCCTGCGCCGGTGGAGCGGGACGTGGCGGCGCCGCGACGCTCGAGCCGCCTCTTTCGAAGGCTTCCGGCTCGCGCCGCCCGTGATCGCCGCGCCGGCCCTGCGGATAGTTGCCCGGACCGTTCGGCCCGAAGCCGTCGGGTGCATTCGGCGGAACGTAGCCGGGTCCCCCGGGTCGGGAGCCGTCCGGCGAGCCCGGCGCGAAGTCTCCTCGGCCGCCGTTCTGCGCGTTCGGGGTCACGCCGCCGGGTACGAAACCGCCCGGACCGCCTTGCGGATAGCCGCTCGGCGGGCGGCCGTGCCGTCCGTCTCCGGGGTGGCCCCCGTCCCCGCCATGTGGGTTCCCGCCATTTCCGCCCGGCTGATAGCCGCCCGCTCCCCGCGGAAAGTCGTTCACAGTTCAGTTGCCCCTCAGTCGGCGGCCGACGATAGGTTCAGCGAGGCGAGCAGAGTGCTCAGCGCGGCCTTCATGTCCGATCCTTCGATCCGCATGAGCACCGATTCGTCGACGGCGCTCAGATCGATGGATTCGTCATTGGCCAGCCGGAATTCGCGTTCCTCCTCGGCGGCCTCGATCAGATTGCGGATGAAGCGGCCGTTGCCGGCCAGGTCGACGCCGCGGCGCGGTTGCCCGCTCTGGTCGGTGCTCTCCATGGTGTAGAGCTTTTCGCAGGTCGCGACCAACGCTCGCAAGGCGTCCTCGGACAGCTCCGAGTCACGTTTGGAAGCAACCACTTTGCCGATCGCGCCGAGCTCTTCGGCAGTATAGGAGGGGAATTGGAGCCGCTTGGCGAAGCGGGAGGCCAGACCGTCGTTGGCGGCCAGGAAGCGGTCGATCTCGCCGTCGTATCCGGCGATGATCACCACCAGTCGGTCGCGGTCGTTCTCCATGCGGGCCAGCAGAGTGTCGACGGCCTCGCGGCCGAACGCGTCACCGCCCGAAAGACCCTGCTGGATCAGGGTATACGCCTCGTCGATGAACAGCACGCCGTCCATCGCGGTGTCGATCAAGGCGTCGGTCTTGATGGCCGTGGAGCCCAGATGCTGGCCGACGAAGTCGGAGCGCTTGGTCTCGACCACCTTGTCGGTCTTGAGGATGCCCAGGCCGCAATAGATCTTGGCGACCACGCGCGCGATGGTGGTCTTACCCGTTCCGGGCGGGCCCGTGAACGCGAGGTGCTGACCGCGCGCCGAGCTCGAAAGCCCCTTCTCCGCACGGATCTTCGCCAACTGGGCGCTCGACTGCAGCTTGGCCACCTGCGTCTTCACCGCGGCCAGGCCGATCTGCTTGTCCAGTTCGGCGCGCGCCTGGGCGAGGATCTCCTTGGCCCGGTCCTCGTGCTCGGCGGCCCGCTTCTCCTCCAGAGAGGGCGCCGAGGCCGGATCCCACCTGTCGGTGCGGGCCTCGATCACCTCTTTGGTGGTGAGAGTGATCCGGTAGGTGCGGTCGCGCATGGCCGCGGTGTTGGCGTCGAAATCCGGCGCTTGCGAATACACCTTCTCGAACAGCGCCTGCGCCTCGTCGGCGGCGCCGTTCTCGCGCAGGCACAGGCCGCGGCAGAACATGGCCGCGGTGCGGGCCGCCGGAATCGGGCCCGCCTCGGCGGCTTCCATCCGGCGAATCGCCTCACCGAACAGACCCAATTGCGCACAGGCCGTGCCGACCATCACATGCGCGCCCGCCGCCAGATACGGATCCTCCCAGCCCTCGGACCCGGCCAGCACCGTCATCACATCCGGCCAGCGCTGGGTGTTGTAGTGCAGGATGCCGCGCACGTATTTGGCGATGCGGCCGTCGATTTGGAAATCCGGATCCGAAGCCCTTGCCCGCCGGTGCTTTTCGAGTTCGTCCAGCACCTGCTCGGCCTCGTCGTACTGCTTCTCGGCGATCAGATGGGCGGCCCACGCCAGATGAGTTTCGGTGAAACTCGCCAGCGGGTAGTCGATGTAGAGGCCGGGCAGGAAACGTCCGGCAAGCGTCCGCGGCGCCAGCCCCAACCGGCGCTGTTCCCGCCCCAGTGAGACGGTGCTGCACTTGTACAGGTTGCTCAGAACATCTTTGGTGACCTCACCGGCCGCGGCCCGGCCCAGCCAGGCGTCGGCCATGGTGGGATCCCACTCGGTGGCGCGCTGAAAGGCGAGCTTCGCGTACTCGAGGTCCCGGTTCGACTCCTGGCCCTCGATGCTCAACCCCAGTGACAGCACTCCCGCATCGAAGGCGCGTTGGGCCTGGCGAGTGTCGATCATCCTAGTCGAACCCCGAATTCGTCGAACCTGGTTGGTCTTTCGTTCACAATCCCCACCCACCACCGCGCGAATCGCACGGCTGCGGACAGTCGGATACATTATGGTTAACCGCCCTAGGCGGGCAACTGTTGAAGCGACAGGGGAGCAGTTCAGCAAGTGACCGCACAGTCGATCAGCGGCCCGCGCGCCGCTGAACCCGAATTGTGCCGCGTGTCCGTCATCGGGGGGAACACCCAGCTCGACGTCGGCCTACCGGCAAACGTGCCGATCGCCGCCTTCATCGGTGATCTGGTGCGGCTCATCGAATCCCGCAACCCGGATCCCATCGGCGGCGACGACGGTGGCGCGCCACTTCAATCGCAGCACTGGACGCTGGCCAGATTGGGACGCGACATGATCGCGCCCGGCCAGACCCTCAATGACGCCGAGATCTACGACGGCGAATTGCTGGTGCTGCGGGCGGTTTCCGCCAAGGAAGCACCGGCGCTGTTCGACGACGTCATCGACGCTGTGTCGAGGCTCACGGCCGAGGAGTTCCGAAGCTGGTCGCCGAGCGCCGCCCGGTGGACCGGGCTCGTGGCGGGCGTGGCCGCGGTGGCGTTCGCGGTTGTGCTGGGCCTTATCTCCCGGTCCGCCGGGGACACATTCGTCGCGCCGCCGCTGCTGCTGGGCGGTGCCATCGCGGCGCTGGTGGCCGCCGCCATCGCCATGCGCAAGTACGCCGACGAGCTGACCGCGACCGTGCTGACGCTGTGCATGCTGCTGCTCACCTTCGGCGGCGCGGCCTTGGCCGTGCCCGGCTCGGTGGGCAGTCCGCACTTCATGCTCGGCGCGGCCGCGACCCTGCTGCTCGCCGTGGTCGGCTACCGCATCATCGGGGCCGGAGCGGCGGTGGTGTCCGCCGTCGTGACCGTGGTGATCCT
Organism: Nocardia aurantiaca; assembly: GCF_009708175.1. Lineage (GTDB taxonomy): Bacteria > Actinomycetota > Actinomycetes > Mycobacteriales > Mycobacteriaceae > Nocardia > Nocardia aurantiaca. The sequence continues at coordinate 515,451 of NZ_WMBB01000001.1, forward strand.
CTCCGGCCTCGGCGCGGCCGTGCGCATGATCTGGGATGCCGGAATGCCGAAAGTCGCTGCGGGCGTGCTGGTCGCCTCGATCATCCTGCTGTCCATGGTGCCGCGCCTGGCCGCCATGCTGGCGCGGCTACCCGTGCCGCCGGTGCCCACCGCCGGCGCCGCGATCGACCCGGCCGACCACGAACCCCGGCCCACCATCGAGGGCATCGGCGCGATCGGCGCGACCGTGCTGCCGTCCGCGCACGGGCTCGGACTGCGCGCCCGCACGGCCAATCAGTTCCAGACCGGCATCGTGATCGGCAGCGCCATCGGCGCGGTCGCCGGTGCGCTCGGCACGGCCGACCCGCTGCACTCCGACCGCTGGCAGGGCATCGCGCTGGCCGTCGTCATCTCGATCATTCTCTGCCTGCGCGGTCGCTCGTTCGCCGATCTCACCCAGGCCGCCGTGCTGATCGCCGCCGGCTGTGTCACTTTCGTCGGTCTGGCGGTGCTGCTGGCCCTGTCCGACGATGACATGGTGCTCATCTCCGCCGGGCTGCTGCTGGCATTCGCGGTGGGAGCCGTCGGATTCGGCGTCATCGGCCCGCACGTCGAGGTCACCCCGGTCACGCGACGCTTCAACGAGATCTTCGAATACGGCCTGATCGTGTCGATCGTCCCGCTGGTGCTGTGGATCATGGACGTCTACTCGACGGCTCGGAACATATGAGCCGGCGTCCCGGAAACTGGGCGCGAACACTGTGTGCGGCTGCGGTTCTCGGCGGTGCGCTGCTGGGACCGCAGGGCACCGCGGAAGCCACTGTCACCCAGCCCGACCCGGACCTCTCCCATCTCGGGGAGGCGCAGGCGTTGGCCGGCAAACCCGCGCCACCGGTGCCGACTCAGAAGAATGCCCTTTGCGTGGAACAGTCGCTGAAGGGTGACACCCCGCGCGATGAACCCGTCGCGCAGAAGGTGCTCGATCTGCCCGCGGCCTGGCAGGCCAATCCGGGGCCGAACCGCAAGGGCGCGGGGCAGAAGGTCGCGGTGATCGACACGGGTGTGAATCGGCACCCGCGGCTGCCCAACCTGCAAGGCGGTGGGGACTTCGTCTCCGACGGCGACGGCACCACCGAAGACTGCGATGGCCACGGCACGTTGGTCGCGGGCATCATCGCCGCCCAACCCAGCTCGGACGACGCGTTCGTGGGAGTCGCGCCGGACGCGGAGATCCTGTCGATCCGTCAGCTCAGCGACGCCTACAAGGCCAAGGACTCGACCGGCGGCGACACGCCGGGCAGCATGAGCAAATCGGGGTACGGCAATATGCAGACCCTCGCCGCCGCCGTGGTGCGCGCCGTGAATATGGGTGCGACCGTCATCAATATCTCCGAGGACGCCTGCACGGGCGCCGGTGGCGACACCGCGGACGCGTCGCTCGGGGACGCTGTGCGCTTCGCCTTCGAACAGAATGTCGTGGTGGTCGTCGCCGCCGGCAATCTGGACCAGGCCAACGGCTGCGGAACTCAGAACGACCAATTCAGCAATAGCAAGACCAGCTGGGACAAGGTGAAGACGATCTCCAGCCCGGCCTGGTTCAGCAAGTACGTATTGTCGGTCGCCTCGGTCGATCCCAGCGGCGGCCCCTCCAGTTTCTCGCTCTACGGCCCGTGGGTGGGCGTCGCGGCGATCGGGACCAATATCATCTCGCTCGACAGCAAGCCCGGCGGGACCGGGCTCGTCAACGCCACCGGCATCGACTCGGGCCAGAAGGCCATCAACGGAACCAGTTTCGCCGCACCCTACGTTGCGGGCCTGGCGGCGCTGGTGCGGGCGAAGTACCCGGACTGGACCGCGCGGCAGGTGATGAACCAGATCATGCTCACCGCCCATCAGCCCGGTACCGGACGCGATGACCGCCTCGGCGCGGGCCTGATCGATCCGGTCGCCGCCCTCACCACACAGTTCCCGGCGAGCGCGCTCGGTGCGGAAACGCCCGAGCTGCCGATCCACGTCGGCGCCGCGAAACCCCAGGCCTTCCCCACACCTCGAAAACCGTCCGGCCCGCCGCGATTGCCGCGGCTCGTCGCCACCGTCGGCACCCTCGTCTGTCTGTCCGCGCTGGGAATCGGTCTCGCCGTATCGATTCCGTTCCGGCGACGCCGCCGCGACGACGAGCTGCCCGACCTCGATTCCTAACGACCGGAGAAATACCCATGGCTACCGAAGGTTTCGTGCGCCGGCCCCGCATCGCGCCACCCCGCGCACCGGGCGGTGAGATGGCGCTGACGGCGCCGCCGGAGATCCCGCGTCCGGTGCCCGCGCCGCTGATGAGCAAGCTGATGCCGGTCGTGATGGTGGTCGCCATGATCGGCATGCTTGCCATGTTCAGCCTGATGGGGCGGTCGGTGCTGACCAACCCCTACATGATGATGATGCCGATGATGATGATCATGTCGATGGCCGGCATGCTCATGGGCCAGCGCGGCAGCAGCAAGAGCTCCGCGGAGCTGAACGAGGAACGCAAGGACTACTTCCGGTATCTCGACCAGACTCGCCGCGAGGTCCGGCGGACCGGACAGAAGCAGCTGGAGACGCTGATCTGGAGTCATCCGGAACCGGCGGACCTGCCGTCCATCGTGGGCAGCCGGCGCATGTGGGAGCGGCGGCCCAACGATCCGGACTTCGGGCATGTGCGGGTGGGCATCGGCACGCACCGGCTCGCCGCCAAGCTGGCGCGGCCGGAAACCGGACCGCTGGAGGATCTGGAACCGGTCTCGACCGTGGCGTTGCGTCGGTTCGTGCGAACACATTCCGTGGTGCATCACCTGCCGACCGCGGTCTCGCTGCGCGCCTTCCCCGCCATCAATGTCGAGGGACCGGTCGAGGACGCGCGCGGGCTGGTGCGGTCGATGCTGATGGAGCTCACCGCGTTTCACGGGCCCGACCACGTCGCCGTCGCCATAGTCACCGCAGAACCCGATTGCACCGCCTGGTCATGGTCGAAATGGCTGCCGCACGTACAGCATTCGAGCGAACGCGACGGCATGGGCGCGACCCGCATGATCTACGGCTCGCTGGGCGAGCTGGAGACCGCGCTCGCCGACGACCTGCTCGAGCGCGGGCGGTTCATGCGCAATCCACAGCCGACGGCGGGTCGGCTGCACCTGGTCGTCGTCATCGACGACGGATATGTCAGCGGCAGTGAGCGTTTGATCAGCGAATCCGGTCTGGACGCCGTCACGGTCATCGACCTGAGCGCCGCCGAGAACAGCCTGGCCGCGCGGCGCGGGTTGCAACTCGTCGCCGCCGGGGGAGAGGTGTTCGCCAAGAGCGCGGCGGGCACCGAGAAGTTCGCCGATGCCGACAGCGTGACCCTCGCCGAGGTGGAATCGTTCTCGCGCAGCCTGGCTCGCTTCCGCATCGCTACCGCGGCGCAGATCGTCAGCCTCGGCGACAACACCAGCGCCAGCGACCCGGGCCTGATGAGCCTGCTCAAGATCCCGGACGCGGCCCAGATCGACCCGGCGAAGGTGTGGCGGCCGCGCGCCGGGCGCGAACGTCTGCGCGTGCCCATCGGCATCACCCCCGACGGCACACCCGTCGAGATCGACATCAAGGAATCCGCCGAGAATGGCATGGGTCCGCATGGCCTCTGCATCGGCGCGACCGGCTCCGGCAAGTCGGAATTCCTTCGCACGCTGATTCTTTCGATGGTCACCACGCACTCGCCGGATCAGCTCAACCTGATCCTGGTCGACTTCAAGGGTGGCGCGACCTTCCTCGGCATGGATCCGCTTCCGCACGTGGCCGCGGTCATCACCAACCTCGAGGAGGAGCTCTCCCTCGTCGACCGTATGCGCGACGCGCTCGCCGGTGAGATGAACCGGCGGCAGGAACTGCTGCGCTCCGCGGGCAATTTCGCCAATGTCAACGAGTACGAGAAGGCGCGCGCCGCCGGTGTGCCGCTCGACCCGCTGCCCGCGCTGTTCGTGGTCATCGACGAGTTCTCCGAGTTGCTTTCGCAGAAGCCGGATTTCGCGGATCTCTTCGTCATGATAGGCCGACTGGGCCGCTCCCTGCACGTCCATCTGCTGCTCGCCTCGCAGCGGCTGGAGGAGAACAAGATGCGCGGCCTCGATTCGCATCTGTCCTATCGCATCGGTCTGCGTACGTTCTCGGCCAACGAATCTCGCGCGGTACTGGGCATCACCGATGCCTACCACCTGCCCGGCGTCCCGGGTTCCGGCTACCTCAAGAGTGACGCGTCGGATCCGTTGCGGTTCAACGCGACCTACGTATCGGGCCCCTATGTCGCGCCCCGGACCGCCCGGCAGGCCGCGGACGGCACCACCGTCGTCGAGGCGCCACCGCGCGAATTCACCGCCGCGACGGTCGAGGTCCTCGAGCGGCCCGAACCGGAGAATCCGCTCGATCCGCTCGACCTGCTGCCGCCCCCGCCGCCGTCAGGCGACGAAGGTCTTCCCGACAGCCTGCTCCAGGTGGTCGTGAAACGCCTGACCGGTCACGGCCGCCCGGCGCACGAGGTCTGGCTGCCGCCGCTCGAGGAATCACCGACCGTCGACATGCTGCTCCCGGATCCGGACTGGCGTTCGCCGGTCAACCGGCACGGACAGCTGTGGATGCCGATCGGTATCATCGACAAGCCCTACGAGCAGCGCCGCGATGTGCTCACCATCAATCTCGCGGGCGCGCAGGGCAATGTGGCGGTGGTCGGTGGTCCGCAGTCCGGTAAATCCACCACGCTGCGCACCATCATCATGGCCGCCGCGGCCACGCACACGCCCGAACAGGTGCAGTTCTACTGCCTCGACTTCGGTGGCGGCTCCATGGCCGGTCTGGTCGGTCTGCCGCATGTCGGCTCGGTCGCGGGCAAGCTCGACTCCGACCGCGTCCGGCGCACCATCGCCGAGCTCACCACCCTGCTGCGCGAACGCGAAGAGCGATTCGCCGCGCTGGGAATCGAATCGATGGCGGAGTTCCGGCGGCGCAAGCACGCCGCGCTGGCCTCGGACCGGACCGACGACCCGGTGCTGGCCGACCGGTTCGGCGACGTGTTCCTGGTCATCGACAACTGGCAGGTCGTCCGCGAGGAATTCGACAGCCTGGAGCCGCTGGTCGGACAGCTTGCCGCCCAGGGGCTTTCGTACGGCATCCATGTGGTGCTGGGCGCGAACCGCTGGGGTGAGATCCGCGCCTCCGTGAAGGACATGATCGGCACCCGCATCGAGCTGCGCCTGGGTGACCCCTCGGACTCCGAGATGGGCCGCCGCGTCGCCGTGAACGTCCCGCTCAACCGTCCCGGCCGGGGTCTCACCCCGGACCAGCTGCACATGCTCATCGCCATGCCGCGCCTGGACTCCGACACCAATGCCCAGAACCTGGCCGAGGGCGTGGCCGCCGCGCGTACCGAGATGCAGGCCATCTGGGGCGACCGCCGCGCGCCCGAGGTCCGCACCCTGCCCGGCAGCGTGCCCCGCGAGCAGGCGCTGGAACTGGCTCGCCGCCACGGCATTACGCAGAGCGCGACCAAGGTCGTCATCGGCATCGGCGAGTCCGAGCTGCAGCCGATCGTCCTGGACTTCGGCTCCGACCCGCACTTCATGGTCTTCTCCGAGGTCGAGTCCGGCAAGACCACTGTGCTGCGCAACATCATTCGCGGCCTGGCGGAAAGCTCCGATGCCGACACGGCCCGCGTCATCCTCATCGACTACCGCCGCACCCTGCTGGGTGTGCTGGAAGGCGATCAACTGGCCGGGTATTCGACGTCCTCCCAGACCTGCGGCGGCATGATCAAAGAGGTCGTCAACTACCTCTCCAAGCGCATCCCGGGCTCCGATATCACCCCGCAACAGCTACGCGATCGCGACTGGTGGACCGGCCCGGAGATCTACGTCGTCGTCGACGACTACGACATGGTCGTCGCGGGCGGAAACCCCCTGGGCCCCTTGGTGGAATTGCTGCCGCAAGCCCGGGACATCGGCCTGCACGTCGTCATCTCCCGCAATATGGGCGGCATCTCCCGAGCCCTGTACGACCAGGTCCTGGGATCGATGAAGAACCTGTCGGTTCCCGCCCTGCTGATGAGCGGTTCCCGGGACGAGGGCAAGCTCATAGGCGATATCCGCCCCATGCGCCTACCCCCCGGCCGCGGCATCCTCTGGTCCCGCTCGCGCGGCGACGAAATGATCCAGATCGCCGACCTCCCCGCGCTGTAACCCCGTACCGGACAACAACGAAGCCAACCGGCCGAGCCGTGATGGAGCGGCCGGAAGGGGGCTCATCGCCATCCTGGCATGGGGTCGTCGCCGTCGCGATGGCGGCGCTCTGATCGCAGGGCTCAGGTGGTGGCGGCTGGGCCCGGTTCGGGGATCGGGTTGGGGTTGCGGGTGAGGGACCAGGTTGGAGTGGGGCCGGGGGCGAGGGGGAAGCGGGTGGATTCGCCGGCTGTGAGGGTGGGGCGGGTGGAGGTGAAGGGGGTCGTCCAGGCGGCGGTCGGACGTTCGAAGAGGGCTCGGGAGGGGCCGGTGGCTTCGGGGCCGGCTATCCGGGCCAGGCGGAAGCCTGCGCGGCGGTAGTAGGCGTGGAGGGACTCGTTGGTGGTCCAGGCGTCGAGTCGGACCCAGGCGCGGTGTTGTCGGCGGGCCAGGTGAGCGGCGTGGGCCAGGAGGGCTTCGCCGATGCGGTTTCCGGCGAAGCGGAGGTCGACGATCATGTAGTGGATGATCACGGCGTCGGCGAGTTCGCCGGGGGACCACAGGTTTTCGTCGGCGCGGTCATTGACGGTGATGGTGCCGGCGGGTTCGCCGTCCACCTCCGCGATCCACGTCTCGCCCTCGCGGACCGCGTGGGCCACGCACCGGACGAAGGCCTCGATGGGCAGACCCCCTCCGGGTCGGGTCCACTGGTCACTGCCGCGCGCCGCCAGCCAGCCGGTGCGTTGCAGCCGGAGCCGGGTGATGGTCCCCAGATCCGCCATGCGGGCCCGACGTAGGTGCGGTTTCATGACGAACCGGGTAATAGGGAATTTCCGAAGGAATGGGAATTTCCGGGCGGAAAGGGAGCGCTTAGTGTTTTACGAATAATGTCCGTTCCCTCACTATCGCCCAATTCGTATGCCAAACGGTTGCGAGCCGCTGTGGAACGATGCCGGGTCACTCGTGTGATGCGTTGGCGGTTGGCTCCGATGCGTAAATGATCGAGCAAGATCGTACCCGGACCGACGCCCAGCAGGGCCGCCTCCTCGGCGGTGGCGGGGCGTGCGCCGACGATGTCGCGGTGCGCGGTCTCGGCGTACCCGCGTTCGGCCAGTCGTCGCGTGGTGCCCTCCGGAATGTCGTGTGGTGCGTCGATTCCGGTGGCCTCGGCCAGATCTCGCGGATAGAAGCTGACCTCCCACGACCACGGCTCGTTGTCCAAGTACTGCATGATGGTGCGCGACACCACCCACTCGTCGCACTCGACGCCCAGCCAGTGCGCCACCTCCGGACTGGCCGGTTCCATTCTGGCGCTGAACTGTTTGGACGGCTCCCGTCCCGCGGCGCGCGCGATCTCGGAGAAGATATCATGCGCCGCCTTCGGCCGGTCCGGCCGAATATGGTTGGTGACAACCGATTCCAGCACCCCCTGACTGCGCACGATAGTGCCTCGGGAAGTTGCTGTGTAAACTAGATTTTCCGCCACCAGCAGTTGAATCGCGTTGCGAGCCGTCGTAATCGACACCTGCATCTGCTCGGCCAACTCATTGTGACTCGGCAGTCGATCGCCCGGTTCCCACTTGCCGGCGCGGATCTCCTCGCGGAGGAGGTCTGCGATCCGTTGATATCTCGGACCGTCCGCCATCTCGCTCCTCGGTTGTTGCTTCAAGGATCCGAAGTCTACTCCGGTAGTACTACTGCCGTGTAATGCTTGACACCAGCATTCTGAGGTTTATTGTAATGAACGTCCTGAATGCGGTGTTGTTATACGTCGAAGAACGCGAGGCAACGTGGCAGGTTCGGAGACATCAAACACGGTCGTTGCGGCATGGCCCGACATGTCCCCTGCGTGTGCGGACATGGAAGCGCAGCCCTTGGCTGCCGGCCTATTGCCGACCTCCGACCTACTCCTGCGCGCTTGTCGCGGTCACCGGGTGATCGGCGGACCCCTACTGTGGTTCGCCCACGACCTCGCGGTGCTGCACGAGCGGCGGCTGGTGGGCCGGGGCGGCATCGGTCCGGAAACCGACTCGACATCGATCATCGAAACAAAGCGTCGCCGAATCGAATTGGTCATGGCCATCGATGATTGGATCGTGCGCTCGGTTCCCCAGCATCGGATGGGTGCGACCTTGCATACCGAAACGGTCGGATCGGTCATCGATCGACTCGCCGAGGCTTCGGTTCGCGCTCATCACGCGTTGATGACCCTTGACGCGAATGATGAAATGCTACACGGTGCTTGGCACCATTTAGCCGAATTGTCGGACGCCTACGACGATCTCGTGCGCGATGTGCTGGCGGGTCGGCGTCGGCTGCCCGCCTGGTAAAACGAAACCTCACGCGCGGTCCGGGCTGAGGGCGGCCCGGACCGCGTATGCGTTCGGCGTGAAAGGTCATCCGCAATGACAGCCGCGGATGATTACTTCGGCAATCGCGGAATAGCGTCGTCGAGCAATTTCACGGCTTTACCGCAGGCGTCCGGTGAGCTCGACAGATCGGACACGGTGAGCTTCAACTGCTCGGCATTTCCTTTGCCAGTGGGGCGAACCAGGTAGCTCAGGTAGCAGTCGTTACTGGAGCGTGCGCCCGTGACGTATGCGGTGATCTCCCCGGCCTGCAGGGTCTCGTAGGTCCACTCGCCCTGATCGGGCCGGGTCTGATCAACCAGATCGATGCGCACCCAGCCGTCGCGGCCTATGGTGGCACAGGCATGCGGGGTGCGCTGATGGTCGGCGATATCGCCCGCGATCTCGCGAATCATGCTGTCCTGCACCACCGAACACGGATCCAGGCGCAGGATCGAATTCGACGGCACCTTCCGCTGCGGCACGTACTCGGTGAGCTGCTGCGCGACCGCGATCAGCGCCTGCTCCGCCGCGGCGCAGGCCGCACCCGGTTGCGCCGACGGATCCAGCTCGTCGGCCGACATCCGCAGCGGCACATTGCCGCCGGACTGGGTGACCAGCACGGTGTCGCACTTGTTCTCGACCGCTCCGGCGCTCAGGATCGGGCCCCAGGCCGCGGTCCGGCCCGTCGGCGTCAACTGGTCCACCCCGATGGCATGGTCGGGGATATCCAGGTTGTAGCGGACCTGTCGCTGCGTGGAGTCGACCACCGTGGTGCCGCAGCCGCCCTCGGGCGACGCCTCCGGATCGCCGGTGCGGGTACCGAGCTTCCCGGGCACCGCCTTGTCCATGACCGCGCAGAGATCCAGCAGTCGCAGTTCCGCCGCCGTCAAGTCCAGTGAAGGGTTCGCGCGCGGCTGAGCCTGCCCATCGGTCTGCGACCATCGGCTCATCCCCGCCAGCGCGCCGCTCACCACCACCATGCCGGTGATGGCCGCCGCCGCCCAGCCGATCGTACGCCGCCGCCGACCGGCCAAGCGCGCCAACTGATCCCGGTACCGGGTCTCCTGCTCGCCACTGGAGGACCACCATTCGGCATCGGCCCGGTGCGTCTCGAGGAACTCCAGAACCGGTTGCGGCCACGCCGATTCCGCGGGAATGCGCTCCGCCTGTTCGAGCAGCTGCCGCGCCGAGGGCCGATGCGCGTGATCCGGGGCCAGGCAGGACTCGACCAGTTTGCGCAGTGAATGCGGGACCGCCTGCAGGTCCGGGGTGGCGGACATGGATCCGGTGGCGGCCAGGACCAGCAGCATGCCGACCGCGTAGATATCGACCGCGGAGGTCACCGGCTGCCCCTCGGCCTGCTCGGGAGCCAGATACGCCGGAGCGTCGGATACCGCGTCCCCGGTGTCGTGCGCCCGGACGATGCCGAAGTCGATGATGCGCGGGCCTTCCGCCGTGAGCAGCACATTGCCGGGCTTGAGATTCCGGTGCACCAGCACCGCCCGGTGCACCTCGATCAGGGCCGTGGCCAAGCCGATCGCCAGCAGACGTAACCCCGACACCGGCAGCGGACCACATGCCGCGATGACCGTCGCCAGATCCGGCGCGGGGACGTATTCGGTGGCCAGCCACGGCTGTGCGGCATCGGGATCACTGTCCACCACCGACGCGGTATAGGGGCCGGTCAGCTGCTTGCCGGTCTCCAGCTCGCGCTGGAACCGCGCCCGGAACTCCAGGTCCGCGGTGTGCGACCGGTGAATCTGCTTGACCGCCACCAGCTTCCCGGTCGGCGTGCGGCCCAGCAGCACCCGGCCCATCTCGCCGGTGCCGATGACCGCGATCATGTGGTGCGGGCCGATCCAGCGCGGATCGTCGGGCAACAGCGCCTTCATCGCGGATCCCCCATGATCGCGTACTGCGCCGCCGCCAGCTGCCGGACATCGGTCTCGGTATTGCTGTAGACCACGGCCACATACCCGTCGCGCACCACCACACAGCGATATCGGCGCGCCTGCACGGATTTCGGATCCGGGCGGGTTGCCTGCGAACAGGTTGCGGCGGTCAGGCCGCGGACATTACGCATCCAGGTGTACTCCGAGTTCTCGGGGTCGTCTGCGAGGAACCGGCCATACTGTGCGGCGGCCTGCGAATCCCGCATCCGATACAGGTATTTGTTGTGGGACACCGCCAGCGCCGTCACACCGCTGCCGGAATATTTGCCGAAAGTGCGCGGAGGCTCGGGTGAGAGCGCCGCATAAGCGCGGACCCCGAAGGCGGCGAACATCTTCGGATCGGCCAGCGGATCGCCGGTGCGCACCAGGCGGGTCAGCAGGCCATCCGGATCGAGCGGCACCTCGGCCGGATCCGGGATCGGGGAGGCGTCGAAACCGGACAGCTCCGACACCTGTTTGCGATAGGTCGTGGTGACGACGTCGACCAGGCGGCCCAGATCGGGATCCGGCAGCTCGGCGTACACCCGGATCACCACGTTCTTCCACGCCATGATGCTGCCCAGCGAAGGAAGGCCGGGCCGCCAGTGACTCAGCGCGGCGGGGAAGGCATCCACTCCGACCGGCGCATTGTCGGGACTCGCCTCGAAATCGACCCGGGCCATCTCCGCCGCGGCGGACGCGGCCGAGCGCTCGTCCCGAAAAGCGGTGAGGGACACCGCCAGATACTTCCGCGGCGGACCGTCGCCCGTGGCCGCCCGATTCGAGGCGGCCATGCCGAACGAACCGGCTACCCCGAACGGCGCCGCCGCACCCCGCTGCCGCGGGGACAGCGCGGGCTCGTGGAGTCCGCGGTCGTCGGCGGAGATCCCGCCGCCGCGCACCGTCGTCAGGTCGGGATCGACATCGGTCGCGAAGACGATGTGATCGGCCAACCGCAATGATTCGGCGAAGACCCCGCGGATCCGGCTCGGCTGCCGATCGAAGGCGTCGTCGCCGTGGGTCGCGTACGGTCCGTAATCCGGTGCCCCGCCGTCATTTCCGCACGCGGTGGTCAGGACCAGCACTGCGGCGCCGATTCCGGCGAGGCAGCACCGCCCGAACCTCAGAGGCATGCGTTCCCCTCATCCACCGGTCAGTGGCGGGCCGGCCGTACGTGCAAAACCCGCATCGCGCCGAGGCGACCGGCGCGATCGAGCCACAAACTAGCACCCGTTCGAAGCCGTGTCATGTGCGGACGGCCCGGCCGAAGCCGCTGCCGCCGAACGGATTCGGAACCGGTCCCCGGACCGGCCCCGGCTCAGCCGCGATAACGCCGGTGATCGGCCCCGAAATCGTCGGCGACGGTGGCCGCCAGCTCGACGTACGCGCGTTTGACGGGCTTGCTCAGACGGTGCAGATCGATCTCCGCGCCCTCGCCCAGATGCGCGTCGTAGGGGATGATGTGCACCGCGCGGCAACGCGACAGGAAATAGTCGCGCAGCTGGTTGATGCCGACGTTCGGGGAGCCCGGCCGCGGCAGGTTGATCACCACCACGGCATTGCGGACCAGATGGTCGTGGCCGTGCAGGGACAGCCAGTCCAGAGTGGCGGCGGCACTGCGCGCGCCGTCGATGGCCGAGGAGGAGATCAGCACCAGCGAGTGCGCCAGATCCAGCACACCCGCCATGGCCGAATGCATCAGACCGGTACCGCAGTCGGTGAGGATGATGTTGTAGAAGCGCTGCAGGATGCGCGCGACCGCGCGGTACTCCTCCTCGCTGAATGCCTCCGACGCCGCCGGATCGCGCTCACTGGCCAGCACCTCGAGCCGGCTGCTGCCCTGCGAGGTGTGGCGGCGCACATCCGAATACCGCTGAATGTGCTCGTCCAGCAACAGATCCCGCACCGTCGACCGCGTCTGCAACGGCACCCGCTGCGACAGCGTCCCGAAGTCCGGGTTCGCGTCCACGGCGATCACCCGGTCCCCGCGGATCGACGAGAAGATCGAACCCAGACCCATGGTGGTCGTCGTCTTGCCGACGCCGCCCTTCAGCGACAGCACCGCGATCCGGTAATCCCCGCGCACGGGCTGCCGGATCCGGGCGACCAGCTCCTGAAGCCGTCGTTCCTCCGCCGACATCCCGGGATTGATGGCTCCACCGGACATGTGGTGCACGGCGCGCCGCCACCCCGAGCCCGGAGCCTTCTTGGCCCGCCGCAACGGCACATCGTCCAGTGAGGGCACCTGGCCACCCGCATAGCCCCCGGGACCGGCCGTACCCCAAACCCCCTGCGCGGGCCCGCCGGCCTCCGGCTGTCCGGGAGCGGAGACTCCGTACTGGTTGGGAGGGCTGTAGCCGGGCCGCCCGGGGTTGCCGTACTGCCCCGGTGCGCCTGCCTCGGACTGCCCCGGGGCTCCGAATCCGGGCTGTCCCGGGCCATCGGGCAGGTTGCCCTGGCCGGACCGATCGGTGTGAGCTGCGCCGTGTTCCTGCCTTGGTGCAGCCCAAGGCGTTTGCCCGCCCGGACCCCGCGGATCGGCAGTGGGCTGTCCGGACGTGCCAGGACCCCAATGCACCTGTCCCGAAGCGTCTTCACCCGGCACCCCCGTGCCGTGCGGCGCGGGCATAACGGTGTGCGGCCCGGTCAACCCGGCGGCCGCAGCCTCCGACAGGGGCGCGTTCGCCCATGGGTTCGCATCCGCGTCAATGGCATCCGCAGACCCTGGCCCGCCGGTCGTCGGCGTCGGCTGACCCGACGCAGGCGCGCCGGACGGGTTCGCCCACGCAGTCGGCTGCGGCGCACCGACTCCTGCCGGAAATCCCGGCGTCGGCGAAATCCCGGAATCGGGTTGGCCGGGACCGACGGCGTGTGGTCCGGTCGGACCTGCCGCGGCGGCCTCGGACCGGGGCGCGTTTGCCCACGGGTTCGCATCCATGCCGGGGTTGCCGGCCGCGGCGTTCGGGTTCGCGGTGTTCAACCCCTGGGCCCACGGGTTCGAATGCGGCGGAACGGGTCCCGCGGGGGCCCCGGAGTGGGGCGACGCAGGCCGGCCCCGGCCGTTCGAGAACTGCGGCGGCACAGGCGGTGCGGGCGGCATCCACTGGCCATCGCCGGGGATCCGCGACCCGGATCCTGGACCATGAGGCAGCGGACCCGGGATCGGGCCGGAGTCGTGTGCGGCGTCGTCGGAATGCGCGGGTCCGGAATTCTGCGGGCCGGTTCCAGGGTTCCTGTGATCGGGGATGAAGCCCCGCGCGGCGGACTCGGACGGGCGCTGCGCAGCGCCGCCGGGCGCCGGGGGGAGCGGCGGGCGATCACCGCGCGCGGAATCGTCCTGCGGTGCGGGCGGAACCGCGTCACCGACGCGCGGGTCCGCCGGCGGAGGGATCGGAACCTCCAGGGCGCGGTGGCGGCCGGGGGGCATCGACGGATCGAAACCGGGAGTCGGGTCGGGCTGTTCGCCGTCGCCGGGTGTGCCGGTGAGGTCTGCGAGCTGCGCGTCGAGCAGCCCGTGAGCTGCGGCCATCATGTTCGGCACGGGTGGGATCTCATTGCCGACCGGAGGGCCGGGCATCCGCGTGGTCGGGTCGGCGGGCGGGCGCTCGGCCGAAGGAGCCTGCGGCGCATCGGAATTCGCACCCGCTGTGCCGGACCGGTCCGCCCCTGCGGTGGAACCGCCGTCGGGAACCGGGGGGATCGGCGCGCGCGTGGTCGGCGGCGCCGGGGTGATGATGCCGGAGCCGGTGGCGTCGAGTTCGCCCGGCGCCGGGGGCAGCGGGGGGTGCGACATCTCGGTGGTGACACCGGCGAGGTCGGTGCTGCCCGGGCCTTCGTGCTCCACTTCGCCGGGAGCCGGGGGGAGCGGCGGGCGGGCTGCCCGAACCACCGAAGTGGCTTCGCCCGGCGAGGGCGGAAGCGGCATCCGGGTGGTCGGATCCGCTGGCGGGCGGACGGGGGCAACCGCGTCCGGGGCGCCCGTGGTGGGTGTTCCCGCAAGGGACGCGCCGGCCTGCGCCTCGACCGGACCCGCACCGTGCCGCAACGCGGGGGACGGCGGCAGCGGCGATGGCGTGAAGTCGGGCTGGCCGGGCTGCCCGGACTGGTCAGCCGGGTCCGTTGGTTCGGCCGGGGGCACCGGAGGCGCGGAGAAGCGCGAACCCTGGCTCGGCCCGAGCGGGCCCGAATGTGGCGCCGGCCGAGGCGGTTGCGGATCGGTCTGGCGCACGGGCTGCCCGCTGTTGGCGGGTGGGATGTCGAAGCGCGGGCCCGGTGCAGGCGTCGGCGGCCGACCGGGAGGCTGCGCCCCGGGCAAGCCCTGACCGTTGGGCGGCATGAACCCTTGGCCGTTCGGCGGGAAGGGGGCCGATGCCTGGCCGTTCGGCGGAAACGGTGCGGGGCTTTGGCCGTTCGGCGGTTGCGCTGGACCGTGACCGTTGGGCTGGGGCGGTTTCGTGCCGTGGCCGTTCGGCTGCCGGTTTTCGGACTGAGGGGCCGCACTACCGGACTGGACGGGGTTGGGAGGGTTGAAGTGGGTGCCCGGGTCGCGCTGCGGGATCGGAACGTTCTGCTGCGGAGGAGCCCACCGGTTGAACTCGGCCGAGTCGGCGCCCGGGGGCGCGGAGCGGTCCGGGCTCTGCGCGGGCTCGGCGGGTGCGTCCTTGCGGGGCTTGCGGGGCCGGCGGTTGCCGAAGAGACGGCGGCCGCCCTTCTCCTCGGGGATGACGTCATCCTGGGGGAGGTTCTCGACGGGAGCCTCGTACCCGGTAGTGGAGACGTCGCTCTCGGACAGCCAGGGTGGGAGCATGGGGAGGCCGTCGTTCTCGCGACTCACATCTACCCCCGGGTGCTCGATCGATCGTGCAAGACAGGGCGTAGTTTAGCGATCTCCGGCGGGGGTGCGCCCGGCGTATGTGACCGCCCGGTCGCATGCGCCGGGCATCGAGGCACGTTCCCCGTGCGCGGCGAGGATCATCCTTCGCGCACGGCGGGACCCCATCGCGGCACCTGTATTTGGCCGGATCTGGGGAAACAGGTAAGCTAGGTCGCTGGTGACTTACATAGTGGTTGTGGCATGTCCTTGTGCCGCCTCCAGTGAGTATGTCACCGGGTTGGCCGCGGCGCACCACCGAACCTACCGGTGCGCACCACCGAACATCAGGGCCGACCTGCCGTAATGAGCTTGAACCAACCAGGTTCAGCCTAACCGGGATCGCGGAGGATATGGCGAAGAAGGAAGGGGCCATCGAGGTCGAGGGCCGGGTGATCGAGCCGTTGCCCAATGCGATGTTCCGGATCGAGCTGGAAAACGGCCACAAGGTTCTGGCCCACATCAGCGGCAAGATGCGGCAGCACTACATCCGCATCCTGCCCGAGGACCGCGTCGTCGTGGAGTTGTCGCCCTACGACCTGACCCGTGGTCGCATCGTCTACCGCTACAAGTGAGTCACCCTCGCGGGTGCGTCAAAGACTTCCGGGGCCTCGAGTCCCGGGTTTTCCCCGGTCAAACCGGCCGGGGAAAAACTGTGTTCACGGCCAGTGAACACCAACCCAGATTGGATCTGACGTGAAGGTTCAGCCGTCCGTCAAGCCGATCTGCGAGAAGTGCAAGGTGATCCGCCGTCATGGTCGGGTCATGGTGATCTGCGAGAACCTGCGCCACAAGCAGCGTCAGGGCTGATTGCGGCCTAGTGCCGTGGTCGCCGGGACAGTGATTTCCTCACGTTCCCGGTCGCTCACCGCCAAGCACCGAACGCGGTTCGGATTGGCAATAAAAGAAGAACTCCCAGCGCCAGTCGCCGTCGCCGAGTCCCGTAGGGGACGGATGGCGGCCTACCCCCGGTACGGAGGCCGGGGCCCCGCTTACGAGGGGACGGACAGGGAGCAGACCTCCGCAAAAGTAAGGAATCGCCAACCATGGCACGTCTGATGGGCGTCGACCTCCCGCGCGAAAAGCGCATGGAGATCGCGCTGACCTACATCTACGGCATCGGCCGTACCCGCGCCAAGGAGATCCTCGACGTTACCGGCGTCAGCCCGGACCTGCGTTCCAAGGACCTCAGCGACGACGACCTGACCAAGCTCCGCGACTACATCGAGTCGCAGGACTTCAAGGTCGAAGGTGACCTGCGCCGCGAGGTGCAGGCCGACATTCGTCGCAAGATCGAGATCGGCTGCTACCAGGGCATCCGCCACCGCCGTGGCCTGCCCGTGCGTGGCCAGCGGACCAAGACCAACGCCCGCACGCGCAAGGGTCCGAAGAAGACCGTCGCCGGCAAGAAGAAGTAGGGATAGCGCATGCCTCCGAAGAGCCGGGCCGCTGGCCCGAAGAAGACTCAGAAGTCGCGTCGCCGGGACAAGAAGAACGTTCCCCACGGCAACGCGCACATCAAGAGCACGTTCAACAACACCATCGTGTCCATCACCGACCCGCAGGGCAACGTCATCTCCTGGGCGTCCTCCGGCCACGTCGGTTTCAAGGGCTCGCGTAAGTCCACCCCGTTCGCCGCGCAGCTCGCTGCCGAGAACGCTGCCCGCAAGGCGCAGGAGCACGGCGTCAAGAAGGTCGACGTGTTCGTGAAGGGCCCGGGTTCGGGCCGTGAGACCGCGATCCGTTCGCTCCAGGCCGCCGGCCTGGAGGTCGGCACGATCTCCGATGTCACCCCGCAGCCGCACAACGGCTGCCGTCCGCCCAAGCGGCGTCGCGTCTAGCGGGAAGGAAGAGTAGAAGACAATGGCTCGTTATACCGGCCCTATCACCCGCAAGTCGCGTCGTCTGCGTGTCGACCTCGTCGGAGGCGACCAGGCGTTCGAGCGTCGTCCTTACCCGCCCGGCCAGCACGGCCGCGCGCGGATCAAGGAGTCCGAGTACCTCATGCAGCTGCAGGAGAAGCAGAAGGCTCGCTTCTCCTACGGTGTCATGGAGAAGCAGTTCCGCCGCTACTACGAAGAGGCGAACCGCCAGAAGGGCAAGACCGGCGACAACCTGCTGCGTCTGCTCGAGTCGCGGCTGGACAACGTCGTGTACCGCGCCGGTCTGGCCCGGACCCGTCGTCAGGCTCGTCAGCTCGTCTCGCACGGCCACTTCACCGTGAACGGTGTGAAGGTCGACGTCCCCAGCTTCCAGGTCTCCCAGTACGACATCATCGATGTCAAGGAGAAGTCGCTGCCGACGCTGCCCTTCCAGGTCGCTCGCGAGACCCTCGGCGACCGTCAGGTCCCGGGCTGGCTGCAGGTCGTTCCCGGCCGTCTCCGCATCCTGGTGCACCAGCTCCCCGAGCGTGCGCAGATCGATGTTCCGCTCCAGGAACAGCTGATCGTCGAGTTCTACTCGAAGTAATGAGGTGCGCGTCAGCGCACCGCTGGTTGCGGCCCTGAAATACACAGGGCCGCAATAGCTCCCAATCGTGAGCGTCAAATAGTGGGCGTTCGAAGGAGGAAGAAAATGCTGATTTCACAGCGACCGACGCTGACCGAAGAGGTCGTGTCCGAGAACCGGTCGCGGTTCACCATCGAACCGCTGGAGCCGGGCTTCGGTTACACCCTCGGCAACTCGCTGCGCCGCACGCTCCTGTCGTCGATTCCTGGTGCCGCCGTCACCAGCATTCGCATCGACGGCGTGCTGCACGAGTTCACCACCGTCCCGGGCGTGAAGGAGGATGTCACCGACATCATCCTGAACCTCAAGGGCCTGGTCGTGTCGTCCGAAGAGGACGAGCCGGTCACCATGTACGTGCGCAAGCAGGGCCCGGGCACCGTCACCGCCGGTGACATCGTCCCCCCGGCGGGCGTGACCGTGCACAACCCGGACATGCACATCGCCACCCTGAACGACAAGGGCAAGCTGGAGATCGAGCTCGTGGTCGAGCGCGGTCGCGGCTACGTCCCGGCCGTGCAGAACAAGGCGTCGGGTGCGGAAATCGGCCGGATTCCGGTGGACTCGATCTACTCGCCGGTTCTGAAGGTGACCTACAAGGTCGAGGCCACCCGTGTCGAGCAGCGCACCGACTTCGACCGGCTCATCCTGGATGTCGAGACCAAGAACTCGATCTCCGCGCGGGATGCGCTGGCGTCGGCGGGCAAGACCCTGGTCGAGCTGTTCGGTCTCGCGCGCGAGCTGAACGTCGAGGCCGAGGGCATCGAGATCGGCCCGAGCCCGGCCGAGGCGGACCACATCGCCTCGTTCGGCCTGCCGATCGAGGACCTGGATCTCACCGTGCGGTCGTACAACTGCCTCAAGCGTGAAGGCGTGCACACCGTCGGCGAGCTGGTCGCCCGCACCGAGTCGGACCTGTTGGATATCCGCAACTTCGGTCAGAAGTCCATCGACGAGGTCAAGGTCAAGCTGCACTCGCTCGGCCTGTCCCTCAAGGATTCTCCGGCTTCCTTCGATCCGTCCTCCGTCGTCGGCTACGACGCCGCGAGCGGCACCTGGAGCGACAGCGGTTCGTTCAGCGACACCGACAATGGCGAGCAGGACTACGCCGAGACCGAACAGCTTTAGGTCATTCGGGGTGTAGCGCCCCGAATCGGCCTTCAACACAGGAGATTCAAACAATGCCCAAGCCCAAGAAGGGTGCCCGCTTCGGCGGGACGGCGTCGCACCAGAAGGCGATCTTCGCCAACCTGGCGACGGCGCTCTTCGAGCACGGTCGCATCACGACCACCGAGGCCAAGGCCAAGGCGCTGCGCCCCTACGCCGAGAAGCTCGTCACCAAGGCGAAGGCCGGCACCCTGGCCGACCGTCGCGAGGTCATGAAGGTGATCCGCTCCAAGGACGTCGTGCACGCCCTGTTCGCGGAGATCGGTCCCTCGTTCGAGGGCCGCGAGGGTGGCTACACCCGCATCATCAAGACGATCCCCCGCAAGGGTGACAACGCTCCGATGGCGATCATCGAGCTGGTCCGCGAGAAGACCGTGACCAACGAGGCCGACCGTGCCCGTCGGGTCGCCGCTTCGCAGAAGGCTGCCGAGGCTCCGGCCGAGGCCGAGGCCGAAGAGGCCGTCGCTGAGGCTCCGGCCGAAGAGGCTCCGGCCGAGGACAAGGCCGCGGAGTAATTCCACGCCTTCGGACTCGACAAGGGGTCTCGGGGAATTCCCCCTGAAACCCCGAAGGTGGAGATTCCATGAGTGAGCCCGCCGTCCCCTCCGGGTCGGCGGGCTTTCTCCATGTTAACCAGGAGATCGCTGTGACCGTGGGGGATTCGACGCCCGAACCGGTTTCGATTCGGGTACGGCTGGACATCAGCTACGACGGCACCGATTTCACCGGCTGGGCACGCCAGCCGGGCCTGCGTACCGTGCAGGGCGTGCTGGAGGACGCGCTGAGCAAGGTGCTGCGCGAGCCCATCCAGCTCACCGTGGCCGGGCGCACCGATGCGGGCGTGCACGCGGAAGGCCAAGTCGCGCACTTCGATACGCATACCGAGGTGGACGGCCCCAAGCTGGTGCACCGGCTGGCCCGTTTCCTGCCCAAGGACGTGCGGGTGAAGGATGCGCGCCTCGCGCCAGCGGACTTCGACGCTCGCTTCTCCGCCATCCGCCGCCACTACGCCTACCGTCTGACCACGGCTCCCTTCGGCGCGGAACCTCTCCAGGCTCGCAGCGTCGTCCCGTGCCGCCCGGGCCCCGATGTCGAAGCCATGCGCGAGGCCTCCCGAAACCTATTGGGCCTGCACGATTTCGCGGCCTTCTGCCGGCGCCGCGAGGGCGCCACCACCATTCGCGAACTGCAGCGCTTCGACTGGGTCCAGGACGGCGATCTGCTGACCGCCTATGTCAGCGCCGACGCGTTCTGCTGGTCCATGGTCCGCAGCCTGGTCGGCGGCGTCCTCGCCGTCGGCGAGGGTCGCCGCACCCCTGCCTGGATAGCCGGCCTGCTGAATGAACGCGAACGCTCCAGCTCCGTCACGGTCGCCCCGGCACACGGTCTCTCGCTCATCGCCGTCGACTACCCGGCCGATGCCGACCTGGCCGCCCGCAATGCCGAAACCCGCGAACTCCGCACCGTCCCCGACCCCGAATCCTGCTGCGGCGACTGACCCGGGGAACCGCTGCGAAATGCGCAGTGCGACTCATTGTTTGGCGCGGGGTGCGAAGTCTCGCTTCACCGGGTGCTGGATCAGATGGCGGCGGATAGTGCATGCCATGAGCAAATCGAGGCGTGGCGGCGGTAATCGGAAGAGTCGGAGCGGACGAGTCGCCGGGAGGCCGCGCACGGAGTACCACGCGGATCCGGAGGCGTGTGGGTGCGCCGCATGTCGCGGTGACAAGGTCGATCTGCGGGAGCCGATCGAGAGCGCTCTCGCGGTGGCTCGCGCTTTCGGGGACGGTACCGATCCCTTCCGGGTCGAGTTCCTGATCGCGGAGCTCCTCGTTCCTGGTGCCGCGGAGGAGCACGAGTTCGGCGAACTGTTCGGCGCGTGGTGCGTGCTGATGCTCGAGGCGGAGGCGAGCCCGCAGGCCTTGGGCCTGCTGCGCGGTATCGCCTGGCTTACCGGCGGCGAGCTGTCGCGCGCGGCACAGGCGGCGGCGGATCGGCTCGACGCGGCCGGAACGACCGCGCCGAACTGGGCGGTTCGGCTCGGCGCTCCGGTGCGCGCGGTCGAGTTCACCCGCTCGGGTGCCGAAGGTCGTTGCTTGCTGATGGGCAGTTTCGAGCGCGCGGGCGCTATTCACGGCTTCCTGGTGGGTGTTCACCGGCGTCGCGAGGATGTGGCGCACTACATCGTCCTGTTCTCGGGCGATGACGCGGCGGTGGAGCAGCAAATGACCGGGCGCGGGTTACCCGGCCGCACGGAGCGACTGTCGCCGTTGGATTTTCGCCGAGAGCTCGAATCGGCGCTGGACCGCCGGGCCCGGCAGGATCGCGCCGACCTGCATCGGGGCATCCTCCGCTGCCAGGACCCCGACGCCGATCTGCCGCCGTACGCCCTCGCGGCGACGGTCTTGCGGGCGCATCTGCGGGCGATCGGCTCGAACGTTTGATGCTGCTCGGAATGCCCGCCGGGCGCGGTGGAGAAATCGATATTGCGCCGGGATCGCGGCGCTGTTGTTGCGGGCTGGGGCGGGGTGAAAATGCCAGTCCGGGACGAAGATTCGTTGTGCGAGTTTCCGGGGGCAGGGGGCGGATCAGAGCGAGGGGGTGAAAGTTGGATGTTGTTAAGGGAATTCGGGGATCCGACTGAGGTTCGGGTGCGAGAATCGGGCGATGAGGGGCGGAGTCGAGCCCGCGGTGATGGAGGTTCGCTCCACACCGGAGGTTTCGCAGCAAGAGACTTTCGCGGAATGGGAGGCCGTGGTCGCGGCGGCCTACGTTCCGGTGGTGGTGACACCGGTGCGATCGGGGGAATTCCGTGCGCGCATCGTGCAATCGCGATTCGGCACGATCGATGTGTCCATGGTGACGGCCAGCGGCCAGCACCTCAGCCGCATTCCGCGGCTCATCAACGAGCCCGAGGAACCCATCCTGTTCGCCATTGTGACCACACACGGGCATGGCTGGTTGGAGCAGGACGGGCGGGTGGGGGAGTTGGCCGACGGCGGGCTCACCCTGCACGTCAGTTCCCGGCCCTTCAGCGTCCATTTCGAGCAGTCCTGGGGCGTGGTGGCGGTGCAGGTGCCGCTGTCCGAGGTGGTGGGCCAGTCGGGTGTGCCCGCGGACCGGCTGCCGACGGCGGTGCGCTTCCCGCCCGAGGGCGCGGCCGGCCTCGTGGGCCGCTTCTTCTGCGGACTGGCACAATTGCAGTACACCGCACCGGATCAGGCGGCGACGCTGGCCAAACACGGTACGGGACTGCTCGCTTCGGTGGTGCAGCTAGCGGCGGACGACCTGCCGCGCGACGAGCCCGCGCAGGCGCTGGCCAAACAGCGGGCGCTGGCCTTCATCCAACGCCACTACGCCGATCCCGAACTCACCATCGATCAGGTGGCCGGAGCCTGTGCGGTGTCCCGCCGGACCCTGTATCGGTTGTTCGAGCATGGAGAGGACGGCGTAGCGACCATGGTGCGGCGCATGCGCATCGAGCGTGCCCTCGCCCTGATCCGCACCGATCCCTCCCGGCCGCTGCTGTCGGTGGCCGGTGCGTCGGGCTTCGTGTCGGAGCGGCAGTTCTATCGGGCCTTCAAACGCGAAATGGGCATGACCCCTGGCGAATTCCGCTCGCATCATGCCTGATCAGGGGTTGAATCGCGGATGACGTGAATTGACAGCGATCTGGCACGGGCGGGCAGTCACAGTGGCGCGGCCGATCGGAATACTAGAGAAGCGCCGCCCGGTCGTCGCCTTCGAGCCGCCGACGACCGGGCAGGCGAGCTAACTCAACAATCCGGGCAACTGGTCCGTTTCGTCGGATCGGTCGGCTTCATTAGCAGATTCCTGGCGGCTGGTAGTGCAATGATGCAAGGTGTGGGTATCGCGTCCACTGCCAGCGCCGAAGTCCAGACGACCTCAGAGGTTTCCGCGCGGCAGGCATTCGAGCAGTGGGAGGCCATCGTGGCCGACGCCGTGCTCCCGTCGATCATCGAGCCGATCGGCAAAGGGCAGTGGCACGGCAAGCTGCGCTCCACCCAGTTCGACCACGCCAGTCTGACTCTGATGACCTCCAGCGCCCAGCGGGTGGTGCGCACCAAGCGCCAGCTCGACCAGGCCGCGGGGGAATTCCTGCTGGTGAATATTGTGGTGGATGGCGCGAACTGGACAGAGCAGAACGGCCGGATCACCGAGGGCGGGGCCGGGACCATCGCGTTCTACGACAGTGCCCGCCCGATCGAGAGCCGCACCACCGAGGACGCGGTGTCCACCATCGTGCGCGCGCCCATGAGCGATGTGCTCGACTACGCCGGGCTACTACGCGATGAACTGCCGATCGCCAAGGCGCTGCCCGCCACCGGGGCGATGGGCGTGGTTGTCGACTTCTTCCGGGGCATGGCGGCCCTGTCGGTCAAGGAAACCGACCGGGCCGCAAACGTTCTCGAATCGCAGATCGCGGCCATGCTCTCCTCCGCCGTGCTGTTGGCCAAGGGGCAGAGCTCGCCGGCGCCAGCCGATTCGGTCTACACCCGCCAGCAGGTGCTGTCGGTGCTGCGTCAGCGCTACACCGATCCGAACCTGACTGTCGACGAGGTGGCGCACGCCTGCCTGATGTCTCGGCGCACCCTCTACCGGGTGTGCGAGGACATCGGAGGCCCCGCCGCGCTGGTGCGGCGCATGCGAGTCGAGCACGCCCGGCGGCTCTTGCGGGCCGACCCGAACCGTCAGCTCTCGGCGATTGCCGCGGCATCGGGATTCGCCACCGATCGGCATTTCTACCGCGCATTTCGGCAGGAGACCGGCGTGACGCCCGGTCAATTTCGGTCACAACTGGACGCGGGCAAGCGCCGTCGATAGCACGGCATGGGATGTCGCTGTAACCGCCTCGTCTTCGGCGAAGGGTGATGTGAACGCGGTGCCGGCGCGCTCTACATGTCGCAGTGCCTCATAGACGAGCGCGGGGGGTACTGCTCAGTGTCCGTCGCAAGTCCGAGCTGACGCCGTTGGAGCGCAAGGTCTTCCGCGGTGGCGAGCTTGGGTCGCAAATCTTCCGCATCGGCATCGGCAGCGTCGCGGCGCAGGGCGGGCTCTGAGCAATTGCACCTGCCCACGCGGTGGGAGCGGGAGCGCACCGGCGCGCGGATCCACATGGTGACCTGGCCGGGGTTCATTGTGGCGCGGGACGTGGATTGGGTTGTGCGCGTGAACAATGCGGTCACACTCTGGTAGACGGAGCTGGCGACGCCGCTGGGCGGGCGTGAACACAGGGTTTGCTGTACGCCGATCTGGAACTGGATCCGAGCGGCGAGTCGGCCGCCTACCGAAAACTGGTACGTACCAATGCGGTGCATTGGCCCGATTTCTCCGGATCTGACACACTCTCCCGAAGTATTCGGTCGTACATGGGCCGACCATTGTCATCGAGGGATGGGGAGTGGAAGGGTCAGAAGCGGTCGATCGGATCGAGGTGCGGTCCGGACCGGAGCAGTCGCCGGCGGAGGCATTCGAGCGCTGGCAAGCGCATGTGAGCGATGCCTATGTGCCATTGGCGGTTTCACCAAAACCGACCGATCGTTTTGTTGGACATATCGAACACGCCCGATATGGCGACCTCGATCTGACCGTCGTCGGATCCTCCACTCAGTTCATTCGCCGCACCGATCGGCTGATAGCGCAGGCGAATGACGAGTATCTGATCGCGAGTATTCCGATTTCCGGGCACGGACGCCTGCAGCAGGACGGCCGGGTCGCCGACGTCCGCCCCGGCTCGATCGTGTTCTACGACACCACTCGTCCCTATCAGTGGGACTTGCAGCACGAGTGGGAGCAAGTCGTCGTACAGGTGCCGCTGAGCAGGCTGCGCGACCACTACGGCCTCTCCGATCCCGAAGTCCCCACTGCCACTGTCTTTTCCGGCGGAACCGCGCCGGGAATCGTGGCGCAGTTCTTCCGCGGCGTCGCGGGATTGCAGCGCACCGATCCGGCCGGGGCGGCGCTGCTGGCCGAGCCGGGCATGGATCTGCTGGCCGCGGCGGTGGTCGCGGCGTCCGGGCGCACCACGCATGACCAGTCTGCGGACGCCTTGAATCGGCAGCGGGTGCTGGCCTTCATGCGCAGCAACTGCGCCGATCCGGATCTCGGAGTTGATCGAATCGCGGAAGGTTGCCGCATGTCGCGGCGTACTCTTTACCGGGTGTTCGGCGAGTTCGAGGGTGGGCCCGGAACTGTACTGCGCCGCATGCGAATCGAACGTGCTTGCGATCTACTGCGAAATGCGCCACAGTTGCCGCTTTCGGCCGTTGCGAAAGCATCGGGATTCCTCACCGAGCGTAGCTTCTACAGAAGCTTCCGTTTGGAAATGGGCACTACGCCAGGGGCTTTTCGTACCCTGGCATGATCAGTCGGTGATTCGGCACTCATCGCCATTGTTCGGCCGGAAACTCTTGGCAAGCATCACGTTCCATGAGGGATAAGCGATGAGGATTACGGTGCGAGTCGCCGCCGTCCAGGCCGAACCCAGCTGGCTACGGTTGTCCGACGGCGTCGAGCAGGTCGTCGAACTGATCCGAGCAGCAGCGACGCGGGGCGCCCGGCTGATCGCATTCCCGGAGGCGTTTCTCCCCGGTTATCCGTGGTGGCGCTGGATCGATACCAATCAGTGGAATGTCGAGTACTCGACTCGATGCCGCGAGAATTCGATGACCCGGGATGGTGCGGAAATGCGCGCGATCGCCGAGGCCGCAGCCGCGTATGGCATTCACGTCATCCTCGGATTCGGTGAACGGCAGGATCGGCGAATCTATATGTCGCAGGCCGTGATCGACGATTCCGGCAAGTTGCTGTCGATGCGCCGCAAGGCGGGGCTGAACAGCGTGGAGCGCAAGATATTCGCTTCCGGCACCCCGAATCTGCCTGCGGTGCACCATACTCCGATCGGCAAGTACGGCGCGCTGTCCGGGCAGGAGAATCAGCGGCCGCTGCTCACCCGCGCGCTGCGCGCCGACGAGGAGCAGATTCACGTGGCGGCGTGGCCCGGCAGCCCGAACGGCGATGCGGCAGGGCTGGATTCGAGCACCACGGTCAGCCGCATGTACGCGCTCGAGGTCGGCGCGTTCGTCCTCGCGCCCACCGCGGTGGTGGGTGAGTCGGCGTTCGACGGCATGGGCGGCGTTCACCGGATGGCCGGACCCACCGGCCGCACCCGCATCTACGCCGCCGACGGCAGTGAGGTGGTGTCGCCGCTCGATGAGGGTGAGGAGGGCATCCTCTACGCCGATCTGGACATGGGCGCGGCGAGCGCCGGAGACCAGCGGTTCGATTCCGACCGCTCCACCCGCGACAGCAAGGGCTCCGTCCCGGCCCGCCGCGGCTCGCGCCGTCTCGCCGCGGGCTGGCAGTCCGGGCCCGACCGCTGGGCCCTCCCGATGTCCCTGGGCGCCGACCCCGGCGGCATCGCCGCCTGCTGACCCGACCTCGACTTACCGGGTGCTCGGCGATGCGGGCAATGCCGCGCGTACCCGGAGGCTCGGCGGATCAGTGCGCTCCCAGCCGGTTCCGACGTCTGGGCGGTCCGACGGGCTGGGGTTCGTCTTCGAGACCCTGGTGTCCTCAGGGGATTTCGGGGTGAAGACCCTGAGAGCTGCGAGAGGTGCCTAACTCCGCACCAGCCGCGCGATGGCGTCGGTGGCTTCCTTGATCTTGGCCTCGGCCTCCGGACCGCCGGCGATGGCCGCGTCGACCACGCAATGGCTGATGTGATCCTCGAGCAGGCCCATGGCGACGGCCTGCAGGGCCTTGGTCATGGCCGAGACCTGGGTGAGGATGTCGATGCAGTACTTCTCCTCCTCGACCATGCGCTGCAAACCGCGAGCCTGGCCCTCGATGCGGCGCAGGCGCTTGAGGTAGTCGTCCTTGGCGGTGATGTAGCCGTGGGTGGCGTGGTCGTGGCAGGACTCGGCGGCGGTGTCGGTGTGCGCAGCCATGTCTGTGGTCGCGGTCTTGTCGTTGGTCACCTGCGCTGTCCTCACTGCCGGGCGATAATACCCCCCTAGGGTACATGGTTCGCCCTGGTCCCACCACTCATACGCGCATGCGCGAGAATCGGGGCATGAGTTCGGATCCACGGGCAACGCTCGCCATCATCGGAGGCAGCGGGTTCTACGACTTCTTCGGCGACGACGCCATCACAGTCGAGGTAGAGACCCCCTATGGTGCGCCCAGCGCGCCCATCACCATCGGTCAGGTGGAGGGGCGCTCGGTGGCGTTCCTGCCGCGGCACGGCCGTAAGCACGAATTCTCACCGCATACCGTGCCCTACCGCGCCAATATGTGGGCTCTGCGCTCGCTGGGCGTGCGCCGCATCTTCGGCCCGTGCGCGGTCGGCAGCTTGCGCGCCGACTGGGGCCCGGGCACCGTGGCCGTTCCCGATCAGCTGGTGGACCGCACCTCCGGCCGCGCCCAGACCTTCTACGACACCGGTGGCGTGCACGTCTCCTTCGCCGACCCGTACTGCGACGAACTGCGTGCGGCCGCGACCGCGTCGCTCGGCGACGAGCTGCCCGCGCACGACTACGGCACCATGGTCGTGGTGGAGGGCCCGCGCTTCTCCACCCGCGCCGAGAGCCGCTGGTTCGCCGGACAGGGCTGGGAGCTGGTCAATATGACCGGGCACCCGGAGGCCGTGCTCGCCCGGGAACTCGAAATGTGCTATTCCGCAATCGCTCTCGTGACCGACCTGGACGCGGGCCTGGAGTCGGGTGAGGGCGTCAGCGCCGCCGACGTCTTCGCCGAGTTCGAGCGCAACCTGGTGCCGTTCAAGGCCCTGGTGCGCCGCGCCGTCGCCGCCGTCGAGGGCGACGACACCTGCGACAAGTGCCGCGTGCTCACGGGCACCGGCGTGCAGCTGCCCTTCGAGCTGCCCTGATCGAATCCCGATGGGATCGCCGCCCGAGCGATCGGGGCACCGCTCTGTGCCCCGCGGTGCGCCGTCGCACCTGCTCGTGGCGGCATCCACGGGATCGGTTCGCACACCCTGCATGCCCGTCTCCCAATAGGTATCGGGGTTACGCCTCTCGCTGGAGGTGAGCATTTCGGCCCGTTCGCCTACGCTGGGTTCATGAATGCGGGCGGTTCCGAACCCCTGCGCGTCCTGCTGACCGGCGCGGCTGGTTATCTGGGCTCCCACGTCCATCGCGCCTTGCTGGCGTCGGGCCATGACGTCGTCGCGATCGACGCGCTGCTCGCGACCGTGCACGGCCCGAATTCCGCTATCCCCGAGGATGTTTCCCGCATCGACATCCGCGATCAGGAAGCGCTCGAACCCCTGCTCGCCGATATCGACGTGGTATGCCACCTGGCGGCGGCCGTGCCGCTGCCGCAGGTCCGGGGCGCGATCGAGCCGGTGCCCGCCGCCCCTTCGAACCTCGCGGCGTCGCAGGATGTTCCGCACGCGCGCCGCAGTTCCGAGGACGGGCAGCGCGGCGGCGATGCCGCGCACGGGGCAGGCCCGTGCGTCCGCGCCCCGATCGGCCCGGACCGGGGCGGACCGGAGCGGCCGGGCGCGGAAGGCATGCGCTGGGCCGCGCTGTACGCCGCGCACAATGACGTGGGGACCGCTGTGCTGCTGGCCGCCATGGAGCAGGCGGGGGTGCGTCGGCTGGTGCTGGGCTCCTCGGTCGCGGTGTACGGCGAGGGCCGGTACCGGGGCGTGCGATGCGGGCCGTTCTATCCGGGATTGCGGCGGCGCGGTGATCTGGATCGAGGGCTGTTCGATCATCGAGCGCCGCGGTCCGGAGAGGTGCTGACCTGGGAACCGATGGGCGAGGACGCGCCATTGCGGCCCCGAAGCGCCTATGCGGCAAGCAAAGTCGCGCAGGAGCGCTACACGCTGGCCTGGGTGGCCAATACCGGTGGGAATGCCGCGGTGCTGCGGTATCACCATCTCTACGGGGAGCCGGTGGCGGACGGCCGTACGGTGCTATCGGCGGAATCCGGTGTGGTCGCGCGGTTTCGGGCCGAACTGGCGGCGGGCCGCCCGCCGCAGGTCTTCGAAGACGGCGGGCAGGTCCGGGATTTCACGCACGTGCGAGACGCGGCGGTCGCCACCGTGGCGGCCGTGGAACGCCAGGTGCCCGGTTTCGTGCCGTTGAATATCGCCTCGGGGCGACCGCTCACGCTGTGGGAGGTGGCCTCCACCATGGCCAAGGCGGTGGACGGCCCGACCCCGGTGGTGACGGGGCAGTGCCGGATCACCGATATCCGCCATGTTGTCGCACATCCGGAACGCGCCCGGCACGCCTTGGATTTCACCGCGCGCACGCCGCCGGCCAAGGGTCTGGCCGACTATGCCGCGCGCGGTATCGGGCGGCGCTGAACGCTCAGCCGATAGGCTCCCGGCATGGACACCCCGCTCCGGCTCGAGGTCATCATCGCCAGTGTGCGTCCCAAGCGGTTCGCGCCGGTGGTCGCGGACTGGTTCCTGCGGCGGGCGCGCTCCGACGCGGAGTTCGAGGTCGGTGTCATCGACCTGATGGACACCCCGCTGCCGATGGACCTCACCGAGACCGATGAGGTGCGGGCGTTCCAGCAGCGGATCGGGGCCGCTGATGCCCTCGTGGCGATTACCTCGGAGTACAACCACGGCTACCCGGCCTCGCTGAAGACCGCGTTCGACAGCGCCAAACGCGAATGGCGTGGCAAGCCCATCGGTTTCGTCAGCTACGGCGGCCTGTCCGGCGGCCTGCGCGCGGTGGAGCAGTTGCGGCAGGTGGTCGCCGAGATCCACATGGTCTCCATTCGCGAGACCGTGAGCTTCCACGAAGCCAAACGCCGATTCGACGCCGACGGCGAGACTCGGGACGGCGCGGCCATCGATGCCGCTGACCGCATGCTCCGGCAACTCGCCTGGTGGGCACGGGCATTGCGCACCGCCCGTGCGGCCGACCCTTATCCGGGTAGCTGAGGCGCGAAAGCGACTGCGGCGCGGGGCTGTCCGATGTAGATGGACTCGCGCGGAATGGAGACCAGCGTCAAGGCGACCTCGGTGGCGCCGGTGCGTAGGATGATCCGGTTTCCGACCGCTCCGGGCTGATGGATGGACAGGTCGGGTTTGCTCCCCGGCCAGCCGAGGGGGTCGCCGGTCAGGTAGATGGTGGTGAGGCCCGCATGGGGTGCGGGGGCGAGGACGCCGTCGACCAGGGTGGCGGTGAAATCGGCGTCGGGCTGATGGGTTTCGACGGCGACGGTGAGACGGTCGGGATTGCCTATGGTGATGACCAACTGTTGCCACGCCCGAGGGCGGTCGGTGCGGATGAGGATGCGTTCCCCTACGGCCAGAGCACGGAAGACGATCTGCTGGGCGAGGTAGAGCTCGCCCGCCAGATAAACGCTCGAAATGCCTTGCCCGACAATCCGGATGGCGACACCATTGCCCTCGTCGTCGGAACCGGCCAGCTGGCCGCAGCCGGCGGACGGCAGGTGCAGGGCCGCGAGGGCGGCGGTCTCGCGGATCTCGGTGGGGACGATGTCGTCCAGGCCGGGCACCGCGAAGGGCAGGTGCGCGAGCAGGCCCTCGCGGTGGCGGCCGTTCATGGAGATCATGTGCTGCTGCACCGGCTCCTCGGGCATTTCCCGGGCGGTGAGCCGCCAGGCCGCGCCGATGCGCACGGTGTCGGCGCTGTCGCCGGGGCGCAGCCGCACGGCCACCGTGGTGGCGCGCGAGGCGGGCAACCACAACTGGGCGAGCAGGTCGGAGGCCAGCTCCCGGGGATCCACGGCCGCACCGATGTTCACGCCATTGCCGAGTTCGACGTAGCGCCAGCGCTGAATCAGTCCGCCGGGGTCCAGACCGGCGGTGATCTGGAGCGCCGCCTGCCGGATCTCGGGGGCGGTGAGCAGCCGGGCCGAGCAGCCGCCGTCCGCGAGGGTGCGCACGATGCGCTGGGTGGCGATGGTGACCGCCCGGCACGCGCCGGTGAGTCCGCCGCCGCGCCGGGCCGCGGCCTCCGGGCAGCCGATCGGGTCGAAGGCGATGGCCAGCCACACCGTGCGGTGCGCCGTGGCGGGCAGCGGGCCGAGCAGGGTTTCGTAGATCGCGCCCGCGGGCGTGCCGGAGCGGCTGCGGTAGCCGTGCGAGACGATGTCGATCCCGGAGAGCAGAATGTCGTGCCGGCTCAGGCTTTTCGCGAGTTCCGGCAGCGGCAGCAGATGGGCGGAGTGCACGGTGGAGCGGCCGAGCCTCGTCAATCCCCCCTTGGGCGCGAGCAGTTCGACGACCGCGACCACGCGGCTGCCGTCCCGATAGAGTCCGAGCGAGCGGCCATCGGGGGCACGGAAGTCGATGATGTCGGCGGGCGGGTGGTCGCGGCGGGACCGGAACCGGCAGCGGGTGGCGATCCAGTCCGACACCGTACGTTTGCCGAGTGGTAGCACAAGAATCAGACCGACCACTATGCCGAGCGTGAGCGCACCCCACCAGGGCAATCCGCACGCCATTGCGATGATCAGAACGACCAGTCCGGCAACCTGGGCCCAGACCAGGTTCGCGAAGGAGATCCGGCCGAGCAACCGTCGCGGCGCCGTCGCCCCGGATTCGATCGTCATCGTCGGTCCCCCGGTTCCCCGATGTCGGCACCAGGCGGCGCACGAGTGCGCCCGCGCGGCAGCCGAGTGCGAATGAAGGTGCTGGTCACTGTACTGTGTTCGGCGAACCCAACGACTTGGCGGGGACTTGGATGCCTTCGAAACCCACGACCCGATGGCAGGTGAGCGGCTACCGCTTCCTGGTCCGTCGCATGGAGCACGCCCTGGTCCGCCGGGACGTGCGAATGCTGCACGATCCCATGCGCTCACAATCCCGCGCCTACGCCGCCGGACTCATTCTCGCGTGTGTCGCGCTGGCAGGTTGCGGAGTGTTGGCCCTGCTGCGACCACAGGACAAGATCGGGTCCAACAAGATCCTCGTCGGCAAGGATTCCGGCGCGGTCTACGTCGTGCTCGACAATGTGGTGCACCCGGCGCTGAATCTGGCTTCGGCGCGCCTGGCCGCCGGCGATGCGGTGAAGCCCGCGACGGTGAAGGAGTCAGAGCTGGCCACGAAGCCGCGCGGGCAGCTGATCGGCATTCCGGGCGCGCCGACCTCGTTGACCCTCGCCGACGGCCACGGCCGCACCTGGACGGTGTGCGACGCGCTGTCCAACGACGGCAGCCGCAATCTCACCACCTCGGTACTGGTCGGCGATCCGACCTTGGCGGACAAGGCATCTGCGCTGGCATCCGGCAGGGCGCTGCTGGCGCAGGGCAAGGACCACACCTACCTGATCTACGATGATCAGCGCGCCCGGATCGATCTGAACGATCGCGCCGTGGTCGATGCGCTCGACCTGCGCGGCCGAACCGCACGGCCCATCAGCCAGGGTCTGCTCAACGCCATTCCCGAGGTGTTGCCGCTGGTACCGCCACGCATCGAGAATGCCGGGGCCGCACCGAGTTACCCGCTCGGCGACCATCGCATCGGCGATGTCGTGCAGGTGCGCGCGGACAGCAGGTACTACGTGGTGCTGCCGGACGGCCTGCAGCCTGTCTCCGCGCTGACCGCCGACATCATCCGCAATACCTACCGATCCGACGCCGCCGACGACTACATCGCGCAGGCCGACCGCACCGGTGCGCCGGTCTCCTCGGCCTTGCAGGTGTCGAAGTATCCGGACAAGGCCCCGGTCATCGTTGACGGCAAGGACCAGCCCGTCGACTGCCTGTCCTGGAAGCCGGTGAGCTCCGCCGATACCCCTGACGGCAGCACACGCGCCGAGTTGGCCGTGCTCACCGGGCACGCCGTGCCGATTCCCGACCGCGCCGAGCTGGTTCCGCTCGCACAGGCCGACGGCAGCGGGCCGAATGCGGACAGCTTCTACCTGAAACCGGGTGCCGGGGCATACGTGCAGTCCACCGGCATCGAGCCGGACAGCCAGCGCCACGACAGCCTGTTCTTCGTGTCCGACTACGGAGTTCGCTTCGGCATCAGGAATCTGGATTCCGCCAAGGCGCTGGGCATGGACCCGGAGAAGGTGCGGCCGGAACCCGCGCCGTGGCCGATTCTCGGACTGTTGGCGCCCGGACCGACCCTCAGCCGGGAAGACGCCATGGTCGCCCACGACGGCGTGGCCCCGGACCCGAATCCGGCCAAGGAGCCGGTGAGAACCCAAGCGCCGAACGCGAACTGAGCTCAGATATCGCTGTCGCGGACGTCGAACCTGCGGCGCAGCGGGAACGAGGCCAGGAAGCCGAGCACCAGCAACAGCGCGACGACGCCGGTGCCGATCAAGGCCACGTTCCGTGGCGTGTGGTCGGGCGCGGGTGGCGGGTCGGGCAGGGCCAGCCGTTGATCCCGGGATCCGGCGGGATGCTTGGGCGGCAGCTCGCTGCGCAGCTCGGCGCTGAGCGCGGCCACGGGATCGACTGTGCCGTAACCGATGTAGGGATTCCAGCCCTCGCCGGGCGCGTGCGCGGTGGCCTCGATGCGCTGGATGACCTCGGCGGCTCGCATTTCCGGGTAGCGCGAACGCACCAGCGCGGCCACGCCCGAGACCTGCGGAGCCGCGAAACTCGTTCCGCTGTAGCGGACGACCTGCCCCTGATTGGTCACCTTCGCCGTGGTGAGCCCGGTATTGCGAGGGTCGAGCGAGATGATGTGCTCGCCCGGCGCGGCCACCCCGACCCACGGTCCGGGCACGGTGAATTTCGACGGCTGGCCGAAGGCATCCACCGAGCCGACCGAGAGCACGTACGCATCCCACCAGGCGGGCACCACATACGAGGTGACGTGATCCCACGGATCGTCGCCGGGATGCAGGGGATCCAGGCCCGGATTGCTCGCCTTGCAGGTGTCGGTATTGCCCGCTGACGCCACGATGACCACGTCCTTCTCGACGGCCGCGTAGCGCACGGCGGCGCCCAACGCACCCATGTCCGCACTGGTGGGTTCGGTTGTCGGGCAGGCGACCAGGGAGATATTGATGACCCCCGCTCCCGCGTCGGCGGCCCGCCGCACCGCGGAGGCCAGCGCGGAGATCTTGCCGTAGCCGTCGGGCATATCATCCGGACCCTTCTCCCGCCCCGCACCCTTGGTCTGATAGAGCGCGCTGGTCTGGCGGACGGTCATGATCCGCGCCTCCGGAGCCACCCCCGCGAAGCCCTGGCCCTCGGCCTGGGCGGCGCCGATCAGGCCGGCGACGATGGTGCCGTGGGCATCGCAGTCCTCGGTGCCGTCACCACCCGCCGCCACGTAGTCGCCGCCGGGTACGAGTCCGGGCAGTCGCGGGTGCGGGGATACCCCGGTGTCGATGACGGCCACCAGTTGCCCCGCGCCACGCGAGAATTGCCAGGCATCGGGCAGGTCCAGGGTGCGCTGGGTGGCGGGGATGGCGGGCCCGTCGCCGCCCGCCTGCGTGCTCGAGCAGGGGGAATTGGCGGGGTGTTCGGTCTCGCTGGGTGGCGTCGCCGGGCCGCTCGGGGGTAGCAGAGCGGAGTCGATGGGCGGCGGCCGATCCGCGGCGGCGATGCCCGGCAGGAGGACCGGGCCGAACGAAACGCTCAGCGCCAGAGCGAAAGCCGCGGCGGCGGCATGGAATGCCCTGGTGCCCCTATTCCCACCGGCCCCGGCGATCACGGTCACAGCTCGCGGACGAGCGAATAGAGGTCGGCCACCCAGAAGGTCAGCGGCACCACGGCCGCCACGAACCCGTACTCCAGCAGTTCCACGGCCCGCCGCAGGGGCGGCGTGGCCTGCCGGCGGGGCGCGATGATGCCCAGCACCAGCGCCGCCGCGGAAAGCAGCAGGGCCACACCGAAGATCGTGAGCGGCTGCCGTTGGGTGAGGGCCGCGCCGATCAGGACCAGCAGCACGATGGCCGTGCCGCCCGCGATGAGCACCACGGCCGGCTCCGCCCCCGCATAGGTACGACTGCGGAGCATGAGCACCGCCGCGCACACCAGCGCCAGCGCCAGACCGGGCCGATACGGGCGGTCCGCGATGGGATCCACGCCGGCGACCGCGCCGGCCGCGACCACCATGGTGGTCGCCGCGACCAATCCGGCCAGATATTCGCGCGCCCGTTCGGATTTCGCGCGCAGCACCTCCATGGTGGGCAGCGCGCGGTGGTCGTCGGGATCGTCCTCGGTGGGGTCGAGCGGGGTGCCGGGCGCGGGGACCGGCGGCAGCGGTAGTTCGGCCAGCAGCATGGAAAGCCTTGGGGCCAGGGACAATCCAGCTAAACTGAGGGCCGCCGCGCCGCCGCCGATCGCGTGCACGGGCAGACTCGTCAGCAGGCCCACCAGGGCGGCCGGGATGGCGAATACGGCCAGCGTGGTCACGCCGATGAACAGGCCCAGCCCGACCCCGCTCACCCGCCAGGCCACAATCGCGGTGGCCCCGGCCAATACCGCGCCGAGAAGTGCGTTGGCCCAGCCGTAATGACTCGGCACGAACAGCATGCCCGCGCTGAAGGCGGTGGGCAGCGCGCAGCCGCCCAGGACCAGCGCGCTCGCGCGGTCGTGATACATGCGGCTGAGCACCATGCTCGCGATGACCAGCAGCAGCGTGACGAAGGTCGCCACGGCCGCGCCGACCCGACCGGGAACGGCCGTGGGCGCGGCCAGCAGGCCGAAGCAGCCGACCGCTGAGATGGCCACCGCCAGAACCGATCCGGTCAGCCGGGCCGTGCGCGGCGTCCACCCGCGGAAGTGGTCGGCATCGGCGATCGCGACGTTGTACATGATGTCGTCGAACAGCGGTGTGGGCGCGATGTGCTCGGCGTTCTCGAGCATGAGCAGTTCCCCGTCGCGCACGCCCTGCTCGGCCAGGCTCAGGGAATTGGAGAACGGCGGTCGTCCGATGCGGGCCAGCACCCACTCGCGCGGTTCGAGCTGTTCGCCGTCGTGGTCGAAGTCGTTGGCGCGATTGTGCTGGTCGACCATGTCGACCACGCTCGGGATCACCAGGGCCACAGGCACATCGACGGGAATGGCCATATCGACCTGGGTGTGCTTGGCCAGAATGGTGACTCGCGCCAGGTCGGGTGCGCGGACCGTGCCGCGGAGTTCCTCGAGGTGATCCGTACGCGAGTGCGTCACGCACGCACTGTACGGCATGATGGTTGCCGTCCGTGCACTGAGCCCGCAAGTCAATCCGAATCCATGGGGAATCCTCGTCGATGAGCACCGTACGGTTCCAGCGCAGAGCTCGCCGGGAGATGCCCCGCTCGCCCGGCGGCGAGGTGACTCTGCAGCCGCCGCCGGAGATTCCGCGGGCGGTGCCCGCCAATCTCTTCGCGAAGCTCATGCCGGTGGTGATGGGTGTCGGCATGCTCGGGATGGTCGCGCTCACGATCACCTCCGGCAACGGTCTCACATCCAATCCGATGAGCCTCATCTTTCCGATGATGATGGTGTTCTCCATGGTCGGGATGTATGCGGGGCAGGGTGGCAAGGGGCAGAAGGCGGCCGAGACCGATGAGGACCGCAAGGATTATCTGCGCTATCTGGACCAGGTTCGCAGGGATGTGGAGGAGACGGCCGGGCAGCAGCGGGCGGCCGTCGAGTGGAGTCATCCCGCGCCCGGCCTGATCTGGATGCTGGCGGGCACCACCCGGATGTGGGAGCGCCGGCCGGGGGACAGGGACTTCTGCCATGCCCGCATCGGAATTGGTAGCCAAAGACTTGCTACAAGACTGGTCGCCCCGGAAACTGGGCCCGTCGAAGAGCTCGAACCCATCGCCGCGGTCTCGCTGCGGCGGTTCGTGCGCACCCACTCCACCGTGCCCGATCTGCCCATCGCCATCGCCATCAAGGGCTTCGCCGCCGTGCAGCTCACCGGCGATCGCACCCACGCCCGGGACATGACCCGCGCCATGCTGCTGCAGCTGGCCATGTTCCAGGGCCCGGACCAGGTGCTGGTCACCGTGGTCTGCGGGCCGGACACGGTGCGCGAATGGGAATGGATCAAGTGGCTGCCGCACACCCAGCACCCGGCCTCGCTGGACGGGGTGGGCGCCGGGCGCATGGTGTACGGCTCCATCCGGGAGGCGCACGCCGATCTGAATCCCCTGCTGTACAACCGGGTTCGATATTCGCGTAATCAGCCGCCCAACCCGAACCTGGTCCAGATCGTGCTGGTGGTGGACGGCGGACTGCTCGAGGCCGAGGAGGATCCCCTGCGGGAGACCGGCTTCGAGGGCGTCACCGTGGTCGACCTGTGCGAGTACGCACCCCGGCTGGCCGCCTCACGGGGTATTCAGATGCTGGTGGAGAACGGCGAGTGCGCCGGGCGCGGAGCCTCCGGGACGATGGAGCGTTTCGCCGTCATCGACCGCATTACCGCGCGCGAGGCCGAGCAGGCGGCGCGGCGACTCGCGCCGTATCGGGCCGCCGCGGCGCACGCCGCCGAGTCGACCGGCGCCGGGGGCGAGGCGAGCGCCGGTTGGGCGCAACTGCTGGGCCTGGGTGATGTCGGCGCTTTCACGCCGGAGACCGCGTGGAGGCCGCGCTACGGCCGGGAGCGGCTGCGGGTGCCGTTCGGCGTCGGGGCCGACGGGCTGCCGGTGGTGCTCGATATCAAAGAGGCCGCCGAGGGCGGTATGGGCCCGCACGGGCTGTGTATCGGCGCGACGGGTTCGGGTAAGTCCGAATTCCTTCGGACGCTGGTGCTTTCGCTCATCGCCACGCACTCGCCCGATCAGCTCAACTTCGTGCTGGTGGACTTCAAGGGCGGCGCGACCTTCCTCGGGTTGGAGGGGGTGGCGCATGTCGCGGCCATCATCACCAACCTCGAGGAAGAGGCCGACCTGGTCGACCGCATGCGTGACGCGCTGGCCGGCGAGATGAACCGCCGTCAGGAACTGCTGCGCGCGGCGGGCAATTTCGCCAATGTCTCCGAATACGAGAAGGCGCGGGCGGCGGGCGCGGATCTGGATCCCCTGCCCGCGCTGTTCGTGGTGCTCGACGAGTTCTCCGAATTGCTCTCGCGGCATCCGGATTTCGCCGAGCTGTTCACCATGATCGGCCGGTTGGGACGCTCACTGCACGTCCATCTGCTGCTGGCCTCGCAGCGGCTGGAGGAGGGGCGGCTCAAGGGGCTGGAGAGCCACCTGTCCTACCGCATCGGTCTGAAGACATTCTCCGCCAATGAGTCCCGGCAGGTGCTGGGCGTGCCGGATGCCTACAG
This sequence comes from Nocardia aurantiaca, assembly GCF_009708175.1. Lineage (GTDB taxonomy): Bacteria > Actinomycetota > Actinomycetes > Mycobacteriales > Mycobacteriaceae > Nocardia > Nocardia aurantiaca. The sequence continues at coordinate 553,676 of NZ_WMBB01000001.1, forward strand.
CCTGCCCAACAACCCGGGTGGCGGGTATCTGAAGTCCGATTCCGGGGAGATCCAGCGGTTCCAATCCTCCTATGTCTCCGGCTTGTACGTCGGGGGCGGGTCGCAGCGCGATGCCGCGGTCGCCACGTGGACCGGCGAGATCGATGTGACCGCACGCCCGTTCACCGCCGGGCACGTGGATTTTCGTGCCGCTGATCGGATTCCGTTGCCCGAAATATCGGAATTGGTGGAGGCTCCCGGCGACACCGATCAGATGTCCACCCTGCAGATGCTGGTGTCGCGGGTGCGCGGGCACGGCCGTCCCGCCCACGAGATCTGGTTGCCGCCGCTCGGCGCGGCCCCGACCCTGGACGAACTGCTGCCGCGCTCGATTCTCACCGGCGACTGGAATCCCACTGCGGCCCTGCGCGCCCCGATCGGCGTCGTCGACCGGCCCTACGATCAGCGCCGCGACTGCCTGGTGGTGGACCTGTCCGGATCGCGCGGCAATGCGGCGGTGGTCGGTGGCCCGCAGTCAGGCAAATCGACGGCCTTGCGCTCGCTGGTCATGGCGATGTCGTTGACGCATACCGCCGAACAGGTGCAGTTCTACCTGCTGGACTTCGGCGGCGGCACCATGGCCGGCCTGGAGGGCCTGCCGCAGGTGGGTGCGGTCGCCAGCCGCATGGAGGAAGACAAGGTACGGCGCACCGTGGCCGAGATGGTCGCCATCGTGCGCCGCCGCGAAGCCGACTTCCGTCGGCTCGGCGTGGAGTCCATGGCCGAGTTCCGGCGGCTGCGCGCCACCGACTCCGGGGCCACGAGCACCGCCGCGGGCGTACGGGAGGATCCCTTCGGCGACGTGTTCCTGGTGATCGACGGGTACGGGGCTTTCCGGCAGGAGTTCGAGCTGCTGGAGCAAACGGTCATGAACCTTGCGGTGCAGGGACTTTCGTACGGCGTGCACGTGGTGTTGTCGCTGAACCGGTGGGCCGAGGCGCGCCCCGCGCTCAAAGACCAGATCGGCACCCGCATCGAGTTGCGGCTCGGCGATCCCATGGACTCCGATCTGGGCCGCAAGTTCGCGGCGCTGGTGCCCATGGCTCGGCCGGGGCGCGGTATGACCGCCGACGGGCTGCACATGCTGACCGCGCTGCCGCGGGTGGACGGCGACCCGGATCCGGCGACACTGGGAAGCGGAGCGGCGCAGGCAGTTTCGGTCATTACCCAGTTCACCCCCGGTCGTCCGGCCCCGGCGGTGCGCATGCTGCCGGCGCGGCTGCCACGAGCGGAACTGTTGCGACTGGCGGGGAACTGGCCCGCCGAGGTCGACAGTTCCCAGCCGTGCCTGCGTTTCCCGTTGGGCATCAACGAATCCGGGCTGGCTCCGGTCTCGCTGGATTTGGCCGCGAGCCAGCACTTCGTCATCGTCGGCGACTGCGAGTGCGGTAAGACCACGCTGCTGCGCTCACTGGTGCAGTCGATCTGCGCGTCCAACACTGCTGACCAGGCGCGCATCATCATGGGCGACTACCGCCGCACCATGCTCGGCACCGTCCCGCAGGGCTACCTCGCGGGCTACGGAACCACCGCGCCCCAGTTCACCCAGAACATGGCGGACCTGGCCGCCTACGTCACCCAGCGCATGCCCGGTCCCGACGTCGCCCCGCAGCAGCTCAAGGACCGCTCCTGGTGGCGCGGCCCCGAGCTCTACGTCATCGTCGACGACTACGATCTGGTCGCCAATGCCGGCGGCAATCCGCTGCACGTCATGGTCGACCACCTGGCCCACGCCCGCGACCTCGGCTTCCACCTCATTCTGGCCCGCCGCTCCGGGGGCGCGGGGCGCGCCATGTACGAGGCCACCCTCAACCGCCTCAAGGAACTCAACTCCGCCTCCCTGGTCATGAGCTGCAGCCGCGACGAGGGCATCCTCTTCGGCGACACCCGCCCCTCCCTCATGCCCCCGGGCCGCGGCACCTACGGCACCCGCGCGGGCGAGGAACTCATCCAAACCGGCTGGATGCCGCCGGCGGAGCCGTGACCGCTACCCTCCACCGCTGCCCGGCAAGCCGTGGCCGCGACGACAAGTGGGCCCCGGCGCTGTGCCAGAGCCCACTAGCTCGACGTTCCGGATGCGGCGGCGGACAGCGGCGACATCCGGATCACCCGCCCGACATCGACCGTCCGTCCTTCGCGGCGATCGGCGAGAAGCCATGAACCGCACCGTCTTCCGCGTCAGTGCCGCAGGTGGCTGTGCACCCGGCGGCTGGTGGCGCTGGTCGCCGCGTTCGTGCTGCCGGCCTTTTCGTATCCGAACGTGACCACCGATTTCGTGCCGACCGGGGTAACTCACCGGATACGCCCACAATGGTTTCGGCACCCAATCGCCGGCACGGATGCGCGACTGTCAACGGCACCCCGCCGTCCGCTGAAGGCTCGGGGAGGCGGTACCGCTCAGAAGAGGCCCGCGAGGGCGGTGTCCTTGGCCTGGAGTTCGGCGTTGCCGGTGCGGACCAGGATGGCGGCGCCGTTGAGGGTGGTGTTGAGCTGCAGGACGTGCTGGTTCCACATGCGCTGGAGGTCGGCGAACGCGTCGTTGGCGTCACCCTTCCAGTTGTTCCGCACGAACTCCTCCACGCTGCGGTGGAAGGCCTCGAGCTGGTCGCGGATCACTTCCGCGCGGCGGATGATCGAATTCGCGCCGTCGGCGACGCCTTCGAAATGGGCGGAGATGATCTGACCGTCTATTGCTGCCATGGTGAATTCCTTTGCCAAGTGTCCGAAAAGGGGTGAGGCCGAATCGGCTAGACAGCCGGGAGATCAAGGCTCGAGATCTGCGCGTTGACTTTTGATTCGTAGTCCCTGTCGTGCTCTTCGTAGTTGGAGCCGACCTTGATCAGCGTCTCGGCGGTGTGCATCAGCTTGTCATTGAGCTTGTCGGCTTGGAAGTAGTACCGCTGCATGAACGCGTTGAAGGCGTCGGCGGCGCCACCGCGCCAGTTCGAGCCGGCGACCATGCTGTCCTCATCGCGTTTCAGATCGGTGATGGCGTGCATGAGCATGTCGTGGGTGTTCTGGAACTCTTGGGCCTTGGCCTGAATGAGCTCATTGCTGGCTTCGAATGCACCGGCCACGGTGGCTCCTTTCGATTCGCGGGCAGACGACCTCTCAGTGATTTGGACGTAGGTCACGATCCGCCGGTTCCACCCCTGTTCCAGCTATTCGTCCGCGCACTCTGCACGGATCGTGGCCCTGACCAGTGTCGTTTGCCCCGGGGTGAGAGCTCCACGCGAGAGGAGGCTCGCCGACTGGCTACCAGGTGCTGTTCGCCATGAGCGCGTACTGGGCGGCGGCGCGCTGATACACATCGGCCAGCTGGTCGGAGTCCACTGTCGCCACATAGCGGCGGTAGACGATCGCGCAGCGATACCGCTTCACCTTGGTCTCGACATAGCCGTCGACGTCGTAGGCGACCGGACCCTCGCCGCAGCGGGCGCCGGGAACCTTCGGCGGTGCGTCGACGGCACCCGGATAGGCCGTACCCAAGATCGCGGACCACAGCGTGCGGGCCGCGTCCGCATCGCGGGCACGGAACAGCAGTGACGGGCCCTCGAAGTCGAAGCCGCTCAGGGCGAAACGATCCACGCCGCTGTCCGCCAGGACCCGCCGCCAGTGCTCCTGATCGTTCACCCGGTGCAGGAAGCCGCGTTCCCCGCCGGAGAATTCGCTTTCGAAGTACGGCAGCCCGAAGCCGTCAGGGTTCAGCTGCTGGCGCAACATGCCGTCCGGATCCCACTTCAGGCGCAAGATGCCTTCGCGATCAACGGGTTTCAGTGCGTCCAGCAGCGGCACTTGAGCGTCATAGATCTTCTGGGTGAGGTCGGTCAGCTCAGCGAGGTCCGGTTCCTTCCATGTGGTGAAGGTGTTGACGACATAGCTGCCGTGGGCGAGGAACGATCCCATGGTCGGAATGCCTGGCCGCCAATGAGTGTGGGCATCAGTGTATTTCGCCAGCGACACCGTTTGGTTGGCGTCGGCCGCCACCTGGAAGTCGACGCGCTCGAGGTCGGCGGCGGCCTTGCTCGCCGCGGCCGCGTCCGGAAACTGCATGACGAAAGTGAGGATGCTACCGGCGCCGGCCGGTAGATCGTGATACTGCGGCTTCGGCTGGTCCGCGCTGCTCGCGGCGAAGCCGAACAACATCTGATTGTCCCGCAGCACCGATTCGGAGCCCGTGGCCAGAATGCCGGCGGCCTCCGCGGCCGTGTCGAAGTGTTTGCTGCCCGTGGCGTATCTGAACCGCGGATCGACCTCCGGTCCGGTCACCACCTGTCCGTCGAGACGCATCGCCGCCAGTACCACGCCCTCATGCAGGGATGGGTAATAGTGGAACCGGGTCTCCAGTGGCTCGGTGACATAGTTGCCGACATCGAGGGTGCGGACATCGATCTCTCCGGGCAGCGCGGTCCCGCCGACGTGCGAACCGCAGCCGGTCAGTGCCGTCGCGGCAAGGGCGATGGCGCCCAGTCGAATTCGTCGCGATATCATCAGAGTTCCCCCGGCCCTTCGTCAGCGGGCGTTGACCAGCATGGCGTACTGCGCGGATATGCGCTGCTGAGCGTCCAGTAGCTGACCGGCCGACACCTCGGCCGCATAGCGATCGTGCCAGACGAAGCAGTAGTACGGGATGGCGCCCAGCGTCGGCCCGGTGTACTTGCGGCACACCGCGTTCGGCAGGTTCTGGGGCGAGTCGGCGCGCACGTAGGTCCGGCCGAGGCGGCTGTGCTGCTCGACGATCTCGGCGGCCCCGGCGGCGTCGCGGGCCCGATAGAGGTAGTTGCCCTTCCAGGCGACGCGGTCCACGCCGGCCTTCTCGAACAGTTTGATCTCGTCTTCGCCCTGCACCAGTTGCAGGCCGCCGTGGCGGTCGTAGACGCCGGGGATGCCGGCCTGCCCGGGATCGTCCAGGATGGTGTGCAAGGCCCGCCCGAGCACATTGTCGGGGTCGATGAGCAGGTCGGGCAGTTTGTCCTGCGGGGTTGCCGGGAATTTCGCGACCGCGGGGGTGATGGCCTCGATGCTGTGCTGAACGTGGGCGACCAGTTTGGGCAGGTCGCGCTCATCCAGCTCAGCCATCACATTGTCGATCACCCGGGTGCAGATCACGTATCTCCCGGTGGCATACCAAGAATGGAGCATTCCCGCTCCGTAGTGCGGACTGTTGTCCTTCACGTAGGCGAACGCGGCCGGGTACTTGTCGATCGCCACCTGTCTATTGTTCGGGTCGGCCTTCATATCGGTCTGCCCGAGCGCCTGGGCGGCATCGCTCGCGGACTTCTCGTCGGTGAACATCATCACGACGTTCTCGAGCTCGTAGGACAGGCCGGTCTCGTCGTCCGACCTGCCCGCAGTGACATAGCCCGCGAGAAAACCCTTCGCTGCCGCGTTCATCGGCTCCGGGGCGGAGTCCATGCGCCGCACCATCGCGGCCGACCCGAAGTCCACGAAGGGTCGGACGGCCGAAACCCACGGAACTGCCGGGTACTTCACCTCGCGCTCGATCTCCGACGGCAGTGGCAGATAGTTGGCCAGCCGTTCGATCTCGAGTGCCTTGGCCTGGTCCAGATTGACGGCCTTGCCGTAGGTCGTGGGTTTGGTCTCCAGATTGCCGGTGTCGAGTTTGGACAGATCGACGGCGGGCTCGGCGGGCTCGACCGGGCCGGGCGCGGCGTCGGAGCCGCAGGCCGCGGTGCACGCCACCGCTGCCGCGGCCGCCATGGACGCGACGGCGCGTGCGAGCTTGCGCATGGTTCCCCCCGGAAGAACGAACGATCGGTCGCTACCCTACTTGATTCTGTTGTGCAGCGCCGGGACCAGCTTGTTCACGAGTGTCTGCGACGAATCCGGGGACCAGCCGCGCACCGCGGCCACCGCGGCCGGATCGTCGAGCGGAATGACGACGGCCCGCGAGCTGGTGATTTCGCTGGGCAGCCCGAGCAGCCCACCGCCACCGGCCTTCTCGTCGCTGCGCACCGCGATGATGTACGAATCATCGGCCACCGTCAGCGACCCCCAGCCATCGGCGGGGCGCGGCGAGGGCTCGTCCCCCTTGGGCTGGTACTGGCTGTTGTAGACGAAGCCGAGGCTCTCCAGGAACTTCGCCTGCGGTGTACCGGCCAGGTAGATGCTGTATTTGGTGTTGAACTGCGCGCCGGTCACATCGACCATGGTGACGGACCTGCCCGCGAAGGCGGGATTGTCCTTGCGCGCCTTGTCCACCGGGCTGAGATCGGGATCCACCGAGGTCGCGGTGGCCAGGGCGGCGGTGGAAGTCGTTGTGGCGGACTTGGTGTCGTCGCTGCCCGTGGCCACGATGCCGATGCCCACCGCGAGGGCGACCGCGACCACGGCCGCGCCGATCCCGACGTAGAGCCGGTTGCGGTTGCGTGGCGTCTGCCCGGCCTCGGTCGGCTCGGAGGCGGAAACCGGTATGCGGCCCTGTGTTTCACCGCCGGGAAACAGCATGCTCGGCGGCGCGACCTGGATCGGATAGGTCGGAGAGGTGGTGGTGGACACCGGGTTGTACCCGGGCACGAGCACGGCCGTGGCGGCCTCGGTGAACTCTCGGCAGGAGTTGAAGCGCTCGGCCGGATTCTTCGCCATCACCCGCGCGAACACCTGATCCAGCTTCGCGGGCAGATGCGGGTCGACGTCGGTGGCGCGCGGCGGCGGCTCATGCAGATGGCCCATCATGACCAGCGCCGGTTGTGTTGCGGGATAAGGGTTCCGGCCGGTCAGCAGCTTGAAGAAGGAGCAGCCCAGGCTGTAGATGTCGGCGCGGTGGTCCAGCGGGTGGCCCGAGAGCTGTTCCGGCGGCGCGTAGGCGATGGTGGCGACGAAACCGCCGGTCTGGGTGAGCTCGGTCGTGTCCTCGGTGGACTTGGCGACGCCGAAGTCGGCGAGCAGGGCGCGCTCGTCCTCGCCGTCGACACTGGAGAGCAGGAAGTTGGCGGGCTTCACATCGCGGTGCAATAGGCCGCGGCGGTGCGCGTAGTCCAGGCCGCGGCCGATCTGCGTGATGATGGACAGCGCGCGTAGCGGCGGCATGGCGGCGGGATCACGTTTGAGCTCGGCCGAGGCGTCGGTACCCTCGACATACTGCATGGCGATCCACAGCTGGCCGTTCTCCTCGCCGCGATTGTGGACCGAGACGATATTCGGGTGGTCCATGCCCGCAACCACATTCGCCTCGCGTTCGAAGCGGCCGCGGAACTCCTCGTTGCGGGTCAGGTCCGACGAGAGCACCTTGAGCGCGTCCATGCGTGGCAGCTCGGGATGTTTGGCGAGGTAGACCGTGCCCATGCCGCCGGAGCCGAGGACCCGGACGATCCGGTAGCCGCCGACGATGGTGCCGGAACTTATCACAATGCCGCCTCCCCCGTGACTTCAGCGGGCGGCTGAGAGCCGTGGACCGTACTGCACCCGTGCCGCCGGCCAGGTGTTCGAATCGATTTCGGACGTACCCGAATGAGTAACCCAATCGGTACGAGATCAGCGCTCACTTTGGCATACGAAGACGTCTCAGTCGAATGGACGCAGGGATGGGCGACTATGTGGTCCGGAGCCGGGACGTAACCTGGGGATGTGCTGAACAACCCCTGCCGCGTGTTCCTCCGGGGCCGGTTCTCTTGATGGATCGGCAGGTCGAGGTGGTCGCGGGCGACCATGTGCTGAACCGGGTGGCGGGTGCGGTCATCCTGGTGGCGCATCGGGAGCAGGGCAGACTCACGCCCGATTCGCAGGCCGTGGTGGCGGCGCGGGCACTGGGCGAGCTGGTCGTCGACGCCACCGCGCAGGCGCCGGCCGAGCCGGGCCGGTTGGTCGCTCGGCAGGCCACCCGCTGGCTCATGAAGGAGGCCGAGCGCATCTCGCCCGGCGCGCCCATCGAATTCGGCATCCTGTCCGCCGCCGACAACGGCGGCCTGGCCATCTTCCTGCACGGCTCGGTGACGGCCGTGCTGGCCGGATCGGTGGTCGAGTACTACCGCGGCAGTGATGCCGCCTTCACCGTGGACCGGGTGGCCGAACCACCCGCGCGGGCCGCGGCCGTGTTCATCGACGAGAGCCGGCGGCGGCCGCCGGAGCTACCCGAGCGCGGAATCGGCTCGCTCATCGAGGGACTCGCGCCGGCGGCGGGCGCGGTGGTGTGGTTCGAGGGCGAACCGGTGGTGTCGCGGCGGCCGTCGCATCCGGCCGGGGCGCGGCGCCGGGCCATGGAACCGCCGCCGCCCACCGCTGCCTTCGACGCCGAACGGGATCCGGAGCCGGAAGCGATTCCCCTGGACCCCAACCTGATTCCGACGCGCACCTCCAATCGGATTCCCGCGAGCCTGGATGCCGATCCCGCGCTCGAACCGGCGGATCCCGACACCGAGCACCTCGACCTGCATCGCGCGCCCACCGAGATGGGCGGTTCGAGGGAGACCAGCGGCACCAACCCCGCGCCCAAACCCGATCCGGATCTCCAGCGCCGTCTGGAGGCGACCGCCAAGGCCACCGCGCTCACCGTGAAGGTGCTCGGATTCAAATGCGCGCGTGCGCATCCCAGCGATCCGCGGTCCGCCTTCTGCACCGTGTGCGGCATGCCGGTGGATCAGACCCAGCAGATCGCCGAGGTGATCCGGCCGCCACTGGGCATGCTGGTGCTCGACGACGGCATGACCTACATGGTGACCGCCGACGCCGTGGTCGGCCGCGACCCGGAGCAGTCCGAACCGGCGCGCGCGGGCCTGCTGCCCTTGCGCATCGACGACAGCTCCGGCGGCATGTCCCGCGCGCATGCCGAGATCCGCTTGGTGAACTGGGATATCACCCTCATCGACCACGGCTCCACCAACGGCACCCGGGTCCGCCCGCCGGGCTACCGGGATTGGATTCGGCTGCAACCGAATCAGCCGTTCACTCTGATCGCCGGCGCGGAAATCATGCTCGGCAACCGGGTCCTCCGCCTCGAGCCCATCGCGCCGCCGCCCTTCGGCTGAGCGACTCGGCCTCGTCTTTCAGGCGTGTTCGTCCCCTCGGGTACACAGGAAGCGCGCCGCCATATTCTGGCGTGTTGTCCGCCGGAATCTACAGGCGCGGGGTAGATCCCGGCCGCCCGCCGGGATGGCGAAGGACTGCCACGCGGATGACGGGACTGCCACTGGGATGACGAAGGGACTGCGGCGCGGATGACCGCACCGCACCGATGGCGAACCGCCCGCTAGGTATAGCGCGAGTAGCAGGTGTCCTGGTTGCCCAGCACACCCGCGCGGAAGGCATCCACCCGGGAGAAGCCGCTGGGCACGGTTTTGCCGTCGGTGTCGCTGGCGGCCAGGCCATCGGAGAGCAGACCGGAAACGGCCTCGTCGAGATCGCCCGCGGACAGCGCGATATCGCCCTGCGACTTGCTTCGGTTGGGGTCGGCCAGTTTTCCGGAGATCACACCCGACAGGCAGGCCGCGCGCAGGCCGGTCTTCGCGCCCGTCAGCGGCAGCCCCGCGGCATGCTGCACGGCCAGGGCGTAGCGCGAGATGAAGACGATGTAGGCGGTGAAATCGCCGGTCACATTGGCGGGCAGGGCATCCTGGTCGTCGGCGTTGGAGACGCCGCGATCGTGCAGCGCGGGCACATCGGTGCCGATCACATCGGTGGCCGGGCAGTACGTCACCGGGACGGTGTCGGCGCCGTTGCGGCAGTTCAGCTTCGCGGTGTCGTAGGTGTACTTGGGCTCGTCCTTGATCGGCATGATGGCGGCCATGGCCTTCGCCAGCTCCTGGAGATTGGACTGGTTCACCTCGGACTGGCCGTGCGTGGAGTCGTTGCCCAGGGTCTGCGGCAGATTGCCGCGGCGGCGGTCGATCTCGTTCTGGTCGATGCCCTTACAGCCCTTGGGCCCGTCGGTGAAACCGATCTGCACCGCCGTCACCCGCTCGAACGCCGAACCGTGCACGCTCTGCGGATCGTCGGGATCGGCGTCGCGGAAGGCCACGGTCGCGGCAAGCACCGCGTTCAGTCCGTCGGAGGTATTGATGGTGAAGTGCTCGGCCTTGCCCTCGGCCACATTCCGGATGAACGCGCCGGCGAAGCAGTCCGCCTGCTGCTCCTTGACGATGGTCGGGGTGCGGCGGCCGACGATCTTGGCCATCTCCTGGATGGCGTGCCCGTACTCATGGGCCAGCACCATGACCACCGACATCTTCCCGAACTCATCGACCACCGCGGGCAGCAGCACGCCACGATCCCAGCCGACCGAGCCGTCCAGACGGCAGTAGGCGGCATTCACGAGCCGGTAGCTCGACTCCCCGCAGAACTGCCCGGCCTGCGAGCGCGGCGTCTTGGCGCTCCACGAGATGAACTTGTCGACCGGGGCGAAGGTGCCGCCGAACTCCCGCGGGAACTCGCCCTGCCAATAGGTCTGGATGTCGTCGAGCGCGTTGAGCACCAGCTTGTCGATGGAGCCGCCATCGCCGTTCTCAGCGGTCAGCGTCGAATCCGGGACGCCGGGGCGCGGACCGTTGGGTCCGCTGGTGGTGGGCAGACCGGCAACCTTGAACGGGTCGTCGTAGATCGAAACCGCGCGACCGTGAACAGTTCGTGTACATCCGGACAAGAGCGCGACCGCCAGCGCCAACACACCCGCCACCATGAGCACGCGGCGAATTCCCGTGGATCGGCGCGTGCGCACCGCCTCCCCCTGGCGTCTCCCCACTTGCACTCCCTCGCAGGCCGATCGAAATCTCTGTCCCGGTATCGGGCGGACGGCCGCTGAGCGCAACGCCGGACTCCGGAAGCTTCGCTTATTATCCAGCCATGTCTTCACCGGGGGCGCAGCAGATCACCGTGCGTCATGATGGAACCGATCGAGTCTTCGACGCGGCCCAGCAGATCACCATGGGCCGGGCGCCGGAGGTGACGCTGTTCGTCGACAGCCCACTGGTATCGCGGGTGCACGCGATCCTCAGCTACGAGGCCGGGTCGTGGATGCTCACCGACAACGGCAGCACCAACGGCGTTTTCGTGGACGCCCGCCGCCTGACCACGCCGCTCGTCATCAACCGGCCCACCCAGGTGCGGCTCGGCGACGCCATCAGCGGGCCGCTGCTGCATTTGATGCCGCAGACCGCCCTGGGCGGCGGGGCGCCCCAGCCGCAGCGTCCGGGCATGGCGCCACCGCCCAACCGGCCGCCGTCGCGGCCGATGCCGCAGGTCGGTCAACCGCAGCCGCAGGTCGGTCAGCCGCTATCGCAGGTCGGTCAGCCGCTGTCGGGACAGCAGCCGCCGGTACAGCCGTTCGCCCCGCGACCGCCGGTGCAGCAGCGGCCGAACCCGCAACAGGCCTGGCAGCACCAGAACCCGGCCCAGCCCCATGCGGTGCCGCCCAATCCGAATCTCGCGCAGCGGCCGAATGTGAACCGGCCGGTGTCCGGGCCACAGCATCAGCAGCCGAATCCGGTGCAGCAGATTCAGCAGCCGAATCCCGTGCAGCAGCGGCAGACTCCGCCCGTCGGCACCCCGCCGACGCCGAATACGCCGCGCCCGCCGGTGAATCCGCTGCCGCAGGCCGTCGGCGACGCCATCAACATGACCACCAAGGCCGACACCTCGGCGCTGCCGCCCATCCGCGCCCGCGCCTCCACCGCGGCCATCGCGCGCGCCGACCGGATTCCGCGGACCGGCCTGAACATCGGCCGCACCAGCGACAACGAGATCGTGGTCAACGACCCGATGGCCTCGCGCAAGCACGCGCGCCTGGTGCCGGACCAGCAGGGCCTGGCCATCGAGGACCTCAACTCGGCCAACGGCACCTTCGTCAACGGCCGCCGCGAACAGCGGGCGCTGCTGCGCGAACGCGACATCGTCACCATCGGTAACGTCGACTTCGTCGTGCAGGAGGGCACGCTCGTGCACCGGCAGCGGCCGGTCGCCGAACAGGGCCTGCACGTGCACGGCGTCTCGTTCACCGTGGAGGGCAACAAGCAGCTGCTGATCGACGTGAACATGCAGGCCGGGCGCGGCTCGCTGACCGCGCTCATCGGCCCCTCCGGTGCGGGCAAGTCCACGCTGTCGAAACTCATTGCGGGAACCACGCATCCCTCCGCGGGCGTGGTCACCTTCGAGGGGCGCAACCTGCACGCCGAATACGAAGCGCTACGCTCCCGCATCGGCATGGTGCCCCAGGACGATGTGCTGCACCGGCAGCTGACCGTCAAGCAGGCGCTCAACTTCGCCGCCCAGCTGCGCCTGCCCCCGGACACCAGCAAGGCCGACCGCCAGCAGGTGATCGCCGATGTGCTGAAGGAACTTTCGCTCACCCAGCACGCCGACACCCGCGTGGACCGGCTCTCCGGCGGTCAGCGCAAGCGCGCCTCGGTGGCCATGGAGCTGCTCACCGGCCCCTCGCTGCTGATTCTGGACGAGCCCACCTCCGGCCTGGACCCGGCGCTGGACCGCCAGGTCATGACCATGCTGCGCGAGCTCGCCGACGCCGGGCGCACCGTCATCGTGGTCACCCACTCGGTGGCCTGCCTGGATATGTGCGATCAGGTGCTGCTGCTCGCACCCGGCGGCAAGACCGCCTTCTGCGGGCACCCGGGCAGCGTCGGGCACGTCATGGGCACCAGCGACTGGGCCGAGATCTTCGGCCGTGTCGCCGCCGATCCGGATCGGGCCTTCGCGAATTTCCGCTCCCGCCAAGCCTTCGCGGAACCACCCGCGCCGGTCCAACCGGTGGAACGGGCGAAAGCGCCGAAATCCAGTTCGCTCAAACAGTTCTCGACGCTGTCGCGACGGCAGCTGCGGCTCATCTTCGCCGACCGCGGCTATCTGGCGTTCCTCGCGGTCCTGCCGTTCGTGCTCGGTGGCCTCTCCCTGGTCGTGCAGGGCAAGAGCGGATTCGAATCCGTCGGCTTCGTGCAGGCGCCCGACGGCAGTTTCGTGCGCGCCAACAATGGCGAGGCCCAGCAGCTGCTGGTGGTGCTCATTCTGGGCGCGTGCTTCATGGGCGCCACGCTCACCGTGCGTGACCTGGTGGGCGAGCGGGCCATCTACTACCGCGAGCGCGCGGTCGGATTGCGTTCCGGCGCATACCTGATGTCGAAGGTGGTCGTCTTCAGCCTGGCGGCGCTGCTGCAGTCCGCCGTGATGGTCGGCATCGTGCTGGCGGTGAAGAAGCCGCCGAGCAAGGGCGCTGTGATTCCGATCGGAACCGTGGAACTCTATCTCGATGTCGCCCTGACCGCGGTGACCTGTGTGGTGCTCGGTCTCGCGCTGTCCGCGCTGGCCAAGTCCAATGAGCAGGTGATGCCGCTGCTGGTGGTGATCATCATGGCGCAGCTGGTGATGGCGGGCGGCATGATCCCGGTGACGGGCCGCGTTGTGCTGGACCAGCTTTCCTGGCTGTTCCCATCGCGCTGGGGCTACTCCGCCGGGGCGTCCACCGTCGATCTGCCCGAGCTGTCGGCCTCGTCCGCGGCGCAGCAGGACCACTTCTGGAAGCACACGGTCGGCGCGTGGACGCTGGACGTGTCCGTGCTCAGCGGGATCGCCGTGCTGCTCGCCCTGTTCACCTGGTCGCGTCTGCGCTTGAAGAAGTCGGCGGCGTGATCGGCCATTCGAGCGCGCAGGGGTGCGAAGTGTGTAATCGATCGCGCGCGCTGCGGGGCGAGCAGGCAGACTGATGACTGTGACGGCTCGAGTTGGGGCAGTGCATCTCGGCTGGGACGTGGTGTCGGTGGCCGCCGGTGGCGGCGGTACGCCCATCCGCCCGGTCCAGGTCGAAGGCACATACACACCGCCCGCATACCTGCTGGCGGATTCGTCCGGCCGGCTGCACACCGCCGGCGTGGACCGGCGTCCCGACGTCGGCATCGCCATCTCCGATGTGCGCGACATCATCGGGCACCCGCAGATCGTGGTGGCCGGGGCGACCTGGCCCGCCGAACTGGTCTTCCGGGCCCGCATGCACAATCCGCTGGCGTCGGTGGTCGACCACCTGGGCGGGGCGCAGCCGGATGTGCTCGCGCTGCCCTTCCCCGACGAATGGCCAGACCCCAAGGTCGACGAATTCGTGCGCCTGGTCGAGCAACTCGGCGTTCCCGCCGAACCGCTGCCCGAATCGGTGGCGCTCTCCGGCTATGTGCGCGCTCTCGGCCTGGTGCGCGCGCCCGGCCGCGGCCCGGGGGTCGGCGCGGTCGGCGTCTACTCCGACGGCCGCGAATGCCTGGTGGTCGCCGTGCACGGCAATGACGATCAACCCACCGAATCGGTCAGCGTGGCCATCACCGCCGAGGCGCTGCACGAGGCGCACGCCGCCGACAATGTGGTCATCGAGGTGATGGCCGCGGCCCGCGCCATCAATGCCGACACCTCGACCGTGCTGCTCACCGGCAATGTCTGCTTCAACGACGCGTTGCGCCTGGCCTTCCAGAACCACCTCGGCCACCGCTTCCAGGTCGCCGACCACCCCATGCACGCCCTCGTCCTCGGCGCGACCCACCTGCTGGTCGCCGACAGCGAAGGCGATCCGGCCTACGACCGGCCGCAGCAGGCCTCGGGTGCGGCACAGCCGTCGGCGGGCGGCGTGGATTCGCGTCCGGTCGAGCAGGGACCGCGCCACGTCACCGGCGGTCCGGCCGCCGGGCAGCCGTTGGCGCGCCAGCCCGAGCCGTTGGCCCAACAGCCGGAATTGATTCCCCGGCACATGGATTCACCGCCCACACCAGAGTCCGCCACGCAGCGGCCGGGTTCCGCGCGCGGCACCGGCCCCCAGCCGGCGATCGATCCGACCGCCGCGGCATCGGCCGGGGACGACTCGGCGGGCCGGACGCGTCGGCTGACCGCCGATGAGGCCGCGGCCATCGCCGCCGCGGCACAGGGCTCGCGGTCGGTCGGGACGGGGCCGCAACCCGCGGTCGATCCGGCCGTCGAGGGGATTACCCGCCGAATCACCCCGCAGGAGTCCGCATCTCAGGGCGGGCAGGGCGGCGCGGTGTCGCCGACCGGGTCCGGCGGCCTCACCCAGCGCACGACGGCCGAGCAAGCCGCGCACCTGACCGCGCAGGCGGGAGCGGCCGGTCACGTCCGGCACGAAGCCCCGGCCGCGGTCCAGCCGCCGAGTGACGATGCGGGGCAACGGGTTCCACGCGGCACCGAGGGCCCGGCCTCCGGGTCGCAGCCCGTGGCCGGGGGACGCGGGACGCTGCCGCCCGGGTTGGAGGGTGTGGGCGGCCGGTTCATGCGGCCGCCAGGGTCACCAGCCGATGATCAGATGACCGCGGTCATGGGCCGGGGTGAGCAGAGCGGTGCGGTGTCCGGCCAGTCGGGCACGCCCGCCGAGGCCGGGTATGGATCGGGTTCCGCGGGCGCGCAACAGGGTTCGGGCGGTGCGCCCGCCGGGGCGTACGGTTCCGGCGGCTACGGCCAGTCGGGCGGACACGGCCAGGCAGCTGGTCAGCCCGGCTACGGCCAACCGGGTGGGCAGCAGAGCAGCACGTACGGACCGGGAGGTTCCTACCCATCCGGCCAATCCGGGGCGGGCGCAGGGTCTTCCGGCTATCAGGGCGGCGTGGGCTACAGTCCGGCGAATCCTCGCGGCTCCGACGCGGGCGCTCAGGGCGGGTACGGTCCGGGCGGCGCACAGCCGGGCGGCGGCGGTCAATACGGCGCCGCGCCCGGTGTCGGCGGGCAGTATGGGCATGGCGGATACGGCTCGGCGGGTTACGGACAGCAGAGCGGATACGGACAGGCCGGTTACTCGTCCGGTCCCTATGGGCCCGAGGGGGATCCGTCCGATTCGGGTCGCGGGAATTTTGCTGGATCCGGCGGAAATGCTCCTGGTCAGCCCGGCGCGATGTACGGTGGACCGATGTCGACGGGGGCGCGTGGGGCGAATCCGCAAACGCCGGAAGATGCGGCTGGGCAGTCGGATTCGGACTCCGGCTCCGAAGGCGAGCGCAAACAGCGCAAGGGCAAGCTGTGGAACAAGATGCGCAAACCCTTCGGCGCGCCGATCATCGTCGGCGCGGCGGCGCTGTCTCTCATGGGCGGGAATTCGGACCAACAGGCCGAACCGGTCGCGTCAAGCCTGTCCTCCGACACCGTGATTCAGGTGGGCGGCGGGGGGCTACTCCCGGTCGATGAATCCTGTGCGGTGACTCCGTTCGTCTCGGGCCTCCCGCACCCGGGCATCGCCAATATCGGCGATCCACAGAGCTCGGACTGCCTGCGCTTCGGCATCGATACCCTGCGCTATACCATTCCCGGTCCGGCGCGCGGCGTCGATCCGGGCCCGCCCCTGCACATCTGATCCGTCCGCGTCGAGGTCCTCGAGCGGCAGCCAGTTCGTCATGGTCAGCAGCTCGACGCGGGAGACCCGCGGCGCGGGTCCGATATGCCCGGTGAGCGTCCAGGCGCGTTCGATGGTGAGCCGCAGCAGCCGCCGGGCCGCGTAGAACAGCAACACGGCCAACGGCAATTCGCCGATGCCGGCCGAGAGCAGTGCGAACCACAGATCCGGGCTGTTCCAGTCGAGGACGACGTCGAACCACGCGTCGCAGATCAGCAGCGTCCCGGTGATCATCGCCCACGGAATGAAGACCTGCCGTCGCCGCCAGGCCGTCCACGCGGTCATGCCGATGGCGCCGACCAGTGCGAAATCGAATCCCACCCAGGCGATATCCCACTGGCTCACCTGTCGCTCGGAGGGCAGGCTCACCGAGAGATAGGCGATCCACGGGATCAGGAAGACGAGGCTGCCGGTCACCACGGTCAGCAGGATCCGGCGCATGGCCGCCGCATGCGGGTGAGACACTGCCGTCACGTGCGGCGTCGGATGGATGCTTATCGCCATGGCGGCCTCCATTGGCAGGTCCGGCTCCTCAACCGTCGCGACGGTCTCCGTCCTCCAATACAATGCCCGTACCGGAGGAGGCCATTCCGGTTACGGTGTGATGTGGCCCACTCGTTATTCCGGGCCGTTCGGACCGCCGGGACCGGATTCGAAGGTCGCCGACCCCCGCTGGTAAGGTTGCTCGTTGGCGTGCGGTACGGCCGGGCAACCGGTTGTCGCGCGAGCCCCGGGTCTCCACCGGCCGCCGGGATCAGCTCGACCGTCACGCTTGGCTGGCAAAACCTACGACAGACAGGGATGCACTGTGCCTACGTACAGCCCCAAGGGCGGTGACGTGACCCGCAAGTGGTACGTCATCGACGCCACTGACGTAGTGCTCGGCCGTCTTTCCGTGCAGGCTGCCAACCTGCTGCGCGGTAAGACCAAGCCGACCTACGCCCCGAACGTTGACGGTGGCGACTTCGTCATCATCATCAACGCCGACAAGGTCGCCGTCTCCGGCAACAAGCGCGAAGACAAGGTGCTCTACACCCACTCCGGTCACCCGGGTGGTCTGAAGGGCCGTACCGTGGGCCAGATCCTCGACACTCGCCCCGACCGTCTGGTCGAGCGTGCCGTCAAGGGCATGATCCCGAAGAACAAGCTGGGCAACCAGATCATTCGCAAGCTGAAGGTCTATGCGGGCCCGAACCACCCGCATGCCGCCCAGCAGCCCATCCCCTTCGAGATCAAGCAGGTGGCCCAGTGACCGCTCCCGAGGAATTCAACGACGACTACGTCGTCGAGGACACGGCCGCGGAGGTCGTCGAGGAAGGTGACGGTTACGAGGCCGAGGCCGAGTACACCGAGACCTTCGCCGCCCCGGTCGTCATCGACCGTCCGGTGCAGACCGTCGGCCGCCGCAAGGAGGCTGTGGTCCGCGTTCGCCTGGTGCCGGGTTCCGGCAACTTCGTGCTGAACGGCCGCACCATCGAGGACTACTTTCCCAACAAGGTGCACCAGCAGCTGGTGAAGTCCCCGCTGGTCACCGTCGAGCGCACCGAGACCTTCGACGTGCACGCACGCCTGGTTGGCGGCGGCCCGTCCGGTCAGGCCGGCGCCCTGCGCCTCGCCATCGCGCGTGCCCTCATCGAGGTCACCCCGGATGACCGTCCCGCCCTCAAGCGTGCCGGCTTCCTGACCCGTGATCCGCGTGCCACCGAGCGTAAGAAGTACGGCCTCAAGAAGGCCCGCAAGGCGCCTCAGTACTCGAAGCGCTGATTTGCGCCGTATGGCTCTACCGTGCCCGGCTCTCGCGAGGGCCGGGCACGGTACGGTTTACACGGCAACCTGTACGAGAGCAGGCTCCCCGCAACGGTCTACGCGACTGTTGCCCCTTCCTTCCTGGACGCACTCCGCCGCGGAACGCGGCTACGGTGCGAGAGAGCCCAGGAGAGGGCCGGAAGCCTGCTCTCGTGCTGTATCGACCGACCAGCAGGGGTGTTGAGGTTAATGGGACGTTTGTTCGGCACCGACGGCGTACGCGGACTCGCCAATGAGTCGCTGAGCCCCGAACTGGCGCTGCGGGTTTCGGCCGCGGCCGCGCAGGTCTTGAGTCGGGGGAAGAAGCGTGCGCTGGCCGTCGTGGGACGTGACCCGCGCGCCAGCGGCGAGATGCTGGAGGCCGCGGTCACCGCGGGCCTGACCTCCGCGGGGGTGGACGTGCTGTCGGTCGGCATCCTGCCGACACCCGCCGTCGCCTACCTGACCGGCCTGTACGACGCCTGCCTGGGCGTCATGATCTCCGCCTCGCACAATCCCATGCCGGACAACGGCATCAAGATCTTCGCCGCGGGCGGGCACAAGCTGGACGACACCGTCGAGGACCGCATCGAGGCGCTCATCGCCGAGGGGACCTACACCCGGCCCACCGGCGCCGGAATCGGCCGCGTGCTCGGCCGTCCCGGACTGGGCGGGCACGTCTTCGACGTATACGACCGGTACAGCCTCGAGGGCACCCACGAGCGCTACGTCGAGCACCTGGTCCAGGCCACCGGCCGCGATCTGCGCGGGCTCACCGTGGTGGTGGACTGCGCGCACGGCGCGGCCTCCGAGGTCGGTCCCACCGCCTACCGCGAGGCGGGCGCGACCGTCATCGCCATCAATGCCGAACCCGACGGCCTGAACATCAACGACGGCTGCGGTTCCACGCATCTGGAGCAGATCCAGCGCGCCGTCCGCGAGCACGGCGCCGACCTCGGTCTCGCCCACGACGGCGACGCCGACCGCTGCCTGGCCGTGGACGCCACCGGCGCGGTGGTCGACGGCGACGCCATCATGGCCATCCTCGCCCTGGCCATGCGCGACTCCGGCGAACTCGTGCAGAACACCCTGGTCGCCACCGTCATGAGCAACCTCGGCCTGCACATCGCCATGCGCGAGGCCGGAATCACGGTGCGCACCACCGCCGTCGGCGACCGCTATGTCCTCGAGGACCTGCGCGCGGGCGGCTACACCCTGGGCGGCGAGCAGTCCGGCCACGTGGTCTTCCCCCGGTACGGCACGACCGGCGACGGCGTCCTGACCGGCCTGAAGCTGATGGCCCGCATGGCCGAAACCGGCCGGAGCCTGGCGGAACTGGCGAGCATCGTCACGACGGTCCCCCAGGTGCTGGTGAATGTCCCGGTGTCGGACAAGGCCGCCGTCGCGGTCGCGCCGTCGGTGCTGGAGGCGGTCGCCGAAGGGGAGCGCCTGCTGGGCACGACCGGCCGAATCCTGCTGCGCCCCAGCGGAACCGAACAGCTGGTCCGCGTCATGGTGGAGGCGACCGACCCCGCCCAGGCGCATTACCTGGCCGACAATCTGGCCAAGCTGGTGGCCGACGTCTAGGACCCCCGTGCGGTCCTACTGTCGCTCGCTGAGCCGCCCGCCGTCCATGTGCCAGCGGCGGGTGGCCCGGACATTGTCGAGCATGCGGCGGTCGTGTGTCACCAGCAGGACTGTGCCCTCGAAGGATTCGACCGCCTGTTCCAACTGCTCGATGGCGGGCAGATCCAAGTGGTTGGTGGGCTCGTCGAGGACGAGCAGGTTCACTCCGCGCGCCTGCAACAGCGCCAGCGCCGCGCGGGTGCGCTCACCGGGGGACAGGGTGTCGTTGGGGCGCAGCACATGTGGGCCGCGCAGGCCGAATTTCGCGAGCAGGGTGCGAACGTCGGATTCGTTCCAGTCCGGCACCTCGGCGCTGAAAGTGTCGGCCAGGGTGGCGTTACCGCGGAAGAGTCCACGCGCCTGGTCGACCTCGCCGATGGCGACGCCCGAGCCGAGAGCGGAGGATCCGCTGTCCGGCCGCGTCTTTCCCAGCAGCAGGGACAACAGCGTGGACTTGCCGGAGCCGTTCGCGCCGGTGAGCACGATGCGGTCACCCCAATCCACCTGCACCGTCACGGGTCCCAAAGTGAACTCGCCGCGGCTCACGATCGCGCCGGACAGGGTGGCCACCACCGACCCGCTGCGTGGCGCGGCGGCGATGGACATGCGCAGCTCCCACTCCTTGCGCGGTTCCTCCACCGAGTCCAGACGTTCGATGCGCTTGAGCGTCTGCTTGATCTTGGACGCCTGCTTCTCGGTGGACTCGGCGCGCATCTTGCGACCGGCCTTGTCGGAGTCGAGCTTTCGCGGATCCCGCGCCTTGCGCCGGGCATTGCGGACGCCGTGCTCCATCCAGTTGCGCTGCATGCCGGCGCGGGCCTCGAGCCCGGCCTTGGTGTCGGCGTACTCGTCGTAGGCCTCGCGGGCGTGACGGCGGGCGATCTCCCGCTCCTCGAGGTAGGACTCGTAGCCGCCGTCGTAGACGCCGACCTGTTGCTGGGCCAGGTCCAGCTCCACGATGCGATTCACGGTGCGCGCCAGGAACTCCCGGTCGTGGCTGATCACCATGAGGGGCTCGCGGACGCCGGTCACGAACTGTTCGAGCCGGGCCAGCCCGTCCAGGTCGAGGTCATTGGTGGGCTCGTCGAGCAGCAGGATGTCGAAGCGGGACAACAGGACCGAGGCCAGACCGGCACGCGCGGCCTGGCCGCCGGAGAGCACGGTCATCGGGGTGTCGAGGCCGTGCGGGAGGCTCGCGGCCAGACCGAGATCGGCGGCCACCTCCTCGGCGCGCTGCTCCAGGTCCGCGCCGCCGAGGGCGAGCCAGCGCTCCAGGGCGGGGGAGTAGTCATCGTCGCCGCCGTCGGCCAGGCGTTCGGCGGCCGCGTCCATGGTCTGCTGGGCGGCCCCCACACCGGTGCGCCGACGCAGGAATTCGAGCACGGTCTCGCCCGCGACGCGCTCGGGTTCCTGGGCCAGGTAGCCGACCGTGGCGTCGGGCGGGCTCAGCACGATCTCGCCCTCGGGGGCGCGTCCGTCGGCGAGCATGCGCAGCAGGGTGGACTTCCCGGCCCCGTTCACGCCGACCAGCCCGATCACATCGCCCGGGGCGAGGACCAGGTCCAGGTCGGAGAACAGGATCCGCTCGCCGTGTCCGGCGGCCAGGCCGCGCGCATGCAGAGTGGTGCTCACCGGGGCGATTCTGCCGTGTTCAGGGTGGCACCCTGACTCCGGCCCTCGGAAAGTTCAGGGTCGGTATGGGGCGTGGGACCGATGTGCGCGGAGATCGAATTCGGCACAGTGGAGACATGACCACAGAGTTTCCGAACCCCGCCCCCAAGCGCCTGACGCGCTCGGCCGATGACAAGTGGATCGGCGGCGTCTGCGGCGGCCTCGCCGAATACTTCGGCTGGAACGCCAATCTCATCCGCGCCCTGTTCGTCCTGTCCTGCCTGCTCCCGGGTCCCCAGTTCCTCATCTACATCGCCCTGTGGATCGTCATTCCGAAGAAGTGAGTCAGTGGCCGAATTTCACGACCTTCCCGTCGTCGCCGACGTAGATCGTTCCGGTCCCATCGACCGTGAGGGGATCGGTAAAGACCACCCCGAGATGGGTATCTTCTCCCAGCGGCTAGTTCCCTGGGACCTCTCGAAGACCTTGTGCTGTAGCGAATCCATCGAGCACGCGCGGAACGTGCGGTATTCACATGCGCCGAAGTTATCCACAATCCGAATCAAGGTGCTGCACAGCGTCTCCCGGAGTGACAGGATGAGAGCCACGTCACTACGGAGGAGCGCACATCATGGTCACATCGGGTGATCTGCCGGGTCTGGATCTGCCGGGTTTCGACGCGCATTCGGAACTGGGTGCGCTCGGTGGGGTGGAATTATCGCACCCCACGCAGGATCTCGACGGAGATGGCCTACTGGACACGGTGACCACCACCACCGATCACGCCATGCAGGTGTGGACGGATCTGGATCACGACGGCTTCGCCGATCATGTGACCGTGGTGGACAGCGACGGGGACTTCGCGGCCTGGGAGTTCCACCACAATCCGGACGGCACCACCGAGTGGGTGCGCATGGACGTAGGACATCTCGGCGGCAAATAGCCGGGGCGCGGGGGTTTTCACGGCACTGGGATTCGAGGGGGACCAATGGGGGAATCCGATGATTTCGGCGTGCGCATCGCGGCCCTGCACGCCGCGGCCACCACCTTGCGCGACAATGCGGCGAGCCTGGGGCAGCGCGCTCGTGCGGTCGGCGATCACGCCTTCGGCATCGGCAACGACCAGGCCGGGCGCAACTATGCCGCGCAGGGCACAGCCATGCACCAGGGCTTCGAGCGCGCGGCCGCCTGCCTGCGCTACTGGGGCGCGGCCGCGGCCGCCACCGCCGACGTATTCGACCGTGCCGCCACCGAATACGCGCGTCTCGACCACGCCCACGCCACCGCCCTCACCGGGGTGGGGCGATGAGCTTCGACCCGAACGGTAAGACCGTCGACCAGATCCTCGACTATGGTGCGCCGGGACTGCAGTACTGGGAGCACTTCCTGCCCCTGTACACCGAAGCGTTCGGTGCACCGCGGGGTGTCGTCCTCGCCGACCTCTACGCCCGCTATGACGAGCAGCGCGGTACGAAGCTCGCCGACTTCGACACCGCCCGAACCGAACTCGGCAAGGCACTCGACGAGGCCGAGGCGCGCTGGTCGTCCCATCGGTCGGTGGCGCAGACCCTGCCCACCGCCTGGACCGGCGTTACCGGCACCGAGGCGCTGACGATCGTGAATTCCCAACTGCGCCAGGCTCGGGACGATCTCGACACCATCCGTGCCGCCTCCACCGCCATGGCCGCCGCCCTGGACCCACTCCGCCGATCTGTCCTCGCCAAGGCCGAGCACACCCTCGCCCTGCTCGAATCAACCGCGGACGGTGCGGGCCGCGTCGTCATCGACGGCAGAACCCCCGACGACATCGAGGCTCTCGGCGCCACCGACCCGTGGCTGACCGGCACGTTCCGGGCCGACGTCGATCACAAACTCGCGGCCTTCACCGCGACATGCGACGCCACCGACGAGACCTTCGAATCCCACTACCGCACCATCATTACGGCCCTGGCCCAGGTCATCGACCACCCGTACCCCCAACCGGCCCAGGCTCTGCTGCCCCAACCCGATGTGAACCCGATGCCGAGTCCTCCCACCCCCCAACCCCTTCCGGCTCCGCAGTCCTACCCCGCGGTATCGCAGGCTCCCACGGTGCAGCCTCAGCCATCGCAGCAGCCCGTCGTCGCGCCCGCTCACTCGCCGACACCCACCGAATCGCCAGGTGCGTCCGAGCCGCTTCGGGCTCAGCCGCAAGGCCGAAGCCAACCCGCTGGCGGTGCGCCGGAAGCTGTGCCCGACCACGCCGTCTCCACCGAACCGGCCGCCGCCACGGAACAAGCTGCTTCCCCTGCGGCAACTGACATGGCCCAATCTCCATCCGACCAGCTCGGCCGTACAGTGAAGGCTGCCCTCGACCAACTTGAAACCAGTCTTCAACAGGGCATTTCCGCCACCATAGAGAAATTCGGCGCCCTGACCGGCCAGACTTCACCCACGATCGAAGACCCCGATGGCCCTCTCGATTCCAGGCGCCGGCCGGACCGATCAGCCGACTCGGTCCTGACGTCCGGCCGACTCGAATTCGATTTCGCCGGAAAGCATCTCCTCCTCGAGCGCACCTCGGAAGGCGACGTGACCGTTGCCGTCACCGACGAATCAGGCCGAACTCACACCTACGCGCTGTCTTTCGATCAGAACGGAGATCCGGTTCTCACCACAGATGACCCGGCACACGGTCCCGTCGCGCCCGCGGGTGACGGCGCGCCCCAACAGTCTCCGCCCAGCTCGACAGACACGCCGCCCACGGCGGACGGCGGCGGAACGAACGGTACGTCGGAGGACACCCGGCCCATGGAGCCCGGCGAGGCTTCCGGGCCCGCGCCGGGCGCGCCCGTCCAACCCGATTGTGCGCCCCTCACCTGCGCCGTTCCGGACGCCTCGGCCGCTCCGACGCCGGACGCCTGCCCGGACCGCGTACCGGATCTGGCTGCGCCGCCGGATGTTCCGGCGTCGCCACCCACTCTCGAACACAGGGCGCTGCCGAACTGTGCCCAGTCATCTCCTCCGGAACAGGTCGTTGGCGCTTGCCCGCCGCCGACCCCGACCGCGCCGGACCAATACTTGGGAGCGCCCGCGCAACCGCTCGAAAACCCCGCGTCGCCGCTCACCGACCCCCCTCCGTCATTGGCGGAACCCGGTGCGCGGATGGAGATCCCGGAGGGAGGTGTCGAAATCCCTGAGACCACAGATCTTGTCGTGCCGTAGTGGCCACTCTGGTTGACCGCGTGCAATGTGGGCGGCGCGGGGCTGCGGGCACGACGGCCGGCGACTGCTCTGTGCTCGTGGTCGGTATCGGGTTACTTGCGCAGGGCCTGGATGAGTTGGAGGACCGGGAGCTTCTGGGGCTGTTCGGGCTCTTCCTCGATGGCGTGCGGGTCCACCAGTTGGGTGTGGGGGAGCGCGGCCTCGGGGTCGGCGAAGGGCTTGTACTTCTTGTCGCCGAGGACGGTGTAGTTGAGGTAGCCCACGAGCAGGGCCCGGGTGAGGCGTTCGGTCTTGGGCTCGTGCTTGCCCGCGCCGAGGGCGGCCAGGGCGCGGCGGCCCTCGATCATGCCGTTGTGACCGGCCTTGTCGAGGGAGCGCAGGATCGCGCCCTCGCCCCAGGCGGCGGCCAGGGGGATGGCATCGGAGCTGACCGAGTCGATATCGGTGGCGCCGGCCAGGATCAGGGCGGGCGCGTCGATGGTGGGGGCCAGCGCCTCGGCGGACGGGGCGGTGGGCGAGGGGTACAGCGCCGCGATGGCGGCGACCTCGCGCTGGGAGGCGGCGATGACGGCCGCGCCCGCCCCCATGCCGTGCCCGGCCAGGGTCAGTTTGTCGGGGTGCACGCTGACGTTGCCCGCGCCCAGCCGTACCCCGGTGCAGATGTCCAGAGTGGTCAGCAGATCCGTGGCCAGGTTCAGGTGTGAGGGGATGGGTCCGCGCTCGGTGTCGGGCGCCGCGGCGACATAGCCCCAGGAGGCCAGATGCTCCAGCAGCCGGCGGTAGTTGCCCACCCCGGTCAGCCACCCGTGCCCGAACGCCACCGCGGGCAGATTGAGTCCCTTCCCGGGCGTGTACACCACGCCCGGCAGCCCGGCGATGCCGAGATTCCCGCGCAGCACCTCATGCGGGCCGCGCAGGGTCAGAGTGCTCAGAAGCGATTTCACAGACGCCGACACGGTGATGAACTTAGTCGGTAATGGCCCGAGATGCTTCAAGCGCACGAGGTTCGCGGCCCAAGCGCAGGTCTGTGGAGCGCTCGTTCTGGACCGCGGCTCGATAGACCTCCGCCTTGCACCTCCGACTGGGGGGCGGGGGCGTGAACGGCTTCATAGACCCGCGCCTCGGAGGAGCGCAGGAGGGACGATCGAGACCTCCAGCGCCGCGAACCCGACCGGAGCAGCGGGCAAATCGGATACAGCTAGGCTTGTGGCCCATGTGCGGAATCGTGGGGTATGTGGGGTACCGGGATGCGCTCGGCGTGGTGGTCGATGCGTTGCGCCGCATGGAATATCGAGGCTACGACTCCGCGGGAGTGGCGATCCTGGACGGCGCGGGCGGCCTCGCGGTGGAGCGCAAGGCGGGGCGTCTGGCCAATCTGGAGGCGGAGCTCGCCGAGACCGGACGGGAGCGCTTCGCCGGGGCCACCGGCATGGGCCACACCCGCTGGGCCACGCACGGCGCGCCGACCGACCGCAATGCCCATCCGCATCGCGATCACACCGGGCGGGTCGCGGTGGTGCACAACGGCATCATCGAGAACTTCGCCCCGCTGCGCCGCGAGCTGGAAGAGGCCGGGGTCGAGCTGGGTAGCGACACCGACACCGAGGTGGCGGTGCACCTGGTGGCTCGCGCCTATGCGGCCGGGGACACCGCGGGTGATTTCGTCGCCTCCGTGCTCGCCGTGGTGCGCCGTCTGGAAGGCGCGTTCACGCTGGTCTTCTCGCACGCCGACCACCCGGGCACCATCGTGGCCGCCCGTCGCTCCACCCCGCTGGTGGTGGGTGTCGGCCGGGGAGAGATGTTCATCGCCTCCGATGTGACCGCCTTCATCGAACACACCCGGGAGGCGGTGGAACTCGGCCAGGACCAGGCTGTGGTCATCACCGCCGACGGCTACCGGGTCACTGACTTCGCCGGTCGGACCGACGGCGTCCGGATCCGCCCGTTCACCATCGATTGGGATCTGGCCGCCGCTGAGAAGGGCGGCCACGACTATTTCATGCTCAAGGAGATTCAGGAGCAGCCCGCCGGCGTCGCCGACACCCTCATCGGCCACTACGCGGGCGGCCGCATCATTCTCGACGAGCAGCGGCTGGCCGATCAGGAGCTGCGCGAGTTCGACAAGGTCTTCGTAGTGGCCTGCGGCAGTTCGTATCACGCGGGCCTGCTGGCCAAATACGCCATCGAGCACTGGACCCGCCTGCCCGTCGAGGTCGAGCTCGCCAGCGAATTCCGTTACCGCGACCCGGTTCTGGACCGCTCCACCCTGGTGGTCGCCATCTCGCAGTCCGGCGAGACCGCCGACACCCTGGAGGCCGTGCGCCACGCCAAGGAGCAGAAGGCGCGAGTGCTGGCCATCTGCAACACCAATGGCGCGCAGATCCCGCGCGAATCCGACGCCGTCCTCTACACCCGCACCGGGCCGGAGATCGGCGTAGCCTCCACCAAGGCGTTCCTGGCCCAGATCACCGCCAACTACCTGGTCGGCCTGGCGCTGGCCCAGGCGCGCGGCACCAAGTACCCGGACGAGGTGGCGCGCGAGTTCGCGCAGCTGGAGTCCATGCCGAAACTCGTTGCCCAGGTGCTGGAGTCGGGCGATCGGGTGCGTGAGATCGCCCGGCGGTTCGCGCACGTGCCCACCGTGCTGTTCCTGGGTCGCCACGTCGGCTACCCGGTCGCCCTCGAGGGTGCCCTGAAGCTCAAGGAATTGGCGTACATGCACGCCGAGGGCTTCGCGGCGGGCGAACTCAAGCACGGCCCGATCGCGCTCATCGAGGACGGACTTCCGGTCTTCGTGGTCATGCCGTCCGCGAAGGGCCGCGCGGTCCTGCACTCCAAGCTGCTCAGCAATATCCGCGAGATCCAGGCGCGCGGCGCGCGCACCATCGTCATCGCCGAGGACGGCGATGACACCGTGCGGCCGTTCGCCGACCACCTGATCGAAATCCCCTCGGCCCCAACGCTGTACCAGCCGTTGCTGTCCACCGTGCCACTTCAGATCTTCGCCGCCGAGGTGGCACAGGCCCGTGGCTACGACGTGGACAAGCCGCGGAATCTCGCGAAGTCCGTCACGGTCGAATAGCTCCGAGCGTCCGGTCGAAGATTCGCCCCGTCACTCCAGCGCGCACGTGGCTGGAATCCACTCGGTCGGCAGTGGATCTCGGCCCCGAGCATGCCGGGATGACGTTGATCACTGCACGGTGACGGTGCCCTTCATATCCGGGTGCAGCGGGCACAGGTAGCGGTAGGTGCCGGCCGTGGTGAAGGTGTGGCTCCATTCGCCCTTGTGGATGATCGGACTATTGATGCCCAGCGCCACGTCGCCGATGCCCTGTACGGCGTGCGGGGCCTTGTCCTCGAACTTCCAGGTCACGGTGTCCCCGGCCTTGACGGTGACGTCGGCGGGGGAGAACGCCATGTCCTTCACCTCGATCGTGACCGCGGCGGGCGCGACCGGACCGGTCGAGGCGGCGGCGCTCGACGTGGCCGCCGGAGCCGACGTACCGGTGGCCGCGGTGTTCGAGTGGTCCGACGAGCAGCCCCCGGCCGCTAGCGCTCCCGCCACGACGGCGACGAGAAGCAGGGCACGCGAGGACGACTGGCGACGGATCGACATGCCAGCCAGGTTAGTCCCCCGCCGATGACGGGCCACTCGTGGGCACCCGCGCTGACCTGCGTCGCGATCCGACCAGCGTAGTCTCCACAAGCGCAGGCAATCCAGATCCGGGAGGCGAACCATGACCGCACCCGCGGTGCGCGCGTACTACACGGTCGACGAGATCCGGGCGGCCGAGGCCGAACTCTTCACCCGGGTGCCCCACGGAATGCCCATGCGGCGGGCCGCCTTCGGTCTCGCCGATGTGGTGGCGCGGGAACTGCGGGAACGCACCGGCGGCGTGGCCGGGCGCGCGGTGACCCTGCTGGTCGGCTCCGGCGACAACGGCGGCGACGCGCTGTGGGCGGGATCGTTCCTGCGCCGGCGCGGGGTCGCGGTGCGCGCGGTGCTGCTCGCGCCCGAGCGGGCCCACGCGCAGGGACTGGCCGCGCTGTGCCGCACGGGTGGCCGCGCCGTGAGCGCGCCGGCCTCGCCGGACGAACTGCGGGCGGATCGGATGCCCCCGGGAACGCTTCCCTGCGTTCGCGGCAACCGGGACGTGCCCAGGCCGGTTCGCGACCTGCTGGGCGAACCGGACCTCGTCGTGGACGGCATCGTCGGGATCTCGGGACGGGGCCCGCTCCGTCCGGTGGCCGCCGAAGTGGTTGCGGGCGTGCGCTGCCCGATCATCGCCGTCGACCTGCCCAGCGGTGTCGATCCGGATACCGGGGCCGTGACCGGCCCCGCGGTCACCGCGGATGTCACCGTTACCTTCGGTGCGTACAAGCCGGTGCATGCCCTGGCCGCACCGCACTGCGGACGAACCGAATTGGTACCCATCGGATTACGGCTGCCGATGGCGAATCTGGCTGCGCTGGAACCGCACACGGTCGGTGCGGGCTGGCCTGTTCCCGGTCCGTCCGACGACAAGTACACCCAGGGCGTCACCGGTGTGTGCGCGGGCAGCGCCACCTACCCGGGTGCGGCCGTACTGTGCACCGGCGGCGCGATCACCGCCACCTCCGGCATGGTCCGCTACGCGGGTACCGGCGCGGCTCAGGTCGTCGCCCACTTCCCGGAAGTGATTGCCGCCGAATCCATCTCCGCCACCGGCCGTGTCCAGTCCTGGGTCTTCGGACCCGGCGCGGGCACCGACTCGGCAGCCCGAGATCGCCTCGCCGAAATCCTCGCCACCGATCTCCCCGTCGTGGTGGACGCAGACGGCCTCACCCTGCTGGCCGCCGACCCGAGCCTGGTGACGGGCCGCGGCGCCCCGACCGTCCTCACTCCGCACGCCGGTGAGTTCGCCCGTCTAACCGGCTCCGAACCCGGCCTCGACCGTGTCACCGCCGTCCGCAAACTGGCCGAATCCTGGCAGGTCACAGTCCTTTTGAAGGGGCGAGCCACCCTGGTCGCCGGCCCCGACCGCCCCGTCTTCGTCAATGAGGCGGGCGGTTCCTGGGCCGCCACCGCCGGTTCCGGTGATGTCCTCTCCGGCATTATCGCCGCCCTGCTGGCCCACGGCTCGCACCCGGCCTGGGCCGCAGCGGCCGCCGCCCGCGTCCACGCTCTCGCCGCCAACCTGGCCGCCCACGCCAGCACCGCCGCCGGTGCACCGATCTCCGCCTCTCCCTTGCTCTCCCACATTCGCGAGGCCATCGGCACACTCCGGGAGCTCGCCATCTGATCTTCCGCCGCGGGGGCCCCGGGATTCGGTGTCGCCGGCGGCGTGTCGCGCCGAGGCCAAACGGTGCATTCCGGGGGAGGAGTCCAGGTCATGGAAGACCTTGCGGTGAAGTCCATTTCATATAGGGCATGCGATTCTCCCGTGCCATGCCCTGGCGGCCAGAGGTTGCGCATGCCGGGGTGTGGCTGAGAGCCGACTCCAGCTGCTTCTGCCCGCCGTCGGACGCGCGCTGTGCGATACGCGGGAATTCACTCGGCGGGGTTGGTGGCGGCGGCGCGGAGGGCGGTGCGCGCGGCCGCGACGACCGGATGAGCGCCGGTGCCGCGCCGGTAGGCGAGGTGGGTGCGGCGGTGGGCCGACAGCGCGGTCAGGATGACGCCCGAGGGCACTGTGAGTGCGCCCAGGTCGGGGACGAGCGCGACGCCCTGGCCTGCGGCGACCAGTGCCAGGACGGTGCCGAAGTCGTCGGCGTGGTGGCGGATGCGCGGGGTGAATCCGGCGGCGAGGCAGGCTCGGACGGTCATCTCGTAGCAGAGGGTGCCGGGCGTGCCCGCGATCCAGGGCGAATCGGCATGCGCGGCAAGCGGTCCGGGCTCGCGGGCGGCGAGGTGGACGGTTTCCTCGAACAGCGGCTCGGCGTCGAGACCGGGCTCCGGCGCGAGCGGCACGTGATCGTACTCCTGGAGCAGCGCGATGTCCAGGGTCTCGGCGCGTAGCGCGGCCGGGGCGGCCGCCGGATCCAGCTCGGTGACAAGCAGTTCCAGCAGGGGATGATCGCGACTGAGGGTGACCAGCGCGGGCGAGAGGATGGTGTGGACCGCTGTCGGAAACGCGCCGATACGCAGGGTGCCGGTGAGTTCGGTTCGGCAGGAGGCGAGTTCGGCGGTCGCCTCCTCCAGCACGGCCAGGATGGTCTCGGTGTGCTCGACCAGGCGCAGCGCGGCCGGAGTGAGGGTGACGCTGCGCCCTGTCCGCTCCAGCAGCGGCACCCCCGCCTCGCGTTCCAACGCGGTGAGCTGCTGGGACACCGCCGAGGGCGTGTAGGTGAGGGCGTCGGCGACCGCGGCGATGGTGCCGCGATGCGCGAGCTCGCGGAGCAGGCGCAGACGACGGACATCCAGCATCAGCTGATCTTATGCTCGGGCGAAGAAACGTGAAATAGACCTGACGCACGCTGTCGATCACGCTGGTCATATGACATTCACCGGCCTCTACGTGCCCTTGGTCACGCCCTTCACCGCCGCCGACGAGGTGGCCGCCGACGCGCTCGAGGCGCTCGCCCATGAGGTCCTCGACGCGGGCGCGGCGGGCCTGGTCGCCCTCGGCACCACCGGCGAACCCGCCACCCTCACCGCGGATGAGCAGACCCGGGTCATCGACATCTGCGCCCGCGTCTGCCGCGAGCGCGACGCCGCGCTCATCATCGGTGCGGGCTCCTACGCCACCCTCGACTCGGCGCGCGCCCTCACCGCGCTCGACCCGCGCGCCACCGCCGCCCTCACCGTCGTCCCGTACTACCTCCGCCCCTCGGAAGACGGTGTGGTGGAACACTTCCGGACGCTCGCCGCCGCCAGCCCGGTGCCGGTGCTGATCTACCACATCCCCTACCGCACGGCCCGCACCCTCAGCGCCGACACCCTCTGCCGCCTGGCGGAACTCCCGAATGTCGCGGGCTTCAAATACACCGCGGGCGGCATCGACGACACCACCGTCGCGTTCCTGGCCCGCGTTCCCGAGCGCACCGCCGTGCTCGCGGGCGACGACCTCTACGCCGCCCCGCTGCTCGCCCTGGGCGCCGCGGGCGCGATCCTCGCCTGCGCCAATGTCGCGCCCGCGGCCTACGCGGACCTGGTCGCCGCCTGGCGCGCAGGCGATCTCGCCCGTGGCCGCGAACTCGGCAACCGCCTGGCCCCCCTGGCCTCGGCCCTCTTCGCCGAGCCCAACCCCGCTGTCGTCAAGGCTGTTCTGGCGGCCCAGGGCCGCATCCCCACCCCGAACGTGCGCCTGCCCCTCCTCCCGGCGGGAGAGGCGTCGTTGTCCGCCGCGTCAGCGGCGATCGCCGCCGCGAGGGCGACAACTGATCTGGTGAGGGCCGGATAACTCCCCGGGCACGCCCACAATCGGTTCGGCACCCAACGGAGGTACGGGTGCATAACAGCCAACGGCTCTCGGCCGCCCGCCGAAGGCTCGGGGAGGCGGCCTAGCATCGAGGGCGTGAACAAGCCCGACCCACAGGTGGAAATCCTCGTCGACCTGGACGCCATCGCCCACAACGTGCGAATCCTGGCCGAGCACGCCGCAGACGCGGCGGTCATGGTCGTGGTCAAGGCGGACGGGTACAACCACGGCGCGGCCGAGGTGGCGCGGGCGGCCCTGGCGGCGGGCGCGCGGGAACTCGGCACCACCACGGTCGACGAGGCGGTGCGCCTGCGGGCCGAGGGCCTCACCGCGCCGATCCTGTGCTGGCTCAACACCTCCGACGCCGATTATGTGAGCGCCATCACCGCCGGGATCGAAATCGGCGTCTCCGCGCTGGTGCAGCTCGAGGCGGTGGCGGCGGCGGCGCGACAGCTCGGCCGCACCGCCACCGTCAGTCTCAAGGTGGATACCGGGCTCAACCGCAACGGCATTCCCGCCACCGAGTTCCCCGAGGTCCTGGACCTCCTCGGCCGACTGGTCGGCGATGGCACGGTCCGCTTCCGCGCGATCTTCTCCCACCTCGCGCTGGCCGATCTGCCGCAGCACCCGGCCAATGACATGCAGCGCCAGCGCTTCCTCGACTTCATCGCCACCGCCAAGGAACACGGCCTGGAACCGGAACTGGCGCACCTGGCGAATTCCGCTGCCGCACTGACCCGTCCGGACCTCGCGTTCGACATGGTCCGCCCCGGCATCGCCGTGTACGGCTTGTCGCCGATCCCGGAACTGTCCGACTTCGGCCTGCGCCCGGCCATGACCTTCCGCGCCCGGGTGCTCCGCGTGAAGCGGGTCGCCGCCGGTGAGGGCGTGTCCTACGGCCACCAGTGGATCGCCGACCGCGACACCACCGTCGCCCTTATCCCGGCCGGCTACGCCGACGGCGTACCGCGCCCGCTCAGCGGCAGGTTCTCGGTGTGGCTGGGCGGCGCGCGCCGCACCCAGATCGGCCGGGTGTGCATGGACCAGTTCGTGGTGGATCTGGGCGAGAACGAAGCCGGAGTCGTGGCGGGCGACACCGCGGTTCTGTTCGGCGGTGAGCCCGGTCACCCACGCGCCCAGGAGTGGGCCGACACGCTCGGCACCATCAACTACGAGATCGTGTGCGGCCCGCGCGGCCGCGTCGTCCGCACCCACCTCGGCGGCGACCGGTGACCGATCACCGCATGCTCGCCACCGTCGAGGACACCGAGGCGCTGGGCCGCGAGCTCGCCGAACATCTGCACGCCGGGGATCTGGTCATCCTCGACGGCCCGCTGGGCGCGGGCAAGACCGCGCTCACCCGCGGCATCGCCGCCGGGCTCGGTGTCGAAGGACGGGTCAGCTCACCGACTTTCATCATCGCCCGCCAGCATCGCGCCGGATCGCGTCCGGGCGCGGTGGCATTGGTCCACGTGGACGCCTACCGCCTCGGCGGTGACCTCGACGAGCTCGACGCCCTCGATCTGGACACCGATCTCGACCATGCCGTGGTGGTCGTGGAATGGGGCCTGGGCGTGGCCGAACACCTGGCCGATCGCCACCTGCGCGTGCGACTGCGCCGCGAGCCCGAGTCCGATGTGCGCACCGCCGAATGGGAGTGGGTGTCGGGGAACTGACTTTGCGGATCGGATGTGCCGCTCCTCACGGCACGCGGAACCTCGCGCAATGGTTCGCGGCCCGTCTCGTTCTGGACCGAGTGGAGCGGGGGAGCGAATCGGAGGAGGGAAGAACGAGACCTCCAGGGCCGCGAACCCCGCCGGATCGAAGCGGAGGCAATCAGACACAGTATCGTTAAGGCAATCATGCTGATATTGGCTGTCGACACCGCGACCCCCGCCGTCACAGCGGGACTGGTGGAACTGGAACCGGCGCAACCCGGATCGAACGCACCGCGCATCACCACGATCACCGCCAAGGTGACCGTGGACGCTCGCGCGCACAATGAGGTGCTGACCCCGCAGATCCTGGCCTGCCTCGCCGAATCCGGGTGCTCCCGTGCCGATATCGGCGCGGTCGTGGCAGGCGTCGGCCCCGGACCGTTCACCGGACTGCGCGTCGGCATGGCCACCGCGGCCGCGTTCGGCGACGCGCTGGGCCTGCCCGTGTACGGGGTGTGCAGCCTCGACGCCATCGCCGCCGACACCGAGAGCTATCTGCGCGAGAGCGCCGACCCGATCGAGCTGCTGGTCGTCACCGATGCCCGCCGCCGGGAGGTGTACTGGGCGCGCTACCGCGCCATCGCCGGAAGCCGGGTGCTGGAGCGCGCCGAGGGGCCGGAGGTGAGCAAGCCCGCCGATCTGGATCAGGCCGCCGCCACGCTGATCGCCGGATCCGCTTCCCACGTCGACTATTTCGATCTGCCGGTGCTTCCGGTGGAGACGCCGTCCCCCGCGGGCCTGGTGCGCTGCGCGGCCGCCGACATCCTCGCGGGCGCCGTGCCCGCGCCGCTGGTGCCGTTGTACCTGCGCCGCCCGGACGCGGTCGAGAAGAATTACGCGCAGGTGGGCCGATGACCATCCGCATCGAACCGATGCGGCCTGCCGACGTCACCCGATGTGCCGAACTCGAGCAGGTGCTGTTCCCCGAGGACGATCCCTGGCATGAGGTTTCGTTCCTGTCGGAGCTGGCCGGACCGCACAACCGCTACATCACCGCGCGGGACGCCGACGGCCGCATGGTCGGCTACGCGGGCATCGCGCTGCTCGGCACCGCCGACCATCCGGAGGCCGAGGTCCACACCATCGGCGTGGATCCCGCCGAGCACCGGCGCGGCATCGGCACCCTGCTGCTGGAGGCGTTGCTGCTGGAGGCCGGGCGCCGCGGTGGACCGGTGTTCCTCGAGGTCCGCACCGACAACGCGCCCGCCATCACGCTGTACGAGAAGCACGGCTTCCACATCATCGGCTTGCGCAAGAACTACTACCAGCCCAGCGGGGCCGACGCGTACACCATGCGCCGTCCCGCCATGGCCGGTTTCCCGCAGGACGGATTCACCACCGACGCCGAGGTCTCGTCATGATCGTCATGGGTATCGAAAGCTCCTGCGACGAAACGGGAGTCGGCATCGTGCGTCGGCTGCCCGACGGCAGCTGCGAACTGCTCGCCGACGAGGTCGCCTCCAGCGTGGACCAGCACGCCCGCTTCGGCGGCGTGGTGCCCGAAATCGCTTCGCGCGCACACCTCGAGGCGATCGTGCCCGCCATGCGCCGGGCGCTCGCCACGGCCGGCATCAGCAAGCCCGATGCCCTCGCCGTCACCATCGGCCCCGGTCTCGCGGGCGCGCTGCTGGTCGGTGTCGCGGCGGCGAAAGCCTATGCGGCGGCCTGGGATATCCCGTTCTACGCGCTCAATCATCTGGGTGGGCACGTCGCCGTGGACACTCTCGAGCACGGCCCCATGCCCCCGGCGGTCGCGTTGCTGGTGTCCGGCGGGCACACCCATCTGCTGCAGGTCACCGATCTCGCCCAGCCCATCACCGAGTTGGGCAGCACGGTCGACGACGCCGCGGGCGAGGCCTTCGACAAGGTGGCCCGCCTGCTCGGCCTCGGCTACCCGGGCGGCCCGGTGCTGGATTCCCTTGCCACCGAGGGCGATCCGGCCTCCATCGCCTTCCCCCGCGGCATGACCGGTCCCCGCGACCCGCGCTACGACTTTTCCTTCTCCGGCCTCAAGACCGCCGTCGCCCGCTATGTCGAAGCGGCGCAACGGGAAGGCCGCGAGCTGCCCATCCGCGATATCGCCGCCTCATTCCAGGAGGCGGTCGCCGACGTGCTCACCATGAAGGCCGTGCGGGCCGCTCAGGACGTCGGCGTCGACACCCTCGTGCTCGGCGGCGGTGCCACCGCCAATTCCCGCATCCGCTCGATGGCCGAAGAGCGTTGCACCGCCGTGGGAATCACCTTGCGCGTCCCCAAGCCCCGCCTGTGCACCGACAACGGCGTCATGATCGCCACCTTCGGCGCACACGTGATCGCCGGCGGCGCACAGCCTTCCGAACTCACGGTCGCCACCGACCCCGGCCTGTCCGTCTCCACGAGCCTGCTCTGAACGCTCGCGGGCGATGCCCTTACCGAACTCGCGTGCGCGATGTCACACTCGGCCATTCCGGCATGTTCTCGGCCGGGATCCATACTCTCCGAGCGACACCGGGTTCGGCTGGATTCCGGCTGAAAGCACGCCGGAATGACGAAACGATTTCACGGCTTCGAGCTCAGTAGCGGTCGAGACATCCGCGAATGCCGACGCGACAACTGATTTCGCGATTGTCGGGGTAGCTCACGGGTACGTCCGAAATCGGTTCGGCACCCAACCGCGGGCACGAGTGCGCGACGGTCAACGGCTCTCAGCGGTCCGCGCAAGCCCCGAGGAGGCGGTAGCGGCGGGGGTGCGCGGCGCGGCCGAGATGCGCGGCTCCAAGTCGGCGGGCAGGGGGGTGCCGAGGAGCGGGCCCAGAAGACGGGGAAGATCCACCGGGAACGGGATCTGTGGTAGGTCGGGGTCCGGGCGCAGCGGTGGCTGCTGCCCGGTGCCGCTCGGGGCCACGGGAGAGCCGGTGGCCGAACCGGTTTGGGTCGGCGGGACGCCGGCCGTGGTGCGGTGGCCCGGAGTGGCCGTCGGGCTGGTGGAGCCGTTGGACGTCCCCGGCGGCGAGGTGGCAGGGGTGGTGGGCTGCTGCGGGCCGGTGGTGGAAGGCGAGTAATGCGTCTGCTGCGGCTCCGGGACCACGAACTCCTTGACCCCGTACCCGACGATCAGGCCGACCACCACGATCGCTCCGGCCAGCGTGCCCGCCAGCTTGGTGAAGGTGCCGATCGGCGCGTCCGAGCCCAGGGCGATCACCGGGAAGGTGGTGCTCGGGGTGGTCGAATCCGCCACCAGCGCCGCGCCTTTCGCGATCGCGGCCTCCGGCTCCGGCACGGTGACGACCGGCACGTCGAGCTGACGCTCCAGCCCGACCACCATGATCGGCACGTTCGCGCCGCCGCCGATCACCGCGACCGCCTCCGGGAACTTCGGCGCTCGCGCGAACACAGCACGTGAGAACACCGCCAGTTCGCGCAGCAGATCGGCGACGATTTCCTCGAAGTCCACCCGGGTCAGCTTGAGCGGCTGCCCGGCGACATGGTCGATGGTGACCGCCGGAACCACCGACAGGTGCTCCTTGGCGGCCCGGCTGCGGTTGAGCAGGATGCCCCGGTTGGGCCGGATGCCGCGGCGGGACAGGTGGCAGTCCAGCAGGTGCTGCAGGATCAGCTCGTCGATGGCATTGCCGCTGATGGCGGTGGTGCGTTCGGAACGCAGCACGGTGTCGTCGGCATGATCGGCCACGGTGACGGTGGTGCCGGTGGCCCCGATGTCGATGACCGCCACCGTGTTCCAGCGGTCCAGCAGGCCGGTGTGCCGCAGGTACGCCAGCGCCGCGGTGCTCTCCGGGATCAGCTGGACGCCGTGCCGTTGCCGGCCGATGGCGGAGCGGATGATCTGGGCCTGTTCGCGATCCCGGTAGGCGACCGCGATGTCTCCGGGCACACTCGACTCGGGTTCGGGGTGGCCGTTGGTCCGAGCGACCGGATACGCGCCGACCGGATGCACAGTGTCGCGGGGAATCTGGGTGGTCATCAATTCGATCGAGGACGCCACCAGGTCTCCCAGGTCGGAATGGGCCGTATCGGCCGTCACCACCCGATAGTCGAAGTTCTGGGCTCCGTTGGGCGCGGTGGCGACCGTCGCCGAGCACACCACCTCGCTCCCGGCCGAGATGCCTAGGGATGTTCGCATGTTCACCTCCCTTCGAGCGGATGGTCCGGGTGGAGACGACCATCTCGAACGGACTCCGGACGCGCCCAATGGGTAGCGGACGTTTCCGAGCTACGGATCGCGGCGGGCCCTCGTCCGATGGGGCATCCGGACCTGCCACTGATCACTTGCGGTCTTGCTCTCTTCTCGAGCCCGCGCCCACGGGTTGTCGCGCGGTGGTGAAGCAGTTGTGTAACTCTCGACGGGGCACGTGACACGACCGATTCGGTCTCGTCGCGTGGCCGCCGTCAATGGTGTCACAATCCGTTATCCGAACGTTACAGATTTTCGGATTCCTTTGGAAGCCCTCAGATTCCCGGGCCGTCGTGTCGGCGAGTCGTGTTGGATTCGCGCTCCGCTACGTTCCGGGCAGTGCGCGGCCAAGGCGCAGGTCATAGCGTCGGTACCCCCGGCCTTCCCTCCCTCGAGGCGCAGGTCTGTGCGGCCGTTGGCTCCCCCACTCCAGGACGGAGGTCGATCGTGCCGCGGTCCAGGCCGAGGCGGGCCGCGAACACCGGATGGCATGTAGCAGCCCCGTGCCTTGAGCGCTGGCACTCACATGTATAGAGTGCTAGGTGGCACTGGGTTAGTGCTGAGGTGCCAGCTTGATGACTACTGAGCAGGGGTCCCGGCACCCGCGACGACGGGGCTGATTGCGCAGGGTCACACATGACCGAAACCGTGAGTCCGGGGAACAGCCCCGGGCGCGAAGAATCCCCTGAAAGTGGAGGGCTCAACGTGGCGAGCGTGAACATCAAGCCGCTCGAGGACAAGATCCTCGTCCAGGCCAACGAGGCCGAGACGACGACCGCCTCCGGCCTGGTCATCCCTGACACGGCGAAGGAGAAGCCCCAGGAGGGCACCGTCATCGCCGTCGGCCCGGGTCGCTGGGATGAGGACGGCGAGAAGCGGATTCCGCTGGACGTCAAGGAAGGCGACGTCGTCATCTACAGCAAGTACGGCGGCACCGAGATCAAGTACAACGGCTTGGAGTACCTGATCCTGTCGGCCCGCGACCTGCTGGCCGTCGTCACCAAGTAGGTAGACCCAACTCTCGGGGCTCTCAGGGGCTTCCCCTGAAACCCCTTGAAACGCTTCGTTGCCGGGTGCTCAGGGGCCCGCCCCTGGAACTCGGAGCTTGCCGCCCCGGCGTCGCAGCTGGTCATACAGCCACCGACCCGGGGCGGAGTGCGTTCCGCCCCAACTCATTCCGGGGTTCGGGGGAGACCCCCGACCGTCCCGGACCCACAGGAGTAGGTACATATGGCAAAGCAGATCGAGTTCGACGAGAAGGCTCGTCGGGCGATGGAGCGCGGCGTCGACAAGCTCGCCGACGCCGTCAAGGTCACCCTGGGCCCGCGTGGCCGGCACGTGGTGCTGGCCAAGGCGTTCGGCGGCCCGACCGTCACCAACGACGGCGTGACCATCGCCCGCGACATCGACCTCGAGGACCCCTTCGAAAACCTGGGCGCGCAG
This sequence comes from Nocardia aurantiaca, assembly GCF_009708175.1. Taxonomy (GTDB): domain Bacteria; phylum Actinomycetota; class Actinomycetes; order Mycobacteriales; family Mycobacteriaceae; genus Nocardia; species Nocardia aurantiaca. Next base: position 593,000 of record NZ_WMBB01000001.1, read on the forward strand.
CTGGTCAAGAGCGTCGCCACCAAGACCAACGATGTCGCCGGTGACGGCACCACCACCGCCACCGTGCTGGCGCAGGCCCTCATCAAGGGCGGCCTGAAGAACATCGCCGCGGGCGCCAACCCGATGACCCTCGGCAGGGGCATGAGCAAGGCCGCAGACGCGGTCGCCGCCGCCCTGCACGCCGCCGCCACCCCGGTCTCCGGTGAGAAGTCCATCGCGCAGGTCGCCACCGTGTCCTCGCGCGACGAGGAGATCGGCGCCCTCGTCGCCGAGGCGCTGACCAAGGTCGGCAAGGACGGCGTGGTCACCATCGAGGAGTCCTCGGGTCTGCAGACCGAGGTCGCCATCACCGAGGGTGTGCAGTTCGACAAGGGCTACCTGTCCCCGTACTTCGTCACCGACCCGGAGACCATGCAGTCGGTCTACGAGGACGCGTGGATCCTGCTGAACCGCGAGAAGATCAGCTCGCTGCCGGAACTGCTGCCGCTGCTGGAGAAGATCGCGGAATCCGGCAAGCCGGTCGTGATCATCGCCGAGGACGTCGACGGCGAGGCGCTGTCCACCCTGGTGGTCAACGCGATTCGCAAGACCCTCAAGGTCGTCGCCGTGAAGGCTCCGTTCTTCGGTGATCGCCGCAAGGCGTTCCTGGATGACCTGGCCATCGTCACCGGCGGCACCGTGGTCAACCCGGATCTGGGCATCACCCTGCGCGAGGCCGGCCTGGACGTGCTGGGCAAGGCCCGCCGCGTCGTGGTCAGCAAGGACGACACCACCATCGTCGAGGGCGCCGGCTCGCAGGCCGACATCGACGCGCGAGTCGCCCAGCTGCGCAAGGAGATCGAGAACACCGACTCCGATTGGGACCGCGAGAAGCTCGAGGAGCGTCTGGCCAAGCTGGCCGGCGGCGTCGCCGTCATCAAGGTCGGCGCGGCCACCGAGACCGAGCTCAAGGAGCGCAAGTACCGCGTCGAGGACGCTGTCTCCTCGGCCAAGGCCGCGGTCGCCGAGGGCATCGTCCCCGGCGGCGGCACCGCCCTGGTGCAGGCCGCGTCCACGCTGACCGACCTGCGAGACTCGCTCTCCGGCGACGAGGCCGTCGGTGTCGAGGTGGTGCGCCAGGCCCTGCTGTCGCCGCTGTTCTGGATCGCCAGTAACGCCGGCGTCGACGGCGCGGTCGTCGTCTCCAAGGTCTCCGAGGGCAAGGACGGCTTCAACGCCGCCACCCTGACCTACGGCGACCTGGTCGCCGAGGGCGTCATCGACCCGGTCAAGGTCACCCGCTCCGCCGTCGAGAACGCCACCTCGGTGGCCCGCATGGTGCTGACCACGGAGTCCGCGATCGTCGACAAGCCCGTCGACGAGCCCGCCGACGCCCACCACGGCCACGCCCACTGACCCGGTCCCGCTGACGTCAGCTCAGGCCCCCGGACGGGAACCCCCGTCCGGGGGCCTCGGTGTTTCCCGGCGCGATTCGGCCGTGGTTGTTCACCGCATGCGCGTGCCGGGGGAGGGGGTCAGCCAGTTGGGGCTGAGCGGGACGGAGACGGGCGGGAGCGGGGTGACGGGGGATCGGTCGCGGAGATCGTCGGCGGGCTGGTAGGCGAAGACGTAGAGACCGGCGAGGATCAGCGTGAGAGCGGCGGCCATGCCCGCCAGGGCGCGCAGGTGCGGACGAGTGAGGACGCCGAGCAGACGCATGCCGGATCCGTTCGGAGGGCGACATGAATCATCATGGCGCGCACGGACTTATCGTGTCCGAATCGTCTGTTTCAAATGGGGCGTTACCGGCAAAGCATGCAGCCGAAACCGGTCAGGCGACCTGAATCGGCGGCATGCGGAAAAGCCTTGCGCGCGTGAGGGGTTCTGGACCTCATGCTTCGGGAGTACGGACGCTCAGTCGTGAATCGAACTGGCGGAGCGGCCGTTTCCGTGGCGGAGACCGGGGTGGGAGTGGTGGATCGTGTTCGGCGGTGCCTGGTCTGTAGCTATCGCGGCGAGAAGGCGGTCGCGGAGGGCGGGCGGCGGCGGCACGGCCAGCGTGGACGCGGCCAGCGCGAGCGCTTCTCGGGTCTGCTGCACTTCCTGGGTGAAGGCGGCGCGCAGTACCGGGTCGTCGGTATCCAAAAGGTCCGCCACTGCGCGCTGATCTTCGTCGCCGATCGATCCGAGCGCGACAGTGTGCGCGAGATCGATCTGGCTTTCTTTCATCTCACGTCACTCCCAAACTTTTCTTGAGTCGTGTCAATCCATCCCGTATACGGGACTTAACGGTAGGTAATCCAACGCCCAAATGAGCCGCGACCTCGGCGTACGTCCGTCCGCCGAAGTACGCGAGAGAGATGGCTTCCCGTTGCGTCTCCGTCAACGTGGCCAGGCCGGCGAGTACCGCCTGCTGTTCCAGCCGTCGCCCGACCTCTTCGGTGACCTCGTCGAATTCATTGCCGAGGGTGCTGGTGCCGTAGGCGACCTCGCGCTGCGCGTGCGCCTGCTCGGCACGGACACGGTCGACCGCGCGTCGGTGGGCCAGTGTCATCAACCAGGTGACGGCCGAGCCCTTGGCCGGATCGAAATTGGCAGCCGTGCGCCAGATCTGGAGGTAGACCTCCTGCGTGGTCTCCTCCGCGTAACCCGGATCGTGTAGCACGCGTAGGACCAGGCCGAACACTCGCGCGCTGGTGCGGTCGTACAGCTCGGCGAACGCCCGCTGGTCGGACTGCCCGCAACGTTCGAGAAGTGCGGCGAGTTCGAGACTTTCGGCTGCGCGCGCCGTCACCGCGGAGTCCAAGCTCGGTGTTTCCACCCGACCGTTCCTGGAACTCTGGAACGAGTCGCCCTCTGCGGCAGGCGGCCGCGTTGTCACAACGCTCCGTTCTGTGTCATCGGCCACGAGGGTAGCGTGCCGCTATAACCTCCTCTCGCGTGGGGGTATCGGCAAAGAAACTGTGGCACAGCGGTTTTCCAGTTTGCGCCGAGACTTTGCAAACGTGACATACGGGACACGCCGGTCGCGACCGACGCCCGTCAAGCGGTGCCGGGTGTTTGCTAGGCATTCGGCGCGCCGCACCGAACGGATGGGAGGAATCTCGGCCCACCTGCCGATCGCCTCAACGACACCGCTGGTCAACACCGGTCACGCGAGTTTGCTCGGGGTTGTGAGACCGCCGGTCGAGGTCTAGCGCAAGGTTCGGCTACGCGACGACGCGGCGGCGATTGCGGCGCGCGTGTAGCTCGCGCTCGGTCTCGGACATGCCGCCCCAGATGCCGTAGGGCTCACTGACCTTCAGGGCGTGCGACCGGCACTGCAGCAGCACCGGGCAGGACTTGCAGATCTCCTTGGCGCGTAGCTCGCGCTGCGCCCGCGCACGGCCGCGCTCGCCGTCCGGGTGGAAGAACACCGACGAGTCCTGACCGCGGCAGGATCCGCGCATCTGCCAATCCCATACGTCGGCGTTCGGACCTGGGAGGTGGGTCGGCATGGGCATGGTGAACTCCTCATGGTGCGAGCTCGTCGGCATTGTCGAGCGGTGCTGGTGGCAAACAGATGGCCGCATCGCCGTGGCCCGGCGATCGCACTTCGTCGGCTCCGCAATTCAACACGACGCCGACGACGGCGATGACGTACGTTAGGTCGGACAACGAAATCGAGTCAATAGCTTCATTCGACTCGAGTCGAATACCAGCGCATTAGAGAATTAACATCCTCGCTATTTACAAAGCTGCCCTACTGTGGTGATACTGATCGGTTGCCCAGTGTCGTGACTAAGCTGTGATAGCTCATCCGAGTGGGCATAATGCCTGGTAGTAGCGGCTTTTTGAGCGCCAATACCTGTCGCGCGATCTATGCAACCCTCTCGATCCGAGTGATCTCAGCCATTGGACAACTCCCGCTGAGTGGGGTAGAGATGGCTGCTTCAAGACCGGCAGGTTAATAGCGCGAAACGCTATACGAATTCCTTACGGGCGTGCTAGGCGATAGCGAGAACAGATTTACGGAGCGGAAACACAAAGACGCTTGTGAATGCTGACAGGTAGCTGGTGGGTTGTGATATGGCATCTGCCCGCACTTGCGCGCGCACTGGTTACAGTGCGGCTGTGCCTGTGCTCGAAGTGAACCCCGAACTCGCCGACGCCGCCTTCGGTTCCACGCCCGAACGCGCTGCCGCCGGGTTGCCCGCCGCCACCGACGCCGCCGAATCCTGGTTGCGGGCGGTCTCGCTCAGCGGTGTCGGGCGCTATGCGGCCGCCCGTGCCGAGCTCCGGCGCGCCCGCCGCGCAACAGCCGATCCCGCCCTGCTGTCGCTCACCCACAGCACCGAGGCCTCGCTGCTGCGCCAGCTCGGCTGGCACGGCGACGCCGCCGTGGCCGACGGCCGCGCGGCCGCCCTGGCCCTGCCCGGCGGGCGTCCCGCGACCCCCGCACCGGCTGTGACCCCCGTGGAAATCCGGCGCGCCGAAGCGGTTTGCGATGCGTTGACCGGACTCGCCGCCGATGCTCTCGGTACCCTCCGCCCGGCGCTTGCCGCCCGGCTGCTGGAACGTTGCCGAGCGCACCTCGACGTTCACCTTCCCGATGCCCGGAGCGCGTGGCGCCCGCACATTCGCCTGCACTGGGTGGCTGCCGAGACTGCGCTGTCGGCCCCCGGCTCGGGTTTGATCTCCGCACCTTCGGCCGACCCCGCCGACGGCGATGGTCCCGCCCCCGCCGATCCCGCACTGGCGCACGCCGAGACCGCGGTCGCGCTCGCCGAAAACTCGCCCTCGCTGCGGCATCGAGTGAAATCCCGGCTACTGCTCGCCGCCGCGAGCGCCGCCGCCGGCGATCTCGACCGATCTCGCGCGCTGGCAATCGAAGTCGATCGCGCCTGTGCCGAACACGAACTGCTGCCGCTGCGCTGGGCCTGCGCGATGCTCCGCTCGGGTATCGAACCCGCCGGTGACGGGCCGATCGTGGCCGCCGGATGTGCGCGGTTGCTGGCTGCTCGCGGTGGGCGATTGCGTTCGGCGAGCGGTCTTCTCGGCCATCCCTGAGTGGCACCCGGGACTTCCCTGAGTCGTCCCCGAGAACCACCCCGTAACGCCTGGCATGAATGCGCCAGCCGCTATTGTTGGACCGTTCCGCCCCTCCGCGGAAGCACCGGCTCTCGCGCCGACGTGCCACTCTCGTAAACGCCAGGAACAGCTCTGACGATGAACAACACGGGTGAGGAGTTGGATCCCGCAGTCGTCGCTGCCGCAGCGCAGGGCGATCGGGCGGCCCTTTCCCAGGTACTGGTGAGCATCCGCCCGCTCGTGGTGCGGTATTGCCGCGCTCGCATCGGAACGGCCGAACGCGGCCAGCTCTCCGCTGACGACGTCGCGCAGGAGGTTTGCCTGGCCGTCATGACCGCCCTCCCCAGGTACCAGGATCAGGGTCGGCCGTTCATGGCTTTCGTCTACGGCATCGCCTCGCACAAGGTCGCGGACGCCCACAGAAATTCCGCCCGTAACAAGGCGGACGCCATGGCCGAAGTACCGGATGTCATATCCACCGACCAGGGGCCGGAGCAGCGAGCTCTCGAATCCGAAACGAGCCGGCAGATGAACGCTCTGCTGGCGACACTGCCGGAAAAGCATCGAGAGATTCTGATCCTGCGCTTGGTCATGGGTTTGTCGGCTGAAGAAACCGCAGTCGCCGTGGGCAGTACGGCGGGTGCTATACGAGTCGCCCAGCACCGGGCACTCGCGAAACTCAAGTCTCAAGTGGCGAGGGCAGGTGAAATGTATGGCTAGGGATGGCGAGCGTGGTCGGGGCGACTGGAAAGCGCGACCTGAATCGCAGAACAGCGGTCCCTACGCCGAGGCGACCGGTGACACCGGACCGGTGGACATCGCCGCGGTGCGCCGCGACGATGCGCTGATCGACGCCATCTCCGGCGATGGTCCCGTACAGACGGGCAATCCGGAGGAGTACCAGCTCGCGGCTCTGCTGGCGGACTGGCGGGCGGAGATCATGGCCGAGCCGTTGCCGGCCGGGCCGGATCTGGATGCCATTGTCGCAGCGGTCAATCAGGAGATCGGCGCCCGGCAGGCCAGAATCGGCGCGCAGAATCGCGGGCGGCTTCGGCTCGTCCGGCCGATCCTGGGTACGGCGGCGGCCATGGCACTGGTCATCGGCGGTCTGACGGCGTTCTCCTACAACGCGAGCCCCGGCGACCCGCTATGGCGGGTCAAGGAGGTCGTGTTCAGCGAGCAGGCTCAATCCACGGTCGTCTCGCGGGCGGACAATGATCTGGAGCAGGCGCGGCAGCTCATCGCGCAGGGCAAGGCCGACGAGGCCAAGCCGCTGATGGAGCGTGCCGCCGACAATGCCTCCCAGGTCAACGACTCCACCAAGAAAGACAATCTGACCGACCGGTGGCAGCAGCTGTTCGCGCAGCTACAGCAGACCGCGCCACGGGTGGCCGAATCGCTGGCGTCGGTCGCGCCGACCATGAGCACCTCCACCAAGGTTCCCGTCACCACGACAGTGCCGGTGTCGCCGGTGATTCCGCCGACCAAGACGGATGGCAACCCGCCGACGTCGACCGATTCGTCGGTGCTCGGTGGGACCAACCCGAACCCGAACCCGATTCCGAATCCGGCCACCGGAGGGGGCGTGTCGACCGTTCCGCCGGTGACCACGCTGCCGACGGTGCCGTCCCCCGAGACCGAGCCGCAGACCGTGCCGCCGACCGGTGGTGGCGGTAACTCCACGAGTGTCGTAGCCCCGACCGGAGGCAATACCGGTGGAAACGGTGGCGGCACTACGGGTGGCGGGTTGCCGACGATCCCGCAGCCGCCGGTGGAGAAGCCGACGGGCGGGGTGCCGATCGTCCCGTCCTCGATCATCCTGCCGACCGGTGGCCCGGTGCTGCCGCCGGTGCCCGGGGCGCACTAGGGCAGCCCAGTCACCGATCGTCCTGTGGCGATCGGTTTTTCATATGAAAAGGGGCCTGCATCCTCGGGATGCAGGCCCCTTTTCCACTGAATCAGACGTCGAACCCGTCGAATCCGTCGCCGTGCAGTGCCTCGTTCATCGAAGCGTCCGCGTAGCCGCGGCAGTAGTCCCAGGTGACGTAGGCCTCGGGCGTGGGGTCGTAGGCGGGCTCGTGCGGGCGCACCGTGCCGTCCACCAGCAGTTGGAGGAGGTTGGCGCGCAACATGTCCCAGTCGTGGTAGTGATCCTGTCGGCAGTCCTCGCAGCTGACCACGAGACCGCGGATGCCGCGGTGGGCCAGCAGCGCCTCGTAGACCGCGAGGTCGGCGAGATCCTCTTCGACCGCTAGGCGCTCATGAGGATCCAGCGGCTCCCCCGGCTCGATGGCATCGAGCGCGGCCGACGGGTCGGAGGGGTCTCCGGCGAATGGATCCGGCGGCAAGCCAGGTGGTAGATGGTCACGCACAGTCCCACGGTACGCAGAACCACCCCCTGTGCGCCAGCGCTGAAGGGGATTTGCCCTCACTTCGCTGGTGGTGCTGTGCCTAGGTCGCGTTCCGTGTCGCCGCGGACCGGTTCGCGGCGACGGCGCAGGTCTATGGAGTCGCGCTCTCGATACTTCCCTCTCCAGCGCTCCTTCGAGGCGCAGGTCTGTGGAGCCGTTCACTCGCTCGCTCCGGGGGAGCCGCGGTCCATAATCGTGGCGATCGTGAACCCCCGGCGTGACCTCTGGCACAGTACCTGCTCGTTGCTGGCTCGGTGGGCCGGGCGTGGGTGCGGCGGGGAATCCGGCGACCGATACCATGGTTGACCAAAGGCCGGGTAGCAAACGCCGGCATTGCCATTCATCCACGCGTCCACCGGTGCCCGGTCCGGTGGATGATGCCGAGGTCCAGGAGGGGTCGATCCGAATGAGCAGTCCCGTGACGGGCGAACGCAGTGATTTCGCCGGACGCGCCGGCCGCCCGCATACGGGTGGAGACGATCCCGACAAGGTCGCCATGCTCGGCCTCACCTTCGACGACGTGCTGTTGTTGCCCGCGGCTTCCGATCTGATTCCGAGCTCGGTCGACACCTCGAGCAAGCTGACCCGCGATATCACGCTGCACACGCCGCTGGTGAGTTCCGCCATGGACACCGTCACCGAGGCGCGCATGGCCATCGCCATGGCGCGCGCGGGCGGTATGGGTGTGCTGCACCGCAATCTGTCGGTCGAGGCGCAGGCCGCGCAGGCCGAGACGGTGAAGCGTTCCGAGGCCGGCATGGTTGCCGATCCGGTGACCTGTCGCCCCGATGACACGCTGGCCGAGGTGGACGCCATGTGCGCCCGCTTCCGCATCTCCGGTCTGCCGGTGGTGGACGAGAGAGGCATGCTGGTCGGCATTATCACCAACCGCGATATGCGGTTCGAGGTGGATCAGGACCGCAAGGTCGCCGAGGTGATGACCAAGGCGCCGCTGATCACCGCCCAGGAGGGCGTCACCGCCGAGGCCGCGCTGGGTCTGCTGCGTCGCCACAAGATCGAGAAGCTTCCGATCGTGGACGGCAGCGGCAAGCTGCGTGGCCTCATCACCGTGAAGGACTTCGTCAAGACCGAGCAGTACCCCAACGCCACCAAGGACCGGGACGGCCGTCTGCTGGTCGGCGCCGCGGTCGGTGTCGGCGAGGACGCTTGGGCCCGGGCCATGACACTGGCCGAGGTCGGGGTGGACGTGCTGGTCGTGGACACCGCGCACGGTCACCAGTCGGGCGTGCTGCAGATGGTCTCCAAGCTCAAGGCCGAGGTCGGTGACCGGGTGCAGGTCGTCGGCGGCAATGTCGCCACCCGTGCGGGGGCCCTGGCCCTGGTCGAGGCGGGCGTGGACGCGGTGAAGGTGGGTGTGGGCCCCGGCTCCATCTGCACCACCCGCGTGGTCGCCGGCGTCGGCGCGCCGCAGATCACCGCCATCCTCGAGGCGACCGCGGCGTGCCGGCCGCATGGCGTGCCGGTCATCGCCGACGGTGGCGTGCAGTACTCCGGTGACCTCGCCAAGGCCATCGCGGCCGGCGCCTCGACCGTCATGCTCGGGTCGCTGTTGGCCGGCACCGCCGAGTCGCCCGGCGATCTGATCCTGGTGGGCGGCAAGCAGTTCAAGAGCTACCGCGGCATGGGTTCGCTGGGCGCCATGCAGGGTCGCGGCGAAGCCAAGTCCTACTCCAAGGACCGCTACTTCCAGGACGACGTGCTGTCGGAGAAGAAGCTGGTGCCCGAGGGCATCGAGGGCCGGGTGCCCTTCCGCGGCCCGCTGGACCAGGTCATCCACCAGCTGGTGGGCGGTCTGCGCGCGGCCATGGGATACACCGGCTCGCAGAGCATCACCGATCTGCAGGCGGCCCAGTTCGTGCAGATCACGGCGGCGGGCCTGAAGGAGTCGCACCCGCACGACATCACCATGACCGTCGAGGCCCCCAACTACGCCAGTCGCGCCTGACGAACAGGCAAAGGCTAACGCCCAATACGTTCGCGGCGCGTCTCGTTCCGGACTGACGGAGCGGGGGAGCGGAGGAGGGGAGAACGAGACCTTCAGCGCCGCGAACCCGCTCGGAGCGAAGCGGAGGGCAAATTGAACACAGGAGGAATGAACAACGATGCGCGATATGGTCGAGATCGGCATGGGCCGGACCGCCCGGCGCACCTACGAGCTGGACGATATCGACATCGTTCCGTCGCGGCGGACCCGCTCGTCGAAGCAGGTGTCGCTGGGCTGGCAGCTGGACGCGTACCGCTTCGAGATCCCGTTCCTGGCGCATCCCACCGACGCGCTGGTGTCGCCGGAGTTCGCCATCGAGCTGGGCAGGGCCGGCGGCCTGGGGGTCATCAACGGCGAGGGCCTATGGGCCCGGCACGCCGATGTGGCCGCCAAGATCCAGCAGCTGACCGAGGTCGGCGAGAAGGAGGGCGCCGAGGCCGCGGTGGCGATGCTGCAGGAGTTGCACGCCGCGCCCATGCAGCCGGATCTGCTGGCCGCCGCGGTCGCGCAGGTGCGGGCCGCCGGTGTCACCACCGCGGTGCGGGTGAGCCCGCAGAACGCGCGGGCGCTGACCCCGGCACTGGTGGCTGCGGGCATCGACCTGCTGGTGGTGCACGGCACCATCATCTCCGCCGAGCACGTGGGCGACGGAGAACCGTTGAACCTCAAGACCTTCATCGCCGAGCTGGATGTGCCTGTGGTCGCGGGCGGCGTGTCCGATCACCGCACCGCGCTGCACCTGATGCGCACCGGCGCCGCGGGCGTCATCGTCGGCTACGGCTCCATGCAGGGTGCCACCACCACCGGTGAGGTGCTCGGCATCGGCGTGCCCATGGCCACCGCCATCGCCGACGCCGCCGCCGCGCGCCGCGACTACCTGGACGAGACCGGCGGCCGCTACGTGCACGTCATCGCCGACGGCGAGACTCTGACCTCCGGCCACATCGCCAAGGCCATCGCCTGCGGCGCGGACGCGGTCATGCTGGGCGTGCCGCTGGCCATGGCGCGGGAGACCCCGGGCAATGGCTGGTACTGGCCCTCCGCCGCCGCCCACCCGTCGGTCCCGCGCGGCGCGGTGCTGCCGTACGCCGTCGACGAGGAGCGCGTCCCGCTGGACCAGGTTCTCAACGGCCCCTCCCATGACCCGTTCGGTTCGTTGAATCTGGTTGGCGGCCTGCGCCGTTCGATGGCCAAGACCGGCTACTGCGACCTCAAGGAATTCCAGAAGGTCGGTTTGAACGTCCGGGGATGAGCTGCCTCTCCGGGACTTCAGCGGACGGCTGAGAGCCGTTGACTATTGCGCGTGCCGGCGGTTGAGTGCCGAACCGACTGTGGACGTACCCGGTGAGCTATCCGGAACCTCGCGAAATCTCTTGTCGCGTCGGGAGAAAATCCGGCCGGGTGATTCGAAGCTCTTCGTGCCCCTTGCGCACTCCTGCGAGTGTGCAAGGGGCACGAGCTGTTTCAGTGGTCGAGCGCTAGCGGCGGAGGATGGGCTGAGTGGTGGGGCGGGAAACTGCTTGGTCGCGTAGGAATTCGCGGATTGCGGTGTTGACGGCTACGGGGTGGGTCATGTTGACCGTTTGGCGGGCGCCTTCGATTTCGACGTAGCGGCAGTCGGGGAGGCGGTCGGCGAGTTCGCGGGCGTGGGAGCGGAGTATGCCGGAGCGGGTGGGGTGGATGAGCAAAGCGGGGCAGGTGATTTCGGGCAGCCGGTTCAGTACCGAATCGCGGCCCAGGAGAGCGCCGGCGGCCACCTCGGTGGCATTGGGGTCGCGGGCGAGCCAGCGTTTCACCCAGACGGCGCGGTACCAGTCGTCCTCGCCGATGAGCCAGCGGGCGAGGTATTCCGCGAGGGCGGGGCGGGGGCCCTCCTCGTACCATTTGTCCAGGAACTTACGGGCATTGGAGAGTTCGGCCGGGGTGGGCTCGTGCGCCTCGCTGGAGAGCAGGACGAGGGCGGCGACGCGGTTGGGGGCCAGCAGTGCGGTGCGCAGCGCGATGAAGCCACCCTGTGAAGTTCCGCCCACCACGGCGCGTTCCACGCCGAGCTGATCCAGTACGGTCAGCGCGTCCCGGGCGGAGGTCCAGTAGGTGAACGGCAGCCCCTCGTCACGGGTGCGGCCGTGCCCGCGCGCGTCCCAGGTCACGATCCGGAACTCCGGTGTCAGCGCCGCCAGTTGCGACGCGAACATCGTTCGGTCCATGAGGAATTCGTGCCCCAGCAACACAACCGGACCTTCGCCCCCGCTGTCCTCGTAGTGGATCTCGGCATCGATCGCACGGGCGAATGGCACGAGGTAGAGGATAGCCAGGACCTGTGACAAACTTCCGAGCTTTCCTGCCCACCGGTGGACCGGATGCCGCTGGGCCCCAGCGCACGGGCCGGAATTCCCGGGCGGGCAAGGGCGGAGGCCTCTACCGCGACGGCCGTGCCGGGACTACTGTGCGGCCCCGCCGATTTCGCTGACTCGAGCCATCGGTCTGATCCGGTCCGACGGAACCGTGCGCTTCGGACCGATCGGATGCCCTCTGCGTCGAACCCTAGCCGCCGTCCGCGTCCGGCCGCGACTCACCGACGATTGTGAGGAATGGGTCGGAAGTCCCTATCCACGACGCCGTCGACGCGAATACCGTCCCGGTGCCACCACTTCCGGGCCGGGCGGGCTACCGCTTCCGAGGCCGCGGCGCACTCCGGCCCGGGGTGGCGGTCCAAGCTCACCCGCCTCGCCTGGACTTCAGCGGGCTCTCCCGTCTCCCCGGGTCTTCAGGGGAAGCTCAGTGCCCTTGGCTGTTGGGCACCCGTGCCGGCGGCGGGTGAGGGCCGCTCGTGGACGTACCAGGTGAGTTACCCGCACCCCACTGGAGCAGTTGTCACCACCGATTCGCTGGGGAATATCGGCGGCTCGCTGCAGACGCGGGGAGGCGGGTCGGTGTGGTGTGTGTCGCTCACTAGACTGTGGCGGTGGCAGAAACCCAGCGACCAGTCCTTGTCGTCGACTTCGGCGCGCAGTACGCGCAGCTGATCGCGCGCCGGGTGCGCGAAGCGAGTGTGTATTCCGAGGTGGTTCCGCACACGATCACCGTGGAGGAGATCGCGGAGAAGCAGCCGCTGGCGGTGATTCTCTCCGGGGGACCCAGCAGTGTGTACGCCGAGGGCGCGCCGCAGCTGGACGCGCGGCTGTTCGATCTGAATCTGCCGGTCTTCGGTATCTGCTACGGCTTCCAGGCCATGGCGCAGGCGCTCGGCGGCACGGTGGCGCACACCGGGACTCGCGAATACGGGCGCACCGAGCTGAGTGTGGACGGCGGCATCCTGCACGGCGGCCTGCCGACCCGGCAACCGGTGTGGATGAGCCACGGTGACGCGGTCACCGATGCCCCCGCCGGTTTCGAGGTCACCGCGACCTCCGCGGGCGCGCCGGTCGCCGCGTTCGAGGATCGGGCGCGCAAGCTCGCCGGTGTGCAGTACCACCCGGAGGTCTTGCACTCGCCGCACGGCCAGCAGGTGCTGAGCCGATTCCTGCATGAGATCGCCGAGATTCCGGGCGCGTGGACGCCGGCCAATATCGCCGAGACGCTGATCGCCCAGGTCCGTGAGCAGGTCGGGGACGGGCACGCCATCTGCGGTCTGTCCGGCGGCGTGGACTCCGCGGTCGCGGCGGCGCTGGTGCAGCGGGCCATCGGTGATCGCCTCACCTGTGTGTTCGTCGATCACGGTCTGCTGCGCGCGGGTGAGCGCGAGCAGGTGCAGCGCGATTTCGTCGCCGCCACCGGGGCCAAGCTGGTCACCGTGGACGCGGTGGACAAGTTCCTGGGTGAGCTGAAGGGCGTCACCGATCCGGAGGAGAAGCGCAAGATCATCGGCCGGGAGTTCATCCGGTCGTTCGAGGACGCGGTCTCGGAGGTGGTCGGCGAGCAGGGCGAGACCAAGGTCGAGTTCCTGGTCCAGGGCACGCTGTACCCCGATGTCGTGGAATCCGGCGGCGGTGCGGGCACGGCGAATATCAAGAGCCACCACAATGTCGGCGGCCTGCCCGACGATCTGGAGTTCGCGCTCGTCGAGCCGCTGCGGCTGCTGTTCAAGGACGAGGTGCGCGCGGTCGGCCGCGAACTGGGGCTGCCCGAGGAAATCGTTGCGCGCCAGCCGTTCCCGGGCCCGGGCCTGGCCATTCGCATTATCGGCGAGGTGACCTTGGACCGGCTGGAGCTGCTGCGCCAGGCGGATGCCATTGCGCGCGAGGAGCTTACGGCCGCCGGTCTTGACAAGCAGATCTGGCAGTGCCCTGTGGTGTTGCTGGCCGATGTCCGCAGCGTCGGCGTCCAGGGTGACGGCCGCACCTACGGCCACCCGATCGTGCTGCGCCCGGTCTCGAGCGAGGACGCCATGACGGCTGACTGGACCCGCCTGCCCTACGAGGTGCTGGAGCGCATCTCGACCCGCATCACCAATGAGGTGGCGGAGGTCAACCGCGTAGTGCTCGACGTGACGAGCAAGCCGCCGGGGACCATCGAGTGGGAGTGAGACGCACCGGCTCCGTCTCCCCGAGCCTTTAGCGGCGGCAGAGTGCCGCCGACCGTGGGCACCCGTGCCGGCCGTTGGGAGCCGAACCGATTTCGGTCGTACCCGGCGAGTTGGCCTCGTCGGCGCGAAATCGGTTGTCACCTCGAGCGACGAAGGGCCCCGCACCCGGAAAGGTGCGGGGCCCTCATCCTTCTCGGAAGGGCAGTTCCCAGAAGGTGGAGTGCGCTGTCCCGGCGAGGGGGAGGGACAGCGCGGTCGGCTAGTCTCGGTTCTTCCTCGGGGTGAGAACCAGGACGATGCCGACGACAATGGCGGCGATCACTACGATCCAGCCGAGGGACAGGCCGCCGGAGACGGGCCATGAGTGGGGGCCGACGAATGCCCATACGCTGACGCCCAGACCGAGCAGTCCGGCCAGCAGGAGTCCGAACGAGGGACGGCGGTTCTTGTTCTCAGCCACGGTTCACCTCCGCGTTTCCCATCTGCACATCGACGGTCAGATTCAGGACGGGACCCGTTGCCGGGCCGGACATTCCGCTCAGGCAATTCGAATCACCCATGCGGACATCGCAGGTCGTGTTCACCCGCAGGTTGGGTGGCAGGACCACGCGGGCGTCGCCCATGCGCACTTTCAGGGCGACGTCGCGGTCCTCGGTCAGTTGCAGCCTGCTCAGGTCTAGGGTGCCCGAGCCCATGGAGACGTGGTATTCGGGCAGCAGCTCGGAAGTGGTTGCGGCGGCCCACCGGTGGTCGCCCATCGCGCCCTGATCGAACTCGATCGGGCCGACCAGTGAGGCCAGGATGACGAACCCGGCCAGCGGCGCGAGCAGCACCATGAGCCCGTGCCCGCGGCGCAGGAACGCGCCGATGATCAGCCCGAGCGCGATCACCGCCAGCGCGGCGGCCCCGATACGACCCGGAGTCATCCAGTCCACACCCGAAGCGGCGACCGAACCCGCTGCGGCAGCGGCCAGGATCGCGAGACCGATGGTGACCGCGGTCAGGCGGGAGCGGGGACGGCGCGGGGGAGCCTGCACGCCGGTCTGCCGAACCGATATGCCCGGCTCCGGGAGTTCCCACGCCAGCGGAGCAACGCCGAGCGGATCCCAACCGGGTGGGGTGGGCCCGAAGTCGGGAGAGATCGGCGCCGGCCCGAACACCGCCCGGGGGCGGTCGCCGGTGGGCGGAATGCGGTGCAGTGCAGGGGGTTTTGCGGGATCGCCCACCGGTGAGCCGGCGGCGGGTGCGCCCGCCGTGTCAGTGCGGTCGGCGCTCTGTTCCGGAGTGCCGTCCGTGCGGGTCGCCTGCGGTGAGCGGGATTTGCCGAGATCGACCGATCCCGCTGCGTTCGCGACGGTGCGCTGCACGGAATCCTGGGGGTCGCCGGGGGATCCGGCCGTGCCCGTGCCGCCGATCTCGTACCGGTCGTTCGTGCCGGGGTCTGCGGGCTGTACCTGGCCGGTCCGGCTCGAGCCGGTCGCTCGCTCGGCGCCGGCGTCGGCCTGGCCGCCGGTGGCTGAGGCGTCCTGGTCGGCGGCGTCGGAGCCGATCCGGGCGGAGTCGGCCGGCTGTCCGGAAAGGTGTGGGCCCGAGGCGGATCCGGATTTGTGCAGGACCACGGTGTCGGCCACGGCTGACGCGGAAGCGTAGCGCGTGTTCAGTACCTCGGTCACGGCCTCGGTGTCGGGAATGCTGTGCGGGGTGGATGATTCCCGGCGCAGGACAGCGGTGCCTGGGTCGCCGGGGTCGGTGCGGAGCACCGCTGTGGCCGCGGCGTCCGCATCGGGCACGCCCGGCCCAGTGCCGGTCTGCGACATGCCCTGTGCGGCAGCGGATTCCGGGCCTGTCGCGGTGTGGACCGGGTCGGGCTCATAGTGGTCGGGCAAAGTGGTGTAGGGCCCGTAGGTCTGGAAGGTGACGGCATTGGTGCCGGGGTACCCGGTCCAGTACGGGTTGGTGGTGCCCGGGTAGCCGGTGTTGAGGAGGCTGTCGGCGGCCGTCTGCTCGAAATAGGCGGCGGGCGGCTGGGGTTGGCGCTGGTAGAGCAGCCACCAGCCGGCCAGCATGAGCGCGAAGCTGATGACGCCGGACCCTCCGAGCCCGACGCCGACGGGTCCCATCGTGCTCACGGCGATCCCCAACGCCACCATGAGCACGATGGTCTTGGACGAGGTCTGCGAGGACTGGCCGCGTCCGAACAGCGATTCCGCCGCCGAGGACTGGTCGCCCGCCTGGTTGAGCAGCAGCCAGCTCAGCAGGTAGAGCACGATGCCCGCTCCGCCGAACAGCGCCGACACCACGAACGCCACCCGCACCAGCACGGGGTCCACGTTGTAGCGGCGGCCGAAGCCGACGGCCACGCCGGCGACGGGTCCGTCCTTGGGGAAGCGCATCGGCCGCGTCTGCCACAGGTCGTGAAGCTGATCGGAGAAGCCGGTACGCCCGGCGCTCTTGGACCAGTCGCTCGTTCTCGTCATGGCTTCCATCGTGCTGTTCGGCGCTGGTAGGGCGCATCGGGGATCACCCTGAATGGGTACCTGAACTTGGGCCCGGGGCAGGGTCCGCGAGGGATCCGTCCTACAGCGTGATGGGGTCGCCGTACACCGCGCCGCTGCCCCCGTCCGGGCCGGAGTCGGCGCGCACGAGTGTGTAGGGCCGGATGGTGAGCTGCCCGCCGCAGCCGCCGACCATGAGGTGGAAGTCCTGGATCAGCAGTGTCCCGGTGCCGCCGTCGCCGGGCAGGTCTTTCTCCCCGGCGACCACGTCCGCGATCTTGCCCGGGGCGATGGAGATGTCGACGCCGATGCCGCCGGTGACGCTGGGCCCGACGCTGAGGTCGACGCCCGCGTGCGGCCCGAGCGAGGTGTCGAGCCCGGCATGGGCGGTGATGGCCGGGTTGAGGTCCAATTCCGGGTCCAGGTGCAGCTTGGCGTCGATATCCGCCTGGCAGCCCACATAGAACCCGGTCTTCAGATGTCCCGTGCCGCCGGCGGGCACTTTTCCATAGGAGATGTTGTCCAGGAACACTTCTCGATTGGTCGGCATGCCGTTCAAGGCCGGCACCGGCCGTGCGTCCACATCGCGCTGTCCCACGGTGAACTCGAAACCGCTTGCGGTCGAATAGGTCTTCTCGTGCGGCGCGTATGCGGCGCTCGCGTGTGTGGTGATCAGTGCGTACCCGGCCGTCGCCATGACAGCCGTCAGTGCCCGTGCGCCTCGCATCGTTCTCCCCGCGGATCCTGACTGAATCTCGGCACGCTGCGCGGGCCGTTGTCGATGATCAGCGGCGAAACTTCACGGTCGCTGCGGGTTGCCTGGGAGTCGGCTGTGGGGATCGGTGGCAGGGGCGGGTGGTCGGGCGTTCGTGTCCGCGGTCGCCGGCCCGCGGTGCGTCCAGATCGTGTTCCTCGGCTCCGGATTCATCGGCGTCCGAGACTCGAAGGATGCCGACTGAGCGGCGCGTGTCTTCACATCCCATGAATGGGCCAGGTCCACCGATGGCATGCGCTACCGGCCGCGAGGATCGATCGATCCGGGCTGTGGGCCAATGACGCCGGAGGCCTATCGCATGAGGCCGATCGATGGACCGGAGGGCAGTGGGGCTCACCGAAAGCTTGTCCGCCGAACGAACTGGATTCTCCGGGTCGGTGCCAGCCCACGGCAGCGTTCCGTCGACATCGCCCACCGTGGGCACGACGAAGCCCCGGAACGATCTCATCGTGGGCCGCGCGTAGTGAAATACTTGCCTGACCGGCTGAAATGCCCCCAAAATAGATCAGTCCCCGGTAGTCTCCATCGAATTCGGAGTCTCAGTCGTCGCTGAAATACTCTTTATTCGACTGGCTTGCCGGGGGCCTGGCCAGATCCTCGAGCAGCATCACCCGTGTCTTTCGACGTCTCGTCCGACACTGTGACACACTCCGGTGTTCTGGTGTGAGGTCAAGTGTCTCGCCGAAATTGTCGCCAGTCAATAGCTCGCGGGGCGAAATCGACCAGAGTTTGCGAGATGGTCGGACCCGGTCCAGCACTTGGCGCACGAGGTCACACACGTTGTCGGTCATCTGGCTGGATCGCGGTCAGTGACCACTGCCGTGATGAAATGCCACCCATGGCGAAAGGCCACATCAGGGATCGTATCGGGGTGTTTCCCGATGTCGCCTGTCCGGCGCCCGTGCCAGTATCGAAGGCATGTACCCGCCCGTGCCGTTGTACGACCCTGCCCGTGGGGCCGCGATCGCCGTGACCCAGCCGAAACTGGTGCGGCGGACGGGCGGCCGCATCGTGGGCGGGGTGGCGGGCGGGCTCGCCGATCACCTCGGGATCGACGTGTTCAAGGTGCGGATGGGGTTCGTCCTGCTGTCCGCACTGGCCGGGGCCGGGATCGTGGCCTACGGCATGCTGTGGATCTTCACCCCGGCCGGTGGTGACGCGTCCCCGCCGACCGGGTCGGAGCGGCGGCAGGCCATCGGATTGGCGCTGCTGGGAATGGCTTTGGCCGTCGCCACCGCCTGGGTGTTCAACGGGACGGCCGCGCATGTGGTCGGCCCGATCATCGTGGTGGCGATCGGTGCGGCGCTGGTGTGGCGCGAATTCGACGCGGACGGGCCGAGATCCGTCATCGGGCTGCCCGCCAAACCGTCGGTGGTCACCTGGACGCGGATTGTCGGCGGGGCCACCCTCATCGTGGTCGGACTGGGTGTCGTGGTGCTGGGACGGATCAACCTCAGCTCGCTCGGGTCGGCGCTGCTGGCGGTGGCGGTGACCCTGGTCGGGGCCGGGCTGCTGACCGTGCCGTTGTGGTTGCGGATGATGCGAGCGCTGAATGCCGAACGCTCGGCGCGGATTCGCAATGACGAGCGTGAGGAGATCGCCTCGCACCTGCACGATTCGGTGCTGCAGACGCTGGCCCTGATCCAGCGACAGGCCGACGACCCGCAGGAAGTGGTGCGGCTGGCTCGCAGTCAGGAACGCGAGCTACGCAGGTGGCTGTTCGAGGACACCGGGCCCGCGCAGTCGAGCCTGGCCGCCGCGCTGCGCACCATCGCGGGCGAGGTGGAGGACCAGCACGGGGTGAAGGTCACCCCGGTCACCGTGGGCGATGTGTCCATGGACCTCGACGACAGCGGAATAGGGCTGCCCAAGGAACACTTCACCGCGCTGCTCGGGGCCACCCGGGAGGCGCTGGTCAATGCAGCCAAGCATGCCGGGGTGCCGACCATCGACCTGTACGCCGAGGTGGAGCCGCATCAGGTGAGCATCTTCGTGCGCGACCGCGGCAAGGGTTTCGACCCGGATACGGTGTCGAAGGACCGGCAGGGCGTGGCCAAGTCCATTCACGGCCGCATCGAACGCCGCGGCGGGCGCGTGGAGATCAAGTCCGCGCCCGGCAACGGCACCGAGGTGCGAATTTACATGCCGCGCAAGGACGGTGGCGACGAGCGGCTGGTGGTGCAGACCGACATCCCCGAAGACGCCGCCCAGCTGTGAGCCGCGGATTGTGGTACCGATGTGGGCATGGTTCGGTTCGGCGTCAGGTGAGGAGATGTAGGTGAGTGTCCGGGTCTTTCTGGTCGACGACCATGCCGTATTCCGGTCCGGGGTGCGGGCGGAACTGAGCCGCGAATCCGATATGGAAGTGGTCGGCGAGGCGGGCGGGGTGGCCGAGGCCATCGCCGGGATCAAGGCGACCGCGCCGGACGTGGTGCTGCTGGACGTGCACATGCCCGATGGTGGCGGGGTCGCGGTGCTGCAGGGCATCGATCCGGGGCCGGTGTACCTGGCGCTCAGCGTCTCCGACGCGGCCGAGGACGTGATCGCGGTGATCCGGGCGGGCGCGCGCGGGTACGTCACCAAGACCATCTCGGGACCCGAGCTGGCCGACGGGATTCGCCGGGTGTCCGGCGGCGACGCCGTGTTCTCGCCGCGCCTGGCCGGTTTCGTGCTGGACTCGTTCACCGGCAAGTCGCCGGTCCCGGAGCCCCCACTGGATCCCGAACTGGACTCGCTGACCCCGCGCGAGCTGGAGGTCCTGCGCCTGCTGGCCCGCGGCTACACCTACCGCGAGATCGCCGAGACGCTGTTCATCTCGGTCAAGACAGTCGAGACCCACGCCTCCAATGTGCTCCGCAAAACCCAGCAGTCGAACCGCAACGCCCTCACCCGCTGGGCCCACCGCCGCCGCATCGATTGAAATTACTTAGGGCGACAACTTATTTCGTGGTTCGAGGGCAACTCGTCGGGAACGTCCGACATGGGTGCGGCACTCGACCGCCGGCACGTGTGTGCACGATCGTCAACGGCACCGCAGCCGTGCGCCGCGCGAGGAGGCCGAGCGGCCGTCGTGGCCGGGCGGCTACAGCACCACCAGAATCACGATGATGATCAGCAGGCCGATGAGCAGGCCGATCACCACCGCGAGCGGGCCCGCGTTCGGCCCCAGCGCGCTGAGATCGAAGCCCTTCGATCTGGGTTGCGGGGCAGCCGGAGCCGCGGCCGCGGTGGCGCGCTGTGGCCGGGGGAGCGGGCTGGAGTGCGGGCTGCGCAGTCCGGCCGCGGAATTGCGGGCCGCCCAGGCCGGGATCGTCCCGTCCTCGGTGCGGACGGGCGCGCCCAGGATGTAGGGCGCGGTGCCGGGACCGAAGGCGGCGGTGAGGATTTCGTTGCGCGCCTCGGTCATGGTGGGGCGGCGCTGGGGGGCCGGCTCCATCATGTGCAGCAGGACCTCGGTGAGCGGGCCGCTGCGGGCGGGCGGAGTGATCTGGGCCATGGCGGCGCGTTCCACGATGACATCGCTGTCCTCGTCGAACCCGTAGGGCGGCTGTCCCTCGATGGCGGTGTACAGCGTTGCGCCGAGCGAGAATACGTCGCTGGCGGTGGTGGGGCGGGCGCCACGCGCGACCTCCGGCGGCAGATAGGCCGGGGTGCCGGTGATGACGTCGCCGATCTCCTCGGTGGCGTCGTTGGCGCCGCTGGAGATGCCGAAGTCGCTGAGCTTGACCTTGCCGACCTCGTCGCCGCGGTCGGCGACCAGGATATTGCCCGGCTTGATATCGCGGTGCACGATGCCCGCGGCGTGCGCGGTCGCCAGGGCGTCCGCCACCTGCGCGCCGATCTGCGCCACCTCGATCGGGGACAGCCGATCCACCAGCGCAAGGGCTTTGGCGACACTGCGCGAGGGCAGATACTCCATCACCAGCCAGGGCTCACCGGCCTCCAGCACCACGTCGTACACGGCGATGGCGTGGTCATGCGACAGCTTGGCCGCCACTCGCCCCTCGTGCATGATCCGGCTGCGGACCTCCTGCGCCTCCTCCTCGCTGAGCCCCTGCGTGGTGAGCACCTGCTTGATGGCGACATCGCGGTGCAGCAGCCGATCGGTCGCCAGCCACACGGCGCCCATGCCGCCACCGCCCAGCTTGGACTGCAGTCGGTAGCGGCCGGCCACCAGGTAATCGGGGCCGACAATGGGACGGGCGCGTTCGGTCACGGGTGCAGGGTAGCGGAAAACCATCCTGACTGGCCTGGTTCGAAACCCGACGTTTGCTGGCCTTCCCACCGTGGACCTGCGCATTCCATTCCAGACCCATACGGGCACAGCATGTTTCGCTTCGCGGCGCCCATGCGGAAGGCATGAGAGAATCCGGCGGCTGTTCCGGCTTTCCGGACGAAACTGACTCCCGGTTCATCAGCCTATCCGTCGGTCGTTGCTGGGGTCGGTTCGCGGCCGGGGGCGCCAGTCGGTGGTGCGGTCGGTCCGGATGTGGCCGCGGTTCCGTCCGGCCGCGATGGCGGCCGCCGCGTACCGACCTCCTTCTGGTCCGGCTCGACGCCGGTTCAGCCGGAACGGCATCCGTCGGCGCCACCGATCTCGTCGCCGTCGAGGTCCATCGATGAGGTCGCATTCTTTATCACGATGTGCTGCGCCGGCGCCTGCCCCTAATTCCCGGGGGTTTTTTATCGCGGCTGCCGGGACCGGATCGAAAATGAACGTCCGGTCGCTACTCGATGAATTCGAATTCCGACCGGCATTTCATCGGGAGACCATCAGGGCAATTGTCTGATCTCGTCGGCTACTACCGCGGTGGCGGGCTTGGGCGCGGCGCCGCAGCTGGCCTGGCGGGGCGGGTAGGCGACGGTGCGGGTGATGACCAGCCAGCGGCGGCCGTCCCGGTGGGCGACCTGGGCCGCACCCGCGAAAGTGGCCGGTTCGGTGGAATGTCCGACGTGGTCGGGGGCCGGTTCGACGGTGAGGTCGTCGATTCCCGCGGTCGGGTCGCCGGCGGTTGCGGTGACCGGGCCGGTGTCGTCGGTGGTGCGGGCGCTCGCGGTGTAGGTGGCATCCGCGATGCGTTGGCGGACCGCGACTTCGGCGACCTGTTCGACCGGGGTGTAGCAGCTGCGCCCGCGAAGCCCGGTCAGGGAGACTTCGCCCTTGTCGGCGGCGGCGAGCATGGCGTGGGCCGAATCCTCGTCCAGGCGGCCGTAGGTGAGGCCGGTGGGCAGGACGATGACGGCGGGGGCGAAGCGGTGGCCACCGGTGTGGGAGCACTCCCAGATACGGTCGGGGTGGGCGGCGGACAGGCTCGCGGCGATGGGGCGGCCCAGCAGGGCACAGCACTGGTCGCGTTTGCCGTGCGCGCACACCAGGACCAGCGGATCCGTCACGGTCGCACCGATTCCCGGGGCCGGTCCGTTGAGCAGGTGCAGGTCCAGGTCCAGCAGCTCCCGCAGATCACTGATCTCGAGGCGCTCGCACCAGGACCCTTCGGGCCGTGAGCTGGCGAGCAGAACCGTTCGCACGCCGGTGAATTCCCTGCGCCCGGGCCGCCGGATCAGGGTCGGTCGGACATGTGCCGCCTTGGTGCGCGCGGCCAGTTCGGCAGTGATGCCGGGCCCGAGCACCTCGTCGCCGATCACATCGCGCCCCCATGCCCCGGGCTGCTCGACGCACAGCCAGCCGGTGACGCGGGTCGCGCTTCCGGGTAGCGGAACCTCCAGCGCCGCGGTCGAACACGACATTCCCTCGAACCCCGTCACAGTGGCTTCCCGTCGATCAACTTCTGAATCACCTGCTCCAGCCGCCGCTGTCGCGTCTGTGGCCGTACCGCGCTGCCCAGGTGGAAGCCGACCGCGAGGCGCGACTGCCTGGGCAGCGTCTCGAAGAAGGCCGCCGCCTCCGGATACCGGGCCAGCGTGGATCGCTCGGATGCGGACACCAGTACAACTGTAGATACCGGCAGCTCAGTGCCCCAGGAAGGGGAGCACTTCGGCCTCGAATTCGCGGTAGCGGTCGCGGTGGATGCTGTGGCCGCAACCGAATGCGCGGACCGTGCAGTCGGCCAGGCCGGCGCGCATGTGCTCGAGCTTCTCCGGATCCACCATTCCGCCGGGGCCGCCGCGCAGGAACAGGGTGGGTGCGGTGATGTCGGACAGCCCCTCCCACCATTCCGGATACGGCTTGCGGAACTGTTCGAGCGCGACGCCGGTCATGGACCGGTCGAAGGCCAGCACCGCGCGCGGATGCCGGATGAGGCTGGTGGTGGCGTGCCACAGCTCCGGAATCGACGGCAGCCGCCGCGTGAATCGCACCTGCTCATCGCCCGAGCGCAGTGGCAGCGGCTGCTCCTCGATCACCAAGCGTCGCACCAGTTCCGGGCGCTCCATCGCCACCCAGGAGATGGCGTATCCGCCGAGCGAGTGCCCGACCAGGTCCACCGTCTCGAGGTCGAGCCGGTCGCAGAGCCGCAGGATGTCCGCGCCGAATTCCGGGAATCGATAGGACATGGTGTGCGCGCTGCGTCCGTGTCCACGCAGGTCGGGAATGATCACCCGCCGTCCGCGCCGTACCAGCTGGGCCGCGAACCGGTCCCAGGTGTGCCCGTCTCCGCCCATGCCGTGCACCAGCACCACGGGGGTCCCGCTATGGAGGTGCCCGCCTGTGGCCCCGGAATCCCGGTAGGCGATCTGCACGTCCTCGAACTCGACCCGGGCCACCGACAACTCCACGATGGTCCAGAGTACGGACCGGCGCGCGGACGACGCCGCACTTTGTGCCCATCGCCATATCGAATTACCGATTCGGTTGCCTATTCATTCCGTTGGCGAATGACAGCGGAACCCCTCCATACTGGCCTGATATCCAGGCGTTACATCTTGTGAAATAGATCACTTTCACATTTTCGATAATCGGTCAACCGTGACGGTAGCGTCATTGCCGATTCACCAATGCTTTTTCTGCCGGGGAAATATGGTTCTCAATGCTGCCGCCCCCGCGGTCGATCTCCTGGAACCGAGCCCGCCGCGGCCGACCTTCGCCAAGGTCTGGGTCCTGCTGCTCGCCGCACTCAGCGCGGCATTCCTTGCCGTTCCCGCCCTGCGCTACGACTTCTTCGGTGACGAGCTGTATTTCGTCGCCGCCGGCGCTCATCGCAGCGTCACCTACGCCGACCAGGGTGTGCTGATACCGCTCATGGCCCACCTGGCCGATGCCCTGGCGCCCGGCTCGGCGCCCGTGCTGCGACTGCCCGCGGTGCTGATGACCGCGGGCGCGGTCGTGATCAGTGCCGCGGTCGCCTACGAACTCGGTGGCTCCCGCACCGCGCAACTGCTCGCGGCCGCCGCCTACGGAGTATCGCCGTTGGCCGCGACCCAGGCCGTCCAACTGAGCACCTTCTCCTTCGACGCCACCCTGCAGGCCACCATCATCTGGCTGCTGATCCGTTGGATCCGCACCCGCGACGACCGCCTGCTGATCGCGCTGGGTCTCACCGCCGCGATCGACCTCCAGGTCAAATGGTTCATCCCCACGATCCTGCTGTGCCTGGGCGCGGGCGTGCTCGTCGCGGGTCCGCGGCAGCTGCTGTGGCGGCCCGCGCTGTGGAGGGGCGCGGCGATCTTCGTGGCCTCCGCCGTGCCCGGCCTGTGGTGGCAGAGCACGCACGGCTGGCCGGCTCTGGCCATGAGCAAGGTGATCGGCGCCGAGCAGGACGCGGCCGGCGGCGGGCCGCTCGCGTGCATGCCGCAGATGATCGGATTGGCGGGGCTGCTCGGCGGACTGCTCGCGGGGTGGGCGTTCTGGTGCCTGGCCCGGCAGCGCTGGCTGCGCCCCTACCTGTTCATGCTGGTCGCCTCGGGCCTGCTCGTGCTCGTGGTGCTCGTCGGGCACGGAAGGCCGTACTACACAGCGGGATTCCTGCCGGTGCTGTTCGGCATCGGCGCGGCTTCGCCGCCGTACTCGGTGAACGACCGCGGCGGCCGGCTGCTGCGTGTCGTCGCACCGCCCGTCGTGCTGCTGTCCGTGGCCATCATCGCCGCGCTCGTGGCGACCCTGCCGCAACCGGCCTCCCGCGTGCACGGCGACATCCGGACGCAGGCGGACTTCGCCGTACGAACAAGCATCTTCGGCTACTCGGGCTGGTCCGATCTGACCGCGAAGGTCGCCGACGCCTACCGGCAGCTCCCGGAGGCGGAGCGTCCGAAAGCGATCATCGCCCAGAACTATTGGCAGGCCGCCGCGATCCAGAACTTCGGCCGCGACTACGACCTGCCGCCCGTCTACAGCCCCAACCGCGGCTTCGGCTACTTCGGCCCGCCGCCGTCGGATACGGGCGCGGTCCTCTACGTCGGTCTCGGCGATATCGAGCAGAGTCTGCAACGGCAGTTCGGCTCGGTGACGGTGCTGGCACGCCTGAACGTTCCCAACGGGTTCCCCGGCGTGAACAGCGACATCGCGATCGCGATCTGCCGCGGACCCGTGCACCCCTGGCCCGAACTCTGGCCGGCCATGATGGATCTGCGCCTGCCGCTGGGCATTTGAACGATGCTCTACTCGTAGAGCCCCTCCACGTGCCAGGTTTGGTTGTAGCCCAGGAGAAGGAGGGCACGCAGCCGGGTGGCGTCCTCGGCATCCAGCTGGACCTGGGCACGGGCGGCGAAGCCGTGCTCGAAACGGTGTGTCCACCAACGGTCGTCGACGGGCCAGGGTCCCGCCCAGCCGGTCAGCCGCCAGGAACTGCTGCCCCAGTGCAGGTGGGCGGGGTCGGCGGTGAACAGACCGCGATCGCTCACCCAGATCGGGGAACCGTCGACGGCCTCCAGGCGCACTTCCGGATGATTGGTGAGCACCAGGGCCGGGGCGGGCTCTGGGAGCCGGCCCGGCCAGGGCTGGGCCGGATCGGTCGCGGGCACCGGCTCGTCGCCGAGGGTGACCATGGTGATGCGCTCCTGCGGACCGCGCCCGCCACTGAGCACGCCCATGCGTACGGCGTCACCGCCCAGCAGACTCTGCACCCGGACCAGCGCGCGACGGGCCCGCTCCTCGTCCTCGCCGACACCACCCCACAGGCCGAGTTGCAGGGCTCCCGCCGACACCACCTCGACGGGCTCCAGGCGCAGCAGGGTGATGGCGGCGTTCGGGCCGGAATCCCAGTCGTCCGCCTCCGAATTCGATGCGCGCGCCCGGCCGCGGTCCAGGGCGCGGCGGGTGAGCCAGCCGTCGAGCTGCCATCGGATGCGGTCGGCGGTGCTGTCCGGGGTGAGGGGCTCAGCGCAGCGCCAGATGCGGGAAAGTTCTTCGCCCGCTTCGGTTTCGGCGTGAATGACCAGGCGGGTGCAGGCCACGGCGGCGGCCGACAGTCTGGTGTGCAGTTCGGTGGCGAGCAGGCGACCCACGAAGGCCGCCATGTCGACGCGTTCGATCGGCGGATCGCAGCGGTGCTCCACGGTCAGATCGGCGGCGGGCGGGCGGGCGGCGGGCGGGCGCTCCGGGATCGCGCGGGCACAGCGATGCGCGATGATCGCGTCCCCGCCGAAACGCGACGCCACCTCGGCCGGGGTGAGGGCCGCGAAGTCGCCGATGCGGCGCAGACCCAGCCGGTGCAGCAGATCCACCAGTTCGACCCGCTGCGGCGCGGCCAGCACCGGCTCCACGGCCAGCTCCGAAACCGGCATGGGCGCAAGGAATTCCGCGCCCCGTCCGGGCGGGACCAGGGTGGCGCGGCGGGCGGCGAAGACCGCGGTGGACAATTCGTCGGCAATGCCGATCTGGCATTCCGCGCCGACCGCCGCCACCGCGTCCACCAGGCGCTCGGCCGCGGCCTCCTCCGAGCCGAAGAACCGCGCCGCCCCGCGCGCCGAGAGCGCCAGCATGCCCGGGCGCAACACCTCGACACCCGGCGTGGTCGCGTCCACGGCCGCCACCACGGGCTCGAAAAGGCGGGCGTCGCGGTCCGGATCATCCTGTGCCACCAGCAGATCCGGGCAGCGACCCTGCGCTTCCCGCTTACGCAGGCCGCGGCGAATGCCCTCCGCCCGCGCCACGGCCGTACAGGCTGTCACCCGGTTTGCCGCCAGGACCGCCACCGCGCGGGTGGCCTCCACCCCCGCTTCCGCGGCCGCCGCCACCGCCGGCCAGTCCGGGCACCACACGACCAGCACCCGCCGCGCCTTCACGATTCGCTCACTCTCGCGGCTCTACCGCGTACTCGAAAACCCTTGCCGCGCAGCGCGCCGAGGCCGTCAGGCCGCGATATGACGCCCGCCGGCGGTACGGGGATGCCGCTGCGACCTTGCGCCGAACCGGAAGCGCCCGGCGACCGGTCAGGACGCGACATGGCGGGCGAGCCGCAGCGGCTGCTCGAGAGCGGTGCCGGCGGTGGATACCCACTCGACGCGGCCGTTGGCGGGGCTGAGGGCCAGATGACCGAGCCTGGGTTGCGCGGAGCGGCCGCGGACGGAGACGTCGAGGCGGACGGTGCGCAGGCGGCCGCAGCCGCGGCCCAGGCCGCTGTAGCCGGCGACCCGGGTGTCGATGTGCAGGGCCGAACCGGACCAGGAACCGTTGGTCACCATCAGGGTGGAGTTCTTGCCGCGGGCGCGGGCGGCGAGGACGCGGGCGCGGGACATCGGGACGGCGAGGCCGTTGAGGCCGAGAACCACCAGGTCCAGGCCATCCAGCAATACGGAGGCGACTTCGAGCGGGTCGGGGCCCGGATCGGAGACCACGGCCAGCCGGTCGAGCCGCGCGCCCATCTCGGCGGCGGCCAGCAGCCCCAGGCGCGGCAGGCCGACCACGGCGGCATGCCCCCCGGAGCTCGTCACCGCGGCCAGCAGCCCCGAGATCAGCGATCCGGCGCCGTTGTAGACGACCACCGACCCCTTGGCCAATCCGCCATCGGGCAGAAGGTTTTCGAGCGCGGCCGGCACCGGCAACGGCTCCCGCCGCGCCTGCTCCGCCACCGGCACCCGAGCCGCCGCCTCGGCCCCGCGCGCGGGTATGGCGGCCATTCGTCGCCGCAACTCGGCCAGCTGCTCCCGCCTGGCCTCCGCAGCCGCACCCATCTATTGACCACCTCTCCCAGTCGACGGGAAATCAACCCTCGGATACTCGAGCCAGCACCGATCCAGCTACCTAACATAATCGAAAGTTTGTTCGATCAATGCACAGTAGAACTCGAGTCTCGGGACGCGTCAAGAGGCAGTGGTCCACACCTCGCCCGCACATCCTGTGCGGACCTCGGCATTCCAACTCCGCCCTGATCAGGGCGCATGCGTCATCCCCGCTTGCGGCCCGCGCGGCCAGAGCGGTCGAAGGTCCGGTCGTACGGGTCGGGATTCGACCAGGTGTGGTGCCGGTGAACAGTTCCGGGTCGGTGGTGCGCGCCTTCCCGTTTTCGAAGTTCTGTTCACTGCAATGACTTCCGGATGCGGTCCGTGCGGGCGTCGCGAATATCCGGTCGGGCGTGGGTGGCGCGACAGCTCGGAGGGGCTAGTCGAGGCGGGTGGCGGTCACGGCCCACACGGGCAGGTGCACCCGGTTGTTTTTCAGCAACGGCGCGATGATCTGGAGTTGCTCTTGCATCGGCTTCATCCGCTCAGCCCATCCAGAGTCGCCGCTCATCTCCTCGGTGAGATGGGCGAACGTCTCTGGGCTGAAGGTGGCTTGGTAAGTGGTGGTTCCCAGGTAGTCGATGCGCCACCCGGCCGCGGGAAGCACCCGGTCGAAATTCTCCGCCGACAAACCTTCGGGCTGAAGGCCATTGACGTTGTGGCGGCCGATTTCGAACATGAACAGTCGCGCCCCCGGTTTAGTGGCCCGGTGCAGGGCCCGCGCGTACTGGGTCTGGATCCGTTCGTCGTCGAGGAACACGTGGTAGAACGCGCTGTCGACGACGGTGTCGAACCGATCCTCGACGCCCTCGAGCCTGGTGGCATCGGCCACCTGGAAGTCCACCCTCACCCCGGCGCGCTCCGCGTTGCGCTTGGCCTGCTCGATCGCCGTCGGCGACGCGTCGATCCCGGTGGCCGAGTAGCCCTTGGACGCGTAGTGGATCGCGTGATGTCCCAGTCCGGTTCCGGGGTCGAGCACTTCGCCCCGCACAGCGCCGTAGGCCACCAACTGCTGCACCACCGGCTGTGGGCCGCCGATGTCCCAGGGGATCAGCACGGGAGCATCCTGCTTCGCCGACGCGTCACGATACAGCGCTTCGAAGTCCGGCTGACCGTGGTGGTTCGGTTCCCTGTCCATGACGCCTCCTCTGATTGCGGACGGGCCACACCTGAAGGGTCGTGCTAGCGATGAGACCAATGGTTCCGTAACTCGGCGGCGGACGCCACCGACTGTCGTGACCGCGGGCTGGGCCGGTTCGGATCAGGACCATGCGGCTTCTTGCCTCCGGTGACGGACAGGAGGACGCTCGAGTCATGGCCAAGCCGTATCGAGCATGGTGGGGCGTGAGAGCGTCCAACATGTGGATGCGGCTCGTGATACGCGTTGGATTGCCGATATGGACTTTCCGTGTCCTCACGGTGCCCGGACGTCGCACCGGCCGCGCGATCGAGACGCCGCTGGCAGTGTTCGAACAAGACGGCCGACGATACCTGGTGGCGTCCTACGGAACGGTGAACTGGGTGCGCAACCTGCGTGCGGCGCATGGGAAGGCGACGCTGCGCCACGGCGAACGCGTCGAGACCGTGACGGCCGTGGAGTTGCCCACCGATCACGCGGCCAGGGTGTTCCGCGCGTCGCTGGTGTCGGGACCGCCGCGCGTTCCGAAACCCATTGTGGCGCTGTATCGACGGTTCTTCGTGCTGCCCTACCTGGATGTGGGTGTGGACTCGTCGCCGCAGCAATTCCTCGACAACGCCCGCACCCATCCGGTTTTCGAAATCGTGTCGGCCTGACTCCGGTGCGGCGACCTGTGTCCTCACCTGTGGGCGGGGTTGGCTATCGCCTGGCCAGGATGCGACAGGGGCCGCAAACGCCACCCGGAACCGATGGATGTGCACACCGTCTCGACGTCGCATCCGATGCAATTACGGCGGTGATGGCACCGGACCTTCATCGGCGGGAGTGCCACAGCCGCAACTGTTTCGGGATCGCGCCCGACGGCAGACGGCCGGCACCTGCCCGATCACTGCCGTGTCCGCCTGTCGTGCTCGGCGGTCATGGCGGCATCGTTGGTACCCATAGCCCATCGAGTCCGGCCCCGCGATCACCCGGGCTTGCCGCCCGCGCGGGGAGGATCCTCGCCTCATATTTGAGAGTGAGCTTTCCGGGCGGTTCGGCGCGGTCCGTGGAGTCAGCGGGTGATCACCAGTGGGTGCCGGGGACCAGGCGGGCGGCGCGGCGCAGGGCGGTGCCGGTGATCCGGACCGCGGGCGGGACGGTACGTCGGTGGCGTTGCGGGACAACGACATCGACGTCGGTGGTCTCGGGCTCGGCCACCGTCTCGCCCTTGGCGGCGGGGGAGTCGGGGATGGCGCGGTAGTAGCGGTGCAGGACCCGCTCCTTGATGCCGGGGGCGAACATGGAGCCGTACTCGGCCAGGGTGCCGAGGGGTACGTCGATGCGGCGGGGGCGCTCGGTGAGGGCGCGGACGATGAGCGCCGCGGCCCACTCCGGGGATTGTGTGCCGGTGCCCTGGTCGCCGCTGGGGGTGATCATGGGGGTGCGCACCAGCGGCATGTGGATGGTGGTGAAAGTGATGTTGCTGGAGCGCATTTCGGCCGCGGTCACCTCGGCGAACTTGTCCAGGGCCGCCTTGCTGGCCAGGTAGGCGGCGAAGCGCGGGGTGGCGACCTGGACGCCGGCGCTCGAGATGTTCACGATGTGACCGTCCTTGCGCTCCCGCATGCCGGGGAGCAGGCCCAGGGTCATGCGCACCGCGCCGAAGTAGTTGACGGCCATGGTGCGCTCGAAGTCGTGCATGCGGTCGGTGGAGCGGTGCACGGCGCGGCGAATGGAGCGGCCCGCGTTGTTGACCAGCATGTCGACGTGTCCATGGGTGTCGAGAATGGTCTTCAGGGTGTCGTCGACCGATGCCTGATCGGTGACGTCGCACGGGTAGCCGAACGCGGCGCCGCCGGCGGCGGTGATCGCGTCCACCACGGTGGACAGTTCGTCGGCGCGGCGGGCCAGCAGGATGACGACCGCGCCCTTCTCCGCGACGGCGAGCGCGGCCGAGCGGCCGATGCCGGAGGACGCGCCGGTGATGACGACGTGCTTGCCGGTCAGGTCGCGGCGTGCGCGCCGACGGGCCCGGTAACCGGTGCCGTGATCTGCGGAGATATCGGTCATCGCTGCTCCCTTGCAGGTGGAATTGCCTCGAACTTACTCCAAGGTAAGTTCCAATGCCACAGTCGGAGTGGGTCAACTCCCGGGGGCTCTCGAGGGCTGCGTCCCCGAACCTCTCGAACGCGCTCCCACGGGCTTCGTCTTGAACTCGCGAAGCGCAATTCGGGGCTTGTCGCATGCCGCTGTAGAGACCAATCGGTTTCGAATGTATGTTCGATATACGAGACCGGTCGGATTTGTGAGGAGGTGGGTCGTGGGCTGGCACAACGGCCCGCCTTCCTGGGCGGAGATGGAGCGGGTGCTGTCCGGGCGGCCCGATCCGGCGCGCAAGCAGGTCGACGGGGACGGGGGTGACAGTCCGGCCTGGTCGCGGAAGCGGGAGAAATACGAGGCGGGAGAACTCGAAAGGGTCGCGCGGTCGGCGGTGCCGTATGCCGAGTTGCACACGCACTCGGCTTTCAGCTTCCTCGACGGGGCGAGCCAACCCGAGGAACTCGTGGAGGAGGCCGTGCGACTCGGTGTGGAGGCTCTCGCGCTGACCGATCATGACGGGTTCTACGGGGTTGTGCGATTCGCCGAGGCCGCGCGGGAATGGAAGATGCCGACCGTCTTCGGGGCCGAGCTGTCCATCGGCACCGCGGCCCGGGCCGGTGCGCATCTGGTGCCGCGCGGGCGACGACGCGGGCGCGAATCCGATTCGGACGCACTGAATTCCGAACCGCGGACCGGAACGCCCGACCCGGCCGGACCGCATCTGCTGGTGCTGGCGCGCGGACAGGAGGGGTATCGGCGGCTGTCGCGGGAGATGGCCGCCGCGCACATGGCGGCGGGGGAGAAGGGCATCCTGCGCTACGACCTGGACCGGCTCACCGCGGCGGCGGGCGGGCACTGGCACATTCTCACCGGCTGCCGGAAAGGTACTGTGCGACAGGCGCTTCAGCAGGGTGACGCGGTGGCCGAGGCGGCCCTGCGCGAGCTGGTCGAACGGTTCGGTCGCGAGCATGTGAGCGTGGAGCTCACCCACCACGGCATTCCCGAGGATGATGAGCGCAATGCCCGGCTCATCGCCCTCGCGGATCGGGCCGGACTGCCCGTACTCGCCACCACCGGAGCGCATTTCGCGGCCCCGCCGCAGCGGCGGCGGGCCATGGCGCTGGCCGCCATCCGGGCTCGCTCCAGCCTCGACGACATGGCCGGCTGGCTGGCGCCCACCGGCGGCGCGCACCTGCGCTCCGGCGACGAGATGGCGCGGCTGTTCGCGGCCTGCCCGCAGGCGGTGGCGAATGCCGTTGAGCTGGGCCGGGAATGCGCGTTCGACCTGCGGCTGATCGCGCCCGAATTACCGCCCTTCGACGTGCCGGACGGTCACGACGAGAACTCGTGGCTGCGCGAACTCACCCTCACCGGCGCGGCCCGCCGCTACGGGCCCCGAGCCGGGAACCCGGACGCCTACCGGCAGCTCGAGCATGAGCTGGACGTGATCGCCACCCTGAACTTCCCGGGCTACTTCCTGGTCGTGCACGACATCGTCAGCTTCTGCCGCGACAACGACATCCTCTGCCAGGGCAGAGGATCGGCGGCCAATTCGGCGGTCTGCTACGCCATCGGCATCACCAATGTGGACCCGGTCGCCAACAGGCTGCTGTTCGAACGGTTCCTGTCGCCGGAGCGGGACGGGCCGCCGGACATCGACGTGGACATCGAATCGGGTCGGCGCGAGGAGGCCATTCAGCACGTCTACGCCAAATACGGGCGCGAATACGCGGCGCAGGTGGCCAATGTGATCACCTATCGCGGCCGCTCCGCGGTGCGGGATGCCGCACGCGCCCTGGGCTTTTCGACCGGACAGCAGGATGCCTGGAGCAAACAGGTGAGCCGCTGGACGGGCGTGGCGGAGGAACAGCACACCGACATCCCGGACGACGTGCTCGCGCTGGCCGGTGAACTGGAGGGCCTGCCGAGGCATCTGGGCATTCACTCCGGCGGCATGGTGATCTGTGACCGCCCCATCGCCGACGTGTGCCCGACGGAATGGGCGCGCATGGCCGATCGCAGTGTGCTGCAGTGGGACAAGGACGACTGCGCGGCCGCCGGTCTGGTCAAGTTCGACCTGCTCGGGCTGGGCATGCTGTCGGCGCTGCACTACATGATCGACCTGGTGGCCGAGCACAAAGGGCACACCATCGAACTGCACCGGCTGGACCTGGGTGAGAAAGCCGTCTACGACATGCTGTGCCGCGCCGACTCCGTCGGGGTGTTCCAGGTGGAATCCCGCGCGCAGATGGCGACCCTGCCGCGGTTGAAGCCGCGTACCTTCTACGACCTGGTGGTGGAGGTGGCGCTCATCCGGCCCGGACCGATCCAGGGCGGATCGGTGCACCCCTACATCCGTCGCCGCAATGGCAGGGAGAAGTCCGATTACGATCATCCGGCACTGGAGAATTCGCTGGAACGCACCCTCGGCGTGCCGCTGTTCCAGGAGCAGCTCATGCAGATGGCCGTGGACGTCGCCGGCTTCACCGCGGCCGAAGCCGATCAGCTGCGCCGCGCCATGGGATCCAAGCGCTCTCCGGAGAAGATGGAGCGGCTGCGGGCCCGCTTCTACCAGGGCATGAAGGATCTGCACGGTATCACCGGCGAGGTGGCCGACCGCATCTACGAGAAGGTGTACGCCTTCGCGAATTTCGGTTTCCCGGAAAGCCATTCGCAGAGTTTCGCCTCACTGGTGTTCTATTCGGCGTGGTTCAAGCTGCACCATCCGGCCGCCTTCTGCGCCGGGCTGCTGCGCGCCCAGCCGATGGGGTTCTATTCGCCGCAGTCGCTGGTGGCCGACGCACGACGGCACGGGGTGGTGGTGCACGGGCCCGACATCAACCACAGCCTCGCCGAGGCGACCCTCGAGGCACAGGGCATGGAGATCCGGCTGGGGCTGGCCTCGGTCCGGCACATCGGCGCCGAGCTGGCCGAGCAGATCGTGGCCGCCCGCGAGATCGGACCCTACACCTCGTTTCTCGACCTCACCGGGCGCGTGGAACTGAGCGTGCCACAGGCGGAGGCGCTGGCCACCGCGGGCGCATTGGGCAGCCTCGGCGGCAGCCGCCGCGAGGCGCTGTGGGCGGCGGGCGCGGCCGCCGGGGAACGTCCCGACCGACTGCCCGGCACCGGCGCGGCCACCGCCGCGCCCGCCCTGCCCGGCATGAGCGCGCTGGAGCTGGCCGCCGCCGACGTGTGGGCCACCGGTGTCTCGCCCGGCAGCTATCCGACCGAATTCCTGCGCGAGCGCCTCGCCGCCCTCGGCGTCATCCCCGCCGCCCATCTGCTCGACCTTCGGGACGGCACAAGGGTTCTCGTCGGCGGCGCGGTCACCCACCGGCAGCGCCCGGCCACCGCGGGCGGGGTCACCTTCCTCAACCTGGAGGACGAGACCGGCATGGTGAACGTGGTCTGCTCGGTCGGCCTGTGGGCCCGTTACCGCCGCCTGGCCGGCACCGCGCCCGCCCTGCTCATCCGCGGGCGGGTGCAGAACGCGGAGGGCGCGGTCACCATTGTCGCCGAGCACCTGCAGCGCATGGATCTGCGTATCGATGGCCGCTCCCGCGACTTCCGCTGAAACACCCGCGGCGATGTACGGGCAGGTTGTCGCCGATGGCGACATTCGACGAGGACTCGGCGTTGTCGGCACTGAATTCGATGGGTCGTCGAACGCGGACGCGCCCCGCACCTCGGGTGAGGCGCGGGGCGCGTCAGGGGTTTCCGCGGGCGCATCGGGTGGATGACGACGCGGGGTGGTCAGAAGTCGCCGCCGCCACCCCCGGAGTCGCCTCCGCCTCCGAAGTCGCCGCCTCCGCCGCCGAAGTCGCCGCCTCCGCCGCCGAAGTCGCCGCCTCCGCCTCCGAAGTCGTAGTCTCCGCCGCCACCGCCCCACTGTTGCGGGCCCGGGTCGTAGCCGTAGCCGCCGGACTCCGGGGGCGGGGCGTAGTCGTTGCGGTCGTGTTCTTCGCGTTCGCCTTCCATGCGACCGAGTTCATACCCGAGCAGGCCACCACCGATGGCACCGCCCACCGCGCCGAGGCCCGCGGCAGCGCCCGGGCTCATGCCGCCCCTGCCACCGCCGTAAGGCGGCGAGGGTGGGGTGCCGTAACCAGGTGCGCCGTACCCCGGACCGCCGGAGGAATAGCCGCTCCCGAAGCCACCGCCGCCGAGCGGGGCGGACGGGGGCGGCGGATTGGCGCGGCGGCGCCGGACGAAGGCGACGACGGCCGCGATGATGCCGCCGATGATCACGATCGGGCACAGGATGCCCAGCCAGCCCCAGCCGCTGCTCTTGGATTCGGGCTTGGCGGCGGGCGCGGGCGCCGGATTGCCGGCCCGGGCGCTGGTGGGCGCGGCCTGGTCGGTCGCCGACTTCAGCGCGCCCAAGGCCGCGACGGTCGCGCCCGTGTAGTCGCCGCTGCCGAAAGCGTTCTTGAATGCCGTACCGGCAGAAGCGGTTTCGCGAATATGCGAGTTCGCGCCGGTGCGGATCGACAGGAACTTGGACTTGGTATTGATGGCCAGCACCACGTCCGCCGGATCCTTGACGTGGCTTTGCGTCTCCTGATCGAACTTGCCGCGATCGTCGGAGAACTTCTCGGTGGTGAAGATCTGCACCGGATTCGACAGCTGGTTCGCCGCATTCGTCACCTTGGCGACATCCAGCACCTTGGAGTCGTCGTGCACGGTGACCGGCCCGGCCGCGGCCGTCCCCGTCGCCAGCAGGATCACTCCCAGTACCGCCGACAGCAGTAATACGAAACGCTTGACCATCTTGCACTTTCCTTCCCGGGTGACGCTCCCCGCCACCACGGCACCCGCGACACTACGGCTTCCCGCCCTCGATCGCTTACCTGGTTTCCTGTGGCTTCTATCGCAGGCCCGAGCTGTTAACCCGGGGCGCATCCGAGACAATGGGCCCCGACGAGTCGAGAAGGGAGAGCTGCGTGCCCACAGTGGTCCGGGCGACCATCAAACCCGGCAGCAAGAAAGGCCCCTTGGTCGAGATCCTCGATGACGGGGCGCTGCAACTGTACGTGCGCGCCCCCGCGGTGGAGGGCAAGGCCAACAAGGCCGCCATCGAACTCCTGGCAGCCCACTACGGTGTCCCCAAGTCCGCGGTCCGCCTCACCGGCGGCGCGACCTCACGCTTCAAGCGCTTCGAGATCGACGACTGACCCGCGGCGGCGATGTTCGGCGAACCCCGCCCGCGAAACTCAGATCGCGCCCGGAAAGCCCAGCTGTCGCCAGGCTTCGTACACCGCGACGGCGGCCGCGTTGGACAGATTCATGGACCGGCGGCCCGGCAGCATCGGGATGCGCAACTGCTCGGTGATGCGGGGATCGGCGAGCACCCCCTCGGGCAGCCCGGTGGGCTCGGGCCCGAAGAGCAGGACATCACTCTTGCGATAGGCGATATCGGTGTTGTGCGTGGTGGCCGTCGCGGTGAACGCGAATACCCGCTCGGGCCGAATGGACTCCCACGCGGCGGCGAGATTCCGGTGCACGGTGACGACGGCCAGGTCGTGATAGTCCAACCCGGCCCGGCGCAGCTTCGGCTCGGATAGGTCGAAGCCGAGCGGTTCGATCAGGTGCAGTTCGCAGCCGGTACCGGCGGCCAGCCGAATGGCATTGCCGGTATTGGGTGGGATGCGCGGTTCGAAGAACACCAAATGGAACACGGGCTCCAGCATCGCAGAGGGCCGGATAAGCTCGTGCGGTGAGTCCAGCCCATGCCGCACCCGAGAGCCGCAGCAGCCGTGCCGGGGAGTTCGTCCGGGACAATCTGCCCATCCTGCTGGTGGCGGCAGTGCTGGTGGTGGCCGTGGTCTTCCTGGCCTGGGACCGCTGGCGGCGCGGGACGTTCTTCTTCGGCGGGGCGACACTGCTGGCGGCGGCGCTGCGGCTGGTCCTGCCGACCGACCGAGCGGGGCTGCTCGCGGTGCGCAGTAAAGGATTCGATGTCGCGTGGCTGACGGTCCTGGGCGGCGCCATCATCGTGCTGGCGGCGACCATCAGCAGCCTCGGCGTCACCTAGACCGCGCCGAGGTCGGGGCCGCGACCGGAGTCGCGGCGCTGGATGTTCTTCAGGGTGCCCGCGGGTGCTCCCGCGGCGCTGGGAGATCGCTAGACCGAGGTCATGCGGCGGCCGAGTTCGCGGCGTAACACTTCCTGGTCCGGGAGTCTGTGCAGGACGCGGAGTATGGCCGGGCGGAGTTCACGCTGCTCGTCCTCGGAGAGCAGATCGACGAGATCGCGGAGATCCATGTCATCGAATGCGGCGGTCATGCCTGAATACATTACGGGTGCGGAGCCCGGTGCACACGTATTCCGGGAAGCCGGTTACGGAGGTGTCATGCGCGCGAAACCGGAAGGGCGTCAGGACAATTCACATGAAACGAACACGATACGCAAGGTAACGCGCCTCCGGCCGAGGCAGCGGCGGTACAGCGGTTCGGCAGCGGTAATTCAGCGGTCGGACGCGCGCTGCGCCCGGGCCAGGTCCATCGTCTCGAGCACGAGTTTGCCGACCGCCTCGGTCTCGGTCAGGAACCCGTCATGGCCGTCCTTGGAGTGGATGACCTCGAGGCCCTTGGAACCCGGGAGCAGATCGGCCAGCTCCTGCTGGGTGCGCAACGGGTAGAGCCGATCCGAGTCCACCCCACCGATCACGCACGGCACCGGCGTCGCCGCCAGCGCCGCCGCGACGCCGCCGCGGCCGCGACCCACGTCATAGCGGTTCATGGCCTCGGTGAGCAGCACATAGGTGCCCGGATCGAAGCGTGCGATCAGCTTGTCCGCCTGGTACTCCAGGTAGCTCTGCACCGCGTAGCGTCCACCCGCCCAGGGGTCTTCATCGCCCTGGGCGCGGTTCTCGAAGCGGTGGTCGAGCTCGGCCTCGGTGCGGTAGGTCAGGTGCGCGATGCGTCGGGCGATGCCCATGCCGGTCATGGGGGCGCGCCCGGTGCCGTGGTAGTTGCCGCCCTGCCAGTCCGGATCGGAGGTGATGGCGGCGATCTGGGTGGTCTGGGTGCCGAGCTGATCGGCGGTAGCGCGCGCGCCGACCGCCAGCACCAGCGCCGCGCCGACCCGTTCGGGCCGCCCGATCATCCACTCCAGCACCCGCATGCCGCCCATGGAGCCGCCGATCGCGGCGGCCAGGCGGTCGACGCCGAGCAGGTCGAACAGCTTGATCTCGGCGGTCACCTGATCGCGGATGGAGATCGAGGGAAATCTTGCGCCCCAGGGTTTTCCGTCCGCGGCCAGCGAGGACGGCCCGGTGCTCCCCTTGCAGCCGCCGAGCACATTGGTGGCGATGACGCACCATTCGCGGGTGTCCACCGGCGCGCCGGGGCCCACGATGCCGTCCCACCAGCCGGGCTGGCCGTGATGCGCGTCGGCGGGGCCCACCACATGCGAATCGCCGGTCAGCGCATGCTCGACGAGCACCACGTTGTCCGCATTAGCCGATAGTTCGCCCCACCGTTGTACGGCCAGCGTCACATCGGGAATGACGGCCCCGCTCTCGAGCTCGACATCCCCGATGGCAATGCTGCCGAGCGTCCCGTCGGACGGCGGTAGCAGTAGCTCCGCCGCGTGCCGGGAGGTGCTCGATTCGATATTCACGGTCAAATTGCCGCCGCCGTCAGTCCGGCGCGCAAATCCGCCAGGATGTCGTCGATGCCCTCGATACCCACCGCCAAACGCACCAGACCAGGTGTGACGCCCGAAGCCAGCTGCTCCTCGGCCGTCAGTTGGGAATGCGTGGTCGAGGCCGGGTGGATGACGAGCGAACGCACATCCCCGATGTTAGCGACATGGCTGTGGAGCACCAGCGCCTCCACGAACTTCTTGCCCGCGTCCACCCCGCCGGCCAGCTCGAAGGACACGATGGCGCCGACGCCCTTGGGAGCCAGCTGTTTGCCGCGCTCGAACCAGGGGGAGCTGGGCAGCCCCGCGTAGTAGACATTCTCGACGCCGGGCTGCCCGGCCAGGAACTCCGCCACCGCCTGGGCATTGGCCACGTGCCGCTCGACCCGCAGGCTCAGCGTCTCGATGCCCTGCGCGATGAGGAAAGCGTTGAACGGCGACACCGCCGCGCCCAGATCCCGCAGCAGCTGCACGCGCGCCTTGAGCGCGTAGGCCGGCGCGCCGAGATCGGCGAACACCACGCCGTGGTAGCTGGGGTCCGGCGTGGTGAAGCCCGGGAATCGGGCCTCGCCCGCGGCGTCCCGCACGGCCCAGTCGAAGCCGCCGCCGTCCACGATCACGCCCGCGACCGCGGAACCGTGCCCGCCCAGGTACTTGGTGGCCGAGTGCACGACGATGTCCGCGCCCAGCCGCAGCGGCTGGATCAGGTAGGGCGTGGCGACGGTGTTGTCCACGATCAGCGGCACGCCCGCCGCGTGCGCGACCTCGGCGATGCCCGGGATGTCCAGCACCGAGCTGCTCGGGTTGGCGACGGTCTCGCCGTAGAACGCCTTGGTGTTGGGCCGCACCGCCGCGCGCCACTGCTCGAGATCGTCCGGATCCTCGACGAAGCTGACCTCGATGCCCAGCTTGGGCAGCGAGTAGTGCAGCAGGTTGTAGGTGCCGCCGTAGAGGTGCGGGCTGGCCACGATGTGGTCGCCGGCCTGCGCCAGATTCAGGATGGCGTAGGTCTCCGCCGCCTGCCCGGAGGCCAGCAGCAGCGCGGCCACGCCGCCTTCCAGGGCGGCGATGCGCTGTTCCACCGCGTCCTGGGTGGGGTTCATGATGCGGGTGTAGATATTGCCCGGCTCGGCGAGCCCGAACAGCGCGGCGGCGTGATCGGTGTCGCGGAAGGCGTAGGACGTCGTCTGGTAGATCGGCAGGGCGCGGGCTCCGGTGGCCGAGTCGGGGGCCTGTCCAGCGTGAATCTGCTTGGTCTCGAAGGACCAGTTGGCCGGATCCTGGGTGCCGTCAGCCGCAACGGCCGCGGGCGCGGTCGAGTCACTCATGTGTTCTGCTCCAAAGATGAAAGGTCGCCGAATGGCGGAAGTTTGACGTTATCGAGAGGCGAATGGGCTTCGACAACAACACATCTCGGTAGACCTCCTGGTTGCGCTTGCGTTCGGCCTTCGAACGCCCGGTCTGCACCCGGAGCACCCCACCGCAGCTGGAGGGTTGCCGATCAGCAAGCCGGGGCCTTAACGCTGATGCTCTTGACCTGTTGCGCGATTCTAGCGGGCGGATGAGGCTGTTTCAGAAGTGGGGCTTCCCACGGCCGGCGCCGCGCAGGTCCGGACGAATTCGTGATAGGCCGCGACCACGGCCTCGGCCATGCCGCGCGGCGACTCGATGAGCCGCTCGTCGGCGAAGCCGGATTCGGCATCCGATTCGGTGCCGGCCCGCATGATGGCGTGGAAAGTGCCGAGCAGCAATCGAACCCGCAGATCCTCGGTGGTGGTGCCGAGGCGCTCGGCCAGAACCTGAGCGGTCTGCTCGGTCTTGTTCTCCGCCGCGGCCATGCTGCACGCCCGCACCGCGGCGGTGGAGCGAATGATGCGCTGCATCTGCTGGAACCAGCGGAAGGGCAGCGGCTCGTCGTGCTCGATGACGCGGTCCACGATGGCGAGGAAGCTGTCCAGCAGCGCCTTCAACTCGTTGCCGGTGTTGGGCTGCTCGCGCAGCGCCTGCGCGTGCGCCCGGGCCCAGTCGGTGATGGGCGCGATGACGATGTCTTCCTTGCTGTCGAAGTACCGGTTCACGGTGCGCGGCGACACCTCGGCCGCGTCGGCGATCTGTTCCACGGTGGTGGCGTCGAACCCCTGCTCGGTGCACAGGCGCAGGGCCACGTCGATGATCCGCGCGCGGGTCTGTTCCTTCTTCCGTTCGCGCAGGCCCGGCCGGTGACATGCGATCACACCGATGTGACTTGACAACTCCGACATTCCTCCATGGTACGGGGTTCGAAGCTTTTATTGTCCCGATATGACAACTGTCGCGGTGCGACAAATTTCTCTTGACGCCAATTGTCGGTTAGGGCCAAGATGGTCGAGGGTGTCCCGGACCGTCCGTGAGGAGACGACATGACCGCCGCGACAACAACACTCGAAGACCAATCCGAAAGCTCCGACCAGCGCGAATCCGCGCGTTGGTGGGCCCTGGGCGTACTCGCCATGGCCCAGCTGATGGTGGTGCTGGACGCCACCATCGTCACCATCTCCATGCCGTTCGCCCAGCACGACCTGGGCATCAGCGACGGCAACCGGCAGTGGGTGCTCACCGCCTACACGCTGATCTTCGGCGGCCTGCTGCTGCTCGGCGGGCGGCTCGCCGACTACCTGGGCCGGCGCCGCATGTTCCTGATCGGCCTGGTCGGCTTCGCCGGGGCCTCGGCGCTGGCCGGACTCGCGCAGAACGGCGGCGAACTGTTCGCCGGACGCGGGCTGCAGGGTGCGTTCGCGGCGCTGCTGGCGCCGGCCGCGCTCTCGCTGGTGTCGGTCACCTTCACCGAGGCCAAGGAGCGCGCCCGCGCGTTCGGCGTGTTCGCCGGCGTGTCAGCGGGTGGCGCGGCCATCGGCCTGATCGTGGGCGGCGCGCTCACCGAATACGCCGACTGGCGGTGGTGCCTGCTGGTCAACACCCCGATCGCGCTGATCGCCCTCCTGGGCGCGCTCGCCTTCGTGGTCAAGGACGTGCCCGCGCCGCGCACCGGCGGCTACGACCTGCCCGGCGCGGTGACCGCCACGCTCGGCCTGGTCTCGGTGGTCTACGGCTTCAGCCGCGCGGCCTCCGACGGCTGGACCGCGAGCACCACCCTGGCCCTGCTGATCGCGGGTGTCGCGCTGCTGGCCGCCTTCGTCGCCATCGAGCGGCGGTCCGCGAATCCGCTTCTGCCGCTGCGCATTCCGGGCGAGATCAACCGCGGCGGCTCGTTCCTGGTGGCGCTGCTGCTGCCGATCGCCATGTTCGCCATGTTCATCAACATGAGCTACTACTTCCAGATCACCCTGGGCTGGTCGGCGCTGAAGGCGGGGGTGGCGTTCCTGCCCTTCCCGGTTGGAATCGTCGTCTCCGCGGCCATCGCGAGCGCGCTGCTGCCGCGGACCGGGCCGCGGCCGCTCATGATCACCGGCTCGGTGCTGGGCATGGCCGGGCTGCTGTACCTGTCGCGGCTGGGCTTCGGCGACAGCTACGCGGCGGGCGTGCTGCCGGCGCTCATCCTGATCGCGCTGGGCATGGGCGGGCTGTTCGTGGCCATGCAGACCACGGCGCTGCACCAGGTCGAGGAGCGGGACTCCGGTGTCGCCAGCGCCCTGCTCAATGCGGCTCAGCAGGTGGGCGGCGCCATCGGCACCGCGTTGCTGTCGACGATCGCGGTGCAGGTGGCCGAGCGGTTCGCGAAGAACAATCCGGGGGCCGATCATGTACTGGCTCGGGCCGCGATTCATTCCTATGACATCGCGTTCCTGATCGGCGCGGGATTCTTCCTGGCGACCATTCCGATCATCGCGTTCATGATCAAGGACAAGCCCGCGAATCTGCTCGAGGGTTCCGAGCACGTGCATGTCGGTGTCTGACCGGCGAATAGTTCTCGCCTGTGGGCCACGGCAAAGGGTTGCCGTGGCCCGCGGGTTTTCGCATGCTGGGAAGTGCGGAATATCACCTGAATAGCTACTTATCGGTAACCGCACTGAATCCCGCACAGCGGGGGCCGCCCGCGCGGTGAGATCGATAGCAGCAGTACGCTTGTCTTGCTTGACGCCGCAGCGTACGCGGACTTGGCACCACAGGTCCCGTGCCGAGCGCCATGCGTATACGTTGTCTGTTGAACAGCTGGGGTCCGCTACAAGCGGTGCTCACCGGCCGTGCAATGGGAGCACCACCTTCCTAGGAGGACACGAAGATCCATGTCCAAGATCAAGGTTGAAGGGACCGTCGTCGAGCTCGATGGCGACGAGATGACCCGGATCATCTGGCAGTTCATCAAGGACAAGCTGATCAACCCGTATCTCGATGTGAACCTCGAGTACTACGACCTCGGCATCGAGTACCGCGACAAGACCGATGATCAGGTCACCATCGACGCGGCGAACGCCATCAAGAAGCACGGCGTCGGCGTCAAGTGCGCGACGATCACCCCCGATGAGGCCCGTGTCAAGGAATTCGGGCTCAAGAAGATGTGGCGGTCGCCCAACGGCACCATCCGCAACATCCTGGGTGGCACCATCTTCCGCGCGCCGATCATCATCTCGAACGTTCCGCGACTGGTTCCGGGCTGGACCAAGCCGATCATCATCGGCCGCCACGCCTTCGGCGACCAGTACCGCGCCACCGATTTCAAGGTGCACCAGGCGGGTACCGTCACCCTGACCTTCACGCCCGAGGACGGCTCCGAGCCGAT
Source organism: Nocardia aurantiaca (assembly GCF_009708175.1). Lineage (GTDB taxonomy): Bacteria > Actinomycetota > Actinomycetes > Mycobacteriales > Mycobacteriaceae > Nocardia > Nocardia aurantiaca. The sequence goes on from NZ_WMBB01000001.1 coordinate 636,962, forward strand.
CCAGCACGAGGTCGTCCGTATGCCGGAAGACGGCGGCGTGATCATGGGCATGTACAACTTCCAGGACTCGATCCGGGACTTCGCGCGGGCCTCGCTGAACTATGGCCTGCAGCAGAACTATCCGGTGTACATGTCGACGAAGAACACCATCCTGAAGGCCTATGACGGCATGTTCAAGGACACCTTCCAGGAGATCTACGAGACCGAGTTCAAGGACGAGTTCGACGCGGCCGGTCTCACCTATGAGCACCGCCTCATCGACGACATGGTCGCCTCCGCGCTCAAGTGGGAGGGCGGCTACGTCTGGGCCTGCAAGAACTACGACGGCGACGTGCAGTCCGACACCGTGGCGCAGGGCTTCGGCTCGCTGGGTCTGATGACCTCCGTGCTGCTCACCCCGGACGGCCGCACCTGTGAGGCCGAGGCCGCGCACGGCACCGTGACCCGCCACTACCGCCAGCACCAGCAGGGCAAGCCCACCTCCACCAACCCGATCGCCTCGATCTTCGCGTGGACGCGCGGCCTGGCCCACCGCGGCAAGCTGGACAACACCCCCGAGGTGATCGGCTTCGCCCAGACCCTCGAGGACGTGGTCATCAAGACCGTCGAATCGGGCCAGATGACCAAGGACCTCGCGCTGCTGGTCGGCGGCGACCAGGGCTACCTGACCACCGAGGAGTTCCTCGGCGTGCTGGACGCCAACCTGGCTCGCGAGCTGCGCTGATCGCCCCCGACTCTCGGGCTTTCTCAGGGGCGAGTCCCTGAGACCCCCGGGGATTGGGTGCTCTCGGGACCTGAGATCCCAAGGGCGAGAAGTACTCAGGGGCATCCCTGAACCGGAGCGCATGCTCCACGCGCCGACCGACGTGAACAGCGCGAAGCGGTGACGATGGCGGCCGGGACCACAGTCCCGGCCAGAACATCCACCGCGCCACACGGGCACCTGCCGCCACCGGAACCGGTGAGCGGGCGGGTGCCCGAACTGTTCCGGGGGTCCGCGGCCATGAAATGGTCATGGTCGTCCGGGGATCATTCGATCACGAGCGCCGGGGGCGGCTTGGTGACCGCGCTCGAATTCGAATTGTTCGACGCGGTGCGCTTTTCGGCGGCCGGATGCTGTGGCCGGCGGAGCGGGCCGAAACTGTGCTCGCCGCATTCCGGGACGCGACGGCGGAGGCGGCCGAGAAGTTCAGCATCTGGCCGGCGCTCACGCGATTCCCGCCTTTCCCCGAGGTCCCCGAATTCTTGCGGGGGAAATCCATGGTCGCGATCGACGTGCTCGCACGAGGCGATGTAACCGGCCCGCTGCGCCGATTCGACGAGATTCCCCGCGTGGTTCTCGATAGCCCCGTCCCATGGACGCGACCGGAATCGGCGGCATCCGCATGGAGCCGGTCGATCCCGGTCCGGCTCTGGTGCGCGGTGAACTGCTCACCGAATTCTCCAGTGGGGTCGGCGATTCCTTGCTCGCAGCGTCGGCGCCGAATGGTTCGGTGTATCCGCCGGCGCTGGTGCGGATCCGGCATCCGGTGGCGAGCTGACCGGGCCTGCGGCGGATGCCGTTGCGGCGGGCGGCATTTCGGAGCGCTACCCGTTGTCCATGCTGGGCCCGGCCCCGTCGCCACAGCACGCCGCCGTGGTGGATCGCCGCGCCGCGATCGCCGCCGAGCTGTCCCGCTACTCGTCGGACCGGAAGCCGTTCACCTACCTGGATTCCGGTGACATTCTCGCCGACGCCTTGACCGCGACACTCTCGACAAACTGTGGGAGATCAAGCGCCGCAACGATCCTTAGGGGGTGCGTTCCGCGGTAACTTCCCGGTGGCCGCGCCGCTCACCGATGTGGACCGCGCCATTGTCGACACGCCGGCCCGACCCGGATGGTCGCCGTGGCCGTTCGCCGAGCGTGAGCGGACTCACGGCCGGGACGGGATGCGGGACGCCGGAGCCGGTGTTGCGCAACGTCATGGCGAATTCTGCACCGGGGACCGACGCGAACCTCGACGGTATCGACGCGCCGACGGCGGTGCCGGAGACACGGCGGTGGCCGGTGGCGGCCATGCTGGCGCTGGCGCTGGGCGGGTTCGGCATCGGCACCACCGAATTCGTCACCATGGGTTTGCTGCCGGACATCGCGTCCGCCATGCGGGTATCCGAACCGACCGCCGGGCACATGGTGTCCGCCTACGCTCTGGGCGTGGTCGTCGGTGCGCCGGTGATCGCGGCGGTGTGCGCCCGAGTGCCGCGCAAGCGACTGCTGATGGCCCTGATGGCGGCGTTCACACTGGGCAATGCGGCCAGCGTGGTGGCCCCGACCTTCGCGACGCTGACTGTGGCGCGCTTCGTCTCGGGCCTGCCGCACGGCGCGTACTTCGGTGTCGCCTCGCTGGCCGCGGCCTCACTGGCACCGGCGGGCCAGCGCGCCAAGGCGGTTGCCGCGATCATGCTGGGTCTGAGCGCCGCCAATGTCGTCGGCGTTCCCGCCGCGACCTGGCTGGGCCAGAATCTCGGCTGGCGGGACGCGTTCGTGGTGGTCGCCGTGATCGGTATCGCGACCGTGGCCGCCATCTCCGGTTTCGTGCCGGAGTTGCACGGCATCCGCATGACCGATCCCCGCACCGAACTGACCGCCCTGCGCCGCCCGCAGGTGCTGCTGACGCTGCTGGTCGGTGCGGTCGGCTTCGGCGGCATGTTCGCGGTCTACACCTACATCACCACCACCCTCACCGATGTGGCCGGTCTGCGGGCCGGCCTGGTTCCGTTGGTGCTCATGCTCTTCGGCCTCGGCATGGTCGCGGGCAATATCGCCGGCGGTGTGCTCGCCGATCGCGGCGTGGACCGCGCGGTGTTCGCGTCCCTGCTGGCCATGGTGGTGATTCTCGCCGGATACGTTGCGGCGGCACACAATCCGTACACGGCCGCCGTCGGCGCCTTCCTGGTGGGCGCATCCGGCGCGGCGCTGGCCCCGGCCCTGCAAACCCGCCTGATGGATGTCGCCCACGATGCCCAGACCCTCGCCGCCGCGCTCAACCACGCGGCCCTGAACATCGCCAATGCGGCGGGGGCATGGCTGGGCGGTCTGGTGATCGCGGCGGGTCTGGGCTACACCGCGCCGGCGGTGGTCGGGGCCGCTCTGGCGGTCGTCGGCACCGCGCTCTTCGCGGTGACGGTGCTCGTCGCCCGGTCGCGGCCGCACGCCCTCGCCTGAGAGTCCGGCGGGATCGCAGACCCGGTCGATGGGGGTCATCGGTCTGCTCATCGAGGGCCTCTCGGATCCCCGCGGTCGGTGATCGGACAACGCCCCGCAACGCGTCCGCAAGCCCCGGAAACGGCTGGGAAGACCTGATGGCCGGTAACCGGATATCCTGCAGCCTGATCGACGCCCGGCATCGCCGACATTCGGTTCTGCCGGGCGTCTTTTCGTGGTTTCGGGAGGGAATGATGTCAACCACCGATACGGTGCTCCGTTTGGATGCCGCCGAACCGGCTGCCGATCGGCCGCCGTTCGCCTGGAGAGGTGTGCTGGCCGTCTCCTTCGGATTCGCCGCCGTGCTCGGCATCGCCGCGGCCCGGTTCAACTTCTTCGGCGACGAGCTGTATTTCCTCGCGGCCGGACGGCGGCTCGCGCTCGCCTACCCGGACCAGGGGCCGCTCGCGCCGTTCGTCGCACACCTGTGCGACCTGGTGGCGCCGGGTTCGGTACTGGCACTGCGGATTCCCGCGCTGGCGCTGACGGCGGCCGCGGCGATCCTGGCGGCGGCCACCGCCCGGGAGGTCGGCGCGGGGTCGCGGTATCAGATCCTGGCCGCCGCGGCCTATGCCGTCTCGCCGCTGGCCTTCGATCAGTTGCAGCTGATCACACTGACTTTCGATATCCCGCTGCAGGCGCTGATCATCTTCCTGCTGATCCGCTGGGTGCGCACCCGCCAGGACTGGCTGCTGATCGCCGCGGGCGTGACCGCCGCGCTCGCCTTCCAGGCCAAGTGGATGGTGCCGGGCGTGTGGGCGCTGCTGGGCCTGGGCGTGCTGGTGGCCGGTCCGCGTGAAATGCTGCGCCGCCCAGCCCTTTACGCGGGCACGCTGATCCTCGCGGTCGCCATGATTCCCGGCATCGTGTGGCAGGTGCAGCACGGCTGGGTGGAATCCCAGATGACCGCGATCATCGCCCAGGAGCAGTACGCCGCGAACACCGGACCGCTGGTGTGCGCGCTGGAGATCGCCACCCAGTGCGGCCTGCTCGGCGGCCTGCTGAGCATTCTGGGCCTGTGGGGTCTGGTGCGGCAGGAAGCGTTGCGCCCGTATCGGTTCGCGATGGTGGCGGGCCTGGGGCTGCTGGCGGTGGTGCTCGTCGAGAACGGCCGCTCGTACTACATCGCGGGCTTCTGGCCGGCGCTGCTCGGCGCGGGTGCGTACGTGCTCGGCACGGTCGAGGCGCAACGCCGAGTGCGCGGGCTGGTCACCGGTCTGGCGGTGGCATCGGCGGTCATGTTCACCGTGGCGATGATCGTGCTGCCGGTGCCGAAGGGCTGGATCGCGAAGCCGATCACGGACCAGATGCAGTACTGGCAGCGGGAGTCGATGTCCGGTCCGGACGGCTACGCCACCTTCACCGCCGCGGTGCGGGACGCGGTGGCCGCGCTGCCGGAGTCCGAGCGCCGCGACGCCGCGGTGGTGGCGGCCTCGTATGTGCAGGCGAGCGCGCTGGAAGAGTTCGGCCGGGACTATCATCTGCCGCCGATGTACAGCCCCAACCGCGGGTTCGGTTACTTCGGTCCGCCGCCGGATTCCGCGCGCACGATCGTGTACCTCGCCGTCGACGGCGTGGGCGACAAGGACTTCCTGTCCCAGTTCGCCTCCACCACGCTGGTACAGCGGATCGACGACCCGAACGGCCTGCCCGGTCTGGAACGCCTGGTGACCGTCTACGTCTGCCGTGAGCCGCTGCATCCGTGGGCTCAGGTCTGGCCGGGCCTGATGACCCTCACCTTCCCGACCGGGATCTGAGATCTCCAATTCTCGCAGTGGTCGTCGAACGAACCCACCGCGAACAGGGCTGAGCTCGAGTTATCGGCCGAAAACAGCGCCCTCGAATCGGCGTCGCAGCTCCACCGTGGCGATGCGGGCCGGGCGTCGGTTCGCAATCCGGGCGCGAACATACACGATTGTATGTAAGTGTAAGATTTCCGCATGACCAGCTCCGCCGTCTCGAAACAGCCGCGCCGCACCCAGGAACAACGCAGCAGCGAGACCCGCACGCGACTGCTGGACGCCACGATCGAGTGCCTGGTCGAGTACGGCTACGCCGGAACCACGACGCCACGGGTGGCGGAGCGCGCGGGGGTGACCCGGGGTGCGCAGGTGCATCACTTCGGCTTCAAGAGTGAGTTGGTGGTGGCGGCGATCAGTCATCTGGCGCAACGGCGCACCGAGGCGGCGATGAAGGAGATCCGGCGGCTCCGCGCGGGCGACGATCCGATCGGCGCCGCCCTGGAGGCCATGTGGGAGCTGCATCAGGGCCCGCTGTTCATCGCGGCCATCGAATTGTGGGTGGCCAGCCGCACCGACCGGGTGCTCGCGGTCGAGATGGAGAAGGTCGAGCCGTTCGTGAACAACGCGGTGCTGCTGACCGTGGCCCAGCTGGTGCCGAATGAGCTGGACCGCAAGAACGTTCGCGATTTCGCCTACACCGCCATGGACACGCTGCGCGGAATCCTGGTGACCAACTTCATTTCTCCCGATCCCGAGCGGGCGCACCGGCGTTGGCTGCGGGCCTCGGCGCAGTTGCGCCTGGCGGCCGAGGCCCGGATGCCGGACTTCCGGATCGCGGATGAATAGCTGATCGATTCGCGCCGAAGGCCCTCGCCGCTGTCCGCGGTGGGGGCCTTCGGCGTTCGCGCGCGTGGGGCTACCGCATCGACGGCATGTGGGGTGCGCGGGGCCGAACTGCTGATCTTGTGCGTGAAGGAGAAGTCCCCGCTGCCCTCTTGTCTACTTACATACAGCTTTGTATGTTTGTTTCTGTTCCCCTATGTGAGGAGTTCGATGACGAACAAGGTCTACGTCGTCGGCGTCGGCATGACGAAGTTCGAGAAGCCGGGGCGGTGCAAGAACGAGGACGGCAGTGACTGGGACTACCCGGACATGGCCCGCGAGTCCGGGACCAAGGCCCTCGCTGATGCCGGGATCGACTACCGCGAGATCCAGCAGGCCTATGTCGGCTACGTCTACGGCGAGTCCACCTCCGGTCAGCGCGCGGTCTACGAACTGGGCATGACCGGCATCCCGGTGGTCAATGTCAACAACAACTGCTCCACCGGCTCGACCGCGCTCTACCTTGCGGCACAGGCGATTCGGGGCGGTCTGGCCGACTGCACGCTGGCACTGGGCTTCGAGAAGATGCAGCCCGGTTCGCTCGGCTCCACCTGGGACGATCGCGAACAGCCCATGGCGCGCCACATCATGGCGCTGGCCGAGATCTCCGAGGTGCTGTTCCCGGTGGCTCCGTGGATGTTCGGCGCGGCCGGGCGCGAGCACATGAAGAAGTACGGCACCACCGCCGAGCACTTCGCCAAGATCGGGTACAAGAATCACAAGCACTCGGTGAACAACCCGTATTCGCAGTTTCAGGACGAGTACACGCTCGAGGACATCCTGGCCTCGCGCATGATCTACGATCCGCTCACCAAGCTGCAGTGCTCGCCTACCTCCGACGGTTCGGGTGCGGTCATCCTGGCCTCGGAGGAGTTCGTGGACCGCCACGATCTGTCGCGGCAAGCGGTGGAGATCGTCGGCCAGGCCATGACCACCGACTTCCAGTCCACCTTCGACGGCAGCGCCAAGAACCTCATCGGTTACGACATGAATGTCCAAGCGGCCGAGAAGGTTTACGCACAGGCCGGGCTCGGACCCGAGGACTTCCAGGTCATCGAGCTGCACGACTGCTTCTCCGCCAACGAGCTGCTGCTGTACGAGGCGCTCGGGCTGGCGAAGGAGGGCGAGGCGGGGCACCTCATCGACTCCGGCGCGACCACCTACGGCGGCACCTGGGTCGTGAATCCCTCCGGCGGGCTCATCTCCAAGGGACACCCTTTGGGCGCAACGGGTTTGGCGCAGTGCAGCGAGCTCACCTGGCAGCTGCGCGGCGCCGCCGACAAGCGGCAGGTCGCCAACGTCACCGCCGCACTGCAACACAACATCGGGCTCGGCGGCGCGGCCGTCGTCACCGCCTACCAGCGCGCCGACCGCTGACCCTCGCCTTATTCATCCCCGATCCGCTGTCCCGGCACCCCGGGATGGCGGGGACCACACGAGGTATTCCCATGGGACACATCGAAGCTTCCAAAGACCTCAACGCGACCCCCGACGGCCTGTGGGCCGTGGTCTCCGACCCGCAGACCTGGGACAAGTGGTTCTCCATCCATGAGCGCTGGATGGAGGAGCCGCCGGCCGTGCTCGCGCCGGGCGCCACGCTGACCGCCAAGATCGTCATGCTGGGCATGGCCAACAAGATCGAGTGGGTGGTCGAGAGCGTCGAGACCCCGAACAAGCTGGTGCTCAGCGGTACCGGCATGGCGGGCGTGAAGGTCCAGTTCTCCTTCGACATCACCGCCGAGGGCGGCGGCAGCAGGTTCGCGGTGTCCGGTGATTTCGAGGGCGCGTTGATCAAGGGCGCGCTCGGCAAGGCGGTGGAGAAGGATGGTCTCACGCAGCTGGACAAGACGCTCGCCGCGCTCGACTCCCTCGCCACGACGGCCTAGCGGCACGGGGAGGAACGACATGGCTTCCACCGCTGTCGAATTCGACCGCGCTGGGCTGGACGTCTGGTCCGATGAGGAGACGTTCGAGGTCACGCGGGAACGGATCGCCGAATATGCCGCGGCCACCAACGATCCCATCGCCGCGCATCTGAAAGGTGATGTGGCGCCGCCTATCTTCGCCATCGTGCCGGTCTTCGAGGCCATGATGGTGCCGGTCATCGATGTGGCGCCGATGAACATCTTCGGGCGGGTGGTGCACGGGGAGCAGGACTTCCACTTCCACCGGCCGATTCGGCCCGGCGACACGCTGGTGTCGCGGGCCAAGGCCATCGGGTTCGAGGGCAAGGACAACGGGTCGACCATCACCATCCTCATCGAATGCCGTTCGGCGGATGGGGACCTGGTCAACGAGCAGTACCTGACCGCGTTCTTCCGCAATGTCGACGCGGGCGAGCGGGTCGGCGAGCAGGCTCCCACGCACCGGCTCGAGCCGGCGCTGCTGGAACAGGCTCCGCTGGCCACGGTGTCCGCGCACGTCGATGCCGACCAGACCTACCGGTACTCGCCGGCGTCCGGTGATCCGGTGCCGCTGCACCTCGATGATCAGGTCGCCAGGGATGCCGGGCTGCCCGGCATCATCGCGCACGGGCTGTGCACCATGGCCATGTCATCGTGGGGCGTGCTGACCATGGTGGCGGGCTCGGATGTGGCCCGGCTTCGACGGTACGCGGTGCGGTTCTCCAAGATGGTGTTCCCCGACGACGACCTCGAGACGCAGATCTGGAAGGCCGGCAGCGAGAACGGGGTCACCACGTACGCCTTCCGGACCGTTCGCGGCGAGGACACCGTACTCAGCGACGGCCTGGCCGAGATTGCCGACAACTCTTGATCTTTTGTGCCCGCCCGCTGTCGCCGGCGGACGGGGACCGATCCTTGTGGAGAAGGAGACATTTCATGGGTGCACTCGACGGGCGGGTCGCCATCATCACCGGGGCCGGACGCGGCATCGGCCGTGAGCACGCGCTGTTGTTCGCCCGGGAGGGCGCGGCGGTCGTGGTGAACGACCTCGGCGGCAGCAATGCCGGTGAGGGCATGGACACCGGGCCGGCGCACGAGGTCACGGCCGAGATCGTCGCCGCAGGGGGGCGCGCGATCGCCAACACCGACAACGTGGCCGACTGGCAGGGCGCGAAGAACCTGGTGGAGCAGGCTGTTTCGGAGTTCGGACGGCTCGATGTCGTGGTGAACAACGCGGGCATCCTGCGCGACGCCTTCGTGGCGGGCATGGACGAGTCGCAGTGGGACGCGGTGCTGGCGGTGCACCTGAAGGGGCACGCGGCGGTGCTGCGGCACGCGGCCGGGTACTGGAAGGAACAGTCCAAGGCGGGCAATCAGCCCAACGCCGCGGTGATCAATACCGCGTCGGCGTCGGGCACCACGATCCCCAATGCCGGGCAGGCGAATTACGGTGCGGCCAAGGCCGGTATCGCCGCGCTCACCCTGGTAGCCGCCGATGAGCTGGCCCGCTACGGCGTGCGCGTGAACGCCATCGCGCCGATCGCCCGCACCCGGCTCACCCTGGCCACCCCCGGCATGGGTGAGATGATGGCGGCGCAGCAGGCCGGTCTGGAAGAAGGCGAGTTCGATGCCTTCAGTCCGGCCAATATCTCCCCGCTGGTGGCGTATCTCGCCAGCGAGAAGTGCCCGATCACCGGCAAGGTGTTCGCGGTACAGGGCGGCGCGATCTCCGAACTGGCGGGCTGGCACGACGTGAAGACCATCGAGACCGAGGGCCCCTGGTCCATCGACGATATCGCCCGGCGACTGCCGTAATCAGAAAGGCGGACAACGATGTTCGAATGGTCCGAGACCGATGAGCTGGTCCGCGGCGCGGTGCGCGGCTTCATCGACAAGGAGGTGCGCCCGCATCTGGACGCCCTCGACAGCGGCGAGATGCTGCCGTATCCCATCATCCGGAAGCTGTTCGCCGAGTTCGGCATCGATGCGCTGGGCTCGGAGGCTGTCGCCAAACTGCTTGCCAGGCAACGGAAGCGGGAGGAGGCGCGCACCGCCGGGGAGCCGCTACCGGAGAAGAAGGACGCCCCGGCCGGCGACGGCGGGCCGTTCTCCGGGCAGGAATCGCTGATGGCGGTGCTGGTCAGCGAACTGTCCGGGGTATGCATGGGCCTTGTCACCGCCATGGGCGTCAGCATCGGTCTCGGGGCCACCACCATCCTGTCGCGCGGCACCCTGGCCCAGAAACAACGCTGGCTGGCCGACATCGTGACCATGAAGAAGGTCGCGGCGTGGGCGATCACGGAACCGGATTCGGGCTCGGACGCCTTCGGTGGCATGAAGACCTACGTCCGCCGAGACGGCGAGGACTACATCCTCAACGGCCAGAAGACCTTCATCACCAACGGCCCCTACGCCGACACCGTCATCGTCTACGCCAAGCTCGACGAGGGCGACGGCGCCGACAAGCGGGAACGCAGGGTGCTGACCTTCGTGCTCGACAAGGGCATGGAGGGCTTCACCCAGGGCAAGCCGTTCAAGAAGATGGGCCTGCACTCCTCACCCACGGGCGAATTGTTCTTCGACAATGTGCGATTGAGCCGCGACCGCCTGCTGGGTGAAACCGAGCGGCACGAGGGCGGCGACGGCCGCGAGAGCGCCCGTTCGAGTTTCACCGCCGAGCGCATCGGCGTGGCCTTCATGGCGCTGGGGATTGTCAACGAATGCCACCGGCTCTGTGTGGATTACGCCAAGACACGCAAGCTCTGGGGTCAGGAGATCGGCCGGTTCCAACTGGTTCAGCTCAAACTGGCCAGGATGGAGATCGCGCGAATCAACATCCAGAACATGGTCTTCCATGCCCTGGAACGTTCCCGCGCGGGCAAACCGCCCACCCTGGCCGAGGCGTCGGCGATGAAGCTCTACTGCTCCGAGACCGCCACCGAGGTTGCCATGGACGCCGTCCAGCTCTTCGGCGGCAACGGGTACATGTCCGAATACCACGTCGAACAGCTGGCCCGCGACGCCAAATCCCTCATGATCTACGCGGGCAGCAACGAAATCCAGGTGACCCACGTGGCCAAGGGATTGCTCGCCTACTAGGCGTGCGTGAAGGTCCGGGGCCGCCCAGTCGCCGGTGGCGGCCCCGGACGCGCACGCTCCGAACGGGTTCACGGGACGGAGACGGGGCGCAGGCAGCTCTCCAGCGGCAGGATGATGGAGCAGACGGGCTCGCCACCGAGCCCGTATTCGCCGAGTTCGGGTACGACGGAGGCGGTTACGGGTGGGCGGGGGTGGCTCGGACCGCGGTGATGACACAGGAGCCCGGGCTGGGGGAGCGGGTGAACTTCGACCCCGAGGCCGGAATGTTCGTCGCGTACGGACAGGACGCGGAGGCGCTGCGGCGGCTCGGCGCCCTACTGCGGGACGCGATGGCGGATCCGGCCGTATTGCGCAGGCTCATCGCCGCCGGAGATCCGGAGTGGTTCGACTGAGCGGCACCCGCTGATCACGGGATTCGATCGCGATCAGTGAGTGCCGCAGGGTTCGTCCGTCAGGGCTTGCGGGATAGGGCAGCGGAGATGAGCTGTTGCCAGACGCTGAGATCGTGGTGGTCGCCGCCGATGCGGGCCACGCCCTCGGCGGTGGGTTCCGGGCGCCAGAGCGAGCAGGGGACCAGACCGGGTTCGAGTATTTCGAGATCGCCGAAGAGAGCGAGGATCTCCTCGTCGGTGCGCCAGCGGCCGCGGCCGAAGGTGGACTGCAGTTTCTGCTCGGCGACCCGGGTCTCCTCGTTGAAGCCGGAGCGGAAATGGGAGATGTAGACCATGCTGCAGGAGGAGATCTGGTCGGCCCAGTAGCGGACCACCTGCTCGGGCTTCTCGTCATTGTTGAGGTGGTGCAGGATGGCGCTGAAGACCACGGCCACCGGCTGCGTGAAGTCGATGAGCCGCTCCACTTCCGGATGGTGTCGGATGGCTTCCGAATCGCGCAGGTCGGCCTGGATCACAGTGGTGTTCGCGTCGGTCTCCAGGATCGCGCGGCCGTGCGCCAGCACGATGGGGTCATTGTCGACGTAGACCACGTGCGGCTCGGACCGGTGCCGCTGCGCCACCTGGTGCACATTGGCGGCGGTGGGCAGGCCGCTGCCGATGTCGACGAACTGCTCGATACCGGCCCGCGACATCTCGCCGATGGCGCGGACAAGGCAATTGCGATTCGCGTACGCGATATCCACCGAACCGGGCAGGTCCTTGATGAAGAAGTCCCCGACCTCCCGGTCTGCGGCATAGTTGTCCTTGCCGCCCAGGAGATAGTCGTATACCCGAGCGATGCTGGGCTTGGACTGGTCGACCCGCGGTTGTTCCGTCATTCTCCACACCCTGTCGATCTGAAATTGGCCTCCGCGTCGCTCCCGGCGGGTTCGCGGCCAAGCGCGGGGAGGCGGAGCGAAGGTCTCGTTCTTCCCTGCCCGCGCTCCTCCGCCTCGCTCCCTGGCTTCGCTCGGTCCGGAACGAGCGCTCCATAGACCTGCGCTTGGGCCGCGAACCTGGCGACGCGGATCAGTCGTAATCCTATGCACATGAACGAGTTCCGGTGCACGGTTCCAGGTAAAGAAGCCGGGTGTGCCAGGGAGTGTGGGCGATTCGGGAATAGTCAGACGGCCCGCAGGTGGGTGCGGCTGGCGTAGACGTGCTCGGCGATGAGGGTCGCGATGCGGTCGGGCGCCTCGAGCATGGGAACGTGACCGACGCCGTGGACGAGGATGCGGTCCGCCGACTCCGGCAGCTCATCCAGGAAACGCCGGGCGTACAAGCGATTCGGGATGATCCGGTCATGCTCGCACATGAGCAGCCGCACAGGCGTGCGCAGCGTGGCCAGATGCTCGAGCGCGGGGAATCGCAGGCCGCTCACCAGCATCGGAAGTGTGGCTCTGCAGTGCATGGCCGAGGTGATGGCGGCCTCGATGGCCGCCCGCGAGGCCGCTTCGGTGTTCTTGGCGAGCAGCAGCGCCACCGCCTGTCGCACGAGTCCGCTGTAGGCGATGGCGGCCGGCAGACGCTTGCCGATCTCCAGGAACGGCACCAGCGACAGGAACTTCAATCCCACCCGGAGTTGCAGCGCGGAGGGGTTTTGCCAGCCGCCCGCCGGTGCGATAGCGGTGAGGGTGCGGGCCCGGCCCCGGCGGGCCAGTTCGAAGCCCACCCAGCCGCCGAGCGAATTGCCCGCGATATGGCAAGTGCGCCAGCCGATCTCGTCGAGCTGGTCCTCCACCCGGTCGGCAAGGGCACTGACATCGAGGTACCAGCCCTCGAGATCGGGGCCGCCCCAGTGCCCGGTGAAGGCCGGAGCGAACACTTCGCAATGGCTCGACATGCGTTGTGCCACCTGCTCCCAGCAATGCGGGGACATCATGAATCCGTGCAGCAGGAGCAGTGGTTCACCGGAGCCGGTGTGGAGCGCGCGGATGGGCGCGGGCGGGGCGGTGGGCCTGGTGGTGCCTGACGTCATCGTCGTCACCCCTTCCTGGACCTCGATGTCCGTGAAGAGAGTCGGTAAGCCGCATTGTACGGTCGTGAAGTGGCGAAAATCATCAGTACGTGCAACGTGAACGGGGTGCGCGCCGCGGCGGGCAAGGGACTGCTCGAGTGGCTGGCGGCTACCGAGGCCGATATCGTCTGTCTGCAGGAGACTCGGGCGACCGATGAGCAAACGCGTAGCGCGTTGGCGCCCGCGCTGGACGCCGGATGGTTTCTCAGCCATGCCGAGCCGGGTCTGAAAGGCCGTGCGGGCGTGGCCATCCTGTCCCGGCACCAGCCCGATGCGGTCCGGGTCGGAGTGGGCCTGTTCCAGGACGGAACCTGGACTCCCGTCGCGGAATTCGCCACGCTGGGCCGCTATGTCGAGGCCGATTTCGACGATCTCACCATCGCCAGCGTCTACGTCCACACCGGCGAGGCCGACACACCGTTGCAGGACGAGAAGTACCGATTCCTGGACGCCATCGGCGCGCGGATGCTGGCTCACGACGGTCAGTTCGTGATCATGGGTGACTGGAATGTCGCCCATACCGAGCTCGATATCAAGAACTGGAAGGGCAACGTCAAGAACGCCGGCTTCCTGCCGCGGGAACGGGCGTGGGTGTCGTCCATGCTGGCCGCCGGCTACGCGGACGTGGTGCGCGATGTGCACCCGGGCGTGCCGGGCCCCTACAGCTGGCACTCCTACCGTGGCCGCGCCTTCGATAATGACGCGGGATGGCGCATCGATTACCAGTTGGCGCGCGGCGAGATCGCCACCCGCGCCAAGCAGGCCGTCGTGGAGAAGGCCGCGACCTATGCCGAACGCTGGTCCGATCACGCGCCCGTGACGGTGCAGTACCGATGAAGCAGCCGACCAGGAAGACGAGCGCCTGGCTGACGCTGGGCGTGGCCGTGCTGCTGCTGATCGTCGCCATCGTCGCCAATCGCATCAACGACCATCCCCGCGACACCGGCAGCGCCAAACCCGTTGCCACCTCGACGGTCCGGACGACCGTCAAGCCTGGCGGCGCCACACCGGCCCCCGGCATCGTCAACCAATCCGCGCCGCCGTCCAAGGTCGCCGGCGTGCCCGACCGCGCGTACCAGACGCTGGTGGAGATCGACGCCGGGCGCTGGCCGGGTTCGGCCGATGCCCCGGGCACGCACGGCGGAGACACCTGGAACAACCGGGACGGCACGCTGCCCCGGAAGGACGCTTCCGGCAAGGCCATCACCTATCAGGAATGGGATGTCAATCCCAAGCAGCCTGGCCAGACCCGCGATGCCGAGCGCATCGTCACCGGCAGCGACGGGTCGGCGTATTACACGGGGGACCACTACAAAACCTTCACGAGGATGCGCTGAATGCCCGAGCCGATGCCGCTGTCGCAGTTCCTCTCCGCTCCCGCCGACGATGTCACCGAGCGCCGGGCGCCCGCCCCGGTGCTCGGTGTGCTGCCGATCGGCGCGGCCGAATTCTCCGGTGTCCGATACCGGATTCCGGACGGCTATCTCGCCCGTGAGGTACGCGGCCGCAAGATGCGCACGGTCGCCGAGGTTTTCGACGAGTTCGCCGCGGCCTTCCAATTCCCCTACTATTTCGGGGAGAACAAGGACGCCTTCGACGAATGCCTGCGCGATCTCGACGAATTCGTCGGCGCCGCAATGGGGTACGTGGTCGTGGTCCGCAATGCGGCGCTCATGCTCGATCGACAGCCGGACGAACGGGCCTGGTTCGCCGAGGCCGTGGCCGATGCCGCGGCCAGCTGGGACAGACGCGGCATTCCCTTCCGGGTGGTGCTCCAGGACGCCGCGCCGCCCGGATTGCCGGTGGTGCTCCTGTGTTTGGACCCCGAAGCCGAGAATCCTTGATTCACCGGAGTTTCCACCCCAGTTAACCTGCGGTCGAACAAAACTGTCCTGGACGCTGCAATGGTTCCGCTATGCGATCGCGGTAGACGCGATCCGGATAGACCTGGAGGTTCCATGCCCGCCTCGGCCCGCCCTCGCTTCGGCCGACGAAGCCGCGCCGCCGCCGCGTTCGCCGCGCTGGTCGCGCTGAGCGCCACCTCATGTTCGTCGTCGTCCGACAAGGTCGCCGCGGACACCGACACCACGACCCCGATCAAGCACGTGGTGGTGATCTTCCAGGAGAACGTCTCCTTCGACCACTACTTCGGCACCTACCCGACCGCCGCCAACACCGACGGCACCACGTTCACGGCCCTGCCGAACACGCCGAAGATCGACGGCCTCACGCCGGACCTGCTCACCAAGAACCCCAACAAGGCCCAGCCCGTCCGCCTCGGCGGTCCGAACCAGCAGGTCACGTGCGACCAGGACCACGAGTACAAGGACGAACAGCTCGCCCTCGACGGCGGCAAGATGGACCAGTTCGTCGAGCACACCAACGTGTCCGAGGGCAAGTCCTGCAAGGCGCCGGTCTACGGCCCGCCGAGCCTGGTCATGGGCTACTACGACGGTAACTCGGTGACCGCGCTGTGGAACTACGCCCAGCACTACGCCATGAGCGACAACTCCTGGACCACCACCTTCGGCCCGTCCACCGTGGGCGCGCTGAACCTGGTCGCGGGCCAGACCCACGGCGTCACCAAGATGGAGCCGCCGAAGCCCGGCCAGCCCTTCCCCGCGGATACCGTGCTGGAGAACGCCGGCAATGGCCAGGGCACCGTGGTCGGCGACCCGCAGCCCTACGGTGACGACTGCTCCAACCGCGACACCGTCCAGATGTCGGGCACCACCATCGGCGATCTGCTCACCAAGAAGGGCGTCAGCTGGGGCTTCTTCCAGGGTGGCTTCAAGCCCACGGACACCAAGGACGGCAAGGCCGTCTGCGGCGCCACCCACAATGTCGGTGCGGCGCTGGGCGGTACCGGCAAGACCGGTGACAAGGCGTGGGATACCAAGGGCGACTACATCCCCCACCACGAGCCGTTCCAGTACTACCCGTCGACGGCCAACCCGCACCATCTGCCGCCGACCTCGGTCGACAAGATCGGCCACGATGATCAGGCCAACCACCAGTACGACCTGACCGACTTCTGGGCCGCCGCCGACAAGGGCAACATGCCCGCCGTCAGCTATCTGAAGGCCCCCGGCTACCAGGACGGACACGCCGCCTACTCCGATCCGCTGGACGAGCAGCAGTTCCTGGTCGAAACCATCAACCACCTGCAGAAGCTGCCGGAGTGGAAGGACACGGCGGTCGTCATCGCCTACGACGACTCCGACGGCTGGTACGACCACACCGCACCGAAGCTGGTCATGAACTCCGCCTCCGAGCAGGACGGCTACACCGGCCCCGGCGTCTGCGGTGACGCCAAGGCGAATCCGGCCAAGTACCAGGGCCGTTGCGGCTACGGCCAGCGTGTTCCGCTGCTGGTCGTCTCGCCCTACTCGAAGGCGAACTTCGTCGACCACAGCGTCACCGACCAGGCCTCGGTCCTGAAGTTCATCGAGGACAATTGGAAGACCGGTCGTATCGGCGACGACTCCTTCGACGAGAAGGCCGGCCCGCTGGACGCCATGTTCGACTTCAAGGCCGCCGCGCAGCCCGCGCTGCGGCTCGACCCGAAGACCGGCGCCGCGAGCTGATCGCGCTCTCGTCGACCGCCCGGCCTTTCCCGTGGAAAAGGCCGGGCGGTTTCGTATGCGGGCGCCCCGGAGAACTACAAGGCCGACTTGTCGAAAACCTCGGTGCTGGAATGGATGCCGCGGGCCACTACCGATCGGCTACGCCGCGAACCCCACCGCTTCCCCCGCGCCGCGTTGCCGGACCGGGATCGAGACGCGGCTCAACGGCGGATCTTCCGAGCCAGATCCTCGCCCAGCAGCACGAAAACGTCGGTCGTCGCGTCGATGAGCTCATCGCGGGTCATGGGCAGGTCGCCCTGGAGCCAGGCGGCGAGGGTCTGGACCAGGCCGCCGACCAGGTAGGTTGCCCGGAAACCGATCACGGGTTCCGGGTCGCCCTCGGTGAGTCCGTAGAAGTCGATGCCCTCGGCGGCCACGATATTCGCGAACGCGTTGATCGTATGCGTTGTGCGGGTGCGCAATTCGGGGGTGGCGGAGCTGACCACCAGGGCCACCCGGGCCTTGCGCGGATCGTCGGTGAGGACATGGATGCCCGCGGTGATGGCGGCGTGGGCCTTGGCGCGCGGGTCGTCGGGGGCGGTGTGCAGTCCGCTGAGCAGGGCGGCGGCCAGCTCCTCGGCGATGGTGTCGAACAGCGCCGACAACACGGCGTCGCGGCCGTCGAAGTTCTCGTAGTAGTAGCGCTCGTTGAGGGCGGCGCCGGTGCACAGCGCTGAGACGGTGAGCTTGTCGATGCCCTGGGTGCCGAGGATGTCGAGGGCGGCGTCCAGGAGGGCAGCGCGACGCTGGGCGCGGCGTTCGTCCGCGGAGATGCCACCGTAGGTCCGTTGCCCGGTCACGAATCGATTCTGGCACGGCCGCGATTCTGGAAGAAGCTCTTGCCAGAATGTCGAATCTGGGGGACTCTATTGCCAGATGCGATGGCCCGCATCACACCGATTGGGAGGCGACGATGCCTGCACGTGCGGCTCAGAGCGGCTATTTCTCCGACGACTCGATGATCCGGCGAGTCATGCGCAGACGCGCGGTCGGGCTCACCTACGGCCAGCGAGCCCTGGTCATCGGCGCGGTCCATCCGCTGCTCTACGTCGGAACCGCCGAGAACACCCAGCATCGGACCACCCCCTACACCCGGCTCGCGCTCACCGGCCGCCTGTTCGAAGCGGTCTCCCTGGGCACCCGCGAAGAAGCCGACCGCGCACGGGCTTTCACCCGCAAGCGGCACGCCCCGGTCGACGGCGTGCTCCCCGAATCCGCGGGCGCGGCCAATCCGGCCGGCACCCGCTACTCGGCCAATGACCCGCATCTGATGTTCATGACCATGGCCTTCACCTTCGACTCGGCCGAGGTCATGCACGATCTGCTGGTTCGCCGCCTCACCCCGACCGAACGCGAAGGGCTGTACCAGGACTACGTGCGCTGGGGCGAACTGTTCGGCATGCCCCGCGGCGCCGCGCCCTGCACCTACCGCGAATTCCGTTCCTACTTCGACGGCTACCTGGCCTCCGACGAGCCCCACCTCACCGAGGAGGCGAAACTGGTCGGCTCCTACCTCATGGGCCAGCGCGTCGCGCACCCGCTGCCGGTGCCGATCCGGCAGGCCCTCACCGGTTTCTCCCTGCTGGTTCAGGGCAGCCTGCCCAAGCGGGTCCGCGCGATGTACGAGCTCGAGTGGGGCCTGCGCGAAGAGGTCGCATTCCGCGGCCTGGCCCGCGCCGTCCGCACCGCCCACCTGTCCCCGCCGCTGGTCGGCAACCCGCTGACCGCGCCCATGACCGGCCCCAGCTATCCCCTCTACAAGCTGGCCACCCGCCGCGAACAGCGCCTGCTCGACTCCGGTCGCCCCAGCATGCCGGGGGTGGATCCGCGCCCGCTGTCTGACCGAATCGGCGCGTGAGCGGCTGCTTCGGCAGATGACCCAGAGGGGCCCGCGGCCACACGCGAGGAGGGCGGAGCGCACGATTCTGGACTGCGGGTCGACAGACCTCCGCCTCGGCGCGGGGGAGCGAACGGGCTCCAGAGACCTGCGCCTCGGCGGAGCGGAGAATCGAGACCTCCGCGCTGCGTCCCCACGCTCGGCCGTGAACCCGCCCCGGAGCGCAGCGGAAGGGCGAATTAAGCTCGAGCCATGTCGAGTCCTGAAGCGACCGCTGAGCGTAAGCAGCGGGTACTGTCCGGAATCCAGCCCACCAGCGATTCCTTCCACCTCGGCAACTACCTTGGCGCGCTGCAGTATTGGGTGCGTCTCCAGGACGACTACGACGCCTTCTACTTCATCCCGGACCTGCACGCGATCACGGTGCCGCAGGAACCCAAGGAACTGCGCAAGCGGACCCAGGTCTCGGCCGCGCAACTGCTGGCCCTGGGCCTCGACCCCAAGAAGTCGACGCTGTTCGTGCAGTCCCAGGTGCCCGAGCACGCCGAGCTGGCGTGGGTGCTGAACTGCATCACCGGCTTCGGCGAGGCGAGCCGCATGACCCAGTTCAAGGACAAGTCGGTCAAGCAGGGCGCGGACAATGCCACCGTCGGCCTGTTCACCTACCCGGTGCTCATGGCCGCCGACATCCTGCTCTACCGCGCCCAGCTGGTGCCGGTCGGCGAGGATCAACGCCAGCATCTGGAGCTGACCCGAAACCTGGCACAGCGCTTCAACACTCGCTACAAGAAGACCTTCGTGGTACCCGAGCCGCACATCGTGACCGGCACCGCCAAGATCTACGACCTGCAGGATCCGACCGCGAAGATGAGCAAGTCGGCCCTCACCGACGCGGGTCTGCTCAACCTGCTCGACGATCCCAAGGTCTCGGCCAAGAAGATCCGCTCCGCGGTCACCGACACCGGGCGCGACATCCGCTACGACCCGGAGACCAAGCCGGGCGTGAGCAATCTGCTGGTCATCCTGAGCTCGCTCACCGACACTCCGATCGTCACGCTCGAACAGGACTACGTCGGCAAGGGCTACGGTGACCTGAAATCGGATACGGCCGACGCGCTCATCGAGTTCGTGACACCGCTGCGCGCGAAGGTGGAAGAATACATGTCTGACCAGGGTGAACTCGATCGCATCCTCGCCGCGGGGGCCGAGCGGGCGCGCGAGGTCGCTGGGAAGACTCTCGCGCAGGTGTACGACCGGGTGGGTTTCCTGGCCCGCTGAAGCGGCCGCAGCGCGTCGGTTGTGCGGAGGTGGCGGTGTGTTCGGGAACGTCAAGGCGTGGATCACAGGGCAGATCCAGCGCCGCCCCTGGCTGGATCACATGGTCCGTGCCGCCGGGCGCTACCAGCGCCGGCGTGGCGACCACTACGCCGCGGGCATCACGTATTTCACCGTGCTGTCGCTGTTTCCGCTGCTCATGGTGGGATTCGCGGTGGCGGGCTTCGTGCTTTCGCGGAATCCGCAGTGGCTCACCGATATTCAGGACAAGATCGTCCAGAATATCCCGGGCGAGGCGGGCGGCCAGATCAACGACCTGATCCACCAGGCCGTGGAATCGCGCACCGGCGTGGGCTCCGTCGGTCTGGTGACCGGCGCCTATGCCGGGCTGGGCTGGATAGGCAACCTGCGGGCCGCGCTCACCGAGCAATGGGATCAGCCCACCGAGCAGCGAAACTGGTTCGTCGCCAAACTCTCCGACCTGATGGCGCTGATCGGCCTGTTCCTGGCGATCCTCGTCTCCCTCGGCCTGTCCGTGCTGGCCTCCGGCGGGCTGATCACCACACTGCTCGAGCGCCTGCGCGTGCACGAGACGACCTCGGCGAAGATCCTGATCACCGTGGCCTCGCTACTGCTGGCGGTGCTCGCGAACTGGGCGGTCTTCGTCTGGATCATCGCCCGGCTGCCCCTGCACCCGGTCACCTTCCGCAGCGCGGCCCGGGCGGCCATGATCGCCGCGATCGTCTTCGAGGCCTTCAAACAGCTGGCCTCGGTCATTCTGAGATCGGTGGTCAACGGCCCGGCAGGGGTGGTGTTCGGCCCGATCATCGGCCTGATGGTCTTCAGCTACTTCACCGCGCGCATCATTCTGTTCGCCACCGCCTGGGCGGCCACCGCCTCGGAAAACGAAGTGCCCGCTGATATTCCGCCACCCGCCCCGGCGATCATCCGGCCTCGGATGACGGGGCCAGGACTCTCGTCCGGAGCGGGCGCGGCCTGGTTCGGCGCGGGAGCCTTTGTCGGAGCGCTGCTTTCAACCCTGCGCCGCCGCTGACGCGGTTCGATGCGACGCTCCGATTGGCGCCGCCGAACATGGTCCAGTCGCCGTGGTGCAGGTCGTGGTCCCAGCAGTGCCACTTCTCGGCGGTCGCGGACGCGGCGGCGGCCGACCAGCCGACGGGGAACCAATCACCGACCGACGAGGTCAGCGGCGGCGGCTCACCCTTCGCGCGGCCAGCAGCAACGCCAGCACCAGCAAGACGCCGCCGATCATGAGGCCCAGTCGCAGATCGTGGCGGTCGGGGCGTGAACCGGGGTCGGCGTCCGGCGTGGGGTCGGTGCGCGCGGGCGGACTCGCCAGCGCCACTGAGAAATTCGCGGACTTCGCGCCGCCGTCCGGCATGGTCCCCACACTCGCGCCGCTGGGCAGCGCGAAGGCGTAGTCGAGCAGCTTGGCCGCCTGCTCCCAGGGCCGCAGCGGCCGCACATCAGCCTTCAACAGCGTCACTACGTAGCGATGGCCATTGCGCGCCGCGGCCGCCACGAAGGTCTGCCGGGCATCGTCGGTATAACCGGTCTTGCCGCCGATCGCACCGTCGTATTCGTAGAGCAGGTGGTTGTCATTGGCGATCGGGAAGCCCGGATGATCCTTGTCGTCAGGGTTTTTCGGGTCGGCCGGGAAGCCTGGGAAGTCCACCTGCTCGGTGTGGATCAGCTCCGCGAACAGCGGCAGCGTCATCGAATGCCGGAACAGCAAGGCCAGGTCGTAGGCCGAGGTGCTCATGCCCGGACCGTCCAGCCCCGACGGTGTGGCGGCCCGCGTGTCCAACGCCTGCAACTGTCTCGCCAGCGTGTTCATCCTGGCGACCGTGGCGTCGTCCCCGCCCAGCTGTGTCGAGATGGCATGCGCCGCATCGTTTCCCGACGCCATGATGAGCGCCTGGAACAGCTGCTTGTTGGTGTAGCGTCCGCCCGGTCCGATGCCGACCCGGGTGCCGTCGGCATTGGCATCGTCCTGGGTGCCGGTCACGATGTCATCCAGGTTGAGCGCCGGAATCGCCACCGCCGCCAGCAGCACCTTGATGGTGGAGGCCGGGCGATACCGCCCGTGCGGATCCTTGGCCGCGATCACCCGCCCGGTATCCAGATCCGCCACCTCCCAGGCGGTGGCGGAAATCCCCTCCGGCACCGGCCCCGCGCCCGACGGCAGGATCACCCCGCAGCCGCCCAGCTGCGTGCCGCCGATCGGCGGATCCGGGATCGGCAGCGCCGCGGGGGCGGTCTGTCCGGGCTCGGGCACCTCGGAGGTGTCGATGGGCGGCGGCGGAGCGGTCTTGTTCGGGCAGCTGTCGGTGCCGGGTGTGGCGAACGGCGTTGTCGTGGTGGACGGTTGGGCATGCGCGGTGCCCGGTAGCGGTCCGCAGGCTACGCCCGGGAACGCGGTGAGGCCGGCCGCCAGGACCGCGGTGGTCAGAAGGGTGGCGCGCCGGCGCCCCATGGCCCGGCGCGAATACCTGCGGATGCTCATCGCGCCCGACTTTATCGCCGACCGGTCGCCCCGGCGCGCCATGGCCCGCGGTGCGGTGGTGACCGTGTCGTCGGTTGGGGGAGTGGCTAGTTCGCGGTGTGGGTGACCGGGCAGCCGTGCGCCAGGGGGCCGAGCAGCTGGTTGTTGTCGTAGAAGTGCTCGAGCTCGAGGATGCGCAGGTCCTCGGAGACCTTGGCGATGGTGACGCCGTACATCTCGATGAGTTCGCCGGTGGGCTGGTGGCCCTTGTACTCACCCTCGAACTTGCCCCAGTGGCGCCACTTGAAGGTGACGGTCGGCGGGCCGGACAGCACCTCGAGCACCTCCCAGAAGAGGCCGCCCGGGAACGCGGTGTGGAAGATCTTGTGCGAGGACTCGAAGTTCTCGCCCGCGGCGTCATAGAAGGGGTTGTCGCCGATCAGGATGTTGTAGGACCCGATGCGCGCGAATTCCTCTGCGTCCTGCCAGGTTCCGCCGTTGACGCGGCCGCGGTAGTGCTCGGCCACCAGCGAGACCCAGGTGGCCGGATCCTTCTTGTGCGAGACCTCCATCTCGAAGACCTTCACCAGCTCTTCGACGATGTGCTCCAGCGAATCCGGTGCGTGCTGGGTGGTGCGCTCGACCGGGATGACCACCTTGCTCAGGTGGTAGTCGGGCGCGCCTTCGCGCCAGTCCTCCGGTGCGGCGGCGGCGATGACGGCGTCGCGGCCCTGCAGGTGCAGCGGGGTCTCGACGGATTCGGTTGCTTGGTCGGTCATTTCGTGCCTCACGTGTCCAGACCCATTGGGGGGTCGGCGATCTCAGAACGGACCGCATGACGGTAGCAGCACGGGGACTTCGTGTCGCGACAAGCATTTGGGACTCCGGTATCAGATGGCGGAATGGTGACACGCCCCATTCGGCCCCCTGTCCAACGGATGACACGACAAGAATTGACAGTATCGACCAAATGGTAGACGCTCTCATTATCGACAAACATCCAAATGATTGGAACTGTCATGAAGGCTCAGGGAGTGCGCCGCTGGCTGGCGCTGGGCGCCCTGGCGGTCGCCATGCTGACCATCAGCCTCGATGTGACCGTGCTGACGGTGGCCCTGCCCACCCTCGCCGTGGACCTGCACGCCGATACCTCCGCGCTGCAGTGGTTCAGCAGCGCCTACACCCTGGCCCTGGCCGCCTTCATGCTGCCCGCGGGGGCGCTCGGCGACCGCTACGGCCGCAAGAAGTTCCTGCTCGCCTCCCTGCTGCTGTTCGGCGTCGCGGCGGTGGTCTGCGCGTTATCCACCACCTCGGGTGAGCTCATCGCCGCCCGTGTGGTGCTGGGCGCCGCGGCGGCGGCCATGATCCCGCTGTCGATGGCGGTGATCCCCGCACTCTTCCCCGACCAGCAGGACCGGCAGCGCGCCCTCAATATCTGGATCACCTCCACCGCCATCGGCATGCCGCTGGGCCCGGTCGTGGGCGGCTGGCTGCTGCAGCACTTCTGGTGGGGCTCGGCCTTCCTGCTGAACGTGCCGCTGGTGATCGTCGGCGCCATCGCGGTCGCGCTCCTGGTGCCCGAATCCCGCAGCGCCGGCACCTTCCGCATCGATCTGCCCGGGGTGGCGTTGTCCACGGCCGGAATGCTCGGCCTCACTTACGGTTTCATTCGTTGCGGCCAGGCCGGCTGGGGCAATGGCGCGGCCTGGGCGGCCATCGTAGCCGGAGTGCTGGCGCTCGGGGCCTTCCTGTGGTGGCAGCGCCGGACGGCACATCCGCTCATCGACGTCGCCCTCTTCAGCGCGCCCGGATTCCGCTGGGGCACCGTGTATCTGGTACTCGTCAACTTCGCGATGTTCGGCCTGTTCTTCACCATGCCGCAGTACTTCCAGGCAGTGCTCGGCGCCGACACCCTCGGCAGCGGCCTGCGCCTGCTGCCGCTCATCGCCGGACTCGCGCTCGGCTCCCGAGTCGTGGACCGGCTCGAGCCCAAGGCTGGGCTGCGGATCGTGCTCACCACCGGATTCGCGCTGCTGGCGGGCGGAGTCGGCATGGGCGCGCTCATCACCGTCGACAGCGGCTACGGCTTCGCGGCCATCTCCCTGGTCCTGCTCGGCATCGGCATGGGATTCGTGATGCCCAGCGCAATGAACCTGGCCATGGGCGACCTCACGCCGGAGCGGGCCGGATCGGGATCGGCTCTGCTGCAGGCGCTTCGGCAGGCCGCCGGCACCATCGGCGTGGCGGTGCTCGGCACCGTGCTGTCCACCCGGTACCGCTCCGATCTCGGCGACCTGAACCATCAACCCATCGCCGACGGCGTGAACGCCGGTGTCGCCGTGGCCCGCAAGCTCGGCGACCCCGCCGCCCTGCACCAGGTGCAGACCGCGTTCATCGGCGGCATGAGCGCGATGCTGTGGGTCTGCACCGCGATCTGCGTAGCCGCCATGATGCTGGCCGCTGTCTTCACCCGGAGCCGGACACGTGTCGAGGAATCCGGCGCGGATGCGGGACAATCGGTCCATGTCGGCTGAGACTGCCTCCGCTCCGCCTCCGGCCACGATGAAGACCGCGGCCGGAGGCGGACTGCGTGAACGAAAGAAGGAACGCACCCGCCGCACCATCCGCACGGAGGCGTTCCGGCTGTTCCGGGAGCAGGGCTACAACGAGACCACGGTCGAGCAGATCGCCGCCGCGGCTGATATCTCGCCGAGCACGTTCTTCCGCTACTTCCCCTCCAAGGAGCAGGTAGCGCTGGCCGACGACCTGGATCCGATCGTGATCGCGGCCATCGAGGCCCAGCCGAAGGACATGACCCTGCTCGCCGCGTTCAAACAGGCCACCCTGGACGCCTTCGCCGCGCTCACCCCCGAGGAATTCGCCTTCGAGAAGGAACGCGTCGAACTGCTCCACTCGGTGCCCGAACTGCGGGGCGCGGTCGCCCAGGAAATCCAGCGCAATGTGGGGATGATCGCCGAGATCGCGGCGCGCTGGACCGGGCGCGCCTCGGACGATTTCGAGGTCCTGGCCTTCGCCGGCGCGCTCACCGGCGCCATGATGGCCTTCATAGACCGCGATCCGTTCTCCTCCGAGCAGATCATCCGCGTCATCGACTTCCTCGAGACGGGCATGTCCTCGCTCTAGACCGGCTTCACGCCGCCAGCCGCGCCGCCGTGTCATCGGACATGGTCTCGAAGAACCCGCCGATCACATCCTCGATCTGGTTGACGGATTCGGCGCAGTACAGAATCGGCTGATAGTGGGTGATGTCGTAGGCGACGGTCCCCATGGCGTGAACGTCCAGCGACCGCAGCTCGGCCTGTCGGAACTCCTCGATCTCCCCGTACGAGGACAGCAATCCCGCACCGTAGCAACGTACTTCGCCGCGCTCGCGCAGCACGCCGAACTCCAGCGAGAACCAGAACACGTCGGCCAGGAATTTCAGCGCCCGCTCGGTCTCGAGCCGGGCCACCGCCGCGCCGACCGTCTCGTACAGCGCCGCGAAGCGCGGGCAGGCCAATTGATTGGCGTGGCCCAGGATTTCGTGAACGGCGTCCGGCTCGGGTGTGTAGAGCGGCGCGGAGTGGTGGCGAATGTACTGGGTGGAGTGGAACATCCGGTCGGCGAAGGAGCCGAAGAACTCGCGCAGCGGCACCAGTCCGGCCGCCGGCGCGTACCGGAATCCGGTGAGCGGCGCCAGTTTCGCGGTCACCTCATCGAGCTGCGGGATGTGATCCGACGGCAACGCCAGCCGTCCGGCCGCCTCGATCACCTCGGCGCACGCGTAGCGTTCCCGCTTGCGCGCCAGTTCGGCCGAGACGATCCGCCACACCTCCTGCTCCTCCCCGGTGTAGTCGATGCGCGGCACTCGATCGCCGGGCCGGTACCCCAGGGCCATGGCGGCGATCGCATTGCGGCGGGCTCGATACACGGGGTCGTGCACGCCCGGATGCTCGTCGCTCAAGTGCACTGTCACGTCGCCGTCGGCCCCCTTCGTGACCGGCGAGTACAGCTGAGCCTCGGTGAACATAACTCGATGCAAGCACCGGCATGTGATCTAGACAACAAAAGGCCGCCCAGCTGGTCAGATTGACCAGCTGGGCGGCCTCGGTGTCGGTCCATGACGGGCGGCTGGCCGCCGTCAGCTGGGCATTCGTACCGGTATCGAACTGCGCGGCGAATGCCGGTCTCCCGCCGGGCCCGTTTGCAGCCGGGCCGGGCGCGAGGTGGAGATCAGCGGGGTGCGTTGGCCGGGTCGAGCAGGGTCGGGGTGCGGCCCTGCTTGCGCGCCTGCCTGGCGTCCTCGAAGAACTCGCGGCTGAACAGGGCGGAGAGCACCGCGATGCCGCCGCGGTGGATGCGGAACTCGCTCTTGGTGCTGGAACCGGTCAGCCGGATGACGCGACCGGCGGCGTCCTGCGGACGGGCCATGTCCTTGACCCGGCCGCGGCCGGTCCAGCTCAGCTCGCTCTGATCGATGACCGCGTCCTCCGGGACGAGCAGCTTGACCATGGCGTGGTCGAGGTCGGCGTGCACCACGATCTCCTGCTCGTCCTCGATCCAGGGCGAGCGCAGGTCGATGACGACGCTGCCGTAGCGCGCCTTCACCTCGAACGAGGACGAGTGGGTCCAGTCGCCCAGGTGCTTGGCGGTGGCGTGGTCGGTGTGGATCTTGACGGTGTCGGTGGCGTTCATGGCTCTCGTCCCTTTCCGGGGTGGTGGTGCTGGTCGGGTTCGCCTGCTCCTCAATAGTGACATGCGAACTAGTTACTTCGCAACTAGTTCGTCGAAACTAGTTTTCGGGCACCTAGTAGGATGGGCGGCATGACAGCATCGGCGCAGGCCACACCGTTCAAGCGCTCGCCCCTGGCCATGGCGGTGCTCGGCATCCTGCACCTGGAGCCGATGCACCCCTACGCCATCCAGCGCCGCATCAAGGAGTGGGGCAAGGACAAGGTCGTGAACGTCGGGCAGCGCGCGCAGCTCTACAAGACGATCGCGCGATTACAGGAGGCCGGGCTGGTGGCCGTGCGCGAGACAGGGCGCGATCAGCAGTACCCGGAGCGCACCGTCTACGAGATCACCGACGCGGGCCGGACCTCATGCCTCGCGTGGATCGACGAGATGGTCAGCACGCCGCGCAACGAATTCCCGGAATTCCCTGCGGCACTGTCGTTCCTGATGCTGCTGGCCCCCGCCGAGGCGCGCGCGGAGCTCGAGAAGCGGGCCGCCGCGGTGCGTGCCGAACTCGAGGCGATCGACTCGGGCATGGTGCAGGCCGAACAGTTCGGGCTCCCGCGCATCACCATGCTGGAGGACGAATACCAGCGCGCCGTCACCGCCGCCGAATTGCACTGGCTGGAAGGCGTACTCGCCGACCTCGCCGACGGCAGCCTGACCTGGTCGTGGGAATCACTGGCGCGCTTCCAGAATCAGACCACGGCCTGAGTTGCCGCCTCCACGGTGGAATCCGTGCGAACGAAGAAGGCCGCCCGCATCCGAAGATGCGGGCGGCCTTCGAGTTTGGGCTGCGCCGGTCAGCGGGCGAACAGGAGGGCGCGCTTGACCTCCTGGATCGCCTTCGTCACCTCGATGCCACGGGGGCAGGCGTCGGTGCAGTTGAAGGTGGTGCGGCAGCGCCACACACCCTCGACATCGTTGAGGATGTCCAACCGCTCGCGGGCGCCCTCGTCACGGCTGTCGAAGATGAAGCGGTGCGCGTTCACGATCGCGGCCGGGCCGAAGTAGCTGCCGTCGCTCCAGTACACGGGGCAGGAGGTGGTGCAGCAGGCGCACAGGATGCACTTGGTGGTGTCGTCGAACCGGGCGCGGTCGTGCTGGGACTGGATGCGCTCGAAGGTCGGCTCGTTGCCACGGGTGATCAGGTACGGCTTCACGGCCTTGAAGGCGTCGAAGAACGGCTCCATGTTCACCACGAGGTCCTTCTCCACGGGCAGGCCGCGGATCGGCTCGACGGTGACCGTCAGCTCCTTGCCGCCCTTGGGCAGCATGTCCTTCATGAGGATCTTGCACGCCAGGCGGTTGACACCGTTGATGCGCATGGCATCGGAGCCACACACGCCGTGCGCGCAGGAGCGGCGGAAGGTGAGCGTGCCGTCCAGGTAGGACTTGATGTAGATCAGCACGTTCAGGAACCGGTCGGTCGGCAGCACCGGGACCTTGAATTCGTCCCAGTGCTGGCCCTTCCCGTCCTCCGGGTTGAAGCGGGCGATCTTGACCGTGATCATGGTCGACCCATCCGGCACCGGAGCCGGCTTCTGCGGCGTTTCAGCGACAGCAGTCATCAGTACTTACGCTCCATCGGCTCGTAACGGGTCTGCACCACCGGCTTGTAGTCCAAGCGGATGTCGGAGATGAGTTCCGGGCTGGCCTTGTAGGCCATGGTGTGGCGCATGAAGTTGACGTCGTCGCGGTCCGGGTAGTCCTCGCGCGCGTGGCCGCCACGGGATTCCTTGCGGTTCACCGCACCCGCCACGGTCACCTCGGCCAGCTCCAGCAGGAAGCCCAGCTCGACGGCCTCGAGCAGGTCGCTGTTGTAGCGACGGCCCTTGTCCTGCACGGTGATCCGCGAGTAGCGCTCCTTGAGGACCTGGATCTCCTCGAGCATGGACTTGAGGCTCTCCTCGGTGCGGTACACACCGGCCTTGTCGTCCATGGAGTTCTGCAGCTGGGTGCGGATGTCGGCGACGCGCTCGTTGCCATGGTCGCCCAGCAGGCCGGCCAGCCAGTCCTGCACCATCTGCGCCGGGTTCTCCGGCATCTCCACGAACTCGGCACGCTGGGCGTACTCGGCGGCGGCGATGCCCGCGCGGCGGCCGAACACATTGATGTCCAGCAGCGAGTTCGTGCCCAGCCGGTTGGCGCCGTGCACGGAGACACAGGCGCACTCACCGGCGGCGTACAGGCCGGGAACGATGTCGGTGTTGTTGCGCAGCACCTCACCGCGGATGCGCGTCGGGATGCCACCCATCACGTAGTGACAGGTCGGCATGACCGGCACCGGCTCCTTGACCGGGTCCACACCCAGATAGGTGCGGGCGAACTCGGTGATGTCGGGAAGCTTCTCCTCGAGCACGTCCTCACCGAGGTGGGTCACGTCGATGAGCACATAGTCCTTGTTCGGACCGGCGCCGCGGCCCTCGCGGACCTCCAGCACCATCGAGCGCGCGACGATGTCACGCGGCGCGAGGTCCTTGATGGTCGGCGCATAGCGCTCCATGAAGCGCTCACCGGAGGCGTTGCGCAGAATGCCACCCTCGCCACGCACGGCTTCCGAGATCAGAATGCCCAGGCCCGCGAGGCCTGTCGGGTGGAACTGGTGGAACTCCATGTCCTCGAGCGGGAGTCCCTTGCGGAACACGATCGCCATGCCGTCACCGGTGAGGGTGTGGGCGTTGGAGGTGGTCTTGTACATACGACCCGAACCACCGGTCGCGAACACGATCGCCTTGGCGTGGAACACGTGCAGGTCACCGGTGGCCAGCTCGTAGGCGACCACACCGGTGGCGACGGGGCCGCGGTCGGTGTCGGTGAGGATCAGATCCAGCACGTAGAACTCGTTGAAGAATTCCACGTCGTGCTTGACGCAGTTCTGGTACAGCGTCTGCAGGATCATGTGGCCCGTGCGGTCGGCGGCGTAGCACGCGCGGCGCACCGGGGCCTTGCCGTGGTCACGGGTGTGGCCGCCGAAGCGGCGCTGGTCGATCTTGCCCTCGGGCGTGCGGTTGAACGGCAGGCCCATCTTCTCCAGGTCGAGCACGGCGTCGATGGCCTCCTTGGCCATGATCTCCGCGGCATCCTGGTCGACCAGGTAGTCACCACCCTTGACGGTGTCGAAGGTGTGCCACTCCCAGTTGTCCTCTTCGACGTTCGCGAGCGCGGCGCACATACCGCCCTGCGCCGCACCGGTGTGCGAGCGGGTCGGGTAAAGCTTGGTCAGCACGGCGGTGCGGACCCGAGGACCGGCCTCGATCGCCGCACGCATTCCAGCGCCACCGGCACCGACGATCACGACGTCGTAGCGGTGCTCCTGAATCGGTCGGGATTCACTCATCGAGGTGGCCTGTTCCTAACTGATGTTGGGGTCGAAGGTGAAGATCACGTAGGTGCCGGTGACCATGACCAGGATCATGGAGACGACCAGCAGGGTCTTCAGCCAGAAGCGGGTGGAGTCCTTGCGCGCGTAGTCGTCGATGACCGTGCGCAGGCCGTTGCCGCCGTGCAGTTGGGCCAGCCACAGCATGGTGAGGTCCCAGACCTGCCAGAACGGGGAGGCCCAGCGGCCGGCGACGAAGGCGAAGTTCAGTCGGTGCACACCGCCGTCGAGCATCAGCATGATCGTCATATGGCCGATGACCAGCACGACCAGCAGCAGGCCGGAGAAGCGCATGAACAGCCAGGCGTACTTCTCGAAGTTGTTGCCGGCGGTGCGACGGGGGGCGCGGGGCGCGTCGAGGGAGGCGGGGCGGTCGTAAGACTTGCCGAGAACGGGTGCGGTCATATCGGCTCTCACTTCGTCAGCAGGTAGAAGAACTGGCGTCCGACGCCGGCTCCGGCGACGACGATCCAGATCGCGAGCACGATCCACAGCATCAGCCGCTGGTATCGCGGACCCTGCGACCAGAAGTCGATGAGGATGATGCGGATGCCGTTGAACGCGTGGAACAGCACGCAGACAACGAGGCCCATCTCCATCAGGGCCACGACGGGGTTCTTGTACGTCTCGATCGCGTGGTCGTAGGTGTCCGGGCTGACTCGCACCAACGCGGTATCGAGGACGTGGACGAAGAGGAAGAAGAAGATCGTCACGCCGGTGATGCGGTGCAGAGCCCAGGACCACATGCCGGGGTCGCCTCGGTACAGGGTCCGCTTCGGCTTGGCCGGAGCTTCTAGCGTGGTCATAGAGTGCGGTGCCTCCAACGTCGTTGATGGACCCGGCCAGAATCCGTCCGCGGAGCCTTCGGACTGTCGAAACCACCTGCTCACGAGCGGAATCAACGTCCGGTGGCAGTGCTGCAGGCCCGTTGTCGGGAACCTGAACCGATCTGTCCTGAACTCTAAACCCAGCTTTGGAGGGGAACTAATTCGGTGTGCCACTCGTTGGCTCAAATTGTTGCGAGTTAGGGTTGCCTTTCCTGATTTTCATGACCAGGTAGAACGCCTATCGCGCGGGTACGGTCACGTCCATGGGAGGATGGTCCGAAATGTCGGAAATTAACTGGAAAGCCCTGCGGGACAAGGCATTTGAAGTCATGCAAGAGGCTTATGCCCCTTACTCTCGATTCCCCGTCGGGGCCGCGGCTCTCACCGCCGACGACCGCGTGGTGAGTGGCTGCAATGTGGAAAATATCTCATACGGTTTGGGCCTCTGCGCCGAATGTGTACTGGTCGGTAACTTGATTTCGACCGGTGGCGGGCGACTGCGGGCGGTCTCGGTGTGCGACTCCCGCGGCGCCGTGCTCATGCCCTGTGGACGCTGCCGGCAGATCCTCCTCGAACACGGCGGCGGTGAGTTGCTCGTCGATCACCACAGCGGCCCCGTCACGCTGAACACCCTGCTGCCGGACTCCTTCGGCCCCGAGGACCTCAGTGCGGGACAGCTATAACACCTGACGGTCGTGGCGCGCGCGGGAATCCGTGCGAAAGGGCCCGGGCCCGTGCCAGGGTGAGTGCGTGACTGTGCACTCGGCGGTGGACGTGATTCGGGCCAAGCGCGACGGCGGTGAACTCAGCGACGCGCAGATCGATTGGGTGGTGGACGCGTTCACGCGGGGGGAGGTGGCCGACGAGCAGATGGCGGCGCTGGCCATGGCCATCGTGTGGCGCGGCATGACGCGACGCGAGACCGCGCGCTGGACCCAGGCCATGATCGACTCCGGGAAGCGTTTGGACTTCACCGATCTGGAACGGCCGACCGTCGACAAGCACTCCACCGGCGGGGTGGGGGACAAGATCACACTGCCGCTGTCGCCACTGGTCGCGGCGTGCGGTGCCGCGGTGCCGCAGCTGTCCGGGCGCGGATTGGGACACACCGGCGGCACTCTGGACAAGCTGGAGGCGATTCCCGGCTGGCAGGCCGACATTCCCGTGGACCGCATGCGGGAGCTCTTGGCGGATCCGACGATCGGGGCGGTGGTGTGCGCTGCGGGGGACGACCTCGCGCCCGCCGACAAACGGCTGTACGCCCTGCGTGACGTGACCGGGACGGTGGAATCCATCCCCCTGATCGCCAGCTCCATCATGAGCAAGAAGATCGCCGAGGGCACCGGGGCGCTGGTGCTGGACGTGAAGGTCGGGCGCGGTGCCTTCCTGAAGCACCTGGATCAGGCGCGCGAGCTCGCCACCACCATGGTCGAACTCGGTACCGACGCGGGAGTGCGGACGGTGGCGCTGCTCACCGCCATGGACACCCCGCTCGGGCACACCGCCGGAAACGCGCTGGAAGTCTGCGAATCCCTCGACGTGCTGGCGGGCGGCGGCCCCGCCGACGTCGTCGACCTCACCCTCGCCCTCGCGCGGGAGATGCTGGCGCAGGCCGGGATCACCGATATCGATCCCGCCGATGCGCTCGCCGACGGCCGGGCCATGGATCACTGGCGGGCCATGGTGCGGGCCCAGGGCGGTGATCCGGACGCCCCCCTGCCGCAAGCACGCCATACGGAAACCGTGCGCGCCCCCGCCGCGGGCACCCTCACCCGCCTCGACGCCCTCGATATCGGGCTGGCCGCATGGCGGCTGGGCGCGGGCCGGGCCCGGCAGGGCGATCCGGTGCAGGCCGGGGCGGGTATCGAAATGCACGCCAAGCCGGGCGATTCCATCGTTCCGGGGCAGCCGCTGCTGACCCTGCACACCGATACCCCGGAGGCCTTCCCGGTCGCGCTCGAGATTCTCGCGGGCGCGTTCACCATCGCCGAGACCGAATCGGCGCCGCCGCAGCCGCTGATTCTGGGCCGTGTCACGGCCTGACCGGCGTCGCCGAACCGGCCTAGCCTGAGATTGTGAAGCAGAAAACCGATTTCCGCGGGCGGGCCGCGGCGGCCGCCGCACTGGGAGTATTGGGCATCGTCACGCCGCTCGGGGCGGCGCTGCCCGCCGCCTGGTCGCCGGCGCCGGTCGCACAGGCCTCACCCGCGGACAATATCCCGTCCGATCCCTCCGGGGACCATCAGCCGAACTCGCTGTCGCGCGGCGACGCCACGTCGCCCACGACCCGAAAGGCGAAGCCCTCGCCCATCTACACCAGCTGCGAGCAGGTGTGGGCGCAGGGCAGGGGCCCGATCTACCAGGGGCAACCGGGGTATTCGGTGGCGCTGGATCCGGGCGGGACCGGTGTGGCCTGCGCCCGCTAGGTGAAGGAACCATGCTGGTCAGCAACGTGAGGGCAAAGACATGCCGAACTGTGGGGTGAGTCCGGTCAACCGCCCTGCCGCGAAACGGGAATGCGGCTAACGTTGCTACATGACTGGACCGACGCCTCTCACTCTCGCTTCGATCCGCCAGGCTCCGAAGGCGGTCCTGCACGATCACCTGGACGGCGGGCTACGGCCCGCGACCGTGCTGGAGCTGGCCCGGGCCTGCGGCTATGACCAGTTACCGGCAGGCGACGCGGAATCCCTGGCGGCCTGGTTCCGGGACGCGGCCGACAGCGGATCGCTGGAACGCTATCTGGAAACCTTCGCCCACACCGTGGCCGTCATGCAAACCCCCGAGGGCCTGCGCCGGGTGGCCCGCGAATGCGCCGAGGATCTCGCCGCCGACGGTGTCGTCTACGCCGAGGTGCGGTTCGCTCCCGAACAGCACCTCGAGGCAGGGCTCACCCTGGACGAGGTGGTCGAGCACACCATCGCCGGATTCCGGGAGGGCGAGGCCGCCGCGGCGGCCGCCGGTACTCCGATCCGGATGGTCTGTCTGCTCACCGCCATGCGGCACGCGGCCCGCTCCCGGGAGATCGCCGAACTCACCGTGCGCTGGCGCGACCGCGGCGTCGGCGGCTTCGATATCGCGGGAGCGGAGGCGGGCTACCCGCCCAGCCGCCATCTCGACGCCTTCGATTACATGCGGGCCAATCTGGCGCACTTCACGATTCACGCGGGTGAGGCGTTCGGCCTGCCGTCCATCCACGAGGCCGTGGCGTTCTGCGGCTGTGAGCGCCTGGGCCACGGCGTGCGCATCACCGACGACATCACCGATTCCGTCGACGGCCCCAAGCTCGGTGTGGTCGCGAACTATGTGCGGGACATGCGCATCCCGCTCGAACTGTGCCCGTCCTCCAATGTGCAGACCGGCGCGGTGCCCTCGCTCGACAAGCATCCCTTCGACGTGCTCGCGCGCCTGCGCTTCCGGGTCACCGTCAATACCGACAACCGGTTGATGAGCGACACCACCATGAGCAAGGAGATGCTCAAGCTGTCGGAGACCTTCGGCTACGGCTGGAGTGACCTGGAGCGCTTCACCATCAACGCGATGAAATCGGCGTTCATCTCGTTTCCCGAACGCCTTCGCCTCATCGATGAGGTGATCAAGCCGGGTTACGCGGTGCTGCTGGGATAGGGCCTTCCGGCAGGACGATTCGGGCCGCACGCGGAGGCGCGGCCCGAATCATGGTGCCGGTCAGGCTTTCTGGAGTCGAGCCTCGAAAGCCGCCTCCAAGGCCTTCCATGCGTCCGATTCCGCCGCGAACGGCGGGTTCGGGGCCATCCGGGTCGGGTCGGGGTTGAGCAGGTAGGAGACGTACCAGCCGAGCGGGGTGGACACGGCGAGCGCGGACTCGACCGAGTCGTCCTCGGCGTAATCGGCTGCGTCGGTGAACAATTCGACTGCTAGGTCGAGCTGGTCGGTATCGACGGACTTGGGTCCGGCGGCAAGATCCTCGGAGAGGCCGGGCAGCACGTAGACGTTCTCCTCGTCGACCTCGACATCGAGGGAGCCGTCCACGGCGGCGGTCTGCACCTCGCCGTAGGTGCTCACCCGAGACAGCTCGTGGTCGTGGTCGTCGGCGAGGTAGCGGGCCAGGGCGCGCTCTGATCCGAAGACCGTGATGTTGCCGTCCTTGCCCAGGAAGATGGGCTCGTCGTCGACATAGCAGCGCAGAGTGAAGAAGGTGCCGTCGGAGGTGACGATCTTGACCGGGTCGATGCCGACCTCGTGCCAGAACGAGAGTTCTTCGTCCTCGTCCTCGTCCAGATCGACGGCCTCGATCTCGTCGTCGTCGCTCTCGGCCGCGTCCTCGGCGTCGACGATGTTCTCCTGCGCCGCAAGCAGTTCCGCCTCCGCGACCGAGACCGCGTCGGCGTCCACCTCCGGAATCGTCACCACCGAGTCGATGGCGTCGATGACCGCTTCCCAGTCCTTGGCGATGGCCGCGCCGATCTGGTCCCACAGTTCCTCGCCCTCGCGCCCGGCGAAGGCGCTCACGCCGCCGGGCAGCGCACCCAGCACCGGATGCGAGCCGAAGAACTTGGTGACGGTGTCGAGTTCGCACACGTCGCCGATATTGCGGACCATCTCGAGGGTCTCCTCGAGTTCGGAGACCACCTCCGGGTCCGGGTCGTCGGCGGCCAGCTCGGGCACGCCGACCAGATCGAAGACGTACTGCTCCTCCGGCTCCAGTTCGGCCGCCGACAATCCGGCGATGATCTTCCAGGCCGGATGATCCACCAGATCGTTGTCGGAGTTGGTGCGTATGAACGCCGCCAGCTCCGCGACGGACTCGAAACCGTACAGGTCTTCCTCGTGACCGAGGAACGCCTGCCACTCATCGTCACCGTCTCGCCAGCGGGGTGCCCAGAGGGTGACAAGATCGCCTTTGGTCAGGCCGAGCGCGATCGGGACGATGTCTCCAGAAGCCATGACGGGAAGCCTATCCAGTCGTCGCGTCAGGCACTATCCGGGCCGCCCCCAACACTTCTTGAAATGTCTGCGCTCGGAGACAGCGAGTCGTTCAGCCGGGCAACGATCAGGGCGCGCTGCGCGGTCGCCGCCGCGGCCGCCTGTTGACTCGCCCACAGGATCAGCCGCGACACCTCGGCGGGTGCGCGCGAGGTCACCGCTTCGGCCAGCCACAATCCGGTCAGCGCGCCGTCGCCGTCCACCTCGGCGGTCACCGAACGGTCCTCGGTGGTGAAGCGGCCGCGCACTTGCCCGAGTCCGTGCAGGGTGGCTTCGAGGGCCGCCAGCTTCTCGTTGACGCCTCTGACCAAGGCGTCCATTTCGGCGCTCATCGGTTCCGCATCCAACTGGTCTGTCCGGTATCAGCGTCGTCGAGCCGATCGAGCTCCTCCACCGCGGCCCGCCGGGTGGGCAGGCCCAGCCGGTCCAGCATCGCCTCCGGCACGCCCGCCTCGGCCAGCTGTTCGCGCCGCCGGGACCGGGCCACGATGGCCGAGCGCTGGGTGAGCCGGAGAATCTCGTCGGCGAGAGCCTGTGCGCCGTACCGGTATTCACCGCGCTCGAACCGGATCTCCACCGGCATGCCCTGATCGCCGGCGTGCACCGTCACCGTGCCGGCTCGGTTGGCCGCGGCGACGATCACCGCCGGAGGCTGTGGTCGTGTCATCCCGTCTCCCTTCGAAATGCCTGTTCGCGCGCTGTGTGCCTAGGCCGTGGGCCGGTAGAACCCGAGGAACCGCATCCCGCTGTTCTCGAGGCGAATCGGCCCGACCTGAACGGGATCACCCGCCTCCACCAACTGCCCGTTCCCGATCACCATCGCGACGTGCCCGTCCCACACCGCCAGATCCCCGGGCATCAAGTCCCCTGGACCGATGCGCTGGTGCCCGTACCCCTGCTCCTGCGCCAATCGCGGTAGCGAAACCCCCGCCTGCGCATACGACCACTGTGTGAGACCACTGCAGTCCATCCCCACCCCCGGCGTCTCCCCACCCCACGCATACGGCGTCCCCAGCACACTCAACGCGCTCCGAACAGCGTCCGCCGCCTGCTGATTCGGCGCCTCGACGCTGCTCCCATCCGGCAATGTCACCTTCACCCCACCCCCCTGCGGCCGAATGATCGTCGAATCACGGCCGCGATCAGGCGTCTTCGGCGTCGCAGCCGAGGCCGACAGGGTGCGCGGTCCACGCGCCGACGACAGCCCGAGCCCGAGGAGGGAACCCCCAGCGGCAGCGATCGTGCCTCCGGTCTCCGCGATCGAGCCGACCCCGGCTACCGCATCGTCCAGTGGTGAGCTCGCCGCGGCCGGAACAACCACCACGTCGCCGGACGTGGCCTCGGCCGGCCACACCGGAGCCGGCGCGGGGATGGGCGCGGTCAACTCCGCCATGGCCGCCGTCTCACTGTCCAGCTGGGCCCGCACCCGCTCGACCACCCGCACCGCCCGTCCGATGTGATCGATCGCCGATTCCACAACGGCGGCAACGCCACTCGGGGTGAGCCCAGCCGCTCCGAGCGCCTCCACCTCCGCCGTGAACGACCGCAGAATCTCCTCGATCTCCCGCTGCCCCGCCGCGATCTCCGCGTCTGCCCGCTCCACGATCGCCGCCATGGCCCATCCGCGCTCGGACGCCGTCGCCGCCGAGGTCTGCTCCCGCAGCGCCGTGTCCATGGCCGCGTCACCGGCCCGCCCGCGCCAGGCGTCGTACATCCGATCCACGCTGACCCGGCTCTGGGTGTGAACCTGCTGCACAGCAGCGGACGTCTCCCGCAGCACTTCGGCGGCAGCCGCGGCCCGCCCGGAGCCGAAACTCCGCAGCAAATCGACGAGCGGCTCCGCCAGCATCCCCACCGCCGGCTCCCCGCTCACCCGCCCGCTCCTGTCCGAGTTCTACCGCACGGCGGTACTTTTCGATCCACCCTGCCGCGCCGGCGCGGTTCCGGCGGGCAGGAGATCACGCAGTCGGGCGCTGCCCGGGTCGGGCCGCGGCGCACCGAGGCCGGACCCGGCAGTGAACGTTCATCGCGTGTGACCGTGTGCCCGACCGTCCCCGGTGACCGCTGCTGCCGAGAGGAAAGTCGCAGCTGGGCAGCGGAACCGGTATCGGGCCGGCAGCGGCGGCCGGATCCACCGCGTCGGGGTCTGCCGGTTCGTGTGCAGACGGCGTCTGCTCGCGGAGACAGGCTGTGGGTGCCGAGGACGCGTCGGGCGGTATTGCCGCGGGCGAGTGAGCTTGCCGCCCAGAGGGTGTCGGACGGCTCAGTCATGCGATCGACTCCTTGGCGGCGGTTCGGAGCGTGGCCGCGTACGCGACATCGTGGGCGGTGTAGGCGGTCGAGGCAGTGCCTGTTGCGGAGCTCATGGCGGCCAGGACCGCCGAGAGCTCGCTCAGAGTGGTCACGTGGGTGCCGTGCGCCGCGGTGTAGGCGCCGAGGAAATCAGCACCGATGAGACCGAAGGCGGGGGCGAGTAGCTCGGGCGCGGCGGCCGCGGCTCGGCCGGCCGCGGCGGCCAGGTCCGCGCAGAGCAGGGCGGTGGTGGCCGCGTAGCCGCAGAGGCCGTCGGAATGGATGGAGATGCGGTGCATGAATACCCCTTCATGCCGGTCGCGATGGATTCGTGCTGCACGGGGTTGGACGCGGGGCGGGGCGTGCCGGTTCCCGCGACGGAAGAATTCCGGCGGCTGGGGAGCTCGGACGGCGGTGCTGACCTAAGGTTTTCGTATGCGCACTCTTGTGGTGGACCATCCACTCGCTGCCGCTTTGCTGACCACCATGCGTGATGCCCGGACGACCAATCCGACATTCCGGGCGGCGCTGCGGGATCTGACCGGGATTCTGGTTTATGAGGCCATGCGAGATGCTCCGGTGGAGCGGTTTCCGATCACCACGCCGGTGGCGGGGACGGAGGGAACGCGGCTGAATGCTCCGCCATTGCTGGTGCCGGTGCTGCGCGCGGGTCTGGGCATGGTGGAGACCGCGGAGAATCTGATTCCGGATGCCCGGATCGGGTTCGTGGGGCTGGCCCGCGACGAGGAGACGCATCGGCCGACGCCGTACATGGAGTCGCTGCCGCAGGATCTGTCCAGCACGCCGGTCATGGTGCTCGACCCCATGCTCGCCACCGGCGGCTCCATGATCTACACCCTGGATCTGCTGGCCACCCGTAATGCCCGCGACATCACCGTGCTGTGCGTGGTCGCCGCACCGGAAGGCATTGCCGCCCTGGAGAAGTCGGGTCACGACGTGCGCCTGGTGACCGCCGCGGTGGACCGCGGCCTCAACTCCGACGCCTACATCGTCCCCGGCCTCGGCGACGCGGGCGACCGCCAATTCGGCCCCCGCTGAACCGCTCCCGCGCTCAGAGCTTCTCGCAGAACTTTCGGATCTCGGAGAGCCGTTGCGCCGCAGCGGCCTTCGCGTCCGGGAGCCCGGCCCGATCGGCGACCGGCGCGAAGGTCTCCAGATAGCACTTGAGCTTCGGCTCGGTGCCGGACGGCCGGATCACCAGCCGCAGCGTCGGACCCTCGAAAACCAGTGCGTCGGTGCGCATCCGGCCGCGCAGCTGCGACATATCGGTGCAGCGCACCGCTTCTGCGGCGATCTCGGTCGGCGGCCGCTCGCGCAGCCGGGCGACCACCGCCGCCGCCTCGCTCACATTCGGCAGGCGCAGCGACACCTGATCCCCGGCGTGCACGCCGAATTCGACCGCGAGGTCATCGAGCACATCGAGCAGGGTCCGCCCATCGGCCTTCACCTGCGCCGCCAAATCCGCCGCGAGGACCGCCGCGGAAATACCGTCCTTGTCGCGCACCGCGGCAGGGTCGACGCAGTGCCCGATCGCCTCCTCATAGGCGTAGACCAGCCCTTCGCCCGCCCGGGCCAGCCATTTGAACCCGGTCAGCGTCTCCGCATACCGCGCCCCGCGCGCCGGGGCCAGCTTGCTCAACAGTCGCGACGACACGATGGTCGTGGCCACCAGCGAATTCGGCGCGGCCGTCCGCAATACGAAATCGCCCAGCAGCACACCGGTTTCATCGCCGCGCAGCATCCGCCACCCACCGGGTCCCCGAACGCCGAGCGCACACCGGTCCGCATCCGGATCCAGTGCGATGGCGATATCGGCGTCGACCCGCTCGGCCAAGTCCAGCAGCAGATCCGCGGCTCCCGGTTCCTCGGGATTCGGAAACGCCACCGTCGGAAAATCCGGATCCGGCGCGAACTGCTCCGTGACCACCAGCACCTCGCCGAACCCCGCACCCCGGAGCGCGGCTACCGCCAACTCCCCGCCCACGCCATGCATGGCGGTCAGTGCGATCCGAATGTCACTGCGCCGCCGTGTCTCCCGTGTGCCCGGCGTCGTCGTGACAGCGGCTCCCGCGTCACGAGCGGCCGATTCCCCGACGGCCGCCGGTCGGCTGCCTGCTGCCCGCTCGTCGAGAGATGGGCTTGCCGGGTCGCCGGGGGGCGAGGTTCCAGGGTCGTCGAGCGAGCCGGAAACTGCCGACCGGGTGTCTCCGGCGCCGAACGGTGTCGCCGGCTCGCCGCCGATCAGGCGGGGCAGCAGGGTGATTCGGGCCAGATAGCGGCGGACGATCTCCTCGCCCAACTCCTCGGCCGGGGTGCCCGCGGGCAGTCCGAGAATGCTCGGGTCCGGGGCTGTCGGACCGGGGTCGGCGCGGGGGATGTGTCCGGTGACCGCGTCGATGCAGCGCTCGATCTCGGTGTCCGCGGGTGGGATGAGCTGGGAGCCGCCGTCGAGGTAGACCTTGTAGCCATTGTCGGTGGCGGGGTTGTGGGAGGCGGTTATCTGCACGCCCGCAACGGCTTTCAGCTCACGGACCGCGAAGGCCACCACCGGGGTCGGCAATGGGCGGGGGAGCGTGAGCACCGAGAACCCCGCCGCCGCGAACACTTCCGCGGTGGCGACGGCGAATTCGGCGGAACCGTGCCGAGCGTCGCGCCCCACGATCACCAGTCCGCCGCCCAGGCACCGGTCGCGCAGCCAGGCGGCGATGCCCGCCGACGCCCGCGAGACGGTGTCCACGTTCATGCCGTCCGGGCCGTCCTGGAGCGGACCGCGCAGCCCGGCGGTTCCGAAGCGCAGCATGCCCGCCGCCTAGAGGCGTTCCAGCACGCCGCGCAGCAGTTTGCCCAATCTGGGTGCGGCGGCACGGCCTTCGGCCAGCACCTCCGCGTGCGAGAGGTGCGCGCCGGTGACGCCGGCAGCCAGGTTGGTGACCAGGGAGATGCCCAGCAACCTGGCCCCGCCCTCGCGGCAGGCGATGGCCTCCAGCACGGTGGACATGCCGACCAGGTCCGCGCCCAGGGTGCGCAGCATGCGGATCTCGGCGGGGGTCTCGTACTGCGGCCCGGTCAGGCCCGCGTACACGCCCTCGGTGAGGCTGGGGTCGATTTCCTTTGCCAGCGCCCGCAATTCGGGATCCCAGGCGTCGACCAGGTCGACGAAGTGAGCGCCTTCGATGGGGGAGCGCCCGGTCAAGTTGATGTGATCGCTGATGAGCACCGGCTCGCCGACCGACAGCCCGTCGCGAATGCCGCCCGCGGCATTGGTGAGGAGCACGGTCTGTGCGCCCGCGGCCAGCGCGGTGCGCACATTGTGCACCACCTGACTCGGCGCATGGCCCTCGTAGAGATGCTGGCGGCCCATGAGCAG
Organism: Nocardia aurantiaca; assembly: GCF_009708175.1. Classification (GTDB taxonomy): domain Bacteria; phylum Actinomycetota; class Actinomycetes; order Mycobacteriales; family Mycobacteriaceae; genus Nocardia; species Nocardia aurantiaca. The sequence goes on from NZ_WMBB01000001.1 coordinate 679,115, forward strand.
CAGCACCGGCGCGGCACCGACGGTGACGGAGCGGATGGTGCCCTGATGGCCTTGCGCGGTGGGCAATCCGAACCCTGGCACGTCGGCCATGGGTATGGAGGTGGCGGGTTCACCGATCTCGGCGGCGGCCTCCTGCCAACCGGATCCCAGTACCACCGCCATCCGGTGCCGCGGCACGCCCGTTCGTTCGGCAATGGCCTCGGCGGCTAGTTCGGAAACCCCGCCCATGGCCTTCTCGGCTGGCATGCCGCCCACCCTAGCTCTGTTTGATTGCCTCCGCTTCGCTACGGGGCCGGGTTCGCGGCCACGGCGCAGGTCTGGGGAGCCGCGATCTCGATTCTTCCCTCCGCCTCCCCACGCTTGCGCCGCGAACCCACGGCCCGCGGCCCACGAGGCCGCGCGCGGCCCCGTATTACTACCTGCGAGTAGATATGGTCGGTCCGCCGATTACCCTGCCTGCATGCCGTATTTGAAGCGTGACGGGGACGTGTTCGTGCTGTACCTCGGGACCGAGGGCCAGACCATCGACAGCGAGAACCGCTTCCACCCGGACTGGATCACCGAGGTCCACGCCCTGCTCGACGAGGTCGAGGCATCCGAGGGCCCGGCCGCGCTGGTGGTCACCGCCGACGGCAAGTTCTTCTCCAATGGCCTCGACACCGATTGGCTGTTCGGCAATTTCGACAAGAACTGCTGGTATCTCGACCGCGTGCACTCGCTCTACAGCCGCCTGCTGGCCTTCGGCCTGCCCACCGTCGCCGCGGTGAACGGCCACGCCTTCGGCGCCGGTGCCATGCTCGCCACCTCCTGCGACTTCCGCGTGATGCGCGCCGACCGCGGGTTCTGGTGCCTGCCCGAGGTGCACCTGGGCATGCCGTTCACCGTCGCCATGAACGCGCTGCTCACCAACCGACTGGTCAACCAGGTCGCGGTGGAGGCCATGACCACCGGCCGCCGCTATGGGGCCGATGACGCCATCGCCGCGGGCATCGTGGACGCCAAGGCGGATGCGGACGCGTTGCTCGCCACCGCCATCGCGCGCGCGGACATGCTCAAGGCCAACCGCAAGCCGAACCTGCCGGTCATCAAGCGGGCCCTGCATCAGCAGGCGCTGGCCGGTCTGGCCGTGGAGACAACCCCGGAGAACCTGGCCTTCAATCCGTAGGACCTGTTCCTCCTGCGTTGTCGGGGTTCGAGGTTCGCCCTCGAACCCCGGATTTCTGAGCGCGCCCGATGATTTCTGCGTGTCGCGCAGTCTGCCGGAGATTTTCCGGCTTACCTGCTGCGACAGAGTTGCGCGGCAGTGCGAGACTGTTGGGATGTCACCATCGCGCAACGGCGATGACCGGAGATCCTGCGTACCGATCGGTCGGCACGACTCGTCCGTGTCGTCGTCGAGTGCTGCCGTGGCCTGCGCGGATCCGGCGCTGCACGCCGCGGCCGATGCCGCCATCGCCGGATACCGCGAACGGCTGATCGCGCTCTCCCATGACATTCACGCCGAACCCGAACTGGCCTTCGAGGAATTCCGCAGCGTCGCAAAGACAATCGAACCGTTGCGGGAACGCGGATTCCGCATCGAATCCGGCGTGGCGGAGTTGCCGACCGCATTCACCGCCGAATACGGCAGCGGAGACCTGGTAGTCGGTATTTGCGCGGAATACGACGCCCTTCCCGAAATCGGCCACGCCTGCGGCCACAACATCATCGCCGCCTCCAGCGTCGGCGCGGCCCTCGGCCTGGCCGCGGTGGCCGATGCCTGCGATATCACGGTGAAGGTGCTGGGCACCCCGGCCGAGGAGTCCGGCGGCGGCAAGGTGCTGATGCTCGAGCGAGGCGTCTTCGACGACGTAGCCATGGCCATGATGGTGCATCCGGGCCCGGAGGACATCGCCGGTGCGCATTCGCTGGCCCTCGCGGATGTGTCGGTGGTTTTCCATGGCCGCGAATCGCATGCCAGTGCGGCACCGCAATATGGCCGAAATGCCCTCGACGCCGTCACCGTCGCGCAGGTTGCTTTAGGTTTGCTGCGCCAACATCTACTCCCCGGGCAGCAACTCCACGGTATAGTCGGGTCGGGCGGCGTAGCCCCCAATATCGTGCCCGGTCACGCGGAACTGCTGTATTACCTACGTGCGGTCGACTCCGCGACCCTCGATGATCTGATGCAACGAGCATCGGCATGTTTCGAGGCTGGTGCCCTGGCAACCGGATGCACACATGAAATCCGGAAGCTCGCGCCCACATATACCGAGCTCACCCCCGATAGCGCACTACTGTGTGCCTATCGCGAGCAGATAACCGCACTCGGACGCGAGCCCATCGCCCCGGAACTCGAGGCGGCACGGCCACTGGGCAGCACCGATATGGGCAATGTGACCAACGTCATCGCCGGTATTCATCCGGTCATCGGCATCGATGCCGGGGGCGCGGTGACCCACCAGCCGGCGTTCGCGGCCGCCGCCGTGAACCCGTCGGCCGATTGCGCCGTCCTGGACGGGGCAACGGCGTTGGCTCGCACCGCGATACATATCGCAGGTGACAAATTGCACAGGGACAGGTTGTCGGAACGGGTCATTCAACGGCAGTTTCAGCGACAGGAGGACATTCGGTGAGCACAACCGGCCGGTCCGCGGGGCGCATCAGCGGACCATTGGCGGGCACACCGTGCGTGAATACGCAGGTGCCGCCTCTGGAGAGTCCGGATTCGATGCTGCGGGAGGATGCGCAGGAATTCGCGATGGAACCGACGACCGGCCATGAGGTGGTGGAGTCATGGCTCGCGGAGCACATGGACGACCTCGTGGCGTGGCGTCGCCACATCCATGCCAACCCGGAGCTTTCCCGAACCGAGTTCGGCACCACCGAGTTCGTGGAGTCGTGGCTGGTCAAGGCGGGGCTCGAGCCGCGCAAACTGCCGAGCGGCACCGGCCTGATCTGTGATATCGGCCCCGACGGCCCGCGCATCGGCCTGCGGGCCGATATGGACGCGCTGCCGCTGCAGGAGTACACGGGGCTGCCCTTCGCCTCCACCGTGCCGGGCGTCTCGCACGCCTGTGGGCACGACGCGCACACCACCATCCTGCTCGGCACCGCGCTGGCGCTGGCCGAGATCGGGGACCTGCCGGTCGGCGTGCGGCTGGTGTTCCAGCACGCCGAGGAGGTCATGCCCGGCGGCGCCATCGACATGGTCGCCGCGGGCGCCATGGAGGACGTCTCGCGCATGTTCGCGCTGCACTGCGATCCGCGGCTGGAGGTGGGCCGGGTCGGCATCCGGGTCGGGCCGATCACCTCGGCCGCCGACACCGTGGAGTTGGTGCTGGACTCGCCCGGCGGCCACACCTCCCGCCCGCACCTGACCAGCGATCTGGTCTACGCCATCGGCACGGTCATCACCGGCCTGCCCGGCCTGCTCTCCCGCCGCATCGACCCGCGCACCAGCACGGTCATGGTGTGGGGCGCGGTGTCGGCGGGCAAAGCTCCCAACGCGATTCCGCAGACCGGCATGCTGACCGGCACCGTCCGCACCGGCGATCACGCCACCTGGTCGCTGCTCGAGCCGATGGTCCGCGAGATCGTCGAGGGCCTGCTGGCTCCGACCGGCGTCCGCTACCAGCTCAACTACAAGCGCGGCGTGCCCCCGGTGGTCAATGACGAGCAGGCCGTCCGCATGTTCGAGGACGCCATCCGCGGCCTCGGCTCCGATGTCCTCGCCGACACCCCGCAATCCGGCGGCGGTGAGGACTTCTCCTGGTACCTGGAGGAGGTCCCCGGCGCCATGGCCCGCCTGGGCGTCTGGTCCGGCCAGGGTGAGCAGCTCGACCTGCACCAGCCCACCTTCGACCTCGACGAACGCGCCCTCGCCGTCGGCGTGCGCGTCTTGACCAACATCGTCCTCAGCGCCGGCTGACCACGCTCGGCGACAGCACACCGGCCGGGCCGCACTGGAAAGTGCGGTCCGGCTTCGCCTTTCACGCCGAATCCCGGAGACTGCCGCTCGCCTTCCGTGCCGCGGACCGAGTGCGGACCTCCACGCGCGGTGACTTCCATGCCGTGCCGCCGAGGCATTCCGAGGGGGAGCGATCAGCGCGCGGGGTTCCAGCGTCGGCGTGGTGGAGAGTGTCGTGACCGAGCGTCCGGCGCGGACTCGGCGTCCGGGCTACTTCGCCTTGGCGGCGATGTCACCCCAGGCGTGCCAGCGGTCGATCTCGATCCAGGCGGAGACGCGCTTCTGGTCGCGGATGCCGTAGGGGCCGCCGATGTAGTGCTGGGCGATGCGGTCGATGACCGAGGAGTCCGGGTCGTTTTCGAGGGAGACGATGCGGCCCTGCACGCTGACGTGGCTGTACCAATTGTCGCCATCGAGCACGGTGAGGCTCACGCGCGGGTCTTCGCGCAGGTAGTCCAGGCGCTTGCGGAAATCGGCCAGGTTCACCAGGATTCGGCCGTTCTCGTACAGGTACCAGGTGGCGACCGAGACCGGCTGGCCGTCGGGGCGATTCGAGGCGAAGACCGCCGGGTTGGGGCGGGACAGGAATTCGGCGATCGGGGCGGGCACGGGGGTCGCGGGCATCGGCTTCCTCTTTTCGATGGTTCGAAATTGGTTTTCCGGTTCACGCAACGTCGATGCCGCGCCGAATCTTCCGGTCGGGCGCGAATGGTGGCCGCACCGTATCCGGTGCGGCGGCGCTGCTTACGGCCCGAAGGTGCCCGGGCCGACGTTCTTGCTGTTGCGGGTGCGTAGCGCGTGCACGTAATCGCTTGGCGCGCCGGCCTTCTCGGCGGCATCGGCGATGACGCCCAGATAGCGCGCGGAGGGCAGCCCGCCCTCATAGGCGTCCAGGACGTACAGCCAGGCCAGCACCGGCTCGCTGCCCGTGCCCGCGTTGGGGGTGACGCGCAGACGGATCTTCTTGTGGATACCGAAGTCCGAGCCCTCCCAGCGGTCGAGGCTCAGCTCGTCCTCACCGGGGACGTCGTAGAGCACCACGAAGACCCGTTGCCCGGCTTCTTCGACCACCGTCGCCAGCGGTCCCTCCCAGCCGATGTCGTCCCCGGCGAAGGTGAGTCGCCACCCTTCCAGCCAGCCGGTTCCGTACACGGGGGAGTGCGGACAGCGCTTGAGCATCTGCTCGGGATCCATGTTGGACCCATAGGCGGCGTAGATCGGCACCAGGAGAGCCTATCGAACAAACCCGGGAGACCGTCCCCGATCCCCATCACAAGGCGGTTCGCGCCCGCATGACCAACCATCTCGCCGAACAAAACGCGCAGATGGTCCGCCCAACAGCAACGAGCGGGTGGTTCGCCGAACAAAACGCGCGAATGGGACGCCCGCAGTTTGCTCGATCCGCCAATCCGTCGACCGAAAGGTTCGCGGCCGTGGCGATTCTGGACCGACGGAGCGGGGGAGCGAAGCGGAGGAGCGGAGAAGGGAAGAATCGAGACCTCGGGGCCGCGAACCCGCCGGAGCGAAGCGGAGGCAAATTCAACCCAGCGTAGCTGCGGGGATAACGTTAGAGACCGGAACCGGAGATCCCGGGGCCGACCTGAAAGCGGAGGAACAATGACCCGCATTGCGATCATCGGTGGCGGCCCCGCCGGTTACGAAGCGGCGCTGGTGGCGGCACAGCACGGGGCACCTGTCACGCTGATCGACAGTGACGGCATCGGCGGCGCGTGCGTGCTGTGGGATTGCGTGCCGTCCAAGACCTTCATCGCCTCCACCGGCGTGCGCACCGATCTGCGCCGCGCCCGTGACCTCGGCATCACCGTGCATCTCTCGCAGGCGCAGGTCCGCTTGGCGGAGGTGAACTCCCGCGTGAAGGCGCTCGCGCAGGCTCAGTCCTCCGACATCCGGGTCAAGCTGCAGACCGCCGGGGTGACCGTGCTGTCCGGTTACGGCGAACTCATCGACCAGGCCCCGGGTCTGGCCACCCATCTGGTGAAGGCCACCCTCGCCGACGGACAGGAGCGGGTCATCGAGGCCGAGGTGGTGCTCATCGCCACCGGCGCCAGCCCGCGCGTGCTGCCCGGTGCGGAGCCGGACGGCGAGCGAATCCTGAACTGGCGTCAGCTCTATGACCTCAAGGAGCTGCCCCAGACCCTGGTGGTCGTGGGTTCCGGTGTGACCGGCGCCGAATTCGTCTCCGCCTATACCGAGATGGGCGTGAAGGTGCGACTCGTCTCCAGCCGCGACCGCGTGCTGCCCGGGGAAGACGCCGACGCCGCCCTGGTGCTGGAGGATGCGCTGGCCGAGCGCGGTGTGGAACTGGTCAAGCACGCCCGCGCCGACGCGGTGGAGCGCACCGCCGAGGGCGTGGTGGTGAAGCTGTCCGACGGCCGCAACATCACCGGCACGCACGCGCTCATGACCGTCGGTTCCATCCCGAACACCAACGGGCTGGGCCTGGAACGCCTGGGCATCGAGCTGGACAAGGGCGGTTACCTGCGTGTGGACCGGGTTTCGCGCACCACCGCGCCCGGCGTCTACGCGGCCGGCGACTGCACCGGCCTGCTGCCGCTGGCTTCGGTGGCCGCCATGCAGGGCCGCATCGCCATGTACCACGCACTGGGTGAGGGCGTGCAGCCGATCCGCCTGAAGACGGTTGCGTCCGCGGTGTTCACGCGCCCGGAGATCGCGACCGTCGGCGTTTCGCAGACCGCGATCGACAATGGCGAGGTCCCGGCCCGCACGGTCATGCTGCCTCTGAATACCAACCCGCGCGCCAAGATGTCGGGCCTGCGAAGGGGTTTCGTGAAGATCTTCTGCCGCCCCGCCACCGGTGTGGTGATCGGCGGCGTGGTGGTGGCCCCCATCGCCTCCGAGTTGATCCTGCCGATCGCCCTGGCCGTGCAGAACAACCTCACGGTGAACGATCTGGCGCAGACGTTTTCGGTGTACCCGTCGCTCACCGGATCGGTCACCGAGGCCGCGCGTCAGCTCATGCGCCACGACGATCTGGACTAGCCGCATCGCCTTTCGGGCCCCTTTGTCACCCGCCCGTCTTGCTGCCTTGTCTCCCTTGTGATTAAGTTCGCGGCGGAAGCGATCGGCAGGGCGGTCGCGAGCGTTACGCAGCGGGGGTTCTCAATTCCCCTCCGGTGCGAGGCTCTTCGATGCCCGGAGCGATCGTGCCGCCGAGGGACGAAGGAATTGAGCGAAACGTGAAGCACCGCAAGCCGAGTCGGATCAAGGCGAGCACCTCCCTGACGCTGGCCGGTGCGGCCGCGGTGGTGTCGCTGCTGTCCGCGCCCGCCAACGCCGCCCCCGCCGATCCGGGCGCGGTCCCGGCGGATCAGCAACAGCCCGACAGCACCCAGCCGACCACCGAGACGCCGACCCCGGAGACGCCGAAGGCCGACGTCGTGCCCGCGCCCAAGCCGGAGAACGTGCAGCCGGGCACCACCAAGCCGCAGCAGAGCCAGCCGGGCGTCACCACCCCGACCACGCCGAACACCCCGGCGCCGGACAATGGTGCGCCCAAGCAGGATTCGGGTCAGCCGCAGGGCGCCACCCAGCAGGACGGCGCCACCCCGAAGCCGGACCCCACCACGCCGAAGAACGACCAGAACGCGCAGCCGGCCGGCACCAATCCCGAGCCCGCGCAGCCGAAGTCGGTGCGGCCCTCGCAGCCGGGTGTGACGGTGCCGCGGGTGGCGCCGCTGCCGGTGCCGGGTCAGTCGACCCAGGCCCAGCCCGCGGTGACCACCCCGCAGCCGGGCCAGTCCACCCAGCCGGGCCAGCCCGCCCAGCAGACCCAGCCGGGCCAGCAGACCCAGCCGGGCACCCAGCCGGTCAAGCCGAACGACCAGAACGCGCAGCCGGCCGTCACCACCCCGAACCAGGACCCGGGCGTGGACACCATGACCGGCCAGCCGACCGTCACCCCGCAGCAGCAGCCGCGCTGGCAGTCGCCCGCGGTCGACACGGCCCCGGCCGCGCCGGTGGTCGAGATGACCGGTCCGCACACCGAGATCGGCGTCAACCTCGACGGCGGCGCGGTGCTGCCGGGGTGGGCCGCCAACACCCACCACTTCAGCAACCTGGACGGCTACGTCGGCACCATCGGCTACACCACGCCGGGCGGTATGGGCGAGGCCGGCATGTCGCTGGACTTCACCACGGTGAACCAGATCAAGGTGACGGCCTTCGCGGGCAACGGCCCGGACAACGACCAGAAGATGGAGTTCGTGCTCGACACGGCCGGGGCGAACGCCGCCAAGGCCAATGCCGAGAACTTCATCCGCCTGCTCCCGGGCGGCGCTACCGTCCTGGAGGCCGCGGCCCAGATTGGTAGGCTGCCCGAGGGCGAGCGGCCGTCGCAGTCGGTCGACGTCGGCGGTGTGACCGCGCAGGTGGGCGGTTCGGTTCAGTACTGACAGGTCCACGAGGGACCGGAAACGGTCCCGGCAGGATCACTGTTGTCGCGTGGGGCGGTCGTCAGCGACCGCCCCACGCGTCTGTGGCGAAAGGACGGGTGATGGTTTCGGGCAGGGACGAATCCGCCGACCGTCAGGCATCCGAGGGGAAGCAGCCGGGATCGGCCGGGCGGCAGGAGTCCGAATTCGGGCCCTCGCTCAATGACTTCGGGCCGTCCCTCAATGATTTCGGTCCCTCGCTGAACGATTTCGGGCCCGCGCCCGCCGCCGACGCCCCGGGGTGGAGTCCCGTGGCGGGCCCGCAGAGCCCTGATCTGGCCTGGCGTCCCGCGGGCACGCCGGTACCGCCGCAGTACCGCGCCCCTGACGCGTGGCAGCCCGTCACCGGCCGGCATCCGGCGGTCAACGGCCCTTCCACGGGCCAGTTTCCGGCCGTTGAGGGTGCGGTGCGGCCTCCGAGTACCCCCGACGTCGAACAGACCGTGAAAATCCCGCCTGGCGGGGCGCAATCGCCTGCTGTCGACGTGGGGGCGACGACCCGGATATACGACGTCGAGTCGGCGGCCGACGCACGGAATTCGACGAGTGCCGCCCAGGCCGCCGAGTCGGGCGGGGCCGTGGATTCCTGGTGGCGTTCCGAGCCCAGCGGCTTCCCGCCCGCGCCGCCGTCGGAATCGGCCGCGTCCCAGGGCGAGTCGCTGTCTTGGGCCGATGATCCGATCGTCAAGGCGCTGGCGCCGAAAACCCCTGTCCCGCAGCATAAGCCGGAAGACGAGGGTCCGAATCGGCGTAGGATCGGCCTGATCGCGGCTGCCGCGGTGGCGGTGCTGGCGGTGGCCGGGGCGGCGGTCTTCGCGGTCGCCCGCGGCGGCAGGGATGACGCGCCGACCGCCGGGGCCACCACCACCGACAAGGCGTCGCCCACCGCGGCCGCGCTGAGCTGCCCGGCCAGGCAGGAGGGCAAGCTGACCATCGGCAACGGCGCGGGCGGCACCGGTAGTGGCGTGGACGCGATCCTGGGCTTCCAGCACGCCTTCTACGTGGATCGCAGTGGTGTGAAGGCGCGCACGTTCGTGGCGCCCGAGGCGACGACGGTCCAGCCCGCCGATGTGATCCAGACCAAGGGCATCGACCGGCTCGGGCCCGGCACCACCTACTGCCTGAAGATCGTCGAGGTGGCTCCGCGGTCCTATGACGTGGACATCACCGAGCATCGCGCGGACGGCACCACCGAGGTCTACGTCGAGCACATCACCACCGTGGAGCGTGACGGAAAACACCTGATCATGTCGATCGAGTAGCCGATTCGGCCCGGGTGGGCGAATCGGGGCCGGTCCACTCCCTGAAAAATGGACCGTGTGTCTCATATCTCGGGATCAGGATTTCATATCCTGGTCGCCATGTGACATGGTGGAATTTCGCATACCCCGGCGTTCCACTCGGAGGTGTTTCATGTCCGCGACCTTCCCGCCCCTCGCGCGGCGTCTCGACGGCCTGCAGAGCTCGGCGATCCGTGACCTGCTCAAGCTCACCTCGCGCGCGGACATCATCAGCTTGGCCGGGGGTCTGCCGGACGCCGAACTCATGCCCCGCGACCGCATCGCGGTAGCCGCCGACGCGGCGCTGTCGGACCGCTCCCGCCTCCAGTACACCGAGTCGCCGGGCTGGGGTCCGCTGCGTGACGTGCTGGCCGCCCGCGAGTCCGCCCGCCTGAGCCGCGCGGTCCCGGTCGAGGAGATCTTCGTGACCCACGGGTCGCAGCAGGCGCTGTCGCTGCTGTCGGAGGTGCTGCTGGATCCGGGCGCGCTGGTGGTGGTGGAGGATCCCGCGTATGTCGGTGCGCTGCAGGTCTTCCGGGCCGCCGGGGCCCGAATCGTGGCCGTGCCGCTGGATGCCGAGGGCATGCGCCTGGATGTGCTGCGCGAGCTGCTCGCGACGGGCGAGCGCCCCGCCGTGGTCCACACGGTCAGCAACTTCCACAATCCGGGCGGCGTCACCCTGAGCCCCGAGCGCCGCCGAGACCTGGCGAATCTGGCCGAGCAGTACGGCTTCTGGGTCATCGAGGACGACCCGTACGGCGAGCTCTGGTTCGATCGGCCCTCGCCCGAGCCGGTCGCGGCGTACTCGCCCAATGTGATTCGCCTGTCCAGCGCCTCCAAGATCCTGGCCCCCACGCTGCGCGCCGGCTGGATGATCGCCCCGGTTCAGGTCTGTCGTGGGGTGGAGCTGCTCAAGCAGGGCGCCGACCTGTGCGGCTCGGCCCTCACCCAGCAGATCACCGCCGACCTGCTCTCCGACACCGAGTGGCTCACCGCGCACGTGGATTCGGTCCGCCAGGTCTACGGCACCCGCGCCAAGGCCCTCGTCGACGCCGTCCGCGCCCGCTTCGGCGACCGCGTCAGCAGCACCGACGCCGCCGGCGGCATGTTCGTCTGGGCCGAGTTCACCGACGGCACCGACGCCCAGGCATTACTCGCTCGCGCACTGGAATTCGGCGTCGCCTACGTCCCCGGCAATGCCTTCGCCGTCTCCACCGACTACACCCACTCCATGCGCCTGTGCTTCACCACCTCCGACGCCGCCACCCTCGATGAGGCCGTCGCCCGCCTCGCCAAGGCCCACGCCGCCACCCCGGCCCAGCCCTGAACCCGCGCACCGGAGATACCGGTTGACGCGGGTGTCCGCTGGATGGTCGTAGTCCGCGGGAATCGGCGTGTCGTGTGCTGATCGATCTGGATGATCCCGTGAGCCTCACGGCCTTTCCTCTGATCGGTGAGCACTACGAGAATGTCGGCGAACACACCGGCCTGGCCACATGGGAGTTGAAGGGCACTACGGTGACCGTTGATCTCGCGGCGCTGACCAGCGGGCGAGCTGCCGGTCGAGCGGAGTGACGACCGTCCTGAATCAGACCCAGTTGTATGTCCGTTCCACCGCCTTGTTCCATTCACTGACGAGGCGGTCGCGGTCGGCGGCGAGCATGGCGGGGGTCCAGCGTTTGTCTTCTGCCCAGTTGGCGCGGATGTCATCGGTGGAGGACCAGTAGTCGACGGCGAGGCCGGCAGCGTACGCCGCGCCGAGGGCGGTGGTTTCAGTGACGACCGGGCGGACGACGGTGGCGTCGAGGATGTCGGATTGGAACTGCATGAGCAGTTCGTTGCCGACCATGCCGCCGTCGACCTTGAGGGTGACCTGTTCGACGTCCAGGCGCTGGGCCTTGGAGTCGGCGCGCATGGCGTCGATGACCTCTCGGGTCTGGAAGGCGGTGGCCTCCAGGACGGCTCGGGCCAGGTGGCCCTTGTTGACGAAGCGGGTCAGGCCCGCCACGACGCCGCGGGCGTCGGGCCGCCAGCGCGGTGCGAACATGCCGGAGAAGGCAGGGACCACGTACGCGCCGCCATTGTCGGCGACGGTGCGGGCCAGCGGTTCGATCTCCTCGGCGGAGGAGATGATGCCGAGGTTGTCGCGCAGCCATTGCACCAGTGAGCCGGTGACCGCGATGGAGCCCTCGAGCGCGTAGACCGCGGGCTGATCGCCGAGCCGGTAGCAGACCGTGGTGAGCAGTCCGTGCTCGCTGAAAACCGGTGTGGTGCCGGTGTTCATGAGCATGAAATTGCCGGTGCCGTAGGTGTTCTTGGTGTCTCCGGGGGACAGGCAGGCCTGCCCGAAGGTGGCGGCCTGCTGGTCGCCGAGAATGCCCGCCACCGGGACGCCCGCCAGCGCGCCGGTGATGATGGGCGCGTAAACCTCGGAGCTGCTGCGGATTTCGGGCAGCATGGACATCGGTGTGCCGAACTCGGCGCAGATCTGCGGATCCCATTGCAGCGAGCGCAGATCCATCAGCATGGTGCGCGAGGCATTGGTGACGTCGGTGATGTGCTGGCCCGTCAGGTTCCACAGGATCCAGCTGTCCATGGTCCCGAAACACAGCTCGCCGGCCTCGGCGCGCAGCCGTGCGCCCGGCACGGCATCGAGAATCCAGCGCAGTTTCGGCCCGGCGAAATAGGTGGACAGCGGCAGACCGGTGCGGTCGGCGTACCGGTTCGGCCCCTGATCGCCGGCGAGTTCCGCGGTGAGGTCGGAGGTCCGGGTGTCCTGCCAGACGATGGCGTTGCCGATGGGCTTGCCGGTGGCGCGCTCCCACACCACGGTGGTCTCGCGTTGATTGGTGACACCGGCGGCCGCGACCTCCGCCGCCCCGATGCCACAGCTCTCGAGGGCCTGGGCGATCACGGATTCGGTATTGCGCCAGATGGATTCGGGGTCGTGTTCGACCCATCCGGGCTGCGGGAAGATCTGCTCATGTTCCCGCTGAGCGGCTCCGGCGATTCGGCCCTGGTGATCGAAGATGATGCAGCGACTCGACGTCGTGCCCTGATCGATGGCGGCCACATAGCGACGCATTGATCGAGGCTAACCGACGACGGCCGCTCGGCCGGGCTACTGTGGGCTACGGTAGCGCTGGGTAGCCGAAAAATAGCCCTGAGGAGTCTCGTATGACGAATCATCCGCGATCGCAGTTCCTCGGCCCCGAGCAGCGCGAAGCTGCCTGGGGGCGGCTCGGAAAGGACGATTTCGACGTCATCGTGATCGGTGGCGGCGTGGTCGGCGCGGGCATCGCCCTCGACGCCGCCACCCGCGGTCTGGAAGTCGCCCTGGTCGAGGCGCGGGATCTGGCCGCGGGTACGTCCAGTCGCTCCTCGAAGATGTTCCACGGTGGTCTGCGCTACCTGGAGATGATGGAGTTCGGGCTGGTCCGCGAGGCCCTCGAGGAGCGCGAGCTGACGCTGTCGACGCTGGCCCCGCACCTGGTGAAGCCGCTGAAGTTCCTGTACCCGCTCACCCGCTACGGCTGGGAACGTCCGTACGTCGCGGCGGGTCTGGTGCTCTACGACACCATGGGCGGCGCGAAATCCGTTCCCGGACAGCATCATCTGACCCGCTCGGCGGCGCTGCGGCAGGCCCCGGGCCTGAAGCGGGACGCCCTCACCGGCGGCGTGAACTACTACGACACCGTCGTCGACGACGCCCGTCACACCATGACCGTGGCCCGCACCGCCGCCCACTATGGCGCGGTGATCCGCACCTCCACACAGGTCGTCGGCTTCCTCAAGGAGGCGGACCGGGTGGTCGGCATCAAGGTGCGCGATACCGAGGACGGCCGCACCACCGAGGTGCGGGGCAGTGTGGTGATCAATGCCACCGGCGTCTGGACCGACGAACTCCAGTCCCTCGCCCGGCAACGCGGGCGATTCCATGTGCGCGCGTCCAAGGGCGTGCACATCGTGGTCCCGCGCGACCGCATCGCCAGCGACTGCTCGATCATCCTGCGCACCGAGAAGTCCGTGCTCTTCGTCATCGCGTGGAGCACCGACCACTGGATCATCGGCACCACCGACACCGACTGGAACCTCGACCTCGCGCATCCGGCCGCCACCAAACGCGATATCGACTACCTGCTCGAACACGTCAACAAGGTGCTGGTCACCCCGCTCACCCATGCCGACATCACCGGCGTCTACGCGGGCCTGCGGCCGCTGCTGGCCGGGGAGAGCGACCAGACCTCCAAGCTGTCGCGTGAGCACGCCGTGGCCCGCATCGCCCCCGGCCTGGTCGCCATCGCGGGCGGCAAGTACACCACCTACCGGGTCATGGCCTACGACGCGGTCGACGAAGCGGCACAGTATATTTCGCGCCGCGTACCGCCCACCATCACCGAGAAGGTGCCGCTGCTCGGCGCGGACGGCTACCACGCCCTCATGAACCAGACCCCGCACCTGGCCGAGAAGTACGGCGTCCACCCGTACCGGATCCAGCATCTGCTCAACCGCTACGGCTCTCTCATCGACGAGGTGCTCGGCCTGGCCGACGGCAAACCCGATCTGCTGCAACCGATCACGGAGTCGCCGGGCTACCTGCGGGTGGAGGCCGTCTACGCGGCCGCCGCCGAGGCCGCCCTGCACCTGGACGACATCCTGGCCCGCCGCACCCGCATCTCCATCGAATACGCCCACCGCGGGGTGGATTCCGCCGACGAGGTGGCGCGGCTGGTGGCCCCGGTGCTGGGCTGGTCGGAGGCCGATATCGAGCGCGAGGTGGCGGTGTACAACGCCCGGGTCAAGGCCGAGATCGAATCCCAGACCCAGCCCGACGACGCCTCCGCCGGCGCCCTGCGCCTGGAAGCCCCGGAGGCGCGGCGTCAGGTGCTGGACCCGGTTCAGCGCACCATCTTGTAGTTGAACTCCGTGGTGCCCAGCGTGTCCATGAGCCGCACCCACAGCGGCAGCATCGGACGAATCGTGCCCATCGGGTGAAATACCGGGCCGCGGGCGGTCAGGGGTGGAACAGGGGTTGGCAGCGGGGGCAGAAGTAGATGGCGCGGTCGGCTCGGGTGGCGTGCTCGTCGTCGCCGAGAAGGCGGACGACCAGGGGCGTGCCGCAGCGAGGGCAAGGGCGGTGCTGACGGCCGTAAGCCAGTGCGCGCCAGGGCGGCTCGGTGGCGGCCTCGGCCAGGACGCGGTGGGCCTCGTCGACCAGGGCGCGTAGGTCGTCGATGTCGCCGACCGGGGTGGCGGGGTGAACTCGGCGGAGGAAGCAGATCTCGCTGCGATAGATGTTGCCGATGCCGGCGAGATTGGTTTGGTCCAGGAGGGCGAGGCCGATGGGGCGGCCGGGGGTGCGAGAGAGACGACGGACGGCTTCGGTGGGGTCCCAGTCGGGGGCGAGGAGGTCGGGGCCGAGATGGTCGGTGGCGGTGTGTTCGTCGGTGCGGCGGAGGACCTCGACCAGGCCGAGGGAGAAGCCGACCGCCTCGGCGTCCGCGGTGACCAGGACCAGGCGCGCGGTGAAACCCGGCCTGGTCCAGCGTTGTCCGGGCTGATACACCCGCCACTCGCCCTCCATTTTGAGATGGGTGTGGATGGCGAGTTCGGGGGTGCGGACGAACAGGTGCTTGCCGTAGCTGCCGACGCTCTCGATCTCCCGGCCCTTCAGGTCGAGGGTCGCGTATCTGGGCACCCGGAAGTCGCTGCGGGTCAGCACCTTGCCCGCCAGAGCCTTTCGCAGGCGCGCGGCGGTGAGGAAGACGGCGTCGCCCTCAGGCATGGGGGCTCACGGGTGGCTCCGCAACCGGAAGCCCTTCGGGGTCGCGGTGAAACCCGCCTCGGTGAGGAAGCCCGCGAAGGTGTTGCCGTGCACGGATTCCCCGTTCACCCGGTCGATGACCAAGGAGTCCACGCGGCGGTCGCGGACCAGGGCGGCCAGGGCGGTGGCCGCCGCGGTGCGCGTCGCGGGGTCCTCGGTGAAGGTGAGCAGCGTCTTGCCGCCGCGCTCCAGATACAGCGCCAACTCGCCCTCGACCAGCACCACCAGCGCGCCCGCCTTGCGGCCGGGGCGGTGTCCCGCGCCCTCGGCGCTCGCCTTGGGCCAAGGCAGGGCCGCGCCGTACGGGTTCGCCGGATCGCACGCGGCCAACGCGATGGCGTTGCCGACCGGCTCATGGGAGAAGCCGTCGCCCGCCGTGGACGTGCGGTCGGTGTCGAAGGACCGCAGACGGTCCACGACGTCCGTGGTCGAGAACTGCGCCCCGCCCAGGGAATCCACGAAGTATCCGCGACGGCAGCGGCCGCGGTCCTCGAACTCGGTGAGCACCCGGTAGACGAGGGCGAAGCCGCCCGGCACCCCTTCGCTCTGCACAGCGCCCCGGGTCAGCACTCCATACCGCTCCAGCAGCACATCGGCGGTGGCGTGCGCGCGAATCGTATTGTCGGCCACCCGCTCCGGTAGTAGCGACCAGCGCCCGGCCACCTGCGGCGAGGCGGTGCGGGCTGGCATTCCGGTGCGCGGCAGGTACATTCGCCCGCGCGGGGCACGGCGCGGCGTCCGGTGCGCGGTGGTGGTGCGGGTGGTGCCCGCCAGCAGGGCACGCACGGGAGCGAAGGTATCGCCGCCGATGCGCCCGGCCCACACCAGATCCCATAGCGCGGCCGTGACATCGGCCTCGTTTTCGGCACCGTCCACCAGTTGCCGGAAGAAGTACGCGCCCCCGGCGCCACCCGCCACCACCTGGTATTCCCCCTTCGGCAGCGTGGTGCCGATCGGCTCCTCGCCCTCGGCCCCGGCGACCCGCGCGGCCGAATCGACGGTCCCGCCGATCACGGTGGCTCCCAAGGCGGTCAGCAGTCCGATGTGCCGCTCGGTCAGGTCGATGTCATCGGGCGGCGGCAGCGTCAGCCCCGCATGCTCGGCCGGGTGCAGGGCGATCCAGCCGTCCTTGGCGGTGATCGACCCGTGACCGGACCAGATCACCTCGCCGGTGGCCATGAGCTCGTCCAGCATGGCGGGGGAGTAGTCGCGCACCCGCAGCGGCAGGATGAGGGATTCCCACGCCGAAGCCGGAATCGGCACGCCCGCGAGCTGTTCCACCACCGACGCGACCCCGTCCACCCCGCGCAGCTCCCCGGTTCCGACATGCTGCCAGGACGGCAGGAAGCGTCCCAGCGCGGCGGTCGCCACCGGCTCCACCTCCTTGCGGGCGGCGGCCAGCGAGCGGCGGCGCAGGCGGCGCAGCACCTCGCTGTCACACCATTCCGTGCCCGCCGCACCGGGCGTGAATTCGCCCTCCACCACCCGTTTCTCGAGCCCCAGCCGATGCAGCGCGGTGGCCGCGACCGCGGGACCGAGCCCGAAGCGGTGCGCCGCCCGCGTCAGGGTGAACGGCCCGTGCGTGCGCGCGTACCGGCCGATCAGATCGCCCAGCGGATCGGCCACCGGTTCGATGAAGGCCGCCGGGACGCCGATGGGCAGCGGCACGCCGAGTGCGTCCCGCAGCCGCGAGGCGTCCTCGATGGCCACCCACCACTGCGATCCGGCGAAGGAGACCTCCAGTGCCCGGCGCGATTTCACGAGTTCCGCGAACCACTGCCGCGGATCCGCCACGCACCGCTCGGCGGCCTCCGCGGCGGTCAGCGGTCCCAGCAGCCGCAGCAGGTCGACCAGACCCTCCATGTCCCGCGCCTGCCGTTCGGGTGTGAGCCGCTGCAGTTCCCGCTCGGTCTGCTCGAGCACCCCGGCATCCAACAGCTCCCGCAGCTCGACCCGGCCCAGCAGCTCGGCCAGCAGGCCGGAATCCAGTGACAGCGCCGTCGCCCGCCGCTCGGCCAGCGGACTGTCGCCCTCGTACATGAACTGGCCGATGTAGTCGAACAGCAGCGAATTCGCGAACGGCGACGGCGCGGCCGTCTCCACCTCCACCAGCCGGATCTGCCGCCGCGCCACCCGGCCCAGCAGATCCCGTAGCGAGGGCAGGTCGTACACGTCCTGGAGGCATTCGCGCACCGTCTCCAGCAGGATCGGGAACTCCGGGAACTTGCGCGCCACGTCCAGCAACTGCGCCGCCCGCTGGCGCTGCTGCCACAGCGGCGCCCGCTTGCCCGGATCCCGCCGCGGTAGCAACAGTGCCCGCGCCGCGCACTCCCGGAACCGCGACGCGAAAAGCGCCGAGCCGCCGACCTGTTCGGTCACCAGATCGTCGATCTCATCGGTGTCGAATACGAACAGTTCCGCCCCCGGCGGATCATCGGTGGTATCGGGCAGGCGCACCACGATCCCGTCATCCGAGGGCGTGGGCGCAGCATCCACCCCGAACCGCTCCCGTAGCCGGGCCCCCACCGCCAGCGCCCACGGCGCGTGCACCGGCAGCCCGTACGGCGAGTGCAACACCACTCGCCAGTCGCCGAGCTCGTCGCGGAACCGCTCCACCACCAGCGTCTTGTCGGTGGGCAGCTGCCCGGTGGCCTCCCGTTGCTCGACGAGCAGCGCTACCAGATTCGCCGTCGCGTTCTCGTCCAATCCGCCTTGCAGGGCGACGGTTGCGACCTCGGAGTCCGCCCCGGAGGTCCTCGAGCGCTTGCTCTTGTCGACCTCCTGACCGGCATGCCGCACGAATTCGCCCAGTGCCGCGCCCAATTCGGCCGGACGGCCCAGGGAATCACCGTGCCAGAAGGGAAGTCGGCCCGGAAGCCCGAACGCCGGTGTCACGAGCACCCGGTCGAACGTGATCTCCTCGATCCGCCAGCTGGTCGCACCCAGCGCGAACACATCGCCCACCCGGGACTCGTAGACCATCTCCTCATCGAGTTCGCCCACGCGGGAGGCCTTCTCACCCACCATGAACACCGGGAACAGACCGCGGTCCGGAATCGCGCCGCCAGAGGTCACCGCCAGCCGCTGCGCACCCGGGCGGCCGGTGAGCGTCCCCGCATCACGATCCCACACGATGCGCGGCCGCAACTCGGCGAATTCATCGGAGGGATAGCGTCCCGCGAGCAGATCCAGCACCGATTCGTAGGCCGAACGCGGCAGCGCCGCATAGCTTCCCGTGCCGCGCACCGTCTCGAACCAGGCGTCGGCGTCGAGGGGCTCCAGCGCGCATGCCGCCACCGTCTGCTGGGCGAGAATGTCCAGCGGATGCGCGGGCACCCGGAGCTGTTCGATCTGCCCGGCCGCCATACGCTGCGACGCCACCGCGCAGTGGATGACATCGGTGCGGTGCTTGGGGAAGATCACGCCCCGCGAGATCTCACCCACCTGGTGCCCGGCGCGGCCCACCCGCTGCAGGCCGGAGGCCACCGAGGGCGGCGCCTCCACCTGCACCACCAGCTCCACCGCACCCATATCGATGCCGAGCTCGAGGCTGCTGGTGGCCACCACGCAGCGCAGCCGCCCGCTCTTGAGATCGTCCTCGATGAGCGCCCGCTGCTCCTTGCTCACCGAGCCGTGGTGGGCCCGCGCCAAAAGTGTGGTGGCGCCGTGGATCACCTCCGTGGACGCGCCCAGCTGTGCGGGCGGCGCGTGCTCGGTGTCCACCGTCTCCCCGATGCGCGCGGCGTACGCCTCGTTCAGTCGCGCCGTGAGCCGTTCGGACAGCCGCCGCGAATTCGCGAACACGATCGACGACCGATGCTCGAGCACCAGATCCACGATGGCCTCGTCCACATGCGGCCAGATCGAGCCGGGCTGATCCGAATCCTCCGCGCCCGCATCGGGTTCGGTCATATCCGCCACCGGAACCCGCACCGACAGATCGAAGGTCTTGGGCGCAGGCGGCGCGACAATGGTGATGGGTGCGCTGCCGACCAGGAACCGCCCCACCTCCTCCGGCGGCCGCACGGTCGCCGACAACCCGATCCGCTGGGCGGGCGATTGCAAGCGCGGGGAGTCGGAGCGGAGCCGGTCCAGGCGCGCCAGTGAAAGCGCCAGGTGCGCACCTCGTTTGGAGCCGGCGATGGCGTGCACCTCGTCCACGATCACCGTGTGCACCTCCCTCAGCGTCTCCCTCGCCGCGGAGGTCAGCATGAGGAACAGCGATTCCGGCGTGGTGATCAGAATGTCCGGCGGCGTCCGCCGCATGGTGCGCCGGTCCGAGGCGCTGGTGTCACCCGACCGCACGCCCACCCGGATCTCGGGGGCGGCCACACCCAGACGCTTGGCCGTCTGTGTGATACCCACCAGCGGCGCCCGCAGATTCCGCTCCACGTCCACCGCCAGCGCCTTGAGCGGAGAGATATAGAGCACCGACGTCGTGCGCGGTGCCTCGGCCGGCTCCTGGGTGGCCAGCCGGTCGATGGCCCACAGGAACGCCGAGAGCGTCTTGCCCGACCCGGTGGGGGCGATGACCAGTGTGTGGTGCCCGGCCGCGATCGACTTCCACGCCCCCAGTTGCGCGGCCGTCGGCGCGGGGAACGCACCGTCGAACCACTCTCGGGTAGCGGGTGAGAAGCGATCCATTGCCCCAGTCTGCACCCGCGCACCGACAGACTCTGCCACCCGGCCGGGGCAACTCAGGCATTCGCGGTGTCCGAATCCGCCGAGGTCGGGGGCCGAGAACGATTCGCGCCCGGGACGGGAGCGAAGGGCGAGCAATCGGATTACGCCCTCTGGCCCCGCGCGTAGGCTTCGGACCGTGCAGAAGGTGCTACGACTCGACTTGGTCAGTCACGGAATGACCGAGGCGATGCGCAGAGCACGATTCCCCGTCGATGAACCCCTGACGGAAGCGGGCCGCCGTGCGGTGTCCGCGTGCGGCCGTCTGCACGCCGCGCGGGTCGTCACCGCCCCGGAGCGCCGCACTGTCGAAACCGCCGCTCTCATGGGGCTCGTGGGCGCCGCGGACGACCGACTACGGGACCTCGACGCCGGGGCCTGGCGCGGCGGCGAACTCATGTCCGTGCCCAAGGACAACCTCTATCTGTGGCTCACCGACCCGAGTTATCGCGGCCACGGCGGCGAGGCGGTGGTCGATGTCATCGAGCGCACGGGCGAATGGCTCGCCGATATCGCCCTGGACGGCGAGCCCACCATCGCCATCACCCACCCGGCGGTGATCCGCGCCGCCCTGCTGATCACCCTCGACGCGCCCGCGAAGTCGTTCTGGCGCATCGATGTTCCGCCGGTCAGCGTCACCCGACTGCACTATCGCGGCGAATGGACCCTGCACTTCCGCTCGTGATCAGCATGGCGCGCAGGGCGTCGGTGATCAGCCGGGCAGGCAGGCTCGGGTCGATGGCGCGCTGAATGCCCAGTCCCAGACCGAGACTCAGCACGGCGGTGGCGGCGTCGTCGGCCGGCATCGGCAGCGCCATGTCCGTGGAGTCGGCCAGCGCCCGCAGCTGAGCGGCGACCGTGCCGCGCACCAGGCTCAGGCTGGACACCAGGGCGGCCTGGAGCTCCGGATCGTCGCGGGCCACAATGGCGAACTCGAATTCCAGCATGGTCCAGCCGACATCGCCGAGGGTCCGTTCGGCCCAGTCCTGGAAGCGATCGAGCCGGGCCTCGAGGGTGTCTCCGCCCGCGAGCAGCTCGCTGACCTCCCCGAATTTGGCTTCATGAATATTCGCCAGCACCTCGAGACAGAGCGCCGACTTGGTCCGGAAGTTCGAGTAGACCGCGCCCTTGGAATACCCGGCCTCCTCGGCGACCCGTTCCAGGCTGGTCCTGGCGTACCCGTCTGTCAGGAACATCTCGCGCGCGGTGGCGAGCAGGTCCGCGCGGGTGCGCGCCTGGCTCTCGGTCCTGGTCAGTCGTGCCATGGCCACGATTCTATGTACTCCAGGATTTGGGATACCGGCAGTATGCGAATACTGCTAGTGTTCGAAACCATGGGTAACAGGAACGGGGCACGGCGACGTGGCCTTGCCATCGGGTGCGGCGGCACGGTCGGCATGGCCTGGATCGTCGCTGCCCTGGCCGCGGTCCGCGACGTCCTCGACTGGGATCCGCGCACGGCCGACGTCATGATCGGCACCTCGGCGGGCGCGGAAGCGCTGACCATGCTGGGCAGCGGCATCGGCGTGGACGAACTGATCGCCATGCAACGCGGCACCTCCGCCCACCCGATCCTCACCGCCCACCTGCGTTGGGAGCCGGGACGATTTCCGCCGCTGCCGCGCCCGAGTCTGGGCGCGCCCGGCCGCGCGGTCCGAGAGCTGCTGGCCCGTCCCGGAAATGGTCATGCCCTGCTCACCGCGGGCAGTGGGTTGCTGCCGAAGGGGGGCGGCGACCCGGCCTGGCTCCAGCGACTGGCCGAGGGCCTCAACCCCGGCCGCGACTGGGTCCCGCACCCGGCGACCTGGCTGGTGGCGATGGACAATGCCACCGGCGAGCGGGTGGCCTTCGGCTCCCCGTCCGCCCCGGACGCGAATCTCGGTGCCGCCCTGCGGGCTTCCTGGGCCGTGCCCGGCTGGTTCCCGGCCGTGCCGATCGCGGGCCGGCACTTCGTCGACGGCGGCGCGGCCTCGACCGCCTCGGCCGACCTGCTCATCCCGGCCGGGCTGGACGAGGTCGTGGTGATCGCCCCCATGGCCTCCACCGGCCGCCTGCCGATCACCGGCCCCGGCCATTTCCTCGAGCGGCAACTGCGAAACCGCATGAGCGAGAAGCTCGATGCCGAGATCGCCCTGCTGCGCGCCACCGGTGTGAAGGTGCTGCGCATCGACGCCACGGCCGAGGATCTCGCGGTCATGGGCCCCAACTTCATGGATGGCCGCCGCCGTCTCGACACCTTCGAACACAGCCTGGGCAGCACCCGCCGCCAGGTCGAGCAGGGAGCGTTCGCATGAGCATCCTCGGAAACGACTATCCGGCCATCGATCTCGATGGCGCACGGGTCCTGGTCACCGGCGCGGGCCGCGGCATCGGGCAGTGCACCGCCGAGCTGTTCGCGAGCAAGGGCGCACAGGTCGGCATCGCCGATGTGGACACCGTCGCGGCGCAGGCGGCAGCGGCCGTGCTGGGTGCCGATGCCTTCGAGCTGGATGTCCGCGACCGGGCCCAGTGGGACCGGGTCGTCGCCGTCTTCGGTCCCGTCGACATCCTGGTCAACAATGCGGGCGTCATGCCCGCGGGCGCCTTCCTCGACGAGCCGGACGCGGTGGGCCACGCCACCATGGACGTCAATGTCTGGGGCCTCATCCACGGCATGCGCGCCGTCGTACCTGGCATGATCGAGCGCGGCCACGGACATGTGGTGAACGTGGCCTCGCTGGCCGGGAAGATCCCGATCCCGGGGCTGGCCGTCTACAACGCCAGCAAGTTCGCCGCCGTGGGCCTGTCCGCCGCAACGCGTCTGGAGTTCGCGCCGCACGGCGTCAGCGTCAGCTGCGTCATGCCCTCGGCCGTGCGTACCCGGCTGTCCTCGGGCCTGGCCCTGGGCGGCGGCATCCCGACCGTCGACCCGGAGGACGTGGCCGCGGCCGTGCTCACCACCGTGCGCAGCCGCCGCGCCGAGGTCGCCGTCCCGAACTACCTGGGCCCCATCGATGTCGCCCTGGCCGCCGCGCCCGAACCCGCGGTCCGCCTGATGCGCAGGCTCTTCCACGGCGACCGGGCGCTGCACCCGGCCGATGAGAAGGTGCGCGCCCAGTACGAGGACCAGGTGCGCGCGATCACCTCCGACGAGTAGTCACTCGAACCGAATGCCCTGCGCCAGCGGCAGTTCGGTGGAGTAGTTGACGGTGTTGGTGGCCCGGCGCATGTACGTTTTCCAGGAGTCCGACCCCGATTCCCGGCCACCGCCGGTCTGCTTCTCGCCGCCGAACGCGCCACCGATCTCGGCCCCCGAGGTGCCGATATTGACATTGGCGATGCCGCAGTCCGACCCGTCGGCGGCCAGGAAACGCTCCGCCTCGCGCTGATCCCGCGTGAAGATCGACGACGAAAGCCCCTGCGGCACACCGTTGTGCAGCTCGATGGCGGCATCCAGATCGTGATAGGTGAGCGCGTACAGGATGGGCGCGAAGGTCTCCTCCCGCACCACCGCGGTCTGCGCGGGCATGCGCACCAGAGCGGGTCGCACGTAGAAGGCGTCCTCGTCCGGCCCCTCGAGGCGCTCACCACCGCAGATCAGTTCGCCGCCATCGGCCAGCGCCCGCTCCAGCGCCGAGCGCATGCCGTCGTAGGCCCGCTCGTTGATGAGCGGCCCGACGAGAACGCCTTCATCGAGCGGATTGCCCACGCGCAGTTGGCGATACGCCGCCGAGATCCGATCCAGCAGCGGCCCGGCCACACTGGCGTGCACGATCAGCCGCCGCAGCGTCGTGCACCGTTGGCCCGCGGTCCCCGCCGCCGCGAAAACGATTCCCCGCGTGGTCAGGTCGAGATCCGCCGAGGGCGTGACGATCGCGGCGTTGTTGCCGCCCAGCTCCAGCAGGCAACGCCCGAACCGCGCCGCCACCCGCGGCGCGACCCGCTGCCCCATCCGCACCGACCCGGTCGCGCTCACCAGCGCCACCCGCGAATCGTCCACCAGCTGTTCGCCGATCGCCGCCGGGCCCTGAATCAACTGGTGCACTTCGGGATCCGCGCCGACCTCCCGCGCCGCCCGGCGCAGCAGCTCGTGGCAGGCCAGCGCGGTCAGCGGCGTCGCCTCCGAGGGCTTCCACACCACGGTGTCCCCGCACACCAGGGCGACGGCGGTATTCCACGCCCACACCGCGACCGGGAAGTTGAAGGCCGAGATGACCCCGACCACGCCGAGCGGATGCCAGGTCTCCATGAGCCGGTGCCCCGGCCGCTCGGACGGCATGGTCCGTCCGTACAGCTGCCGTGACAGCCCGATGGCGAACTCGCAGATATCGATCATCTCCTGGACCTCGCCGCGCGCCTCGGCGCCGATCTTGCCCGCCTCCAGGGTGACCAGCTCGCCCAGCTCGTCCTGATGCGCGGTGAGCAGTGCCGCCAGCCGCCGCACCACCGCGGCCCGCTGCGGCGCCGGTACAGTGCGCCAATTCCGGAAGGCGGTCGCGGCGCGGGTGATGGCGGCGTCCACCGCGGCGGAATCACTCGCGCGCAGGGTGATCAGCTCACGCCCGGTGATCGGGGTGCGAGCCGAGAGTTCGCCGGGTGGTGGCGTTTCGACCCCGAGGCGTTGCAGCAACTTCTCCGTTTGCTCACGAAGCTCACGGGTCGCCCCGTCGGTCGGTGCGTGACTCATTACATGCTCCAGGTTGGGTTCCGGCACCGAGTTCGGTTCGCTGCGTTAGCCTTCGCTGATGGCGGATACACCGGCGAAACCTGGACTCGACGACATCGATCGACTGCTGATCCGTGAGCTGATTGCCGATGGTCGCGCCACCCTGTCCAATCTGGCGGAGAAGGCCAACCTTTCGGTGTCCGCGGTGCAGTCGCGGGTGCGGCGGCTCGAGGCGCGGGGCGTGATTCGCGGCTACACGGCGAATGTCGACCCCGAGGCGCTGGGCCAGATGCTGTCGGCTTTCGTCGCGATAACTCCTCTCGACCCGTCGCAACCCGATGACGCACCCGCACTGCTGCAGCACATTCCGGGAATCGAGGCCTGCCACTCGGTTGCCGGAGATGAGAGCTACATGCTGATGGTGCGGGTGGCTTCGCCCCGGCACCTGGAACAGTTGCTGCAGGAGATCCGCGCGACGGCCAACGTCCGGACGCGAAGCACCATCATTCTGCAGACATTCTATGACAAGTAGCCCCGCGCAGGCCGCAGACATTCGGGTTTCGACACGGTGTACGACGTAGATATTCCGGAACTTGCGGGCATCGCCGTAAAAGTTAATTTACGCTGGATGGTGTGACCCTCGAACTCGATCGGCTCGGGGCGGCTGCCGAAACCACCCTTGTCACCCCCGCCCGGGTGCATGAGATCCTGGCTGCGAGCATTCTCGCCGACGGCTTCGACCTGGTGCTGGACCTGCGCAAATCCCGCGGCCGGCGCCTGGTGGACGCCCGTGACGGCACGGCATACCTGGACATGTTCGGCTTCTTCGCTTCCTCCACGCTGGGCATGAACCACCCGGCCCTGCTGGGCGACAGGCGCTTTCTGGCCGGCCTCACCGCGGCCGCTCTCAACAAGCCCAGCAACTCCGATGTCTACACGGTCGAAATGGCGCGCTTCGTCGACACTTTCGTGCGCGTGCTCGGCGATCCGCGGCTGCCGCACCTGTTCTTCATCGATGGTGGCGGACTCGCGGTCGAGAACGCCCTCAAAGCCGCCTTCGACTGGAAGTCGCGACACAACGAAATGCACGGGCGCTCAGCCGAACTCGGCACCAAGGTGCTGCACCTGACCGGCGCCTTCCACGGCCGCACCGGCTACACGCTCTCGCTCACCAACACCGATCCGGTCAAGACCGCGCGCTTCCCCAAATTCGACTGGCCGCGCATCGACACCCCCTATATCGGACCCGATCACCCCGACATCGAGGCCGCCGAACGGCACGCCCTCGACCAGGCGCACCGTGCCTTCGCCGAAAATCCGTACGACATAGCGTGTTTCATTGCCGAGCCGATTCAAGGCGAGGGCGGCGACCGGCACCTGCGGCCGGAGTTCCTGCGCGCGATCCAGCGGCTGTGCCATGAGCAGGACGCGCTGTTCATCCTCGACGAGGTGCAGACCGGCGTCGGCATGACCGGCAGCATGTGGGCCTACCAGCAGCTCGGCCTCGAGCCGGACGTCGTCGCCTTCGGCAAGAAGACCCAGGTCTGCGGCATCATGGCGGGCGGCCGCGTGGACGAGGTGCCCGACAACGTCTTCCACGTCAGCTCGCGTCTGAACTCCACCTGGGGCGGCAACCTGGCCGACATGGTCCGGGCCCGCAGGATCTTCGAGGTGATGGAGCATGAGGATCTGGTGGGTCGCGCCCGTGAGCTGGGCCCGTACCTGCTGGCCCGGCTGACCGAATTGTCCACCGCCCATGCGGAAGTCACCGATCCGCGAGGTCGCGGCCTCTTGTGCGCGGTCAGCCTGGCGACCCCGGAGCTGCGCGATGCGGTGGTGAACCGGCTGCGGGAGCAAGAGCACGTGCTGATCCTCGGCACCGGCGAGCGCGGCATTCGCTTCCGGCCGCCGCTGACGGTAACCAGGGCGGAGCTGGACGAAGCCGTGGACGCGCTCGAGCGCGTATTGGGTTGAGCCGCAACCCTAGCCGAAACGCCCGGATTGCCGCATTTGCTGAATCGTGCCTTTGACCGAAGCGGTTGGCGCGGAGCGACACTCCGCGATCGCGCCGCGACTGTCCATGTCGCCGCCTACTATTCGAAGACATGTCAGCTCACGGCAATGCCGACATGGCACGGTGCGCCCTGTGATCGCGCGTGGTGCACGTCCGGGCCTGATTGTCGCCATAGCGATGCTGGCCGGTTGCTCGAGTGGTGAATCGGGCAACGCGCCGCATTCTCCGACCCAGTCGGCCACTCCCTCCGCCGCGGCCGAGGCGGAGGGAGTGGCGCCGATGCCATTACCCGGCATGCCGCCCCCGCTCTCGCCCACCGATGTCTACGCGGCGACCCGCGAACTCAGCCCCGCCGTGGCCGACCAGCCCACCCGCGTCTACGTCCCCAACAGCGAGTCCAACACCATCACAGTCATCGACCCGGACAGCTTCCGGGTCATCGACACCTTCCCGGCCGGCGGCCACGAACCCCAGCATGTCGTTCCGGCGTACGACCTGCAGATGCTCTACGCCAACAACGATCTCCCGATCGGCAGCGGCAGTCTGCTGCCCATCGACCCGCGCACCGGCAAACCGGGCGACCCCATACCCGTACGCGACCCGTACAACATGTATTTCACCCCGGACGGCGAATACGCCCTCGTGGTCGCCGAAGCCGACCGCTCCCTGGACTTCTACGACCCGCACAGCTGGGAGAAGCTGCACGACGTCGCGGTCCCCGACTGCCTCGGCGTCAACCACATGGACTTCACCGCCGACGGCCGCACGGCGCTGGTCAGCTGTGAATTCAGCGGGCGCATGGCCGTCGTCGACATCGCGAGCCTGAGCCTGTTGCGCATGATCGACCTGCCCCGCGGCCGCTCCGGCATGCCGCAGGACGTCAAGCTCGCACCCGATGGCCGCACCTTCTACGTGGCCGACATGATGGCCGACGGCATCTACGTCTTCGACGCCAAGACCTTCGACAACACCGGCTTCGTCGAGACCGGCGCGGGCGCCCACGGTCTCTACATCACTCGCGACTCGCGGCAGATGCTCATCACCAACCGCACGGAGGGCAGCATCTCGGTCTGGGACTTCGCGACCGGACAGCTGGCGCGCAAGTGGCAGATTCCCGGCGGCGGCAGCCCGGATATGGGAAATCTCTCCGCTGACGGCCGCGTCTTCTGGGTCTCCGGCCGCAATCACAGCGAGGTGTATGCCATCGACATCGTCGAGTGGAAGCTGCTCGCGCGCATCCCCGTCGGCCGCGGCGCGCACGGGCTCACCATCTGGCCCCAGCCGGGCAGATACTCGACCGGCCATACCGGCGTCATGCGTTGAGCGCCTCGGCATTCCGACGCCCGCGCGGGTCGCGATCCCGGCCGGCCCCGGGTGTGTGGACCCGGCCAAAACCGGGCCGGGATGACTGGGGGAATTCGCTATTGAACGACGTTCGAGTCCCGCCGGCGCCGCGACCGAATCGCGTGCTCTACCTGCGGCTTTCTACTGGCGGGCAGTCAATAGCCGTACTCGCGAGTAGCCCCGTCTGGATTACGAAGGGGGTCTGGTACTGGTTACACTCCCCGTCATGACGAGTGTCCAGCATCAGCCTTCGCCGGGTCCGGCGGGAGCCCCCGATATCCACACCACCGCCGGCAAGCTGGCTGACCTGCGCAATCGGCTGGAAGAGGCCAAGCACCCGATGGGTGAGGCCGCGGTCGACAAGGTCCACGCCAAGGGCAAGATGACCGCGCGCGAGCGCATCCTCGCTCTGCTGGACGAGGGCTCGTTCGTCGAACTCGACGCGCTCGCCCGCCACCGCAGCGTGAACTTCGGTCTGGAGAACCAGCGTCCGCTGGGCGACGGCGTGGTGACCGGCTACGGCACCATCGACGGCCGCGACGTCTGCATCTTCTCCCAGGACGTCACCGTCTTCGGCGGCTCCCTCGGCGAGGTGTACGGCGAGAAGATCGTCAAGGTCATGGATCTGGCGCTCAAGACCGGCCGCCCGCTGATCGGAATCAATGAGGGCGCCGGCGCGCGCATCCAGGAAGGCGTTGTCTCCCTGGGCCTTTACGGTGAGATCTTCCACCGCAACATCCAGGCCTCGGGTGTCATCCCGCAGATCTC
This sequence comes from Nocardia aurantiaca, assembly GCF_009708175.1. Lineage (GTDB taxonomy): Bacteria > Actinomycetota > Actinomycetes > Mycobacteriales > Mycobacteriaceae > Nocardia > Nocardia aurantiaca. The sequence goes on from NZ_WMBB01000001.1 coordinate 708,091, forward strand.
GCTGATCATGGGCCCGGCCGCCGGCGGTCACGTCTACTCGCCCGCGCTGACCGACTTCGTGGTCATGGTCGACCAGACCTCGCAGATGTTCGTGACCGGTCCCGACGTCATCAAGACCGTCACCGGCGAGGAAGTCACCATGGAGGAGTTGGGCGGCGCCCACACCCACATGGTGAAGTCCGGTGTGGCGCACTATGTCGCCTCCGGCGAGCAGGACGCCCTGGACTACGTGCGCGATCTGCTGAGCTACCTGCCCAGCAACAACCGCGCCGAAGCCCCGCGCTTCCCGGCCACCGCGTCCGCCGGCGCCATCGAGGAGAACCTCACCGAGGCCGACCTCGAGCTGGACACCATCGTCCCGGACTCGCCGAACCAGCCCTACGACATGCACGAGGTCATCAAGCGCTTGGTGGATGACGAGGAGTTCCTCGAGGTCCAGGCCGAACGCGCGATGAACGTGATCGTCGGCTTCGCCCGCATCGACGGCCGCAGCGTCGGTTTCGTGGCCAACCAGCCCTCGCAGTTCGCGGGCTGCCTCGACATCGACGCCTCGGAGAAGGCCGCACGCTTCGTGCGCACCTGCGATGCCTTCAACGTCCCGATCATCACCCTGGTCGACGTTCCCGGCTTCCTGCCCGGCACCGGCCAGGAGTACAACGGCATCATTCGCCGCGGAGCCAAGCTGCTCTACGCCTACGGTGAGGCCACTGTGGGCAAAATCACAATCATCACCCGCAAGGCCTACGGCGGCGCCTACGACGTCATGGGTTCCAAGCACATGGGCGCCGATGTGAACCTCGCGTGGCCGACCGCCCAGATCGCCGTCATGGGCGCCTCGGGCGCCGTCGGCTTCGTCTACCGCAAGCAGCTGCAGCAGGCCGCCGCCGAGGGCAGCGATGTCGATGCGCTGCGCCTCGAGCTGCAGAACGAGTACGAGGACACCCTGGTGAACCCGTACGTGGCTGCCGAGCGCGGCTACGTCGACGCGGTCATCCCGCCCTCGCACACCCGTGGCCAGATCGTGTCGGCACTGCGTCTACTGGAACGCAAGATGGTGTCCATGCCGCCGAAGAAGCACGGCAACATTCCGCTCTGATAATGCGATATGCGCGGTGTGGGGCGCACACTGTCGAATGGGACAAAGGACTCGTACCGCGCACGATCGCCTCATCCGAGCAAAGATGTTCAGGAATGGCCCTCGCCGTCGGGGGTTGTATCGAATACCGTTTGCGTCCCGGACACGCTCCGGCCGCGAACGAGCCGCACACCCTGCGGCATACGGACAGGAGGACTGGCGCTGTGACGACCATGGCCGATGAAGAAGTACTGCGCGCCGCCGAACTGGATCTAGCCGTCGATGAACTGGCGGACGCCGTGGACACGGCCGTCACCGAGGCTGAACCGGGGAGCACCGGGCCGGTCATCCGGGTCCTCAAGGGCAACCCGACCGATGTCGAGCTCGCCGCTCTGCTCTGCGTGTTCGCCGCCGCGTCGGCGAGCGCCTCCGCCGCTCCGGCCGACCCCGGCCCGGCCGACATGTGGGGCGTTCCGACCCTGCTGCACCGCGGCTCCTCGCCCTTCTCGCCCTACGCTTTTCCGGCGCTTTCGCACCTGCGTGACTGACGGCCTGTGACCGTCTTCGTACTCGCGTCCCAATCTCCGGCCCGACTCGGCGTCCTGCGCAATGCGGGCGTCGAGCCGGTGGTCCGGGTTTCCCATGTGGACGAGGACGCGGTGGTCGCGGCACTGCCCGCGGATACCGCGCCCGATCGAGTGGTGATCGAACTGGCCCGCGCCAAGGCTCGGGAGATAGCCGGGCGGCTGGCCGCCGATCCCGCCTTCGCCGATTCCGTTGTGGTGGGCTGCGATTCGATGCTGCTCGTGGACGGCGTGCTGCAGGGCAAGCCCGTCACTCCCGAGGTCGCACGCGCGCGCTGGGCCGAGATGGCCGGGCGCAGCGCCGATCTGCTCACCGGTCACTGCGTGCTGCGCCTGAGCGACGGTGAGATCATCGGCGAGGCCGCCGACTGCAGTTCCACCACGGTACATTTCGCCAAGCCCGAGCCGGACGAACTCGACGCCTATATCGCGACGGGGGAGCCGCTTCAGGTCGCCGGATCCTTCACCCTGGACGGCCTGGGCGGCTGGTTCGTGGACAAGATCGACGGTGATCCGTCGAGTGTGATCGGTATCGGCCTGCCGCTCGTTCGTCGGCTACTTGCCGAAGTAGGCGTCGGTATTGCGCAGCTGTGGATCGGTGGCCGCGCGTAGCTGCGGTTCCGTGGTGGTCCGCAATTGCGGTGCGATACGGCTGGTCGAGGGCGCTAGTCGAGGCTCGCCGGGTTCGACCTGATCCTCCTCGCCCTCGGCGTCCCCGGTGCGGCCCTGCAATAGTTCCAGACGCGCGACGCACAGTTCGGGTTCCACGAAGGGGTGCAGGCGCACGGTCACGCTCTCGCGACCGCCGTTGCGGTCCAGCACTTCTCGCATGAGTCCCAGGTGCGCGCCGCACACCACCTCGGAGTGGGTGCGGGCCAGTTCGCGGAGGGGGCAGGCGGTCATCCGGATCAGCGCCTGCTCATCGGTCTCGCTGGCGTGGTCGCGCTCGGGGGCGAAGCCGAGTTCCGACATCAGGGTGACGGTGAGGTCCTTGGCGTCGTCGAGCGACTCGACGGGCTGGTCCACCGATTCCAGTTTCGCGCCCCAGGCCCGGCCGGCCGCGATGGCGGCGTCTGAGCGGCGGCGCGGATCGGTGCCGAGCTGATCGGCCAGCACCTGGGCCAATTCCTGATAACCGACCGATCGCTGTACAGCCGTATAGCCGATGCGGGGGCGGCCGCGGCCGCGCGGCGGCTGCTGGAATTGGCGGACCAGCGATTCGCGGGTGAGGACGTCCAAATGGAAACGGACCGTTGTCACATGTTGTCCGGTGACGCGCGCCAGTTCCTGGGCATCGAGAGGCTCGCTGGCGCCACGTAGGATCGCAAGCAGTCGCCGTCGCGGCCAAGAATCGGACATAGCTCACCCCTCCTCTTGAAAGACTTTATCGGATGAAGCTGCGCTTAATTCGCTCAATCATCCGATTCGTGATCTGAAACGAGTTTCGTAACCGCCACATGCCTACGATCGGTGCTGAGATTCGAACCGCCAATACCTAACCCACCACGCGTGAAGGACCACAACGTGCCCGTCGCTCCGGATCCGCATCACTCATTCGGCTCCTACGCACATCCTCACCGACTAGTAACCACAGAGTGGCTGTCGGCAAACATCGGCACGCCGGGACTCAAGATCATCGAGTCCAACGAGGACATATTGCTATACGACATCGGACACGTGCCGGGGGCCATCAAGATCGACTGGCGCACCGAGCTGATCGATCCGCGTACCCGCGATGTCATCGACGGCGCGGCCTTCGCCAACCTTATGCGGGCCAAGGGTATCGAGCGCGACGACACCGTGGTCGTCTACGGCGACAAATCCAACGGCACCGCGGCCGCCACCCTGTGGGTGTTCTCCCTCTTCGGACATGAGGACGTGCGCCTGCTGGACGGCGGCCGCGACGCCTGGATCTCCGAGGCCCGCGAGACCACCTTCGAGGTGCCGTCCGCCGGGCTGGGCGACTACCCCGTGGCCGATCGCGACGATAAATCCTCCCGGGCCTTCCGCCGGGACGTGATCGCGCATCTCGGCGGGCCGCTCATCGATTCGCGTGCCTTCGACGAGTACACCGGCGAACTCGTCGTTCTCGATCGCCCCGAGGAGCAGGCGCTGCGCGCCGGGCACATACCCACCGCCGTCAACATTCCGTGGACCGCCTCGGTCGGCGCGGACGCCCGCTTCCGCCCGCGTGCCGAGCTCGACGTCATCTACGGCGCGGTCGCCAATGGCATTGCCCCCATGGTGTACTCCCGTGTCGGCGAGCGATCCGCCCTGACCTGGTTCGTTCTCACCTACCTGCTGGGCGTGCACGGTGTCCGCAACTACGACGGCTCCTGGACCGAGTGGGCCAATGCGGTCGGCGCGCCCATCGCGATCGGTGAACAACCCGGTGCTGTGCCCGAGGTCGTGGCAAGCTCGTAACGCACGAGGCCCTCCGGGGAGATTCACTGGACAAGGTGTCGGGAGAGTCTGGTAGAACAGGTTCTAAAAAGGCGGGCTCCAAGAGTCGCTTCGCCCACTCCCTGGGCCTACTCTTCGGTAGCCCTATCCTCGGTTCGGTGATTGTTGGCACGATGCCTACACTGCCGACAGACGAAAGTATCCAGAGCACAGGAGGCTCAGTGCCCAACCATGCCAACGCGCAGATCACAAAGGTCCTCGTAGCCAACCGGGGCGAGATCGCCGTGCGCGTGATCCGGGCCGCCAAGGACGCCGGAATCGCCAGTGTCGCCGTGTACGCCGAACCGGACGCCGACGCGCCGTTCGTCAAGCTCGCCGACGAAGCCTTCGCGCTGGGCGGCCAGACCTCGGCCGAGTCGTACCTGGTGTTCGACAAGATCCTCGACGCCGCCGCCAAGGCAGGCGCGGACGCGATCCACCCCGGCTACGGGTTCCTGTCGGAGAACGCGGATTTCGCGCAGGCCGTGATCGACGCGGGTCTGATCTGGATCGGTCCCTCCCCGCAGTCGATCCGGGACCTGGGCGACAAGGTCACCGCCCGCCACATCGCCGAGCGCGCGCAGGCGCCGATGGCCGCGGGCACCAAGGATCCGGTCCGCAACGCCGACGAGGTCGTGGCGTTCGCCAAGCAGTACGGCGTTCCGGTGGCCATCAAGGCCGCCTTCGGTGGTGGCGGTCGCGGCATGAAGGTCGCGCACACCATCGAGGAGATCCCGGAACTGTTCGAGTCCGCCACCCGTGAGGCCATCGCCGCCTTCGGTCGCGGCGAGTGCTTCGTGGAGCAGTACCTGGACAAGGCCCGCCACGTCGAGGCGCAGGTCATCGCCGACAAGCACGGCAATGTCGTGGTCGCGGGCACTCGCGACTGCTCGCTGCAGCGCCGCTTCCAGAAGCTGGTCGAGGAGGCCCCGGCGCCGTTCCTGTCCGACGAGGTGCGCTCCAAGATCCACGAGTCCGCCAAGCGGATCTGCCGCGAGGCCGGTTACTACGGCGCCGGCACCGTGGAGTACCTGGTGCAGGGCGAGACCGTGTCGTTCCTCGAGGTGAACACCCGTCTGCAGGTCGAGCACCCGGTCACCGAGGAGACCGCGGGAATCGACCTGGTGCGCCAGCAGTTCCGCATCGCCGAGGGCCATGAGCTGTCCATCACCGAGGACCCGACCCCGCGCGGCCACTCCTTCGAGTTCCGCATCAACGGTGAGGACGCCGGCCGCGGCTTCCTGCCCGCCCCCGGCCCGGTCGTCGTGTACTCGGAGCCCGCGGGCCCCGGTGTGCGTGTCGATTCCGGCGTGGTCGAGGGCTCGGTCATCGGCGGCCAGTTCGACTCCATGCTCGCCAAGCTGATCGTCACCGGTGAGAACCGGGAGCAGGCTCTGCAGCGCGCCGCCCGTGCGCTCGACGAGTACCGGATCGAGGGTCTGGCCACGGTCATCCCGTTCCACCGCCACATCGTGGAGAACCCGGCGTTCGTCGGCGACGGCACCAAGTTCGACGTCTACACCAAGTGGATCGAGAACGAGTGGGACAACCCGATCGAGCCCTACACCGGCGCCCAGCCCATCGAGGACGAGGACGAGGCGCCGCGGCAGAAGGTGGTCGTCGAGGTCGGCGGCCGGCGCCTCGAGGTGTCGCTGCCGGGTCAGTTCTCCGTCGGCGCGGCTGCTTCCGGCAATGGCGCGGGTGTCGTGCGCAAGAAGCCGAAGCCGCGCAAGCGCGGTGGCGCGGGCGCGGGTGCTGCCTCCGGTGACGCCGTGACCGCCCCGATGCAGGGCACCGTCGTGAAGGTGGCCGTCGAGGAGGGCCAGTCCGTCGAGGCGGGCGACCTGGTCGTGGTGCTCGAGGCCATGAAGATGGAGAACCCGGTCACCGCCCACAAGGCCGGTGTCATCACCGGTCTCGCGGTGGAGGCGGGCGCCGCCATCACCCAGGGCACCGTCCTGGCCGAGATCAAGTAACGCAACATCTTTCGCGAGTGGCCGCTCATCTGCAGGTGAGCGGCCACTCGCGCTAATGTCATGGCATGGCTGAACCACCCGAGATCCGTATCGGCACCGTCGAGCGCGAGGACGCGATGAAGCGGCTGTCGGATCATTTCGCGGCGGGTCGCCTCAGTGTCGCGGAGTTCGACGAGCGCAGCGGAATCGTGGCCGCGGCCCTGACGCGTGGCGACATCGACAAGGTGTTCACGGATCTGCCGGAGCCGGTGGCGGAGAAAAGCGTTCCGGCGCAACGGGAGTTCGCGGTTCGGCCCTCGCACGGGCCCCGGCGGGTCATGGCGGTCATCCCGATTCTGGCGGTGATCCTGTTCTTCGTGACCCATCAGTGGTGGGTGTTCCTGCTCATCCCGCTGGCGGGTGCGGTGTTGTTCGGGGAGGGCAAGCGGGAGCGGCAGCGGCTGGATCGCCGGGATCGCCGGCGGCAGCGGCGGCTGGATCGGGGGCGTGAGGACTGATGGAACCCATCGAGATCAATGCGGGCAGCTGGTATCTGCGGGCCCTGCGCGCCGACGACCGCATCGACGACCGCCCCGCGCTGGCCGATGGCGGCATCACCGATCCCGGCTATGTGGCCCGGCGCAGTGCGGAATGGGCCGAGGAGACCCACTTCTCATGGGCGGTGTGCGTGCCCACCACCGCGGAGATGGTCGCCGAGATCGGCGTACGGCCCAATCCGGACGGCACCGCGACCGTGACCGGCTGGGCGCGTACGGGATACGACGCCGCGCTCGAGGATGGCCTGGTGACGGTGCGCCGCTTCGTCGTGGGCGCACTGGGCCTGGAACCGCTCGACGCCTGATTCCGGCCTACGCCGTGTCCGGTCCGGACATCGATCTGATGCTAGAAAGTCCACCTCTACCAGCCCTGATGTGGTTCGCCCCGGAAATAATCGGTCGTGCCCGGTCGGGGTCCCAGGTCATCCTGGAGTCGCATCCGAAACCGACGACCAGGGGAGGAAGCGGCTATGTGGAGCTGGAGCAGACACCACGCGGATCGGGCAGCGGCGGCATCGTTCACCGCCTGGCGGATCCGTGACCCGGAACCGACAGTGATCGATCCGGAATTCAGTGAAACCTCGCAGGACAACGGTGCGACGGGCGGTCCGCGCAATGGGGAGCGCCGCACCACGGGCAGCGACGAAGCGATGGGGGCCGCGGTCGCACCGGCAGACGCGGACGTGACGGGCGGTGAGCGCGAGGACGTCTCCGAGCGTGAGCTCGCGGCGCTGTTCGCCGCTCTCGCCGATATGGCGGGGGCGGTGTCCGTAGCGCGCTAGCGTGGCTGGGCCGGGAAGGGGCGGGTCCGATCCGGGCCCGCCCCTTTCGCGTGCGCGGGCCCCGGCCGGTTATGGCCCGGGAGAATGAGCATGCTCATGCGCGGAGGTGGGCGGGCGGGGGAGTAGCGTGCGGGACATGGAGAGGTCGCCGTTGGATGCTGACGCGCTGGGCCGGAGCATTGCCGAGTCGCCGGAGCTGGGTTTCTTCTCGGCCATCGAGGTGGTCGAGTCGACCGGCTCGACCAATGCGGATCTGGTTGCGCGGGCCGCGGATTCGAGTGTCGATCGGCTGGTGCTGATCGCGGAATCGCAGGAACACGGCCGCGGCCGCCACGACCGGCAGTGGGTCAGCCCCGCGCGGGCACAGATCGCCATGTCGGTGCTGGTGCGGGTGCGCGGGATCGATCCCGCCGTGCTGGGCTGGCTGCCGCTGCTCACCGGGGTGGCCGTGGTGGACGCGCTGCGTTCGGTCGGTGGGGTGCAGGCGGTGCTCAAGTGGCCCAATGACGTCCTGGTGGACGGCCGCAAGCTGGCCGGGATCCTGGCCGAGGTCGCCGCCGTGGGGGCGGACCCGGCCGTGGTCGTCGGCGTCGGGCTGAACGTGTCTCTCACCGAGGCCGAACTGCCTGTCCCGCACGCCACCTCACTGGTGCTGGCGGGCGCTCCCGAGATCGACCGCACCGTGCTGGCGCAGGCGATGCTGCGCGAGTTCGCCCGACGCTTCACCGCCTGGGAGACCTCGGGCTGGGACATCGCCGATCTGTCCGCGGACTATCGCGAACGGTGCGCCACCCTCGGCGCGCAGGTCCGCACGGAACTGCCCGGCGGGGAGGTCATCACCGGAATCGCCACGGGTGTAGACGAATACGGGCGTCTGCTGGTCGGCGATCGCGCCGTGTCGGCGGGCGATGTCACCCACCTTCGCGCCGAATACTGACCGGAAACGCGGTTCCCGCAGTCCGATTCGCGCAGGATCTCGCGAGAATCACTGAAAACTGTTGTGGCCGTGCGGGCGGCGGTCGCCCGGGCCGCCGCGGTGATTGTCGCCACCGGGCCGGTTGTCGCCGCCCGGACCGGGACCGCCGGGTCCCGGTGGCCGGGGATCAGCGGTCCTCGGCGGTGCGGCGGGGATCAGGGTGCCGTCCGACGGCGGTGCGGTCGGTTCGGCCGCGGGGGCCTCGATCGAGGAGTCGATGGCCGATGGAACCGTCACTCGGACAGGCGCTTTCGTGGTCGCGACCGCGGACATCCGGGTTCGCTGGTCGGGTTGCGGTTCCGCGGCGCGGCCGGTGACCCAGGCGGCTCCGATGGCGATCGCGATGGCGGCGGTCATGAGGCCCGCCGCCGTGAACGCCCACCGACGCGTCGAGCCGGTGTGGACCGCGCCCAAGTTCGAATTCATCGACAGCGCAACGGTTCGCGCGTCCATGCCGGACTCGGTTGAGCGGGCCTGGACGGCGGCCATAGGATCGACCGCCGGTACGGGAGCCGCGAGGGCCACGGTCGTCTGGTCGCCGAGGCCGCGGACAGCGGGCGGGGCGGTGGGCGCGGGGACGGTCAGGGCGGCGCGGGCGGCGTCGGCGAATTCGCCTGCGGTGGAATAGCGTTCGGCCGGTTGTTTGGCCAGACCACGCGCGATGACCTGGTCGAGGGCCGTGGGCACGGCCGGCGCGAGAGCCGAGGCCGGTTCCGGGGTGCGTTCCAGGTGGGCGCGCATGAGCTGGGCCGGATTCCGGACTCGGAAGGGGCGCTGGCCGGTCAGGCACTCGTAGAGGACGCAGGCCAGCGAGTAGATGTCGGAGCGGGGCGAGGCGGCGCCCTCGAACCGTTCGGGGGCCATGTAGGCGGGCGTGCCGACCAGCATCCCGGTCTGCGTGATGGCGGTCTGGCCATCCTGCAGGGCGGTGCCGAAGTCGATGAGGTAGGCGACGTCGTCGGGGGCCACGATGATGTTCTGCGGTTTGACGTCGCGGTGCACCAGCCCGGCGGCATGGGCCTCGTCGAGGGCCGAGGCGATCTGGGCGATGAGGTCGACGGCCGCGTCCGGGCACATCGGGCCTTCCCATTCCAGCAGGGCCTCGATATCGAGGCCGTCGACGAATTCCGACTCGATGTACAGCCGGCCCTCGAGCTCACCGTAGGTGTGCACCGCCACCACGTGCGGCCCGTGCAGCAGTGATGCGGCCCGGGCCTCCCGCTCGAAGCGCTGCCGGTATTCGGGATCGGCGGTCAGTGTGTGCGCCAGCATCTTCAGCGCGACGGTGCGGTCGGCCGCGGTGTCGTGCGCACGCCATACTTCCGCCGACCCACCGCTGCCGAGCAGTTCGTCGAGGCGGTATCGGCCCAGGTAGCCATCCCCCAACGGATTTCCTCTCGTCACACTGGGGGACACCATAGCGAACCGAATTCATCTCAATCGCACACAACGCATCTCCAGCGTCAGACCGTCTGCAATTCGCTGCGGGCGGCTTCCCGGGCGAGCATGCGGTCGCGCTGCTCCTCGAACTTGACGACGTCCTTGGCCAGTTTGTCCATATAGCTGGCCAGTTCTTCGCGCGCTTTCTCGCCACGCGGTCCGAAGTCGTTGCGCTCGAAGATATTCCAATTCTTCAGCACCGGTGCGACGACATCTTCCAGGTGCTGGCGCAGGTCGTAGATGCCGTGTTTGGCCATGATGACCCCGTTACGCCGGAAGTTCGGCATGCCGTGCCCGGGCATCACGAAATGGGTGAGCACCTTGGTGATGGCCTCCACCGCCTGATCGGGCACCAGGTCCAGGCCCGCGCCGCACATGGTGCGGTAGAAGATCATGTGCAGGTTCTCGTCGGCGGCGATGCGCTGCAGCATGGGGTCGGCGATGGGGTCGTTGCAGACCCGGGCGGTATTGCGGTGGCTGACCCGGGTGGCCAGTTCCTGGAAGGTCACGTAGGCGACATTCTCCAGAAAACCGCCCCAATCCGGGGGTGACTGCGCGCCATTGGTCATGTGAATCATGCGTGCCCGTTCCAGCGCCACCGGATCCACGCCGCGGGTGACCACCAGGTAGTCCCGCATGACGATGCCGTGCCGGTTCTCCTCGGCGGTCCAGCGGCCCACCCAGGTGCCCCAGGCCCCCTCCTGGGAGAAGTTCTCGGCGATCTCACGGTGGTACGAGGGCAGATTGTCCTCGGTGAGCAGATTGGTGACCATCGCGATCTTGGCGACCTCGCTGAGCCGCGACTGCGAGGGTTCCCAGTCCTCACCGCCCATGGCCGCGAAATTGCGGCCCTCGTCCCACGGGACGTAATCGTGCGGGTACCACTCCTTGGCCATCGACAGATGCCGATTCAGATTCGCCTCGGCCACCGGTTCGAGCTCGCGAAGTATCTGGTACTGCGTCAACTCTCGGGTCACACACACCTCCTATGTCATGCACACCGGGTAGGGCCTGAAAGGTCGTGCTCGGGTCAAACGTGAAGGTCTTGCGCGGTACAACTCGGAAGGGGAAAGGCGACTCGTGAGTGCCGATCGTACCGGTAACCGCACGATTGTGCCCCGGCCCGCAGATCCGCGTGAGACATTCCGACATCTACGCGCGATAGGGTTTCGCCATGGGTTATCCGGAGGAGGCATTGGCGCCCGAAGAGGTGCTGCTGCTACACCGCCATCCGCATTGGAAGATGTTGTTCTGGCCCGCGGTGACTTTCATCCTGATCACCGCATTGGCCGGATTCGCCGCGGGGGTGACGGCGCGCGAGACCGACGGCACCCTCCAGACCGGTTTGCTGCTCGGCATTCTGGCGCTGTGGCTGGGGATCGTGCTGTGGCGCAGCGCCGCTCCGCTGATCCGCTGGAAGTCGACGCATTTCATCGTGACCGATCGGCGGGTGCTGATCCGGCAGGGTGTGCTCACCCACACCGGCATCGACATTCCGATGAACCGGATCTCGAATGTGCAGTTCCGCCATGGCCTGTTCGATCGCATGCTGGGCACCGGCACGTTGATCATCGGCTCGTCGTCGGAGGATCCGCTGGAATACGACGACATTCCGCATGTGCAGAAGGTGCACGCGCTGCTCTATCACCAGGTCTTCGATGTGGTGCAGAACAATCCGAATGGTGGCGGCCTCTACGGATCTGCCGGGGCATAGCCGTAGTCTTGTGCCGTGACCGCAGTATTGCTGGCCGAAGACGACGAGGCCATCGCCGCGCCGCTGTCGCGGGCGCTGGGGCGTGAGGGCTATTCGGTGACCGTGGAGAGCTATGGTCCCGCCGTGCTCGAGCGGGCCCTCGAAGGCGGTCATGACCTGCTCATCCTGGATCTCGGCCTACCCGGTATGGACGGTCTGGAGGTGTGCCGCCAGGTGCGGGCGCGCGGCGCCGATCTGGCGGTGCTCATGCTCACCGCGCGCACCGACGAGGTGGACTTCGTGGTGGGCCTGGACGCGGGCGCGGACGACTATGTGGGCAAGCCCTTCCGGTTGGCGGAACTGCTGGCCCGGGTGCGGGCGCTGTTGCGCCGCAGCGGAATCGGCGATGAGGCCGTCGAGGTCGGCGGCATTCGGCTGGAGCCGGCCGCGCGCCGCGTGCTGGTGAACGGCGTCGAGGTGAACCTGGCCAACAAGGAGTACGAGCTGTTGAAGGTGCTCATCGATCGGGCCGGGCAGGTGGTCTCGCGTGAGACCATTCTGCGCGAGGTGTGGGGTGATGCCGATCTGCGCGGCTCCAAGACCCTGGACATGCACATGTCGTGGCTGCGCCGCAAGATCGGTGACGAGGGGCCGGTGGCCGAGCGGCGTATCGTGACCGTGCGCGGCGTAGGCTTCCGGTTGAATACCGACTAGCCGTTCTTTTTGATTCCGTTCTGCTGTGCCGTTCCGCGCGTGTAAAACTCCCGAAAGCCCGGCGAAGCGAGGCATTTCGACGATGAGACGCAGGATCCTGCTGTCCATGGTGGCCGCCTTGACCCTCACCAGCCTGGTTCTCGGTGTGCCACTGGCATTCACGGCCTGGAAGTGGGTCGAGGACATCAACCGCAACGAACTGCGCAACCGGCTCAACGGCATCTCCGAGGAGGTGACGCGGCAGGAGCGCGACGGCATGGTGTACGGCGAGCTCGACACCAAGGCGGTGCGCCTGCTCATCCCGGCCAACGGCAAGTTGACCATCATCTATCCGACGCCCGCGGAGAACAACAAGAAGATCGACATCGGTGCGGCCGCGGTGCGGGATCCCTTGTCCGAATCCTGGTCGATGGGCACGGACGGTTCGCTGCGCCTGGAAGTGCCCTCGGCCCCAATGCATTCCATGCAACGGCAGGCCCTGGGCGCGGTGCTGGCGCTGGTGCTCATCTCGCTGGGCGCGGGCATCGCGGTGGCGGTGGTGACGGCACGCCGGGTGGCCGACCCCCTGCGGGATGTGGCGGCCCGCGCGGCGCGGCTGGCCATGGGCGACTTCCGCGCCGACCCGCGGCGGCACGGCATCACCGAACTGGACCGCGTGTCGGACGTCTTGGATTCGGCCACGGTGGAAATCGCGGGTCGACTCCAGCGCGAGCACGCACTGGTCGCCGACGTCTCGCATCAGCTGCGCAGCCGCCTCACGGCCGTGCGCCTGCGCTTGGACGAACTGTCCGCGCACGCCGACCCGGCGGTGGTGCACGAGGCGGAAGAGGCCATGGCACAGGTGGATCGGCTCACCGACGCCATCGACGAACTGGTGCGCGCCTCCCGCGACGAGGGCGCGGCCGAACGCGACCCTCTGCCCGTGGTGGCCGAATTGCGCGGTGTCGTGGCGGAATGGCGGCATCCCTTCGCCGAGGCCGGGCGCAAGCTGGTGTTGCTCGGCGACCCGACCCTGAAAGCACCCGTCACGGGTTCGCGCCTGCGCGAGGCGGTCGCGGTGCTGGTGGACAATGCCCTCATGCACGGCGGCGGCACCTGCACGGTGTCGGTGCGCACGGTGGCGGGCCGCATGGACGACCGCGAGCCGCTGGTGGTGGTGGAGGTCGCCGACGAGGGTGACGGCGTGCGAGATGAGTTGGCGCCGCACATCTTCGACCGCGGCTTCTCGGCGGCTGGATCCACCGGAGTCGGCCTCGCCCTGGCCCGCGCGCTCATCGAAGCGGACGGCGGTCGGCTGGAACTGCAGCGCCGCCGCCCCGCCCTCTTCGCCGTCTTCCTCGGATCTTCCGGCGTGGCCTCCCGCCCGATCGCCGTGGGGACGGAACCCCGATGATCGTCCCTCCGTTTCCCGACTTCTCGTCGACCGACGCTAGGAAATCGCTTCCCACCTTCGGATTCGTCGACCGGGACCGGGGTCGTGACGCCGGACGGTCGTGCCCCGTCCGACACCATCGTGGCGAGCCCGGTTCGTTGAGAACCATCCTCAGCTCCCGCCCGTATCGTCTGATCTTGTGACAGGTCCCCGGATTCTCATTGTGGACGACGATGTCAGGGTGCTGGCCTCGGTGACGCGGGGGCTCCGAATGTCCGGTTTCGAGGTCGAGACCGCGGCTGACGGGGCCGCCGCGCTCCGCCACATCGGGACCGATGCCCCGCAGGCCATGGTGCTGGATCTGAATATGCCGGATTTGGATGGGGTGCAGGTGGTCACGGCCCTGCGCGCACTGGGCAACGACATCCCGATCTGCGTGCTGAGCGCGCGGAACGAGGTCACCGATCGCATCGACGCCCTGGAGGCCGGGGCGGACGACTACCTGACCAAGCCGTTCGATCTGGGTGAGCTGGTGGCCCGCCTGCGCGCCATGCTGCGCCGCGCGCCCGCGCCCGCCCATGTCGCCGACGACCGCATCGTGGTCGGCCCGCTGACCGTGCTGCCCGGCGCCCGCCGCGCGGCGATCGGCGACACACCACTCGACCTCACCAAACGCGAATTCGACCTGCTCGCCGCGCTGGCCTCGGCGCCCGGACGGGTCTTCACCCGCGCCCAGCTCCTCGATCGGGTCTGGGGCTACGACTTCGACACTCAGACCAAGGTCGTCGACGTGTTCGTCTCCCACCTGCGCCGCAAGATCGAGGCCACCGGCTGTCCGCGTCTGGTCCACACCGTTCGCGGCGTCGGGTTCGTGCTGAGGGCCGAGCCGTGATCCGCGCGCCGCGAGGGCAAAGCCCCCCGGTTATCCCCAGGGGGCATGGGCGCACAGCCCACCACTCGGCTAGTTGTGACCCAGGTGCTCTTCGTTGACCAGGTCGACGAATTCTTCCTGGAGTTCCTGCATTTCGTCCGGAAACACCCACTTTTTCATGGCCCAGAAGCGGAATGCCATTTGCAGCAGGTTGCCGACGATGAATGCGCTGAAGAAGTCCGCGATGTTCTCGACGGTGAAACTCACATTGGGCTGCCGGAGATCGAACACGTAGCTCGACACCCACAGGGGCAGCGCGGCGAGCCCGACGCCGATACCGCTGACCAGGAAGAACAGCAGCGCTTCGTGGTGTTTCTCACGCCCGCCGCGCTTGTCGAAGGTCCATTCCCGGTTGAGGATGTAGGACACGATGACCGCGATGGTGCCCGACATGATGCGGGCCACGGTCGGCTTGGTGTCCATGATCGTCCATTTCAGGACGTAGAAAATGCCCAGGTCGATGACGAACGTGGTCGCACCGACAATCGCGAACTTGAGTAGTTCGTAATGGCGGTCCGCGAGGGCCCGCAGCGGCGCGGGCAGGCGATTGACCACTTCGTCGACAAAAGACACGGTGCGAGTCTACGTCTCTGGTCCGCGTGGTGTCCGGCCGCCATAAATTGGGGCAGACGCGTGTCGTGCGACCCGCGGGTCAGCCGCCGGTGGGTGTCATGACAACATAGTCCAGCGTGAGCGCCCGTTCCTTCGATTCCTCCGCGATGCCCACCGTCACCATGATCGGCGGCGGCCAGCTCGCGCGCATGACCCATCAGGCGGCCATCGCGCTGGGCCAGCGGCTGCGTGTGCTCGCCGAGCACCCCGACGACCCGGCCGCGCAGGTGACGCCCGAGGTCGTGCTCGGCAGTCACGACGATCTGGCCGCGCTGCGCAAGGCCGCGGTCGGCTCGTGCGCCCTGACCTTCGACCATGAGCACGTGCCCACCGCGCACCTGGAGACGCTCATCGCCGAGGGCGTGAACGTGCAGCCGCCGCCGCAGGCGCTGATCTTCGCCCAGGACAAGCTCCTGATGCGGCGCAAGCTCGCCGAACTGGGCGTGCCCATCCCGGCCTATACCGAGGTGACCTTGGTCGCCGACGCGGTGGACTTCGCCGACGAGCACGGCTGGCCGTTCGTGCTGAAGGCGGTGCGCGGCGGTTACGACGGCCGCGGCGTGTGGATGCCCGCGGACGCCGACGAGGCCGCGCCGATCGTGGAAGCCCAGCTGGCGCACGGGGTCACGCTCATGGCCGAGGCCAAGGTGGACCTGAAGCGGGAGCTGTCGGCCATGGTGGCGCGGTCCCCGTTCGGGCAGGCCGCCGCCTGGCCGGTGGTCGAGACCGTGCAGCGCAACGGGCAGTGCGCGGTCGTCATCGCGCCCGCGCAGGATCTGGCCGATGCCAAGGCCACCGAGGCCGAAGCCCTGGCCCTGCGCCTGGCCGCCGAACTCGGCGTGACGGGTGCCATGGCCGTGGAGCTGTTCGAGACCCGCTCCGGCGACCTGATGGTCAACGAGCTGGCCATGCGCCCGCACAATTCCGGCCACTGGGGGATGGACGGCGCCTGTACCGGGCAGTTCGAGCAGCACCTGCGTGCCGTGCTGGACTACCCGCTGGGCAGCACCGAGCCGCTGGCCCCGGTCACCGTCATGGCCAATATCCTCGGCGCGCCGCAAACCCCAGAGATGTCCATGGACGAACGCCTGCACCACCTTGCGGCCCGCATCCCCGAGGCGAAGGTTCATCTCTACGGCAAGGGCGAGCGCCCCGACCGCAAGATCGGTCATATCAACATCCTCGGCGACGACCCCGCCGAGACCCGTGAGAAAGCCGAGCGCGCGGCGCACTGGATGTCGCACGCGATCTGGACCGATGGATGGGACCCCCACCATGACTGATACCGCACAGGTTGGCCTCATCATGGGGTCGGACTCCGACTGGCCCACCATGGAGGCGGCCGCGGAAGCCTTGGCCGAGTTCGGCATTCGCTTCGAGGTGGGTGTGGTGTCCGCGCACCGCACCCCGCAGCGCATGCTCGACTACGCCAAGGCCGCGGCCGGGCGCGGCATCAAGGTCATCATCGCGGGCGCGGGCGGCGCGGCCCACCTCCCCGGCATGGTCGCCTCGGCGACTCCGCTCCCGGTGATCGGCGTCCCGGTGCCCCTGAAGTACCTGGACGGCATGGACTCTCTGCTGTCGATCGTCCAGATGCCCGCCGGCGTCCCGGTCGCCACCGTCTCCATCGGCGGCGCCCGCAACGCGGGCCTGCTCGCGGTCCGCATTCTCGCCACCGCCGACCCCGAATTGCGGTCCCGCATGGAACGATTCCAGGTCGGCCTGGAGAAGCTCGTTCTCGACAAGGACGAGGCGCTGCGCAACAAACTGCTGGGCTAGCACGAGCCGGACGGGCGCGGCGGTGCGTCGAGCACCGCCTCGAATGGTTCCGGCGTGATTTCCGCTCGGGCCGACGGATTTTCGAGCACGCCGTTCTACCGATTCCACGAGACCCGCCGGACGGCCATACCGCGGTGCGCGTCGGCGCGGGGGTGATCGTCAGGGCCGGGCAGGCGAGTGCGCCGCGGCGGCGGGACGGCGCGGCGTCGGCCGTGCCGTGCGGGCGGTCTGGTCGGGGTCGCTACCGTTGGCGGATGTCCAATGACCAGCCCGCGCGGCCGCGCGCCGACGTGGATCCCACTCAGCGCCGCCTGACCGTGGTGGATCAGGCGTTGCGGTTGTTCGCCGAAAAGGGTTACGAGGCAACGACGGTCGACGAGATCGCGGAGGCGGCGGGGATTTCGCGGCGGACCTTCTTCCGGCAGTTCCGGTCCAAGGAGGACGTGGTCTTCGCCGACCACGAATCGCAGCTGGCGCAGGCGCGGGCGTATCTGGAGGCCGCGCAGGGCGATCCGTGGGATGCCGTGTGCGAGGCGGTGATCGAGGTGTTCGAGCGGTTCACGCAGTGGCGGGAGATCGCGGCCCGCCGGTACCGGGTGGTGCGGCAGGTACCGACGCTGCGGGAGCGGGAGATCGTGACGGTCTTCCGGTACGAGCGGTTGTTCACCGACTACCTGCGGCGGCGGCTGCCGCAGACCTCGGATCTGGCGCTGGTGCAGTTCACGGCGGCGGTGACGGCGACCCACAACTATCTGCTGCGACGCATGGTGCGCGGCGAATCGGCGGCGAGCCCCGAGGATCTGCGCACGGCGCTGTCGGCGATTCCGCGCGTGGGGACATCGCGCGAGACCACGGCCCCGGATCAGATGGTGGTGGCCGTATTCCCCCGTGATCTGCCGCCCCGACAGGTCGCCGACCTGCTGGCCCGTCGGCTGGCCGCGCCTACCAAAGATATGCTGTGAGGCGTTCGCACGGTCAAAATGACACTGGGTGCCACGAATAGTTGAGTAAGTACCCGCACGTGGCCGCGATATCGCGGCGTATACTTGACTACGACTGGCACTGAGTGCCGCACAAGTTGGCGATGCTGGGCAACCAGCGGCGATCCCCCCGACGACCAGGAGAGAACCCCATGGCGGGCAACCCCGATTTCAACTTGTTCCAGCTCGAGGACTTCCACCATGAGCTGCGCGAGGCCATCCGCGGCCTGTCCGAGAAGGAGATCGCCCCCTACGCGAAGGATGTGGACGGCAACGCCCGCTTCCCCGAGGAGGCGCTGACCGCTCTCAACGCGGCCGGCTTCAATGCCGTGCACGTGCCGGAGGCCTACGGCGGCCAGGGCGCGGACTCGGTCGCCACCTGCATCGTGATCGAGGAAGTGGCCCGCGTGTGCGGTTCCTCCTCGCTCATCCCGGCCGTCAACAAGCTGGGCACCATGGGCCTGATCCTGAACGGCTCCGAGGAGCTCAAGCACAAGGTGCTCTCCGACATCGTCGCGGGCAAGATGGCCTCCTACGCCCTGTCCGAGCGTGAGGCCGGCTCCGACGCCGCCTCCATGCGCACCCGTGCGCGCCAGGACGGCGACGGCTGGATCATCAACGGCTCCAAGTGCTGGATCACCAACGGCGGCAAGTCCGACTGGTACACCGTCATGGCCGTCACCGACGCCGACAAGGGCGCCAACGGCATCTCCTCCTTCATGGTCCACAAGGACGATGAGGGCTTCGTGGTCGGCCCGCTGGAGCACAAGCTGGGCATCAAGGGTTCCCCGACCGCCGAGCTGTACTTCGAGAACTGCAAGGTTCCCGGCGACCGCATCGTCGGCGAGCCCGGCACCGGTTTCAAGACCGCCCTGCAGACCCTGGACCACACCCGCCCGACCATCGGCGCGCAGGCCGTCGGCATCGCCCAGGGTGCCCTGGACGCCGCGATCGCCTACACCAAGGACCGCAAGCAGTTCGGCAAGGCCATCGCCGACTTCCAGAACACCCAGTTCATGCTGGCCGACATGGCCATGAAGATCGAGGCCGCCCGGCTCATGGTCTACACCTCGGCCGCCCGCGCCGAGCGCGGTGAGAAGAACCTCGGCTTCATCTCCGCCGCCGCCAAGTGCTTCGCCTCCGACGTGGCCATGGAGGTCACCACCAACGCCGTCCAGCTCTTCGGCGGCGCCGGCTACACCACCGACTTCCCGGTCGAGCGCATGATGCGCGACGCCAAGATCACCCAGATCTACGAGGGCACCAACCAGATCCAGCGCCTGGTCATGTCCCGCCAGATCCTCCGCTGAGGTTTTCGGCGAGTTCGTAAGTCCCGGAGGCGGTTCCGAGTTTCGACTCGGGGCCGCCTCCGGTCGTTGGCGGGGCTGGTACCCCTGGGCCGGGAGGCTGCTCAGCGGGCCGCCGATCACCGGAATGGAGCTGGCGCTCGGTGAGCCGGTTGGAATCGGCGTGGCGTGATGCCATGCCGAGTCCCGCGCCGAATCTTTTCGGTAGCTGAAGAATCGCTCTGGGGTGTGGTTCGCCGCCGATGTGCGGCAGGGCCGTTCGCTGGAGCTTCTCTTCGCGGCTTCCTCGGGTAAAGCGCGGGTTCGAGGACTGTTCGGGTGGGCATGCTGGGGGCACTATGGACCCATGGCCGGAGTCGAAATCAACGACACCTTCGTCCGGCGCACACTGGCCGACGGACGGGTGGAAGAGGTCGCGTGGACGGAACTGGCAGAGGTGCGGATCATCACCGCGGCGGACGGGCCGTTCGCCGGGGATGTGTTCTTCGTGTTGATCGGGGCGACCGGTAAGGGGTGTGTGGTGCCGTACTCGGCCGCCGACACCGTATTCCTGGCCAAGCTGCAATCACTGCCGGGGTTCGATGACGCGAAGGTGGGCGAGGCGATGGTCGGTAGCGCCGACCGGCATTTCCGGGTCTGGCAGCGTCGGCACGATCGCGCGAATTAGGCCACCAGGTCGGCGTATTCGGGGTGTTCGCCGATGTACTTCTCGACGTACCAGCAGGTCGGAATGATCGAGAAGCCTTCCGCGCGCGCGTCGTTCAGCGCGAACTCCACCACCTGCGCGGCCACGCCGCGGCCGCGGAACTCGGGAAAGGTGAGGGTGTGCTGGATGTCGCGGACCTTGGTGTCACCGTCCACCCGCTCCGCGTAGTCGGCGTAGCCCGCGAGAGTGCCGTCCAGGTAGACCTCGTAGCGGGTCGCGTCGGCGTTGTGTTCCAGCTTGGTGCTCATGACCGATGTGAACTCACCTGTGGTACGGATTGTTCCTGAACGGGTCCGGGGGCTCCACCATCCGACCGCCGCGCAAGCGGAGCCCGGTTACAGAACCGCGCCCGGATTCAGTATTCCGTGCGGATCCAGCGCGTTCTTGATCCGGCGAGTGAGCGCCATGACGTCGGGGCCGAGCTGGTCGGGTAGCCACAGCTTCTTCAGGCGGCCCACGCCGTGCTCGCCGGTGATGGTGCCGCCGAGGCCGATGGCCAGGTCCATGATCTCGCCGAACGCGAGATGCGCACGCTCGGATTCATCCGGGTCGGCGGGGTCGTGGACGATCAGCGGATGGGTGTTGCCGTCACCCGCGTGCGCGATAACGGAGATGAGGACGCGCCGGTGCGCGGCGATCTCGGCGATGCCGGTGACCAGGTCGCCGAGCCGGGGGAGCGGCACGCCCACGTCCTCGAGCAGTAGTGGACCCTTGCGTTCCACGGCCGGGATGGCGAATCGTCGTGCGGCGCAGAATGCTTCGCCCTCGTCCGGATCATCGGTGCGGAAAGCCTCCGTCGCCCCGGCCTTTTCGCAGGCGGCCAGCATGATGTCTGCCTCTCGCCCGGCATGCTCGCCCGGTGCGTCGGATCGCGCCACCAGCAGCGCCGCCGCGTTTCGGTCGAGGCCCATGCGCAGCTCGTCCTCGACGGCATTGATCGCCACCGAATCCATGAATTCCAGCATGGAGGGCCGCAATTGGCCGGTGATGGCCAGGATCGCATCGGTGGCCGCGGTGAGCGTGGCGAAGGTGGCGACCACGGTGGACTGCGGCGGCTGCGCGGGCAGCAGCCGCAGGGTCAGCTCGGTGATGATTCCCAGTGTCCCTTCGCTGCCCACGAACAGCTTGGTCAGCGACAGCCCCGCCGAATCCTTGAGCCGCGGCCCGCCCAGCCGCACCGCGGTCCCGTCGGCCAGTACCACCTCCATGCCGAGCACGTAATCGGTGGTGACGCCGTATTTCACGCAGCACAGCCCACCCGCGTTGGTGGCCGCGTTCCCGCCGATGGAGCAGATCTCGAACGAGGATGGATCCGGCGGGTACCACAGCCCTTGGTCGGCGACGGCCCGCTTGACCTCGGCGTTCAACAGTCCCGGCTGCACCACCGCCGTCCGCGTCACGGTGTCGACGCTGATCTCGCGCATCTTCTCGGTGCTCAGCGTCAGCGTGCCGTGTTGCGCGGTGGCCCCGCCGGACAGTCCCGTCCCCGCCCCGCGCGGCACGATTGGCACCCGATGCTCATGCGCCCATCGCACGGTCGTCGCGACCTGCTCGGTTGTCAGCGGCCGCACCAGCGCGAGCGCGGTCCCGGCGTCCGGATCCAACGCCCGATCCTGCCGATAGGCGGCCAGCACATCCGGATCGGTCACCACCATGCCGGTAGGGAGCAGACCGCGCAGTGTGTCGAGATCGATGTCCACAGTCGAAAAACTACGTGCTTCGGGCCGGTTTGTCCGGAACCCCGTGCACAGAACGGGACTCCCGCACCAGGCAGGTGTGGGAGTCCCGATCGATCCCGAGCGCCGGAGCGCTCAGCGTGCGGTGGCGGCCTTCGGCAGCGCGAGCGCGGCGGCGAGCACGACCACCAGCACCGCGGCCCCGCCCAGCGCGGCCATCTCCATGGCGGTCACGTAGCCGCCGGTGCCATGATGAGCACCCAGCGCGCTGAAGAAGATCACGCCGAGAACCGTGGCGCCGATCGCGTTTCCGAATTGCTGCGAAGTGGTCAGCACCCCAGCGGCCATGCCCGCCTGCCGCGCCGGAATCCCCGACGACAGCACGGCCCCGACCACCGAAGGAATGGTCAGACCGTTGCCCGTCCCGACGATCATCATGCCCGGGACGAGCGCGAGCACGCTCACGTTATTGCCCAGGGTGAACAGCACGGCCAGCGTCAGCGCCAGTCCGGTGAGGCTGGTGAGGGTGCCCACCACCATGACCCGATTGCCGATCCGGGCCGCGACCCGCGGCGCGAGGAAGAACGAGCTGCCCGCGAAGCACAGTCCCAGCGGCGCGAAGGCCAGTCCGGCGGTGAGCGGCGAGAGCCCCAGTCCGTTCTGCAACATCAGGGTCAGGCACAGCATGAATCCCGCGAAGAAGGTCAGATAGCCGCCCGCGATCACCAGTCCGAGGCTGAATCCGCGTTCGCGCACCATGGCGGTGTCCAGGACGGGTTCGCCGCCGCGTTCGGTGAGCCGGTTCTCATAGCGCAGCGTGAGCAGCAGCACCGGGATCGACGCGAGCATGCTGACCCAGGTCCACATCGGCCAGCCCTCGGGGCGGCCCAGCGTGATCGGCACCAGAAGCAGCGCCAGCGCGGCCGAGATACCCAGTGCGCCAATCGGATCCAGTTTCGGCCGGTGGGTCAGCTCGTGCCGGGGCAGCCAACGGGCGGCCAGCGCGGCGGCGACCAGCCCGATGGGCACGTTGATGTAGAAGATGGTGCGCCAGCCCCACCCGAACAGGTCGGCGTCGAGCAGAACGCCGCCCAGCACCTGCCCCGACACCGCGCCGATGCCGATGGTCGCGCCGAAGGCGGCCATGGCCCTGGGGCGTTCGTGCGGCGGGAACAGGGTGTTGATGAGGGCCAGCATCTGCGGAACCATGAGTGCCGCGGTGCCGCCCTGCAGGACGCGGAAGGCGACCAGCGCCCAGGCATTGGGCGCGAGCCCGCACAGCAGCGAGGCGACGGTGAAGGCGAGCATGCCGATCACGAACAGCCGCCGGTGCCCGTGCAGGTCGCCGAGGCGGCCGCCGGTGATCAGGCCCGAGGCGTAGGCGAAGCCGTAGCCGCCGACGATGAGTTCGAGCGCCGACTCGCCGGCGTGCAGGTCGTGTTCCAGTGAGGAGGCGGCGACATTGACGACGAACCAGTCGAACATCGCCATGAACATGGCACTGAGGATGACGGGCAGGGCGCGCCAGCGGGCGGCGAACTCGAGGGGGCCGGGCGCGACGGGAGCCGTTGCGGCGGTCCGGTTTTCGAGGGTGGTCACGTCGTTCTCCCGAACGTGAAGAGGATGGGGAGGCGTTTGGCGCGTCGTTGCGCCGGAAGCTCGAGTCTTGTAACTAACCGGTTGGTTACAGATATTCCACCCGGCTTCCGCATCTTGTCAACCAGTTGGTTGGTTACCATCGAAGCCATGGCAGGCATCAGGGATCCCGAAGCCACGAAGGCGCGCATCTTCGAGGCCGCGACCGCGGAATTCGCGCAGTACGGGATCGCCGGCGCCCGGGTGGACCGCATCGCCCGCAATGCCAGGGCCAACAAGCAGCTCATCTACGCCTACTTCGGCGATAAGGAGAGACTCTTCCACCAGGTCCTGGAAGAGACCATGCTGGCCGTGGCCGGCTCGGTGACCACCGATATCGAGGACCTCGACACCTGGATCGATCAGCACATCGACTACCACCGCGACCATCCCGAATTGCTGCGCCTGCTGCAGTGGGAGGCGCTGGAACTGGGCCGGGAGAACGCCTCGGCGGGCGAATTGCGCTGCGGCCGTTACCTGGAGAAGCGCGAGAAGATCGAGATCGCGCAGGGCAAGGGCCTGATGCGCGCCGACATGCCGTCCGGCCAGGTGCTCATGGCGCTCATGTCGATGATCAACTATCCGCTGGCGGTGCCGCAGGTCAACGCGTTCACCCTGGGCGCGGACGCCGATCCGGAGGAACAGCGCGCCTGGATCAAGGACGCCATCCGCCGCGTCGTCGCGCCGGACCCCGGTTCCGGATCGGGAGCGGATGCCGGGGCGTGACCGGTCGTCCCCGCGCAGTACACTGCCGCGGTGTCCGATGCCAAGCTAGAGATTCAAATGCTGCACGACCGTGTCATGGTCAAGCTCAACCAGGATGCGGGCGAGCGGCGCAGCAGCGGTGGCATTCTCATTCCCGCCACCGCCCAGGTGGCCAAGCGCCTGTCGTGGGGTGAGGTCTGCGGCGTGGGTTCCCATGTCCGCGCGGTCGGCGTCGGCGACCAGGTGCTCTTCAGCGCCGAGGACCAGTTCGAGGTGGAGATTCAAGCGCAGGCGTATTACGTACTGCGCGAACGCGATCTGCACGCGGTCGCCAACACCCACCCCGAACACGGCACCGGCCTGTACCTTTAACGCTCGCCGAGCCTATCGCTCGAAGACCAACGGCCCGCATCCTTTTCGAGACGCGGGCCGTTCCCGTACCGGGTCGATCAGACCGTTTTCACGATGCCGCCATCGATGATGTAGTCCGCGCCGGTGATATTGCGGGCCTTCTCCGACACCAGGAAGGCGACCAGCGCCGCGATCTCGTCGGCCTCGGAGATCCGGCCCGAGGCGATGCCGAACTGCGCGGGAATGGATGCCAGGAAGTCTTCCTGCGCAACGCCGCTCGCGGCGGCCAGTGCCGCTCCCAGGCTGTCGGGTCCGCGCCAGATGTCGGTGCCGACCGGACCCGGCGACACGGTGTTCACGCGCACACCTTGCGAGCCGAACTCCTCGCTGAGCCGCTTGCCGAACGCGGTGAGCGCGGCCTTGGCCTCGCTGTACCCGGCCGGTCCGACCGCGGGCACACGCGAGTTGATGGAGGACACCGTGACGATGGCCCCGCGCCGCTCGACAATGCTGGGCAGCGCCGCGCGAGTGGTGGTGACCACGCCGAACAGGTTGAGGTCGAACAGCTTGCGCCACTGGTCATCCGGGATGTCGAGGAAGCTGCCCAGAGTGAGCTTGTCGGCGTCGCCTCCGCCCACATTGTTGACCAGGATGTCGATTCCGCCGAGCTCGGCCAGCGCCGTCGCGACGGCGGCGAGCGCGCCCTCGGTGGTGCTCAGATCGGCGGAAACGGTTGCCGCCGCGATCTTTTCGAGCTCGGGAGTGATAGTGCGGGCGACGCCGACCACTCGTACGCCCTCGTCGGCGAGCGCTTCGGCCACGGCCAGGCCGATGCCCCGGCTGGCGCCGGTGACGAGTGCGGTCTTGCCGTTCAGTCCGAGATCCATGATCCGTACCTTTCTTGAACTGTGGGTCAAAAACTCAGGTAAAAGAAAAAGGCCGCGGAATGCGGCCCCGATTCGGGCGGTGATTCAGAGAGTCGCCAGTGTGGTGTCGACGATGCGGTACAGCGTCGCCGCGTCCGTGATCTTGGCTGTGACGCGAAGGCCGCCAATGGCATTCATCAGATACTCGCTGTAGGCGCGAGCATCGATCTCGGTGCGGACGTCGCCGTCGCGTTGTCCCTGTTCGATCCGCTCCGTGAGTACCTCGGTCATGTGCGCATGAGCGGCCGTCACCGCCGCGGTCGCCTCCGCGTCGTGTCCACCGAGCTCCATGGCGGTATTCACCACCATGCACCCACGCCGTACCGGCTGCGCCAGATCGCTGTCCACGACCCAGCGCATCCAGGCTCGCAGCCGCTCCCTGGTCGTCCCCGGCTGCGCCAGCACTTCGCGCGCCAGCGCCGCGCCGAGCCGGTCGTATCGCGTCATGCACAAGTCGAACAACTCCCGCTTACTGCCGAAGGCGTTGTAGAGACTGCCTTTTCCGATCCCGGTCGCTTCGGCGAGCTGTGCGGGCGAGGTATTCGCGTAGCCATGGGTCCAGAACGCCTCCATGGCGCGATCCACCACGGCGTCTTCGTCGAAATTGCGTGGCCGGCCCATGGCTCGAACTCTAGAAGTTCTTGACCTTCAGGTCAAGAACTGGGGTAGAAATCGGCCCGCGCCGGAGGGCGCGGGCCGACTGTCCTGTGCCGGGAGGCAACCCGGGGCTAGAGCGCCTTGAGTTCCTCGGTGACGGCGCCGACGGACTTCTTGGCGTCGCCGAACAGCATGGAGGTGTGGTCGGCGTAGAACAGCGGGTTGTCGATGCCGGCGAAACCGGAGTTCATCGACCGCTTGAGCACGATCACGCTCTTGGCCTGGTCGACGTTGAGCACCGGCATGCCGTAGATCGGGGACGAGGCGTCCTCGCGGGCGGCGGGGTTGGTGACGTCGTTGGCGCCGATGACCAGGGCCACGTCGGTGCGGGCGAATTCGCCGTTGATGTCGTCCATTTCCTTCATGGCGTCATAGGACACCTCGGCCTCGGCCAACAGCACGTTCATATGACCGGGCATGCGACCGGCGACGGGGTGGATGGCGTATTTGACCTCGACGCCCTTGGCCTCGAGCAGGGCCGCCATTTCCTTGACCGCGTGCTGGGCCTGGGCCACGGCCATGCCGTAACCCGGGACCACGATGACCTGGTTCGCATACGCCATCTGGATGGCGGCATCGGCGGCGGAGGTGGCCTTGGCCTGCTTCTGCTCACCGCTGCCGGACGCACCGGGAGCCGTTCCGCCGCCGCCGAATCCGCCCGCGACGATGGCGGGGATCGACCGGTTCATCGCCTTGGCCATCAGGTTGGTGAGGATGGTGCCGGACGCGCCGACGATCATGCCCGCCACGATCATGGCGGTGTTGTCCAGCGCCAGACCCGCGGCGGCCGCGGACAGACCGGTGAGGGCGTTGAGCAGGGAGATGACGACCGGCATGTCGGCGCCGCCGATGGGCAGCACCACCATCAGACCGAGGATGCCGGCCAGCACCAGCACCGCGACCATCCAGTATTGCGGCACGCCGTCATCGGTCGCGCCGATGCCGATCACCACGGCCGCGGCGATCGAGCCAGCCAGCAGCAGCAGGTTCAGCGGCTGCTGCAGCTTGCCCACGCCGATCGGCTTGCCGGGCAGGATCTCCTGCAGCTTGCCGAAGGCGATGACCGAGCCCCAGAACGAGACCGAGCCGATGATGGCCGCGAACAGCGAGGCGATCACGATGTGCACCGAGGGCTGCTCGTGCACCGCGGAAAAGCCCTTGGTGTCGAGGAATTCGGCCCAGGCGATGAGGGCCACGGTGCCACCGCCGACGCCGTTGAACGCGGCGACCAGCTGCGGCATGGCGGTCATCTTGGTGAAGCGGGCGGGCGGCACACCCAGTGCCACACCGACCACCAGGCCCGCGACGATGATGATCCAGTTGCTGGTGTCGCGGATGGCGATGAGCGTCGCGACGACCGCGATGACCATGCCGGTGGCGGCGATCCAGTTGCCGCGCACCGCGGTCTTCGGGCCGGTCAGGCCCATCAGACCATAGATGAACAGCGCGAACGCGACGATGTAGAGGATATTGACCAGATTGTCCATGGGTCAGCGGCCCGCCTTCTCTTGCGCAGCGGGCTTCTTCGCCTTGAACATGCCCAGCATGCGGTCGGTCACGACGAAACCGCCGATGACGTTCAAGGTTCCGAACACGACGGCGACGAACAGGATGATCTGCATGAGCACCGACGGGTGCTGCACTTTGCCGAATACCACCAGCGCGCCGAGCACCACGATGCCGTGAATGGCGTTGGTGCCCGACATCAGGGGCGTGTGCAGGGTGTTGGGCACCTTGGAGATGACGGCGAAGCCCACGAACCCGGACAGCACCAGGATCGCGATATTCGCCAGCAGTTGGGTGTACATCAGGCTTCCACCTTCTGAGAGCTCGGCTCGCTCCGCTCACGCGTCACGCAGGAATCCGCCAGCACCTGATCCTCGAAATCGGGTGCGAGCGCACCATCTTTCAGCATGAGTTCGAGCAGGGCGGCGATGTTCTTGGAGTACAGCTCGCTGGCGTGCTCCGGCATGGTGGCCGGCAGGTTCAGCGGCGAGGCGATGGTGACGCCGTGGCGCACAACGGTTTTCCCGGGTTCGGTCAACTCGCAGTTACCGCCGGTCTCGCCGGCCAGGTCCACGATCACGCTGCCGGGCTTCATGCCCTCCACGGCGGCGGCGGTGACCAGGCGCGGGGCCGGGCGTCCGGGCACCAGCGCGGTGGTGATGACCACGTCGAAGCCCTTGATGGCGTCTTCCAGGGCCTGCTGCTGCTGGGCCTTCTCCTCGTCGGTGAGCTCGCGGGCGTAGCCGCCCTCACCGGCGGCGTCGATGCCGAGGTCCAGCCACTGCGCGCCGACCGAGCGCACCTGGTCGGCAACCTCCGGGCGGACGTCGTAACCGGTGGTCCGGCCGCCGAGACGCTTGGCGGTGGCCAGCGCCTGCAGACCGGCGACACCCACGCCGAGCACCAGCACGGTCGCCGGTTTCACGGTGCCCGCGGCGGTGGTCAGCATCGGGAAGAAGCGGGTGGATTCCGACGCCGCGAGCAGCACGGCCTTGTAGCCGGCGACGTTCGCCTGCGACGACAGCGCGTCCATCACCTGGGCGCGGGAGATGCGCGGAATCGCTTCGACCGCAAAGGCCTGCACGCCCGCACTGCGCAGCGCACCGATCTTGTTGTCGGCATTGCGGGGCGCGAGGAATCCGATCAGCGTCTGCCCGCTCGACAGCTTGGCGACCTCGCTGTCGTTGGGCGGGGCGACCTTCACGACCACGTCGGCGCTGTACGGATCACCCAGTGTGGCACCGGCTTCGGTGTACGCCTCGTCGGGAATCAACGCGCCCAGACCGGCACCGGCCTCGACGATCACCTCGACACCCTGCTTGCGCAGGGCGGGGATGATCTTCGGCACCAATGCGACGCGTCGTTCGTCCGGGTTCGTCTCACGAACCACTCCGACGCGCGCACCGCGGGGCGCAGCGGTCTGTGCGCTCTGCGTTGTGTCCACTTGTCAAACTTCCTTCTCGTGGTGAGCCCAGGCCACCCTGTCGGTATGGGCCGCGTCACCGGTCCAACGGTGGGCCGAACTTACTCGGTAGTAAGTTCGTGAGAATTCTCGCAACTGTACCTGGTTCGCGGTGAGCGTAGCCGAGATGCCCGTCACATGGTGTGGCGAGAAAACTGGACAACTCCATGCTCGACTCGGGTTCGACAGGCGACAAGTACCGCGAATTCCGCGTGCTACCCATGGGTAGGCGTGTCGCCGATTGTGCCCACATCGGGGGCATGCAGGGGGTGTCGCACATCACTTGTACGCCGTAATGTCTGCATGGTGAGTGGCTGCATGTTCTGCCGGATCGTCGCGGGCAACGCACCCGCGACCAAGATCTTCGAGGACGACACCCTGGTGGCGTTCCTCGATATCCGGCCCATCACCCGCGGGCACACGCTGGTGATCCCCAAACTCCACGCCACCGATCTGGACGAGCTCGACCCGGCCATGGGCGCGCGGCTGTTCGCCTTCGGGCATCGCCTGGCCAAGTCCATGCGCCGCGCCGGCCTCGGCGCCGACGGCGCCAACTTGCTGATCAACGACGGCAAGGCGGCCTTCCAGACCGTCCACCACGTGCACCTGCACGTCATCCCGCGTCACCACGGCGACGTCCTGCGATTCGCCAAGGGCTTCGTGCTGCGCCGCCCGCACGACACCGAGCACACCGCCGCGGCACTGCGATCCGGACTGGACCGGCTCGCCGATGAGGAAAAGGAGACCACCACATGACCGACACGGTGCCGGACCGCGCCGAGATCACGGCCCTCTTGTCCGACCAGTGGGACGCTCTCGCCCGGCTGGTGGGCGCTCTGGACGAGAACCGCTGGCGTACGGCGTCGCCACTGCCCGGCTGGACGGTGTTCGACGTGCTCGCCCACGTGGTCGGCACCGAATCGATCTTGCTGGGCGAGCCGATTCCCGAGGTCGAGGTCTCCGGCGAGCACATTCGCAACGATATCGGCGCGCTGAACGAGAAGTGGATCGCCACGCTGCGCCCGCTCGCCGGTTCGCAGTTGCTGGAACGGTTCCTCGACGTCACCGGCCGCCGGTCGAAGGCGCTCGAACAGACCACCTCGCAGGCGTGGGCCGAACTCGTGCCGACCCCGGTGGGAATGGCCCCCTACGGCCGATTCATGCGCATCCGCCTATTCGACTGCTGGATGCATGAGCACGACATCGCCGACGCGCTCGGCGTTTCGGTCGACGAGGGCGGCAGCCGCGGCGCGACGGCATATACCGAACTGCTGACCGCCCTGGGCAAGGCCGCGGTCAAAGGCGCGGGCGCGCCGGACGGGTCGCGTATCACCTTCGAGCTCACCGGGTCGGTGCCGCGGACACTGCACGTGGCCGTCGCGGACGGCCGGGCGAGTCTGGTCGAAACCCTCGACGCCCCGGTGGGTCTCGTGGTGACCATGGACTCGGGCCTGTTCGCCCGCCTGCGCGGCGGGCGCGTCACCGCCGACGCGCACGCGGGGGAGATCACCCTCATCGGTGACACCGACCTCGGCAACCGCCTGGTCCGCAACCTGGCCTTCACCATCTGAGTTCGTGCGACTGTTCCTGTCCAGCTACCGCTTCGGCGCGCACCAGCAGCGATTGCTCGATCTGGTCGGCGTCCCGGGCCGGGTGGCCGTTATCGCCAATGCCTGCGACGCCTGGCCCTCGGCCTGGCAGGGCGCGGTCACCAGTGACCTGGTGCCCCTGCGCCGCTTGGGTTTCCAGCCCGACGTGCTGGACCTGCGCGACTACATCGGCCGCCCGGTCGAGGTCGAGCGGCGACTGCGCGAGTACCCGATGGCGTGGGTGCGCGGCGGCAATACCTTCGTGCTGCGCGCCCAATTCGCCCGCAGTGGAGCCGATCTCGCCCTGGCGACGCTCCTCGCGCAGGACGTCCTGGTCTACGCGGGCTACAGCGCGGGCGCCTGCGTCATGACCCCCGACCTGCACGGCATCGAATCCATCGACGACCCGGACGAGGTCCGTACCGCCTGCGGTGTCGAACCCCGGTGGGACGGGCTGGGTCTGGTCGATCACCGCATCGTCCCGCACCTGGATTCACCGACCGACCCCGCGGGCTTGTCTCGAAAACTGGTGCGCGAGTATGCCTCCGGGGGCGTTCCGCACTGGGCGCTGACCGACGACCATGTCGTTGTCGTCGACGGCGATCGCACCGAGTTGCTGACCTGAAGGGGGTCCGGCATGGGAGAGGCCCGCGCACGCTGTCGGCGTGCGCGGGCCTGTTCTGCCCGGCAGTCGGTCAGTAGCCCTTATGACGCAGGCCGTGGCCGAGAGCTACCGCGGCCGCACCGAAGGCGCCGACGGCCAGGGTCACGAAGCTGGCGACGTAGGCGCCCTCGGTCGGCACGGCGGCGTGCGGGCCGAGGTGCAGGACATGGGCGGTCAGGATCGAGCCTGTGACCGCGCCGGCGATCGAGCCGCCGGCGGTGCGCACCAGCGAGTTGATGCCGGAGGCGATGCCGCTCTCACTCATCGGCACGTGCTGCACGGCCAGGGTGCCCAGCGCCGCGTAGCCGATGCCGAAACCGGTGCCCTGCAGCACATTCGCCATGATCATGTCGAACTTGTGATCGTGCGAGATGGCCAGCCAGCCCATGGACAGACCGGCGAACACCGCGCCGATGGCCAGGGTGTAGGCCGGACCGATCTTGGCGGAGATGCGGCCGGTGTTGAAGGAGAAGAAGGTCATGAGCGCCGCGCTCGGAATGCCGTAGAGGCCGACCGAGAGCACGGTGCCGGACAGGCCGTAGCCGACCTTGTCCGCCGGGGTCTGAATGAAGTTGGACACCAGCGAGAACGCGCCGAACATGGAGAAGCCGAGCAGCGCGGAGGCCAGGTTGGCCGACAGTGACTGCGGGCCGACCAGCAGTTGCAGGCGCACCAGCGGCTGCTCGACCTGGAGCTCCACGAACACCCAGACGGCGGTGAGCACGGCGGCGGCCACGAACAGGGCGATGACCGAGCCGGAGCCCCAGCCCCAGCGCGGGCCCTCGCTGATACCCAGCAGCAGGCAGACCAGCAGGGCGGCCAGCAGTGCCGCGCCGACGAAGTCGGGCTTGCCGCCGTGACGGACGCCGTTGTTCTTGGCGCTCACCTGGATCAGCACGGTGGCGATCACGCCCAGGACCGCGGTCAGCCAGAAGACCGGATGCGGGTTGGTGGTGTGGTCGGCGATGACGCCGGTGGCCAGCAGACCGATGGTGCCGCCGACGCCCATGGTGCCGGAGACGATTCCGATTGCGCTGACCAGTCTTTCGCGCGGGAAGGTGTCGCGAATGATGCCGATGGCGAGCGGGATCATGGCCGAGGAGATGCCCTGCAGGGCGCGGCCGACGATGTAGACGGACAGCGAGGTGGCGAAGGCGCAGACGACCGAGCCTGCGATCAGCACCCCCATGGCGACCATCACCATGGGCTTCTTGCCGTACATATCGCCGAAGCGGGAGAGCAATGGTGTGGCAACCGCGCCGGAGAGCAGGGCGGCGGTGAAAAGCCAGGTGACGCCGGCGACATCGGTGTGCAGCTGGGTGATGAAGCGCGGCAGCAGCGGAATCACGACGGTCTGCTGCAGCGACACGACCAGACCGGCCGCGCACAGCGCGAGCAAGGTCAGGCCGAGGTGAGTCTTCGTGTGGTCTTCGGGTTTGGTCCCTTCGACCTGACCGACAGCGGTCGTTGTCATGCGGCGTTCCTTTGGTTTACTTACCAAAATTAAGTAAATGGGGTTTCGTAAGATAACCACATGCCGCGACCGGAAGCCACTCCCGCCGTTGAAGTTGATGCAGCTCACATCGTGGAACTGGAACGCGCGCTGGCCCGCGTCGCCTATCTGCTGACCAGAGTCCGCCGCCACGACCAAGCCATGGTCCAGTGCGGGCTCACCATGGATCGGGCCAGTGTGCCGTTGCTGCGCCTGCTCGCCGACGCCGACGAACCCATGCGCCTCGGCGAACTCGCCACCCGCCTCGATGTGGAGGCTCCGCACGTGAGCCGCCAGATCCAGCGCCTCGAGAAGGCGGGCTATGTCGAGCGGGTGCCCGACCCGGACGACCGCCGCGCCCAGCGGGTCCGCCCGACCGCTGCCGGTAGGCGTGCGG
The DNA here is from genome assembly GCF_009708175.1 of Nocardia aurantiaca. GTDB lineage: Bacteria > Actinomycetota > Actinomycetes > Mycobacteriales > Mycobacteriaceae > Nocardia > Nocardia aurantiaca. Next base: position 741,056 of record NZ_WMBB01000001.1, read on the forward strand.
TCGAAGCCGTGCGGGAGGTCCTGCGCGGCTGGATGCGCGAGGCCCTCGCCGACTGGACCACCGAGGATCTCGAAGCCCTGGCCGTCCTCAACCATCGCATGGTCGACGACTTCCTGGACCACGCCGAATTCATCGGCGACCTCGGTGCGACCGTGCGGGACCGGCCGAGCCGCAGCGCCTGACCCGCCCGGCCGTTGCCACGAGTTGTCCCAGGTCCGGTGTCACCGGTCCGCGGATGCTCGGGTGGGCGCGGCGACGGCGTGAGCGCCCCAGGCGCACAACAGCATTGCCAGCAGCGGCACCGCCATCGCGGCGGTGAGCGGCAATGCCTTGTCGAGCCACCCGATGATCGCGGGACCGGCCAGCAATCCCACATATCCGAGTCCGAATACTCGCGACATATCGGTGGCGGCGGTGCCCGAGCCCAGATTTCCGGCCGCCGTGAACACCTGCGGCACCCCGCCGGACAGGCCGACGCCGCACAGCGTCCACCCCAGCAGCGTGAGCGGAAGCCGGCCGGAGGTGACGACCAGCCCGAAACCGATGGCCGCCAGCAGCGTTCCCCAGCGCACGATGGCCACCCGCCCGAACCGTCCGCTCACCCGGTCCGTCCCGAACCGGCCGAGCGTCATGGCCAGCGAGAATCCGGTGAACGCCAGCGCGGCGGTGCCCGCGTCCACCCCGAGCCGGCCCTTCACCTGCAGCGCACTCCAATCCGCCGCGACCCCCTCGGCCATCAGCAGCGCGAACGCGATCAACCCCAGCGCCAGCACCTTTCGCCCGATCCGCGGTGCGGCGTCGGCACCCGCTTCGGCGGCTATCGGCTCCGGCCGCAGGGGCCGGGGAGCGTGCGGGTGCTCGCCGCCGCCCATTCGAGCCGGGCCGGGTTGCGCGCCGGCCCGCTGGGCCATTGGATCGTCGGTGGTTCGCTCCGGGGCGAGCGCCGCGTCCGGGATGGGCTTCGCGATGGGCGCAGCGGTGTCGCGGGCAGTGGGCGCCGTCGACTGACCATCGCCGCGGATCGGGTCCGTGTCTCCGGATATCGCTGGGAAGTGCTGGGCCGGTTCGGGGCCGGGGTCGGCGGTGTGAGCGCCCGCCACGGTTGACTCCGCGTGAGGGAGGAGTCTGGGAATCGCGGCGCCGATGGTGGCCAGCCCGAAAGCGGTGGAGAGCCCGAAGGTGAGGTGGATCGGCCAGTGGGCATGCTGCGTGGCGGCGCCGAAGGCGGAGCCGAGGAAGCCGCCGCAGGAGAAGAACGCGTGGAAGGCCGACATGATGGGTCGGGCGTAGGCGCGCTCGATATGGACGGCCTGCGCGTTCATGGACACGTCGATCGCGCCGTTGGCGAAACCGAAGACGCACAAGGTCAGTCCGAGGGTTACCGGTGAGGCGGCGTAGGCCGGACCGAGCAGGGCCAGTGCCAGCAGGGTGGCGGCGGCCGCGGTCAGGGTGCGGCTGCCCAGCCGGTCCGCCAGCGGGCCGGCGGCCTGCATACCGATGATGGCACAGGCCGCCATGAGCAGGATCAGCATGCCCAGGGTGGTGGGTGACACGCTGGCGCGTCCGGTGACGGCCGGGATGTGCACGATCCAGACGGCCGAGAGCATCCCGTTGAGGCCGAATACCGCGAACAGCGCCAGGCGTGCATTACGGATCCGAGGAGCGGGCGTCGTAGCGGCCATCGGTACGACGCTACCGGGTGCGCCCGGCATCTCCACGGTTTACACAACCCTGGGCGGCTTCATCGACGCCGCGGGCCGCGGTCCGAAACATCTGCGGTACAACCCGTTTGCTCTTCAGTCCAGGAGAGGGCGCCGACACCTGGCCGGTTTGCCGGTCGTCGAACAGCGAACACGGTTGAGAACGACACGGGCATTTGCCATCGTCTTCGGTATGGATGCGTTGGCCAGCCTGCTCGAAGGACCACGCGCGCGAGCCGCCTTCGTCATGCGCTCGTCGTTCGACCCGCCCTGGTCCCTGCGCATCCGCGACGAGGCCCCGCTGACCCTGGTGGCCGTCGTGCGCGGCGGCGGCTGGGTGATCCCGGACCCCAAGGGCGGCAGCCCGACTCCGCCGCGGCAGCTGCGCACCGGCGATATCGCCATCGTGCGGGGACCCGATCACTACACCGTCGCCGACGATCCGGCCACGCCGCCGCAGGTCCTCATCGAACCCGGCAATGTCACCACCACCATGGATGGCGAAGTGCTGTGCGAGGCACTGAGTTTGGGCGTGCGCAGCTGGGGCACGAGCGCCGACGCGGAGACCGTGCTGGTCACCGGCACCTACGAGCACGAGTCCGCGGCCGGCCGCCGGCTGCTGCGCGCATTGCCGCCCATCGCGGTGCTGGGCCGCGGCGAAATCGATTCCCGGGTGCTGGATCTGCTGGTCGACGAGGCCGCCAAGGACCTGCCCGCCCAGGGCGCCATGCTGGACCGACTATTGGATCTGCTGCTCATCGCCGCCCTGCGCGCCTGGTTCTCCCGCTCCGACGCCCCCGCCTGGTATCACGCCTATGGCGACCCGCTGGTCGGCAAGGCCCTGCGCCTCATGCAGCACAATCCGGCGCATCCGTGGACGGTCGCCTCGCTGGCCGCCGAGGTCGGCGTCTCCCGGGCCGCGCTGGCCCGCCGCTTCACTGAACTGGTGGATGAGCCGCCCATGGCCTTCCTCACCGACTGGCGGCTGGCCCTGGCCGCGGATCTGCTGCACGAATCCGACGCCACTCTGGAATCCATCGCCCGCCGGGTCGGCTACGGCAGCGCTTTCGCCCTGTCCACCGCTTTCAAACGGCACTACGGCATCAGCCCCCGGGACCACCGCGCCACCCCTGACGAACGCTCCGCCTGACCGCCACACACAGTGCCGGCGGGCAGAGCGGCTAAGGTTCGTCTTTCGGCATGCCCCCTACTCGAAGTTCGCGGCCGTCTCGATTCTGGACCGACCGGAGCGGAGGAGCGGAGGGAGGGAAGAATCGAGACTTCGGGGCCGCGAATCCGCCCGGAGCGAAGCGGAGGGCAAAATGACACAGCCACAGCCATACCCGGTGCTCTGGCCGGTGCCGACACGGTGGGCCGACAACGACCACTACGGTCACGTCAACAACGTGACGTACTACTCGTACTTCGACACGGCCGTGAACGCGTGGCTGATCAGCGCCACCGGCACCGATATCCGGAACCTGCACGCCATCGGCGTGGTGGCGCAGACCTCATGCAAGTTCCTGGGCTCGATCAGCTTCCCGGACATGCTGCAGGTGGGCATCCGGATCGCGCGACTGGGCAATTCCAGCATCAATTACGAGCTCGCCATCTTCCGCGACGCCGGACAGAGCCTGGAACTGGTCGCCACCGGCACCTTCACCCACGTCTACGTCGACGAGCAGACCCGCAAGCCGGTGCCGATCCCGGCGGTCATCCGCGCGGCCGCCGAGCCGCTGGTGGTCGCCGAGGCAACCGGGAGCTAGCCGCGACCGAGGTCTAGACCCGGCCGAGCAGGGTCAGCGGATCCTCCAGCAGCGTCGCGACGTTCGCCAGGAAGCGCGAGCCCTGCTCACCGTCGATCATGCGGTGGTCGAAGCTGAGCCCCAGGCTGGTCACCCAGCGCACGGCCAGTTCGTCGCGGTGCACCCACGGGCGCTTGCGGATGGAACCCAGGCACAGGATGGCGGCCTCGCCCGGATTCACCAGCGGCACACCGGTATCCACGCCGAAGACGCCGACATTGGTGATGGTGAAGGTCCCGCCCGTCAGGGCGGCGGGCGTGGCGGTGCCGGCCCGCGCCGTGGCGGCCACCCCGGCGATCTCCAGGCACAGGTCGCGCAGCGTGAACTCCTGCGCCTCCTTGAGATTCGGCACCAGCAGCCCGCGCTCGGTGGCGACCGCGATGCCCAGGTTCACGTAGTGCTTGGTGACGATCTCCTGATTGGCCTCGTCCCAGGCCGAATTGATCTGCGGGAACTCGGTGAGCGCCGCCAGCGCGGCGCGCGCGACCAGCGCCAGCGGGGTGAGGGTCAGGCCGGTGAAGCTGGGGGTGGACCGCAGATGCTCCAGCAGCTCCATGGACGCGGTGAAATCCGCGGTCACGAACGCGCTGGCCTGCGGAATGTGCTGGGCGCTGGACACCATGGCAGCGGCGGTGCGCTTGCGGATTCCGCTGATGGGCGTTCGGGTTTCGCGCTCGGCCGGGGTGATGCGACCCCCTGCCGCCGGGTGCATGGGCGGCACCTCGGGCGCGGGATGCGGTGGCGGGGTGTGGATCGGAATGTGGCCCGTGCCAAGGGCTTCCGGCCGCATGCCGTGCAGGTCCTCCACGGTGACCGCGCCCTGCGGCCCGGTACCGATCACCGCCGCCAGATCGATGCCGATCTCGCGGGCCAGTTTCCGGGCGGCGGGTGTGGCGGCGGGCCGTCCGGCCGGCGCCGAATTGCCGAGCCCCTCGGTGCCGTCGGAGCCCATGGCTCGGGGACTCGGAAAGGTCTTCTTATCAGTCATTTTCGCGGCGGTGGCCCGGGCCGCGCGGCGGGACACCGGCTCGCTGTCGGGGCCGTAGCCGACCAGTACGGACTGCCGGTCGGCCGGTGCCTCGGCGCCGGTGGTCGTCTCCTGCCCGGCGCTCGTCTCCGCGGCCGTGCTCGCCCGCGCCGCCACCCCGATTCGGATGAGCGGCGCGCCGACCGGCACGGTGTCGCCCGGTTCCGCCAGCAGGTCCAGCACCGTGCCCGCGTACGGGCTGGGCAGCGCCACCTGCGCCTTGGCCGTCTCGACCTCCGCGACGACCTGGTTCAGAGCTACCGTGTCGCCGACCGCGACCGACCACGACACCAATTCCGCGTCGGCCAATCCCTCGCCGAGATCGGGCAAACGGAATTCCATGACCTGCTGCTGATCTTCCACCGGGCTTCCTCCGTGGCGTAACCGTTAGGCGGCGAGCGAGCGATCGACCGCGGCGAGAATGCGATCGGGGTCGGGCAGGTGGTGCCGCTCGAGTTTAGCCGGGGGATAGGGGATGTCGAAGCCACCGACGCGCAATATCGGCGATTCCAGATAGTAAAAGCAGCGTTCCGTGATACGCGCCGCGATTTCCGCTCCCAACCCGGCGAATACTGGCGCCTCATGCACCACGATGAGCCGCCCGGTTTTCCGCACCGAGGTTTCGACGGTGTCGAAATCGATCGGGGACAGACTGCGCAGGTCGATCACCTCGATCGAATGTCCTTCCGACGCCGCGATATCGGCGGCGGTCAGCGCGGTGGCCACGGTGCCGCCGTAGGCCACGATGGTGGCGTCCGCGCCGCTGGCGCAGACCCGGGCCTGGTCGAGTGCCGATCGGCCGGCCTCGCGGTCCAGCCGGTCGAAATCCACCTCGGCCTTGTCCCAGTACCGTCGCTTGGGTTCGAAGAAGATCACCGGATCGTCGAGAGCGATGGCCTGGCGGATCATCAGATACGCGTCGGCCGGATTGCTGGGCGAGACCACCCGCAGTCCCGCGGTGTGCGCGAAATACGCTTCCGGGGATTCCGAATGGTGCTCCACCGAGCCGATGCCGCCGCCGAACGGAATGCGAATGGTGATGGGCGCGACGACTCTTCCACCGGTGCGGAAGTGGATTTTCGCGACCTGCGAGACGATCTGGTCGAAGGCTGGATAAACGAATCCGTCGAACTGGATTTCACATACCGGCCGCAGTCCGCGCAATGCCATTCCGAAAGCCGTTCCCACGATTCCGGATTCGGCCAGCGGAGTGTCGATGACGCGGTTGTTGCCGAAATCCTTCTGCAGCTTGTCGGTGACCCGGAAGACCCCGCCCAGGCGCCCGATGTCCTCACCCATCAGCACGACCTTCGGATCGTCCTCCAGCGCGCGGCGAAGTCCGAAATTGATGGCTCCAGCGAAGGTGGTCTTCATCGTCCGGCTCCCTCCAGGTAGGCGGCGTACTCGCGGCGTTCCTCGTCGATCAGGCGATGCGGCGTGGCGTACACGTGGTCGAACAGTGCCAGGGGTTCCGGATCGGGCATGGTGAGCGTGGCATTGCGCAACCGGGCCGCGACCGCGTCGGCGCGCTCGGCCACGGTGGCCTCGAACGCGCTGTCCCACAGTCCTTCTCGCTCGAGCAGCCGCTTCAGCCGGTCGATGGGATCGCGGTGCTGCCAGATCTCGAGTTCCGCGGCGGTGCGGTAGCGGGTGGGGTCGTCGGCGGTGGTGTGCGGACCCATCCGATAGGTGATGGCCTCGATGAAACTCGGCCCGCCGCCCGCCCGGGCACGCCGCAGGGCCTGCCGGGTCACGGCCAGGACGGCGAGCGCGTCATTGCCGTCCACCTGTACGCCGGGAATGCCGTATCCGAGGGCGCGCCGCGCGATCGGGGTGGCGCTCTGCACGCGTACCGGCGCGCTGATCGCCCAGTGGTTGTTCTGGCAGAAGAACACCACCGGCGCGCTCCAGCTCGCCGCGAACCCGAGCGCCTCGGCGATATCGCCCTGGCTGGTCGCGCCGTCGCCGAAGTAGGCGATGGTGGCGATCTCGGCGCCTTCCAGGTGCGCGGCGTAGGCGTACCCCGTGGCGTGCAGCCCCTGCGAGCCCACCACGATCGCGGGATTGGTCATCTTGACCGTGTCGGGGTCCCAGCAGGAATGGGCCGCACCGCGCCAGAGCCGGGTGAGGTCCTCCGGCGCGACGCCACGGCAGTAGGCGACGCCCGCCTCCCGGTAGCTGCAGAACACGTAGTCGTCGGGGGCGAGGGCATGGGCCGAGCCGATCTGGGCGGCCTCCTGGCCCAACAGCGGCGGCCAGAGTCCGAGCTGTCCCTGCCGTTGCAGGGCGGTGGCCTCGGTGTCGATGCGCCGGGCCACGACCATATCGGTGTACATGGCTCGGAGTCGGGCGCCGTCGATATCGGCGACGAGCGGGGCGTGTACGCGATCCAGTACGCGATGGCCGTCGGGTTGTACGAGCTGCACCGGATAGGTGTTCTTCTCGGGCATGGATATCGCCTCCTGACACCGGTGTCGCCTGGGGATTGTGTCCCGTGAGCAACCGATGTGTGTCCTGTAACACACAGCATCCTCCGCTGAGCGATCTGTGCAAGCACACCGCGCAGAACTGTGCAGAATGCACGGTCGACGGCCCGTTGCCAGTGTCATACTGAGCCTCATGAGCAGCAGGGAGCCCATTTCTGCCCCGCTGGACGCCACCGATGCCCGGCTGTTGCTGGAGCTGGTGGCCAGCCCCCGCGCGACCGGCGTGGAATTGGCCGCGCGCTTGGGCCTTTCGCGCAATACGGTGCAGGCCAGGCTGGCGCGCTGGGAGACGGGCGGGATGCTCGCCAGCTTCGAGCGCCGAGTCGATCCCCGGGCGCTGGGCTATCCCTTGGCGGCCTTCGTGGCGGTGGTCGTGGATCAGCATCGGCTCGACTCGGTGGTTGCCGACCTGGCCGAGATTCCGGAGGTCACCGAGGTCTGCGGCATGACCGGGCCGACCGATCTGATGGTCCGGGTGGTCGCCGCCGATGCCGATGGTCTGTACCGCCTGACCGGCAGCATCCTGAAGATCCAAGGTGTGGAGCGCACCAATATGGCGCTGGTCATGCGTCGGCTGGTGGGTCCGCGCGTCACGCCGCTGCTGGAGCGTCTGGCCAACGCCGATGGTGCGGCGTGACCGGTCGCAGATGCCGACCGTTTGTGACTCTCGGTGTGCATTTCAGTCCAGTTTCGGGGGATTGGCCGCTGACCGTGGGGTGACCGGATCGCGACGATGACTCGATGAGAACCAGTGTCACCAGTGCTGCGAGGGTCGAGAGCCCGCGCGCAGCCGGGATGGGCCAGCCCATCGGGGCCGGAATCGTCACCGCGCTCGTCGGATTCACCAGCTCGTTCGCGGTGGTGCTGGCGGGCTTGACCGCCATGGGCGCGACTTCCGCGCAGGCCGCCTCCGGGCTGCTCGCGGTCTGCGTGACCCAGGCGGTCGGCATGATCGTGCTGAGCCGGCGGTATCGAATGCCGATCACACTGGCCTGGTCCACGCCGGGCGCGGCGCTGCTGGCGAGCACCGGGGCGGTGTCCGGCGGCTGGGCCGCGGCGGTGGGCGCGTTCGCGGTGGCGGGCGCTCTCATTGTGCTGACCGGGTTCTGGCAGCGGCTGGGCGCGCTGATCGCGGCGATTCCGGTGGAGATCGCGCAGGCCATGCTGGCCGGGGTGCTGCTGCCCATGTGCCTCGCGCCGGTGAAGGCGCTGCCGGTGAGCCCTGCCGTGGTGGTGCCGGTCATCGCCACCTGGCTTGTGCTGCAACGGTGCGCACCGCGCTGGTCGGTGCTGGCCGCCTTCGCCGTCGCGGCCGTCGGCGCGGGGGTCGACATCGCCGTGACCCATCGTCGCCTGGACCTTTCGGCCCTGGCGCCGCGGGTGGAATGGACGGTGCCGCACTGGAGTTGGCAGGCCATAATCGGCGTCGCGGTGCCGCTGTACATCGTGACCATGGCCGCGCAGAACATTCCGGGCACAGCGGTCATGAAGACCTTCGACTATCAGGTGCCGTGGCGGGCGGCGATGACGGTCACCGGCCTGGGCACCATGCTCGGCGCGCCCGCGGGCGGGCATGCCATCAACCTGGCGGCCATCAGTGCCGCGCTGTCCGCGGCGCCGTCCGCGCATCCGGATCCGAAGCGCCGATGGATCGCCGCGCTCACCGCGGGCTGCGTGTATCTGGTGCTCGCACTGGCCTCGGGTGCGTTGGTGATGTTAGTGGCCGCCGCGCCCAAGGGTGTGCTGGAAACCGTTGCGGGCCTTGCCCTCATCGCCACGCTGGCGGCTGCGCTGACCGCCGCGTTGACGCCCGCCGCCCATCGTTCCGCGGCCGCGCTCACCTTCCTGGTGGCCGCCTCCGGCGTCTCTCTGCTCGGCATCGGGGCGGCCTTCTGGGCGCTGGTCGCGGGGTTGCTGGTGCGCTGGTTCCTGCCCCCGGCGAAATAACACGACGGGCGGACGGCTGCGGGGTGCGGCCGACGGTGGCTAGGGTGGGATGGTTCGGCTTCACAGGGCGATGAATCGGCGTAGAGGAGTTGGCTTGAGTTCGGTGCTGATTTCGGTTGCGGAGCTTGCGGACCTGCTGGGCGACGGCGGCAGCCGGTTGCGATTGCTGGATGTGCGGTGGGCGCTGGGGGATCCGGACGGTCCGCAGCACTATCTGGACGGCCATATTCCGGGCGCGGTATTCGTCGACCTGGAAACCGAACTCGCGGATCCGCCCTCCGCCGCCAAGGGCCGTCACCCCATGCCGGACCTGGCGCACCTGCAGAAGTGCGCGCGCAGCTGGGGCGTGTCCGACGGGGACACCGTGGTCGTCTACGACGCCACCGGCGGCATGGCCGCGGCGCGGGCCTGGTGGCTGCTGCGCTGGGGCGGCATGGCCGATGTGCGCCTTCTCGACGGCGGACTGCCCGCGTGGGAGCAGGCCGGCGGCAAGGTCGTCGCCGGTGATGAACCCGCCCCGGAGCCGGGCGCCGTGGTGCTGTCGCCGGGCAATATGCCGACCATCGACGCCGATGGCGCGGCCGGCTGGCAGGGCCTGCTGCTGGATGCCCGCGCGGGCGAGCGCTACCGCGGCGAGCTGGAGCCGGTCGATCCGCGTGCCGGGCACATTCCGGGTGCGGTGAGCGCGCCGACCGCCGAGAACCTCACCGCCGCGGGGCAATTCAAGTCGCTCACCGAATTGCGTTCCCGTTTCGAGGGATTCGGCTCCGGACCGGTCGCGGTGTACTGCGGCTCCGGCGTCACCGCCGCCCACCAGGTCGCAGCGCTGGCCGTGGCCGGGATCGACGCCGCGCTCTACCCCGGATCCTGGTCGCAGTGGTCCAACGACCCCAAGCGACCGGCCGCCACCGGCGCGGAACCGGCCTGATCAGTCGGGTTTGACGGCGGTGAGGATGCCGGTCGCGAACGGGCCGGTGCGGAATTCGATTGCCGTGAAGCCGACGGCGGCCAGCATGTCGCGGTAGCGGCGGATATCGACCGCCGACAGCGGGTCCCCGGCCTCGTCGCCGTCATGCGAGTGTCCGTGGCCGCCGCCGGCGCGGTGCGCGGCCAGCTGGGCCATGGCGCGAATGGCGAGCCCGCGCAGGCCCGTGGTCGGGTGGGTGTCGGCGAGCAGCAGGCGGCCGCCCGGGCGCAGGACGCGGAAGACGGCCGCCAGGGCGGTCTTTCGTTCCGGCTCGGCGATATGGTGCATGGCGAAGGTCGAGGTCGCCACATCGAACGAGGCGTCCGGGTAGGGCAGCGACTGGGCCGCGCCGAGGTCGAAGGCGCAGTTGGGGGCGGCGTGGGCGGTCGCGTAGGCGATCATCTGCGGGGACGGGTCGACGCCGAGTGCTCGGCCCTGCGGTCCGGCCTGGCGGGCCAGCTCATTGGCGAGTCGCCCCGGGCCGCAGCCTATGTCGATGGCGTGATCGCCCGGGCGGATGCCGCTGGTCGTGGCGAAGTACCGCGCCAGGCTGCCGGCCCGGCCCAGGAAGTACACGTCGGTGAGCAGCCGGTAGCGGCGCGGCCAGGTGATGAGGGCCCCGACGGGCCGGGACTCGATATTGGACACTTGCCTTTGTTGGATCATGCGATCAATCATCGAAGGATGAGAAAGGCCAGTACAGAAGCAGTTTCCGGAACCATGTACGATTCCGGACATTCGGACCGGATCCGTCCTGGAACGGCCCCGGATGCCGTCGCTGACCGCCGCGTCCGCCGCACCCGGACGGCGCTGCACCGGGCGCTCATCGAGCTCATGCAGGAGCAGTCGTACGCGCGGATCACGGTGCAGGACATCATCGATCGCGCCGATGTCGGGCGCTCCACCTTCTACGCGCACTACCGCGACAAGGATGATCTGCTGCTGGTCAGCTGTATCGAGCACGTGCGGGCCGAGATTGCCGCGCAGCTGGCCCGCTATCAGGGCGAGCCGCCGCCGCTGGCGCCCGTCGAGATCCTGTTCCGCTTGATCGCCGCGCATCCCGACGTGTACCGGCCGCTGGTCGGTCAGCGGGCGAACGCCACTGTGCTGCGGTCGATCCGGCAGATGTATGCCGAACTGCTCAGTGAGCACCTGGGTGCGCGGCTGGGATCGGATCCGGTCGAGGCGGCCGCGACCCTCGCATTTCTGTCGTGGGGTCTCTACGGGTTGCTGGAATCGGTCATGGATCCGCGCCAGGAGCTCACGGCCGAACAGGCCTACCGGCGCTTCGCGACGCTATGGGCAGGCGCGGGCGACTCGCCCGAGGGCATCCCGGTCGGCGGTGGTGACGGGTAGCCCGTACCGGTTCGCGGCCATCAGGTACTTGCCCGCGTAGAAGCAGTGATTGGCACGGGCGGGCGGCAACCAGTCGCCTGGCGTGCGATCGCCCTTGTCCTCGTTGGCCTTTCCATCCACCGCGAGCAGGTTGTAGTCGACGTCGTTGGCGAAACGTACGCGCAGTGGCAGTGGCCAGCCGGATGCGCCCAGATCCCAGGCGGCGGCCAGCGGATACACGTGATCGATCTGCACGGCCTTGGCATCGGCGCGATCGAAGGCGATGCGCTGCCCGGTGTACGGATCGTTCAACGACCCGGATACCACCACGCAACCGTTGCCGGGCCGGAAGGACACCCGCGCCAGCTGCCTGGCCAGCACGGTATTGCGGCTGTCGCAGCCGTCGTGACCGCCCGGACCGTCGTGATCATCGGTCCACGCCGGTCCGAATACACACCCCTGCCCACTGCCGCAGCCACGTTCGTAACCGCCCGGTCGCGACCGGGCGGGCACACTGCGCACACTCGCGAGCAGGCGTTCGAGCTGGATGCGGGTGGGGCTACCCGGAGCCGGTGTCACCTGCCCGAGGGACTCGCACCCGAGGACCATGAGCAGGACGACCACCGCGCCGAGCAGCCGGAGCAGGACGGTTCCACCCTTGAGCCACACGGCATTACGTGTACCGCATCCGGGGGCCCGGCAGTGCCGTCGAGCGAACTTCGCACCCTGGGGCCCTTCGTGGAAACGGGGCGTCCGCGGGAATCTCGAGGGGTTCGGGGGCGAAGCCGCTGAGAGTCCGTCCGACTAGAGCCAGGCGTGTGCCAGGATGTCGTCGGCTGCGGTCTCCGACAGTTGTGGCGGAAAGCGCGTTGCCGCAATGGAATCCACGCTCGCGCCGTCATGGCCGACCAGCCATGAGCCGCCCCGCTCCTCGCATTCGGCGATCTTGGCGAAGACGGTGAGCAGGAAAGTGATGGAGTCGTGCGGATCCGCGGTGCGGGCGAGGCGCTGCGACTCGCCGGGCCGGGACAGATCCAGCCACACCCCGGACTGTCCGTCCAGGCGCATCCCCACGATCTTCGTCGTGTCCACGAAGGTGAATTTCCGCCGTTCCCACGGAGTTGTGGGCGTGAAGCTCTGCTCGAGCACTTGGAGCAGAATCGTCATCTTCAACGGCCTCCCTACAGTCTCGAAAGTGCCACGGCTTCGGATCGAGTCGCGGTGGATTGTCGGGTGCGCCCCGCACTGCGCCATCCGTCGCACGACACCATCGTGCAACGGACACAACCGACACCGACGCGAGCGGTGACCTGCGGATTTATCCAGTATGTTCCGTCTCTGATCAGAAATAAAGGGGGATCCGGCTCCGGCGAGCGCGCCGGCGCTTCGCACCCTGAAACCCGGTTGTCGGTGGTGGCTGATTGGATGGGCGGATGCTGCACGGACTGTGGTCGCCGGGGTCCGGGTTGGTGCTGTGGCACGATCCGGGCGAGGACGTCACGGCCGAGGATGCGCAAGGGTTGCCGGAGCCGTTGGGCGCGATCGTTCGCGGGGCCAAGTGGCGGCATCGGGCGCAGGTGATGGTCCCGGGGGAGTACGGGGTGGAGAAGGCGCAGGTGCGGGCGCACGCGCTGGCGCCGGAGCGGGCCGCGCGGGTTCTGTTGCAGGAACTCCCGGTGGGGACGGTCGCGGGCGATCTGCGGTTTCTGGGACATGTGGCGCGCGGAGTGGACCGCTGGGTGCGGGCGGGGCGGATCGTGCCGGAGGTCCGGCGCGATGACGGGCAGTGGTGGGTGCGGTGGCGGCTGGTCGGCGGGCAGCGGCAGCGAGCCTGGCTGGCGGAGCTGGCCGTGGCCATGCCGGCCGCGTTGCAGGTGGCGGGGCGGCCCGCCGAGCTGCTGGAGAACCTCGCCGGGGAACTGGCCGATCCGATCGCGCGCATGCGCATTCCGGAAGGGACGGACGCGGAGCCGGGGTCGCATCCATTGCTGACCGCGCTGCTCGGGGCCACCCCGTTGGAGACCGGATCGCATCGGCTGGCGTCGGTGCTGGACGACTGGCGGACCAGTCTCACCGCGGACGAGCCGGAACTGGTGCTGCGGCTGCTGGAACCGGACGGTGAGGAGCCGGGCGAGCTGTGGCGGCTCGAGGTGTGCCTGCGCGACGAAGGCGAAGCGCCGCAACCGGTTTCGCTAGCGGGTGATCCGCAGATCATGCGGATTGCGGGGGAGAAGCTGGCGGCGGCCAAACAGGCGTATCCGCGGCTGCGGGACCTGCCCGGCGATGCCCGCAGCATGGATCTGTTCCTGCCCACCGAGGTGGTCATGGATCTGGTCGCGCACGGGGCGAACGCGCTGCGCGCGGCGGGGGTGCGGCTGCTGCTGCCGCGGGCTTGGCGGGTCGCCGCGCCCACGATGAAACTGCGGGTGCAGAGCCCGGCTGCCACCGAAACCGCGGTCGGGCTCGAGGGTTTGGTGTCTTTCCGGTGGGAGCTGGCGCTCGGCGATACCGTACTGACGCCCGCCGAGATGTCGCGGCTGGTGGACGCGAAATCGGATCTGGTGCGGCTGCGGGGGGAGTGGGTGCAGGCCGATCACCGCATGCTGGCCGCCGCGGCCGACTACGTCTCGGGTCGCACCGACGAGACCGAGACCACGATCGGCGGCCTGTTCGCGGAGCTGTCCGCGCATCCCGTGATCGGGGTGCCGCTGGAGGAGGTCGCCGCGACCGGTTGGGCCGCGGAGCTTTTCGACGGCGAGCGGAATATCGAACCCGTGCCGCACCCGGTCGGATTGAAGGCACAGCTGCGGCCGTATCAGCAGCGCGGGCTGACCTGGCTGGCGACCATGAGCAGACTCGGATGCGGTGCGATCCTGGCCGACGACATGGGTCTCGGCAAGACGGTGCAAGTGCTGGCCCTGCTGGTGCACGAGCGTGAAACAGCGGATGCCGCGATCGACTCCGTGAAGATCGGGCCGACGCTGCTGGTGTGTCCGATGTCGGTGGTCGGCAACTGGCAGCGCGAAGCCGAACGGTTCGCCCCGGATCTGCGCGTGCTGGTGCATCACGGAGCCGGCCGCCGCCGCGGCGCGGAGTTGGCTGCGGCGGTGGCGAATTCGGATCTGGTGATCACCACCTACGCGCTGCTGGCCCGGGATGTCGAGGACCTGAAGCGGCCGGACTGGCGCCGGACCGTCCTGGACGAAGCCCAGCACATCAAGAACGCCGCGACCCGGCAGGCGCGGGCGGCGCGGCTGGTTCCCGCGCGACACCGCTTGGCGCTCACCGGAACCCCGGTGGAGAATCGGCTCGAGGAACTGCGCTCGATCCTGGATTTCGCCAATCCCAAGCTGCTGGGCAAGCCCGCGGAGTTCCACGCCCGCTTCGCGGTGCCGATCGAGCGCGAGCACGACGAGAACGCCGTCACCCGCCTGCGCGCCATCACCTCGCCGTTCGTGCTGCGACGTGTCAAGACCGATCCGGCGGTGATCTCGGATCTTCCGGAGAAGATCGAGATGACGGTGCGGGCCAATCTCACCGTGGAGCAGGCCGCGTTGTATCAGGCGGTGCTGGACGATATGTCGGCCAAACTGAAGGCCGCGGAGGGCATGGAGCGCAAGGGCGCGGTGCTGGCCGCGCTGACCCGGCTCAAGCAGGTGTGCAACCATCCCGCGCATTTCCTCAACGACGGGTCGGCCTTGCTGCGGCGCGGACATCACCGGTCCGGGAAGCTGGCGCTGGTGGAGGACATTCTGGAGGCGGTGATCGCCGACGGCGAGCGGGCGCTGCTGTTCACGCAGTTCGCGGAGTTCGGAAACCTGCTGGCGCCGTTTCTGTCCGAGCGTTTCGGGGCGGAGGTGCCGTTCCTGCATGGCGGGGTGAGCAAGCGGCGCCGCGACGGTATGGTCACCCGCTTCCAGGAGGAGGACGGCGCGCCGCTCATGCTGTTGTCGCTCAAGGCCGGCGGCACCGGCCTCAACCTGACCGCCGCCAATCACGTGGTGCACCTGGACCGCTGGTGGAATCCGGCGGTCGAGAACCAGGCCACCGACCGCGCGTTCCGGATCGGTCAGCGCCGCGACGTCCAGGTCCGCAAGCTGATCTGCGTCGACACCATCGAGGAGCGGGTGGACGACATGCTGAAGGGCAAGAGCCACCTCGCGGACCTCACCGTCGGCTCCGGCGAGAAATGGATCACCGAACTCGGTGACGATGAGTTGCGCGAGCTGTTCGCGCTGGGATCGGAGGCGGTCGGTGAATGACACGCCGCCCTTGCCTCGGGCCGGTGGTGGATCGACGCCCGCCGAATCGGTCGGATCCGTGGGGAGGACGAATTCATGAACACGTATATCGATTTCAGCGAGTTCGGTGATCGGCGGCCGGTGCGAGGCGGCGTGCGGGCGCGCAGCCGGCGCGGCGCCGCGTTCGCCCGAACCTGGTGGGGCCGTTCGTTTCTGGAGTCCGTCGAGCATGTCGCGGACGCGGGCCGCCTCGCCCGGGGTCGCTCCTATGCCCGCACGGGTCAGGTCGTGAACTACCGCCTCGAGCCGGGCATCGTGAGCGCGGAAGTGCAAGGCAGCCAACCTCGCCCGTTCATCTCGGTGCTGGCCCTGCGTCAGCTGCGCGACGACCGCCTCGAGGAACTGGTGGACCTGGTCCGCGCCACCCCCGGCATGCTGGGCGAGATCGCCGCCGGCACCCTGCCTCGGGCCCTCGGCCCGCTGCTGCTCCCCACGACCGTGTCGGAGCTCGATTTCTCGTGCAGCTGCCCGGATTCCGGCTGGCCGTGCAAGCACACGGCGGCCGTCTGCTATGTCATCGCCGAACGCCTCGATGAGCGCCCGAGCGAACTCCTCACCCTGCGCGGCATCGAGTTGGACGCCCTCATCGGCAGCGTCCAGCGTATCGGCCCGCCCACCGAATCCACCGATCTCTACGGCGACGACGCAGCTCTCCCGAATCTTCCGGAGCCCGAATTCAGCCCGGCCCCGGACGATCTCGACGCCGTCCTGCTTCGACAGGCGCTCCGCATGACGGCCGAAGATGAGCAGTCCGTCGCCGCCGCACTCCGCCAACTCCGCGCCCTCTACCGCTCCTCGAGCACCTGAGCGCCCGATTCGCGGCCTGTTGCGGCAGCCGCTTTCGCCGACAGCGCTGACCTCGCGCCGCCACCGCTTCGGCCGATCGCTATCGCCTCGGCCATCAGATCCACTCCGTGACCGCCATCGGCCGTCCGGCCCCCGTGGATTTCCGCCACCGGGGTGAGTCGCCGGTCCGCAGGCCCGGCAACGGCGAGCCGCGCATCGTGTCGCCGTCGCGGACGGCTCGAATCCTCCCGGACAGCGCCGAGTGAGCGCCCGTGCGCACGGGAGCGTCGGCCGTGGCTGCCGTGCCGTGCGGTGCGGGAGGATCAGGCGGTGGCGGTGCGGGCTGTCGGGTGGCGGGTGGCGCGGTGTTCGTCGAGGGATGCGAAGCGGTAGTCTTTCAGGTCGAAATGCGCGGCGCGCCAAGCGGCTTCGGGGGTGCTCATGGCGCGCAGGGGGACATCACCGTTCTTGTCGAAGTAGTAGGAGTTGGCGAGAGCGCAGCTGTCCTGCCAGAAGACCTGCGTGCCGCGACGGGAGAGCATTTCCTGGAAGTAGCGGTCATTGGCCTCGGGGGTGACCTCGATGCGGGTGGCGGCGCGGCGGCGGGCATTGCGGAGCAGGCGCAGGATGTGGGTGGTCTGCATCTCGATGAGCGTGAAATAGGACGCGCCGTTGTAGCCGTAGGGGCCGATGATGGTGAAGAAGTTGGGGAAGCCGGGCACGCTGACGCCCTCGTAGGCCTGCAGGCGGTGGGTGTCCCACCAGTCCTCGAGGCGCACGCCGCCGCTGCCGTGCACATCGAAGGTGGGCATATTGCCGGACTCCATGACCTTGAAGCCGGTGGCCATGATGAGCACGTCGACCCGGTGGTGGCGGTCGGCGGTGCGCAAGCCATTGGCCGTGATCTCGGTGATGGGATCGGTTTCCAGCGTGACGTTCTCGCGGTTGAAGGTCTTCAGGTAGTCGTTGGAGAACGACGGCCGTTTGCAGCCGAGCGCGTACTTCGGCGTGAGCTGCTCGCGCACGACCGGATCGTGCACCTGGTCGCGCAGGTGTGCCAGCCCGGTGCGCTCGCCGAGCTTCACCACCGGCAGCACCTTGTAGTAGTGCGCCGAGAGCGGGAAGGTGAGCTCCACGAACGCCTGGCTGAGCCAGCGGGTGAGGAACTGTCCGCCGGGCAGCCGCATGAGCGCCCGTGCGACGGGCGGCATGGGCGCGTCCGGCCGGGGCAGGCACCAGATCGGAGTGCGCTGGAACACAACGAGTTCCGATACCTCGGGCGCGATCTCGGGAATGATCTGGATGGCCGAGGCCCCGGTGCCGATGATGCCGACCCGCTTGCCACGCAGATCGATGCCGTGATCCCAGCGCGCCGTGTGCATCATCGTGCCCCGGAACCGTTCCGCGCCCGGAATATCCGGCAGTTTGGGCCGGGTCAGCACCCCGGTCGCGCCGATCAGGTATCGGCAGGTGAGCGCGTCCCCGTCGGTGGTGCGCACCCGCCACAGATGCAGCGCGTCGTCGAAGTCGGCGCGGGCGATGGTGGTGCCGAACCGGATCCGCGGTCGCAGGCCGTACTTCCGCACACAGTACTCGGCGTACGCCTTCAGTTCCCGTCCGGGCGCGTACACCCGCGACCAGGACCGTCGCTGCTCGAACGAGTACTGGTAGCTGAACGACGGAATGTCCACGGCGATACCCGGATAGGTGTTCCAGTGCCAGGTGCCGCCGACGCCGTCGGCCTCGTCGATCATGACGAAGTCGTCGAATCCGGCCTTGCGCAGGGCGATCGCGGTCCCGATGCCGGAGAATCCCGCACCCACAATGACGACCTCGTGGTCGACGACGGTATGTGTCACGATGCGTCCTCCGCGTAGATGATGCAGTCCACTTGATGCTCGACCCCGTCCACGGTCCGTATGCCGAGCGGCGCGAGCCGGGCGATGGGCCAGCTGATGAGGCGGCAGTTCGGCTGCCGCAGGGCCCGGTAGTAGCGACTGTGCACCCGCACCGCGGCGGGCCGATCGGGTGTCAGCTGCCGTCGCTCCCACGAATCCCCGACCTGCGCCCGCAGATTCACCGCGGCGGCCTGTCGCAGCGCCTGCCGCCCGCACCAGCGCAGCAGGTCCAGCCCAGAATCGCCGACGGCGACGAGAATCGGTCGCCGCGCTGGTTTCCGGGGCGAGAGACCTTGCCGCACCGAGGATTCGACCGTCAGTGGGCTGGGGCGCGGGGCGGTGCCCGCGCCGACCGGGTGCGACGGGGCGGACGCCGCCGTGTGGTTGGCCGATCCGGACGGGGCTTCGGGCAGGGACGGCGCGGAGTGGGCGGGCAGCGACCCGAGGAAGTCGGCGGGCAATCGGCCGAGCAGCAGCCGCGCTCCCGGGAGCGGCGGGATGGGCAGGATCCAGACCGGATCATGGTGGAAGACGGTCACTCTGCGGGCCCGGGCGACGACGGGCGGAACCACCCTGGCCAGTGCCGCGCCGCCGCCGACGACCGCGACGTGCAGGTGGTCCAGCTCCTGCTGGTCCCGCCAACGGGTGCAATGGATTTGCGGACCGGTGTAGGCGTCGCGGGTTCTGCCCGGGTCGCTCCGGCGGATCGGCGCGGTCATTTCGCCACCGGCTCGTAGGTCAGGGCCTTGGACCAGGACGGTGCGTGGCGCAGCGCGCGCACGGGGAAGTGGTCGATGGCCCTGTTCAGCGCGTCGTTGATGCCTTGGATCGGCTGCCAGTGGTTGATGGTGGCCATGCCGTGCAGGCGAACCACGTGGTAGAGCGGCACGCGCTTGATGTCAGGGCTGCGGTCACCGGCTTTCTCATAGCGCCGCACGGCATTCCACAGCTTCTCCTCGTCCAGCCCCATTGCCATGATGTTGGCGGACATGCGTGACAGCAGCGGCGTATAGAGCAGCGCGCCCAGCAGGAGGGTGGGGCGCAGCGCGAAACCGGCGGTCTCGATGGCGATTCGCCGCAGCGGCCCTGCCCCGAGCTGCTCGAGCACCTGGAAGCCGACCGCCAGATGCCGGGACTCGTCGCTGTTGATGTGCCGGAACACCTCGTGGCACAGCGGATCCCGCACCTCGTCCAGCAGGAATTTCACCAGCGCGCCGTCGAGGGCGCATTCCAGTGAGGGAATCACCGTGCCCAGCACCGGCAGCGACAGTCCGTCCCCGTACCGGTCCAGCCATTCGATGACGAGCCGGATGTTCTTGTTGGGCACCGGCATCGCGTCGCCGTCGAGCATGCCCCAGCGACGCATGAGCGCCAGTTCGGCATTGGCGTGCTTCTGCTCCTCGGCGTGGAAGTACCGGTAGATCTCCTTGAGCGGTCCGTCCGGGGCTCGCAGCGTGAGCGCCGCGAACCCGCGCGCGCCTACGTGCTCGATCCACACCAGATCGGCCATGAAGGTCGTCAGCGCGGGCCGCTGCTCCTCGGTGATGAGTTCGGCTCCCGGTGCGCCCCAGTCGACATCGGCCAGCGCCCACTGCCGATCCTGGATGACACCGAGCATGTCGGAATACGCGAACGCCATTGTTCAACTCCTTGCCGCTGTGGCTACCGCACCAGCCGCTCCAGCAATCCGGCGGCGCGGGTGTAGGTCTCGGGCAGCAGTCGCTTGGACTGCCAGATCGCCTTGGCCTCGAGCTGCGGGACCACGTACAGCTGACCGTGATCCACCGCGTCGAGGGTGGCGCGGGCGATCGATGCGGGCGGGCGTCCGGTCCAGCGGATGAGGCGATCGCCCCAGAGCTGGACGGTCTCGTCGCCGAGCGACACGCCTTCCAGGATGTTGGTTCGCACGCCGGTGGGGCACAGCACGGTGACGGTGACGCCGGTGCCGGACAGTTCGGCGGCCAGTGTCTCCGACAGCGCCAGCACCCCGGCTTTGCTCACGTTGTAGGCGGCCATGCGGGGCGCGGAGCCGAAGGCGGCCGCGGAGGCCACGTTCACGATCGAGCCGTGCCCGGCCGCGCGCAGCTGGGGCGCGAAGACATGGCAGCCGTGGATGACGCCCCATAGGTTGACGTCGAGGACCTGATGCCATTCGGCGGGCGGGGTTTCGCCGATGAGGGTGCCGCCGCGGCCGATGCCCGCGTTGTTGATCACCAGGTCGGGGCTCTTGCCGAACCATTCCTCGGCGGTGTTCGCCAGGGCGGCCACCTGGTCGAGGCTGCTCACGTCGCAGACGGTGTCGAAGGCCTTTCCGCCCGAGTCGCCGACCATGTCGACGGTCTCGCGGGCGCGGTCGGCGTCGATGTCGGAGCAGACGACACGCCCGCCGCGCTTGGCGATCTCGAGGGCGAAGCCGCGGCCGATGCCGCTGCCCGCGCCGGTCACCACCGCGTCCGCCTGCTGTGTGCGGCGGGATCCGCAGAAGGGATTGAGTCGCATGGGAACTCCCGGGGCCGTGCCGTCCGGGCAGCCAATTGGTGGCGTGTGCCACCACTGGCCGCACCTGCCACCAATTAGGCTCCCGGTGCGCTATTTTGTCAACTATGGACGTGCCCGCACCGGCGGCCGCCGATGTGCCTTCAGGGCCCGCGCCCACCCGGCGCGGCGGCACCTGGGGCGGTCGCACACAGGAGGAACGCCGTGCCGAACGTCGTGAGCGGCTGATCGCGGCGGCGCTGGACATCTGGCTCGACAACGGCTGGGCCGCAGTGACCATGCGCGGCGTGTGCACTCGCGCGGGCCTCAACGACCGCTACTTCTACGAGCACTTCGCCGACCGCGACGAACTGCTCGGCGCGGTCTGGGACGAGGTCGGTTTCCGAGTGCTGGCCGAACTCTCGGTCGTGGTCGCCGAGAACCTCGAGCATCCGGCGCTGGGCATTCTGCACCTGGCCATCGCCCGCGCGGTCGCCTTGCAGTCGGAGGGGCCCTCGCGCATCCTGTTCGGCGATCACGCGGGCAGCCGGGTGCTCGAGGAGCGCCGGGCCGCCATGCTCACCGAGGCCACCGATCTGCTCATCGCCACCGCACGCCCCTACCTGCGCCCCGGTGTCGACGAATCCGATCTGCGCATGGGCGTTGTCATGGGCATCGGCGGCTTCATCGAACTCCTGACCGCCTGGCGCACCGGCGCCGTCGACGCCGACGCGGCCCGCATCATCGACCATGTCAGCCACACCGCCGACCTTCTCGGTGCGCAGTACCTGGCGCTACCCGGCTGATGCCGACATCCCCCTCCTCGGTCTCGTCGGCCGACGGGAGGGAGGAATGTCGGCCGACCGGGCCGGAGCGGCCGACATGGTCCGCATGGCCCGGAGACCACCGCGACCAGAGGACGATCGCATGCGAAAGCCCGGCCGCCCGAGATCATCCCGCTGCTTCGGCGATCGGGAGGGGCGGCCCGTCGGAAGGTCGCAGAAGCTGTGGGCGGCGGTCTTCCATGGCGCGAAGACCCCGCCGGCCAGGGCGTCGCCGATCTTCGGCCGGGCGCGGGCCGACTGTCACTTCACTGCCCAGACCATGGATTCGGGGCCGGCGAGATGTGCGGTGCGGGGGTCGCGGAAACCGGTGTCGGCCAGCCAGCCTCGGAGGTCGGCGGCGGTGTAGTCGAAGCCGCCGGGAGTTTCGATGAGCATGTTCAGGCTCATGAGCAGACCGGAGAGGTTGGTGCGGCGACCATCGTCGATGAGGGATTCGTAGACGAGGATGGCGCCGCCGTCGGGGAGGGCGCGGTGGGCCTTCTCCAGGAGCATGAGCTTGGTGGGCAGGTCCCAGTCATGCAGGATGTGACCGAAGACCAGGACGTCGGCCTCGGGCAGCTCGTCGGTGAAGAAGTCGCCGGGCCGGAAGGTGATCCGATCCTCCACCGGCGCATTGTATTCGGTGAAGATGGGCTCGACCGCCGGCAGGTCGTAGCCGATGCCGTGCAGGTGCGGATTGGTTTCCAGCACTGTGCGCAGCAGCGCGCCCTGGGCGGTGCCGATATCGGCCACCGTCTTCCAGCGGTGCCACGGGAACACCTCCGCGATGGCGTGCGCGCTGGGCAGCGACAGCCCGGTCATGGCGCGCTGAAAGTCATAGAGCCGCTGTGGATCCCGGTAGAGGGTGCCGAAGAAGTCCCCGCCGTCGCGGGTCTCGTTCTGCGGCCTACCGGTGCGCAGCCCATCGGTGAGCCCGCCCCAGAAGGGGTACAGCCGCGCCGCCGCCATCTCCAGGAAGCCGCCGATGTACTCGCTGCCGGTGCTGTCCAGATAGGTGGCGGTGTCGGCGGTATTGGCGTAGCGGTCGTCGCTGCGCCGCAGCATGTCCATGGCCACCAGCGCGTCGAGGAAGTCACGGGCGGACCGTGGATGCAGGCCTAGTTCGCGCTGTAACTGCTCGGCGGTCAGTTGCCGGTGCCCGAGCACCGTGAACACCCCGAGTTCGACGGCGCTGAGCAGGGTCCGGGACTCCCAGAAACCCATTCCGATCCGCAGGATCCGATCCATGGCGCATCACGATAGCCACAGCGATCCTCCGGCAACGGCAGACACCGGAAAATCCGTCCGGTGGGGACGCGCGAATTCCTGTGAGCGGGACTCAGAGCACGTCGATCCGGTAGATCCGTTCGGCATTGCGGCGGAAGACCTGTTCGATGGCCTTGTCGTCGGCCCCGTGCCCGGCCAGCGCGGTGGCCACCGCGTCCGCGGCGTTCGGAATGCTCGTAATCGGCTTGTCCACCGGGAAATTCGAGCCCCAGATGAGCCGGTCGGCCCCGAACACGTCGAGCGCGTGTTCCAGCATCGGCGAAATCCGTTCCAGCAGCACCGGAACCGGCGTCGGCTCGCCGCGCCGCGGCACGGGGTGCCCGAGGATGGGCATCATCAGCCCGCTGACCTTGGACACCACATTGGCGTGCTGGGCGAGGGCGGTGAGGTCGTCGCACCAGCGAACGAACAGCTCGCGCCGCTGCCCCGGATGCTGTCCGGTATCGCGTCCGACCGGCCCGAAAATTCCCGCGGGCGTGCCGAGATGGTTGAGCACGATGGTGGTTTCGGGATAACGCTCGGCCAGTGCCGACACCTCGGGCAGCTGCCCGGAGTACACCCATGCCTCGAAGACGAGCCCCCGGTCGGCGAGCGCGCCGAACCCGTCCAGGAAGGCGGGGGAGGTGAGCAGCCCCGGCGTCTTGCGGGTCGCGCGCACCTGCGAGTCGGGGTGGTATTCGACGCGGGTGCGAATGCCCCGGAACAGTGGCGAGGCGGCTCGGTGCGCGTCGAGAAGTTCGGCGAATTCGGGTGCGGTGGGGTCGGCCGCGCCCAGGACCGCGCCCAGCGCCGGGGTGTCCACGCCGAACGGCAGGCTGGCCACCCACCGGGTCTCGTCGGCGGGCCCGAGCGGCCCCGTGCCGATCCACTCCGCCTCGATGTGCGCGATGGCCTCGACCGGCACGTCCCCGGCGTCGGCGCGATAGTCGCGTGGCAGGTAGGGATACACGAAAGGCGTTGGATCCCCGACGAATTCGCGATCGCGCCGCGGGGCCAGCCGTTTGGCCAGATCCATGGGCACCGGCACGTAGCGCAACAGCTTCGCCAGCCCGCTGAACTCGCGTGGGGTGGTCAGCGGATCCCACTGATGAATGTGCGCGTCCACGACAGTCATGCCCGCCAAGTCCATGGGGTGCCTTCCGTCTGGGTCAGCCTGTCCCGGATTCTTCCACGTCGGCCCCTCCCGGGCCATGAAATCGGACATCGGGAAGGGCTGCGCCGGAACGGCTGTGCCGCGCCCGGCGAGGGGGACGCGGCTCACACATTGCGTCGATACTGACCGCCCACAGTGAAGAAAGTATCGGTGACCTGCTGGAGTGTGCACACTCGTGCGGCATCCATCAGAACCTCGAAAACGTTCTCGTCGCTCGCCGCGGCCGCCGCGAGCCGGGCCAGCGCCGCCGGCGCGTCCTCCCGATGCCGATCGGTGAATTCGCGGACTCGTCGCAGCTGGGACTGTTTTTCCGCTTCGGTGCCGCGCGCCAATTCCAGCGCCCGATGATCTTCCTCATGCGGATTGCGGAAGGTGTTGACCCCGATGATGGGCAGACTGCCGTCGTGCTTGCGTCGCTCGTAGAGCATGGACTCGTCCTGGATGCGGCCGCGCTGATACCCGGTCTCCATGGCGCCCAGCACGCCGCCGCGCTCGCTGATCCGCTCGAACTCCCGTAGGACCGCCTCCTCCACCAGGTCGGTGAGCTCGTCGATGATGAAGCTGCCCTGCAGCGGGTTCTCGTTCATGGCGGGCCCCCACTCCCGGTTGATGATGAGCTGGATGGCCAGTGCCCGGCGCACCGATTCCTCGGTCGGTGTGGTGACAGCCTCGTCATAGGCATTGGTGTGCAGGCTGTTGCAGTTGTCGTACACCGCGATGAGTGCCTGCAGCGTGGTGCGAATGTCGTTGAAGCTCATCTCCTGTGCGTGCAGCGACCGCCCGGAGGTCTGGATGTGGTATTTGAGCTTCTGCGACCGTTCGTTGGCCCCGTACTTGTCGCGCATGGCGATCGCCCAGATGCGCCGCGCCACCCGGCCGATCACCGAGTATTCGGCGTCCATGCCATTGGAGAAGAAGAACGACAGGTTGGGCGCGAAATCGTCGATGTCCATGCCGCGCGCCAGATAGGCCTCCACATAGGTGAACCCATTGGCCAGGGTGAAGGCCAGCTGGCTGATCGGGTTCGCCCCCGCCTCGGCGATATGGTAGCCGGAGATGGACACCGAGTAGAAGTTGCGAACGCCGTTGCGCACGAACCACTCCTGGATATCGGCCATCATGCGCAGGCTGAACTCGGTGGAGAAGATGCAGGTGTTCTGGCCCTGGTCCTCCTTGAGAATGTCGGCCTGCACGGTGCCGCGCACGGTGGCCAGGGTGCGGGCGCGCAGGTCGGCCGCCTCCGCGGGCGTGGGTTCGCGCCCTTGCTCGGCCGAGAACTCCTCGGCCGCTTGATCGATGGCGGTATTGAGGAAATAGGCCAGGATCGTCGGCGCGGGACCGTTGATGGTCATGGACACCGAGGTGGTCGGTGCGTCCAGATCGAAGCCGTCGTAGAGCGCCTTCATATCCTCCAGCGTGGCAATGGACACCCCGGAAGTACCGACCTTGCCGTAGACATCGGGGCGTTCGGCCGGATCGTGCCCGTAGAGCGTCACCGAGTCGAAGGCGGTCGAAAGCCGTGTGGCCTCAGCGTGTTCGGAGAGCACCTTGAACCGGCGGTTCGTGCGGAAGGCATCGCCCTCGCCCGCGAACATGCGCGCCGGATCCTCATTGTCGCGCTTGAAGGGGAACACCCCGGCCGTGAACGGGAAGCTCCCCGGCAGGTTCTCCGAGCGCAGGAACCGCAGCAACTCACCATGATCGGTGAAACGGGGGAGCGCGACCCGGGGAATCGAAGTGCCGGAGAGGGTTTCCCGTCGCAGGGCGGTCCGCGATTCTCGATCCCGGACCCGCACGACTTGCTCGTCACCCCGATACGACGCGGCAACCGCGGGCCACTGCGCCAGCAACGCGGCATTCTCGGGTGTGAGAGTGGCTCGCGCCTGGTCCAGCAACGCCGCCACTTCCGTCATCGCGGCGTGCCTTCGGCCGGAATCCACCTCTGGATCCCGGCCGAAAGCGGGCCGGGATGACGGAAGCGAAGCCTCCCCGGATGACGGAGGAGAAGTCAGTTCCGCGAGCGCCTGCTCCCAGCGTTGGACGCGCCGCGCCGCTTCGAGCTGCCGCGTCGTCTCCGCGTGGTAATCCCGCACCGCCTCGGCGATCTCGGCCAGGTACCGCACCCGCGCGGGCGGAATGATCTGCGCGAAACGCGTCGAGGCGCGGGTCTCGACGCGCGGCAGCACGCCCTCCTGCAACGGCAGCCCATGCTCGGCCAGCAGCCCGCTCAGGTGCTGGTAGAGCGCCGTCACCCCGTCATCGTTGAAGGTCGCCGCGCTGGTGCCGAATACCGGCATGTCCTCGGGTGCGGCGTCGAATTCCTCGCGATTGCGCAATAGCTGCCGCGACACGTCGCGCAGTGCGTCCTCGGCTCCCCGCCGTTCGAACTTGTTGATCGCCACCACGTCCGCGTAATCGAGCATGTCGATCTTCTCGAGCTGGGAGGCCGCCCCGAACTCCGGCGTCATCACATACAGCGACACATCCACGTGCTCGGCGATGGCCGCGTCGCCCTGCCCGATGCCGGGCGTCTCGAGGATCACCAGATCGAATCCCGCTGCCTTGCAGGCGAGCACCATGGCGTCGATATCGTGTGGCAGTTCGTGTTCGCCCCGGGTGGCCAGGGACCGGAAATACACCCGCTCGCCATCGAGGGCGTTCATCCGGATCCGGTCGCCCAGCAGTGCGCCGCCGCCGCGTCGCCGCGTCGGGTCCACCGCCAGCACCGCGACCCGCAGCTTGTCCTGCTGATCGGTGCGCAGCCGCCGCACGAGTTCGTCTGTCAGAGAGGACTTTCCGGAACCACCGGTGCCCGTGATGCCCAGCACCGGCACCTGCCGTCCGGAGGCCGCCGCCGTCAGCGCCGCCAGATCCGCCTCCGGCAGGTTTCCCTGCTGCAAGCAGGTGAGCGTCCGTGCCAGCGCCGCCCGATCCCCGCTCAGCACCGCCTCCATCCTGGGGGGCGTCCGCGAAAGATCCACGTCGCAAACCGAAATCAGCTGATTGATCATTCCCGGCAGGCCGAGCCGCTGCCCGTCTTCGGGCGAGAAGATGGTCACCCCCGACTTCGCCAGCCGCGCGATCTCCTCGGGAATGATCACCCCGCCGCCTCCGCCGAAGATTCTGACGTGTCCGGCCCCGACCTCTTTCAAAGCCTGGGCCAGGTACTCGAAGTACTCGATGTGCCCGCCCTGGTAGGAGCTGACGGCTACGCCCTGCACGTCCTCGGTGACGGCCGCGTCCACGACTTCGCGTACGGACCGGTTATGCCCTAGATGAATCACCTCGGCTCCCTGGGCCTGAAGGATTCTTCGCATGATGTTGATGGCCGCGTCATGGCCATCGAACAGCGCTGCTGCGGTCACGAACCGCACTGGATTGACCGGGACATGCAAGTCGGGCATGCCATCCTCCGCACGGAGAGCCTGTAGGTGCTGTGAATTATCCCACAGCCAATACTTGGAAGTCCAACTATAGGATCGCCACAGACCGCGCAATCGGCGCGCAAGCATCGAGACAGGACTGGCATGGTTCGCGAACTCACCCATTTCATCGGCGGCAAGCACGTCCCGGGAACTTCGGGCAACTTCGGTGATGTCTTCAACCCCAGCACCGGACAGGTTCAGGCACGGGTGCCGCTGGCGAGCAAGAGTGAGGTCGAGGCGGTCATCGCCGACGCCGCCGCAGCGCAGCCGGCCTGGGCCGCCACCAACCCGCAGAAGCGAGCCCGGGTGCTCATGAAGTTCCTGACGCTGGTGCAGGACGAGATGGACTCGCTGGCCGCGCTGCTGTCGAGCGAGCACGGCAAGACCATCGCCGACGCCAAGGGCGACATCCAGCGCGGGCTCGAGGTCATCGAATTCGCCGTCGGCATTCCGCATCTGCTCAAGGGCGAGTACACCGAGAGCGCCGGCACCGGCATCGACGTGTACTCCATGCGGCAGCCGCTGGGCGTGGTCGCGGGCATCACCCCGTTCAACTTCCCGGCCATGATCCCGCTGTGGAAGGCCGGTCCGGCGCTGGCCTGCGGTAATGCCTTCGTGCTCAAGCCCTCCGAACGCGACCCCTCGGTACCGCTGCGGCTGGCCGAGCTGTTCCTCGAGGCCGGACTGCCCGCGGGCGTCTTCAATGTGGTCAACGGCGACAAGGAGGCCGTGGACACGCTGCTGCACGACGAGCGCATCAAGGCCGTCGGCTTCGTCGGCTCCACCCCGATCGCGCAGTACATCTACGAGACCGCGACCGCCAATGGCAAGCGCGCGCAGTGCTTCGGCGGCGCCAAGAACCACGCCATCGTGATGCCCGACGCCGACCTCGACGATGTGGCCGACCAGCTCGTCGGCGCGGGCTACGGCTCGGCCGGTGAGCGCTGCATGGCCATTTCGGTCGCCGTGCCGGTGGGCGAGGAGACCGCGGATCGCCTGCGCGCCAAGCTCATCGAGCGCATCAACAAGCTCAATGTCGGCGTCTCCGACGATCCGGGCGCGGACTTCGGCCCGCTGGTCGGCCGCGACGGCGTGGACCGGGTGAACAACTATGTCCAGATCGGCGTCGACGAGGGCGCGGAGCTGGTGATCGACGGCCGCGGCCTGGTCGTGGAGGGCGGCGAGGACGGATTCTTCGCGGGCGCTTCGCTGTTCGACCACGTCACCCCGGAGATGCGGATCTACCGGGAAGAGATCTTCGGCCCGGTACTGGCCCTGGTGCGCGCCAAGGACTACGAGGAGGCGCTGCGCCTGCCCAGCGAGCACGAATTCGGCAATGGCGTCGCGATTTTCACCCGCGATGGCGACACCGCCCGCGACTTCGCCGCCCGCGTGCAGGTCGGCATGGTCGGCATCAATGTCCCGATCCCGGTGCCGATCGCGTACCACACCTTCGGCGGCTGGAAGCGCTCCGGCTTCGGCGATCTCAACCAGCACGGCCCGGACTCGATCCGCTTCTACACCAAGACCAAGACGGTGACGCAGCGCTGGCCCTCGGGTCGAAAGGAGGCCGTGCTTTCGGACGGCTCCGCGAGCTCGGCCGCCAACGCCTTCGTCATCCCGACCATGGACTGACCGATGTTCGTACTTGACGACGACGAGAAGGCGATCGTCGAGACCGCCCGCTCCTTCGCCGACGAGCTGCTCGCGCCCAACGCCCTGGAATGGGATGAGCGCAAGCACTTTCCGGTGGACGTGCTGCGCAAGGCGGGCTCGCTCGGCCTGGGCGGCATCTACGTGCGCGAGGACGTGGGCGGCTCGCAGCTGCGGCGGCTGGACGCCGTGCGCATCTTCGAGCAGCTGGCCACCGGCTGCCCGGCCGTGGCCGCCTACATCTCCATCCACAATATGGCGACGTGGATGATCGACACCTACGGCGATGAGGCGCAACGCAATCGGTGGCTGCCGGGGCTGACCTCCATGGACCTGCTGGCGTCCTACGCGCTCACCGAGCCGGGCGTCGGCTCCGACGCGGCGGCCCTGAGCACCAAGGCCGTGCGCGACGGCGACGACTACCTGCTCACCGGGGTCAAGCAGTTCATCTCCGGCGCGGGCAGCACCGATGTGTACGTGATCATGGCGCGGACCGGAAACGAAGGGGCGCGCGGGATCTCGGCCTTCATCGTCCCGGCCGATACGCCCGGACTGTCCTTCGGTGCCAATGAGAAGAAGATGGGCTGGAACGCCCAGCCCACCCGGCAGGTCATTCTCGACGACGCCAGGATTCCGGCGGCCAACCTGCTCGGTGCGGAGGGCAATGGCTTCCGCATCGCCATGAACGGGCTCAACGGCGGGCGGCTCAATATCGCCGCCTGCTCGATGGGCGGGGCACAGGCCGCGCTCGACCGGACCGTGGCCTACATGTCCCAGCGCAAGGCCTTCGGCTCCCGGCTGCTGGACAACACGGCCCTGCAATTCGACCTCGCCGATATGCGCACCTCGCTGGAGGCCGCCCGCACTCTGCTGTGGCGGGCCGCGGCCGCCCTCGACGCTGACGCCCCCGACAAGGTGGAGTTGTGCGCCATGGCCAAGCGGTTCGCCACCGATGCCGGATTCGAGGTGGCCAATAAGGCCCTGCAACTGCACGGCGGCTACGGTTACCTGGCCGAATACGGCATCGAGAAGATCGTTCGCGACCTGCGGGTGCATCAGATTCTCGAGGGTACGAACGAGATCATGCGGGTGGTCGTCGCCCGCTCGGTGGTAGGGGCGGCGTGAACGGTCAGGACCCGGAGGCGGCGCTCCGCCTCCCCGCGCTTGCCCGCGTGACCATGGAGCACCTTGTGCGCGCCAGAAAGGAAACAGCATGAGCGCAGCCGTGAACGAACCCGAGGTGTTGATCGAGAAGCGTGACGGCCTCGGCCTGATCACGCTCAACCGGCCGCGGGCCATCAACGCGCTCAATCACCCCATGGCGCTGACCATCCTGGACGCGCTACGGGCCTGGGCCGACGACGACCAGGTGCGCGCGGTGGTGCTCACCGGCGCGGGCGAGCGCGGACTGTGCGCGGGCGGCGATATCGTCGCCATCTACAACGACGCCAAGGCGACCGTGTCGCAAGGTGATTCGCCGCAGGTCGCGGCCGACTCGCCGAGCGGGAAGTTCTGGCGCGACGAGTACATCCTCAACGCGCTGATCAAGCGCTACCCGAAGCCGTACGTCGCGGTCATGGACGGGATCGTCATGGGCGGCGGCGTCGGCCTGTCCGGGCACGCGTCGCACCGCATCGTGACCGAGCGGTCCATGGTCGGCATGCCCGAGACCGGCATCGGCTTCATCCCGGATGTGGGCGGCACCTGGCTGCTGGCGCACGCGCCGGGCGAGATCGGCACCCATGTCGCGCTCACCACCGCACGCATGTCCGCCGGTGACGCCATCGTGGCCGGCTTCGCCGACTACTTCGTGCCGTCCGAGCACATTCCGGCGCTGCTGGAGGCGCTGGCCACCACCGAGGTCGACGTGGCCATCGCCAAGTTCGCGCAGCCCGCCCCGGTCTCGGAGTTCGCGGCACAGCAGGAATGGATCGACTCCTGCTACAGCGCGGACACCGTCGAGGAGATCGTGCACCGGCTGCGGATCGACGGCCGGGACGAGGCCGCCAAGGCCGCCGACGACGTGGAATCGAAATCGCCGGTGGCACTGAAGGTCACGCTGCGCTCGCTGCGTGACGCGCGCCGGGCCGCCGATCTCGAAGCGGCGCTGAACCAGGAATACCGGGTCTCCGTCGCCTCCCTCAATACCCACGACCTGGTGGAAGGCATTCGCGCCCAGGTCATCGACAAGGACCGCAACCCGCAATGGTCGCCCGCCACCCTGGCGGACGTCACCGAGGCCGACGTCGACGCCTACTTCGGCGCGCTCGGCGATCGCGAATTGGGTTTGGCCGCACCGAAGGACGAGCAATGAGCACCAACACCAAGAT
This sequence comes from Nocardia aurantiaca, assembly GCF_009708175.1. Taxonomy (GTDB): domain Bacteria; phylum Actinomycetota; class Actinomycetes; order Mycobacteriales; family Mycobacteriaceae; genus Nocardia; species Nocardia aurantiaca. Next base: position 772,455 of record NZ_WMBB01000001.1, read on the forward strand.
CGGATTCCTCGGTCTCGGGCACATGGGCGGCCCGATGGCCGCCAACCTGGTCAAGGCCGGATACGACGTCCTGGCCTTCGATCCCGTGCCCGCCGCGCAGGATCAGGCGCGCCAGGACGGGGCGACCGTGGTCGCCACCGCCGCCGAGGCCGTCGCGGCCTCCGACATCGTTATCACCATGCTGCCCAACGGCCGCATCGTGCTGGACCTCTACGGCGAGATCCTCCCGGCCGCGAAGCCGGGCACGCTGTTCGTCGACTGCTCCACCATCGACGTCGCCGATGCCAAGCAGGCCGCGGAACTCGCTGCGGCAGCGGGACATCGGGCCCTCGACGCCCCGGTCTCCGGCGGTGTGGCGGGCGCGGCGGCGGGCACCCTCACCTTCATGGTGGGCGGCGCGGCCTCCGACTTCGCCGACGCCCTGCCGCTGCTGGAGATCATGGGCGGCAAGGTCGTGCACTGCGGCGGCGCCGGCGTGGGCCAGGCCGCCAAGATCTGCAACAACATGCTGCTGGGCATCTCCATGATCGGTCTGTCGGAAGCCATTGTGCTGGGCGAGAAGCTGGGTCTCACACACGACAAGTTCTTCGACGTGGTATCCACCGCGTCGGGGCAGTCATGGGCGCTGACCTCGTATTGCCCGGTGCCCGGACCGGTTCCGGCCAGCCCGGCCAACAACGACTACAAACCCGGCTTCGCGACCGCGCTCATGGCCAAGGACCTGGTCCTGGCGGCGAACGCGCTGCGCGCCAACGGCGTCGACGGCCAGATCGGGCAGCTGGCAGCGGAGATCTACACCCGCTTCAACCAGGACGAAGCGGGCAAGGACTTCTCGGCTATCGTCACCGATATCCGCAAGCGATCGGGAGAGGAAGACTGATGACTGCATCGCGTAGCGATTCGGTGAGGGGTGGTGAGGCGACGGGTGGGCCCGACTTCGAGACCATTCTGCTGGAGCGCAAGGGGCGCGTCGCCCTCATCACGCTGAATCGGCCGAAGGCCCTCAACGCGCTGAACTCGCAGGTCCTGGCCGACATTTCCGCGGCACTGGACGAGCTGGAGAACGACGACGAAGTCGGCGCCGTGGTGCTGACCGGGTCCGACCGGGCCTTCGCGGCCGGCGCGGACATCAAGGAGATGCAGTCCAAGTCCTATATGGACATGTTCCTGACCGACCACTTCTCCGGTTGGGATCGACTGGTCGCGTTCCGTAAGCCCATCATCGCCGCGGTCGCCGGCTACGCCCTCGGCGGCGGCTGCGAACTCGCCATGATGTGCGACATCCTGCTCGCCGCCGACACCGCCAAGTTCGGGCAGCCCGAGATCAAGCTCGGCGTCATCCCCGGCATGGGCGGCTCCCAGCGCCTCACCCGCGCCGTCGGCAAGGCCAAGGCCATGGATCTCATTCTCACCGGCCGGAATATGGATGCCGAGGAAGCTGAGCGCGCGGGCCTGGTCTCGCGCATCGTCCCGGCCGCCGACCTCGTCGCCACGGCCATGGAGGTCGCCGAGACCGTCGCCGCCATGTCGCTGCCGTCGGTCATGATCGCCAAGGAAGCCGTCGACCGCGCCTTCGAGACCACCCTCACCGAGGGCCTTCGCTTCGAACGCCGCGTCTTCCACTCGCTGTTCGCGACCGAGGACCAGAAGGAAGGCATGACCGCCTTCGTCGAGAAGCGGCCCGCGAACTTCACCAACAAGTAGGCGCGCCACCCACTCTCGAAGCTCTCATGCCCCGCTGCCCGACGGCATCGGGGCATGGTGGGTTTCAGCCGTGTTTGGGCGGGCCTACTACTTCGACGGTTGGGGGTTTGCCGTCGGTGTGGCCGCCGCCGTCGCGGTTCATGGCCAGCCCGCCGACGATGGCGCCGCTCAGGGTGGCGGTGACCGCCACTGCCGCAACGAGTTTGCGGCGGGAGACGGGGGCGGGGGCGGGGGGCTCGGGGAGGTTGGCGGCGGGAGGCAGGTGGACGCTGCGGATGCTGCGTGCCGACGGGCGTTCGGCGGCCAGCAGGACCGCGCCGCGGGTGGAGACGAATTCGGGTTCGGGATCGTAGATGAGCGGGTAGCCCAGCTGCTGTTTCAGCTCGTCGCGAATGCTCTTGTTGCGGGTGCAGCCACCCAGGAGAGCCATGCGGGTGGGCCGGATGCCGGTCTCGTCGATCATGTGCCGGACGAAGGACGCCGAGTGATGAATGCCCGCTTCGACGAGTTCGGCGAAATCACTGCGAGTGACCACGGTGCGCTGCCCGGTGATCGGGTCGCAGACGGCCAGTACCCGCTCGGAGGCCAGCGCCTCCTTCTGGCGGCGGGCGGTGGCCAGGTCCAGGGTGACGCCGCCGCGGGTGAGCATCCAGCGCAGCAGGGCATCGTGGCCGTCACCGCCCAGCACGGTGCTGCGCTTGGTGGCGAGGACGGCATCGGTTCGGCAGTCGATCTGGGTGAGGGTCAGCCCGGAAGCGCCCAGGTCGTAGAGCAGGATCGAACCCTCGGTGGGCAGCTTGCCGGTGAATCTGAGATACCTGAGCTGGGCCACCGGCTCGTCGATGACGGTGAGGCGATTGCGGCCCGCGGCGGTGCGGATGGCCTCGGCGTGGGTGGAGCAGCGGCAGGTCACCGCGACGCCGGTGATGAACTCGTCCCGTTCGGCCGCCGACTTCCGCATCTGCGCAATGGCCTCGAAGACCGCCTCCTCCATGCTTCCGCCGCCGGCCCGGCGCAGGACCTTGCACCGATCGATGGGAGGCAGGTGAGGCTGGTCGGAATGGGTGAGCATGGCGCGTGCGCCAGCAGCGCCCGCCGACACCCCGAGGACCAGCACCATGGCCTCAATGGTGAACCTTTCGCGGGCCGAAGCCAAGACTATGACGCAGGAAATTGGCTGCTGGGTCGCTGAACGGTTACTGACCGGCCCACCGTGTGGGGGAGCTACCCGGATCGAAATCGCCGGCCGCCTGCCGGAACTCCGCCAGCAATTGCAGCAGCAGCTGCAATCGTTCCGGCGGCAGTCCGGCCTCGGCGAAAACTCGCCGGTTCAGCTCGGTGGTGGCCTTCGCTACCAATTCTCTTCCGGCATCGGTGATTTCGATGAGCGTCGCCCGCCGGTCACTGGGATGTGGCACACGTTTCACCAACTGCGCCGCCTCCAGCCGATCCACCGTGTTGGTGACGGAGGTGGGATGCACCTGAAGACGGGCACTGGCCACCGCCATGGGCAGCGCGCCGGTTTTGCTGAAACTCAGAAGCATGAGTAGCTCGTACCGCGAAAAGGTCAAACCGGACGGCCGCAGCGCTTCGTCCACCCGCGCCATGACGATCTGCTGTGCCCGCACCAGCGACGTCACCGCCGCCATTCCGTCGGCCACATCGCCCCAGCCGTGCTCGATCCACTGACGGTGCGCCTCCTCGATCGGATCGAGCGGCAGCGGACGTGGTCGAGACATGTCCCGATCATCGCACGTCACGAACCGCGCGGCCGCAGCGCCGAGCCGATCCGCGGGGCGCATAGAAATCACGGTGATTCGAAACCTCGTCCGCGGGCCCGATTCGCCGCACTATTGGTGACACGATGCGGCTGTGTCCGAGTTGGTCAGGAGCAGGCCTGCAAAGCCTGTCACACGGGTTCGAGTCCCGTCGGTCGCTCCATCGAAGAGCGCCTCCCGCGCATTCACGGGAGGCGTTCCGGCCTTCAGATCGACATCACGCCGGTGAGGTCGCGCGGCACCACGAAATTGCGGTCGGCCGTCGTGCCAAGGGTGTATTCGGGTAGCAGACCGAAATATTCGCCCCGGGAGCGCGTGCTCCAGCGCCGCGCGGCCTCGGTGCGGGTCTTGTGGAAATTCAGCATGTAGCCGCCTTCGTAGAGGCGCAGCAGCATGTAACCGCCCGGATATTCCTTGGCCGCCGCGACTTCCAGGAATTCGACCGGGATCGGCAGATCGGCGTGCGTGCGGCGATTCCGGTGGGTGTGCCCGGAGTGGTGCAGGAAGACGCCGGGCGCCGACCGGTAGATCGATTGCAGCTCGGCGGCATTCGCGGCGTCGAGAATGAAGCTGGGGCCCGCGATGTTGGACCAGCCGGACTCGGTGGTGACCGGGTGATGGCCGAAAACCAGTGTGGGCCGGTCCGGGTCGCCGGTGAGCAGCTCGCGCAGCTGGTCGAGCTGGGCCCGGTCCAGGGTACCGCCGGGGGCGTCGAGCTGGGTGGTATCCAGGGCGATCAGACGTAGCCCGCCGATCTCATGGGACACCAATTGTTGTCTGGCGCTGAAGGAATCGCCCCAGCAGTCGTGGCGGTCGAGATACGGGGTGCAGCTGGCGTAGTCGGGGCCCGGGTGCGGGCGATCGTGATTGCCGCGGGCGGCGAACCAGTCCCGGCCGGGCGCACCCCAGGTCGCGAGCTGGGCGTGGACGCCGCGCACCTGGTCGGGGGTGGCCTCGGCGGTGAGGTCACCGGCGAGCAGCAGATGGTCGACGGCACGGTCGGGTCGGTGCATATCGTCGAGCAGCGCGGTCAGCATGACCTCGGGATACGGTGGGAGACCGGGCTCCTGGCGCACACCGGGCGGCAGGCCCGCGGCGATCAGCCCGCTGATCTCCTCGCCGTAGTGAATGTCATTGGATAGGGCGATGGTTCGCAGCAGCCGCCCCGGCGGCGGCACCAGGGTGGTGAAGACCCCTTGCGATTCCGGCGTATTCGGCACGCGCGTGGCCACATTCAGCGCGGGCGCGGCCGGAATGCCCCGCGAGCGCGCCTCGAATCGATACGCGCGCCCGGGTTCGAGGCCGGTGACCTCCGCGTAATGGTAGGCGGTCGGCTGCGGGTCGCCGAAGATCTGCCGCGGTCCGGATCCGTCCGCGGGACCGAGCCACACCTCGCTGTCGGTCTCGACGGGCACGGTGTTCCCATTGGCGTCCGGGCCCAGGGTCGTCCAGGTGAACGCGGCCGACTGTTCGGTAATGGTGACGACCTCGAGATCGGTCACCACGAGCGAACCCGCCTGTGCCCGAGCCGTTGCCGGCCCCGCCATGGGCAGTGCCGCGGCTGCCGCCAGGAGGCCGAGAACCTGTCGTCGATTCGGCCCGCAGCAGCTCATGATCGTCCTACTTGGCGTCGGTGGAGCAGACCTTCCATGCGCCGTCTTCCTTGCGCAGGTGTTCATTGGTCGAGCGCTTGCTGTCGGCGGTGCCGGGCAGGGTGAGGGTGCCCAGGGTGATGGCGGTGGCACGGTCGCCGGTGATGGTGATGCCCTCGACCGAATCGACCTTCATGGAGACCTTGCCCTGATCCATGGCCTTCTTCTGGGCTTCCGGGAGCGCGTCGTACTGGGCGCGGTCGCCCGCGCAGGTCTTGCCGACGGCCTGCGACGCCCCGCCCGAGGAGAGCGCGCCGTAGAAGTCACGTACCGCGGTCTCGATCCGCTTGTCGTCGCCGGCTCCGGAGTCCTTGCCGTTCAACGTCACCGCGGTGGCGATGCCACCGGCCACGAGCACCGCGGCTGCCACGCCGAGTCCGATGGTCAAGGGGGTACGCCGCTGCAAGCTCATCGAGATCCTTACGACTCCGGCCGATCTTCGTTGCTGTCCGTCCGGGGCCGTGCCCCGGAACGCACGCAGACTACAGCGATTTCCAGTCGATTGGTGGGGTGGCATTCGAACCCGCGATATGGAACTGTACGTTGGTTAGGCAAACCTCAGGGGCGAGCCTGGGGTGAGGAAAGGACGGTCATGACGGCGGCTCGATGGAAACTGGTGTCCGGTGCACTGGCGGCGATCGCGGTGCTCGGCGCGACCACGGCTTGCTCGAACTCGTCCAAGGACGACAACGAGATCCTGGTCTACAACGCGCAGCACGAATCTCTCACCAAGGAGTGGATCGACGCCTTCACCAAGGACACCGGCATCAAGGTGACCATCCGCAACGGCGGTGACACCGACCTGGGCAACCAGCTCGTGGCCGAGGGCAAGAACTCGCCCGCCGATGTCTTCCTCACCGAGAACTCCCCGGCCATGGCGCTGGTCGAGAACGCCGGCCTGTTCTCCGATGTCGACCCCGGCACCCTCGCGCAGGTGCCCGACCAGTTCCGCCCCTCCACCGGCAAGTGGACCGGAATCGCCGCGCGCTCCACCGTTTTCGTCTACAACACCGCCAAGCTCCCCGCCGACCAGCTGCCCAAGTCGCTGCTGGATCTGCAGCAGCCCCAATGGAAGGGCCGCTGGAGCGGCGCCGCCTCGGGCGCGGACTTCCAAGCCATCGTGGCCGCCCTGCTCGTCCAGAAGGGCGAGGATGCCACGAAGGCGTGGCTGAAGGGCATGAAGGACAACGCGATCATCTCGCAGAACAACACCACCGTCATGAAGGGCGTGAACTCCGGTCAGTTCGACGGTGGCGTGATCTACCACTACTACTGGTACCGCGACCAGGCCAAGACCAAGGAGAACAGCGGCAACACCCAGCTGTTCTACTTCAAGAATCAGGACCCGGGCGCCTTCGTCTCTATTTCCGGCGGCGGCGTGCTGAAGTCGAGCAAGAAGCAGGCCAACGCCCAGAAGTTCCTGAACTTCATCACCTCCAAGAAGGGGCAGGAGGTGCTGCGCGACGGTGACTCCATGGAGTACCCGGTGGCCTCCGACGTCGCGGCGAACCCCGCGCTGCCGCCGCTGGCCTCGCTGAACGCGCCCAAGATCGACCCGAGCAAGCTGGACGCCAAGAAGGTCACGCAGCTCATGACCGAGGCGGGTCTGCTGTAACCGTGACTGTCCGGACCGCTGTACCCACACGAGCCGCCAAGGCGCCGGTGATCCGGCCCGGCTCCCTTGTCACGATCGCCGCCCTGCTCATGGTGGCGGCGACCTTCGTGCCGCTGGGGTACATCGTGTCCACCCTGGTCTCGACCGGAGTGCACGAGACCGCACAGCTGGTGTTCCGCCCGCGCGTCGCCGAATTGCTGCGCAACACCGCCGAATTGGTGGTGCTGACCGTACCGATCTGCGTCGCGCTGGGCGTGGGCCTGGCCTGGATCGTCGAACGCACCGACGTGCCGGGCGCGGCCTGGTGGGGGCCGATCTTCGCGGCCCCCCTGGCGGTGCCGGCCTTCGTCAACAGCTACGGCTGGGTCAGCGCCATCCCCTCGCTGCACGGGTTGGGGGCGGGCGTGCTCGTCTCGACGGTCTCGTACTTCCCGCTGGTGTACCTGCCGGCGGCCGCCACGCTACGGCGGTTGGATCCCGCGGTGGAGGAATCGGCTCGGGCTCTCGGCTCCGGGCCGGTCGCCGTATTCGCGCGCATCGTGCTACCCCAGCTACGGCTGGCCATTCTCGGTGGCGGACTGCTGATCTCGCTGCACCTGCTGGCCGAGTACGGCGCGTTCGCCATGATCCGGTTCGACACCTTCACCACCGCCATCTTCCAGCAGTACCAGTCCAGCTTCGCGGGCGCGGCGGGCAGCACGCTCTCCGGCGTACTCGTGGTGCTGTGCCTGGTGCTGCTGGCCGGTGAGGCCGCCGTGCGCGGACGGGCCCGCTACGCCCGGGTCGGCGCCGGTGCGCAGCGCGGCGCGAACCGGATTCGGCTGGGCCTGGGCGCAATTCCCATGCTCACGCTGCTGACCGCCGTGCTGGCGGCCACGCTCGGGGTGCCGCTGTGGACCATCGGGCGCTGGCTGACGATCGGCGGCGCCGCGGTGTGGAACACCGCTGATATCGGCGAATCCCTCGCGCAGACCATCGGTTTGGCCGCCACCGCCGCGGTGATCACGACCCTGTGCGCGTTCCCGGTGGCCTGGGTCGCGGTCCGTTCCACCTCGCGGTTCGCGCGAATCATCGAAGGGGCCAACTACATCACCAGTTCGCTGCCGGGCATCGTGATCGCGCTGGCGTTGGTGACCGTCTCGATTCGCTGGCTGCCCGCGCTCTATCAGACGGCCGCGACCATCCTGGCCGCCTACACCCTGATGTTCCTGCCGCGCGCCCTGGTGAGCGTGCGCGCCGGGCTGGCCCAGGTGCCGGTGGGGCTGGAGGAGGCGTCGCAGGTACTCGGAAAATCCCCGGCCGCCACCTTCTTCCGGATCACGCTGCGGCTCACCGCGCCCGCGGCGGCCGCGGCGGCGGCCATGGTGTTCGTGGCCGTGGCCACCGAACTGACCGCCACCTTGCTGCTGGCCCCCAATGGCACCGACACCCTCGCCATGCAGTTCTGGCAGCTGTCGGGCGAACTGGACTATGCTGCGGCCGCGCCGTACGCGCTGATCATGATCATCGTCTCGGTGCCGGTCACCTATCTGCTGTTCACCCAATCCAGGAAGGCGGCGGGATTGTGAGTCGTCTTGTCGTAGACCAGGTTCGCAAGACCTTCGGACAGGCGCCGGTGCTGGACGGCATCAGCCTCGACGTGGCCGACGGCAGTGCCACGGCGGTGGTCGGGTCCTCCGGGTGCGGGAAGACCACGCTGCTGCGGGTGATCGCCGGATTCGAGAACCCGGATGCCGGATCGGTCTCGGTCGGCGGGGAAACCATTGCCCGCCAAGGCTTCTCCGTGCCGCCGCATCGGCGCCGGATCGGCTACGTGGCACAGGACGGCGCGCTGTTCCCGCATCTGACCGTCGGGCAGAACATCGCCTACGGGCTCGGTGGCGGCTTCGGCGGGCGGCGCAAGCACCGGCAGCACGTCGCCGAACTGCTCGAGATGGTCTCGCTGGACCCGTCTTATGCCGATCGGCGTCCTCATCAGCTCTCCGGCGGGCAGCAGCAGCGCGTCGCCCTGGCCCGCGCCATGGCCCGCAAACCCGACCTCATGCTGCTCGACGAACCCTTCAGCGCGCTGGACACCGGACTGCGCGCCGCCACCCGGCACGCGGTCGCCGAAGCCCTGCGCGCCGCGGGCATGACCAGCATCCTGGTCACCCACGATCAGGAGGAGGCGCTGTCCTTCGCCGATCAGGTGGCGGTCATGTGCTCGGGCCGCTTCACCCAGGTCGGCACGCCCGAGCAGGTGTACGCGGCCCCCGCGGACCTGTTCACGGCGGGATTCCTCGGCGACACAGTGCTTCTCGATGCCGCCATCGGCTCGGAGACGGCCGAGACCGTCCTCGGCCGCATTCCCGTGCAGGTGAACGCGCCCACGGGCGCGGGCGCGGTCATGCTGCGGCCCGAACAGTTGCTGGCGCGGGCCGCCACCGACGGCCACACCGGTTGTGCCACCGTGCGCGCTCTCGAATTCCGCGGCGCGGACGTCATGCTCACCCTCGACCTCGACGGCTGCCGCGAACTCATCCAGGTGCGCCGGGTGAGTGTGGACGCGCCCACGGTCGGCGACCGGGTGGACCTCGAAGTCCTCGGTGCCGCAGTCGCTTTCACCGCCGAACAGTGCGCCGCCGCCGGACGGTCACCCAGCGCAGCGGTCGCGGCGGACGTGCCGGACGCGTTCTCCGCGGTCTGATCGATCGGCGCTGCGGCCATCCGGCTGCCGAAATGTGACCGATCGGTTCGGGGAAGTACCTATAGTGGCGCGGAGGCCGAATCGTCGGCTGTGGAGGCGAACTGCCTCAGCCCGTCCCGAAGGAGACCCGGTGCGCCGCACACTGCTCGCCACATCCGCTCTCGCCGCCGCGTGCTTGCTGGCACCGCCGGCCGCCGCCGAGCCGCCCGCCGATCCGGCGGTGAAGGTGCAGGCGGTGTACGGACCCGAGCAGTTCCCCATGGCGGGTGTGGCCGCCGATATCGCGCCCTGCGGCGGCGGCGCGAATGTCGCCACCGTCACCACCGGTACCGACGGCACGGCCGTCTATACCGGTGCGCTCGGCTGCTACCGGGTTCAGGTCAGCACCCCTATCGGCTGCGCGCTCGACGGCGACGCCGCGCTCCAGGTCACCTCGGTGCCGGGCGTCACTCCGCTGGCGACCTTCCGTTTCCGCTGCGCCTGACGTTTTCCGGGGCCCGCGTCCGCACGCTCCCACGGACTGTGACCGTCTCCACTTCCCGGACTTAACGCAGCGGGCAGCTGTTAATCTCGGCCGAAGATAGCTGCTCGTTATTGCTGTACGCGGAAGGCGTCGCATCACCGACGGAGAAGGTGACGAGATGGGCGCGAAGTTCGCGTTGGCACAACAACCCCACAGCATTGCCGCGCCCATAGTCGTCCGCAGGCTCGCGATCCGGGTCGAGGCCGTGGCCGCGCTGCTCGGGGCGGCGGTGGCGGGTCTGCTGCTGATGGCCCCGCTCGACCTCGCTGGCACCCCCGAAGGCCCGGTCTTGCAGCTGGACCTGCTGGTGCTGAACATGCCGCGGGCCGCGGCGGCGGGCGCGGCGTTCGCGGTGGTGTCGGCGGCGCTGGTGGTCGCGCTCGGGCGGCGCACCGCATGGGTCGCCTCATGCGGTAGCGCGGTCGTGCTGCTGGTCGACCAGCTCTGGAATCGAGACGCGGCCGCCGCGGGGAACCTCACCACCGCGAACTACATCGACTGCATTTTCAGCGGCATCCTGCTCGGTGCGCTCGCGGTGGCGGTCTTCGGCAAGCCGATCGCGACGGGCGCGTACCTGATCGGCGCGCTGGGCGCGATCCTGATCGGCGATCAGACGTCGCTGCCGCCCTCGGGCGGCGGCGGCAATCCGCTCATTCAATGGGCTTCGGTGGCGACACCGCCGATGTGGCTGCTCCTGCTGACCGTCCTGCTGTTGGCCGCGGGAACCGCCGTGCAGCATTTCGAGCCGGCGGGCGAGGAGGAGAACACCGATCTGGCGATCGGCCCGATCCTGTCCGCGCTGGTGCTGGTCACCGCGACCACGCTGTCGACGGAATGGCTGGTGCGGCATGCGGGCACACCCGCGCAGATCGGGGTGACCGTGGCCATCACCATCGGCGCGGCCGTAGTCGCGGCCCTGCTGCTGCCGGGACGCGAGGGAGTCCTGGTGCTGCTGGCGGTGGCGGTGGCCAATGCGGGCAGCGCGGTCATCGCGGTGCCCCGGCCGGATTGGACCGCGCCGCTGCCGGTCCTCGCGGTGGTGGCGGGGCTGGCGGCCGGACGGCGGTGGCGTTCCCCGTGGATCGCGCTGGCCGTGACCGGTGGACTGGCGGTCTTCGCGGCCCTCACCGCGCACGCGGCGCACCAGTACGCGGTGATTCCGGTGCTCGGTGTCGCCCTCACCGCGCTCATCATCGGGTTCTGCTTCGGTGCGGCCGTGCCGAAGACCGCCGGCAGCGCCGTGGTGGCGATGGCGGTGATGATCGTGCCGTGCCTGGTGGTGGCGCTGCGCGGCAGCAGTTTCGGCCGGGTCGCCTATTCGCCGCGCTGGTATCGGGATCCGAACGCGGCCACCTCCGCGATGCCCGGCTGGATGGCCCTGGTGATCACTCTCGGTTGCGCTGCCGGGGTGTATCTGCTCTGGCGGATCCGTGCGCCGCGGGACCTGGCCGCGCCCGAGTCCCGGCGCCGACTCAGCGCCTGATCCCCTGCCCGAGGGGCGCAAAACGCCTTGCCGCAGGGCTAGTCTGGCCGCATGCCCGACACGTCACCGGTGGACCCGACGATCGATCTCCTGGAGCGGGCGATCGCCCAGATGGGCGATGTCATCGCCGCGATCACCCCGGACCAGGCGTCCCTGCCGACACCGTGCGAGAACTGGCATGTGCGTCGGCTGGTCGACCACATCGTGGGCCAGATCCTGCGCGACTTCGCCACCGCGGCGCGTGGGGGAACGCCGGACTGGGGCGCGCCACACGACGCCGTCGGCGCGGACTGGGCCGCCGAGTTCCGCAGCCGCGCGCAGCCGCTGCTCGAGATCTGGCGCGCCGCCGACCTGGAGCGGCCGGTGCCCGGCATGGGCGGGGAGGCCCCGCTGCGCGGTCGCGCCGACCAGCAGATCACCGAATTCGCCATGCACGCCTGGGATCTCACCCGCGCCACCGGGCAGCGCCGCACCCTTGATCCCGAGCTCGCCGAACACGGCTTGACCTGGTCGAAGCAGGTCCTGAAGCCCGAATTCCGCGGTCCGGGAAAGGCTTTCGGGATCGAAGTGCCGATCGCCGCCGACGCGCCCGCCTACGACCGGCTGGCCGCGTGGTTCGGCCGCGATCCGGGTTGGCGGCCCGAGGCCTGACCACTATCGGCCGAAGCGGGTATCCACCCAGGTCAGGGCGTCATTGAACGAGGCGTCGAGTACACCGCGGTGATCCGCGCCCAGGTAGGTGCGGTATTGCACCGGCTGTCCGCCGGCGCGCTGCTGGACCACCATGGCATCGGTGGCCACTGCCGGGATGGTGGTGTCGGCGCGGCCCTGCAAGACCAGCAGCGGTTGGGTGAAAGTCAATGCGCTGGGGTCATTCTCGTTCAGCACCCGGGCCAGCGCGGAGACATCGCCGCCGCCGGTGAAGACATCGCCGGCGGTGAGGCCGCCCCACGAATCCTGCTGCCGCAGTTGGCCGATGCAGCCGGTGTCGGCCAGCGTGAGCATGGACAGCGCACGGGGCGTGAGGAATCGGGCCGGATCCAGCGCGGAGACTGTCTGCGCGCCGCGAATGATCAATGGCAGGAACGACACCGCGCCGCCGGTGAGCGGGGCCAGCGCCCAGGGCACGCCCGCGGTCGTGGCCAGCTGCGACGCCTGCAGCCCGATGCCCAGATGCGAGACGGGCGCCAGCGCCACCGAGCCCAGCAGCTGGAGCTCGGGCGCCCACTGCTGGGCCTGCGCATCGGTGAAGACCGCCGCCTGTCCGCCCTGAGAGTGGCCCATGGCCACCCAGCGGACGCCGATATCCGGGTCGACCTCCCGGGCGGCCCTGGCCATATCGGTGACGGCCCGCTGTTCGGCGGTGCCGATCAGGTAGCCGTGTGAACCGGGCGTGCCCAGCCCCTGATAGTCGGTCTGCGCCACCGCGTACCCGGCCGCGATCCAGCGCTCCTGCAGACGGCGCACCAGCGAGGTGTAGTCGTGGGCGGGGAAATCGGGGGAGGTGTCCTGTGAGGGCGCGCAGACGTCGGCGACGCCGGTGGTGCCATGTGCCCAGGAGATCAGCGGCCAGCCGCCCGTCGGCGGGGCGCCGTCGGGGACCGCGAGGGTGCCGGACACGGCGACCGGATTGCCCTGCATGTCGACCGAGCGGTACAGCACCAGGTAGTTGCGTGCGCCCGCGAGGGCGGGATCGCCTGTGAGCGCGCGTAATTGGATCACCGAACCCGGGGTGCCCGGGACCCGGTCCTCAGCCGGGAAGTAGAACGACGCGGGCAGCGGCGCCACCGGTGCGGCGGTAACCGGCGCGGCCAGGGTCAGGCCCGCGATCGCGGCCGTCAGGACGGTGGTGAATCCCCCGACGAATGAGCGCGAGGCACGACGCCGCGGCTGTTGTGCACAGGCGCTCTCCTTCTCGGACACCCCTCAGAACATACCGTTCCGTCCTTATTTCAGAGGGAAAGCGGGGCCGTTCGCCTTGCGAAAGGGGTGGCTACCGTGCCGTGCTCGACCGGCGCGATCATCGACATCGTCCGCGCCCAGTCCTACGGGGCACGTCCCGTTTCCGCATGGTTCCGGCGATCGTGGTCATGGCCCCTGGAATCATCCGCTCGATGGCCCGAAACCGTCACCGCCCCAACGAGTCCGGCCACCTGCCGCATCGGCGACCCATAGAGCCGACCGTACCGTGAAACGCGCTCGCGGTGTCCGGCTGCCTCCTGCACAACCGGACACCGCGATGCGACTTCTACCTTCGTCCCTGCGACCGCTGATCGGAATCCCAATCGGTCACGATGGCACGATAAGTCAGTCCGGCCGATAGGCTCCTACTCGGTCCGCGTGCTGATCCGGGTCGGCACGTCAAGGCAGGCTGAGGCGAAAGCCTATACGGCCCGCGCTCGCGGACCGACACACCGAATGACGGCATGCTGACGCCAGGCGGTGTGGGTACCAGCTTGAATTGCTTCATGAGCCGATACCGAACCCGGCATATCGCGTCCTGGATCGTCGTCGCCGCCGGCCTGGCGGCTGGCATGCTCACCCAGCCAGTCGCTTCGGCGCAGCCCGTATCGTCACTTCATGCGACATCCCCCGGCCGGGCGACCTCGCTATGGGTGGCACGCACCGCCGCTCCACAGGGCGAGAATTCCTGGTGGACGGGCTGTCAAGACCGCAGCTGGGCGGTTAGGGGCTGTGCTCAGTACAACCGGCAACAGCTCGGCTCGGCATGGTGTGCTCCGAACGGCGATAGATTCCTGTGTGGACCGTATAGCCAGAATTCTGGCAATTAGCTGACGCTCAGCGCATCTGGAATCGCTACCCTGGCAGAAAAGCTCGGCGAGGAGTACTGCAATCTGTGCCGCACCGCGTGCACGTTCTCGCGGAGTCCGGCGAGATCAAGCCTGTCCCGGGCCTGTAACGGCCGGACCGGCCGGTGCTGTTCGAAGCCGGCGACGTTCATGACACGCACTGCGCGTACCGATCCGGGCGCGGTACGCGAAAGCCCGCTGAGGGGAGACGATTGGGGGGTGACCATCGAGGAGTTCATCGAGGCCCGGATCGACAAGCAGCAGGAAGCCGCCGAATTCGCCCTGCAGCTCGAGCACGACTTCCGCGATACCGGCCGCGTAATCAATTACGAGTGGGTCCGTTTCGTGCGCCGTCATGGTGTCCATACCGCGCCGTCGTCGGTGTTCCTGCCGGGCGCGCCGACACCGGCCCAAACGCTGAGGCAGTGCGCGGCACTGCGCCATGCGATCGGTCTCATCCGCCTGGCGCACGTCCAGTCCGACGGGTACAGCGTCGACGAGGTGAGCCTAGAACTGGATCTGCGGCCGGTCGCCGCCATCTGGTCCGATCACCCCGACTATTGCCCCGAGTGGGCGCAGGCATGATGTACCGATCGAGTGGTGGCCGGCCGAATGAATCAGCACACCCTGTCTGAGCATCACCCGTGCGGTTTCTATCGCTGCCGCGGCGAAATGTACGAAATTGGCAAGTACGAGTCGGTGGCCGAGGCCCGCTCGGTAGCCGAGGCCCAGATGGACTGCTCGATCGATTGGAGGCTGGTGCCATGCTTCAATGCGGGAACCATGTACGGCTACCCGGGTGACGAGGGCAGCGCGCCCTGGAAGTTCATCATCAAGTGGGGCGACGACCTGGAGTGATCTTGTTGCGGACACCCCTGGTATTATGCTGGTCGCGTAGCGCATGAACTATACGCGCAGCAATTGCCCATCCGGGCATTGAATCATGAAGGCCACCACGTCACCCCGCGGTGGCCTTCGCCATCTCCAAGCCGTCATCATGGCGCTGTTCTGATGACGCTGCATCACCCGATCCTGCGGTTGCCGCTGTGGTGGCCGAACGTGCTGGGCTGCTGGATGTTTCGGGCCCTTGGGCTGAGCATGAGACTGCGCATCCTGCCGCTGCCCACCGAACGGTTGGGTGCGTCGATCACTCCAAGCTGCGGGACGAGTTCGCGCCGGTCATGATCGGCACCGAGGGTGGACCACCGGCCATCACACATCACTGACGGCCACTGCCAACGAGGAGACGGTTTACGCCACTGTGAAACGACATCCGTAAATTGCGAGATGTCAAGGCGGGCAAGCTAATCCCGGCCTTGCCCACCTGCTGAAAGGTGGATAGTGGACCTCCTCCCGAAGACCAAGAGCGTGCTCGTTGGGTCGCGCCTCATCCTGACCAAGGTCAACGAGGACGGCACCACCGCCCGCCATCATGACGGCACGACTGCAATGCAGTTCCGCTACATGATCGTGCCTGACAGCGAAGCCGATGCGACCTCAGACCGGTACTCGGAAGGACTGTCCGCGAGCCAGGCCCTCTTGGGGCACCTGCTGGGCGACATCGTCGAAATCGCGCTCGATGATCAGCCGATCCGCGTGCGAGTACAGAGCATCGATTGACGGGTAGGCGGGCGATGCTGTCAGTCTGTGCCTCGACCATTCGAGGAGGATCCTCCATGGCCGGCCACCGCAGCGTTCGCTGGCGTGCTCTCCGCCTGCCCCCGATCGGCCAGTGACCCGAGCCAGGCTGCGCGCCTGCTCGGTCGCTGGCTGCCCTGCGCTACAGGCCGCACCGCGGTGCGCTCGATCAGCCGAAGCCGGCAATCTGGCTATGGGCCACTCCCGAAGCGGCAAACGCAATGTCGGCCATTGGCTACATGTTTGGCTACAGTGCCCGGGCAGAAGAAAGGCCCTGATCGGCTACTGTGCTGATCAAGGCCTGATTCCCTAGTGCCCTCGGCAGGATTCGAACCTGCGGCCTTCTGCTCCGGAGGCAGACGCTCTATCCCCTGAGCTACGAGGGCGGGGATGGTCCCGCCCGGTCTCCCGGTCGGGCGGGGAAAGCGTATCGCATCGTCCGCGCTGCGCCAAAAAGCGACACGGACCGGGCGTTTTCGGGAGCCCGGTCCGCTGTCGTCAGTTCATCGCCAGTGGTGCGACCTTGCGTTCGGCCAGCATCTGGGTCATCAGATCGGCCTCGCTCTTCTGGGTCTTGCCCATGCTCTCGGCCAGCGAGCGGACCGCGTCGGTGTCGGCGCGTTGGGTGGCATACTCGATCATCGGCATGCCGCCCTGGTGGTGGCGCAGCATGAGCTGCAGGAACAGCGCGTCCAGGGCCGGACCGGTGGCCTGGCCCAGCGCGGCCATCTCCTGATCCGACGCCATGCCGGGCATGGTCTGCACCGCGCCGGAATGCATGGCGGTACCGGAATGCTGATGCGCGGACATGTCCGTCATCCAGCCCATGTAGCCGTCGGGCGAGATGAGCGGCTTGCTCCACTGCTGTAGCCAACCCTGCATGCGGCCCGCCTGATTGGCCTGCGTGGTGAGAATGTCGTAGGCCAGGCGCTTCACCGCCTGATCGGTGGACCCGGCCAGCGCGATGCCGGACATCTGCACCGCCTGTGCGTGATGCACCGACATGTCCTGGGCGAAGCCGACATCCACCGCGCCCGGGCTCTCCGCTTCGTGCCGCAGCGGATTGCCGACCAGGACGCCGGCGAGGAAACCGGCGAGCAGCACCCCGACCACGCCGAGGATCGCGAGCAGCTGCGTCCGGTTGCGGCGCGGCTGCTGGGCGGGCTCGGCGGCGGGGTCCGGCTCGGAGCTGCGGTCGGGTACGTCGGACATGAACGGCGGCGTCACTGGGCCGGAGCCGGCTGCTCCGGCTGCGTCGGGCCGTCGGTCGGGGCCGGGATGGTCGGGATCCCGGCGGGGAGGCTCGGGCTACCGGTGGGCAGGCTCGGGATGCCATTGGGCAGACCCGGGATGCCGCCGGTGGGCATGCCGGGGATGCCGCCGCCCAGTTCGCTCGAATCCTGCTGCAGGCCCTTGCCGTCCATCGGCACGGCGTCGGGGCCGGGTGCGGTCGGGTCGAAGGGGGGCGGGTTGTCGGTGTTGAAGGTCGGGTTCGCGCAGTCCGCCCCGACCTCCGGGTAGGCGTACTGGTTCAGCCGCAGCGCGGTGATGAACTCACCGACGCGCTTGTCGTCGGCGCTGTTCAGCTTCAGCTGGTGGCCCCACGACTGCAGCGAGATCGGCGTGTCCAGGCCGGGGTACGGCGACATCAGGCTATAAGGCTTGCCCTTCACCTTCGACTTCAATGTGTCGATGGCGGCCTGGTCGACCTTGTCCGGGTTGTAGGTGATCCACACCGCGCCGTGCTCGAGCGAGTGCACCGCGTTCTCGGTGCGAATCGCCTTGGCGTACACCACACCGGTGCAGGCCGCCCACGAGCCGTCGTGCGGGCCGCCGAAGGGCGGGGCCTGGTCGTAGTTCACGCGCTGGGTGGCCGCGACATGCATGCCCGCCGCGTAGTCCTTCTTCACCACGCCGGGAATCTGATCCGAGGGATCCTTCTTCTGCGCGGAGGGCGTGAACTTGTCCTGCTCCTGCTTGTCCTGGATCTTCGGCACCAGCACCCAGGCGATGCCGCCGATGAGGGCGAGGATGCAGACCACGGCACCGATCATGAGCCACGGGATCTGGCGCTTACCGCCAAGGCCGCCGCCACCGCCCTTGCGGGACGATCCGGCTGACTTGCCCGCGGCCTTGATGGCCTTGGCCGATTTGGCACTGGTCTTGCTCGGCATGCTTTTGTGCTCTTTCGACGTGTCGGACAATCAAACGACGCGGCCGCATCGTTTGCTGGGCACCTGCCCGTGGTGCCCGCTCGCGGCGTTCACCTGCTCAGACCATAGGATAGTGACTCGTGACTCCAGCTGACCTTGCAGATCTCCTTCGCGCTACCGCGGCGAAGGTACTTGTCGAACGCGGATCCGACCCTGCGGTCCTGCCCGACGAGGTCAAGGTGGAGCGTCCCCGCAACCCCGAGCACGGTGACTATGCCACGAATGTGGCCATGCAGGTAGGCAAGAAGGCGGGATTCTCATCCAACCGTGAGTTCGCCGACCTGCTGGCCGCAGCCTTGGCGAACGCCGAAGGTATCGAGGCCGCCGAGGTCGCGGGACCCGGTTTCTTGAATATCCGGCTGGCCAAGGCCGCTCAGGGCGCGATCGTCGAGAAGATTCTCGAGGCGGGCGAGAAGTACGGCACCGCGGACACGCTCGCGGGCAAGAAAATCAACCTCGAATTCGTCTCGGCCAACCCCACCGGCCCGATCCACCTGGGCGGTACCCGCTGGGCCTCGGTCGGCGACGCGCTGGGCCGGATCCTGGCCTCGCAGGGCGCCGACGTCACCCGCGAGTACTACTTCAACGACCACGGCGCGCAGATCGACCGTTTCGCGAACTCGCTGGTCGCCGCCGCGCTCGGGCAGCCGACCCCCGAGGACGGCTACGCGGGCGCATACATCAGCGACATCGCCGACACCGTCGTGCGGGCCAACCCGGGCGTGCTGGAACTCCCGGAGACCGAACGGCACGAACTGTTCCGCCGCGAGGGCGTCGAGCTCATGTTCGCGCACATCAAGAAGACGCTGCACGAGTTCGGCACCGACTTCGACGTGTACTTCAACGAGAGCTCGCTGTTCGCCTCCGGCGCGGTGGACAAGGCACTGGAGCAGCTGAAGGCGTCCGGCAACCTGTACGAGAAGGACGGCGCGTGGTGGATCGCATCCACCGAGTACGGGGATGACAAGGACCGCGTTGTCATCAAGAGCGACGGCAAGTCCGCCTACATCGGCGGTGACATCGCCTACTTCCAGAACAAGCGCTCGCGTGGATTCGACCTGTGCATCTACATGCTGGGCGCGGACCACCACGGCTACATCGGGCGTCTGAAGGCCGCCGCGGCCGCCTTCGGTGACGATCCGAACACCGTCGAGGTGCTCATCGGCCAGATGGTGAACCTGGTGAAAGACGGTGCGGCCGTCCGTATGTCGAAGCGCGCGGGCACCGTCGTCACCCTCGACGACCTGGTCGAGCAGATCGGTGTGGACGCGGCGCGGTACTCGCTGGTGCGCTCCTCGGTGAACTCCAGCATCGACATCGATCTGGACCTGTGGACTCGGCAGGACAGCGAAAACCCGGTCTACTACGTGCAGTACGCGCACGCGCGCACCAACCAGATCATCGGCAACGCGGCGGCGTTCGACTACGCCTCGGTCACACCGGATTTCGCGCTGCTGACCGATGACCGTGAGGGCGAGCTCATCCGCACGCTGGGGGAGTACCCGCGCGTGGTGGCCACCGCCGCCGAAATGCGTGAGCCGCACCGTGTCGTGCGGTACCTCGAGGAGCTGGCCGGGGCCTATCACCCCTTCCAGTCCGACAAGACGCTGCGCGTCATCCCGCAGGGCGACGATGTGGTCACCCCGCTCAACGCCGCTCGCCTCGAGCTGGTCAAAGCCACCCGTCAAGTTCTCGCCAACGGCCTCGGCCTGCTGGGCGTCAGTGCTCCGGAGCGTATGTAGATGAGTGCCCACCCCGCCGGACCCCGTCACGCGGACATCCCGCACGCCCCGACGCTGTCGGAGCGCCCCAGCACCCCGGCGCAGATGATCGAGCTGCCGGCGAACGTGTGGCCGCGCAACGCCTCTCGCGGCGCCGACGGCGTGGTGCGGCTGGCGGGCATGCCGGTGCACGAGCTGGCCGCCGAGTTCGGCACCCCGCTGTTCGTGATCGACGAGGACGACTTCCGTTCCCGTTGCCGGGACATGGTCCGCGCCTTCGGTGACGGCGCGCGAGTCCACTACGCCTCCAAGGCCTTCCTGTGCGGTGAGGTCGCACGCTGGATCCGAGACGAGGGCCTGCATCTGGACGTGTGCTCCGGTGGTGAGCTGGCGGTGGCGCTGCGCGCCGGGTTCCCGGCCGAGCGAATCGCCCTGCACGGCAACAACAAGTCGGTGCCGGAGCTGGAGATGGCGGTCGAGGCGGGCGTCGGCGACGTGGTCGTCGACTCGCTGATCGAGATCGAGCGTCTGGAGGCGGTGGCCAAACGCGCCGGCAAGGTGGTTGACGTGCTGGTGCGCATCACCGTCGGCGTGGAGGCCCACACCCACGAGTACATCTCGACCGCGCACGAGGACCAGAAGTTCGGCTTCTCCATCTCCAGCGGCGACGCCATGCAGGCCATCGCCCGGGTATTCGAGTCCGACAACCTGCGGCTGGTCGGCCTGCACTCGCACATCGGCTCGCAGATCTTCGAGATCGACGGCTTCGAGATCTCCACCCGCCGCATGCTGGGGCTGCTGCGCGAGGTCGCCGACAAGTTCGGCATGGAGCGCGCCGAACAGGTGCGCGTGCTGGATCTCGGTGGGGGACTGGGTATTTCGTACCTGCCGCATGATGATCCGCCGGCCCTGGACGGCTTCGCCGCCAACCTGCGCCGCATCGTGGCCGAGGAGGCCGAGCGGGCCGGGCTGCCGGTGCCGACCATCGCGGTCGAGCCGGGCCGCGCCATCGCCGGCCCCGGCACCGTCACCCTCTATGAGGTCGGCACCATCAAAGATGTTGTGCTCGACGGCGGCAATCGCCGACGCTATGTGAGCGTCGACGGCGGCATGAGCGACAACATCCGTCCCGCCCTGTACCAGGCCGAGTACGACTGCCGCCTGGTCTCGCGTTCCAGCGAGGCCGGTCCGGTGGTCGCTCGGGTAGTCGGAAAGCATTGCGAGAGTGGGGATATCGTGATTCGCGATACCTGGCTCCCGGCCGATGTGGGCCCGGGCGACCTGATGGCTGTGGCCGCGACCGGCGCGTACTGCTACTCGATGTCGAGCCGCTACAACATGCTCACCCGGCCCGCGGTGGTCGCGGTGCGCGACGGTGAGGCGCGCTTGATCCTTCGTCGCGAAACGGTGGAGGACCTACTCAGCTTGGAGGTGAAGGCATGACCGAGAACAGAAACGGCGTGTGGGGATCGGATCATCCCATTGGCGTCGCGGTCCTCGGCATGGGCACGGTCGGCACCGAGGTGGTGCGCATCATTCGCGACCAGGCCGACGACCTGTGCAACCGCGTCGGCGCTCCGGTCGTGCTGCGCGGTGTCGCGGTGCGCGACCCGAGCAAGGACCGCGGCCTGCCCGCCGAGCTGGTCACCACCGATGCCGAGGCCCTGGTCACCCGCGACGATGTGGACATCGTGGTCGAGGTCATGGGCGGCATCGAGCCGGCTCGCGACCTCATCAAAACCGCGCTCACCAAGGGCAAGTCGGTGATCACCGCCAACAAGGCGCTGCTTGCCGACTACACCGGCGAACTGGCCGCCGCGGCCGAGTCCAACCGCGCCGACCTGTATTTCGAGGCCGCCGTCGCCGGCGCCATCCCGGTGATCCGCCCGCTCATCCAGTCGCTGTCCGGCGACCGGGTCAACCGCGTGGTCGGCATCGTCAACGGCACCACGAACTTCATCCTCTCGGCCATGGCCGAGACCGGCGCGGACTACGACGACGTGCTGGCCGAGGCCACCCGACTGGGCTACGCCGAGGCCGACCCGACCGCCGACGTGGAGGGCTACGACGCCGCGGCCAAGGCCGCGATCCTCGCCTCGGTCGCGTTCCACACCCGCGTCACCTCCGGCGACGTCTACCGCGAGGGCATCTCCAAGATCACCTCCGAGGATCTGGAGACCGCGGCGGCCGTGGGCTGCACGGTGAAGCTGCTGGCCATGGCCGAGCGCGTCAGCGACGAGGACGGCAAGGACAACGTCTCCGTACGCGTCTACCCTGCCCTCATCCCGCGCAAGCACCCGCTCGCCGCGGTCAACGGCGCGTTCAACGCCGTGGTGGTGGAGGCCGAGAACGCCGGCCGCCTGATGTTCTACGGTCAGGGCGCCGGCGGTGCGCCGACCGCTTCGGCGGTCATGGGTGATCTGGTGATGGCGGCGCGCAACAAGTTCTACGGTGGCCGCGCGCCGGGCGAATCGGTC
The DNA here is from genome assembly GCF_009708175.1 of Nocardia aurantiaca. Lineage (GTDB taxonomy): Bacteria > Actinomycetota > Actinomycetes > Mycobacteriales > Mycobacteriaceae > Nocardia > Nocardia aurantiaca. Next base: position 794,755 of record NZ_WMBB01000001.1, read on the forward strand.
TATGCTGAGCTGCCGATCGCTTCGATCGGCGACACCCCTACCCGCTACCACGTGAACATGCAGGTGGCCGACCGCACCGGTGTGCTGGAAGCGGTCGCGGGGGAATTCGCGAAGCACGGTGTGAGCATCTCGACGGTCCGCCAGGAGGGGCACGACGAGGGCGCGCGCCTGGTCGTGGTGACCCACCACGCGCAGGAGTCGGCGCTGGCGGATACCGTTGCCGCGTTGGCCGAACTGGACTCCGTCACGTCCGTGACCAGTGTTCTGAGATTGGAAGGCACCGAGGAATGAGTGCAACCGCACGAGCCGCAGCCGTGCATACGCCCTGGCCGGGTCTGATCGACGCGTACCGGGACCGCCTCCCGATCCCCGCCGACTGGGAGGCCGTCACTCTCTTCGAGGGCGGCACGCCGCTGGTGCCCGCGCACCACCTCTCCGAGCTGACCGGCTGTGAGGTGTATCTCAAGGTCGAGGGCGCGAACCCGACCGGTTCCTTCAAGGACCGCGGCATGACCATGGCCATGACCGACGCCAAGTACAACGGCAAGAAGGCCGTGCTGTGCGCCTCCACCGGCAACACCTCGGCCTCGGCCGCGGCCTACGCCACCCGCGCCGGCCTGCACTGCGCGGTGCTGATTCCGTCGGGCAAGATCGCCATGGGCAAGCTGGCCCAGGCGGTCATGCTGGGCGCGAAGATCATCCAGGTGGACGGCAACTTCGACGACTGCCTGGAGTTGGCCCGCAAGGTCACCGCGGACTTCCCCGAGGTCGGGCTGGTGAACTCGGTGAACCCGGCCCGCATCGAGGGCCAGAAGACCGCGGCCTTCGAAATCGTGGACGCGTTGGGCAAGGCCCCCGATGTGCACGCGCTGCCGGTCGGCAACGCGGGCAACATCACCGCGTATTGGAAGGGCTACAGCGAGTACTACGCCGACGGCATCACCACCGCGCGCCCGCGCATGCTGGGTGTGCAGGCCGCCGGCGCCGCGCCGCTGGTCAACGGTGCTCCGGTCGCCAATCCGGAGACCGTGGCCACCGCCATCCGGATCGGTGCGCCCGCCTCCTGGAACGGCGCCATGAACGCCAAGGAGGAGTCCGGCGGCGTATTCCGCGCGGCCACCGACGACGAGATCCTGGCCGCGTACCACCTGGTCGCCGCCAAGGAGGGCGTCTTCGTGGAGCCCGCCTCCGCCGCCTCGGTGGCCGGTCTGCTGGCCGCGCGCGCCGAGGGCTGGCTGGATTCCGGCCTCACCGTGGTCTGCACGGTGACCGGCAACGGCCTCAAGGACCCGGACAACGCGCTCAAGGGCATGCCCGAGGTCAAGCCCATCGCGGTCGACCCGGTCGCCGTGGCCCACGAACTCGAGCTGGCCTGAGTTGAATTCGCGCGATGGTCAGCTCCGTGAGCGAGCGGAGCGAGGGAACCATGTCACAGCCGCTTCGCGGTACGACGGTGCCGAGCGCCAGCGAGGCACCGTCATGACGCGGACGCTGCCCGCCGGAATTTCCGTCACCGTGCGGGTTCCGGCGTCGAGCGCCAATTTGGGTCCGGGTTTCGATTCCCTCGGAATCGCTTTGGGGCTCTATGACGAGATCACGGTGTCCACCACCGACTCCGGACTGACCATCGAGGTCGAGGGCGAGGGCGCAGACGATGTGCCCTGGGGCCCTTCGCATCTGGTGGTGCGTGCCATCGAACGCGGCCTGCAGGCCGCGGGCGTGTGGGCCGACGGCCTGGACGTGGTGTGCCGGAACGTGATTCCGCATTCGCGAGGCATGGGCTCGTCGGCGTCGGCGGTGGTCGGCGGGCTGGCCGCCGGCCGCGGCCTGGCCGGGAAGTTCGATCCCGCACTGGCCTACGGCGATGACGTGATGGTCCAGCTGGCCTCGGAATTCGAGGGCCATCCGGACAATGCGTCGGCCAGCGTGCTGGGCGGAATCGTGGTGTCCTGGACCGAAACCGACCGTCCCGCAGACGGAATCGGCGCCGACCATCCCCCGCGTATCTACCGTGCGGTGCGTCTGGAACCGCACGTCACCCTGCGCCCGGTGGTGCTCATTCCCGAGGAGCGTTCCTCCACCGCGCACACCCGGGGCCTGCTGCCGGAGATGGTGCCGCACGGCGACGCGGCCTTCAATGCCAGCCGGGCCGCGCTGGCGGTAGTCGCCCTGACACAGCGCCCCGACCTGCTGATGCCCGCCACGGCGGATCGGCTACACCAGGGCTATCGCGCCTCGGCGCTGCCGCTCACCACGAAATGGATCGAACGGCTGCGCGCCGCGGGCATTGCCGCCACCGTGTCGGGCGCGGGCCCGACCGTGCTCGCCTTCACGACCAGCGAATTCCCCGAGGAACTGCGTGAACTCGCGATCGCTGACGGGCTGCGCGTGCTGGAGCCCGGCATCGCCGACGGCGTATCGGTGGATTGACAGCGCGCCTGCCTTGCCGATGCAAAAGGTGGGAGCTATCCTGGGCGAGTCCGTACATCGTGCGCGTCAGACGCCGGTGCTTCATCAGGGCAATCGCTCCAGAGGCTCCTTGCTCAGGCTCGAGGCTTGAGGCTCGAAACTTGGGGGTAGCCAGTCAACTGGAATGATCTCTCCCACCTTTTCACTTGGTGGCGAAGCCCACGTGGTGGCAAACCCACCGGCCCGGCGAGACAGGCGATACGGCATCCGAGTCCGGCACGAGACCGGACTGCAGGAGGAACCCTCGAACAGGCACACGGCGGTCGAGGGAAGGAAAGGATTTCCGTGACAGATACGGACCTGCTCGCGACACCCGGGGTGGACAGTGATTCAGCGTCCTCGGGTAGCCGCGAAAGTGACTCCGGACAGATTTCGAAGATGAGCGAACAAACTGACGTCGCACGATCGGGGCTGACTGGAATGTTGTTGCCGCAGTTGCGTGCGCTTGCGGGAGAACTCGGTATTCGAGGCACTTCCGGGATGCGTAAGGGTGATCTCATCGCCGCTATCAAGGAGAACCAGGCCGGGGGCGCCACCGCCAAGCCTGCGACCGGCAAGGCCACGCGGAACGCGAAGGCCAAGGCCGAGGATGCGCCGACGGGTGGGGAGTCCGCGTCGGCCAAGGCCGCACCGGCCGCCGACCCCGCTCCGGCCGCGGCCGAGGTGAAGGTGGAGGCGCCGGCGAACCGTGCCGAGAAGGCCGGGGCGCGCCAAAACGCTTCGGAGACGCGCGAATCCAAGCGCGAAGAGGGCGAGAGCGTACGCGCGGAGGGCGGCGAGGAGTCGTCTCCGGATGGCCGCGACGGCGGCCAGCGCGGCCGCGGTCGCCAGCGCCGGGGCCGCGAGCAGCGCGGTGCCGCCGCCGAGACCACCGTCACCGAGGCCCCCGCCGCCGACAAGGGCGAGCAGGAGGGCGGCGAGCGCCGTCGCGATCGCGGCAACCAGGGCGAGCGCACCCAGGGCGGTGGCCAGCAGAGCCAGAACGGTGCCGGCCGCGGTGCCGGCGACCGTGGCGGTGACGACGAAGAGGGCGGCCGTGGTCGCCGTGGCCGTCGCTTCCGCGAGCGTCGTCGCGGCCGCGACCGCGAGGGCGGCGCCGGCGGTGGCGGCGAGGCCCGCGAGATGGAGATCCGCGAGGACGACGTCCTGCAGCCGGTCGCCGGCATCCTCGATGTGCTCGACAACTACGCGTTCGTCCGCACCTCCGGCTACCTGGCCGGCCCGAACGACGTGTACGTGTCGATGAACCTGGTCCGCAAGAACGGCCTGCGCCGTGGTGACGCCATCACCGGTGCGGTGCGCGCCCCGCGCGACGGTGATCAGAGCAACCAGCGCCAGAAGTTCGATCCGCTGGTGCGGCTGGATACGGTCAATGGCTCGGACGTCGAAAACGCCAAGCGCCGACCGGAATTCAACAAGCTCACCCCGCTGTACCCGAACCAGCGACTGCGGCTCGAGACCCAGCCGAACAAGCTGACCACGCGCATCATCGACCTGATCATGCCGATCGGTAAGGGCCAGCGTGCGCTGATCGTGTCCCCGCCCAAGGCGGGTAAGACGATGGTCATTCAGGACATCGCCAACGCGATCGCCACCAACAACCCCGAGTGCTACCTGATGGTGGTGCTGGTGGACGAGCGTCCCGAGGAAGTGACCGATATGCAGCGCTCCGTGCGCGGCGAGGTCATCGCCTCCACCTTCGACCGCCCGCCGAGCGACCACACCTCGGTCGCCGAGCTGGCCATCGAGCGGGCCAAGCGCCTGGTCGAAATGGGTCAGGACGTGGTCGTGCTGCTCGATTCGATCACTCGACTCGGCCGCGCGTACAACAACTCGTCGCCGGCGTCGGGCCGAATCCTGTCCGGTGGTGTGGATTCCACCGCGCTGTACCCGCCCAAGCGGTTCCTCGGCGCGGCCCGCAATATCGAGAACGGCGGCTCGCTCACCATCATCGCGACGGCGCTGGTCGAGACCGGCTCCACCGGTGACACGGTCATCTTCGAGGAGTTCAAGGGCACGGGTAATGCCGAGCTCAAGCTGGACCGCAAGATCGCCGAGCGCCGCGTGTTCCCGGCGGTCGACGTCAACCTGTCCAGCACCCGCCGCGACGATCTGCTGATGTCGCCCGACGAGGCAGCCGTGCTGCACAAGCTGCGGCGCGTACTGTCCGGCCTGGACTCGCATCAGGCCATCGACCTGCTGGTCGACCGGTTGAAGAAGACCAAGAGCAATATCGAGTTCCTGATGACGGTCTCCAAGACCGCACCGGGTGCGCTCGACGAATGACAGAAAGGGGGCTCCGCCGACGCGGGGCCCCCTTCTTCTTTTCTGCAGGGCGACAACCGATTTCGTGCCGACTGGGGTGACCGACTGTCCTACTCCGATCGTCATGGGACTCTCACCTGGAGGAACTTTGTGAACTCGAGCGTTCGAATTCTCGAGTAGCGAACTACCCGATTTCGGCCGGGCTCGATTCCCAGGAATACGCGTGCCGTGGTTTCTCGGGGGTGACGGGCGGGAACAAAACGGTCCGAGCGCCTGTTCAGGACGGTGTCACCCCTCGCGGGGACCACTCGGTCGCGGCGCATATACTGTTCCGTCGGCAACCATGCCTAGTCGGCTCCGGTTCACGTCTTCGCTCGAAGGCGACCCGGCGGCCATTGAAAGGACATCCATGAAGGCAGGAATTCACCCCACCTATGTCGACACCACCGTGGTGTGCGGCTGTGGGAACACTTTCCAGACCAAGAGCACCAAGGAGTCGGGCCAGATCACGGTCGAGGTCTGCTCCCAGTGCCACCCGTTCTACACGGGTAAGCAGAAGATTCTGGACACCGGCGGCCGCGTGGCCCGCTTCGAGGCTCGCTACGGCAAGCGCAACAAGGCTGCCAAGTAGCTGTCCCGCCGACGCCCGTCCCGCACGCCGCGGGCCGGGCGTCGGTGTTTAATTGCCTCCGCTTCGCACCGGTCGTTCACGGCCCCGGTGACCCCGATTCTTCTCCGCTCCTCCAAGGCGCAGGCCTATGGAGCCGTTCGCTCCCCGCTCCGTCAGTCCACGGGCGGGCCGCGAACCTTCGGGCGGTTCATCCTGTCAGCATTGAACAGAGTCCTCGAAGGAGCTCCCACGCCATGGCCGACAAGTCGGCGGCCCCATCCGCTATCGACGATATTCTCGCCGAGTATGCCGGGCTGGAAACCCAGCTCGCGGACCCGGCGCTGCACAATGATCCGGGCGCGGCCCGCCGCGTCGGCAAGCGCTTCGCGGAGCTCGGGCCGATCATGTCCACCTACAACAAGCTGAAGACCGCGCGCGAGGATCTCGCCGCCGCCGAGGAGCTCGCGGCCGACGACGCCTCCTTCGCGGCCGAGGTCCCCGGCCTGCAGGAGCAGGTGGAGGAGCTGGACAAGCAGCTCACCGACCTGCTCGCGCCGCGCGACCCGCACGACGGCGACGATGTCATCCTCGAGGTGAAATCCGGTGAGGGCGGCGAGGAGTCGGCGCTGTTCGCCTCCGATCTGGCGCGCATGTACATCCGGTACGCGGAACGGCACGGCTGGAAGGTCGAGGTGCTCGGCGTCACCTACTCCGATCTGGACGGGTACAAGGACGCCAGCTTCTCCATCAAGAGCAAGGAGCCCACCCGCGACGGCGTGTGGTCCAAGCTCAAGTTCGAGGGCGGCGTGCACCGCGTGCAGCGCGTGCCGGTCACCGAATCCCAAGGGCGCATTCACACTTCGGCCGCGGGCGTGCTGGTGTACCCGGAGCCGGACGAGGTCGAGGAAGTCGAGATCGACGAGAAGGATCTGCGCATCGACGTCTACCGCTCCTCCGGTAAGGGCGGTCAGGGCGTCAACACCACCGACTCGGCGGTGCGCATCACCCACCTGCCGACCGGACTGGTGGTGACCTGCCAGAACGAACGGTCACAGCTGCAGAACAAGATTCGCGCCAAGCAGGTTCTCGCGGCCCGGCTCCAGGCTCTGGCCGAGGAACAGGCCGACGCGGACGCGGCCGCCGGTCGCGCCTCGCAGATCCGCACGGTGGACCGCTCCGAGCGCATCCGCACCTACAACTTCCCCGAGAACCGCATCGCCGACCACCGCATCGGTTTCAAGGCCCACAACCTGGATTCCGTGCTGGACGGCAACCTCGACGACCTGTTCACCGCCCTCGGCGAGGCCGACCGCGCCGCCCGTCTGGCCGCGGAGTAAGTCCGGGGGTCAGTGGGAATGCTCATCGCGCGGGTAACGGCCGAATCCATCGACGAGGTGGCGTCGCTGCGGTACGCGCTGTGGCCGGTATCGGACGAGGCGGAGCATCGCGCGGAGTTGGTGGAGCTGGCCGACAGCCCCGACGCCGTCGTCCTGGTCGCGCGCACCGAGGCCGGGGAACCCGTCGGATATGCCGAGGCGAGCATCCGCCGCGATTACGTGAATGGCTGCGATACGTCGCCGGTGGCCTTCCTGGAAGGCATTTTCGTGGCTCCCGGGCACCGGCTGCACGGCATCGCGAGCGCGCTCTGCGGCGCGGTCGAGGAGTGGGCGCGTGCGGTCGGCTGCACCGAACTCGGTTCGGACGCGTTGCTGGAGAACGCCGTCGCGCACCGCTTCCACCAGGCCAAGGGTTTCGAGGAGCGCGAGCGAGTGGTGTACTACCGCAAACGGCTCTAGGCGCGGGACCCGCCGCCGCACCCGAGGCCTGTCGACGTGCGCGAGGTTGGGCGGGAGCCATTTCGGACAAACAGTTTCGTGCGAGCATGTGCGTGGGGAGAAAGGCAGCGAATCGTGAGTCGTGCACCGTTGCGCCCGGCCATCCGAGAGGCCGTCGAGATCCTGGCGAGCGCCGGGGTCCACAGCCCACAGGCGGACGCGGAACACCTTGCGGCACATGTGCTGGGCGTCGACCGCGGTCGCCTGGCGCTCATGCCCATGCTCACCCCCGACCAGCTGGAGGAATACCGCAAGCTGATCGCCAGACGCACGGAACGCGTTCCGCTGCAACACCTCACGGGCACCGCCGCCATGGGCGAGATCGACCTCGCGGTCGGCCCCGGCGTCTTCGTCCCGCGCCCGGAGACGGAGTTGCTGTTCGCCTGGGCCCTGGCCGAGCTCGAAGAGGTCGGTCATGAGCACCAGCCCATCGTCGTGGACCTGTGCGCCGGTTCCGGGGCGCTCGCGCTGGCCATCGCCCACGCCCGCCCGGATGTCCGGGTGCATGCCGTCGAACTCGACGCCGAGGCCCTTGCCTGGGCCCGCCGCAATGCCCTGCGACTGGCCGACGAGGGCGACACCCCCATCGACCTGCACGCGGGCGACGTCACCGACCCGGCCGTCCTCGAGCACCTCAACGGCAAGGTGGATGTGGTCGTCTCCAACCCGCCGTATATCCCCGAGGACGCCCAGCTCGACCCCGAGGTGATCGACCACGATCCGCACCGCGCGTTGTTCGGTGGTCCCGACGGCTTGGAGGTCATCCGTCCCATGGTCGGCACCATCGCCCGTCTCCTGCGCGGGAACGGGTCGGCCGCAGTCGAACACGACGACACCAACGGCTCCGGCGTGGCCGCCCTCCTCACCGCCCACGGCGGCTTCGCCGACATCGCCGAGCATCCCGACCTCGCCGGGAAACCCCGTTTCGTGGTCGCCCGCCGCACCGCCGACTGACGGCTGTGCGGCGCTGCCCGACTATTCGGGGCTGCCCTCGATCTCCACGCCGTGCCAGAACGCGACGTGGCCCTCGATCTTGCGAGCCAGTGGACTCGGCTTCGGGTAGTACCAGGCCGCGTCCGGATTCTGTTTCCCGTCGACCGTGACGGTGTAATAGCTCGCAATGCCCTTCCACGGGCACACCGTGTGATGGGAGCTCTCCGTGAAGTACTCACGCTCGAGCGAATCCGCCGGGAAATAATGATTCCCCTCGAGCTCCACGGTCTGCGGAGCCTCGGCGATGACCGTTCCGTTCCAGATCGCACGCATCATGTCCCGTGCCTCCTTCGTCCCCCCGAGCCTACGTTCGCCCCGCTTCCCTGTAACGCGTACACGAAGCGTCGATCCCGCGAATTCAGGCGCCGCCCCGTGCCGATGCGCATAGCGACTTGGCGCACAGCCCGGACGTAAGGGCCCTTGCCAGCGCTTGCCGGTTGGAGGACAGCGCATCGTGGCCTTGCCGGATCGAGGTTCGCGGCGGTTGTCGGACCGGATTTCGCGGCCGTTGCGGGATTTGAGGTCGCGGTGGTTGCGGGATTGGGCCCGAGGACTGCCGGTTCGGGGTTTCGCGGCTGCCCGCGGCATCGGCCTTGGACGCCCTGGTCGGGGGGCGAGGCCTCGGGTCCCGGCGAGACTGGGGGCTCGAATGCCTTGTCGGGGGTTCGGAGACGCAGCCCCCGGGAATCCCGGGGTTTCAGGGGCTTGCCCCTGAGAGCCTTCGAGAGTTGATCCGTGCCAAGATGTCAGCCGTGAGTACCGTCTACGACTGTGCCGATCCCGACTCCCGCGCCGCCGGTCTGAGTGCCGCGCGCAGCACGCTGAAGTCCGGGCGGTTGGCCGTCATTCCGACCGACACGCTCTACGGACTCGCCGCCGACGCGTTCGACAGCCAGGCGGTGAGCGCGCTGCTGGCCGCCAAGCGCCGCGGTCGGGACATGCCGGTGCCGGTGCTGGTCGGGTCGTGGAACACCATCGACGGGCTGGTCTTCTCGGTGCGCCCGCAGGCCCGCGAGCTGATCCGAGCCTTCTGGCCGGGCGGGCTGAGTCTGGTTGTGCAGCAGGCTCCTTCGCTGGCGTGGGATCTGGGTGACGCGCGCGGCACGGTGATGCTGCGCATGCCGCTGCACCCGGTCGCCCTGGAGCTGCTGCGCGAGGTGGGTCCGCTGGCGGTGTCGAGCGCGAACGTCTCCGGGCAGCCGCCCGCCACCACGGTGGCCGAGGCGCAGGCGCAGCTGGGCGATCTGGTCGGGGTGTACCTCGACGGCGGCCCCGCCGATCACGCGGTGGCCTCCACCATCGTCGACCTGACCGCGGACGCCCCGCGCATCCTGCGCGAGGGCGCGGTGCCGGTGGAGAAGATCGCGGAGGTGCTCGGCATGTCGCCCGAGGAGCTCCGCCAGGCGGGCGCGCGGTGACGGCCCGTTAAATGCTGTTGAGTCAGGGCGTATTCAGCCAGGGCGCGGTCGTCCCGCTGCGGGAGCTGCTGCTGGTGCTGCTCGCCGCCACGGTCATCGCCTACCTGACCACCGGTGGAATCCGGGTGCTGGCCATTGCCTTCGGCGCGGTGGCCATTCCGCGCGAGCGCGACGTGCACGTGAAGCCGATTCCGCGCATGGGCGGCCTGGGCATCTATCTGGGCCTGCTGGCGGCCGTGCTGTTCGCGCACCAGCTGCCGGCGCTGCGCCGCGGATTCGACTACCCCAAGGACATTCCCGCGGTGCTGGCGGCGGCCACGCTCATCGTGCTGGTCGGCATCATCGATGACCGCTGGGGCCTGGACTGGTTGACCAAGCTGGTCGGCCAGATCACAGCGGCGGGCGTGATGGCGGTGATGGGCCTGAGCTGGGTGGCCATCTACAACCCCTTCACCAACGAGACCGTGGTTCTGGATCCGCTGCAGGGCGGTCTGGTGACGGTGGGCATCACGGTGACGGTGGTGAACGCCATGAATTTCGTGGACGGCCTGGACGGATTGGCCGCGGGCCTCGGCTTCATCGCGGCCGTGGCGGTTTTCGTGTTCACGGTGGGTTTGCTCTACGAGGTGGGCGGTTCCACCGACACCTATCCGCCCGCGCTGCTGGCCGCGGCGCTGGCCGGAGCCTGCCTGGGATTTCTTCCGCACAATTTTTCCCCGGCCCGTATTTTCATGGGCGATACCGGATCCATGCTCATCGGGTTGATGCTGGCCGCGGTGTCCACGGGCGCCTCCGGGCGAATTCCGCTGCAGGGTTACGGCCCGCGCGACATTGTGGGTCTGCTGTCGCCGCTGTTGCTGGTGGGCGCGGTGATGTTCATTCCGGTACTTGATCTTGTTTTGGCCGTGGTCCGCCGAGTTCGAGCGGGTGTGAGTTTTTCCACTCCGGACAAAATGCATCTGCATCACCGTTTGCTGCAGATCGGGCATTCGCAGCGCCGGGTGGTATTGGTGATCTATCTCTGGGTGAGCGTCCTCGCATTCGCCGCGGTCGGCACCTCGCTGATCTCGGACCGGCGCATGGTGGTGCTGTTGTTCGCGGCGGGACTGGTTTTCGCGCTGATCGTCACCGCGGTGCCGTCGTGGCGGGAATTGAAGATCAACTCGGCGCGCAAACCGCCCCGAAGCCGCGATCACGCCGCCGGGTAGAGTTGCTGACCGTGAGCACGCCTTCCGATCCCGGTCCCGACGCCCCGCTGCGCGCGGCACTGCGCTATGGCATCGCCGGTTTGGCTGTGCTGGTTGTGGTTTCGGCCATCCTGTCGACCGTCTTCGCGGGCCTGCCCGGCCTGTGGGGCGCGCTGATCGGCGCCGCCCTGGGTGGCGCCTTCATCCTCACCACGGCCGCCGCGGTGCTGTTCAGCGCCAAGATCGAATCCGGCCTGCAGGGCATCGTGCTGCTCGGCAGCTGGGTCGGAAAGCTGCTGCTGACAGTGATTGTCGTCGCGGTCCTGCAGCAGTACGACTTCTACAGCCGCGGCGCGCTGTTCTGCACCGTGGTCGGTGCGCTGCTCGTGGTGCTCGGCGCGGAGACGTACGGGCTTCTGCGCCAACGCGTTCCGACCGTGCAGGTGGACCGCGACCTGTAGCCGGACACCGGCCCTGTGACCTCGCGAAACACCGTTCATCACGTGTTTCCGCGACCCCCTACGCAATGTCGTAGATAACTTGATAAACTCTTTACCTGTAGCCAACCGAATCAACAGGGGGGTCATCCGAGACCCGCTCGAGAGCAGGTTATGCTTACAGCCGTACCGGGCCCTTCGGGTCACGGTTCTGCACCGTCGACGATGTCGCCGACGCGCGTACAGACGCCAGGGCGTGACTGCCACAGCTGCTGACGAACTTCGAGCCGACCTGAGTCGACCCACCAGATCGTCAATGTCCGATCGAACCGCAGGAGAAGACTATCTCCTGCGGCCGACCACGGGAGAGAACGCTGAGCGTCACCATTTTGGCGGGCGAGTTCCACGCGCCGTCACTCAACGACTTCTTCCCTCCAGCAGTGCTGTTCGAGGGGACGCCTTTCGAGCTCGACCGTTTGATGCTCATTCGCATCCTGATGTCGGCCGTTCTCGTGATCGTCATGCTCGCGGCTTTCCGTCGCCCGCAGCTGGTTCCGCGCGGTCTGCAGAATGTCGCGGAATCCGGTCTGGTGTTCGTCAAGGAACAGATCTGCGACGAGGTGCTGGGCAAGGAATCGGGTAGGAAGTTCTTCCCGCTGATCGCGTCGATCTTCTTCGCCGTGCTGTTCCTGAACATCTCGGGTGTTATTCCGGGTCTGAACATCTCGTCGAACGCGCGAATCGGCATGCCGCTGGTGCTGGCGGTCGTCGCCTACATCACCTTCAACTATGTGGGCATCAAGAAGTACGGCTTCCTGAAATACATGCGCTCGTCCATCGTGGTGCCGAATGTGCCGCCCGCGCTGCATGTGCTGCTGATCCCGATCGAGTTCATCTCGACCTTCGTGCTGCGCCCGTTCACGCTGACCGTCCGTCTCATGGCGAACATGCTGGCAGGCCACATCATGTTGGTGCTGTTCTTCAGTGCCACCCAGTTCTTCCTGTTCGATGCCGTCAGTTGGATGAAGGTGTTCTCGCCGTTCTCGCTGCTCGCGGGCTTCGGCTTCACCCTCTTCGAGCTCCTGGTGGTCTTCTTGCAGGCGTACGTGTTCGCGCTGCTGACCGCTGTCTACATCGGTCTGGCGCAGCACGCCGACTCCCACTGACCGACCGCACCAACACCACAAACCTGCCTTCCACGCCGCCCGGCGGGTGGGCGACAGAAAGGGAATGAAACACACATGAGCACCCTCTCGTACCTGGCCGCTGAAGTTGCCGAGTCCAAGTCCAAGGGCTTCGGCGCCATCGGCTACGGCCTCGCTGCGATCGGCCCCGGCATCGGCGTCGGCATCGTCGTCGGTAAGGCCATCGAGGGCATCGCCCGTCAGCCCGAGCTGCAGGGCACCATCCGGACCAACATGTTCCTGGGTATCGCGTTCACCGAGGCCCTGGCGCTGATCGGTCTCGTCGCCGGCTTCATTTTCTGATTCCGGCCAACGACTAGGAATCGACGATGAACAGCACCTATCTGCTCGCGGCGGCTGAGGGGTCTGATGACATCAACCCGCTCATCCCCGAGCCGTATGACATTTTCTGGTCTGCGGTCGTCTTCGTCGTTATCGCCTTCGTTTTCGTCAAGTACGTCGTTCCGCGCCTGACCAAGGTGCTCGACGAGCGTTCCGAGAAGATCGAGGGCGGTATCGCCAAGGCCGAGGCCGTGCAGGCCGAGGCGCAGGCCACCCTGCAGCAGTACCAGGAGCAGTTGGCCGAGGCTCGCCTCGAGGCTGCTCGCATCCGTGAGGAGGCCCGCACCCAGGGTGCGGCCATCCTGGCGCAGATGCGTTCCGATGCGCAGGCCGAGGCCGACCGCATCGTGGCCGCCGGTCACTCGCAGCTGGACGCACAGCGCCAGCAGATCGTGACCGAGCTGCGGTCCGAGCTGGGCCGTACCGCGGTCGACCTGGCCGAGAAGATCATCGGTCAGTCGGTGGCCGACGAGGCCAAGCAGGCGGCGTCGATCGACCGGTTCCTCGCGGAACTGGACGCGAACGCCGGCATCGGGGTCGGAAGGTAACCATGCCTGGGCGGGTCAGCGGCCGTAGGCGGCAACGCAGTGTAACCACGCAGGCCGCCTCGCACAGGCAGGGTTCGACACAGTGAAAGTGGGAAGCATGTACGCAGCGAGCCGCGAGGCGAGTTCCCGTGCGCGGGAAGCTCTTCGGGCCGCTCTGACCGGTAGCGACACCGTCGCGGCTACTACGGGGTCGGAACTGTTCGCCGTTGTCGCCGTCCTCGACGACCAGCGTTCGCTGCGTGTGGCGCTCGCGGATAAGTCGGTGTCGAGCTCGGCGCGCGCCGAGCTGGCCGAGCGCGTCTTCGGCGGCAAGATCAGCGGGACCACCCTGGCCGTGCTGACCACGGCGGTGGCCCAGGACTGGTCGCGCGCCCGCGATCTGGTCGACACGCTGGTCCTGCTCGGCCGCGAGGCGCTGCTGCGCGCCGCGGACGAGCGTGGCCGCCTGAACGCCGTGGAGGACGAGCTGTTCCGGCTGGCCCGGATCATCGACGACAACCCGGACCTGGAGCAGGCGCTGCAGGACCACGGCAAGCCGGCGGAAGCCAAGCGCGCCGTGGTGCAGCGTCTGCTCGCGGGCAAGGTCGAGGACATCACCCTGCAGTTGGCCGAACAGGCCGTGCTGCGTCACCAGGGCGATACCGGCGCGGCCATCGACGAGCTGTCCGACCTGGCGGCGTCGCTCCGGGATCAGATCGTGGCGCATGTGCGCGCCGCGGTGGCCCTGACGCCGCAGCAGCGCGAGCACCTGGCCGCTTCGCTGCAGCGTATCTACGACAAGCCGATCACGGTGCACGTGCAGGAGGATCCGAGCCTGCTGGCCGGTGTCGTCGTGCGCGTGGGCGACGACCTGATCGACGGCAGCGCCGTCGGGCGGCTCCAGCGCTTGCGTCAGTCTCTCGCTTAAGAGACATACGCCAAAAGCGCATATACACACCGACATTCGAGACCACAGCGAGAGCAGGAAGAACATGGCGGAGCTGACGATCTCCCCCGATGAGATCCGTAGCGCGATCGAGAGCTACACCCAGAGCTACACCCCCGAGACCTCCATCGAAGAGGTCGGTGTCGTCACCGACACCGGCGACGGTATCGCCCACATCAGCGGCCTGCCGTCCGCGATGGCCAACGAGCTGCTGGAGTTCCCGGGCGGCGTCCTCGGCGTGGCGCTGAACCTGGAGGACACCGAGATCGGTGCCGTCATCCTGGGTGAGTTCGACACCATCGAAGAGGGCCAGCAGGTCCGCCGCACCGGCGACGTGCTCTCGGTTCCCGTGGGCGACAAGTTCCTCGGCCGCGTCATCGACCCGCTGGGCGCGCCGATCGACGGCCTGGGCGAGATCGAGGCCGACGAGCGTCGCGTGCTCGAGCTGCAGGCCGCGACCGTGCTGCAGCGTCAGCCGGTCGGTGAGCCCATGGCCACCGGTATCACCGCCATCGACGCCCTGACCGCCATCGGCCGCGGCCAGCGTCAGCTGGTCATCGGCGACCGCAAGACCGGCAAGACCGCGGTCTGCATCGACGCCATCATCAACCAGAAGGCCAACTGGGCCACCGGCGATCCGTCGAAGCAGGTGCGCTGCATCTACGTCGCGATCGGCCAGAAGGGCTCCACCATCGCGGGCGTGAAGTCGGCCCTCGAGGCGCACGGTGCGATGGAGTACACCACCATCGTCGCCGCCCCGGCCTCCGACTCCGCCGGCTTCAAGTGGCTGGCCCCCTACACCGGTTCGGCCCTCGGCCAGCACTGGATGTACCAGGGCAAGCACGTGCTGATCGTGTTCGACGACCTGTCCAAGCAGGCCGAGGCCTACCGCGCCATCTCGCTGCTGCTGCGCCGCCCGCCGGGCCGCGAGGCGTACCCGGGTGACGTCTTCTACCTGCACTCGCGTCTGCTGGAGCGTTGCGCGAAGCTGTCCGACGAGCTGGGCGCGGGCTCGATGACCGGTCTGCCGATCATCGAGACCAAGGCCAACGACGTCTCGGCGTTCATCCCGACCAACGTCATCTCCATTACCGACGGCCAGGTGTTCCTGGAGTCGGACCTCTTCAACAAGGGTGTCCGCCCGGCCATCAACGTCGGTATCTCGGTGTCCCGAGTCGGTGGCGCCGCGCAGACCAAGGCCATGAAGAAGGTCTCCGGTTCGCTGCGTCTGGAGCTGGCCTCCTACCGTGAGCTCGAGGCGTTCTCCGCCTTCGCCTCCGACCTGGACGCCGCGTCGCTGGCCCAGCTGGAGCGTGGCGCGCGCTGGGTCGAGCTGCTCAAGCAGGACCAGTACGCCCCGGTTTCGGTTGAGGACCAGGTTGTCTCGCTGTACCTGGTGGACGGCGGCTACTACGACTCCGTCCCGGTCGGCGACATCCGCCGCTTCAACACCGAGCTGCTCGAGTTCCTGCACGCCTCGGTGCAGTCCTCCTTCGACGCCCTGCAGGGCGGCGCCAAGGTGCTCGAGGGCGAGGCGGCCGATGCCATCAAGGCCGCGACCGACAAGTTCAAGCAGGGCTTCCTGGCGTCCGACGGCTCCCGTGTCGTCGAGGCCGAGGCCGGCCAGCTGGATCACGAAGAGCTCGAGTCGCTGTCCGTCACTCGCAAGCACGTCGAGAAGTAATCGAGACGAGCACATGCGACTGACCGAACGCGGTATGCGCGACGGGCGCGAAGGAGGCAGCTTGCGTCACCACGTAGCGCCCCGCCCATGCCGCAAATCAGATACGACGAATGAAGGGAGTGTGAACCGCTAATGGCAAGCGTGCGCGAATTGCGCTCCCGCATTCGTTCCGTGAGCTCGATCAAGAAGATCACCAAGGCCCAGGAACTGATCGCCACCTCGCGAATCAGCAAGGCGCAGGCCCGTGTTGCCGCCGCCAAGCCGTACGCGGAGGAGATCACCAAGGTGCTGGCCGAATTGGCCAGTGCCAGCGGCAATCTCAACCACCCGCTGCTGACCGAGCGGGATAACCCGCGTCGTGCGGCCGTGCTGGTCATCACCTCCGACCGCGGTATGTGCGGTGGCTACAACTCCAACGTGCTCAAGCGCGCCGAGGAGCTCATGACCACGCTGCGCTCCGAGGGCAAGGAGCCGGTGCTGTACGTGATGGGCGCGAAGGGCCTGACTTACTACACCTTCCGCCGGCGGACGGTGAACGGTTCCTGGCTGGGCTTCTCGCAGCAGCCGAACTACGTGGACGCCTCGGCCGCGTGCAACCACCTGGTGGAAGCGTTCATGGCCGGGTCCGACGGCGAGGTCCCGACCCCCAACGGGGTCGACACGATGGCCGGCGTCGACGAACTGCACATCGTCTACACGCGTTTCGTGTCGATGCTGTCGCAGCAGCCCGAGGTGCGTCGCCTGGCGCCGATCCAGGTGACGTACGTGGACGAGGACTACGACATGGGTCCGGACTCCTTCACCGACTCCGAGTCGGCGGAGATCAAGCCCCAATACGAGTTCGAGCCGGATGCGGATCGCCTGCTGGGCGCGCTGCTGCCGAAGTACGTCAACACTCGGATCTATTCGTCGCTGCTCGAGGCGGCGGCATCGGAGTCGGCTGCGCGCCGCACCGCCATGAAGGCCGCGACGGACAACGCCACGGAGCTGGTCAACTCACTGACCCGTACCGCGAACTCGTTGCGCCAGGCACAGATTACGCAGGAAATCACGGAAATCGTCGGTGGCGCCAACGCGCTGGCGTCGAGCTCGGACCGCGACTAAGGCCCAGGAAGAGAACCAATGACCGCAGCTGTCACTAACGAAACCCGGGTTGGCGCCGGTACCGGCCGCGTCTCCCGCGTCATCGGACCCGTCGTGGACGTCGAGTTCCCGCGCGGCTCCATCCCCGACCTGTACAACGCCCTCAATGTCGACGTCGCTCTTCCCTCGGTGGCCAAGACCCTGACCCTCGAGGTCGCGCAGCACCTGGGCGACAACATCGTTCGCACCATCTCCATGCAGCCGACCGACGGTCTGGTGCGTGGCGTCGAGGTGCGCGACACCGGCAAGCCGATCTCGGTGCCCGTCGGTGACGTCGTCAAGGGCCACGTGTTCAACGCGCTCGGCGACTGCCTCGACACCCCCGGCCTGGGCCGCGACGGCGAGCAGTGGGGCATCCACCGCCAGCCGCCCGCCTTCGACCAGCTCGAGGGCAAGACCGAGATCCTGGAGACGGGCATCAAGGTCATCGACCTGCTCACCCCGTACGTGAAGGGTGGCAAGATCGGTCTGTTCGGTGGCGCCGGTGTCGGCAAGACCGTTCTGATCCAGGAGATGATCACCCGTATCGCGCGTGAGTTCTCCGGTACGTCCGTGTTCGCGGGCGTCGGTGAGCGCACCCGTGAGGGCACCGACCTGCACCTGGAAATGGAAGAGATGGGCGTCCTGCAGGACACCGCTCTCGTGTTCGGCCAGATGGACGAGCCGCCGGGGACGCGTATGCGCGTCGCCCTCTCGGCCCTGACCATGGCCGAGTACTTCCGTGATGTGCAGAACCAGGACGTTCTGCTGTTCATCGACAACATCTTCCGTTTCACCCAGGCCGGTTCCGAGGTCTCGACCCTGCTGGGTCGTATGCCTTCGGCCGTCGGTTACCAGCCGACCCTGGCGGACGAGATGGGTCAGCTGCAGGAGCGCATCACCTCGACCCGCGGTCGCTCGATCACCTCGATGCAGGCGATCTACGTCCCCGCGGACGACTACACCGACCCCGCGCCGGCTACCACCTTCGCGCACCTGGACGCCACCACCGAGCTCTCGCGTCCGATTTCGCAGAAGGGCATCTACCCGGCCGTCGACCCGCTGTCGTCGACCTCGCGAATCCTCGAGGCCTCGATCGTCGGCGAGCGTCACTTCCGGGTGGCCAACGAGGTCAAGCGAATCCTGCAGAAGTACAAGGAACTCCAGGACATCATCGCGATTCTGGGTATGGACGAGCTCTCCGAGGAGGACAAGGTCCTCGTCGGTCGCGCCCGTCGCCTGGAGAAGTTCCTGGGTCAGAACTTCATCGTGGCCGAGAAGTTCACCGGTCAGCCGGGTTCGGTCGTGCCGCTGGAGCAGACCATCGACGATTTCGATCGGGTCTGCAAGGGCGAGTTCGACCACCTGCCGGAGCAGGCGTTCAACTCCTGCGGTGGCCTGGACGACGTCGAGGCTGCTGCGAAGAAGATCGCCGGGAAGTAGTCACCCATGGCAGATATGTCTGTTGATCTGGTCGCCGTCGAGCGGCTGCTGTGGTCGGGCCGGGCGAAGTTCGTCTCGGCTCAGACCACGGAGGGTGAGATCGGCATCCTGGCCGGCCACGAACCGCTGCTCGGGCAGCTGGTCGAGGGCGGCACCGTGACCATCGTGTCCGACGAGGACGAGCGCGTCGTCGTGGCCGTGCACGGCGGGTTCTTCTCGGTCACCGCGACCTCGGTGCGCGTGCTGGCCGAATCCGCCGAATTCGCCTTCGATGTCGACGAGGCGGCCGCCAAGGCCGTCGTCGCCGACCCGGATGCGAGCCCGGCCGCGCTGGCCAAGGCGCAGGGCCAGCTGCGGGCGGTCGAGAAGGCGGCGTCTGCCTAGCCTTCCCGCACTGAAGCGAAGAGCGGCGGTCCCAGAAAAACCCTGGGGCCGCCGCTCTCTTCGTGCACGGCGTCAGTCGAAGGTCAGGATCGGTTTGATGGTGGTGCCGTGGTGGGCGTCGGCGACCGCGGCGTCGATGTCGGTGAAGGCGTAGGTCTTACTGATCTTCTCGATCGGGAACGTGCCCTCGGCATGCCATCGCAGCAGCTGGGGAATGAATTTCTGCGGATCCCCGCTGCCCTCGATGCAGCCTCGGACAGCCTTGCCGTTTCCGGTGAGGTGACCGATTTCGAGGTCCATGCTGGCCTCTCCCAGGCCGACGAGCACGAGAGTGCCCATGGGGGCCAGCGCTTCCAGGCCCTTGGCGATGACGGCGTTGCGGGCCGTCGTGTCGAGCGCGAAGTTCGCGCCGCCCGCGGTCGCCGCGACGATCTGCGCCACCACGTCCTCGGCCGCACCGTCGATGGTGACGTCCGCGCCCAGCTCCTTGGCCAGGGCCAGGCGATCGGCGGAAAGGTCAATGGCGACAATGGTTCCCGCGCCGATGGCACGGGCCGCCATGAGCGCCGCCATGCCCACGCCACCGACGCCGAAAATGGCCAGCGAATCGTTGGGGCCCGGCTTCATGACGTTGGCGACCGCGCCCGCGCCGGTCTGCACACCGCAGCCGAACGGTGCGGTGGCCACCAGGTCCACATCCTTGTCCACCACCACCACGCTGCGCGCCGGTACCAGTGCGTGGGTGGCGAAACTCGACTGCCCGAAGAAGGCGCCCATCACGCGTTCGCCATTGTTGCTCAGCGGCGAGGTGAAATCCGCGCGCCCGCCCGAGGTGTTCAGGATGACGAAATTCTCGCAATAGGGTGGAAGCCCGTCGGCGCAGCGCGAACAGGTACCGCAACTGGCGTAGGTGAGCAGGACGTGGTCGCCCACTTCGATTCCGGTTACTTCCGAGCCAATCTGCTCGACGATGCCCGCGCCCTCGTGTCCGAGCACGATCGGCAACTCGGCGGGAAACACGCCCTTGGTGACCAGGTCGGTGTGGCAGACGCCGGTCGCGACGATGCGCACCAGCACCTCGCTCGGTCGCGGTTCCTCCAGCGTGAGGGTCTCCATCGAGAACGGCGCATCCGCTCCCCGGGCCACCGCAGCGGTAATTTCCACGGAATCTCCTTCCAAGACATCCCAATTGTCCGGAGCATAAGAACGTGTTCCAGTTTACGGCCATCGGCGATCCCGCTCAGCGGGTCGGGGATTGGGCTTTCGCGGCCGGAAGCTGGTATGTGGCTGGCGAATTCGGTTTGGTCGTGCGGTTATCGCGACGCCGGTTATCTGATGCGGCTCGATGTATTCGCGGGTGCGCGGATGCGATTTGGAGCATCTGGCAAAGTCTCGGCTATTGAACATCCCAGCGTTGCCTCCACGATGCATACCGCGTCGCCTACCGAATGCGCAGCACGATGGAGCGAGGGATTGCTGAGCGGGCGTCGAATTGGCGAATGGGGACGCTGGCGGCCGCGGCGGAGTTCGGAGTGGGTCCGGCCGACCCAGCGTCCGCGGACACTCCGTTCCGGTTCTGGGTGGAACGATCACCCGCCGACTCACAGACGGCACCAACCTGACGGTCACCATCACCGGTGAGTCGGCCGAGATCAGCGGCGCGATGCACGACACCCGTGGATCTCGACGATCCGGCGGCCTCGTCGCGACTGTGCGGATCAGCCTCGAATGCAGCGCCGGCTGCCAGTTCCACATCGGCAGGCGACCTCCATCGGCAACGTCATGTTTCACGGTGAGCCGTTCTCGATGAGCTGACATATCTGCGACGCCCGCCTGAACAGCGCATACGTCACATTCGGTGGATGGCCGGACCCCGGCTTTCCGCGGTCGCTACTATCGACCACTAAGCGCGGGGCCGGCATTCTCCGCACCGAGTTTCCGGAACGTGGTCTCGCGTCTCCCCCGCAAGGGGTTCGGGGGCGAAGTCGCTGAGGGTTGGGTTGCGCCGGTCAGTGATCGACAGCAACGCGGATGTGAAGGGACGGAGCGGCATTGCAGACCGGGATGTGGCTTCTGATCATTCTGGTGTTGCTGCTGGTCGGCCTGGCTCTGGCGTCGACATATCGCCTGGTGATGCTGCGTCGCGGCGGGACCGCCGCACTGCTGCGGGTGCTGCCCGCGCGCGGCCACGGCGGGGGCTGGCGGCACGGACTGATTCGCTACGACGAGGACACGCTCCTCTTCTACAAACTCTCCAGCCTCAAACTCGGCCCGGACTCCACCATGCGCCGTCTCGGTATCGAGGTGGGTCCGCGGCGCACCCCGCAGGACGACGAGTACGACATCATGACCGACGAGGTCATCGTCACGGTCTCCGACGGGGAGGGCAGCTACGAGCTGGCACTCGACCGCGGCGCCATGGCCGCCTTCCTGTCCTGGGTGGAATCCCGCCCCTCCGAGCGCATTCGCCGACGCCGCGCCGGGTGACGGCCGTACCCGTGCGGGCAGTCCACGCCGGGAAGCACGATCGCCGAAGCAACAACTGATTTCGGTGCCATACGGGTACTTGTCGGTGACGTCCAGAACCCGGCCACCGACTCGACCATCGGTCCGCGATGTGACTAGCGTGGCACCTACTGATCGGCGAAGTCGCGGCGAGGCGGCATTGAGAGGCGGGACAGTGAGCGTTCACTTGACGCGGATCTACACGCGCACCGGCGACGACGGCACCACCGGGCTGAGTGATTTCTCGCGGGTGGCCAAGACCGACCCGCGGCTGATCGCGTACGCCGACTGTGACGAAACCAATGCCGCGCTGGGTGTCGCCATCGCGCTCGGACAACCCGGCGAGCGGATGCTCGGTGTGCTGCGTTCCATACAGAACGATTTGTTCGACGCCGGAGCGGACCTGTCCACCCCCGTTGTCGCCGAGCCCAAGTACCCGCCGCTGCGCATCACCCAGGCCTACATCGACCGCCTCGAGCAGTGGTGTGATGAGTTCAATGAGCCTCTGGCGCCGTTGAATTCGTTCATCCTGCCCGGCGGCACCCCGCTGGCCGCGCTGCTGCACACCGCTCGCACGGTCGCGCGGCGCGCCGAGCGGTCGGCCTGGGCCGCCGTCGCGGCACACCCGGGCGACACCAACGCGTTGCCCGCCAAATACCTCAACCGCCTGTCCGACCTGCTGTTCATCCTCGGCCGGGTCGCCAATCCGGACGGCGACATACTGTGGCGGCCGGGCGGAGACGCCGCGAGCGCGGGATCCGACCACTAGGCTGACCCCCGTGAGTGAACGGTTTCTGGTGACCGGGGGCAGCAGGCTCGTCGGTGAGGTCGCGGTGGGCGGCGCGAAGAACAGCGTCCTCAAGCTGATGGCCGCCGCACTGCTGGCCGAGGGTACGACCACCATCACCAACTGCCCCGACATCCTCGATGTACCGCTCATGGCCGAGGTGCTGCGCGGTCTGGGCTGTGATGTCACCGTCGACCACGAGACCGTGACCATCACGACTCCGCCGGAACCGAAGTACCACGCGGACTTCCCGGCGGTCACCCAGTTCCGCGCCTCGGTATGCGTGCTGGGTCCGCTCATGGCGCGCTGCAAGCGGGCCGTTGTCGCGCTGCCGGGTGGTGACGCCATCGGCTCTCGTCCGCTGGACATGCACCAGACGGGCCTGCGACTGCTCGGCGCGACCTCCGAGATCGAGCACGGCTGCCTGGTCGCGCGGGCGGAAGAGTTGCAGGGCGCGCGGATTCGACTGGACTTCCCCTCGGTGGGCGCGACCGAGAACATCCTGATGGCCGCGGTGCTCGCCGACGGTGAGACCGTCATCGACAATGCCGCGCGCGAGCCGGAGATCGTGGACCTCTGCAACATGCTGGTGCGGATGGGCGCGAAGATCTCCGGCGCCGGCACCTCGGTGCTGACCATCGAGGGCGTGGACAAGCTCGCGTCGACGACCCACCGGGTGATCGGCGACCGCATCGTCGCCGCGACGTGGGGGATCGCCGCTGCCATGACCACCGGTGACGTGCGGGTGACGGGCATCAATCCCAAACATCTGTCGCTGGTGCTGGACAAGCTGCGCTCCGCGGGCGCGCGAATCTCGTTCGAACCGGACGGTTTTCGCGTGGTGCAGGCCGATCGCCCACGCGCCGTGAACTTCTCGACCCTCCCGTTCCCGGGTTTCCCCACCGATCTGCAACCCATGGCCATCGGCCTGGCCGCCATCGCCGACGGCACCTCGATGATCACCGAGAACATCTTCGAGGCGCGCTTCCGCTTCGTCGAAGAGATGATCCGGCTCGGTGCGGATGCCCGCACCGATGGTCATCACGCTGTGGTGCGCGGTATTCCGCGCCTGTCCTCGGCGCCGGTCTGGTCCTCCGACATTCGCGCCGGCGCGGGTCTGGTGCTCGCGGGTCTGGTCGCCGACGGCGTCACCGAGGTCCACGATGTCTTCCACATCGACCGCGGCTACCCGGATTTCGTGGAGAATCTGCGCTCGCTCGGCGCCGAGATCGAACGTGTCGGAACCACCGACTGAACAACCGGTGTTGGGTCGTGTGCGCGAAAACCCGTCCTGAACAGGCGATTTGACATGCGAACAACCAACACGTAACTTATTCCAGGTCAGAGCGACACGGACACCGACTCCGGTGAGACGAGCTTCGCCTGATGATCACACTAGCTCCCAAACAACCAGCGGATTTGGTTCCGTTGCGGGGTCGGGGCTAAGCTTGACAAGTTGCCTCACGATCGAGCGGGACCAAGAGCCCGGGAGATCGTTTGTGCGTGTGTTCTTTGAGAACTCAATAGTGTGTCGATGAATGTCAGTGCCAAATTTTTGTAATTTGGTTCCGATTCTCACCCCCCGTGTGAGGGTCGGACATTGAAGTCAGCTAATTTCCGGCTGGCGATTTGTTTTGCTAGGTTTTCGGACTCTGGTTCGAGATACTTCTGATTCGCTCTTCGGAGTAAATCTAGAGTCTTCAACGGAGAGTTTGATCCTGGCTCAGGACGAACGCTGGCGGCGTGCTTAACACATGCAA
>NZ_WMBB01000020.1 GCF_009708175.1 Nocardia aurantiaca
GCGTCTACCGCGACTTCTTCAGCGGCACAGCGCAATCGGCCGAGACGGGACCGCAGTCGCGCCCAGGGCACGACTCACTCGAAGGCAGCAGCGAGCCGCGACCCGCCCACCGGTGAAGTGCTCGCCGACAATCTCTGACGTCCCCTCCCGCCCGAAGGCGGGCGACGGCACGGAGATCCTCGACTGCCACGGTGTCCCGCCAAGAGCACACCATCACGTGTCGCCCGAACCAGCGGCACCCGGTTCGCGCCAGCGGCGCCCATCGAAATCCGAGGCCCGTTCGGAGATCTGCCGCGCCGTTGCCATCGGGCCTGTCGCTCGGAGGGTTATCACCGGATCCACCAGACGGTGACGGCCCACGGCGGCGCAGCCGCTATGGATCGGCATGTGCGCGAGCTGCAGGGAGCTCAGTGGCTCGCCGCACCGACCACCGCGCTCCCGGTCCGGAAAGTGCGCCGATAGGCCAGCGGTGAGACACCGATGGCCTCGTGCAGGTGCTGCCGCAAGGAGGCTCCGGTGGCGAATCCCACCTCACCGGCGATCCGATCCACGGAGAGGTCCGTGGTCTCCAGAAGTTCGCGGGCGCGGAATACCCGCTGCTGGATCAGCCATCGGCCCGGGCTCATGCCGACCTCGTCGCGGAAGCGCCGCGCGAAGGTGCGGCCGCTCATTCGCGCCCGATCGGCGAGATCGGCCATGGTCACGGGCTGGTGCAGATTCTCCAGTGCCCACTGGCGGGCCGCAGCCGTCCCCGCGGCGGCCGGGGGCGGGACCGGCTGCTCGATGAATTGGGCCTGGCCGCCTTCTCGCCATGGCGGGACCACGCAGCGCCGGGCCACCATATTGGCGACTTCGCTGCCATGGTCGTTGCGAATCAGGTGCAGGCACAGGTCGACTCCGGCAGTGGCGCCCGCCGAGGTCAGGATGTCGCCATCGTCGACGTACAGGACGTTCGGATCGACCCGCACCTTCGGATAGGCCCGGCCGAACCGCTCGGCGAAGTTCCAGTGCGTGGTGGCGGGGCGATCGTCGAGCAGGCCCGCCGCTGCCACCACGATCGCGCCCGTGCAGATGGACACCAGCCGCGCTCCCGGCCGGATCACGGCCAGTGCATCCGAAACAGCCTGCGGGAGCCCGTCTTTCAGAATGGTCACAACCTCGCACGGCGGAATCACCACGGTGTCCGCGGTTTCCAGCGCGCTCGCATCGTGTGCCAGCGCGATATCGAAGTCGGAGCTACTGCGCACCGGCCGCCCGTCGAGCGAGCAGGTGACTACCTCGTACCGTCCGTCGGCCGTCCCGAACACCCGATTCGGGATGCCGAGTTCGAACGGATACACCCCGTCGAGGGCCAGGACGACGACGCGATGCGGCCGAGCAACCTCCGAGTACATGGCGCAATCCTATCGAATAATGGCAATCGTGCCATTTTCTCCCGGCTCTTCCGGCGGCAAGCTGAGAGGCATGAGCGAGAATGACATCACCATTCCCACCACCATGAAGGCCATCGGCCAGGACACGCTCGGCGGTCCCGAAGTCCTGCACGAAGTGGAACTTCCGGTGCCGCAGCCCGGTCCGAGCGAGATCCTGGTGCGGGTGCGCGCCACCGCCCTGAACCCGACCGACTGGGGCCACCGCCGCCGCGCCGGCCTGTTCCTGCCCCCGCCTCCGTTCGTGCTGGGCTGGGACGTCTCCGGAGAGGTGGTGGCGACCGGCATCGGCGTCACCCTGTTCAAGCCCGGCGACGAGGTGTTCGGCATGCTCCCCTACCCGCACGGACACGGCGCGGCCGCCGAATACGTCACCGGGCCCGCCCGGGCCTTCGCCCGCAAGCCCGCCAACCTCGACCACGCGCAGGCCGCCGCGATCCCACTGGCCGCCCTGACCGCCTACCAGGCACTGGTCGACACCGCGAATGCGCGGGCCGGGCAACGGGTTCTGATCCACGCGGCCGCCGGTGGCGTCGGGCATTTCGCGGTGCAGATCGCCAAGGCGCTCGGCGCGTACGTGATCGGCACCGCCAGCGCCGCCAATCACGAATTCCTGCGCGGCATCGGCGTCGACGAGGCACTCGACTACCGCACCACCGATTTCGCCGAAACGGTTCGCGATGTCGATATGGTCCTCGACCCGATCGACGCCGACCATGCCCAGCGTTCCCTGCGCACGCTGCGGCCCGGCGGGATCCTGGTCTCCCTGCGCGCCAACGGCGGTGACCACTACAAGGCCGACGCCGAGAAGCTGGGCGTGCGCGCCGAGATCCTCCTCGTCGAGGCCGATCACACCGGTATGGACGCACTGCGCGAACTCGCCGAATCCGGCGCGCTGCGCCCCACCATCGCGGGCACCTTCCCGCTCGCCGACGCCGCCAAGGCCCACGCTCTCGGCGAGACCGGCCGTACCGTCGGCAAACTCGTCCTCACGGTCGACTGAAGCACCGAGAGAAGCGCGCCACTCAGCGGAAAACGGTGAGCGGCGCGCTTCCTTTCACGGTGGAAGTTCGCACCGGTGAACGGTTCACGGCTCGAACAGATCCATTTGCGGCTCGTGACGCCGCACTTCGATCGATCCGAAAACCAGATCGGTGGGCGGGACCAGGCCGAGGTGTTCCCACGCGGCCGCGGTGGCGATGCGGCCGCGGGGTGTCCGCGCTACCAGACCGGCTCGCACCAGGAAGGGTTCACACACCTCCTCGACCGTCGCCGCTTCCTCGCCGACCGCCACGGCGAGGGTCGAGACACCGACCGGGCCGCCGTTGAAGCTGCGGATCAGCGCGCTCAGCACCGCGCGATCGAGGCGGTCCAGGCCCAGCGCGTCCACGTCGTACACCGCCAGTGCGGCACCGGCGATTTCGCGCGTGACCAGGCCGTCGGCCTTGACCTCGGCGTAGTCGCGCACGCGGCGGAGCAGCCGGTTCGCGATACGGGGCGTGCCGCGGGAGCGTCCGGCGATTTCGGCCGCCGCGTCGGACTCCAAGCGCACCCCCAGGATTCGGGCCGAGCGTTCCAGGATCTGCTGCAGCTCCTCAGGTTCGTAGAAGTCCATATGGCCGGTGAAGCCGAACCTGTCACGCAGCGGCCCCGTCAGCGCGCCGGAGCGAGTTGTCGCGCCGACCAGCGTGAACGGGGCGATGTCCAGCGGAATCGACGTCGCGCCAGGGCCTTTCCCGACCACAACGTCCACGCGGAAGTCCTCCATCGCGAGGTACAGCATTTCCTCGGCGGGCCGGGCCATACGGTGGATCTCGTCGATGAACAACACGTCGCCCTCGACCAGATTGCTCAGCATGGCGGCCAGGTCGCCGGCGCGTTCCAGCGCGGGGCCGGACGTGAGCCGCAATGCGGTGCCCAGCTCTCCGGCGATGATCATGGCCATACTCGTCTTGCCCAGACCCGGCGGGCCCGACAGCAGGACGTGGTCCGGGGTACCGCCGCGCAGTTTCGCCCCGCGCAGCACCAGCGCCAGCTGTTCGCGTACCCGCGGCTGCCCGATGAAGTCATCGAGGGACTTCGGGCGCAGGCTGGCCTCGATCTCGCCGTCGGAGTGCAGATAGCTTGCGTTGACAGCGGATTCGGTGTCGTCGATCTCGTCGAACTCGTCGGTCATGGCGGCCTATCGATTCTTGCCCAGCAGCCCGAGCGCCGTGCGCAGCGCCTGCGAGGTGCCGATGCCCGGTTCGTCGGCCAGCACCGCGTCCACCGCGCCCTCGGCCTGCCGCGCCGGGAAACCCAGCCCGATGAGCGCGTCCACCACCTGCTCGCGCACCGGGGTGGTCATGGGCGCGGGCCCGGATCCGGGCGGGCCGGACTGCACCGGAACCAGATTCACCTTGTCCCGCAGCTCGACCACCATCCGCTCGGCCCCGCGTTTGCCGATGCCCGGCACCCGGGTCAGCGCCGCCACATTCGATTCCGCGAGCGCCTTGCGCAGCGCCTCAGGCTCCAGCACCGCCAGCACCGCCATGGCCAGCTTCGGGCCGACGCCGGATACGGTCTGCAACAGTCCGAACAGCTCCCGCGCCTCGGTGTCGGCGAAGCCGAACAGGGTCATGGAGTCCTCGCGCACGATCATGGTCGTGTAGAGCCGGGCGTCCTCGCCGCGAGTGAGCCCGGCCAGGGTGGCCGGAGTGGCATTGAGCCGGTAGCCGACCCCCGCGGCCTCGATGACCACATGGTCGAGCCCGATCTCGAGCACCTCGCCGCGTACCGACGCGATCACCGAATTACCGCCTTCCGTTGCTGGGCAAGCCTTTCCTCGTACATGCGCCGCTGCCGCTCCGCCATCGCCTCCGCCTTGGCCATGCGTTCCAGCATGGGCGCACGCCAGCAGTGGCAGATGGCCAGGGCGAGCGCGTCCGCGGCGTCGGCGGGCTTGGGCGCGACAGCCAGCCCGAGGATACGGGTCACCATGGCGGTCACTTGCGCCTTGTCCGCCGAACCGTTGCCGGTGACCGCCGCCTTCACCTGAGACGGAGTGTGGAAGTGCACCGGGATCTGGCGTCGCGCGGCGGCCAGGGCGATGACGCCGCCCGCCTGCGCGGTGGCCATGGCGGTGCGCACATTGTGCTGGGAGAAGACGCGTTCGATGGCCACGACTTCCGGCTCGTGGGTGTCCATCCAGGCTTCGGCGGCGTCGGCGACGCGCAGAAGTCGTTGCGCCAGTTCCATTTCCGGCGGCGTCCGCACCACGTCGACCTGGAGCATGGAAAGCTGCCGACCCGTGCCGCCCACGACCATGCTGAGCCCGCACCGGGTGAGCCCGGGGTCGACGCCCATCACCCGCACCGAAACCCCTCTCACCGCGAACGAACAACTGTTCGAGAGTCTAACGGACCCTCGCGGCGACATGGTCCATCGACACGGGCGGTCCCGGTGCGGGCTCGGGTGATCCGCGGATCAGGAACCGCTGGGCGCGGGGGCGGGCCGCGCCCGGCCGCTGTTGTCGACCACGGCGCTGAGGTACTCGATACCCCTCAGATAGCTGGGCTCATACGTGTCCGGCTCGGTCACCATCGGCGGCGTGCTCCAGGTGCCGTCGGAGTTCATCGAGGGCGTTCCGGGACGCATCCCCCCGGACACCCATCGCCCGGTGCACCCGGCCTGCACCTCCTCGGTGGAGTGGCTGTTCACCCAGACCGAGATCTCGTGCGCGCCATCGAATCCCGAGCAGAGTACCCGCGCCTGGATCCGGTAGATGTCGTCGGTGTCGTTGCGGCAGCTGTGCTCGCTGCAGGACACCCCCTCGGCCAGATCCTTGGCGAAGGCCGCCGGGGCCAGTGCACCAGCCGCGGCGGTGATCAGGGCCGCAGCGCCCAGACCGACCAGCAACCGTTGAGCCATGTGTGAATCAACTCCTATCGACTGTGACCCGACCCGGGATTCAGCTTGTCGCACAGGAGGTTTGGCGCGCATCGGGGTAAACCCGGAATTCGCGGGTTCAGACCCCCCGATCCGCTGCGAGTGCCGCGGCGTAGGTTCGCAGGGCCTCCTCGGAGAAGAGCACGAACCGCACCTCCCGCACCCGGGTTTCGGCGCGGCGCACGGTCTCGACGGCGATGCGCGCGCCGTCGTCCATGGGCCAGCCGTACACACCCGTGGAGACGGCGGGGAACGCCACGATCCCCGCACCCAGTTCGTCGGCGACACGCAATGATTCGCGGTAGCACGAGGCCAGCAGGGCGGCACGGTCCTCGGTCGCCGACCACACGGGGCCGACGGTATGAATCACCCAGCGGGCAGAGAGGTTTCCGGCGGTGGTGGCGACCGCCTGCCCGGTCGGCAGGCCGCGGCCGTAGCGGGACGCCCGCAGGGCGCGACAGGCGGCGAGGATCTCGGGTCCGCCCTTGCGGTGGATCGCCCCGTCCACTCCCCCGCCGCCGAGCAGGGAGGAGTTCGCCGCGTTCACTATGGCATCCACATCTTGTTCGGTGATATCGCCACGAACGGCGCGCAATTCGGGCATGCCGAAATTCTCGCACCGGGCATCGGCGGAACCCGAACGTACGACGCGGGCCGCCTCCCGGTTCGGGAGGCGGCCCGCGTGATCGGAGCTCGGTCAGGCGTCGAGCTCGGCCAGCACCTCGTCGGAGACGTCGATGTTGGTGAAGACGTTCTGCACGTCGTCGCAGTCCTCGAGAGCGTCGACCAGCTTGAACACCTTGCGGGCGAGGTCGGCGTCGGCGGGGACGGAGACCGACGGCTGGAAGCCGGATTCGGCCGAAATGTAGTCGATGCCGGCTTCTTGCAGCGCGCTGCGGACCGCGATCAGGTCACCCGGCTCGGAGATGATCTCGAACTCCTCGCCCAGGTCGTTGACCTCTTCGGCGCCCGCGTCCAGCACGGCCATGAGGACGTCGTCCTCGCTCTGACCGGCCTTGTCCAGCGTCACCACGCCCTTGCGGGAGAACAGGTAGGACACCGAGCCCGGGTCGGCCATGGTGCCGCCGTTGCGGGTGACCGCGACGCGGACCTCGCCCGCCGCGCGGTTGCGGTTGTCGGTGAGGCATTCGATCAACACGGCGACACCGCTGGGGCCGTAGCCCTCGTACATGATGGTCTGCCAGTCGGCACCACCGGCTTCTTCGCCGCCACCGCGCTTACGGGCCCGCTCGATGTTGTCCTGCGGCACCGAGTTCTTCTTGGCCTTCTGGATGGCGTCGTAGAGCGTCGGGTTGCCATCCGGGTCACCACCACCGGTGCGCGCCGCGACCTCGATATTCTTGATCAGCTTGGCGAACAGCTTGCCGCGCTTGGCGTCGAGGGCAGCCTTCTTGTGCTTGGTGGTGGCCCATTTTGAATGGCCGCTCATTCCCTACTTCCTCGTTTCCGGGGGCTCGAGTGATTCTCGAGTGGTTTCCGACATTCGAGAGTACGTCAGACTCCGACGCGCGGTCGCACCACGGTGTCGACGAACAGCCTGTGCACCCGCAGATCGCCGGTTACCTCCGGATGGAAGGAGGTCGCCATGACATTGCCCTGACGCACCGCGACAATGCGCCCGGCGGCCGGGCCCGCGGGCACCCGGGCCAGGACCTCGACGCCGTCGCCCGCCCGCTCGACCCAGGGGGCGCGGATGAACACGGCGCGGACCGGGCCGTCGTCGAGGCCCGCGAAGTCCAAGTCGGTCTCGAAGGAGTCGACCTGTCGTCCGAAGGCATTGCGGCGCACGGTCATATCGATGCCGTGCAGCGGCTGCATGTCCGGGCGCGTATCGAGCACCTCGGAGGCGAGCAGGATCATGCCGGCGCAGGACCCGTAGGCGGGCAGGCCGTCACGCAGCCGCTGCCGGACCGGTTCCAGCAGATCGAAGACTTCCAGCAGTCTGCTGATGGCGGTGGACTCCCCGCCGGGCAGTATCAGACCGTCGATGGCGGCCAACTCGGATTCGCGGCGCACGGGCACCACATCCGCCCCGCACGCCTCGAGAGCATGCAGGTGTTCACGCACATCGCCCTGCAGCGCCAGCACACCAATCGTCGGTTTCACGACGTCGAGCATACGTTTGCGGGGTGTGTGGCCCTGCTCACCCAGGGCGTCAGGGTTCGGTCAGGACGAGTGTCCACGAGGCATGTGCGGTGAACACTCCCGAATGTGACCGATGTGCTACCGCACACCTCGCCCGGGCCGTGTGGTGGCGTGAACCCGAGTCCGGCCGTCCCGGGATCATCGTGCTCAATCTCCACGGCATCCGCGCGGGCGAGAACATCACGGTCTTCACCAAGGAGTGGGAGGCCTGGCATCCGAATATGCGCCTCGTTCTGCTCGAGGACGGCGATTCGACAGTGGGCGGCCCGGTGGCGCGCTATGTCGCCGACCATTTCACCGGCCGGCGCAAGGTGGTGGTGATCGCCGAGGTCGAGCCGTCCGCCGGCTGGAACCGCGTGCTGCCCAGCCACCGCAGCGACCGAGCTGGAGCGGGTGCCGCGCAGGATGTCCGACACCGTGGTGCGCCACCTGCGCGTGCAAACCTCCTGACCGATTCCGAATGTATTGGCGCGCCGCCGAATTCACCGGCGGCGCGCTCGATTCGACTGCGACTCAGGCGGTTCCGGCCGGGTAGGACACCGCTTGCGCGTCCTGGAAGGTGCGGATCAAACCCTCCTGCATGACCACGGCCACCAGCTCCCCGGCCTGATTCCAGATGCGCCCGCCGGTCAGCGCGCGGCCCGCGCCTGCGGAGGGCGACTGCTGGTCGTAGAGCAGCCAGTCGTCGGCCAGGAACGGGCGCAGGAACCACATGGCGTGGTCGAGCGAGGCGTTCTGGGTGGGCTCGTCGGGGTGGATGACCTTCGACGAGCCGAGCAGCGTCATATCGCTCATGTAGGCCAGGGTGCAGACGTGGAACAGCGGATCGTCGGGCAGCGGGTGCCGATAGCGGAACCACACCTGCTGCTGGGCGACGAGGCCGTCGCGGCGGTCCACATCCTCCTGCGGGACGGTGCGGATGTCCCAGTGCTCCCATTCGCGCATGGCCCACAGCCGTTCCGGGCTCATGGTCTCCTTGGCGTCGGGCAGCTCCGACGGCGGCGGCACCGACGGCATCCTGTCCTGATGCTCCGGCCCCTCGTCACCGACGTGGAAGGAGGCCGACATGGTGAAGATGGCCTCGCCGTTCTGCACGCCGGTGACCCGGCGGGTGCAGAACGAACGGCCGTCCCGAATTCGGTCCACCTGGTAGACGGTGGGTCGCTCCGGATTGCCCGGCCGCAGGAAATACCCGTGGAGCGAATGCACCTGATAGTGCGGATCCACCGTGCGCACGGCCGCTACCAGCGCCTGCCCGGCCACCTGCCCACCGAATGTGCGCGGCAGCTGCGTCTTGGTGGACGCGCCACGGAAGATGTCGCGTTCGAGTTGCTCTATTTCGAGCGCCTCTTCGATCGTCGCCATGCACCGTC
The DNA here is from genome assembly GCF_009708175.1 of Nocardia aurantiaca. Taxonomy (GTDB): domain Bacteria; phylum Actinomycetota; class Actinomycetes; order Mycobacteriales; family Mycobacteriaceae; genus Nocardia; species Nocardia aurantiaca. The sequence goes on from NZ_WMBB01000020.1 coordinate 8,897, forward strand.
CCTTCCCGGTTGTCCCGCTCAGGCTAACAACCCAGCAAACCTATCGTTGATTCGACGATCGTACTGTTCTGATAGGTTGGCCACATGGAGGCGCGGGATCCGCACCGCCACGGGTCGTGTTGCCGCACTGGCGCTATCGACCCGCCAGGCAGCGCTGCTCAACGGGCACGAATACGTGGGCTCGCCCATGCCGACCGGTCAGGCGGCGACGAGGACCCGACCGGTAAGCTCCTCGGCGGCATGGCGCGGGCCGCCCGGATCCCTGTGGCGCTGGGCATGTCCCAGGTCATCGGCGGCAGTGCGAACGGCCGGGCACGCATCCGCCAGAGGCGGTGATCGCTCCCAGGCGGTTCTTCGAAGATCTGGTCCGTGCCTCCGGCAGCGCCGGCCCGATGGCCGCGATCGAAAGGGAGCGGGTGGTGTGACCGTGGAGGATCTGATTCCCGCCACCGAGATTTCGACCCGGACGCTCGTGGAGAGCATGGTCCGCGAGGACGCCACCATCGACGCCGGCGAGCTCTACGATGTCGCGGCCACGCTGGGCATGAGCGATCAGCAGGTACGGCTGTGCATCAAACGGCTGGTGGCCGAGGGGCGATTCACGCATGAGGGCCGGGGACGCAAGGCGGTGCTGCGCGCCACCGATGACACGCGCGGGACGATCGAACCCGACCTGGAGTATCTGCGGTTCGCCTTCGCCCAGGATCGCGGGGAGGTCCGGTGGGACGGAGTTTGGCACCTGGCGGCGTTCGCGGTGCCGGAGACCAATCGGCAGGCGCGGGACGCCATGCGCGAGACCATCGTGTACCACGGTGGCGCGCCGATCCAGGGCGGACTGTACGTGTCGCCGCATGCGTGGGAGGACCGAATCCGTTCGGCGGCACACACACTCGGCATCGACGGGCAGCTCACCACGCTGGCGACGACCGAGTTGTCGGTGGGGGGAATCACCGGCGGGCGCGAGCTCGCGACGCGACTGTGGCCACTGGACCGGATCGCCGCCGGGCACGAACGGCTGCTGGCGGCCGCCGAGCATGCCATCCGGGCCTTGCGCGTGGCCGATCCCACCGAACAGCTCTCTCTGGCAATCGCCTTGGCGACCGAGTTCGAGCGCGTGGTCACACCGGATCCGCTGTTGCCGCCCGAGCTGCTCCCCCGGCCCTGGATCGGGGTGCGCGCGCGGGCCGCGGTCGCCGAGTGCTGGGCGGAGTTGAATGCCGCTCCCCTGCCGCCGATTCGGCTCTTCCGCTGGTACGCCGAGGTGGTCGCCGAGATCACCCCTCCGCTCCGGCGCCGGTGATCAGGCCGAGCGGCCGTGGTCGTGGCGGTGCCGGTTCTGCTCGGCGGCAGCCCCGCCCGGCCGAATATCGCTGACCCGAAGTGACCGGGCACGAGACCTCCACGATGATGGTCCCGTGCCCGACTTCACCGCCATCACCCCCGACGCCCTGCTCGACCTGGTCGCCGACCGGGCCATGGCACTGCCCGGTTACGCGGTGATCGGGGTGGACGGCGCGGACGCGGCCGACCCGCTGCGCATCGCACGCGCGGCGTCCGAACGGCTCCGCGCCCAGGGTCGCCCCTCCGAGGTGGTGTCCCTGCACGATTTCGTCCGTCCCGCCTCGGTCCGGCTCGAATACGACCGCGACAGCGAATTCACTTACCGCACAGGCTGGTTCGACTATGCCGCGGTGAATCGCGAAGTTCTCGAACCGCTCCGGGACACGGGCCGCTACCTTCCCGCCCTCTGGGATGAACGCGCCGATCGCTCCGCCCGCGCCCGAATCCGCGCCGCTGCCGACAGAACGGTGCTGTTCCTCGCCGGGCCCATGCTCCTGGGACGCGGTCTGCGCCTCGATCTGACCATCGGCCTGCGCATGTCGGAGGGCGCGCTGCGGCGGCGGACCGACGCGGCCGAGATGTTCACGGTCGACGGGATCCTCGCATTCCAGCGGGAGCAGGCGGAAGACTTCGACATCCTGGTCGCCTGGGATCACCCCGACCGGCCGGCCATCCGCGTCGGTTAGCGCGACCCGGCACCGGTGGTCGGAATCGAGGGCGAGCTTCGGCTTTCAGGTCAGCGAACCGCCTTTGCTGTCAACGACTCTCATGAGAACTGGGGCCGACGGGACCGAGATCGGTGGCGCGATCGTCGCGGTGCGGCAGGTCGTAGCAGCACCATCAGAAGGCTCCGCGTGCCGCACATGCGAATCCTTGACATCCAGCACCCGGTCGGGCAATCCCGCTGGGGCCGAAACCCCTCGCACACAGTGAAGACCGCCGAGCGGTCACAGGACCACCCGGCGGTGTGAATCAGACTGCGGCCGAGCCGATTACCGGTCGCACCCGGCGGGCATCACCAGCCGCGCTCGGCGAGACGGTGCGGCTGCGGGATCTCCTCGACATTGATGCCGACCATGGCCTCACCCAGGCCGCGCGAAATCTTCGCCAGCACATCGGGATCGTCGTGGAAGGTGGTGGCCTTGACGATGGCGGCGGCGCGCTGGGCCGGATTGCCGGACTTGAAGATGCCGGAGCCGACGAACACGCCCTCGGCGCCGAGCTGCATCATCATGGCGGCGTCGGCCGGGGTGGCGATGCCACCGGCGGTGAACAGCACGACCGGCAGCTTGCCGGTCTCTGCGACCTCGGCGACCAGCTCGTAGGGGGCCTGCAGCTCCTTGGCGGCGACGTACAGCTCGTCCTTCGGCAGCGAGGTCAGGCGGCGGATCTCGTCGCGGATCTTGCGCATGTGGGTGGTGGCGTTGGAGACGTCGCCGGTGCCGGCCTCACCCTTGGAGCGGATCATGGCCGCGCCCTCGGTGATTCGGCGCAGCGCCTCGCCCAGGTTGGTCGCGCCGCACACGAACGGGACGGTGAAGGCGAACTTGTCGATGTGGTTGGAGTAGTCGGCCGGGGTCAGCACCTCGGACTCGTCGATGTAGTCGACACCCAACGACTGCAGGATCTGCGCCTCGACGAAGTGGCCGATGCGGGCCTTTGCCATGACCGGGATGGAGACGGCGCTGATGATGCCGTCGATCATGTCCGGATCCGACATGCGGGACACGCCACCCTGGGCGCGAATGTCGGCCGGGACCCGTTCCAGCGCCATGACCGCCACCGCGCCCGCGTCCTCGGCGATCTTGGCCTGCTCCGGCGTGACGACATCCATGATCACACCGCCCTTCAGCATCTCGGCCATGCCGCGCTTGACGCGGGCGGTACCGATGGTCGGGGTGGTGTCGGGCGTGGTCACGGCAAACTCCTGAGTCATGTGGGCCAATCGGATCGCTCGGAATCGAACATCCCGATTCTAGGCGGCGCTTTCAGGCCACTTCATAGCCAGTCCGACACGACTGGACTGCCCGCCCCCGCATGGATGACGGGCGTCACAACCTCAGGGTTACCGCGTCGCTATTACAGCGGTCCGATGACGAAGATCGTCGCCCAGTACTCGGCCGCGGCCGGACCCATCAACGGCTCCAGGAAGTCATAGAGCAGGTAAGACACGAAAAACTTTCCACCTTCCACACACGGTCAGCCGATTCCGTTGCGCGGCAAACCTTCCCAGGACCATAGCGGAGAATGCGCTCTCGATCACGAGAAAGTTCTCGGCGCTGTCCATCAGCCCAGCGTGTAGACGTACCTGCTCGTCGGCACCAGGTCCAGATTCAGATGCGCGCCGAACCGCACCACGCTCTCCATCATGGCCGTCACGCGCCGCTGCAGTTCCGCATCGTCTCCACCGCTCCCGTAGAAGGCATGTGCGCTGGTCATGGCCGCCATCGGGAACAATTCCTCCACCAGAGCGTCAACCCGTTCGCCCTCGGTGATCGCCCGGGTGACGGTGTTCTGCACGTAGCCGAACGTGTCCTGCGTCTCAATAGCCACCGGCGTGTGCAGGACATGCCACCGATACAGCCACTCCTCGCGAGTCAGATCCTCCGGAATGCGGAGCAGCGCGATATTCGCCAGCGCCTCGGTCCGCACCCCGTCCTCGACCGCAGGCGGCTCGATGGGCCGCCGCTCATCCACGATCCAGCCGTTCACGTCCTCGGCAACCGCCCGCAAAAGCCCCGTGACCGCCTCATGCTCCCCCTCGGTCCACACACTCACGATCGCGTCGATCGGGGCGTCATAGGTCGTGTGCCTCACCTGCGCGTCTTCGACGTCCGCATCCCGCACATTCACCTGATACGCCGTGACCCCCGCCGCGCCCAACTCTTTCCGCAGCTCCTCGCCGCGCAGCCGCTCGCCCAGCCCCCCACCCCACAGCGCATACATCAGCTTCATGCCGTAAGTCCTTCTCACAGATCACCATTGATCGCCCCACCGTAGTTCGGTCATCGAATTCACGGATCCGATCCGGCGATCCGATCCCACCCAGTGGATCCAGCGATCGGCGGTACGGCTCTCGGCCCGCTCGAGGGCCGCAGCTGTTCGACCGCCTGCCGCTTCCGGTTCTCACACAGTGGCGATGCGGCGGCGCTGGGTCACCGGATGGAACGGACCTCGGGGTCGGTGTCGGAATCGGCGGCGGCGATCGCTTCGGCGAGAAGTTGGTCGAGGTGGTACGGGTAGACGGTCTCGCCCGCGTGGTCGAGTTGGGCGATGTCGGCGGGGGTGCACCATCTGCTGGCAGTGATCGAGCGGCGCTCGACGAAGTCGAGGTTGGCGGGATTGACGTCGAAGGACTCGGTGCGCAGGGCGAAGAAGAGTTCCTCGGAGCGGATGAGTTCGCCGTTGAAGGGGAAGACGGCCACTCGGCGCCACAGGGGCCCGCGGAGGGCGGAGGAGTCGGCGGGGTGGCCGGTCTCCTCGTAGAGCTCGCGAATGGCGGCTTCGCGCAGGGTTTCTCCCGGATTGACGCCACCACCGATGGTGAACCAGAAGGGGACGTCGGGGACCTTGGGGTCCACGCCCTGGAGCAGCAGCACCCGGTTCTGCTCGTCGACGAGGACCACGCGGGCCGAGGTGCGGACGGTGTCGACGTCCAGACCGGTGGCGGCCGCGGGGGTGACGCGTTCGGCGATCTCGAAGTAGACGGGCAGGGGGGCGGTACCGCCGAGGTGTAGCCAGCGGACCAGACGGCGGGTGCGCAACGCCAGGGTGTCGCGGACGGCGTCGTTGTGGAAGCGGCGGGCGATCAGGACCCGGGCCTCGGCATCGGCCAGTTCGGCCACCAGCTGGGGCGGCAGCAGGGCGATGTCGACGACGGACAACGCTGCGGCGAGCTGGTTCTCGACGGTTTCGCGGTCGCGCCAGTTGGAACGTTCGGCGCGATCGGCCAGCGCGGCGAGGCGGCGGGCCTGTTCGACCAGGGCCGGATCGTAGAGACCGGCCAGGGTGGTGGCGACCGAGCGTGCCACCACCGCGCGCCGGGCCAGGGCCGCGTCCAGCGCGTGGCGGGCCTGGTCGGTGCGCACGTGCAGGCGGTCGAGGCGGTTGGCGGTGGTGTAGGCCCAGCCGGCGGCGGTGATGATCAGCGCCGCGACGAGGACGAGGACCAGAATGGTCGTCGCGGAGAAGGTGATCATCCGGCGGTCCTGACGCGCACGTCGCCCACGGTGACGGTCTCGTACACGCGCAGGATCTGCTCGGCCACGACGGGCCAATCATATTCGCCGACAACCTGATTGGCGGTACGGACGAACTCCTCGCGCCGGGCGTCGTCGGTGAGCATGGTGCTGATCGCCGCGGCCAGCCGCGCGGAATCGCCGACCGGCACCAGCAGTCCCGCCGTGCCGTCGCGCAGCACCCGGCGGAACGCGTCGAGGTCGCTGGCCACCACCGCGGTTCCGGCGGCCATGGCCTCGACCAGCACGATGCCGAAGCTCTCACCGCCGAGATTGGGGGCGACGTAGACATCGGCACTGCGCATGGCCGAAGCCTTCTCGGCATCGGACACCTGCCCGAGGAATCGCAGATGCCCCGCGGTGTCCCCCGCCTCACGGCGCAGCCGGTCCTCGTCACCGCGGCCGACGATCAGCACCTCGAGATCCGGGTGCCGGCGCACCAGTTCCGGCAGCGCGCCGAGCAAGACCTCCATGCCCTTGCGCGGTTCGTCGAAGCGACCCAGGAACAGCACCGCCCTCCCCGCCCGCGGATACCCGTCCAGCAGCGGCGCGTGCGCGAACGCGGGCACATCCACCCCGTTGGGGATTTCGACCGCGTCCCCGCCCAGTGCCTCCACCTGCCAGCGCCGTGCCAGCTCGCTCACCGCGATCCGGCCGCTGATCTTCTCGTGATAGGGCCGCAGCACGCCCTGAAACGTGCTGAGCACCAGCGATTTCGTGGTCGAGGTGTGGAAGGTGGCCACGATCGGCCCCTCCGCGATCTTCAGCGCCAGCATGGACAGGCTGGGGGCGTTGGGTTCATGGATGTGCAGGACGTCGAAGTCGTTCTCGGCGATCCAGCGGCGAATGCGGGTGTAGGCGGTGGGCCCGAAGGACAGCCGGGCGACCGAGCCGTTGTACGGGATCGCCACGGCCTTGCCCGCCGACACCACGAAATCGGGCAGCGGGGTGTCGTCGGCGGCGGGCGCGAGCACGCTCACCTTGTGGCCGCGCTCGATGAGCACCTGCGCCAGCTCAACGACATGGGCTTGCACTCCGCCCGGAACATCGAACGAATACGGGCAGACCATGCCGATCTTCATAGTGCCCCTGTTTCCCGTGACCCGTCGGAGCCGGCGTCGCCCACCAGCTCCCGATCGCTCCGCGCGCCTCGCGCGCCATAACCCAGTGCCTGTTGCGCGGCCGCGATCCGCTCCAGCCTGGCCTGCGATAAGTCACTTTCCCACATGGGCTGCAACATGTGCCAGTCCGCCGGATGGGCGGCGATATTGGCGGCGAAGACATCGGCCAGCGCCTGGGTGGCGGGCGCGATGCCGCCGGACAGATCCAGGGCCTCGAACACCTGCATGCCCCAGCCCTCGCGGCCATCGGCCTCGGTGGTGAACCAGCAGTGCACGGGCAGCAGCGCCGCACCGGTGTCGGCGGCCAGCCGGGCGGCGCCGGCGGGTAGCCAGGTGCGTTCGCCGAACATGGTCACCGGCACCCCCTTGCCGGTGAGGTCGCGCTCCCCCATCAAACAGACCACCTTGTTGCTCCGCAGCCGCTCCGCCAGCTGCGGGAACGGCGGCTGCTCCCCACCGGTCAGCGGGAACACCTCGAAGCCGAGGCTCTCGCGGTATTCGACGAACCGCTCGAACAGCGACTCCGGCTTCAAACGCTCTGCGACCGTGGAGAACTGACCGTGGTTCTGCACCAGCCAGACCCCGGCCATATCCCAGTTGCCCGAGTGCGGCAGCACCAGCAGCACGCCTTTGCCCCGCGCCAGCGCCGCGTCCAGATGTTCGAGGCCGCCGACGTGGAGTTGTCCCAGCGCCACATGGTCCATCGACGGCAAGCGGAAGGCCTCACGCCAGTAGCGGGCGTAGGACCGCATGCTGTCGCGGATCAGGCTGTCCGGGACCCCCTCCGGCGTAGTTCCCAGCACCCGTGCCAGGTTGCGCCGCAGCTGGCTCGGGTGCCCGCGGTGCGCCTTCTTGTTCGACCGCCGGGCGGCGGCGTTCGCGCCCGCGTCGAATCCCTTGCGCACCAAGCCCTCCGGCAGGCCGCGGACAAGCCGCCATCCGGCCGCGTACGCCTTGTCGGTCATCGCGGACGTGAAATCGGTTGTCACCGCTGTGGTTCCTCCGGAGCCTTCGCCGCGGGGGCGATGATGTCGCGGGCGCCGGGGGAACTGCGCACCGCCAGCACCCGCTGGAAGACGGTGATGATGCTCAGCACGGCCAGGGCGTACATGGCGACGTAGACCGCGTAGTGCAGCCAGTCGACGCCGAAATAGCCGCCCAGTCCGGTGAATCCGGCGCCGACCAGCACGATGACCAGCCGGTCCGGCCGCTCGATCAGGCCGCCGTCGGCCGAGAGCCCGCTGGCCTCGGCGCGCGCCTTGGCATACGAGATGACCTGCGAGGTCACCAGCACCACCAGCGTCGCCACGAACAGGTGCTTGGAATTCTCGTGGTACACCGACCACCAGGCCAGCGCGGCGAAGATGGCGCCGTCGGCCACGCGGTCACACGTGGCGTCCAGCACCGCACCGTATTTCGTGCCGCCACCCCGGGCCCGAGCCATCGCCCCGTCCAGCATGTCGAACATGACGAACAGCCAGATCACCATGGTTCCCCAGAACAGGTGACCGGTCGGGAACAGGGTCACCGCCGCGACAATCGAGGCGGTGGTGCCGATGAGCGTCATCGCATCGGGCGTGAGCCCCGTGCTCACCAGCGCTTTGCCCAGGGGCGCAGTCGCTTTGGCGAACGTCTCGCGACCGAAGAAGCTCAGCACGCTACCCCGCGTCCTTCCATGCCGTGTCCATGGGACAGGATCGGGAGCCCTCCATGGTCACGCTGCGCAAGCGCTGAGAGGAGGTGCGACGCCTCCGGGCCTGACCCGCTCATGCCTATTCGGCTTCCTTCCACGCCTGTGCCAGCAGCGCCCGGGTTTCCCGGAGCAGCTGCGGCATCACCTTCACTCCGCCGACGACGGTAATGAAGTTCGCGTCCCCGCTCCAGCGCGGCACGATATGTTGATGCAGGTGATCGGCGAGTGAACCACCGGCGACGCCGCCGAGATTCAGTCCGACATTGAAGCCCTCGGGCCGCGACACCTGCTTCATCACCCGAATCGCCTGCTGGGTGAACGCCATCAGCTCGGCGCTCTCCTCGACGGTCAGGTCCTCGAGGTTGGCGACGCGACGGTAGGGCACCACCATCATGTGGCCGGGGTTGTACGGGTACAGGTTCAGCACCGCGTACACCCATTCGCCACGCGCGATGATCAGCCCGTCCTCGTCCGACATCTCCGGGATGTCGGTGAAGGGATGGCCGGTCTTTTTGGGCGCGTCGGTCTTTCGGTCCTCGGCCGCGCCGGTGATGTAGGACATCCGGTACGGGGTCCACAACCGTTGCAAGCGGTCGGGATCCCCCGCACCGGTATCCACGATCTGCTCGGACACGGGCATAGTCCGTTCACTCATCGATCCGCCTTGCGGATCTGGAAGCCCTCCGCGGTCGGCGAGTCGTTCTCGCGGCGCGCGATCCAGTCCGCGACGGTGGCGACCGCGTCGGCCACGGGCACGCCGTTGACCTGGGTGCCATCGCGGAAGCGGAAGCTGACCGCGTTGTTCTCCACGTCGCGCGCGCCGGCCAGCAGCATGAACGGCACCTTCTGCGCGGTCTGGTTGAAGATCTTCTTCTGCATGCGATCGTCGCTGCGGTCGACCTCGGCGCGAATACCGTTGTCCCGCAGGCGCTCGATCACGCCGTCGAGATGCTCGGCGAAGGTCTCGGCGACCGGGATGCCGATCACCTGCACCGGCGACAGCCACGCCGGGAACGCGCCCGCGTAGTGCTCGGTGAGCACACCGAAGAAGCGCTCGATGGAGCCGAAGAGCGCGCGGTGGATCATGACCGGGCGGTGCTTGGCGCCGTCGGAGCCGGTGTACTCCAGCTCGAAGCGCTCGGGCAGGTTGAAGTCCAGCTGGATGGTGGACATCTGCCAGGTGCGGCCGAGCGCGTCCTTGGCCTGGACGGAGATCTTCGGGCCGTAGAAAGCGGCGCCACCCGGATCCGGCACCAGCTCCAGACCGGAGTCGGTGGCCACCTTGCGCAGGGTCTCGGTGGCCTCCTCCCACAGCTCGTCGGAGCCCACGAACTTCTTCGGGTCCTTGGTGGACAGCTCCAGGTAGAAGTCGTCGAGGCCGTAGTCGCGCAGCAGCGAGAGCACGAACTGCAGGGTGCTGGTCAGCTCCGCGTGCATCTGCTCCTTGGTGCAGTAGATGTGCGCGTCGTCCTGGGTCATGCCGCGCACGCGGGTCAAGCCGTGCACGACGCCGGACTTCTCGTAGCGGTAGACCGAGCCGAATTCGAACATGCGCAAGGGCAGTTCACGGTAGGAGCGCCCACGCGAGCGGAAGATCAGGTTGTGCATCGGGCAGTTCATCGGCTTGACGTAGTAGTCCTGGCCGGGCTTGCGCACGGTGCCGTCCTCATTGAGCTCGGCGTCCAGGTGCATGGCCGGGAACATGCCGTCGCGGTACCAGTCCAGGTGACCGGAGACCTCGAACAGATGGCCCTTGGTGATGTGCGGGGTGTTGACGAACTCGTAGCCGGCGGCGATGTGGCGGCGGCGCGAGTAGTCCTCGAGCTCCTTGCGGATGATGCCGCCCTTGGGGTGGAACACCGGCAGGCCCGAGCCCAGCTCGTCGGGGAAGGAGAACAGGTCCAGTTCCAGGCCGAGCTTGCGGTGGTCGCGCTTCTCGGCCTCCTCGAGCAGGTGCAGGTACTCGTCCTGGGCCTCACTGGATTCCCAGGCGGTGCCATAGATGCGCTGCAGGTCCTCACGGGACTGGTCACCACGCCAGTAGGCGGCCGAGGAGCGGGTCAGCTTGAAGGCCGGGATGTACTTGGTGGTCGGCAGGTGCGGGCCGCGGCACAGGTCGCCCCAGACCTTTTCGCCGGTGCGCGGGTCCAGGTTGTCGTAGATGGTCAGCTCTTTGCCGCCGACCTCCATGACCTCCGGATCGTCGATGCCCGACTTGTCGGAGATGAGCTCGAGCTTGAACGGCTCCTTGGCCAGTTCGACGCGCGCCTCGTCGACCTCGACCACCCGGCGCGAAAACCGCTGCGCGCCTTTGATGATCTTCTTCATCCGGGATTCGAGCTTGGCCAGATCCTCGGGGGTGAAGGGGCGGTCGACCTGGAAGTCGTAGTAGAAGCCGTCCTTGATGAACGGGCCGATGCCCAGCTTGGCCTCGGGGAACTCCTGCTGCACCGCCTGTGCCAGCACGTGCGCGGCCGAGTGCCGGATCACATTGCGACCGTCCGGGGAATCGGCGGTGACGACCTCGACCTCGGTGTCGACTTCGGGCACCCACGACAGATCCTTGAGTGCGCCGTCGGCGTCACGGACCACGACAACCGCGCCTGGTCCCTTGCTCGACAGGTCCGCCTCGCGCACCGCGGCCCCGGCGGTAGTCCCAGCCGGAACCCGGACGCGGGCGGCTGGGGTCTGCTGGGGTGAGGTGGTCACGGCTGGACACTCCTTGGCGGTTCACGGCGGGTGGTCGATCCGCCGTACAGGTTGGACACGATGACCGGGCACCCCCCTCGTGAAGGGCAGAGCCCCGGCGGCCACCACTCTATCGGCACGGTTCTCACCGCGTGCCGATGGACCGGCCCCGCCGCGCCGCCCCGTCCCGCAGGTGTGCCGGCACGGATCGATCCCGCCACGGCGACCAGGCGAAACGCCTCGGCCGAGACGAGAGACCGAGCCCCGGAGGCACCCGCGGACAAGATCGGCCCGAGGCACGGAATTCCGCGCTCCGAGGCAGGCCGACCGCACAATTCTCCGATTCGCCACGCGGGCACGGCAAGCGAATTCGCCACCGCACCGACCGTGCGCCGCGCCCGAGGGCCGCGGTCTACCCTCTTTATGCTGTGACACAGGGCGATTCGGGCCGCCGGAGCACGTGTCCACGCCCGGCGGGCCGCGGCCGTGGCGGCACGCTCGGAGGACAGGGCCTCCCGCTGGGACGCAAGACGTTTCGAGCGGCCGGTGGAGCGGCGTCCCCGCGGCGACCGTCAGCCGCGCGCGGCGACCTCGGCGAGCAGGGCTTCACGTTCGGACGCGGGGCGTTTGGGGCAGCTGGTGCACATCTGGCAGCCGGGCACCTCGAAGACCAGGCAGCAGGAGATACGGCGAACGAAGGTGCGGCCGCCCACGTCCTGGAAGCGCGGCACCGGCAGCCGACCCGCGACATCCCGGGCAAGCCGGGCACCGGCCTCCTCGGCTCCGATATCCAGGGCGCGATTGCCGATGGCGTCGGCCACGATCGCCCACAGCGAGGCCGCGCCCGCGCCCGACACCTCGGCCACCACCGGAATCACGCGAGAGAGCGTGTGCCGCAACGCATGCCCGACGGAGGCTGTCGCGCAGCAGCCCCCGAACGCGGCCTCGCTGTCCGCGGCAGGAGCCGCCGGATCGGCACATACGCGCCCCGCGGACTCGTTGGCCGGCGCCGATGAGGTGACCGGAGTCCGGGATTCGATCGCCAGCGGACCGGCCCCGCCGAGAAAGCGCTGTTCCGGCCATACCCGCTCCACGCCGCCGTCCGGCCGAATCTCCAGCGCGAGGTGTTCGAGCGCCGGGTCGAAGGCGGGCCGCCCGCTCGCGATGGCCCCGACGATCGGATCCACCAGCGAGGAGGCCGCCATGCACCACCACAGCGTGCCCGACACTCGTGAGTCGCCGGTCCCCCACGAGATCCCCATATCGGCGATCCGTTCGGCCAGCCACCGCGGGCGCAGGAGCTGGGTGCCCGGCGCCAGGACCTGTGAAACGGGGGGCTGCGCAACCATTTCCATTCGACTCCGATTCGGCCGATCCGCGGTGATGACTACCCACGATGTCACGTTTTCGCGCCTGGATGGGTTGTTCCCCCACGCCGGGCGCATCCGATCCATCTCGCGATATCGCGAGACGGGTTCAGCGTATGCCGCGTCGGCTCGCCCACCTCGTCGACCCGCCCCGGCCACCGACCGATCCTCCCCGAAGGCCACGATGGTGCGGGCATTCCCGAACGGGAATCCCGCACCATCGCATGGTGTGGCGCTCTCAGTGGCTGTGGGCCAACGCCGATAGCTCGGGGGCGTCGATTTCGCGAATGCCCGTGGAGGTGACTTCCAGGACTCGGGCGGACCCGATATCGAAGAAGAGGCCGGAGACCTCGAGCCCGCGTTCGAGGATGGCTCGCCGGACCATCGGGTGGGCGCGCAGGGTGTCCAACTGGACGGCCACGTTCACGATGGACAGCTGGTCGGCCACGCCGAATCCGGCCCGCGCGGCAGCGGTGGCGACCGGGTCGCCGGAGTGGAAGCGGTCCAGGCTCGCGCGGCCGTGGACCAGCCAGTCGCCCAGTCCGGGCCCGGTGGGACCGCCCGCGACCAGCGCCTTCATCGCACCGCAGGCAGAGTGGCCGCACACCACCACGTTGTCGACATTCAGTTCTTCGATGGCGAAGGCGAGCGCCGCCTCGAAGGAGGTGTCGCGACCGCCGGGGACCGCCAGATTGCCGACATTGCGGACGGTGAACAGATCACCGGGACCGCTGTTGGTGATGATATTGGGCACGATCCGCGAATCCGCGCAGGTCAGGAAGAGCGAGTGCGGGTTCTGCCCATCACGGAGCTCGTCGAGGTGCGGGCGCACCACGTGGGCATTGCGCTCGTGGAAGGCGGCGACGCCCTTGGTGATGGGGTTGCCGTCGTCCTCGCGCCAGGGGCGCAGCACATCGTCGAGCAGGCTGCGGGCGCGGCCACGGACCGGCGGGCCGGTCAGGGCGTGGGCCATGCGCGCGGTGCCGAGTTCCACGAATTCGACTGTGCCGCCGGTGCTCTCATGCTGGTTGGACCAGTCGTGGATGGCTTCGTAGGCGGCGTGATCGAGGAAGTCGACGCTCATCTCCACCAGCACGTCCGCCCCATCGGGCACCTTGCGCAGTTCCGAGGACAGTGTGGGCAGGGCCAGGAAGGTGCAGGTGCCCTCGATGCTCACCAGCCAACGGTCGGCCCCGGGCATCTCGTCGACCGTCACCGAGACGCGCACCACCCGCCACAGCAGCAGGCCGAACGCCAGGGCCAGGCCGATGATGACGCCTTCGAGGAGGTTCAGGAAAACCACGCCCAGCACGGTGACCACATACACCAGCAGGTCGCCGGTGCGGCGGGCCAGCTTGATGTGGGCGAGCTTGACCAGCTGGATGCCGACCACGATGAGCAGACCGGCCAACGCCGATTTCGGAATCTGCTGCACCAGGCCGACGAGTGCCACCGAGAACACCAGGATCCAGATGCCGTGCAGCAACGCCGAGACGCGTGAGCGTGCGCCGGCCTGCACATTGGTGGCGCTGCGCACGATGACGCCGGTCACGGGCAGGCCGCCGAGGCCGCCGGAGATCACGTTGGCCGCACCCTGCCCGACCAGCTCACGGTCGAAGTCGGTGCGCGGGCCGGTGTGCATCTTGTCGACGGCGACCGCCGAGAGCAGGCTCTCCACACTGGCGATCAGCGCGATGGTCAGTGCCGCGAGCACCACCGCACCCCAGTCTCCGGAGGGCAGTTGCGGCAGTCCGACGGCGTCGAACAGCGAGCCGCTCAAGATGATTCGCTCCGGATCGCCGGGCAGCACCAGCGATAGCACGGTGCCGGCCACCACGGCGACCAGTGGCCCGGGCAGCACCTTCAGCCGGCCGGGCACGTACTTCCAGCTCAGCATGATGGCGATGACGATGAGCCCGATAACGAAGTCGTCGCCGTGCAGGTTGGCCAGTTCGCCGGGCAGCTGAATCAGGTTCTGCCAGGCGGAACTGCGGGAGGATCCGCCCAGCAGGACGTGCAGCTGCTGGAGCGCGATGGTGATGCCGATGCCGGCGAGCATGGCGTGCACCACGACCGGGGCAATCGCAAGCGCGGCGCGGGCAATGCGGCTGAGTCCGAACAGGATTTGCATGACGCCTGCCAAGACGGTGATGAAACAGGCTGTCTTCCAGCCGAATTCGCTGATAGTGGTGGCGACCACCACGGTCAGGCCGGCTGCGGGACCGCTGACCTGCAGCGGCGAACCGCCGAGCAGGGCGACCACGATGCCGCCGACCACGGCGGCGATGAGTCCGGCGGCGATGGGCGCACCGGAGGCGACGGCAATGCCGAGCGAGAGCGGCAGTGCGACGAGAAAGACGACGAGGGATGCAGGGAGATCATGACGTAGCAGGCTGTCGAGCCGGCCGTCGGTTCTACCTGGCGGTGAATCGGTGTCGCGAGACATATCGCTCCTAAGCGAGCATGTACAGGGGGCATCGAATAAGGGCCGCGGACGACTTTGGCCGCAGACTCACCGGACGAGCAGAGGTAAGGCTAATCGTAAAGACTTAGCAAAGTCTGAGAAAAGTTACGCCCCAATGCCAAAGGGGTGTGAATCCTCTTGGATTCACACCCCTTCTTCCCCGGTCGTCAGGCGGGTTGAGCTACCCGCCCGATGCCATCGATCTCGGAGATCCCGTCCACCGTGACCTCCACCACCCGGGCGGTCGCGATATCGAAGAACAGGCCCGAGAGGACCACGCCGCGTTCCCCGACGCCGCGGCGGACCACCGGATGCGCGTACAGCGTCTCCAACTGCACCGCCACATTCACCATGCCGAGCTGGTCGACCGGCCCGAATCCAGCCGCCGCCGCGGCCACCGCGACCGGATGCCCGAGCCGGTAGCGCTCGAGGCTGGGCCGGGCGTGGGCAAGCCAGTCGTCCAGCTGGGATCCGGTGACCAGTTCGCTGTGCAGCGCGCCCATCGCGCCGCAGCCGGAGTGCCCGCACACCACCACCGACCGCACATCCAGCTTGTCGAGTGCGTAGATGAGCGCGGCCTCCATCGACGAGTCCTGCGCGTCACGCGGAATCAGGTTGCCGACATTGCGGACGGTGAACAAGTCCCCCGGACCACTGTTGGTGATGACATTGGGCACGATGCGGGAGTCGGCGCACGTGACGAAAAGCGAGTCCGGTTCCTGGCCGTCTCGCAGTACTCCGAGGTGCGGGCGCATGAGGTGCGCATGGCTGCGGTGATAGGCGGCCACGCCCGCGACGATCGGATCGACATCGGTGGCGGTGCGCCGCCAGGGTCCGAGCACCTCGTTCAGCAGGTGACGGGAATGCCCGCGCGCGGGCGGCCCGTCGGCCGCGTCGGCCATCCGCACCGCGCCGACCTCCACGAATTCGACTGCGCCGCCTTGCTCGCGGTGCTGATCCACCCATTCCTGCACGGCGTCGTAGGCGGCGTGGTCCATGAAGTCGACGGTCATCTCGATCACCACGTCGGCATTCGCGGGCACCTTGGCGAGTTCGGCGGTGAGCTTGGGCAGCGCCAGGAAGGTGAAGCTGCCGTCCACGGTGACCCGCCAGTGCAGCGCGTCCACCTCCTCGGCCGTCACCGATACCCGGACCACCCGCCACAGCAGCAACGCGAAGGCCAGTGCGAGCCCGACCAGCATGCCCAGCAACAGATTCCAGAACACCACCACGAACACGGTGGCGGCGTACACGACCAGGTCGCCGGTGCGCTGGGCGCGCCGGATGTGGGCGAGCTTGATCAGCTGGATGCCGACCACGATGAGCAGCCCGGCCAGGGCCGCCTTGGGTATCGAGCGCACCACATCGACCAGCGCCACCGAGAACAGCAGGATCCACAGACCGTGCAGCATGGTCGAGGCCTTGGTGCGGGCTCCCGCTTTGACATTGGTGGTGCTGCGCACGATCACCGCCGCCACCGGCAGGCCGCCGGCCAGACCCGCGACCATATTGGCCGCGCCCTGACCGAGCAGCTCACGATCCAGATCCGTTCGGCGCGCGGCGTTCTGGCGCATCCGATCCACCGCCACAGCCGATAGTAGGGTCTCCACGCTGGCGATGAGCGCGATGGTGACCGCCATCAACGCCACCGCGGCCCAGCTCCCGTGCGGCACCTGCGGAAGCCGAAGTTCTTCCAGCAGTAAGCCATTGAGTGTGATGCGCTCGGCCTGCACCGGCAATACGCGCGCCAGCAGGGTGGCGACCACCACCGCCGCCAACGGTGCCGGCACCCGGCGCACGAGTTCGGGCAACCGCCGCCAGCCCACCAGGATGGCGATGACGACCAGTCCGATGCACAGGTCACCGGGGTGGAACGAGGCCAGCTGGTGCGGCAGTGCCACGATGGCATCCCAGGACGAGGTCAGCGAATCGCCGCCCATGAGCACGTGCACCTGCTCGAGCCCGATGACGATGCCGATCCCTGCGAGCATGGCGTGCACGACCACCGGCGCGATGGCCAGCACGCCGCGCGCGATCCGGCTGAGCCCGAACAGCATCTGCAGGCCGCCGGCCAGGATGGTGATGAAACAGGTGGCGGCCCAACCGAACTGGTTGATGGATTCGGCGACCACCACGGTGAGCGAGGCCGTGGGCCCGCTGACCTGGAGAGTCGATCCGCCGACGAGCCCGGCGACCACGCCGCCCACCACGGCGGCGATCAGCCCGGCGGCGACCGGCGCTCCGGCGGCGACGGCAATGCCGATGGACAGCGGCAGTGAGACCAGGAAGACGACGAGTGAGGCGGGTAGATCGTGGCGCAACAGGGCGGCGAAGCCGGGAAGCGACGTCCGTGGAGGCTGATCGGTGTCGGCGGACATATCTCTCCTTCGCCGGCACGGCAGAGCCGCCCGGTTCATCGGTCAACATGCACTGGCATCGAGAGGCAGCGGCGGGCGAGGCTGGAGAGCCACGACGCTGGGCAGATCGCGGGTAATCGTAAAGACAAGACAAAGGAAACGAAAAACGTTTGCGGCAATTGAGGCGAACTGCTATCAAACTGTGACACAGCTCACGCAGGAACGCCAAACTGACTTCTTGTCAAGACTGGGCACCACGATGTCACCCGCTGTGCGCTCGATGCTCCGTTCGAGGACTCACGGTGTCGGTACCCGGAACGGCAACTCCATGGGAAGAACCACCGGCACCGACATCGGGAAGACCAGGTCAATTCGCTGACATTCCGGTGGAAGTCTCAGACCGCCTTCACCACCTCCGCGCTCGCGACGGCCGTCTGCACAGGTCGAGCAGCTGCCCTTCTTCTGGGATCAGGTGAAAGGCAGCGGCACCGAGGTCCTCGCCGAATTCACCGAGCGCCGCCTGAGCTGACCGGCCCGGCCTCACCCGCGACCGTGAGCCCGTTCATAGGCTTCACGGGCCGCGGCGGCACGCTCACGTTCGCGGTGATCGGCCAACGCCGGGTCCAGACCGTGTTTGGCCAGCCGGGCCCGCCGGAATACGTACATGAGCGCGGCTGTGAAGTAGATCAGCGGAAGGTACAGCAGCGCCATCATGGCCAGGCCCATCCACATCGGTCCGGGAATGAGCAGGAACAGGCACAACGGCGGAATGATCGGAATGAGGATCCGCATCATGTAGCGCCGCGCCGCCCCCGGCCCGGTCAGATCGTCGATCACCCACTGCGCCATGGACGGCGGCAACGTCCCGCCACAGATATAGCGCAGGCGCTGAACGAGATTGGGCTTGGCCAGTGTGCTCATCGATTACTTTCGGCTGGACTGGACACGAGTTCCCGAGCGACGGCGATGGCGTCGGGAGTGTGCTCGAACAGATGGCCCATATCCGTGCCCGGCAGTGCACCGATGGCCGCCAGCCGCCGCCGATGATCCTCCCGCAGACCCGACATGAGCACGGTGATGCCCCGGTGTTCGAGCTTGGCGATGGCATCCTTGAGCGTCAGCGCACCGGTGGTGTCGACAGCGGTGAGGTGGGACATGCGCAGGATGACGACCTGCACATCCGACAGTTCGGCCAGTTCGAGCAGGAAACGGTGCGCGGCCGCGAAGAACAGCGGTCCGTCGAGACGATAGGCCACGATGTGGTCGTGCAGCAGCTGGTGCTCCTCGGCGACATGGTCGGCGTCGTCGAGCGGAATCTGATGCAGCCGAGCCTCTTTGGCGACGGAGCGCAGCGCCAGTAGCACCGCGATGCCCACGCCCACGGCGACGGCGGTCACCAGATCCATGGCGACGGTCACGACGAAGGTGACGACCATGATCGCCGCGTCGCCCTTGGAGGCGCGGGCGATCGCGGCCAGCGAGGCGGTCTCCACCATGCGCACGGTCGTGGCCAGCAGCACCCCCGCCAGCGCGGAGAGGGGAATCAAGGCGACCGCGCCGGAGGCGAGGTAGATGATGGCGGCGAGCACCAGCGCGTGGACCAGCGCGGCCAGCCGGGTCCGTGCACCGGAGCGCACGTTGACCGCGGTGCGGGCGATGGCCCCGGTCGCGGGCACGCCGCCGAACAGGGGTGCGGCGATATTGGCCAGGCCCTGGCCGAAGAGCTCCCGGTCCGGGTTGTGGCGGGTGCCGATCGCCATGGAATCGGCCGCGGTGGCCGACAACAGCGATTCCAGTGCCGCCAGCGCCGCTACGGCGAGCGCCGGCATGAGCAGCGAACCCAGCTGGTCCGGGTGCAGGAATGCCACCGTGGGAGCCTGCAATCCGGACGGGATGCTGCCGATGAGCGTCAGGTCGAGATGGAACAGGTTGGCCGCCAGCGTCGCCAGCGCCACCGCCAGCAACGCGAACGGCAGCCTCGGCAGGTACCGCCCACCGATCAGCACCACCGCCGCGACCAGCAGGGCGGTCGCGAGCGACACCCCGCTGGGCTGCGCCACGAATTGCCGCACCGCGTCGAAGGCCGACTGCCACACCTTGTCACCGTGCGCGTGCGCGACCCCCAGCGCGGACGGAAACTGCTGCAGCGCGATGACGACCGCGATACCCGCGGTGAAACCCTCGATCACCGGGGCGGGCATGTAGCGCACCGCACGCCCGACCCCGGCGACCGCGAGCACCACCAGCACGAGCCCGGCCAGCAGCCCCACGGCCAGCACCCCGCTCGCACCGTGCTGATGGAAGATCGGCACCAGTACCACCGTCATGGCTCCGGTCGGCCCGGTCACCTGGTACCGGGAACCGCCGAACACCGCGGCGATCGCGCCGGCCACCACGGCGGTCGCGAGCCCGGCCGCCGCGCCCAGTCCCGAGCTGATGCCGAAGCCCAGGGCGAGCGGCAGCGCGACCAATGCGACGACCAGTCCGGCCAGCAGGTCCGTGCCCGGGGAGCGCAGCGCCGGTAGCCAGTCCGCTCGAGACGGCAGCAGCGTTCGCACGGTCAGAGCGCCTCGGCGAGGCGGAGTTTCAGGGCGGCGAGTTCGGCGCGCAGCGCATCGGGGAGCCGGTTGCCACCGATGGTGGCGTACCACTCGTCGATCGAGGCGATCTCGTGAACCCATTCGTCGACGTCGACGGCGAGGGCGGCGCCGATCAGGGCACGGTAGCCCTCACCGAGGCCGTCGAGATCCAGTGCCGCCGCCGTCGGGACGAAGCCGATCGGGGTGCGCTCGGCCTCGGCGTTCCCGTCGAGCCGTTCGAGTGCCCACTTCAGTACGCGCACATTGTCGCCGAAGCCCGGCCACAGGAACTTGCCGTCCGCGCTGCGCCGGAACCAGTTGACCTGGAAGATCTTCGGCAGCTGCGCACCTTCGCGCTCGGCCATGGCCAGCCAGTGCGCGAAGTAGTCGCCGACGTGGTAACCCAGAAACGGCAGCATGGCCATCGGATCGCGGCGCACCACCCCGACCGCGCCCGCGGCAGCGGCCGTGGTCTCCGAGGACAGCACCGACGCGGTGAACACCCCATGCGCCCAGTCGAAGGACTCGGCGATCAACGGGATGGTGGTGGCCCGGCGACCGCCGAAGAAGATCGCCGAGATCGGCACACCGCGCGGATCGTTCCACTCCGGAGCCACCGACGGACACTGCTCGACAGGCGTGCAGTAGCGCGAATTCGGGTGCGCGGCAGGGCTCCCCGACTCGGGAGTCCACTCCTCGCCACGCCAGTCGATCAGGTGGGCCGGAGGCTGCTCGGTAAGCCCCTCCCACCACACGTCGCCGTCATCGGTGAACGCGGTGTTGGTGAAGACCGAATTGCCCGCCTCGATGGTGGCGATGGCGTTCGGGTTGGTCTTGGTGCCGGTTCCCGGCGCCACACCGAAGAACCCGGCCTCTGGATTCACCGCGTAGAGCCGCCCGTCGGCCCCGAAGCGCATCCACGCGATGTCGTCGCCGACCGTCTCGGCTTTCCACCCCGGCAGCGTGGGCTCGAGCATGGCGAGATTGGTCTTGCCGCACGAGGACGGGAAGGCAGCGGCGATGTAATGCGTCTTATCCTGCGGCGAGGTCAGTTTCAGGATGAGCATGTGCTCGGCCAGCCAGCCCTCGTCACGCCCCAGCACCGAGGCGATGCGCAGCGCGAAACACTTCTTGCCCAGCAGCGCGTTGCCCCCGTAGCCGGACCCGTAGCTCCAGATGGTCCGGGTCTCGGGGAAGTGCGCGATGTATTTGGTCTTGTCGCACGGCCACGCCACGTCGGGCTGCCCCTCGGCGAGCGGCGCACCCACCGAATGCAGGCACTTCACGAATTCCGTGTCACCGGTGAGCTTTTCCCAGACCTGTGCGCCCGAGCGGGTCATGATCTGCATCGACACCGCGACGTATTCCGAATCGGTGATCTGCACACCGTATTTCGGTTCCGCGGCCTCCAGCGGGCCCATGCAGTAGGCGATCACGTACATGGTGCGCCCGGCCATGGCGCCCCGGTAATGCTCGGTCATGACGGTGCGCATGTCGACCGGATCCACCCAGTTGTTGGTCGGCCCGGCATCACCCTCGTGCTCGGAGCAGATGAAGGTGCGGTCTTCCACCCGTGCGACGTCGTCGGGATCGGAGACGCACCAGAAGGAGTTCGGCTTGGCCGGCAGCGGGACGAAGGTCCCCTTGGCCACCAACGCGGCGGTGAGCCGATCCCACTCCTCGCGAGACCCGTCGCAGTAGACGATGCGCTCGGGTGCGGTGAGTTCGGCGACCTCGGCGACCCAGGACAGGATGCCGGGATGGCCGGTCGTTGCGGTGGCGACGGCGGCGAGGGAACGATCGGGCACGGCGAACCTCTCTTTACGAAACAACTAGGTTTATAGTTTAGAAAACACGCAACTAGCAAGACGTGCGGGGTCCATTTCGAGCGGGAACAGCATCCGGCTAAGCCGGTTGTTCGAGCGCCTCGGCCTGGCCGGTGACGACGCGGGTGAGGATGACGCGGGCGACCGCGAGCAGTTCCGCCACCTGCGGCGAGGTCAGCTCATAGGTGACCGAGAGTCCTTCTCGGCGGGCGGTGACCAGCCCGGCGCGCCGCAGAATGGACAGCTGCTGCGACAGGTTGGCGGCCTCGACACCGATCTCACCGAGCATTTCGGAGACCGCGTACTCACGTTGGCTGAGCAGCTCGAGGACCCGGATGCGGACCGGATGGCCCAGCGTCTTGAAGAAGTCCGCCTTCATCTGATAGAGCGGCCGTTGCATTCCTGGCACCTGCTGGCCACTCCTTTCGCTGGTGGCGGACCATCTCTGCGCATGGCCGCCCGACAGTTGCAGAGTTTAGCAACCAGGACAATCAACGCCCATACGCCCCGGCGTGGCTCTGACGCGAGCCCCCAGCGTGTCCGCACGCGATCAACTGTTTGCTAAACAGTGAAACAGCGAAATTCTGCACACATGGTACGTTCGGTCGTTCTTCGGACCGCCCAGCAGAAAGACCGAACGTGCCGATCGCCACCCTCAACGGGATTCGCCTCAACTACGACGTCACCGGCAGCAGCGGGCCACTGGTCGTGCTGGTCATGGGTACCGGCAGCCCCGGCCGGGTGTGGCGGACATACCAGGTTCCGGCGCTGGTGAAGGCGGGCTTCCGGGTCGTCACCTTCGACAATCGCGGCATCGCGCCCTCGGAGGAGAGCGCACACGGCATGCGTATCGAGGACCTGGTCGCCGACACCGCGGCACTCATCGAATACCTCGGCGGCCCAGCGCATGTGGTGGGCACGTCCATGGGTGCGCGCGTCACGCAGGAACTCGCGCTGGCGCGGCCCGAGTTGGTGAGCAAGGCGGTCATGCTGGCCACCACCGGGCGCCCGCATCCGCTGGCGAGCACGCTGAACCGGGGCGAGCGGGCCCTGGCGGAACAGGGTGTGAAGCTGCCGCCGGAATACGCGGCGGCCATCAAGGCGATGCTGAATCTATCGCCGCATACCCTCGAGGCCGATGATCAGGCACAGCAGTGGCTCGATATCTTCGAGTACTCGGCGAGCGCGGAGCCCTCGCCCGGAGTCCTGGCCCAGATGCGGATGGACCGCTCCCGCGATCGTCTCGCCGACTACGCCCGGATCACCGTCGCCAGCCTGGTCGTCGGGTTCGCCGACGATCGGATGCTGCCACCGGCTTTCGGCCGCGAGGTGGCCGAGGCGATTCCCGGTGCGCGTTTCGTGGAGATCGAGAAATGCGGCCACTACGGGTATCTGGAGCGCCCCGACGAGGTCAATCGCACCATCATCGACTTCCTCACCGGTGTGAACGCCTGAGCCCCAGCAGAATTCCAGCCCTGTATCCCCCAGATAAGGACCCGACCGTGACCGACACGCTGCCACCCTGCCCCGTCTGCTCGAGCGAATACACCTATGTGGTGAGCGAACTGCTGACCTGCCCGGAGTGCGCCCACGAGTGGACGCTCGAGGCCGAGAGCGGTGCGGCCGAGGACGGCGTGATCCGGGACGCGGTCGGCAATGTGCTCGCCGACGGCGACACCGTGACCGTGATCAAAACCCTCAAGGTGAAAGGCAGCCCGACCGGCATCAAGGCGGGCACCAAGGTGCGAAATATCCGCCTGGTGCCCGGAGTCGGCGACCACGATATCGATTGCAAGGTCGACGGGATTGGTGCGATGCAGCTGAAATCTAGTGTGGTCAAGAAGGTCTGAGCCGGTCGAGCGCGAACAGCGCTAGCGCGCACCGAGTTCGGCGGCGATCGCGCCGGCGAGCAGAGCGCGGGCACGATCGAGGGTGAGCGAGCCGCTGTGCCAGCGCTCGCTCAGCCCCTCGACCAGTGCGGTGAGCCGTTCCGCGACGGCGGCGACGTCGAGATCCAGTGCGATGGAACCAGCGGGCAGAAGGACTGCAATCCTGACTGAATTTTCAGTCAAGAGAGGCGGCGCAGCTACCTCGGCGCGATCGAGCGGCTTCACGAAGGCGAACTCACCGGCTTCATTGCATGGAAGCCGTACATCTTTGCGCGCCAACGCCATTCGCGACTCGGCCGCTCCAGGGTCGAGCTGACCACGATCATTCATGGGAAGGACACCAGGGTGTGGCGGGCAAGGGCTTCGACCTGACCGAGAATCGGCATGCGGCCGCGGTCCGCATCACCGGCCCTCAGACCGACCTGCTCTGCCGACGGAGCGAGCGGATGCCCGCAGACGCGAGACCGGTCTCAGTGCTGATCATGCCGCCGGACCCGACCTGGATCTGGATCTGGATCTGGAACCACCGAATTCGGCCATCTCACCCCTACCGGGCCCGAACGCGCGTCAGACTCGAAAGCCATGACCACGGTCCGCATTACCGCCACCCTGGCCGCTGTGCTCGTGATCACCGGCGCCGGCGCGGTGGCCCTCGGTCCGGCCATCCCGCCCGCGCGGGCCTACGGACCGGCGTCATGCGTTCCGGGGAACCCCACCCAGCCCACCTCCGAGCTGTTCGCCACCAACAACACCGCCACCATCGCCGACCCGGCCGATCCTCGGCTGGGCGACCGGCTCTCGCAGTTCGAGATCGAGGTGGACGCGACCGCGCTCACCGAACTCGCGCTGCCGGTCGGCTCGGAACTGCTCGACGGCGTGTTCTGGTCCTCGGACACGGGGACCAGCACCTATGAGAGGTTCCGCCAGTTCCAACTGGCTTGTACCGACTACAAGAATCTGTGCTGGGTCGCCGACGACCTGCGCGTTCGCTACAACCAGGCATCGGTGCTGACCTTCGAGTACCTGCCCGGCCAGGACGCCCGCGCCAATGGCTTCACCGTCACCGTCCCGGGCATCGACCGCGCCCGCTTCCACGATGCCCTGGTCGCCGATCCCGTGGTGCGTGATCGGCTCGGCGGCGGCTCGGTCACCGAATCCGGCAATCTGATCCTGGTGGCCGACCGGGCCGATATGAGCCTGGTCCAGGATTTCGTGATCGGACTCGGCGGCGAATGGAGTGACAGCCAACTGCGTTACGGCGACCGCGAATTCGTTCACGGCACCGGCACGACGGCTCTGGCGTGCGAGCTGTGAGCGCCGGTCCGGAATGCGCGGGGCTGTCGGACCTGGACAATTCACCCGCTGCTGGCACATCCCCATGAAGGCCACGATCATCGCCGCCGCCGAGGCCGATCGCCGGGCGGCGCGCCGCGCGAAGACCATGGCGGCCGCGCTGATCCGCCCGCACCGATCCGCGGATATCTGACGGGCAACGCTGTCCGATCCAGGCTCTCATGAGGGTTCTCGCTGTGGCGCAGCGGTTTCCGCGGCTACTCGACTTGCGGCTCACTTCCGTGGGAAGCGTCTCGCGCGCGATGTCGGCGGCCCGATACAGGTCGGCGGATCGGACGTGACGGGCCGGTCGGCTTAATCTCGATTCATGGTGTCGGGGATGAACGGGGCGGGGTTGCCGCCGAGTTTGGTGGAAGTGGCGACGCGACAGGTGCGGGCCGAGGTGCTCAGCGGGGTGTTCGAGCCCGGGGAGCGGATCGGGGAGGAGGCGCTGTGCGCGCGGCTGGGGACCAGCCGGGCGCCGGTGCGGGAGGCGTTGCGACTGCTGGCTCAGGAGGGGCTGATCGAGCATGTGCCGCGGCGGGGGTTCCGGGTGGCGGTGTGGTCGAAGACCGACATTCTGCAGCTGTTCGAATTGCGGCGGGTATTGGAGCGGCATGCCATCGACAGCGCGTTTCCGCTTCCGGCGGACGGCGATCCGCTGCGGGAGGTGCGGGCGGCACTCGACCGGATGCGGGCGGCCGACGCCGCGGAGGACCTCATCGAGCGCGACAATGCCCATCGACGCTTCCACGCCGCCATCGTGGCGCTGGCGGGCAACCGGCAGTTGAACCTGGCCTATGAGCCGATCCTGCTGAAGCTGCAGCTGCCGATGGCCCGCAATTTGCGCACCGAGGCGCGGATCTCACAGCGACGCAGTGGAGTTCGCCGGCACGCCGAGCTGCTGGAGGCGCTGGAATGCGGTGATGCCGCCGTCGCGTCCGATGCGTTGCTGCGGCACGGGGAGCTGGCCTACCTGGACCTGGATATCGGCTAACACAGCGGATACATTGCGAGACCGTCGATTTCACATATTCTGTCGACAATCGACAAATGCTGAACGGTCCCACGGTCGCGGAGATTCTGGCCTCACACGAGAGCGGCAGTGGCTCCCCGACCCACACCGCCACACGGGTCGCCGATGCCATCGCCGCGCGGGGCGCGGACGGCACCTGGATCACGCCGGTTCCGCGTGAGCAGTTGCTGGCCGCCGCGGCCGAGATCGAGCGCCGCCCCGGGGCGCGCACACTACCGCTCTACGGTGTTCCGTTCGGTGTGAAGGACAGCATCGACGTGGCGGGCTGGCCCACCACCCTCGCCTGCCCCGACTTCGCCTACACAGCCGCCGAAACGGCGCCCGCGGTCCAGAGCCTGCTGGACGCGGGCGCACTGTTCGTGGGCAAGACCAATCTGGACCAGTTCGCGACGGGCCTCAACGGCACCCGCACGCCCTACCCGATTCCGCGCAGCGTCTACGGCGGTGAAATGATCTGCGGCGGTTCCAGTTCCGGGTCGGCACGTGCGGTGGCACTGGGCGAAGTTCCGTTCTGCGTGGCCACCGACACGGCCGGATCGGGCCGGGTGCCGGCCGCGCTCAACGGGATTCTCGGCTGGAAGCCGTCGCGCGGTCTCATCAGTGCGGTGGGCCTGGTGCCGGCGTGCAAATCACTGGACTGCATGACTCTGATGGCCACCACGGTGGAGGATCTGGACCGCGTCTTCGATGTGATCGCCGGCGTGGATTCGGAGGATCCGTGGAGCCGGGCGCGCGGGCCGCGCTTCGGCGGCGGTCCGCTGCGGGTCGGGCTGCCCGCCGTGACCGAGCTGGAGTTCTTCGGCGACGAGGTGTTCCGCGCCGCGCACCTCGGGGTGCGGGATCGGCTGGGAGGGTTTGGATTCGAGTGTGTACCGGCCACTCTCGAGCCCTTCCTGGCCGCGGGCGAACTGCTGTATCAAGGCCCGTGGGTGGCCGAGCGGCTGGTGGAGTTCGAGACCTTCCTCGAGGCCCGTCCCGGCTCGATCCTGCCGGTGATCCGCGAGATCCTCACCGGCGGGTTCCGATTCACCGCGGTCGAGGTGTTCCGCGCGCAGCAACGCCTGCAGGAGCTGCGCGCGACAGTGGCGCGGCTGTGGGTCGACGTCGATGTGATGGTGGTGCCCACCATCGGCACCACCTTCACGGTCGCGCAGGTGCTGGCCGACCCCATTGCCACCAATACGATGCTGGGCCACTACACCCACTTCGGGAATCTGCTGGATCTCACCGCGGTGTCGGTGCCCGTGGGCACCGCGGCGGACGGCCGCCCGCTGGCGGTGATGGTCTTCGGGCCCGCTCTCGCGGACGATACCGTGCTCGCGGCCGCCGCCCGCATCCTCGACGAGCCGCGCCCGGCGGTGGCGCATTCGGATCTCCGGCTCACACAGAAAGAACGACAATGACGGCCGTCCACCACATTCCGGCGCAACCCGCCGATTTCCCCTTCGCCCCCGACTCCCTCGCGCTGGTTGTCATCGACATGCAGCGTGATTTCCTGCTTCCCGGCGGCTTCGGCGAGAGCCTCGGTAATGACGTGGCCCTGCTGCGCGCCGTCATCGATCCGCTGGCGGCGCTGCTGGCCGCAGCCCGTGCGGCCGGGATACCCGTCATCCACACCCGGGAGGGCCATCTGCCGGACCTTTCGGATTGCCCACCCGCGAAACTGTTGCGAGGCAATCCATCCCACCGCATCGGCGACGCGGGCCGATTCGGGCGCATCCTGATCCGCGGCGAGTACGGCCACGACATCATCGACGAACTGGCGCCCGCCGAGGGCGAGTTCGTGATCGACAAGCCCGGGAAAGGCGCGTTCTACGCCACCGAGCTGTCGGACGTGCTGGTACGCAACGGAATCCGCCATCTACTGATCACCGGCGTCACCACCGAGGTCTGTGTGCACACCACGGTCCGCGAAGCCAACGACCGCGGTTACGAGTGCCTGGTCGTCTCCGACTGTGTCGGTTCGTATTTCCCGGAGTTCCAGCGCGCCGGACTGGCCATGATCGCCGCGCAGGGCGGGATCTTCGGCTGGGTCGCCGATTCCGCGGCAGTCCGCGGCGCGCTCGAATCCGCCTTCTCTCCCATTCCGGCCCAGTGAACAGGAATTCCGATGTCCGTCGAAACCCAACTGCCCGGTGAAACCGGCGCCACCGCACCCTTGTCGCTGCCGTGGTGGACCCGCGGCGACACCAATGCCTTCTTCGGCCTGTCGTTCAATATCCTTGTCAATGTCCTGACCCTCACCACGCTGTCCATCGCGGTGGTCAAGATCCCCAGCACCGATGTGCTGGGCACCGTGCTGCCCGCGCTCGGGGTCGCGCTGGTGCTGGGCAACCTCTACTACATGACGCTGGCGCGGCGACTGGCCCGGCGCGAGAGGCGGGCCACGGTCACGGCGCTGCCGTACGGCCCGAGCGTGCCGCACATGTTCATCGTGGTGTTCGTGGTCATGCTGCCGATCTATCTGAAGACGAACGACCCGATGAAGGCGTGGTCGGCAGGACTGGCCTGGGCCTTCATGATCGGTGTGATCGTTATGATCGGCGCGTTCGTGGGCCCTTCCATCCGCCGCATCACGCCGCGCGCCGCCATGCTGGGCACCCTCGCGGGCATCTCCATCACCTTCATCGCCATGCGGCCCGCCGCCCAGATGTGGGAGGCGGCCTGGATCGGGTTGCCGGTGCTGGCCATCATTCTCATCGGCTTCTTCACCGATGTGCGGTTGCCGGGCAATGTGCCGATCGGACTGGCGGCGCTGCTGACGGGCACGGCCATCGGCTGGATCGGCGGTTACATGTCGGTGCCCGATGTCTCCAAGGCCGCGCACGACATCGCCCTAGGGCTGCCGGATCTGCGCCTGCACCTGCTCTTCGACGGACTGGCTCATCTGGCTCCGCTGCTGGCCACCGCGATTCCCCTGGGCGTCTACAACTTCACAGAGGCCATGAGCAATGTGGAAAGCGCCGCCGCGGCGGGCGACAACTACAACCTCCGCAGTGTGCTGCTGGCCGACGGGTTCGGCGCGATCATCGGATCCGGATTCGGATCCCCGTTCCCGCCGGCCGTCTACATCGGCCACCCCGGCTGGAAGGACGCGGGCGGGCGCACCGGCTACTCCCTGGCCGGCGGCGCGATCATCGGGTTGATGTGTCTGCTGGGCCTTTTCGGAGTGCTCGCCACACTGCTGCCCATTCCGGCGATCGTGCCTATCCTGCTGTACATCGGTCTGCTGATCGGGGCACAGGCTTTCCAAGCGGTGCCGCGCCTGCACGCGGTGGCGGTCGTGGCCGCGCTCCTGCCGAACCTGGCGGAGTGGGGTGTCGGCCAGATCGACAATGCGCTCAGCGCGGCGGGCACCACCGCGGACAAGCTCGGCATGGGCGCGCTCGGGCAGGCCGGAGTGGTGTACGACGGACTGAAGACGCTCGGCGAGGGTGCGGTGCTGGCCGGGCTGGTGTTGGGCACGATGGTGACCTTTGTGCTCGAAAAGCGTTTCCGGGCAGCGGCTCTCGCCTCTTCAGTGGGAGCGGTGCTCAGTTTCGTGGGGTTGATCCATGCCGCCGAGGTCGGCTGGGCGGCCGCGCCGAAGGTCGCGCTCGGGTACCTGTTCTTCGGCCTGGTGTGCCTGGCCTGCTCGTTCCTGCGCCCCACCGTTACGGCTGGTCCAGCGCCGGCTGAACCGGTCGCGGGCTAGGTCTGCGGGATCGAGGCGCAGGAGTCGGCATCGAGGGCGAAGGCCCAGGCCACGCCCTCTCTGGCGGTGCGGGTGGCGGATGTTACCCGGTCTGATCCATCTCCTCCAGAAAAATCCGCAACCCCTCCCCGATCTTCCCCGCGGCATTCTCCAGCTGTTCCGGCGACAACGCCTTCCCGAACGACGCCGCCTTCAACAATTGCCGCTGCACCTCTTTGAGGTTCATCGTCGCCCAGTCGCGTCGTGAGAGTTCCGGCATGGCCCGGAACGATACCTCGAGTAGAACGTTTGTTCGAGTCCTGTTTTCGGCCATCGGCCCCGCTATCGAAACGAGAGGCTTGCCCCTGGCCGGAACCGGTCTCGGCGTCCGGCCCATCGGCGCGCCCGCACTCCGTTACCACACGCCCCGACGCCCTCTAACGTTCCGCCGCACGGCGCACCGAAAATCGAATGGGGCCGCGCATGGCCCACGAACCGAAACACCACACGCACCCGCGCCTTCGCCGCGGCAACCCAACCACACCGATCGAACGGAACCCTCACCCGCATGGCCTCCATCCGCCACGAGATCGCGATAAACGCTTCCCCACAACATGTGTGGGATGTCCTGCGCGATGTCGGCGCCGTCCATGACCGACTGCTACCCGGCCGGGTGGCCGATACCCGGCTCGAGGGCCCGCACCGGTTCCTCGCCTTCCCGGACGGACACATCATCCGCGAATTGCTCATCACCATCGACGACGACACCCGCCGCCTGGTCTACTCGGTCCGCGAAGGAGCCCGTCCCGCGCTCGACTACCACCACGCGTCCTTCGAAGTCCACGCCGACGGCGCCCGATCCCGCCTGGTATGGACCACCGACGTCCTCCCCGACACCGCCGCCCCCGAAATCCGGATCCGCACCGGGTTCGGAATCGCCGAAATGAAGCAGGCGATCGAAGCATCCGCCGACCCCGACTGATTCGACGGCAGAGACCTCCTGCGACCCACTTCAAGATCAATTACGGGTCCCGGTGTCACAGAACGGACGGGGGCGGTGTCTAGTGGGTGACACGGTGGAGACTGAGGACAGGAGCCAGCCATGACCGGAACCACGGCCGCGACCGAGGCGTTCGTCGCGCAGCGGAACCTGCTGTTCACGGTGGCCTACGAGATGCTCGGGTCGGCGGCCGACGCCGAGGACGTGCTGCAGGAGACGTGGCTGCGGTGGACCGGTGTCGACCTCGACACGGTGCTGGATCAGCGGGCGTACCTGGTGCGGATCACCACCCGGCAGGCGCTGGTGCGGCTGCGGACGCTGGGGCGGCGCAAGGAGTCCTATGTCGGGCCGTGGCTGCCCGAACCGCTGCTGACCACGCCGGACGTGGCCGAGGACATCGAACTGGCCGAGAGCGTCTCGATGGCCATGCTGCTGGTGCTCGAAACGCTCACGCCGACCGAGCGGGCGGTGTTCGTGCTGCGCGAGGTGTTCGATCTGCCCTATGACGAGATCGCCGAGGCCGTCGACAAGACACCGGCCGCGGTGCGTCAGATCGCCCATCGCGCCCGCTCGCACGTCGCGTCGCGCCGGCCGCGCGGGGTCGTGTCCCCGGCGGAGACCCGCGGCGTGCTCGAGGCCTTCCAGCGCGCCCTCGAAACCGGTGACCTGCAGGGACTGCTCGATCTGCTGGCGCCCGACGTGGTCGCCCTGGGCGACGGCGGCGGCATCAAACAGGCGCTGCCGCGACCCATTACCGGCGCGCACCAGGTGGCGCGGCTGTTCACCAAGGGCTGGAGGATCTTCGAGCCGGAGCTGGCGATCGAACCGGCCATGGTCAATGGCCATCCGGCGCTGGTCTTCCGGCACGGCGACGAGGTCGACGCCGTCCTGGCGATCCGCATCGACGACGGGCTCATCACCGGGTTCTACACGGTGCGCAACCCGGAGAAGCTGTCGCACATGGAGCAGGAAACCGCGCTGAGCCGCTGAGTCCGGCTACCCGGCCGGGTCGTTCGGGTACGCGTCCACGGCGCTGCGGGCCGGATCGGCCATGCGGGCGCCGTAGGACTCGTGCCCGCCGCCAGCGAATTCCGTTGCGCGCCTTTGCCGCTGGCAGTCAGCCGCGACCGATGTACGGCATACCCGTGGCCATGACCGTCAAGAACGGAACATTGACCTCGAGCGGCAGAGCGACGGTTTGAACCACCAGCGCGGCCACATGTGATGCGTCCATCGTGGGTTCGGGCCGGACACTCCCATCCGCCTGCAACGAGCCCGCCGCGATACCGGCGGTGAGTTCGGTTGCGGCATTGCCGATATCGATCTGCCCTGCCGCGATATCGTGCGCCCGCCCCTCCAACGCCAGCGCCTTGGTGAGTCCGGTGAGGCCGTGCTTACTGGCCGCGTAAGCGACGGTA
Organism: Nocardia aurantiaca; assembly: GCF_009708175.1. Lineage (GTDB taxonomy): Bacteria > Actinomycetota > Actinomycetes > Mycobacteriales > Mycobacteriaceae > Nocardia > Nocardia aurantiaca. The sequence continues at coordinate 40,919 of NZ_WMBB01000020.1, forward strand.
TTCGGCCGCGGAGTGTGAGCGGAGATCGACCCGTTGTTGATGATCCGCCCGCCCCGCGGCGTCTGTGTCCTCATGAGCCGAAACGCGGCCTGCGCGCATAGAAACGCCCCGGTGAGGTTGATATCGACGACCTGCTTCCAGTCCTGCACCGACACCTCGTCGATCGGCTGCGAGGGACCGAAGATCCCGGCATTGTTGACCAGCACGTCCAGCCGTCCCCACCGCTGCACGATGTGCGCGAAGACCGCGTTTACCGAGGCGGAATCGGTGACATCGGCCCGCACGGCCTCCGCACTCCCGGGTCCGGGCGCCGACGCCACGGCCTCGTCCAGGGTCGCAGCCGTGCGCCCGACCGCTACGACCCGATGCCCGGCCGCCGTCAGCGCATGAGTCATGGCGCGCCCCAACCCGGTCCCGGCGCCGGTGACAAGAACGATCTTCGATGTGCTCACGAAACCCGAGCGTATTCGACCCTCCGCGGGACTTCGCAACGCCATCGCAGCATGCGAACCCGCGTCGGCGCTGGCCACGGCCGATCGCGACGGCATTGTCCGTGCCTGCTGCGAGACTCATCGGTATGCGGTGGGCGGTGGCGGAGACGGGTGACGGCGGGGCACGGTTGTGCCCGCTGGATCGGCACGGCCGGCCCGCGGGTCCGGTGGTCGAGGAGAGCTCGGTGGCCGAGGCCGTGCGGTCGCGTCCCGGGGTGCAGCGGTGGGTGTGGCGGTCGACGGCGGCCGTCTACCGGCGGCTGCTCGAGGCCGGCGTCCGCGTGGATCGCTGCTACGACGTGGAGGCGGCGGAGTCGTTGCTCATCGGGCACGAGGACGGACAGTCGGGGCAGGCCCGATCGCTGGCGGCGGCCTGGGCGCGACTGCACCGCATGCCCGTTCCCGAGGACGCGCCCCTGCGCGCCGCCGACACCCAGCCGACCCTGTTCGAATCGGGTCCGGTGCCGCTGCCGGCCGGGACCGATGAATTCACCGCGCTGCTCGAGGTGTACGCGGGGCAGGTGGCCCGGACAGCCGCGGCCGAATACCCGCACCGCATGCGGATGCTGCTGGCCGCCGAATCGGCGGGCATGCTGGTGGCCACGGAGATGTCGCGGGCCGGCATCCCCTGGCGCGCCGACCTGCATCGCCAATTGCTCGATTCGATGCTCGGAGAACGTATTTCGAATAACACGGAGCCGCGGCGCATGGCGGAGCTGGCCGATGAGGTGTCGCGGGCCTTCGGCGACGGGATTCGGGTGCGGCCCGATCTGCCCCAGGACATCATCCGGGCCTTCGCGCGCGCCGGAATCTCGTTGTCCTCCACCAGGAAATGGGAGCTCCGGGAGATCGACCATCCGGCGGTCGCGCCGCTGCTCGCCTACAAATCGCTCTATCGCCTCTACACCGCCCACGGCTGGTCCTGGATCGACCAGTGGGTGCACGACGGCCGCTTCCGGCCCGAGTACCTGCCCGGCGGCACGGTGACCGGCCGGTGGACCACCAATGGCGGTGGCGCGCTCCAGATTCCGAAAGTGGTGCGCCGAGCCATCCGGGCGGATCCGGGCTGGCGGCTGGTGGTCGCCGACGCCGATCAGATGGAACCCCGTGTGCTCGCGGCCATCTCCCGGGATCGCGGTCTGATGGAGGTGGCGGGCCGGGGCGAAGACCTGTATGCCGACCTGGCCGCCCGCGCCTTCGGCGGTGATCGCGCGCAGGCCAAGGTCGCCATGCTGGGCGCGATTTACGGCCAGACCTCCGGAGACGCGCTCACACATATGGCGGCGTTGCGCCGTCGCTATCCGGATGCGATGGCCTATGTCGACGATGCGGCCGCCGCCGGCGAGCAGGGCCGACTGGTGCGCACCTGGTTCGGCCGCACCTGCCCGCCCGCCGCGTCATACGACCAGGCGAACAACGAGGAGGCCTCCAGCGCATATGGCAGTACGCCCAGGGCGCGTGCCCGGGGCCGCTTCACGCGGAACTTCGTCGTACAGGGCAGCGCCGCCGACTGGACGCTGCTGGTGCTGGCGGGCTTGCGCCATGCGATGCATCAGGCGGGCCTGCGCGCCGAACTGGTCTTCTTCCAGCACGACGAGGTCATCGTGCACTGTCCCGCGGACGAGGCCGAGACGGTGGCCGCCGCGATCGCGACCGCGGCGGAGACCGCTGGCCGGCTCGCCTTCGGGCCGACGCCGGTGCGGTTCCCCTTCACGACCGCGATCGTCGAGTGCTACGCGGACGCGAAGTAGGAAATCACCGACAGCGCTGGAGTTTTCGGACCTTACGAGGTCAGCGCGGACAGACCGGCGGCCAGCAGCGGTTCGACCGCCTCACCGATGTGCTCGAAGCCGGGCCCCAGGGTCTGGCCGTGGATGTGGCGGAAGTGGATGCCCTCGCTGATCACGGCGAGCTTGAACGACGCCAGCGCGATATAGAACCCGATCTCGGACACATCGCGTCCCGTTCCCGTCGAATAGCGTTCCAGCACTTCCGATTCGGTGGGGTAGCCGGGCGCGAGCGCGACATCGCTGACGCCGGGCATGGCGACATCGCTCGTGCGCTGATAGACCAGCAGCAGGCCGATATCGGTGAGCGGATCACCGAGTGTGGCCATCTCCCAGTCGATCACGGCCGCGACCTTGTCCGTGTCGTCGACCAGCACGTTGTCGAGCCGGTAGTCACCGTGCACGATGCCCGTAGCCGATTGTGCGGGCAGGTTTTTCGCCAATAGATCGTGCAGCTCGGCGGCGGCGGGCAGGTCCCGGCTGAGGGAGGCGTCGAGCTGCTTCTTCCAGCGCCGCACCTGCCGTTCCAGGAATCCGTCCGGGCGGCCGAAGTCCCCGAGCCCGCCCGCGGCCGGATCGACGGTGTGCAGGGCGGCCAGGGTGTCGATGAGACCGGTGGCGATGACCCGGGTCCGTTCGACGCCGAGCGGCACCAGTTCCGCCGCGCTCCGGTAGGGCGTGCCGGCCACGCGCTCCATGACATAGAAGGGCGCACCGATGATGTCGTCGTCCTGGCACAGCGCGTAGGTGGCGGGCACGGGGACACCAGTGTCGGCCAGCGCGGTGATGACCCGGTATTCGCGGGCCATGTCGTGCGCGGTGGCGAGCACGTGGCCCAGCGGCGGACGCCGCACGATGAAGGCCGATTCGCCGTCGCCGATCTCATAGGTGAGGTTGGATTTCCCGCCCGCGATCAACCGACCGCTCAGGGGTCCGGTCACCAGGCCGGGCCGAGTCTCGGTCAGCCACGCCGCGAGTCGCTCGAGATCCAGGCCGGGTAGTTCGCCGGTCCGCTGATCGTCGCTCATGTGTCTCCCCGATGCTCAGTGGCCGTCGCTGTCCAGCAGACGCGCCTGATAGTGCCGCATGCCCGACAGCCAGCGGTCGTAGTCGGCGCCTTTGCGACGGTACATATCGAGCACCTCCGGATGGGGCAGGATGAGGAACCGCTCGTCGTCCACCGCGGCCATGACCAGCTCGGCCACCGCGTCGGGGGTCAGCACCGCGCCCGCCGAGGTGACCGCGCGGGTGGCGGCCATGCCGATGGCGTCGCCGGAGTTCTCGCCCGCGCGCAGCAGCGGGGTCTCCACGCCCATGGGACACAGGCAGCTGACGCGGATGCCCTGATCGCCGTAGGTGACCGACAGCCATTCGGCGAAGCCGACCGCCGCGTGCTTGGTGACCGAGTATGCGGCCGAACCGATCTGGGTCAGCAGGCCCGCCGCCGACGCGGTGCTGATGAAGTAACCCTCGCCGCGCTCCAGCCAACCGGGGACCAGCAGCCGGGCCGCGCGGATGTGGGCGTTGAGATTGACGTCGAGGGTGGTCTCCCAGTCCTTCTCCGCGCCGAGTCCGACCGGCCCGATCACGCCCGCATTGGCGAAATACAGATCGACCGGCCCGAATTCGGCCTCGGTGCGGGCGATCAGCTCCTCGATGCGGGCGGTGTCGGACACATCGGCCCCGACCGCCACGGCCGCACCCGGGAACTCCGCCTCCAACGCCGCTACCACCGCCGCGGCCGCGCCGCCGTTCAGGTCCGCGACGACGACCCGCGCCCCGGCCCGCACCAGCCGCGCGGCGATCGCGCCGCCGATGCCGCCACCGCCTCCGGTGACAATGGCGTTCTTTCCCGCGACCTGCACGAGTTCTCCCTCCGGCCCGCGCCGGGCCCCGATCCGGCCGTCTCGGCTGGATCGGATGCGTCGGCTGATGGAATATGAAACCTACGTCGGATTCAAGTTCATGACCCGTTCGGCGTCAACCGGCCCGGTCACGAGAGGTGAACAACGGATGCAGTCAGCACATCTGGTCGAGGAGTGGCAGCGGCTGGGCAGCGCGCGGGTCGCGGCCAATGGCATCGAGCTGCGGGTGGTCGAGCACGGCGCGGGTGCGCCGGTGGTGTTCTGCCACGGGTTCCCGGAGCTCGGATTCTCATGGCGGCATCAGGTTTTCGCGCTGGCCGAGGCGGGGTTCCGGACCCTCACGCCCGATATGCGCGGGTACGGTGGCAGCTCGCGGCCCGAGCGGGTCGAGGAGTACGACATGCTCGCCGTGTGCGGGGATCTGGCCGGGTTGCTCGACGCGTACGGGCTCGAGGACGCGATCTTCGTCGGCCACGACTGGGGTGCGTCGGTGGTCTGGCACATGGCCTGGGAGTATCCGGAGCGGGTGCGGGCGGTCGCGGGGTTGAGCGTGCCCGCGACGCCGCGGTCGTCCGGGCCGCCGCTGTCGATCATGCGGTCGCGGCTCGGTGCGGACTTCTACATGGTGTGGTTCCAGGAACCCGGGGTCGCCGACGCGGTGCTGAACGCGGATGTGCGGCGCACGCTGCTGCAGGACGACATCATGAGCGCCGCCACGTTCCTGGACACCACAGCGCCCGAGCCGCCACTGCCCGAATGGCTGAGCGAACCCGAATTCGATTACTACGTCGAGACTTTCACGGCCACCGGATTCACCGGCGGGCTCAACTACTACCGGAACCTGGATCGCACGTGGGAGCGCACCGCGCATCTCGCTGACATGACGATCGACCAGCCGTCGCTGTTCATCGCCGGGTCCACCGATCCGGTCATCCGGTTCACGCCCATGCGGAAGATGTCGGCGCTGCTCAGCGATCTGCGGGGGACGATCATCCTCGACGGCGCGGGCCACTGGATTCAGCAGCAACGGCCCGAGGAGGTCAATGCCGCGCTGATCGACTTCGCGCGCGAGCTCGGATGATCGCTCGGCTCACTCGGATTTCAACTGCAGGGCGTTGACCCACAGCTGGGTCAACGTCGTCACCAGCTTCTCGAACGGAATCCGTTGCTTCTGAACGTAAACCATGTACGCCATGCGGCTCACCATCGCCGAGAGCGCGTGCGCGGTGATCATCGGATCCAGGTCCGCGCTGGCCTGCCCGGACTCCTGTAGCTCACGGATCATCCGGGCATTGCGCTGTGCGAACGCCTTGCCCCGCTCGACCCGCAGGCGCCGGAAGTTCTCGTCGATATGGGCGACCTGCTCGAACAACGCCATCAAACGGGCATTGCGTTTATAGGACAGCAGGTAGTCCCGATTGGCCGCCTCGATGAGCGCGCGCGTATCGGTGATCCCGCTGCGCTCGCGCACATGCGGATGCAGCATCTCCTCCGACACCTGCTCGACGAGCGCCGCGAAAATCTCTTCCTTGCTGTCGAAGTAGGTGTAGAACGACCCCGACGCCATCCCCGCCGTCTTGGAGATGTCCGCGATCTTGGCATCGAGATACCCGTCCCGCTCGAACACCTCACGCGCCGCGTCGATGAGCGCACTCCGGGTGCGCTGCCCCCGCCGGGTAGGCGGTGCGGTGCGGCGGGATCCGCTCTCCCCCGCCATCGATTCGGACGCCAACGCTGATCACTGCCTGTCGTTTCGCGGACAACTTTCCGAACGGCCACCGTATCAACAGCTGCGGTCCGGGCCGCAATGACCGCGGAGACCGACGCATATCCGTCCGCTGCCGATCAGGCTCGCCGGTGGACACTGAACGGGTGGAGGATGCCGAGCGGGTGATCGTGGTGGATGCGGCCAATGTGGTCGGGTCGCGGCCGGATGGGTGGTGGCGGGATCGGGCCGGGGCGGCTCGGCGGTTACTGGGGGAATTGACTGGGTTGCGGGAGCGACTGCCCGACTCGGCACGGGTGGTCGTGGTGCTCGAGGGAGCTGCCAAGGCTGCTGTCGACCGCCGGAGTGAGAGGCAGGAGGGACTGTGGGTGGTGCTCCGAGGAGCCGGCGAGCCCGTGCTCGACGATGGCGAGGGCGCAGGTTTGCGGGTGATGCTGGCCGGCGGATCCGGGGATGACGCCATCGTGGAGGTGGTCGCGGCGGCGGTCGCGGGCGGCGCGGTCACGGTGGTGACGGCTGATCGCGGATTGCGGGCGCGGGTAGAGGCGCTCGGGGCCACGACGGTGGGGCCGAGTTGGCTTCGGAATGCGCTGGGTTGAATGTCGGTTGTCGACCGGCATATCGGTCGGCGGGTGGCGAACGGGCATCGAGCGGCGCGCAATTGGGGGCGAATTGTTCGATTCTGGTTCGTTGTCGTGTAATTCGGGGAGAGGGCGGGGAACCTTACCCTGACGGCACCCTGAGGGCGCATCCCCCGCGGGTGGGATTTCCGGTGGGCGGATCTTCGGTAGTTTCGGAACAGTGCAGCCGCCGTTGATCGTTCGCCTGCGCGGCGCATGCCTGGTGGTGGGCGTGCTCTGCGCGTTTCTGCTGGGTGTGGCGTCAGCGCCGAATGCCAGGGCCGATGGAGCGGCGAGCGGGGGTGATCTGACCGTGGCGCAATCGCTGGGGGCGCGGGAGCTGACCGTGGTGGTACGGCGGGCGGAGCCGGGGCCGCTGCGGGTCGAGGTCGTGAGCCATGCGGGGTCGGCGGCGGGGAGGCTGACGGTCGGCGCCGCGCCGGTGGACCGGGGTAGTGAGACCTCCACTGGCACAGTCGAACTCGGCGATCTGCCGGGGTTGTATGCGGCGACCTTGCGGGTGGATCATGCCGGTCCGTGGGAACTGACCATTTCGGACGGTGAGCGGACAGCGCGGATTCCGTTCCTGGTCGCCGCGCGCGTTGTGACGCCGTGGGAGCGGGCGGCCTACGGGGGATTCTTCGCGGCGGGCGTGTTGCTGCTGGTGGCGCTGGGGACGGCGCTCATCTCGAAACGGGGGTGGCCGACATTGATTCCGGTGGGGGCGCTCATCGCCGCGCTGACCGTAGGCGCCACGGGGGCGGTGCTGTCCTCGAGTGCGCCGCAGCCGCGGCCGGCGGGCAGTCTGCTCGATCCCACGTCGAGGAATATCGGGAATCCCTATCCGGAGCGAGATCTGCCGCTGACCACGAATTACTCACGCCCGCCGGTGAATCTGAGCGTGCGTGCGCACTCGGCCGAGACCGGGGAGCCGACGGAGGTTCAGCTGTCGCTGACCGATTCGGCGACGGGGCGGCCCGTGGATGACCTGCTGGTGAACGATGACGCGCTGCTGCACCTCATGGTGGTAGGACCGTCCGGACGGTTCTGGCATCGGCATCCGATCCGCACCGCGCCCGGCGAGTACCGGGTCAGCCTGGGGCTGAACGAATCCGGTGATTACGCGGTCGCCGCCGAGATCGCGCGCCGGGGCGGGGGCGTGCAGTTGCTCCGGTCCGCGCTGCATGTCACCGGTCAATCCGGTTCCGGCGCGTTGGATTCCGCGCCGAGCGGGGCCACGCTGACCACCACCGAGGCAGTCGCGGGCGAACCCACCACTCTCACCGCGGGCTACGGCGGTTCCGCCGATCTCCAGCCCTGGCTGGGCATGCTGGGCCATCTCATCGCGGTCGGCCCGCTGCCGGACGGCGTGCCCGCCGGGACGTCCGCCGCGACCGTGCCGATCTGGGCGCACGCGCACGCCATGGCCCCGACGCCCGCCGTCGGCGCGCAGCCGCCGGACGAGACCGTCGCCGCCTACGGCCCGAATATGGCCTTCACCTTCACTTTTCCGCAGCCCGGCCGGTATCTGGTGTGGGCGCAGGCCGAGCGCGGCTATTCCGTCATGACCATTCCGACCACGGTCGACGTCCGAGCGGGGGTTCCGCAATGACCAGGCGCAACGGATTGATCGCGGCGGCGGTCGTGCTGGTGGCGGCGCTGGTGACCTGGTGGCTGTGGCCGTCCGACAACGCGAAAACGCTGCCGCGCAGCGCGGCCGGGCCGTACCAGGTGCGGTTGAGCGTCTCCGGCGGTTCGCCGCGCCCCGGTGACAACACCGTCGACCTCGACATCACCGACCAGCACGGCAATGCCGCGACCCCGGATCGCGTCTCGGTGGAACCCGCCATGCCGCAGATGGGCCACGCCCTGCCGCCGAGCACCGCCGCCGCGGTCACGCCCGGGCATTACCGGGCCACGGTGACCCTTCCCATGCCGGGGCAGTGGGAGATCGCCGTCAGGCTTTCCGGCGCACCGGGATCCGGCAGCGCCACCTTCTCCGTCCAGGCCAACTGAATCGAAGGAAAGAGGATCAGGAGCAGACCATGGACCTCACCGCCGACGGTCGCGGGCTCACCGCCGAGGCGACCACACCCATCACCATTCGCCCGTGGCTACCCGCGTCCATTCTGTTCGCGGCCAGCCTCACCTTCGCGATCGGGTCCACCTGGGATATCCAGTGGCACTCCGATGTCGGGCCCGACACCTTCTTCACGCTGCCGCACCTGTTCATCTACGCCAGTGCGGCGATCGCCGGATTCACCGGTCTCACGGTCATTCTCGTCACCTCGGCCGCGGGCCGAGCGGGGCGACGGGTGGACGGCGAGCTGGGCGGGCCGGGAATCAGCGTGTTCGGGCGGACGTTCACCGCGCCGCTCGGGTACATGGTGGCGGCGCTGGGGGCGGCCTCGTTCCTGCTGTACGGGCTGTGGGATCTGTGGTGGCACAGCCTCTACGGGTTCGACGCGATCATCGACTCACCGCCGCACATCGGATTGTTCCTGTCCAGCACCGTGATCTCGGTGGGTACGGTGATCGTGTTCGCGGCGGCACGGAACTATCGCTGGGGGCGGATCGGCGCGCTGTTCGCGCTGGCGCATCTGACGACCTCGAGCACCGTCACCGCGCTGGCGGTACAGCGGCTCAGCACCGGGACCGTACGGTGGACGGTCGCGGTGACGGCGTTCATGGTGATTCTGCTGATGGTCGCGGGTGCCGGATTTCAGCGGTGGGGTGCGACGATCACCGCGGTGTTCTCCTCGGCGACCCAGGGCGTGTTCTGGTGGTTCGCGCCGTGGGCGGCGCGGACCTACGCCGATTTCGTGGAATTGCCCATGCGCGAACATATCCGGGGCATTCCGGCGACTCCGGCGCTGATTCCCTTCTGCCTCGTTCCGGTCGGCATCGTGATCGATCTGCTCATCCGGCGCACCGACAGCCCGGCTCGGCTGTTGCCCGCGCTGGCGGGCGGGCTGGGTGGGGCCATTGTCGGCGGATTCAACCCGGTGCAGCAGGTCATCATCTACCACGCCCACCTGGCGCCCGCGTCCATCATCGTCGCCACCACCGTCGCGGCCGCGCTGTTCGGCGCGCTCGGCGGTTACGTGGGCCGGCGATTCGGCGACATGCTGCGGCTGACCGCCCCGTCCGCGAAGGTCAGCGCATGATCAACCGTATTCTCGCCACCGCCGCAACGATTCTCGCCATTCTGGGCCTGACCGCGGGGACCGCGGGCACGGCCTCGGCGTATCAGCCGGTCGATATCGTGCACACCGAGCATGTGCAGGCTGGGCCCTATTCGCTGACCGTCGGATTCAGTGAATGGCCTTTGCGCGCAATGCAATCGCTGGATTTCACCTTCATCCCCGAGGGCGGGATCGAGGACAGGACCGGGACGCTCACCGAAATCCAGCCCAACGGGAAAATCCGCCGCGCCGAACCGCTTTCGCGTCACCCACGCAAACGCGACGTCTGGGGCCTGGACGTGCGCTCCCTCGATCAAGAGGGTGCATGGACCTTCCACTTCGTCATCGACGGACCCCAGGGGCGGGGTGAAGGCGATCTGGCGAACCTCACGGTTCTCCACCAGCCCGGTCCCCCATTGGGTGTGAGCTGGGCCGTCAGCACGGTTCCGCTGATCGGCCTGATCGCCTTCCTCGCCTACGCCTGGCGTCGTACCCGCCGCCCGGCCCCGACGCCGCACCCCGTTTAGCGGTCAGTCGGTGGCGCGGGCGAACATGCCGGGCTCGTAGGAGCCGCCCTTCTGGTGCAGGATGACACCCAGACGATTGGCGGCATTGATCATGGCGACCTGCGCCACCAGGGCGGCGATCTGGTTGTCGTCGTAGTGCTTACGGACCCGCGCCCAGGTGTCGTCGGAGACGCCGAGGTGGGCGTCGGCCAGGCGGGTGCCCTCCTCCGCCAGTGCCAGGGCGGCCTGTTCGGCCTCGGTGAAGACCGTCGCCTCGCGCCAGGTGGCCACCAGATTGATGCGGACCGCGGGTTCGCCCGCGGCGGCGAGTTCCTTGGTGTGGGCGTCGGTGCACCAGCCGCAGCCGTTGATCTGGCTCGCGCGCAGATTGACCAGTTCCTGGGTGGCGGCCGGGACGGTCGACTGGGTGATCACCAGGCTGGCATTGGCGAAGCGCTTGGCGAACTTGGCGCCGAGTTCATTGGCGGACAGGTCGAGTCGGGGTTCCATGATTTCCGTCTCCTTCGTTATCGGTGGGACGGACATGAGTTGCCGGCGACGCGGAAGGTGTGACAGCACGGCACTGTGACACAGGGCACACCGCTGGACCTGTCACGGATCCGCGAGTGCCGGCGTCTGGTGGAGACACCGCCGACCGTGCCGAGGAGCCATCGATGACCGACCACCCGGATCCCGCCACCGCGGCCTTCCTCGCCCACCGCAATCTGCTGTTCACCGTCGCCTACGAGATGCTCGGGTCGGCCGTGGACGCCGAGGACGTGCTCCAGGAGACCTGGTTGCAGTGGACGGGCGTGGATTTCGACACCGTGCGCGAGGTCCGCCCGTTCCTGGTGCGGATCACCACCCGCCAGGCCCTCACCCGCCTGCGCACGCTGGGCCGCCGCCGCGAATCCTATGTCGGCCCTTGGCTTCCCGAGCCGCTGCTCACCGCGCCCGATGTCGCCGAGGACGTCGAGTTGGCCGACAGCGTCTCCATGGCCATGCTGCTGGTCCTGGAAACCCTCACCCCCACCGAGCGGGCCGTCTTCGTCCTGCGCGAGGTCTTCGACCTGTCCTACGACGAAATCGCCGCAGCCGTCGACAAATCCGCCCTCGCGGTCCGCCAGATCGCCCACCGCGCGCGCTCTCACGTCGCCGCCCGCCGCCCACGTGCCGTCGCCTCCCCCACCCAGACCCGCGACGCCCTCGCAGCCTTCCAGCGCGCCGTGGAAACCGGCGACCTCCAAGCCCTGCTCAACGTCCTCTCCCCCGACGTGGTCCTCCTCACCGACGGCGGCGGCATCGTCCGGGCCGCCCTCATCCCCATCATCGGCGCCACCCCGGTCGCCACCCTCCTGGCCCGCCTCCCCGCGACCGGCGGCACCATCCGCCCCGCCCACGTCAACGGCCACCCCGCCCTCATCGTCGACCGCGACGGCGAACTCGACACCGTCCTGGCCCTCCGTGCCGACGCCAGCCGCATCACCGGCCTCTACGCCGTCCGCAACCCCCACAAACTCTCACGCCTGGATCACGAGACCACCCTCCTCCGCTGACCCCGCCCAGCCGATCCGCTCCCGCAACGCCTCTCCGCATTGGCAGAGGGCCGAGGCTTCGAGGCGGGGGTTTCAGGCCGCGCAGGATTCGGGACGGCTGGCGCGCGGCGGGGCGGTAGGGGCGGCGGCGGATGCCTGGCGACCACGATCGCCGCAGAGCTGATCGTTCTCACCGGTCCGGGCCTCGCCGCGCCGGTCGCGTGGCGGATTCTCACCGAGGTCGGCATCTGGGGCCGACCGGGGCGCTACGACGCATCGAGCAGTACTCCGCCCTCGGCACGGTGCTCGCCGTCGAGGCGGTGCGGACACGGGGACGATCTCTTGCCTATTCGGGCACGCACGGAGGCCGGGTTCGCTTAGCGTGAGCAAGGTTGACGTCGAGAGGGGTCAAGAATGCGGGCCGGAATGCTGAGCACGGCGGAGCTGGTGGCGCGGGTCGCGGCGGGAACGCTGGACACGGTGCTGGTGGCGATGACCGACATGCAGGGGCGGTTGCAGGGAAAACGTTGTTCGGCACGGTATTTCGTGGAGGAGGTGCTCGATCAGGCGACCGAGGCGTGTGACTATCTGCTCGCCGTCGATGTGGAGATGACCACGGTCGGGGGCTACGAGATGTCGTCGTGGGACACCGGCTACGGCGATTTCGTGCTGCGCCCGGATCTGAACACGCTGCGGCTGCTCCCGTGGTGGCCGGGCACCGCGCTGGTCCTGTGCGATGTCGAGCAGGTGGATCCGCACGGCAAACACGGGCAGCCGGTCGCCGCCTCACCCCGGCAGGTGCTGCGCGCCCAGCTGGATCGCCTGGCCGAACGCGGCCTGTCCGCGTATGTCGGCACGGAGCTCGAGTTCCTCGTCTTCGACGACACCTACGAGGCCGCCTTCCGCAGCGGCTATCGCGACCTCACCCCCGCGAACCAGTACAACGTCGACTACTCCATGCTCGGCACCGCTCGCATCGAGCCGCTGCTGCGTCGCATCCGCACCGAAATGTCCGGCGCGGGAATGTATGTCGAATCCGCCAAGGGCGAATGCAACCCGGGCCAGCACGAGATCGCCTTCCGCTACGACGAGGCGCTCGTCACCTGCGACAACCACAGCATCTACAAGACCGGAGCCAAGGAGATCGCCGCCCAGGAGGGCCGCAGCATCACCTTCATGGCGAAATACAATGAGCGGGAAGGCAATTCCTGCCACATTCACCTCAGTCTGCGCAGCAATACGGGCGAGCCCGTCTTCGCCGAGGGCGACGGCCCCTCCGCGCTCATGCGACACTTCATCGCGGGCCAGCTTGACTGCCTGCGCGAGCTCACCTACCTGCTCGCCCCGAACATCAACTCCTACAAGCGATTCCAGACAGGAAGCTTCGCGCCGACCGCCCTCGCCTGGGGGCGGGACAATCGCACCTGCGCCCTGCGCGTGGTCGGCCACGGCCCGTCCCTGCGCCTGGAGAACCGCATTCCCGGCGGCGACGTCAACCCCTACCTGGCCGTCGCCGCCGTCCTCGCCGCCGGACTGCACGGCATCGAACACCAGCTTCCCCTGGAGCCGGAATTCCACGGCAACGCCTACCTCTCCCACCGTCCGCGCGTCCCACGCACCCTGCGTGAGGCCGCGCAACTCTTCGGCGAGAGCAAGATCGCGCAGAAGGCGTTCGGCCCGGAGGTGGTGCGGCACTACCGCAATGCCGCACAGGTCGAGCTGGACGCCTACGACGCGGCGGTGACCGACTGGGAGCGCATCCGTGGCTTCGAACGACTCTGACACCGGACGGCGGCCGCTCATCGGCCTGCCCACGTATTCCGAACGCACCCGCTTCGGCCACTGGGATGTCGACGCCGCAGTCCTGGCCCGCACCTATATAGACATGACCGAGCGAGCGGGCGGCATTCCGGTCCTGTTGCCGCCCACCGGAACTCCACGCCCCGAGCTCATCGACCGTCTCGACGGCCTGGTCCTCACCGGCGGCGCGGACCTCGATCCCACCCGTTACGGCGCGCCACCCCATCCCGCCACCCGCCGTCTCCGCCCCGACCGCGACGAATCCGAGCTCGGGCTCTTCGCACTGGCGCGCGCCGCGGGCATGCCGGTGCTGGCGATCTGCCGCGGCCTGCAATTGGCGAACGTCGCCCTCGGCGGCACGCTGCTGCAACATGTCCCGGACGTGGTCGGGCACACCGACCATTCCCGCACACCCGGGGTCTTCACGGTCAACACCGTCACCACCGTGCCCGGCAGCCGGATCGCCGCCATCACCGGCCCCGAGGTGAAGGCGTACTGCCATCACCATCAGGCCATCGACACTCTCGCCCCCGAACTCACCGCTAGCGCGCACGCACCGGACGGCATGATCGAGGCCGCCGAGACCCGCGACGGCTCGTTCCTGCTCGGCGTGCAATGGCATCCGGAGGAGAACCCGTCCGACACCCGCCTCATACGGGCCCTGGTCCGCCGCGCGGCACAGTACGGAAAGGAGCGCACCCTGTGACAACCACCGACATCGTCAACCCCGCCACCGAAAAGGTCCTGGCCACCATCGCGGCGGCCGACACGGCCGCGACCGACGCCGCCATCGAACGCGCCCATCGGGCGGCAGCGAGCTGGCGGGCCGTCTCCCCCGGCGACCGGGCGCGACTACTGCGCCGCTTCGCCGACGCCGTCGACGCCGAAATCGAGCAGCTGGCCCGGCTCGAGGTCAGCAACGCCGGCCACACCATCGGCAATGCCCGCTGGGAGGCGGGCAATGTCCGCGACGTCCTGCACTACAGCGCGGGCATGCCGGAACGACTGCTCGGCACTCAGATTCCGGTCGCCGGGGGCGTGGACATCACCTTCTGCGAGCCGCTGGGCGTGGTCGGCATCATCGTGCCCTGGAACTTCCCCATGCCCATCGCGGCCTGGGGTTTCGGTCCCGCGCTGGCCGCCGGCAACACCGTGGTGCTCAAACCGGCCGAGCTCACCCCGCTCACCGCCATCCGTCTCGGCGAACTGGCCCTCGAAGCGGGGCTGCCGGAGAACGTCTTCCAGGTCATCCCCGGCCGCGGCTCGGTGGTCGGCGCCCGCTTCGTCACCCATCCCGCCGTGCGCAAGGTGGTGTTCACCGGCTCCACCGAGGTGGGCAGGCAGATCATGGCCGGCTGCGCCGAGCGGGTGAAGCGGGTGACCCTCGAATTGGGCGGCAAGAGCGCCAATATCGTGTTCGCCGACGCGGATGTGGAGCGCGCCGCCGCCACCGCACCCTACGGCGTCTTCGACAATGCCGGCCAGGACTGCTGCGCCCGCTCCCGGATCCTGGTGCAGCGCGGCATCTTCGACCGCTTCCTGGAACTGCTCGAACCGGCGGTCCAGGGCGTGGCTGTGGGTGATCCGGGCGACGAGGCGACCGAGATGGGCCCGCTCATCTCCGCCGCGCATCGCGACCGTGTCGCCGGATTCCTGGAGCCGTCGACCAAGGTGGCGTTCACCGGCGCCCACCCCGACGGCCCCGGATTCTGGTTCCCGCCAACGGTTGTCCTGCCCTCCAGCTCCCAGGACCGGGTGCTGACCGAGGAGGTGTTCGGTCCGGTGGTCGCGGTGCTGCCGTTCGACGACGAGGCCGACGCCCTGCGCATCGCCAATGACACCGAATACGGCCTGTCCGGCTCCATCTGGACAAATGACGTCGGCCGCGCCCTCCGCGTGGCCCGTGGTGTGGAGGCCGGGAACCTATCGGTGAATTCCCATTCCTCCGTGCGCTATTGGACTCCGTTCGGCGGGTTCAAACAGTCCGGCCTGGGCCGCGAACTCGGTCCCGACGCGGCGCGGGCCTTCACCGAGACCAAGAACGTGTTCCTCGCCACCGAATAGTCCGCCCCCGCCATTTCATCGAAGGAGATACGTTGCAGCGCTTACAGGATCGAGTCGCGGTCGTCACCGGCGGCGGCAGCGGCATCGGCCTCGCCACCGTCCGGCGCTTCGCCCAGGAGGGCGCGAAGGTCGTCGTCGCCGATATCGACGCCGCCGCCGGTGAGGCCGCCGCGGCCGAGGTCGGCGGGCTCTACGTGAAAGTCGACGTCACCGACGAGGAACAGGTGCGAGCCATGTTCCAGACCGCCGTCGACACCTACGGCGGTCTCGACATCGCCTTCAACAACGCGGGCATCTCACCGCCGGAGGACGATTCGATCCTCACCACCGGCATCGACGCCTGGAAGCGGGTCCAGGAGGTCAATCTGACCTCGGTCTACCTGTGCAGCAAATACGCCATCGACCATATGCTCCAACGCGGCAGGGGCTCGGTCATCAATACCGCGTCCTTCGTCGCCGTCATGGGCGCGGCCACCTCGCAGATCTCCTACACCGCTTCCAAGGGCGGCGTGCTCGCCATGAGCCGCGAACTCGGAGTGCAGTTCGCGCGCCAGGGCATTCGCGTGAACGCCCTGTGTCCCGGACCGGTCAACACTCCTCTGCTGCGGGAACTGTTCGCCAAGGATCCGGAGCGCGCCGCGCGCCGCCTGGTGCACATTCCCGTCGGCCGGTTCGCCGAGCCGGAGGAGATCGCCGCGGCAGTGGCCTTCCTGGCCAGCGACGACTCCTCCTTCATCACCGCCTCGCAATTCCTGGTCGACGGTGGCATCTCCGGGGCATACGTGACGCCGCTGTAGCCCAACGGTTCTCAGGCGCCGACGGGGGCGTCCTCGGCCTCCGGCGGCTCCTCGACGGTTCGTTTGGGCCCGGTGAACCAGCGCCGGGCCGAGACGAACCACCAGATGGCGATCGCACCGACCACCCCGACCAGGGTGAGGGGCGCGTAATTCACCGCGTTCCAGGTGAATCCGTCGACCCACGGATACCCGTGATCATCGGTCGGCAGAATGAACAGCACGCTGATGACGACGATCCAGATCAGCGCGATGACCCCGATCGGCCGATGCCAGCCTCCGAGCTGCCACGGCCCGGCCTGGAATCGATTGCCGCGCAACAGCCGCAGCAGCACCGGAATCCCGTACGCGATATACAGGCCGATGGTGGCCACCGAGGTCGCGGCGGCATACGCGGTCGGGGCATTGGCGGCAGGCACCAGCATGGACGGAATCAGCAGAATGAACGCGAACACCGATACGAAGAAGACCGCGTTCACCGGCACTTTGCGCGCCGACAGCTGCGCCCACAGCTTCGATCCCGGCACCGCGCCGTCCCGCGCGAAGGCGAACAGCATCCGTGAGGCCGCGGTGATCGAGGCGTAGCCGCAGAACAACTGGGCGACCGCGGCGATGACCAGCAGCAGCCCGGACCAGAACGAATTCAGCGAATTCTGCAGAATGTAGATGACCGGATAGCCGCTGTTCTTGGTCGGATCCAGCGCCTCGTCGAGATTCGGAATCGCGAAGGTCACCGCCATGATGAGCAGATAACCCGCGACAGCCGACACCACAATGGTGTTGATGATCCCCTTGGCCGCCATGCGTGAGGCGTCGTGCGTCTCCTCCGACATATGCGCCGAGGCGTCGTACCCGGTGAACGTGTACTGCGCGTGCAACAGCCCGAGCAGGAAGCTGAACGCCACCCCGCCGAACCCGATCGCGCTGTTGTCCACGGTCTTGGTGAACACGAACCCGATGCTCTGATGGTGGCGCGCACCGAAACCGAGCACCGCCACGAAGATGGCGACACCGCCCACATGCCACCACGCCGACACATTGTTGATCACCGCCGACAGGTGCGGGCCGATGATGTTCAGCACCGCGTGCAGCACCAGGATCCCGGTGAAGACCAGGAAGATGGCATTGCGATCGGTCCCGATGTCCAGCCCGATCACATTCAGCACCACCGTGGTGAAAATGGCCGCCCCGTAATCGATGGCGGCGGTCACCGCGATCTGCCCGATCAGGTTGAACCATCCGGTGAACCAGCCCCACACCGGCCCGCCCAGCTCGGACGCCCACCAGTAGAGGCCCCCGGAGGTCGGGTAGGCCGAGGCCAATTCGGCCATGGCCAGTCCGACGAACAGCACCATCACCGAGACCAGCGGCCAGCCCCACGCCATGGTGATCGGCCCGCCGTTGGACAGGCCGATCCCATAACTGGCCAGGCCGCCGGTGAGGATCGAGACAATGGTGAAACTGATGGCGAAATTGGAGAATCCCGACCAGGATCGCGCCAATTCCTGTTTGTAACCGAGTTCGGCGAGCCGCCGTTCATCATCGGATCGAGGCTGAGTTGCGGTCATGCTAGCTCCCGAGTGAAAACACCGCCCTCACACGGCGTTTGCCAGGAGCCCAGTGTGCGGTAACCATGCCTCGAACCGCAGGCCAACGGACAAACTAGTTGCCCGGTCGGATCGCGGCGACGTCGAGGCGGTCGACCGGTCAGGCCCCGATGGCGACCGGATGTCCGGCCAACCGCCATTCCAGCATGCCGTCCGCGAGGCGAACCGCGTTGCGGCCCTCCGTGTTCAGCAGGCGGATGGCGTCGTAGGCGAGGGCACAGTATTCACCCCGGCAGTAGACGACGACCTGGGTGTCGGCGGGGAGTTCCGAAACGCGTTCGGCCAGTTGCTCGATCGGGATGGACAGCGCACCCGGGATATGCCCGGCCAGGTACTCCACGACCGGGCGAACATCGAGCACGACCACCGACGAATCATCGGCCAGCGCGACCAGTTCCGCCGCCGTGACCTCCCGCGCGCCGTCCTCGCCCAGATAGTCGGCCCGCGCGCCCGGGACGGTCGCCTGATGGGCCTCGGCCACCTTCCGCAGCAGCGCCAGCAGCTGCGCGACATCATCACCGGCCAGCTGGTAATGGATGCGCACACCCTCGCGCCGAGTCGTCACCAGGCCGGCCTGCTTGAGGGTTTGCAGATGCGCCGACGCGGTGGTCAGATTCAGCCCGGCCGTACTGGCCAGCGCCTCGACCGTGCGCTCGCCCTGTGCCAGCAGATCCAGCAGCTCCAGCCGCTTTCCACTGGCCAGCGCCTTGCCGCTGGCGGCGAACGCCTCATAGAGACGCGCCTTCTCAGCACTCGGGTTGATGACCATCACGGATTCCTCCAATAATCTGTGGAATAGTATAGTCCGCCGCGTCCACGTGGGCGTTCGCCGCACTCACGCAGAGTCGTCGCCGTGGATCAACGAGCGCGCGGCCCGACCGCACCGCCCTCGTGAACGGCCCGGCCACCATCGTTCGCCCCGGCGGCCGTTACCTTCTCCTCGGTTTCAGCGACCGCCGGCCCGGAACCTGGGGCCCACACCGCCTCAGCCGCACCGATATCGAATCCGCCTTCACCGACGGCCGGCAGCTCGACTCCCTCGAACCCGCCACCCTCGATATCCTCCCGAGCCCCACCCGGTGGGAGCCTGGCTCGCCGCCCTGCCCCACCGGTAATCCATGCCCACGCTCGAATCCCGCGTCCGGACCTGACCGTCCGACGCGGCACCTCCGCCAATTCCCCATGGGTTCGGTGATGGAGGGGGCGAGGATGGCATCCCGGCGGCGACCCTCTCCACGGGACGCGTGAGTTCGCGGGGCGGGGGGTGCCCTCGACGAGAAAGCCCGCCGCACCGGATTTCACTGCGGCGCGGACCTATTCGCCGCAAGCAGCAGGACGACGACGGCTGCTGAGCGGGGAGGTGCGGACGCCGTGGGTGACTCGAAGGCCGACGACCGGGAGCATGCTGATATCGGGGACCACCACGTCGGGGTGAGGGTTACCCTCGCGGGCCTTACTCTCGGCGGCCGGCGTTTCGCTAGCGAAAACAAATCTGCTGAATTGTCGCCGAATCCGAAGGCCCACACGGGGTCAGCGACGCCCGTGATGGCGTTAGCCCCCTCGACAGGACTCTTGCCTTTGCGCCGTATAGTGATATTTTTCTCCATGGTCGGATCCATCGGAAAACTCACTTCACGCATCAGGGAGATGTCGTGTCCAGGGCTGTGAAAGCTACCGCCGCATGGGTTTGCGGGGGAATTCTCGGGATTGTTGCCGGACTCTCCGGAGCGGGCGGCGCGTACGCCGACGAGACGGACGGGCCCGTGCAGATCGGCGACACCGTGTATTTCAGCCTGGGTGAATGGAACTGCTCGATCGGCACGGACGGCACGGTGGGATGCGATCTGACGGTTCCGGCGGCCACCATGAATGTACTCTACGCCGGGGTACAGGTGCCGGTGCCGAATGTGCCTGCCATTCTCATCGATTCGACCGTATTGCCGGCGCATCCGCAGTGGAACTCCAACGGCAGCCACACCTTGGCGGGCGGGAATCCTGGTCTGACGCCCATCGCGCAAGTGAGCGGGCACGATCCGCGGTTCTCGATAACCTATGCGGGCGCGACCTGTCAGATCACCTTCAACGGTACGGCCGTGTGCACGTCGATGGGGCACGGGTTCAGCCAAAGGGGACCAGTGCCTTTCGGCTACTGATCCCCTTCGAATCACTTGATTACCGGTACCAGACGCCGGAATCCCAATCGCCGTAGTCCCA
This sequence comes from Nocardia aurantiaca, assembly GCF_009708175.1. Lineage (GTDB taxonomy): Bacteria > Actinomycetota > Actinomycetes > Mycobacteriales > Mycobacteriaceae > Nocardia > Nocardia aurantiaca. The sequence goes on from NZ_WMBB01000020.1 coordinate 61,113, forward strand.
GACATCGAAATCGTAACGACCGTGTGCACCCCCGAAGAGGTAACCCCACCAACCGGCCGAAGTGTCGCAGATCTGGTCATCGCTGTTACACACCGTCAGCACCGGGAAATCGCCGAACCAGTCGTCGACGCCGGCCAGCGGATAGCCGATGATCCCGCTGCCGGGAGTCGAGGACAATCCGCCCCAACCCGGGCCGGGGGCCCGCTTGGGATCCGACAGCAGAATGGCGTTGGCATTGTCGACATCCTGGTGTGCGGTGACCCAGGCGTGCACGATGCCGGCGCCCTCACTGTGCCCGATCAACCGAATGTGGTCGCCCGGACATTCATTGCGGTGCTGCCAGAACAGCCGATCGAGTTCGTTCAACCCCGACATCGGGTCGGCGGAGTTGTATCCGACGGGTTGATTGACATACGGGGCGAAGATGGACGAGGTGTTGTCGCCGAGTCCGCCGATGCCGATCGCCCAATCACCGGTGCAGTCATCGGCATTGGCCTTCGGAGCCGTCAGGTATGTCGTGGAAAAGAGGATGGCCAACAGTAATGCGGCGAAGAGCGCCGTTGCTCTACGCATGGTCGTAACTTTCTATATTTGTCTGATCTCCGGGTCCAGCCCGGCTTGCGCAGGATGTACCCAGGAATTGCTGGCGTTCTTGATTCCTGGCGAAACAGTTACAACCGCACCGTTTTTGTTGGCCGTATCGCGATGTCAGCGGGGTGCGTTCGTGCGGGCACGGACGCTTGCCCGGCATTGACGCGAGCAGTGCGCATCGCGGCCGTCGTCAAACCCGGTGCGCCGGTGTGAAACTCTTGTAATCGAGAGTGCGCTGCGGGAAATCGCCGGTGCCGGTGGCTCAGTTGCGGAGACGAACAAGGGCGATCGGGCACTCGCTGCCGTTCACAAGGGCATGTCCGGTCGAGCCGAGCGACATGCCGGGATAGCCACGGGTGCCGTGGCTTCCGATTACCAACAACTGCGCGCCGGACGCCGTATCCAGCAGAATGCGTGCGGGACGCCCTTCGGCGACAAGCGGTTTCACCTCGACACCGGGACAAGCCGCGGCATACCGGTCGAGCATGGCGGTCAGCAGGCGGACCGCGTCGTCGTGGCTGTGGGTGTCGCTGGCGCCGGACAGCTCCCAGGCCTGGACCGCGATCAGGGGCACACCGCGGCGGGAGGCCTCGTCGAGAGCGATCTCGAGCGCGCGGACGCTGTGTGTCGACCCGTCCACGCCGACCACCACGGGCCGGTCCGACAGCGCGGCCGTCTCGCCGGGAACGACCACCACCGGTCCATGGGCGTGTCGCGCCACACCGGTGCTCACCGACCCGAGCAGGCTGCGGTGGTAGGCGCTCATGCCGCGCACGCCGACGACCACGAAGTAGGCGGTCTCCGCGAGGTCCGACAGCACGGTGACGGCCGGGGCGTCGACCAGGAAGGTGCGGATATCGGGAATCTGCCGGTCCGCCACTGCCTTCCGGGCAGCCTGCGCGGCGCTGTCCAGCGCGGCCTGGGCGGTATCGCGCAGTCGATCGTGCAGCAGGCGGACGGGGCTCTCGTCCAGCGGGGCGTCGACCACCGCCGGCACCGCGAACACCAGATGCAGGGGCGCCCCGCGCAGCGCCGCGTCCACGGCGGCCCAGCGCACCGCGTGCAGGGCGGACTCGGAGGCATCGACACCCACGACTATCGGCCGGTCGAGACTGTTGGCAAACACCTCGTTCGGCCTCCTTCCCCGTGGAAGAACCCTCCGCGGGCGATCCTACAAGCCGACCGGCCGGTCTCCGGGTTGACTCGCCGTCGGCAGTCCGACGACGAACCCTGCCGAGTGGCGATCAACAGGTGCTCGCCGGGCCGGGGAGCACCTCGCTCGTCTGGACAGTGCTGGCGCTCAGCAGGATTGGACAGCGGCACTCTCACCGCGCATCAGCACGGGTTTCCGGCCCAGACCGCGCGGGCTGCCCGCCGCCGGTCGGTTCGGTGATCGGAAGTGGGACAGGAAGGGCTCGGCGCGAACGGTATTCGCGACGCCAGCGCAGGAAGCCGAGGACGACCAGGAGGAAGAACAGACCGTAGACCGCGCCCGAGGCGTACAGGCCGGACTTCACCGCGAGCGGGACCCCGACGAGATCGACGAGCATCCAGATGATCCAGAAGTCGGTCAGGGCCCGGCTCTGGGCGAAGGTCGCGATGGCGCTGCCGACGAAGACGTAGGCATTGGCCCACGGGGACCAGGCGATGTGCAGCCAGCCGAGGTGGGCGAACGCCTCGGCAACCGCGATCGTGCCGACCACCAGCAGCATCAGCAGGGTCAGGCGTTCGCGGCGAGTGGCCGGGCGGACCATCAGGTCCCGATGGTCGGAAGTGCCGCGCCGCCACGCCATCCACCCGTAGCCCGCGAGCACGATGAACAACAGTTGCTTGAGCGCATTGCCGGGCACGTGGGCGTGCACCGAGGCCGCCATCAGCAGGACCGCACCGACCAGCTGGACGGGCCAGGTCCACATGGTCTTGCGCATGGCCAGCCAGACCACCGCGAGAGAGAGCACATTGCCGAGGGCGTCGGTCCAGAGGATGTGTTCACCGAACAGGTTGAATCCGGCGTCCACCGGGCCTCCTCCGCTGCCTTCCGAGCACGGCCGCTGGACGAGTGTCCGGGTCGTGCGTCCTGTGGTTGTGCCGAACCACCGTGCCACGACCCGATATTCCCGATCGCGCGCGGGTCCCGATTTTCCACTCCTCCGGAGTGTCGACCTCGACGCCCGCACTGGGATCGGCGTTTCGCCTCGGCTCGGTGACCTTCGACCAGGCGGACGCGGTCACCATCAGCCTGAGCGCCTGACGGGCGGTATGTCCCTCCTGCCTCGTGCGCAATTTCGGTGCTTCACATGTCGGTGTAGCACGACTAGTTGAAGCCGGGACTATTGGGTTTTGGTGAGGGCGTGGCGATTTGGGCTGTAGGGGATTTTGGTCGGGTCGGGTTGGGTGCGGTCGGGCGAGTGCGGACGTATTCGATGTAGCCGGTGCCGGTGATCGGTTTTCCGTCGTGGTGGCCGTTGTAGGAGTAGCCGCCGATCCAGCCCTGACCGATCCCGAAGACGGGGTCGGTGTCGTAGCGTGCGTTGATCTCGGTGGTGACGGCGCCGTCGTCGTTGTGGATGCGCCAGCGGAATTCGGCGGGAAGCAGCATCTCGGCGCCGTTGGGCGCGATGTGGGGTTGGTCCTGGTAGCGCAGCACCTCGAACACGACACTGTCGTCGACGTGTCGGCGCGATCGGCCGTCGGTTTGTTTGATCCACGCGCCTGTCAGGACGGGTTGCTGGAAGGCCTCGGCGCTGGCGAGCATCAGCAGGGTGTCCGGGGCCAGCTTGATGACCTGGTAGGTGAAGAAGTTCCACGGCAGCTTAAGCGGTTGCGGCACGGCCGTGTCGCGGATCGCGGTGAGTGAAAGGGCACGTGCGTGTTCGAGCGAGAGGATCCCGCTGATCTGCTGAGTCCGGCCTTTCCAGGTCAGTGTGCCTTGGTAGGTAGCTGGGTAGCCGAGGTGCTGGTAGATGGGACTGCGTGCGAACCAGGTGACCTGGCCGGTGCAGTGGGCGGTGATGTCGAGGCGGAGCTCGGGCTGCTCGACGACGATCTCGTAGTCGGGGAAGGCGCCGGTGAGGGTGAGGTTCTCGCCGATCTGGATGTGGGAGCCGTCTTGTTCGAAGCGGCAGTCGCGTCGAGTGGAGTAGCGGCGGAACCAGGAAGCACCCGGCGCGGCGGTGCCGACCGCGAGTGTGGCTGTCGTGCGGGGGGTGTCGGCCACCATGTCGTCGAGGTCGAAGACCTCCACACCTGCCGTTCCGATCAGTGCCAGACACGTGAGGTGGCGGTGTGGTGCGGGCAGGTCGGGGATGACCACGTTGTAGTGGGAGAAGGTGAATCGCTTTCCCCGGGTATGCGGGCGCAGCAGCGGTCCGCGCGGCAGCGGGGCGTCCTCGGGGGCGTAGGCGTGGAAGAAGCGCCCGAGTAGTCGGGCGAGATGAGCGTTGCGGCGTTCGGCGAGCGATCGGGACATGCTGGTGTCTTTCTCGGTGGGCTCGGCGGTGACTACACCGCGAGCAGGTGGTCGAAGACGGTGTCGAAGAAGTCGTGGAGCGGGTCGGCGTTGTGGGCGGCGCGGGCACGGGTGAGGCTGCCTTCCCACGCGCTGAGCACCAGCCCTGCCAGGCGGTCGGCCGGCACGGCCGCGGAGACCTCCCCGGCCGCCTGTGCCGCAGTGATGACGTCGGTGAGCTGGAACTTCCAGCCCTCGAAGAGGTCGGCCAAGAGCTGGCGGGGCCGGTCCAGTTCGTCGGCTATCTCGTTGGAGAAGTTGCCCATCAAGCACCCGCGCCGGTAGTCCGACTCGGTGAACCGGCGCGCGAGTTCCTCGAAATGCGCTCGCAGCGCGGCGACGGCTCCCGCACTGCGGTCGGTCAGCAGATCGAGCGGGCTTTGCGCGGCGTACTGCTCGAGAGCCGCCAGCGCGAGGTCTTCCTTGCTGGCGAAGTGGTTGTAGAACGAGCCCTTGGGCATTCCGGCGGCGTTCGTGATCTCTTGCACGCCGACGGCGTGGTAGCCGCGTGAATGGAACAGATCCAGCCCGGCTTGTAGCAGCCGCTCTCGGACTTCGGCGGTTGCGGCCCGTTGGCGGGTCATCGCAGTCCTCCGGTGATCCGATGCGCGAGGTAGGGGGCGTAATGCCAGGAGTATTCCGCCAACGTCAGCAGCGGGTGCCGCCCCGGCTTCGGGTCCCGTCGTCGGCCCATGCGTTGCAACTGCGTGGTGTGCCAGATGAGGTCGGTCATACCGTCGAAGCGGCGCCACCCGAGCTGACGCGGGCGCACGGTGCTGGCGGCCGCGGTCCCGTCGAGGAACCTGCGCGCGAGATCGGGTTCCAGGGCCAGTGGGCGCCCGAGGCCGATGACGTCAACGGCACCGGAGTCGAGTGCCGCGGCCATCCCGGCCACGGTGCGGAAGCCACCGGAAACCATCAACGGAACCCGCAGGCCGTCGCGGACCTCCTCGGCGAAATCGACGAAGTAGGCCTCCCGCGCCCGCGTGCTCGCCTTGACCGGTTGTGCCGGCACACCCATGAACGCGGTCGACTCGTAGGTGCCACCGGAGATCTCGACCAGATCCACCGGCTCGTTGTTGAGCATGCCGACCACCTCCACCGCGTCGTGGCGGTCGAACCCTCCACGCTGGAAGTCGGCCGAGTTGAGTTTCACCGCCACGACCGCATCGGAGCCGACCGCGAACCGAACCGCTCGCACGACTTCGAGGAGCAAACGGCTCCGCCCGGCCAGGTCACCACCCCACGCATCGGTGCGCAGATTGGTCAGCGGGGACAGGAACTGGCTGATCAGATAGCCGTGGGCGGCGTGGATCTCCACACCGTCGAACCCCGCCCCGACCATGACCGCCGCAGCAGCGGCGAATCGTGCGATCAGTGCCTCGATCTCGGCGCCGGTCAACTCCCGCGGCGTCCGGAAGATCCCGGCGGCGCCCCGCACACCCACGGCGGACGGGGCGACCGGGCGGGCGCTCACGCCGGCAAGCACTTGACGTCCCGGGTGATTGAGTTGCGCAAGCGTCACCGCCCCACCGGCCTTCGCCGCCGCGGCCCAACGAGACAGCATCGGCAGGTCGCGATCGTCCTCGACAGCGACGTTGCCGGCCTCTCCGAGCGCGCGACGGTCGACCATCACGTTGCCCGTGATGAGAAGCCCGGCCCCGCCGCTGGCCCACCGTTCATACAGCGCGACGTGCCGCTCGGTAGGCGCACTGCGGGCATCGCCCAGGCACTCCGACATCGCGGCCTTGGCCAGACGATTCGACAGAACCGTCCCGTTCGGCAGTACCAGAGACTCGGCCAGAGGTGTCGTCACACCTCCGAGCGCTGATCCTTCCATGAACATCCTCCTAAGATGACCAGTCGTCTTAACTAGTGAAGCGCTTCCCGGGCCCAAGGTCAATGCGAACTGCGTTGTCTTCTTCGCTGCATTGGTGAATACACGGCGGATTCCCGCCATCCTCGGCTCGGCAAAATGACCTTGTCCGCCGGCGTGGGTACGTTGGCGGATATGCGCACCGAAGGTGACTCCTGGGATATCCAGACCAGCGTTGGATCTACGGCATTGTTCGTGGCGGCGGCCCGGATGCTGGGCGGCCGAGCGGACGATGCGCCCGCGCACGACGAATTCGCCCAGCTGTTCATGCGGGCGGCGGGCGGAGAATGGGTCGAGCTGCTCGAAGGGCGGCTGGCCGAGCATCCGCTGCTGACCCCCGATTTCGGGGTGCCCTTCCAGCAGCATCAGATCGCTCGCACCCGATACTTCGACGACTACGTGTCGGCCGCCACGGAGTCGGGCGTCCGTCAGGTGGTCATCCTGGCCGCGGGCCTGGACTCCCGCGCGTACCGGCTGGCATGGCCGGACGGAACCGTGATCTACGAACTCGACCGGCCGCAGGTGCTGGAGTTCAAACGGGACACGCTCGCCGAGGCCGGGCGCAAGCCGCGCGCCGAGCGCCACGAGGTGGCGGTGGATCTGCGCGAGGACTGGCCGAAGACTTTACGCGACAGCGGATTCGATGCCACCGCGCCAACCGCGTGGCTGGTGGAGGGACTGCTCATCTACCTGACCCCCGACGCCCAGGACAGACTGTTCGAGGCGATCGCGTCGCTCAGCGCACCCGGCAGCCGGGTCGCCATCGAGCAGATGGATCCGCTGCCCGAGGAATCCGTCACCGCCATGACCGAGGACCGCGACGCGACCGACGCCGCGGAGTGGGTGGGAATGATCTACAACGAGCCTCGCACCGACTCCGTCGACTGGTTCACCGCCCGCGGCTGGACCGGCGACCGTATCAACCTCACCGATTACATCAGCCGGCTCGGCGGCACCCCGGTCGTCGATGGTCCCCATCAGCAGTCACTGATCAACCTGGTCACCGCCTGCCGACCCTGACACTCGGCCGCGCGACCCGGGGTTCACAGTGGCACGGGATCCAGGGCCGCGCGCATCCCTGCAACCGCGAGTGGAAGTTCTTGCGGGGCAGTCGATCCCAGGGCTATGGGCGGGATGTGGCGCACGGTCGGCGGTATGGACGCGGATGCCGCGACGGGACAGTTCAGCGGCGGTGTGGTCCATGCTCTGATCGAGGTCCATGGGCAGCCAGGCGAAGAACGAACGAACCTGGGACGACATCGTCCCTACATCTTCTACTGAGCCGATCCGGCGAAAACCGAAAGTGGCGGCGCCGCAAGATAATCGAAACAAAAGCGGGAAGCCCGACACACCGGACTTCCCGCTTTCTTGCGCTCGCCGGGGTGTGCACCGGCGGGTAAGGGCGGCCAGTCGGAAATCTGAGCCTGCGGCGGCGCCGGTTTCGTCGGCGATTGCGTCGGTGGGCACTGGTACCCGTACCGATCCCAGCGCCGTTGGACCGGGTTGCCGACCGTGGGCGGGTCCCTCCGGGGACCATGGGTAACGACGCGCAGAACGCAGGAGGTGTGTGGTGGCTGCAGTTCGGTCTCGCGGCGATGCGAAGACGACGCCGATCATCGTCGCACTTGCCATCGCGTTCACCGTCACCGTCGTCGACCCATTGGTGTTCAGCCTGAACCTGCCCGAGGTGAGCCGAGCCTTGCACGTCCCGGCGCAGCTCGTCGGGTTGCTGGGCGGCGCGGCGACACTGGTGATGGCCGCCGCCGTCCTCGCGGCGGGCAATCTCGCAGACGCCTTCGGGCTCAAACGGCTGATGATGTCGGGATTGGTCCTCGTCACGGTTGTCAACCTGGCCTCGACGCTCTCGTCCGGCTACGGCTTCCTGCTCGGGATGCGCCTGGTCAGCGGCCTGGGGATGACGGCGCTGCTGGGTGTGCCGCTGGCTCTGCTGAAGACGTCGGTGCCGGAGAACAAGCGGGCGGCGGCGATCGGTGCGTTCATGGCCGTCGAGATGGTGCTGTGCGGGGTGAGTCCCGCGTTGACCGGCTGGGCGGTGGCGGCAGTCAGTTGGCGGGCGCTGTTCCTGCTCGGGCCGCTGCTGGCCCTGGCCTCGTTGTGGCTGACCAACAGGTACGTCCCGGAGTCCCCGGTTCAACAGCGCGGCCGGCTCGACGTGATCGGCATCGTCCTGGTCGGAACGGCTCTACTCGCCCTCGTCATCGGCCTCGCGGCGGCACCGAACGGCATCTCCCGCCCCCAGACCGTGTTGCCGCTCGTGCTCAGCGCACTGGCCGCCGCGCTTTTCGTGCGTCACGAACGCCGCACCCCCGAGCCCGCCTTCGACCTGGCGTTGTTCGGCAGCCGTGCGTTCAGCGTGGCTCTTGCGGCGAACCTCACGCTGAACTTGCTGGCCGCGGGGCTGGGTATCGCCCTCGGCCAGTTCGGCAGCTTGGTGCTCTCGCTCTCGCCCGAGTCCCTCGGTCTGCTGTATCTGCCCGGAACTCTGCTGATCGCCTGCGCGCTGATCCTGGCCGGGCGACTGATCGGCAAGTACGGCCCGAAACCGGTGCTGGTCGCCGGTCTGTCGGTGCTCGGGGTGAGCGGGCTGCTGATGGCGGCAACGGTCAGCCCCACCATGGCGTTCTGGTTGCTGGTGCTGGCGGTATGGGTGTGCAACCTGGGTTCGCTGGTCACCTCCACATCGGTCTCCGAGACGGTCCTATCCGAGGCGCCGCCCGGGCATTCCGGAGCGGTGGCTTCCGCGCAACTGGCCGCCGGAATGACCGGTTACGCGTTCGGCCCCACGATCTATCTGCTACTACTGCGGATCTACTTCAAAAGGGAGTGGCTGGCGGACGCCAAGTCGCGCGGACTGTCCGCGACCAATGCCGAGCGGACGGTAGACGCCGTGCGTAGCAGTCTGGCGCTCAGTCCGGGCAGCAACGGATTCGATCCGAACCTGATCCGGCACGCGTCCGGACTGCGCCTCGGGCAGGACTTCGCGGACGCACTACGGCTGACCATGCTGACCGTCAGCCTCCTGCCGTTCGTTCTGGCGGTGGTGGCCCTTGTGCTGATGCCCCGCCGCAGAAAGCCACAGCCGTAGCTGATACCCCGGACTGATCGGCGCGGTGAACACCTCGGCGAATACTTCGCCGAGACCAGGATTCCGCTTTCACTGTGGCTCAGGCTATTTGCGTGCGCCGACGATCCGCAGCGCCAGGTCCACGTAGTAGTCACCGATCTCCTCGGGCGACAGCGGCCCGCCCTCCCGGTACCAGCGGGCGAGGTCGATGCCCAGCGAGAGCAGCGCCACCGCCGCCATGTGCGGATTCGGGTTGTCGAACACGCCCGCGTCGACCCCGCGCTCGATCAGCTGCCGCATCTCGGCGTCGATGACACGGCGGATCTCTTTGATCTCGCGCTGATGCTCGGGGCTCAACGCGGCCAGTTCGTAGTTGATGACCCTGGCGACGGTATGCGCGCGAGCGTGATGCATGGCGAATTCCCGCATGACCGCGACCAACTGCTCGACCGGGTCGTCCGAGGCGGCCACGGACTCGCGCATGCGCTCGAGCGTGTTCAGGTGCCCGCCGCGCGAAACCTGGTAGAGCAGTTCTTCTTTGGAGCGGTGGTGCACGTAGATGGCCGCCGTACTCAGCCCCGCGATCGAGGTGATGTCGCGCGTGGTGGAGCCGTGGAAGCCGCGCTCGGCGAAAGCGACGACAGCGGCTTCCAACAGCCGGGCCCGCGTCTCGTCCGCGCGCGAGCGATCCTCTGATTCGGTCACCTGAACAGTCTTACATCACAGCGCGAGCACCAGTTTTCCGGTGTTGCCGCCGCTGAACAGCAGGTTGAGCGTCTCTCCGAAACGCGCCACCCCACCCTCGACGACGTGCTCCCGGCTCTTGATCTTGCCCTCGGACAGCCACTTCGCGATGTCCGCCACCGCCTCGCCGTACCGGTCGGCGTAGTCGAAGACCACGAAACCGGTCATGGACGCGCGATGCACCAGCAGCGACATGTACCGCGACGGCCCGGGCGGCAGCGTGTCGGCGTTGTAGGCCGAGATCGCCCCGCACAGCACGATGCGGGCCCCGCGGCGCAGATTGGCGAGCGCGGCGTCGAGGATCTCACCGCCGACATTGTCGAAGTAGATGTCGATGCCCTTCGGCGCGAGTTCCCGCAGCCGCCGCAGCACATCCTCGTCGCGGTAGTCGATGGCCGCGTCGAAGCCGAGCTCCTCGGTCAGCAGACGGCACTTCTGCGCCCCGCCCGCGATGCCGATGACGGTGGCGCCCTTGGCCTTCGCGATCTGGCCGACCACGCTGCCGACCGCGCCGGCCGCCGCCGAGACCACGACGGTTTCCCCGGCTTTCAGCTTCCCGACCTCGAGCAGCCCGAAATACGCTGTCATACCCGGCATTCCGAGCGCGCCCAGCCAGGTGGGCCCGGGTGCGACCGCGAGGTCGACCTGCTGCACGCCGCGGCCGTCGCTGATCGCGTATTCGGTCACGCCGAACAACCCGCTCACCGTGTCGCCGACCGCGAAATCAGGATGGTTGGTTTCGACGACGGTGGCGATATCCAGTGAGCGCATCACCTCGCCCAGCCCGACCGGCGGGACATAGGAGCGGACGTCGTTGAGCCAGCCGCGCATGGCCGGATCCAGCGAGATGAAGGCGACCTTCACCAGGATCTGGCCGTCGCCGAGTTCGGGCAGTTCCTCGGTGGTCACGTCCCAGGTGTCGGCGTCGGTCAGCCCGGTCGGGCGCTGTGCGAGCCGGACCTGCTGTGTCTTCGTCATCAGAGCGCACCCTGTTCCGCATCACCGGCGGGCAGCGGCTCGAAGACCTGCACGTCCGGCGGCGCCGCGAGCGCCTCCGCCAGGGCCGCGCCGACCTCACGCAGCGCGGCGCCCTGGCCGTGCGCGCGCAGCGCTTCCCTGGACGCCCACTTCTCGATCATGACGAAGTGCCCGGGATTCTTGGCATGGCGGTGCAGCGCGTAGCGCACGCAGCCGGGTTCGGCGTGCACGGCGGGTGCCGCCGCGCGCAAGGTCTGTTCGACCAGGTCTTCCTGGCCGGGCTCGGCGATCATGGTCGCGACGACGACGCAGGGATCGGCCATGGGTTCCTCCTCGAGGAGTGATGGTGTGAAAATCGTTGCGGTTACCCGCGTTTGCCCCAATGGGGGTCGCGCCGGCGCAGCTCCCACTGCGCGATGGAGCGCTTGTGCACCTCGTCCGGCCCATCGGCCAGGCGCAGCGTACGCAGGTGGGCGTACATGAGCGCGAGCGGGAAGTCGTCGGAGACACCGCCGCCGCCGTGCACCTGGATGGCGCGGTCGACGACCTTCAGCGCGACATTCGGGGCCGCGACCTTGATCGCCGCGATCTCGGTGCGCGCGGCCTTGTTGCCGACGGTGTCCATCAGGTGCGCGGCCTTGAGCGTCAGCAGGCGGGCCATGTCGATCTCGATGCGCGACTCGGCGATCCAGTCCTGGATATTGGCCCGGTTCGCCACCGGCTCGCCGAAGGTGACGCGCGACTGCGCCCGATCGATCATCAGGTCGAGGGCCCGCTCGGCCATGCCGATGGCACGCATGCAGTGGTGGATCCGGCCGGGACCCAGGCGCGCCTGGCTGATCATGAACCCGTCGCCCTCACCGGCGAGCAGCGCCGTTTTGGGCACCCGCACATTCTCGAACAGCACTTCGGCGTGGCCCTCGCGGTCCTGGTAGCCGAAGACCGGCAGGCCACGCTGCACGGTCACACCCGGCGCATCGATCGGGACGACCATCATCGACTGCTGCCGGTGCACGGGCGCGCCGGTATCGGTCTTGCCCATGACGATGAGCACCTTGCAGTTCTTGTGCAGGGCGTTGGAGGTCCACCACTTCTGGCCGTTGAGCACGTAGTCGTCGCCGTCACGGTCCATGCGCAGCTGGATATTGGTGGCGTCGGAGCTGGCGACCGCGGGCTCGGTCATGGCGAACGCCGAGCGGATCTCACCGTCCAGCAGCGGGCGCAGCCACTGCTCCTTGTGCTCGGGCGTGCCGAAGAGGGTGAGCACCTCCATGTTCCCGGTGTCGGGGGCTGCGCAGTTGGTGGCCTCCGGCGCGAGATGCGCACTGCGGCCCATGATTTCGGCCAGCGGGGCGTATTCCAGGTTGGTCAGGCCCGGACCCCATTCCGGGTGCGGATGGAAGAGGTTCCACAGGCCCCGCTTCTTGGCCTCGTTCTTGAGCTCCTCGACGATCGGCGGCTGGAAATGCGGATCCCCGGATTCCGCCATCTGCGCCTCGTACACCGCCTCGGCCGGGTAGACGTGCTCATCCATGAAGGCGAGCAGATCATCCCGGTAGCGCTGGGCGCGATCGGTCATGTCGAACATGGTCACTCCTCGAAATAGTCTGTGCCGCGCAGGCGAAACTATACTTGAATCCGGATTCAACTTCGAGTTTCGGCGGGCGAGCCGAGAGCGACCAGTTCGGCCAGCACCGCGCGGTGACGGCCGGGACTGCCGAGCCCGAGCTGATCGGCCTTGGCGCGCTTGAGATACAGATGCACCGGATACTCCCACGTCATGCCGAGGCCGCCGTGCAATTGCAGCGCTTCTTCGGCGGATTTCACCGCGACGTCCGCACAGTAGGCCGCGGCGACCGCGGTGCCCACGGCGGCATCGGGATCGCCTGCCGCGATGGCACCCGCCGCGTAGCGGGCACTGGCCGCCGCCGCCTCGACCTCCACGAACAGGTCGGCGAGACGGTGTTTCAGTGCCTGGAATCCGCCCACCACACGGCCGAATTGGCGGCGCATCCTCAGGTAGCCGACGGTGGTCTCGAGGCACCACGCCGCGATACCCGCCTGCTCCGAGGCCAACAGCGCCGCCCCGGTCCGCAGAGCAGCCTGCACAGCGGCTGCTCCCGCATCGGCCGGGACCACGAGTTGCCCGGGCACGGAGTCCACCACGACATCGGCCAGCGGGCGGGTCATATCGAGCGACACCACGGGTGTGACCGTGGCCGAAGCCGCTGGAACAGCGTGAATCTCGGTGCCGGAAGCGGTTTCGACCGCGACCAGCAGGACATCGGCGTCCAGGACGCCCGCGACGCTGGTCGCGCTGCCGGACAGACGGCCGTCGGCGTGCTTCCGGAAGGAAGGGACCGTGTCCGGCGAGGCGGCGGTGAAAGGCGCGACCAGCGCGACCGTCACCTCGCCGCCGGCGAGCTTCCCGACCAGGTCGGAATCACCGGCGAGCAGCACGGTGGCGGCGATGACACTGCTGGTGAGGAACGGTACGGGAGCGACGGACCGCCCCAGCTCCTCCAGCACCACCGCCGCATCGCGAGCGGAGCCGCCCGCGCCGCCACGCTCCTCGGGGATGAGCAGTCCGGCCAGCCCCAGATCCCCCGCCAGCGCCTTCCACAGTCCCGGCGTCAGCGCCCGATCGCCCTCGTAGGCGCGCGCGACCGCCGCCGGATCGCACTGGGCCGCAAGCAGATCGCGCACCGCGTGCCGCAGCGCCGCCTCGGTGTCGATATCGAGCAGCAGGATGTCGTCGCTCATCGGGCCAGATCCTTCCAGGCGGTGTCCTTGTCCCCGCGCGCCTCGGTGGGCAGGCCGAGGACCCGTTCGGCGACGATATTGCGCAGGATTTCCGAGGTGCCGCCCTCGATCGAATTGCCCTTGGCGCGCAGGTAGCGGTAGCCGGGCCCGCGGCCGGCGAAGTCGACGCGGTCGGGCCGCACCATGGTCCAGTCGTCGTAGCGCAGGCCGTCCTCGCCCAGGATTTCGAGTTCGAGACCGGTCAGCTGTTGGTTGGACCGCGCGAAAGCCAGTTTGAGCGCGGAGCTTTCGGGCCCCGGCTGACCGGCCGAGGTCCGCTGCCGCATGCGCGTGGCGGCCAGCCGCCCGGCTTCGGCCTCGACCCACAGCCGCAGCAGCCGATCGTGCAGTTCCGGCGTGTGCTTGTCCGGATTGTCGCGCCAGGTGCGGGCCACCGCCGCGAGCACACCGCTCTCGCGCGGCGCCGCGCGGCCGCCGATCGCCGCCCGCTCGTTGTTGAGGGTGGTGGTGGCGACGCGCCAGCCTTCTCCCACCGCGCCCAGCCGCTGGGTATCGGGGATCCGGACGTCGGTGAGGAAGACTTCGTTGAACTCGGCCTCGCCGGTGATCTGGCGCAGCGGTCGCACCTCGACGCCGCGATCGCGCATATCGCAGATGAAGAAGGACAGGCCGGCGTGCTTCGGACGGTCCGGATCGGTGCGCGCGAGCAGGATCGCCAGATCGGCCTTGTGGGCCACCGACGTCCACACCTTCTGCCCGTTGACGATCCAGTCCTCGCCGTCGCGGACGGCCCGGGTGCCGACCGCCGCCAGATCCGATCCGGCGCCCGGCTCGCTGAACAGCTGGCACCAGATCTCCTCGCCGGTCCACAGCGGACGCAGGTAGCGCTGCCGCTGCTCCGGGGTGCCGTGGGCGACGATGGTGGGCGCCACCATACCGAGACCGATGCCATTGAGTTCGGCCTGATGGCCGGGGGCGCCCGCCTGCTCGAACAGCTCGTCGACGAACAGCTGGAGGTCCCGGTCGGCCCCGCGGCCGCCCAGGCCGACCGGGAAGTGCACCCAGGCCAGTCCGGCATCGAAGCGGGCGCGGTGGAAGGTCACCGGGTCGGCGGTACTCGGATCATGCTCTGCCAGCAGGGATTCCACCCGCCGGCGCAGGTCGTCGCGAATCGAATCGCTCATCGGACCCTCTCCTTCGCCTCAGGGCACCAGCAGCGAGACGGATTCGGCGACGCAGGCCGGTTTGGCGACGCCGTCGATCTCCACGCTCACACGGCTGATCGCCTGATATCCCATGCTCGACGGCGCCAGCGACACCAGCTCCACCCCGGCGCGCAGCCGGGAGTTCACCGGGACCGGGGACGGGAAGCGAACCTTGTTGGTCCCGTAGTTGACTCCCATCGACAGCCCCTCGACCGTGTACACGCTCGCGGTGAGCATGGGCAGCAGCGACAGGGTGAGGAAGCCGTGCGCGATGGTCGTCCCGAACGGACCGGCCGCGGCCCGTTCCGGATCGATGTGGATCCATTGGTGATCACCGGTCGCGTCGGCGAATCGGTCGATCTGCTCCTGGGTCACGGTGTGCCAGTCGCCGTAGCCGAGATGGGCGCCGACTGCCTTCTCCAGTTCGGGCAGCCCCTGGAATACGCGCATTGCTCGTCCTTTCGTTCGATTCCGTTGCGCGGCTAGTTCTTCGGCCCGCCGGCCACGTAGATCACCTGTCCCGACACGAATCCCGCGCCCTCGCTCACCAGGAACGAGACCGTGTGCGCGATGTCCTCGGGCTTGCCGGAGCGGGCCACCGGGATCGTGGAGATGAGTGCCTGACGGAAATCGTCGAAGGAGACGCCCATGCGCTCGGCGGTGGCCTGGGTCATCTCGGTTTCGATGAAGCCGGGTGCGACGGCATTGGCCGTGACGCCGAACTTGCCGAGCTCGATGGCGAGGGTCTTGGTGAAGCCCTGCAATCCGGCCTTGGCGGCGGAGTAGTTGGCCTGGCCGCGGTTGCCCAGCGCGGAGGTGCTCGACAGGCTGACGATCCGGCCGAAGCCCTGCTCGATCATGTGGCGCTGGACGGCCTTCGAACACAGGAACGCCCCGCGCAGGTGCACGCCCATCACCGCGTCCCAGTCGGAAACGCTCATCTTGAACAGCAGGTTGTCGCGCAGGATGCCCGCATTGTTGACCAGTACGGTGGGCGCGCCGAGTTCGGTGGCCACTCGGTCCACGGCCCGGTTCACCGCGTCCTCGTCGGACACGTCCGCGCCGACGGCGAGGGCCCGGCCACCGGCCGCCTCGATCTCCGCGACGACCGGCTTGCAGGCCTCCTCATCCAGATCCAGGACGGCGACGGCCATTCCGTCGGCCGCCAGTCGCCGTACGACCGCGGCGCCGATGCCCCGGGCCGCGCCGGTCACGACCGCTACCCGCTGTGTCTGGGTGCTCATGATGTTCTCCTCTGTGAGGCGATCGGGTCGGTGTCGATCAGGCCGCGGGCGTGCAGACCACACGGCCGACGGTCGTGCCGTCCGCGAGACGCTGGACGCCATCGGCGATGTCCGCCAAGGCCAGTCGTTCGCTGACCAGGGGCCGAATCGCGCCCGCGGCCGCCAGCCGGGTCAGCTCGCTGTGGCATTCGGTGACCGCGGCGGGGTCGTAGGCGTTGTAGAGCCCCCAGTGCAGGCCGACGATCGAATAGTTCTTGACCAGTGCGTGATTCAGTGCGGCGCTCTGGATGTCGCCGCCCGCGAAGCCGACGACCAGGATGCGGCCCTCGAAGGCGATGCACTTGGTCGAGCGGGTGTAGGTGTCGCCGCCGACCGGGTCGTAGACGACGTCCGCACCGCGATTGTCCGTGACCTGCTTGACGACCTCGACGAAATCCTCGCTGCTGCGGTCGATCACGATATCGGCGCCGAGCGCACGGGCGTACTCGGCCTTCTCGGGACCGCCGACCACGCCGATGACACGGGCCCCGGAGGCCTTGCCGAGCTGGACGGCGGCGCTGCCGACACCGCCCGCGGCCGCGTGCACCAGCAGGGTCTCCCCCGCCTTCAGAGCGGCACGACGATGCAGTCCGAACCATCCGGTCTGGTAGCCGACGAACAGGGCCGCGGCTTCCGCATCGTCCAGAGCCGGTGGCGCGGAGAAGGTTTGGGACGCCTCCAGCACCGCGTACTCGGCGAACCCGCCGTACGGCAGCGAGCTGCCGCCGAGCACGCGATCCCCGACGGCGATCCCGGCGACCTCGTCGCCCACGGCCACGACCTCACCGCACAGCTCGATGCCCGGCGTGAACGGCAGCGTGGGCCGCACCTGGTACAGGCCGCGGCACATGAGGACGTCGGGGAAGTTGGCCGCCGCGCCGGTGACCCGGACGACCACCTGGCGGGGCCCGGGTTCCGGGCGCTCCACGGTCACGAGCCGCATCACCCGCGCGGGCTCGCCCAGCTCGTGGACACGCCACGCCTGCATGTCCGCCACGCTAGACACCCCCGGTCAGGGTGATGCCGCCGTCCACGACGAGCAGCTGGCCGGTGAGCCAGGCCGCGTCCTCGGAGAGCAGGAAGGCGACCACGCTGCCGATGTCCTCCGGCACGCCCAGCCGCTTGAGCGGGTAGGTGGCGGCGATCTTCTCCTCGCGTCCCTCATAGAGGGCGGTGGCGAACTGGGTCTTCACGACCGCGGGCGCGACGGCGTTGACGCGGATATCGGGACCGAGCTCGACCGCGAGTTCCTGGGTGATGTGGGTCAGCATCGCCTTGCTGGAACCGTAGAAGCCGATGCCGGGCGCGGGCTTGAGACCGGCGACCGAGGAGACGTTCACGACCGCCCCGCCGTGTTCCTTCATCCACGCTCGGTAGGCGTGCTGCACCCACGACAGCGCGGCAAGGCAGTTGACCTCCACGATCTTTCGGGCCGCATCGAGCGAGAGCTCCACCATCGGCCCGAACACCGGATTGATGCCGGTGTTGTTCACCAGCAGATCGGCGCTGCCGAAGGTCTCGACGGCCCGCTCGAGCGTCTCGGCCTGATGCGCGGCGTCGTCGGCGCGCCCGGCCACGGCCAGCGCCTTCGACGGTCCGCCCAGCGCCGCGACGGCTTCGTCGAGCGCGTCCTGCTTGCGGGCGGTGATCACGACCTTGGCGCCCTCGTCCACCAGGCGTTGCGCGATACCGAGGCCGATACCCCGGCTGGCGCCGGTGACAATGGCGGTCTTGCCTTCGAATCTGTTCACGGACAGGTCCTTTCAGGTCGCCCGCGGCCGCGACGGTCATCGGCGCGCCGCGGCCCGGGTCCAACCGTCGAGCGGGAGGTTACTAAGCGCTTATTTTCTTCCGCAACCATGCTCGAAACGCCCGCCGCGGTCAATACCGCAGCCGGGGTTGAATACCTGTGATACGGCACACAGTGGTCATGAAAGACCAGGTAACGCAGGACAAAGCGATGCGAACCCGAACCCGAATTCAGATTTCGAGGCCGGACGCGACGACCGTCGGCCGGGGCGTGAACTACCCGGACTTCAGCTGCAGGGCATTGACCCACAGCTGAGTCAGCGTGCCGACCAGCTTCTCGAACGCGATGCGCTCATTCTGGGCGAAGACCATATAGGCCATACGGCTGACCATGACCGACAGCGCCTGGGCGGTGATCAGCGGGTCGAGATCCGCACTGGCCAGCCCGGATTCCTGCAGCTCGCGAATCATCCGGCCATTGCGGGCAACGAAGGCGCGGTTGCGTTCCGCGCGCAGCGAGCGGAAGTTCTCGTTGATCTGGGTGACCTCTTCGAACACCGCCATCAGGCGCGCATTGCGCTTGTAGGCCAGCAGGTATTCACGATTGGCGGCCTCGATGAGGTCGCGGGGGTCGGTGACGCCGGTGCGCGCCCGCACATGCGGGTGCAGCATTTCCTCCTGCACCTCCTCGACGACGGCGGTGAAGATCTCTTCCTTGCTGTCGAAGTAGGTGTAGAACGACCCCGAGGCGGCGCCGGCGGCCTTGGAGATGTCGGCGATCCTGGCATCCAGGTAGCCGTCGCGTTCGAAGACTTCCCGAGCTCCGGCAATGAGGGCTGCGCGGGTGCGCTCTCCGCGCTTGGTGCGCGGGGGCACTCGACGAGGCACGGCCTCGCGGGCGACAGATTCGGACGTCACGGCGGATCACTCACTCGGTCACAGGGACGGCTGCCGGTTGACACCGTATCACCGCTCACACCAGCGCATATCGCCCAACGTCGACAATATCCGGTCCGCCGGCGCGCATCGCGGACACGGTCACGACATTTATTGAAGTTGACACCGGATTCATATATGGTCGCGGCCAGGGCCGTGACACCCCTCACAATCGGCCCGGTCTCATTCGATCTCTACATATCTGGATGTTCTATGACAAATGTCGCCGACCGCGTCTGGCAGCACGCGTCCGAACGCCCCGACGCCATCGCGCTGCGTCACCTGGACGACACCCTCTCCTACGCCGAGCTGGCGCGCCGCAGTGCGGCCTTCGGCGGTCACCTCACCGAATCCGGTGTCGCGGCGGGAGATCGCGTGCTGCTGGTGGCGCCGACCGTGCCGGAGTTCGTGATCGCCTATCTGGGCGCGCATCTGATCGGAGCCGTCGCCATCCCGGTGAACACCATGGCGACCGCACCCGAAATCGGTTATGTGCTCGACGATTCCGGCGCGCGTTATGCCGTTGCCTGGCATCTGGCGCGCACCGCGACCGAGCAGGCCGCCGCCGAGCGCGGTATCCCGGTGCAGGTGCTCGAACCCGGTGCGCACACCTCCCCCGCCCAGCCGGTGGCCGAACCGGTCCGGCGCGATCAGGACGACACCGCGATCCTGCTGTACACCTCGGGCACCACGGGCAAGCCGAAGGGCGTCGAGCTCACCGTCGCCAATCTGATCGAGACCGCACGCATTTTCATCGATCAGCTGCGGCTCACTCCCGAGGAGCGCTTCGGCACCGGACTGCCGCTGTTCCATGTATACGGGCAGGCGGTGTGCCTGATCACCACCCTGCACGCGGGCAGTTCGTTTTCCATGGTGTCGCCGTTCACCCCCGAGGCGATGATCGAAACGATCCGCGATCACGGGCTCACCGTGGTGGCGGGCGTGCCGACCATGTGGAATGCCATGCTGCACAGCGCCGGCGACTACGGGCCGGAGGATTTCGCGAGCCTACGGCTGGCCTGTTCGGGTGGCGCGTCGCTGCCCGTGGAGGTGATCCGGGCCTTCTCGGACCGTTTCGGCTGCACCATTCTCGAGGGCTATGGGCTCACCGAGTCCAGCGGGGCCGCCACCTACAACTCCTTGGATCGGGAGCAGCGGGCCGGATCGGTGGGCACCGCGCTGCCCGGCACATCGATCGAGGTGCGTGATCCGGAGGGCACGGTGCTGCCCGCCGACACCGTCGGTGAGCTGTTCATGCGCGGTCCCAGCGTGATGAAGGGGTACTGGCAGCGCCCCGGCGCGACGGCGACGGATCTGTCCGGCGGCTGGCTGCGCACCGGCGATCTGGGCCGCGTCGATGACGACGGCTACGTCTACATCGTCGACCGCGCCAAGGATCTCATCATTCGCGGCGGCTACAACGTGTATCCGCGCGAGGTCGAGGAGGTGCTCTACGAGCATCCCGGCATTGTCGAGGTGGCGGTGATCGGGCTGCCCGACGACCACTACGGCGAGGAGGTGGGCGCGGTGGTGGCGTCCGCGCCCGGGGTCGACCTCGACCCCGAGGAACTGCGCGCCTGGGCCAAGGAACGCCTGTCCGCCTACAAGGTGCCGCACCGCTTCGCCTTCACCGACCAGCTTCCCAAGGGCGCGACGGGCAAGATCCTCAAGCGCGCCATCGATCCGAACCTATTCACAGACAAGGCATCTCGATGAGCACAGTCCCCACCGTCACCGGAACCATCGATTCCAGCGAGCTGGGCCGGGTGCTGGTGCACGAGCACGTCTTCGTGCTCGGCGAGGAGTACCAGCAGAACTACGGCGACTGGGATGAGCAGGCCCGCGTCGACGACGCCGTGAAAAAGCTCGACGAACTGAAATCGCTGGGCATCGACACCATCCTGGACCCGACCGTGCTGGGGCTGGGGCGCTACATTCCCCGGATCCAGCAGATCGCGGCCCGCACCGAGCTCGAGATCGTCGTCGCCACCGGCATCTACACCTATAACGATGTACCGTTCCAATTCCATTACAGCGGGCCCGGTTTGATGATGGACATCCCCGAGCCGATGGTGGAGCTGTTCGTCAAGGACCTCACCGAGGGCATTGCCGGGACCGGGGTGCGCGCGGGATTCCTCAAGTGCGCCATCGAGGAACCAGGGCTGACGCCGGGTGTAGAACGGGTGATGCGGGCGGTCGGACAGGCCTCGGCGCGGACGGGCGCGCCGATCACGGTGCACACCAACCCGCACACCCGGTCCGGGCTGGTGGCCCAGCGGGTGCTGCGGGAGGAGGGCGCGGACCTGACCCGCGTGGTGATCGGCCACTCCGGTGATTCCACCGATCTGGACTATCTCACCGAACTGGCCGACGCGGGTTCCTATCTCGGCATGGACCGCTTCGGCGTCGACATCCTGCTGCCGTTCGAGGACCGCGTGAACACCATCGTGGAACTGGTCCGCCGCGGCTACCGCGACAAGATCGTCATCGCCCACGACGCAGCCTGCTTCATCGACTGGTTCGACCCGGCCGCCAAGGCCCAGATCGCCCCGAGGTGGAATTACCGCCACATCAGCGAGGACGTCCTCCCCGCCCTCCTCGCCAAGGGCCTCACCGAGGACGACATCGACACCATCCTGGTCCGAAACCCCCGCCGCTACTTCGAGCGATGAGAGCACCTGCCGCCGCACGGGATTCCCTGCGGCGGCAGGCAATTCGATCCGCCATCAGTCCGCCCGACGCGGTCCCGGCGGCCGATGCGCGGCGCGGTCAGGAGGCTGGCCGGCCGCTCCTCGAGGTCCGCGGTAGGCCGCCGAGGACCACGCCAAGGTGCGCGAGGTCGGCAAGAAGATCGCCCGCGGCGACGCGAAGGCGGCGGGGCAGTGATCAGCAGCGCACCTGCCGCCGCTGCGGCGATGAGTAGATACGCCCGGCTCGTGAATCGGGCCGTGTGGACACGCATGCGGCTATCTCGCACTTGTCGTCAACAGGAAACGCACCGTCGGGCGGCAACGCTATGGACCGCGATGCCGCTGCACGAACACGGACACGGTGGCCGTGGAAATCGTTACCGATCCGGGAGGGGCTGTTCATCGACGGCTGAAGGCCGTGCGGTAGGCACTGGGGGTCAGGCCGTGTCGTCTGGTCAGGTGCTGGCGCAATGATTCCGCGGTGCCCAGTCCGGACCGCCGTGCGACCTCGGGCACCGGGAGGTCGGTGACTTCCAGAAGTTCGCGCGCACGGTCGATCCGTTGGTGCAGTAGCCATTGCAGGGGACTGGATCCCGTTTCCGCGCGGAAACGACGGGTGAGGGTGCGGGTGCTGACGTGGGCGTGTGCGGCCAGTTCACGCAGGGTGAGCGGCTCGTCGAGTCTTTGCAATGCCCAGAAACGGGTTTCGGCCAGCGAGGTTCCGGTTTCCGGCGGCAGTGGCGTTTCGATGAACTGTGCTTGGCCGCCGGGACGAATCGGCGCGACGACGGCCAAGCGCGCCACAGCATTGGCCACCGCTGCACCATGGTCGCGGCGCACGATGTGCACGCAGAGGTCCAGCCCGGCGGCCAATCCGGCCGAGGTGAGAATCTGGCCATCGTCGACGAAGAGCACGTCCGGTTGCAGGTCCACGGTAGGGAAGTGCGCGCGCAGCTCGGCCGAGTACAGCCAGTACGTGGTGGCGGGACGTCCGTCCAGAAGACCGGCCTGAGCCAGGACGAACGCACCGGTGCAGATCGAGGCGATGCGCTTGCCCGCGGCGGCGGCCGCACGGAGTGCGGTCAGGACACGAGCATCGGCCGCGGTACGTGCTCCGGTACCGGTCACGATGACGGTGTCGGCTGTCTCGATCTCGTCCAGACCGTCATCGATCACCACGCTCCGCCCGACGTATCCGGCCACCACGCCCGGATCGGCGGTGCACACCACCACCTCGTAGACAGGCTCGCCATCGACTCGTGCTGTGGGGAAGACCATTTCGGGAATCGCCAGATCGAAGGCTGTTACCGGAGGGACAGCGAGTACGACGACACGGTGCATGGCTTGATCCTTGGGATATAAGTCATTCCAGCCACTACTCTAGCTGTTCGGGGCCGGGCACAGTGAGGTTCGAGCCGCCGCCAGGCGGTTCGAGTCGAGGAGGAATGCCATGTCTTTGCATGTGGTCGCCGGTGCCGGAAGCACGGGCAGCCGAACTGCCCTGGTGCTGGCGGAGGCCGGTGAGCGAGTGCGGCTGATCAGCCGGCGCGGGCTCGGACCCGAGCATCCAATGATCGAAAGAGTCATCGGCGACACCACCGACGTCGAGGGGCTCACCACACTGACCGCGGGCGCCCAGAGCTTGATCAATACCACCTGGCCCGCCTATGACCGCTGGCCCACGGACTTCCCGCCGATCGCCGCGGGCGTCCTCGTCGCCGCCGAACGCACGGGCGCGAACTACGTATCACTGAGCAACACCTACGGCTACGGCCGAGTGGGCGGATCGATGACCGAGGACCTGCCGATGTCTCCGGTCGCGGTGAAAGGCGCAGTGCGAGCGCGCATATGGCTCGACGCGCTGGCCGCGCACGAGGCGGGCCGGGTGCGCATCACCGAGGTCCGGGCCTCGGACTACCTGGGCCGAGACGCCGGATCGGTGTTCAACTTCCTGGTGACGCGCAACGTGATCGCCGGGTCACCGGCCCGCTACCCCGGCGACCCGGACGTACCGAAAAGCTGGTCCTACGTCGACGATGTCGCGCGGACCCTGGCCGCCGTCGCCCGTGACGACCGCTCCTGGGGCCGGGCCTGGCATGTGCCGTCGACGATCATGTCACTGCGAGATGTCGCCGAGCGCCTCGCGAAGCTGACCAACTCGCCTGCGCCACAGTTGATCCCGATGTCCCTGACGGATCTGGCATGGGCGGGCGCGACCGACCCCATCATGGCGGAACTGATCGAAATGTACTACTCGCTGGAATACCCCGACGTCCTCGACTCAGCGCTGACCCAGCAAACCTTCGACCTGTTCCCCACTCCGATCGACACGGTCCTCACCGATACCGCCCGCTTCGGCAGCACTTCCTGACCATATGCGCGCCGATCGCCGTGCTCGACAGGGCATCAAGCCTTACGGGCTATCCGGCCCACGAGGTCCAGATCTGCCGAATCCGGCGCTACGCCTTTGCTACTCGTCCTGGTCGTCGGCCCATTCGTCGGGGTAAGGGCCGCGAGTTCATCCTCATCGAGGCAGTACTCGCCTTCGTCCTCACACGGGTCCGGGCCGACTTTCCATTCTCTGCTGAGCGAGGCCAGCGCTTCTTTCAGCCACCGGCAGCGATCCTCGGCTATCGATGCCCGAAAAACGTTGTCACGCAACGTAAAATAGGCCACACGGTACGAATCGGCCCGGCTCACGCCGATACCTGAACCCGTTGTTGCACTCGCACCCCGGTTCTCCGCGCTCAGCCGCGCAGCGCGGAGGCGAAGATGCCCGGAAGCGCGGCGACGCCGGGACGCTTCGCGAAGTCGGTCAGACGCCGCAGGGTGGTGGCGCCGGTGCGGTTGGTGACGAACCACGGCGGCTTCGGGGAGAGCGCGAACTCGCCGCGCAACAGCGACCGCGGGGCGGGGCGAAAGGGACCCCGGACCACGGTGCGCTCGGGTTCGGCGATGAGCAATCCGTTGTGCACCACGCCGATTCCGCTCTGGATATCGGCGAGGGTATGCCCGGGAAAGGCGCCCCACGAGGCCCGGGCGGTCAGGTAGCCGAGGCCGGTCCAGGCGTTGATGGCGACGGTGCCGTACCGCAGATCGGCTACGGCTCGGTCGAAGTGCTCGCCCAGCCGGTCGATGGTGGCCGGGTCGGCGATGATGTTGACGCCGAGGGTGCCCTCGAACTCGTCATTGCACACGCGCACCGCCTGCGCGAGGAATTCCGCTGGGTCACCGCGCAATTCGAGTACGCCCAGTACCGGGGCGAAGTACTCGGTGCGCAGCGCGGCTTCATTGCGGTCCGGCACCAGGCCGGTGATGAGGGTACGCGCGCCGATCCGCTCGGCGTCCGGATAGGACCGGCGCGCGTCGTCGACGCGGGCGGCCGATCCCGGGTAGTAGTCCGGGCGCTGTGGGGCCCGCTCGAGCGCGGCGCGCAGTTCGGCGAGGAATCGGTCCTTCTGGGGCCAGTCCGCTGAGATCACCGCCACCTGCGCGGCGACGCAGTTGTAGCCGTTGTTGTGCAGGCGCTGGGTGGCCAGGTGCTCGGCCTGGAATCGCAGGTCGGCGTTCGACCAGCGGCCCGGCACCACGATCGTGGGTGAGACGCCGCCCAGCTCGCTGGTGATGGGCTTGGTCAGTGTCGGTGTGCCCGCCGCCTTGTTCCGCGCGCCCTCCTCGCCGGTGCCGAAGACGATGGCGTCGTGGGTGAGGGCGCTGCCGGTCATGTGCACCGCGTCCACGCCGGCATGGTGCACCAGCGCCGTCCCCACCTCGGGACCACCGGTGAGCAGGCGCACGAAGCCGAGCTCGATCATGGGCGCGAAGATCTTCTCCAGTACCGGCAGCAGCGGGTCCGTGATCGGGTTGAGCTTGAGCGCCACCACCCGGTTGTCGGCATAGAGCTGGTAGAGCACGTCCAGCGGTGCGATCGAGAAGATATTGCCCGCGCCGAGGACCACGCCGACACCGCCGGTCTGGTTCGGGGTGCGCTGCCCCAGGCCGGCTCGGGCGCGGACGGTTTCGGCATCGACACCAGGCCCGGACCAGACCTCCGCATGGAATCCGTTGAGCAGCAACCAATCGAAGAGACCGTGCGGGAAGACGTCGACCGCCGTGCGTCCGCCGGGGGCGGCATGGATCGGATAGCCGTCGACCGGGCTGCGGCCCTCCTCCAGTGCCAGCAGCGATTCCGCGAGCGCCGCCGCGCCGGTGAGCAGTGAGTAGGGGCCGCTGACCCATTCCTCGCCGAGCAGCGGCGAGTCCAGCGGCAACTGCTTGATGGCGGCGGCGGTCTCGACCCACTCCCTCGAATAGCGGGCGGTATTGGCGTGAATCTGATCCAGCAGCCGCCGTCGCGCGGGCAGAGCGGTTCGCGCCCAGACGATTTCGCCCTGCCGGAGCGCGGAGACGGCGGCTTCGACGGTCGCCGCGACGGTCGTGGTCACGATGCGTTTCCTTCCGAGTCGGCGTCCTCGACGAGCATGACCGCGGCCTTCTCACCGATCATGATCGTGGGCGCGTTGGTATTGCCCCGCACCACCGACGGCATGACCGAGGCATCGGCGACGCGCAGGCCCTGGACGCCCAGCACGCGCAGGCGCGAGTCGACGACCGCGCCGATGGCGCAGGTGGAGGTGGGGTGATAGAGGGTCTGGGCGGTGCGGGCAGCGAAGTCGAGCAGGTCGTCATCGGAATCGCCTGCGGGAGTGAGGAATTCGCCGGTAGTGATGTCACGCAGCGCAGGCTGGTCGGCGATGTCGAGGGCACTGCGCAGTCCGGCGATGATGCTCGCGCGGTCGGCCTCGGTGTCGAGGTAGTTGTGGCGGATGCGCGGCGCGGTGCCCGGGTCCGCCGAGCGCAGGGTGAGTTCGCCGCGGCTGGTCGGGTTGATCAGACACGGACCGAAGGCGTATCCGTGCTCGGTCGCCGCGCCCATGCCCTCGCCGTGGAAGAGGACCGGGGCCTGATGGAACTGGATGTCCGGGCCCGCCAGTCCGGCGCGGGTCTCGATGAAGCCGCCGGTCTCACCGATATTCGAGGTCAGCGGGCCGCGACCGGATTCCTGGAGCAGGCCCAGGTTTTCGGGCGTGAGCGCGGTCATCAGGGATTCGCGGTCGGTGCGGTAGTTGAGGAACACCGATAGGTGGTCCTGGAGATTCCGGCCGACCGGCAGGTCGCGGACGGTCTCGATGCCGAAGGCCGCCAGCTGCTCGGCCGGGCCTACGCCGGACAGCAACAGCAGCTGTGCCGATCCGTAAGCGCCTGCGGCCAGCACGATTTCGCGCCGAGCGCGAATGGTCTCGGTGCTGCCGCCGCGGCCGATCACCACGCCGGTGGCCCGGCCGTTCTCGATGACGATCCGGTGCGCGAGGGCGTCGGTGATGACGGTCAGGTTCCTCCGCTCCAGCGCCGGGTGCAGGTAGGCGACCGCCGCGCTGCAGCGCATGCCATTGCGCTGGGTCACCTGATAGCGGCCGACGCCGAGCTGGGTCACGCCGTTGAAGTCGTCGTTGCGGGTGTGCCCGGCCTGTTCGGCGGCGCGCAGGAACGCCTCGCCGAGTGGATGATTCGACCGGCTGTCGCTGACCGACAGCGGCCCGCCGACGCCGTGATAGGCGTCCTTGCCACGCTCATTGTCCTCGGCCCGCACGAAGTAGGGCAGCACCTCGTCATAGCTCCAGCCGTCCGCGCCGGCGGCGGCCCAGGCGTCGTAGTCGGCGCGGGCCCCGCGGATGTAGATCATGGCGTTCATGGAGCTGGACCCGCCCAGGACGCGGCCGCGCGGCAGGTAGGCGCGGCGGCTGTGCAGGCGGGGTTCGGGCTCGGTGTCGTAGTCCCAGTCCAGCGGGCTCTTGAACAGGGACGGGAAGGCGGCCGGCAGGTGAATCTCCTCGGCGGTGTCACGCGGCCCGGCCTCGATCACAACCACCCGGATCGCCGGATCCTCGGACAATCGGCTGGCCAGCACGGATCCCGCGGATCCCGCGCCTACGACGACGTAGTCGTACACGGTCGACACCTCTCTCCACCTCATCATTCGACCCGGGGTATGACCCCGGTCACTGTCGCTGTCGGTGTCGATACTGCGTGTCCGGTGCATCCGCCCACCATGTGCGCGGGTTTACCGATGCCGCGCGGCCGTTTGTGCTGGAGCACAATCGGTGTCGAGAGCACATGCCTACTATCGAATCCATGACAGCGCTGACCGAGCCGCCGCGCAGCGGCTCCCCCGCACTGCCGCCGACCGGTTCCACCGCAGCACCGTCGAGCGGTTCGACGGCGGTGCCGTCGAGCGATTCGACCGCGGTGGCGCGCAGCCTGCTCGTCGAGGTCGACGATCTCGCCACCGAACTCGTCGGCCGTATCCTCACCGGCGACCACGCCTACGCCGAAGCCGCCCTCACCGAGGCCCAGCTGCACCTGGTCGTCCGCGACAACCTGACCGCCCTGCTCGAACAACTCTCCGGGAGCGCCGGGCGGCGGCTGCAACCGGCGACGGTGGTGGGTCGGGTCAAGGCGGAACTGGGCGTGCCGATCGCTGCCGTGCTGCACGCGTACCGGATGGCCGGGCGGCTGCTGTGGGAACGGGCGCTCATCGCGGCGGCGGGAACGAATCTGGACGTGCTGCCGCGGCTCGGCTCGGAGATGTGGCGGATCCTCGACGACTATTCCGGCGCCGCCGCCGACGCGTACGCCGACTTCCTCAACGAGCGGGTACGCCGCCACGACTTCGAACGCCGCGCCATGCTGCGGAGGTTGTTCGACGGCGAGGCGGACGATCCCACCCAGCGCGATATCGCACGGGCCCTGCACCTGCCGCCGCTGGGCAGTTTCGTCGTCGTATACGCCGAAACCGATTCCGGCGCAGTGGAACCGCTGTTCGGGATCGAGGAACGGCTGCGGGCCGACTTCGTCGAGTCGATCTGGCTCAGCGAGCCGGGCGCCCGGATCGGGCTGCTCAATGTGGCCACCGCGCGGTCACATGAGCGGGTGCTGTCGCGCCTGCGCTCACATGCGACCGGACGAATCGGGGTGAGCCGCCCCTTCCCGACGCCCGGCTCGGCGGGGACCGCCTTGCGCGAGGCGGAACTCGCGGGGCGGTGCGCGCCGCCCGGCAGCGCCACCGTCACCGCGTACGGGAGCACGCCGATTCCGCTCGTGCTCGCGCACGCGCCCTCGGCGTCGCGGGAATTGGCCGACGATGTACTGGGGCCGGTTCTGGAGTTGCCGCCGGAGGAGCGCGACACCCTGCTCGACACGCTGGAGCTATGGTTCGAGTGCGGCGGGTCCAATACCGAGGTGGCGCAACGGCTGCACTACCACCGGAACACCATTCACTACCGGTTGCGGCGCATCGAGACCCTCACCGATCGGCGGTGTTCGGACCCGAAGGCCGCGGCCGAGCTGTACATCGCGTTGCATGCCGCGCGGCTGGCCGGCGTTGATCCGGCCTGAGGACATGCTGCCGGTCATAGACGAATAGCTGCCCAATTCCACGATGCGTGGTCACCGGTGTGCCGCGTATTCGGCGAGTCTGGACATCGTCAAATAGACAACAAATTGATCTACCGTGGCTGCACGTAACTGACCAGGATTTCGGTCAGGACCGACGGGCGCTGCCGGCGGCCTCGACGTCTTCCTCGCGCGACTGCATCGCGAATCCGACCAGCCGACTCAGGAACTGCCCGCGGGTCTCGCTCCTCTAGTCGGACGCGAGCGGGAGTCGGTCGGGAGTGCGGGTGACGGGGCGGCCCGCGGTGCGGGCGAGGTCGGCGAACCGGACCGCATCATGGACAGCCGCGCCGCCGGGGTCATTGTTGAAGTAGACGTAAACGTCCTGGTCTTGTTCCCATGCGTCGTCGATGTGCCGGACCCATTCGGCCAGCACGCGTTCCGGGTAGCGAGGCCGTGGCCTACCGGCACCTTCATGGAAGCGGACGTATGACCAGTCGGCCGTGCGCCACAGTGGCGTGACCGGATGGTTCAGTCGGTCGGCCCAGCACAAAGCCGCATTGTGCGCTTCGAGTACCTCGCGCACCTCGTCGCTCCACCAGGTCTCGTGGCGCGGTTCGACCGCCACCCTCAGGTCGTCGGGGATCAGCCCGAGCACCGTGTCGAGCCGGTCCGGGGCGGCGGTCAGCGTGGGCGGCAATTGAAGCAGGATCGGGCCCAGCCGGTCCCCCAGCCCGCGGGCCGCATCGATCATCCGCTCGACCGGGACCTCGACATCGCTCAGCCGCCGATAATGCGTGACCACCCGGCTCGCTTTCACCGCCATCACGAAATCACCCGGCGTCCGCTTCCGCCACCCCTCGAAGGTGCTACGCGCCACCGGCCGATAGAACGCGGCGTTCAACTCCACGGTGGCGAACCCTCGCGCGTAACACTCCAGCCACCGCCGCTGCCCGACACCTTTCGGGTACAGCACCTCCCGCCAGTCGGCGTACTGCCACCCCGAAGTCCCGACAAACACCGTCATGGCGCGCCACCCGAGTGGCGGCCACGGCATTCGAGGACCTGGCTCTCCAGAGTGAGAACTCCGTTCCGCTCCGGTGCTGTGGGTTGTCGGCTACGGCGGCACAGCCGAGTCGACGTCACTCATTCTACAGAGCCCATGGGCGGCCTCCCGGCCATTGACGATCACATATTGGACAAATAGGGCAAGCAAGGGTCGAGCGCTGATTCTCCGATAACCCATTGCCGCACAGCGTTTTTCACGACCAGTTGCGCATTCTCCACAGTCGAGAGCGAGGGTAAAGCGGCCATGAGCAACCATGGCCGCTCGCTCGACGACACAGGTCCGCGGCCGCGCTCGCGAGGGCAGCGCCGACGACCTCGTCGACCGCGCCGACAAGGTCGCGAAGCTGGTCCGCGCACCGCAGACCGTCGACGGCGTACGGCACGTCTACACGGCGTCGGCCCACGCGGTAGCCCACCTGCCGCCTACCCTCACATGGTATGAGCACAGCCGCCGACACGACCGCCGTGACGAACCTGATCACCACATACGCGGAACTGGTCGACGCCGGGGATTTCACCGGCGTCGGCGCATTGTTCGCCAACGCCACATTCACCAGCAGCGGCACCACGATCACAGGCGGCGAAAACCTTGAAAAGATGTTCCGCGCCACGGTGATCCTCTACGACGACGGCACTCCGCGCACCCACCATGCCACCACCAATATCGCCATCGAGTTCGACGACGAATCCCACATCGCCACGGCCCGTTCCTATTTCACCGTCTTCCAAGCCCTCCCCGACCTCCCCCTCCAACCCATCGCCGCAGGCCGCTATATCGATCACTTCACCCGCCTGGATAACGACTGGAGTTTCATGGAACGGCAGGTCCACATCACCCTGGCAGGCAACCTCTCCCACCACCTCCGCACCGAGCCTCGGCGAATCGCCGCAGAGGATTGACACCACGACCTCGCATGGCGCACAAGCGCTTTCCCGGAATCGGGCGAGTTCTGATCGGTCCTCGACGCGCCGAGCGGGTTGACTCGGTGCGCCCGCCGGGCGCACCATCAGCGCACTACTGCTCTGGGGCGGGAAGGGGTTCGGCGTGACCGACGGCCATCAGGAGTTCTTCGATCGTCTCGACTGGTTCGACGAAGACCACTGCGCGCGGCTCGACGATCAGCTCACGTGGGCGCGCGAGCGATGCCCGGTCGTGCACACGGGATTCGGTGGCGGAATGCATGTGGTCACGCGGTACGAAGACCTTGTCACGGTGGCCGCGCATCCGGAGATATTCAGTTCCGCCATGCCCGGATTGACTTCGGTGCCAGTCGCGTTGCCGCCCATCGATGTGGATCCGCCGCTGCATCACGACTTCCGGGCATTCCTCAACGAGCCGTTCTCTCGGTCGGCGTTGCGGCGATACGCGCCTGTGGTGCAACAGCTCGCCGACGAACTCATCGACCGGTTCGCCGACCGCGGGGAGGTCGAGTTCGTCAGCGAGTTCGCGATCCCGTTCACCGCGGGTGCGCTGGCCAAGATCGTGCTCGACGACGACAACCAGCAGCGGCTGGCACGCGCGGTCGATGCCGTCACGCAAGTGTCGGTGCAGAACACGCCCGAAAGTTTCGCCGCCGTCGCGGCATTGGCCGCCGAGCTCATGGCCGAGCGGGAAGCCGCGCCCCGCGCGGATCTGCTGCAGTCCATCGTCGATGCCACCGTTGCCGGCGGCCGCCCGCTCACCATGGAGGAACGTCTCGGCGTAGTCACCGTGCTGCTGTTGGGCGGGCTCGACACCACCCGTGGCGCACTCGCCTACATCGCCGAGTATCTCGCCGAAATGCCCGGCCTGGAGGCGCGGCTGCGTGAACCCGATTGGGCCGCACACGATCTGGACGAGCTGCTGCGCTACACCTCGACGGTGAGCGTCATGGGCAGACTCGTCGTAGAGGACAACGACCTGCTCGGCGTCGCGATGGCCAAGGGCGACCGACTCGCGGTGCACTGGCGATCGGGCAACCGCGACAGCGATCGATTCGACAATCCAGGGCAACTGGATTTCGACCGTAACCGCAATCCGCACTTGGCTTTCGGCATCGGTATCCATCGCTGCGTCGGCCGTCACTTCGCGCGCATGCAACTCGACATCGGCATCACGCGCCTGCTGGACCGGCTCACCGGATTCCGCCTCGCCCCCGGCACCGTAGTACAGCGGTCGGTCGGCATCAGCGTCGGCGCACCTCGTGAACTTCACCTGCGCTTCGACCGTGTCGCACGGTAATCCGCGCCCTCTGACCGACTCAACCGAGGTCTGTTCTATCGGTCTTCGACGCGGGTCGGGGATCGGAATCTGGTGCGTCTGCCCGGCCGAAGCCAACTGCGGCCGGGGCGGAGGCTCGGTGCCATTCCACCTCGAATTTCCTAGGAAAAGGTCCCCCAACACACCGGCACAGCCGGTATCGTGCACACTATTCACCGAAGCCCTTGGTTCCGAGATTTTTTCTGTCGCAAGACAAATCATCAGCCAAGGGCTTCGTCCATGATCAACTGGGGTCCTCAACACGACCCCAGACGTTAAAACTCGAGCTAGTGTCCTGCGCCGGGAATTCGTTTCAAATATGAGGCGAGTCGTTCCAGGATCCAGCGGTCTTGGTCCAGACGAACGGCTTGGGGTCCTCGTTCCATGCGGTGACCCAATCGCGGATTGATTTCTCCAGTGCGGCAATGCTTTTGTGGACGCCGCGTCGGAGTTGCTGGTCGGTGAGCAGGCCGAACCAACGTTCGACCTCGCCCCGCCAGGAGGAGTAGGTCGGGGTGAAGTGCATGTGGAAGCGGGGATGTGCCGCAAGCCATTTCACGATGATCGGCGCCTTGTGAGTGCCGTAGTTGTCGCAGATCAGGTGCACGTCCAGCTCGGCCGGTACTTCCCTGTCGAGCCTGGCCAGGAACTTCTTGAACTCGGTGGCGCGATGGCGGCGGTGGATTTGTCCGATCACCTCGCCGGTGGCCACGTTCAGCGCGGCGAACAGAGTCGTGATGCCATGGCGGACGTAGTCGTGGGTGCGCCGCTCGGGCATGCCCGGCATCATCGGCAACACCGGCGCCGACCGGTCAAGGGCCTGGATCTGGGACTTCTCGTCCACGCACAACACGATCGCCTTCTCCGGAGGATCCAGATACAGCCCGACCACGTCACGCACCTTGTCCACGAACAACGGATCGTTGGAAATCTTGAACTCGTCGTTCCGGTGCGGCTGCAACCGCAACGCCTTCCAGATCCGGCCGACCGACGACCTCGACAAACCGGTCTCGGCAGCCATCGACGCCCTCGACCAGTGCGTGGCACTGTGTGGGGACCGCTCCAGCGTCGCGACCAGTACCTGCTCGACCTGTTCGTCGGTGATCGTGCGCGGACCACCCGGCCGTGGCTCGTCACCCAGCCCGTCCAGCCGCTTCTCCAGAAACCGCTGACGCCACTTGCCGACCGTCGGCAGCGAAACACGTTCGGCCGCAGCAACATCAGTGTTCGACCGCAACCCGCCCTCCCCCGCGCACGCCAGCACGATCCGTGCCCGCAGCGCCAGCGCCTGCGCCGACTTGCGCCGCCGGGTCCACCCGGTCAACACCTGCCGCTCCTCATCGGTCAACACCAACCGCTGCTTCGGACGCCCACGCACGACCGCCAGCATGAACGGTCCATCCCGAGCAGACCTACCGACACGCCAGCTCACAACCTTGATTTAAACAACGAATTCCCGGCGCGGGACACTAGAGAGCTTCCCACCGGGTACTGGAACTGATCCTGGCCGGGATCACGTCCTACCACCAGTCTTAAGTAGCCGAAAGATGCGCCACTGAATGGTGACGCCACGCTGGAAGACCCTCTCGAATCACAGCGCCTCACGGCGCAAACCGAAAGCGCGACAGAGCCGTTATCCTGGACAGACCCCGGCGTGGCGTCATCCCTGGTTGTTTCGTTGCCGAGCTACGTCACCGGCGCGTGACGGGTCGACGGCGTCGTCGATGAGTGCGTCGAGGGTCTGCCGGGCTGCCTGGAGCCGGGTGATCGTGTGATCGATCCGAGCGTGTTCTCGGCGTAGCTGGGTGATCATCCCTGGGCATGGCGATGGTGAGAGTTCTTCACCGTCGCCGTGAATGCAATGCAGAATCCTGGCGATCACGGCGGTGGACAGGCCCGCAGCTAGCAACGACCGGATATGCGCCACCGTGGTGATGTCCGACTCGGTGTAGTAGCGGTAGCCGTTGGAGCGACGGATCGGCCGGAGCAGACCTCGGTCCTCGTAGTACCGCAGCAGCCGCTCGTTCACTCCGGTGGCACGTGCCAGGGCGCCGATTCGCACAGTGGCTCCCTCGTTAGGCTTGACCTTCTCACTGATGTGAGACTTTAGCCTTCCTTCGTACGTTGCAGGAAGCTGAAGGAGTTAGTGATGACAGGAGCTGTGATCATCGGAGCCGGGCCGGGAATCGGTCTGGCCGTCGCCCGGCGATTCGCGCTCGAGGGAATGCCGATCGCGATGGTTGCCCGGTCGGATACCACTTTGAAGACCGTCGCCGCCGAACCTCTCGGGGTGCCCATTGCCACCTTCGCGGCGGACAGTACCGACGAGATGGCGCTTCGCGACGCGCTCACCTCCGCGAACGAGATGTTCGGTGTGCCGGATGTGGTGGTCTACAACGCGGCGGTCATCCGGCCCGACCTGCCGGGGCAATTGTCGGTCCTCGCGCACCAGGAGGCGTGGGCGGTCAACGTGGTGGGGGCGATCAACACCGCGGCGCTCGTCGCCCCCGCGATGGCGCGACGCGGTAGTGGTTCGTTAATTGTCACCGGTGGCATGCCGGAGCCGAAACCGGAGTATGTCAGTCTTTCCCTGGGCAAGGCCGGAGTGCGCGCCCTCGTGACCCTGCTCGACAAACAGTATGGACCGTCGGGTGTCCACATCGCGACAGTCACCATCGACGGCCCGGTCGCCCCAGGCACCGCATTCGATCCGGACGACATAGCAGAGCATTACTGGCGCCTGCACATCCAGGCGCGTCACGAGTGGGAGCGTGAAATCATCCACACGGGGCACGGCTTCCGCCGGGTGGCGGATTCCGGCGTTCAGGAGCGGGCGAGCGGTGTTGTGGCCGAAGTGCTCAACGCCTGGGAGACGGCGTTCAACGATCGTAGAACGACGGATATCGCTTCGTTGTTCACTGAGGATGCACTCTTCCAGGGGGTCGACCCCGATCTGCGAGTCGGCCCCGCCGAGATCTCCGCGTACTACGACAACGTCGCAGACGGTACGACAGTCACCGCGAAGGTACGGCACGCGGTACGGCTGGGCGAGGAAACAGTGAGCGCTTTCGCAGAGGCCGAATTCACCTCGCCCACAGGCGAGCCTCGCCAGCTTTGCCTGTCCCTGGTCATCCAGCACGTCGAGGACGACTGGCGAATCCGCCAGTACCATGCGGCACCAGCTCCGGCTCGGCTTTCGCCTTAACCACTTTTGCACACTACGAAACCAGGAGATCCGCACCCTGCAAATTGGTGCGGTTCCGGCGGTCAGCGCAACACCTCTTCGAGTGCTTCTGATGGTGTGTGAGGTGCTGGAAGTTCTTCGGACAGCGACCCAAAGTAGAATTTGGGTAACTGAACGGAGTGGTTTGTGGCACAGAGGAAGTCGCGTCAGTTCAGCCCGGAGTTCCGGGAGACGGCGGCACGCGAGGTGGTCGAGAAGTCCCGGCCGGTCGTCGATGTCGCGCGTGATTGCGGGGTGACTGATCAGACGATCCGTAACTGGGTCAAACAGTTCCAGCGAATGAACTCTGCAGCGGATACCGGTTTGTCGATGCCGGAACGTGCCCGGTTGAAGGAATTGGAGCGGCGGGTTCGGGAGCTGGAAGAGGAGAACCGCTTCTTGGGAAAATCGGTGGCCTTCTTCGCGAAGAAGCACCGGTAACGGTCAAATACGCGTTCATCGCGTCCGAAGAAGGCAATCATTCCGTGGTCGACATGTGTCGGTGGGCGGAGGTATCGCGCTCGGGCTTCTACGACTGGCGCGGTCGTAAGCCGTCGGCCACGGCGCAATGGCGGGAAGTCCTCGAAGCCGAGATCCGGTTCTGCTTCGAGCACTCCGACGGCACCTACGGCTACCGCCGCGTCCACGCCCAGCTCGCTCGGTGGGGCACCAGGGTCGATCCCGACACCGTGCGCAAGATCATGCGTGAGCTGGGGTTGGTGCCGTGCCAGCCCCGCCCGTTCCGGCCGGTCGCCACCGTCGCCGGTGACGCCGCCGACCTGCCCGACCTGCTGGCGCGTGACTTCACCGCCGACGCGCCGGCACGCAAGCTCGTCGGCGACATCACCTACATCCGCACCTGGGAAGGCTGGCTGTATCTGGCCACCGTGCTCGACTGCTATTCGAAGAAGGTCGTCGGCTACGCCATGGCCGACCATATGCGCACCGAACTGGTGACCGACGCCCTGCGCATGGCCGCCCGGAACTTGCCCATCGCCACCGGGAAGACAATCTTCCACAGCGACCGCGGCAGTCAGTATCTTTCCGCTGAATTCGCGGCGACGGCAAAGGAACTCGGCATCTTACGATCGGTAGGTCGCACAGGAACCTGCTACGAGGTGAGTCGGCGGCGGGAATCTCACCCGCCGCCGCTCTCAGAACCGTGCTTAACAGTCTCCCGTTACACGGCTCCCGCTGTTGAACCGGTAGGCAATGCACCGTGTTTCCAGTGCGCGAAC
>NZ_WMBB01000021.1 GCF_009708175.1 Nocardia aurantiaca
TAGAGTTACGGCGGCTATAGCGGTGGGGAAACGCCCGGTCCCATTCCGAACCCGGAAGCTAAGGCCACCTGCGCCGATGGTACTGCACTCGACAGGGTGTGGGAGAGTAGGACACCGCCGGAACATCCTTCGCGAAAGGGGACCCATACCGGGTCCCCTTTCCGCGTTTTACCCACAAGGGTCCGGGCGCAATACGGCGGGAAGGTACGCCGACACGTTGACGCTTACGGGGCGTGATTGAATTTGGGTAGGTGTGGATCGCCCACCGACCCTCCTCACGCGCTCCAGCGCCGTGGCCGGGTACCGCAGGCTACAAGAACAGAGAGGGATCACCGTGGCGGAGCAGAACGACGGTCGCAAACCCTTCCGCCGCAACACCGGTGGAACCGGACAGAGCGGCTACGACCGGCGCGACGAAGGCGAACGCCGCGACCAGAGTCGGTCGTCCGGCGGACCACGTCGCGAGCGCGACGGTGGCCGTGAGGGCGGCTTCACCCGCGGCGGGGGCGGTGGGTTCAATCGGGGTCGCGACAACGAGCGTGGCGGCTGGAACCGTTCCGAAGGTGACCGCGGTCGCGGCGGCTATCGGGGCGAGAGCGGCCGCGGTGGATTCGATCGTGACGGCAGCCGGGGTGGCTACAACCGCGAGGGCGGTTTCGATCGTGCCGATCGCGACGGTGGTGTCAACCGTGGTAGTGACCGTCGTGAGGGCGGTTTCCACCGCGGTGAGCGCCGTGAGGGTGGTTTCGATCGCGGTGGTGAGCGTCGTGAGGGTGGCTTCCAACGCGGTGAGCGTCGTGAGGGTGGTTTCGATCGCGGTCAGCGTCGTGAAGGCGGTTTCAACCGTGGCGGTGAGCGTCGTGAAGGTGGCTTCAACCGTGGCGGTGAGCGCCGTGAAGGTGGCTTCAACCGTGGCGGTGAGCGCCGTGAAGGTGGCTTCAACCGTGGCGGTGAGCGTCGTGAAGGTGGCTTGAACCGTGGCGGTGACCGTCGGGAGGGCGGTTTCGACCGCGGTGAGCGTCGTGAAGGCGGTTTCAACCGTGGCGGTGACCGTCGGGAGGGCGGTTTCGACCGCGGTGACCGTCGGGAGGGCGGTTTCGACCGCGGTGAGCGTCGTGAAGGCGGTTTCAACCGTGGCGGTGGGCGCCGGGAGGGCGGTTTCGACCGGGGCGGTGAGCATCGGGGTGGCGGACGCGGATTCGGCCGGGACCGTGGTGACCGCGAGGAGCGGAAGGGTTTCGCGCGCAACGGGTCCGAGGACGCGCGCCGGGAGATTTCCGCTGAGGACAAGGATTTCGAGCAGGCCGGGAACGGTGCGGGCGAGCGGTCGTTCGACGGCGGGCAGGAGCGTCGCCGGGGCGGCGAGGGCGCACGGGTCAGCGGCGGCCGGCCGGGGGAGCGGCGTTCGGGTCGTCCCGATGAGCCGAACCTGCCGGACGAGGTGCAGGCCTCCGATCTCGAGCCGGCGGTGCGGCGCGATCTGCTGAGCCTGGACAAGGGCAATGCCGAGGCGGTGGCCCGGCACCTGGTGATGGTGGCGCAGCTGCTGGACGAGGATCCCGAGCTGGCGCTGGCGCATGCGCGGGCGGCGCGGCAGCGCGCCGGGCGCATCGCGGTGGTGCGCGAGACCGCCGGTGTCGCGGCCTATCACGCGGGTGAGTGGGCCGAGGCGCTGTCGGAGCTGCGCACCGCGCGCCGCATGTCGGGCGGTGCGGGTCTGCTGGCCGTCATGGCGGACTGCGAACGCGGTCTGGGTCGTCCCGAGCGCGCCATCGAGCTGGGTCGTAGTGACGAGGCCCGCGCCCTGCAGGGCGACGAGGCCAGCGAGCTGCGCATCGTGGTCGCCGGCGCGCGAATGGATCTGGGCCAGTACGACCAGGCCGTGGTCACCTTGCAGACCGCCGAGCTGGACCCGGCGCGCACCGGTTCGGCCGCGGCGCGCTTGTTCTACGCTTACGCGGAGGCCCTGTTGGCCGCTGGTCGTGAGGAGGACGCGCTGACCTGGTTCATGAACGCCGCCTCCGCAGACCTGGACGGTGAGACCGATGCCGAGGACCGTGCCGCCGAACTCTCCGGCGAAGGTGACGACGGCGTGGACTGGACCGCGGCTTTCGATGACGACGACGATGACGATGACGATGACGGTGACAACGAGGACGAGGACGAGGCGGATTCCGCTGGGGCGGAGGATGATTCCGCCGCCGAGGCGTCCGAGCAGCCCGCGGGCAGTGCCGAAAGGTCCGCAAGCAGTGGCGAGAAGTCCGCGGACAGCACCGAGAACTGAGGACCGGCAAATGATTTCGACCGTGCGGCCGCGCAATAGCGCAGCCGCACGGTCGTTTTGTTTCTGTGAAGAGTGACGAGAGGGACGCCGTAATGCGACTGCGGGACCGGTTCGAGGCATTGCTGTTGGATCTGGACGGGACGCTGTTCCGCGGCCATGAGCCGATTCCGGGTGCGTCGGAAGCACTTTCGACGGGTCGCACTGGGCAGCGCCTGATGTATGTCACCAATAACGCGAGCCGCTCGGCCGACGCGGTGGCATTGCACCTGCGGGACCTGGGCTTCGATGCCCATGAGGACGAGGTGGTGACCAGCGCGCAGGCGGCCGCGCGACTGCTGGCGCAGCGGATCGCGCCCGGCTCCACCGTGCTCATCGTCGGCACCGACGACCTGGTGGCCGAGGTGGAGAACGTCGGTCTGCAAGCGATCCGCCGGTTCGATGGCGTCGTGCCGAGCGCGGTGGTGCAGGGCCATTCGATGCACACCGCCTGGGCGGATCTGGCCGAGGCCGCCTACGCGCTGCGCTCGGGCGCGCTGTGGGTGGCCGCGAACACCGATGCCACGTTGCCCACCGAGCGCGGCCTGGCCCCCGGCAACGGCTCGATGGTCGCGGCGCTGCGGCAGGCGTCGGGCCTGGAGCCGATCGTGGCGGGCAAACCATACGCGCCGCTGATGGAGGACGCGCTCGAGCGCGCGGGAACCCGCGACGCGCTGGTGGTCGGCGACCGCCTCGATACGGATATCGATGGTGCCGGCGCGGCGGGACTCGAGTCGCTCATGGTGCTCACCGGTGTGAGCACCCTCGAAGATCTGCGCGACCAGCCGGCCGACCGCATGCCCACCTATATCGCCGAATCCCTTGATGCCCTGAACCATCCGGTCGCCGACCTCGACCCGGTCGTGCCCGGCGGCGGAGACATCGCCAAGGAGATCGCCGACCGCCTGCGTGCGGCCTCGGGCCGTGCGATCGCCGTCACGTCGCTTCCGGTCCGATAGCCATTACTCGGCCGGAGTATCAAGTCTCACACCGGTTTTAGAACGAGTGCGAGCGGAGTGGGGGCGAAGGGGCCGTCGCTGGTGATCTGCCGGTGCAGGTCGTAGAGCGGGTCCCGGTATTCGCCGCCGGTGAACCCGGGACCGGTCAGATCACCTTGCGCAGGAAGTAGACGACGGCCGCGATGTCGGTGAATTCCGCCCGAAGCCGTTCCGGCCGCGCCCGCATGGTCTCCGGTCCAGCGGCGGGTGCCTCGGCTTGCGGATCGCGTACGGCGCGGGACTCCGGCTGCGGCCCGAGGAACACATCGGGCACGCTGGTCGGTCCGACATGCTCCGCGAAGTAGCTGCCGCCGGGTTCCGGCACCCGCGTGATCTCGGTCCACCGCACCATGGCGGGATGACGGCTGGTGACGAGGTCGAAGGCCGCATCGGGGGAGCGGCGACTCGTCCGGATCGACGATCAGTTTCTCGAAGTCGTCGTCCATGTGCCCCGTGTTGTCAGCAGCCGGCAATGGCCTTTCCGTATCGTGCGCAGGGACCCCGGCCGAGCCGCGCGGACCCGGCCGGTCCGTGCCGTGATGGATGCGGCGGTGTACGTGTGTTCGAATGCGAGTTCGGGTAGCGTTGTCGCCACGATGACTATGCCCACGCCTCGCCCGCAGTTCCCCGCGCCGGGTCCCCGTCCTGGGGCGCCGTTGCCCGGGCAGCATCTGCCGGGCGCGAATCAGGAGTTCGCCGACCCCCAGCGGGTCAAGGCGGAGGTGGACGCGCTGCTCGCCGAATTGTCGTCGGGAGCGCCCAATCCGGGCTGGCCGGGTGCGCCGAGCATGAACTCCGAGGGCACCGATATCGTGCGGCGGGCCAAGATTCTCGAGCAGGCGCACGAGGTGCTGGTGCAGGCTCTGGCCACGGTGGACAAGATCTGAAGTGGCCAGACGCGCGCGGGTGGACGCGGAACTGGTTCGCCGCGGATTGGCGCGGTCGCGGGAGCACGCGGTCGAGCTGATCACTGCGGGCCGCGTCCTGATCAATGGATCGGTTGCCACCAAACCGGCGACCGGAGTCGAGGCCGGCACCCCATTGCTGGTGCGCGACGAGCCCGACGAGGTGCAGTGGGCCTCGCGCGGCGCGCACAAACTGCTGGGCGCGCTGGAGGCGTTCGAACCGCAGGGCGTGTCGGTGGAGGGCAAGCGCTGCCTGGACGCGGGCGCGTCCACCGGCGGCTTCACCGATGTGCTGCTCTCGCGTGGCGCGAAGGAGGTGGTGGCCGCCGATGTCGGGTACGGGCAGCTCATCTGGCGGCTGCAGAACGATGACCGCGTCCACGTGCACGACCGCACCAATGTGCGACAGTTGACGCCCGAACTCATCGGCGGCACGGTCGAATTGGTCGTCGCCGACCTGTCCTTCATCTCCCTCGGCCTGGTGCTGCCCGCGCTGGCCGCCTGCTGCGCGCCGGGCGCGGATCTGCTTCCCATGGTGAAACCGCAGTTCGAGGTGGGCAAGGACCGCGTGGGATCCGGTGGCGTGGTGCGTGATCCGGCCCTGCGTGCCGAGGTGGTGCGCGAAGTGGCCGCCGCGGCAGCGAAACTCGGCCTGCGCACCCATGGCGTGACCGCCAGCCCGCTGCCCGGTCCGTCCGGGAATGTCGAGTATTTCCTCTGGTTGCGCAAGGAGTCCGAGCCAGTGGACACCGGCGACGGCGCGGACGTCGGTGGGGGCGCATACGATGCTGACGAGGCGGCGCGTGTGGCGGCGCTGATCGAGCGTGCGGTGCAGGAGGGTCCACAGTGAACGCGGCTAGCCCGGCCAGAGAAATTCTGCTGGTCGCGCATCCCGGACGGCCGGAGATCACCGATACCGCGCACCGCGTGGCGAAGATCCTGTGCGGCGCCGGGATCGGGCTGCGAGTCCTCGAGGACGAGGCGTACAGCACTCGCTTCGATGTCGACGACGAGGGCCATACCGACGGCTACCCGGCGCGGGTGATGGAACACAACCTGGACGCCGCGGTCGGTGCCGAGATGGTGCTGGCCCTCGGCGGCGACGGCACTTTCCTGCGCGCGGCGGAACTCGCCCGCAGTGCCTCGGTGCCGGTGCTCGGAATCAATCTGGGCCGCATCGGTTTTCTCACCGAGGCCGAGGCCGAGAATCTGGACGAGGCGCTGTCTCAGGTGGTGCGCCGCGATTACACCGTCGAGGAGCGGATGACCATCGATGTCACCGTGCGCGTCGACGATGTGGTGGTGGAGCGCGGCTGGGCTTTGAACGAGGCCAGCATCGAGAACGCGGCGCGCATGGGCGTGCTGGAGGTGGTCCTCGAAGTGGACGGCCGGCCGGTATCGGCCTTCGGCTGCGACGGTGTGCTGATCGCCACGCCGACCGGGTCCACCGCTTATGCCTTCTCGGCGGGTGGGCCGGTGGTGTGGCCGGAACTCGAAGCGCTGCTGGTCATTCCGTCCAATGCCCATGCCCTGTTCGCGCGGCCCCTGGTGACCAGCCCGGAGTCGCGGATCGCGGTGGAAACCGTTGCGACGGGTCATGATGCGATAGTTTTCCTCGACGGCCGACGCACCCTCGCATTGCCGCGGGGCGGCCGGGTCGAAGCGGTCCGCGGGACCGAACCGGTGCGGTGGGTTCGGCTCGATTCCGCGCCGTTCGCCGACCGGATGGTGCGCAAATTCCAGTTGCCCGTGACAGGCTGGCGAGGCCGCCCGTCTGCGCGGTCGGACGCGGAGGCGTCGCTCCGCCACTCCACGCTTGCTCGCGTAACTACGGAGCGCCCGAGCGCAGGCGAGATCGAAGACCGCCGAACGGAGAGCACGAGTGCTGACAGAGATCAGGATTGACGGGCTGGGCGTAATTTCCACCGCCACCGCACAATTCCACGAGGGTTTGACCGTTTTGACCGGTGAGACCGGTGCGGGCAAGACGATGGTGGTGACGAGCCTGCACTTGCTCAGCGGCGCCCGCGCCGACGCGGGCCGGGTGCGTCTGGGGGCCTCGCGAGCGGTGGTGGAGGGCCGTTTCACCGTCGACGAGGTACACGACGGCGCCCTCGCCGAGGTGGAGGAGGTGTTGGAATCCACCGGCGCCGAACGTGATGACGACGGCAGCATCATCGCGGTTCGCACCGTCGGCAGCGACGGCCGCTCCCGCGCCCACCTGGGCGGTCGCAGCGTGCCCGCCGCGGTGCTCGCGGACTTCACCACTCCGCTCCTCACCGTGCACGGACAGAACGACCAGCTCCGGTTGCAGCGGCCCGACCAACAGCTGCACGCGCTGGATCAGTTCGCCTCCGACGCGGTCGCACCGCTGCTGGCCAAGTATCAGAAGGCTCGAAAGGCCTGGTTGGACAAGCGCAATCAGCTGCTCGAGCGAACCGCGCGTAGCCGGGAACTGGCGCTGGAAGCCGATCATCTGACGCAGTCGCTGGCCGAAATCGATGCCATCGCACCGGAACCCGGTGAGGACGGCCATCTCATGGCCGAGGTGCGCCGGCTCTCGGATCTGGATTCGCTGCGCGAGGCCGCCTCCACCGCGCACGACGCGCTGGCCGGTCCGTCCGACTCACCGGGCGAGGAGGCCGGCGCGCTGGATCTGCTGGGCGCCGCTCGCGCCCGCATCGAATCCTCCGACGATCCGATCCTGACCGCGCTGGCTCCCCGTCTGGGCGAGGCGATTTCGGTGGTCGTAGACCTGACCACCGAGCTCAGCTCCTACCTGTCGGACCTGCCGTCGGATCCGGGCGCGTTGGAGTCCATGCTGACCCGTCAGGCCGAGCTGAAGACGCTGACCCGCAAGTACGCGCCGGATATCGACGGGGTCATCAAGTGGGCCGACGAGGCGCGCACGCGCCTGGCCTCGCTGGATGTGTCCGAGGAGGCGCTCGCGGCGCTGGCCGCCGAGGTGGAGACCGCGGCCGAGAAGGTGCGCGAAACCGCGCGCAAGCTGACCGCGGCCCGCAGCAAGGCGGCCGGGAAGCTGGCCTCCGCCGTGAGCACCGAACTGGGCGGTCTCGCGATGGGTCGTGCCCGGCTCGAGGTCGGGGTCGGACCCGTCCTCGCGGGCGTGGGGGACTCGGCCCCGCTGGTCATCGACGGCAAGGAACTGCACGCCGGCTCCACCGGTGTGGACGAGGTGGAATTCCGCTTGGCCGCGCATTCCGGCGCGCATCCACTGCCCTTGAGCCGCAGTGCTTCCGGCGGTGAGCTCTCGCGCATCATGCTCGCGCTGGAAGTCGTGCTGGCCAGTTCCGAGCACGGCACCACCATGGTCTTCGACGAGGTCGACGCCGGTGTCGGCGGCCGTGCCGCGGTCGAGATCGGCCGCCGCCTGGCTCGTTTGGCCCGGACCCATCAGGTCATCGTGGTGACCCACCTACCGCAGGTGGCGGCCTTCGCCGACACCCACCTGGTGGTCGACAAGGTCGACGATGGCAAGGGCGTGAAATCGGGCGTCCGGGCCCTCACCCAGGACGAGCGCGTCGTCGAACTGGCCCGCATGCTCGCCGGTCTCGGTGACACCGAAACCGGCCGCGCCCACGCCTGGGAACTGCTCACCACCGCTCACGCCGAAAAGGTCGGCGCTGCCGCCTCCGGCGAATAGCGAGTACCGAGACAGCGAACCGGCCGGGCCCTTCGGGGCCCGGCCGGTTCGCTGTCTCGTCGCGCCGAGTCGAAGATGCGCGGCGGCCGGTCCTACTTGATCGCCTTGCGCACGCTGCCGATGAGGACGTTGGTCAGGGCGCGCAGGCCCGGCTCGAGGATCTGCGCGGGCAGGGGAAGGCTCGGCTCGGACTCCATGGTGTAGACGACCCGGGTGCCGCCGGGCGCGTCGGAGAAATTGATGGTGCCGACGTGGCGCTTGACCGGGGCGC
Organism: Nocardia aurantiaca; assembly: GCF_009708175.1. Classification (GTDB taxonomy): domain Bacteria; phylum Actinomycetota; class Actinomycetes; order Mycobacteriales; family Mycobacteriaceae; genus Nocardia; species Nocardia aurantiaca. The sequence continues at coordinate 8,159 of NZ_WMBB01000021.1, forward strand.
CCGCGATGACGCGGTAGACCATGCGCTCGTTGGGGACGAGCTCGGTGGTCTCTTCGGTCAGGCCGACGCCGGCGATACCCAGGTGATACTGCGCGCCGACGCCGGACGGGCTGCCGATACCCGGCTTCTTCAGCGAAATCTGAATGGGCAGAAAAGGATTGAGGCTGTCGCGCTCGGTGAAGAGCTTGTAGACGACCTCACGCGGGGCGGGGAGAACAGTATCGACTGTGGTGCTGGCCATGCCCGGAGCATATCCTTACCGTCCAGTAGGAAGGAAGGCCGATCGGACCGCACCCGCGGTGGGCGTCGGTGACCGCAGCCACTGATTTCGTGCCGACGGGGGCAACTCACTGGGTTCGCTCGAGATTGGCTCGGTGCCTGACCAAGCGCAGATATGGGGACCGGTTGCGGCTCTTGGCCGTCCGATGAAGTCTCGGAGAGGCGGGAAAAGTCCGGCGCGCCTACATCCATGGTTCAGACTTTGCGGTAATCATCGATCGTTATGAAGATGATGGCCCTGTTGTCGCGGAATATTGAGACGCTGCCGGGTCTGACCGGGATCGCCCGGGTGGACCGCAATACCAGGCGTTTGCTGCAGCGCGTGGGGCCGGGCGACGTGGTGGTGCTCGATGAGATGGACCTGGATCGGCTCACCGCCGATCGGCTCGTCGAGGCCCAGGTCGCGGTGGTCATCAATGCCTCACCCTCCATTTCCGGGCGCTATCCGAACCTTGGTCCGGAAGTGCTGGTGGCCAATGGCATCCAGTTGGTGGACGCCGTCAGCTCGGACGTCTTCAAGAAGATCAAGGACGGCACCAAGGTTCGCGTCGAGGGCGGTGTCGTCTATGTGGACAAGCTGTCCAAGAAGGAACCCGAGGCCCTCGTCGAGGGCATCGAGCTCACCGAGGCCGCCATCGCCGAGCGCATGATCGAGGCGCGCAATGGGCTGGCCGACCATCTGGAAGCTTTCTCCGGCAACACCATCGAGTTCATCCGCACCGAATCCTCCCTGCTCATCGATGGCATCGGCGTGCCCGATGTCGAAGTCGTCATGAAGAAGCGGCATGTCGTGGTGGTGGCCGACGGCCCAGGACACATCGACGACCTCAAGCGCATCAAGCCGTTCATCAAGGAGTACGCGCCGATCCTGATCGGCGTCGGCCGCGGCGCGGACACCCTGACTCGCCATGGGTATCGGCCCGACCTGATCGTCGGCGATCCGGAGGAGATCACCGCCACCACGCTCAAGTCCGGCGCGGAGGTCATCCTGCCCGCCGACACCGACGGACACGCCAAGGGTTTGGACCGTATCCAGGATCTGGGCATCGGCGCGACCACCTTCCCGTCCTCGGGTGCGCCCGCGGATCTGGCGTTGCTCTTGGCCGATCATCATGGTGCGTCGTTGATCGTCACCGTCGGCGCGGCGGCCTCCCTGGACGATTTCTTCGACCGCGGTCGGCGTGATTCGCATCCGGCAACCTTCCTGACTCGCCTCAAAATGGGCACCAAGCTCATGGATGCGAAAGCCGTTGCGTCGCTGTACAGCCATCGGGGCTCCGGGTGGGCGGTCGCGCTGGTGGTGCTCGCCGCGCTGGTGGCCCTGGCGGTCGCGCTGCTGGCCACCCACATGGGCGATGAGGCGCTGACCTGGGCCGCCGGCACCTGGCATCGCGGATCGCATTGGGCAGAGCGGCTATTGGACCGGCAGAAGTAAGGGACTGATGATTTCCTCTCGCCACCACGCGATTTCGATCGCCGCGGTATTCCTGGCCCTGGCGGTCGGCGTGGTGCTGGGCACCCGCACGCAAGGCGACGGGTTGTTTCCCGGCACGGGCGACCGGCAGCAGATGGACGATCTGCGCGCCGGGAACAGCCGTTTGAACGAACAGGTGAAGGCGGCCGACGCCTTCCTCTCGGGCGCGGCCGGCAAACTGCTGGCAGGCTCGTTGGCCAACCGGTCGGTTCTCGTCTTCGCCACTCCGGACGCCGACAGCGGCGACGTCGACGCGGTCACCGCGGCGCTGACTACCGCCGGGGCCGCCGTCACCGGCCGGATCGGCCTGACCGGCGCGTTCGCCGACTCCTCCGAGGGTGATCGACTACGCACCGCACTGCTGAACGTGGTCCCCGCGGGCGCCCAGCTCGAGGTCGACGCGGTCGACCAGGGCAGCCTCGCGGGGGATCTGCTCGGCCAGGTGCTGCTCGACGATCCGGCCACCGGACAGCCGCGCGGCACCCCGCAGGAGCGCGGCCTGGCCCTCGAAACGCTGCGCGGGGGCGGCTTCCTGACCTTCGCGGACGTGCAGCCCGCCCAGTTGGCCGTGGTGGTCACCGGGGACGGCGCGCGCGCGGATGAGAACAATCGCGGCACGATCATCGCGCGGTTCGCCGGCGGGCTGCGCTCGCACAGCGCGGGTGTGTTGCTGGCGGGCCGTCACGGCGCCGCCGAGGGGCCGGGAGCCATCGCGGTGGCGCGCTCCGAGGGCGGGCTGTCGGCGGTGACGACCGTCGACAATGTCGATCGTGAGATCGGGCGGATCACGACTGTGCTCGGGCTCACCGAGCAGCTGAACGGTGGTACCGGTCGTTATGGCACGGGCGCGAAGGCGACATCGCTCACAGTCGCCGCCATGCCGCACTGAGAAAAACCCCGGCCGCATCGACCTCGACACGGGAAAAGTCGCCTGCGACGCGCAGGATCGAGCCAATCGCGGGCAACCATCGCGCGTGGTATTCGATCGGCATCCCCGATCCGTGTTACCGTGAAGTCCCGTGGGTCAATCACGGATTCCGGCGCGCGCGGCCACGAAACACATCTTCGTCAGCGGTGGCGTCGCCTCTTCACTCGGTAAGGGTCTGACCGCCTCCAGCCTCGGTCAGCTGCTCACTTCACGCGGACTCCGCGTCACGATGCAGAAGCTGGATCCGTACCTGAATGTCGATCCCGGCACCATGAACCCCTTCCAGCACGGTGAGGTGTTCGTGACCGAGGACGGCGCGGAGACGGACCTCGATGTCGGCCACTACGAACGCTTCCTGGACCGCGATCTATCCGCGGACGCCAATGTCACCACCGGCCAGGTGTACTCGAAGGTGATCGCCAAGGAGCGCCGGGGCGAGTACCTCGGCGACACCGTGCAGGTGATCCCGCACATCACCGATGAGATCAAGAGCCGCATTCTGGCCATGACCGGACCGGACCTGCACGGGCAGGCGCCGGATGTGGTGATCACCGAAATCGGCGGCACCGTCGGCGATATCGAGTCCCAGCCGTTCCTCGAGGCGGCGCGGCAGATCCGCCATGAGGTGGGTCGGGAGAATTGCTTCTTCCTGCACGTCACGCTGGTGCCTTACCTGGGTCCCTCGGGCGAGCTGAAGACCAAGCCGACCCAGCACTCGGTGGCGGCGCTGCGCAATATCGGAATTCAGCCCGACGCGCTCATCCTGCGCTGCGACCGTGAGGTGCCGCAGCCGCTGAAGAACAAGATCGCGCTCATGTGCGATGTGGATGTGGACGCCTGCATCTCCACGCCGGACGCGCCGTCCATCTACGACATTCCGAAAGTGCTGCATCGGGAAGGCTTGGACGCCTATGTCGTGCGCAAGCTCGGCCTGCCCTTCCGCGACGTGGACTGGACGGTCTGGGGCGATCTGCTGGACCGCGTTCACAATCCGCGCGAGGAGGTCACCGTCGCGCTGGTCGGCAAGTACGTGGACCTGCCCGACGCCTACCTGTCGGTCACCGAGGCGCTGCGCGCGGGCGGTTTCGCCTCGCGGGCCAAGGTGAACATCCGCTGGGTGCAGTCGGACGAATGCGAGACCGAAACGGGCGCCCGCTCGCACCTGGCCGACGTGGACGCCGTGCTGATCCCGGGCGGCTTCGGCATTCGCGGCATCGAGGGCAAGGTGGGCGCGATCCGCTACGCCCGCGAGCACAAGATTCCGCTGCTGGGCCTGTGCCTGGGCCTGCAGTGCGTGGTCATCGAGGCGGCGCGCTCGGTGGGTCTGAAGGACGCCAACTCGGCGGAGTTCGAGCCCGACACCAAGTACCCGGTCATCTCGACCATGGCCGACCAGGAGCAGATCGTGGCCGGTGAGGCCGATCTGGGCGGCACCATGCGCCTGGGCGCGTATCCGGCTGTGCTGCAGAAGGATTCGCTGGTGGCGCAGGCCTACGGCGAGACCGAGGTCTCCGAGCGGCACCGCCACCGCTACGAGGTCAACAACACCTACCGCGACAAGATCGCCAAGAGCGGCCTGAAGTTCAGCGGCACCTCCCCGAACGGCCACCTGGTCGAATTCGTGGAGTACCCGCAGGATCAGCACCCGTTCCTGGTCGCCACCCAGGCGCACCCGGAACTCAAGTCCCGCCCGACGCGCCCGCACCCGCTGTTCGCGGCGCTGATCTCGGCGGCGCTGAACTACAAGGCCGCCGAACGTCTTCCGGTGGAGATTCCGAACGAGATTCCCGCCGTCGAGGCCGAGAAGGTCGCCAAGTAATCCTTCGCCCCAAGGCGGGATTCCGAATGCGAACCGGCCCGAGCGTCCGACGAGCGCTCGGGCGGGTTCGCATTACCGACCGCCCCATTCCGGCACCTGATCGCCGTGTGGCACAGCCGGGTATTCATCCGGATGTGCGGCGCCAGTGTGTCATTCGGCGACCGGTGCGCATCGCGTGCGCCACGGTGGGGTGGCGCGTGGGTCATCCCAGGCCATGGCTTTCCGCGTATTCGCGCTACGGTTCTGGAATGACCTCCTCCGATCCGGTCCCCGGCACCCATGATTTCGATGTCCTGTCCAGTCGCACCGTGTATTCGGGTGCGATCGTGGCGCTGCGGCTGGACCAGGTGGTCATGCCCGGCGGCAAGGTCGCCGAGCGCGAGGTGGTCGAACACCACGCGGCGGTCGCGGTCGCGGCGCTGGACGACGACGACAATCTGGTGCTGATCAACCAGTACCGGCACCCGGTCGGGCGGCGGCTGCTGGAACTGCCCGCCGGCCTGCTGGACGAGCACGGCGAGGATCCCCTCGAAACGGCCAAGCGCGAATTGGCCGAGGAGACCGGCCTGGCCGCGCGGGAGTGGTCGGTGCTGGTCGATGTGGCGCTGTCGCCCGGGTTCACCGATGAGGCGCTGCGGGTGTATCTGGCAACCGGGCTGTATGAAACCGACCGCCCCGACCCAGAATTGGAAGAGGCCGATCTCCAGATTCTCCGAATGCCATTGGCGGACGCGGTGCGGGCCGCGCTGACGGGCGAAATCACCAATGCCACAGCGGTGGCCGGGGTGACCGCGCTGATGACGGCCCGGTCCACGGGCGCGCAGCTTCGACCGGCCGACGCGCCCTGGCCAGGGATGTCGACCGCTTTCCTCGCCCGCAAGGAGCGGGAGGCCTCGCAGTAGATCCCGATTAGGATACTTGTTCGATTTGCCGGTTCGGGCTGGGGGAGTTCGTCGGTGGCGGCTGCAATGATGTGAGCCGTGCTGAAGCGGCAGATCGACGCGTACCTCGACCATTTGGCGGTCGAGCGCGGCGCCGCGCGCAACACACTCTCCGCCTACCGTCGGGATCTGGGGCGCTATCAGCACTTTCTGGCCGGGCGCGGGGTGGAAACGCTTGCGCGCGTGGCCGAGTCGGATATCGCCGATTACATGATCTCGCTGCGGGCCGGAGATGCCGAGCATCCCGCCCTCGCCGCGTCGTCGGCCGCACGGGCCCTGGTCGCCGTGCGCGGCCTCCATCGGTTCGCGACGGCCGAGGGCATCACCGATGCCGATGTGGCCCACCCGGTGAAACCGCCCACCCCGGCCCGTAGGCTGCCGAAAGCCCTTCCTTACGAACAGGTTTCACGACTGCTGGAGGCGGCCGGGGGAGACCTCGCGGACGGGCCGCGGGGGTTGCGCGATCGGGCCCTGCTGGAGTTGCTGTACTCCACAGGCGCCCGCATCTCCGAACTGGTCGGCCTGGACGTCGACGATATCGACGTCGCCGAACGCGCCGTGGTGCTGCACGGCAAGGGCGGCAGACAACGCATGGTCCCCATCGGCCGCCCCGCCCGGGCTGCCCTGGACAACTACCTCGTCCGAGGTCGTCCCGCCCTGGCCTCGCACGGCCGCGGCAACAGCGCCCTGTTCCTCAACCACCGCGGCGGCCGGCTCTCCCGCCAGAGCGCTTGGCAGGTCCTGCAATCCGCGGCGGAGCGCGCCGGTATCGCCGCCCAGGTCTCCCCCCACACCCTCCGCCACTCCTTCGCCACCCACCTCCTCGACGGTGGCGCCGACGTCCGTGTCGTCCAGGAACTCCTGGGCCACGCCTCGGTCACAACAACCCAGATCTACACCCTGGTCACCGTCGGCACCCTCCATGAGGTCTGGGCCACCGCGCATCCGCGCGCCCGCTGAGCCGACGGAGTCCCGCGCTCAGAGACGCAGGACGGTGCGGATGATCAGGCGGACGCGGGCGGAATCGAATGCCATGCCCCGCGAGTGAAGAACAGATGGTGGATCGAGCCGACGAGCGCGAAGACGAGGGTGCGCGCGTCCTGATCGGCCGGCAGGCGGCCGCCGGTCTGCTCGGACGCCAGATAGTCGGCGAAGATCTTCTCGCTCGCGCTGAGCGCCGAGTCGGCGGCGTCGCGGTGCCGATGCGCGTGACCAGTGCCGGTCGTGCGGCCGCCGCCACGGCATCACGGCCGCTGGCGGCCTGGGCGCCTCGGCGGTGCGCGGCTCGGCCACACGCTGGTGGGCCGAGCTGTCGCGATGCTGCTGCGGCCCTTGTGCGGCTAGGCCCGGTCGCGCTGCTGACAGTGACGGGCAGGCGATCCGGGCGGGGATTTCGGGGGAGGTCTTCCGGCGGCTGCGAGGCCGTTGTTTGTCGTCCGGGTGCGTTAGCGTCGCGGGCATGATGAAGGTTGCGGTGCGGGTGGACGTCGAGGGTGCGGTCGAGATAGCCAGGGCGGCACGGTCGTTCGATTGGATGTGGGCGGCGGGCGACGGCGCGCGGTTCGCGGCGGCGGTGGGGTGGAGTGCGCCGGAGCGTATCGAGACCACCGATGAACACGCGTTGTTCTCGCGCACGGCGATGCGGGTTTGGGATCCCTCGGCGATCTTCTGGCACGGGGAGAACGGACTGTGGCAGGTGCATGTCAATGTGTCCGATAGCCCTGATCATTTCGCACCGGTGCATGCGGAACTGCTTGCCGCGGCGGCGGATTCGGTGCGAGCGGCGATCACCGAGGTGTGGGGTGCGCCCACGCTGGCGATGATCGGCGCCGATCGCGGGGTGGCGTGGGAGTTCGACGGGTTGGCGATCGGCATCACCACGGCACGAAAAACCGTCGAGCTGATGGTGGTGAGTTCGCGGTGGCAGCAGTTCTGGGACGAGCGCCACAACCGACGGGTCGCACGCCGGTCAGGGATGAGCGAGTGGGATCGGTACGCGGAATCCCTGGCCCACTACCTGGAGGACGTGTACTCCGACACCATTTTGATCATCGATGCGCCCGGCGGTATGTACGCCCAGTTCGCCAAGAACGACGACTTGCTGTATGCCGAGCTGAGCCAGTCTGCCCACGCCGACGAGGATTGGCGCTACGGCCCTGAGGTCGATCTGATTCTCGCGGCCGACGGGTGGAAGCCGCCCGACGGCAATTCCGCCAACTGGCATCGCAGCTACGCGGCACCGGTCCGCACCGCCGACTACAGCCATCTCGCATGGCGCGTCGTCGCTGGTCTGAGCGCCATGGGTGTGGCCTCGCCGGGCGAACTGGAGCCGCACGGCTGGCGTCAGGGCGGACGCGATCTGGACACGACGGCTCTCGCACCCGCCGACGACTCACCGTGGGTTGTGGTTCGCTCGGGCGGTTCTCATGAAGTTTTCGAGGAGCTGGCGCCCGCGCAGTCGTCCGACGACATGGAACTCGACCTGCCGGGCACCCTCGGATTGATCCGCGCCGCATCGACTTTCGACTGGACCTGGACTCGTGCCGATGTGGAAAGGTTCGCCGACCATGCTGGCTGGGGCAGTCGCACGGACCTGAAGCTCAACCGGATGATCTACGCCGGAACGAACCTCGAATTGAGTTTTCCGCAGGCGATTTTCTGGCTCGACGGCGAAGCGCTGGAGCGCGTGCAAGTCACCATCAGTGCCGATATGTCCGACTACGATCTCGAGGACCCCGGCTACGCATACCTGAAGGACGAGCTGGTCCACACCATGCGCGCCGCGTTACACGGACTGCGCGACGCACTGGGCGAACCGGTCCACGGCAGTCTGCAATACGGCAAGAGCCTGTGCTGGGAGTTTCCGGGCGTCCATGTCGGCGTGCAAAACGACCAGCACTGCATCATCCTCGAACTCGTCAACCCGGCTCGCCGCGAGGAGAGCCGCCAGATACGACTGCGGCACGCGGTCGAGGACATTCAGCGCACGGCGTGGAACCAGGTGACCGAGGATCTGGGCGCGCTCGTGGCCACCCTTGCCGCCGGATCCGACCTGGTCGTCAAGGGAGCAGACCACTTGTCCGCGCGATTCCGCGCCCTGTCAGATGCTCTCATGCTCGAACTGGACGACCCAGACGGCGCAACCTCGCAGTTCAGCGAGGGGACGAGAAAGCACATGATCAACTACCAGGGCTGGACGCCACCGACCGAGACTCGACCCCGGTGGCTGCAACGACTGTCGTTCCCCGCAATGTCTCGCGACTATGAACACCTGGCCCACTGCGTGATCTGGAGTTTGCGGACACAAACGACGAAAGACCCCAAGGATCTGGTGCTTCGCTCTGAGGGGCAGGGCGAGGTCGATACCGGGGCGTGGCCCTGGAGCTGATTCGGGGCAAATTCGAGACGGGAACGCCCGGGGGACGATGGATTCGTCACCCGGGCGTTGGTTTCGTTCGGTGCGTGACGTTACTTCTTGCGGTCGCGCTTTTCGCGGACGCGGACGTTCACCCGGACCGGGGAGCCGTCGAAGTTGAACTCTTCGCGCAGCCTTCGTTCGAGGAAGCGGCGGTAGCCGGCCTCGAGGAAGCCCGTGGTGAAGAGGACGAACGTCGGGGGGCGGGTGGAGGCCTGGGTGGCGAACAGGACCCGCGGGAGGCGGCCGCCGCGCATCGGCGGCGGGGTGGCCGCGATGACTTCCTTGAGCCAGTTGTTCAGGCGGCCGGTGGAGATGCGCTTGTCCCAGGAGTCCAGCGCGGTTTCCATGGCGGGGACGAGCTTCTGGACGGCGCGGCCGGTATGGGCGGAGATATTGACGCGCTGGGCCCAGCGGACCTGGACCATTTCGCGGTCGATCTCGCGCTCGAGCATCTCGCGGCGGTCCTCGTCGACCAGATCCCACTTGTTGTAGGCGATCACCAGGGCGCGACCGGCCTCCGCCACCATGGAGATGACGCGCAGGTCCTGCTCGGTGATCGGCTCCGAGGCGTCGATCAGCATGACCGCCACCTCGGCGGCCTCGATGGCGGACTTGGTGCGCAGCGAGGCGTAGAACTCGTGGCCGCTGGCATTGCCCACCTTGCGGCGCAGGCCCGCGGTATCCACGAAACGCCAAGGCTTGCCGCCCAATTCGACGAGCGAGTCGACTGGGTCGACGGTGGTGCCCGCGACATTGTGGACGACCGAGCGCTCCTCGCCGGCCAGCCGGTTCAGCAGGGAGGACTTGCCCACATTCGGCTTGCCGACCAGCGCCACGCGGCGCGGACCGCCGGTGAGACCCGTTCCCTCCCGCGGGGTTTCGGGCAGCACCTGCAGAATGTTGTCCAGCAGATCACCGGTGCCGCGACCATGAGCGGCCGAGATCATGTGCGGCTCACCGAGGCCCATCGACCACAGCTCGGCGGCGTCGGACTCCAGCTTCTGGTTGTCGACCTTGTTGGCGACCAGGAGAACCGGGGTCTTGCTGCGGCGCAGCGTCTTCGCCACCGCCTCGTCGGCGGAGGTGGCGCCCACGGTGGCGTCCACCACCACGACGATGGCGTCGGCCGTCTGCATGGCGACCTCGGCCTGCCGGGCCACCGACTGCTGCAGGCCCTTGGCATCGGGCTCCCAGCCGCCGGTGTCCTGCACCAGGAATCGGCGTCCGGCCCAGGTGGCCTCGTAGGAGATGCGGTCCCGGGTCACGCCCGGAATATCCTCCACGACGGCCTCGCGGCGCCCGAGAATGCGGTTCACCAGCGTCGACTTGCCGACATTCGGCCGCCCGACGATGGCCACCGTCGGCAGCGGAATATGCTCGGCGTCCTGCTCGCCCTCGAATTCGGCGATGTCCCAGTCGGATTCGTCCGACCAGATGCCATCACCGGCGAAGGTGTCCTGCGTTGTCACTGCGAGCCTCCCGCCGAAATCCGTTCGGCCACCACGCGATACAGCTCGTCGATGACCTCGTCCTTGTTCAGGTCGCTGGTATCGACCAGCTCCGCGTCCTCGGCGGGACGCAGCGGCGACACCTTGCGCGTCGAGTCCAGGGTGTCGCGGCGCTGCACGTCCGCCAGCACGCCCGCGAAATCATCACCCCGGCCCTCGGCGATGTTCTGCGCGTTGCGCCGCTCCGCCCGCGCCTCGGCCGAGGCGGTCAGGTAGATCTTCACATCGGCCTCGGGCAGCACCACGGTGCCGATATCACGGCCCTCGACCACGATTCGACCAGCGGCCGCGGTGAGATCGCGCTGCAACGCCACCAGCTGCTCCCGCACCTCGGGCACGGCGGACACCGCGGACACCGCCTTGGTCACCGCATTGCCGCGGATCTCGCCCGAGACATCCTCACCATCGAGCAGGATGACCTCCCGGCTCGGATCGGTGCCGATGGTCAACGGCAGCTCCTTGACCGCAACCGCGATGGCCGCGGCATCGTCCAGGTCCACGCCGCTGCGCAGCACGCGCAGGGTCGCCACCCGGTACATGGCCCCGGTATCGAGGTAGCTGGCCCCGAGACGGGTCGCGAGCTTGCGCGACACGCTCGACTTGCCGGTGCCCGACGGGCCGTCCATGGCGACGACCAGCCGCGCCGAACCGGTCAGCGTGCCGGCCGCGTCGATCAGACTTCCCACACCGTTCACAACGACACCGCCTCGTAGAGCTTCCCGATTTCGTCCCGGCCCAGCACGCGCAGCGTGCCCGGCCGCTGATCGCCCAGTGCGACCGGTCCAATGTGGGTGCGCACCAGCGCGGTCACCGGGTGGCCGACCTCGGCCAGCAGGCGGCGCACGATGTGCTTGCGCCCCTCGTGCAGCACCACCTTCACCAGCGACTTGCCCTGGCCGACCTCGAGCACCTGGAACCGGTCCACCTTGGCGGGACCGTCCTCCAACTCGACGCCGTCCTTGAGCAGCTTGCCGACCTCGCGGTTCTTGACCTCGCCGTTGACCGTGGCCAGGTAGGTCTTGGACACCTCGAAGGACGGGTGCATGAGCCGGTGCGCGAGATCGCCGTCATTGGTGAGCAGCAGCAGGCCCTCGGTGTCGGCGTCCAGGCGGCCGACGTGGAACAGCCGCTGGCCCGAGGCGACCCGCTCGGCGACGAGGTCGCCCACGCAGGGGCGGCCCATCTCGTCGGACATGGTCGACTGCCAGCCCTTGGGCTTGTTCAGCGCCAGGTACACCTGCTCGTCGCGGATCACCACGCGCACACCGTCGACCCGGACCACCGCGGTCTGCGGATCGATGCGCAGGCCCTGCTCGCGCACGATCTTGCCGTCCACCTCGATGCGGCCGGCTTCGATCATTTCCTCTGCCGCGCGGCGGGAGGCCACCCCGGCCTTGGCGAGGACCTTCTGCAGGCGCTCGCCCTCCCCCCAGGGCAGCTTCTTCGGGCCCAGCGCGTCGGCGTCCACATGCTGGCGGCGGGCGGGCTTGGCATTGCTGATCAGGACCGGTGTGACGACCTGCTTGACCGGCTTGGCCTTCTTCTTGGCGGGAGTGCTCGGCGAGGTGTGCGGGGCCAGCGGGCTGCCGCCGCCGATCCGGCCGCGCGACGCATTGCGATCCTGGCCGAAACCGGCACGGTCAGCGCCGAATCCGGTGCGCGACTGGCCGCCACGGCTGTCACCGCTACGTGAATCGGAACCCCAGTCACCGCGAGACTGATTGCCGCGCGCGGAGTTTCCGAACGAGGAGCCGCCGCGCGGGTACGCGCCACCGCGCGAACCGCCACCGCCCCACTGGCTTTCGCCGCGTGAGCCGTAACCTTCGCCGCGCGAGCCCGAAGCGCCGCGCGAGCCGTAGGATCCGGCGCCACCACGCGCCGCCCCGGTCCGGGAGTCGCCGTACGAGCCGGAGCCGCTGCGCGAAGCTCCGCCCCGGGAGTCGCCGTACGAGCCACCGCGGGTTTTGTCGGAGCGCGAGTCGTACGATCCGCTGCCCCCGCGTCCGCCGCCGTACGAGCCGCTGCGGCCGCGCGAGTCGCCGCGAGAATCGCCGCCCCACGAGGGCGAGTCGCCGCGCGATCCACCGCGATTCGCGGAGCCGCCACGGGTGTTCGCGGAGCCGCCTCCGCCGTATGAGCCGCCGCCGCGCGCGGACCGGTCGTCTCCGGTCCGGCCGCGGGCGGCCCGCGAACCGCCGCGGGGCGGTTCGCTGCCACGTTTCCTACGATCCGGTGTGCCATCTCGGCGAGCGGGTGTATTCACGTTGTCCTATTTCAGTCCTCGGTGCCAAGGTCGATATCGGCCTCGGCCGGTTTCTTCAGCCTGGTGTACCGGGGGTCGGTGTCCAAGCTCTCATTGATCTCGTCGATCAGATCGACGCCCGGAAGCAGCGGGGCCAATGGCGGCAGATCTGCCAGTGACGCAAGTCCGATCCGTTCCAGGAACAGCTCGGTGGTGATGTACAGAGTGCCGTTGGTCTCCGGGTCCGCTCCGGCCTCCGCGATCAGGCCCCGCGCCAGCAGGGTCCGGATCACGCCATCCACGTTCACGCCGCGCACCGCGCTCACGCGTGCTCGGGTAACCGGTTGACGGTACGCGATGACCGCCAAGGTTTCCAAAGCGGCGCGTGTGAGCTTCGACCGGGCGCCGTCCAACAGCATACGTTCCACATAGGGGGCGAATTCAGTCCGTGTGTAATAACGCCACCCGTCGCCCACGAATCGGAGATCGATGCCACTGCGTCGTACGGTCAGTTCCGCCGACATCTCGCGCAGCGCGGTCTCCACCCGGATCGGATGATCGCGCAGCGCGGAGGCCAGCAGTTCGACGGGTGCGGGCGCGTCGGTCACGAGGAGCATGGCCTCGAGCGCGGCCCGGAACTGCTCCTCGGTGAGCGCGTCCTCATCTTCCAAGTCCTCGGGATCGAGGGCCGGCGCGTCCGGTTCGGGGGCGAGCACTCCCTGGTCGCCGGCGGCCGGTTCCTGCACGTCGTCTCCCAGGTCGTGTACCTCGGTCACCCGTAATCCTCCTCGATCGTCACCGGTTGGGCAGGTTGGTCCGCGCACTCGCCGATCCAGCTGATGGACAGCGGTCCCAGGGGGTCGGGCTGGTCGAACTCGATGGTCTTGCCCCGGTAGAGCTCGAGCAGCGCCAGGAAGCGGGCCACGATCTGGATCGGCAGTTCGCAGTCGGCACAGAGTTCGTGGAAGGTCGTCCAGCCGCCCGCGCCACGGCTTTTCAGCATGTCCAGGACCAGCGCGGCCTGCTCGGCGATCGAAATCGCATGGGCGTGGATGTGATCCAATCCCACCCTCGGTCTGGGACGCGGCCGGAACACGGCGGCTGCGACCTCCGCGAATCCCGCGGCGTCCACCCCCAGCGTAACCTCCGGCAACAGCTGCAGATACCGCTCCTCCAGCGACACCGCGCGCGGATAACGTTGCAGCGCCGCCGCCTCCAGCTCGCCGAGCAGCGCCGCCACCTGTTTGAACGCGCGGTATTGCAACAGCCGCGCGAACAGCAGGTCGCGGGCCTCCAGCAGTTCGAGGTCCTCCTCGTCGGACACCTCGCCCGAGGGCAGCAGCCGGGCCGCCTTCAGATCCAGCAGGGTGGCCGCGATGAGGAGGAATTCAGTGGTCTGGTCGAGGACCTTGTCCGCGCGCAGGCCCTGTTCCTCGGACAGCCGGGCGGTGAGCGCCTTGGTGTGGGCGATGAACTCGTCGGTCACCTTGTGCAACGCGATCTCGGTGACGTCGAGCCGCCGCTGGCTGATCAGCTGCAGCAGCAGGTCGAAGGGTCCCTCGAAGTTGGCCAGCTTCAAATGAAACTTGCCTGGTGCGTCCGAATTGCCTGGTGTGGCACCGTCCGCCGTGCCGCTGGATCCGGCGATATCAGCCACGACCGGGGCACTCGGCGCAGATTCGGCTCCGGCCGATGGGCCCTCCTCGGCGCCGGCCGCGACACTGTCGGCAGGCGCCGAGGAAGCGGGGGCTCCGGCGGGCAGGGCGGTCTCGCCGGTGGGCAGCCCGATATCCGCGTCCGCCGGATCATGCTCGGACGCTGCGTCGAGAGGATCGCTCAACGGCCCGACCGCTGGATGACTTCCCGGGCCATGGCCCGATAGGCTTCCGCGCCACCGGATTTCGGTGCCCAGGTGGTGATGGGCTCACCGGCCACACTGGCGTCGGGAAAGCGGACGGTCCGCGAGATCACGGTGTCGTACACGAGGTCGCCGAACACCTCGACCACGCGCGTCATCACCTGACGCGAATGCAATAGGCGGGCATCGAACATGGTGACCACGATGCCGTACAGGGTCAACTCCGGATTCAGCCGGTCCCGCACCTTCTCCACGGTGTCGTTGAGCAGGGCCAGGCCGCGCAGCGAAAAGTATTCGCACTCCATCGGAATGATGACGCCGTCTGCGCAGGCCAGGGCATTCACGGTGAGCAGGCCCAGCGACGGCTGGCAGTCGATGAGGATGTAGTCGTAGCGGTCGCGCAGCGGCGCGAGCGCACGGCCCAATGTCTGCTCGCGGCCGACCTCGTTGACGAGTTGAATCTCCGCCGCCGAGAGGTCGATATTGCTGGGCAGCAGATCCATGCCCTCGACCTTGGTGTTCATCAGCACGTCGTCGACGTTGACCTTGCCGGGGCCGACGAGCAGGTTGTGTACGGTGACGTCCAGATCGTGGTGCGCCACACCGAGTCCCG
This sequence comes from Nocardia aurantiaca, assembly GCF_009708175.1. GTDB lineage: Bacteria > Actinomycetota > Actinomycetes > Mycobacteriales > Mycobacteriaceae > Nocardia > Nocardia aurantiaca. The sequence goes on from NZ_WMBB01000021.1 coordinate 23,239, forward strand.
CCGACAGCGCGCCCTGCGGATCCAGGTCCACCAGCAGCACCTTGCGCCCGTATTCCGCCAGCGCCGCACCGAGGTTGATGGTCGAGGTGGTCTTGCCGACGCCGCCCTTCTGATTGCACATGGCGACGATCAGGGCAGGGCTGCTGTGATCGGCCTCGACCGGCACGGGGATCTCGCGCACGGGGCGCCCGGTAGGACCGACTGCCGTGCCGTCGTGCACCACATCGGGTGCCTCCCACAGTGTTTGCGCGGCGGTTTCGATCCGCTGGCCCGCACCACCGGTAGTCGTCACGTCCGCTGCTCCTTCGACGTTCCTGCCCTTGCCCCACCCACCGTCTGCCGTGGACGACGCGGCCCGGCCGCATGTGCGATCGGGTCCGTCCAAGACGCTACCGCCTGTTCGCGCAAGACCAACGTTCGGACACGCACCCTAAACCTGCACTTCAGACAGGGTAAGGGTGTCCTCGGTCGGACTTCCGTCTGGTCGGGGGCATTCTTCGGTTGTGGGACAGCAGGTTACGGGCTATACACTACGACTGCGGGAGATCAGCGGGGGTTTCTCCGAATCCTGTCCGATCCGGCACAGTCGATGCCCTACCGGGTGAGCCGCCTGCCCTTCGCGGCCCACACGCCCTGCCTCCTCGGGGTGAGCTGCCATCGACCCTGATGGCGATCGTCCACGCTAAGCCCCGAGCCGCCAACCGCGACACCGCGGCCCGGACGACCACGATATCAGCGCACCCGCGCGGGCGAACTCGGCGGCCGTCGGCAGCCCACCGGCGGACGAGGCGCGCAGCACCGCGAAGTCGGCTGCGACACCGTTCCTCACGCGAACCTCGTTTCGATCCGGGAGATCCGCCCTGCGGTCGGTCCCATTCGCTCGGCAAGCTGCTGCCGCGTCATGCCGCGCGAGCGCCGAATCTCGGCCGGCTGTCCGGAATCTCCGCAAGCAGCTCGTCCTTCCCGGCGGCAACCGCGTCCTCGCCGCCGGCTCATCAGACGAACTCTTCGCAATCGTCCCGCCGGCGCGAGCACCCACTCATCGCAGACTCTGCGAACAGGGTGCGAACCGTACCCGGCCGTAGGGGGTGGCGAGCTGGTCGATCCCATGCTCTGGCTGTACCGAGTCTCCTAGTCCTGCTCGACCCGCTCAGGTCGCCATCGCCGCAGCGCGATGATGGCGGCCACGCACCCGACGCCGAGTGCGATGGCCGTCCAGGCCGCGCGGTTTCCGGAGGCGGCGGCCCGGTCGGGAAGCGCCTCGCAGCCACGGTATTCCAGTGTCAGCACGGCCGTCGGGACGAACAGGATGCCGAGCGCCAGCACGGTCCCTGCCGCGTTGCCGGTGATGACCGCCCCGAAGCTGTACCCGGCGAGCGCGGCGATGGCGCAGCTGCCGATCAGCGCGGTCCACGAATCATCGTGCCGCACACCGGGAGCCAGCAGCGCGAATATCCCGATGAGGACGATCGCGCCGGCCGCGACGACCGGGGCCGGGCGCAGCAGGCCCGCGGCCAGCCCGAGCGCCATGACCACCAGCATCGGCGCGAGCTTCCAATGCGCCTGGGCCGCAATGGCGATCGCGCTGCCGGTCGCCGCGAGCGACACCGCGAGCAGGGCGAGGGTGCCGTCGCGTCCCGGCAGCAGCAAAGCGGCGACCACGGCGGCAACGAGCACCGCGAGCGCACCGAGGGCGATGGCGGTCGTGTCGGTCGTCTCCGAGGTCAGCCGTTCCGACACCACGGCCGTGGTCGTGATCACCACCGCCGCGGAAAGGATCGGGCCGAACGGCAGATTCAGCGTGGTGGGGTAGGACGACGCTTCGGTCCGATGGCAGAGAAGGAAGCACACGGCCAGCAACGCAACCGTCGGAATGGTGAGCCAATCCGGCGGCAGATCCACGAAGGCGCGTTCGAGCAGTGACTGGCCGCCGGTCTCGGCGGCCACGGTCTCGATGTTGTCGCCCACTATGACGCCGGTCAGCGCCCCGAGTAGATATCCGATGGTGGGCGGCCGGTGTTCGAGCGCCGCCGCCCCGGCCGCGCCCAGCAGCACGCCCGCGGCGAGCGCATCGGCGAAGTTGGCGGTCGCCAGGCTCGCGGAGGTGGTGGTCACCAGCAGGTGGTTGGTCGCCAGGACGAGGGTCGCGACGGTGGCGGTGCCCCAGGCGGCGCGGGTGCCGAACATCCGCGCGCACACCGCGGTCAGGACCGCGACGACCGCGCCCGCGGCGGTGGCCCGGGGCAGGGTAATGGTGAGCAGCATCATCTGTAGTGCGGACGAGTCGGTGTCGCACCCGGTGCCGACGGGCACGATGAGCGCCAAGCCCGCGATAGCGGCGGCGGCGTATCCGCCCGCCGTATCGAGGGCCGCACGATACCGCTGCACGGGCGGCTCCCAGAGGTTGAAGCGACAGGTCAGTTACTGTCCAGCAACCGTAACAGTGCACGTCCTCACCGGGCTTGTCGGCGGGCCGCCCAGTCCGCGGCGAAATCGCGGAAGCGCCGCACGGCCTCGGACGGGCCGGCGGTGGCCGACCAGATCAGCCCGACATCCCGCGATGCGCCCGCGTCGGCGAGCGGGACGACGGCCAGCCCGGGCGGCACGGGTTCCTCCGCCGGTACCAACGCCACCCCGAGCCCGGCGGCGACCAGCCCGGAGACCGTCACCAGATCGCTGGACTCGAAGGTGATGTGCGGCCGCATCCCGGCCGCCGCGCACAGTTCGTCGAAGATCCGCCGCATGCCGAATCCCGCGTGCATGGTGACGAATTCGGTGTCGGCCAGCTCGGTCAGGTGGATCTGCCGCTGCCCTGCGAGCCGGTGATCGGCCGGAACCGCCAGTACCAACGGCTGATTCAGCAGGGTTCGCCACCCGATGCCGGGCTCACTGGGCCGCGGCGAGACCAGCGCCAGATCGGCCTCGCCGTCGAGCACCTGCCGGGTGATGACCTCGGCGGCCCCTTGAAAGAGCGTGAAATGGATACGCCCGGAGCCACGCCGGAATTCGCCGATCAGTTGGGGCGCCAGATGACTGCCGAAGGAGTGCAGGAACGACAGCCGCACCACCCCTTTGGTCGGATTGATACGGTCCGCGACGGCCTGCTCCCCGGCGAGCAGTTCGGCGCGGGCGCGGCGGGCGTGTTCGTAGTAGAGGCGGCCGTACTCGTTGAGACGGATCCGCTTGCCGTGCCGGTCGAACAGGGGCGTGCCGAGCCGTTTCTCCAGGCGGGCGAGCATGCGCGAGAGCGTGGGCTGGGCCAGGTGCAGCCGGTCGGCGGCCGCGCTGACATTCTCCGTTTCGGCGAGTGTCGTAAACCACTCCAGGTCCCCACCGAGCACGCTGCCTCCTCGCGTTATGTCACCACAGCATGAGCTTCCCGATCATCATGCATTTCCGTTCTAAACGCTGACATCGCACCCTGGAATTCGCACCCGTCGTCCGCGAGAGGAACCGATGAGCACCGTGCCGAGGCCGACCCGCACCGCAGCGCTCGCCGGGCCCGGTGTCGTGCACGAGAAGCGGGTCACCGCAGCCCTTTTCGCGGCCGGGCTGACCACCTTCGCCGCCATGTACTCCACCCAGTCGCTGCTGCCGAGCCTGTCGGCCGCCTTCGCGGTCCCGCCCGCGCATGCCGCCCTGGCCGTCTCGCTGACCACGGGTTTTCTCGCCCTGGCCATCATTCCGGCGGGCGTCCTGTCGGCGCGGGTCGGTCGCACGCGGGTCATGATCGGGTCGGCGGTGGTGGCCTCGGCCCTGGGTCTGCTGCTACCGCTGTGCCCGACCCTCGACACGCTGCTGGCCGTGCGGGCCGTACAGGGCGTCGCGCTGGCCGGGGTGCCCGCGGTGGCCATGGCCTATCTGGCCGAGGAGATCGGGGCGGCCGAGCTGGGCGCGGCCATGGGCATCTACATCGCCGGAACCACCATCGGCGGACTCGCGGGCCGGCTGATCCCCTCACTCGCACTCGGGCTGACGTCGTGGCGCTGGGCGGAACTGGCCGTCTCCCTTGCGGCCGCGGCGTGCACGGTCTGGTTCGCGCGCTCCCTGCCGCCCTCACGTGGATTCGTCGCGCGCCCAGCGGGTTTCGGCACCGTCGTCGGCGATCTCACGGCGCAGCTGCGCCATCGCGGCCTGATCGCGCTGTTCGGCCTGGCTTTTCTCCTGATGGGTAGCTTCGTCTCCGTCTACAACTTCCTGGGTTACCGCCTGACTCACCGCCCCTTCGAATTGCCCGCGGCCCTGGCCGGATCGGTGTTCGTGCTGTACCTCGCCGGGACGATCGCCTCCGCCTGTACCGGCAGGCTCACCGATCGCCGCGGTCATGCGCGCGTGCTCACCGCCGCGGTAACGCTCATGGCGGCCGGTGTCCTGGTCACCATCCCCGATCACCTGACCACGGTCCTGATCGGCGTGCTGCTGTTCACCACCGGATTCTTCGCCGCGCACACCACGGCCAGTGCCTGGGTGGGCGCCCTGGCCGAAAACCGCGGCGCCGCATCGTCTCTCTACATGTTCGCCTACTACCTGGGCAGCGCCGTGGTCGGCAGCGCGGCCGGGATCGCCTACGCGGGCGGCGGCTGGATCGGCCTGGTGGCCTGTGTGGCAGCGCTTTTCATGATCGCCGCGCTGCTGCTGGCGTCGCTGGTCACGGCTGGTCGGCCGGCGCGGGCTCGGCGCCGATATCGGTGCCGGTGTTCGTGCACGCCGGATTCGGGCTGTCCTCGGTGATCTCGGTGCAGGCGGGCGCGACGGCCGGGGTATCGGTGCGCACCTCGACGGGTGCGGGAGCGCGCCCCGCGGGACCGGCGACGGCGGGCACGGCTCCATAGACGAAAGCCGCTGTCAGCCCAGCTAGAACGAGGACCATGGCCCCCGCCGCCAGCATGGGAAGGGCAGTCGTGGAACGCGTCCACGCGACTACGGCCATGCCCTTCATGAAGCCATGGTCGGGTCCGGCGCCAAGACGGTCAAGCCATAGCGGTCCCCGTTTGCACGATGTTTACGAGCCGCCGGCAGCGGCCTATATGGTTTCCGCCCAGCGCAATCCGGTCGAGATCTGGATCACGCTCCGGCGCGGGGCGTCGATGTCTTTCAGCCGAGGTTCTTGTCGGTTATGGCGGCCTGATTCGACCAGTACTGTGCCTGGTGATCGTCGCCGCGGCGTTGGTACCGGGCGGACAGGTTCCGCATGGCGCGGATATTGCCTGCTGCGGCGGCATTGTGTAGCAAGGACTCCACCTCGGCGTCGTCACCGTGGCGTTCGGCGAGCAGGATCGCCAGGTTGTTCATGGCACGAGGGTCACCTGCCATGGCAGCCATGCGATACCAGCGTTCGGCCTCGGTGATGCGCCCTTGCTCTTTGCAGGTGACCGCAAGATCGAACATGGCATCGATATCCCCTTCCTCGGCGGCCTTGCGCCACCAGAATCCGGCCATCGCGAAGTCGCCCCGCTCATTGAGGTGATGAGCGAGGGAATTCATGCCGTCGATGCTTCCCGCCATGGCCGCCTTGCGGTACCAGTGTTCCGCGGCCGCGTGATCGCCTCGTTGCGCGCAGCAGACACCGATATTGCGCTGGCTGAGCGGGTCGGGCCGGGTCTCTTCGGCTCGGCGGAACCAGAGTTCGGCTTCCACGTAGTCGCCGGATCTCTGCAACTGCACACCCAGATCGTTCATGGCACTCGGATGCCCGGCGTCGGCTGCGCGACGCAGCAGCGCGACGGCCTCCGCCGTATCGCCGAGGAGGTGGGCCAGGGCTACCGCCGAATCCGGGTCGCCGGCCTCGTCGGCCATCCGGAACCATCGGGTCGCATCCTCGCGCGCTCCTCGCCGATTCGCCAGCACGCCAAGGTTATGCATGGCAACGGGCAATCCTGCCGCGGCGGCCTTGCGATACCAGTCCTCGGCCGCAGCGTCGTCGCCGCGGTCGAAGAGAATCTTCGCCACCATGGCCATCCCGACGGGGTCACCCTTCTCGGCGGCCCCCAGAAACGAATATTCGGCCAGACGCTGCTGCCATGGGTACTTGCTGCGCAACAGTAGATAACCGACAGCCACCAAAGCCTCGGGTTTGTCGGCCAGCTGGCCGCGGAGCAGCCGGATATTGGCGCGTATCGCTCGAAAGTTCTTCTGCACCCGGCTCTTCGACATGTCCCCACCGCTTCTCCGGGCTCCATGCCAAGAAAGCCCGGGTGTTTCGCACTGTGTACCCGTTCGGGAACCCCGCGACACCCACCCTGGCAGTGTCCGGAAAAGCGCACCATTTCAGGCTCGGCCGGCGAGCCCTGTTGCGGCCGTAGGTGCCCGTGTTGCGGGCCCGCGATCTGGATCGTGGAGGCCGTGCTCATCTTCTCGCCGCTGGCATCGCCGCTCGCTCTTGCTACCGGACTTCGCGGGCGAAATATAAGATGTCTATACTCTGATATGCGCATTATTGCATGAAAATGCTGCATGCCGGACCGGTCGCGGGTTGCGCATCGGCACGGGCCTAGCGTCGGCGTAGCACAGCGACCAGCAGCCCTGCCAGCATGAGTAGCAGGATGGCCGACCCTACCCAGATCTCGGTGTCGCTGTAGTCCGGAACCTGGTCGGGCACCGAGCCGGTGGCCAGCAGGATCGTCCCGAGGTGGCCGCCCAGGCCAGCGGTCATCACCATGATCGGCACGTCCTTCCGAATCGCCGCGTCACGCTTGTGGCACTCCCGTCATGGTCGATCCGATCGCCCCGCCGGGCAAGCATCCGGGCGTAAGGATTTCGTCAGGCTGAATCGGACGCCGCGCGAAACCGGAGTAGTGGGATGAATGTTGGGTTTCGCACACTGGCTAACAAGCAAGCGCTTGGGTTGCTAACGTGGATGGGGCAGGAGGACGGTGACGGGCATCTGTCGCAACGCAGCGACGTCCGTACGCTGAACCGGACCGCGCATTTGCGGCCGTCGGAGCGATCAATGGGGATGTGACCCGGGGGTAATTCAATTCGGCTCGACGTCGATTCATCGGCGTCATGGGTGTCGTTGCGTGCCGCCCGTCCCCGGCATAGCAATCGACAGGAATGGCTCATGACCGAAACAAAGGTAATTCCCGACCCGAACCACCCGCTGCTGACCCTGGCCCGGGCCTACACCGACTACTTCACCCCGGCCGTCACCGGGCTGGAGAACCTGCCGGTGTCCGGACCGGCGCTGGTCATCGGCAACCACTCGTCCATCTACTGGGCCCCCGAGGTGTGGATCACCTTCATGGCCATGCTGGAACGCCGTCCCGACGAGCCCAGCTACGGCGTCGCGCACGACATCCTTTTGCGCGCACCGATTCTCGGTCAGAGTTTGCGTCAGTTCGGCGTTATACCGGCCTCGCGCGAGTCGGCGGCGAAGGGCCTCAAGGACGGCGGTGCGGTCATGGTGTACCCCGGCGGCGACTGGGAGGCCTGCCGCCCATGGACCGATCGTGGCAAGATCGACTTCGCCGACCGCAAGGGCTTCGTGCGGCTCGCCCTGGAGATGGGCGTCCCGGTGATTCCCGCGGTGGCCAATGGCGGCCACGACTCCATCTTCGTGCTCAGCCGGGGCGAACGCACCGCGCGACTGCTGCGGCTGAACAAGCTGCTGCGCGCCAAGGTGTTTCCGTACACCGTGGGTGTGCCCTTCGGTGTCGCGCCGATTCTGCCGCAGCTTCCGCTGCCCGCCGCGGTGACCGTCAGCTTCCTGCCCGCCCTGGACTGGTCCACCGAGCCGGGCGATCCGGAGAACGCCGATCTGGTCGACGGGTACTACGCCCGGACTGTCGAGACCATGCAGGCCGAACTGGACCGGCTGCGCGCCGAGACCCCCAACCCGGTGGCCGCCGGCATCAAGAAGCACGTGGCCGGGCTGCCCGGACCGTTGAAGGGTCTGGCAGAACTGCTGTAGTCAGCTCCGCTGTTGGGGGACAGCGGATTTCGTCATAGGAGCCTGCGAGGGGCGCCGGGTGCGGAGAGATTCCGCACCCGGCGCCCTCATTCCGCGTCCGGGGTTCGTTCGCGACGATGCTGGGCGGTTACGCTCGACCTGCGCGCGGGCAAACGCACCGTATTGCTCGCGCTCGCACCGCGTTACGCGAGCCCCGATCGGCGCGACGCGCTGATCGGCAATCCTCGCCTGTACCTGCACGGCGACACTCTCCGTCGCGAGATCCTCAGCGCCACAGCGCTTCCCAGGGTGGAGCGGATAACCCATGACCGATGGTTGCTCATGCAGCGCACCTCGCCCACGCGCCCTTCCCGCCCGCCGTGGTGTCCGGTCTGCGGAGCATCGCCGACGCCGTCATCGCCCGACCCGCTGACCGCCCGGTGCTGCGGACGCACTCCGCCCTGCCGGTATGGTTAACTCGCGGCAAGCGCCGGGTGGCCGGAACGCATCAGCCCTCCCCGACGTTGCCCCAGAAGGCCGAGAGGGTGGAAAGCATGGTGCGCCTTGTACATTCGGTAGTCCCCGCGATCGGGGCGGTGGGAGCACTGGCCGTCGCCCTGGTGGTGCCTCCGCTGCTGTCGGCGGCGGTGCCGGTCCGCGAGACCGCCGTCGCCGCCGGGGCCAGCATCACATTGACCGCGACCGGCATCGGGTCCGTGCACGGCGGCACCGACCCGGCCAATGCCATCGTCTTCCGGACGCCCGAGCAGATGCGGCGGCTGGCGACCGGCGACGAATCCATCGCGGTCCTGAAATCCGATATAGGCGACCAGCGGCTGTCGGTGTCGGTGGTCGACGGCATCACCGACTTCGCCACCGCCGCACCGCGCATGCTGCTGCCGCTGCGCGCGGCCGGAGTCACCGTGCGCTTCGACGGGGGAGTGGTGGACGCCGGCGACTTCCACGGCCTCACCTGCGTGCTGCCCGACACCGCGGGCGGGGTGTGCGCGGTGGCCGGCAGCGCGGACGTGGGCGTGACCGTCCTGGTCACCGGCCCAACCCGGGAAGCCGGATTCCGCGTGATCGCGGCCGTGCTGAGCTCGAGCAAGGCGATCGAGGCATGAGCTGGTTCCAGCCGCGCTCGCTGCTGTTCTGGGTCTACTGCCTGGCCGTCATGGCCGGGCCCCTGCTGTTCCTGCTGCAGGCCGCGGGACAGGTGTGGTTCGCCGGCGCGCCCGCCCTGGCCGCGCTGCCCATCACCGCCGCCACCCTGCTGGTGATCGGGCGAATCCTGTTCGCGCTGGATCCCTTCCGGGCCCGCCGCCACCTCGGCGCACCCATGGTGATGGGCGCGATGTGGGGCGCCACGGTGTGGACCGGGCTGGCCATGTGGGCCAACGACCACCTCAGCCGCGTCATCGCCAACCTGTTCGGCGACCGTTTCGCCGTGAATTGGAGCGCGGCCATCGCCGCGCCCATCGACGAGGAGTACATCAAGGCGATCGGCATCGCCGTGGTCGCGACCCTGTTCCGGGCCCGACTGACCCGGCCCATGCACGGCCTGCTGCTCGGCGCGACGGTCGGGCTGGGCGCTCAGATCGCCGAGGACTGCCTCTACAGCACCCAGACCGCATTGTCCTCTCCGCAGGACCCGGTGGTGGATGTGATCCTGGTGGCCGTGCTGCGGCTGGTCACCGCGCTCACCTCGCACTGGGTCATGTCGGCGCTGGCCGGCGTCGGCATCGTGCTGGCGCTCATTCGCACCGACCGGTCCTGGTTGTGGCGGCTGGGCGTCTTCGCGCTGTTCTACGCGCTGGCCTTCACCATGCACTTCCTCTTCGACGCACCGCGTCCGCCCGGTCCAGCCCTGCTGTCGACCTACCTTCCCATCCTCATCGACCTGGTTATCTTCGCCATCGCCTACGCCTGGGTCCTGACCACCGAGCGCCGCTGGTTCCGCGAGCTCATCGGCCGCCCGGCCGCCCGCAGCGTCGGCACCGAGGCCGGGCTGGAACCACTGCTCACCTATCACCGCCGCCGCAAAGCCCGTGCCGCCCTGCGGCATTCGACCGGATGGACCCGCAAACAGGTCCTGGCCTACGAGCGCGGGCTGTTGGACCGAGTCACCGACCTGGATCTGGTTGCGCCACAGCAACCTTCACCGCTGAGCGGGTTCGGGATGGGGCCCGGTGGCGGGGGTGGGCGTTACAGCTGGTAGCGGATTTCACGCGTGCCGATGACCAGCGCCGAATGGCTGGACGCTAGCGTGAGTCAGTATGAGTGAGGGTCAGACGCCGCCCGTCGAGCCTCCGCAAGCGCGGGCGGAGGAGCTACTGCAACGCCGCCAGCAAGCGTTGTGCAACTATCTCGACGCCAGCGCCGATATCGCCGCCACCCGCATCCGCGCCAATCTGAGCGGCTGGCAGCGCTGGCTGCAACAGCTGCCCCGCTCGCCGGTCACCCGCGCCACCGCTCGCCGTGACGCCCTGGTCCGGGATCTGTCCGTGCACGGTGTCGGCGCCGACGACCATCGCTGGGGAGCGCTGTCCGGCGCCTTCATCCGCAGCCTCGGCACCCCCTACTGTCTGGAGGACACCCTCTCCGGCCTCGCCCTGCGGTACGGCGGCGCGGCCCCGCATTGGGCCCGCCGTCTGCGCGTCCTCTCCCGGGCCACCGAACAGGCACGCCCCCTGGCCGCGGTCGGCGATCGTGCCGTCGTCGCCGACCTCACCGAGGACCTGCTGGCCGTCACTCTCACCGCCCCGGACGAGGCCGCGCGGCAAGAGCTTTCCGACCACCTGCCCGGCGTGCTCAGACCGGTGCCCTTCGACATCGAATCCCTGCGCCGCTCCGACTCGCTCGTCGAGGTGGTCTTCGAGATCTACGCAGACACCGTCAAACTCGACAGCATCACGGTGAACCCGGAACTGCGCGGCGCCGGTCTGGGCACCGCGGTCCTGCAACAGCTGTGCCGGGCCGCCGACGCCCATCACCTCTACATCGTCGGGCAGCTGGTCCCGACCTTCCGCGACGACGACTCCGCCGTCCCCATCCTCGCCGCCTGGTGCCGCAACCACGGCTTCGCGGTCAATGAACGCCTTGGCGGCCGCATCGCCCGTTCGCCGATGAGCGTCCCCGACCCCGCCCCTCGATAACCGCCCCCGAGACGGCGAAGCGCCGCAGGCCGATTCGACGGCATGCGGCGCTTCGCGGCGGCTGGATCAGGCGGGGATGCCCATGCTCGCGGCCATCATAGGCCACGAGTTGTGCAGCGCCGCTTCCCAGTACGGCCAGTAGTGGGTGCCGACCGGGTCGAACTGGTAGGTGGCCGGAATGTTCAGCGAGTCCAACTTGGCCTGCAGGTTGTGGGTGCAGGAGTTGACCGCGCCCTCGATGATCATGCCCAGCGCCAGGTTGACGTCACCCTGGATGCCCGGGGAGGACTTGGTGTAGTACTCCACGTCGCGCATCAGCGGGATGCCGCTGCCGCTGGAGATGTAGAGCTGGGTGCCGCGCAGCTTCTCGGCGTTGACCACCGGGTCGTTGGCGGCCCACAGCGGGCTGTCGGCCGGGCCGTACATGTTGTTGGTGTTGCCACCGGCCCAGGTCTCCACGGCCAGCTTCACGAACTGGCGGCCCATCGGGTCGGAGATCTGCGCGCATCCGCTGTAGGCGGCCACCGACTTCCACAGGCCCGGCTTGGCCTCGGCCAGCTGCAGCACCGAGGTGCCGGAGGTGGACAGTCCGGCCAGCGCGTTGACGCCGGTGGCGCCGAGGGTGGTGTCCAGCAGCGGCGGCAGCTCCTGGGTGAAGAAGGTCTGCCACTTGTTCAGGCCGAGCTGCGGATCCGACTGCTGCCAGTCGGCGTAGTAGCTGCCGCGCCCGCCGATCGGCTGGATGACATTGACCTGCTTGTCGGCCAGGAAGCCGAGGGCATTGGTCTGGGCGTTCCAGCTGGCCGTGCCCTCGCCGGCATCGAGCCCGTTGAGCAGGTACAGGTTGGGGGCGGGCTGGGACTCATCGACCGGACGCTGCACGTCGACGGTGATGTCCTTGTCCATGGCCGCGGAGTAGACCTTCAGATGCCAGGTTCGGCCGTCCTTGGTGACCGAGGTGACGGCCGGGGCCTTGTCCTGGTCGGCCGAGCCGGTACCCACGGCCAGCGCCGCGGACAGGGCGGCGGTCAGGGCCACGGCGGCGGTCCGCAGGGCGGTCCTATTACGGAGTGCAGAGAGCTTCATCGAACAGCTGATTCCAGTCCTCGGGCCACGCTCGGCCTCATCGTCGATCAGTGCCGGGACCCGGATTTTCCGGTCCCCCGACACGCTATGTCTTGTGTCAAGGAAAAACTGTTACCTGACAAAGCGTTTGCAGGGTAGCCCTAAAACGCCGGGCACGCCGCCGCGACGGTGTCGGCCCAGCATGCGACCATCGAAAGGTGACCAGCAAACCCGCCGAGGAACAGCGTCTGCGTGATCTGGCGCGGCTGCGTCGCGTCCGGGACCGCATCGATCGGGAGTACGCACAACCGCTGGATGTGGAGGCGCTGGCCCGCGACGCCCACATGTCGGCCGGGCATCTGAGCCGCCAGTTCCGGGCCGCCTACGGCGAATCGGTGTACGCCTACCTGATGACGCGGCGCATCGAGCGGGCCATGGCCCTGTTGCGACGCGGGGATCTGAGCGTCACCGAGATCTGTTTCGCGGTCGGCTGTTCCTCGCTGGGCACCTTCAGCACCCGGTTCGCCGAACTGGTAGGGATGCCGCCCAGCGTCTACAAGCAGCAGATGGCCGATGCCCCCGAGGGCATGCCCTCCTGCGTCGAGAAACAGGTGACCAGACCGATCAGGAATCGAGAAGCCCAGGCGATTGCCCCGCAACTAGCCTGATCGACATGGATATCACCATTTCAGCGAGCTTCCTCCCGCACAATGACGCCGACGCCGCGCTCGCCTTCTACCGCGACGCGCTCGGCTTCGAACTCCGCAAGGATGTCGGCTACAACGGGCTGCGCTGGCTCACGGTGGGCCCGCCCGAACAGCCCGGCACCTCCATCGTGCTGCACCCGCCGGCCGTGGATCCGGGCATCACCGAGGACGAGCGCAAGCTTATCGTCGAGATGATGGCCAAGGGCACCTACGGCAGCCTGCTGCTGGCCTCGACGGACGTCGACGCCGCCTTCGAGAAGTTGCAGAGCAACGAGGTGGTCGAGATCGTCCAGGAACCGACCGATCAGCCATACGGCATCCGCGACTTCGCCGTGCGCGACCCCGCGGGCAACTTGGTCCGCATCCAGCAGGCTTCCTGACCGTCCTATCGCCACGCCCCACAGATGGAGACCCGCATGGCCCCGAGTAAGTCCCGGCAGACCGCCCTGCCCGCCGCCGACGCCCACGACCTCATCCGGGTGGTCGGCGCGCGGGTGAACAACCTCAAGGACGTCTCAGTCGACCTTCCCAAACGCCGTCTCACGGTGTTCACGGGCGTATCCGGTTCGGGGAAGAGCTCGTTGGTCTTCGACACCATCGCCGCCGAGTCGCAGCGGCTGATCAACGAGACCTACAGCGCGTTCGTGCAGGGCTTCATGCCGACGCTGGCCCGCCCCGACGTCGACGTGCTCGAGGGCCTGACCACCGCCATCAGCGTGGACCAACAGCGGATGGGTGGGGACCCGCGCTCCACCGTCGGCACCGCCACCGACGCCAATGCCATGCTGCGCATCCTGTTCAGCCGCCTCGGGACGCCGCATATCGGCTCGCCGCAGGCCTTTTCGTTCAATGTCGCCTCTGTCAGCGGTGCGGGCGCGGTCACCGTGGAGAAGGGCGGCAAACAGGTCAAGGAGCGGCGCAGCTTCTCCGTCACCGGCGGCATGTGCCCGCGCTGTGAGGGGCGTGGCGCGGTGAACGACATCGACCTGACGCAGCTCTACGACGACAACAAGTCGCTCACCGAGGGTCCGTTCACCATTCCCGGCTACAGCATGGACGGCTGGTACGGGCGGATCTTCATCGGCAGCGGGTACTTCGACCCGGACAAGCCGATCAAGAAGTACACCGAGCGCGAGCTCGACGATCTGCTCTACAAGGAGCCGACCAAGATCAAGGTCGAGGGCATCAACCTGACCTACGAGGGGCTGATCCCCAAGATCCGGAAGTCGATGCTGTCCAAGGACATCGACTCGCTGCAGCCACACGTGCGCGCGTTCGTGGAGCGCGCGGTCACCTTCCAGATCTGCCCCGAATGCGACGGCACCCGACTCAGCGAACCGGCCCGGTCCTCGAAGATCGAGAAGATCAGCATCGCCGACGCGTGCGCCATGCAGATCAGCGATCTGGCCGATTGGGTGCGCGGTCTGAAGGAGCCGTCGGTCGCGCCGCTGCTGGAATCGCTGCAGCAGGTGCTGGACTCGTTCGTCGAGATCGGGCTGGGATACCTGAGCCTGGACCGCGCCTCGGGCACGCTGTCGGGCGGTGAGGCCCAGCGCGTCAAGATGATTCGCCATCTCGGCTCGGCGCTCACCGACGTCACCTACGTCTTCGACGAGCCCACCGTTGGCCTGCATCCGCACGACATCCAGCGCATGAACGATCTGTTGCTGCGATTGCGGGACAAGGGCAATACGGTGCTGGTTGTCGAGCACAAGCCGGAGACCATCGCCATCGCCGACCACGTCGTCGACATCGGGCCCGCGGCGGGCGCAGGGGGCGGCACCGTGTGTTTCGAGGGCACCGTCGACGGGCTGCGCGGCAGCGGCACCATTACCGGCCGTCACTTCGACGACCGGGCCGCGCTCAAGGACTCGGTGCGGAAGCCCCGGGGGGCGTTGGAGATCCGCGGCGCGACGGCCAACAACCTCCAGAAGGTGGACGTCGACGTGCCGCTCGGGGTGCTGGTGGTCATCACCGGCGTCGCGGGCTCGGGCAAGAGTTCCCTGGTGCACGGGTCGATTCCGGCCGGTGAGGGCGTGGTCTCCATCGACCAGGGCGGAATCAAGGGTTCGCGGCGCAGTAATCCGGCCACCTACACCGGGCTGCTCGAGCCCATTCGCAAGGCCTTCGCCAAGGCCAATGGCGTGAAACCGGCACTGTTCAGCGCGAATTCGGAGGGCGCGTGCCCGACCTGCAACGGCGCGGGCGTGATCTACACCGACCTGGCCATGATGGCCGGTGTCGCCACCGTCTGTGAGGAGTGCGAGGGTAAGCGCTTCCAGGCTGCGGTACTGGAATACAAGCTCGGTGGCCGCGACATCAGCGAGGTATTGGCCATGCCGGCCGGCGAGGCGCTGGAGTTCTTCGCTGCGGGCGAGACGAAAATCCCTGCCGCGCACAAGATCCTGCAGCACCTCAACGATGTGGGCCTCGGCTATTTGAGCCTGGGTCAGCCGCTGACCACGTTGTCCGGCGGTGAGCGGCAGCGGCTGAAGCTGGCTACCCACATGGGCGAGAAGGGCGGGGTGTACGTCCTCGACGAACCGACCACCGGTCTGCACCTGGCCGATGTCGAGAATCTGCTCGGATTGCTGGACCGCCTGGTGGATTCTGGCAAATCGGTCATTGTCATCGAGCATCACCAGGCCGTGATGGCGCACGCCGACTGGATCATCGATCTCGGCCCGGGTGCGGGTCACGACGGTGGCCGCATCGTCTTCGAGGGCACTCCCGCCGATCTGGTGGCCGCGCGTTCCACGCTGACCGGTGAGCACCTGGCCGAGTATGTCGGCGCCTGACTGCGCCAACGCTCCGGAAGATCCCGGCCCGCCGGGAATATCAGCGACCGCCAGCGGTTGATCGTGGCTGCCGATGGAAGGGAGTGACTGCGGTGAACGGGTTTTCGGCCGATGGCCTGAAGAAGGTGAGCGAGGTACTCGACGGGTACGTCGAGCGGGGCGAGGTGGTCGGCGCGGTGGCCGCGATCTACCGGCACGGGGAACCGGTGCAGGTGGACACGTCCGGGTGGCGGGATCGGGCTGCCGGGCAGCCGATGCGGCGCGATACGCTCTTCCGCATCGCCTCCATGACCAAGCCGATCACCGCCGTGGCGGCGCTGACACTGGTGGACGAGGGCCGGATCGGGCTCTCGGATTCGGTCGATACCTGGCTGCCGGAACTGGCCGACCGCAAGGTCATGCGGGATCCGGACGGCTCGCCCGAGGACGTGGTGCCCGCCGAACGCCCGATCACGGTCGAGGATCTGCTCACGTACCGGCTGGGTCTGGGCTGGGGCCGCTCCAGCCTCGCGCCCCAATTGTTCGCCCTCACCGCCGATCCCATCGCGAGCGCGATCGGCGTCGCGAACGCGGAGCGGCTCGCGCCGGACGAGTGGCTGCGCCGGGTCGGCGAGCTGCCGCTCATCGCGCAGCCCGGCACCATCTGGCGCTATCACACGGCCTCGGATATCCTCGGCATCCTCATCAGCCGGGTGGCCGGGCAGCCGCTGGAAACCGTGCTCCGCGAACGAGTCCTGGACCCGCTGGGCATGGCGGACACCGGATTCACCGTCCCCGAACATGAACGAGACCGCCTCAGCGTGCTGTACGGCCCCGACGATGCCGAGCTCGATCGGCCCGCCACCACGGCGTGGGGCGAACCGCCGCTGTTCCCCTCCGGCGGTGCGGGCCTGGTCTCCACGGTGGACGACTACGGCCGCTTCGCCCGCATGCTGATCGAGGGCGGCGAGCTGGACGGGGTCCGGATCCTGTCGGCCGAGACCGCCGCCGCCCTGAGCCGCGATCACCTCACCCCTGAACAACACGCGGCCGCCCCCTTCAATCCGCCACTGGGCCAGTTCATCTGGGCCGATCAGGGCTTCGGCTACGGCGTGAAGATGCAGACCGAACCCGGCACCGGCGTCCCCGGCGTCGGCACCCTCTCCTGGCCGGGTGGCTTCGGCACCGCCTGGTACGCCGACCCCGAAAAGAACCTGGTGGCACTGCTTTTCGTCCAATCGGCCAATATCATCATCGCCGCCGAATGGCGCAGCCCGCTCGGCGACGACTTCCTCACCGGGGTCTACGGGGCCCTGGTCGACTAGTAGACCGTCCCCATCGCCGAGTGCACCTCGTCCAGGGTGCGTTCGGCGATCTCGTTGGCACGCCGATTGCCCTCGCGCACAATGCCGCTGGCGAAATCCGGGTCGGCGGCCAGCTCCTCGCGGCGGGCGCGGTGGCCGGCGAAGAAGTCGTTGACCGCGTCGGTGGCCAGCTTCTTGAGCGCCGAGCCGCCGCCGTCGCCGAGCTTGTCCGCCAGCGTGTGCTCGTCACTGCCCAGGCATAGGGCGGCGGTGGTGAGCAGTGCCGAGACGCCGGGCCGGGTGTCCGGATCGAACGTGATGCGGCGGTCGGAGTCGGTGGGGGTGCGGCGGATGAGCGCAGCGGTCTCGTCGGCGGTCATGGACAGCGAGATGGCATTGCCGTAGCTCTTGGACATCTTGCGCCCGTCCAGGCCCGGGATCTCCGGGGTGGAGGTGAGCAGTGCCCGCGGCTCCGGGAATACCCGGCCATAGCGCTCGTTGAACCGCCGCGCGATGACCCGGGTCACCTCCAGATGCGGCAGCTGGTCCTTGCCCACTGGCACCAGATTGCCCTTGCAGAACAGGATGTCGGCCGCCTGATGCACCGGGTAGGTGAGCATGAGGCCGCTCAGTGCCCGCTCCGACGCCGCCAGCTCGGCCTTCACCGTCGGATTGCGGTGCAGCTCCGACTCGGTGATCAGGCTCAGGAACGGCAGCATGAGCTGATTCAACGCGGGCACCGCGGAATGGGTGAACACCGTAGCCCGGCTCATGTCGATCCCGGAGGCGGCGTAGTCCAGTACCGCGTGGTAGACGTTGTCGCGGACCTGGCCGAGGGTGTCGCGGTCGGTGATGACCTGGTAGTCGGCCAGGATGACGAACAGCTCCACGCCGAGTTCCTGCAACCGCACGCGTTCCCGAATGGTGCCGAAGTAGTGCCCCAGATGCAGTCTGCCCGTGGGCCGTTCGCCGGTGAGGACGCGGAAGCGGTCCGGATGGGCGGCCACCTCGGCGGCCAGTTCGTCGCTGCGCTCGCGGGTGGCGGCGAAGGAATCCGAAGGGGTGGTCACCGTACAACTCCTGAAAGTTCATGGAGGGCTGCACGAGCGGGGCGTTCCGTCGGGAATCACGGGCCGCGTACAGCCCGTGGTCATGGTTCATCGGGCTGCTAACGCAGCCAGCGCCATGCCTGCCGAGTGTGAATCACCTGCCCACCTTAACAAGTCGCGCCCGCGATCGCGTGTCAGGGGTGTGCCGACACCACCCGAGGCATGGGCGCTACCGAGCCCGGACACGGCGCGGGGCACAGGTGTCCGGCCAGCGCGGTGTGCGGATTGCGGTGGCGGGCCGAACCGATCAGGGCGAGCGCTTCCATCGCGATCACGATCAGGCCGTATCCATAGGTGGTAACGGCCAGGCCGAAACGCTGCACGCACAGCCCCGCGATGACCGCCGGCACACTGAGCGACAGGTAGGAGACCACGTAGATGGCGGTCACCACTTCCGCCCGGGTCTCGGCCGGTGACAGCCCGGTCAGCAGGCGTAGCGCACCCGAGAACGACGGCCCGAATCCGACCCCGGCCACCACGCTGGCCCCGAAGAACAGCCACACCGAATTCGTCGCCGCGCCCAGCAGCGCCAGCGCGACGCCGGACATGAGCAGGATCGGCCCGCGCAGCAGGGCCTGATCGATGGTCCAGTCGCGGGCCAGCAGCGCGGTCACCGCCGAGGTGCCCTGCAACGCGACCACCACCAGACCTCCGGCCAGCGGTGTGCTGACGTGGAAGTGCACCTTCATCAGCGTGCCGCCGAGCGCCAGATACAGCCCGCCCAGCGCCCAGGTGGCCGCGATCGATGGCATCAACGTCATGAAGGCCACCCGGACCTCTTGTGGCACCGACACTTTGGGCTCGAGCGACTCCCAACCCCGCCCGTCGGGCGCGACGGTCTCGGGAATCACCAGCACGCCGATCACGATGATGGTGAACGCCACCGCCAGCAGCCAGTACACCAACCGGGTGGGCGCGGGCGCATAGGCCACCAGCAGCCCGGAACTGATCGCGCCCACGGCCAAGCCGCCGCCTGCCGCCACATTCGTCATGAGCGCGCCCAGCCGGGACTCCGCGGGCTGCAGGTCGATGAGGGTCGCCGTGATCGCCCCGGTGGCCAGTCCGGTCGCGATGCCCTGCACGATGCGGGCTGTGAAAAGCCAAGTCACCGACTGCGCTTCGGCGAAGGTCAGCGTTCCGGTCAGCTCCACCAGCACCGCCGCGATGAGCACCGGCCGCCGTCCGATGTGGTCGGACAGCGAGCCCGCGAACAGCAGAGTCACCAGCAGCGCAATGGCATTCGCGGCGTACACCCCGGTCGACACCACCGACGAGTAGTGCCACATCTGCTGGTATACCGGGTACATCGGAGACGGAGCCGCCGACGCGAACAGCAAGAGCCCCAGCGCGATCGACAGCAGCCAGAACGCCGAGGAGTTCGACATCCGATAGCGCACGGGGGATTCGACGCGCACGGCGTCGTCGGGCAGGTTCTGCATGGTTCCTCAAAGAGGTCGTCGGATGCGTGCGGATCGAGTGTGACCCATCGCGGCGCGGAGTTCGACCGGTTGTGCTGAACGGCCGCGCTGTCAGTCCGACACCAGGGCCTTCGCCCTCGCGGTCGCGCAGTGGCGGCGTCTCGTGTCGGAGGCGGAACGCTCGGGATGAAGGCTCATCGGAGTCGTAGCCGACCTGGTGGGCCAGGGCCGTCGGCCAGATGGGCGGCGGCCCAAGCGGTGGGTGAACCGGTCGGTCTCGGTGAACGCGGTGAATGGCGGTGAGCACCGGAGTCGGCGCCGGATCCAGGGCGGCGGTGAGTCGGCCGGGCGCGGCGGCATCGGCAGCGCCGCACGGCCGAGCACATGGACCCGCGCCGAACCCTGGAACTGTCCGCGAGTCACGCCTCTGTGGCCTGGCGGCCGGTTGCCATCGCCGATCTGAACGACGCCGCGCTCGCCGATCTGGGCCACGGCTGGCACGCCCCTGATACGAGGCGCATCCTGGACAAGGGGATACGCCGCCGAGTTCTTGACTTTCCCCGGCCGGCGCATCATCGTGGATTTGTTAGCAAAGCTAATTGATGGGGAGAGGTCCGGACGCCCGAACATGTTCGCGGCGCGCGATCGCTGGAGATCCAGGGAGGTATCGATGGTCGAAGACGCCCCGCGCGCGGAGCTTACCCAGCGATTCGCCGATCGGCTCGCATCGGCCGAAATCGCGAAGCGCTTCGAAGCCCTGCTGGCCGACGACCAGGTGCGCGCGCTCATGCCGCTACCCGAGGTCGCGGAGGCGGCCCGGCAGTCCGGGCAGGGGCTGGCCGGTGCGGTCGCGGTCCTCATGGACGGTTACGCGGACCGTCCCGCCATCGGCGAGCGGGCCAGCGAGATCGCGGTCGACGCCGACGGCCGGCGCATCCGGCGGCTGCTGCCGGCGTATCGGACCGTCACCTACCGCGAGCTGTGGTCGCGCTCGGGAGCCATTGCGGCGGCCTGGCACGCGAACACGCGAAATCCCTTGCGTGCCGGGGATTTCCTGTGCGCGCTGGGCTTCGCCAGCGGCGACTTCACCGCCATCGAACTCGCCGCCATCCGGCTGGGCCTGGTGAGCGTGCCGCTGCAATCGAGCGCCGCTGCGGCCCAATGGCATTCGATCCTCACCGAGACCGGTGCGCGCACGCTCGCCGTGAGCCTGGAGCTGCTGGAGCCCGCGCTCGAGTGTGTGCTCGACGGCACTCCGGTGGAATCGGTGGTGGTCTTCGACTTCGAACCCGGCGATGAGCGGCAGGCCGAGATCTTCGCCGCCGCGCAGCGTCGCATAGCGTCGTCGGGGGCCGGGGTCGGGCTGGAATCGCTTGCCGCCGTGGAGGATCGGGGGCGGGATCTGCCCGCGGTCCCGCTGCACGTCCCCGCCGACGAGGACGAGCTCGCCCTGCTCATCTACACCTCCGGCAGCACCGGCACCCCCAAGGGCGCGATGTACCCGCAGCGCTTGGTGGCCGGTATGTGGTTGGGGCCCACGGTGATCCCCGCACCCGTTCTCAACTTCTGCTACATGCCCATGAGCCACGTCGCCGGGCGGATGGTGCTTACCGGCACCTTCGCGCGCGGCGGCACCGCCTTCTTCGCCGCCGCCAGTGATATGTCGACCCTCTTCGAGGACTTCGGCCTGGTCCGGCCCACCGAGGCGTTCTTCGTTCCGCGCGTGTGCGAGATGGTGTTCCAGCGCTATCAGAGCGATGTGCGGCGCCGCATCGCGGCGGGCGAAGCCGCCGAGGCGGCGGATGTGGCCGCGAAAGACGCGCTGCGGCAGGACTTGCTGGGCGGCCGCCTGGTCCGCGTCATGGTCGGCAGCGCGCCCATTTCCGCGGAGATGAAGGAGTTCATGAACTCGGTGCTGGATCAGCCGCTCATCGACGGCTACGGCTCCACCGAGGCGGGCGGCGGCCTGCTCATCGACAATGAGATCCGCCGGCCGCCGGTCATCGACTACAGGCTGGTCGATGTGCCCGAGCTCGGCTACTTCGCCACCGACAAGCCGTATCCGCGCGGCGAGTTGTTGGTGAAGTCGACCCTCCAGATCCCGGGCTATTTCAAGCGTCCCGAGGTGACCGCCGAGATCTTCGACGAGGACGGCTACTACCGCACCGGCGATATCGTGGCCGAGGTGCGGCCCGATCATCTGGTCTATGTCGACCGCCGCAACAATGTGCTCAAGCTGTCGCAGGGTGAGTTCGTGACCGTGGCCAAGCTGGAGGCCGTCTACGCCACCAGCCCGCTCATCGCCCAGATCTTCGTGTACGGATCCAGCGAGCGTTCGCACCTGCTGGCCGTCATCGTGCCCACCGACGCGGCCCGCGCCCTCGCTCCCGCGGAGATGACCGCGGCCATCACCGAGTCCCTACAGCAGATCGCCCGGGACGCCGAACTGGAATCCTACGAGATCCCGCGCGACTTCCTGCTCGAGACCGAGCCCTTCACCCAGGAGAACGGCCTGCTGTCGGGCATCGGAAAACTATTGCGGCCCAAGCTGAAGGAACGCTACGGCGACCGGCTCGAGCAGCTGTACCGCGCGCAGGCACGGCAGCAGGAGAACGAGCTGCTCATGCTGCGCCGCGAGGCCGCCGACCGGCCGGTGCTCGAGACGGTGCGCCGCGCCGCCCGCGCCGTCCTCGGCGGCGGTGAGCCGCAGGCCGACGCGCACTTCATCGATCTGGGCGGGGATTCGCTGTCGGCGCTGTCGTTCTCGACGCTGCTGCGCGAGATCTTCGGCGTCGAGGTCCCCGTCGGCGTCATCGTCAGCCCCGCCAATGACCTGGCCGGGTTGGCCGCCCACATCGAGGGCGAACGCCACGGTGGCGGTGGCCGTCCCACGGCCTCGACAGTGCACGGCGGCAGCGAGATTCGCGCCGCCGACCTCACCCTCGACAAGTTCGTCGACGCGGCGACACTGGCTGCCGCACCCGGTCTGCCGCTCGCGGCGCATCCGCCGCGCACGGTGCTGCTCACCGGCGCCAACGGCTACCTCGGCCGGTTCCTGTGTCTGGAATGGCTGCAGCGCCTCGACGAATCCGACGGCACGCTGGTCTGCGTCATTCGCGGCCACGACGCGGCCTCGGCGCGACGGCGACTGGACGAGGTCTTCGACAGCGGCGATCCGGAGCTGTCGCGGCGCTACCGGGAGCTGGCCGCGCACCGCCTGCGGGTGCTCGCCGGTGACATCGGCGCCCCGAATCTCGGCCTGGACCAAGCAGTCTGGCAGGAACTCGCCGATACCGTCGACCTCATCGTGCACCCGGCCGCGCTGGTCAATCACGTGCTGCCCTACGACCAGCTGTTCGGTCCCAACGTGGTCGGCACCGCCGAGGTGATCCGCTTGGCGCTGACCACCACCCGCAAGCCGGTCACCTACCTGTCCACGGTCGCCGTGGCCGCGCAGGTCGATCCCGCCGTCTTCACCGAGGACGGCGACATCCGCGAGATCAGCGCGGTGCGTGTGCTCGACGACGGCTACGCCAATGGCTACGGCAACAGCAAGTGGGCCGGTGAGGTGCTGCTGCGCGAGGCTCACGACCTGTGCGGGCTGCCCGTGGCGGTCTTCCGCTCCGATATGATCCTGGCGCACAGCACCTTCGCCGGACAGCTCAACCTGCCCGACATGTTCACCCGCCTGCTGCTCAGCGTCCTCGCTACCGGCCTGGCTCCGAAGTCGTTCTACGCCTTGGACTCTCGCGGTGAGCGGCAGCGCGCCCACTACGACGGCCTGCCCGCCGACTTCACCGCCGCCGCCATCACCACCCTCGGCGCCCGCGTCACCGCCGGTTTCGAGACCTACGATGTTCTCAACCCCCACGACGATGGCATCTCCCTCGATGAATTCGTCGACTGGCTCATCGAATCCGGCCACCCCATCGACCGCATCGACTCCTACCAGGACTGGCTCACCCGCTTCGAGACCGCCCTGCGCGCACTCCCGGAACACCAACGCACCCACTCGGTCCTGCCACTGCTGCACGCCTACCGCCGCCCGTCCCCGCCCATTCCAGGCGCGGCGCTTCCGGCCAAGCGCTTCCAGACGGCCGTTCAGCAGGCGAAACTCGGGCCGAACGCCGACATTCCGCACCTGACCAAGGAACTGATCGACAAGTACGTGAAGGACCTGAAACTGCGCAACCTGCTCTAGCGCGGGCAGGTGATCGGCGGACCGATGCGCCCACCGGGCATGTCGCTGCGCTGACCCGCGTGGTCAGCCTTCGTATTCGCTTGCCGCCGCGGGGATTTCCAGACCGTGCTGGA
The DNA here is from genome assembly GCF_009708175.1 of Nocardia aurantiaca. Lineage (GTDB taxonomy): Bacteria > Actinomycetota > Actinomycetes > Mycobacteriales > Mycobacteriaceae > Nocardia > Nocardia aurantiaca. The sequence continues at coordinate 46,976 of NZ_WMBB01000021.1, forward strand.
GGGCGGCGACGGTGCTGTCGAGGATCTGGTAGAGGTTGCCGATCGACGGATCGGGGCCGGCCACCCAGTCGTCGAGTCCGACGCCGAATGCCGCGAAGCAGGCCGCGGCGGCGAGTTTCGCCCGTCGATCGTCCTCGGGCAGTCCCGCCCGGCGGGCGAAACTCCGGGTCATCGCATCCCGGCGGCCGAAAGTGCCGGTGAAATTCTCTTGGCGCAGTTGCGGATTGGTGATCAGCACCAGCCTGGCTCGCCGGGCTGTGTCGGCTTGGCGGCGGCGCAGTTCGGCCTCGGAGTCGTCGAGTAGGAAGTCGCGCAGCGCGGCCCGCAGCGCGACGAAGACCGCCTCGTGCGGCGGGCGGCGGTCCAGGGCGGCGAGCAGGTAGGACATGACGTCCTCCTCGTGGCTGAAGACCACGGCCGTCTTGGACGGGAAGTGGCGGTGGAAGGTGCGCCGCGAGACCTGCGCGGCGTCGGCGATTTCCTGCACGGTGGTCTGCTCGAAGCCGCGGCGCTCGAACAGCAGCAGCGCGGCGTCTATCAATTCGCGCCGCACCCTGGCCTTCTCGCGTTCCCGCAATCCGGTCGATGCCGTCATCGCGCCCTCTCGTAGCCGTGTCATCCACCCTGGTGTCTCAAAGTGACAGTTCTCAGGATAGTCTGTTCGAAGTGTCTCAATGTGACACGAGAGTGAGACGAGTACGAGAGGACTCCTCCGATGACGCGACGAACCGTGATCACCCTGGTCTCGGCGGCCGTGCTGGCCACCGGGCCGCTCACCGCCACCGCCACCGCCGCCCCGCCCGCCCCTGCTGAGGGCGCGGCCGCGGGCACGGTCGTCGGCAATGAGGCCCTGGCCGAGAACCTCTGGATCGACGGCGCCGGCTCGGCGCGCAAGCTCACCTACTGGACCCGCGACTCTTCCGATCAGCCCGCGCTCTCCACCGGCGTCGTCTTCACCCCGGCGGGCACCCCGCCGCCCGGCGGCTGGCCGGTGCTGTCGTGGGAGCACGGCACGGTCGGCGTCGGCGACGACTGCGCGCCCTCGGTCGCCGGTCGCTCCGACCGCGACATGGGCTTCCTCGCCACCTGGATGAAGCAGGGCTACGCCATCGTCGCCACCGATTACATCGGCCTGGGCACGCCCGGCGTGCATGCCTACCTCGACGGCCGCGCCGAAGCGCACGCGGCCATCGATATGGTGCGCGCGGCCCGCGCCGTGGACGATTCGCTGGCCCCGAAATGGGTGGCCATCGGGCAGTCGCAGGGCGGCGGCGCAACGGTTTTCACCGCCTCGCTCGCGACTCGCTATGCGCCCGAACTGGATTACCGCGGCGCGGTGGCAACCGGCCCGGCCTCCAATGTCGTCGACGCCGCGACCCTGATCGGGCCCAGCACCCCGCCCATCGGATCCTCGCACATCACCGCCTACGCCACCTATGTGCTCAACGGCCTGAAGGCGGCCCGCCCGGACTTCGATCTGGACAGCTACCTCACCCCGCTGGGCAAACAGCTGGTGACCGACGCTCAGACCCTGTGCTTCACCTCGATGGCCGAGCGCGCCACGGGTGTGTCGCTGAATCAGTTGGTGTCGCGCCCGCTGGCCGACGGCGATTTCGTGCCCACCGCGCGATCGGTCATGGATGTGCCGCTGACCGGCTACGACCGGCCGCTGTTCATCGGCCAGGGCACCAATGACACCGACGTGCCGGCACCGCTCACCGCCAAGCTGGTGGCTGACATGACCGTCGCGGGAACGCATCCCGAGGTGCACGTCTATCCGGGCAAGGATCACAGCGGCGCCATGCTGGCCTCGCTGGCCGACAGCGTCCCCTTCGTGGCCCGGCTGTTCTCCTGACGCGCAAGGCCGAGTGGCTGGTGCCACTCGGCCTTCGCTCCGGCCTTGTTCGGGTCAGCCGATGGTGACGGTGGTGTCGATGAGACCGAAGACCTCGCCCTGCGGTCCTCGCACGATGCCCATGCGGCCGAACGGGCTGTCATCGGGCCCCGCGAGCACGGTGCCGCCGAGCTGCTCGGCCTTCGCCAGGGCGGCGTCGGCGCCCGCGACCTGGAACCAGGTCAACCAGTAGTTGGGGCCCGCGCCGGGCTGCCCGGTGCTGTCGGCCATGCCGCCCATCGGACGGCCGTCGGCGCCGGCGAAGGTGGAGTACGGCATCTGCTCGTTGCCGATCTCGTCGAAGGACCAGCCGAAGACCTGCTTGTAGAACTGCTGCGACGGGGCATACGCGCCCGTGTGCAGGTCGTTCCAGCAGTACGCGCCGGGCTCGTTGAAGATGCCGGCGCCACTGTGCGCCTTGGCTTCCCACACGCCGAACGCCGCGCCGCCCGGGTCCCCGGCGATGAACATGCGGCCGGCGTCCATGACGTCGAAGGGCGGCATGAAGACCGTGCCCCCGGCCGCGGTGACCGCGCCCGCGACGGCTTCGGCGTTGTCGGCGGCGAGATAGGTGGTCCATACCGAGGGCATGGCCGACGCCTCACCCATCTTGGGCCCGATGCCCGCGGCGGGTTTGCCGTCGAGCATGGCCATCAGATACCCGCCGGCCTCGGGCGGGCTGTCGAGGACCTCCCAGCCGAGCAACTGGGAGTAGAAGCCCCGCGCGGCGGCGGGATCGTCGACCGAACAGTCGACCCAACACGGAGTTCCCTGTGGCCAAGCCTTGTCTGTGGTGGGCATACGGATCCTCCCGAGAATCGGTCGGTGGCGGCCTGTCGGAGAGCAGGCACATGGTCAGCTAACCATGCTTTCCGGCCTTCCGGTCGCGGAATACCGACCGGCCGTGAACTCGTGTCGAACGGCTCCGCGACGCCGAGCCGGGGTCGATTCAGGGTCGGTAGGGGTAGGCGCCGCCGTCCACGACGATGCGCTGGCCGGTGAGGTAGCCGGCGGCGGGGGAGACCAGGAAGGCGACGACATCGGCCACCTCATCGGGACGGCAGACGTGGCCGAAGGGCGAGGTGGCGTCGAGGTCGGCGGCGTGGCGGTGCGCGCCGCCGCTGAGAGCGGCGGTGAGGCGGTCGCCCATCTCCGAGGCGACCAGGCCGGGGGCGACGATGTTCACGTGGATTCCGTTGCGGGACTCCTCTTTCGCCAGTGTGTGGGCCAGGGCCTCCAGGGCGGCCTTGGCCATGTTGTAGGGCGCTCCACCCGCGCCCAGCGCGCGGGCGGCGACGCTGCTGATCATGATGATGTCGCCGCGCTCGCACGCGCGCATACCGGGGAGGGCGAGCTTGGTCAGGTGGTGCGGGCCGATGGCTTGAACACGCAGGAGTCGCTCGACCTCGGCCGGATCGGTGTCGGAGACCAGCAGCCCGCGGCTGGCGATGCCGCCATTGTGGACGAGTATGCTGATCGGACCGAGGTCGCCGGTGACGCGGTCGACCATGGCGGTGACGGCGGCCGTGTCGTCGACCGGGGCGTGGACGGCGAGGGCGGTGGCCCCAGCGGAATTCAGCTCGGCCACAGTGTCATTCGCTGATCGCTCGTCGCGTGCCCAGTTGACCGCGACCGTGGCGCCGCGGGCAGCCAGCGCGCGGCTGATGGCGCGCCCGATGCCGCGCCCGCCGCCGGTCACCAGTGCGACCCGCCCCGTCAATTCGCCTGCTGCTGTGTTCACCCGGTCAACATATGACAGCCGCCGTGATTGCGATCGAGAGTGGCGGCCATTACGGCCCACCGTCGGGTGCACAGAGGTTCCTCGGCCACGGATCGGGATGAAGTCCGGAAGAATCAGGGAAACGAGCGCTGGGCGCGCCCCCTGTCATCAGCGTCGACGGCAGGGCTTTCCGCTGTTCAGGATTCGAGCGCTTCGACCACGTCCGCCGTGCTCACCACGTCCTCGAAGGCGTCGCGGGCCAGCAGGTCGGCATAGAAACCATTGCGCTCCACCAGTTCCCGGTGCGTGCCGCGTTCCACGACCCGCCCGTGGTCGAGCACCACGATCTGGTCGGCGTCGCGAATCGTGGACAGTCGGTGGGCGATCGTAATGGTGGTGCGATCGGCCGACAGCGCGTCGATGGCCGCCTGCACCTCCCGCTCGGTCTTGGTGTCGAGCGCGCTGGTCGCCTCGTCGAGCACCATGATCGGCGGATTGCGCAGGATGGCCCGCGCCACCGCCAACCGCTGCTTCTCGCCACCGGAGAACCGGTACCCGCGTTCGCCGACCAGGGTGTCGTAGCCATCGGGCAGGCTCAGGATGTGGTCGTGGATCTGTGCCGCCCGAGCCGCCGCATGCAATTCCTCCTCTGTCGCATCGGGTTTCGCGAAGCGCAGATTGTCGGCGACCGACGAGTGGAACAGGTAGGTCTCCTGCGACACCACACCCACGGCCGAGGACAGGTCGGCAAAGGTCAGTTCCCGCACATCCACTTCGTCGACGGTCACCCGACCGGAGGTCGCATCGTAGAGCCGCGCCACCAGATATCCTAGAGTCGTCTTCCCCGAACCGGTTTCGCCGACAATGGCCAGACTGGTCCCGGCAGGCACCTCGATATCGATGTCGCTCAATACTTCTCGATCCGAGTCATAGGCGAATCCGACCTTGTCGAACCGCACCGCGCCCGTCACCCGAGCGGGCAGGGGAGTGGGCCGCTCCGGCTCCTGGATATCCGGTCGCAGATCCAGGTATTCGAATATGCGCCCGAACAGCGCCAGCGAGCTCTGAATGTCCACGCCGGTCGACAGCAGCATGACGGTCGGCCGCAGCAGTCCGCTCTGCAAGGTGGTGAACGCGACGAGCGTGCCGATCGACACCAGCGGATGACCGTCGGCGACGGTCATTCCGGCCGCCCAGTAGATGACCGCCGGCATGGCGGCCATGACGATCGAGATGGTCGACTGCCGCCACCGCCCGGCCATGCTGGAGCGGATCTCCAGATCCACCAGCCCTCGCGATTCCCGCGTGAAATCCTCGACCAGCGCCGGCGAACGACCCATGGTGCGCGCCAGCAGAATTCCGCTCACCGACAGCGATTCCTCCACGATCGCCGACATGCCCGCCAGCTTGCGCTGCTTCTCCGCGGTGATGCGCCGGCGCTCGGAGCCGACCCGCCGGCTGATCCACACGAACAGCGGCAGCATGACCAGCGACACCAGCGTGAGTCGCCAGTCCAGCGCGAACATGGCGATAACCGCCGCGACGACGGAGGTGAAGTTCGAGACCAGCGAGGTGATGGTGGAGGTGACCGTGGACTGCATGCCGCCGATGTCGTTGGCGATTCGAGACTGCACCTCACCGGTGCGCGTGGTGGTGAAGAAGGACAGCGGCATGGATTGCAGCCGCGCGTAGACGGCCGACCGTAGATCGTGCATGACGTCCTGGCCGACCGCGGTCGAGATGTAGGTCTGGAACACGCCGAACACGCTGTTCAGCGCGGCCACCACGATCATGCCCACGGCCAGCAGGGTCAGCAGTCCGGTGCGACCGTGCGGCAGGGCGTCGTCGATGATGCCGCGCAGCAGGAACGGGGAAGCCAGACCGGCCAGCGAGGCCAAACCCACCAGGGCCGCGACCAGGGTCAAGCGCCCGCGATAGGGATGAAAGAGCCGGACGATCCGGCGAAGTTCAGGTTGTGAAGCCATGAGCGCCTCCTTTCGCAGGGAGTCATGCGCTGTAACTGAGTTTGACTCATAATTGTTCCGAGGACAATGAGTTATGCTCGGGATCATGTCGAGCAGCCCCGCAGATGAGCCGTGCGCGCCGGGTGACAGGCGTGCCGTGCCCGATGACGACCTCGTGGAACTCTTCCTGCGCACGACCAAACGCCTGCGTCGCACCCAGACGGCGCGACTGTCCCCGCTCGGGCTCACCCCGGCTCAGGCCCGCGCGCTGCGCATCATCGGCCGCGCCGCGGAACACGGCGACGAACCGCTGCGCATGTCCGCCCTCGCGGACCATCTCGGCATCGTGCCGCGCTCGGCCACGACCGTGGTCGACGCCCTGGCCGCCGCGGGACTGGTTGCCCGCGAACCGGATCCGGCCAGTCGCCGCGCCACCCTCGTCACCCCGACCGCGGCCGGGCGGCAGGTGCTCAACCGTATGTCCGAGGCCCGCCGCGACGCCGCCGAGGAGATCTTCGCGGCCCTCACCCCCGACCAGCGGCACACCCTGCGCGATCTGCTCGCCGCGCTGACCGCCGACGAGTCCGCGCCGCGCTGACCCGCACGTCCGTGGCGCGCCCCGACACGGCTGAGGAGATCGTCGCGGCCCTGATCCCCGGATCAGTGCCAGACCCTGCGTGCCCAGGCCCGGCGCGTCGGGCACGAAGGTCTCCGATCTCGGAGTGCAGATCGCATCGACCGCTGAAGGCGCTGCCCGGGCCGACAGCTCGCTTGGGTCGTGTCGACGGAGTGGACTGTGCTCGGCTGTCGGGAGATTGGTCTACGGTCGGGGACAGCGACCCGATCCACGCCACCTCGACCAGGTGAGGAACCGATATGCCACGTGAGCTGGCCGACCTGCCCTTCGCGCGTTTTCTGGAACAACAGGACACGCTGCTCGACGAGGGCGCATACGACTGCGCCCATTTCGGGGGCCTCTCCCTCGACGACCCGCACCTGCGCGGCGTGAGCTTCACCGAATGCGCGATCTCGGCCACCACCGTGAACGGTGGCTTCTTCCGGCACTCGAGATTCAACGATGTGTGGCTGGGCAGCACCCGGTGGATTCGCACCGATCTGTCCGAAACCAATTGGCTGGAAGCGGAATTCGTGCTCGCGGCGCTGTCCGGGGTGGAAGCGTTCGGTTCGGTGCTGCGGCGGGTGAGCTTCCACAACTGCAAGTTCGACTCGGTGAACCTGCGCGGCGCGGTGCTCACCGACGTCACCTTCGTGGACTGCGTGCTGCGAGATGTGGACATCGCCGAGGCCACGCTGACCTCGGTGACCTTCCCGGGTTCGGAGATCTCCGGGCTGTCCCTGCGCAATGCCACCTTGAAGCAGGTCGACCTGCGGGAAGCCCGGTCGATCGGCATCTCCGGCGGGATCGAGTCGCTGTCCGGTGCGATGGTCACCCATACGCAACTGCTCGAGCTGGCACCCGTCTTCGCCCACGCACTCGGAATCACCGTCAAGGACCTCTAGTCGGTAGCGCTAGTGAACTAACTCGCGTTACGCTGCTCACATGACGGAGTGGCGGCCTACGGCGTGCATCCTGTGCGAGTGCAATTGCGGCATCCAGGTGCTGCTCGGGCCGGACGGCCGGTCCTTCGAGAAGATCCGCGGCGACAAGCTGCATCCGGCGTCGGAGGGCTACACCTGCAACAAGGCCCTGCAGCTGGACCGTTATCAGAACGGGCACACCGGCCGGGTGACCGCGCCGCTGCGCCGGCGCGCGGACGGCAGCTTCGAGGAAATCGATTGGGACACCGCGATCTCCGAGGTGTCTGCCCGGCTGCTCGAGGTCGAGCATCACTTCGGCGGGGAGTCGATCTTCTACTACGGTGGCGGCGGCCAGGGCAATCACCTGGGCGGCGCGTACGCCCCGGCCACCATGGCGGCATTCGGCATGAAGTATCGGTCCAGCGCGCTGGCGCAGGAGAAGACCGGTGACTTCTGGGTGGGCGCGCGGATGACCGGTTACCCGATGCGGGCGGATGTCGAGCACGCCGAGGTGGCGTTCTTCATCGGCAAGAATCCGTATCAGTCGCACGGGTTTCCGCGGGCGCGCACGGTGCTGAAGGAGATCGCCAAGGATCCGGCGCGGTCGATGATCGTGCTCGATCCGGTGCGCACCGAGACGGCGGAGCTGGCGGACTTCCACCTCCAGCTGCGGCCGGGGACGGACGTGTACCTGCTGACGGCCATGGCGGCGATCCTGGTGCGCGACAACCTGATCGACGAAGGATGGCTGGCGGAGCACACGAGCGGCCTGGACGCGGTGCTGCCGGTGTTGCGGGCCGTGCCGATCGAAAAGTACTGCGCTATCGCCGATGTCGATCTGAACCTGGTGACGGCCGCGACGCACCGGTTGGCTCGTGCGAACTCGGTCGCCGCGCTCGAGGACCTCGGCGTGCAGATGAACCGGTACTCGACGGTGGTCAGCTATGTCGAGAAGCTGGTCTGGCTGCTCACCGGCAATGTCGGAAAGCCCGGCACCCAATACGCTTTCACCGGTCTCGCCAATATCGGCCATGACCGCGGACATCCGGCGGGCGAGGGGCCCAAGAGTCCGGTGGCCGGCGCGCAGATCGTGAGCGGGCTGGTGCCGTGCAATGTGATCAGCGAGGAGATCCTCACCGATCACCCGGCGCGCCACCGGGCCATGTTCATCGAGAGTGCGAATCCTGCTCATTCCCTGGCGGATTCGGCCCGCATGCGAGAGGCGCTGGAGGCGCTGGAGCTGGTGGTGGTCGTCGACGTCGCCATGACCGAGACCGCGCGCCTGGCCGACTATGTGCTGCCCGCGCCCACCCAGTTCGAGAAGTACGAGGCCACCTTCTTCAACTTCGACTTTCCGCGCAACATCTTCCACCTGCGGCACCCGGTGCTGCCCGCGCCGGAGGGGGTGCTGCCCGAGCCCGAGATCCATGCCCGGTTGGTCGAGGCCGCCGGTGTGCTGACCGAGGCGGACTATGCGCCGCTGCGGGCCGCTCTCGCACAGGGACGTGAGGCTTTCGCCATGGCGTTCCTGGGCGTTCTCGGTGACCCGGTGCGGTCGAAACTCGCTCCAGTGCTGCTGTACCGGACGTTGGGGGAGACGCTGCCGGACGGTGCGGCGTCGGCGGCGGTGCTGTGGGGGGCGGCCTACAACATGGTGCGCAAGTTCCCGGCCAGTGTCGAGCGTGCCGGGTACGGAACGGGTTTGGAGGCGGGAGAGCGGCTGTTCGAGGCCATCCTCCATGGCGAACACGGCATCGTGATCTCCGAGGACGACTACGCTGAGACCTGGAATCGAGTGCGCGACAAGGTGATCCGGCTGGAGATTCCGGAGCTGCTGGAGGTGGTCTCCACCCTGCCCGAGGCTGTCGAGGACGAGACCGCGGACTGGCCTTTCATCCTTTCGGCAGGTGAGCGCCGAGCATTCACGGCCAACACGATCTTCCGCGACCCGGCTTGGCGCAAGCGGGATGCGACGGGCACCCTGCGGATCAGCACCAGCGATGCCGAGCGTCTCGGACTGACGACCGGCGACCTGGTCCAGATCACTACTCGTCGCGGTACCGCGCAGGTTCCCGTCGAGCCCACCGACCGCATGCGCCCCGGCCACCTGTCCCTGCCCAATGGCTTCGGCCTCTCCGTCGCCGACAACGACGGTGTCTCCATCACCACCGGAACCGCCCCTAACGAGCTGACCTCCTTCGACGCCCGCGACGAATGGGTCGGCACCCCCTGGCACAAGTACGTCCCCGCCCGCCTGGATACCGTGATCGTATGAAACGAACAAGTTTCGCGAATTGGCCGTGCACCGTCGCCCGCACCGTCGATCTGCTGGGCGATTGGTGGACGCCGCTCATTCTGCGCGAAGCTTTCTACGGCGCGAAACGTTTCGACGATTTCGAGTCCACCCTCGGTCTCAGCCGCAATATCCTTACCCAGCGGCTGAACCGATTGGTGGAGACGGGGCTGCTGACCAAGGTTCCGTATCAGGAGCGGCCGGTTCGCCACGAATACCGGCTGACGGATCAGGGACGCGATTTCTTTCCCGTCCTCGCGGCCATGATGGCATGGGGGGACCGGTACCTGGCCCCGGAATCCGGCGAGCCGGTTGTTCTGCACCACAATGCCTGTGACCACGATACTCACGCCGAGGTCGTGTGCGCGCACTGCCGGGAGCCCTTGCGGCATGAGGATATTTCCGCGCGGCTGGGGCCGGGTTTTCCAACGCGACTTCGCGATGCTGCTTTGGCGACCGGTCGTTTCGGTGACGAGGTCTGAAAACTCCTGTAACCGAAGCGGGCGGTTTCACGACCGGTGCGCGTTGCCATTCGAGCAGCCGAGAACTCCGTCAATACCGGGCATGAGGTTGGCGCGGGCGCTGCTGGCTGCCGCGGATGTCAGCCACCGCGTCTTTCGAGCCGAGGCAGTGGCGTACAACGCTATCGCCGAGGGCGCCACGGTGTGAAGGCGGCCAGTACAGCCGGATTCCCGTCGCCCCGCAGTACGACATCGCCGCCATCTCGTTCTGGTGGGACTGAGTGCCGGCGCGCCCGCAGCGCCGCCACCAGATCGAGCAGCGCGTCTTCTCCCTTGTCGCGCGGCCTGTCGCCACGATGCCGTCGGCACATCGCGACCCTCTGGCCGACAATGAGAATATTCATTAACTTATAGGTTGCGTATGCACTGATAGCGTGCCAAGATCTCCTGAAATCGGTTTACCGCGCCATGCTTCACCGCGGCGCCGGTCATCTATTTCTCCGCAACGATGCGCGAAACCCTGTGCTGTGCACGCGATTTCGACGAGTCGTCGCCCATGGTCACCGTGCGGGGCTCGAGACGAGGAGCTTCATGGGATTCATCGCAATCCGCCGGGACCTACCCGGCACGCCGGATGCCGTGTTCGACACGCTGATTCGACCCTCGACCTGGGAGCACTGGTTCAGCCTCCACCGCGATTTCGTGGTCCCGCCACCGGACCGGCTCAGCGTGGGGTCGACGATCATTGCCGACGTGTTGATGCTGGGAATGGCCGACCGGGTCGAGTGGACCGTGGAGGCCCTCGAACCGCCACGCCGCGTAGTGCTCACCGGTCACGGCGAAGCCGGCATCGGATGCATCTTCACCTATCACCTGCAGCCGAGTTCGCTCGGCACAACGCTGACCGTGGATGGACTGTTCACCCGCGCGGGCATGACCCGGTCATTGGCCGACGCGCTGCGAAAGCATGGGCGCGAGCACCTCGACCGCACGGTCTCGCAGCTGGCCGCGATGGCCTCGGCGCCATGCGAGTGAGCCGCTCGATGCCCGTCCCCGACGACTCGCGGGTCGGCGGCCTCCTGACCCGCGACTGACAGAGCCAGCGCCATATGCTGCCCGGCGCGACGGTATCCGCGCGGAGCCGGCACGGAGGATCTGGCCCGCATCTACGGCGCAATCGGTTCTCGGGCAACGTCTTCAGTGTCGGTGACAGCGGATCGGCTTCGACGTAGTCCTTGATGACCTGTGCGTCGGGCTCGACGGCCTCGGCCGGAACCACGAAGGCGCGCAGGCGTTTTCCGAACTCGGCATCCGACGCCCATGACCCGGCCTCGAGTACGTCCTCCCGCTCGGCCGGCAGGTTCTCCACTTCCGGCGCAGAGACGTTCTCGCCGCCGGAGACGATCATGTCGTCATCGCGGCCGTCGGTGCAGAACCGTCCCTGTGCGTCGAGATGCCCCAGGTCACCGCTCGAGAGCATGCGTTCATCGGCTCGGATTCGGCGGCGGTGCCGACATAGGCCGCCCACAGTTCGCGATAGGGGCCCTCGGTTTCGAGTAGTTCGGCGTGGCGGCCGATCTGGAGCAGGCGGCCATGTCCGAGCACCGCGATGAGGTCGGCGTCTGCGGCGGTGGACAGGCGATGGGCCACGACGATGGTGGTGCGCCCGGTGGTGAGCACGTCGACCGCCGCGCGGACGCGGGCGTCGGTGTCCAGATCCAATGAGGCGGTGGCCTCGTCGAGAATGAGGATGTCGGGATCCACCAGTTGTGCGCGGGCCAGGGCCAGCAGCTGACGTTGACCGGCGGACAGGGCCGCACCATGTGCGCCGATGGGCTGGCGGTAGCCGTGGTCGAGGGCGGCGATCATCTCGTGCGCGCCCACCGCCCGCGCTGCCCATTCGATCTCCGCCGGTGTGGCATCGGGTTTTCCGTAGGCGATGGCGGCGTGCACGGTGTCGCCGAACAGGAACGGTTCCTGCGGAACGACTCCCAGCCGTTTGCGATAGTCGCGCAGCCGGTAATCGCGGATGTCGACGCCGTCGACGAGGACCGCCCCATCGGTCGTGTCGTACAGTCGCGCGAGCAGTTTCACCAGGGTCGATTTTCCGGCTCCGGTCTCGCCGACCACGGCGACCTTCTGCCCGGCCGCGATCCGCAGATCGATGCCCGACAGCACGTGCGGAGTGTCGCGGTCGTAGGCGAAACCGACTCCACGGAACTCGATTTCGCCATCTATGCGGTTGAGCGACCGAGCCTCGAACGCCTCCGGTGTGGTGACGGGTTCGCGCATGAGCACCCCCAGCCGCTCCACGCCGATGACGGCCTGCTGGTAACTGTCGAAAACCTGTGACAACTGCTGGATGGGCGCGAACAACAGATCGATGTAGAGCAGGAAGGCGATCAAAGTGCCTGCGGTGAGCGCGTTCTCGCGGACCTGGTGCACGCCGACGGCGAGCACGGCTACCGTGGCGACCAGCGACATGATCTCGATGAACGGGAAGAACAGCGCCATCAGAGTCTGGCTGCGCAGCCGCGCGTTGCGATATGCCCAGGAGCGGCGTTCGAATTCGCGCTGGTTCACCGCTTCCCGGCAGTAGGCCTGGATGACGGCGATGGTGTCGACATTCTCCTGCAGATAGGCGTTGGTGGCGCTGACCTGTTCGCGAGCGAGATTGTAGGAGGGCACCGCGGCGCGCCGGAAGGCGATCGTGGAGATCACCAGCACCGGCAGCAGCGCCAGTACCACCAGTGCCAGCCGCGCGTCGATCACGACCAGCGCCACCACCACGCCGCTGATGGTGAGTGTGCTGGTGAGCGCGACAGCCAGGCCGGTCTGCAGGAACGTGGACAGCCCGTCCACGTCGGTGATCATGCGAGTCATGATGCGCCCGGCCAGTTCTCGCTCATAGAACTGCAAACCCAATCGCTGCAGCTGCGCGAAGACCTTGACCCGCAATCCGTAGAGCAGCCGCTCCCCCGCCCGTCCGCTGACCCGGACCTGCGCGACGGTGATCGCCCAGTCCACGACCACCAGGATCAGTGCGGAGCCGGCCGCGAGCAACAGCACGTCGCGCGCCCCGGCGAGCACACCGCGGTCGATGCCGTAGCGCACCAGGAACGGGATCAGGATCTGCGCCGCGGCGTCGAGGGCCACCAGCCCGAGGCCCGCGAACAAGGGCAGCGCGAACGGCCGCAGCAGACGCGGCAGGTCGAAGCGCGGGTCCGGGGTGTGAGAGAAGTGTTCGGGCACTTCGGGTTCCCCGGTGGCGGTCGGCAGCCGGTCGATGAGCGCTTGGACATCGCCGCTGGGTGGGGCGCTGGACATCATGCCGCCGCCCATCGCACCGCCCATCGCGCCCGGCGAGCCCGCGGCGCGCTGGGAGAACGCTTTGGCCATCTGTTCGAGGGTGCGGGACTCGTCACCGTCGTCGTCGGTGTCGACCCACAGCCCGGCGGTGGGCACGGTGTCGGTGACCGCACCCAGGTCCGCGGCGATGGAGGCCGGATCTGGCGGGGTGAACAGGGCGTGGAACAGTTCGCCGGAGCTCTGCAACTCGTGCAGGGTGCCCAGTTCGGCCACTCGCCCGTTACCGAGCACCGCCACCCGGTCGGCCAGGGCCAGGGTCGAGATGCGGTGTGCCACGACAATGGTGGTGCGCCGGCGCACCTCGGCGGCGATGCGGGCGAAGATCTGCTCCTCGACCTGCGCGTCGATGGCGGAGGTGGCGTCGTCGAGCACGAGAACGGGGGCGTCGGTGATCAGGGCGCGCGCCAGGGCGAGGCGCTGCCGCTGCCCGCCGGAGAGCCGCTGCCCGCGTTCGCCGATGACCGTGTCCAGCCCAGCGGGCAGCGCCCGGACGAATTCGTCGGCCGCGGCCAGCCGCAATGCGTGCCAGACCTTCTCGTCATCGGCGCCGGGACAGCCGTAGGCGACATTGGCGCGCACGGTGTCGGCCATCAGCGCGGTGTCCTCGAAGACCATGGCGATGTGCTCGCGCAGGCCGGCAAGTTCGCGAATATCCTCGCCGTTCAGCAGGATCCGTCCGGCATCGGGATCGTAGAGCCGGGGCAGCAAGTGCACCAGGATCGACTTGCCCGAGCCGGTCGCACCCGCGACGGCCAGGGTCTCGCCTGGCTCGACGGTCAGATCGAGTCCGTCCAGCACCGGCGGCTGGTCCTCGAAAGCGAAACGCACACCCTGGAATTCGATACGTGGCGCGGCGGGGGTCTTCGTCGCGCTGGCGCCCGCCGGGACCGCGCCGGTGCCGGTGCTCGAGTGCACAGTCGTCGCGATACTGGACGTCGGGGTCTCGATCACCTCGCGCACACGGTCCAGGGATGCCCGGCCCTGCTGGCTGACGGTCAGAAGCATGGAGAACATGCGGATCGGCGTCACGAACGACCCGAGATAGGTCATGAATGCCAGGAACGTGCCCAGGGTGATGGAGTGCCGAAGTGCCAGCAGGCCGCCCACGACCAGAACCATCGTCTGCCCCGCAGCCGGTACCGCCTGCATGACCGGGGTGAACCGGCTGGTGATGCGGGTGATCCGCAACCGAGATCGGTACAGGTCGCGTGCCGAACCGGCCAGCTGCTCGAGCTCATGGCCTTCCTGCCCGAAGCCCTTCACCACCCGCACGCCGGCCACCGCGGCCTCGACGCGCATGGCGACTTCCGCCGCGCGGGCCTGCGCGTCCCAGTTGGCCGGGAACAGGGTGCGCTGACTGCGGGAGGTGATCAGCCACAGCGCCGGCACCACCAGCAGTGCGATGACGCTCAGCAGCGGCGACATCCACGCCATCAGCACCAGCGACGCCGCGAGCAGCACCACATTGCCCGCGACCAGCGGAAGCAATTGCAGGAACATCTGAATCAGCGTCACGTCGGTGATCGCGCGACTGACCACCTGCCCGGTGTAGAGCCCCGACCGTTGCCGCCCGTCCAGCCGCAGCAGCGCCGCGAAAAGGTCCCGACGCAGATCGTGCTGCACATCCAGGGACAGTCGCGAAGCGCCGGTGCGGCGGATGTATCCGGTCGCGAACCGCACGACCCCGAGTGCGAGCAGTGCCAGCGCCCAGGGCAGCACCGAGGCGGCCGTGGTCGTCAGCATGTCCACGACATGTCGCACCAGCAGCGGCAGCACCGCGGTGAGGAGGTTGGACGTGAGCGCGCCGGCGCAGGCGAGGATGGCGGTGCGCCGATGCCGGGCGCAGCGGCGCAGCAGATAGCGAATCCACCCGTCGGAGACGGTGTTCGCGGTGCGACCGGCGGAAGGGTCGGGGCTCGAACTCATCCGGCGACCACGAGCGCGCCCGCTCCGTCGTACTGGTTGGCGGGGCGTTCCAGGCCGTAGTGTCCGCGCAGGGTGGTCTCGGTGTACTCGGTGCGGAACAGTCCGCGCCGCTGCAGGATCGGCACCACCTCGTCGACGAAGCGCTCCAGGCCCGAGGGCGGCACGGCCGGCATGATGTTGAATCCGTCGGCGGCTCCGCGGGTGAACCGTTCCTCGATGGTGTCGGCGACCTGTTCGGCGGTGCCGGCGAAGGTGCGGCGCCCGCGTCCGCCGCCCAGGCGTGCGATGAGCTGACGCAGCGTGAGCTTTTCGCGCCGAGCCAGATTCACGATGAGGGTGAATCGGCTCTCGGCCCCCTGGATGTCGTCCTCGGTGGGCAGATCCTCGGGAAGTTCGCTGTCGAGATCGAGCTCCTCGACCGGGATTCCCCAGATGCGCGCCAGCTGTCGTTTGGCGTATTCGGGCGAGATCAGCAATCCCAGCCGGCGCAGGCGGCGGCGCTCGGCGAAACCCTCCTGCTCGACGCCAGGGGTGGATGCCGCGCTGCGCGGAATTACGAGTGTCATTATGGCTCCTTGGTCCGGGTCGTGGACCTTGCTGTTCGGTCAGTGCAGCGGGAAGCCCTGTGCGGCGAGTTCTTCGCGGAGGCGGTGGCGGCCGTTGAGAGCGGTGGCCGAGGCGAGGCGCGCCAGGACCCGCTCGGTCCAGGAGTGGGTGAGGTTCTGTTCGGCGTAGAACTCGCCGATTCGCGTCTCGTAGTCCTTTACGTTCACGCTTTGCCGCTCGGCGTCATAGGTCTCCTCGTGCAGCACCGCCGCCTGCGGCAGACGCGGCTTGATGCGGGCGTCCTCCGCCGGATCCGGCACACCCACCACGAGCCCGGCGACCGGGAAAACCCCTGCGGGCAAACCTAATTCGGCCGCGACTTCGGATGGTTTGTTGCGAATCGCGCCGATGTACACGGTGCCGTACCCCAGCGATTCCGCCGCCACCACAGCGTTCTGCGCCGCCAGCGCCGCATCCAGGAACGCCACATAACTCGACTCCAGATAATCCGCGCCCTCCAGCGGAGCCTGGTGCTCGGCGGCCAGCTCCCGCACCCGAGCCAGATCCGCGGACCACACCAGCAGCAATGGTGCCTGCCGAATATGCTCCTGATCCCCCGCCAGTTCCGCCAGCCGCGCTTTGCGCCGCGGATCGCGCACCGCGATCACACTCCACACCTGCAGATTCGACGACGTGGGCGCGGACTGCGCCGCCGAAACCAGCAGCCGCAGCACATCATCGGAGATCGGGTCCGGCAGATACCGCCGCACCGAACGATGCTCGTGTAGCACCCGCAGCACCGGATTCCACTGCGCGGGCGGAGTCGAGGCGGGGTCCCGGTAACGCTGGGCCAGTGTGTCGTGCGGGGAAGTCATGGTGAGTATCGTGGCCGCCGCGCGTCACGCAGTCAGGTATTGCGTTCGCCTCGAGCCGAACATCCGACTGCCAACCGGCCCTTCCTCGGATCGAGCCGGTCATCGCACCCGAGGGCATCTCTAGGTGAGCCGGTGTTCCTCGATGGACGTGGACAGAGCGGTGCCGTTCAGCTCGAGGAAGACGTGGCGGTCGGTGATCGAAAGGGTGAGGGTGTTGCGGCGGTCGAGGGCCGAGGTGGCGGCGTCGATGACGGCGCGGTCGAAGGAGTAGACGGGGATGCGGTCGGCGCGGTGGATGCGTTTGGCGGGGAGCTGGGCCAGGACCTTGGCGGGATCACGATGGGTGTAGACGGCGACGCGGTCGGCCAGTTTGCTGGCGCGGTGGATGCGGTCGGCGTCCGGGGAGCCGACATCGATCCAGGTGGTCAGGCGGCCGGTGAGGTCGCGGACCAGGACCGGCGGCACATCGGTGGAGGACACGCCGCCGTCGCTGAACGCGACGCCCTCCTCGTATTCCAGGCAGTAGGCGAGGATACGGGTCAGCATGTATTCGGCGGTCTCGGAAGGGTGGCGCGCGACGCGCAACTCCAACTCCTCGTAGACGCCGCGGTCCACGTCGGCCAGATGCACGGTCACGGTATGCAGAGTCGCGTTCAAGGCCATAGTGCTTGCAGCTTAGAGCCCGATCAACGGCCTATCGGCTCCGCCTCGGGCAGACTGGCACCCACGATGCCTCGAACCCGCCATCACCCCGCCATCTCCATCGCCGCCGCGGCTGTGCTGGCCCTCGTCTCGGCCTGCGCCCAGCACCACTCGGAGCCGCCGCCGGGGCAGCCCGCCTACACCGGCCCGGCCGACCAGCTCATCACAGTCACCTCCGATTCCCCCGCCGCCACCACGGCCACCCTCACCGCCTGGGATCGCACTGGCACACAATGGGTTCGAGCGATCGGCCCCCTCCGAGCCGACATAGGCGCGCAAGGCATCGGCTCCGCCAGTGAATCGGCCACCCGTTCGCCCGCCGGAATCTGGCCCCTGACAGAGGCTTTCGGCATCGCCCCCAACAACGGCACCCGTCTCCCGTATCACCAAGTGACACCATCGGATTGGTGGGTTTCCGACACGAACTCGCGGTACTACAACACGCACTACACCTGCGCCCCCGGCACGTGCCCGTTCAACGAATCCGCCGGTGAGGATCTGGGTGAGGCCGGTCCCGCCTACGGCCACGCCGTCGTCATCGACTACAACCGCTCGCCGGTGGTCCCTGGCGCGGGTTCGGCCTATTTCCTCCATGTCGGCGACGGCCACCCGACCGCGGGCTGCATCGCGCTTCCCGCCTCTGACCTGGACCGCGTCATGCGCTGGCTCGATCCGGCCCGCGGCCCGGTCATAGACCTCGAGGTGCGCAACCAGTTCGCGAATCAGTGATGCGCAGGCCGAAAAGTCCTGTGCTTGCTCTCACAATGTCGCAAATGCGACCGGTGTGAGCGTGACATGCGTGTATGCCTGCTGCCGCGTGTGTCTTTCATCGATAGCGCGTTTGATATATAGCAATTCCATCAATGCGAATCAGCTATCGGCTCGCATACATCGGAAGTCCGGATGTTTCATTGAAATCAGGTTCGGGTATTCGACTTTGTCGAACTCGATCACCGCAGGCGGGTGATTGTCTGCTGGACGTGTTCGGGGCGTCCTCCGGACGAAAGGATGTGGATGATGGGCGCGAGCCTGATGATCGTGGGAGACGACTACCGGGTCCGCAGCGCCTTGCGCGAGGCGATGGAAGGGGAGGGCTATGAGGTCGCCGAAGCGGGCGCGGCCGAGGTGGCCCTGGAACGGCTGCGCAATCACGGCGCGCCCGATGTGATGATCGTGGACCTGCTGCTGGGTGAAATGGACGCCTTCACCTGTATTCGCGAGGTGCGGCGCGCACACGAGGTGCCGATCATGGTGGTCAGCGCCAGCGCCGACACTCACGATGTGGTGGCCGCGCTGGAAGCGGGGGCCGATGACTTCGTGACCAAGCCGTTCGAGCTCAAGGAGATCAGCGCGCGCATGCGGGCGTTGCGGCGGCGGCCGCATCTGGGCGGGCTGCCCGAGGACCCGGCGGCCGAGCCGCCGGTGGAGATCGTGCTGGAGGCCGAGGGCGATGCGCCGCTGGTGCTTTCCCCGGACGGCGGCGTGGTGCGGCGCGGCGACGAGCAGATTCCATTGACCGTCACCGAGTTCCGGCTGCTGTGCGAACTCGCGGCCAATCCTGGCCGGGTGCTCAGCCGCACGCTGTTGCTCGAACGCGCCTGGGACGAAGGCTTCTTCGGTGACGAGCGGCTGGTCGACGTCCACGTGCGCCGGCTGCGCACGAAGATCGAGGCGGATCCGTCGGAGCCGCGCATCGTGGTGACCGTGCGTGGCCTCGGATACCGCCTCGACATGCCGCGTTAGGCCCGCGCAACCGAGCGGAGTCATCGGATCGTCATGAGATCGCAATGCCTTCGCACGGAAGACCTCAAAATTTCACCGTCAGGCTGAAGTGGTCATGCAGATCCCAATCAGCAAATTCGACGCGATATCCCAGCAAACCATCCAGATCCGGGAACCCGTGCTCGCTGACGGCGCACGGATGTGGCGCATTGCCGAGGACTCCCGGGTACTCGACACCAACTCCAGCTACGCCTACCTGCTGTGGTGCCGGGACTTTGCCGACACCTCGATCATCGCGGAAATCGATGGCGAGGTAGCCGGTTTCGTCATCGGCTACACGCGGCCCGCTTGGCCGCGCATCCTGTTCATCTGGCAGGTGGCGGTGGACCATCCCCACCGCGGGCACGGCCTGGGCGTCGACATGCTCGACGCCCTGATGGAAAGCTGTGCGCTCCGCGGTGTCGCACAACTCGAGACCACCATTGCCCCCGACAATCCGGCCTCGGTCGCCATGTTCGCCTCACTGGCTCGCCGTCGTGGCGCGGCCCTGACCCGCACCACCTTGTTCACGGCCGATCAGTTCCCCGGCGGACATCAGCCCGAGGACCTCTACCGCATCGCACCGGTCACCACCCAGGAGGAATGGCGATGACCAGCCCCGATATGACGGTTTTCGCGGATCTCGAATCGAATGTGCGCGGCTATTGCCGCTCCTGGCCGACGGTGTTCGATACCGCGTCCGGCGCGTGGCTGCGCGACGAGAGTGGCCGGGAATACCTGGACTTCTTCGCCGGCGCGGGCGCGCTCAATTATGGCCACAACAACCCCGTCCTCAAGGAATCGCTGCTCGAGTACATCGCGGGTGACGGCCTCACTCACGGCCTCGACATGTCCACGGTCGCCAAGCGTGATCTGCTGGAATCCCTGCGCGAGCGGATCTTCCGGCCCCGGGGCCTCGACTACAAGGTGCAGTTCCCCGGACCGACCGGCGCGAATGCCGTTGAGGCCGCGCTGAAGCTGGCCCGCAAGGCCACCGGCCGCACCGAAATACTCAACTTCACCAACGCTTTTCACGGGATGACGCTGGGCGCCCTGTCGGTCACCGGCAATGCGGCCAAGCGGGCGGGCGCGGGTGTGCCGTTGCAGCACGCCACCTCGATGCCGTTCGACGGGTATCTGTCCGGCGCGGATGACGATTCGTTCGAATGGATGGAACGCACCCTCGATGACGCCTCTTCCGGACTCGACAGACCGGCCGCGGTGATCGTCGAAACCGTGCAGGGCGAGGGCGGGGTCAATATCGCGAGCGTGCGGTGGCTGTGCAAGCTGGCCCGATTGTGCTCCGCCCGGGAGATTCTGCTGATCGTCGACGATGTGCAGATGGGCTGTGGCCGCACCGGCCCGTTCTTCTCCTTCGAAATCGCCGGTATCACACCGGATATCGTCACGCTGTCCAAGTCCATCGGCGGCTATGGGCTGCCCATGGCGCTGGTGCTGTTCAAACCCGAACTGGACCTGTGGAAGCCTGGCGAGCACAACGGCACCTTCCGCGGCAACAACCCGGCATTCGTCACCGCCCGTGCCGCGCTCGAACACTACTGGGCCGACGAGGCCCTGGAGGCCGCCACCCGGGCCAAGGGTGAGCGGATCGACAGGGCCCTCGCCGGCATGGCCGCGGCCTTCGCCGGCGTGAGCGCGCGCGGGCGGGGCCTGGTGCACGGCATGGTGTTCGACGACGCCTCCCAGGCCGCGAAGGTGTGCGCCGCCGCCTTCCAGCGCGGGCTGCTCGTCGAGACCTCCGGGGCCGAGGACGAAGTGGTGAAACTGCTTCCGCCGCTGACCATTTCCGACTACGAGCTGGATCACGGCCTGGAGTTGCTGGGCGCCTCGCTGGACGCCGTCTGCGGCGGGCGGGGGCGCTGACATGATCGTGCGCACCACCACCGAGATCACCGGCACCGAAAGGGATGTCGCGGGCTCCGGCTGGCGCAGCAAGCGCATCGTACTCGGCGGCGATGGCGTCGGATTCTCCTTCCACGAGACCACCATCGAGCCCGAGACCGTCCACGAATTCCACTACCGGCACCACATCGAGGCTGTGTGGCTGGTCGAGGGGGAGGGCACCCTCGTCGATCTCGACCACGGCACCACCTATGAGCTGGGCCCTGGGTCGATGTACCTGCTGAACGGCCATGAGCGGCACCGCCTGTTCGCTCGCACCCGAATGCGCATGCTGTGCGTCTTCAATCCTCCGGTGACCGGGCAAGAGGTTCACGACGAGAACGGCGTCTACCCGCTCGTCGCCGTCGACTAGGAGATTTCGAATGACTCTGTCCGACTACGGACGAATCGACCGCTACCGCACCCGCACCGTGGTCGGCACGCCGCCGATCGAGCGCGCCGACCCGACGGTGTGGGGCGAGATCGACGCGCCTGCCCTCGCCGAATTCGACGACAGCGGTTACGCCGTGATCGACGGTCTGCTCGACCCGTACGAGGTGGGCGATATAGCGGGAGAGATCCAGCGCCTGACCAGCGATCCCGATCTGTTGCTGGACGAACGCGTGATCATCGAGCGCGCCTCGCATCGGGTGCGGTCCATCTTCGACGTGCACCTGATAAGCCCGCTGATCGCGGATCTGGTGCGCCAGAACCGGATTGCCGGCATGGCCCGCCAGATCCTCGGCTCCGAGGTCTATCTGCACCAGTCCCGGGTCAATGACATGCCAGGGTTCACCGGAACCGGCTTCTTCTGGCATTCCGACTTCGAGACCTGGCATGCGGAGGACGGCATGCCCGCACCGCGCGCGGTGAGTCTGTCCATCGCCCTGACCGACAACTATCCGTTCAACGGCAGCCTGATGGTGATGCCCGGCTCGCATCGCACCTTCATCCCCTGTCAGGGCGAGACGCCGGCCGACCATTATCGAGTTTCCTTGCGCGAGCAGGAGATCGGCATCCCATCGCACGAGGCGCTCGCCGATCTGGCCGGGAAGCACGGCATTACGCAGTTCACCGGCCGGGCCGGATCGGCGCTGCTGTTCGACTCCAATCTCATGCACGGCTCGGCGGGTAATATCACCCCGTTCCCGCGCTCGAATCTCTTCCTGGTGTTCAACAGCGTCGAGAACACGCTGCTCGCGCCCTACGCGGCGCCGCATCCGCGGCCGGAGTACCTCGCCAGCCGGGATTTCACGCCGCTGGTGTAGTCGCGATCCGCTGCCGAAAGGCGTGGGCCGGACCAGGTCGCTGGTATGCCTTGGCCACGCTGGGTCCAAGATTGCCGGCCCGCCGAGCTCGACTCCACGCGTGGCACATTGAGACCAGATCCTGATTCACTCGCAGTGGGCATCGACCGCGAAACTCGTCAATGCTCGAACACAGTCCGGCGGCGCGGGCGTTTATCACGTGTCGGCGACTGTCGAAACGGGTGTCCATGACACCCAGACCCCGGTGGGGCACGATCATCCGTCTGTACGAGGTCACCGTCGATGAGAGCCAGGACTATCTGACTTCCGGGCCGGGCGGCGGTGACTCGGATCGAATCGGTCGCGCGATAGCTCCCTGGAGGGACTCGACGGTGGCTCTGTGGAGTGATGCGGACGAGTGCTCGGCATTCCTAGCTTCAGCGGTGTGAAGACAACGGTTCGTATCGGAGTGGTGCTGGGGCTGGCGGCGGTGGCGTCCTCCCTAGTGGTGGCATGTGATTCGGCGTCGAGTCCGGGCATCGCATGGACGTCGTGTCAGGGGCCGGGGGTCGACTCGCGGCAGGAGTGCGCCACGATTTCCGTGCCGCTCGACTACACGCATCCCAATGACGGGGAGCGGGTGGCCGTCGCGGTGTCGCGTATTCGAAGCGCGCATCCGGAGCGTCGGCGAGGGGTGTTGCTGCTCGTGCCGGGCGGGCCGGGTGGCAGCGGGTTGAACCTGCCGTCCACCGCAGGGCAGGGGCTGCCCGGGCCGGTGCGGGAGGAGTACGACCTGGTCGGATTCGATCCGCGCGGGGTGGGCGCGAGTACGGCGGCGAATTGTCATATCGCGCGGGAGTATCTGGCTACCGAGAGGTTGCGGCCGTGGCCGGACGCCGATGGCGGGATCACCGCGAATGTCGAGTTGGAGCGGCGGGTCGCCGACGCGTGTGTGCGGGACGGGGGCGCATTGGTGCGCTCGATCGGGACTCGGACCGAGGCGCGGGATATCGATCGGATCAGGGCGGCGCTAGGGGAGGAGCGGATCGCGGCGTGGGGCACGTCCTACGGAACCTATGTGCTGTCGGTGTACGCCACGCTGTTCGGGGAACATACGGACCGGATTCTGTTGGACAGCAGCGACGATCCGGATCCTGATCAGGTCGAGCGGACCTGGCTGGGGAATTACGCCGTCGGCGTGGAGGATCGGTTCCCGGACTTCGCGCGCTGGGCGGCGGCGGACGGCAATCCGGATCGGGTGGCGCAGACACCGGAGGCGGTGCGGAGCGAGTTCCTCACGCTCGCGGCACATCTGGATCGCGAGCCATTGCCGTGGCCGGGTGCGGAGTTGGCGATATTGAGCGGCAACGGATTACGACAGATCATGCTCGACGGCCTGTACAAGGATGAGCGTTTTCCGTATGTCGCCCAGGTGATCAATGCGGCGCGACGGGGCAGTACCTTGCCCGCCGCGCGGCCCACGCCACCCGAGCAGGCCGCCCAGGCATCGACCGCGGTCATGGTGGCAACGCTCTGCAATGACGTGGCCTGGCCGACGTCGGTCGACGAGTACGCGAGCGCGGTCGCCGCGGATCGAGCCCGATACCCGCTCACCGCGGGCATGCCGCGCGGAGTCGCGCCGTGCGCGTTCTGGCCGTACCCGGTCGCGCCTCGGACCGTGGTGGATTCGTCCGGACCCTCGAATGTGCTGCTGCTCCAGAATCTTCGGGATCCGTTGACGCCGTACAGTGGCGCGCTGCGGTTGCGGCAGGCGTTCGGCGACCGCGCGCGGATGGTCGCGGTCGACGGCGGCGGACACGGTGTGTATCCCTCGCCGGTCGCCTGTGCCAATGATGCCGTCGAGCGCTTCCTCCGCGACGGCACCCGCCCGGACCGGGATCTCACCTGCTGATGAGTCCTGTATCTCGTCGAAACAGCGTGCGGCAGGGTCTGTTCGGTGGCCACGAGTTGCCGTACTCCTCGGGTTCGGCGGCGATGTGGCCATTCCTGCCGGTAGCGAGCCTCCTTTTCGGAGTCCGAACCGGCGCGGGCGCTCCCAGTCGCAACATTGACGCAATCCATACGGCGACGCGCCGACGCGCGGATGCGGAACTGGGTGCGAACTCCGGGCAGGGACTACAATGCCCGCATGACGGTCGGCACTGACCTGCCCAAACCCGATGCACTCTTCGACCTCGACGTCTGGCTACATCGATGGCCGGCCAGTGTGTACGCCACCGAATTGCATTACGGCGTACTGGTTTTCACCGGCTGCGATCAATTCGACGAGCGGGACGTGGAGATCGCTCGGCGGACATATCCTGGGCGGCGCATCCTCATCGACGACACCGGAAAACTCCAGGTGCATCCGGCGGGGGAGGGGCCGCCGATCTCGATTTTCGACCCCCGTCACCCGTTGCGGACACACTAGGGCCCTGCGCTCCTCCGCCTGGAAAGTGACCCTTGCCACAGCGCGGTACACGCGCGTACCGTGCTGTTGGTACACCGAGGTACCAGGCTGGAGATGGCGCATGACCACAGTGACACTGCCCGACGGACCAACCACCCCGGCCTTCGTGCAGGGCATCGAGATACTGGCCGGACGCACCCGCGCCTGGCGCCGCCTGCATGAGCGATATGGGTCGGCGTTCGTGGTCGCGATGCCTCGCTTCGGGCCGACCCTGGTGCTATCGGAGCCGGCCGAGGTCAAGGCGCTGTTCACCACGCACACGGACCTGGTGGACAACATCGACGCCAACCTCGGCCAATTCCTCGGCCCCGGTTCGCTTTTCGCGCTGCGCGGTGAGGACCACCGCAAGGAGCGCAAGCTGCTCACCCCGCCCTTCCACGGGCGGCGGCTGGCGGTCTACGAATCACTGATCGAGGAGGAGGCCGTCCGTGAGATGGCCACCTGGCCGTCGGGGCGCGAATTCGCGACCATGGACTCGATGATGCGGATCACCCTCAATGTGATTCTGCGAGCGGTGTTCGGCGCGGAGGGCGCGGAGTTCGACCAATTGCGGGCGCTGCTACCCAAATTGGTGCTGGTCGGTTCGGCGCTGGCGGCACTTCCGGTGCCGCGCAGATTGTTCGGACGTTTCGGGCCGTGGGCGCGGTTCGCCGCCTATCGCGCGCGGTACGACGAGATCGTCGGGCGGCTCATCACACGCGCGGCCGCGGACCCGGAGTTGGGCGAGCGCGATGACGTGCTGGCCATGCTGTTGCAGGCCCGCTACGACGACGGTTCAGCCATGACGCACAGCGAGATCGCCGACGAGCTGCTCACCCTGCTCACCGCCGGGCACGAGACCACCGCCACCTCACTGGCCTGGACCATCGAACGGCTGCGACGGCATCCGAACATTCTGAATCGCCTGGTCGGGGAGAACGACGCGGGCGGCTCGGCGTTGCGCGAGGCGACATTGCTGGAGACGCAGCGGGTCCGGCCGGTCATCGACGCCACCGTGCGCAAAGTGCGGGCGGAATCGCTGCAACTGGGCCGGTGGACGTTGCCGCGCGGCCAGCACGTGATGGTGAGCATCCGGCTCATGCACGACAATCCGGAATTGTTTACCAACCCACGCGATTTCGACCCGGATCGATTCGTCGGCGTGCGGCCGGGAACCTTCAGCTGGATCCCGTTCGGCGGCGGTGCGCGCCGGTGCATCGGGGCGGCGTTCGCGACCATGGAGATGAACGTGGTACTGCGGGTGCTGCTGCGGGATTTCACGCTGGAACCGACGGACGCGCCCGACGAGCGCGCCCATTTCCGTGGCGTCGCACTGGTTCCCGCGAAGAAGGGACGCGCGGTCGTGTACCGGCGAGCGCCCCGGCCGCCGGCGGTTGGAGCCGCCGAACCAGGTGAGGCGCGGGACGCGCGCGGCGAACAGGTGACGGCATGAGCGAGCGGTTGGCAGACGTCGGGCGGGGGATCACGCTCAGCTACGAGCGGCAGGGCGCGGGTGTGCCGCTACTGCTGATCGCCGGGCTCGGACAGCAGAAACACGAGTGGCACGACGGGCTGGTCGCGCAGCTGGTCGTTCGCGGTTACGAGGTGGTGCGGTTCGACAATCGCGATGTCGGCACCTCCACACATGCCGGTTTCCGGCCGCCGGGCGGCCTCGCGATGGCTCGGAGACGTTGGGACCCACAGCAATACGATCTCGGCGATATGGCCCTCGATACCCTCGGACTGCTCGACACGCTCGGCTGGCAGTCCGCGCATTTGGTCGGCATGTCGATGGGCGGGATGATCGCGCAGACCGTCGCGGCCCGCTATCCGGACCGGGTGTCCTCGCTGACGTCGATCTTCTCGACCACCGGTGCGGCCTGGGTCGGGCGGCCCGCCCTGTCCACCTGGGCGCGCATGTTCCGCAAGCCCGCCGGCACCCGCGAGGAGCACATGGACCGGGCGGTGAGCATGTACCGGCACATCGGGTCGGCCGGATATCCACTGGACGAGGCGAGGATTCGCGCGACGGCCGGGACCACCTGGGATCGCGATCCGCGACCGGCGGCGGGAGTGGGACGCCAGCTGGCCGGAATCATCAAGTCGGGCGACCGGACTCCGGAGGTGCGGACCGTCACGGCGCCGACACTGGTCGTGCACGGCGATCGCGACCGCATGGTGAATCCGACCGGCGGTGTCGCCACCGCCGCGGCGATCCCCGGCGCACGCCTGCACACCCTGCCCGGTATGGGACACGATCTGCCCGCCGCGCTCTGGCCCACCTTCGCCGACCTCATCGATACACACGTCCGCACCGCCGAAACCAGGAGTTCCGATGCCCCGAACCTCTAGGCCCCTGTCCGGCCACCCGGTCATGATCACCGGGGCGGCCTCCGGAATCGGGCGAGGACTGGCCCAATTGCTTTCTCGCCGTGGGTCGCCGGTGGCCATCGCGGATATCGATGCCGAGGGTTTGAAGCAGACGGCGGCCGCCATGAGCGGACCCGTGCTGACCCGGGTGCTGGATGTGCGCGATGCCGCGGACCAGCTGACCTTCGCCGACGAGGTGCGCGAATGGCTGCCCGCGCCGCTGGCGGCGGTGTTCAACAATGCCGGTGTCGCGGTGTCCTCCTCGGTGCTGGAGGCCGTGCCCGAGGACGATGAATGGTTGCGGCAGATCAACTTCGACGGGGTCGTGAACGGGACGCGCGCGTTCCTGCCGATCCTGGTGGAGCAGGGCAGCGGCGCGATCGTCAACACCTCCAGCGTGTACGGGCTGGTGGGTATGCCCTATCAAAGCGCCTACTGCGCAGCGAAATTCGCGGTGCGCGGCTTCACCGACGCACTGCGGCAGGAGCTTCGGGGGACGGGCGTCTCCGCGGTGACGGTGCACCCGGGCGGCATCCGGACGAATATCGCCCGCAACGGCCGGGTGCGCAAGGACCCCGAGGGCAAGGGCCGCACCAAGGAGCAGATAGCCGCCGAATTCGAGGCCATGACCATGACCACGCCGGAACAGGCGGCCGAAATCATCTGCCGCGGAGTCGAACGCGGTAAGGCGCGCATTCTGGTCGGGCCGGACGCCTACCTCTTCGACACGCTGGCGCGGGTGACCCCGACGCACTACTTCGACGTGCTGTCGGTCGTGATGGGCCTGGTGCGCGCCCGGGCCGGGAAGGGAGCGGGACAATGACCGAACATGTGGACGTACTGATCGTCGGGGCCGGGCTGTCGGGCATCGGCGCGGCGCATCACCTCCAGGACGCGTTCCCGGGCCGCGACTACGCCATTCTCGAGGCGCGTGAGGCCATGGGCGGCACCTGGGATCTGTTCCGTTATCCCGGAGTCCGCTCGGACTCCGACATGCACACGCTCGGGTATCGGTTCCGGCCGTGGGTGGCCGCCGAGGCCATCGCCGACGGGCCCGCCATTCTCGGTTACATTCGCGAGACCGCCGCCGAGGCGGGGATCGACCGGCGAATCCGATACGGGCACAAGGTGACCGGGGCCGCGTGGTCCTCGGAGCAGGCGCGCTGGACCGTCGGGTTCGAACACGACGGGATGCCCTCCACGATCACCTGTTCCTTCCTCTACCTGTGCAGCGGCTACTACCGCTACGACGAGGGCTACACGCCCGAGTTCGCCGGAATCGATGATTTCCGTGGGGAAGTAGTGCACCCGCAGCACTGGCCCGCCGAACTCGATTACGCCGGAAAGCGTGTCGTGGTGATCGGCAGCGGCGCGACCGCGGTGACCCTGGTGCCGGCCATGGCCCAGACCGCCGGGCACGTCACCATGCTGCAGCGGTCGCCGACCTACATCATGTCCGCGCCGAGCGTGGACGCCATCGCCACCAAACTGCGCGAGTGGTTCGGCACGCGGCGGGCCTACGCCATCACGCGCTGGAAGAACGTGGCGGTCGGCACGCTGATCTATCAGCTCAGCCAGCGGCGGCCGCGGATGATGCGCAAGTTCTTCCGGGACCTGACCATCAAACAGCTGCCCGAGGGCTATGACGTCGACACGCATTTCAACCCGACCTACAACCCGTGGGATCAGCGGTTGTGCCTGGTGCCGGACGGGGATCTGTTCCGGTCCATCCGGGACGGGCGCGCCTCGGTGGTGACCGATCGCATCGACCGGTTCACCGCGGACGGGGTGAGGCTGGAATCCGGGAAGGAGCTGGCCGCCGACATCGTGGTGACCGCGACCGGGCTGGACCTGCTGGCGCTCGGGGGCATCGCGCTGACGGTCGACGGGCGCGAGATCCAGCCGCCGGACACCATGGCCTACAAGGGCATGATGCTCAGCGGTGTGCCCAATCTCGCGTTCACCATCGGATACACCAACGCGTCCTGGACGCTCAAGGCCGACCTGGTCGCCGAATTCGTATGCCGCTTGCTGCGGCACATGGACGAGCGCGGCTACAGCCAGGCCACGCCGTGGCCGGACCCCTCGGTGACCACCGCGCCGCTGCTCGACTTCCAGGCCGGGTACGTGCTGCGGTCCATGGACCGCTTCCCGAAGGCCGGATCGCGGACGCCATGGCGGCTGGGCATGAACTACGCCCAGGACGTGATCACCTTGCGGCACGGGCGAATCGAGGACGGGACCATCCGCTTCGCGCGCCGTTCGGCTCGATCCCTCGAACAGGCCACCGCCTGACCGGGCGTGAGCGACACCGCGGCGAACACACCGACACGCCGAGGTGACCACGGAGATCCGAGAAACTACGCTGATGTTCGTGACCCGCGCCGACCCTGCCCCCAGCGCCGAGACCGCCGCCGATTCCGGGTTCCGGCGGCGGCTGCTGGACGCCATGGCCGACGCGGTCCGCGAACGCGGCTACCGAGACGCCACCGTCGCCGATGTGGTGCGTATCGCGCGGACCTCGCGGCGGACCTTCTACGAGCACTTCGCCGACAAGCAGGACTGCTTCGTGGCCCTGCTGACCGAGCGCAACAACGACACCGTGCAGCAGATCTACGCGGCCGTGGATCCGACCGCGCCCTGGGACGCCCAGATCCATCAGGCCATCGTGGCGTGGATTCGGGCATCGCGGGAGGACACCTGCATCACGCTGGCGTGGATCCGGGACACCCCGGCACTGGGGGAGCGGGCGCGGCAACTGCATCGGGACGCGGCGGAGGCGTTCATCACGCTTATCCAGGACCTCACCGCCACACCGGTATTCCAGGGGGCGGGCCTGCATCCGCCGACACGGCAGATGGCGACCATCCTCTACGGCGGGTTCCGGGAGCTCATCGCCTCCACCGTGGAGGACGGGCGCGATGTCAACGAAATCGTCGATGTGGCAGTCGAAACCGCGCTGGCGCTGGTCGGGCCACGGTATCAAGGCTAGCGGTCGGCCTTCCTGGGGGTGGCGCGGATGTGGGCGCGCTCGCCCTGTTTGCCGAAGAGGCTGAGGAATTCGACCGGCTCGTCATCCGCCGCGCCGAACCAGTGCGGCTCGCGGGTGTCGAATTCGGCGGCCTCGCCCGGCAGCAGTATGAGGTCGTGCGAGCCGAGGATCATCCGCAGGCGGCCGTTGAGGACATAGAGCCACTCGTAGCCCTCATGGGTTTGCGGATTGGGTTCGGTGCGACCGGATTTCGGGCCCAGCACGATTTTGTACGCCTGGATGCCGCCGACGCGGCGGGTCAACGGCAGCATCCGCATGCCGTTACGGGTGATAGGACGCATGTGGACGCGCGGGTCGCCCGTGAGCGGGGCGTTCACCAGCTCGTCGAGGGTGACATTGTGGGCGCGGGCCAGGGGGAGCAGCTGCTCCAGCGTGGGGCGGCGGGCGCCGGACTCCAGTCGGGACAGCGTGCTCACCGAGATGCCGGTCTCGGCGGACAGCTCCGCCAGTGTGGTCTGTCGTTGTCTGCGCAGCTCCCGCAGCCGTAGGCCCACCCCTTCCAGGGCTCGGTCGATATCCTCGGTCATGGTTCGATTTTGCCACATCGGCAATGAAGGTTGCCAATATGCCTGACGCTTCCGCATGGTCGTGGGCAGGAGGTGGTCATCAATGACCGATCAGCTGAACAGCAGCTATGACGTGGTGGTTGTCGGCGGCGGCGCGGCCGGACTGAACGGGGCGCTCATGCTCGCCCGGGCGCGGCGCTCGGTGGTCGTGATCGACGCGGGCAGCCCGCGCAATGCGCCCGCGGACGGGGTGCACGGGTTGTTCGCCCGGGAAGGGGTGCCGCCGGCGGAGTTGCTGGCCCGCGGGCGGGACGAGGTGCGTGGATATGGCGGGCAGGTGGTTTCGGGTGCGGTGACCGGAATCGTCAGGGACGGTGCGGACTTCGCGGTGTCGCTGGCGGACGGGCGGTCGGTGCGCACCCGTCGGCTGCTGGTGGCCTCCGGTCTCGTCGACGAGCTGCCCGATATCCCCGGCCTGCGGGAGCGCTGGGGTCACGATGTCATCCACTGCCCGTACTGCCACGGCTGGGAAGTCCGCGATCGGCCGATCGGTGTTCTCGGCGTGGGGCCCATGGGAATTCACCTCGCACTGCTGTTTCGACAGTGGAGTGATGACGTCGTGTACTTCGCCCATGCCAATACGCCGCCGACCGAGGAGGAGTCGGAGCAGCTGGCGGCCAGGGGAATTCGGGTCGTCTCGGGTGAGATCGCGGCGGTGGAGCTGTCGGACGACCACATCACCGGCGTCCGGCTCGCCGATGGCCTCGTCGTCGCCCGCGAGATCCTGGCCGCGCCGAGCCGCATGGTGGCCCGCGCGGCCTTCCTCGCCGACCTCGGCCTGACCCCGACCGCCCATCCCACCGGCGCAGGCGAATACATCCCCGCCGACGCCACCGGCCGCACCGAAATCCCCGGCGTCTGGGCGGCGGGCAATGTCACCGATATCTCGGCCCAGGTGGGCAATTCCGCGGCGGCTGGGGCCATGGCCGGCGCTCACATCAACGCCGACCTGGTGAACGAGGAAACCCGCAGGGCTGTCGAGGCCCATCGCGCCCTCGCGAATGCCTGACCGCCCTACTCGGTGAAGATCGCCGGGAGCGCACCGAACCGCGGCGCGGCTGCCAGAGGCTCGACGGTCTGCTCGGTGAGGTCCCGGTGATCTGCGTCCGATTCCCAGTCGTAGCACCCTGGATCACCGGCGCCGACAAGACCTGCGAGTCCAACTCGAATGGCACTGCCTCCCGAGATTCGCGGCAGTGAACCGATCGGACACGTCGGCCCCCGCCCTCTTGAATCCCTCCCGGCGGACACAGCGCGCTACGCGCGCGGTAATCCCTGCTCGGCGGTAACGAGTTCGGACAAAGGCGGGATATGTTCTGTGCCGGATCGGTTCGTCGAACCTGGTGGTCGGCAGGGGAACAGCGGGGACTACGGGAGGGAATTGATCATGAATCGGGTAATCGTGGGCTTGGCGTTCGCGGGAGCGGTTGTCATCGGAGCTACCGGATGCTCATCCGGCAATGGCTCGGGCAGCTCGGCCGCGACCACGCCGGCCGCCTCGGACTCGACCACCCTCGGCACACCGGGCGGCTCGGCGAATTCGTCTGCGCCAATGGCTGTTCCCCCTTCATCCGATGCCGGCGCGGGCGGCAACCCGACTCCTGTCAGCGGATCCCCCGCAGCCACCACCACGAGCCCCATCGACACCCAGATCGCCGAATGCGCCAACGGCCAGATCGCCGTCACCGTTTCGCCCATCGCTTCGATCCGCACCCACGGCGGCGTTCAGCTCGAATTCACCAGCGTGGGCGGTGTCTCCTGCCGAATGATCGGCTACCCCGGCGTGGACCTCCTCACCATGTACGGCCGACCCGTCCACGCCTCCCGCACCGTCCGCGGCTTCATGGGCGGTCAACCCGACACTTTCCCCGACCCTCTCCCCGTCATAGTCAAACCCGGCCACCCCGCCCACGCCATCCTCGAAGGGTCCTCCCTTCAAGATGACGGCCGCCCCTGTCAATCCGCCAAATCCATCCTCGTAACCCCACCCGACCTGACCGAAACCCACACCCTCGAAGCGACCACCTACCTCTGCGACATCCAAATCCACCCCGTCGGCCCGTAGCGGGCGTCGGCAGCCAGACTACTGCGGCACACAGCAGTCGCTACCAGTCGATCCCCAGCGGCTTCTACCATCAGGCTGTGAGGTGCTGGGAACTACTTCGGACAGCGGCCCAAGTAGGATTTGGGTAACCGAGCGGAGCTGAAGGAGCGCCGGGTACATCCGATCCCGCCAACGGGCCTTTCCCGCTCGGATGCCGTATCCCCGTGCGTGCCAACGCCGCTCGTCACACGCGAACATCGAGAACGACGGACGTCCGGTCCGCTCACCGACGGACTGATGATCTCGCCGCCTCGGGGCGGATATGACGAACGCGGAGCCGGACAACACCGCTATCGTGGATCGGTGACCCGTCTTGGATTCCGCACCCTGCAGGTGTTGTCCGCCGTCGCGCTGTGCGTCGTGGCCGTCGGCTGTACCGAGAGCCCGCACACCGTGCCCGCGTCCGAGAAGCCGCGCCCCCTGCAGGTCGGTTCACTCGACGCGCTGGGGACCACCTCGGAGGCGACCACCCCGGCAGCGCCGCAGAGCACCACGGCCACGCCATCGCCGGCCCCCGCCGTCCAGCCCGCGCTGACCGAGGACGACGCGCGCTATGCGGTCCGCCGCTACCTGTCCCGCTGGATCGGCCAGCCGCTCCGAACCGATGACACCGAGGGCAAGTACCCGCTCGTCTGCTCGGGCTCGATCCTCTCCAACAACCCTGGAAGGCTCACCGGCACAACGGCCTTCGATGCCGACAAGATGACCGCCCGCCGGACCGGCGACGCGGGCGCGGAGGTGACCGTCCCGGTGACGAATTCCTCCTCGGTCACCGCCGTGCTCACATTCAGCCTGCGCGCCGCCGCCTCGGGCTACTGCATCTGGGACATCGCGAGCTGACCCATCGGT
Source organism: Nocardia aurantiaca (assembly GCF_009708175.1). Classification (GTDB taxonomy): domain Bacteria; phylum Actinomycetota; class Actinomycetes; order Mycobacteriales; family Mycobacteriaceae; genus Nocardia; species Nocardia aurantiaca. Next base: position 80,565 of record NZ_WMBB01000021.1, read on the forward strand.
CGCCCCGAGCGTTGCAGGAATTCCCGAGCCAGTTCCCGATACTGTTCGGCGCCACGGGATTTGGGCGCCCACGTGGTGAGGGGTTCCCCGGCGATGGTGGAGTCCGGGAACCGCACCGTTCGTGAGATCACCGTGTCGTAGAGCTGCTCCCCGAAGGTCTCGGCCACCCGGTCCCGCACCTGACGCGAGTGCAGCAGCCGCGGGTCGAACATGGTGACCACGATGCCCGCCAGCTCGAGTCCCGGGTTGAGCCGATCGCGCACCTTCTCCATGGTGTCGTTGAGCAGCGCCAGCCCGCGCAGCGAGAAGAACTCGCATTCCATGGGAATGATCACCCCGTCCGCGCAGGCGAGGGCGTTGACGGTGAGCAGGCTCAGCGACGGCTGGCAGTCGATGAGAATGTAGTCGTAGCGGTCCCGGATCGGATCGAGCACCCGCCGCAGCGAATGCTCCCGGCCGACCTCGTTGACCAACTGGATCTCCGCGGCCGACAGATCGATATTGCTGGGCAACAGGTGCAGGTTCTGGACACTGGTCTTCATCAGGACGTCGTCGATCGGCGGCGCCGACCGGCCCAGCAGGTCGTACACCGTCAGCTCCAGATCGTGATGCGCGACCCCCAACGCCGCCGACAGCGCGCCCTGCGGATCGAGATCCACCAGCAGCACTCGCAGCCCGCACTCGGCAAGCGCGGCACCCAGATTGACCGTCGAGGTGGTCTTCCCGACGCCGCCCTTCTGATTGCACAGCGCAATCACCTGGGCCTCGTCTCCGGTCGCCCCGGCCTCCCCAATAGCTGTGTTTGCCGACATTTCGCCAGCCTAACCCGTCACGTGGCAAATCGGCCGGATCCTCTCCGGAGTCCTTTCTCAGGTCGCACATCGCGACTGTCCGCCAGTGATTTTCGCTGGGTGAGAAGTGAACCAGCATGTCGGACAGGCGTCGATCTCGGATCATGCTGGTCGTTAGCCCAATAGCGGTGCGGCACTGACGGGGCGGTCTGCCGCATCGAATCCGAACGAACCGGACATATCTCACTGTGTGTTCACGGCGCTACCACGATGTCCGCTTGCGCATCGTCCTCGGGGCGGTGGTGAAGGCGGATGTGGGAGGGCTGTCGGGGTCCGAGTACGCCCTGAGCTGGACGTGGGTGTTGATAGCAATCGCCCGCCTTCGCGCAGGAGAGGACGTCGAGGAATCCGGAGGAGCGCATGAAGATCCTGCTGTCGGATGGCGGCCTGGTCTGAGCCGATCCCGCCGACATCCTGGCGCGGGTGGTCACCGGGCCCTGTCGGGCGGAACCGATCGCTGAATCCGCGGTGACGCAAAAGTGGACGAAACATGACATACTTCGCCCACCCTTTGCTCGGAAAGCGACTGCCCATGCCCGAAGACCCCGAACTCGCCCAGGCTCGAGTCCTCACCAGAGAACTTCAGAGCCACGCCGACATGTTGACCCGTGAGCTGCAATACATCTCGCGCCCCGAAGCCCAGACCCGCGCGCAAGCCGACCTCGCCGCCGTCCGGCGCCAACTCGACCGCCTGCACGACCGCTTTCCCGGAGTCGCCGACGCGCCCGACACCCTCGCCAGCTGACCACTGATTCGGCGCACTCACGATCGGATCGGGCGCGTCAGTTTCGGAGCCCGGCGCCCACTCGCTGAAGTAACGCCTGCAGCGTCTTGCGCTCGGCGGCGGACAGTTCCGCGAAGGATTCCGCCAGGACGCTGTCGGCGATCTCGTTTCCGGCGGCGAGCGTGCGCCGCCCTGCGGCGGTCAGCCGGTGCTCGATGAGGCGGCCACGGCCGGGTGTGCGTTCGATCAGCCCCCGTGCGGCCAGGCGGTTGGCCAGCGTCCCGAAAGCCTGCTCGCTCTGAAACGTCTCCTCCGCCAAGGCTCGTGCCGACGACCCCGGTTCGCGGTCGATGGCGCGCAGCGCATCCCATTGCGCCAGGGTGGTCCCGGCCGCACCGAGTCTGGTGTCCAGCGCGCGGTGGTGGCGATGCTGCGCTTGTTTGATGGCTCGGCCCAGAGCCTGCAAATCACCTGCCATGGACACAGGCTATCAGGGTGACTAAGCTTGTTTATATCAACATGTTTAGTCATTGGATGGGGAAATAGCGTGAGCGAATCAGATGCCGGCTCTGACATTCTCGTACTGCACGGTGGCGCGGGACCGGGCAGCGTGGCCACCATTGCCACGCATCTGTCCGAGTCCGCCCATGTCCTGGTCCCGACCCATCCGGGTTGGGACGGCACCCCGCGCCCGGCCGAAGTGAACTCCATCCCCGACCTCGCCCGAAGCTACCTGCGGATATTGGCGGAACGGGACCTGCGCGAGGTGGTCGTCATCGGATCCTCCATCGGCGGCTGGATCGCCGCCGAGATGGCGGTGCGCGACACCGGGAATCGTCTCGCGGGGCTGATTCTCATCGACGCCGTCGGCATTCGGGTCGACGACGCGCCGATCCGCGACATCTTCGCGCTGACCCCGGAGCAGGTCGCCCGATACTCCTGGCACGACCCGGAACGGGCGCCGCGCAGTGCTCCCGAACCGACTCCCGCGCAAGCGGCTGCGCGCCGGGCGAATATGGCCGCCCTGCGCTACTACGCGGGTGACCCGTACATGCACAACCCGAACCTGGCGGCCCGGCTCCCCGAGGTGTCGGCACCGACCCTGCTGCTCTGGGGCGAAAGTGACGGCATCGCCACGCCCGCGTACGGCGCCGCCTACGCCGCGGCGTTCGGCGATGCCCGCCTCGAAATCATTTCCGAGGCAGGACATCTCCCGCATATGGAACAGCCGGAGGCGACGTTCGCCCACCTCGACGCTCACCTGAGTGCGCTACGAAAGGCGTCCTGACTCCCGAAAGTGGTGTGTCCGTGTGGCTTTCGACACCGGAAGGTCGAACGAACTGCAACCCGTCACCTCGGGTTGCCGCACATGCGGGGACTTCTGGGAGCGGCGCATGAACTACCTCGAGCGGGACCTCGGAATTCACCTTCTGTCGATGCGCAGCCCCTGTCCGCGGCCGATCCCGGCCTGACGCTGCTGCGGTCTGTCGATCAATTCGGCAAGCAAGCGGCGATCCCGGCGCGGCTGGTGAAGCCGAGCTCGCGCAGGATGCGGCCGAGGTGATCCTCGACCCGCGCGGTGGCTCGGAGTGAGCCGAGCCGCGATTTCCTCGTCGGCCGGGCCCGAAGTCGCCGACTCGGCGACCTCCCGCTCACCCGGGCCGAACCTCTGACCACCTGCTGCCCGAAGAAGGTCTGACCCCCGGTAGATTTTCCCGACGCACTGTCGGTAACATTCCGACGGTGCGTCGGTAAAAGAGCCCGGCGCAGGACAAGGGAGTTCGGATGTTCCTGGCGGTGCGCGAACTATGGTTCGCGCGAGCGCGATTCGGGTTGATGGCCGCGGTCGTCGCCCTGATCGCGGTGCTTATCGTGATGCTGGCGGGTCTGTCGTCGGGCCTGGTCGACGACGGTGTCTCGGGGCTGAAGGCCATGCCCGTGGACGCCTTCGCCTTCGCGCCGAAGACGCAGACCGAATCAGCCTTCACGCGCAGCACGGTCGACGACGGCCAGCTCGCGGCCTGGCGTGGACGCGGTGATGTGGCAGATGCGGCGCTGTTCGGAAACGCGCTGGTCAATGCGAAAACCGGCGACGGGGTACCGATCGATCTCGCACTGTTCGGAGTCGAGCCGGGCTCGTTCCTGGCTCCGAACCCGGCGCAGGGATCTGGGCTCGGGTCAGCGGACGGCATCGTCGTCAGCCGGACCGCCCTCGACAAGGGTGTGCGCATCGGCGACGTGGTGACCATCGACCGGATCGGGACCACCCTGCGGGTGGTCGGCGCCACCGCCGAGCAGCGGACCTTCGGGCACGTGAACGTCGCCTATGTGCCGCTAAGGCTCTGGCAGGAGATTCACGCCGGACTGCGGCCCGGCGACGCCGCGCGGCCGGAGATCTATCACGAAGCCAACGCGGTGGCGCTGCGCGCGCGGGCGGGCGGCATCGACCTGGCGGCAGGCGATGCCGCCGCGGGCACGCACGCCATGACGCTGTCCGGCTCGTTCGACGCCTCGCCCGGCTATACGGCCGAAATGTCGACCATGATGCTCATCCAGGTCTTCCTCTACGCCATCTCGGCGCTGGTGGTCGGTGCCTTCTTCATGGTCTGGACGGTGCAGCGCACCCACGAGCTGGCGGTGCTGCGGGCGCTGGGCGTCTCCACCGGATATCTGTTGCGCGACAGCCTGAGCCAGGCCGCGATCGTGCTCGTCGCCGCGACCGCGGTCGGGGTCGGCGTAGGAGTGGCGGGCAGCCGCTTCGTCGGCGGCATGCCGTTCTCGCTCGAACCCGGCGCGGTCGGGCTCGGCGCGGTGCTGCTGATCGTCATGGGAATGTTGGGCGCGGTGCTCACCACGCTGCGCGTCACGCGGGTGGACCCGCTCGAGGCATTGGGGGCGCAGCGATGAGCGTCGAATCGATTGTTCGTCAGGGCATCTCGCTCGAGGAGGTCTCACTGACCTTCGGTAGTGGCGACAATGCCGTGGTAGCCCTGGACCGGGTCGATCTGTCCGTAGCGCCGGGCGAGCTGCTGGCCGTCGTGGGTCCGTCCGGGTCCGGCAAGTCCACGCTGCTCGCCGTCGCGGGTGGCCTGGCCCGGCCCGACACCGGACGGGTGAGGGTGCACGGCACCGAGATCAGCACGCTGTCCGGGCGGCAGCTGGCGCGATTCCGTCGCACACACATCGGTTTCGTGTTCCAGACCGGGAACCTGATCCCCGCGCTGACCGCCCGCGACCAGGTGCGCTTGCTCGACCGCACCGGTGGTCGGAAGCGCGGCGCCGCAAGGGATCCGGGTGAACTGCTCGCCGCCGTGGGCATGGAGGCCAAGGCGGGTCGGCGGCCGCACGAGCTGTCGGGCGGGGAGCGTCAGCGGGTCGGCATCGCCCGCGCGCTGGCCACCGATCCGTCGCTGCTGCTGGTGGACGAGCCGACCGCGGCGCTGGATCGCGCGCGCAGCCACGAGGTGATCGAACTGCTGGCCCGGCAGACGCGGGAGCGGAAGGTGGCCACCATCATGGTCACCCACGACCACGACATCCTGGGCCACTGTGATCGGGTGCTCACCCTGGTGGATGGGAGACTGAGCGAATAACCCCGCCAACGAGGAGACCAGGTGCCGAGGATCCAAGCCGCCACACTCGCTGAACATCGCGAGGCGCAACGCCGCGCTCTGCTCGATGCCGCGCGCGCCATCCTCGTCGCGGACCCGGCGCGCCCGCCCACGCTCACCGAGGTGGCGGCGCGCGCCGGACTCGCCCGCCCCAGCATCTATCAGTACTTCTCTTCGCGCGACCAGCTCCTTGCCGAGCTACTGGCCGATACCTTCCCGCAGTGGGCGCGGCGGGTGTCGGAGCGGATGGCGGCCGCGTCCGACCCGGTGGAGCAGGTCCTCGAATACGTCCGCACCAACCTCGAATTGGTCGCGAGCGGCGAACATGCCATGGCTCGCGTCCTCACCACGATCATCGACGACGACATCGCCGCCTACAGCCGTGAACTGCACGACGAACTCCACACCCCACTGATCGACGCGCTCGAGACGGCCGGCGCGCCCGACCCGGTCGCCACCGCCGGTCTGATCGACGGCATCGTGTATGCGGCATCGCGCATGCTCGAGAGCGGTCAGAATGCGGACCGAACCGTCGCGGCCGCAACGGAATTGGTCGGCCCCTATCTGGCGGCCCTGTCGCCGGGCGCGGACGGCTCGCGCTGAATCTCGGGAAAGGCCGATGAGGCCGCGCGGGCGGGAGCGCGGCCTCACCGGAGTGCGAACGGCTGCAAGGGGTTCAGCCTTCGCACGATCAGGGGTGATCAGTGACCCTGCGCGAGGTGAGTGAGCAGGATCAGGCCGCCGATCAACGTCAATCCGGTCAGCAGGACGAGGACGCCGTAGGGCAGCCGGGGAATCCGGAAGGTCGAGAATTGCTGGGGCCTGGTCATTTCGCCTCCACGGGAATGGTCTCGGTGACGTGGTGGGATGCCGCGCCCCAGCCGACGTGGGCTTCGGCGCGCATGCGCTCGACCATGTGCGGATAGTGGAGTTCGAACGCGGGACGCTCGGAGCGGATGCGCGGCAGCTCGTAGAAGTTGTGCCGCGGCGGCGGGCAGGAGGTCGCCCACTCGAGCGAGTTGCCGTAGCCCCACGGATCGTCGACGGTCACGACCTCGCCGTAGCGGTAGGACTTGAAGACGTTCCACAGGAACGGCAGCATCGACGCGCCCAGGAGGAAGGAGCCGACGGTGGAGACCTGGTTGAGCAGGGTGAAGCCGTCCGAGGGGAGATAGTCGGCGTAGCGGCGCGGCATGCCCATATTGCCGAGCCAGTGCTGGGCCAGGAAGGTGAGATGGAAGCCGAGGAAGGTGGTCCAGAAGTGCCACTTCGCGAGGCGTTCGTCGAGCATTCGGCCGGTGATCTTGGGGAACCAGAAGTAGATGCCGGCGAAAGTGGCGAACACGACGGTGCCGAACAGCGTGTAGTGGAAGTGCGCGACCACGAAATACGTGTCGGACAAATGGAAGTCCAGCGGCGGCGAGGCCAGGATGACGCCGGACAGGCCGCCGAACAGGAACGTCACCAGGAATCCCAGGGAGAACAGCATCGGGCTCTCGAAGGTGAGCTGTCCCTTCCACAGTGTGCCGATCCAGTTGAAGAACTTCACGCCGGTCGGGACCGCGATGAGGAAGGTCATGAAGGAGAAGTACGGCAGCAGCACGGCACCCGTGGCGTACATGTGGTGCGCCCAGACCGCGATCGACAGCGCGGCGATGCCCAGCGTCGCGTACACCATGCCGGTGTAGCCGAAGATCGGCTTGCGCGAGAACACCGGGAAGATCTCGGACACGATGCCGAAGAACGGCAGCGCGATCACGTACACCTCAGGATGCCCGAAGTACCAGAACAGGTGCTGGAACAGCATGGTTCCGCCGCTCGCCGGATCGTAGATGTGCCCGCCCAGGTGCCGGTCGTAGAACAGCGCCAGCGCGGCGGCGGTCAGCAGCGGGAACACCAGCAGCACAAGGAAACTCGCGACCACCACGTTCCAGGTGAAGATGGGCAGCCGGAACATGGTCATGCCCGGGCAGCGCAGGCACACCACGGTGGTGAGCATATTGACGGCGCCCAGAATCGTCCCCAGGCCCGAGACGCCCACGCCCAGGATCCACAGATCCGCGCCGACACCGGGGGAGTGGATGATGTCCGAGAGCGGCACGTACGCGGTCCAGCCGAAATCGGCCGCGCCGCCCGGGGTGATGAAGCCGGCGGTCGCCATGGTCGCGCCGAACAGATAGAACCAGTAGCTCAAAGCGTTCAGCCGCGGAAACGCGACATCGGGCGCGCCGATCTGCAAGGGCAGCAGGATATTCGCGAAGCCGAAGATGATGGCCGTCGCGTAGAAGAGCAGCATGATGGTGCCGTGCATGGTGAACAGCTGGTTGAACTGTTCCGGTGACAGGAATTGCATGCCGGGATGCGCGAGCTCCGCCCGCATGATCAGCGCCATCAGGCCCGCGATCATGAAGAAGGCCATCGAGGTCACCAGATACATCTGGCCCAGCACTTTGGGGTCGGTCGTGGTCACCATCTTGTAGAGGAACGACCCCTTGGGTGCGCGCCGCACCGGATGGGGTCGCGTGATCTCGGGTACCAGTGGAGATTTCGGGGATAGGGCGGTCACCCTGCGGACCGTAGTGAGCCGCGGGGTAGCTGGTGAATCCCCGTGGGACGGGTCGGTGACCTTCGTCGAGCGATCGAGGACCTTGGACCGTACTGCCGGTGACCTTCGAACCGAGATCGTAACCAATCCGGGCCGGTGGATGGTGACCGCCGTCACGAGGCGCAGGTTCTCGGCGATCTCGTGTTCCCCGGCCTCGTTGGCTCGTGAGGTATCGACCTCGAACTCGAAGCGCCGCACCGATTTCGGGTCGACCTCGGCGACATGCACGCAGAGCTGCCGGTACCAGCGATGCGGCTGAGGCATCGGGCCGTCCTCGTCGCAGTGCCGGCTCCCCCAACGGAGCCGGCACTGACACACGGAGTCGGGCTATCCGACGGCCCGGAACGATGATTCCCGCTTGGGCGGAACGCCGTCGAGCGTCAGTGTCGAGCCGCAGCACACGCGCCGACTCAGCTGCCGCTCAGCGATCCGCTCCACCAGTAGTGGAATGAATTCCCGCACCCGGTGCCCATCGAAATCCCGATGAATACCGCGAACCACCTCCCCGACAACACGCGCCGTCAATTCGGGAAACCGATCCGCCAACCGCGCGACAAGCTCGCTCAACTGCTGCTCTTCGTCGGATTCCGTCATGCTCTGAGCTCGCCTCCATCACCAACGTAAGTCGCCGACACCCTGCCGCCCCCAGTGGACGCCGACCAAAGTGGACAACGGCCCGGAACCCTTCGGCTCCGGACCGTGCACCATGAGTGTTACGTCAACGAACGCCGTTTTCTTCCCCCGGGTCACTTTCTGGCACGCCTTGTCGCGCGCTGGGCACACAATGTCCTGGCTGAAAAATGCAAATGAAAGTACATCTGCAACAACGCCATTCGCACATGTTCGGACTCAATATGGGTACAGCCATTCGGCGCCCTAATGCGCGGGGTTTCCGCCGTCCAGTGCATCCGGGTGCCGCGGTCGTCGTCGCCGCAGGGCGCGATCGATATGTCCTGAGCGGGCGGCTGGTTCGGAGTCACGAGGGCGCTGCCGATGGCGACGATGGCAACCAGAACGTGCATGGTGAGAAGAGTTTTCGTCACAGCGCCGCCGCCATGGATCCGGCATCGATTCTCACGAATGTTATCGCCGCGCTGATGATTTCGAACGGGATGACGGTATCGGCCGGATCGCATCCGTGCACAAGATCGAAGTGAGCGAGCATTGAGGTCTCTCGGATCGGTGGTATGGACGAACCGAAGGGTAGGGAGTGCGGCGGGGCCCCATCTCGACAGCGATTTGACCCTCGGCGACATGGCCGCCCGGGCCGGAATGAGCGAACGCACCTTCAGCCGTCGCTTCCGCGACCAACTGGGCACCACCCCGATCCAATGGCTTCTGCGCACCCGCATTCGCCGCGCACAACATCTGCTGGAAACACCGACCACCCCATCGATCGCATAGCCGCCCTGTCGGGCTTCGGTTCACCGACCGCCTTCCGCGACCGCTTCAAGCGCGTGGCCGGCGTTCCCCCGCACACCTACCGCTCCGCCTTCCATTCCCGCTAGTTGTTCAGGCCTTGCCGTCCGCCGGCGCTTCCGGCGTTTCCACGTCGTATCGGCGGACATACGCCGACAGGAATGCTTGGGCGGTAGCCGTCACCGGAATCGCCAGCAGCGCGCCGGTCGCCCCGAACAGTGCCGCGCCCGCGAGCACCGCGCCGAAGGCAACCGCGGGATGCATGTCGAGGGTTGTCGCGGTGACGCGTGGTTGCAGCACGTAGTTCTCGAACTGCTGATAGACGACGATGAATCCGAGGATCCACAGCGCGGTCCGCGGATTCTGCGCCAGGGCCACCGTCACCGGCAGTGCGCCCGCCAGATACGTGCCGACCGTCGGTATGAACTGCGAAACCACGCCCACCCACAACGCGAGCGCGAACGCCGACGGAATTCCCAATACCCGCATGGCCGCGTAATGCGCCAGGGCCGAGAAGAACGCAAGCAGCGCACGCGAATACAGATAGCCTCCCGTCTTCTCGACCGCGATGTCCCAGGCGCGCAGCACATGTTGCTGGCGTCGCGGCGGCAGCAGGGAACACACCGCGTTGCGGAAGCGCGGCCCGTCGGCGGCGAAGTAGTAGGTGAACAGCAGAACGCCCAGGCCCTGGAACAGCACGCCCAGCGCCGTGGTGCCGATACCCCACACATCACCGGCCAGGTTCAGTGCCCACGATTGCAGCGATGAACTCAGGTCCGAGCTGCGATCGGTGAGATCGGTGACCGAGACATCGGTGTGGAACGTGGAATTGACCCAGGTGACCAGGCTCTGTGTATACCTCGGCAGGTTCTCGATCAAGGTGCTCACCTGACCGACCACCAATCCGCCCATGGCCCATACGAATCCGACCAGCACTCCGGTGACCGCGACGAACACCGTCAGCGTCGCCGCCCCGCGCTTCCACCCCCGCGCCGCCAGCCAGTTCACCGCGGGCTCTATGGCGAAGGCCAGGAACAACGACACCACCAGTACCGTCAGCAAACCGTGTAGGCGCATCAACGCCCAGAAGGTGACCACGATCCCGGCGACCGTGGCCGCCGCCAACAGATAAGCCCGCGGCAGCCAGGCCGGGATCACGGCCGCGGCCAACCTGTCCGGCCTGATCTGGTCGTTGTCGTCGGGGGTGTCGTCAGCAGCGATCTTCTCGTCGGGCACTCAGCAAACGTAGCGGCGGCCGGACCGGGTTCAGAAGCCGCGCAGGCGCGTGTCGCCGCAGCAGAGCGAATCGATACAGCGCCTCGGGGGCGACCAGTTCTCCTGTGAGCGTGACTGTTTCGGCGGTGATATGCGGCTCGGAGGAGCGCCTTTGTCCATGCGCGGGATCGAGGATCTGCTCGCGGGCGCGCTTTTCGAATCCATGAAACGGTGCGGCCCAACGGCAACTCGGGCTGGGAGGGGCCGCACCATTACGGGCCTTGGTTGCGAAAAGTTGCAATAGAGAAATTCTGCAGAATATAGGGTCTTTGGGCCCTACATTCGACTCCGCGACGTCAGGCACAGTGAGCGCCGATGTGTCCTTCGGCGTGTCGAAAACGTGGAGGTGGTGGGATGCTGCGGGCATCCGAGGCGTGGACGTCGGCGACGTTTCCCGATGTCGTTGTGTTCGCGGGCGGCCGGGTGCCGATGCTCGAGGGTGAGCGGTTCGCCGGCGCGGTCGGCCGCCAGTTGCAGCGGCTCCATGTCACCGGCGGCGCACGAATCCGGATCACCGGCCCGAACTGCGATGTCGGTCCATTCCTCGTGCAGGTGAACCTGCGGCTCGATGAAACGTCCGCGCGAATCCAGACGCTGACCCACGGCCGGGGCGACGCTCTGCCGGTCGTCGTACGGCTGGACCACCACATCACGGCATTGCGGACCCGGTGGCAACCACGTCCATGGCCGGATCCGGCCCGCCTACCGCTGGATGCCCGGGCATCGGGAAAGGTCGCGCGGCGCAAATCCGTTCCACTGATGACCGTCTCGCCACTGAGAGCCGCGACAGTAATGGACGCGATGGACTATGACGTGCACATATTCACCGATGTCGATACCGGCGAGGACGCCATCGTCTACCGAGCCGGGCCGTCCGGCATGTGCCTGGCCCGTCAGCGTAGCGTCCATCCGCCGCGGTCGGACGCCAACGGGTCGGGACCGTTCAGCGTCAACGCCCGCCCAGCGCCCGCCCTCACCGAAGCTCGAGCGGTGCAACAGGTCTGCGAGCGCGGACTGCCGTTCCTGTTCTACACCGATCCCGACACCGGTCGCGGCAACCTGCTGTACCGCCGCTACGACGCGGACCTCGGCCTCATCACTCCCGGACCCGGCGACACCGAAGCCGAAGCTCCATAGTCGGCGCTGTTCACCGAGCCCCGGTCGTCGCGCGCCCTTCGCCGACACTGTCGGGTGCGCGGCTTCGCATCACCATCCCATCTCCTTGTTCCCGGAATAGAAAGGCGGCCAATCCCATTGGCGCGTGATCTGCCGCGGTTGGAGATTCTCACCGAACTCGAATCCATCGCCGCGACCGGTTGAACCGGTCCGAAATGCCGACCTTCCGTCGTCACGGCGTACTCATGGCCGAACATGGCATCTACGACCTGCGCCGGCACCTCGAGGAAGTCCTCCAGCCGGTGACGCGGCAATGCCGAGATCGCGGATCGTCGTGATATCCGGGCGAGGCGACGCGCGTCCCAGTGCGGGGTAGGCGCAGGGTGCGCGCAGTAGCCACGGCGTGCGATCGGTCGAATCCGGTGATGTATCAAACTGTCGCACAGGTGGATTCGCTCATACGCGGACGGCCCGCGCCCTACCATCAGGATGGCCGGACCGGTGTGGGCACGCTCGGCGCGGGCGTCACACCGGTGATGCCGTGTCCCCGGCCTCGGAAGGTAGTCGGTGATGGACGAATTGGAACGCCGTGTCCGCCAAGCACTCCTCGACGCACGGCAAGCGCTGGCGCTCGGCGAGATCGGGACTCTCGGGAGCCGACTCGCCCAACTGCATTCCGAGGTGGAGAACGCCCACTACACGGACGACGAACGGCGGCGACTGCTCGAACTGTGCGATGCGGGGCTGAAAAGGGTCGCGTGGGCGATGAACGGCGCTCGGCACCGGCCTGCGGATAGCACTGGCGGAAGCCCGGGTCCGACGGAAGCCGGACCCGGGCCGAGGTGACGTCGGACCCGGGTCGCGGAGACTTTCTCCGATTCGGTAACGGTGTGGTTGACCCGGGCCGACGTGGGTCTCGCGGTTGCCGCACTCGCACGATATTTGGAATCACTGCAGCGGGAACACCCCGGCCGTGAAATCGATGACGGATGGCCTGTCGATCGAAGACGAAGGTCCTCGGGTGGCGATGAGCTCGGACTCGGGGCCGGCTCAGTGATGTCGCGATGACCCCTCTGAGGACGATAGGCGCACTGCGGCAGCATATTCGGGCTCGGTTCGCACGGTCGAAGGAGTGTGGCTCGGTCGCGGCCGTCCGACCGGAGCACCAACCGCACGCGGACCTCTCCCAGATATGGGCCGGCGAGGTCCGGGCGCATCAACGGAAATGGCGGGGTCCCAGTCGAATCGGCTGGGACCCCGCCTCATGGTTTGCGGAACGGCAGTGTCAGCCCTTGGCTGCTTTGAGCAGGTCCTCGATCTTCGTGTATTTCACGCGGGGGCGGCCGGTGGGTTTGCCCGCGGTCTTCTCGGCGTTGTCGATGGCCTTCCAGCCGTCGCGGCCGATCTGGTCGGGCT
>NZ_WMBB01000022.1 GCF_009708175.1 Nocardia aurantiaca
ACCCTGCTAGCTCGGTTCTTCACTCCTCCGCTCAGTCGCTACGCTCCCTCACTCCCTCGCTGCAGAACCGAGCCGGGCCGCGAACCGCATCCAATTGCCTCCGCTCCGCTCCGGCCGTCCGCGACCCTGCTAGCTCGGTTCTTCACTCCTCCGCTCAGTCGCTACGCTCCCTCACTCCCTCGCTGCAGAACCGAGCCGGGCCGCGAACCGCATCCAATTGCCTCCGCTCCGCTCCGGCCGTCCGCGACCCCGCTAGCTCGGTTCTTCACTCCTCCGCTCAGTCGCCACGCTCCCTCACTGCAGGACCGAGCCAGGCCGGGAAGTGTGGGACGCGTCCATCCCAAGGGGTTCCACCTGATGCTCGCACGGGTCCAACGTAGACGTTTACCGGGGAGCCGACCATTCCCCGAGCGCGTGCCCACCGGGTTCGCGGCCGTCTCGATTCTGGACCGACCGAGCGGGGTGCGAAGCGGAGGAGGGAAGAATCGAGACCTCGAGGCCGCGAACCCACCCCGAAGCGAAGCGGAGGGGTTATCGAACACAGCACATGCTGGACATTCGGTGTTGGGGCACAACCGGTAGTTTCAGGAGTGTGAGGAGCCAGCCGCACGTACTCGGGATCGTGCTCGCCGGTGGCGAGGGCAAGCGACTCTTTCCGCTCACCAAGGACCGCGCCAAGCCCGCGGTTCCCTTCGGTGGCGCGTACCGGCTCATCGACTTCGTGCTGTCGAATCTGGTGAATGCGGGTTACCTGCGCATTTGCGTGCTGACGCAGTACAAGTCGCATTCGCTGGACCGGCATATCTCCCAGACCTGGCGGCTGTCGGGCTTCGGCGGGGAGTACATCACCCCGGTGCCCGCGCAGCAGCGGCTGGGCCCGCGCTGGTATACCGGCAGCGCGGACGCGATCATGCAGTCGCTGAACCTGATCTACGACGAGGACCCGGAGTACATCGTGGTCTTCGGCGCGGACCACGTGTACCGGATGGATCCCGAGCAGATGGTGCAGGCGCACATCGACTCCGGCGCGGGCGTGACGGTGGCGGGCGTCCGGGTGCCGCGCAGCACGGCGAGCGCCTTCGGCTGCATCGATTCCGATGAATCCGGCCGCATCATCGGCTTTCTGGAGAAGCCGGTGCACCCGCCGGGTACCCCGGACGATCCGAACGTCACTTTCGCCTCCATGGGCAACTATGTGTTCAGCACCAAGGTGCTGGTGGACGCCATTCGCGCCGACGCCGACGACAACGACTCCGACCACGATATGGGCGGCGACATCATTCCGGGCCTGGTGCGGACGGGCGTGGCCGCGGTCTATGACTTCTCCACCAATGTGGTGCCGGGCGCGACCGAGCGCAGCCGCGGCTACTGGCGTGATGTCGGGACCATCGACGCCTTCTACGAGGCGCACATGGATCTGGTGTCGGTGGACCCGGTCTTCGATCTCTACAACCGGCACTGGCCGATTCGCGGCGCGGCCGAGAATCTGCCGCCCGCCAAGTTCGGCCGCGGCGGGCTGGCCCAGGAGTCGATCGTGGGCGCGGGCAGCATTCTGTCGGCGGCGACCGTGCGCAACTCGGTGTTGTTCTCGAATGTGCTCGTGGAGGATGGCGCGACGGTGGAGGGCAGTGTGCTCATGCCGGGCACCCGCATCGGCCGGGGCGCGGTGGTGCGGCACGCCATCCTGGACAAGAACGTGGTGGTGTCGGCGGGCGAGATCATCGGCGTGGATCGGGAGCGGGATCGGGAGCGTTTCGCGGTCAGCAATGGCGGGGTGGTGACCGTCGGCAAGGGCATCTGGGTCTGACCAGCTGGCATTTCAATCCGTCCTGCCGTCCGGGGCGAGGCGGATAAGAGTGGACAGTCGGCCGATTCTGGTCCGAAAATCTCTGCATTAGGAGCGCCGCCGCCGACGGCCGCGCGGGAGGGATCACCATGGGCCGTCCGGCACGTGTCGTCACCGCCATCACCTGCCTCGCCTTGACCGCGTTACTGGCCGGATGCGGCAAGTCCGGCATCGCGATTCCCGGTGAACTCGATGTCCGCACCCTGGACACCGGGTCCTATCCGGTGAACCGCTACACCTACGACCGCAACAACGGCGGCAAGGGCGACACCCTCGAGGGCATCCGCATGGCCGCGGCTGTCGCGCCGGCGGTGAAGATCGATTCCAAACTGAACATCGGCCGCGGCGGCGTGGTGCTGTCCACGGTCGACGATGTGGTGAATGTCAGCCACCTGTCCACCGCGGTCAAGAGCGTGCTGACGAACCGGGGCTTCATGGCCGGCTTCGCGGCCAGCGGATCGGACCGGGAGGACATCGGCGACAATCCGGATCCGAACGGCACCACCATCACCACCCGCGTGCTGCGCTTCCCGTCCGCCGACAGCGCCAAGCTGGCCGCCCGCGAACTCGAGGACGCCGATTTCAATGTGGCGCTGAACGTGAACCAGAAGCTCACCCTGCCGGACTATCCGGACGCCTACGCGCACTGGCGGCCGGGTGTGCCGAACATCGGGGTGACCATGGCGCGCAAGGACTTCGTGATCTCGCTGTTCGTCCTGCGCCCCAGCGCGGACCAGAAGGATCTGCTGTCCTGGGCCAAGAAGACCCTGGATGCCGAAGCGCCGACGCTGGACGCGTTCTCGGCGACCCCGAACGACCAGGTCTCGCAACTGCCGGTGGATCCCGATCGACTGCTGGCCCGCACCCTGGTGGCCGACCGCGACAAGAAGACCGTCGACCCGGACAATTTCGCGGTATTCCCGGCCAATTGGCTCATCCTGCCTGCCGACGACATGGGCTACTGGACCAAGCTGGTAGCGGACGCGGGCGCGGACGAGATGTCGGTCGCGGACGGTAATTTCGTGATCCGGGTGCGAGATGCCAAGGCGGGCGCGGATTTCGTGACCGGCATGACCGGCAATTTGCACGAGACGGCGACCAGCGCGCCGAACAAGGTGCCCGACGCCACCTGCGTGCACCGGAACTCGGACAAGTCCCCCAGCCGCTGCTATGTCCGCTACAAGCAGTACGTGGGCGTGGTGAACGGCACCAGCGATTCCGACGCGCAGAAGAAGGCGGCGGCGCAGTACGCGCTGCTGGCCAACAGCCTGTAGCGCGAAACCTGCGCGGGGGCGCCGGTCCGGTCCGATAATCGATGGGGTGGGAGGAAGCACCATGGACCGAAGTGCCAGGGGCGCAACGATTGTCGTCTCGATCTGTCTGGCGCTGACCGGGCTGCTGACGGGATGTGCGCAGTCCGGTCATCCGCTCGCGGGTGAAATGGATGTCCGCACCCTGGATGTGGGCGGCAATGCGGTGGACCGCTTCCACTACGACACCGCCGCCAATGGCCACGGCGATGTGCTGGAGGGCATTCGGATGGCGGCGGCCGTGGTGCCGACCATGAAGATCGATCAGAGCCTGAATGTCGGCCGCGGCAGCTTCGTGCACACCAAGATCGCGGATCTGGTCAAGTACGACGGGTTGCCGGACGTGGCCAAGCCGATCCTCGAGCGGCGCGGTTTCATCGTCGATTACGCGACCAGTGGGTCGGACCGCCCCGATCCGAAGGGCAGCGACCACGCCGATCCGAACGCCAATGCGGTGACCATGGTCCTCATGCGCTTCCCGACCGCGGACAATGCCAAACTCGCCGCCCGCGAGATGGAGGACGCCGATTTCGCGGTGGCGTTGCAGCAGAACGTGAAGCTGACCGTCGCCGAGTATCCCGACGCGCTGGCCCACTATCGGCCGGGCGTGAACAATGTCGGCGTGCGCATGGCGCGCAAGGACTTCGTGCTCTCCATTTTCGCCAGCCGCCCCAGCGCCGATCAGCGCGATCTGCTGAGCCTGGTGAAGCGCACCCTGGATGCCGAGGTCCCCGCCATCGACGCCTTCCAGGAGACCCCGGCCGACAAGCTGGACACCCTGCAGCCGGACCCCGACAACCTGCTGGCCCGGGTGCTCGCCGACAAGCGCGACGCGGGTCGCGCCCCGGACCCCGACACCTTCGCGGTGTGGAACACGAACTGGAACATCGACTCGGCGCTGGATCAGGCCGCCCGCAAGGCGCTGCTGGAGAAGACCGGCACGGACGCTTTCGGTTTCGTCGACGACAACGAGATCTTCCGGGTGCGAGATGCGGCGGCGGGCGAGGATCTGGTGAACGGGCTCGTCACCGTGCTGGGCAGCGGCTTCGCCACCGACTCGGCACCGGACAAGGTGCCCGGCACCCGGTGCGGGCACTGGACCGATTCCAGCGCCGATGACGCCTACCGCTGCTGGGTCGGCTACCGCCGCTATGTCGCGGTGGTGTTCGCGCCGAATCTGGCGACAGTGCAGCGCAAGGCGACGGCGCAGTACGCGCTGCTGGCCAACAGCCTGTAGCGATTCCGGTGCGGCGCTTCAGAATCGGAGGAGGTCGGCGTCCAGCAGCCGCCACGCGGCCGGTCGCGATGCCGGGCGGTGCGCCCGCTCGGCGTCCGGCGACTCGGTGTCGGGGCAGCGGTGACAGTCGGCTTCCACGATCGCGCGGTCGCTCTCCTGAACGGTGGGCGCGCCGCGCGAGACCGGATGCCCGGTGCGGGTGAGCCCGCTGCGCGGCGAGCTGTCGTCACGGAACCAGTAGTCGCGGAAACCGAAGGGCTGCAAGAGCGCTCGCAGGAAGGCCGGCCCGTCCGCGGGCAGCACGGCGCGGTTCTCGCCGAGGATGTCGACGCCCTGGTGGTACCAGACGCGTGCGACCAGGCCCTCGATCGGGTCCACCGCCCGGAAGGTGGCGCGACCGTCCGCGGCCAACCGGAATTCGGCGATGCGCCGCCACTGCCCGGCCACGCGGAAGTACAAACCGACCACGGCCGGGATCCGCTGCCCCATGGGAACCCCTACTCGTCGAACTATTCCCGTGGAGTATCCGCGAATACGGTCCGGAAACCTCTACCCGACCGTTCAGTTCGAATGCCCGGGAACCGGAGTGCGTGCACCGCAGAAGGGTTCGCACGCACCGGTCGTCATGGGCACGTAATGCGATGCGTGGTCGTCGAAGCGGGCTCCGCTCACCAGCAGCAGGACCAGCAGCCCCACGAAGAGGATGCCGCCGAAGAAGACCAGTGCCGGCCAGAGCCATCCCGACGGCAGGTGTACCCCGAGGGCCAGCCCCTCGAACATAGTCCCCACCTCCTAGCAAAAATCGATCCCCTTCTGCTGTACCACTTTCGCCGTGACCGTATCCAGACCTCGGCACTGCCCCTGCGCCGCCCTCCCTGCCATTGCGCCACACCTGCGCCGGCAACTGAGGAGTCGCGGGTGCACTGCCGCGCGCTGAAACGGCCACCCCGGATGCCCGGGATGGCCGTTCACGGGGCGGCCGCCGTCAGGCCGAACGCAGATCCCGACGGCGGAAGGCCATGAGCCCCAGCGTGATCAGGCCCACGTCCACCAGCAGCAGGATCACGATAGGGGTCGCGGTGAACGCCTCACCCGGCATCTTCGGCGCGTGCTCGAAGGGATTCAGGTCGCGGAACCACTGGGGCGCCCCGGCCAGCGAACCCAGCAGGAAGACCGCGATGGCGGCGGTCAGCAGGCCCCAGGCCACGGTGCTCCAGCGCGGCAGCAGCCCGAACAGCGCCACGGTGATGGCGGCGAAGGTCCACACCGCGGGCACCTGCACCAGCGCGGCTCCCAGGGTCTCCCCCAGTTTGCCGCCGACGTCACCGGCGGTGCGGCCGTAGATCAGTCCGGCCAGCACGCCCGACACCAGGAGTGCCAGCAGGGGGCCGAACAGCCCATAGACCAGATGCGAAGCCAGCCAGCGGGTTCGGGACACCGCGCCGGTGAGAACGGTCTCCGCGTGCGCGGTGCTCTCCTCGGCGTGCAGGCGCAGCGTCGCCGACACCGCGTACGCGGCCGCGCCCACCGCGACCATGGTGAAGGCGTAGCTGATCAGCGCCTTCTCCAGCGAATCCGAGCCGCCCATGCGGGTGATCAGATCCTTGATCGTCTGGCTGGTCCCCAGCTCGTCGCCGATGCCGTGCACCACGCTGCCGATGAGCAGCCCGTACAGGCCCAGCCCCACGGTCCAGGCCAACAGCGTGCCGCGCTGCAACCGCCACGCCAGTCCGAACGGGCCGCTCAGCGTCTCCCCGGCCGCGGCGGCACCCGGTCGTTCCGCGATCAGGCCCGCGCCGATATCCCGATGCGCCAGCAGGTAATACGCGATCACGGTCAGCACCATCGTGGTGGCCAGGTGCAGCAGCAGGATCGCGAAGTGGTCGTCCGCGAACGGCCGCACCTGCAGCGACCAGCCCTGCGGCGCCATCCAGGTGAACGGGCTGGTGGGTCCGTCGCCGGCGCGCGCGTCACCGATGGCCCGCAGCGTGTAGGTGACGCCGAGCACCGCGAAGGCGACGCCGCGCGCCACCCGGGCGCTGGCCGACAGCTGCGCGGTGACCGCCGCGACCGAGGCGAACACCATGCCGGACCCGGCCAGCGCCAGCCCGAAGGCCAGCGATCCCGAGCGCGGCACCGAAGTGGCCGCGAGACTGAGGAATCCGATGAGCCCGGTGGCCAGTGCCGCGCCGTAGGTCATGATCAGCACCGCGGTGAGTTCCGCGAACCGGCCGACCCGGGTGGCGGCCAGCAGTTCGGCGCGGCCGGTCTCCTCGTCGGCGCGGGTGTGCCGGATGACGGTGAGGATGGTGGCGATGCCGACGAGGGTGTAGAACATCCCCGCTTTCCAGATGCCGACGGCGCCCAGGCTGGTGGGGTTGTAGACCGGTCCGTACATGGCCAGCTGGGCCGGGCTGGCCAGGACGCTCGCCGCGAAGTGGACGAGATCCGCGGGCGTACTGTACACCTTCTCGACGCTCTTGATGTAGACGCTGCCCAGCGGCAGTGACAGCAGCAGCACCCACAGCGGCAGCACGATCCGGTCGCGCCGCAGATACAGCCGCAGCAGCCGCCCGGTGCCGGTGAAATCGACTGTGCGCACCGGTGATTCGAGGGCCCGGGGCGCACCGGCGGTGACGGCGGTCATTTCGACACCTTCTCACGCTCATCGGCGGGCGCTCGACCGTCGAGCGAATAGTGGCGCAGGAACAGCTCTTCCAGCGTCGGCGGCTGGCTGACCAGGCTGCGCACCCCCGCGTCACCGAGCACCCGGATGAGTTCGCCCAGGTGTTCGCTGTCGACCTGGCAGTGCAGGGTACTGCCCTCGATGCTGATGTCCTCTACGCCTGGAATCCGACTGAGATCGCTCGGGCTGCCGAGCATTTCGGCGGTGATGGAGGTGCGCGACAGGTGCCGCATCTCGGCGAGGGTGCCGGTCTCGACGGTCCGGCCCGCCCGGATGATGGTCACCCGCTGGCACAGCTTCTCCACCTCGGACAGGATGTGGCTCGACAGCAGCACCGTGGTGCCGCGCGCCACCGCCTCACCTACGCATTCGTTGAAGATCTGCTCCATGAGCGGGTCCAGGCCGGAGGTCGGCTCGTCCAGCATGAGCACGCGCGCGTTCGACGAAAACGCCGACACCAGAGCGACTTTCTGCCGGTTGCCCTTGGAGTAGGCGCGCGCCTTCTTGGTCGGATCCAGTTCGAACCGCTCGATCAGCTCGGCGCGCCGCCGCTGGTCGATGCCGCCGCGCATGCGGGCCAGCAGGTCGATGGTCTCGCCGCCGGACAGCGACGGCCACAGCGTGACATCACCGGGCACATAGGCGACATCGCGGTGCAGTTCGACCGCATCGACCCACGGATCCTGCCCGAGCACCTGGGCCTCGCCCGAGGTGCGCGACAGGATGCCCAGCAGGATGCGAATGGTCGTGGACTTCCCGGACCCGTTGGGCCCGAGAAAGCCGTGCACCTCGCCCTCGGCGACCTCGAGGTCGAGGCCGTCCAGGGCGCGCACCTGCCCGAAGTTCTTGTGCAGATCCCGGACTTCGATCACCGGGTTGGCAGGAACGTTCATCGAGTCTCCTCATAGGAAAACGACGTTGATGGGTTATTGCTCGGCCTGTGTGGTCAGTGCGTCCAGCGCCGTGGAATCGGTGAGCAGGCCGTGGGTGTAGATCTCCAATGCGGGCAGCATCATGCGGTCGGCGTATTCGCGCAGCGCCTTGCGGAAGTCGATGGGACCGGACTGCTCGGTCGCGTAGAGCTGCAGGAACATCATCATGCCGCCGCCGTTGTTGGTGGCGACGTAACGCGCCGTGGCCCGTACGTCGCGCATCGGCTTGACGGATCCGGCCGCGACACCCGCGCGCAGGTACTGCTCGGTGTCCTCGACCATGTGCTCGAAGAAGGTCTTCATCAGCGATCCGCCCGCTTGGAAGCTGCGCATCAGATAGGCCATACCCGGGGCGAACTCCTCGATCTCGGCCAGCTGCCGCATGAGCCCGCCGGGCGAGGGGTTCTCGATGTACTCCATCTTGGCGGCCCGGATGGTGTCGCGAACCCATTCGTCGCACGCCTCCCGCAGCCCGTCCTTGGACCCGAAATGGTGATTGACCAGCCCGGGAGAGACTCCCGCCGCGGCCGCGATGGCCCGCACGCCGACCCCGAACCCTTGCTCCCCGAACACGGTGATCGCGGCGTCGCGAATCCGCGCTCGGGTTGTCAGATCGTCGGTTGAACGCATGTTTAATACTTTAAACGCGCGTTCAGCAGGCGGGCAAGAGCCATTCGGCTCGAGGAGTGGGGATTTACGAAATCCAGACGCCCGGGCACTTTGTCATCGGAGACTTCCGCGCGCGGAAAACTCTCCGGCCGCAGTGGTTGCGTCGCGGACTATCGACGGGCGGAACACTCCGGTGGAGGCGAAATCACCACCGGGCATTGGGTTTTCAGCCGCGCGAAGCGCGGTCGCTCACCCGCGCGAAGCGCAGAGCAGCCCATCGCCGATCGGAATCAGCACGCTGGTCAGGTCCGGGTCCTCGGCGATCGCACGGGTCGCCGCGCGCACGGCCATGGTCTGCGGGTCGCGCTGCGCCGGATCGGGAACCCGGCCACCGAGCAGGGCATTGTGCAGCAGGATCGCGCCGCCCTCGCGTAGTAACCGCACCGCCTGCGCCACGTACTGCGGGTGCTCGAGCGGCGCCGCGTCGATGAAGACCAGGTCATAGGCCCCGTCGGCGAGCCGCGGCAGCACATCCAGGGCCCGGCCGTTGATGAGCCGGGTCCGCGCGGGCGCGATCTCGGCCGACCGGAACGCCTCCCGGGCCGCCCGCTGGTGCTCGGGCTCGGAGTCGATGGTGGTCAGGGTGCCGTCCTCGCGCATGCCGTCCAGCAGCCACAGCCCGCTCACCCCGGCCCCGGTGCCCACCTCGACCACGGCTCGCGCCCCGAGCAGCTGGGCGTACATGCTGAGCAGCGCGCCGACCGCCGGCGCGATCGGCGCGGCCCCGAGTTCGAGGGCGCGTTCGCGCGCGCCTACGAGGATGTCGTCCTCGGCGACGGATTCCTCCACGTAGGCGAGGTTGCGCTGCAGGTTCTGTGCCGCG
Organism: Nocardia aurantiaca; assembly: GCF_009708175.1. Lineage (GTDB taxonomy): Bacteria > Actinomycetota > Actinomycetes > Mycobacteriales > Mycobacteriaceae > Nocardia > Nocardia aurantiaca. The sequence continues at coordinate 9,504 of NZ_WMBB01000022.1, forward strand.
GGAGTCTGGCTCACGAAGTAGAGGCTAACGGCGATACACCGGTAAGGCGTGGCGGTGACCGGACGGTGTGGCGATTTTTCTCAGGTGTCCCTCAGCCTCTGCATACGGCGGCCACATCACGACCGGCCAGAGTATTGCTCACGCCAGGCCAGCGACCGTGGGCCCGGAAACGGGAACAGCTGATTCACCCGATCAGTTGTAACCGGAGCCGGGGTTCATGGTCCCGAGTAGGAGGTAACCCCATCCACATGGTCGACGCGGCGCACGAAAACGCCAACACTCTGCACCCGCAGATCACACCGCTGGACAGCGACACCACGCTGGACGGCGATCTTCTCCTCTCCCCCGCCGACGACGAGGCCGCCCTGTCCGGGACCGCCGCCTTCGACGCCACCGGCGACCGCACCATGATGCCGACCTGGGACGAACTGGTCCGCGAGCACGCCGACCGCGTGTATCGCCTGGCCTACCGCCTCACCGGCGATCAGCAGGACGCCGAGGATCTGACCCAGGAAACCTTCATCCGGGTCTTCCGATCCCTGCAGAACTATCAGCCCGGCACCTTCGAGGGCTGGCTGCACCGCATCACCACCAACCTGTTCCTGGACATGGTCCGCCGCCGCAACCGCATCCGCATGGAGGCGCTGCCGGAGGATTATGACCGCGTGCCCTCGGAGGGCCCCGGTCCCGAGCAGGCCTATCACGACGCCAACCTGGATCCGGATCTGCAGTCCGCGCTGGACTCGCTGGCCCCGGAGTTCCGCGCCGCGGTCGTGCTCTGTGACATCGAAGGCCTGTCGTACGAGGAGATCGGCGCGACGCTGGGCGTCAAACTGGGCACCGTGCGCAGCCGCATCCACCGTGGACGTCAGGCACTGCGTGAGCACCTCGAGCATAATGGGGTAGAGCGGCGTTTCGCCGCCGACAAGGTCGGGTGAACGGCGGGCCCTGCGTCCGCGTGCCGTGGGCGCTGCGCCCACGCTCAGGTGTCGCCCGAACAGCTCGAGTCGTCCGGAAGGGTGTGCAGCGTATGAGTGGCGAGGACAGACCGCACCGTCGTCCACCGCGTTTCGCCCCCACCGAGCATCTGGCCAGTGAGGCCATCGCCGCCTACGTGGACGGCGAACTGCGGATGAACGCGTATCTGCGCGCCGCCCACCATATTTCCATGTGCCGGGAGTGCGCGGCCGAGGTGGACGCGCAGCAGCAGGCGCGAATCGCGCTGCGGCAGTCCTCGGATCAGATCTCCGCGCCGCTGAGCCTGCACGACACGCTCAGCCGGATTCCGCGGGCGTTGCTGCAGGAGTGCGGCAACCACCAGACTCCCGATCCCGCGGAACGCGATCGCGGTCCGCTGGCGCGCGGCATGAGTTCCTTCGGGCTGCGCCACGATTCGTTCGACAGCAGGCGGTGGACCTCATGGTGGCGCAAGTAGAGTCCATAGCGTGACCACCGAATCGAAGAACACGGGCCCGGGGCCCGAGCGGGACGCGGCTTCCGATTCGGCGGCCAATCGGGGGAACCTGAGGCCGTCGGACGCACCGGTGCTGGGGCCGCGGCCGGTCTACCGGCCGCATGTCGACAAGCACACCGCGCGCGCCTTCCGCCGCCCGAACGGCCAGCAGGGCTCGTTCGCCACGCGGCCGGGCGGTGCTCACGAGACCGCGCCGCAGGGGGATACCGAGATTCGTAACCGCCCGCCGGACGCGGTGCTGGCGGAGGCGTTCGGCCGACCGGAGGGTTCGACCGAACTGCTGCAGCGGGATCCGGAGGCCAAGACCGAGACGGCTGCCCCGGCCGCGCCCGCCGATCCGTGGCGCGACCCGAATTCGACCGCGCGCCTTGGCACTCCGGCCGTGGGACAGGCTCAGCCGCAGGCGCTGACGCCCGGACCCAAACTGGGCGCCCGGGAGCTGCTGTTCGGTGGTCGAGTGTCCTCGAAGGCGCTGGCGCTGCTGGCGGCCGTCGCGGCGGTCATCGGTTTGATCGGCGGATTCGTCGGGGCGTTCACCGGCTCGTCGGCCTCCGTGCTGACCTCGCGCAAAGTGACCCTGCAGTCCGCGCCCGCGGGCAGCGAGTCGCACAACCAGATCACCAAGGTGGTCAATGCCGTCATGCCCGCGGTGGTCACCGTCCGGGCGTGGCTGGGCGACACCGGGTCCACGGGTTCGGGCGTGGTGATCGACGGGGCGGGCTACATCGTCACCAACAACCACGTGATCTCGCTGGCCGCCAATGACAAGTCGGGCAAGGCCAAGCTGGATGTGGTGTTCTCCGACGGCTCGCGGGTGCCGACCCAGATCGTGGGTCGCGACACCAAGTCGGACCTGGCGGTGATCAAGGTCGATGTGAAGAACCTGTCGGTGATCCAGCTCGGCAATTCCAATGATGTGCAGGTCGGTGACGACGTGCTGGCGCTGGGTTCGCCGTTGGGCCTGGAGAAGACGGTCACCTCCGGCATCGTGTCGGCGCTGCACCGGCCGGTGAAGGTCGGCGGCGAGGGCACCGACACCGATGCCACCCTGGACGCCGTGCAGACCGATGCCGCCATCAACCACGGCAACTCCGGTGGCGCGCTGGTGGATATGCAGGGCCGGCTGATCGGCATCAACTCCGCGATCAAGTCCGAGAGCGGCGGTTCGGTGGGTCTGGGCTTCGCGATTCCGGTGGATCAGGTCAAGCGCATCTCGCAGGCGTTGATCCGCGACGGCTCGGTGCACCACCCGCGGCTCGGGGTGAGCGCCAAGACCAAGATCGTCGCCAATGACGTGATGAGCGGTGCCGCGGTGGCCGATGTGCAGGCCGGGAGCCCGGCGGCCAAGGCCGGCATCGTCGAGGGCGACGTGATCGTGAAGGTCGGCGACCGCGATGTGTCCGGCCCGGAGGAACTCACGGTCGCCGTGCAGTCGCACGAGATCGGGCAGACCGTGACGGTGCGCCTGATTCGCGACGGTCGCGAGGTCGATGTCCCGGTCACCTTGGAATCGGACTGACCCAACCAACCAATCACGTTGGAATCGGACTGAGAGGTCGAACCAGGAGATCGAACAGCCCACAGTTCGCGGCCCGGTCACCGGTATCGCACTGAGCGCGCCCACCACGGCTGACGAAGGAGAACCGCTCTCATATCGAGCACGCTGCCGGAGTCGTCCGCCAGGCCCGTGTGGTGCTGGAATACGAGCGACTGCGAATTGGCCGGGCGGGTCGGCGTCGCCCGGTCAGGAACCTCACAGTCCGGGACCCCGCCGAGGTCGGGAACCGCCCACAGTCCGCGGCCCCGCCAAGGTCAGGAACCGCTCACAGTCCGCGACCCCGCCAAGGTCAGAACCGCCCACAGTCCGCGACCCCGCCAAGGTCAGAAACCGCCCACAGTCCGCGGCCCCGCCAAGGTCAGGAACCACTTACAGTTCGCGGCCCGCCCCGGTCTGGACTGACGGAGCGGGGGAGCGAAGCGGAGGAGCGGAGGAGGGAAGACCTGGTTACAGGGTCGCGAACCGCCTGGAGCGAAGCGGAAGGCAAAATAGACCTGTGTTCAGCAATATCGGCTGGGGCGAGATGTTGATTCTGCTCGTCGCCGCACTTGTGATTCTGGGTCCGGAGCGACTGCCCGGCGCCGTTCGCTGGACCGCCCAGGCCCTGCGGCAGGCGCGCGAGTACGCCACCGGCGCGACGCAGCAATTGCGCAATGAGCTCGGGCCGGAATTCGACGAGATCCGGAAACCGCTGGAGCAGTTGAACGAACTGCGCAGTATGAATCCGCGGTCCATGGTCACCAAACACCTCCTCGACGGGGATGATTCATTCCTGAACAATCTGAGTGGAATGACCAATTTCGACAAGCCGCTCAGCACACCGAACAGCGGAAACGGTTCCACCAATATCGGATCGGGCCCGGTTTCGATGCCCAGGGAACAAAAACCGCTGGAGCGCAACGAACGTCCGCCGGTGGACCCCGACGCCACCTGAGATCACATCTGTCCAGCGGACTTGACACATGATGCTGTCCAGCTATCTAGACTGCGCACATGTCGGCCGACGAGGTGGCACGGGTATTCGCGATCGAGGACAAGGTCGAACGCCTGAAAGCCGCCACCGAAGGCGTGGCAGCCGCGCAGCAGCAGATCAATGAGCTGACTCGCATCCGCCGCGCCGTCATCCGCGAACTGCATGCCGAGGGCTGGACGTTCGCGAGAATAGGTGCGGCCGCGGGGCTTTCCCGGGCCCGCATTCATCAGGTCAGTACGCAGGGTCCGGTACCGGAGGGTCTGTTCTTCGGGCATGGACCGCTCACCATCCTGACTCCGGACGTACGCACCACCCGCGCCGTCGCCCTGGTGGGCGCGCCGGATGCGGCGGCGCCGCACCGGCTGGTGGAGCTGTTGCGGGAGCTCGGCTTCACCGCCAATGTCCAGCGCTTCCTGCCGGGCCGTCCGCTCGACCTCGACCGCGACGGTCTGATCGTGCTCGGCGGTCCCGAGTTGTCGCCCAGCCTGCGCTATCTGGTGGCCGCCGACCCGCGCCTGCGCCGCACGGTGGCGCGCGCCGGACGGGTGCGCCGTGGTATCGAGGACCGCGCCGCCCGCCGGGTCTACCGGCCGGGCGGCACCGAGCCCTACGACATCGCCTATCTGGCCCGCCTGCCCCGCCCGGACGGCAAGGGCAGCGTGCTGGTCATCGATGGCCTGCACCCGCCCGCGTCCCTGGGCGCGATCCGGTTGCTGGCAACCAGACTCGCGACCCTGCACGAGCGCGCGAGCACCCACCCGTTCTCGGCGGTGGTGGGCGTCCGCTACGACCGTTCCACGGGCGAGCCGATCGAGGCCGATCTGCTCACCCCGATCTATCGCCACGACCGCTAGGCCCCGGCATCGTGGCGCACCGGAATCACCTGCCACGTCCGCGAATTCGACAGCGTCGCGGGTGCGGCGCGATCGTCGGGAGGCAAGCCGTCCGGTGTTCGAGGCGACGACGCGGGTGACGCATCGCGCCGCCGTCCCGGCCGTCGGGTCAGGCGGCGGCCTCCTCCGGGCGCAGGGTGTTCATGGGCGGCCGGTCGGCGAGCGATACTTCCGTGGCGTGGGCGATGAATTCGCCTGCCACCATGGGGAATTGGGTCAGCGCCGCGCCCGAGTCCTGAATCCCGCTGCGGCCCAGGACGGTGCCCAGGATCTGGCGGCTCATGACGCCCAGGTCGGCGAGCGGGCGGTTGCGGTGCTGGCGGACACCGAGGTTGACCTGTCCGATGCTGGACAGGCCCAGCAGGTCGTACGTGTCGAGCAGCAGGCCGATTTCGACGCCGTAACCGGGCGCGAACGGCACCGAGGTGAGCAGCTCGCGGGTGCCGGCGTACTCACCTCCCAAGGGCTGCAGCACATTCGACAGTTCCGGGCGAAGCGCGGCCAGCAGCGGGCGGGCCACCAGTTCGGTGACGCGGCCGCCGCCGTGGTGGTCCACCGACTCGCCGGTGCGCAGCGGACGGCGGTAGTACGCCTTGACCAGGTGCATACCGTCGACGGTGAGCAGCGGGCCGAGCAGTTTCGGGACGAAACTCGGGTCCGGGTCGATGAGGTCGGAGTCCACGAAGGCGATGAGGTCCCCGCTGGTGACGGCCAGCGAGCGCCACAGGCATTCGCCTTTGCCGGGGACGGGGTCGAGTTCGGGGACGGCTTGTTCGCGGGTCACCACGTGGGCTCCGGCGGCCTGTGCGCGGGCGGCGGTGGCGTCGGTCGACCCGGAGTCCAGGACGACGAGTTCGTCCACCAGCGTGCCGAGCAGAGGCCGGATGCTGGCCACCACGGCGGCCACGGTGGCTTCCTCATTGAGGGCGGGCAGCACCACGGAGACGGTGCGGTCGCCCTTGGCGGCGGTGAGTTCCTCGACGGTCCAGTCGGGGCGGTCGAAGGTGTTGGTGTTCACCCAGTCTGTTTTCACGCGAGACCTCGCAGGGTACGGGCGGGTGGGCGGTGACCCTGGATGGCGGCGATCATGTCCACCACCCGGCGGGTGTGAGCCACCTCATGCACTCGAAAGACACGAGCACCCGCGGCGGCGGACCAAGCAGTCGCTGCCAATGTGCCCTCCAATCGTTCGGACAGCTCGACACCAAGAGTCTCTCCGATGAAATCCTTATTGCTCAGCGCCATCAAGACGGGCCATCCGGTTTTCACAAGAACGTCTATCGCACGCAACAATTCGAGCCCGTGATAGGTATTTTTGCCGAAATCATGGGTCGGATCGATCAAAATCGAGTCCTTGGCCACCCCCGCTGCCGCAGCATTTTCAGCCGCCGCGACGACCGTCTCGGTGACCTGGGTCACCACATCGGGGTATCGAACCCGGTGCGGACGGGTCCTCGGAATCGCACCCCCGGTGTGTGAGCACACGATTCCCACACCCAGTTCGGCGGCGACGCCGACCAGGTCCGGATCCGCGCCCGCCCAGGTGTCGTTGATCAGATCCGCGCCCTCGGCGACCGCGGCCCGCGCCACCTCCGCCCGCCAGGTGTCCACGCTGACGAGCAACTCCGGATAGCGCTCGCGGATGGCCGCCACGAACGGCACCACCCGGCGGGACTCCTCCGCGGCGTCCACCTCGGACCCCGGCCCGGCCTTCACCCCTCCGATATCGACCAGATCCGCGCCTTCGGCGACCGCCTTGTCCACGGCCCGCATGGCGGCCTCATCGCTGAACGTCGCGCCTTTGTCATAGAAGGAGTCCGGCGTCCGGTTCACGATCGCCATGACGAGCGCCCGATCCGTCGCCACCGGCTTCCCGCACAATGTCGGCAACGGCGCACACATGCCCTCGACTGTACCGAGGGCTGTGGCGCCATTGCTGGGCAGCCGACCGGAACGAATCGCCCGTCATCCCGGCAGGCTGTCGGCCGGGATCTCACCGGCAGGGTGGATTCCGGCGAAAACGCGCCGGAATGACGGGAGGTTCTCAGTTGGCGGGGACCCGACCAGCGGCTACCTCGGCCGGGTACTCGGGGTAGGCGGGAACGTAGCCCACGGTGCGGCCCGCGAGGACGTAGAGCGCGCTCTCGCCGTCGGGGCTGTAGCCCTGCTTGCGCAGTTCCACCTTCCGGTTCTTGAACGTGGAGGTCTGCTCCAGCTCGGGCACCACGCGGATGAACAGCGGCACCGCGTAGGTCGGCAGGTGGTCGAAGAGCGTCTTGGCGGCGACCTTGCCGTCGAAGTGCGCGCCCTCGTGCAGCGTCACCGCGGCCATACCCGCCTTGCCGTCCGTGCCCGGGATGTCGACGCCGAAAACGACTGCCTGCGTGACCGAGTCGATGCCGTCGAAGGCGCCCTCGACCTCGGTGGTGGCGACGTTCTCGCCCTTCCAGCGGAAGGTGTCGCCGAGGCGGTCCACGAACGCGATGTGGCCCCAGCGCTGATCGCGCACCAGGTCGCCGGTGTCGAACCAGCAGTCGCCCGCCTTGAAACCGTCACGCACGAGCTTGGATTCGGTGGCGGAGGCGTCGGTGTAGCCGTCGAAGGGCGAGCGCGAGGTGACCTTGGCCAGCAGCAGGCCCACCCCGCCCGGCGGGACCCGGCGCAGGCGGCCGTCCGGGTGGCGCAGTGCCTTGCCGGTGGCGTCGTCGTATTCGACGATGGCGAAGGGCAGCGGGGTGAAGCCGGCGGTCCGGGGAAGGGAGAAGGCGTTGATGAAGGCGACGTTTCCCTCACTGGCGCCGTAGAACTCGACGATCCGCTCGAGCCCGAAGCGTTGCTGGAACTCGTCCCAGAGCTCGGGACGCAGGCCGTTGCCGACACACAGCCGAAGGGTGTGGGCGCGGTCGGCGGGCGTGGGCGGCTGGTTGAGCAGGTAGCGGCACAGCTCGCCGATGTAGATGAAGGCGGTGGCCCGGTTGGCGATGACCTCGTCCCAGAAGCGGGTGGCCGAGAACTTGCGGCCCAGCGCGAAGGTCGCGCCGCCCGCGATGACCGAGGACAGCGCCACGGTGAGCGCGTTGTTGTGGTAGAGCGGCAGGCAGCAGTACAGGGTGTCCCGGCCGTCGAGCCGGACGCCGAGCCCGCCGATGCCGGCCATGGACTTGGTCCAGCGCAGGTGGGTCATGACGCTGGCCTTGGGCAGGCCGGTGGTGCCGGAGGTGAAGATCAGGTAGGCACGTTCCTTGGCCGTGATCTGTTCGGTCACAGCGGGATTCGACGCGTCTGCGGTGCGGGCCTCGGCGGCCAACCGCTCGGACCAGAGCAGAGCGGGCCGGGCCGCGGTGAGGGTGTCGAGGGCGTCGGTGCACTCCTCGCCGATCACGTCCAGCACCGAGTTCAACAGTCCGAAGCTGTGCTGCAGCACCACGTCCCGCTGATTGTGATTGAGCAGGCCCGCGGTGGCGCCGAGCTTCACGGCGGCGAGCACGGTGAACAGCGTCTCAGGGCGGTTCACCATCAGGATGCCGACCACATCGCCACGCGTGACGCCATGCGCGGCAAGCACATTCGCGTACCGATTGACCTCGGCATTGGCCTCGCCCCAGCTGTACTCGCGCCCTTCGAATCTCAGGAAGGGCCGGTCCGGATGCCGGGCCGCGCCACGCTGGAAGAACAGTCCGATGGACGCCTTGTCACCGGAGTTCACCAGCATGTGCACGACATTGCGGAGCATGCCGGGGGCCTGGATCGCCATGCCGGGCAGACTGCGGGCCAGGTCCATCAGGCTCACCGTCGAACGGGGGTACGTGTTCACTTCGCTGTGCTCCTCACCGGGTCGCGCTCACTCCCCCGATGCCCACCCTTGCCGATTCACCCGATCTTGTCGAGTGAAACTAGTTGGTTTCGCTAGGGGTTCGCTGGTTACCGCTCAGCGACTTGGTCGCAGGGCGGCGAAGGCGGTATCGAAGTCCTTGGTCACCAGCACCCGGTCCACGGCTTCCCGGCCCGCGAACCCGCGCAGCCGCAGCTCCTCGATCCACTCGAACAGCCCCCGGTAGTGGTCCTGCGGATCGAGTACCACCACCGGTTTGGCGTGCACCCCCAGGTACGCCCCGGTCCAGGTCTCGAAGAATTCCTCGAGCGTGCCGATGCCGCCGGGCAGGGTCAGGAAGGCGTCGGCGCGGTCGTCCATCACCTGTTTGCGCTCACGCATGGTGTCGGTGACGATCAGCTCGTCGGCGTCGGTGTCGGCGACCTCGCGGTGCACCAGCTTCTTGGGGATCACCCCGATCGTCTTGGCCCCCGCGGCCCGCGCCGCCTGCGCCACCGCGCCCATCATCGACACATTGCCGCCGCCGGACACCAATTGCCAACCGCGACGCCCGATTTCGTCGCCCACCCGGGTGGCCAGATCCAGCGCCACCGAATCATCCACGCTCGCCGAGCAATACACGCACACCGCGTAGCTCTCGCTTACCACTGTTCCTCCAGCGCACCGGTCTCACTCAGCTCGTGGCGGGCCTGCGCGGCCTCCACGATGATCCGCACGACCTCGTCGACGCTGTCGGTGAGGTGCAGCAGTCCCATGTCGCCGGGCGCGATCTTGGCCGAGCCGAGCAGCGAGTCACGTATCCAATCCATCAGACCCGTCCAGTATTCGGTGCCGAACAGGATGATCGGGAAGCGGGTGATCTTGCGGGTCTGCACCAGGGTCAACGCCTCGAACAGCTCGTCGAGGGTGCCGAATCCGCCCGGCAGGCAGACGAAAGCCTGGGAGTACTTCACGAACATGGTCTTGCGCGCGAAGAAATATCGGAAGTTGATGCCGAGGTCGACCCACTCGTTGAGGTGCTGTTCGAACGGCAGCTCGATGCCCAGTCCGATGGAATAGCCGCCTGCCTCCGATGCGCCCCGGTTCGCCGCCTCCATGACGCCCGGACCGCCACCGGTGATGACCGCGAAACCGGCTCGGGCCAAGGCGCTTCCGATGGCCAAGCCGGCCTGGAACTCGGCCGAGTCGGAGTGGGTGCGGGAGGACCCGAAGACCGCCACCGCGCTCGGCACCTCCGCCAAAGCACCGAAGCCCTCGATGAATTCGGCCTGGATGCGTAGTACGCGCCAGGGGTCGGTGTGCACCCAGTCCACCGGTCCGCGCTCGTCGAGCAGGTGCTGATCGGTGGTGCCTATCCCCTTCTTGCGATCCCGCCGCAGCATGATCGGCCCGCGGAAGCGAGGGGTCTTGGGCGAACGCGCACCTTCGAATTCGGCGTCAGCAGACATGTAGGAAGTATCTATCTTGCCCTCCGCTTCGCTCCGGGCGGGTTCGCGGCGCTGGAGGTCTCGATTCTTCCCTCCTCCGCTCCTCCGAGGCGCAGGTCTATGGAGCCGTTCGCTCCCCCGCTCCAAGCGCGGGGAGGCGAAGCGCAGTCCAGAATCGAGACGCGCCGCGAACCTTTTGGTGTAGGTACCCCAGGTTTGGTCAGCCTTTGACGCCGGGGCGGGGGTTGTGACGCTGGAAGTCTCGATTCTTTTCCCTCCACTCCCCAAAGCACAGGTTTGTGGAGCCGTTCGCTCCCCTGCTCCAAAGCGGAGGTCTATCGAGCCGCAGTCCAGAATCGAGACAGGCCGCGAAACTTTGGTGTGGCTACCCGCAGGTTTTGTCGGCCTTTGGCAGCGGTGTCAGGGTTTGGCACCGGTGAGATAGCTGCGCAGCATCGACGTCACCTGGGTGATCTGGTCGACGGGCAGATGCTCGTCGACCTTGTGTGCCAGGTTGGGGTCGCCCGGACCGAAGTTGACGGCCGGGATGCCGCGGGCGGCGAACCGCGAGACATCGGTCCAGCCGTACTTGGCGCGGACGCCGCCGCTGCCGTACGTGTGCACGATTTCGATGAGGTCCTTGGCGGCCGGGTTGGACAGTCCGGGCAGGGCGCCGGGCGCGCCGTCGGTGCGCTCGAAATCCAGGTCCAGACCGGCGAAGACCTCGCGCACATGTTCGGTGGCCTGGTCCAGGGTGCGGTCGGGGGCGAAGCGGAAGTTCACATCCACGGTGGCCACGTCCGGCACCACGTTGCCGGCGACGCCGCCCTCCACGCGGACCGCCGACAAACCCTCGAGGTAGGTGCAGCCGTCGATCTCGACGGCGCGCGCCTCGTAGCGGGCCAGCCGTTCGAGGATCGGGGCGAGGCGGTGAATGGCGTTGTCCCCCAGCCAGGCTCGCGCGGTGTGCGCGCGCACGCCGGAGGTGGTCAGGCGCACCCGCAGGGTGCCCTGGCAGCCGGCCTCGATCCAGCCGCCGGAGGGCTCGCCGAGGATCGCGAGGTCGCCGTCGAGCCAGCCGGGCAGTTCGCGTTCGATGCGGCCGAGGCCGTTGAACTCGGCGGCGATCTCCTCGCAGTCGTACAAGATGAGGGTCAGGTCGTGCACCGGCTCGGCCACGGTGGCGGCCAAGTGCAGGAAGACCGCATCACCGGACTTCATGTCGACGGTGCCGCATCCCCACAGCTGCCGTTCGCCGTCCGCGGTGGTCTCGAAGTGGCCGGGGACATTGTCGGCGATGGGCACGGTGTCCAGGTGCCCGGCGAGAATGACCCGGGTGGGCAGGCCCCGATCGGTGCGCGCCAGCACGGTGTTGCCGTGCCGCACGATCTCGAATCCGGTGGTCTGTTCCTGCAGCGCCTTTTCGACGATGTCGGCGATGACCTTCTCGTTCTGAGACACGCTGGGAATGTCCACGAGCGCGGCGGTGAGTGAAATGGGATCGGCACTCAGATCGATGGTCACTCGATCCACCCTAAAGGAGGAATATGATCCTTTCTTCACACGGTGTCTGCGCTGGCACAAATCGGCACCGCATGCCGTAGGAATTCACGGCCCGGTAACGTAACGGGACGTGAGTACTCAGGGAGCATCAGCAGTCGGCCTCGCCACCATCACCGTCAATGGCACGGTCCTGGACACCTGGTACCCGTATCCCAGCCTCGGGGACTTCTCCGCCGACGAGGTGGGCACGGTGCGGCTGGACGCCTCCGACCCCGAATACGCGAAGTTCGCCGCCTCGGCCGGCTCGGACGAGGACCGCCGCGTCGAAATCGTAGTGGTGCGCACCGTCATCGCCGATCTCGCCGCGGCGCCGATCGACACCCATGACGCCTACCTGCGCCTGCACCTGTTGTCGCACCGGCTGATTCGTCCGCACGGCGCGAACCTGGACGGCATCTTCGGCCTGCTGGCCAATGTGGTGTGGACCAACCACGGCCCCTGCTCGGCCGAGGAGTTCGAGCTGACCCGCCTGAAGCTGCGCGCCCGCGGCCCGGTCACCGTGTACGGCGTGGACAAATTCCCCCGACTGGTGGACTACGTGCTGCCCTCGGGCGTGCGCATCGCCGACGCCGACCGCGTGCGCCTGGGCGCGCACCTGGCCCCGGGCACCACGGTCATGCATGAGGGCTTCGTCAACTTCAATGCGGGCACGCTCGGCAATTCCATGGTGGAGGGCCGGATCTCGGCCGGTGTCGTGGTCGGTGACGGCTCCGATGTCGGTGGCGGAGCGTCCATCATGGGCACGCTGTCCGGCGGCGGCAAGCAGGTCATCTCGCTGGGTGAGCGCTGCCTGCTGGGCGCCAACTCCGGCCTGGGCATCTCCCTCGGCGACGACTGCGTGGTGGAGGCGGGCCTCTACGTCACCGCCGGCACCAAGGTCGCGCTGCCGGACGGCCAGGTCGCGAAGGCCGGCGAGCTGTCGGGCAAGTCGAACCTGCTGTTCATCCGCAACTCGGTGACCGGCGCGGTGGAGGTCCGGCCCCGCAAGGGCACCGGCATCGAACTGAACGCGGCGCTGCACGCGAACGACTAGGCGAGAGCACGCGAAAACCCCTGCCGGCCTTCGCCGCCAGGGGTTTTCGTCATGTCGCGCTCAGTGGTAGAGCCCGCACCAGGGTGCCGCGGAGCCGTCCATGACGGGGAACGGCATGGTGCCCGAGTTGCACTGGCCCGACCCGGTCTGGAACGCCTTGATCAGGTTCGATGAGCCGGTGGGCGACGGATCGAAGGATCCGGTGCCGGTGGGCCCGGTGTTCACCGAGCCGGTGCCGGTGGTTCCGGCGACCGGCTCGACGGGCTGCTGCATGGGGGTGAGGGGCAGCGCGTCGGCGGTCGCCGCGGCGGCGGGGGCGAGCAGGCCGGCGAAGACGGTGGCGGCCGCCACGGTGGTTCGCAGAGGGGTGAGCATCGGGCGAATCTCCTAGGGAACGTTACTCTTTCGCTTCCAGCAAACTAGCCGTTCACTCGGATTCGCCACGAGACCCCGAAATCTCCGGCACCGGAACTCAGGTGTCAGATACCGAAGGCGATGACCCGCTCCGGGGTGATGCGGATGAGTTCCGGGGACAGGCCCGGGTACCACGGCTCGACATCGCGCAATGCCTGGGCGGTGCCGCGGATTTCGAGGCAGCGCACCGTCCACGGGTCGAGGGACGCGATGTCGTCGACGACGAAGGCGACGCGGTCCTCCTTGGCGAGGTTGCGGAACTTCTGACTCGCGCCCAGATCGCGACCGCCGATGTCGATGGTGCCCAGCGCCACGTTGTAGCGGAAGCCCACCGGGTTGTTCTGCGGTGAGCCGTCGGGGCGGATCGTGGCCAGCCGCCCCAGTCGCTGGCTGTTCAAGTAGTCGATCTGGGCGGGTGACAGGGATGCGGTCATACCGATCACGCTAGGACCTCGAGTGCGCTCGAGGTCAAGACAGCAGCTTCTTCTGCACCTTGCCCATGGCATTGCGCGGCAGCCGGTCCACCACCCGCACCTCGCGCGGACGCTTGTGCACCGAGAGTTCGCCCGCCACATGGGCGATGAGCTCCTCGGCGATGGACTCTCCCGCCCCGTCTCGCAGCACGACGTAGGCGACGATGCGCTGCCCCAGATCGTCGTCCGGGACGCCGATGACCGCGGTCTCGGCCACCGCCGGATGCCCCAGCAGGGCGGTCTCGATCTCGCCCGCGCCGATGCGATAGCCGCCGGACTTGATGAGGTCCACCGATTCCCGGCCCACGATGCGGTGGAAGCCCTCGGCGTCGATGACGGCCACGTCGCCGGTCTTGAACCAGCCGTCGGCGGTGAAGTTCTCGGCGGTGACCTCTGGCTTGTTCAGGTAGCCGTCGAACAGCATGGGACCGCGCACCTGGAGCCCGCCGACGCTCTCCCCGTCGTGCGGCACCGGCGCGCCCGTTTCGTCACGCAGGCGAGTCTCGACCCCCGCGACGGGGGTTCCGACCCAGCCCGGGCGGCGTTCTCCGTCCGGCCGGGTGGAGAGGGTGATCATGGTTTCGCTCATGCCGTAGCGCTCGATAGGCGCGTGCCCGGTGAGCTCGGCCAGCCGCTCGAACACCGGCACCGGTAGCGGCGCGCTGCCGGAGATCAGGATCCGCGCCTTCGCCAATTCCCGTGCGGCCTCTGGTTCTTCGGTAACTCGCGACCACACGGTGGGCACACCGAAGTACATGGTGCCGTGTGCGTCGGCGTACGCCCGCGGAGTCGGCTTGCCGGTGTGGACGAGCGGGCTGCCGACCCGCAGCGGGCCCAGCACGCCGAGGATCAGGCCGTGCACGTGGAACAGCGGAAGACCGTGCACCAGAATGTCTTTCGAAGTCCAGCCCCACGCCTGGATCAACGCGTCGAGCCCCGCGGCGATGGCGTCGCGACTGAGCATCACACCCTTGGGCGCGCCGGTGGTGCCCGAGGTGTAGAGGATGAAAGCCGTTGCCTTCCCGGCGGGTTCGGCGTAGCGATGCCAGGATCGCGCGTGTTTGCGCACCGGGATCACCGGCAGTTCGGAGCCATCCGGAGCCTTCCCCAGCCAGGCCTGCGCTCCCGAATCCCGGAGGATATGAGCCAGTTCCGCGCTGCCCGCGTCCGGCGGCACCGGCACCACGGTCACCCCGGCGATCAGGCAGCCGACCACGGCGAGCACGGTGGCGACGGTCGGTTCGGCCAGCACGGCCACCCGCCGCGCCTGGGCGACGCGTTCGGCGACGGAGGTGGCCGCGCCGAGCAGATCACTGCGCGACAGGGTTTCCCCATCGATGGTGACGGCATCCGGGACATCGGCTCCGGCGGCGATGGCGGCCGGGTTCAGCGAGCTCAGCAACAGCGGCGACACGGGCCCACGCTACCGGAGGCGGTCGGCAACGAAACGCTTGCGAAGCTGCCGAGCCGGTTGACAGGCAACCCGAGTGGGTAAGAAAGTTTCTGTATAACCTTCTCACCTGAGGATGTGGTCAACGATGACCAGGCCGCGGCATGAACCGTTCGAATCCACAGCCCCCGCACCGGAGATCGACGTCCGCCGGTACCTCGACGGCGCGGCCGGCTTCTTCGGCGCGGCGGCGAACGTGATCATGCAGCTCTCCAACCCGCCGGTCGGCTACGGCGTGGTGGAGAGTCCGGTGGAATCCGGGAACGTCATGGTCCACCCGATCAAACGGCTGCGCACCACCCTCACCTACCTGGCCGTCGCCCTGCTGGGCACCGAGGCGGACCGCGCGGCCTACCGGCAGGCCGTGGATTCGGTGCACAAGTACGTTCGCTCCCGCGCGGGCAGCACGGTGAAGTACAACGCCTTCGACCCGCGGCTCCAGCTCTGGGTGGCGGCCTGCCTGTACTGGGGAGCGCGCGATCTCTACGAACGCATGCACGGCCCCATGGACGACGACGCCGCCGATGCCTTCTACCGCTACGCCGCCCGGTTGGGCACCACGCTGCAGGTACGCCCGGACATGTGGCCCGCCGATCGCATCGCCTTCGACCGCTACTGGGACGAGAACCTGGCGAAGACCCGCATCGACCCCACGATCAAGGCCTACTTCGAGGACCTCATCGACCTGAAGATGCTCCCCAGGCCATTCCAGCTCGCATTCGGCGGCCTGCACCGGTTCCTCGTGACCGGGCTGTTGCCGCCACACCTCCGCGACGAGATGGGCATGACCTGGACGCCGCGCCAGGACCAGGCGCTGGCCCGGATGCTGCGGCTGGCGGGTGCGGCCGAGTCCGTCGTGCCGGCGGCGCTGCGGTCGTTCCCACTGAACGTCTATTTGACGGATATGCGCCTGCGCCGCAGGCTCGGGCTGCGGCTGGTGTGAAAGCCGTTGCCGGTCAGAGGATCCGGAACCCCGGGACGATGTGGTCGCGGGCGAACTGTCGCAGTGCGTCCGGATCGTCGAGCGGGATGACGGTCTGCGGCGTCAATGCCAGCGACAGCGCGGCGCGGGCGATCGTCTCGGCCAGCGGCAGCGGATCGTACTGCGGCAGTTTGCCTTCCGCCTGCAGCCGGGCGATGAACTCGGCCAGGTAGTCGCGGCCGAGTTCGATCACCGGCGCGCCCTGGACGGTCAGGTAGGGCAGTACGATCTCGGGTTCGGTCTTGAGCAGCCGGCCCAGCAGTTGGTTGCCGCGCAGGCCCTCGATGAAGGCCACGAACAGCGCGATGATCTGTTCCTCGGCGCTGGCGTCGCGTTCGATGGGCCCCTGCACGGCGGCGTCGACCTCGTCGACGAGCTGGCGGGCCTGCCGCAGCCCGACGGCCTGGATGAGATCGTTCTTGCCGGCGAAGCGGCGATACAGGGTGGCCAGCGAGACTCCGCCGCGGCGGGCGACCTCCACCATGCTGGTGCGTTTGATGCCGAAGTCGAGGAAGGCCATGAGGGCGGCGTCGAGGACCTTGGCCTGGTTGTGATCCTCGGGGCCGGATCCGCGGACGAGCGGCAGTAGTTTGGCCAGTTTGGCCATGGTCCGGGCCCTTTCCGGTCGCAAAGAAACGGTGAGGCACTCATCTTCGCACATTGACACGACCACTCCGCAGTGAGAAGGTGAGGAGCAATATTTCTCACACTCTCCTCACGGATGAGGAGTGACGACGAGGAGCCGAGTCAACGATGACCGCACCCCTGCGCAAGTTCGACGACTTCCCACCGGCCGCCGAGCCGATGACCCCGGAATCGGTGCGCGAGCACATTGACGGCATCGCGGCCTTCCTCGGCGGCGCGTCGAACGTCATCATTCAGCTCTCGCTGAAACCCGTCGCGTACGGCGTCATGGAAAGCGATGTCGACAGCGGCAAGCTGACGCTGCATCCGATCAAGCGGCTTCGCACCACCCTGACCTATCTCGCGGTCGCCCTGCTCGGCACCGAGGAGGACCGCGGCGACTACCGCGAGGCCGTCAACCGCTCGCACCGCAGCATCCGCTCCAAGCCCGGCAGCCCGGTCGCATACAACGCCTTCGACCCCAAGCTCCAACTATGGGTGGCGGCCTGCCTCTACTGGGGCGTCGACGACCTCTACCACCGCATGCGCGGCCCCATGAATCCCGAACTGGCCGAGGCCTTCTACCAGTACTGCGCCCGCCTGGGCACCACGCTGCAGATGCGCCCCGAGATGTGGCCCGCCACCCGCGACGAGTTCTACGTGTACTGGGAGGAGAACCTCGCGACCAAGTCGATCGACGGTCCCACCCGCAAGTACTTCAACGATCTCGCCGACCTGAAGATGCTCCCCTGGCCACTCCGGATCGCCTTCGGGGGTTTCCACCGCTTCATCGTCACCGCCCTACTCCCCCCGCACCTGCGCGACGAGATGGCCATGACCTGGACCGCCCGCGACGAACGCATCTTCGCCGGCTTCCTCCGCCTCATCTCCGCGGTCTGGAACCGCCTGCCCACCCCAATCCGCCTGTTCCCCTACAACTTCTACCTGGCCGACATGCGCCTCCGCCGCCGCCTCGGCCGGCCACTGGTCTAGCCGGCGCAAGAGTCCCCGATCTCCCATTGGAGTAGCCCACCGACAGTGGCAACGTCGCAGCCGAGGTTGTCGGCGACGGAAGTCTCGCAACAGCGAAGTCCGGGCTGTCATCGAATGTCGATGTGTGGGCGCCGACGTCGCATGCTGTTCCAGAAACCGACGACCACGCCGCTGATCTTCGTTTCGTTCTGGGGTGAGCCGGCGGTCTCAGCGGTCGGTCAGGGCGCGGAGGAAGAAGGCCAGGTTGGCGGGGCGTTCGGCCAGGCGGCGCATGAGGTAGCCGTACCACTGGGTGCCGTAGGGGATGTAGACGCGCAGGGCGTGGCCTTCGGAGACCAGGCGACGCTGTTCGGCATCGCGGATGCCGTAGAGCATTTGGAATTCGAAATCGCCTGGTTTGCGGTTGTTTTCAGCCGCCAGGGCGAGGGCGGCGGCGATCATGGCGGGGTCGTGGGAGGCGATCATGGGGTACCAGGCGGTATGCATGAGGACGGCGAGGCAGCGCAGGTAGGAGGCGTCGACCTCGGCTCGGCGCTGGTAGGCGACCGTCCCCGGCTCCTGGTACGCGCCCTTGCACAGGCGGATTCGGGTGCCGGCGGCGGCCAGGTCGCGGGCGTTGCCCTCGGCCTGGCGCAGGTAGGTCTGCAATGCGACGGCGAGCCAGGGGAATTCGGCGCGGGCCTGGCGGACCGCCTCCAGCGTGTCGGCGGTGGTGCTGTGGTCCTCGGCGTCGACGGTCACCCAGACGTGACGTTCGACGGCCTTGGCGCACAGCTTGTGCAGGTTCTCGGCGGCGATGGCCGGACCATCCTGACCGAGGGACTGGCCCAGTGCGGACAGTTTGAGCGAGACCTCGACGCGCGGGATGTCGCTGTGCGCGCCCGGTACCGTGTGGTCGGCCTCGGCCAGGTCGTCGATGAGCGATAGGTATTCCGCCACCGCGGCATCGGCTTGCCCGCGATCGGTGGTGTATTCGCCGAGGAAGTCGACGCTCACCGCGCGGCCGCTCTCCAGCAGCGCCCGCGCCACCGGCACCAGTTCGGCGCGGGTCTCCCCGGCGACGAACCGCCGGACCACGGCGGCCGTCACCGGTACCCGCGTGATGGCCCGCTTCATCCGCGCGGATCCGGCCGCGGCCAGGATCGCGGGGCGCAGGGGGTTCACCGCCACGCCCGAACACACTGGCGCGGAGCGGATGCCGCCGCGCGTCGAAGCTGCCCGGTGCACCGATTGGTCATCGCGTCTCCATGTGGGGGTAGCGGTAATCGGTCGGTGGAACGAAGGTCTCTTTCAGCGTGCGGGGCGCGACCCAGCGCAGCAGGTTGAGGTAGGAGCCCGCCTTGTCGTCGGTGCCGGAGGCGCGGGCCCCGCCGAAGGGCTGCTGTCCGACCACCGCGCCGGTGGGCTTGTCATTGATGTAGAAGTTGCCCGCCGCGAATCGCAGTGCTTCCGAGGCGGATTCGACCGCTTTGCGATCGCGGGCGAAGATCGCGCCGGTGAGAGCGTACGGCGAGGTCGCGTCCACCACCTCGAGGATATCGGCGAAGGCGTCGGGGACGCTGTCGTCGTAGATGTACACCGCCAGGATGGGCCCGAAATACTCGGTCTCGAAGGCCTCGTCGCCCGGATCGTCGCCGAGCAGCACCGTCGGCCGCACGAACCAGCCCTCGCTGTCGTCGTAGTTCCCGCCGGCGGGGACGGTGAACCCCGCTTCCTTGGCGCGCTCGATGGCGGTCACGCACCTGTCATAGGAGCGGTTGTCGATCACGGCCCCACCGAAATTCGACAGGTCGGCGACGTCGCCATAGGTCAACGATTCCACCTCGGACAGGAAATCCTGCCCCATCCGCTGCCATACCGACCGCGGGATGTAAGCCCGTGAGACGGCCGAGCACTTCTGCCCCTGGTACTCGTAGGCGCCGCGAATCAACGCCACGCGCAGCGCATCCAGATCGGCGGAGGAGTGGGCGAGGATGAAGTCCTTGCCGCCGGTCTCCCCCACCAGCCGCGGATATCCTTGGTAGCGGCCGATTTTCGAGCCCACGCGCTGCCACAGGTACTGGAAGGTCCGGCTCGACCCGGTGAAGTGGATGCCCGCCAGCCGCGGATCGGCCAGGGCCACCTCCGACAGGTGAATCCCGTCGCCGGTCACCATATTGACGACGCCCGGCGGCAGTCCGGCCTCCTCCAGCAGCCGCATGGTGTGGTAGGCCGAAAGCGTCTGCGTCGGTGCGGGTTTCCACACGACGGTATTGCCCATGAGCGCGGGCGCGGTGGGCAGGTTCCCGGCGATGGCCGTGAAGTTGAACGGCGTGATGGCGTAGACGAACCCCTCCAGCGGCCGGTAGTCCATCCGATTCCACACGCCCGCCGCCGATTCCGGCTGGGCCTGCAGGATCTGTCGGGCGAAGGCGACGTTGAACCGCCAGAAGTCCACCAGCTCGCAGGGTGCGTCGATCTCGGCCTGATGCGCCGTTTTCGACTGGCCGAGCATGGTGGCGGCGGCGATGGTCTCGCGACGAGGTCCGGCCAGCAGATCGGCGGCCCGCAGCAGGATGGCGGCCCGCTCCTCGAAGGGCATCGCCCGCCAGTCGGGCGCGGCGGCCGTCGCCGCCGCGATGGCCGCCCGCGCTTCGTCGTGGGTGGTGGTCGTGTAGGTCCCCAGCACATGCCGGCGCCGGTGCGGCATCACGATGTTCAACCGTTCTCCGCCGCCGGGCTGATGCTTGCCGCCGATGACGAGCGGAACATCGACGGAGTCGGCGGAGAGTTCGGCGAGCCTGCCGGTCAGCAGCTCGCGTTCGCGGCTGCCCGGAGCGTAGGTGTGCACCGGTTCATTGGCGGGAGCAGGGACAACCGTGACAGCGTCCATATCCAAGGCTAACCCGCCTCCGCGCAAATTCAGCGGACGCCGGGGCGGCGTTTACCGCCGGCAACCCGTGCCGGCGGTAAGGAGCCGAACCTGGCGCGGACGTACCCGGTGAGTCACCCGCACCGTACGAAACCCGTCGTCACCTCGGGATTCAGTGGAAGTCCTCCGCGATGATCTTCTCGATATTGCGTTCCGCGAGCGCGGTAATGGTGACGAATGGGTTGACGGTGGTGAGGCCCGGGATCAGCGAGCCGTCGATGACGTACAGGCCCGGATACGGAGTGAGCCGCCCGTAGTTGTCGGTGGACACGTTCAGCACGCAGCCGCCGAGCGGGTGGTAGGCGAAGTCGTCGCCCCAGGTCTTGTATTCGCCGAACAGGTCGGTCCGGTAGATGGTGCCTTCCTTGCTGTTGATCTTGTCGAAGATGCGCTTGGCGCAATCGATACTGGGCTGGTTCCAGGCGGTCTGCCAGTTCAGGTCCACGCCACCGGTTCCCGAGTTGTAGGTGAAGGTGCCGCGGTTCGGGTTCTTGGTAATCGCCAGGTACAGGCTGGCGAAGGTCTCGATGCCGGCCGGGAACGGCGACACCTCCGCGAAGGCCGGGCCGCCGCTGTCGGCCCAGTTGTCGATGCCGACACAGGGTATGCAGGACTGCAGGCTGCCGGTGGCGTCCCAGGCCTGGTTCTGCCGGGCCACCATCACATTGCCGTTGTTACCCCAGCCGGTGCCCACCGAGTCCGGCAGGTTGGGCAGCTTGCCGGTGGCCTTCTGCGTAACCAGCAGCTTGCTGGTGCCGACGCTGCCCGCCGCGAAGAAGACCTTCTGCGCCGTAACGGTTTTCGCCTTCACGGTATTGCCGCTGGTGTCGATCTGGTTCATCGACACCGAGTAGCCACCGCCATTGGCCGGCGCCACGGTGGTGACCACGTGCTGCGGCACGATGGTCACCTTGCCGGTGCCCGACGCCGCCGCCAGATAGGTCTTGTCCAGCGAGTTCTTGCCGTAGTTGTTGCCGTAGATGACCTCGGCGTCGAGCGCCGACCGCGGGGCGGTGCTGGCCTGCTCCTGCTTCATGTAGTTGAAGTCGTAGACGTTGGGCACGAAGGTGTACGCGAACCCGGACCGCTGAGCCTGTTTGATGCCGACCCGCGCGAACTGATAGCAGTCCGCGCCCTGGAACCAGGTCTGGTCGATATTGTTCACCTTCAGCCCGGCGTTGGCGCGCGGATAGTAGGTGCTGTACATCGGGCCGGCGTCCACCGACGGCAGGATGCTCGCGAAGTTCTCCTGCTTGGGCGTCACCGCCATGCCGCCGTTGACCAGCGAGCCGCCGCCCACGCCGCGTCCCTGATAGATCCGGATCCCGCTGAACTGCTCGGAATCCAGCACGCCGGTGTAGCTGGAGATGGACTTGTTGTAGGGCGCGCCCATGAAGTGGTTGATCGGCTGGTCGGTCTCGGTGCGCAGCCAGTAGGACCGGCCGTCCGGATTGAGCATGTTGCAGAAGACCTTGCCGTCCGAGCCGGGCTGGGTCCAGGACATGCCCTTCTCGACCATGATCACGTTCTGCCCGGCCTGCGCGAGCCGCAGAGCCGCGACCGCGCCGCCATACCCGGTGCCGATGACCAGGACGGGCATGGTGTCGCCGTCATTGATGGATCCCGTGGGTAGGGCCCGAGCCAGAGGCGCTTTCGGTAGTAGCGCAGCCGCCCCCAAAATGACACCTGTTGCAGCTAGGAACCCACGCCGGCTGACATTGCTGCCATAGACGCTCTTACCGGGGATTTCATAAGAAAGACCACGCACTGAAAGACTCCTCATCGAGTTGCGATGAGAACCTGTTATAGATGGAGTGAAGAGAACGTGTGTCAGTTTTGCGAAAAATCGAGAGGCGCCCACTGATTTCGCGAGGAGGCGCCCACAGATTTCCGAGGAGGCCCACTGATTTGGCGAGATGGGGGTAACTCCCCGGGTACGCCCAGAATTGGTTCGGCACCCAACGCCGACACGGGTTGCCAGCCGTAAACGAATCTCAGCCGTCCGCAAGTTATGCGGGGAGGCGGAGCCGTGAGACGGAGCCGTGAGGCGGTACAGCCAGCGACCCTGACGGGACTCGAACCCGCGACCTCCGCCGTGACAGGGCGGCGCGCTAACCAACTGCGCCACAGGGCCTTGCACGTCGCTCGGCCACAAGGCCTCGCAACGTCGTAGACGCTATCACGGGCCCGGTGGTAACGGAAAATCAGCTGGTCAGGCGATCAGCGGCCGCGGCGATGCGCTCGTCCGTCGCGGTAAGCGCAATGCGCACATGCTGATTCCCCCGCGGGCCGTAGAACTCGCCGGGGGCCGCCAGAACGCCGCGCTCGGCCAGCCAATCCAGCGTTGCGCGGCACGCCTCGCCGCGCGTCGACCACAGGTACAATCCGGCCTCGGAATGGTCGATCCGGAAGCCCGCGCGCTGCAAGGCATCTCGCAGCACGACGCGCCGCGCCCGGTAGCGGTCCTTTTGCTGAACCTCATGCGCGTCATCGCCGAGGGCAGCGGTCATGGCGGCCTGAATCGGGAAGGGCAGCATCATGCCGGAGTGCTTGCGCACCTCGAGGAGCTCCGCGATGAGCGCCGGATCGCCGGTCACGAAACCGGCCCGATAACTGGCCAGATTCGAGGTCTTGGACAGCGAGTGGATGGCCAGCAGGCCGGTGTGGTCGCCGTCGCACACCTCGGGATCGAGGATGGAGACCGCGCGGCCCTCCCAGACCAGGCCGAGGTAGCACTCGTCGGAGGCGACGATCGCGCCGCGCTCCCGGGCGAACTGCACCACCTTGCGCAGGTGGTCGACGCCCAGCACCTTGCCGGTCGGATTGGACGGCGAGTTGAGGAAGATCAGTGCGGGCCGCTCCGGGCCCAACTGCGCGGTGCCGTCGGCGCGCACGTAGCGGGTCCCGGCGAGCAGCGCGCCGACCTCGTAGGTCGGGTAGGCGACCTCGGGGATGACGACCAGGTCCTGGGAACCCAGGCCGAGCAGCCGCGGCAGCCCGGCGATGAGCTCCTTGGTGCCGATGGCCGGCAGCACCGCCGCAGGGTCCACCCCCGTGATCCCGAATCGCCGCTTCAGCGCCGCGACAACGGCTTCGCGCAATTCGGGTGTGCCGTGCGTGGTCGGGTAGCCGGGCACCTCCGCCACCGACGAGAGTCCCTCGCGGATCAGCGGATCCACCGGATCGACCGGCGTCCCGACCGACAGGTCGACGATGCCGTCCGGATGCGAAGCCGCCTTCGCCTTCACCGAAGCGATGGTGTCCCAGGGGAAATCGGGTAGCAGAGCGCTCACCCGGCCACGCGTGGTCAAATGCTCGTCCTACTCGCTGGCCATCGGCGGCAGCGCGGCGATGAACGGCGGGTCGTAGTCGACCTTGCCGACCTTGGTGGCGCCGCCCGGCGAACCCAGGTCGTCGAAGAAGTCGACATTGGCGTTGACGTAACCGGCCCACTGATCCGGGGTGTCGTCTTCGTAGAAGATCGCTTCCACCGGGCAGACCGGTTCACATGCACCACAGTCCACGCACTCGTCCGGTTGGATGTACAGCATGCGACCGCCCTCGTAGATGCAGTCCACGGGGCATTCCTCGATGCACGCCTTGTCCTTCACGTCAACGCACGGTTCAGCGATGATGTACGGCACTGCCGCTCTCCTAGTCTGTCCTCACCTGCGGGATACTCCGCCCGACAAAACCCTAGCAGTGTCCAATTTGCCCTTCGCTTCGCTACGGGCAAGGCGCAGGTCGATGGCGCCGGTCGCGACCCTTGCGCCCCCGTCGCTGCAACTCAGACGAGCAAGCTCATGGACGAGCGGTGCGGCGGCACACCGTAGGTGGTGGTGCGCTGCCGGACCGGCCTGCCGATGCCCGAGGCGATCTCCGTCAGTTCCTCGACCGTCTTGGCGGATCCGTGCTCGGACCCCGCCATGCGGGAGATGGTCTCCTCCATGAGCGTGCCGCCGAGGTCATTGGCTCCACCATCGAGCATGAGCCGGGTTCCCTTGACACCCAGTTTGACCCAGCTGGTCTGGATGTTGTCGATACGGCCGTGCAGCATGATGCGGGCCAGGGCATGGGCGGCCCGGTTGTCGCGCACGGTGGGGCCCGGCCGCGACGCGCCCGCGAGGTAGAGCGGGGCGCTCTGGTGCACGAACGGCAGCAGCACGAATTCGGTGAAACCGCCCGTCTCGTCCTGGATTCCGCGCAGCACGTTCAGGTGGCCGACCCAGTGCTCCGGATTGTCCACGTGCCCGTACATCATGGTCGAACTGGAGCGCAGGCCCAGCCGGTGCGCGGTGGTGACCACGTCGACCCAGGCCGAGGCGGGCAGCTTGCCCTTGGTCAGCACCCAGCGCACCTCGTCGTCGAGGATCTCGGCCGCGGTGCCCGGAATGCTGTCCAGCCCGGCCTCTTTCAGCGCCGACAGCCAGTCGTGCACCGACTGCCCGCCACGGGAGGCGCCATTGACGATCTCCATCGGGCTGAAGGCGTGCACGTGCATCTCGGGGACGCGGTCCTTGATGGCGCGCACCAGGTCGGCGTAGCCGGTGACCGGCAGTTCCGGATCGATGCCGCCCTGCATGCAGATCTCGGTCGCGCCCTCGACCCACGCCTCCCAGGCGCGGTCGGCGACCTCGGCCGGGCTCAGGCTGAAGGCGTCGGCATCGCCCTTGCGCTGCGCGAACGCGCAGAAGCGGCAGCCGGTGTAGCAGATATTGGTGAAGTTGATATTCCGGTTGACGATGAAGGTGACCTCGTCGCCCACGGCGTCGCGGCGCAGCTGGTCGGCCAGCGCGGTCACCGCCTCCAGGGCCGGGCCATCGGCGGTGGCCAAGGCCAGGTACTGGTCGTCGGACAGGCCCGCCGGATCCTGCTCGGCGGCGCGCAGCGCGGCCAGTACATCGGCGTCGACGCGCTCGGGGGCGGAGACGGACAGCTCGTGCACCTGCTCGCGAATGCTCTCCCAGTCGCCGAAGGCGCCAAGCGAATCATCGGCAATCCCCGAGTCGCTGCGGAATTCGGTCCGGCGGCCCTCGGTGTCGACGGCGGTGTTCAGGTCGGTGCGGCCGACCGATTCCCAATCGTGGTCGGGCTCCTGCCAGGGCAGGCCGACCGGCTTCACGTCGGCGGCCAGGCCGGTCTTCGGATCCATCAGCGCGGCAACATGTTCGGCAATTCGCGGATCAATCCAGGGATGGCCCGCCAACACGTATTTCGGGTGGGCGGTCATGCGCTCGGTGAGCACATATCCGCAGTCGGCGGTGATCTGTGCGAGGGTCTCCAGATTCGGCCACGGCCGTTCCGGATTCACATGGTCCGGAGTCAGCGGCGAGACCCCGCCCCAGTCGTCGATACCCGCCGCCAGCAGGGCCCGGCATTCATCCAGCGACACCAGATTCGGCGGGGCCTGAATGCGCATCTTCGGCCCCATCAGCAGCCGGGTCACGGCGATGGCGGCGCGGAACTCCTCGAGCCCGGCGTCCGGGCTGTGGCGCATCGCGGTGTTCCGCTTGGCCAGGAAGTTCTGCACGATGACTTCCTGCACGTGACCGAAAGCCTTGTGCACCTTACGAATCGCCAGAATGGACTCGGCGCGCTCGACCACGGTCTCACCGATGCCGACCAGGATGCCGGTGGTGAACGGCACCGAGAGCCGACCGGCGTCGGTCAGGGCGCGCAGCCGCACGGCCGGGTCCTTGTCCGGCGAACCGTAGTGCGCCTGACCGGGTTCGGTGAACAGGCGGGTGGAGGTGGTCTCCAGCATCATGCCCATGGACGGCGAAACCGGTTTGAGCCGGGCGAGCTCCTCCCAGCTCATCACGCCCGGATTCAGGTGCGGCAGCAAGCCGGTCTCCTCCAGCACGCGGATCGCCATGGCGCGCACATAATCCAGGGTGGAGTCATAGCCGCGCTCGTCGAGCCACTGCCGGGCCTGCGGCCAGCGCTCCTCCGGGCGATCACCGAGGGTGAAAAGCGCTTCCTTGCAACCGAGTTCGGCACCCTGCCGGGCGACCTCGAGAATCTCGTCGGGCTCCATGTACATGCCCTTGCCCTGCGCGCGCAGCTTGCCGGGCACGGTGACGAAGGTGCAGTAGTGACAGCGGTCGCGACACAGATGCGTGATCGGGATGAACACCTTGCGGGAGTAGGTGATCGGCAGCACCTCCCCCGCGTAACCGGTCTCCCGCAGCCCGGCGTCGCGCACCCGTGCGGCCGCCGCGCACAGCTCCTCCAGCTCCGCGCCGCGCGCCTGCAGCAGCACCACGGCCTCGTCGAGGTTGAGCGTCGCACCGTCCCGGGCCCGGCGGAGTGCGCGCCGCATGGCCGAACCGGCGGGCGCGGCCGTATTGCTGACCGGGCTCGGCGGCAGGCTCGGGTTCGGTAGATCCGTCACGGTCTCGATCATGCGCCATCCATCCGGCTGGTCCGACTCGGGTGCCATGGAACGAGCCAACCGGCCACCCTCGTCCGGTATTCCGTTCCGCGTCCCGGGCTCTTCAGCGAACGGCTGAGAGCCTCGACCGCCGAGCATCCGTGTCGGCGGTCAGGCGCCGACCCGAATTCGGGCGCACCCCCACGAGATACCCGGGGCGTCAGCGGAATCAGTCGCGCCGACGCGTGCACCGTCGATTTCAGCTATTCAAATTTCAGTCTCGATGAAATAGCCTCGCGGGCGACCACCTCGCAGAAGAAGAGGGAGAGACCTTCGTGCTCGCGAGAATCCGCCGCGCGGCCGTCGTCACCGGCATGGGCGCCGCCGCTGTGCTGACCATCGCCGCCAGCACCGCCTCCGCGTTCGGACCGGTGCCGCCCGCCAATCCATATCTGGGGCCGGCGGGCACCGCGACCATGCACGGCGACGCCGAGGCCTCCGACACCACACCACTACCCGGCGTGGGCGCCGGCGGGGTCGACGCCGACTTCCACGAGGAGGGCGCGGCCTGCCCGACGATCCTGCAGGGCGCCGACGGCTTCCCGCAGGCCCTGTGCACGAAGATCACCGACCGCGCGCCGGAGGTGCTGCTACTGGACCCGGGCAACGGCGAGACCCTCGCCCGCCTCGACCTCACCAAGGGCAGTCTGCTGGGCGGGGTCTACGCCTACCTGGACAATCACGACCGGATGGTCACGGTGGACGGCTCGGGCAGCCTGCTGCGAATCGGGCACCAGCGCGGCTCCGACGGCACCTGGTCGCTGTCGATCGCCTCCAAAACCGATGTGACACAGGCGGTTACCGGGCACTGCGGGGGCGGCGCCTGCGACGCGGTCAGTTCGGTGTCCCCCGACTACCAGGGCCGGGTGTGGTTCGCCACCGACAGCGCCGCGGCCGGATTCGTCAACACCGACGGCACCGCGCACTCGATCGTGCTCGCGCCCGGCGAGAACGTGGCCAACAGCATCGCCACCGCACCCCGGGGCATGGCCGTGGCCACCGACCACGCGCTGTACCTGCTGAACGCGGACGCCGACGGCAACCCGCAGATCGTGTGGCGGCAGGCCTACGACCGCGGCCCGGCCCGCAAGCCCGGCCAATTGAGCTGGGGCACCGGCGCGACGCCGACCTTCTTCGGCCCCGGTAACGGCACCGAATACCTGGCCATCACCGACAACGCGGCGACCAAGGAGAACCTGCTCGTCTTCGACACCGCCACCGGCCGGCAAGTCTGCTCCGTACCCGCCATCGACGGCACCGAGAACTCCCCCATCGGGTCGGGCAACAGCGTTTTCGTCGCCGGCACCTACGGCTACCCCTACCCGGCGCTGCCGCCCGACGCCGGAACCAGTCAACCGGCGAGCGCGCCGATCTCGGGCGGCATGACCCGCATCGACGTCACCGATTCCGGCTGCACGGTGATCTGGACCAACACCGTGCCCTCCTCGGCGGTTCCTCGACTGTCCGTGGCCGACGGCAAGATCTACACCTTCACCCGGCATTCCCTGCTCGCCGGCGGCAGCAGTTCCCCGGGCAGCGGCAGTAGCGGCCTCGGGAGCGGCAGCGCGGGGGTGACCGACAACTACAGCTTCGCCGTGATCGACGCCGACACCGGCAAGGTCGACACCGAGCAGTCAATCGGCGCGACCACGGTGGACGACACCCTCGAGATGGTCGGCACCATCGCACCCGGGCGAATCCAGTACCAGGGCACCACGACCGGACTGTTCCGCATAACGCCACACTGACCACGAACGGCGCAATGTGCGGTCGCGACAACCGATCTCGTCAGGCGAGGGCAACTCGCCGGGTACGACCGGAATTGTTTTCGGCGCTCAACCGCCGGCACGGTTTGCCGGCCGTGAACGGCCCCTGACCGCCCGCTGGAGATACGGGGAGGCGGCACCGCGAGGCGGTACTGTGCCAGCATGTCCCAGCCCCTCGCTCCCGGCGGCATCCTGGCCGACCCGTCGCGGCGTCCCAGCCCCCGCGCCAAACTGCTGTGGGCGGTGAGCGCCGCGCTGTCCTGGCTGGTGCCGATACTCGGGGTGGGGATCTGGGCGCTGTTCGATACGCACCGGCGCGGTGCGCAGGCACTGGTCTTCGGAATCGTGCTGCTGGCAGCGGCATTCAGCATCGTGGCCATCCCGCTGTGGCGGTACGCGGTGCACCGGTGGGAGATCACCGACGAGGCCGTCTATACCCGGACCGGGTGGTTCACCCAGGAAAGCCGAGTCGCGCCCATCACCCGGGTGCAGACCGTGGACACCTACCGGGGACCGCTGGAACGGCTGCTCGGACTGGCCACCGTCACCGTCACCACCGCCTCCTCGGCCGGGGCGGTGCACATCAGCGCGCTCGCGCTGGCCGACGCGCGCGACACCGTCGCCCAACTCACCGCCATCGCCGCACAGCACCGGGGGGACGCCACATGAGCCGGCCGCCGAAGCCCGATCCGGACGGGTACTCGGATTCGTATCCGACGGAAGTACTTTCGCCGGTCTCCGCGGCGGTCGGCCCCGCCGCCGCGACCTGGCAGCGGCTCGACAAGCGCATGCTGTTGGTGCATCCGGTCACCGAGCTCATCCGCTTCATCCCGGTCCTGATCGCCACGCTGATAGCGGGAGCCAGCCAGGACAATCCGCTGTGGAGCCTGAGCGTGGTGGCGATCATCGTCGGCTTCGCGCTCACACGCTGGTTCACCACCGCCTACCGGATCACTCCGGACAATGTGGAGCTGCGCACCGGGCTCGTCAAGCGCAAACAGCTCTCGGTGCCGCGCAACCGAGTGCGGTCGGTGGACGTACAGGCCGACCTGCTGCACCGGGTGCTCGGGCTGGCGGTGCTGTCCATCGGCACCGGGCAGCACGCGGACAAACGGGAGCAGTTCAAACTGGACTCGCTGGACGCCAAGCTGGTGCCGGAACTTCGGCTCGCCCTGCTGGCGCACACCGGCTCGGGCACGGAATCCCCTGACTCCCCGGCGATTACAACGGAGGGCGAAGCGCCGCACACGGCAGCGCAGCCCCGATCCGTGGAAATCGCGCACTGGCAACCGGATTGGGTGCGCTACGCCCCACTCTCGTTGACCGGCTTCGCCATTATCGCCCCGGTCGTCGGTCTGGCCTTCCAGTACGGCTTCGCCCAGCTCTTCCTGAAATCCGGCACGGTCCAGGATGTCGGTCACCGCGGCGCGACCGTCATCGCCGCCGTGATCGCGCTGCTCGTCGTGATCCTGGTGGTCGTGGTCAGCCTGGCCGCCTGCGCGCGCTACCTCATGACCTGGTTCGGGCTGAACGTCCTCGACGACGGCAAGACCCTCACCATCCGCCACGGCCTGTTCACCACCCGGCAGACGACCCTCGACCTGGCCCGCCTGCGCGGGGCGACCGTCAACGAGCCGCTGCTGCTGCGCGTGGCGGGCGCCGCCGAGCTCGAGGCCATCATGACCGGCACCAGCCCGCGGCAGAAGATGCTGCCGCAGGCTCCCCGCACCGCCGTCCACCGCACCCTCGCCCACCTCCTGGGCGCCGCGGCGGCCACACCGGCGCAGGAACCGGCATCCCCTGCGACACAACCCATCTCGGCCGTTCCGGCCGCGGGCGCGCTGCCGGTCCCCGCGCTGGTCACCGTGCCGCTGCTGCCCCACGGTCCGGCCGCGCACCGCCGCCGCCACACCCGCACCCTGGGTCCGCTCGCGCTGATCGCGGCGGTCCTGCTCGCCATTTCCCTTGCGGGCGGCCACATCCCGCTCTGGCTGTGGATCGTGCTCGCGATCGCCACGCCCATCGCCGCCGCCCTCGCATGGGACCGTTACCGCGGCCTCGGCCACGCCGTGCTCCCGGCCACCGACAGCGCCCCCGCCTGGCTCATCACCCGCAGCGGCTGCCTGGACCGCGACCGCGACTGTCTGGAGGCCCCCGGCGTCATCGGCTGGACCGTGCGTCAGACGTTCTTCCAGCGCCGCGCCGGGGTCGCCACCGTGGTTGCGGCATCGGCGGCGGGCAAGAAGCGCTACCACGTCATCGATCTGCCGCTCGATCAAGCCTGGTCGCTCATCGAGGCCGTCACTCCCGGCCGGCTCGGCACACCCACCCGACGCTGATCACGAATGTTCCGGCCGCGGATCGAATGATCCACCGCCGGAACGTGATTCGCGGTGCGAAGACAATCGGCACCGGGCCGGGCGAGGTACAGGGTGCGTTCTCCCGCGCCGTGGATCAGCCGAGCACCGGGTAGTTGGCGCGGATCACGGTGTGCGGGTCGCGCTCCCGCTTGATGGCGCGCAGCCGGTTGAGGGTCGCCGCGTCGAAGGCGGCGGCGGCCGTCTCGCCCGGAGCCAGGAAGGTCAGGGGCTTCTTGCCGGTCAGCAGCCCGCCGAACTCCGCCACGACGGCGTCCGACTTGGCCAGCACCGCATCGCGCAGGTGCGGCAGGCCGAAGCCGAGCGTGGAGATGAGGAAGCCGTCGGCCAGCGCGCCCCGCGCACCCGACGCCGGCCGAGCCAGGGCGCCGCCGAGATGGCGGACCTGGATGCTGACGAGCGGGGCGAGCGATTCGCCGAGGATGATCTTCTCCGCCTCCGGAGACAGGTCCGGCAGGAGTTCGGAACGGGTCATAGCCGGGCTGGGATCGGCGGGTTCGGTCGTGATGTCGCCGAGATCGGCCACCGACATGGCGCCACGGGTATCGCTGACCGCGCCTTCGATGCGGTCCAGTGCGGACACGAGGACCCGCCCCTGCTCGGGATCGCCCAAGTAAGCCAAGTCCACGCCGACCATCTCGGGCGCCTGCGGGAACTGGAAGCGGCTGAACCACACCGACAGCTCCTCGGGAGCCCGCGACGTCAACTCGCGGAAGGCATCCCAGACCTCGGTCAGCTTCGCGGCGGGCCACATGACACGGCCGCCGTACAGACCGGGTGCGGGGAACAGCTCGAACTCCAGACCCGTCACCACCGCGAAATCGCCACCGCCGCCCGACAGCGCCCAGAACAGATCCGGATCGCTGTCCACGGTCACCCGCGCCGGGCGACCCTCGGCATCCACGATCTCGAAGGCGCGCACCGCATTCGAGGCCCAGCCGTACTTACGGCCGAACCAGCTCTGACCACCGCCCAACGTGTAGCCGGTCACCCCGACCACCGGATTGCTGCCCGCCAGACCGGTCAGCCCGTGCTCGGCCGCGGCCGCCTGCACCCGACCCCACTGCACGCCCGCGCCGACCCGCGCCACCCGGGCGACCGGATCGATCTCGAGCCGGTTCAACGCGCCGGTGCGCAGCAGGATCGCGGTGTCGACACCGCCCGCCGCGCCGTGCCCGGTCGGCTGGATCACCACCGGGCGGCCCGCGGCGCGCGCGTACCGCACCACCGCCGCCACGTCCTCGCCGTCGGCGACCTCGGCGACCGCGGCCACCGGCTGCGTCACCGCCAGGCTCCATGGCCGGGCGGCCGCCTCGAAGTCCGCGTCACCGGACTCCAGAACGCGGCCCCGGACGGTGTTGCGCAGTTCTTCGAATCCCATCGTCATCCCTCGTTCCTGATCGTGATTGCGATTCATGAGGATGACGAGACAGGACGGCGAAGTGTGACAGCGCCGCGACAAAGACGCGAGGATTCGGTCAGCCTCCGGTCCCGGCCAGCCGGACGGTCGCGCGGTAGTAGAGGTACATGCCCGCGGGCAGCAGACCACAGATCAGCAGCAGCATGGTGGGCCAGTCACCGATGAGCAGGGCGTACCCGCTCGGGCTGAAACCCGCGCAGATCAGGAAGCCGAAGGCCCACACCAGGATCGGCAGCGCCATCACCCCGATCCGCTGGGTCAACACACCCATGCCCATCACCAGCAGCACATTCACCACCGCGGCGGCCAACGCCGTGAGCGGCACCGGAATCGCGCCGTCGGTCATGCCCGAGGCCAGGCTGCTCGCGGCCAGCACCGGCGTCGGCTCCGGAATATGAGCCTGGCCGGCGTAGATGGGCAGGAACAGCACTTCGAACCCGAGCGTGATCACCGCGTCGATCAGCAACAGCGCGCCGATCACCGCGGTGAGCACCCCGTGCACCGGCCCCGCCGCCCTCACCGCGTCACCCGTCCGGGCACCGACGGCCGCCGTCACGGCACCGGTGGGAAACCGAGCAGCGTCAGCAGCTGACTCTGCATGTCCACGAAGCCGTACAGCACCGACAGGTACAGCTCATGCTGCCACTCGAAGTAGGGCCGCTGGCTCTCGACGAACGCCACGATCGCGTTCTGGAGGTCCCAGTTGTACATAGCCTCAGTCTCTCATTCCAGCCCGCCGAAGAGATCATGTTCGCGACCGTCGGGGCCGAGCGGGCCGCGCTCACCACGCACCAGAATGTAATGCTCCTCCGGCAGCACCGGCTGGGCGACATCGTTCGACAGCGCGAACTCCCGGCCCGACGGGGCGACCGTGACCTGGGTGGCGTGGGCGCGAAGGGCGGCGCGTTTGGCCGACAGGGCATCGGACACGTCGATCGCGGTGGTCACCGATTCGGCGGAGACACAGGCCAATTCGCCGGTGTGCGGCAGCCGCCAGCCGCGCGGCAGCGCGCCCGGCAGCTGATCCACAGTGCGCCGCTTGAGCGCCTCGGTGTGCATGGACAGCGCGGCGCCGTCGGTGACCGTCCAGTACAGCTTCGGGACCGTCCAGCCCCGGTCCGACGCCGCGTGCACGGCCGCCATGGTGATCTCGTGCGCGCGAATGTGATCCGGATGCCCGTAGCCGCCGCGCGGGTCATAGCCGATCACCACACGCGGACGCAGCTCCAGGATCACCCGTACCAGCGCGTCGACCGCCGCCGGGCCGGAGTTCACGAAGGCGCGCGGGTTACGCGCCGACGGCGTCCCGGCCATCCCGGAGTCCCGCCAGCGGCCCGCACCACCCAGGAAGCGCGGCACGCCGGCATCCAACTCGGCCAGCGCCCTGGTCAATTCGAGAATCCGGTACCCGCCCAGCTGATCGGCCTGCCCGGCCACCAGGTGCGCGTAATCGTCCCCGATGACCTCGCCCTCCTCGCCCAGCGTGCAGGTCACGACGGTGACCGGGACGCCCCGCTTGCGGTAGTGGGCGATGGTGCCGCCGGTGGTGATGGACTCGTCGTCCGGATGCGCGTGCACCAGCAGCAGGCCGTGCCGGGAGGCGTCGAGCAGGTTCACGGCAGCCTCCGCCAGTTGGCGGCATCACCGAAGATGCCGGTCTGGATGGCGCCGCTCAGCGAAGCACCGTCCACGCGCGGGCCCGCCGCCGCCACCTGGGTGTCCTGCACGATGGGCAGCACGGTCGCGAGCTCCCACAACTTCGGTTCGGTCTCACCGATCACCTTGCCCGCATCGATGCCGCGCAGGGCGGCGTCGATACCGGGCTGCAGGCTCGGATCACACACACCGGACAGGTTCGACGGGGACTTCTTGGCGCCGTCCGCCACGGTGGTGTCGGCGGTGTCGCCGGGCGGAGCCGCCGGCGTGCACCCGTAGCGCGACGCCAGCACCGTGGCCGGATCCTCGCCGGTGCGTTCCCAGCCGACCACGGCGTCGATCCCGCCGTCGGTCAGCTCCTTGCTGTACAGCTGCGCGGCGGTGACGCTGCTGACCATGACATCGATTCCGGCACTACGCAATTGGTCCGCCGCGGTATTGGCCACCGCCAGCGTGGTGGTGTCGCCGTCCACCGCGCCGATCCGCACCGTCAGCGACTTGCCGTTCTTGGCCAGCGAACGCGGTTGCGGCGCGGGCGAAGTCGCCGACTGGGCAACGGGAGTCTCGGCGGCCCGGGCGAATCCGGCCGCGGCCAGCAGCCCGAACGCCTCCTCCTGACTGAGACGCGGCGGCTCGGTGGCGACATAGCCGGGATCCGAGGGCGAAAGCACCTGCGCCCGCACCGGTTCCACCCAACTGCCGGTCTGCGCGCCGACCGTGGCCAGCAGCACCGGATCCAGCAGCGCCAGCACCGCGCGTCGCACCCGGACATCGGACAGGTCACCGGCGCGGCCATTGAGCACCAGCTGCATTTCGCGAGACTGCGGCATCATGGCGGTGCGCACCGACGGAATCGCCGCCAGCTGCGCCTGCAACGCCACCCCGCCGTGCACCAGCGCCATCTGCGCGTCCCCGACCCGCAGCGACTCGGCCACCTGTGCGGGAGTTCCGCCGCGCCGCAACAGAATCTGATCCGGTACCGCGGGCTGACCCCAGTACCGGTCATTGCGTTCCAGCAGAATTTCCTCGCGGCCGCGGTCCGCCTGCTTGATGCGGAACTGACCGCCCGAGATCCGGATGGTGTCGATGAGCCCCTGCTCGAAACCGGAGTCCTTCACCAGGTGCTGGGGCAGCAGATCCGCGAACAGCTGCCGCCAACCCGGAAACGGCTGGGTCATGGTGACGGTCACCGTCTTACCGCCGGCCGAGGAACTGACGTCCGAGATCAACCGGTAGCCCGCGGGATCCACCGCGCCCGGCTGCGTGATCATCTGCTGCCAGAGGTATCTGAAGTCCTCGGCGGCGATGGGCGCGCCGTCGGACCAGGACGCCTCGTTCTTGATCTGATAGGTGATGGTGAACGGCTCCTGCGCCGTCACATCCGCCGACACCATGAGAGCCGGATCCAGATTCCAGTCGGTGCCGCCCGGCACACCCGGCGTCGGACCGGGCCGGAACGGGCTCGGCAACACCATGGACGCGACGGCCGCCGTCGCCGGCGACTGCTGCGACCGCAGATGCGGATTGAACCCGATGCCGATATCGTCCACGGCCACCACGACCGAGTTCTTCCCCGGCTTGGCGGGCTGCGTCTTGGGACTGTCGGTCGACTCGATGGGCGGCGGCGGATTCGCGGTGCACCCGGTCGCAACCATCAGCAGGGCCGCCACCATCAACATCACCACACGCCACGATGCGCGCACCCGGGGCCCCGTTCTCACCTTCGGCACTTTACTGGATCCACTTTCCAAGGCCCGGCCGTCAACGGCGCCCGCATGGTGTCCGCCGCCCGAGCGACGAACGACGGGCACCATGCCGGGTGATCACAGCTCGCCGCCACTGACACTCTCTCGATTTCCCCGAACAGCACCTGCAGGTTCGCGGCCCGCCCCGATCCTGGACTGCGCTCCGCCTCCCCGCGCTCGGATCGGGGGACCGAACGGCTCCATGGACCCGCGCCTTGGCCGGAGCGAAGCGGAGGCTAGTTCGACACAGCGCGGTCGCGGGCCTTGCGGCGGGAGATTTCGCGCTGGCGGTCGTTGGCGTTCAGGATGACCTTGCGCACACGCACGATCTCCGGGGTCACCTCGACACACTCGTCGGCGGCGCAGAACTCCATGGCGCCTTCGAGATCCAACTGCAGCGGCTTGGCCAGAGTCTCGAGCACGTCACCGGTGGCGGACCGCATATTGGTCAGCTTCTTCTCGCGGGTGACGTTGATGTCGAGGTCCTCGGCGCGCGGGTTGATGCCGACCACGTGGCCCTCGTAGGTGTCGGCGCCCGGCTCCACGAAGAACTGGCCGCGGTCGGCCAGCTGGATCATGGCGAACGGGGTGACCGAGCCCGAGCGGTCGGAGACCAGCGAACCGGTGTGGCGGGCGCGGATCTCACCGGCCCACGGGGCGTAGCCGTCGAATACGGCGTTGGCGATGCCGGTGCCGCGGGTCTCGGTGAGGAAGTCGGTGCGGAAACCGATCAGACCGCGCGAGGGGACGATGAACTCCATGCGCACCCACCCCGCGGAGTGGTTGCTCATCTGGACCATCTTGCCCTTGCGAGCAGCCAGCAGCTGGGTGACGGCGCCCAGGTACTCGTCCGGGCAGTCAATGGTCAGCTCTTCGAAGGGCTCATGCACCTTGCCGTCGACCTGCTTGGTGACCACCTGCGGCTTGCCGACGGTCAGCTCGAAGCCCTCGCGGCGCATCTGCTCGACCAGGATGGCCAGCGCCAGCTCACCACGGCCCTGCACCTCCCAGGCGTCCGGGCGGCCGATGTCGAGCACGCGCAGCGACACATTGCCGACCAGCTCCTGGTCCAGGCGCGACTTCACCATGCGGGCGGTCAGCTTGTGGCCCTGCACCCGGCCGACCAGCGGCGAGGTGTTGGTGCCGATCGTCACCGAGATGGCGGGCTCGTCGACGGTGATGCGCGGCAGCGCGACCGGGTTGTCGACGTCGGCGAGGGTGTCGCCGATCATGATGTCCGGGATGCCCGCGATGGCGACGATGTCACCGGCCACGGCCTCCTCGCCGGGCTGACGCTCGACGCCGATGGTCTTGAGCAGCTCGGTGATCTTGACGGTCTTGACGCCGTCACCGTGCATCCAGGCGACGTTCTGGCCCTTCTTCAGGGTGCCGTTGTGGATGCGCACCAGGCCGATGCGGCCCAGGAACGGGGAGGCGTCGAGGTTGGTGACGTGCGCCTGCAGCGCCGCGTTCGGGTCGCCCTTGGGGGCGGGGACGTACTTCATGAGGACCTCGAACAGCTCGTCGAGGTTCTCCGCGTCCGGCACCTGGCCATTCTCGGGGCGGCTGGTGGAGGCCACGCCCGCGCGGCCGGAGGCGTAGAGCACGGGCAGGTCGAGGGCCAGCTCGGCGGCTTCGGAGGCCTCGTCATCGAGGTCGGAGGCCAGGTCCAGCAGCAGGTCGTGGGATTCCTCGACGACCTCCTCGATGCGGGCGTCCGGGCGGTCGGTCTTGTTGACCACCAGGATCACCGGCAGCGAGGCGGCGAGAGCCTTGCGCAGCACGAAACGGGTCTGCGGCAGCGGACCCTCGGACGCGTCGACGAGCAGCACGACGCCGTCCACCATGGACAGGCCGCGCTCGACCTCACCACCGAAGTCAGCGTGGCCGGGGGTGTCGATGACATTGATGACGGTGACCGATCCGTCGGCGTTATGCCGGTGAACAGCGGTGTTCTTGGCGAGAATGGTGATGCCCTTCTCGCGCTCGAGGTCACCGGAGTCCATCACTCGGTCGACGAGCTCGGCTCGTTCGGCGAACGCACCGGATTGCCGGAGCATGGCGTCGACCAGTGTTGTCTTGCCGTGGTCGACGTGCGCCACGATGGCGACGTTGCGGAACTCGACAGACGACACGTTTGATTCCTCCTGGTGAAAAAGTCTGATGCCGACCCGGATGGGTCTCATGCGTGGGGCTGCCTACTTCGAGACATGGCGAACTCCACCGGGCATGCGGCGCGCTACACATTACCGGCCGCACTTCCTCACCTGTTCAATGGGCTGAGGTTAGGTTAAGCTAACCAACATGGGCAAGGTGAAGGCGAAGGACGTCTCCGGTCTGAAGCCGAAGAAGAAATGCTGCCGCAAGAAGACGCGGTGCGTGAAATGCCCTGTGGTCATCATACGTATGAAGAAGGCCGAGGCCGCCGGCTGCCATGGCAAGGAACTGAAGAAGTGCCTGAAAGTCGCGCGCGCTGCGTGAATCCGGAGTAGACCGGATTCATGAGTACTGCGCTGCTCTCCGACGACGACATCGCCAAGGCCCTCACCGAACTGCCCGACTGGGCCCGCGAAGGCGACAGCATCAGGCGCACCATCGAGGCCTCGTCGTTCCTGGCCGGCATCGAACTGGTACGGCGGGTGGCCGCCGCGGCCGAGGTCGC
Organism: Nocardia aurantiaca; assembly: GCF_009708175.1. Classification (GTDB taxonomy): domain Bacteria; phylum Actinomycetota; class Actinomycetes; order Mycobacteriales; family Mycobacteriaceae; genus Nocardia; species Nocardia aurantiaca. The sequence goes on from NZ_WMBB01000022.1 coordinate 48,164, forward strand.
CGATCACCATCCCGATATCGATATCCGCTGGCGGCGGGTCACTTTCACGCTGTCCACCCACTCCGCGGGCGGCCTCACGGCACGGGATATGGCTCTTGCTCGCGAGATCGATCGACTGCACGCTCAGGGCTGAGCCGCCCGGCCCGGATGATCCACGCATAGAGGACCAGCACGCCGATCACATTGGCCGCGCCCAGCCAGGACAGATAGCCCGGGCGCGAGATGTCCCACATCGATTTCTGGAGCGTTCCCAGCACGAACGGCACGCCGATCACCGTTGTGACCAGCCAGAATCCTGCCATGACGCGTGCACCGGGGGCCTCGCGCAGCGGGCCGTGGAGCAGCCACAGCATCGTCGGCACCAGCCACACCCAGTGATGCGACCAGGAGATCGGCGAGGCCATCAAGCCGAACAGCTGCACGATGATGAGCGTGCCCAGCCGGTCGTCGAAACGCAATGCGCGCCAGGCGAAGAACGCGAGCACGGCCGTCACCAGCACGGACGTCTTCCATAACAGGCCGGAGCCCACGTCGTGCCCGGCCAGGCGGGTGAGCGCGCCGCGCAGCGACTGATTGATCACCGAACCGACCGGCCCGATGCGATGTGGATCGCCGACAAGTTCCCCGAAGTACCTACCGGTCTCACCGGGCGTGAGCAGGTAGGTCACGCCGATGGTCCCGAGGAAGGCCGCCGCCGAACAGATCACCGCGAGCCACCGCCGCCGGGCCGTGAAATACAGCCCGGTCACGGCCGGGGTCAGCTTGACCCCGGCCGCCAAACCGACCAGCGTGCCCGACACCCACCAGCGGGTACTGCGCACCGCGACCATGGCCGACAGCACCAGGAACACGTTCACCTGGCCGTAGTCGAGGGTGGACCGCACCGGTTCCAGCCACATGCCTGCCGCGGTCCACGCCACCGCGGCGGTACGCCACGACTGCTCGCGCATGGCCTCGCGGCCCACCATCATCTCCAGTGAGATCCACACCACGCCGAACAGCGCCGCGACCGTGGCCAGCAGCCATCCGACGGCCACCACGTCGAACGGCAGGTAATGCAGCGGGTACAAGACGAGCGCCGCGAACGGCGGATAGGTGAACGGCAGCGGAAATTGCGGTGATCTACTGGAATCGGTCCAGTCGTAGAGGTTTCCGCGGAACAGGTTCGCGGCCCCCTCCACGTAGACGTGCAGGTCCACGAGGATCAGGTCGCCGGGCCAGAACAGCGCCCACAGCAGGCGAACCAGCACCGAAACGCCGAGCGCGGCGGCAGCCAGGCGGAAACGTCGAGTCACAATACGGACTTTCGGGTCGGGTGGAGCTCACCGACCGGAGTTCACGGCTGGCGAATGTGGCTTGCGGGCTGCCGACAACGCTAGTCGCACAATGGAATACGCCGCGGCCCTAAGATTCGGGGCATTGCGGACCCCCGCCGCACGCGCTATGTCACCGGCCGATCGGCTCGCGCTCGCGAGGGCGATCGACCCGACGCCCGGAGTTGAGCCGGCCCGCCCGGATGATCCAGACATAGAGGGCCAGCACGCCGATCGCGTCCACCGCCCCCAGCCAGGCCAGAATGCCCGGCCGCGAGATGGTCCAGATCGAGTCCTGGAAGAAGCCCAGCACCCAGGGCACGCCGATGAGCGTGACCACCAGCCAGTACCCGGCCAGCACCCACGCGCCCGCCGCCCGCCGCAGCGGGCCGTAGAGCAGCCACAGGATCACCGGAATGAGCCAGATCCAGTGGTGCGACCACGAGATGGGCGAGACCATCAGCCCGAACAACTGCACGATGATCAGCGTGCCCAGTCGATCGTCGGAATCCAGTGCACGCCAGGCGAAGAAGGCCAGTACGGCCGTGATCAGCGCCGCCGCGATCCACACCGGCCCGGACACCACGTCGTGGCCGAGCAGGCGGCTGAGCGCGCCGCGCAGCGACTGATTGGTCGACGAGCCGACCGGCCCGATGCGGTGCGCGTCGCCGAGCAGCTCACGGAAGTACTTGTCGGTCTCACCGGGGCTGAACAGATGCGTCAGCAGGATGGTCCCGAAGAAGACCACCGCCGACCAGACCGCCGTCAACCAGCGCTTGCGGGCCGCGAAATACAGCCCGGTGACCGCCGGGGTCAGCTTGATACCGGCCGCCACGCCGACCAGCGTGCCCGACACCCACCACCGGGCGCTGCGCACCGCGAGCATGGCCAACAGCACGAGGAACACATTGACCTGGCCGTAGTCCAGGGTGGTCCGCACCGGTTCCAGCCACATGCCGATCGCGGTCCACGCCACCGCGGCCGTGCGCCAGGACCGTTCACGCATGGCCTCGGTCCCGACCAGCATCTCGAGCGAGAACCACACCACGCCGAACAGCGCCGCGACCGTGGCCAGCAGCCATCCGATGGCTACCATGCTGAACGGAAGGAAATGCAGTGGATAGAAGACCAGGGCCGCGAAGGGCGGATACGTGAACGGCAGCGGAAAGTCCGGTGTCTTGCTGGAATCGGTGTACTCGTAGAGGTGGCCGCTGCCCAGATTCGCCGAGCCGTCCACATAGACGTGCAGGTCCACGAAGTTCATGCCATTGGGCAACAGCAGCACCCACGCCAGACGGGCCAGCACCGAAATGCCCAGTGCCGCGGCGGCCATGTGGAAGTGTCGACTCACGGCACTGTCTTTCAGCTCGGGCGGGTCACCGGCCGAGGGCACGGCTGGCGAATGCGGCTCGCGGGTTTCGCTAATACGGCGTTACGGCCGCGACAAGCGTAGTCGCACAGTCGAATGTGCCGCGCAGCGCGGACCCCGATCTGTAACATTTGCATCACTGACCACATCTGTAACACGTAATCCGACGGTCCGTTCGATAGCGTCAGCTGATCTAGTTCGCCAAGATCACACTGCGGCTGTACAACACGGCAGCCCGGTCCCTAGAGTGGCGCGGAGCGATGGCTCCATCGCCGTATGATGTCCCTGAAGGTAAGGACGGCTACACCAGTGCTTCGCACCCGAGGATCGCGGTTCGCAATGTCCGCGTTGGCCCTGGCGGCCTGCGCCACCGTCGCCGTGCCGACGGCCTATGCGAAGCCCGCGCCCGCACCCCAGAGCACCTCGTCGATTCCGATGATCCCCGAAGGGGTCCCGGTCGATGCCCTGGCTTCACTGGTCCCCGCCATCATCGGCGCGGCGACCGGCCCCGCCGACATCGCCGACGCGGGCCCCAAGAACGCCATCCTGGCCCAGGCCAAGCAGCTGCTGGAGAACAGCAACCTGCCCGATCAGGTGAAGACGACGCTGCTCGCCATCATCACCTTCCTGGACGGCAGCGGTGGTGGCGGCCCGGACATCCCGAAGGACGGCCCGGTCATCGCGCAGTTCCTGTGGCCGACCGTCGGCAAGGGCTGCATCTCCTCCTCCGCCGACTCGGTGGGCACCGCGCTGGCCGTTCCCGGCCCGGCGCAACTGCCCCCGCCCGGACCCGCGCAGGGCCAGGCCGGTTTCGTGTTCACCGCACTGGGCACCAAGCAGCCCACCGATGTCCAGCCCACCCCGATGACGGTGCAGTGGCTGAACGTCGACACCCGCGCCACCGGCACCATGAACCTCACCAACGAGGCCCACATCAACCCGGACGGCCCGGCCACCCTGTCGGCCATCGCCAACACCGGTTCCGGTCGCGTGGTCGCCGTCGTCTCGGGTTCGCTGACCACCCAGGCCGATCCGGAGTCGCAGCCGATCACCTGTTCCTTCCTGCCCACCGTCGGTTTCTTCACCGTCGCCTAGCTCTACCGCGTCTCCGCATATTCAGCGGGCGACCGAAAGCCCTTCACCGTCCGGCACCCGTGCCGCCGGTTCGGGAGCCGAACCGATTGTCGGCACAGCCGGTGAGTTGCCCCGAAACTCACCGGATCGGTTGTCACCATGCTCTCTCGGGGTGTGGTGTGGTAGACCGACATCTATGGCCGCTGTGACCAACCCCGTGCGGGGACTGCATTCGCGCCGATCGATCCTCTCGATTCGTTCGGAGGGATCGATCCTGTCGATCGGCTCGGCCTATTCGATCCTGTCCATCGGCAGCGTGGGTTCGGTGCTGTCGATCGGATCGGTGGGCTCGTTCGGCTCCCTCCTATCCTCGGCGTCCTTCGGTAGCCTCGGCTCCGCCTTCTCGGCGCTGTCCCGCTGGTCCCTGTTCTCCTGGAACGGGAACGGTGAGGTCTTCGCCGACGGCGGCGCCGACAACGAACACGCCGATCCCCACCTCATGTTCCGGGTCGTCGCGGAAGAGCCGGACCTGGCGCTCGACCCGACCTGCCACTGCCAGACCTAACCGGTCTCTTTGAGCGTCGAGTGCGGCTGCCGAGGGCAGCGGCACATCACGGTTCGGAGAGTCGGCGTCACCACCACTGGCCGTACCGCGGAGTCAGTACGGCGTTCACGTCCACCGAGACGCCATCCACCTCGCGCTCGTCGATCTCGAACTGGTGCAGGTGGGCGGCGGGGTGGACGTATCCCTTCGGGGTGCCCCAATTGTGTTGCCAGAAGAACGAGCACAGGCCCGCGTCGCGAATACTGTCGATGGTCGGCGAGTTCGCGTAGACGCCCGTGCGGCCGTGTCCGATCACGGTCTCCCAGCCCCGCAGGTACGGCTCGATGTGCTTGTCGAAATCGTCGTCGCCCGGGTTGTCATCGATGGACGCGTAGATGGGCGCGTTGTCGGGCCCGCCCGCGGCCTTGTGCAGGATCAATCCCCGTGCGGCGTGCTTCAATCCGGCCTCGTAGCCGCCGCGCCAGTCGGCGGTCGGCCCCTTGCCGAACTGATAGCAGGACACCACCGACAGGCCCGCGGCGCGCAGCGCGTCGACCTCGCGGGCGAGCAGCGGCTTGCCTTCCATCCATTCGGCGCCGGGCCGCCGGTCGGAGACGTAGCGGATGACGCCGAGATGCCCGTCGTCGCTGATGGATTGGGCCGAGGGGACGCCGCCGGCGTAATCGAGGAGGGTGCCGAGCCGGTCCTTGGCGGCGGCGGTGCCGGCCGGGAGGGTCAGTCCGGCGGTGATTCCGGCGGCGAGCGCCGTCGCCCCTGAGAGGAAGTTCCGTCGGTTGACATGGTCAGAACGCATCACGGGCTCCTTCGCACACTCGCTGGTCGAACATTCCGGTCGTGAGGATTGGGAGACGATGTCTCACCATTGACCGGTTGGAACTACATGCGGCGTGCCCGGCGCACCTTCCCCGATGAACAACAAGATCATCTGTGCGCCGGGAGCCCTGAACGTGCCCTCATTTCACCATATTCACATTGGAATCGCCAGGCTCATCGAGCACATAGGCACCATATGTCACATCGGGCTGAAACCGGGCAACGACCGGCCGATAGCGAATTTACAGCTACCGAAACGGGGAGCGCGGTCCCTCAGACCCGCGTGGAATCCAGGCGCGCGCCCACATCGATGGTCCGCCGTGACACGTCGGCAACCTCGGACCGCACGACCGTGGCCACCTGCGCCGCGATCTGCTTGCGCATGCCCGCCAGCTTGCCCAGTGCGGCGGCCCGCCAGCCCTCGGCGGTCATCTCCAGATCGATGTCGCGGGCCCGCGGCGGCACCGCGTCGATAACGATCAGCAACGGCTCCGCGGCGCGCGCGGTGAGCGCCACGGGCACCTGCACCTCGGCGCGATAGCGGTTGGTCTTGAGCACATCCACGGAGATGTCCAGGCTCACCGGAATCGTCAGGTCGAAGCGCACCAGCGAGGGATCATGGGCGCGCGAATGCTCCTCGGCGGCGGCCGCCGATTCGGCTGCGGCATGGGGCAATTCGGCGATCCGCGGCTCGGGCGCGGGCGTGACGGTGACCGGGCCGGCCTCGGCGACCCGGGGCAGCCGTACGCTGCCCTGCACCCAGACCTCGGCCTTGTTGCCCGGGCCGGTGCGCAGCGGCCCGACCTCGATGGGCTTGCCCGCCATGGACTCGACCACCTGCCGTACCCGTTCCGCGGTGACGATGCGGGCGAAGAACCGGCGGCCGAACTCGTCGTAGCCGATCCACTCGTGGGTGGGACGGCCCCGGTAGGGCGAGCGGGTGTTGTCGAGGATGGCCTGCACGTCGAAGGTGCGGGCACGCTGCGAATCCGGGTCCGCCAGAATCCCGTTGATGCGGTTGGCGACCTCGCGCTGCACCAGTTTGGCGATGGGGTCGAGCAGCAGTTCCCAGGCGGTGCCGATGGCTTGCGCACGCATGACGAAGCTGACGTCGCGACCGGTGACCGGGGGAATGTCGATGACGATGAGTAGCGGATCGGCGGTGTGGGCGTGCAGGGTGAGGTCGATCTCCACGACCGCTTCCAACCGCAGCCGCTGCCCGCCGAGGGTGACGTCGACCCGCAGTTTCACCGGAAGCATGACATCGAAGTGGACATGCGGCCAGCGCCGGATGATGGTGGGTTTGCCGATGCTGCCCTTGGCCACGAACCGGGCGAGTCCGGCGGGGCCGATGCCGAAGGGGCCGATGGTGATACCCCGCCCGGCCACACTGGAGACCGCGGATTCGATCCGGGATTCCGTTACCGCCGCCGCCACGAAACGTTCGCCGAATTCGGCGTAATCGATCCAGGTCGGTTCGTCGGACGACGTCATCCAGCTACTTTCGTCGGGCGGGACCCCTGTCCTGCCGATGAGGGGGCAGCAGGACAGGGATCAATCGACGGCGCTGCCGGGCGCCGCCGAAACCCATCGTAGGCGGAAGACGCGCTCAGTAGTACACCCCGCCCCGTGTGTTTCCAGAATGTGGAATCAGCGTGTTCCCAATCGCCCGAACCCGACCAGCCCCGATGTGCCGGACGGGCGGAATTTGTGGATTGCGACACCCCCGGATTCGCCGGCCTCGTTGCCGCCGACCGTGGTGATCGTATCCGAATCCACCGCGATCACAATATTCGTGTGCTGGTGAAACACACTGGAATCCGAGTACATCACCACATCTCCGACACGCGGCGTATAACTCGAGTTCCCCTGCTCGAAACGGTCCTGTCCCCGGAAGTACTCCTCCAAGGTGTAGACGCCCGGTATGCGCCACGATCCGGAATTCGGATTGGCGAGTGGTTGTCCAGCGGCGCGCATCACCCAGCTGACGAAGTCGGCACACCACGGTTCGTCAATACCCTCGGAGTATTTGTCGCGGCCGCTCTGCTCGTCGAATTGTTGTCGCAGTACATCCACGATCCGCGTCTGTTCGGCACTGAGGGCCGCGGAATCGACCTCGGGAAAATCGTGTATCAGGCGTCCGTCCATCACCCGCGGGCCCTCGGCGATGTGCTCCCGCTGCTGCCACCAGCGCACACCGGCCGCCAACGCCGAAATGACCACCAGCGCCATGACCGCCGCCGGCCAGCGGCGGCGTCCGCGCGGCGGCGGCGCGATATCGGTCGTCATGTGTCCTCCCCGTCCCCGGCCGACCGTCGGCCTCGACAAAGAGGACGTCCCAGACCGCCGCGGAGTTCCGTGCGGCCCCGCCGAATTCGGTCAGGGCCGCCGGACCAGGCAGCTGCGGCCCACCGGGCCCAACCGGCCGGCCCGCATGAGACCCGCGCCGGGGGACGCGAGTGCGACCAGTTCGGATTGCAGCCGGGCCTGCAATTCCTCGGCTGCGGTGCGATGCCCGGCGGCCCGCTCCTGGTCGCCGAGGTAGGCGGCCAGCTCGGCGAGGATGTAGTCCATGGGCCCGAGCACCGAGGCCCCGGTCTCCAGGCCGCAGATGGTGCCCGCGTACGGCAGCAGCTGCCGGTAGACGGCGTGCGCCTCGACCGGATCATCGAGGGCGATGGCGAGCCGGGCCTTGACCCCGGTGAAGGTGGACCAGAACTGCGGGGCCAGCGGCGGCGCGGCGGCCAGGACTCGGCGAGCCTCCTCGGGGCGGCCCGAATGCACCAGGGCCAGCGCGTATCCATACACGAACAGGTCGGGTTTGAGGGCCGTGCGCTCGCGCAGATCGGTCAGGTAGTCGGACATGTCGTTGCGCAGCCAGCCGATGGAGACGGCGATGCCGACGTGTAGCGCGTTCGGGTCGCGGGTCGGTTCGGCCGCGCCCTCCCCGGAGTGCGCTACCAGATTGTCCAGTTCCCCGGAGCCCTCGGCGAGCAGACGCAGCACCTCGTCGATATCGCCGCGCAGCAGTTCCAGCACCATTCCGAAGGGTGCGAGGGCGTCGAGCAGGTGCCGCAGTTGCCCGTCGGTGGAGTACGCGCCGGCGTGCTCGGCGTGTTCGGCGGCGGCCGCCAGGTCGGCGTCGGCCAGGGTGGCGCGGAACAGCAGATAGTGTGCGAGCGCACGGAATTCGGTGAGCTCGGCCTCGGTCGACACCTGGAGCAGGTGTCTCGCATGCCTTCTCAGGTCGTGGGCGCGCAGGAAGCCGCCCGCCGCGAAGGCCGCGAACGCCTGGGCGTTGATGACCGTGCACAGCAGATCGGGGTCGCCGAGCGGCTCGGCCAGCGCCATGGCCGCGGCGGCGATGATGCGGGCCGCCGAGGGATCCTCGATGGCGCGATCGAAGGCCGCGGTGACTTGCACGCGAATTCGGGTGCGCACCGACAGGTCGGCATCGGCGGAGGCGATGCGCAGTGGCTCGCGGATGCGCGGGTCCGGGGTGTGCCAGTCGTGCACGGACCAGATCAGCGGCGTCGGCCAGCAGGTGACCGCGTGCGCGAGCAGCCCTGTCCCGCCGAGTGATTCGGCCAGGTCCAGCGCCTGCTCCCGTACCGCCCGCGCCGCGATGTGCTGCCCGTCGTAGGCCAGCGCCACCACCAGCTCACACCGCGCTTCCAGCACGGCCAGTCGATTTGCGAGCTCCGCCTCCCCGGTGGCATGCCCGGCCAGATCGTGCAGCGCCAGCACCGACCGCCACCGCCGCACCGCATCCGCCCGCATCCGCCGCTCCACACATCGGCGGGCGGCCGCCCGCACGTAAGGCAGTGCCACAGCGGCCGTTTCGGCATCGGCCCCGAGTGCCGCGTGATGCGCCAGGGCGTCGATGTCCCGCCCGTGCGGGACGTGCACCTCGTCCCGCGTCGATCCGGTTCCCGCGACGGTCGGCGAACTCTTTCCCTCGCTACGGGTTCCGGCATCCGAGCGGGCACGGTGAGACTCCGGGTGCCGAACGACCGGATCGCCGACGCCCGGCACCTCGCCGGACGCCTCGGGCCATCCGGGGTTCTCCCTATCGCCTGTCCACGCTCGAGCGTCAGAGGCATCATCGAGGCCGTCCGAAGGCGAAGCCGCCTGACGATCTCCCACTACGTTCTGCCCGGATCCAGCTGCCGCGCCGTGGTTCTCGGCGTTCGCGGCGTCGATGTCGAGCCGATTCCCGGCTGCCCGCGGCTCCCCGTTGTCCGACGCGGCGACTGTCATGTCGCCGGCGCCCCCACGTCTCATCGCTCCGGATGGATCAGTCGCGACCTCGTCGGCTCCGCGCAGCGCGGAGAGTGCCCGCTGCCGGGGGCGCGCGGTCGCGAGTCGCGCCGTTCCGCGCATCGCCGCGACGACCTGGTCGGCGCCTCGCAGGGCGGCGAGCACCCGGTTGCCCGCACGCGGCGTATCTCCCGCGGCGGAAGCCGATCCGGCGCCGGAGTCCGCCTCGAGATCGGACCGAGGCTGTCCGGTCGTAGATCCTCCCGTGCCCGGGCCGGGCTCCGGGTCGCGGCGCAGGTATTCGAAGGCGGCCCAGTGCATTCGGGTGCGGCGGAGGGTGGGGATGTCGTAGTAGACGGTCTCGCGGACCAGGGCGTGGTCGAAGGTGACGCGGCCGAGGCGGTCGGTGCGCAGCAGGCGGGCGGATTCGGCGGTGGCGACCAGGTCGATGATGGTGTCGACGGGGTGGTCGGCGGAGGCGGCGAGGGTGGTGATGTCGCTGTCCTCGCCCCAGACCGACAGGTGGCGCAGCAGGTCCACGACATCGGCCGGGAGCTGGGCGATGCGGCGGCCCAGCAGGTCGCGCACGCTGTCGGGCAGGCCGTCGGTGGTGCCCTGGGTGGCAACGAGTTTGGCGAGTTCGCGCACGAACAGCGGATTGCCGCCGGTGCGACGGCGCAGCAGTTCGACGGTGCGGTCGTCGAGGGCGGTGAGCCCGGCGGCGGCCGCCGCGCGGCGGGTGCCGGCCATGTCGAGGCCGTCGAGTTCGATGCGATCGGCGGTGAAGAACGCCAGAGCGGCGGCGGTATCGCGGACGCCGGGGCACGCTTCGGTGCCGCGCAGGGTGGCGACGATGAGGATCGGGCGGTCTCGCAGCCAGTTCACCACCTGCCGCAGTACCTGAAGGGTGGCGGGGTCCGCGCCGTGCACGTCTTCCAACACGATCACGATCGGCGCCCCGGCCGAGCGCTCTCGGCAGGACCGGACCACGCGCCGGGCCAGGGTGAAAGCGTCTGCGGCGGTGAAGGTTTCAGGGTCGGCGGCGTCGAGCCCGGTGAGCACCTCGGCCCAGGCCCAGGCCGGCGGCGCGGATTCCACCTCGGGGCAGCGGCCGAAGACCGTGGTCCAGCCGCGGTCACGCAGATGCGAGGTGATCGCCCTGGCGAGGGTGGTCTTCCCGGCCCCGGCCTCGCCGGCCAGCCAGACCAGGCGCGCGTGCCCTCCGGCCGCAGCGTCGGCGGCGGCCAGCATGGCGGCCCGCTGGGTGCCATATCCGTTGTCCGGCAGGGAATCCGAATCCGGCAGCGGCTCGGGTTCGGCGGGCCGCACGGGCACGGGCGGGGTGACCGTCTCGGCGTCCACCGAGTGGGTGAGGATGGCGGTCTCCAGATCCCGCAGTCCCGGACCGGGATCCACGCCGAATTCCAGGGTGAGGAATTCGCGGCTGCTCCGCACGGTGGCGAGCGCATCCAGGGACTGTCCCAGTCGGTACTGTGCGACGGCCAGCAACCGCGCGCACTCCTCGCGGCCGGGATGCTCCTCGAGAATGGGCCGTAGCGCCAGGACCACCTCGGCGGGCCGGTTCATCTCCAGCGCCGCCTGCGCCCGCAGTTCGGCCGCGGTCAGCCGCAGGGCCTGCAGGCGGGCGGCTTCCTGTGCCGCCCAGGGCATTCCCGGGAAGGATTCGAAGGCCGCGCCGTGCCAGCAGGCCAGAGCGGCGTCGAGCACCCGCACCTGCTCGAGCGGTTCGGGCCGCCCGGCCGGGTCGCGCATGGCGGCCTCGTGCCTGTGCAGCAACTGTTCGAAGTGCCAGGAATCCACTTGTGTCGGTTCGAGGTTGAGCGCGTACCCGTGCGATTCGGACACGATGACGCGAGAGTGGGCTCGCCGCGGCCGGTCGGGTTCGAAGACTCGCCGCAGGTTGTGAATGTAGACCTGTAGCGCGGCAACGGCTTTTGCCGGCGGGTCACCGTGCCAGAGGTCGTCGATGAGCCGCTCGGTGGGCACCACCCGACCACCTGCGGCGACCAGTCGTCCCAGCACCGCGCACTGCATGGGCGCGCCCGGAGGCACGCGCTGTTCGTCGATGCTGATGTGCAGTGGGCCCAGCACCCCGATCCGTATGAGCGCCATGCCGCTGTGCGACCCCTACCCACTTCGAATAAAACCAAACAGGATCCACTCAATATGACAGAAATTCTGCGGCAGTACCCAGTCTTGTGACGGGGCTTAACTCGATACGAAGTCGTTCCGAAGAGTTGTCACGCACACTGTTTCGGGTGTTCGACCCCTCCCCGCCGCCGGACGCCGATCTCGCGGTCCTGCACAGCCTTCCGCATCCGGCCTGCCTGCACGACGGCGGCTACGACATCGTGGCCGCGAACGACGCCTTCCGGCAGCTGTTCCCGGGCACCGGTCCGGGCGCGAATCTGATGACCGCGATACTGCTGGAACCCATGGCTCGCTATCGGCTGGGCGACTGGGAAGCCGAGGCGCAGGTCATGGTGTCGGCCTTCCGGGCCGCCGCGCCGGAGCTGCGGCCGGATCGGGTCGAGGAGATCGTCAATCTGGCCCGCCGCTCCCCTGACTGGGATCGGTTGTGGCACAACCGCGTCGTGCCCGCGAAGCCGAGTGAGCGCACGGTGCTGATGAACGATCCGCTGAGCCGCAAGGAACGCCGGATGTACGTGCACACCTTCGAGTTCCAGTCGCCGCAACGGCCGTGGTGGCTGCTGACGGTGGTGCCGTTCGACTAGACCGCGTGGCGGTTGCTCAGGCCTCCGCGGCAGGGACTTCGAACCAGCCGTCCTCCGGCTCGGCGTAGCCGTGGTACATGAGCGGAATGCGCTGGTCCACGCCGAAGTGCCGGTAGACCGCGAGCATGGCGGCGCGCACGGCGTGGTCGTGGAAGTCGTCGATGCGTCGCGGGCCGAGCCAGTGCTCCGGGAGCAGCGCGAGCCGGGTCACCTCGTCCGGATCATCCATGTCCAGACCGATGGGTCCGGGGTCGACGATGAAGTGGTCGTGCAGCACCGCGTGCAACTTGTGCGGGTCGTGCTGCCCCGCACCGAAGGCGAAGAAGCGGGTGCGGATGCCCGGTGATCCGTGCTCCTGCAACCAGTCGACGAGATGCGGGTCGGGGCGCGGAATCGACTTGACGGACAGCGGCGTCTGCTCGAGCAGGTGCAGCACGCTCGCGCCGGGCACCCGTGGTTCGGGAACGAGGAAGAGACTGAGCACCGGCGACCCGGACAGACTGTCCGAGAGGCAGACCTTGGTGCGCATGGGGTCTGGCATGCGCCGCTCCTTCGAGGGGAGGGTTGCTGGCTTCGTCATCCGAGGTCGTGCCGGCTCGTCGAGTTACCAGACTCGGACGGATCTCTCCTCGACGCCCGACCGGTGCAACATCCGGAATTATAGTCGCCGAGCGCCGATCGGACCGACCGGACTTTCGGCCGGTCCGATTGCACACTCGATCGCCGGGAGACCCGCGACGTGCCGGTCCGAGCTACGCGCCGACCAGACGGCCGCGCGCGCCCTGCCGTGCGGGCCGCGTCGCGAGCTGACCCTCGATGGTGGCCCGGACAGTCGGCCACTCCTCGTCCAGGATGGAGTAGAAGGCGGTGCTGCGCACCTCGCCGTCCAGCCCGCGCGAATGCGCTCGGCGCACTCCGTCACTGGTGGCGCCGAGACGCTCGATCGCCATGCGGGAGCGGATATTACGGACATCCGCCCGCATGGCGATGCGCCGCACCCGCCACACCTCGAAGGCGTGCTGAAGCAACAGCAGCTTGGACTCCAGGTTGATGCCCGCGCCACGCGCCTGCGGGGACAGCCAGGTGTTGCCGATCTCGGCGGCATCGGGCACCGCCAGCAGCGGATCTCCGGTCGGCGCCCCGTGCACCAGCGGCCAGACCACCGGACCCTGCCAGTAGTCGAAGCGGGTGAAGCGGGTCGAGCCCAGCACCCGCCCACTGGCGACGGCGATGATGGCGAAGGCCAGCGATGTGCCCGAGGCATGGCCGGAGAGCGCCTGGGCGATATATTCCAGCGCCTCGTCCACACCGTGTGGGACAGGCGTGAACGCGTAATCGTCACGGTTTCCCGCAGCAGCCTCCGCGAGCCCCGAGGCATGCTGCGGCGCAAGGGGTTCCAGCCGTACCAGACGGCCGGTCAGAGTTACGGGTACGGGCACGTTCCCTCGATCTTTCAGAGTCGGTCGGGGGCTCGCGTCAGGCAGTGGCCGCCCCGGCCACACACTCCGGAATCGACGAACCAGCCCTGGCGCGCCAGTAGCAGCATCGGATAGTGGGATGAACGATAGCGGAACACCAGCGCACCGCGCCGCAGGCGGCATGTAAATTTCACGCGCTCCACCGCGCGTCGCGCGGCTATTTCACACGTGTCATTCAGCCGTTTCCGAAGCGATCATCGGCAACCGCCTGGCGATCGCTATTCCGGCCGCCAGAAATCCGAATACCTATGCGCTGGAAGGTATTACTACGCCGGTCTTCCTCGCCGGAAACCGTGGTGTGCCGCCCGTGCCGGGGCGAGCTCGATCGGCCCGACGACCCCCGGCGCTCGCTGCCCCGCGGCGAAAACGTCGCGAGAGGGCGGCTCCATGGTCGGATTCTCCGGATTCGCACCGGTCAGAGCCGAGAGCTGGTCCTCGCCGAGCACATAAACCACGCGCCCGATATTTCCCCAGCAGATCGCCCCGACGCACATCGCACAAGGTTCGGTACAGGTGTAAAGCGCGCAGCCACGCGGAAACTCGGCATCGAAGGCGGCTGACGCCGCGCGCACCGGATTCGTCTCCGCGTGCCCGGTCGCGTCACGCGCGGCGAGCACCGTGTTCTCCGCCTCCAGCAACACCCGCCCGTCGGGCCGTGCCGGCAGCGTGCCGAATGGGTGATTCCCATGCTCGCGCGCCCTCCGCGCAATGGCGACGGCTGCCGGATGCCGGGTATCCCGGTCGGTGAGCACGCTCGTTTGCGAACCGATGGTCATCCCACGATCATCACCTACTCAGACGCGTAATGGAAACCCCGTATCGGCGACCGGCGTTGACCTGGATCAGGAGGCCGCCGAAGCCGGAAACCCCCGCTGCACAACCACTTCCGATGTCCAGCGTCACATCCGCCGACACCGGGCGCCGGGTCACGAGCTGACCAGCCCCGTTCGATAGGCCATGACGACCAGTTGTGCGCGGTCGCGCGCTCCCAGCTTCCGCATCGCGTTACCGACATGGGTGCGAGCGGTCGCGGGACTGAGGTGCAATTCGGCGCCGATCTCGGCGTTGCTCAGGCCTTGGCCGACCAGCGCCACCACCTCACGCTCACGCTCGGTCAGCACCGACAACCGCTCCTCGGCGACCTGCGCGGCGGTGTGCTGTGCGGCGAATCGGCCGATGAGACGCCGGGTGATGCGCGGGGCCAGGAGAGCGTCGCCGGCGGCGATCACCCGGATGGCGTGCAGGAGTTCGGCGGGGCCCGCGTCCTTGAGCAGGAAGCCGCTCGCACCGGCCTGGAGCGCTTCGAAAACGTACGCGTCGGTGTCGTAAGTGGTGAGGATGAGGACGCGCGTCCGCTCGAGGCCGGGTGTCCCGGCAAGGTGGGAGGTGGCTTGAATCCCATCGAGTTTCGGCATACGGATGTCCATGAGAACGACGTCGGGGCGGGTGGCGCGGGCCCGCTCGATGGCTTCCGAGCCGTTGGTGGCCTCACCGACCACCGTGATGTCGTCCTCGAGGTCGAGCAGTACCCGGAAGCCGGAGCGAACGAGTCCCTCGTCATCGGCGAGCAAGACCTTGATGGCCGGCGGGTTCATGGCCGTGCTCCCGCCGGTGCGAGGGGCAGCCGGGCCCGGACCTCGAACCCGCCGCCGGGGCGCGGCTGGGCACTGAGGTCTCCGCCCAGCAGCAGGCAGCGCTCGCGCATCCCCAGAATCCCGCGGCCGACGGCCGAACCGGTCTCGGCCGGTGGGCGTGGGCCGTCGAAATTCAGCCGTCCCGAATCGGTTACGCGGATTTCCATCGACTCGGCGTCGTGGTCGAGTGCGACCGTCACCCGGGTCGGGCCGACGTGACGGATCACATTGGTGATGGCTTCCTGAACGATGCGGTAGGCGGCAGTGCCCACCGCGCTCGGAAGCGGTGCGGCAGGCAGATTCTCGTCGAGGGCGACCTCGAGCCCAGCCTCGCGAGCCGTGCTGACCAGTTCGTGGACCTGACCGAGGGCGGGGTTCGGCGCGCGCCCGGCGTCGTTGTCGTCATCGCGCAGCACGCCGAGGACGGCCCGCATCTCGTTCAGCGCCCGAGAACTGGTGTGCTCGATGGTGCGCAGCGCTTCTCGGGCCTGTTCCGGTTTCCTGTCCAGCACATGCGCGGTGACACCGGCCTGGACGTTGATGATGGCGATGGCGTGCGCGACGGTGTCGTGGACCTCGCGCGCGATCCGCAGCCGTTCGGCGTCGACGCGCGCCCGCGCCACCTCCTCTCGGGTGCGTTCGGCCAACTCGGCGCGCTCCTGCGCGTCGGCGGCGATGACCCGCCGGGTCCGGACGGACTCCCCCAGCGCCGCACTCATCACCGACGCACCGATCCGGAAGTACACCCAGCCGATGGCGGCTCGTGGCTCGATGTCGGCCGAGGTCGCCAGCCAGACGGCCGAGAGCACGCCGATTCCCGCCCCGGCCAGCGCCAGCGACCGGCGGCCGTCGCCGTAGGCGGCGAGGGTGTACAGCGCGATGAACAATGCGAGCCAGGTCGGGCCGTCCGGAAATCCGCAGCCGTAGTATGCCAGGCTCGCGATCGCGGTGATGGCGAACACCGGCACCGGCCGACGGCGACGGAGGAGGACGGCCAGGCCACTCGCGATCAGCAGGAGGTACCCCAGGCCACCGAGGTCGGTGAGCGGCCGCGCCCCCGCATCTCCGATATTCCGGACCACGGTGCCTTGGACCTGCATCACGGTGACGAAGAGCGTGAGCGCCAGGTCCTGCGCCCACACCGGTGGACGCGGGATCAGCGCGCGATGCTCCTCCATGGTGCGATGGTAGGGCGCTTGCCCGCGCGATCCCTACACACCACCGCGTGCTCGGCTACGTAAACGGACGTAGCCGAGGGCGAATTGGCTACGCGGAACCGCGTATTGGCTGTCGATCCGGGAGGGAAGCCAGGTTGCGCTCCTGTCGCGATGATCGGATCCGTGAGATGCGGAGTGTGCGGCCCGCACGGGCCGGACCTCCCCGACAGGACCGCTCATCCAAGGAGAATCGCCATGTTGGTGCAGTACTCGTCCGCGGTGCCGGAAACGCACACGTGGGTCGCGATCGGCGGATATGGCCCCGGCTCAGGGAGATTCGGGGCCATCGTCGCCGCCGTGGTCGCACTGATCAGTGTGGCGATCGCCGTTCTGGCCCGAACCCGCTTCGCCCGCCGGATCGACACCGCGCGCACCGCGGCCCTGGTCGCCCAAGCCGTCGGACTCACCGGCATGGTGCTCGCCGTTTGGCACATGGCCCGATCCGCCGCGGGCTTCAGCACGGGCAACGGGCGAGCGGGAGCGATCGTGGCCGCGGCGATTGCCTTGACGGGCATGGTGCTCGCCGCGTCGGCCCTGGCCCGCGCGCATGATAGGTCGAACCCCGACGCCGAGGCAGCGTCTACGCCCGGGTACGGGAAGGGAAACCGGGTGAGCCCGCAAGCACGCGGCTGAACGGGCTCACCCGTCGAGGGACGGGATCTCGAACTGTCTTGTGCGGCAACTGTCTTGTGCGGCAACGCCTCGCGTGGGGCGGGTATCGCATCGCCTGCTGGTGCCGCGTGCGGTGGCCGGGCACCAGATCACGGACAACCGGTCCGGACGGTATCGATGCGGAGGCGCAGGCTCGGGGTCGACACCGCCCCACCGTGCGAGCCGCTGTGGCAATTTCCGACAGGCATCACCTCACTCTCACGGATCGTCGGCGACTCGGCGTGGCGCGGTGCGGACGTGGTCCACGCCGGCTCGCTCGTGGAGAACTCGGCCGACGCCCAATCGGGCGAGCTACCTGCCCGCCCGCGTCGGGATTCAACGCCGGCAACCCGGGATCGAGCCGCCACGGCTGCGGGACGAAAACCGCGGTCGCTTCAGCGGTCGAGCACACCATCACAGGACCTCCCGTGATGCCGACCGGGCTCAGGCGTTGATGGCCTGATGGTCGGGCTCAGCGCGAGTGATCTCGATCTTGCGAGGTTTGGCCTTCTCCGCGATCGGGATGCTCAGCCGCAGCACCCCGTCGCGGTAGTCGGCCCGGATCTGATCGGTGTCGAGGTTCTCGCCCAGGAACAGCTGGCGGCTGAAGACCCCGCGGGTGCGTTCCGCGGCGATCATCGACCGCCCCGGATCCAGCTCCGGACGCGAGGCTCGCACGGTCACCACATTGCGTTCGACGTCCAGGTCGAGAGAGTCCGGGTCGATCCCGGGCAGGTCGAATTCGACGAAGAACTCGTCGCCGTCGCGCCAGGCGTCCATCGGCATCACGGCCGGGCGGGCCGGAGTGCCGAAGACCTGCTGCGTCAATCGATCCAAGTCGCGGAAGGGATCCGTGCGCATCAGCATGGTCGCCACCTCCAACTCACTCCATTCTCGATCGAAGGGGATCAGATTATCTATGCCATCTGACAGAGATAACTTTTAGCACTCTGCTCATGAGAGTGCAAGAACTCGAGAGAGGTAATCTTCAGAGAGCTGGCCATGCACAAGGACGGAGACACAGAACAGATGATGGGACACGAGCAGGGTCGTTTTCCGTCGTCCGGGCAGGCGGTGTACGCGATCTCGGTGGCCGCCGAACTGGCCGGCGTCGGGATACAGACTCTGCGCCTGTACGAACAGCACGGTCTGATCAGCCCCGTCCGCAGCAGCGGTGGGACTCGCCGCTACAGCGGCGACGACCTCGCCCGCCTGGCGCGCATCACCGCCCTGACCGGACAGGGGATCAACCTGGCCGGGATCGCGCGCATCCTCGACCTCGAAGACGCCAACACCGCCCTCACCGCAGAACGCGACGAGCTCCGCAACCGCCCGTAGCCGACGGTTCATGCGTCCCCGCCGGCTCGACGGCCGCCCTCGACCAATCCTCGGATTCCGTACGCCACCGGAAGCACTCGGTGACGTGTCGCGATGACCGCCTCAGTGCGTTCGGCAGAGCGCCCGACGGGTGCCGCTGTCGCTCAGAGCATTTCTCGAACAAGACGCGCCGCCGAGGTCGGCGCACTTGCCCGGCATCCGTGTCCGACGGAGCCGCCGAGATAACGCGAATTCGTCACGCTCACTTCAACACCACCAGTTCGTGCAGGGTGGTGCCGGTGCGCGTGTCGGCGTCGTGGCCGTCGCGGACGATCAGTTCGAACCGGGACTCGAAGCGGAAGTACGCGGGACGGCCGATCATCCGCTGGACGAGCGGTTTCACCAACCGCGACCGCACGATCGGGAAATCGTCGAGCAGGTCGTGAGCGTGGATGACGGACTCGACGGTCAAGCGCAGATCCAGCCGGTCGGGCACGTGCAGGTCGATCCATTCCGGGTAGGAACGCCCTGCCACCGGGTGGAACTGCCGGGGACCTTCGGTGAGCTCGGTTTCGCCGGTGGACATCACGATGTCACCGCCGCGGGCGAGCATCAGCGGCGCGATCTCATGCCCGCCACGCTGCCGCTGGGTGAGGACGTTGGCGAACAGCAGTGAATAATCGTCGTCGTACAGGCGGCCCCAATGCCAGCGATCGATGACCTTCTTCATATCGCCGACACCCCAGTTGTGGTCGGCGTATCCACGGCCGGTGCCCGGGAGCACGCTCCCGTCGATCCGCACGGTGCCGGTGACTCGCGCGCGGGGCGACCCGACCACCCACCCGAACGAATTCGTTGCGTCGAAACGGGTTTCGCCCTGCCCGGGCATCCAGCTCGGCGTCTCGTTGTGGAATTGCAGGTCGAACACCAGCCCGTCCTCGGCCAGGCGAAGGTGGTGCACCGGCATGCCGTCGTCACCGAATTCGGTGTACGCGTGGTTCTCCCCGATGCGGACGTCGCAGGTATCGGTGGCGAAACTGGCGGCGGCGCGCGAATACCTCTTGGCTGCCTGCCGCCGCGAGCCGTCCGGGAAGTACACGATCATTTCGACCCAGGGCCGCGAATTCGGCAGGTCCTCCGGTCGCCGCTTGGTCAGGAATCCGACCACGACGTGTCCGGTATCGAGGCGAGCATCGAAATACCAGTGTTCGAAGGCCAGCCTGTCGGCAGCAGGATGGAGGGCGTTATGGTGCGGCTCGACGTTGGTAAGTTCGGCGTCCTGTCGGCCCGGACCGTTCCACGCTTCGACAATATCGGTCTTCATGAAGTCCTCTCGGAGTGAAGGGCGGTCATCGCCGCAACGCGCCGCTGGCGTCGAATTGCGCTTCGCGGCCCTGCATCTGGGCGCGGTACCAGTTCTCGCGATGCCGGAGCATGACCTGTTCGTGCAATCGCGCGAACGGCGGACACGCTCGGCGAGCCAATTCCATGGCGGCGATGAGGGGGAATCGCGCGATGGGGATGGCGATCCACGGGAACGCGGGTGGCATCCGGTAGCGGCGGCGGGTTCGGGGTGTCATGTACATCGCCGAGTAGACGGAGTTGATGCGGAAGTTGTAAGCCTCCCGCAATCGGGCCAGACCACGGTGACCGTCGCGGGGGGCGAACGCGGCCGGATAGGACTCGATGAGTTCGGCGCCCTCGGGGCCGGCGTCGTAGGAACGTGAGGCGATAGTCATCGCCAGCACCCGCAAGGAGTCGACGACCGTTTCCGGATACCACCGCGGCCGGACACCGAGCAGATAGCCCATGTACTTCTGAAAGTGCAGCAGCGCACGGATTTCCGATGCGGTGGTCTGATATCCCAATGCCCACAACCCGAGCCCGGGGGTGACGCTGCCACCGAGCAGGGTGAGCAGCTGGTAGGTCTGGCTGATCGGCAGACCCCACTTCTCGACATCCCATTCCGGGTGTTCGGCGACGTGGGCGCGCACCGACACATGCATGATGCGCACCTTCAGCGCCGTGGCCCGCCCGGCCGACCCCGGTGTCAGCAGAGCGCCGGGCTGGGACACGTCGATCCAGAATCGGCAGGTTTCCAAGAACCGGCGCAATGCGCTGTCACCGGCGTACCCACCGGCCAGCGACAGCGGTTTCGCGACCGCGGACTCGGTGTACATCTCGAGCGTCTCGGCTCCGGCGAAACTGAAAAGCATTGTGCCCCAACGCCGCCAGATCGCGGCGCCCTGCTCGACCAGGGCCGGATTCACCCAATCGGGCACCGTCTCGAACTCGGCGAACAAGGCGCGCATGGCCTCGGGAACATCGGGCACCGAGTCGATTCCCTCGGCCAACGCCTGCTCGAGCATCGCCCGTCCGCGCTCTCGCCCTATCTCACCGTGCATCACCTCGGCGACGAACCGTTCGGCGACCGGATCACCGGCGAACAGATCCTCGCACAGCGTGTTCGCCTGGGCATCGGTCGGAAACAGGGCACCTCCGGTGAGTCCCTTGACGATTCGCTCGAGGCGCCGCACCCGTGGCGTGGACCGCGCCTCCCAATAGCGGAACGCCGTCGGGCATCGGACCGGGCGTTGAGCGCCCTCCGACCGCACTTGCACCGTCATCCCAGGTTCTCCTTCATTTCTTCGAATCTTCGAATGCTTCGATCAATGGGAAGGTCCGGAGCAGCGTGTCAGCCGGGCTCATTCGCGACCGTCCGATACTTCAGCATCATGTCGTGGTCTTCGTGGTCGAGTAGGTGACAGTGCCAGACGTAGCCCTGTAACTCGTTGTCGCGCGAATGGGCATGCGCCGGTGACATGTCGTGGCCACCGTGGTCGCGCATCGCCGGGTCGCCGTCCTCCGTCGACGGGGTCCGGGAAAAGGTCGCGTCCGGGTCGAAACCGAGTTCTTCGGCGGTAGGGAAGCGGACGATGATGCGGGTGACCGTGCCGGCCTCGACGCGGACGATGTCCTTCCAGCCGGACTCCCATTCCGCGGGCGGCTGCTGTGGGCCGGCGAGGAAGTTCTCGGCCGACGGCGTCCATTTCACGCCGACGGCGGGTTGCGGATTCGCCAGCTGATAGTCGACGGTCCGCAAAGCGGTCCGGGCCAGAATTCGGAAGTTGACCAGGTGGATGTGGATCGGATGCGGGTCCGGGGTGATGTTGATGAGGTTCCACTGCTCGACCGTGCCCTGTCGCGGCATCTCGATATCGGAATTGTCGAAGGTGATGTTGTTCAACGCCATGATCGACGGCGGGTCGCGCAGTTCATAGGGCTGACTGATGGTCAGATTCCGCACCAGGTCAGGGGTTTCCAGTGGTGGCAGCGCGGGCGGAAGACCGGGACCACCCCGAAGTCGTTGCGGCACCGAGCCATTGAAGCCGCGGCGGTCTCCGATCCGGAACCGGCAGAACATCGGCATTGCCACCTCGCCGAGAATCGCGGCCTGGAACGGCGGCGGTTCGTCATTGCGCAGCTCGACCGTCTCACCGGGTTCCAGCCCGGAGAAGTCGACCAGCAGATCGACGCGTTCCCCCGGTTCCAGGAGCAGTTTCTGCACCGCGACCGGCGTATCGAGCAAGCCGTGGTCATTGCCGATGACCCAGAACCGCATGTGGTTGCCGAAGAACAGATTCCACAGGCTGAACGAGGCCGCGTTGAGAACTCGGAACCGGTACAGCCCGCGGGCGACTTCGAGTTGCGGCCACACCCTGCCGTTGACGACTCCGACGTCACCGACCGCACCGCCCTCCCAAAGACCCTGCGGGACAACGACGGTCGAGCGAATATTCTGATTTCCCTCGGGGGTGAACAGCTTCTCCTGCAGCACCAGCGGCACCTCGAACTCGCCCGCCGGCACACCGAGCGGGTTGCCGGGCTCGCCGGTGTCGAACTCGTCCCGCAGCAGCACCATCCCCGCCAGCCCGGCGTACACGTTCGTCCGCGTGATGCCCATGGCATGGTCGTGGTACCACAGCGCGCTCGCGGATTGCCGCAGCGGAAAGGTGTGGACGGCACTCTGACCTGGAAAGACCAGCCGTTCGGGATGTCCGTCACTATCCGGCGGGGTCACTCCGCCGTGCAGATGCAGTGAGCATGGGGGCGAAGTCCGGTAGCTTTCGGCGACACCGTGCAGGCTCGTGTCCATATCCGCCGCGAACGGGTGAGCGCCGATCCGGTTGACGAACCGGACGGTCAAAGGCTCGTCGACACGGCGCTCGATGGTGGGGCCCAAATACGTCTCACCGCCGTACCCCAGCGCTGGAACCTCCCCCATGTCCCGATGGAATCGATGACGTGTCGACGCGGCGACCAGATCCAGGTGATCACCGCGAAGTACCGGCAACGTCGGCAACTCGTCGACGAAGGGCTGCATGGACGGCGAGCGGAACAGCAGCGGATTCTCCGCTCCCGGTTGTGGCGTCGACGGAGTCCCGAACACTCGGCCGCCGGTCCCGGCGTACAGCGTCGCTGAGGTTGCCGCGATGCCGGCGCCGCGAAGGAAACGCCGGCGATCGAACATCTCGGGTATCGCTCGCCCGCCGTCGGGTGGCCTCATCGCACATCCTGTTGCTCTTTATATACCTTAAGGTACGGTTCAACGGTACTTCGAAGTATGGTACACAGCGATGCTCACCTGGCAAGACAAACGTGAAGATGCCAAAACCCCACTGCCCCTGATTCTTTGGGCCATTCGCGGCTGACCGTGGAGGTCATGGTGCCTATCGGAACCAGGGGCTCTCACACTGTGGGGCGAATTCGTCATGATGTCGGCACCCGCGGCCACCCTGGCCGCTGTACCTTCGCGGGCCGAGCCCGGCCCGCTCGTCTACCGCTGCCCGGAACCGGTCGTGCCGGTGCACGACATGGGCCGCGATGCGACCGAGTCGGCCGGACTCGACAGGGCGCTGAGCGAGGCCGGATTCCGTACGACGACTTTCACCTGTGGCGAGTTCGCGGCCACCTCGGCGCTATGGGCATCGACGCCGGGGGTCTGACACCGATCGAGAACGCCGGCGCCCCATCGTCGCAGCACTGCGGCAGCCAACTGTCCCCTTGACCTAGCATCGAAATCGTGGCACATCCAGATACTCGTGCGGAGCCGGCGGCTGAGGATCCGCTCACCACGTCGTCGGACTCCGGCGCACGCCCTCGTCGGTCCAAGAAGGCCGAAGCGCAGCGCAGCGGCCGCGGCCGCTCGCCACGGCTCTCGTACGACGACTGGGTGGACGGCGCGCTCACTCTGCTCGCCCGCGAAGGTGTCACGGCCATCAAGATCCCCCGGCTGTGCAGCGAACTGGGTGTGACGAAGGGCAGTTTCTACTGGCACTTCGATGACATCGACCAGCTCATGGAAGCCATGGCCGACCGATGGTGCGCGGTGCAGAGCGACGCCATCCACGCGCTCGGCACCCTCGATTCCATCCCGGTCGAACAACGTATCGCGAAGATGTCCGCCCTGCTCATCGAGCAGAGCACCTGGATGGTCGAAGCCGCCGTGCGCGAATGGGCGCGCAACGACCCCAAGGTCGCCGGCGCCGTGCAAGCCCTGGAACAGAAGATCTTCGACATCGTCAAGCAGACGATGCTCGAACTCGGCTTCGACGATGCACAGGCACGCTTGCGCGCCGGCGCGATGGTCTATCTGGGCATCGGCCTGATCCACGGCCGCGGCAGCCTGCCGACCCCCAGCGCCGAGGAAGCCCACGCCGTCATCGATCTGCTCATCACGCCGAATCGGTCCGGCCGACAACCGGGGTCATCGAAGTAATGGCATAGCGCCCCTCGACCTCGCCGGCGGTTGCGGCGCGGGCCGGAACCCATCAGTCGTCCCATTATCGGGATCTGCATTACTCGAGCCTGCGCCGATGACAAAGGCGCCCAATTGAATTCTGGCTCCCAACCCAACCGGCACCGCCTCGGGACCGCCCCTCCGGCCGCATCGATTTCAGTGCGATCGATCGCAACGGAGATGGTGAACGGCGTCATCACCACCGTCGCTGGTGGAGACCCTGAGTACGGACGCGGTTCGGGTGGTCCATCAGCTCGGAGAACTCCGAAGCGCGCCGGTGCTGACGTCCGAAGTCGTAGTGGAATCTCCATCCGACGTCGGAGGCGAGGGGACTTTGGGCCCTGCTCCCGCATCGGGCCAGCACAACAGACTGGTCGTCATGCGCAAACG
>NZ_WMBB01000023.1 GCF_009708175.1 Nocardia aurantiaca
CGCACCAGAAAGGTGCTCCTCACACTGCGTACTTCGATCTTCAGCAAATCGAATTATCGCAGTTCAGAGCACCTTTCGCCATTTCTACGCGACGACCAGCTCAACCGCCATGATTGGCCGAGGTTAGAGACTGGTGTCAGGATCGGATCCCGGCCAGGGTTTGATCCAGGTGCCCGGTGGGATGCTCCCAATATTCGGCTGCCCGCCATCTGATTTGGCGTGGCTCTCTACTGGCTTGCCTCCCATCGGGTCCCGCGGAGGTTCGTTCATGCTGCCGATCATCGCGCGCTGGCGACCGTTGCCGGTGTGGAAGCCCGATGTTCGCCAGCGCTGCGGGCGATCACGGCACGAGACTGCGCAGTCGCCGACCGTGTTCGGCGCGGATGAAGTCCCTTGCCACGCTGTCGTATTCCCCGGCCCGCTGAGGCGGGACGCGGTATAGCCACCATCCTCGCGGCGGAACCACCAGCAGGATCTGACCATCGGGGTCCGGCACTGCTCGGCGAACATGGTCGCCGACGTCGCCGAAGACGTCCGCCATGAGATCGAGCCACTCCAGCAGATCTGCGCGCGCTTCTGCTGGGGTGGCGAAGGACATCGACGCCGAGGCTGTCACGCTGATGCCATCGATGTCGTCGCGCATCATCGAGTTCCGTGGATCAAAGGTCCGGACCTCGACCCAATACCATGGCCGCTGCTCGACCGGGGTCGGCGTAAAACGCGGGGCGGCACCAGGATCGGTCTGGTGCGGGCGTGGGTGCGGTCGGCGGAGAACACGGTTCTCGACCGTGACTCCGGCCACCACAACCGCGACACACACGATGACACCCAGCGCGGGAGTGCCGGACACCGCACCGATCCCGCCACCGGCGCCGAGCGCGGCGACGGACATGAGCACTCGCCACGGCCTAACCCAGAACAATTCCCGCCCCCTGCTTTTGACGATCTTGCACGCAATCCTAGCCGTCCCCGGCCGCCACAGTCGTGGACGCGGCCATGTCGTAGGCGGCCCCAGCACCAACGATCCGAACGGCGACAACATCGGCGAGTGGCTGGTCGGAATCGACGACCAGGACCCAGCTGGCGCAGCTGGTGAGTACCTGCCGGCAGGAGTAGATCAGGTGTCGGCGTCGGCCGCCGTTCATCGTCCGTGCCGTCCGAGCGCCGCGACGCCGTGGGCGCTATTCCGACTACCCGAATACCGGCCCCTGCCAGTCAGGGACCCCATACCGATCTCGACCGGACTCATGCCCTGGTCGAGCGACTCTCGGCACCGTTGCTTCTTATCTCGCTACTGCTCGCCTTGGCCCCAGTGCTGCGCTGAGCCGAGATAGCCTCGGCTCGTTAGTCTCGCCGACCCGCGCGGCCGATTCCGAACGCGCAAGCGCGCTTGAAACTCGCAGGTGAGCTGCCGCGTCGTAGCGCACCGTCACGCCCGCGGGATCACCGACACCGTGTTGTCGGTGTTCGTGACGTAGACGGTGTGGGTGCCGGGATCCACCGCCACACCATGTGGATGTTTGCCGACGGGGATGGTGGCGGTGACGGCGCGGGTGGCGGTGTCGATCACCGACACCGTGTCGTCGTCGTTGGTGACGTAGGCAGTGTGGGTGCCGGGGTCCACCGCCACACCCATCGGAAAAACCCCGGCGCGGATGGTGGCGGTGACGGCGCGGGTCGTGGTGTCGATCACCGACACCGTCGCGTCGTTGTGGTAGGTGAGGTAGGCGGTGTGGGTGCCGGGATCCACCGCCACACCCTCCGGATCTTTACCGACGGGGATGGTGGCGGTGACGGCGCGGGTGGCGGTGTCGATCACCGACACCGTCGCGTCGCTGTTGTTGGTGGTGTAGGCGGTGTGGGTGCCGGGATCCACCGCCACACCCTCCGGATCTTTACCGACGGGGATGGTGGCGGTGACGGCGTGGGTGGTGGTGTCGATCACCGACACCGTGTTGTCGCCGTCGCCGTAATTGGTGACGTAGGCGTTGTGGGTGCCGGGATCCATCGCCACACCCATCGGATTTTTGCCGACGGGGATGGTGGCGGTGACGGCGCGGGTGGTGGTGTCGATCACCGACACCGTGTTGTCGCTGTAGCTGGTGACGTAGGCGGTGTGGGTGTCGGGATCCACCGCCACACCCATCGGATTTTTGCCGACGGGGATGGTGGCGGTGACGGCGTGGGTGGTGGTGTCGATCACCGACACCGTGTTGTCACCTTTGGTGATATAGGCGGTGTGGGTGCCGGGATCGACCGCGATGCCCAACACACCCCCGGCCGGGACGGCTATGAGGGTCGGGGAGGCGGTGAGTGGCTGGCTATGTGGGCTGGTGTCCTTCAGCACCCAGTAACCGATGGCCAAAACGGTCACAGCCGCAATCCCCAACGCGGGGAGGACAACCCGATAGCTCGAGGAAGGGCTCGGAGGAACGGGAATCGGCGCGGCCCTCGCAAGTTCCACAGAATGTACCGGCTGTGGGTCGGCCAGCCTCGGGCCTGGATTGACCTGGGTCGCAACCAGCCGCGGCGCGGCCGAGGCAGACGCGAGGCACGCGGCGGCCAGCTCGCCGGCCGTCTGGTACCGCTGGTCGGGGTCCTTGGCCAAGCCGCGGGCGATCACCGCGTCGAACCCGGTCCCGACCTCGGGCCGCAGAAGGCTGGGCCGGGGAGGCGGCTGGGTCAGATGCGCGGCGATGTGCTGTTCGACACCGGCCGCGGGGAACGGAGGACGACCGGTCAGCAGTTCGAACGCCACACACGCCAGGGCGTACACATCCGCGCGTGCATCGGCGATGCCGGTGGTGAACCGTTCGGGCGCCATGTAGGCGAAGGTGCCGATCGTGGAACCGATGCTGGTCAAACCGGTTTCCCCGGCCGCGCGGGCGATCCCGAAATCGATCAGATACACGAACCCGTTCGCGGTGATGAACAGGTTCGACGGTTTCACATCCCGGTGCACCAAACCTGCCGCATGCGCGGCCTGCAGAGCGGCCGCCGCCTGCGTGAGCACCGACACCGCATCCGTGACCGCCATCGGACCCGACCGCGCCAGCAGCGCATCGACCCCCTCACCGTCGAGGAACTGCATACACATGAACAGGTGGCCCTCGATCTGGCCATAGTCGAAGATCGGCACCACATGCGGGTCGCCCAGCGCCGCAGCAGTTTTGGCTTCCCGGCGGAACCGTTCCCGGAACACCGGATCCGCCGCGATATGCGCGTGCAGCACCTTCACTGCCACCACCCGATCGGTCCCGGTATCGAAGGCCCGATACACCTGCCCCATCCCGCCCTCACCGAGCAGCTGCTGCAGCACGTACCGGCCGAACCGCGTCCCCTCTACCGACACCCTTACCCTCCCCGCCAGCCGCGGCCCGCCTTACCGGCCAAGCCGCACAACACATCCCGCACATCATCACACCCACTCGCCCGGCAAGCAGCACGCCGGGCTCCCCGCATAACCAGCACCCCGACTTCGCAACACGCTTTCCGACACGGCATCCGAACCACAATCCTGCCGATTCATGCTCGGGCGCTGGGGTGTTGGGAACCGATCGATTCTCGACACTCAAGCGGTAAGAGGACTGGCCGGCGAAAGACTCGATCGTCCGAGTCGGCCCACTTCCTGACTCCTCCGGTCGCCGCGAGGCCATGCGGCAGGCCCGGGCGATCGGCGCGGGCACCGCCAGCCGTGCCGCACCGGAGTACCAGGGGCTCGGACTCGGAACAGCGATCGTCGATCGGCTGCTGGTGTGGGCGGCCAATCGGTCGATTCCGCCAGGGCGCAGCCGGGGACTGCGGCGACGGGTGGGCTGACGGCGTTGCCGTAGCCGCGGGCCTGGGTTCGTTTGTCGCCGAAGGCTTTGAACTCGTCGGGGAAGGCCATGCCGGCGCGGATCTCGCAATGCTTTATCTGCTGCTCAGCGAAGAATCGCCGTGTCCACCTGCATGTTTGCGTGGTGGACAGCGTCATCGATGTGGATGTTTCCGAGCGTGTCGGTCCTGGACTGGTGAGATCGCGAAATCACTTGTCGTTGGCGCCACGGCGTCCCTGCCGCAGGAACCCTGATGTCGCCCGCTCGGCACGGGTCTAATCCACTGAGTGACGGGAGGTTTTCCTGCGACGATGAGAGCCGTGAGCACGCCTGTACCGCGTCGACGGCTTAGCCGCGTCACTGGGGGATTGAGACGACCAGAGCAGCCTCCCTCGACTCCGCCCGTCCCGGAACCGGACACACCAGGGCCGGAACCCGAATCTTCGCCGAGCCGCCTCGACCGCCTCGGCAGGGGGATCGGCAGGGCGGCGACGTGGGATGGCTGGCTGAAGCTCGGCGCGGTCGTCACCGCTGTCGGTGTGCTGGTCGGTTTCTGGTTCACAAACCATTCACTCCAAGCAACGGGCAAGCAATACGAGATTTCTCGCCAAACCGAAATAACAGACAGATTCACGAAAGCAGTGGCAGCCCTGGACAGTCCAACAATAAATTCAAGACTAGGAGGCATCTATTCATTGGAACAGCTTGCGGTCGACTCTGCCGAAGTGCGCACCACAGTTTTCGAGGTGTTGTCGGCTTACATACGAGATAAAGCGCACATAAAATCTCCCGGCGAATGTGACACCAATCAGGAGTTGGGTGAAGATATCAGGACGGCTCTGACCGTCATAGGCAGACGCAAACCGCAAAGCAGAATAGAGATATCATTGACGGGTACCTGCCTGCCCAATGCGAATTTTAGTGAAGGAAATTGGTACGATGTGAACTTCCAGGAATCGAATCTAGCAAATGCAAACTTTTCCAATGCGAAGTTTTCCCTACCCGACGCGCCGCGGGATGACGCGCATACTATAATCAACATGCCATTCCGTAACACTGTACTCGCAAACTCGATATTCTCGTACTCTGACCTTTACGGAATATGGTTCGACACCGCGGACGCTCGCGGAGCACGCTTCGATCGCAGTGACATGACAAGCGCGAGAGTCACCGGCTCCGACCTTACAGGCGCCGAACTGGTTGGTGTCAACTTTACCGACGCCTGCTTTTCGCAGAGCAACCTCGATGAGGCCGATTTCGGAGAATTCTTAAACATGGGGGTCGCTGGGATAATGCGGGTCGAACCGCAAATCGACACGGCGAAATTTTACGACGACAGACATCAAGGTACCCAGTGGCCGGCCAGTTTTACGCCATCCCCGGACATCGACGACTCACAACCGGGGACGGTTTGTGATTGATCCAAGTCGAAGCTCTCGAGGGCAACATCCGCGCGTAGTGGCCGTGGATAACCGACCGTTGGTGAGCTTGAGCCGTCGGGCTTTCCCTTGACTCTTTGAATCCTGCCTGGACACTGCGATCCAGGCGCGTCGCTGCTTTGAATACCAGTATTGACGCGGCATCACCGACTGGTGAGCTGGCGCGCTCGCGTATTCAACTGTCGACTTATCTATTCGCAGCGGTTCGCGGTCTGGGCAAGATCGTGAGAGCGGGTTCTGGCGTGCGTTTGTTGAAGTGGGCGATCGTTTTCCGAACGCCGCCACCACGCTGACGGCGCTGTCCGCGCGGTACTGCGACACGGCCAGGGCAATCCGGTAGAAGCCAACCGAAACTGCTTGCAACGCTCGACGGCTCGGCTCCCGTGTAACCGGTATTGGGCGATCCACTTCGGGTTGCCCCCTTATACGGAGGTTGTTGATGCCGAAATATCTGGAGCCCAACGAGAAGACGCTGACCCTCGCCGGGCAGAAGCTCTCCGCGGAGCTCTACGATCCGGCGGTCGGTGCGATGCTCGGCTGGCTCGCCGCCGGCGACGTCGCCCGCCACTCGCGCTACGGGGAACTGTCGCAGGTCGTCCTCAACACCGCCCAGGGCGACCGCTTCCTGCGCGAGGACATCGCCATCGAGACCTTCGTGCGCGCCCTGGTGCCCTTCCTGCGCCGCCTCGACCGCGGCGACTTCGACGCGAACGGGGCCGCATCGGTCACTACCTTCTTCATCGGCGCCTGCCGCAACCGCATCGGCGAGGTGGTCTGGTCCCACCACACCCGCATCATGGAGCTGCGCGCCGACACCGAGGAACTGCTCGACCGCGCCCGCAACACCGCCATCGGCCCCGATACCGTCGACGGGTTCGAACTCGCCCGCGACCTGCTGCTCGAAGCTCCCCGTAACCTGCGCTCGGTGCTGCTGCTGGTGATCTACGAGGGCACCACCCTCGCCGAGGCCGCCAAGCGGGTGGGCGTCAAGCCCACCACGATCCGCTCGCAGCTCATGCGCTACAAGAACCGCATCGCCTGGCTGCACTTCCGCCGCGTGCTCGAAATCCCCGAAGCCACCGGCCTCGGCCAGTGGGCCAGGAACACCGTCGAAGAGCGCAAGATCGTCGCCGAAGCACGCCGCACAAAGCAGTCCGCCGCATGAAAACTGCTGTGCGCCAACATCTCTCGCGAATACTACGGTCGTGAGAGATAGATTGTGCAACATTCTCAAACTCTCTTGCCAACCTTGGTTCCGCCGGATGGTTCACCACCGAACCTCCACGGACACAAGGAGATACGCATGAGCACACCGCTCACTGCCCGGCGAGGAGACGAACCCGCCCTGCGGGACCGAGGCGTCGATCGGCGAGGCCCGCCGCATACGTGCGCTGTCCCCGCCTGCGCCACCAGGCAGGGACAGCAGACCCACCTCAATACCCGCATTCCCATGACAGATCATCGAGGCAGGAAATGACTGTAACCACCCCGTCCGACCAGCCACATAACCCCCGCGAGAACGTCCCCGTTCCTCAACCGCCGGCCGACGCCGTGACGGGAGGCTCCCGCAGGACCTTCTTTACCGCGGCCACCGGCGCATTCATCGGCCGGTTTCTCGGCGACATCGCCTCCGACGCCTGCAAGGCGATGTTGCCGAAGTTCGACGACTGGTTCTAAACGCTCCCGGCCTACATGGTCGGCCTAGGCTGCCAGCCCAGGCCGACCAGTGTTCCAGGCGGATCACGTATCCGCAGGTCGCGCCCCGCATTGCCGCAGATAATGCCGGAATTATCTGCGGCAACCGCCTTGGCGCCGGATTTCGCTCCATCGCGCGGCTGGTATCGAATCATGCTGTGCCGCAGCATATTTAGATGCTAGCGCCGGATCTCGGGCAGATGCACAACTACCCCCAGGCCGTTCGCGCGGCGCACACCCGGGCGCCCGCATCGCCGATGGCCGCGAGATCACGGTGAAGGTGCTGGGCGCCCGGGCCGAGGGGCCGACGGCGACGCCTCAGATATCTCGGTTACGAGCGCGATATCTCGGTTACGAGCGCGGAGGTGTTCCGAGCGGGCGGCGCCTCCGGCTTCGGGAACGAAAAAGGCGCTGTCGGCGGAAGTTCCACCGGCAGCACCCTTGTCGGCTCCGACTAGGAGTTGTAGATCGCGTCCACGTCGGCCGCGTACTGCTTCATGACGACGGCGCGCTTGAGGGAGAGCTTGGGGGTGAGCTCGCCGCCCTCCTGGGTCCAGTCGACCGGGAGGATGCGGACCTTCTTGATCGCCTCGGCGTGCGAGACCAGCTTGTTGGTGGCCGCGACCGCGTCGTTGATCTCGCCGACCAGGGCCGGGTTCTCGATGAGGTGCTCGATCGGGGTTTCGGCGGGGATGCCGTTGCGCTCCTTCCAGGCGGGAAGGGCCTCGGGATCGAGGGTGACGAGCGCGCCGATGAAGGGCTGGCCGTCACCGACCACCATGACCTGGCTGATCAGTGCGTTCTGGCGCAGCGAGTCCTCGAGCATGGCCGGGGAGACGTTCTTGCCGCCGGCGGTGACGAGGATCTCCTTCTTGCGGCCGGTGATCGAGACGAAGCCCTGTTCGTCGATGGCGCCGAGATCGCCGGTCTTGAACCAGCCGTCCGTGTCGAAGCAGTCGGCGGTGGCCTCGGGGTTGTTCCAGTACCCGCTGAAGACCACCGGGCCGCGGATGAGCAGCTCGCCGTCGTCGGCGACCTTGGCGCCGTGGCCCGGCAGCGGGCGGCCGACCGTGCCGACCCTGATGTGCTTGGGTGTGTTCACGCTGACGGCGGCGGTGGACTCGGTGAGGCCGTAGCCCTCGTAGATGGTGACGCCCGCGCCGCGGAAGTAGTGGCCCAGGCGCGCGCCCAGCGGGCCGCCACCGGAGACGGCGGACTCGCACTGACCGCCCATGGCCTCGCGCAGCTTCGAGTAGACCAGCTTGTCGAAAAGCATGTGCTGCAGCTTGAGCACGATGTTCGGGCCGCCGTTCTGCAGCGACTGGCTGTACTGGACGGCGATCTCGGTGGCGTAGTCGAAGATCTTGCCCTTGCCGCCGTCGTGCGCCTTCTGCTTGGCGCCGTTGAACACCTTCTCGAACACGCGCGGCACCGAGAGGATGAAGTTGGGCTGGTACTGCCCGAACTGCTCCACCAGGGTGGACCAGTCGGCGGTGTGGGCCACGGTGACGCCGGCGTCGAAGGCGGCCAGCGCGACCGCGCGGGCGAAGACGTGGGCCAGCGGCAAGAACAGCAGCGACTTGCGGCCGGGCCGCAGGAACTCGCTCATGGCGGAGCGGTCGGCGGCCGACTCGGCGTACAGGTTGGCATGCGAGAGCATGACGCCCTTGGGTCGGCCGGTCGTGCCGGAGGTGTAGATGAGGGTGGCCGGGGAGGCCGCCTTCACCAGGGCGCGGCGCTCGTGCACCTCGGCGTCGTCGAGGTCGGTGCCGCGGGCGACCAGGTCGGCGATGGCGCCCTTGTCGATCTGCAGGACTTCCTTCAGGCTGTCCAGTCCGCCTTCGACTTCCGCGATGGTGGCGCGGTGCTTATCGTTCTGGACGACGGTGAGCTTGGTGGCGGAGTCTGCGAGGATCCAGCGGGCCTGCTCGGCCGAGGAGGAGTCGTAGATGGCGACGGTGCAGCCGCCGGCCGCCCAGATGGCGAAGTCGAGCACGACCCACTCGTAGCTGGTCTGGGCCATGATGGCGACGCGGTCACCGAGTTCGATGCCCGAGGCGATCAGCCCCTTGGCTACGTCGGTCACGGTCTTCGCAAACGCCGCCGCCGTGACGTCGTTCCAGCCGCCCTTGCCATCCGGGGTGTTGAAGACGACCAGGTTGGGGGTCTTCTCCGCATGCCGGAACGCGCCATCCGACATATTGGCGTTCTCCGGAATGGTGTAGGTAGCCGGGACTTCGAACTCTCGCATCGCTGCCCTTCCACAGTGGGTTTACTGGCGGGTAATTTACGCCACGCTCACAGGTGGCTCCGGGCGGACCGCCCGAACCAGTTCTCGGACGGTCTTCTCCCTATCCTATTGACCGGTTTCGAGCTGGTCGCAGGGCCTGCCGCAAGAACTGCCCGAGCTCGACGGTCACCGCCGCGGCGGAGTCCACCAGACCCGCCTGCAACTGGGCGACATGCCACAGTCCGCGGGTCTCGGTGAACTCGGTCGGCACGCCCGCCGCCCGCAGCTGCGCGACCAGACGTGCGCACTGGTTGTGCAGCAGCTCGTCCACATCGGCCTGGACATAGGTGGGCGGCAGCCCGCGCAGCTCGCCGAGCAGCGGCGCGTACCCGGTGTCGGAACCGTCGCCGCGGCCGAGATAGGCCGCGGCGCAAGCCCGCGACCACGGCTTGCTGACCACCAGATCGCGGTCGCGGGTGGGCACCTCGTTGGGGTCGCCCCACGGCGCGATCAGCCCGAGCGCGGCCGGGGTCACGACGTGGCGGTCGCGCAGCCGTTCGGCCAGCGCGAGCGAGAGTCCGCCGCCGGCCGAGTCGCCGGCCACCGCGATGCGATCCGGGCGGTACCCGAAGTCCACCAGCTCCAGGAAGGCCGCCTCGGCATCCTCGAGCGCCGCGGGGAACGGGTGCTCGGGAGCCAGCCGGTAGTCCAGAACCTGCACCGCGCAACCGGTTTCGCGCGCCAAATAGGCCGCCAGCGCACGGTGCGTGACCGGCGAACCCACGGTGTAGCCGCCGCCGTGCAGGTACAGCACGGTGGCGGTGTCGGAGTCCTGCCCGACCGTGACGCGTTCGGCCGGGCGGCCGCCGAGTTCCACGTACTCGACTCGGGTGCCGCGCGGGGCGCGCTGCGCCGCTGAGCCCCAATCCATCAGCGCCCGTTGGACACTGAACGGAAGCCGATGGTGGAGCATGATCCGGAAGACGGGATTCAGGGCCGCGCGGACGACGGGCAGCGGCAGCGTCACATCGGGCATGTCCGAGATCCTCACGGCAGGAAGCGCTTCTGCACCGCGGCGGAAATGCGCTGGTAGTACGAGGCGGTGGTGCGCACGAACAGGTCGAGGACCTTGGCCTCCCAGCCGATGAGCACTCGGCCGTGGCCCTTGCGGACGGCCTCGGTAATGGTCTGCGCGGCCATTTCCGGGGTGTGCAGGGCGAGCTTGCTGTCGAAGAGGGCGGCCAGGTTCGTCTGGTTGAGGCCCTCGGCGACGGTGGCGCTGCGGGCGACGGCGGTCTTGATGCCGCCGGGGTGCACACAGGTGACCTCGACCGGCGTACCGGCCATCAGCATCTCTTGGCGCAGCGCCTCGGTGAAGCCGCGCACCGCGAATTTGGCGGCGTTGTAGGCGCTCTGGCCGGGGACGGCGATCAGGCCGAAGAGGCTGGAGATGTTCACGACATGGCCCTCACCGGATTCGATGAGGAACGGCAGGAACGCCTTGGTGCCGTTGACGACGCCCCAGAAGTCGACGTCCATGATGCGCTCGATGTCCTTGAACTGGGTGTCGAGCACATCACCGTGGTGGGCGATGCCGGCGTTGTTGTAGATCTGGTTGACCTTGCCGAAGTGCTTCTTCACCTCGTCGGCGTAGTGCAGCACGGCCTCGCGCTCGGCCACATTGAGCCGATCGGATTTGACCTGGACGCCGTACCGCTCACAGCGTCGCACGGTTTCGGCGAGGCCCTCGACGTCGATGTCGGACAGCGCCAGGCGCGCGCCGCGCCTCGCCAGGTTCTCCGCCAACGCGCGGCCGATGCCGGAACCCGCACCGGTGATCACGCAGACCTTGTCCTTGAAGTAAGCATCATTGCTCACGGCTACCGCTTTCGGTTGTCTTGGTGGGATCGATCAGATGGCCTGTGCGACAACACCCTCGGTGGTCGTGTCGTAGGCCGAGACATCGAAGTGCTCGAGCAGACTACGGAACCGGAAGGTGAAGTCCGGCCACAGTGTGGTGTTGTTGCCGTGCTTGTCGAGGTACCAGGAGGCGCAGCCGCCGGTGCTCCACACCGCGCGCTGCAGCTTGCGCTGCAGTTCGGCGTTGAACTCGTCCTGCACATCCTTGCGGACCTCGACAGTGCGCAGGCCCAGTTTGTCGAACTGTTCGATGGCGTCGGAGATGTAGTTGATCTGCGATTCCAGCATGTACACCATCGAGGTGTGCCCGAGGCCCACGTTCGGGCCCAGCATGAAGAACATATTGGGGAAGTTGTTGATGGCCGAGCCCTTGTAGCCCTGCTGGCCGATGGCGTCGAAGACCTCGGAGAGCGTGCGGCCGTCGCGGCCGGAGACGGTGTCGTAGACCGGCGAGTCGGTGACGTGGAAGCCGGTGGCCACGATGATGGCGTCGACCTCGCGCTCGGTGCCGTCCTTGGTGACGATGGAGCCCGAGCGGATCTCCGTGATGCCGTCGGTCACGACATCGACATTGTCGCGGCTCAGGGCCGGGTAGTAATCGTTGGAGATCAGCATGCGCTTGCAGCCGATGCGGAAGTTCGGGGTGACCTTGCGGCGCAGTTCCGGATCACGCACCTCGGCGAAGAGCTTGGCGCGGGCGATGGTCTCGAGCAGCAGCATCGCGGGCGGGAACTTGGCCAGCCCGACCACCTGGGTCTCGCGGGCGGCGTAGATGCCCGCCCGGTAGAGCCTGCGCAGCGCCGGAATGTGCTCGAGCGCGAACTTCTCCGGGGCCAGGTATTCGCGGTCCACGCGGGGCAGCAGCCAGGGCGCGGTGCGCTGGTAGACGTCCAGGTGCGCGACCTTGCCGGCGATGCTGGGGACGATCTGGATGGCGGAGGCGCCGGTGCCGATGACGGCGACGCGCTTGCCGGTCAGATCGGAGTCGTGGTTCCAGCGGGCGGAGTGGAAGATCTCGCCCTGGAAGTCGTTGATGCCCTTGATATCCGGCAGGTTGGGCTCGCACAGCGCGCCGACCGCGGAGACCAGGATGTCGGCGGTGAAGGAACCCTGACCGGTCTGGATCTCCCAGCGGGCGTCCTCGACGTTCCACCGGGCGGCGGTCATCTCGCAGTCGAAGATGTGCTTGTCGCGCACGCCGTACTTGTCGGCGACGCCCTGGATGTAGCGCTGGATCTCCGGCTGCTTGGAGAACGAGCGCGACCACTCCGGGTTGAGCGCGAAGGAGTAGGAGTAGAGCTGCGAGGGCACGTCACAGGCCGCGCCCGGGTAGGTGTTGTCGCGCCAGGTGCCGCCGACATCACTGCCGCGCTCCAGCACGAGGAAATCGGTGCGTCCCTGCTGGCTCAGCCGGATGGCCAGGCCCAGGCCCGAGAATCCGCTGCCGACGATGATCACGTGGGAGTGCCGGGCGGACCGGTTGCCGACAGCTTTGTCTGTAACCTTGCGACTCATATATGCGAGAGTAGGGTCCTATTGAGCAGGAGTCAACAGTATTGACTCACGTTCAGTAACGTTGGCGAAATGGCCTAAGGTTGGACTAATGACCAAGAAGCGCGCC
Source organism: Nocardia aurantiaca (assembly GCF_009708175.1). GTDB lineage: Bacteria > Actinomycetota > Actinomycetes > Mycobacteriales > Mycobacteriaceae > Nocardia > Nocardia aurantiaca. The sequence goes on from NZ_WMBB01000023.1 coordinate 12,724, forward strand.
GCGCGCAGCAGTCCGGACAGCCGGGTCAAGCGCGTGCGCCTGAGCCCCGCCGAACGCCGTGAGCAGTTGATCACGCTCGGCGCCCGCATGCTGCGTGAACGCGCCCTGGAGGATGTCTCCATCGGTGAGATCGCCGAGCAGGCCGGCATCTCACGCGGGCTGTTGTTCCACTACTTCCCGACCAAGCAGGATTTCCACCTGGCGATCGTCCGACACGCCAATGCCGAACTGCTGGAACGGACCACGCCGGACCCGTCCCTGGGCCTGTTCGACATGCTCCGCGACGCCGTCGAGCGCTACATCGACTACGTCACCGAGAACCGCACGTCCTACCTGGCCCTGCTGCGTGGCCCCGCGAGCGCCAGCCCCGAACTGGTCGCCCTGGTCAACGCCACGCGAATGGCCCTGGTGGACCGCATCCTCACCGAGGCCCCCGTCCCCACCGAGGACCCCGACCGCCCCCGCCTGGCCCTGGCCGTGCGCGGCTGGATCGCCTTCGTGGAGGAGACCACCCTGACCTGGCTGCGCGAGGAACCGATCACCCGCGAGGCCCTGGTCGACATGCTCGTCGCCTCCCTCCCGGCCTTGGCCCTGAACGCGGATCTGACTGCGGCCCTGCAGCAATAGACGCCAACCGGCGGATCACCGCATGCGGGCGCCCGAGAGACATCGGATCACGAACCCAGAGGGGCTCACCGTCCGTTACCCGCATTCTCCTGTCGCACCCTGACGGGGACGTGGCTCCGCCGTGAGTGTCGACCGGCCCGATCTCGGTGAGCACCGTCTTCGACCGAGTCCCGTTGCGAGAGTTGCCGCTTCGCGGCCGGCACGGTCGTGTTTCTCGTAGCCGAGTCATGTCCGCCTCGAGCGCGGTTTCGAGCACGGTCTCGGTGAGCTGCTCGAGCAGCCCGACTCCCGACACTCGTCATGGGTGTGCGTGGACGGTGAGGTCGATGCCGCTGCCGCGGCGAATGGTGTTGTAGATGGGGCAGGTTGCGGTGAATCGTGCCGCCAAGGCGTCCGCACGTGCCTGGTCGGTGTCGTGGATGTCGATTCGGAGGTGGGTGAAGTCGTAGCGGGTGGGGTCGTGGGCGCCGCGGCGGTGGGTGACCGTGATGCGGATGGCGCCGATGGCGATGTTGTCGTTGTCGGCGTTGGTCTGAATGTTGGCCATGGCGCACGAGGCGAGCGCGGACAGGAGCAGTTCGCCCGCTTGTACAGATTCGGCCGGGCCGAAGCGGGAGTCGCTGACGAAGTGATTGTGGCGTGCGTCGAGGAGATATCGCCCGGGTACGTCGGCGATGGTGTGGCCGTGAACTTCGACGACGTCGTTGCTCACGCCTCGGCCTCACTGGCGTGGCGAACGCGGTTGCGCCATTCGCCTGGTGCGATCCGCTGCAGCCCGAGGTTTTCGCGGAGGGTGCTGCCCTCGTATTCGGTCCGAACAGGCCCCGCTTCTGTAACTCGGGTACGACCAGGCGGGTGAAGTCCTCGAATCCGCCGGGTTGGTAGGGCGCTTGCACCATGAACCCGTCGCAGGCTTGTTCGGTGAACCACTGCTCGAGTCCGTCGGCGACTTCGGTTGCGGTGCCGATGAATCCGCCCTCGACGCGCCCGCCGTAACGCTTGCCGAGTTCTCGCAGGGTGAGGCCTTCACGCTCGGTCATTTCCCGGACTTCGCGGTAATGTCCTTCCACTCCGGGGACCTCGACCTCGGGGAGGCGCTCATCGAGGGGGAATGTGGAGAGGTCGACGTCGAGGTGATAGGCCAGCGTCGACAGTCCGCCCAAAGGTGGTACGAGGTCGAAGAGTTGGTCGTATTTGTGCTGTGCGGATGCCGATGTCGTTCCCACGACCGGGGCGATGGAGGGCAGGATCTTCACCGCGTGAGGGTCGCGGCCGTGTGTAGCGGCGCGTTCTTTGATCTCGCGGTAGAAGTCTTTGGCCGAGTCCAGTGAGGCGTGGCTGCAGAAGATCACGTCCGACCAGCGGGCCGCGAAGTCTTTGCCCTTCGAGGATGCTCCGGCCTGGATGATGACCGGATAGCCCTGTGGCGGTCGTGGGACATTGAGCGGGCCCTGAACGGTGAACCACTGGCCTTTGTGGTCGATGCGGTGCACTCGTTCGGGATCGGCGAAAAGTGGTGTGCCCGTGTCCAGGACCAGTGCGTCGTCGTCCCAGCTGTCCCAGAGTTTGCCGGTGACTTCGAGGAATTCCTCGGCGCGTTCGTAGCGTCGGTCTCGCGAGGATTGCTCGTCGCGGTCGAAGTTGCGGGCTTCGGATTCCTGAAACGAGGTGACGACATTCCATGCCGCGCGGCCGTCGGTGAGATGGTCGAGGGTGGCGAAGGATCGGGCGAGAGTGAACGGTTGCGAGTAGGTGGTGGACACGGTCGCCGCCAGACCGAGGTGTGAGGTCACCGCGCCCATCGAGGACACGATGTGCAGCGGGTCCAGCCGCATCGCGCCGAGTGCGCCGTTGCGCAGCTGGGTGTCGGTGCTGGCGCCGAATCGGTCGGGGACGGAGAGGATGTCGGCGAAGAACGCGAGATCGAAGCGCGCTTCTTCGAGAGTGCGTGCGATGTTCTGGTAGTAGCGCGCCGAGAGCCAGCCGGGAACGGAGGCGGGGTATCGCCATCCGCCGGGCCGGCCCGGGCCGGCGGTGACGAATGCTGCGAGGTGCATACGGGACGGTGACATGGGGTGGCTGGTCCTAGTTCGCGAGTGCTTGTGCGACGGTGGATTTGATGGAGTCGAAGCGCGAGTCCTGCAGCCAGGCGGTGACGTCGACTCGGTCGGGATAGACGCCGAGATTGTGGAAGTTGTCGGCAAGGTCCTGAGTTCCGCGGATTGCGGCTGTATCGACGGCACCCAATTCGCCTGCTCCGGAATACGACAGTCGCCGCGCTTTCAGCAAGTCGAGGTATACCTGCTGTTCGAGTTCGCTGTGGCCGAAGCCGCCGAGGCCGGCGAACGCGGCGACGGCGTTGTCGGGGTTGGCGTCGATCCAGCGCTGGGCGTCGCGCACCTCGCGCACGAGTGTCGCGGCCGCCTGCGGGTGGTTGAACGCGAAGTCTTCGCTGGCCACGAAGAAGGCGTAGTCATAGGTCTTGACAGACGGCAGGGCGATGGCGTCGTGCTTGCGTTTGGCGAGTTCGACGGTGGGCTGCCAGCTGATCCACGCGTCGACCTTCCCTTGCGCGAAAGCTGCCTCGGCGTCGGCGGCGGTGAGATTGGCGTAGTCGATGTCGCGTAGCGTCAGCCCGGCCGACTGCAGGTATTTGACGAGACTGTAGGTGCCCGTGGTGCCACGCTGGTCGGCTACCTTGCGGCCTTTGAGATCTGCCGCGGTCTTGATGCTCGAACCGCGTGGGACCAGGATGTCGACCTCATTGGACGGCAGGGGATAGGACGCGAGCGGGACGACCGGAACATGGCCGCCGATCGCGTAGATGAGGGCGGTCGCCGTGGCGAAGGAGAAGTCGACACTGCCGGATTTGATCGCCTCCATGACCGGCAGCGACGCGGGGAATCCGGTCGGCCATTCGACGGGCACACCGAGATCTTTGGCCAGGTCGAAACCGCCGAGGTTGTTGCGCAGAATGGCGCCGGGTTCGGCTTTGCCGTCTCCGACCAGGGCGTAGCGCACGCGGGTGAGCGGGCCCGCGGCGCTTCGTGATGCGGTGCCCGGTGCGCACGCGGCTGCCAGCGACAGACCGGCCAAGGCGAGCGCACCGGCACCGGCCGATTTGAACAGACTGCGGCGATCGAGTGCCCGAGCGGGCGTTGCGGGGTGGGAGGGCATGAAGGACAAGGCCTTTCTGTATCAGCGAAAGCGTGTTGTGGTTTCGGACCGCAGTAGTCCCTCGAGCAGTTCCTCTTTCCAGAGGGCCAGTTGCGGATCGCTGCGATGTCTGGGGCGCGGCTGTGGAATGTGCAGGTCTCGGGTGATGCCGTGGGAGGACAGGACCAGCACGCGGTCGGACAGGGTCAGCGACTCTTCCACGTCGTGGGTGACCAGCAGGACGGTTCGTGGCTGTTCGGCGAGCATCTGTTCGAGCAGGCGCTGCATCGCTACGCGGGTGATCGCATCCAGTGCGCCGAACGGTTCGTCGAGCAACAGCACATGTGGCCGGTGGAGCAAGGCGCGCACCAATGCGACACGCTGCCGTTGACCGCCGGAAAGCTCTGCGGGCCAGTCCTTTTCACGGCCCGCCAACCCGACTGCCCGCAGCAGGCTTGCTGCTCGGTCCGCTTGTCGGCGGGTACCGATCTGGACGTTGTCCAGCACCGACCGCCATGGCAGCAGTCTGTCTTCCTGAAACATCATCCGGCAGACCAGGGAGCCGGGAGCCGTGCCGACCGGTTCGACCGAGCCGGCCGAGGGCATCTCCAAGCCCGCGAGAATGCGCAGCAACGTGGACTTACCGACGCCGCTGGGCCCGAGGACCGATACGAATTCGCCCGGGGCGATGTGCACATCGATATCGTGCAGAACGGTGGTGTCACCGTATCGGTGGCCCAAACCGACCAGGTCGAGGCCGACTAGTGCGGGCATCAGTGATCTCCGATCCGGAAGTGCGGGTTCCAGCGCAGGACGCGGGCTTCGATGAGCCGAGTGATCTGGTCGGCGAGCAGCCCCGCGATGGCGTAGAGCGCGATGGCCAGCACGATCCGATCGTTGCGCAGCATCTCGCGGCCGTTCTGCGCCAGAAAACCGATGCCCTCACTGGTGGCGATGGTCTCGGCGACCACGAGGGTCAGCCATGCGACGCCGAGGGAGTAACGGATGCCGGTGAGAATCAGCGGCATCGCCCCGGGAACAATGATGTCCCGTATCCGCGCGCCCCGGCCCAGACCGTACGACTCGCCGAGTTGCACGAGTTTGGGATCCACCGTGCGAATTCCCGCGACAGTGTTGAGGTAGACCGGGAAGATCACGCCGAGGGTGACGAGCATGATCTTCGGCAACTCTCCGATTCCGAAGAATGCGATCAGCAGCGGAACCAACGCCAGGTGCGGGAGCACGCGCATCATCTGCAGGCTGCGGTCCACCAGGCCCTCGGCGAGTTCGGACAGCCCGACCGCGAAGCCCAGTACGAGCCCGATCGCCGCGCCGATGGTGAACCCGATGATGATCCGCCGCAGGCTCACCACCAGGTGATGCTGCAACTCACCGGTCGCCCACAGCTGACGCGCCGTATCGAGCACCTTCGTCGGCGGCGGCAGGATCGACGGTGCGATCACGCCGTTCGACGACGCCCATTGCCAGCCGGCGACCACCAGTACCGGCACGATCCACGGCAGTAGCGTCCGCGGGCGCACGCGTGATCGGCGGCGGGCGGTCCGGCGGGCGGCCGTCGGACGGGGTGCGAACTCGATCTCAGGCATGGATGTCGCCTGGTCGAGCGGAACGGGTCTGCATGACTCCTCCTCTTACGAACGCAACGCAGAGTAGGAAGGACTGCACACCAGTGTCTGCATATGTATACACATGGATTCGAACTCTTTACCCCGGCATCTCAGCTCTGGTAGAGGTTGCGATGTGCCATGTCGGCGCGCTGGAGAGGGGCCATGGTGGAACGAGAGTCGTACGCGTACAAGCAGTTACGCGAACGCATTACAGCCGGGGAGTACCTGCCCGGGGCGATGCTGGTTCCCGCCGCGGTCGGTGTGCAGTTGGGGCTCTCGCGCACCCCGGTACGGGAGGCCATGCAGCGGCTCGAGTACGAGGGGCTGGTCGTCCAGGCGCCACGCGGATACCGAGTGCGAGAACGCAGCGCCGAGGAGATCCTCGAGATCTGCGAGGCCCGCATCGCACTCGAATCCGCCATCGCCTACTCGGCCGCTGCTCGGCACACCGAGCTCGATCTGGCTCGTCTGGCCCGGCTCCTCGACAAAGCGGCCGAGTCGAGTGATCCGGTCACGAGCTTGGCGCTGCACAACGAGTGGCACACCGCCCTTCGCGCGGCTGCCCACAACCAAACGATCGCCGAATTGATGGATCGGCTGGACGCCCAACTACGCGTCTATGACGCCAAAGATGCTCAGGCGGAATCGAATCTGCAGCAAATCGAGGCCGAACACCGCGACATCCTCGCCGCAGTCAGGTCCGGTGACGCGGAGAGCGCGCGCGTGCTGATGATCGCTCACCAGTCCCGAACCAGAGACCTGCGCATCGCCGCGATGGCGAAGCGGTGAGACCAGAGGTCTGACGCACGCGGTCTGCTCTGACATCAGGACCGGTGTCCTCGCGCAACGTTCCGTGCGAGCTCACGCTCGCTCAGCAGGCATGACCGACCCACCAGCGGTGGCTTCAGATCGTGCGAAAACCGCTCTCCGATAACACCGGGGGTTCGGCCACCCGCGAAAATCGCGACGGCCGAACGCGGTTCACAGGGCGTGGGCGTCGAGCCAGTCGCGGGCGACGGCAGCGGGAATGGCGTGCTGGTCGCGGACCTGACGGATCATGGCGGCGAGATCGGTGGTGGTGAGTTCGCCCGCGACGTAGTTGAGTTTGCGTAGTTGCTGATCGGTCAGGGCCGCCTTGCGCAGGACCGGGACGACCATGGCGGCCCGGAAGGCGTAGTCCGGATCGGCGAGCGGGGTCAGGCCGACGCCGCCGTCGGAGAGGAACGCGAGCGGGCCGGGGAGGACGGCCAGCTGGATTTCGCCGTCGGAGAGCGCTTTTCGCAGGTCCGTGTCGTCGGCGAAGGTCACGGTGTGGGTGATCGCGCAGTGGTAGACCCGGTTCAGCGGGTCGACGACATCGCGCTGCGGGTCCAGCGGTGCGCGCAGGGCGTCCAGGGGCGTGCCGGTGTCGATGCCGACGTTGAGCTCGTCGCAGCGGGCGGCGAGGTCCCGCAGGGAGGAGGGGAGGCCGGTGGTTCGGGATTCGGCGGTCACCACGGCGGGCCGCAGATCGGCGCCGTCGGCGGCATCGGAGTCGACGATGCCCTCCGGAAGCGCCTTGGCGAGGGCCGTATTCACCTCGTCGGGCTTGGTGACGGCGGCGGTGGAGTCCAGGGTGGTCAGCAGATCGCCGCTGACATCCCCGAACAGCGCGATCCGGCCGGCGTCCAGGGCGGCGAGCAGATCCTTGCGCTGCCCCACCCGATCGGTCCGGGTGTGCAGGCCGGTGCGGGCCAGCGCGCCCGCGTAGAGCTCGGCGATCATCATCGATTCGGCCGAATCCCCCGCGCCCACGGTCAATACCGGCCCGGTGTCGGCCCTCCCGCACGCCACCGCGCCCACCGCGACCGCGACGACCAGCAGAGTCCGCCCGAGGCGGAGGGCTCGCGCGCGCCCCGCGGGACGCCGCCGGGTTGCGCGGCGGCCGGGGTCGGGCGAGGCGTGGGAGTCTGTGCCGAACACGCGCAACAGTCTGCCGCGCCACCCCTCCCGAAGGCGAAACCGACCCGCGTATCGCGCCGCACCGCCGATTTCCGCGCGGCGCGAGCGGAGCGGATCCGCCGCGCGAAACGACCCGACAGGATGGCTCGACCGTATCCGCCAAATGCGCGAAACCGACCACAGGGTAGGCAACGTTCGCGGGAAGAGCCGGGCACTATGGACAGTTAGGTCTGTTCAGGGGTGCACGCCACCCCGCCCGCGCAGGCACCCCGCTCGGAAGGACGACAGTGCACTCGCTCATCACCACGCGCGCCGACGCCAGGCGCACCGCCCGAACCGCACTCCGAATTCTGGCCGCGTCGGTCGCGCTGGCCGCGGCCATGGCGCTGTCCGCCTGCGGCGGCTCCACGTCCAACCCGCTCGGCGGCGGGGGCGGCTGCGGCGGGGACACCACCAAGGTGACCGTCGGATCGGCCAACTTCCCGGAATCCGAGACCGTGGCCGACGTGTACGCGGCGGCATTGCGCGCCAACGGTTTCGGTATCGACACCAAGCTCAATATCGGCAGCCGCGAAGCGTACGTGCCGGCCCTGAAGCAGTGCTCGATCGACCTCATCCCCGATTACACCGGCAATCTGCTGCAGTACCTGGACAAGTTGAGCACCGCCACCACGCCCGACGAGGTGACCGCCGCGCTGACCAAGGCGCTGGGCGATCAACTCGCCATCGGCGCCCCCGCGCCCGGTGAGGACTCCGACGCCGTGGTGGTCACCAAGGCCACCGCCGACAAGTGGAATCTGACCAGCATCGCCGACCTGGCCCCGCACTCGGCCGAGGTGAAACTGGCCGCGCCCGCGGAATTCTCGGAGCGCCCGGGCGGCCTGCCGGGCCTGAAGAAGAACTACGGCCTGGACATTCCGGCCGCCAACTTCGTGCCGATCGCCGACGGCGGCGGCCCCGCCACCGTCAAGGCGCTGACCGACGGTCAGGTCACCGCGGCCGACATCTTCACCACCTCCCCCGCCATCGCGACCAACAACCTGGTGGTGCTGACCGATCCGAAGCACAACTTCCCGCCGCAGAACGTGGTGCCGCTCTACAACACCGCCAAGAAGAGCGACAAGCTGGTGAAGGTGCTCGACGCGGTCTCGGCGAAACTGACCACCGCCGAACTGATCTCGCTCAATACCGCCGTCTCCGGCAGCGGCAAGACCGAGCCGGCCGCGGCCGCCGGGCAGTGGGTGGCCGCGCAGGGGCTCGACAAGCCGATTGCGTAAGGGAGGGGATACGGTGTCCGACATCGCGTTCACCGGCGTCAGCAAGACGTATCCGGACGGCACCACCGCCGTCCACAACCTCGACCTGCGCATCGAATCAGGATCGTTCACCGTGTTCGTCGGGCCGTCCGGCTGCGGCAAGACCACCTCCATGCGGATGATCAACCGCATGATCGGCCCCAGTACGGGCACCATCTCCGTTGGCGGGCGGGATATTTCGCGCCTCGACCCGGTCAAGCTGCGGCTCGGCATGGGCTACGTGATCCAGAACGCGGGCCTGATGCCGCACCGCACCGTGGTCGACAATGTGGCCACCGTGCCGGTGCTGCGTGGACAGTCCCGCCGCGCGGCCCGCCGGGACGCGCTCGAGGCGATGGACCGCGTCGGACTGGATCACATTCTGGCGCAACGCTATCCGGCGCAGCTATCGGGTGGTCAGCAGCAGCGCGTGGGCGTGGCCCGCGCGCTGGCCGCGGACCCGCCGATCCTGCTCATGGACGAGCCGTTCAGCGCCGTCGACCCGGTGGTGCGCACCGAACTCCAGAACGAGATGCTGCGGCTGCAGGCCCAACTGCACAAGACCATCGTCTTCGTCACCCACGATATCGACGAGGCGATCAAGCTCGGCGATCACATCGCCGTCTTCGGGCCGGGCGGGTACCTCCAGCAGCACGATGTGCCGCGGACCGTACTCGCCCAGCCCGCCACCGATTTCGTGGCCGGCTTCGTCGGCCGCGACCGCGGCTACCGGGAGCTGTCGTTCCGGCCCGCCGACACCGTTCCGCTGCGCGAACTCTCGACGGTGACGCCGGAGGAGATCCCCGCGATCCGTCTCGAGAAAGGAGAATGGCGGCTGGTCGTCGACCGGGCGAAGCGGCCCATGGGCTGGATCGACGCCACCGGCGTGGAGGGCGTGCGCGCCGGGCACGCCCTGGCCGACAGCATGGCCGCGGGCGGCTCGCTCTTCCCGGCCGGTGGCGACCTGCGCCAAGCCCTCGACGCCGCCATCTCCTCGCCCTCGGAAATAGGCGTGGCCGTGGATGATTCCGGCGCGGCGGTGGGCGCGATCGTGGCCCGTGACGTGCTCGAGCAGCTGCACCGGCAGCGCACCGTCGAGAACGCCGAACGCAATCGGGTCTTCTTCGAGGAGACCCGGTGAGGTATCTCCTCGCAAATTTCGACGAGATCGCCGGATACGCCCGCACCCACCTGTATCTGGCGCTGTTGCCGCTGCTGCTGGGTCTGGTGATCGCGGTTCCGGTGGGCGCGCTCGCGCATCGGGCGCGCTGGCTGCGGCGGGTCACCACCACGGCGGCCGGCATCGCCTACACGATTCCGTCACTGGCGCTGTTCGTCATCATCCCGCCGCTGCTGGGCATCGGCGTCATCGATCCGCTGAATGTCGTTATCGCCCTGACCATCTACTCGGTAGCTCTGCTGGTCACCGCGGTCCCCGCCGCCCTGGACTCGGTGCCCGCCGACACCCTCGACGCCGCCGACGCCATCGGCTATCCGCGCTGGCGGCGCGTGCTCACCGTCGATTTCCCGCTCGCCCTACCGGTTTTCATGGCCAATCTGCGCGTCGTGGCTGTCACCAATATCTCGATGGTGACCGTCGGCGCGTTGATCGGCGTCGGCGGCCTCGGCAAGCTGTTCACCCAGGGCTACCAGCGCGACTACCCGGACGAGATCGTCGCGGGCATCATCGTCGTGCTCATGCTGGCCCTGATCGTGGACCGCCTGCTGTATCTGCTGGGCCGGGTGGCGACGCCGTGGCTGAAAGTACATGCGGCATGAACCTTTTCCTCGATGCCTGGCACTTCCTCACCGACAGCGCGAACTGGTCCGGCCCGGCCGGCATCGGGCGGCGCATCCTCGAACACCTCTGGTACAGCCTGCTGGCCGTGGGTCTCTCGGCGGTCATCGCGGCGCCGATCGGGCTGCTGATCGGGCACACCCGGCGCGGCTCGGCGCTCATCGTGGGCTTCGCCAACTCCATGCGCGCCCTGCCGACCCTGGGCGTGCTCACCTTCGTGGTGCTGCTGATGGGGCTGGGCCTGGCGCCACCGCTGCTGGCCCTGCTCACCGTCGGCATTCCGCCGCTGCTGGCGGGCGCCTACGCGGGCATCGCGAATGTGGATCCGATCGTGGTCGACGCCTCGCGGGCCATGGGCATGAGTGAACCCCGGGTGCTCTTCCAGGTCGAGCTGCCCAATGCGCTCCCGGTCCTGCTGAGCGGCCTGCGCGCGGCCACCCTGCAGGTCGTCGCGACCGCCACCATCGCCGCCTATGTGAACCTCGGCGGGCTGGGCCGCTACATCTTCGACGGCATCAGCCTCTACCGCTACGACAAGGTGCTGGTGGGCGCGATCCTGGTGGCCGCGCTGGCGCTGGCGCTGGACGGTCTGCTGGCCTTCGCGGTGTGGCTGAGCGTGCCGGGCACGGGTCGTCTGCGCACGCTCACGAGCCGCGTGCGGCCCACGCGCATTGACCTTTGATGTGATCGGGGTCACGATGTGTCGTGGCAACACCCATCCGAGACAGGAGGTTGCAGTGAAGGCTCGCGACATCATGCACCGGAGTGCGGAATGCATCCCCGCCGACGAAACCCTCGATCGCGCCGCCCAGCTCATGCGCAATATGGACGTCGGCTCCCTCCCCATCTGCGACGGGGAAACCGTGATCGGCATGCTCACCGACCGCGACATCGTCGTGCGCTGCGTCGCCATGGGACACGATCCGAGCCGGGTCCGGGCCGGTGATCTGGCCCAGGGCCGCGTGTGGTCGGTCGACGTCGACACGGATCTGAGCACCGTCCTGGACGTCATGGAGCAGAACCAGATCAAGCGCATGCCGGTGCTCGATATGCGCAAGGGCAACCAGCTGGTCGGCATGATCTGCGAATCCGACCTGGCCAGGAACATCTCCGACAAGCAGCTGGTGGAATTCATCACCGCCGTCGCCGTGCCGCACTGATCCCATCGCACCGCGCCGACTCACGGCAAGCGTCCCGGTTCGCAGCGGATTCACAGGCATAGACCGCAGAATTGCCGCGTGCAACCGGGACGCATTCTTGTCATCGAAGACGCCGAGGCCATTCGAGCCGCGGTAGGAGCCGGGCTGTCCGCCGCCGGGCACCAGGTGCTCGCGCGCGCGGACGGCGTCCTGCTGGAACAGGACCTGGCCCAGTTCCGGCCCGATGTCGTGGTCCTCGATGTCATGCTGCCCGGCCGCGACGGCTTCGCGCTGCTGCAATCGGTGCGGGCGCGTTCGGCCGCGGGCGTGGTCATGCTCACCGCCCGCGACGGCGTCGAGGACCGGGTGCGCGGGCTGCGTGCCGGCTCCGACGACTACGTGGTCAAACCCTTCGACCTCACCGAACTGGTGGCGCGCGTCGACGCGCTGCTGCGACGGATGGGAAAACTGCAGAGCCGCATCGTGATCGGCGACCTCGAGGTGGATGTGGACGCCGGGGGCGCGCGGCGGGCCGGGCACGAACTCACCCTCACCGCGACCGAGTTCAAACTGCTCGCCTACCTGGCCGCGCAGCGGGAACGGGTGCTCACCAAGACCCAGATCCTCACGGCCGTCTGGGGATACGAGGACTACGACCCGAATCTGGTCGAGGTGCACGTGAGCGCGCTGCGCCGCAAGCTCGAGGAACACGGCGAGCGAGTGGTGCACACCGTGCGCGGGCTCGGATACACACTGCGGCTGCCGCGATGAAGACCGTCTCGCTGCGCGGGCGCGTAACCCTCACCGCCGCACTGGTTTCCGGGATCGTGCTGGTGCTGGTCGCGCTGAGTGTGCACGCGCTGTTCGGGCTGGTCGTCACCCGCAGCGAGAACACCGTGCTCACCGATCGCGCCCAGCTGGCCAGACAGCTCGCGCAGCAGGGGGTTTCGCCGGAGGACCTGATCACCAGGGTGGACACGCATTCGGTGCGGGTCCGGCTGGTGCTCCCCGACGGTCGCACCTTCGGCAGCCTGGACCACCGCCTCGCGGAAGACAGCACCACCAAGACCCGATTCATCAAACTCACCGGACCGGGCACGCTCAACGACAGTCGTCTCACCCTGCAGATAGACACCCCGCTGATCGCCCGGGTGCAGTCGCGGCTGGGTCTGCTGCTGGCCCTCGCCACCACCGGGGCCATCGCGGTGATCGCGATCGGGCTCTGGTTCGGCGTACGCCGCGCGCTCGCGCCGCTGGACGCCATGACCCGGCTGGCCCGCGATATCGCGCACGGCCACCTGGGCCGCCGACTCGAACCGTCCCGTACCGACACCGAATTGGGACGCACCGCCGCCGCTTTCGACGAAATGCTGGACGCGCTGGAGGGCGCGTTGCGCGACACCGCGGCCGCCGAGGCCCGCGCCCGCGCCTCCGAACAGCGCATCCGCGTCTTCGTCGGCGATGCCGCGCACGAACTGCGCACCCCCATCACCGGGGTGCGCTCGCTGGCCGAGGCGGTCTTCCAACAGCCCGCCGACACCGATCCCGAGGACCGCCAGCGCATGCTGCTGCTCCTGGTCCGCGAGACCCAGCGCGCGGGCCGCCTGGTCGAGGACCTGCTGGACCTGGCCCGCATCGACGCCGGTCTGCGACTGCGGCTCGAGCCGGTGGACCTGTACGCGCTGGCCGCCACGCATGTGGACCGCATGCGAATGCTGCACCCGCACATCGAATTCCAGCTCACCGGCACGGCGGCCACCGTGCCCGCCGATCCCGAGCGGATCACCCAGATCCTCACCAACCTGCTCACCAATGCCTGCCAGGCCATGAAGGACCACGGCCGCATCACCATCGAGCTGCGTCCGCACGCCGGGACCGTCGAACTCGTCGTCTCCGACAGCGGCCCCGGGATACCGGCCGGGGATCGCGAGCGGATCTTCGACCGCCTGGTCCGCCTCGACCACGCCCGCGACAATCGCCCGGACGGCTCGGGCCTGGGCCTGGCCATCGCGCGCGGCTTGGCCCGCGCCCACGGCGGCGACCTGACCTGCGCCGACCCCGCCCCCGGGACGCCCGGCGCGGTCTTCGTTCTACGGCTGCCCGCCGGCGCGCCGCCCGCGCTCCCGTGATCGCCGGGCTGTGTCTGAAGATCACCTGAAGATGGCCGGCCGATTCAGGCCGCCTTCAGCTTGCCCGGGCAGATTCGGTGGGGAACCGAACCCCACGATTCTGGAGTGAGAATGAAACGCACCCTTGCCGCGCTCCTCGCCGGCGCCGCAGGCGCGGCCGCCATCGCCCTGGCCGTGCCCGGCACCGCCTCCGCCGACACGCCGCAGTGCGGCCCGCAGGCCGCCGCCGCGGCCCGCGCGGACGCCGCCCCCAAGGTGGCCGCCTACCTGGCTGCGCACCCGGACGTGGCCGCCGAGATCGCCAAGGTGAAGACCCTGCCCAAGGACCAGCGCCGCGCCAAACTGAAGGCATGGCGGCAGGCCAACCCGCAGGAGGCGCAGGACCTGAGGGCCGCCCGCCAGGCCGTCATCGACTATCACAAGGCCTGCGGCCGGCACAAGTAAGCGGTCACCACGTACGGGCCCGGTCGAAATGACCGGGCCCGGTGCGCATTTCGGGGGTCCTTCGATCGATCAACCGCGGGCCAGGTCGAACTTCCCCGCCATGACCGCGCCGACGAACGCATCCCATTGACCGGCGGTGAAGACATGCGCCGGCCCCGCGGGATTCTTGGAGTCGCGCACGCCGACCTTGCCACCGACCAGGAACGCGGCCTCGACACACTCCTTGCCGCCGCCGCTCTTACTGCTCTTGAACCAAAGCGTCTCGCGTAGTTCGTTGTTCACAAATACTCCCTTACTGCATCACGCACCAGTTGCCTGCTGCTCATCTCGTCCAACGCTGCTCGCTGGAGAGTCCTGAAGGCGGATGCGTAGCTCTCAACGATGTCCGACTTCTCGGTGTACATGTCCGTCGAGAACCCCTCTCCATACACAGTCGGCGGCTCGACCGGGTCGCCACGGCTGTCGAGCTTCGCCTCGAGGATCACGAATGGACCGGTCTGACGACCCGTCGGCATTCCCGCGGAGAACGGAAGGACGCGGAGGGAGACGTTGGGCCGGGTGCTGGCTGTGGCGAGGCACTCGAGCTGGTTTGCCATTACTCTCGGCCCTCCGATGACTCTGCGCAACACGGTTTCTCCGAGGATGACGTTGAACTGGACCGGGTTGACGTCACGAGTGATGGCGCGTTGACGTCGGGCCTTCAACTCGAGTCTGCCGCCGAGCTTGTCTTCGTCGTCATCGGGATAGGCAGCGCTGGTCAGGACCCGCGCATACGGGCGAGTCTGGAGCAGCCCAGGTACCAGATCCGGCTGAAACGACGTCACTATCCGGGCGTTGTATTCCATGTCGACATACAGCCGGAAGTCCTCCGGGATAACCGAACCGAACTCGTGATACCAGCTCTTGACTGCCGCCTGTTGCGCCATGGCCCGCAGGGTGACCGCCCAGTGGTCGTCGACCTCGTACAGGCTGATCAGCTTATCTAGGTCGTGTATGCGAATTTTGGCCGTTTCGCCAACCTCGATCCGCTGGAGAGTGCTTGTGCCCCACTCCATGACCTTCGCCGCCTGACTCAGAGTCAACTTCGCTGCCTCCCGCGCTTCGCGCAGGTAGCGCCCCAACTGGCGGCGCGTGAGGGTACTCGTGTTCTCGGGCATGGGTTTTCCCGTTCTGACGCCGTCGTAGTTCCCAGATTTCGCGGGCCTTGATTTCAGGATCGAGAAAATCGTCCCACCGACTTCGGGACACGCGCTGGGCAAACAGGAAACTCGATCTGGATTTCCAGTTTTCAGTTTTCATGCCACCGGAACAGGAGTGAGCTTCGAGGTAGACCACGCCGCCGAGAGGACTTCAGATGGCCACCTACCCGCGAACAGTCGAGAAATGGGTCGCCGACGGCTGCCTTGACGGCCGTATCTGGCCGGTCAGCCGCCAACGCGCCGAAGGGATTCTGGCAATCCACGCCACTTGCGAGCCGCCATGCCCGCGCGCGGAGAGCGCCCGCAAGTATCTCGAGGAAGGTCTGAGCCGATGCCCGAACGCGCAGGCATGACCGGTGAGAGTCCGATCGAACGACAGATATGGCTGTACCGGGAGCTCTACGGTCTGCCCTGTCAGGTGTCGGGCATCCGAATCACGCTGTCCACCAGCGATGTCAGCGCGGTCAATGCGCCGAACGGCCTGGCGGCGCTGATCGATGACGAGCTGTTCTGGAGCAAGCGGGTCACGCCGATCCTGGACGAGGGCAAAGGCGGCAGCGACCTGATCCTCCTGGCCGCCCCGAGCCCGCTCGACCTGACCCGCTGCGCCGCCGATCTCCGCCGCCGCGCGCGGTGCGAGTTCCTCCCGCCGGGCATCCACATCACCCTCCCGTCCCCTCTCCCTCCGCCCGGACCCGAGCCCCACTGGTTCAGATACCCGCAGTACGAGATGCTCCAGCCCCTCACCGCGGTCCTACGAGCGATCCGCATCGTCCTCCGCGACATCCCCCGCACCTACCCGGCCTAGCCTGAAGAGGACACCATGATCACCGAACTCGTCACCACCGCAGCTACTTTCACGATCATCGCGTTGTATCTCGCGCAGACCGCCCGACGACATTTCCCGAGCACACGCACCCCAGACCATCACTCGGTCGCCGCGATCCGAGCCCGCATCGAAGGCGAAAAACGCGTGGCCGCAGCCTCCAAGCACGAGGCTGCCCGATTGGCGACCCAGCTCACGATCACGACATGACAATTGGGCCGGACGCCGCCCGAGAGCGTGCCGCCTGCTGTGAGTTACGTTGTCAGCAAAGGTGATCCGTGTCCCGCCTTTTCTTGTCGGTCGACTGAGTGTGCGGAATCCGGCCGGCCCGGGAGAATCAAGTGTGGCTTTGATTCGTGTGCCGATCGTGGCTCCTGCTCGGCCGACCGGTTCCCCGTGACGGACCGCGGATTGGGATGTGCGAGTCGATCCCGTGCAGGGCAACGTCGGCGCGGTCGTCCGCGGTGAACGGTTCCAACGAGCTGATGGACGTGGGCACGTCCCGGGTCTGGGCTGGTGTGGACGACACGTTCGGCGATGAGCCGTGCGGCGTCCGCGGCGAGCGCGGGGCGGTCGGGGAGCAGTTCGCCGGCCACAGCCTGGACCGCGCCTGAATATCGAAGCCGGCCGCGGCAGTGCCATATCCGGTGATGCCAAGGCATCCTCCAAACGGTCAATTCTCCGACTTCGAATTGACCATTTGACAGTGGTTTACGACACATTATGGTCGGTAGCGTCGCCTGGAACACGGGGAAGCGGCCGGCTCACACCCGACACTCACGTCGAGCGTGAGGGAAATCAACAACATAGGCGCGCTATGCCATCCATACAAATGGCTATCCGAAATCCATACGCACATGCACGATTCATCACTCACCCCCAGGCCCCGAAACCAGCACATCTCGAACTTCGGGCAGCTTCTCGCCATCCTCGAGAGCCAAAAAACGATCAAGATCGATACCTTCGCGCCGGCATCGGCGATTCACGCCAGCAACGGCGCCCTCGAACTGTTCGGCACTCGCAGAATCGACTACAACGAGACGGAGAATACAGCCGACGGGCGTTTCCAGCCCACTGCCGCCGCCGATGAGCAGATCGCGCACAACCTGCGCATACCGGCGCCCTACCTGGCGCAACTACGGCACGACGGACGGCTCGATCTCTACGACGCCAACGTAAACGGAATGCTGCACGGGCCCACCGCATTATCAGCCCCGGATCATCGCCACAACCGCATCTTCCTACTGAGACTGTTCGCACCGAATCCGCACCGCAAATCCGGAGTCGTGCGAGCGGTCCTGGCCGACACCGCGACAGTGGTCGACCACCTCGACGCACTCGGCGCGATGGTGCAAGGAATCCGCCGCGCGGGCGCCTACGTCGAGATGTACTCGGCAGACCTGACCGACGAGCATCTCACCTGCAGCATTTTCTCGCCCTCATTATCCCTGTTGGCCAACATGTTCGACCCGCCGCGGTCAGAACCTGACGAAACGACCCAGTCCCGAACCAGGATGCTCGACTGGGCGCGCCGCCGATTCGGCAGCCGCACCGTGGGGAGCTTCCTGGGAGTCCGGATCTCCAATTCCGAGACAGGTCATCGCCTGCTCACCGTGACCCCCGAACTCGTCCTATCCGATCACGGCCAAGTCATCGCGTTCCCAGAGCTGTCGCGAATCATCCAACCGATGCCGGGGTTCGGTCCCGATACAGTCGCCGTCGGCGCCCACACCTTTGAAGACCGCATGAGCAAGATCGCCGAGGATGTCCAGGCACTCGCACAGCAGTGGCTCACCCCCACATTTCTGACCCATCTGGCCAAACGCCTGCGAGGACTGTCGAAAAGACCGCTGGGCAACAGGATTGCGGTTCTCAACACCGTCACACGCACACTCGAACTGTCGACCGACGAACGACACATGCTCGACGCGCTGCTCACCGATCGACCCCTCTCGGCCGCGGATCTCGTCATCGCCTGCTCGGAACTCAGCCGGACCGCCGACCCCGACCGCGCGGCGAAAATCGAAATCAGCTCCTTCCAAATAGCGCGACGACTCGCCGCCCGAGCAGCACCCGCCCGAGCCGACGACACACCGACATGAACCGAGACGTCGAGGCACTGACCGCCGATTCAACCGGGCCTCGGCTTGTCGGCACCACAACGAATCCGATCACGTCGGCAGGCGCGACGAACCACCGGCGAAGATCGGCTTCGCGCGTCCTCCGCGACGGCAGCCGGCAGCGGCCGGTCGATCGGCGTCAGCGCGGACGACCGAGATGTACGAGTCCATGTTGGTGGGCGTATACGACCGCGTGGATGCGGTCGCGCACACCGAGTTTGGCGAGGATTCGGGAGACGTGGGTCTTCACCGTCTCCTCACCCACGCCCAAGTCCGCGGCGATCTCGCCGTTACTGCGGGCGTCGGCGAGCAGGAGGAGGACTTCGCGTTCACGGGCGGTCAGTTGGGCCAGTTCGGGCGGCTCCACCGGCGGGGCGATACCGAGGGCGAAACGGGTAGCGAGCCTTCGGGTCATGGACGGGTCGATGACGGCGTCGCCGCGCACCGCCACCCGGATGGCGGCCACGAGTTCTTCCGGGGGAAGACTTTTCAGCAGGAAGCCGCTCGCGCCTGCCGACAGGGCGCGGTGCAGGTTGGCCTCGCTGTCGTAGGTGGTGAGCACCAGGACGCGGGTGCCGCCCGCGGCGACGATCACCTCGGTGGCGGCGAGGCCATCCAGTTTCGGCATCCGCACATCCAGAATCGCCACATCCGGATGGGTGCGCGCGGCCGCCTCGATGGCGGCGCGGCCGTCGCCCACCTCGGCCACGCACTCGAGATCCGGGTGCGCGTCCACCACCGCGCGCAGGCCCGAGCGGAAGACCGTATGGTCGTCGGCGATCAGGATGGTGATGCTCATGCGGCTCCGATCGGCACGGAAACCCGGATGACCCAGCGGGTCCCGGACGGGTCGGCACCGTAGACCACGGTGCCGTCGAACAGTTCGACCCGGCGGCGAATGCCGTCCAGGCCGCGATGTACCTCGTCGGTGGTCTCCACGGCGGCAATGGGATTGGTCTCGCGCAGCTCCACCGCGCCCGGCAGATAATCGATCTCGAGAGCGGCCGGATCGCGCCCGTGCCGCAGCGCATTGGTCAGCAGCTCCTGGACCACCCGGTAGAGCATGACGTCCAGCGACTCCGGCAGCACCGGCGGCTCACCCGAAACCGCCACATGCACAGTCAATCCCGCGTCCCGCACCCGCTGCACCAGGTCCTCGATATCGGCCAGGCCGGGCTGGCGCTGCCCCTCGTCGTCGCGGCCGTGCAGCATATCCAGCTGCCTGCGCAGATCCACCATGGCAGCCCGGCTGCTCGACTCGACCGCCGACACCGACCGCGCCGCCGCCTCGGTATCGGTGCGGGACAGGGCCATTCGCGCCACCCCGGCGTGAATGCCGATGGCGCTCACATGGTGGGAGATGACGTCGTGCAGATCGCGCGCGATGGCCTCGCGCTCATCGGCCAGCGCCCGATCCAGCGCGGCCCGCTCCTCCTGCCGCCGCAGCCGCTCCCGCTGTTCCAGCTCCGCGATATAGGCCCCGCGCGCCGCGGTGTACCGGCCCACCAACCACGGCACCACGCCCGCGCCCAGCGCGAAGATCACCAGCCGGATCGGATTGTTCGCCCCCGAAATGACCGCCACCACGTTCACCACCAGCGAGCCGCCGGCCAACATCAGCACGGTCAGCACCGAAATGAGCCCGCTCAGCCACGCCCCCGCCTGATATCCGGCCACCAGGAAACCGACGTCGAAAACCCGCGCGGTGATCCCGTAGTGGTGCGCGAACAGCGCCACCGACACCTTCACCACCACCTGCGCCACCGCGACCGCCGCCGCCGTCGACGCGGGTGCGGCCAGCGCCAGATCCGCGGCCACCGTGGCCACCGTGAGGATGGCGGCCAGCACGGGCGCCAGGCCGAAGGCCCCGCACATCACCATCTGGGCGCCGTCCAGGATCGCCGCCGCGGCGGCCACCAGCAGCGACTGCCTAGCCAGCGACCTGGTCATATCCATGGCCGCACGGTACCCCGGGAACCCCTCGTCCCCCGTGTGGGGGACACGGAATCCCCCATCGGCGCGACGATTCGGCCGCGCGGCCGAACTAGCGTCGAAGACATGCCCGCACCCCGACCGTCCCGCCGAGGAGCATGCCCGTGAATGCCGATCTGTTCATCTACGCCCTGCCGGCGTTCGCGCTGCTGATGCTGATCGAATGGGTCGAGGACCGCCGCGATCCGGCCCGGCCGGCCAATGGCATCGACCGGCGTGACACCACCTCCAACATCGCCACCTTCGCGCTCGGACGCATTGCCAAACCGATTCTGGCGCAGGCTATCCCGTTCTCCGGCGTGGTGCTGGCGGCGCACTTCACGCCGCTGCGCCTGTCACCGGAGCACTGGTGGGTGTGGGTGCTGGGGCTGATCGTCACCGATTTCTGCTACTACTGGGCCCACCGCGCCGACCACCGGGTGCGGCTGCTGTGGACCTCGCACAGCGTCCACCACTCCAGCCGGTTCTTCAATTTCTCCACCGCCATCCGGCTGCCGTGGGCGCATCCGGCCGCCGCTATCGTGCGCGGCCTGTGCTGGGTGCCCGCCGCGCTGCTGGGCTTCCCGGCCTGGATGGTGTTCGCCCTGCAGTCGCTGGGGCTGCTCTACCAGTTCCCCATCCACACCCAGCGCGTGAAAACCCTGTGGCGGCCCATCGAATTCGTGTTCAACACCCCAGCCCACCACCGCGTGCACCACGGCTCCAACCAGCCGTATCTGGACACCAATTACGGCGGCATCCTGATCATCTGGGATCGCCTCTTCGGCAGCTTCGCCGCGGAAACCGAGCCGATTCGCTACGGATTGACCAAAGACATCAATACCGACAATCCGATCAAGGTCAATTACACGGAACTCGTCGATCTGGTCCGTGATGTCCGGACTGCCCGAACCTGGCGCGGTCGTCTCGGATATATCTTCGGCCCGCCCGGCTGGAGCGAGAATGCCGCCACCACCGACTTCGAAAAGACGCCGGCCACGGTCTAGACCGGATCGATAGCGGACGGTGTCCCGCACTCTGCGCTGAACACCGTCCCTCGAATATGAATCGGCCCCCTCGCAGTGTCCGCGAGGGGGCCGACCTCCAGTCGAGAATCAGGCGACACCCTCCGCGCGAGCGGCATTGCCGACCGCCTCGGCGACGGCCGGAGCCACGCGCGGGTCCAGCGGGCTGGGGATGATCCTGTCCACGGACAGCTCATCCGCCACCACGTTGAAGATCGCCTCGGCCGCGGCCACCTTCATGCCCTCGGTGATGCGGCGCGCGCCGGCGTCCAGCGCACCCTTGAAGACACCCGGGAAGGCCAGCACATTGTTGATCTGGTTCGGGAAGTCGCTGCGGCCGGTGGCCACGATGGCGGCGTACTTCTTGGCCACCTCCGGGTGGATCTCCGGGTCCGGATTCGACATGGCGAACACGATGGACTCGGGAGCCATCGACGCGATGAGCTCCTCGGCGATGGTGCCCGCCGACAGGCCCAGGAACACGTCCGCGCCCGCCAGCGCCTCGGCCGCGCCGCCGGCGATGCCGCGCGGGTTGGTGCGCTGCGCCAGCTCGGCCTTCACCTCGTTGAGGTCGGTGCGGCCGGTGCTGACGATGCCCTTGGAGTCGAGCACGACGATGTCCGAGACACCGGCGGCCAGCAGGATATTCGTGCAGGCCACACCGGCCGCGCCGGCGCCGGACACCACGACCTTCAGACCGGACATGTCGCGGCCCTGCACCGCGGCCGCACCCTTGAGGGCGGCCAGCACCACGATGGCGGTGCCGTGCTGGTCATCGTGCATGACCGGGCAGTCGAGCGCCTCGACGACACGCTTCTCGATCTCGAAGCAGCGCGGCGCGGAGATGTCCTCCAGATTGACCGCGCCGAAGCTGGGGCGCAGGCGGATCAGAGTCTCGACGATCGCGTCAGGGTCCTTGGTGTCGAGCACCAGCGGGATCGAGTCCAGTCCGGCGAACTTCTTGAACAGTGCCGCCTTGCCCTCCATCACCGGCAGCGAGGCGCGGGCGCCGATATCGCCCAGGCCCAGCACCGCGGTGCCGTCGGAGACGACCACGACCAGGCGCTCGGCCCAGGTGTAGGTCTTGGCGAGGGACTCGTCCTCGGCGATGCCCAGGCACACCTTCGCCACGCCCGGGGTGTAGGCGATGGACAGATCACGCTGGGTCTCCAGCGGAGCGGTGAGTTCGACCGAAAGCTTGCCGCCAAGATGCCCGGCGAAAATTTCTTCCGTGGTGATGTCGGACAGGTTCGCCCCATCGGACGCGGGGGCCTCGGTGGCATTCACTGCTTCAGTCACGGGTGACACGATTTCACTCCTGATCGGTTCGGACTCAACCGTTGGACGGTTACCGTTCGGTAATGGCGGAATTTGGTTTCGGTGCTCATATATCTTTTGCCGCAGCCGCGTTCAGCGACATCGACACCACTTCTGATCGACTTCGTGGAAACCTTGCCACCTCATCGTGGCTACGCACACAAAGTTTTACGGCATTGCGAGAAGTGTGTCGCGGCAGCGCAGATCGTCGAGCGAGAACCGGAGGGGTGTGTCCGGGCGATACAGCCGGGGTGACCTCGTGTGAACCCGCGAGTCGGGGTTCGTGATCACCGAGTGTCCCGGGCCGGGCGGTGGCTGCGGCCGGGATCGAACCATTCTGCCAGTCGCCGCGACGGCCTGCCAAATCGCCCCCGGGTCCGTCGCGTCGCCTCACCATCGTTGAAGGGTAAGTCAGCCGCATCACACCCAGATGAACGGAAACTCGCTGGTGGGAACCTGAACTCGGAGAACTGTCACAACGCGGTCGCGACCACGGCTGTGAGCTGTCAAGCGGGGCTTGCGACCACCGCTGTGAGGTCCGGTCGAACCCATACGTCTTCCAGCCCCCCGGACAGCAACCGTACCCGCCAGTCACTTCCGACGCCCGGGTGGTCGGTGCGGCGGTGCATGCCGCGGGTCTCGGTGCGGGCCAGGGCCGAGTACTTGGTCCAGCGGGCGACGGCGAGCAGGGCGGCGGCCTGCCGGGCGAGCAGGCGATCGGGCCCCTTTCCGCCCAGGGCCAATTCGACACCGGGCCACAGGCCGTCCAGTTCGGAGATGCTGTCGCGCAGGCTGCCCTCACTGCGCCAGTAGCTGCGGCGCAGCGGCAGGGTGTGCTCCTGGACCAGACCGACCACCGCGCGCGGATCCAGGCGAGCCTTGTCACCCAGGCCCGCGCCTGGGACCGGACGGACCTTGCCGAGCTTGCGCCGGGCCGCGGCGAAACCCGCCGCGCCCGCGCCCGCCCACACGCCCGACGAGATGGCCCAGGCTCCGTTCTGGCCGCCGAAACCGCTGACCGCCCCGGTGATGGGCTCGCGGGTGGTGACATCGCCCGCGCCGTAGAGCCCGGGAACCGTGGTGGCGCAATCCGGTCCGGCCAGCCGCAGCCCGCCGGTGCCGCGCACGGTGCCCTCCAGCACGGCGCACAGCGGCACCTGACCCGTCACGCTGGGACAGTGCCGCCACAGTTCCGCGCGCACCGTCTCGGGCAGCTCGTCGAGGCCGGCATAGACGCGCCGACCGTCGGCGATGGCCGCGAAAGCCTGCGCCCGTGAACCGCATCCCTGCCCCGACAGCACCGATCGCGACTCGTCGTAGAGAGTGGCGAAATGCATCACCTGGTCGGAGGCGAACACCGCGGCCACCGGGCGGCCGCCCAGCAGCGGCCCGTCGGCGACCGGGGCCAGCGAATACGCGTTGGAGAACTCCATGCCCGACAGTTCGGCCCCGGCCTCCGCACCCATCAGCAGCCCGTCGCCGGTGTCCACATCGGTGCCCGCGCCGCCGGAGAGGAAGGCGCAGCCGCCGGTGGCCAGCACCACCGCGCGGGCCCGGACGGTCCAGCCGCGGGACTCGCCGTGCAGCGCCACGCCCGACGCGCCCGACACGACACCGTCACCGTCGGTGACCAACTGAAGCGCCGGATGGTGATCGAGGATGCGCACCCCCGCGACCACCATGCTGCGCCGCAGCCGCCCCAGATACTTCGCGCCATCGAGATAGACCCGCGCGGGGCGCTCCGCGTGTTCGCCCCGGAAACGGAAGCCGCCGGTCACCAACTGGCCGACACGCCGATGGGTCTCCTCCAGCACCCGGTACATCCACTCCGGATCCCCGAGCCCGCCGCCGTGGGCGAAGTTCTGCCGCACCGCCTCCTCGCGAGCCGCGCCGGACGGGATGTTCCACAGCGTGACCCCGCCCCGCGCCGTCGGCCCGCTGGCACCGCAGCGAGCCTTGTCGGCGACCAATACCCGCGCGCCCGCGGCGGCAGCGGCCAGGGCGGCCCAGGCCCCCGCCGGGCCACCTCCCAGCACCAGCACATCGGCGTCGAATTCGGTCATTCGACAAATGTTCGACTACAGTTCACCCACTCGCAACTGTTGTGCGCATTTCAATTCCACCACTGCGCCCAGAGCAGATATCCAGCTATCCCGAAAACGACCGCACATCCGAAAAAAGCCGCGAAACCTTGACGCTTATCGGCATAAATCTGGGCGGCCACCACCGCCAGCGCCGCGGTCACATGCCACGTCACATCCACCCATCCGGGACCCGGAAAACCGCGCCGAGCACCGATGATCGCGGCACCGAAGACCGTGGCCGCCAGCACCAGCGTGCCCCCCGCGACCATTCCGCTCAGGCCCCGGACCACCCTCATACGGAGATCACCGGAACCCCGCTGGCTTTGCCGACGATTTCCTCGAATTGCGTTGAATCGGTGGTGAATTCACCGAGCCGAATGGTCTTGTTCGCCCCGTGGTAATCCGACGATCCGGTCGTCAGCAAGCCCAGCTCGGCGGCCAGCCCGCGCAAGATCTCGCGGTCGGCGGCGCTGTGGTCCGGGTGGTCGAGCTCCAGCCCGCCCAGCCCGAAATCGGTCAGCTCGCGAATGTGGTCGAGGGCCAGCAGGCGGCCGCGCTTGCGCGCCCGGGCATGCGCCACCACACTCACGCCGCCCGCCGAGGCCACCATCTCGACCGCCCGGCGCAGCGGCGTGTCGGCCTTCTCGACGTAATAGCGCCCGTGCGGGGCCAGCAACTCCAGGAAAGCGGCGTCCACCGTCGGCACCACGCCGGCCTCGACCAGCGCCCGGGCCAGATGCGGGCGACCCGCCGACGGGCCGACCGAGGCCATCACCGCGTCCGGATCGATCGGCAGGCCGTCGGCCGCCATCTGCTCGGCCATGGCCCGCAGCCGCATCACACGCTCGGCGCGCAACCGCTCCCGCTCCTGCGCGAAGGACTCGTTCTCGGGATCGAACAGATAGGCCAACAGGTGCACCGGCACCGGATAGCCGTCCTCCCCCAGCCCCACACACGACATCTCCATGCCCCGCACCAGCGTCAACCCCGGCGGTAGGGCGGCGACGGCCTCGGCCCAGCCGGAGGTGGTGTCATGGTCGGTCAGGGCAACCACGTCGAGACCGGCGGCCGCCGCCTTCGCGATCAGTTCGGCCGGGGTGTCCGTGCCGTCGGACGCGGTGGAATGGGTGTGGAGATCGATACGCACGCCGTCTATATTGCCTCCGCCGCACATGATCATCGCCTCCGCCGTGAACGATCGCCGGAGGCGGGCCGATTAGCATCGTTGATGTGTCGACCAATTCGCCGCTGCCGTCCTTCCGCTGGCCCGGGTGGACCGGCGCGCGACAGGACACTCCGCTCCCGGCGCGCCGGGCGGGACGCGTCGTCGACTGCGCGGTGTACGTCGACGGACAGCGGCTGTGGGACCGATCCACCTACAAGAACGCGCTCGACGAAGTGCGCGAGCGCCGCGAGGGATTCGTCTGGCTGGGACTGCTGGAACCCGGCAAGGAGCTCATGGCCGACGTGGCGCAGACCTTCGGATTGCACGCGCTCGCCGCCGAGGACGCCGTGCAGGCCCACCAGCGGCCGAAACTCGAACGCTACGACGACATCCTGTTCCTGGTGCTGCGCACCGTGCAGTACCTCGAGCACGAACTCAACACCGTCGTCGAGATCGTCGACACCGGCGAGATCATGGTGTTCGCCGGACCCGACTTCGTGATCACCGTGCGCCACGGCGAACACAGCGGATTGGCCGGGGTGCGAAAGGATCTGGAGGCCGACCCGAAGCAGTTGGCGCTCGGGCCCGGGGCGGTGCTGCACGCGGTGGCCGACCACGTGGTGGATTCCTATGTGACGGTGACCTCCGCCATCGAGGAGGACGTGGACGCCATGGAGGAGGAGGTCTTCACACCCGCCAACAAGCTGCAGATCGAGGCCATCTACCAGCTGAAGCGCGAGGTGGTGGAGCTGCGCCGGGCGGTGAAGCCGGCCCAGCTGCCGCTGCAGGTGCTCGCCAACGACACGACCCTGCCGCTGCCCAAGGAGATCCGCCGCTACATGCGCGACGTCACCGACCATCACACCGCGGTGACCGAGCAGATCATCGACTTCAACGAATCGCTCAGCGCCCTCATCAATGCCGCGCTGGCCAAGGTCAGCGTCCAGCAGAACACCGACATGCGCAAGATCTCCGCCTGGGCGGCCATGGCCGCGGTGCCGACCATGATCGCCGGCATCTACGGCATGAACTTCGACTTCATGCCGGAACTCAAATGGCCCTACGGATATCCTCTGGTGATCTGCGTGATGCTGCTGCTCTGCACCGTCCTGTACGCGAATTTCCACCGCAACAAATGGCTTTGAGCACCGCACTCCACCAGCGACGTTGCTGAGCGCCTCGACTCGACGGCCACCGGGTTGCTATGAATTCGGCTGTGTTCGTGATGAGGGATACTCCGATGCCTCGCCGGATGGCTTGGTGGACAGCGATATTCGGGCTACTGCTAGCGGTGCCGGTGCCCACGTCGGCCGACCCGGCGATCGACTCCTACGTCGACGCTCTCGCCGATGCCGTGCCGGCCCCAACCCTGCACTGGACCGGCTGCGATTCCGGATTCTCCTGTGCGACAGCGCGAGTGCCCCTGGACTACGCGCACCCCGAGGCCCGATCGATCGATCTGGCCCTGATCAAACTCCCCGCCACCGATCCCACCCGGCGGATCGGCACCCTGTTCGTCAACTTCGGCGGCCCCGGCCGGTCCGGCGTAGCCCGCCTGCGAGAGCGGGCGCACTGGCCCTGGCTGTTTTCCGACGCCCTGCGCGCCCGCTTCGATCTGGTCTCCTGGGATACCCGCGGCGCCGCGAACAGCGCACCGGTGCACTGCTTTCCGGACGCGACCGCGCAGCAGCTGTTCTTCGCCACCTATCCGGCCATGCCCGGCACGCCCGGCACCGAGCCGCCGTTCTTCGCCGCCGCCAAAACCCTCGCCGACGCCTGCGCGGAGCGCGCCGCCGACCTGCTGCCACACCTGTCGACCGACAACACCGCCCGGGATCTGGACCTGCTGCGGCGGGCCGTCGGCGACGACAAGCTGACCTACCACGGAATCTCGTACGGCACCTATCTGGGCGCCGTGTACGCCAACATGTTTCCCGGCCGCGTCCGCGCCATGGTGCTGGACGGCTCGATGGACTTCCGCGGCAACGCGTTCGGGCTCGACGACAATGCCGCCGACCTGCCCGTCGACACCCGGCAGGACGTCGCGACCGGAATCGCGGGCAGCTTCGACGCCATGCTCGACGCCTGCGTGGCCGCCGGGCCCGGCTGCGCCTTCTCCGCGGGGGATCCGCGCGAGAAATGGCAGCGGATCCTCGAACGGGTACGGCGCGAACCGATCTCGTGGGACGGCAAACGCTACGACTACGGCACCGTCGTGGCCGCGGCGGGCCAGCTGTCCGACCCGGCCGGCTGGCCGCGGCTCGCCGCCACCCTGCAACTGCTCTACGATCTCCGCGACACGCCGTATCTGCCGACCGATGTGCTCGCCGAGACCTCGGCCCTGGTCCGGCAGGTGGCCGATATCGGCACGGGCAGCTCGGCGAGCCCGGTCGGCACCGGCGTCAACACCTACGACGACAACTACACCGAGGCCTTCCACGCCGTCCAGTGCGCCGACAGCCGGGTGCCGCGCGACGAGCGGCGCTACCGCGACCTCGCCGCCAGCGAGGACCATCGGGTGCCGGTCTTCGGCCGTCTCGGCGTCCTGGATGCCCTGACGTGCGCCTACTGGCCGCAGACCGCGGTGCGCCCCTATCCGGGACCGTGGAATCGGCCCACCGCCCCGATCCTGGTCGTCAACAGCCGCAACGATCCCGCGACGCCGCTGGCCGGAGCCATCTCGGGCGCGGCGGAACTGGCGAACGCGCGCGTGCTGGTGGTCGAAGGAGCCGGGCACAGCAGCATGTACGTGCACAGCACCTGTTCCGAGGCCGCCGTGCGCGAATACCTCACCGCGAGAACGCTTCCGGCGACCGGGGCGACCTGCCCGATCGACGGCAACCCCTTCGACTAGAGCGACGCGGCCGCACGGGCGGGATCGCGCACATCGATTTCCGCCTCGGCCCAGGCCTCCCGCAGCGCGGCCGCGCCGCGAATCCGCACCCACGCCGCCTCGGTCGCCGTGATCGGCGCGACCGTCAGAAACCGCACGGGGTCAGCGGGTTCGGGCAGCGTCACCGCCGGGATATCGCTCTCGCCCAGCAGCACCGCGGTGAACGGCGCACCGGCCCACAGGGGTTCTCCCAGATCCAGCAGCGCATCCTCCTGCAGCACAACGCCTTCCACCGACGGGGCCGCCACCAGCACGCCCAGCGTGCGGGTCAGCCCCGAGCCCGCGCCCGCGCCGCCGCGCAGCGTGAGCACCAGTTCCGCGCGCGGACCGCGCACCGGGTCGGCCAGCGCCGCGGTTGGATCCGTCATCGGATGCCGGGAGCCGCCCAGCGTGGCGTAGTGCACGAACTCGCCGTCCGGGATGCGCAGGATGTCGATGGGCTCCAACCCCAGGAACGTCACCGACGCCGCGTCCGCGGACTCCACACCGTAATGACCGAGCACTGCGGCCCGGACCTCGTCCAGCACCTCCATCGATCTAGATGGCCAGCCTGGCGAGCATGTCACGCGCCTGCTCCGCGGTCTTCGGGTCGCACAGCACGTCGTAGCGGCCCGCCACCAACTGCATGGTGGACGCGAAATCGCGCTGGCCCCGGGTGGCCGCGTAGGGGATGGACGCGGAGATGAGGCCGAAGATGATGCCGCCGACCAGGCCGACCACCAGCGGGCCGATGGCCCCGCCGGTGGTGAACAAGCTCAGCAGCAGACCCAGGAACAAGCCCAGCCAGGCGCCGGAAACCATGCCGCCGCCAATGACTTTGCCCCAGGTCAATCGATACAGCACGCGCTCGACCTGCATGAGGTCGACGCCGACGATGGTCACGCCCTCCACCGGGAACTGATTGTCGGCCAGATAGTCGACCGCCCGCTGCGCCTCCGCATAGGTCGGGTAGGAGCCGACCGGCCAGCCCGACGGTGGCGTCGGCAGTCCCGGACGGCCCCGGTTCGCATTCCCCAAGGGATTCGTCATGACTCCATCATGCTATTTCGCGTCCACGGACGGCGCCGCCGTGCCGGATTCACGGAGTAGGTGTGGTTCGCGTCATTCCGGCGGCCCTGCCCTTATCAGCGATCACCTGAGCCATTTTGGCGCTGGCCTCGTCGATCATCTCGTCGCCGAGCATGACCGCGCCACGTGCGCCGCCCTCGGTGGAGGTGTGGAAGGCGTAGGCCTCGAGGATCTCCTCGGCCCGGTCGTAGTCGGCCTGGCGCGGGCTGAAGATCTCGTTGCACGCGGTGATCTGGTCCGGGTGCAGCACCCACTTGCCGTCGAAACCCAGTGCGGCCGTGCGGGAAGCGTTGCGGCGGAAACCGTCGATATCGCGGACCGCCAGGTAGGGGCCGTCGATGGCCTGCAGGCCGTGGGCGCGGGCCGCCAACAGGATCGTCATATAGATGTGGTGATACGCGTCACCCGGCTCGTAGCCCTCGGGCTGCTCCCCCACCACCAGCGTGCGCATATTGATGGAGGCCATGAAGTCGGCGGGCCCGAATACCAGGGTCTGCACGCGCGGGCTCGCGGTGGCGATGGCGTCGATATTGCGCAGCCCGAGCGCGTTCTCGATCTGCGGTTCGATCCCGATCCCCCCGACCGGCAGCCCGTTGGCCTTCTCCAGTTGGGTCAGCAGCAGGTCCAAGGCCCGCACCTGCCCGGCGTCGGTGACCTTGGGCAGCAGGATGGCGTCCAGCTCCGAGCCCGCGCCCTCCACCACCGTGATGACGTCGGCATAAGTGTGCTCGGTGCTCCAGTCATTGACCCGCACCACCCGAATCTGCGTGCCCCAGCCGCCCGCGTTGAGCGCCGTCACGATGTTCGCCCGCGCGGCCGCCTTCGCCGCGGGCGCGACCGCGTCCTCGAGGTCCAGGAACACCTCGTCGGCGGCCAGTCCCTTGGCCTTCTCGATCATGCGCGGGTTGCTACCGGGTACGGCGAGCACCGATCGGCGCGATGTCATGGCTCACTCCTTCATGTGGCGCGATATTTCGAGCGCGCTCGACCCACTAGCCTTACCAAACATGGCAGCGACGAAGGTTTTCGCCGCCCGGCTGGCGGGCTTGGTGGTACTGGGACCGGACGGCGAGTCTATCGGCCGCCTCCGCGACATCGTGATCTCGATACGGTACGACCGCCAGCAACCCCGGGTCCTGGGTGTGCTCGTCGAACTGCCCACCCGGAAGCGGATTTTCGTGCCCATGCTTCGGGTCCAGGCCATCGAGCCCGGCGCGCTCACCCTCACCACCGGCACCATCAGCGTGCGCCGCTTCGAGCAGCGGCCCGGCGAGTTGCTGGCCATCGCACAGATTCTCGACTCCACCGTCCGCGTCGCCGATCCGGAGCTGCCGCAGCTGGCGGGCGTGGACGTCGTGGTGGTCGACCTGGGCATCGAGCAGGGCCGCACCCGCGACTGGGTGGTCTCCCGGGTCGCGGTGCGCGAACGCCGCCGCTTGGGCGTGGGTTTCGGCCGCCGCGGCGCGGTCCACGTGGTCGACTGGGCGCAGGTGCGCGGCCTCACCCAGACCGAGCTGAACCTGCCCGGCCAGGACGTCACCCAACTGCTCGAGCAGTTCGAGGGCATGCGCCCCGCCGACGTCGCGCACATGCTGCGCGAACTGCCACTCAAACGACGCATCGAGGTCGCCGCCGCCTTCGACGACGAGCGCCTCGCCGACGTGGTCCAGGAGCTGCCCGAGAACGACCAGGTGGACCTGCTCGAACAGCTCGGTGTGGAACGCGCCGCCGACCTGCTCGAGGCCATGGACCCCGACGACGCCGCCGACCTGCTCGGCGAGCTGCCCGAAGGCGAGGCGGAATCGCTGCTGGCGCTGATGGATCCGGAGGACTCCGAACCGGTGCGCCGCCTGCTCGAGCACGCGCCCTACACCGCCGGTGGTCTGATGACGCCCGACGCGATCGTGATCACCGCGTCCACCACCGTCGCCGAGGCGCTGGCCCGCATCCGCGATCCCGAACTCACCCCGGCCCTGGCCTCCATGGCGTTCGTGGTGCGCCCGCCCACCGCCACCCCCACCGGCCGTTACCTGGGCTGCGTGCACTTCCAGCAGTTGCTGCGCGAACCGCCCGCGAACCTGGTCGGCGGCATCGTCGATACCGATCTGGTGCAGCTGCGGCCCGACGCCCCGCTCACCGCGGTGACCCGCTATTTCGCCACGTACAACCTGGTGTGCGGCCCGGTGGTGGACGCGGAGAATCATTTGCTGGGAGCCGTCACCGTCGATGACGTGCTCGACCACCTGCTGCCGGAGGACTGGCGTGAGCAGGACGAGGACCATCACGATGTGCACGGCGTGCCCGTGATCGAGGGGACGGGAGGCCGCGCATGAGCGAACGGCTCGACAAACTCAGCGCGCGCAGCCGCCTGGAGACCCCGGTCGAGAGCCGCTTCCGCGGCCTGGACTGGGACGCCGAGGCCATGGCCCGCACCAGCGAGAAGGTCGCCCGGTTCCTGGGCACCGGGCGTTATCTGGTGATTCAGACCGTGATCGTCGTGGTCTGGATCGTGCTCAATGTCTTCGCGCTGCGGCTGCAGTGGGACCCGTACCCCTTCATCCTGTTGAACCTCGCGTTCTCCACCCAGGCCGCCTACGCCGCACCGCTGATCCTGCTGGCGCAGAACCGGCAGGACAATCGCGACCGGGTCTCGCTGGAGGAGGACCGGTCGCGAGCGGCCCAGACGAAGGCCGATACCGAATTCCTGGCGCGCGAGCTGGCCGCACTGCGGCTGGCCGTCGGCGAGGTCGCCACGCGCGACTACGTGCGCCGGGAACTGGATGACATCAAGGAATTCCTGACCAGACTGGAAAAGCTGGCCGTCGGCGATGATGTCGCCAAGGTCAAGAAGGCAAAGAAGAGTACCGAGCGAAAGCCTGGCGAGGTCGCGATTTCGGCACAAAAAGATGGCGACTGACCACAGAACGTGTACCGAACGAGCTGACTGATGGGTAACCTGGATCACGTTGTTCCGAGCGACCGACCCAGACACTACCGCGCCATGAGTGTCACCACGGGGCACCGGCCGCACGACTGAGGGGATTGTGTGGTGGCGAAGAGATTATCTGCTCCAGTGACAGCGTCGGCGCTCTTGATAGCAGGCATGGTCACCGCCGGTTCTGCCACCAATACGACCGTCCATATCGCAGCCCCACAGGCCGCGCCGGACGCGTTGCTGGCGGCCGCCTCCGCCCGCAACGCGAGTGTCGACAGCCCCGCCGAAACCCCCGCGGATCAGACCGTCGGGTTGGTTCCGGCGGCTCCGGAGGCCCCCCGCAAACTCAGCGCAATGACCCCGCCGGCCGACGGCACACCCCTGTTCGGCGGCACCGTCCCGCTGCGGGACATCGCGTTGCCCGGCGGCGCCGGCGTGCTCGGCATCCCGGAGATCGTGCTGGCCGCCTACCGCAATGCCGAACTGGCACTGCAGTCTTCGGACCCGAACTGCCATCTGCCGTGGTATCTGCTGGCGGGCATCGGACGCATCGAGTCCAACCACGCCAACAATGGCCGCACCGACGCCGCGGGCACCACGGTCAGCCCGATCTACGGTCCGGCCCTGGACGGGACACTGCCCGGCAACGAGATCATCAAGGCCACCGACGGCAGCTTCGTGCGCGCCGTCGGGCCCATGCAATTCCTGCCCAGCACCTGGTCGATCTACGCGGCCAATGGAAAGGGCAGCGGCACACCGGATCCCAATAATGTCTTCGACGCGGCATTGGCGGCGGGCAAGTACCTGTGCTCGGGCGGCATGGATCTGGCGGATCCACAGCAGCAGCTGAGGGCCGTTCTGCGCTACAACAATTCGGTGTCGTACGCGGCCAATGTGCTCAGCTGGGCCAATGCGTACAAGACCGGCGGCACGCCGCAGCAGGTGAGCATCTCGCCGGATCTGGTGCCCAACAACTACGTTCCGGTCAGCGGCCCGGACATCACGGTGGCCTCCACCACGATTCCGGCCACCTCCGAGGCGGACACCACGCAGCCGGCCACCACGACGCAGACGCCGACCCAGGTGATGATCACCATTCCGGGCCTGCCGCCGATCCCGTGCGGCATCTTCTGCCCGGCCCCGGTCGTGCCCGCGAATCCCTGTGAGCAGGCGACGGTTCCGGCGCAGCCGGATCAGAAGACCGACAAGGTTCCCGGCGACGCGGCCGCCGACGACGGCACCAAGCCCGAGCACGGCCAGCCGGCCGAGCAGCAGTTCGGTCCCGACGGCAAGCCGGTGGTCAAGGATCAGACCGCGGTCACCACCTGCAACACCCAGACGGGTCAGCAGGAGCAGAAGCCGCAGGATCAGCCGCAGCAGGCGGTCCAGCAACCGCGGGACCAGCAAACGGTCACGCCGTCCAAGACGCCCGACCCGGAGCCGATCGCGCCGGCCGAATCCACGCCGGAGACCACCACCCCGGCCCCGGGCATCACGTTGCCGTTCGGCATCACGATTCCGCTCCCGGCCCCGGCCCCCGCGCCCGTCCCGTAGCGAATGTGCGATTCGCGAGTTGCGGGGCGGCGCTCCGGAACTCGCGTCTGACTTGCGATTCCTTCAAATCCAGAGAGTTGATCACGAAGGGGTAACGAGAAGGTCTCGGATAAGGTAACGTGGCCTCCGTTGCATCTCCCCGGTATCAACCGATGGCAATGGAGGGTCACCACACAGTGGGTCGTCACCGCAAACCCCCGGTCCCCAGAGTTCGACGCGGATCGGTCATCGCATTGACCGGGCTGGTGCCCGCAGGATTGGCCACAGTTACCGGAGCGGGCGACGGGAACATCGCCGACAAGCTCACGGCAGCCGTCCAGCAACAGCTGGCCGGAGACGGCGCGGAACAGCTACCCGAACCCGAGGCGGCGGTTCCCGCCGCTGCCCCGGAACCCCTGCTGCACGAAGCCAAACAGGTTGCGCCCGTTGGCCCCCCGGTGGTCAAGTCGGTCGCGCTGTCCGAGGACCGGGCGCCCTCCGCCCGTCCCGCCGGACCGCTCGGCATGCCCGGCATCGCCTTCGACGCCTACGAGAACGCGGAACATGTTCTGGCGGTAGAGAATCCGACCTGCAATATGCCGTGGAACATGCTCGCCGGCATCGGCCGGGTGGAATCCACGCACGGCTTCGGCGGCAAGGTCGACGACGACGGCAATCCGCTGCGGCCCATCTACGGCCCGGTCCTCGACGGAAGTCTCTACGGCAACAACGTGATCCAGACCGCCGAGGGCGGCGACCTGGACGGTCTGTCCGGCAACTACCGCCGCGCCGTGGGCCCCATGCAGTTCCTGCCGGAGACCTGGCGCAAGTACGCGGCCGACG
Source organism: Nocardia aurantiaca (assembly GCF_009708175.1). Classification (GTDB taxonomy): domain Bacteria; phylum Actinomycetota; class Actinomycetes; order Mycobacteriales; family Mycobacteriaceae; genus Nocardia; species Nocardia aurantiaca. The sequence goes on from NZ_WMBB01000023.1 coordinate 47,860, forward strand.
GCAATGGCGACGGCATCGCCGATCCGCAGAACATGTACGACGCCGCGCTCACCGCCGGCAAGTACCTCTGCTCGGGCGGCCTCGACATGCGTGATCCGGGCCAGCAGACCCGGGCCATCCTGCGCTACAACAACTCCATGGCCTACGTCGCCAACGTCATGGCATGGGAGACCGCGTACGGCTCCGGCGTCTCGCCGTCGCCCGCCGCGCTGCCCCGAATCTGACCACGCCGCCGCGCCCGGTCGGGGCACAAGCGGAGGGCGAAATCGGCACGGCCGAGGGCGCTCCTAGACTTGGGCCCATGCCAGTGGTTACGGAATCGGATGTGCGGGGCGCGCTCGCGAAGGTGAACGACCCGGAGATCCGGAAACCGATCACCGAACTGGGCATGGTGAAGAGTGTCGAGGTCGGCGCGGACGGCAGTGTCCACGTTGTGGTCTACCTGACGACGTCCGCCTGCCCGATGAAAACCGCCATCCAGGAACGGGTCACGAAGGCCGTCGCCGACGTGGCCGGAGTCGGCGCCATCACGGTCGACCTGGACGTCATGAACGACGAGCAGCGCACCGAGCTGCGCCGCAAGCTGCGCGGCGATGCGGCCGAACCGGTCATCCCCTTCGCCCAGCCCGGCTCGCTCACCCGCGTCTACGCGGTGGCCTCCGGTAAGGGCGGCGTCGGAAAGTCCTCGGTCACCGTCAATCTCGCCGCCGCCATGGCCGCCAAGGGCCTCTCGGTGGGCGTGCTCGACGCCGACATCTACGGCCACAGCGTGCCGCGCATGCTGGGCACCGACCAGCGGCCCACCCAGGTCGAGCGCATGATCATGCCACCCATCGCACACGACGTGAAGGTCATCTCGATCTCCATGTTCACCCAGGGCAACACACCCGTGGTGTGGCGTGGCCCGATGCTGCACCGCGCGCTGCAGCAGTTCCTGGCCGACGTCTTCTGGGGCGACCTCGACATCCTGCTGCTGGACCTGCCGCCCGGCACCGGTGACGTGGCCATCTCGCTGGCCCAGCTCATCCCGAACGCGGAGATCCTGGTCGTGACCACCCCGCAGCTGGCCGCGGCCGAGGTCGCCGAGCGCGCGGGCTCCATCGCCCTGCAGACCCGCCAGCGCATCGCCGGCGTCATCGAGAACATGTCCTGGCTCGACCTCCCCGACGGCACCCGCATGGAACTCTATGGCTCCGGCGGCGGCCAGACCGTGGCGGACAACCTGACCCGGGCCATCGGCGCGAATGTCCCACTGCTGGGCCAGATCCCGATCGAGCAACAGCTGCGCGAGGCCGGCGACGAGGGCACCCCGATCGTGCTGCGCGCCCCCGAGAGCGCCTCTGGCAAGGCCCTGCTCGACATCGCCGACAAGCTGGCCGTCCGCCGCCGCGGCCTGGCGGGCATGTCGCTGTCCATCGACACCACCCGCCACCTGTAGCGCACCAGCGCTATTCGGGCCGGTAACGCATGGCGTCATTCCGGCGCGTTCTCGGCCCGAATCCACCCTGTCCGCCGTGGATCCCGGCCGAAAACGCGCCGGGATGACGGCGGCTCGTTCTCCCTATGGGGGAGCACTGAATTCGAGGGCCGGTTTCCGCCAGGGGCGAGGGCGGACCCGAACGCGTGCTCCACCTAAGCTCGGGGGCATGCTCACGATGCTGCTGTACGTGCTGATCGTCGGATTGATCGCCGCGCTGCTGTTCCTGGTGGCCAGCGCGATCTTCGGGCGGTCGGAGGAGCTCGGGCCGCTGCCGGAGGGGACGACTGTCACCGTGCTGCCCGCGACGGGGATCAGCGGTTGCGATGTGCGGGCGCTGCGCTTCCAGCAGGTGTTCCGGGGGTACAAGGCGGGCGAGGTGGACTGGGCTCTGACCCGGCTGGCCGCCCGTATCGACGAACTCGAGGGACAGCTCGCCCGCGCGACCGCACCCGAGACGACCGAGCAGGCCGCCGTCGCTCCCGTTGCACCGACGGAGCCGGTATCGCCACAACGGATCGTCGAGTCGAACGGCGAGGCGGCGATGCCCCAGGTGCTGCCGGCCGAATCGACCGAGCCCGCCGTCCCCGCCGAACGCGGCGAAGAGCCGGGTGCGCGGTGACCGCGGAAGCGAGCCTCGACGGTTTGATTCGGTGCGGATGGTCGGAGGGATCTCAGCTTTATCGGGATTACCACGATCAGGAGTGGGGACGCCCACTGCACGGGGATGACGCGCTATTCGAACGAATGTGCCTGGAGGCGTTTCAGTCGGGGTTGGCGTGGATCACAATTCTGCGGAAGCGGCCCGCCTTCCGGGCGGCATTCGAGGGGTTCTCCATCGAACGGGTGGCGGCGTTCGGGGATGCCGATGTGGAACGCCTCATGGCGGATCCGGGCATTGTTCGCAATCGAGCCAAAATAGAGGCCAGCGTCCACAATGCGCGAGTTGCCCGCGATCTCGGCGCGAGCCTGGACACCCTGCTCTGGTCCTATGCCCCGGCCCCACGCAAGCGGCCCCGGAGCCTGTCCGATGTGCCCGCTGTCACAGCCGAAAGCACCGCTCTCGCAAAAGAACTCAAGCGCCGAGGGTTCAAATTCGTGGGGCCCACGACGGCGTACGCACTCATGCAGGCGACGGGGATGGTAGACGATCACATCGCCGATTGCTGGGTGAATGTGAGTACTCGCTGAACGCCACGGCGGTCGGTTTTTGGAACTCAGGTACCCGCCCCGATCCGCGATAGGGAAGAATGGGCATGGTGCAGCCCGCCACATGCCGGCGGGCTGCCTGGTTGGTGACAACTGGAGTTCCATGAAAGTGCGCAGTAGACCGCGCAGATCTGGAGGGAGCAGAGGATGGCGGCCATGAAGCCCCGCACCGGGGACGGTCCCCTCGAGGCAACCAAGGAAGGGCGTGGAATCGTCATGCGGGTTCCACTCGAGGGTGGCGGGCGTCTGGTCGTTGAGCTCACGCCGGATGAAGCCGCGGCGCTCGGTGACGAACTCATCAAAGTCACCAGCTGACAGCTCGACTCGCCGGTGCCGGTAAGCCCAACTCTCGGGACTCTCAGAGGCTTCGCCTCCCGAACCCCCGCGACATTTCCGGGGCTCCCGCCCCGCACCCCGGCTTACCGGTACCACGGTGAATAACAGTCCATATTCCCCACCTCTCGGCACGATCGAGCCCGCCCCCGCGGTCCGGCTCCTGGCCTGTGCCGATCTATTGGCCTGCCCGCAGTGCGGCCTCGCCCTCGCGGCTGCCGGCGACCCACCCGCACGGGCCCTGCGGTGTCCACAGGGCCACAGCTTCGACCTGGCCAAGCAGGGTTACGTCAGCCTCCTCACCGGTGCGTCCACGAAGATGACCGGCGACACCCCGGCCATGCTCGATGCCCGCGCCGCCTTCCAAGCCGCCGGACATTTCGCACCCATTGCCGACGCTGTCGCCGCCGCGGTCGCGACAGCCATCCCCCGGCCCGATGCCGGGCCACCCCCGGCGGCACCACCCGTGCCCGCCATCACAACCCGTGGTTTCAACACAGCTGTATTCGGAGCGAAGGCGTCCACGGCTGCCGCCGCAGCGAAGCGTCGACCGGCACCAGGTGAGGTCGCGGACCCGGGATGCTCCGGCAATCCAGACGAACCCGGCACAGTCGCACCGGCGCGGCGCCGCCGGTTCCGCACCGGAATCGCCACGCCAGGGACGTCCGTCGCCGCGGCCTCCGCGGCGCGACTGGCCACCACCCTCCTGTCCGCGGGCGTGGCCCCCGCATCCGAAACCGAACCCACCGCTCGCGCCACATCGGCCACAGCGCCCGGTGGGCAGTGGCCCGCGGACGATGCCGATCACCGGCTCGCCGCTGGAGGCCGGTCCGCGGACCGCAGCAGCCGCGTGAAGGACCCCGCCGCACCTGGGCGATCATCCGTCGACCGGTCCACGACGCCGGCGGAGAATTCGATGGCGGTTCCGAATTCGGCCGTGCGGGAAAGCACGGTAGGCGGCCCGGCAGTACTCGAGATCGGCGCGGGGACCGGGTACTACTCGGCCGCCGTATTGGATGCCGTGCCCGGAGCCCGGGGAATCGCCCTCGATGTGTCCAAGGCGGCGGCGCGGCGGGCGGCTCGGGCACACGGGCGGGCCGGATCGGTGCTGGCCGACGCCTGGCGGGGGTTGCCGGTGCGGGACGCGGTGATGAGCGCGGTGATATCGGTGTTCGCACCGCGCAATGCCGACGAGGTGGCGCGGGTGCTGGCGGAGGACGGGCGGTTCATCGTGGTGACGCCGACCTCCCGGCATCTGGGTGAGCTGATCGAGCCGCTCGGGATGGTGAGTGTGGACGCGGCCAAGGCGGATCGGCTCGCCGAATCGCTCGGAGAGCTGTTCGTCCTCGTGGCGCGGGACGCGGTCGAGTACACGATGAAGCTCTCGCACGCGGATGTGTCGAATGTGGCGGCCATGGGGCCGTCGGCGCACCACGCCGCCGAGCGGCGGGCGGAACGGATTGCGGCGCTGCCGGATCCGATGCCGGTGACCGCCTCGGTGATGGTGTCGGTGTATCGCCGACGCTGAGCGGGGCACTCGCCCACGGTTATTCGCGTGGCGGATTCGGGAGCAGGTCGAGCAGGTTCTGGACAAGGGGGCGGTCGTCGCCCGCGCGGGTGGCGAGATAGATCGTGGTGTCGGCGTCGGTACCGATCAGCGGAATCATGCGGACGGATTCGGGGGCGGTGAAGGTGGCGCTGCGCGGGGCGATGGTGACGCCCAGGCCGGCGGCCACCAGGTACAGGATGATGGTCCAGTTGGTGGCCTCCTGGACGATGTGCGGGCGGCGCCCGGACTCCAGCAGCGGGGCCAGATTCTTCTCATAGGCGAGCCCGCCCGCGGCGCGGGGGAAGAAAACCAGCGGGTTCGCGGCCAGTTCGGCTCCGGTGAGGCCGGCGCGATCGGCGTCCGGATGATCGGCCGGGAGAACGGCCATGAACGGCTCGGTCACCAGGGGCACGGTCACCGTGCCGGGCCGCGGGTCGGGATCGCGGACGATGGCCATGTCGAGGGTGCCATTGGCGAGGCGCTCCATGAGATGGCTGGTGAAACCCTCGACCAGATCGACCTCGACCAGGGGGAAGCGCTCGCGGAATTCGCGCACCCCGCGCAGCGGCTCGAGCGGCAGCACCGAGGGGACGAAGCCGAGGTAGAGCGTGCCCTGACTGCCCTGGCCGATGCGGATGACCTCGGCCAGATCACGTTCGGCGTGGCCGAGCAGCGCGCCGGCGCGCTCACGCAGCACGACCCCGGCGGGCGTGAGGGCTACGGTCCGGGAGGTCCGTTCGAAAAGCCTGGTCCCGAGCAGGGTTTCGAGGCGCTGGATCTGCTGGGTGAGTGCGGGCTGGGCGATGTGCAGGCGCGTCGCGGCGCGCCCGAAGTGCAGTTCCTCGGCGACCGTCAGGAAATAGCGCAGGTGCCGCAGCTCCACCCCGGTTTTCATAAGCTGATCATATTGATCGCAGCTATCAAGTATTGGACGTTATAGTTCGGCGCCCGACATGCTTTTGTGGTGACTCAGCAGACGGAAGCCCGCGCCCCCGAACTCGATTCGCTCATGGTCGCGCCGATGTCCTCGCCGGATGACGCCCGCGCCTTCAAGGACCTGAACCTGGAGTGGATCGAGACCATCTTCGCGGTCGAGCCCGCCGATCTGGCCATCCTGGACAACCCGCGAGCGATCGTCGAGCACGGCGGCGAGGTGCTCATCGCCCGGCTGGACGGCGAGGCCGTCGGCTGTGTCGCCCTGGTCCAGGAGGAACCCGGGATCTTCGAGCTGTCGAAAATGGCGGTGTCGCCGCGTTTGCGGGGCCGCGGCATCGGCCGCGTGGTGCTGGCCACGGCCATCGAGCGGGTGCGCGCACTGGGCGCGAAGGAGTTCTTCCTGGCCAGCAATGCCCGCCTGGCCAGCGCCGTGCACCTGTACGAGGCCATGGGCTTCGTGCACGTCCCGCCTTCGGAGCTGCCGCCCAGCCCGTACGACCGAGCTGATGTCTTCATGCGGTACCCCCTGACCGACTGACGCGGCGCCCCCGCTACCCCTTGCGGACCTGGTCGTAGATGTGCGCGGTCCGCGCGGCGATCCGGTTCCAATCGAAGGCGCCGATCGCTCGATCGCGGCCCGCCGCCCCCATCGCGGCGGCCGTGACCGGGTCCGCGGCGAGGGTGTTCACGGCGGAGGCGAGGGCGCGTTCGTAGTCGCGCGGCGCGGTCTCGTCGTAGTGGACCAGGCGTCCGGTCTCCCCGGGCACCACCACCTCCGGAATCCCGCCGACATCGGAGGCCACCACCGCTGTCCCGCAGGCCATGGCCTCCAGGTTCACGATGCCCAGCGGCTCGTACACCGACGGGCACACGAAAACCGTTGCGGCGGCGAGCACCTGCCGCACCAGTTCGGTGGGCAGCATCTCCTTGATCCAGAACACGCCGTCGCGTTCGGTCCGCAGCGCGCGGACCGCGGCCGCCACCTCGTCCTCCATGGCGGGGGTGTCGGCGGCCCCGGCCAACAGCACCAGCTGGATGTCCGGATCCAGATGCCGGGCCGCGGCCAGCAGATGCGAGACGCCCTTCTGCCGGGTGATGCGCCCGACGAACGCCGCGATGGGCCGCTGCGGTGACACGCCGAGTTCGGTGAGCACGTCCCGCGAGCCGAGTGCGGGCTCGCCCGGATGCCACACATCGGCGTCGATGCCGTTGTGCACCACATGAACTTTGGCGGGATCGATATCGGGATAGGCGGCGAGCACATCGGCGCGCATGCCCTCGCTCACCGCGATCACCGCGTCGGCGTACGTCATGGCATTGTGTTCCGACCATGAGGAGAGCCGGTAGCCCCCGCCCAGCTGCTCGGCCTTCCAGGGCCGCCGCGGTTCCAGCGAATGCGCGGTCAGTACATGCGGAATCCCGTACAGCTCCGCGGCCAGATGCCCGGCCAATCCGGTGTACCAGGTGTGCGAGTGCACCACGTCGGCGAAGCTCGCGGCATCGGCCATGCGCAGCTGCGCGGACATCATCTGGAGTGCCGAGTTCGCGGCGTAGAGCATCGGATCCGGTTGGTGCACCACGGCATCCGGGCGCACCACCCCCATACAGTGCACGGTGACATCGCACAGCCGCCGCAATCGGGGCACGAGCTCGGTGACATGGACTCCCGCCCCGCCGTACACCTCCGGCGGGTATTCGCGAGTCATCATCGCCACTCGCAGTCCACGAGTTGCTGTATCCAATTGCCTCCGCTCCGCTCCGGCCGTCCGCGACCCTGCTAGCTCGGTTCTTCACTCCTCCGCTCAGTCGCTACGCTCCCTCACTCCCTCGCTGCAGAACCGAGCCGGGCCGCGAACCGCATCC
>NZ_WMBB01000024.1 GCF_009708175.1 Nocardia aurantiaca
CCCGATTTTCGGCCGTTACCACGGCGACCCCTCGAAGCGTTCTCCGAGTCCTTCGGTGGGGTTGCGATCACCCCGGTGGACCGGGCGCGATGCCGACCACCCCCACACGTTCTGCCGCTGAACACCTGATCCCACGAAACCCGCAAGAGACCTCCCACACCTACCCCACGCGCCCGGCCGCGTGTCGGGCCCCAGCTTGCGACCGGTGCCCGACGCGGTCCGCCATCTCCGGTGTGCCACCGTGCGGGTGCGGTCGGCGCTGCCGAGGTCGGTCACCGATTCGGGCGCCGGACGGCTCGTTTCACAGTCGCTCGATGATGGTGGCGTTGGCGAGGCCGCCCGCCTCGCACATGGTCATGAGACCGTAGCGGCCGCCGGTCTGCTCGAGGTGGTTGAGCATGGTGGTGAGGATGCGGATGCCGGAAGCACCGAGCGGATGACCCAGGGCGATGGCGCCGCCGCGCGGGTTCAGCTTCGCGAGGTCCGCGCCGACCTCGCGTGCCCATACCAGCGGCACCGGCGCGAACGCCTCGTTCACCTCGTAGACGTCGATGTCGTTGATGGACAGTCCCGCTCGCGCCAGCACCTTGCGGGTCGCGGGAATGACGGCGGTGAGCATGAGCAGTGGGTCGTCACCGGTGACCGCGAAGGAGTGGAAGCGGGCGCGCGGCTTCATGCCGAGCTGGGCGGCCTTCTCCTCGCTCATGATGAGCGCGGCCGACGCGCCGTCGGTCAGAGGCGAGGAGTTGCCCGGCGTGATGGACCATTCGATTTCCGGGAACCGGGCCTTGAACTCGGCATCCACGAAGGCGGGCTTCAGTCCGGCCAGGCCCTCGACGGTGGTGCTGGGCCGGATGGTCTCGTCCGCCGTCAGCGTGCCCGCCGCGACCAGTTCGTTGTCGAAGCCCCCGGATGCCGCGGTGGCGGCGGCGAATTGATGTGAGCGCGCCGCGAATTCGTCCAGCGCGGTCCGGTCGAACTTCCAGCGCGCGGAGATCACCTCTGCGGAAATGCCCTGCTGCACAAGCCCATCCGGATACCGGTGCGCGATCGGACCACGATTGGCGTCTTTGCCCTGGACATTGGAGAACATGGGTACCCGCGACATGGATTCCACGCCGCAGGCGATGGCGATGTCGTACGCCCCGGCGATGACGCCCTGCGCGGCGAAATGCGCGGCCTGCTGTGAGGATCCGCACTGTCGGTCCACCGTCGTAGCGGGCACCGCTTCCGGGAAACCGGCCGCCAGCACCGCGGTACGCGAGATATTGAACGCCTGCTCGCCACTCTGGGTTACGCAACCGCCAATCACATCATCGACCAGCGCGGGATCTATCCCGGTGCGTTCGACCAGGCTCTGCAGGACACCCGCGAGCAGCGTGGCCGGATGGACTTCTGACAGGCCGCCACCTGTTTTCCCCTTTCCGGACGGGGTACGGACAGCGTCGACGATGACGGCGGAGGTCATGGCTTCTCCTTGTTCCCATTGGATATGCTGGATGAGAATTCCGGTTAACATTCGCACTGTACCGCACCGTCAGCCCAAGCGTCAGCGGCCCGATTTTCACCGCCCGGACGCCATAATTCAGATTGCTAGCGTGTAGCTGTGACTGCGATCGAACGCCCGAGCCCTTCTCGCATCTCGAGATGCGGCTGTCCGCGGTGTTGTCAGCGCTGGCCGGATTCCTCGGCGCGAGCGCGATTCGGCCTGATCCCGATTCTGTTCGTGGCGTTCGGCATCGGTGCGCTCAACACCTCCTTCGTCAAGAACGGCGAGGTGTCCCATCCCGGTCGGTTACGTCACCGGCACCATGGTGAAGCTCGCGCGAGACGTGGGACGCAACCTCTTCGGCGGCGGCAGCGTCCGCGACTGGCTCGGCCATGCGACGCAATATATTTCGTTCGGCCTCATCGGCGGCCTGGTGTCGATGGTGATGTACGGCTCCTCGATGCTCGACCCGCGGTCGCGGGATCGACGTTGGTAGCGGGCGGACATCCGCGGGGGGTGCGGCGCGACCGAGTGCCGACCAGGACTGAGTCTCATGTCACAGCCGCGCAACACTTGGCTAATTTAACGCAAACAGACCGAACTGGTCATATCCTGCTGAACATGACAACCAGCAAAACGGGCGTTTATGAAGGGCCGGTCCATGCGCTGGCCCGCAGTGCGTGGCAGTCGATCCTGGTCACCGGCCTTCTCTCGGTGGTGCTGGGCATTCTGGTGCTGGTATGGCCCGGACCCACCCTGGTCGTCGCCGGTGTCCTGTTCGGCATCTACCTGGTCGTATCCGGTGTTTTCCAGCTGATCGCGGCGTTCGGCATGCACATCAGCACCTGGATGCGGGTGCTGTCGTTCATTACCGCGATCCTGTCCTTCATTCTGGGTTTCTTCTGCTTCCGCAACGAGTTCCAGGCCATCGGCCTGCTGGCTCTGTGGATCGGCATCACCTGGATCTTCCGTGGCACCGCGATCCTGGTGGCTGCGATGTCCGACGCCGCGGTTCCGGGCCGGGGCTGGCAGATCCTGTTCGGCATCCTGCTCATCGTCGGTGGCGGTCTGCTGATCATCGAGCCGTTCCGCTCCATCACCGCGCTGGTCGTGGTGGTCGGCTGCTGGCTGATCGTCATCGGCATCTTCGAGGTGATCTCGGCCTTCCAGGTCAAGCGCACCGCGAGGGAAGTCCCCGCCGGCGTCTGACCGGTACAACTCCACACCGCCACGGCGGTCGCCCGTTACGGGCGGCCGCCGTTTCTCTTGCGGCACACACTGTTTCAGCGGAGTCGCTTGGGTCGCTTGTCCATGAGACGCAGAATCAGCGGCGTGAAGATGAGCTGCATGGCCAGATCCATCTTCCCGCCCGGCACCACGATGCTGTTGGGCCGCGACATGAACGAATCATGCAGCATGGACAGCAGATACGGAAAGTCGATGACCTTCGGGTCCGCGAAGCGGATCACCACGAAACTCTCGTCCGCAGTCGGAATGGTGCGCGCGGTGAAAGGATTCGAGGTGTCCACCGTGGGCACCCGCTGGAAGTTCACATAGGTCCGCGAGAATTGCGGGCAGATGTGCTTCACGTAGTCGGGCATGCGCCGCAGAATCGTGTCGATGATCGCCTCGCTGGAGTAGCCGCGTTCGGTCTTGTCGCGGTGCACCTTCTGAATCCACTCCAGATTGATAATGGGAACCACGCCCACCAGCAGATCGGCATAGCGGGCCACATCGATGCCGTCACCGACCGCCGCCCCGTGCAGACCCTCGTAGAACAGCAGATCGCTGCCCGGCGACAACTCCTCCCACGGCGTGAATGTGCCCGCGGGCTGCCCGAACGGCTTGGCCTCGTCGTCATCGTGCAGATAGCGCCGCACCGCCCCCACTCCGGTCTCACCGTATTCGCGGAACAGCGCCTCGAGCTCCTCGAGCAGATTCGCCTCCGGCCCGAAATGCGAGAAGGTCAGATTGCGCTGCTGTTCGGCCTCGGCCATGGCCAGCTTCATCTCGTTGCGGTCGTAGCGATGGAACGAATCCCCTTCCACGATGGCCGCGGTGATTCCCTCGCGGCGGAATATCTCCTGGAAGGTTCGCGTGACGCTGGTCGTCCCCGCACCGGACGACCCGGTGATCGCGACCACGGGATGTTTGACCGACATGGCACCTCCTCGATTGCCGGGCAACAGGTTTCACACACCCGGCCGTTCAATGACGGGACGTGCGGAACAGCGAGCGGGTGCCGAAGAGGGAGGCGTCGAAGCTCGGTCCCTCCTCCGGCTCGCGGTGATAGCGCTCGATCCGCTCGACCTCGTTGCGGGAACCGAAGATGAACGGGATCCGCTGGTGCAGCTCCTCCGGCCGCACATCCAGTACCCGTTCGTGCCCGGTGATGGCCGCGCCCCCGGCCTGCTCGACGATGAAGGCGATCGGATTGGCCCCGTACAGCAGCGAAACCCGGCCCGGGCGTTCGGGATTGCGGGTATCGCGCGGATACATGTAGAGCCCGCCGCGAGTGAGGATGTGGAAGGTATCGGCCACCAGCGAGGCGACCCAGCGCATATTGAAATCGCGGCCACGCGGTCCGTCCACGCCCTCGAGGCATTCCTGGACATACCGCCGCACGGGTCGCTCCCAGAACCGCTCATTGGCGGCATTGATGGCGAAACCGGAAGTGTCGTCCGGGATTCGCATGCGCGGATGGGTGAGGACGAACGCGCCGACCTCACGGTCGAGGGTGAATCCGTCGACGCCATTGCCGGTGGTGAGCACCAGCATTGTGGCGGGCCCGTACAGCGTGAAGCCCGCGCACACCTGCTGCACGCCCGGCTGCAGGAAGTCGGCGCCCGCGGCCGCACGGCCGTCCTCCGGGGCACGCAGCACGCTGAAGATCGTTCCCACCGGCAGGTTCACGTCGATATTGCTGGACCCGTCCAGCGGATCGAAGGCGAGCAGATACTTCCCGCGCCGGTACTCGGTCGGCACCTGATGGCACTCGCGCATCTGCTCCGACACCAGCGCGGCCAGCGGCCCGGTCCACTGGCTCTCGGCCACCATGATGTCGTTGGCGATGGCATCCATCTTGCGGTGCACGGTTACCGGCAGGTTGTCGGCATCGGCAGCGCCCAGGGAGCCGACGATCGCTCCCCGGGTCACTTGATTCCCGATGATCTTCGTTGCGGTGGCGAGCACGTTCAGCAGCGCCGAGAACTCCCCGGAGGAGCCTGGATGCTTGTGCTCCTGCTCGATGGTGTAGCGGGTGAGGGTCTTCAGTCCTTCGGGCACAATCGCTCTCATTTCGTCATGGAGAGGCCCCCTCGTCGGCGAGGGCGTTGGCGAACACACTGCTGCCGAGGACATCGCTGTCCGTCAGGGTGATCAAATCCGTGCGGCCCACCGGCCGGTGCAGTTCGACCAAGCGCTTGGCCTGGCGCAGTCGGCAGCGTTCGAGGGCATTGCGCACGCTGCGGGCATTGGCGAAGCGGGGGCGGGCCATGCGCAGTTCCAGGTAGCGCGAGAAGGCCTGCGCCGCTTGCGGATCGAAGTGGAAGTTCTCCTGGCGCACCATGAGTTCGGCGATGGCCATGAGCTCGTCGTGGGTGTAGTCGGGGAATTCGATGTGATGGGCCACCCGGGAGGAGAGACCGGGGTTCGCGGAGAAGAAGGTCTCCATGCGGTCCGGATAGCCGGCGAAGATGACCACGAGGCTGGTGCGCTCGTTCTCCATCTCCTGGAGCAGGATCTCGATGACCTCCTGCCCGTAGTCGCGCTCGTTCTCCGGGCGGAACAGGTAGTAGGCCTCGTCGATGAACAGCACTCCCCCGGCCGCCTTGGCCAAGGCCTCTTTGGTCTTCGGCGCGGTGTGGCCGATGAACTGGCCGACCAGATCATCGCGGGTCACGGTGTGCACCTTGGGTTTCCGGATGTACCCGAGGGCGTGCAACATCTCGGCCATGCGCAGGGCAACCGTGGTTTTCCCGGTGCCGGGTCCGCCGGTGAAGCTCATGTGCATGGTCGGGCGGGTAGCCTGGAGTCCGAAACGTTGACGGGCGCGATCGATCAGCAGCAATGCGGCGATTTCCCGCACGCGCCGTTTGACGTTCGCCAGACCCACCAGTTCCGCGTCGAGGCGCGCCAGCGTGTCCTCGACATCCTTGCCCGCGACATCCGTCGACAGATCCAGCAGTGCGTCGTCGGCCAGCGGGGCCAGGTGGTCGGCCACCGAATCCTCCGGTCGGGGAGGACCATCGGCGGCCGTACCGCGCAGCGGTGCGGGGCCCGTGACCCCGGGCCGATGCATCTGGAACCCGACCGCCGGGTGGCCGGCTGCAGGCTGCCGGCCGCCCGGTGCCCCGTGGCGTTCCGCGCTCACGATAACCTCCCGTCTCGAAAGACCCTCAGCTGCCATACCTTTGGCCCGGGCGATCGTCGAGTGCGTAGGAGTGGAAGCCGTAGCGCTGACGGCGGTCCTCGGAGTCGGTGCGGTCGAGGCGGAATCCGGGTTCATCGGCCGGGCGCTGCACGAGGAAGCTCAGCGCCGTAGTCTGCCGGCCATAGGAGGCGTCGTAGGCGTTCACGCGAATATAGTGGCGCGGGAACGTCACCCGGCAGGCATTGATCTCGGCGAGCACTCCGTCGGGCTCGTCCAGATCGAACAGCGGCAGGCCCCACATCTCCCAGTAGTTGTTGCGCGGGTGCGGATCATCGGTGTACTCGATGGACACCGGCCAGTTGTTCAGCAGTGCGTAACGGACTTGGGCGGCGATCTCGGTGTCGTCGAGATCCGGCAGGTGTGAGAAGGTGCCTTGGCGCAGATGCATGGGGATTCCTCGACTTTCAGCGGGAGGCCGTCGGGACGGCGTCGGGGGCGTCGGTGGAGGTGTAGTCGAAGGTGACATCACCCCAGGTCGCAAGTGCGACATCGAGCGGACGGCAGCTCTCGGCGGCGCGGCGAAGCACATCCGGGCCCTCCTTCAGCAGATCGCGACCTTCGTTGCGCGCCTTGACCACTGCCTCCAGCGCGACGCGGTTGGCCTCCGCGCCCGCGGCGATGCCCATCGGGTGGCCGATGGTGCCGCCCCCGAACTGGAGGATGGCGTCGTCGCCGAACAGGTCCAGCAACTGGTGCATCTGACCGGCGTGGATGCCGCCGGAGGCGACCGGCATGACGCCGGGCAGGCTGACCCAGTCCTGGTCGAAGAAGATGCCGTTGACCGGATTCATGGGAATGTGGTTGTCGCGCAACGTGTCATAGAAGCCCTTGACCGTGTGCGGATCGCCCTCCAGCTTGCCGATGACCGTGCCCGCGTGCAGATGATCCACGCCGATGAGGCGGCACCACTTGGCCAGGACCCGGAAACTGACGCCGTGGGTCTTCTGCCGGGTGAAGGTGGAGTGGCCGGCGCGGTGCAGGTGCAACAGCATGCCATTGCGGCGGGCCCACTTCGACATGGACTGCATGGCGGTGTAGCCGACCGTCAGGTCCATCATGACGATCACGCTGCCGAGCGATTTCGCGAACTCCGCGCGCTCGTACATATCCTCCATCGTTGCGGCCGTGACATTGAGATAATGCCCCTTCAATTCTCCGGTTTCGGCGATGGCGCGGTTGACGCCCTCCATCGCGAACAGGTAGCGGTCGCGCCAGCGCATGAACGGCTGCGAGTTGATGTTCTCGTCGTCCTTGGTGAAATCGAGCCCGCCCTTGCATGCCTCGTACACGACGCGGCCGTAGTTGCGCGCCGACAGACCGAGTTTGGGTTTCACCGTGGCGCCCAGTAGCGGGCGGCCATATTTGTTGAGGTATTCCCGTTCCATAACGATCCCGTGCGGCGGGCCCTGAAAGGTCTTGACATATGCCACGGGAATACGCATATCCTCCAGCCGCAATGCCTGGAGCGGTTTGAAACCGAAAACGTTGCCGATGACCGAGGAGGTGAGGTTCGTGATGGAGCCCTCCTCGAAGAGGTCGAGATCGTAGGCTACGTAGGCGAAGTACTCGCCCTTGCGCCCGGGCACCTCGTCGATGCGATAGCACTTGCCCTGGTAGCGCTCGTGCGCGGTGAGCCGGTCGGTCCACACCACCGTCCAGGTGGCGGTGGAGGATTCGCCCGCGACCGCGGCCGATGCCTCCACCGGGTCCACGCCCTGCTGGGGCGTCACCCGGAACACGGCCAGGACATCGGTGTCCTTCGGCTGATAGTCGGGAGCGTAGTATCCCATCGACGCATAGGACTGCACACCCGGATCCCACCGGTTGCGCTGATCATCGGCAGATCCCGCCATCTTTCCTCCTGCGAACCGTTGGGCCACTTGTGATTCCCAGGATGACGGGGCCGTTAACCACAAACAATTCGATTGTTTCTGTTCTCGCTCAACCTTTTCGTCAAGTTTGCTACCGTTGAGTATGGGTACGGTGAGCGCGGTCCGCATGGAAACCTTTCTCGCCGTGGCCAAACACTCCAGCATTCGTCGCGCCGCCGCGCAGTTGCATATCACCGAAGCCGCCGCCTCGGCGGCCGTAGCACACATCGAGAAACAACTCGGGGCGAAACTCGTCGCCAAATCCGGGCGCGGTATCGCGCTCACCGAGGCGGGGCGGGTGTACGCCGACTACTGCCGCAGCATCCTCGGATTGATGAAGGAGGCACACGCCGCCGTCCGGGAAGCCGAGACCGGACGGTTGCGGATCGGGGTGGTGGCGACAGCCGGCGAATACGTGCTGCTCCGGCTGCTGGCGTCCTTCCGAAACCGCTACCCGGACATCGAACTGGGGCTGTCCATCCAGCCGCGTGATGTGCTGTACCTCGAATTGACCCACCACGAAACCGATCTCGTGGTGGCGGGCCGTCCGCCCCATGATGCGGGACTGGTCACCCGCGCCCGCCGGCCCTGCCAACTTGTCGTGGTCGGTGCGCCGCGGCTCTGGTCCGACCCCTGTGAGGCCACCTGGCTGCTGCGCGGCAAAGGATCAGGCACCCGCGACACCACGCTCGCGCTCTTCGACCGTCTCCAAATCCGGCCGCCCACACTGACTCTCGGCACCCATGGCGCTGCCTTGGCCGCCGCGCGCGAGGGGCTGGGTATCACCCTGATCCACTCCGATGCCATCGCCTCGGACCTCGCGGCCGGTCACCTGGAAGTCCTGACGGTGGAGGGCACTCCCCTCAACCGCCCCTGGCATGCCGTCACGACCCGCACGCCGACACCCGCCGTCCGCCTGTTCCTCTCACACATCACCGACCCGGCCCAAGTCGGTGACAAGGCGTTTCGCGGAGTGTGACGCGGTTCAGCGCCGCCCGGTGAGCGCCGCGACCGGCACCACGGCCAACGCCAGCAGGCCGCCGGTCAGTGCGAGCGCCGGGAAGCTGGTGGCCGCGACCATCAGACCCGAGCCCATGCCGCCCGTCGCACCGGCGATCGCGATCGAGACGTCCACCGTGCCCTGGGTCCTCGCCCGGGTCGCCAACGGCGCCGAATCGGTGATGATGGCCGTGCCCGCCACCAATCCCAGGTTCCATCCCAGACCCAGCAGCGCGAGCGCCACCGCCAGCCAGACGATCGTGTCCGTCGGCGCGGCGGCCGCCAGCACGCCGGCGGCGAGCAGTGCGATACCCGAAGCCGTTGCGACGATGAGCTTTCCGTAGCGGTCGACGAGGAGGCCCGTCACCGGCGACGGCAGGTACATGGCCGCCACGTGAATCGCGATCACCACACCCGCCGCGGTGGTGCCGTGCCCGTGGGCGTGCATGTGCACCGGTGTCATGGTCATGATCGCCACCATCACGAGCTGGGTCACGACCATAACCAGCGCGCCGGTCGCGATCCCGGCTCCGAGCGCCTCCACGGACTCGCCCTGGACGCCTGCCTCCGCGGCCTCGGTGTGCACAGCACGCGCCAGCAACAGCGGATCGGGTCGCAACGCCACCGCGAGCACGACCGCGGCCGCGCCATAGGCCAGCGCCGCCAGCAGGAACGGCCCCGCGAGGTGCGGAATACCCAGCGCCGCAGCGAGATTACCGGTCGGTGTCGCGAGATTCGGCCCGACCACCCCGCCGAGAGTCGTCGCCACCAGCACGGTTGACACCGCGCGTCCCCGGTGTGCGGGATCCGCGAGATCGGCTCCCGCATACCGCGCCTGCAGATTCGTGGCGGTCCCGGCCCCATAGATGAACAGGGACGCGAACAGCAGAACCGGATTCGACAATGTGGCGGCCAGAATCACCCCGAGCGCTCCCAATGCTCCGACGCCGTATCCGAGTGCCAGACCCGGCCGTCGCCCGCGGGCCTGCGACACGCGCCCCACGACCACCGCGGCCAACGCGGACCCCGCCGTGAACAACGCGCTCGGCAATCCCGCCAGCCCGGTCGACCCCAGCATGTCCTGGGCCAGCAGCGCACCGACGGTGATCCCGGCCGACAGCCCCGCCCCACTGAGTACCTGCGACCCGACGAGGATCCGAAGAATGCGCCGCTGCGCCAGTTCGGGGGTCACGGACAGAACGGTGGTCATCGACGATCTCCGAACACTAGCGCAGCATATGGACAATATTCCAAAGAGTATTGGAATATTGAGGCCACGGCAAACGCGGCGGACGTGCCCATGATGAGTCCCGTCGACGATGGATTCCACGCTTGACTTTGCCCCGGGGGGCAAGGTTTACCGTCGGCACGTGAGAATTGGGCAGGTTGCACAGCTGGCGGACGTGAGCCCGAAGGCGATTCGGCGATACGAGGCCATGGGCCTGATCGCACCGGACCGCTCGGGCAACGGCTATCGCGAATATTCCGAGCACGATGTCCGGCTCGTACGCGAGATCAGGGCACTGAGCCGCCTCGGCATCCCGGTCGACGAAACCCGCCCCTTCCTGGACTGCCTGGCCTCGGGCAGTGAACACGGCGACGACTGCCCGGCCTCACTGGCCGAGTATCAGCGGGCCATCGATGAAATCGATTCACGGATGGCCGCTTTGGCCGAACGCAGGGATGCGCTGGCCATTCGACTACGCGAGGCCGCGTACCGCGGTTCCCGTGTCGCGGCGCCGCCCGTCGATCTATTGACGCTGCCGCCGAACCTCCCCGCGCCGGTGGATGACGGCGCCGCCGCGCACTTGCCGGGCATGACGTTGCCGTCCATTCGCCTTCGCTGCACCGACGGCACGACCGTCGATCTCGCCGCCCTGCCGCAAGGCCGGACCGTCATCTACATCTACCCCCTGACCGGCCGCCCGGACGCCGATATCCCCGCGGGCTGGAACGAGATCCCCGGCGCCCGCGGCTGCACCACGCAGGCCTGCGACTTTCGCGACCATCACACCGAGCTACGCGCAGCGGGCGCGTCGAAGGTCTTCGGGCTCTCCACCCAAGATCGGGACTACCAGTGCGAGGTGGTCGATCGCCTGAGTCTTCCGTTCGAGATGCTCTCCGATTCCGGCTGTCAGCTCGCGGCCCTACTGTCCCTGCCCACCTTCGAGGCGGCCGGTCGGACCCTCTACAAGCGCATGACCCTCGTCATCCGGAATGGTGTGGTCGAGCACGTCTTCTACCCGGTCTTCCCGCCCAACCGGCACGCGTCGGAGGTTATCGATTGGCTGCGGTCGTCCGGTGAGTGAGCCATTGCGCCATTTCGTTAGTTAGCGACATGCAACTATATTGGGGCACTGTTCGTTCGTTGACTTGCGGGAGGCTCTGATGGCTGCGGCCCCTACCACCGGCTTGGATGCCGGTGATGTCCAGACCATTCGGAGGCGACTCCGGATCGAGCATGACCATCCGCACTACAAGTGGGTGGCGTTGTCGAATACGACGCTGGGCATGCTCATGGTCACCATCAACTCGTCGATCGTGACGATCTCGCTGCCGGACATCTTCCGCGGCATCGGGCTGAATCCGCTCGAGCCGGCCAATGTGAGCTACCTGCTGTGGCTGATGATGGGCTTCCTGCTCTCCTCGGCCGTGCTGGTGGTGATGTTCGGGCGGCTCGGCGACATGGTCGGGCGCGTCAAGATCTACAACTACGGGTTCGTGGTGTTCACCATCGCGGCCATCGCCTTGTCGTTCGATCCCTTCACACACGGTGGCGGCGCGGTGTGGCTGATCGCCTGGCGCGTGATCCAGGGTGTCGGCGGCGCCATGCTGATGGCCAATGCGGCGGCCATCCTCACCGACGCTTTCCCGGCCGATGAGCGCGGGTTCGCGCTGGGCATCAATCAGGTTGCGGCCGTGGCCGGTTCGTTCCTGGGCCTGCTCATCGGCGGTGTGCTGTCGCAATGGGATTGGAAGGCCATCTTCTGGGTGAGTGTGCCGTTCGGCATTCTCGGCACCGTCTGGTCGTACCGGTCGCTGCACGACAATGGCCAACGCAGCCCGGGTTCGCTGGATCTGCCGGGCACCATCACCTTCGCGCTGGGCCTGACCGCGCTGCTGACCGGCATCACCTACGGCATTCAGCCGCACGGGGATTCGAAGACCGGCTGGACCAATCCGTGGGTGCTGGGCGCGGTGATCGGCGGCCTCGTGCTGCTGGCGGTGTTCTGCGTCATCGAGACCAAGGTCGCGCAGCCGATGTTCAATCTGTCGCTGTTCAAGAACCGGGCGTTCGCGCTGGGCAATGTCGCCGGGCTCATGGCCTCGCTGGGCCGCGGTGGCCTGCAGTTCATGCTGATCATCTGGCTACAAGGCATCTGGCTGCCGCTGCACGGGTTCTCCTTCGAGGAGACGCCGCTGTGGGCGGGCATCTACCTGCTGCCGCTGACCGTCGGATTCCTTGTGGCGGGGCCGGTTTCGGGCAAGCTGTCGGACAAGTACGGGGCGCGGATGTTCGCCACGGTCGGCATGCTGATCACCGGCCTCACCTTCATCCTGTTGGTGGTGCTCCCGGTCGACTTCGACTACTGGGTGTTCGCGATCGTCATCGCCCTCAATGGTCTGGGCTCGGGCATGTTCGCCTCCCCGAACACCGCCGAGATCATGTCGGCCGTGCCCGCCGCCCAGCGCGGTGTGGCCTCGGGTATGCGCGGCACGCTGTTCAACGGTGGCATGGCGCTGTCGATCGGCCTGTTTTTCTCGCTCATGATCGTCGGCTTGTCGAATACGCTTCCGGATGCCATGAACTCTGGGCTGCAGCAACAGGGCGTGCCCGCGCAGTCGGCCGAGGCCATCGCGGATCTGCCTGCGGTGGGCAGCCTGTTCGCCGCGTTCCTCGGCTACAACCCGATCAAGGAATTGCTCGGTCCCACCGGCACTCTGGACAAGCCCGGCGTGCACGGCGATGTGCTCACCGGCCAGGAGTTCTTCCCGCACCTGATCTCCGGCCCGTTCCACTCGGGTCTGGTCGTGGTCTTCATCGGCGCCGCGATTATGATGCTGATCGGCGCGGTGGCCTCGTGGTTCGCCGGTAGCCCCACCGTCCCGGACGAGGCTGCCGAACTGCGTGAAGCCGCTCGCGAGGGAATCTGACCGGAGGAGATCACGCTGCCCGAGCCCACGAGCGTCGCCGATCCGAACCAGCTCACCGAAGCCGCCGATCTGTACCACACCATCGGCCGCCTCTTACGCTTGTTGCGCCACTCCGGCGACCTCGGGGCCCTCAGCCCCGGCGCAGCCTCGGCCCTCGCCACCGTCGCCCGCTGCGGCCCCTTGCGCCTGGGCGACCTGGCCAATATCGAACGCGTCAGCGCCCCGACCATGTCCCGCATAGTCACGGGCTTGGAAAAGGGCGGCTATCTGACCCGCGACGCCGACCCGGAAGACGGCCGAGCCCAGTTGCTCACAGCCACGGCCGCCGCCCACGACCTGGTCACCGGCCTGACCTCGGCCCGCATCCAGCGCTTCGCCGAAGCCTTGAAACACCTGACCCCGGCCCAGCGCGAATCCGTCAGGTCCGGCCTCGATACCTTGATCGAGGCCCTCGAGGCGTAGCCCGTCAGGCCGGGATCAAGCGCTCGCGGAGGTAGGCGAGGATCTCGTCTCGGGCTTGGATCGTGGGGTGGCCTTCCTCGTCGACCAGGTGGGCGGTGACGACGCTGTGGGGTGTTCGGACCACCTCTCGGAAGAAGGGCGGGGGTTCGGGGTTGGCGTGTTCGCCGGAGAGGACTCGGCCGTCGAAGCGGTTGCCGAGGAGTTGGGCGTAGGCGGCGAAACGCTGGCCGGTGCACCACTTGTCGTTGTCGAAGCGGTAGGCGAGGGCGCGGAGGTCATCGCGTTCGAAGCGGGCGCGGATGGCGGTGGCGTCCTCCGGAGAGAGTTCGAGGCCCGCCGGGTCGTCGAGAGGTAGGGATGGATGATTGATGACCGGGGCGATGACAGCGGGTTCGAGAGTCATGGTGAGGGCGAAGTTGCCGGTGAAGCACATGCCTACCGCGCCGACGCCCGGGCCGCCCGATTCGGCGTGGGCCAGGCGGGCCAGGGCACGCAACCAGACGGCGACGGGGCTGGTGCCGCCACCGGCGAAGGCACGGAACTCCTTGCTGACGCAAGTTTTTCGGGCGATGGGATCGCCGAGCTCGACGGTCGGGTAGGCGCCGTCGATGCCGAACAGTGAGGGGACATAGACGGTGAAGCCCGCGTCGCGGACCCACCGGGCGAAGCGCAGGACATCGGGGCTGATGCCGGGCATCTCCGGCATGACGATGACGGCGGGGCCGCTGCCCGCCACGTAGACCGTCTTCTCCTCGCCCTCGAGTGCGATGGCGCGCTTGGCGAAATCGCCCAGAATGTCGGTGGGCGTTGGGTTCTCGGACTTCACTGGCGCGCGGCCCTCCTCGATGCGACGAATCGTCTCGATGGTAATCGGGAACGGCGGCGTGTGAAGCGAGTGTGTTATTCGTCAGCCGTGCAGGTACTTCACCAGCGCCTCGCGCTCGGTTTCCAGTTCGGAGATCTGGCTTTTGACCACGTCTCCGATGCTGACGATGCCGATCATCCGACCGTCGCGCAGGACCGGGAGATGGCGGATACGGTGCTCGGTCATGGTGGCGTTGAGGGTTTCGACACGATCGTCGGGCGAGCAGGTGTGCACGGCGGCGGTCATGATCGAGGAGACGGGCGCATCCAGCAGCACCGCGCCATTGGTGTGGAGCCGGCGCACGATGTCTCGTTCGGAGACGATGCCGGCCATGGCGGCGCCGTCGCGCGACACGATGACCGCGCCGACATTGTGTACCGCCAGGACTCTGAGCAGTTCACGCACTGTTGCATCGGGTGCGATCGTGACGACGCCGCTGCCCTTCCGGCGCAGGATTTCCGAGATTCGCATATGCCCACCGCCCAACGCTCGGGACTGTCGATGGTTACCAGAATGCCGCTGATAATCGGGTCTGAACAGCAACGATTGCGATTCGATGCCTAACCGGACGCGAGGGTGTCGAGCGCGGACTCGATGGCCCGGTGAAAGGTGGGGTAAGCGAGGATCATCTCGCGCAGTGTCGCGATCGGCACCTGCGCATGGACTGCCACCGACAGGGCGCTGAGCACTTCGCCGCCCTGCGGACCGACCGAACAGGCGCCCACCAGCACTCCGCGGTCGGCGTCCTCGACGAGTTTGATGAACCCGGCATTGCCCGCCTTATGGATCCAACCGCGCACGGAGGCGGGTACTTCCGTGGTTGCGGTCCGCACGGTCAGGCCGGCGGCGCGTGCCTGCTCCTCCGTCATACCGACCGCCCCGACTTCGGGATCGGTGAATGTCACATGCGGCACCGCATGGTAACGCGCGACCTCCGTGCCGTCACCGAGGATGTCCTGCGCCACGATCCGTGCCTGGTACATGGACACGTGAGTGAATGCGCCCACCCCGGTGACATCGCCGACGGCCCATACGCCGTCGGCCGCGCGCATCCGACTGTCCACCGGGATTGACTTCGCTGCCTCGTCCAACCCGACCGCCCCGATTCCCAACGCTGCCAGATGGGTTCGCCGTCCCGTCGCGACCAGCAGCCGCTGGGCCCGCAGCGATTCGCCAGTATCGAGTTCGAGCGTGAACTCCCGGCCGTCATGCCGCACCCCGGTCCCGCGCACTCCGGTGCGCACGGCGATCCCTTCGTCCGCGAACGCTGTCGCGAGCAACTCCCCCGCCTCCGGCTCGTCCCGCGGCAGCATCCGCCGCGGCGCCACCACGGTCACCCGCGCCCCGAACCGCGCGAAGATCTGCGCGAACTCCACACCGACCGGTCCTCCGCCCAACACGATCAGCGACTCGGGCACCTCCGTAGCGGTCACCGCCTCCCGATTGGTCCAGAACGGCGTTCCTTTCAGCCCTTCCAGCGGCGGAACGGCCGGAGCCGTCCCCGGATTCAGCACGATCCCGCGCTCGGCCCGGAACACCCGTTCACCGCTGTCGGTCGCCACGGTCACCTCGCCGGGCGCGGTGATACGGCCCCATCCGCGCACGAATGTTCCGCCGGCCTTCTCGAACCGCTCGACCGCGACCGTGTCGTCCCAGTTGTCGGTGGCCTCGTCCCGGATCCGCGCCGCGACCGGCTCCCAGTCCGGTCGCGCAGACGCCGAGCCCGCGAGCCCGTCGACCCGCCGCGCCTCGGCCAGCAAGCCCGCGGCCCGGACCATCATCTTGGTCGGGATGCAGGCGTAGTAAGGACATTCACCCCCGACCAGCCGTCCTTCGACGCCCGCCACCGTCAGCCCGGCCCGGGCCAGCCGGGTGGCGGCGTCCTCCCCGCCCGGCCCCATTCCGATCACCACGACGTCCACGGATTCGGTAGGCACACGCACTCCTTCGTCGGTCGGCTCCCTCCGACGCTAGCGTCCGTGCTGTGAGTCGAAGAAAAAGACCCGCCAGCCCGGCAACTGGCTATCGACTTCGAGGACCGTCGGCCAGTCCGGACAGTGCCCCGCTCCCCCCGGCCGGGCGGGTGGAGCGGGGGCCATTGTCCGAGCACGGCCCACCGGTGGGCTCGCCTGCCCACCAACTCGTCGGTCCGCATGCCGGTTTCGATGAGGCGTTGCGTGATGTCCGCGCTCATTCGCCGGCCATCGACATATTGCGCGACAGGCGATCCCGCGACGCGCGCGCGACTTCGGGCCAAGCTGCCCCGCGCGGCCCCATCAGGGACGTAGCATGCGGAACGTGGCCGATGCGAAACGTCCCGCCGCGGTGCGGGTCCTCGTTTACAGCAATGACGCCGATACCCGGAGCCAGGTGATGCTGGCGCTGGGCAGACGGCCGCATCCGGATCTGCCACCCATCGAGTACCTCGAGGTGGCGACCGCGCCGATCGTCATCGAGCGTATGGACTCCGGCGGTGTGGATCTGCTGATCCTCGATGGCGAGTCGGCTCCGACGGGTGGTCTGGGCCTCGCCAAGCAACTCAAAGACGAAATCGCCGACTGCCCACCGATAGTCGTGCTGACCGGCCGCCCGGACGATGCCTGGCTGGCCAGTTGGTCGCGCGCCGAGGCCACGGTTTCCCACCCCATCGATCCCATCCGGCTCACCGACGCCGTCCTGGGTGTGCTCGGTAATAGCTTCGCGGCCTGATCTTCGTTCGCCCTTGTGATCAGGGCAAACCCATGTCGCATGACAGTCGTGATTGCGTCCGATCGGTCATAAAAGACCGTTCCGAATTCGATCAAACGCGATGGCGAATCGTCATGTATCTTCGCATCCGAGTTGTAGGCTGTGCCGTAGCTCACACGAGCGCGGGCATCGGTATCAATGAAGCCACCGCCTCACTCCCCGTACGTCCGTGCCGTCGCTGAGCGGTGCCCGGGGAACGAGACTGGCCCGGCGGACGACGATGTCAGCCCGCGCCTCGGCAGCTGCCGTCCGTATTGCGTCGTCCAGCTCGCAGGAGGGGTAGTGCTGTTGTGAATATCGAGGTGCCGACCCTGGTTCTCGGCGCGGTGGCTGCCGCGTTCGGGGTGTTCTCCATCTTCCTGGCGGCCCTGATCGGCCCCAAACGCTACAACCGGGCCAAGCTCGAAGCCTACGAATGCGGTATCGAACCCACGCCCCACGCCGTGGCGGGTGGGCCGGGAAATGCTGCGGGTCAACGCTTTCCGGTGAAGTACTACCTCACCGCCATGCTGTTCATCATTTTCGACATCGAGATCGTGTTCCTCTACCCGTGGGCCGTGCACTTCGATGCGCTCGGAGTGTTCGGACTGGCGGCCATGGCGTTGTTCATCTTCAACGTCTCGGTCGCCTACGCCTACGAGTGGCGGCGCGGCGGGCTCAGCTGGGATTGATTGGCGCACAGGGGTAATCCGATGACACACCCCGTGCGAGACGGGGTGTCCCGATCCGGGAGAAGTAGTCCGACATGGGTCTCGAGGAGAAGCTGCCCAGCGGGTTCCTGCTGAGCACGGTGGAAGATTTGGCCGGCTATCTGCGCAAGAGTTCGCTGTGGCCGGCGACGTTCGGCTTGGCGTGTTGCGCGATCGAGATGATGGCCACCGGCGGCGGGCGATTCGATATCGCCCGCTTCGGCATGGAGGCGTTCCGGGCCTCGCCGCGCCAGGCCGATCTCATGATCGTGGCCGGCCGGGTGAGCCAGAAGATGGCCCCGGTCCTGCGCCAGGTCTACGACCAGATGACCGAACCGAAATGGGTGCTGGCCATGGGTGTCTGCGCATCCTCTGGCGGCATGTTCAACAACTACGCCATCGTGCAGGGCGTCGACCACATCGTGCCGGTCGACATCTACCTGCCCGGCTGCCCGCCGCGGCCGGAGATGCTGTTGAACGCGATCCTGAAGCTGCACGAGAAGATTCAGGAGATGCCGCTCGGCGTCGACCGCGAGGAAGCGATTCGCGAGGCCGAGCGCGCCGCGCTCGCCAGCACCCCGACCATCCAGATGAAGGGGCTGCTGCGATGAGCTTTGATGCACCCACCGGCACGGAAAGCCCCCCGGAGGCGGCCGTGGAACCCACTGAAAACACCCCGGAGACAACGAAATCCGCCGAGAATCCCCAGCCTGTCGATGAGGTGATCGGCGTCCGCAAGGGCATGTTCGGCGTCTCGGGCACCGGTGACACCTCCGGCTACGGCCGGCTGGTCCGCGCCGTCTCCATGCCCGGCGGCACCCCCGCGCCCTACGGTCCCGTCTTCGACGAGATCATCGCGAATCTGCGCTCGGTCCTGGCGCAGACCTTCGACGAGGCGGTGGAGAAGATCGTCGTCTACCGCGGCGAACTGACCCTGCACATCCGCCGCGCGCACCTGGTGCTGGTGGCGAAGACCCTGCGTGACACCGAATCCCTGCGCTTCGAGCTGTGTCTGGGTGTCAGCGGCGCGCACTACCCGGACGACACCGGGCGCGAACTGCACGCGCTGTATCACCTGAACTCCATCACCCACAACCGCCGGGTGCGTCTGGAAGTCTCGGTGCCGGACAACGATCCGCACCTCCCCTCCCTGTACCCGGTCTATCCCACCGTGGACTGGCACGAGCGGGAGACCTACGACTTCTTCGGCATCCTGTTCGACGGTCATCCCTCGCTGACCCGCATCGCCATGCCCGACGACTGGCGTGGCCACCCGCAGCGCAAGGACTATCCGCTCGGCGGAATCCCGGTCGAATACAAGGGCGCGCGCATCCCGCCGCCCGACGAGCGGAGGGCGTACAGCTGATGAACGACATCGACACCAAGTCCCGTCGCACCGCCGAGGAGCGACCCGAACGCGCGGTCACCGTGGTGGGCAACGATTGGGACGAGATCTCCGCCGCCCTGGAAGGGGTCGCCGAGGAACGCATCGTCGTGAACATGGGCCCGCAGCACCCCTCCACCCACGGGGTGCTGCGACTCATTCTCGAAATCGAGGGCGAGACCGTCACCGAGGCCCGGTGCGGCATCGGCTATCTGCACACCGGCATCGAGAAGAACCTCGAGTACCGCAGCTGGGTGCAGGGCACCACCTTCGTCACCCGCATGGACTACCTGTCGCCGTTCTTCAATGAGACGGCGTACTGCCTGGCGGTCGAGAAGCTGCTCGATATCACCGACGATATTCCGGAGCGCGCGAACGTCATTCGCGTCATGCTCATGGAGCTGAACCGCATCTCCTCGCACCTGGTGGCGCTGGCCACCGGCGGCATGGAACTGGGCGCGCTCACCCCGATGCTGTTCGGCTTCCGCGAACGCGAACTCATCCTGGACGTGTTCGAGACCATCACCGGTCTGCGCATGAACCACGCTTTCATCCGCCCAGGCGGCATCGCCCAGGACCTGCCCGACGACGGTGTGCAGAAGGTGCGCGAACTCCTGGATCTGCTGCCGAAGCGCCTGCGGGACATGGAGCTGTTGCTCAACCAGAATCCCATCTGGAAGGCCCGCACCCGCAATGTCGGCTACCTGGACCTGACCGGCTGCATGGCCCTGGGGATCACCGGCCCGGTGCTGCGCTCCACCGGCCTGCCGCACGATCTGCGTAAATCCCAGCCGTACTGCGGCTATGAGAACTACGAGTTCGACGTTCAGGTCGACACCGGCTGCGACTGCTACGGCCGCTACCTCATCCGCGTCAACGAGATGAAGGAATCGGTCAAGATCGTCGAGCAGTGCCTCGACAAATTGCGGCCGGGCCCGGTCATGGTGGAGGACAAGAAGATTGCATGGCCTGCCGACCTGCAGCTCGGGCCGGACGGGCTGGGCAACTCGCCCCGGCACATCGGCAAGATCATGGGCACCTCCATGGAGGCGCTCATCCACCACTTCAAGCTGGTGACCGAGGGGCTGCGCGTCCCGCCCGGCCAGGTGTACGTGGCGGTGGAATCCCCGCGCGGCGAGCTGGGCGTGCACATGATCAGCGACGGCGGCACCCGGCCCTACCGGGTGCACTATCGCGATCCCTCGTTCACGAATCTGCAAGCGGTGGCGGCAATGTGCGAGGGCGGCCTGGTCGCCGACGTGATCGCGGCCGTCGCCTCCATCGATCCGGTGATGGGTGGTGTCGACCGATGACAGAGATCCTTTTGAACCTGACCGCACGGCCGATCCCGTACCCGGAGAAGGTGCACGACCGCTTGCAGGTCGAGGCGCGGGAGATCATCGGGCGGTACCCGAACTCGCGCTCTGCATTGCTTCCCCTCTTACACCTGGTGCAATCGGTGGAGGGGTATGTCTCCGGCACCGGAATCGAATTCTGTGCCGAGCAGCTGGGATTGACCGACGCCGAGGTCACCGCGGTCGCGACCTTCTACTCCATGTATCGGCGCGCGCCGACCGGCGACTATCACGTCGGTGTCTGCACGAACACGCTGTGTGCGGTGATGGGCGGCGATCAGATCCTGGCGGAACTGAAGCAGCACTTGGGAATCGAGCACGGGGAGACGACCGCCGATGGCGCGGTGACGCTGGAGCACATCGAATGCAACGCCGCCTGCGACTACGCCCCCGTCGTGATGGTCAACTGGGAGTTCTTCGACAACCAGACCCCGGAATCGGCCAAGCAGTTGGTGAATTCGCTGCGGCGCGGCGAACCCGTGAGCGGTTCGCGCAGCGGCATCCCACTGTGCACCTTCCGCGAGACCGCCCGCATTCTCGCCGGATACGAGGACCAGCGAAGGGGCGCCACCGATGGCTGCGCCGGACCCGCCACCCTCGCCGGTCTGCGTGCCGCCGAACAGAATTCGACCGACGGAGGTTTTCAGTGACGACCGTTCTGACCCCCGTCCTCTCGAGGCACTGGGCGGACCCGCAGGGCTGGACCCTGGCCGCCTATCGCAGCCAGGGCGGGTACCGTGCGCTGCCGAAGGCGTTGCGGATGAACCCGGACGAGGTCATCGCCACGGTGAAGGACTCCGGTCTGCGTGGCCGCGGCGGGGCCGGCTTCCCCACCGGCATGAAGTGGGGCTTCATCCCGCAGGGCCCCGGACCTGACGGCACCACCAAACCGCACTACCTGGTGGTCAATGCCGATGAGTCGGAACCGGGCACCTGCAAGGACATGCCGCTCATGCTGGCGACCCCGCACACCCTCGTCGAGGGCGTCATCATCGCCGCCTACGCCATTCGCGCATCGCATGCCTTCATCTACGTGCGCGGCGAGGTCGTGACGGTGCTGCGCCGCCTGCAGGCAGCGGTCCAGCAGGCCTATGCCGCAGGTTATGTGGGCCGCAATATCCAGGGCTCCGGCTTCGATCTCGAGATCATCGTGCACGCCGGGGCGGGCGCCTACATCTGCGGGGAGGAGACCGCGCTGCTGGACTCCCTCGAGGGCCGCCGCGGTCAGCCACGCCTGCGGCCGCCGTTCCCGGCCGTGGCGGGCCTCTACGCCTGCCCGACCGTGGTCAACAATGTGGAATCCATTGCGTCCGTGCCGTCCATCATCGCCAATGGCGTGGACTGGTTCCGGTCCTTCGGCACCGAGAAGTCGCCGGGCTTCACCCTGTACTCGCTCTCGGGTCACGTGACGCGACCGGGGCAGTACGAGGCGCCCCTCGGAATCACCTTGCGCGAGTTGCTGAGATACGCGGGCGGCATCCGCACGGGCCACACCCTCAAGTTCTGGACCCCCGGCGGCTCGTCCACACCGATTTTCACCGACGCGCACCTCGACGTCGCCCTCGACTACGAGGGCGTCTCGGCCGCGGGCTCCATGCTCGGCACCAAAGCCCTGCAGATCTTCGACGACACCACCTGCGTAGTGCGCGCCGTGCTGCGCTGGACGGAGTTCTACGCTCACGAATCCTGCGGCAAGTGCACCCCCTGCCGCGAGGGCACCTACTGGCTGGTCCAGCTGCTGCGCCGGCTGGAGAACGGCCAGGGCGACGACACCGACCTGGACAAGCTGGCCGACATCGCAGACAACATCAACGGCAAATCCTTCTGCGCCCTCGGCGACGGCGCGGCCAGCCCGATCTTCTCCTCCCTGAAGTACTTCCGCGAGGAGTACGCCGAGCACATCCGCCTCGGCGCCTGCCCGTTCGACCCGGCCCGGTCCACCGTCTGGGCTGAAGGAGCGCGATGACCTCGACAGTGAGCTCCACAACCGGCGGCGGGGTGACACCCACCGACATGGTGACCGTCACCATCGACGGGACAACGGTGTCCGTGCCCGCCGGCACGCTGGTGATCCGGGCCGCCGAACTCATCGGCACCCAGATCCCGCGCTTCTGCGACCATCCCCTACTCGATCCGGTCGGCGCCTGCCGACAGTGCCTGGTCGAGGTGGAAGGGCAGCGCAAGCCAGTCGCCTCCTGCACCCAGACCGTGGCCGACGGCATGGTGATCAGCACCCAGCTCTCCTCCCCCGTCGCCGCGAAGGCCCAGGAGGGGGTGATGGAGCTGCTGCTCATCAACCATCCCCTCGACTGCCCGGTGTGCGACAAGGGCGGTGAGTGCCCGCTGCAGAACCAGGCCATGTCCACCGGCCGCGCCGAATCCCGCTTCGACGGCGAGAAGCGCACCTACCCGAAGCCGATCCCGCTCTCCACGGCCATCCTGCTGGACCGGGAACGCTGCGTGCTATGTGCCCGCTGCACCCGATTCTCACAGCAGGTGGCCGGTGACCCGTTCATCGAAATGATGGATCGTGGTGCGCTGCAACAGGTCGGCATCGCCGCCGGGGAGCCCATGGACTCGTACTTCTCCGGAAACACCGTGCAGATCTGCCCGGTGGGCGCGCTCACCGGCAGCACCTACCGCTTCCGCGCCCGTCCCTTCGACCTGGTCTCCAGCCCCGCCGTGTGCGAGCACTGCGCCTCGGGCTGCGCCCAGCGCACCGACCACCGCCGCGGCAAGATCATGCGTCGGCTGGCCGGCGACGACCCGCAGGTGAATGAGGAATGGAACTGCGACAAGGGCCGTTTCGCCTTCGCCTACGCCACCGAGAGAGACCGGCTCACGACGCCGCTGGTGCGCAGCTGGAAGGACGGCACACTTCAGCCCGCGTCTTGGTCGGAGGCGATCAATGCCGCCGCTCGTGGGCTCGCGTCGGCACGGAGCAAGGCCGGAGTGCTCATCGGCGGCCGCGTCACGCTCGAGGACGCCTACGCGTACTCCAAGTTCGCGCGAGTCGCGTTGAACACCAACGATATCGACTTCCGCGCCCGCGATCACTCCGCCGAGGAGGCCGACTTCCTGGCGGCTCGCATTGCGGGACAGGGCATCACGGTCGACTACGCGGCGCTCGAACGCGCGCCGTTCGTGTTGCTGGTCGGCTTCGAGGCCGAAGAGGAATCGCCGATGGTGTATCTGCGGCTGCGGAAGGCGGCCCGCAAGAACGGCACCCCGATCTACTCGCTGGCCCCCTACGCGACCCGGGGCCTGCAGCGCATGTCCGGCACCCTGCTGCTCACCGCGCCCGGTGCCGAGCCGCACGTGCTGGAGTCCATCCGCACCGGCGCAACCGATGCCGGCGCAACCGGCTACGCGCGACTGCATGAGGTCTGCAATCTGCTGCGCGAGCCCGGTGCGCTCATCCTGGCCGGTGAACGCCTCGGCGGCATTCCTGGCGGCCTGTCCGCCGCTGCCCGCCTGGCCGACGAGACCGGCGCCGCCCTGGCCTGGATCCCGCGCCGCGCCGGTGAGCGCGGCGCGCTCGAGGCGGGCGCTCTCCCGGTTCTCCTCCCAGGAGGGCGCCCCGTCGCGGATCCCGCGGCGCGCCAACAGGTTCGGGATGCCTGGAACGTGACCGAGCTGCCCACCGCACCGGGTCGTGACACCTCCGCCATCCTGGCCGCCGCGCCGTCGCTGGGCGCCCTCCTCATCGCCGGTGTCGAGGTCGACGATCTGCCCGACCCGCATGCCGCCTTGATGGCCATCGACGCCGCGAGCTTCGTGGTGTCGATGGAGCTGCGCCACAGCGACATCAGCGAGCGCGCCGACGTGGTCTTCCCGGTGGCCTCGGCCATGGAGAAGACTGGCACCTTCCTCACCTGGGAGGGCCGCCACCGCCAGTTCGACGCCGCACTGCGCGACCCCACCGTGCGCCGCGAAGCCGCGCCGCTGCCCGAATACCGGGTACTCGACGCGATCGCCGCGGACATGGGCATTCGCCTCGGCCTGCCCGACGCGGCCAGCGCCCGAGCCGAATTGGCCGATCTGGGCACCTGGGACGGCCCGGCCGCCGCGGCTGCGGTACACCGTCCGCACCCCATAGCCCAGCCCAGTCCCGGTACCGCTGTGCTCGCGTCGTGGCGCATGCTCATCGACCGCGGACGCCTCCAGGACGGCGAACCCAATCTGGCCGGCACCGCCCGCCCCCCGGTAATACGGCTGTCCGCCCAGACCGCCGCCGAGATCGGCGCGACCACCGGCGATCCGGTGACGATCGGCAACGACCACGGTCACATCACCCTGCCCCTGGTCATCACCGAGATGCCCGACCGCGTGGTGTGGCTGCCCATGAATTCCCCCGGCTCCGAGGTGCTGGTGCAGCTCGGCACCACACCCGGCCACCTCGTGCGTATCCGACGGGAGGACCACCGTGAGTGAACTCGATCTGATCAGGGTGTTCGCGGGGCCCTCCGTGGTGACGCAGGCTGCCTCCTCCGGGCCCGACGCGAGCACCCTGAGTATGTTCGGCCACGACCCGTGGTGGCTGGTGCTGGTCAAGTCCATCGGCATCTTCATATTCCTGCTGCTGACGCCGATGCTCGCGGTGTACGCCGAACGCAAGATCGTGGCCTTCATGCAGATGCGCGTCGGCCCCAACCGGGTCGGCCCGCGCGGCAGTCTGCAGTCCATCGCCGACGGCGTGAAGATGCTCCTCAAGGAGGACATCGTCCCGGCCATCGTGGACAAGCCGATCTTCATTCTCGCGCCGGTGATCTCGCTGATCCCGGCCGTGATGGCGTTCGCGGTGATCCCGCTCGGGCCGCAGGTCAGCATGTTCGGGCACCGGACGCCATTGCAGCTCACCGATATGCCCGTGGGCGTGCTCTTCATCCTGGCTATGACCTCGATCGGTGTGTACGGCATCGTGCTGGCGGGCTGGGCGTCGGGTTCCACCTACCCACTGCTCGGCGGTCTGCGCTCCACCGCGCAGGTCATCTCCTACGAGATCGCCATGGCGCTGTGCTTCGCGGCGGTGTTCTTGCTCTCGGGCACGATGGCAACCTCGGGAATCGTCAAGGCGCAGAACGGAACGTGGTATGTCTTCCTGCTGCTGCCGTCGTTCCTGATCTACGCGGTGTCCATGGTCGGTGAGACCAACCGCGCGCCCTTCGACCTCCCCGAGGCCGAAGGCGAGCTTGTCGGCGGCTTCCATACCGAGTACTCCTCGCTCAAGTTCGCCATGTTCATGATGGCCGAGTACATCAACATGGCCACCGTGTCGGCGCTGGCCACCACGCTGTTCTTCGGCGGCTGGCACGCGCCGTTCCCGATCAGCCTGTGGGCGGGCGCGAACTCGGGCTGGTGGCCCCTGCTGTGGTTCATCGCCAAGGTGTGGACGTTCCTGTTCGTATTCGTCTGGCTGCGCGGCACGCTGCCCCGACTGCGCTACGACCAGTTCATGAACTTGGGCTGGAAGCTGCTGATCCCGGTGTCACTGGCCTGGGTCATGTTCGTGGCCACGCTGAAGGTGTTGCAGGACAACGGGGCCCATATCGAGACGCCGGGCCTGGTAATCGGCGGGATCGTGGTCGCGGCCATGCTGCTGGGGCTGGTGATCCGGGCCGGACACGCGGGCGACGACCGCACCAAGGCTGCGCCGGACCCGGACTCCACCCGGGAGTACTCCGAGTTCCCGGTGCCGCCGATGCCCGCCGCACCTCTGGCGGCCGCGCCGAAACCCGGTCTGTTGGAACCGCTCGGTGGCTTCATGGTCACCGCGTCCACCATGTTCAAGAAGCCCAACACCGAGCTCTACCCCGAGGTCAAGACCCCGACCGCGCCGCGCTATCACGGCCGACACCAGCTCAATCGGCACCCGGATGGCCTCGAGAAATGCATCGGCTGCGAACTCTGCGCGTGGGCCTGCCCGGCCGACGCCATCTATGTCGAGGGCGCCGACAACACCGAGAACGAACGCTACTCTCCCGGTGAGCGGTACGGCCGCGTCTACCAGATCAACTACCTGCGCTGCATCGGCTGCGGCCTGTGCATCGAGGCGTGCCCGACCCGAGCGCTGACCATGACCAACGACTACGAGCTCGCCGACGACAATCGCGCCGACCTCATCTACGAGAAGCAGGACCTTCTCGCGCCGATGCAGCCGGGCATGATCGCCCCGCCGCACGCCATGTACCCCGGCGCTGACGAGGGCTCCTACTACCGCGGTGAAGTTCCCGGCGCCGCAAGCGAACTCGCCGGAGCGGAAGGGGCGCAGAAATGATCGACATGACGGCCCAACCGGCCCAGCAGATCGTCACCCATACCTCCACCGGTGAGGCGGTGCAGTTCTGGATCCTCGCCGTGGTCGCGGTACTGGGCGCGCTCGGCATGGTGTCCGCGCGCAAGGCCGTGCACTCGGCACTGTGCCTGGCCGCCACCATGATCACGCTGTCGGCCTTCTACATCGCACAGAGCGCGCTGTTCCTGGGCGTCGTGCAGATCGTCGTCTACACCGGTGCGGTCATGATGCTGTTCCTGTTCGTGCTCATGCTCGTCGGCGTGGATTCCGCGGAATCGCTGCGCGAAACCCTGCGCGGTCAGCGGCTCGCGGTCATCGTGGTCGGCATCGGATTCGGCATGCTGCTCATCGGCGGCATCGCGAACGGGATGAGCGGCAAGAGCGTCGCCGAGACCGGACCCGGCCTGGGCGGCAACGACACCATCGGGGCGCTGGCCGAACTCATCTTCGTGCGCTACGTGTGGGCGTTCGAGCTCACCGGCGCGCTGCTCATCACCGCCACCATCGGCGCCATGGTGCTCGCGCACCGCGAGAAGTTCGGGCCGCGCACCGATCAGCGGACGCTGTCGAAGGAACGCTTCCGCCAGGGCACGCGGGTCACGCCGCTGCCCACGCCCGGCGTGTATGCCCGCCACAATGCCGTCGATGCGCCCGCGCGACTGCCGGACGGCTCCTTCGAGGAGCTGTCGGTCAGCACCATCCTGCGGCACCGGCGCAACCGCGCTCACACTGAGGCTGCGGTCCTCACCGTCGGCGATGGCGGTGACATTCAAGGGCGCGGCAACGGCCACAACGACAACGGCGAGAACGGCAACGACTCCCACGAGGAAGGCTTGCGGTGAATCCGGACAACTATCTGTATCTCTCGGCCCTGCTCTTCACCATCGGCGCGGCCGGAGTCTTGGTGCGGCGCAATGCCATCGTGGTGTTCATGTGCATCGAGCTCATGCTCAATGCGGTGAATCTCGCCTTCGTCACCTTCGCCCGCACGCACGGCAACCTGGACGGCCAGGTGTTCGCCTTCTTCACCATGGTGGTGGCCGCCGCCGAGGTCGTGGTCGGGCTGGCCATCATCATGAGCATCTTCCGCGCCCGCCGCTCGACCTCGGTCGACGACGCCAGCCTGCTGCGGTACTGACATGGATACCGCACAGATAATGCTGTGGCTGCTGCCGGCGCTCCCGCTCGCCGGCGCCGTGGTCCTGTTGCTGTTCGGCAGGGTGAGTGACACGTGGGGCCACCTGCTGGGCACCGCGCTGGCGCTGGCCTCGTTCGGGGTGGCGGCCTGGGCGTTCAGCGAGATGCTGGACCGGTCGGATTCCCAACGGGCCGTGCGCTACAACCTATTCGAGTGGCTGCCGGTGACCGGGCTGAAGGTGGACTTCGCGCTGCAACTGGATCAGCTGTCGATGTGCTTCGCACTGCTGATCACCGGCGTCGGTTCGCTGATCCATATCTACTCGGTCGGCTACATGGCCCACGATCCGGGCCGGCGGCGGTTCTTCGCCTACCTCAACCTGTTTCTGGCCGCCATGCTGGTGCTGGTCCTCGCAGACAACTATCTGGTGCTGTACCTCGGCTGGGAAGGCGTCGGCCTGGCGTCCTACCTGCTGATCGGGTTCTGGTACGAGAAGCCCTCCGCCGCAACGGCCGCCAAGAAGGCGTTCGTGGTCAACCGGGTCGGCGACATGGGATTGGCCATCGCGCTCATGATCATGTTCGCGACCTTCGGGACCATCGACTTCCGGGGCGTGTTCGGGGCCGCTGACCACGCGAGCACCGGAACCCTCACGGCCATCGGGCTTCTGCTGCTGCTCGGCGCCTGCGGCAAGTCGGCACAGGTCCCGCTGCAGTCCTGGCTCGGGGACGCGATGGAGGGTCCGACTCCCGTGTCGGCGCTCATCCACGCGGCCACCATGGTCACCGCCGGTGTCTACCTGATCGCCCGGTCCAACCCGATCTTCGATCTGGCTCCGGGCGCGCAAGCAGCGGTCATGGCCGTCGGCGTGGTCACCTTGCTGTTCGGTGCCATCATCGGCTGCGCCAAGGACGACATCAAGAAGGCCCTCGCGGCCTCGACCATGAGCCAGATCGGCTACATGGTCCTGGCCGCCGGGCTCGGCCCGGTCGGCTACGCGGCCGCCATCATGCACCTGCTGACCCACGGCTTCTTCAAGGCCGGGCTGTTCCTCGGTGCGGGATCGGTCATGCACGCCATGAATGACGAGACCGATATGCGCCGCTACGGCGGACTGCGCAAGCTGCTTCCCGTCACCTATGTCACCTTCGGCCTGGGATACCTTGCGATCCTCGGTGTTCCGCCCTTCGCGGGCTTCTGGTCCAAAGACCGGATCATCGAAGCGGCGTTCGCGCACGGTGGGTTCGGCGGCATCGTCACCGGCTTCGCCGCGCTGTGCGGCGCGGGCATCACCGCCTACTACATGACCCGCGTCATGATCCTCACGTTCTTCGGCGAACGCCGCTGGCGTGAGGGCGTGCACCCGCATGAGGCGCCCACCTCCATGACCGGACCGATGATCCTACTGGCGTTCGGATCGGTGTTCTCCGGCATGCTCTTCGCCTACGGTTCCTCACTGACCAACTGGCTGGCCCCGGTCGTCGGCGAGCACCACGGCGAAGCGTTCATTCCCGCCTGGGCGATCACCTTCTTCGCGCTCGCGGTGGTAGCGGCGGGGATCTGGGTGGCCTACGACCAGTACGCGCGCGCCGAGATCCCCGAAACCGCGCCCGCCGCAAGCCCCCTCGTCGAGGCCGCCCGCCGCGACCTCTACGGCGACGCCGCCAACGAGGCCGCCTTCATGCGCCCCGGCCGGCATCTGACCCGCTTACTGGTCTTCGTCGACAACCGCGGCATCGACGGTCTGGTCAACACCACGGCGGCCGTCATCGGCGGCCTGTCTGCCCGGATCCGGCGCGTGCAAACCGGTTTCGTGCGCTCCTACGCCCTGTCCATGTTCACCGGCGCGGCCCTGGTGGTCGCCGCCCTGCTGGCGGTGAGGTTTCTGTGAACGAGCTTGCGAGTTCATCATCGGGCACGGTGAGCGGATTTCCCTGGCTGACCGCGCTGTGGGCGATGCCCCTGGTCGGAGCCGCTCTCGCGCTGCTGTTCCCTGCGGGCTGGCGCACCGGAGTGCGGGCTTTCGCGCTGCTGGTCTCGTTGGGCCCCCTCGGCGTCGGCATCTGGCTGGCCACGCAATTCGAAACCGGTGGAGAGCAATACCAATTCGTCGAGAATCAGCAGTGGATCCCGGCCTTCGGGGCGGGTTACACCCTCGGCATGGACGGCATCGCCCTGGTTCTGGTCCTGCTGACCGCCGGTCTGGTGCCGCTGCTGCTGGTCGCCGGATGGCAGGACGAGCGTGAGGTCGGCACCGGCCCGCGCGTCGCGCACCTCTACGTCGCACTCACCCTGGTCGTCGAGTCCATGGTGCTGATCTCGTTCACCGCGTTGGACATTCTGCTGTTCTACGTGTTCTTCGAGGTCATGCTCATCCCGATGTACTTCCTCATCGGCGGCTTCGGCCCGCGGACCGGGAATGTGGCGGCGCGACAGCAGCGGTCGCGGGCGGCGGTGAAGTTCCTGCTGTACAACCTGTTCGGCGGACTCATCATGCTGGCCGCGGTTATCGGGCTGTACGTCATCACCGCGCGCGAGAAGCTGGGCAGCGGCGGCGGTGGGACGTTCGACTTTCGAACGGTCATGGAGGCGGCCAACTCCGGCCACCTCGGCGCGACTCCGGCGGTTCTGAACGCTTTGTTCCTCGGCTTCATGTTCGCGTTCGCAGTGAAGGCGCCGCTGTGGCCGCTGCACACCTGGCTGCCGGATGCGGCGGTCGCGGCCACGCCGGCCAGCGCGGTGCTCATGATGGCGGTGGTCGACAAGGTCGGCACCTTCGGCATGCTGCGCTACTGTCTGCTGCTGTTCCCTTCGGCCACATCGACTTACGCGCCGCTGATCAGCGTGCTCGCGGTGATCGGCATCATCTACGGCGCGCTGCTGGCCATCGGCCAGACCGACGTGATGCGCCTGATCGCTTACACCTCGATCTCCCACTTCGGCTTCATCATCCTGGGCATCTTCGCGCTGACCACCCAGGGCGGCACCGGCGCGACGCTGTACATGGTCAACCATGGCATCTCCACCGCCGCACTGTTCCTGATCGCCGGATTCCTGGTGTCGCGCAGGGGATCCCGCCTCATCGCCGAGTTCGGCGGAGTCCAGAAGGTCGCGCCCGTCCTGGCGGGCACCTTCCTCATCTCCGGCCTGGCCACCCTCTCCCTGCCCGGCCTGGCGCCGTTCATCAGCGAATTCCTCGTCCTGATCGGCACATTCACCCGTTACCCCGTGGCGGCGATCTTCGCGGCCTCCGCGCTGGTGCTGGCCGCGCTGTACGTGCTGTGGATGTACCAGCGGATGATGACCGGCCCGGTAAAAGAGGGCAACGAGCGACTCTACGACCTGCTCCCCCGCGAAATGGTGGTCGTGATCCCGCTGATCGTCGCGCTGCTGTTCTTGGGCGCGTACCCCAAACCGGCGCTGGACCGCATCGATCCGGCGGTCGCCCGCACCCTCACCACCATCGGACAGCACAATCCGGCCCCGGCCGTGCAGCCGGAGGCCGCCCAGACGAACACCGGAGGTGCCCACAAATGAGTGGAGGTCTGCTGCTCGCCGCCGGGTTTGACACGCGACTCGCCGCGACCGTCCCCGCGCCCAGCATCGAATACCGAGACCTGTCCCCGATGCTGATCGTGTTCGGCGTCGCCGTCGCGGGCGTGCTCGTGGAAGCGTTCGCGCCGAGGCGATCCCGCTATGTGATTCAACTCGTGCTCGGACTGGGCGGTCTGGCTGTCGCGCTCGGCGCGGTGATCGGACTGCGCGATGTGAGTGAGACCGCCGTCGTGGGTGCCGTTGCCATCGACGGAGTTTCGCTGTTCCTGCAAGGAACCATCCTCGTGGTGGGCATCCTCGGGCTGCTGTTCATCGCCGAACGCCGCGCCGACCGCATGCCCGTCCGCCGCGAAGGCCCCGGCACGTGGAGCCTGACGGCCTCCCGCGGCGGGGCGGACGCCTTCACCCCGCAGGCGGCCGCCACGCCCGGCAGCCTCGACGAAATCGCCGCCGCCAAAGCCGGAGTCGCGACTACCGAGGTCTTCCCCCTCACCATGTTCGCGCTCGCCGGTCTCATGCTGTTTCCCGCCTCGAACGACCTGCTGACCATGTTCGTGGCGCTGGAGGTACTGTCACTGCCGCTATACCTGCTGTGCGGGCTCTCGCGTCGTCGCCGTCTGCTTTCACAGGAGGCGGCGCTGAAATACTTCCTGCTGGGCGCGTTCTCGTCGGCGTTCTTCCTGTACGGAATGGCGTTGCTGTACGGCTACGCCGGCACCATCCGCCTGGCAGGCATCGCCGAAGCGGTGACCCGGGACGCCGGAAACTCCCACATCCTGGCAATTCTCGGCATCGCGATGCTGTCCGTCGGCCTGCTCTTCAAGATCGGCGCGGTGCCCTTCCAGTCCTGGGTCCCCGACGTCTACCAGGGCGCGCCGACGTCCATCACCGCATTCATGGCCGCCGCCACCAAGATTGCCGCAGTCGGTGCAATGCTGCGCGTGCTGTACGTAGCGGTCCCAGATCTCCGCAATGACTGGCGACCGGTCCTCGCGGCCGTCGCCATCGCCACCATGGTCGTCGGCGCGATCCTCGCCGTCACCCAGTCCGACATGAAGCGCATGCTCGCGTATTCCTCGGTGGCACACGCGGGTTTCATCCTGACCGCCCTCGTGGCCGCCACGAAAGCGGGTGTCTCCTCCATCCTCTTCTACCTCGCCGTCTACGGCCTCGGCACCCTCGGCGCTTTCGCCATGGTCAGCCTGGTCCGGGACGAAAACGGTGAGGAGGCAACGGCGCTGCCCGCCTGGGCGGGCATGGGCCGCCGCTCCCCGTGGCTTGCGACCATCTTCTCGCTGTTCCTGCTGTCCTTCGCCGGCATCCCGCTCACCAGTGGCTTCATCGCCAAGTTCGGCGTCTTCGCCGCGGCAACGGGCGGTGACGCCGCGACCCTGGTGATTGTCGGTGTCATCTCCAGCGCGATCGCGGCCTTCTTCTATATCCGCGTGATCGTCCTGATGTTCTTCACCGACCCACCTACCACCCCGCCGACGGTGGTCTACCCCACCATGACAAGTACCGTCACCGCCCTGACCGCCGCGGCCACGCTCGTCCTCGGCATCTTCCCGCAGCCACTTCTCGATCTGGCGAAGAGCGCCTCGTCCTTCACACACTGAGCATCTACCTGCCGTGGGCCCGCTGCCGTATTGGCAGCGGGCCCACGGCATTACCGGCCACAGAGCCAAAGACGATTACGGCGATCCGGGTTCCGATAGTCATCTCCGAAGAACAA
>NZ_WMBB01000025.1 GCF_009708175.1 Nocardia aurantiaca
CCGGCAACACATCCGGGGACATGTGCAACGCCAACCCCACCAACTGCTGCTCGGCCAACTCCCGATCATCGGCGTTCACGCTGCCGGGGATCCGGGCCATGATCTTGCCGATCACCCGCGCATGCTCGGCCGAGACCAAACCACGCGCCTGGGCGGCAGCGGTCCACACCAACGCCGGAGCCTTCACCACACCACTGACCGGATCGGTCCTCTCCGCCAGCACATCGACCGCCGTTGCCCGGGCGGCGGCCTCACCGCGCCCGAGGTTCAGCGTCTCCTGCAGGAACTTCGACAGTTTCCCCGACCCGGCGCGCTGGGGCAGGCACCGTGACTGCGCCTCGGCCGCCAACTGCCGCGCCACCACATCCAACTGCCGACGCACCTCCTCGACCTCACGCATAAGATCGACGATCTCGTCGTCGGCATACGGCACCAGAGGCAGGTCCAGGAGGTCGTCGGCCGCTTCGCGCACCGCGGACACCGCCGCGGGCACGTCAGCGTGAACCAACTCCCTCCACTTCATACGTCAATTCTATCAATGCGATTCACACCAATATGCGCGAATGATATTGTGAATCAACAATATTCAGATTCCAACGCCCTCCACGTCCTCGATTCTCACAGCAACGCCGCCGCCTTTCCAGCGGTCGCAGCCGCGTGAGATGTGAATGTCCGCAAGGAACTGGCATCGTTGACACGGATTACCACGCCTCACCGCACGGTTCCTTCGGTGCTGGTAAAACGCACTTCGTGGCGATGCTGTACGTGCGGCTGGCGAGCAGTCCGGCGGCTCGGGCGCGCCCCCGAGTTCGACACATTGCTCAATCGCATCGAGGTTCACGGCAGGTCCGCCCCCACGGTTGCCGAGTCGGCGTTGTGGTGGAATACCGCCTTCTATGCGGCCACGTTCATCGAGTCGAGCAGCGGAATATCCAGCCGCGCACGCAAATCCGCAATCGACGTTCCGAAAGTCTCCAGCACCGCGACACCCCCGGGCCTGATCTCGAACAGCGCGTGGTCGGTGTAGACCCGGCTGACACATGCCAGACCGGTCAGCGGATACGTGCACGCCGGCACGATCTTCGGGCTGCCGTTCTTCGCGAACAGCGTCATCATCACGTAGACCCGCTTGGCGCCGATCGCCAGATCCATCGCGCCGCCCACGGCTGGAATGGAACCGGGCTCGCCGGTGTCCCAGTTGGCCAGGTCGCCGTTCGCCGAGACCTGGAACGCGCCGAGCACGCACACGTCGAGATGGCCGCCGCGCATCATGGCGAAGGAGTCCGCGTGGTGGAAGTAGGCGGCGCCCGGCAGTTCGGTGACCGGTACTTTGCCCGCGTTGGTCAGGTCGGGGTCGATCTCGTCGCCGACGGCGGCGGGGCCCATGCCGAGCATGCCGTTCTCGGTGTGCAGGACGACGCCGAGTTCGGCGGGCAGGTGGTCGGCGACCTTGGTGGGCTGACCAATGCCGAGATTGACGTAGCTGCCCGGCTCGATGTCACGGGCCAGCCGCGCGGCGAGCCGATCGGGATCAAGCGGCATCAGCGCGCTCCTTCCACGGTGTAACGACGGGCCTCGACTTCGACGACCCGATCGACGTAGATGCTCGGGGTGACGACCGCCTCGGGGTCGAGTTCTCCCGCCCGCACGATCGAGGAGACCTGCACCACGGTAGTGGTCGCGGCGGTGGCCATGACCGGACCGAAGTTGCGGGCGGTCTTGCGGTAGACGAGATTGCCCGCGGTGTCGGCGGTGTGCGCGGAGATCAGGGCGACATCGCCCTTGATCGGGTACTCGAGCACGTAGTCGCGGCCGTCGATGGTGCGGGTTTCCTTGCCCTCGGCCAGCGGCGTGCCGACGGCGGTCGGGCAGTAGAGCGCCCCGATCCCCGCGCCCGCCGCCCGCATCCGCTCGGCGAGATTGCCCTGCGGCACCACCTCGAGCTCGATCTCGCCACGCCGGTACAGGTCGTCGAAGACATAGGAGTCGACCTGGCGCGGGAACGAGCACAGCACCTTGCGCACCCGTCCGGCCTTCAGCAGCGCGGCCAGGCCGACGTCGCCGTTGCCCGCATTGTTGGACACGATCGTCAGATCGCGTGCGCCGTTCCGGATCAGGGCATCGATCAGGTCGAAGGGCATTCCGGCGAAGCCGAAGCCGCCGACGAGGACGGTGTCGCCGTTTTTCACGACGCTGACGGCCTCATCCGCGGTGTCGAGGATCTGTGTCTTGCTCATGCGCCGCTCCCGGTGCTGACGTTCTCCAGGACCACGGCCAGCGCCTGGCCTACACCGATGCAGATCGCGGCGAGGCCGTAGCGCTCGCCCTTCTCGGCGAGCACCTTCGCCAGGGTGCCGAGGATCCGGGCGCCCGAGGCGCCGAGCGGGTGACCGATGGCGATCGCGCCGCCCTTGACGTTCACGATGTCCGGGTCGATCTTCCAGGCGTCGACGCAGGCCAGCGACTGGACCGCGAAAGCCTCGTTCAGTTCGACCGCGCCGACCTTTTCCCAGCCGATACCCGCCCGCTCGAGGGCGATGTTCGCGGCCTCGACCGGGGCGTAACCGAACGCCTGCGGTTCCAGGGCGAACACGCCGCGACCGGCGATCCGGGCGAGCGGGTCCATGCCGAGGCGCTCGGCGGCGGCTGCCGAGCCGAGCAGCAGCGCGGACGCGCCGTCGCTGAGCGGTGAGGCATTCCCCGCGGTGATCGAGCCGTCGCGG
Organism: Nocardia aurantiaca; assembly: GCF_009708175.1. Classification (GTDB taxonomy): domain Bacteria; phylum Actinomycetota; class Actinomycetes; order Mycobacteriales; family Mycobacteriaceae; genus Nocardia; species Nocardia aurantiaca. The sequence continues at coordinate 2,724 of NZ_WMBB01000025.1, forward strand.
CGGAAGCTCGGCTTCAACCCGGCCAGCTTCGCCGCCGTCGAGTCGGCGCGGATGCTCTCGTCACGGGCGAGGTCCACGCCCTCGACCGGGACCACGAGATCGTCGTAGAACCCCGCGTCCCAGGCCGCGGCCGCGAGCCGGTGCGAGCGAGCGGCGAACTCGTCCTGGCGTTCACGGGAGATCGAGAACCGTTCGCGCAGTTGCTCATTGCACTCCCCCAGCGACACGGTCCACTCCGCGGGCATCCGCGGGTTCACCAGCCGCCAGCCCAACGTGGTCGACACCGCGGTGACATCGCCCGCCGGGTACGCGCGATCGGGTTTCGGCAGCACCCACGGCGCGCGGGTCATCGACTCCACGCCGCCGACGAGGACCACGTCCTCGTCACCGGTATCGATCGTGCGCGAGCCGATGATCGCCGCGTCGAGCGAGGAGCCGCAGAGCCGGTTGACCGTGGTCGCGGGCACCGAGACCGGCAGGCCGGCCAGCAGCGCGGCCATCCGGCCGACATTGCGGTTGTCCTCGCCCGCGCCATTCGCGTTGCCCCACACCACATCACCGATGTCGGCGGGATCCAGCGCGGGCGCCTTGGCGAGCACGCCGCGGATCGCGGCCGCGGCGAGATCGTCGGGACGGACCTCGGCCAGCGCGCCGTTGAAGCGCCCGAACGGCGTCCTGGCGGCGGCATAGACAAATGCCATGTCTGTCCTCCTCAGTTCGCGCGGCGGGTGGTGAACGGCAGCACCAGCCGGGACCGGTGCGTGGCGTCGCGGTAGATCTTGTGCGTGACCGGGCGGCCCACCGGCAGGTGGAAGGCGTCCGGCGGCAGCAGCGCGTTGTGGTCGTCGGCCAACGGCTCGTTGTTCGACAGCTCCGCCACCAGCCGGTGCCCGGGCAGGAAGGTCGCCGCGAACGGGTAGAGGCGCAGCACGTACTCCTCGATCGCGCCCGGCTCCACCGGCACCGCGCGGGTGTGCGGGTGGTACGGGTTGCCCTCGGTGCTGCGCGCGTCGAGCTCGCGATGCGAGGCCTTGAGGTAGCCGGTGGTGATCAGCTGACGCTTGCCGTTGGGCGCGGAATCCCACAGGCGCAGAATAAAATTCGTGTCCGGCTGGTCGATCTCGGCGAAGAGGTGCGCGGCGCCCTGACCGATCATCTCGGTGGGCTCCTCGAACGGCGCGGTGCTCCAGCTCAGAATCTCCACCTTGTCGGTGACGGTGAGCGGCGCCTGATAGAAGCCGTCCGGCGCGGCGTACTCCGTGCCCAGCGGCTCATGCTCGAAGGAGAGCTTGCGGCGAGTGCGCAGATATAGCGAGCGGTACTCGACCTCCTTCGGCGGCCACTGGTCGCCGGTCGCGTGCTCGCGGGTCCCCTCCACGAAGACGTTCACCGCGGGCTCGTCCATGATCCCGTTGTCGATGCCCTTGATCCAGTAGTCGTACCAGCGGAACATCGTGTCGTGCTCTTCGATGAACGGGCGGGACTGCATCGGCGGGTAGGGGCCGATGTCGAGCTTCTTAGGACCCTGGAGCGCGTGGAACAGCTCGATGGTGCCATCCATGGTCCAGCCCCGGCCCTGGTCGATCTGCAGGTACACCGGGATGTCGATGTTCGGGGCCAGCGTGATGGGGTTGCGCTCCTCGTACCACTCGCCGTCGAGATGGTTCATCACGATGTCGAACCAGGCCTCGTGGTGCTTCGGATAATTCAGCACATGCACCAGATTCGGCCAGGCGGCCACGTCCGGATCCCGTAGACGCTCGGCGACCAGCTTCTCGATCTCATCCGGCGAAAACGTCTCGAGCATGCGGGATTTCACGTTGTCGGTGAACGCCCAACCCGAGTCGCCGCCGCGGCCCTCGCGGGCGGCGCGCGGCATGAACCACATGACGCCGCCGTGATAGGTGGTCTCGTAGAAGTCGTAGTGGCCGCCGGAGACGAAGATCGCCTTCAGGTGCGGCGGACGCTCGGCCGCCGCCAGCACCTGCATGGAGCCGAAGTAGGAGATGCCGATCATGCCGACATTGCCGTCGCACCAACGCTGTTCGGCGACCCACTCGATGAAGTCGTAGGCGTCGCGGCCCAGCGAGACGCCGCCGGCGTTGTAGTTGCCGATGTGCTCGCCCTCGGAATGACCGGAGCCGCGCAGGTCGCCGATGACGTGCACATAGTTCTCGGCCACCACGCGCGCGATGTCACCGGCCTCGATGCAGCCGTCCCACATCGGGCTGGGGCGCCGCTGCGGCGGCATGGTCAGCGCGAGCGCCTGCAATTCCTTGCCGTAGGGGCTCAGCGCGACCAGCGCCGGACGCGGCTTGTCCTCGACGCCCTGGTACGCGTCGGCCGCCAGTTCGATGCCGTCGCGCATCGGTACCCGCAGATTCTTGCGGATGTGGATGGTTTGCCCGCCGGCGTCGAACGTTTCGAGATCGGCCATGAGCCTATGGCTCCCTTTCTCTCGCAATGGGTCAGGACTTCTGGAGGGACCGCACAGCGGTGAACCGCGTGCGATAGCCGTGCATCGAGGTGAAGAACGGCGATGGCTCGAGCGTCGGATCACCTTGGTAGGCAAGGTCTTCGGCCACGCTCGTGAATGGCGAATACGCCGAGTCGGTCTCGGGCAGCCCGGCGCACAGGCACCGATGGGCCGACTCGCCGACCCTGCCCTCGATGTCGAGGCTCTGGTCGAGCGCCTCGCGTGCCTGCTGGGCATCGAGCTCGACACCGTAGGGTTCGCCGGTGATTCGGCGGTAAGGATGGCCGAGATACAAACGGCGGGGCGCGATCTCGTCACGCAGGTACCGCACGCTCGTGCGATAGGCGTCGGGATCGGTGTAGCCGGGGAAGCCGTTGGCGGCTCCGTGCACCTGCACCGCGTCGCCGACGAACGCGTCGTTCTGGCCGTCGACCACATAGGCGACCGAGCCGGGCGTATGGCCCGGAATCGAATGCACCGAGACGGTCACGCCACCGCCCAGCGAAAGGGTTTCACCGCCACGGACCAGCACGGTCGGCTCCATCTCACCGGAGATGACCGCGTTCGCGGTGGCGGTCTGCTTCGCGACGCCCTCGGGATCGTTCAAGTATTGCCCGCGCCCGGCCACATACTCGTCCACATGCGCCTGCCGCGAGCGCAGCATCGGCGCGTCGGCCTCGTGGATGACAACCTTCGCGCGCCGGCCGGTGAGCTCCCACAGCGCGTGCGCGCCGCCGATGTGGTCGATGTGCCCGTGCGTCAACAGGATCCAGCGCACATCCTCGATCCGGCGGCCGAGCTTTTCCAGCGCCGGCGCCATGCCCTCGGCGGGCGAGGACGCAATGCCGGTGTCGACGATCGCCGGTTCGGGAGCGTCGATGAAGAAGCTGTAGAGCCCGAACCGGCCCCAGGGCGAGACCAGCGGATGGATCGCCACTTCGGCTCCCATCGCACTCACTCCGCGCGCCGATCGAGGAACGCGGCCGTCTCCTCATAGACCCGGTGGTATTCCGGGAGCCAGGAGAAATGCTGGACGAAGCCGTGGCCCGCACCCTCGTACCGGCTGACCGTGGCGTCCACGCCTGCCTCGGCCAACCGTTTGCCGTAAAGCTCGCCCTCGTCACGCATCGGGTCGTATTCGGCGGTGACAATCAGCGCGGGCGGCAGACCGGTGAGGTCGGCCCGCTTGATCGGCGAGACCAGCGGGTCGGCCGGGTCGGCGCCGCTGTCGAGATAGAAGGCGTTGAACGCCTTCAGGATTCCGGTCTCGAGGCCGTACCCCTTGGCGTTCTCCCGCAGCGAGGCGTAGCGGTCGACGTCGAAGTCCAGGTCCAGGGACGGGTAGAACAGCACCTGGTGGGTGATGCGATCGAAACCCGCGTCCTGGGCCATCGCGGTGAGCGCGGCGACGAAAGTGCCGCCGGAGCTGTCACCGACCACGGCCAGGGTCTCGCCATTCCATCCCAGCCACTCACCGTTGTCCGCGGCCCAGTGCACCACCGCGTAGCAGTCCTCGAGACCGGCCGGGAACGCCGCCTCGGGCGCGCGCCGGTAGCCGACGGAGACCACGCGCAGCCCGGTCTCCTTGGCCAGGTTCCGCGCGATGTGGTCGTGGGTATCCAGGCTGCCGAGGAAGAAGGCGCCGCCGTGGAGGTAGATCAGCAGGCCGTAGGCCTCGGCCTCGACCGGTGTGTAGATCCGCACGGGCACCTCGCCCGCGACGGTGTCCTCGACGGCGTGCAGCGGCAGGCGCTGCTCGAGCGGCGGGACCTGCGACTCCTCACCGGCGCGCATGGCTACCGGGTCGAGCGGTCCATCGGGCGGGGCAGGCAGGATGGCGAGGATTTCGGCGATCTTCGGATGCAACGGCATGGCGTGACCTCGTCCTTACTTCGCGCTCGCGGGGGTCTTCTGACCGGGGAAGACCTCGTTCACCTCGTCTTCGGTCCAGCCCTGACGGGAGATCCGCTGCAGTTCGTCGGTCACCGGCTTGCGATTCGCCTGGTAGGCGGCCAGCGCCTCGGCGACCGAATCGGCCTCGCGCAGCGCGTCGGCGAGCGCGCCCGCGTCTATGATCGCCGAGTTCGCGCCCTGGCCCTGGTGGTGCAGCATCGAGTGCGCCGCGTCGCCGACCAGCACGGCCGAATCCGAATGCCAGCTCTCGACCGGGTCGATGTCATAGACCGCGCGCACATTCACGGTGTCCATGTCGAGGTTGCGCGCGATGTTCACAATGCGCTCGTCGAAGCCCTGCACCGTCGCGAGAATGTCGTCCTTGGTGACTTCCGGCGCCCAGGTGCTGTCCGGGCACAGCGCGGTGATGTCGAAGGACACCTGGTCGCGGTGGCGCAGCGGCAGCAAGTACACCTTCGTGCCCCGGCCGATGTACATGCGCAGGTTGTCGTCGACGACCATGCCCTGGGCGTCGTCGAGGGAAATGACCGCGCGGTAGGCGTGCTCGCCGGAGAACACCGGATCCTTGTCGCTGAACAGCTGCTGACGCACCACCGACTTGATGCCGTCGGCGCCGATGACCAGGTCGGCCTCGACGGTCTCGCCATTGGCGAAGGTGAGCGCGGAGCGATCGCCGCGATCCTCGACGGTCTCGAGCGTGTGGCCCAGGCGCACCATGCCCTCGGGCAGCACACCCAGCAGCGCGTCGATGAAGTCGCCGCGATGGATCAGATGGGTGGTGGTCGGCTCGGCGTAATCCTCGATGCCGGGCCAGGTGTCGCGCATGATCTGCTCACCGGTGGCGGTGAGGATCTCGAAGTAGTCGCTGGGCGAGCTGACCTTCGCGATGGCGTCGAAGATCCCCCACTGCCGGAAGCGGTCCATGGTGGACGGACGCAAGCCGATGCCCGCGCCGACCTCACCGATCTCGGTCGCCCGCTCGTAGACGGTGACGTCGGCGCCGAGCAGGCTCAGCCCCTTGGCCGCCGCCGCGCCGGCGTAGCCCGCGCCGACGATGGCGATCTTCAGGTTCTTCAAATCCGACGAATGCATGGTTCTTCTCTCTTGCGGACGCGGCGTTGCGCCTGGACGGTCACTGCTCAGTTCTGGATGGTCAGGAAGGCGGCGGGATTGCCGACGAAGAGGGTGTCGATGGTGGCCTGGTCCAGGCCGGCCGCGCGCAGGTCGGGGATGAGATCTTCGAAGATGTAGTTCACGGTGTGGCCCTTCACGCCCGGCCAGCCGAGCGGGCTGCAGTTGGCGTCGGCCGAGGCCAGCGCCTTGTCCAGATGGCCCGCGGCGAGGAAGCGCAGGAAGTGGTCCAGGCGATCCTTGCGCGGCCGGGCCCAGAACGGCGGGTCGTCGAGCTCGGTCTCGTAGCCGAAGGTGTCGAAACCGACCCGGCCGCCCTGCTCGGCGATCCAGGTTTCGCGGGTCTTCTCGGCGTTCACGCCGTCGTCGACATGGCCGAACAGCACGCGGTCCAGCGGCAGGTCCTCGTCACCGAAGATCGCGATGGCGTTCTCGGCGTCGATGGCCAGGTGAGTCATGATCGGCACACCGGTGTCGCGGGCGGCGCGAGCGGCGGCGCGGTAAATGCGCTTGTCCAGCTCGGTCATCCGGCCGCCGCGGCTCACGCCGACCTTGATGACACCCGCGCGGCTGCCGGTGTCGCCGATGCCGACGGTGATTTCGTGGATGAAGTGCTCGGTCAGGTACTCCACGCTCGCGCGCTCGAAGAACGGCAGCGCGGTGTCGCCGCCGACGAAGCCGGTGCAGGCCACGATGTGCACGCCGGTCTTGGCCGACAGCGACTTGTAGTAGTCGACATCGCGGCCGTTGCAGATGCCGGTCACGTCGACGAAGGTGCCGCCACCGTACTCATGGAACTTGCGCAGCTTGGGGACGGTTTCCTCGTAGCGCTGCTCGGGCGTCTTCCACCACCTGGTGTCCAGTTCGGAACCGGGCATGCCGTAACCGACATGCTCGTGGACTGCCACGATGCCCAGCTCTTCGGCCGGGATCGGCCCCAGGACCGTGTTCACTCTCGACACAACATTCACCTTCTGGAAAGTCGGGGTTCGATGGTCGTCGGCGCCGGTCAGCGCACCGACAGCAGCTCGCGCGGGTTGTCGACGAGGATCCGCCGGACGTCGGTGTCACCGAGGCCCTGCGCGGACAGGAGCGGGACGAACGCGGTCAAGACGTGGCTATAGGGCAGGTCCCGGCCGGGACCACCCTTGGCAACGCCGATCGCGTTGGCAGACAACAGAATCCGATCACCGAAGCCCGCATCGACCAGCTCGCGCACCAGCACCGCGCGCTCGCCGTCGGTGATGTAGTCGCCACCTTCGGAGCCGATGTTGTCGATGCCGACGTAGGCGCCTCGACGGACTACCTCGAGGGCGGCGCCCGCCGACGACGCGTCCTCGCGGTCGAGGGCGCCGACGAGCACGCGATCGGCCGACAAGTTCTCATCGAGAACGATCCGCAGGTCGTGCAGGGCGTCGGCACCGTAGCGGATGGACAGCGGGACGCCGGTGGCCAGCGCGGTCCTGGCCGCGCCGCGGAACAGGCTCTCGTCGGTGGCGGTCATGCCCCCACGGGTGGCGGCGGTCGTCACCAGGCCCGCGGCGCCGCGGCGCTCCACGCGGGGAACCACCATGCCCTCGGCGATCTCCTTGGTGAACAGGTCGGCGAACTTCTCGGCCGGCCAGGGCGTGGGCGGGTACGTCTGCGGGGTGAGGAAGTAGCCGCCGAGCAGCGCCTCCGGGCCCATACCGGTCGAGGCGACGATGTGCACGCCGGTCGCGTGCGCCAGGGTTTCGTAGAGCCGCAGGTCACGGCCATGGAACATGCCGGTGCTGTCGACGATCGTCCCGCCGCCCGCGACGCGGAATTCGCGGAGCTTCTCGGCCAGGATCTCGAAGATCTCGGCGCGGTCGAGGGTGACGTCGAAGGCGTACTCCGCGCCGGGAACCACCGACAGCAGGGCTTCGTGCACGGCGACGACGCCCAACTCGTCCGCGGGCACGGGGCCGAGAACGGTGTTCACGGTGTTGGCAGTGCGGTCGCCCATCACTGGCTCTTCCTTTCGATGCCGACGCGCAGGGCGGCGTCGGGGCTCTCTGGTCGGACTGGTCTTCCCTCGGGCATTCGCCCCATGACTTCTCGACATGCCCGGCCGATGGGCCCAGGCTCGGCAAGTGACTACGGTCACGCCGTCCCCTGAACGGTGCCACATTTCCTTACAGAGTGTCAAGCAAATGTTCATGAAGTAAACCACCCTGGCTTACAGTTCTCAGAACACCCAGCAAGCATGGAACGCGATCGATGTGCTCTACGCTGACGTGATGGCGACGCTCCGTAAGGCACATAAGGAGATGACGCGGAATCTCCTGCTCGATTCCGGCCTCGACCTCTTCGTGAGCAAGGGATACGCGACGACCACGGTCGACGACATCGCGTCGGCGGCGGGCACCACCCGCGTCACCTTCTACGCGTATTTCCCCTCGAAGGTCGACCTGATGAAGGCCCTCATCTCCGAACGCCTCAATCCCGCGCTCGACCGCGTCCCCTCCGCCGAATACGGCTCCACCGCGCGCGAACTGGTCTCGGTGATCGAGGACGGCTCACGCGAGCGGATCCGGGCCTGGCTCGCGGCGACCGCACAGCGCTGGACGACGATCCGCCCTTACACCACAACGGCTTTCGAGGCGGCCGCCGTCGATCCGGAGATCCGCGCGCTGTTCGGCGAATGGCTCGACGAGACCAGTCGCGATATCGAGGACGGACTTGACCTCGCCGACCGCTTCCCCGCGGGCACCCGGCACTTCCGCAGTGTGCTCGCGATGACAGAACTCGATCACGTCGCTCGGAACTGGGCACCGGGGCAGTGGGGCGTCGACCATGAGGACATGCTCGACGTCCTCACCGAGAGCTGGTCCGCCCTCGTTGGACGGCGGTGATCGCCGCGGGCGCGCGGGTGCTCACGGCCGGGCCGCGTCGAACAGGACCTGACGCAGCCAGGCGATGAAGTGCTGGTCGCCCAGGTGCGGATTCCAGACCATATCGACCCCGAGGCTGGATATGGGAAACGGGAACTCCTCGATCCGTAGATCCACGAGCGCACGCATGGCGTCGGCGACTCGATAACGCAGCAGCGCCACCCCGCCCGCGCTGGCGACCAGATACGGGATGACCAGAAAATCGGAGATCAGCCCGCCGATCCGGTAGGAGACGCCCTTCTCGTCGAGCACATCGTAGGGGAATACCCGCCGGTCACTGTCGACGGTGATGTGCGGCAGCGTGGTGATCAGCTCGAGCGCGGTCGCCTCCGGCGGGGCGTCCGGCGAGGCCACCACCACACACCGGTCGTCGTAGAGACGTTCGCGTGGGTGCGTGGTGGCGAACGCCTCGGAGACGAGCACGACATCGACACCGTGCTCGGTGAAGGTCGATTCGGTCGGCACCGTGATGGTGCGCAGTCGCAGCGTCGTGTTCGGGGCGCGCTCGGCGACCAGACGCGCCAATCGCGGCCCGACCACGAACGCGGTGCTGGTGGTCATGGCGACGGTGATGATCCGGCGATCGGTCGCCGGATCGAATCCGGGGAAGTTCACCACGTCCGCGGTCTGTTCCAGCACCGCCCGCAGCGGAGCGATCAACTGCAGCGCGCGCGGGGTCAGCGTGGCGCCGCTGCCCTGCCGGACGAGCAGGTCGTCGCCGAACAGCCGCCGCATACGTCCGAGGGCGTGGCTCATCGCGGGCTGGGAGAGACCGAGGCGTTCGGCGGCTCTGGTCACCGACCGCTCCTCCAGCACCGCAAGGAGCGGCACCAGCAGATTGAGGTTGACCGACGCCAGCCGATCCAATCCCGAACCCGTGATGCCCGCCTCCTCGTCGCTCATGGCGACGAACCTTACGCGGCGGCCCTGCTCAAGCGGCGCAGCCGGGGAATCGGGATCCGGTAGTTCAGCGCGGCGGCCACACCGGAACCGTCCTCGTGCGACCAGCGCATCAGCGCGGGACCACCGTGCTCGCCCTCGACGAACGCGGGCGGCCCCTCGATCGGGAGGTAGCCCACCGCCTTGAGCCCGAGCCCGAACTGCTCGGTCCAGAAGTACGGCTGGAAGTCGAGCGAGGGCGATTCCTCGCCGCCGAGCAGCGCCGCCGCGGCGATCTTGGCCTGTTCGATCGCACTGCTCCACAACGGGATTCGGCGCGGGCCGTACGGCGTTGGGAACACTGCCAGATCGCCGACGGCCGCGATCTCGGGGCGCACCAGACCACGGGAGTCGACCCGGATGACTCCGTTCGCCGTCAGACCGGTCTCGCCGAGCCACTCGATGTTCGGGATGTCGCCGACGGCGCTCACGACGAGCTCCGCCTCGAGAACAGCGCCCTCGTCGAATACCACGCGAATACTGCCCGCCCGGCCCTCGATCCGCGCCGAGGCGGTCTCGACCAGGGTGAGTCCCTGGGCGATCCCGGCCTCGACGAAGACGCCGGCCAGGTAGTCCCCCAGCTGCGCGACCAACGGGACGCCCTGGGATACCAGCGTCACCGGGCAGCCCGCCGCCAGACAGCCGGAGGCGATCTCCATGCCGAGCGGACCGCCGCCCACCACGATCACCGAGGGCCTGCCCGCGAGGCGCTCACGCAGGGCGAGCGCGTCGTCGAGCCCGCGTAGGGTCCACTCGTCGGGCAGCTCGGACAACCGCCGGGCACGTGACCCCGTGGCGATCACCAGCCGGTCGTAGGGCAGGGCGGTCCCGTCGTCGAGGGCGACCAGCCGTTTGTTCACGTCCAGGCTCGAAGCCCGCACGCCGAGAAGCTCTTTCGCGCCGTGCGTGGTCGGCGGCAGCTCGTGCGAGGACAGTTCGACCCCGTCGAACAACAGCGCTTTCGACAGCGCCGGACGGCTGTACGCGGCATACGTCTCGTCACCGACGATGGTCAGCTCGCCGTCGAATCCGGCGTCCCGCAGGGTGTCGGCGGCGGTGAGCCCGGCAATGCCGTTGCCCACCACGATAATTCGCTGATCTTTCATGCTGCGTCGACCAGGCTCCCGACCGCTCATGCCAGCCGCAGGGCCGCGACCGGGCACATCCGGACGGCCGCATGGGCGGCGGCGGTCTCGGCGTCGCCGATTTCCTCACGGTCGATGATCAGCTCGCCGTCGTTGTCGAGATGCATCAGATCGGGCGCGGCCTCCTCACACAGACCGTGCCCTTCACAACGGGGTCGATCCAGGACGATCTTCATGCGGGCACTACCTCCAGGACGGGCAGCACCTCGATGCTGCGGGTGATATTGCTGGGAATCCGGGTTTCGGGGCCGACGACGAGACGTTCCACGCGACGAGACAGCGCGCCGATGACGGCGTGCCCTTCCAGGCGTGCCAGGCCCTGGCCTGCGCAGCCGTGCGGGCCGTAGCCGAAGGCGAGATGGTCGATCGGATTGCGCTCGACCAGGAACTCGTCGGGGTTCTCGTAATGACGCGGATCGCGATTGCACGCACCGAACAGGATCGCGACCTTCGCGCCCGCGGGGATCAGGCGACCTTCGATCTCCACGTCCCTGGTGGCGCGACGGCCCCAGGCGTGAACCGGCGACCAGTAGCGCAGCACCTCGTTGAACGCGGCGGGCACCAGCGCCGGATTGCTCCTGACCAGCGCGAGCTGATCGGGGTGCGCCGCGAACAGCGCGACGATATTGCCGATGGAAGCCATCGTGGTGTCCACGCCGGCGCCGAGGTACTGGTGGATGATGTGGCCCGCGGAGCCGGCCGGGATGGCCCCGCGCACCTCCGCCTCGAAGATGCCCCGGCCGACCGAGCCGGGTGTCAGATCCTCGGCGGTCACCGTGGAGCACCACTGGTACAGCTCGCCGGCGATCGGGAAGCTCTCCGCGGTGCGCTGATTCATCGGGCCGATGACCTGCATCGCGGCCTGTCCCCAGCGGAGCATGTTGTCGCGGGCGCGTCCGGTGAACCCGATCAGATCGGCCACCACCTCGAGCGGGAAGGCGCGGGCCAGCGCGTCGATGGCCTCGAAGGAGCCCTTCGCCACGAGTTCCCCGACGAGCGCGTCGGCCTTGGCCTCGATGCCGCCCTTCAGTCCGCGCAGCGCGCGCGGCGACAGGTTCTCCGTGAGCGCCGCGCGCAGCTGGGTGTGCACGGGCGGGTCCGCGGACAGCGAGGTCCCGGTCAGCGCCTCGTTCACCGCCGGGTTGAACCCGATCGCCCCGGCCGAGGAAAACGTCTCCCAGTCACCCAGCGCACCGCGGGCGGCCTCGTAGCGCGTCAGCGCGTAGACCTCGTTCGCCGGCAGGTACACCACGCTTGCGAGCTCGCGCAGCGCGGCGTAGGTCGGATACGGGTCGACGAGAATCCCATCGTCGAAGAGGTCGAGATCGGAAACGGGCGGGGCTGAAACGGTCATCGGTTCACCTCGGAGTCGGTATATCGGCGACCCCCATTGAAGTGACTGCACTCACATGAATCAAACAAATGTTCTGCATGGATGACATGCACGTGATGAATGTCCGCAGTGCGACCCACCCGGCAGCCGAGCCACCGAGGCACCTCTCAGTCGCCCAGGTCAGCCTCGATCGCGCCCGCGGAGCGATGCAGCGCGGCGACGAGCGTGGGCAGTCGCTGATGGTCGTAGCGCACGCTCGGCATCGAGATCGAGAGTCCGGCCAGCGCCGTGCCGTCGGCGTCACGTATCGGGACCCCGATCGCCACCACGCCGCGTTCGGACAGACCATTGTTGAGCGCGAAACCGGCTCGGCGAACGCGGGCGAGCTGGGCGCGCAGGGCGGACATGTCCGGTCGTTCGCCTGGTCGCTCCGCGTACCGATTTTCGGAGTACAGGTCGTCCAGTTGGGCCGGTTCGAGTGCCGCGAGCAGGATCAGGCCCGCGGTGACGCGGTGCGCGGGAAAGACCATCCCCTCACGGGAGCCGACTCGCAGCGCCTGCCCGCACTCGACGCTGGCAATGAAACGCGCCGTATCGCCGGTGCGGATAGTGAGATTCGCCGTCTCCCCCACGATGTCGACCAGCCGTTGCAGATGCGTCAGGGCCATGGCCCGTAGTCGGGAGGCCCGGGATTGCGAGTGCGTCGCGAGTTCGAGGACCGGGCCGGGGTGGTAGACGCGCTGATCGTCCTGCACCGCGAAATCGCGGTAGACCAGCGTCTGCAGCAGCCGATGGGCCGTGGACCGCGCCACACCGAGCCGTTCGGCCACCTGGCTCACCGTTAGCCCACCTTCCAGCTGCAACATCACCGCGGCGCGCAGTGCGTGATCGGCACTGGTCACGACATACGCCGGCGGGTTCTTCGGTTCCACTGCCGCTCCTGTCGTTCTGCTCTCCAGAATTTCGTGTTCCGCTGACCGGATACGAGCCACTGTAGGTGGCATGACCACGAGTGACACCCCCGTTCGCCTGCGGGCGGTCGCGGCGCCCGGGCAGCCGGACGTGACGCCCGCGCTGGAGGAGCTGTACCGCGGGTTCGAGCGGGAACTTCTGGTTCCGCTGTGGACCGAGATCGGCGACCTGATGCCCGCGCATCCGCGCTCGCGCGCGGTACCGCACCTGTGGCGCTGGGAAAACCTGTTGCGCTTGGCCGAGCAGGCCGGAGATATCGTGCCCGTCGGCCGCGGCGGCGAACGTCGCGCGATCGCTCTGGCCAATCCGGCACTGGGCGGGCGCCCCTTCGCCACCCCGACGTTGTGGGCGGCGATCCAGTATCTGATGCCTGGCGAGGACGCCCCCGAGCATCGCCACACCCAGCACGCCTTCCGCTTCGTGGTCGAGGGGTCGGGTGTGTGGACCGTGGTCGGCGGCACCCGCGACACGGCGATCGGCGACGCCGTGCCGATGCGCCGCGGCGACTTCCTGCCGCAGGCGGGCTGGAACTGGCATGCTCACCACAACGCGACCTCCGAGCCGATGGCCTGGATCGACGGGCTGGACATCCCGTTCCAGTACGTCGCGGAGTCGCAGTTCTTCCAGTTCGGTCGCGAGGCGCTCAGCGACGCCGAACGGATCACGCCGGAACGCTCACGCTCCGAACGTCTTTGGGGCCACCCCGGTCTGCGGCCGCTGTCGGTGGGCGAGGTCGCCCCCGGCTCGCCGCTGCTGGCCTACAAGTGGGAGCACACCGACGCCGCCCTGAACGATCAGCTGCACCTGGAGAAGGAGGGCCACGGCGGTACCGTCGAGCCCGGCCACGCGGCCGTTCGCTTCTGCAACCCGCACAACGGCGCCGATGTGCTGCCGACGATCCGCGCCGAGTTCCACCGCGTCGTCCGCGGCGCGCGGACCGCTCCGGTTCGGGAGACCGGCTCGTCGGTCTACCAGGTGTTCGACGGCTCCGGCACGGTCACCGTCGGCGATAAGACCTGGTCGGTCACCCGCGGCGACCTGTTCGTCGTGCCCTCGTGGAAACCCTTCTCCGCGAAGTCCGAAGCCGGCAGCACCGACTCGGACTCCGGCGCACTCGACCTCTTCCGTTTCTCGGACGCGCCCGTCTTCGAGGCGCTCCACCTCAACCGTCAGGAGACCATTCGATGAAGCTCGCCACCCTCCGCGTCGACGGCGGCACCCGCGCGGTCCGACTCGACGGCGACGTCCTGGTCGACCTCGGCTACGACGATCTGGGCGCACTGTTCGCCCGGGCCGACTGGGCCACCGTCGCCGCCGAAGCCACCGGGAAGACCTGGCCCGCCGAAGGGGCCGATCTGGCCCCGGTCGTGCCCAACCCGTCCAAGGTGATCTGCGTCGGGCACAACTACACCAATCACATCAAGGAGATGGGTCGCAAACTTCCCAGCTACCCAACCCTTTTCACGAAGTTCGCCGACAGCCTCATCGGCCCGAACGACCCGATCCTCAAGCCCGCCGAGACCGAGGCCCTCGACTGGGAGGTCGAACTGGTGGTCGTCATCGGCAAGCCGGTGCGTCGGGCGAGTGAGGAGGAGGCCGCCACCGCCATCGCGGGTTTCACCGTCATGAACGACGTGTCGGTGCGCGACTGGCAGTTCCGCACCATCGAGTGGACCCAGGGCAAGATCTGGGACTCCTCCACTCCAGTCGGCCCCTATGTCGTGACCCCCGACGAGGTCGGCGGCGTGCGGCCCGCGCTGCGGGTACGGACAGTGATCGACGACCAGGTCATGCAGCAGGACGACACCGGCACGCTGCTGTTCGATCCCGTGCGTCTGGTGGAGTACATCTCCACCGTCATCCGGCTGAACCCGGGCGATCTGATCGCCACCGGCACCCCCGCGGGCGTCGGCCACGCCCGAGACCCAAAGGTCTACCTGACCGGCGGCGAAACCGTCGTCACCACGATCGACGGGCTCGGAGCGTGCGTCAACCGGGTCGTCGAGGAGGCGTGATGGGGTGCACCCAGACCGACGCCTTGAAGTGGGTCGAGCACGGCACCCAGCTGCTCACCGAGCAGGTCGCGTCCCTGGACGAGCAGGCAATGTCGGCACCGAGCATGCTGCCCGGCTGGACCCGTAAGCACCTCGTCGCGCACGTCGCCGCCAATGCCGACGCGCTCGGCAACCTCGTCCACTGGGCACACACCGGTGAGCGCACGCCGATGTACTCCTCGAAGGAACAGCGCAGCGCCGACATCGACGCGGGCGCGAAACGAGCCGCATCAGACCTGACGACCTGGCTGACCGAGTCGACGGACACCCTCGCCGCCTCGATGGACGCCCTGACCACCGACCAGTGGCAGGCCGAGGTCGTCACCGCACAGGGCCGGACCGTGCCCGCCACGGAGATCCCGTGGCTGCGGGCGCGTGAGGTCTGCGTCCACGCCGTGGATCTCGGCACGGGCGTGACCTTCGCCGACCTGCCCGTCGAGTTCCTGTCCGCGCTGATCACCGATATCCGGGCCAAGCGCGGACAGGAACTCGACGATCTCCCGGACGGCCCGCTGCCCGAGGTCGCCGCGTACCTCGCCGGACGTCCCCATTCCCTCGCCGACGTTACCGACCTCGGCCCCTGGCTCTAGAGGAGTTATCCGTGTGCACCCCTGACAATACAAACGCCGACGTCGTCGTGGTCGGCGGCGGCATCGGTGGACTGAGTGCCGCGTTCGCGCTGTCGCGCCTCGGACTGAAGGTCCGGGTGCTCGAACGCGCCAAGGAGTTCGGCGAGGTGGGCGCCGGCCTGCAGATCGCCCCGAACTGCACCCGCATCCTCGACGATTACGGCCTGCTCGAGGAGGCCAAGTCCCGCGGCGTCGTCCCCGACCGGATGGTCATGCGCGACGCTGTCGACGGCGAGGAACTGACCGCCCTCGACTTGCGCGACCTCGAGCGCGAGTACGGCTTCCCGTACATGGTCATCCATCGCAGCGACCTGCACGCCCTGCTCCTCGAGGCCTGCCGGGACGCGGGTGTCGAATTGTGCACCGAGCAAGGGGTCGTCGCCTACGGCCAGGACGCCGACAAGGCCACTGTCACAACGGAATCCGGCACGGTCCACGAGGCCGCTGTCGTCATCGCCGCCGACGGCCTGCATTCTGTCGCCCGCACACTCCTCGTCGACGATGAGCCGGTCTCCTCCGCTTATGTCGCCTACCGCGGCACCGTCGCGGTAGCCGAGGTCGATCGCCCGATCGACCTGTCCGAAGTGGTCGTCTACGTCGGACCGCGCTGCCATTTCGTCCACTACGGATTGCGCGGCGGCGCCCTGCTCAACCAGGTCGCCGTCTTCCAGTCCCCGAAAGCCTTGGCCGGACAGGAGGATTGGGGCACTCCCGACGAACTCGACGCGGCCTTCGCGGGAACCACCGATATCGTCCGGCAGAGCCTGCCGCACATGTGGCGCGACAAGTGGTGGCGAATGTACGACCGCGACCCGATCGACACCTGGGTCCAGGGCCGCATCGCCCTGCTCGGCGACGCCGCCCACCCGCCGCTGCAGTACATGGCCCAAGGCGCGATCATGGCGATCGAGGACGGCTGGGTACTGGCCGAGCATGCCAAGCGCCTACGCGGCCCTGACGGCGGAATAGACTGGGCAGCTACACTTTCCGCATACGAGGCGGTGCGTCCCGAACACTGTCGCCGGGTGCTCACCACGGCGCGTGAGTGGGGCGAGCTGTGGCATCTCGACGGCTTCGAACGCGTCCAGCGCAATGCGCTCCTGCGTGCCCGCGACATCGACGACTACTCCTTCACCGACTGGATCTATGGCCCCACCGCCCTGTTCCCCGAGGACGAGCCGCCGATGTTCGAGCCCGTCCCGCTCTCTTCGGCCGATCGGATCACTGACGAACCGGTACACATGACAGCGTGACCCACCAACCGGTTGAGCACATGGTGCGCACGGAGGCTGTAAACCTCCCGCCTTCGGGCACGGGTGGTTCGATTCCATCCAGCCGGACTGGTGGCAGTCGCTCTCTCGGTATGGGCAGCCTGACTTTCAACCGCGGCATGTTCTGGATCAAAGACGACCAGGGTCCGGGGGTGTGAGGGTCTCATGAGACCGCCGGGTACCCACACACCAGCCCGCTACCGGCACGACCGACCGCACCCGCGGCAACAGAGCACACCGATCCCGCTGCCGCCCAAACCCTCGCCGTCGCCGGAATCCAAGTTCGCACATGCCACTCGGAGGTGGCCTGCGTTGCAGGATTCCTAGGGCACGTTCGACGAACACCGCCAGGCCGTGGAACGAGCCTTGCGCAGCACCGAACCGGGCCTGTCCTCCTCCATCGTCACAGCCGCCGTGGACGGCCTCGCCGACTACACGACCAAGACCGGTACCGATCCTGAGAAACCCGGTACCCGAGCGGCATTCGCGGCCGAGTTGCTCAGGACCGGCACTGCCACACCCTGGCCACCAGGCCGCAACGAACCCTGCTGGTGCGGTTCCGGACGAAAGTACAAGAAGTGCTGCGGCCGGCCCGGCTGATAGTGGTTCGTCAGCACGGACTGAGCGCGATCGGGTGGTACCCCTCGGGGCTCTCATCTCGCCGGATCCTCGGAGTCGCCCCACAGAGTCGGCCATTGCACCCGCAGCTGAAACCGAATGCCGAAGAATCTGTCATCGTCAGTGGTCGACGAACCAGGCCTCGGATTCATCATGGGTGTTGTCGGGACAGCCGTTCCCGAGGTCCCGCGGATGCATCAGCAGACAGCTGAGTTTTCGGTCGGGAACGTCATGGCCGGTGCTCACCAGAATGGCAATCGCGGCGTCTGACGCTACCTGCGAGTCAGGAGCGAAGTTCAGGTGGCCGGTGATACCGGAGTAGTCCTTCCGGAGGGCGAGGAACGCCGCTCGGCGATCGAGGGGTACGTCCCCGCTCGGTAACGACTTGTTGCTGCCGCCCAGGGCGCTCGCGAAAAGTCCGACCACGTCGAATGCGATCGCGGTTCGATCGCCGGGCCAGGCCGGGTCGTAAATCGGTTTCGCACCGGGAAGGTTCAGCTTCTCGGCGAGCTCCTTGATGCCTCGGCAGAAATCCATGAAGTCACCCGACCGGCCCGTGCCATCCAATTGGTTCTGGACACAGTCCTTTCCGCCGAGGATTGCTTGCGCGCCCTTGGCGACGTAGCGAACAGTCATGCCTTGCGGCACGTTTCGCATCGTGTCAGGGTCCGCGACGAGCCGGGTGACGGTGTCGGCGGCGAGTACGTCGGGTCGAGTCTCGGTTGTGCACTGCTGGGCCACGTTTTGCGTAAAAGTAGCGAAGTCGTCGTTGCGACCGGCGAAGAAGAGCAGCGTACGGCGGTTCACATCGTTCGTCTTGCAATGTGCCGACAGATCGGCCGTTGTGTTCGCGTCCGCCAAGCTGAGCACGGAGGCATCGACCCGGTTCTTGGCAAGCTCCCGACCGAGGTCCTCCACCAAACCGTTGACGTAGATGTCGCCGGTGGAATCCGGCCGATAGATCAACACTCTGTCGAACAGACGATGGCCGGGCTCGGAGCCGAAGTCCGGAATCCGAGCACCGGCAACGTAATCCGCAATCAGCTGCGCCTGGGTAGCGGTGCTGGGCACCGCCTGCAAATACAGGTTCGAAGCTTTGGCCAGGGAGTCCGCGGACAGTGTCGTCCCGACGACGGGAACGCCCAGATCACCGAGCTCGGTAATGGCTCGCTGCGTCTCTACGGTGCTGCGATCGAGTCCGATCACGCCGAAAACTCCATGATCATCATGCAGCAATCGCTTCAGCATATGTTGGACCACGTAAGTCGCTTGCCCCATGCCATCGCCGCCGTTCGCGATGATGATGCGCACCAGCGGATCCGTCGGCGCCTGCTTGTCGTTGAACCTGCGCTGCTGGATCGCGAGACCAGCCAATTCCTCGACGATGCCGCGCGAATACTTGGTGTCGTCGGAGTAAGTGAGGCCTGCGAAATAGATGAGGGAGATCAGTCTCCGTCGGTGGTCCTTCTGGTGCCTGTCCTCCGCGATCACATTCTGCGCGAACACCTCTCGCTGCATCGTGATCAGTGCGTCATCGCTGGTGAACACCCGCCTGGCGTCAGCGCTGTATCCGATGCACTCATTCTTGTGCTCCTCCACCGCGATCCCGGTCGTCCATGGCCATTGAGCGCAGGATGGATGCCGTAACGCCGGAATCGTCGCCCATGCCGTGACGGCCGACAATGCCAGGGGAACGACCACCGCGAGCGAGACGAACCATTTGCGGGCCGCCATCGGCGGAGCGGGCGGGCGAGCCAGACCAGGATTGATGCGGGGCGGCGGTCCAGATGCCTCCGCGTCCCAGCGGAACAACAGCTGCCATGCGTAGGAGAAGCGGTTCCGGCGCATATCAGCGATTTCGAACTGCCAGCGCTGCAACGCATCCTCGGAGTCGGAGCGCTCGTCGCCGTCGCGGGGCTCATCCAGCGGCGGGCGATCGTTGTGCGAAGCCAGGGCGTTCAGTTCGTTCAGTTCTTCGCGATAGGGTGCGTAATTCAGCCGAGCCACAACGACCAGGGGATCGAATAACCCCGTCTCGTTGCGGATCTCGGTGATCCACTTCAGCAGGTTGGCACCCGGGCTGCCCTCATCGGGCAGGCCCTCCTCGACATTGTCGAGCAGTACGACCGGGTATGCGGTTCGACGCCAGCTCGACGGACGCCAGATTCGGCGCGTGTAGGCGGCACGCAGATCCGAAAGAAACGCGTGTACCAGCAGTTTCGAGACTTGCTCGGAGTTCTCCCGGATTCGGTGCGGATCGGTCAACCGGGTCGCGAAGGCGAGGAAATCGTCGGATAGTTCCGGCGCCAGATACCGCTGATTCATGAACCACCGGCTTTCCCTGGACAATCCGGGAACCACGCCGCTGACGAAGAGCCACAGGCGTAGGACCGGCCACAGCGACAGCAAAGCCCCGATAAATTTGTCGACCATCCCGCCCACCAAGCCGCTCAGCGTCTGCACCGGCTGGGTCAAGGAGCCGCTACGCAGCAACCGCGGCAGCCGGCTGCGCAGCTCGTCCGCGGCGATATCCGCCTGGGCATCCCGAAGACGCTGTCGGGTAATCCAGTTCGCGGTGCTGTACCGCGGGAATCGAATGGGACCCATTCCCGAGCCGCAGAAGGAAATATCGTTGGCGAGCTTGTCCAGAATCGGCAGGCACGGGTATTTGGCTTGTTCACCATCGAGTTCGTACTCCCGGACCTCTCCCTCCACGATGGCGACCGAGTCCGGCCGCATCTGCTTGACGTCGACGCGCGCTCGCGGCACAGTACGTCCATGCCCGCCGGCCAGCCACGCTTCGATGGCGGGCAGCGGTGACCCACCCTCGAAATCATTTGTCACCAAACAGATCATCGGCCGGGGCAAGGGACGCCTGCGACGCAACAACGTCGGCCAAACGCGAGGACGCTCCTCCGGCACGGCAAGCGTCCGCAACAACTCATACAGCTTGCCTATATTCGATGACGAATCCGGCACAGGCCGCCCCTCCCGCAGTCCTACATAGCGGCGATTCACTTCCTGAATCTTCACGGCACTGTACCGCTACAGATCCGGGCGAGCAGCCTGGTTCGCTCGAGCGGAAAGGGGATTCGGCCTTCGGTTCAGCCGATCGATGCGGGGCGGCCACGAGAGCATCGGGCCCGGAGGCCGGTGGCGGCGGACGGTGACACCGAGGCCCGGGTGAGGTGGTTCCCATGAGGTGGAGGCCGAGAAGGCCAATTTGGTGCTGAATAGCGCTGGGCGCGTATTGATTTGATCGACCGACTATGGCTGGATACGCAGAAGGCCCCGACCAAATCGGTCGGGGCCTTCGCGAGGGATGTTCCGGCGGTGTCCTACTCTCCCACACCCTGTCGAGTGCAGTACCATCGGCGCAGGTGGCCTTAGCTTCCGGGTTCGGAATGGGACCGGGCGTTTCCCCACCGCTATAGCCGCCGTAACTCT
>NZ_WMBB01000026.1 GCF_009708175.1 Nocardia aurantiaca
CCTCGCGTGCCGCCGTCTCCCGGAACTCCGGGCTGAACTGACGCGACTTCCTCTGTGCCACAAACCACTCCGTTCAGTTACCCAAATTCTACTTTGGGTCGCTGTCCGAAGAACTTCCAGCACCTCAGCTTGTGGTTCGGATCCTGGTCGATGATGCCGGCTTGGTACCCGACGGGCTGCCTTAGCAAATTGGGGATATACCGACATGCATCATCGAACGCACGTACGAGCCGATTTCGTTCACACCTGACACCGCACGGTATCCCGATCTTCGCGGTGGTATCCGCATTGAAAAGCACTCGATCGGGTTCGGAACGCTCGGTGCTCTTGTGAAGGATACGGCGAGCGGAGACGGCAACATTGTCGGGCTGAGCTGTTTCCATGTTGTCGGCCCACCCGATGTGACCGCATTCCCGGATCGATTCACGGCCCGTAACGGACTCCAAGATTCACGACATCAGCCCTTGGCGCCAACGTTCCGCTTCATCGTCGCGGCGCCTGGCTTCCGCGTCGAGTGAGTCGGCTATCCTGCGGAGGATTCGTCTGATTCTCGGCCAGCCAACGAGGGAGTCTGCGAGAGAGCGATAGTGAGTCGCCAGTTGTTCTTCGGGGCGGCCGCCCTCGGTGAGGCGACGCACGCTGGCCGAATGTTTGTTGTGGACGGCATTGCCAAAGCCGCGATCGATGTCTTCGCTGCCGAGTTCCTCCAAGAGGTCCGGGATCGGATTCTGCGGGAATTGGCCGTCGCGGCCCTCGGGGGAGCGGGCCAGTATCTTCCCGATGGCATGATCGCCAGAACGGCGGTGTCCGGTCGCTGCGGCCCTGGTGCGAGCCTCGGCGATCCATGCACGTAACCGGTCCTGGTCTATCGCGGCGTCAGGGGTGAGGCCCGGGCATTGTGTCCATGTGTCCAGCAGCTCGTATGCGCTCAGCGCGGCTTGTCGCTGCTGTTCTGTGAGCTCCGAATCCGTGTCGGCCGGTTCGTCGCCACCGGGGTTGACGTAGCTGACGATCTCGGCAAAGAATGCGGGATCCTCGCTCAGTGCCGTGTGCAGCGCGGTCGAGTCGGCCTCGAATCCCAACGCGGGCATCACCAGCCACTCCAACTCGGCTACCCGGGTCCGTCCGAGCGCGTCGATATGACGGTTGAGCACTTTCAGCACCTGTTGGAGGTCATAGGACCCGAGGCGTGCGGGTTCCAGGTCCGTCGGTGGATTTCGCACGAGTTCGGTTAAAGCGTCGGCCGCGGCTAGGGCGATTTCGACGGAATCGACGGAATGGCTGTACAGCGCAACGAGTTCCAGAGCCACCGCGTACCGGCGAACACCAGCAAGCTGGGTGACGGCTTCGGCGACCCCCGGGAAACCAGGGCCGTGACCCTCGATCCTGAAGGCACGCCAGTAGTGGGTGCCGGTTTCCCCGGGAAGGGCGGTGAGTCGCGGCCAAGCGTCCGCTGTCGGGAGCAACAACAGCACGGCCGCTTGTTCGTCGGGCGACTCCAACTGCTGGATCATCTCGTCGGCATACGCTGGTCCGCGCTGGCTGATTCGCTGCTGAATGTATCCGAGTGCCCCTTGTCGCCGAGCCGGTGAATGGCTCAGCCACGCCCGGATTGAATCATCGAGGTTGCTCATATCAACAGCCAGAGCTTCCCCGACCAGATAGGGCAGGCGGACGAGATCCACGAGACGCTCGACCAAGGCCAGGGAATCGTCCTGATGGAGCCGGTTCACCGCCTCCGCACGACGCTGGATGAGGTCGGCCTCATGCGCAGAGTAATTCTCCAGGTGGGCGGGATTACCGAGCTCCAGGTGAAACTGGGCGAACAACCAGGCGACCAGCATGGCCGGGTCCTTGGGCGCGAGCGCCTCGGCCAGAGCCTCCAGTCGCGCGATCTGTGTGTCCGTGCGCGCCCACAGGGCTGCGGAGTATTGGCGATGGCGTGCGGCCAGAGATCTTGCGGTGTCGCTGATCTGGGCTCGAACACCATCGTCCTCGATACACCCACCCGCCGCGATCAACCGATCGAGAACGTCCGTCCACCGCGCTGCCGGGAAGTCGTCCAACACCGAAGCGATCGCCAGATAGCGCTCCGGCACGTCATCCAGGTCGGCCAGCAGCAGATCCGTGATCGCTTGGCGCCGTGTGGTCACCACAGTGGGGGTGACCGATTCCGCGGCGACGTGTTCGCGGAATTGCGGGTTGCGGATCTCGGCGACGAATTCGCGATGACTCGACACAAGACTGATTAGCAACGGTCTGGCAATATCTGGCTGGGTTCTGAGCAGTCGATCGAGCACTCGGTTGCGTTGCTCTTCCGACACCCCGGTTCGCGGATAGATGACGGAGAAGACCTGCTGCAGGCGCTTGTATGGCCGACCTTGCTGCGGTGTGGCTGGATCCAGTGCAGCCAGCCCGGCCAGAACGGCTACGGCCTCATCGAAGTAGTCGGGCAGCCATGTGAGCATCCCGAGAGCGGCGAGCACGTCGTCGCAGACTGTGGAGAAGATCGGCGGAATCGCGGTGGAACCCGCAGGGTGAAACATGCTCGTGTGCAGTGGATCCGCGCCGGTAATTCCCTCCCGGAGGGCGTCGAGGAACTCGTCCGGGGCGGCTTCGGCGAGAAGCAGGAGTCCGTCGGCGATAGCTTCCCACATCCTGTAGGTCAGGTCAGCGTTCGCCCGGGCGAACAACGCGGCCACCGCCATGCGAGCCTCGGTCTGCGCCGTTCTACCGCCGGCGAACCGGATTACGGCTCCCTGCGCTCCGAGCCGGGCAGCCGTGGTGGTCAAGCCCTCCCAGAGCTGACTGGAAATCCTGCCCTGGAGTCCCGCGGTTCGCTGCGGTAACCGGTCGGCAGTGGTGACATGATCGAATACCTTGCGCCAGGCATCCATATCCTCGCGGAGCAGCTGACTCGCCAGCAGGCTCCAGCCTTCCTCGGGAAACGTCAGATGCCAATGCTCGTTCGCACACTCCATGAAGGCATCGCCCCGGACCGCGGGCAGCAAACGTACCTGCTCGGTGACCTCCTCATAGGGGCGACCGACACATGCGGCAACGGCACGTTGATCCTCGGAATTAGCTCCGGACCAACTGCCGACCAGCAGGAGCCGGCGGACCAGCATGGTTGCCTGTATCGCCCACTCCGGTGTGAACAGGCTGGGCTGTTTCGCGAGGCCGCGCACGAACCCCAGGAAACTGCGCCGGGCAAGAGCACCGGACTCCCGCGCCTGGTTGAAAGGCGTTCCACGCAAGGTCAGCAACTGCGCGATCGCCTCACCGTCAACCCGAGGCACGACAACATCGGGATCCCGGCTCAGGGGGTCTCCGGAGACAACGACATGCGGTCGGCGAACAACAGAGTCGCGCAACAACGATAAGTCTCGCACCACCAACACCAGTGGCTCGGGCCTCGCGCGCAGCCGCACCAGGCTACTGGTGTCGTCTACCAGCAGGGTGCGTGCCGCCAGCTGGGAGACAGCCCCAGACTCAGACTGCAGCGAGGCTGCGATGACCGCGTGATACTCCGCCGCGGGTAATCCGCCGCCCAGGGTGATCAGTCCGCCCCCGCCGTCGAGCAGGCTCACGATCTTGGGACCGATGTCCTCGCGACCTGCAAGGACCCACTCCTGTGTCAGCGGAAACAACGTCGACGCCAACCAGGACTCGTCCCACCATTGGTCGAGCAGCTGAACCCCGGGCAGTGCCTTCTCCCGGACTTCGGCGAACCAGGCCGCCGTCGCGGGTGCCGACTCCAGCCATTCGCGGATCCGGTCGAGGTTGTACGCCTCGACCTTCTTCCACCGACCCTCCTCGGTCCGGTCCTGCGCCCACCGGCCGGCCTTCACCCAGGAGCGCAGAATCACCTGAACGTATGTGATGTCCTGGGGGTCCTCACCATTGGGGCCAGTCGACCTCTTTGCGTAGTCGCTGTCGGCTTTCGATCCGACGTTCCTCTCGACCGACAGCTCCCACACCGAGGTTCCAGCCGGGACGAACTCCGATCCCGCGCCGGCAGTGACGACACCGTCGAAACCCCCAGCAGCCGTTCCCGACTCGCCGGGCATGTTGACGGTGCCAAAGCCGCCAGCGGTCTCTCTGATCAGACGCCGCACCAGAATCGGCAACATCGTGTCGAAACCGGTAGCATCGGCAGCCTGCCTGAGGTCGTCGAGGGTGATGGGCGGCCACGGTGACATGGTGCCGAGATTACGCGCGTCATCCGTGTCTCCATCGACGTGCTGCCGCGATGTTCACACTCCGACAGTGGCGACAACTATGAGATAACTGCGATTTCCCGCCGAAGGATGTCCCACCGAACAAACCGTTCCCGTCGAACCCCAGGGGATCCGAGCAAATCAGTCCTCCGCTGGTAGCGCCCTTTCTAATCGAAGCCAAGTCGAGGCTCCACCGAATTCGCAGTACCGCAACCGCTTTGCCGACCCCTGTCCACCGAGACGTCGCCGGGTCAGACACCGACTGGCTGTTGTTCGTGTTCAGCGAGCGTCGGAAATGCCGTGCTGGGATGTTTCTGGCGAGCCGGACTTCTGGTCGAGAATCCGGAAAGTCTCCGAGGCCAGACTTAGCGATGTGAGCGTCACCCAGAGGATGGCTGTGTCGTTGGGCGACAACTGGACGATTTCGTCGTCGTGGTCGGGGACGCGGATGGTCTCGGCGCGGGAGATTCCGTGGACCGCCCAGCCTCGACCGTGCGCGAACCCCGAGCACAGTTGCCATGCGTACAGAATCTGCCAGGTGTCGATCGTGTGCCGGTCGGTGTACTTGACCGGCTCGCTGCTGCGGTGGCCGTTGCGGATCGGGTCGGCGGCGATACCCGGGGTCCGTCGTGCCACGTCCTCGAGCTTGAGCAGCGTCGACTCATTCGCACCGAGGTCGATCGCTCCGATCGGCCCCAGTGCCCGCGCGGCATCCCGGTAGTTCTGTGCCCACCAGCGCAACGCGTGCTGGACTCGGTCGGCTCGTTCGGTGGGATGCAGGATCCAGTACGCGATGGACAGGTTTTCCAGGGCGCCGCGGGCGAGGCTGAACGGCGCCGAGATGTGAAGCATGGGTCCGTCGAGTACGTGTGACTTCAGGGCATGCAGGTGGTCCATGCCCGAGCTCAGACTCAAGACGACTGCTGCGCGAACCGAGCAGGGGGAAGGGCTGAATACCGCGTCGTCGCCTGCGAGTACGGATCCTGGGGCGTTCCGATACGCGCGAATCGAACGGACACGATCGAGGGCGCGTTCGATATCGGGACCGACCTTGTCCCACATGGTAGCGATCAGCTCATCGGGTAGATCCTGCGGTTCTCCCACGTACCCAAGTCAATCACCGGACGTCGCTTCTTCCTAAGGGATTTCATCTGACGCTCTCGCGCCGAGATCCCGACGATTCCGATATGTTCTGGCTGAGTCGATTGCTTCGCTCTGGCTGCCCACCGTGCACAGCGGGCAGCTGGGGTGGTCTCTTTGTGTGCGAGGCTTGTTCGTTTCCTCGTAGGCGCGACTGACATGCGCGAGATCGACGCTTGGGCGGCATCCGTCCCGGCACATCGGTCACCGTGGCCGTTTCGTCGGCCCACTCGACTCGAACGGCCACCTGTCAGTACGACAGCGCCGCGGAAACGACCGTGATCAGGAGCATGCCGATGGCTAACAGCAGCAGCCAGGTGCCCTGTCGCAGTTTCCGGTAGCGGAAATGGTGCAGATGGGAGTGGCGCCAGAGCTCGTCCAAGGCTCCGCGGAGCTGCTGCTCGATCGATTGGTCGACCACTGCGGCCCGGAACTCGTCGAACGTCGGCCACTCTCGGCTGATGCGCGACAGGCTGTAGAGGGTCGAGGCGGCGGTTCGCGGTTGACTGAAGCGCCGTTCGGAACTGCGCAGCATCACCAGGGCCTGCGTCGCGCAGACGACGGACCCGCCGACCAGCACGAGCGCGCAGAACGCTGGCCCGAATACCCAAAGACTCAGCGGCCTCGTGCCTTTCAACGAGAAGGCGAGCGCCGTGCCAGCGACGACCAGCGCGTTCGCGCTCAGTACGGCGCCGGCACGTGTCGACACCGCAGCGCGTTGCGTGTCCTCGCGTGTGAGGTGCCAGTGGACCGCTTCGAGGCTCAGACCACGACGGCTGCCGCTCTGGCCCGCAAGATTCATGGTTCGATTGTCCCCCGCCGGACTCGACGCTGGCCCCGAGACGAGGGTTGCAGTGATGGCGTGGTCGCCGGGAGAGCCCCAGGCAGCAGCACCTTCGCGGGTGAGGGTGTCGGCCTTGCGGCCGTCGTTGATGCCACGGCGGATTTGGGCGCCTGACTGAAGGTTTCGGGGGCGTTTCCTTTCTGATCGGTGCTGTTCGGTTCGACGGCGTGGCGCAGGTGAGCTGCGCGGGCCTCGAGCAGACGATCCATCCACAGGACGCAAGATTGCGAACGGCGTCCACGACATTCGATCATGTGACGTTCGACGGCAACATGTACGACGAGCACACCATTTCCCCCATCGGGTTCTACCACGGAGGGGGCTGGCTGTTCATCTCTCAGCCACACTGATCCGGCTCCACGCCCGGGTGAAGTCCTTACTGCCGATTGAGTTCAACCACGCCGCCGCCGATGTGTGCCCTGGCTGCAACGTGAGATGGAGTTGCGCGCCTTTGCCCGGAAGGCGTGGGAGAAGGCTCAACTGACCAAGGATCGAGCGGTGCCGCCGACAGCAGCTGTGGAGGCTCATCAGGTGCATCGCGCCGAGGCCGATAAATACGTTCTAGAGGCTTGCCGACTACTTGGCGATCCTGATGTGAGGCGATAACCAATCGAGCCCCGGACCGCGTGCGTCGGTTCGGGGCTCGTTCGGGGGTAATCGACCGCGCTGATCGCATCAGGTTGGTTGACCGCGGCAGGTATCAAGATCAGTGCCGCAGCTGCCACACGAGATTGCCTGCGAGACGTCCATTCTGGGTCTTGTTGCAGTGGATCGGTCTGCCCTGCTGGTCGATCCACTGCTCGCCTTCACCAAGGCAGTCATCGCCGGGCATCACCGCGAAGTGCGGGTCGACGGGCAGCTTCTCGTCGACCGGCCACCACACGTGCGCGTCGGTGCGCTTCACCTGCACGCAATACACCGTCTGACCGTCCGCGGTCTGCGCGACCGTCTGCTCGGGAGCGTAGGTGGAGGAGCAGTAGTCACCGATCGCAACTGTATTCTGCGCAGGCGCTGGGTCGGCGCCGCTCCCGGTCGGGAAGGCACTTGCGATCTGACTTCCGAGAAGCAGCGCCAGGGTGGCGATACCCGCGGTCGTGGTTGCTTGGTTCATGGTCTTCCCCCATCCGATGAACCGCATGGCGTTGTGGTTTCACCCGGATCCAATCGGCCGGCCACATCGCGCTGCTACTCGGTGAGAGCTTGAGTGCCAGCAAATGGCACGCGATGTCGGCGTGTTGGCGTAGACGGTGGCTGGGCTAGCGGAGACGGGGCAGCATCCGCGGATCGGCGCCGTCTCGAACCTGCTGCCACATCAGGTCATCAGGTACCGGATCCAGGCAAGGTCCAGCTGGACGCTCAGATCGTCGGGGTCGTAGCCCATCTCGCGGAGCTCCTGTCGGCGTTCCCAGTTCATGCTGGTTAGACGGTGGCCTGTCGCTTCTGGTTCCGCGGCGCGCCGATTCACTGTCGGAAATGGAGTTGAGCCACTTCGCGCCTCACCCATAGCATCGCGGCATGACCCGGGGAATGAATGCCTCACCCGACATGCAGGAGCGGATGCCCGAGCTGGCCGCCCTGCTGCGTGAATGCCGTGAAGCGACAATGCGTCTCAGCGCCGCCGAGCGGTGGGAGCCGCATCAGGGCTCAGCGGCAGCAAGGGACATCGCGGTCTTCGAGAAGACGGAGGGCCTCCGCGATCCTCGGACTGTGCTCGAGGTCGTCGGAACATATCTTGAGCTTGCCACCTGGCATGCAGGTGGCATGGCCGCGACACTGGAAGCACATGAGGCCCTCGCGGCTCCTTGGCCTTTGGCACGGTCAGTCTTGGAAGCATGTGCGCGCGCCGCGTGGGTGATCGGCGACCCGTTCCCTCCCGCGACTGAACGGAACCGGCTCGCGCGCGCCTACATCGAGAACCTCATCAGCGCCGAGCAGGAAGGTAACGTCACGCGAGCCGTTCACGGCGCTGGCTCCGAAGCAGCGATGACATTCCGGAACGCCAATCAGCAGTTGCGCGACGAGATTCGGGCGGTGTTCCCTGACACCAAACGTTCAGACCTCGACCACAAACGTGTCAACGGTATTGCGCCGCTGTCTCTGGCAGGCTCGGCCACCTGGTACTTCGAGACCATGCACCAACTGGGCGCGATCGGCACCGACCCGTCGCGCCTCAAGTCGATCTACACGATGTTGTCGAACCATGCTCACCCGACGCTGTACACCTTCAGGCAGCGTCGGGAGTACTTCCAGGACGGGAAAGGTCTGAGCACTCGGCTTGTCGTGCAGCCGAGCGAACTCGATCGGCTCGTCACCCTGACCGTGATGACGGTCTACATCACCATGAAGGTCGTGTGCCGCTACTGCCGCTGGCCGTTCGACGCTGACGGACAGTTCGAGGCGATGATCGACCGATACATGCCGAACGCGTTCATGGAGCCACACCCGAGTGTGACACTCCCGGACGGTCACTCGATCTGACTTCGAACGTGGGTTACGCCCGCCTGCGGGGTCAGCGTACGTGCGGTACCGCCGAGGGCGGCGGCCGCGGGTCGGCGAACCCCTGCTGCGCGGATGTCCGAGCCTGCGTGGGTGACCGACTGGTCAGCGCAACTGGCTTGCGGCGCTGCTGAGTTGAAACACAATCCGGGGGAACGATGAACCTGCTCGCCTTGACCTCTGTTGGTACCGCCGCTGCGGCGGTCGTTGGGGCCTACGTCGCAGTTCGCAAGCATCACAACGAGAGTCGTGCGCTCGGGTCGCGGCACGCACGGCGTTTGCGGGCGCGGATCGAAGCGCTCGATGCCGATGTGAAACTGCTTGATCCGCATTGTCCGTCGGCGCTCGTCCAGGATTTGGCGCGGGCAAAGCGTGCGCTGGCGGCCCGCCACGCCGTCATGCCCGACGATGCCGAGGTGCGGGTAGCGGTGACGTCGATGCTGAACGGATTCTGCTGCTTGCTCCTCGGATACGGTGTGGTGTTGTTCGACGAACGGAACTGGTTCACGGCCGCGGTCGCTTTGATGAGCCCGTGTCTGGCGCTGGTGATGATGCTGCCTGCATTGCACGCGAACCGGCGTTTTGTCGGTCGGCGTATCTTCTACGAGCGGCTGGGAGACCGTGATGATCTGCCGGTATTGCCTTCTGCCAACGCGTGGCCGTTTCTGTCGCGCACTCCCTCGACCTTGAGGATGCACACCTGGGTGACCGCGTGCCTCGCTTCGGTGAACCGCGACCCGGACGCGATCACCGCAACCGAAATCGAGGCACTGCAGGCGAAAATCGACCGTTGGTACGTCAATCCGTGGTGGCGGTTACCTCACCGGATCACCGGGTGGATCGAAGAAGCCATGGACCGGGTCAGCTGAGCCGCTCCGGCGCCGGATGCGGCGCAACGCTTTCCCGAGGGGCCACTGCGGCGACCGCGCCCGAATCGAGAATAGGGCTGCCGCATCCCGGCAACGACCACGACGCCCGGCGTGGGGCGAGGCCGGTCGGGTTGCTATCGCAGATCGTCGTGCCAGGCTTGGGTGTTGGCGAGGTGTCGTGTGCCGACCCATTCCTGAGCGATGCGCCTGCCTGTGGTCAGCAGATCGGCTGCTGCGCTGCGATGCTGGGCAGGTAACCACGCGGCGAGCGCGTGACGGGGGAGAAGACCACCAAAACGAGCAACACGGGCTCATACCTCGACCAACCCGACTTCCAGCCACAAGCTCCATCGAGCCACAGCGGCCTCGCCGCGGAGGGCGGCGCACGCTACCCGCGGCTAGGTGGATGACAAGGCAAAGGCAGGGCAGTGGTCCGCGTGGGGCCCGCCCAGTCAACGGTCCACGGGCACGTACGCCGCGAAAACTCCCCGAAACCGTACTGGCGGCCAACATCAATGCGACACAACGCCGATTCCGGATTCATTGCCAAGAAATACGCGACAACAGGGAGCGCGGCCGGAGACGTGGCCAACTTCAGCGTGACAGCCACGACCTGCGACGGACGACGCGGGCTACTGGCAGAACGCAAGCGCGCAGGTCGACGTCGCCTCATCGCGTGAAACGGAAGAACGGCAACAGGAGCCGAATCCGGATTCACTGCCAGCTACACTGCGACACTGGTAGCAGAAACCGGGCTGTTGCCAACTTCCTTGCGACACATGGCCGTCATTCCAGACTCGACGCGCCTCGAACTACCCGAAAACCACGGATACTCCCAAAAGCGCAGGTCGACGGCCGATCTCGCAGAGGAGCTCCATGGCCAACTTGACTGCGACAGCCCGCTGAATTCCGGAATTGGTCACGTTCAGTGCGAAAATGGCCACCTACAACGCGAACGGACACTACGCGCCAGCAGGGACGCAGGGGAGCCGTGTCGGCTGCAGTGGACACCTCTACTTGACATAATGTCGATTATCGGCGTAGTTACAGCAAGGGTGTTGATCTTGAAAAGTGCTGTACTACACGTGTCTGTTCGTCCAGGAAAAGGTGAGAGCAATCCGCGGGGCCTGAGAGTGCTTCGGCGATGCGCGGCAATTCACAGAAGGACCTGGGCGGCGGGCCGCGTTTGATTCATATCTCCGCATAGTCATTCATGGTTCAATTGCGTCACTGTGACGTTTATGTCTGATGTGCCCGGATTCGCCGTTTGACGGCTGGCGCCGGAGCATCCGGGTTTTCCTGGATTGTGCGGCCCGTGGCGCGGGTGTCCATCGCTTCCTTGGGTTGCGGGACTTCGGCACTCTCGGGTGCGCCTGGATTCTGCCCCGTTGCCGGACGGTTGCGTGGTTGGTTCGGCCGGTCTGGTCGGTGCCCTGGGCTCGGCGCTCTCAGGTTTGTCCGGATGGCATGCGGTTGGGATTCGCCCTCTCGGGTTCGTTTGGACGGTTCGGGGCGCCTCTCCCCTGGACTGTATTGTGTTGCAACAGTTTTTCGACGGTAAGAAGCAATTATGTCAAGGCGATCGACCAAAACATGCTGCGTTCGCGCGGCCCTTGCCCTCGATCAGTGACCAGCGTCGCCGTGATCGGACCAGGCAACGGCGCGCAACGGAAACGAGCCCATCCCGCGCACCGGCGCCGGCAGTGCGACCAGCCGGGCGCCTATGTCGGGGACCACGTCCAGGTTCGTCATCTGCTCGATGATCGGGATTCCCGCCCCGAGCAGTGCGTGGTGACAGGGACGCGTAGGCAGGGACATATCGTCGATGTCGAGCGAGTCGATTCCAACCACCGCCACATTCGCGGCGACCAGCGCATCCGCAACCTCACCGATCAGGAATGGATATCCGGGGCCTTGGTACTCCGGCGACCCCCACCGAGCCGACCATCCGGTGTGCACGAGCACCGCCTTGCCCCACAGCCGTGCTGGGTCACCGAGTACGTCCGGTCCGATCGCGCCAATGCCCGCCGCGCGGATCATCACGATCGGCACATTGAACAGCCGCTCCAGCGGCAATTCGGCGATATCGGCGCCATCGACATGGAAGTGAAAGGGCGCATCGATATAGGTCCCGGTCTTGCCGACCATATCCACGCGCGCGATGTCACAGGCCATACCGATCAGTGGCGAATGCTGACGCGAAATTTCTGTGGTGACTCGAGGTCCCGACAATCCCGGGTAGGTGAGCATGCCGTCCGAGATCGGATGGGACAACTCCACGGTTGTCTTGCTCATGCCAGCAACCGTACCTCCGATCCCACGGCTGCCCCGCACAGTCCTCCGGGCGGGTCTGACAGCTCAGCGGACCCTGGCGAGTCGACCCGAAACTGCTAGCACCGCAACGACATTCACCGCAACGCCGATGACCGACATCCGATACGCCCGCCGTCGGCCGATCTCGACACCGGCTTCCGATGAGAGACTCATCGAACAGAACGTCATGAGTTGCAGGGGCCCGCAGCCACGGCCTCGGGCGCTTGCGGGTGCGTAGCGGGTCTCACCTCCGGACCCCGACACCCGCCCCGCGGGTGCCGGGGGTGGACGAACCTAAGAGAGTGTGGGATTCGCCCGGTATGCGTCCACGACCGCCTGGACCGCCGGACTTCGCGGCATGACCCGTCCAGCCGATCTTCCCTGGGAATCACCCAGTCGCGCCCACCAGCTCGACAGCCCGCCGACGGATGTGACCAGGCTCGCCCGCCTACGCCCGCGGGGGCAGCAGGCCGTAGGCAGGCATGAGCTGGTCGGTCAAATGCAGCGGCCCCCTGCGCCCGGCCGGGACATCCTCGGCCGGCCCTGCCTCCCGTCGAAAGTGCCTCCCCCGCCGAAATGACCTGTCATGCCTGGCTCCCCCACCCTGGACGAGCTGACCTTCACCCGCGTCCACACCCTGGGTGGCGCGTGGACCGCAGTCCCGACCCCGGCCGCCGCCGAACTCGCCGTGGCCCTCACGATCGACCCGATTGACGGCATCGGTCTCGGCGCGATCACCGTCGCACAAGATCGGTGGGATCGGCGTTGCCTTTGCCCTGTGTGCCGCGAGATGGCCGGCCGCTGCCGGATCGGCCGCGGCGTGCGCGAGTAACCGCGACAGCTTCCAGGCGGGCCCGGGTCAGCCGATGATGCCGAGTTGCTGCAAGTGGGCGATGTCGTCGCGCACACCCCAGTGCTCGACGACCTTGCCCTCGGCGTCGAAGCGCATCCAATGGATCTGCCGGAACCTGAACTCTCGCCCGGACGGCTCGTGCCCCATGAAGGGGCCCAAATGGGTACCGGCGTACCAGTTGCGCATCACCACGACGTCGTCGGCCGCGACCAGGTCCTCGATCTCGGTCCGGGCGTCGGGAAATGCGGAGCGCAACATGGTGATCAGTCCACGGATCGGATCGATCCCGATCTGATGCGCGGGCGGCGCGGTGTGGTTGATCACCTCCGGCGCGAACGCCTCGTCCAAGACCTCCAGGCGCCCCTGGTCGAAAGCCTCCTGATAGATGCGTCGCATGGTGTTGATGTTGCGTTCGGTAGTGGTGGTGATGTTCGTTGTCTCGATCATGGCTACGACGCTAGGAACGCGGCGCGCGACCGCCCATCCCAGAAAGCTGGGATCTGTCCCGCCGGGCCGTCGGCTTACGCTCGTGTCATGACCGAGGGACCTGTCGAACGCATCCGGCGCGCTGTGCTGCGGAGTTCGCACGGCACGGCGGATCTGCGCGCCTTCCGGACCGAAGTAGACCGGGTACTGGCAGGCGCGGTGGGATGGGACGCGGCCGCATGGTCGACCACCGACCCGGCGACTCTGCTGTTCACCAGCTGCGTACTGATCGGCTTGCCGGAGGATCACGAGCGCGAACAACGCCTGTTCGACCTCGAGTTCCGTACCGACGATCACAACCAGTTCCGCGAGCTGGCCCGAGCGAAGACACCCGCGGCCGGGCTGCACGAGACGACCGGTGGCGCACCGGAATCCTCGCTGCGGTGGCGGGAACTGCTGCAGCCGCTGGGGATCACCGACGAATTGCGGGCGGTGTTCCGCGACCGCGACGACTGCTGGGGCACGCTGGTGGCATATCGGCGTGGCGGAGCACCGTTCACGGCCGCCGACGTGGAGCTGGTCACGGCGGTCTCCCCCCTCATCGCCGACGGCCTGCGCCGGTGCATGCTCCGCGACGCGACCACGGTGCCACCGGCCGTGCCGGCGCCGCAGGACGCGCCCGGTGTCCTGCTCGCCGACGCGGGGGGCCGGATCGTCGAGACCACCGCGCAGGCGCGGCGATGGCTGTCCCGCATCGCCGATCCGGGTACGGTCCCGAGTGCGGTGCGCTCGGTCGCGGCAGCGGCACGGGCGGCAGCGGCGGGTGCCGCGGACCTGCCGGCACAGGCACGGTTGCCCTGTCGCGACGGCGGTTGGCTGCTGCTGCACGGCTCGTCGCTCGACGCCGATGCCGAACGTGTCGCGATCGTCGTCGAGTCCGCCCGCCAAGCGCACCTGGCCGATGTGATGGTGCGCGCCTACGGCTTGACCCCGAGAGAGCGTGAGATCACCGAGCTGATCCTGCACGGACTGTCCACCGCCGACATCGCCGCCCGGCTACACATCACGGCGTACACGGTGCAGGATCATCTCAAGTCGATCCTCGCCAAAGTCGATGTCACCAGCCGCCGTGACCTGGTCGCCGAGCTGTACGGCAGGCACTATGCGCCCACGACGCGAACCGGCGCACTGCCCAGCCCGTACGGCTGGTATCTGGCGGCCCAGTAGTCGACACGCGGCGGCACCGGGACGCGTGCGCGGCAGCGGCGCTCAGCGGTGTCCGGTCACCGGATCATGGAGGCGATACCCGATGTCGAGCAAAGGCATCGGCCCTCGCTTGTGCGGAGCCCTATGTGGCGCGTTTCGCACGGCCGTTGTGCTTGCTGTCGAGCTTGCTGACCGCGCAGCGGATCGACATCTCGTGACGCAACCATCACGGTCGGTCGATAGGCCGCGAAACATCGTTGCCGAAAGGACGTTCTCGCAGGTAGCCGGTTCGATGCGCGCCACCGATTCCGGCGTAACTCAGCGTTAACCCAATACTCCGCCGCGTAACGGCGCGAGCACGCAACCTGGCGTCATGCACGATCATCGACAGCACCGGGCTCCGGGTGTGAACGTCGGCGACCGATCCGGCCGTCCGGCGCTCCACCGTCGGGTCGACCAATTCTCGCCGGGGTCCGCCCACATGGCGGCACGGCGGGTGCGCGACCTGTTGCGTGCCGAGATTCGCCGGGGTGCTTTCGTCGATGGCCGGCTCCCGGCCGAGTCCGAGCTCATGGCGCAGCATCAGGCGTCGCGGGAGGCGGTGCGCGAAGCGCTCGACCTGCTGCGCCGCGATGGACTCGTCGAACGACGACGGGGAGTCGGCACCATGACGGTCCGCGAGGAGTACGTGGTGCCGGGTGTCCTACCGCCACAAGGCAACCTGTTCGAGACGTATCTGGCGGGCGGCCACATCACGCCGCGGCTACTGCGCTGGAGCTGGATGCCCGCGCCGAGCGCGGTAGCCGCTCAGCTCGATGCCGTCGCCGTCGACGACGACTGCCTGTGCATCGACTATGTGCTGCTCGTCGACGACCGGCCGATGGCAGTCTTCACCAACTACCTCCGTTCCCCCGAGGCGTCGAGAGTCGACCAGCAGCGATTTCGGACCGACTTCTACTCCCTGCTGCATTCCAGTGACGTCGCTGTCGCGGGCTTCGATCTGTCCGTGCAGGCCGCCGCCGCCGACGATTGCACCGCCACCCTGCTGCACATTGCGCGGGGTGAGCCGATCCTGCTGTGGGAACAGACGATTCGCAATCCCGACGGTCAGGCGGTCGACTATGCGCTCGGCGCTGTTCGCGGTGACGTCGTCATGAAGTTCGGTGACATACCCCGCATCGATCTGACCCGATCCCTGACCCCGCGACCCCGCCGATGAGGACACACATGACAACGACCACCCCGATCACCACCGTCACCGACGCCGCGGCAGCACTGCGCCGTGGCGAGATCACCGCGAGTGAACTCCTCGAACGATGTCTGGCCGCCGCCGACGCCCTCGACGACCGCGTGGGTGTGTACTTGGCCCGATTCGACGATATCGCCCGCGCCCGGGCCGCCCGTGTCGATGCCAAGATCGCGGCCGGACAGCCGCTGGCGCCGCTGGACGGAATCCCGTTGGGTATCAAGGATATTCTCGCCAGCGGTCATGGACCGACCACGGCGCAGAGCCTGGTGCTGGATCCGGCCTGGGGTGCGTCGGCCGGCGATGCCGCGGTGGTGAAACGGCTCGAGTGTGCCGGTGCGATCATCACCGGCAAGACCACGACCATGGAATTCGCCATCGGCGTGCCGGATCCGGACAAGCCCTTCCCGATCCCGCGCAACGCCTGGGACACCGATCGCTGGGCGGGCGGGTCGAGTTCCGGATCCGCCAGTGGCCTCGCGACCGGCATGTTCTTGGCGGCGATCGGGACCGACACCGCCGGCAGCATCCGAATCCCCTCCGCGTTCAACGGAACCACCGGGCTCAAACCCACTTTCGGCCGTGTGCCCAAGTCCGGTGTGGTGCCGCTGGGCTACACCCTCGACCATGCGGGACCGATGGCCCGCAGCGCGGCCGACTGCGCGTTGTTGTTGTCGATCATCGCCGGGCACGACCCCGCCGATTCCTACAGCGCGACGGCGCCGGTCGACGACTACTCGGGCGCGCTCACCGGTGATCTCGAGGGCCTCACCATCGGAGTCGACAACCTCGACCCCTACGCCAACGCGGGCATCGACCCGGCCCAGCCCGAGCGGTTCACCGAGGCCGTCGATGTCCTCGCCGCGGCCGGGGCCCGCATCGTCCCCGTCTCGGTGCCGATGTACCCCGAGGTGGTGGCCATCGATGTCGTCGTCATGCTGGCCGAGGCCCATGCCTACCACCGTTCGGCGCTGCGCAGCCGCTGGGACGACTATGGCCGCGCCACCCGGATCATCCTGGCATCCGGGTCGTCCGTCTCCGCCTCGGATTATGTACAGGCACAACGCGTCCGGCGGATCGCCGCGGCGCGGATGGCCGAGTTGCTCAGTGACGTCGATCTCGTCGTCACTCCGACCGGGCACCTCGGCGCACCGCGACTCGACGCGATCGATCAATTGCAGCCGCTGAATGTGCTGGCCTCCCTGCACACCCCGTACTGGAACCCGCTGGGCAACCCCACCCTCGCCCTTCCGATCGGGCTGTCGGCGGACGGCGCGCCGCTGTCGATGTCGATCAGCGGCAAGCACTTCGACGAGGCGACCGTGCTGCGCGCCGGCGACGCTTACCAGCGCCGCACAACCCATCATCTGGCCATCCCCACCGTCCGGTGACACACGATTCGGAGACGACGATGTTCGAGCCGACAACCTGGTCCAGCGACCCCGCCGAGAACACCGCGATCGAAAACCTCGGCTTGGCCCTGCACGCGATGGCCGAATCGCTGCACCGGGTAGTCGACGCCCAATACCTCGACCCCGCGGGGGGTTTCGACAGCCTTCGTTGACAGATCGGACCTGGGCGGAGCGGGACGGGTTCGGGCCAATGGTCCCCGTCAGAGCCGGCGCTCAGAATCCGCGGAGGCATCGAGTGTCGCCGCCTTCACCGAGCGCGTCGCGGACGATCCGGTCGGCAGCCTCGGCGGTGTCGGCCAGGTCGGCGTCGGCGTGGCGTGCGCACCGCCGCCGCCCGGCACCTCTCCCCCGTCGGCAATGGGTCACTGCGTGAGGACGGCTCCGACCAGAGCGATGCTGGAGACCCATACCGTGGACAGGGTAGCGAGGACCAGCGGCCGCGGGCCGACCCGGCGCAGGGCGGCGATGTGGACGCCGGTGCCGAGGGCGAACATGGCAGCGGTGAGTAGGGCGGTCTGTGCCAGTTTGATCGGACCCAGCACGCCGGCCGGGAGGATGCCGGTGGTGCGGACCGCGGCGCAGAGCAGGAAGGCGACGACGAACAGCGGGACCAGCGGAACGGTTCGGGCGCTGGCCCGATCGCGGTCGCGCCGACGCGCCCGCCAGCCCAGCACCGCCAGCACCGGGGCCAGTAGCACCACGCGGGCCAGCTTCACGATCACCGCCACCGTGAGCGCGGCCCCGCCCAGTGCTCCACCGGTCGCCACGACCTGTGCGACCTCGTGCACCGCACCACCCGCCCACATGCCGGCGGTCTCGTCGCTCAGCCCCATCACGTGCGACAACAGCGGGATCACGCCGATCAGGATGGTGCCGAAGACCACGACCAGCGCGATCGCGGTCACCAGTTCTTCGTCTTCGGCATCGACCACCCCGTCGACGGCGGCCGCCGCCGCGGCGCCGCAGATGGAGAATCCGCAGGCGATCAGCAGTCGCTGGGTCCAGCTCAATCCCAGCATCCGGCCCATCAGCATGGTGCCGCCGATACCGAGGGCGACAATCATGACGACCACCGTGATCGCCGCGGGCCCGAGCCCGAGGATGTCGCTGAAGGTCAGCTGCATACCGAGCAGCGCCACGCCCACCCGCAGCAGGCGCTTGGACGAGAACTGCAGTCCCGGCTTCAACCGCGGCGGTAGCGTGACGACATTGGCCATCACCGCGCCGATCACGATCGCGATCAGTAGCGGGCTCACCGTCGGCAGCCACCGACAGATCAGTAGCACGAATGCAACGACCACGGCCGTCAGCGCCAGCCCTGGCCAGCACTCGGCCAACTCGCTCAGCGATCTCGAACGCGGTGATGGCTTGGCGGCAGACGCTGCTACCGCGGCCGGGGATTGCACTCGGGGTGCGTTTGCGCTGCCTGTGACGTCCGCTGGCGCCGGATCGTTCGTATCGCGTGTGCC
Source organism: Nocardia aurantiaca (assembly GCF_009708175.1). GTDB lineage: Bacteria > Actinomycetota > Actinomycetes > Mycobacteriales > Mycobacteriaceae > Nocardia > Nocardia aurantiaca. The sequence goes on from NZ_WMBB01000026.1 coordinate 18,495, forward strand.
GGCGGGTCCGCGGAACTGTCCGTGTCGTGGGTCTGGTGTCGGATCGAGGCGCATCGTCATGGTCTCAGGCTGACGGGGCGTGCTCGGGAGCAGTACCCGCAAATACGGCATCAGCACATATCGCGCTGATATGAGTTTGGGTTGCCCTATATGATTCCGCTATGGCTATCCACAGACCGGACCTGGGATTTCTCGAGGCGCTGGTCGCGATCGACGATCACGGCAGTCTCGGAGCGGCGGCGCGCGCGGTAGGGATGGCGCAGCCGAATGTCAGCCGGGCGGTCCGGGAGTGGGAGCGGAAGCTGGGGTTGGCGTTGATCGAGCGCAGCCCGCGCGGGTCGACGCTGACCGCCGCGGGGACGGTGGTGGTGCACTGGGCGCGCGAAGTGCTGTCGGACGTGGATCGGCTGCTCGATGCGGCGGCCGCGTTGCGCACCGATCAGGAGGCCGAACTCACCATCGCCGCGAGCATGACGGTGGCCGAGTGCCTGCTGCCGAGCTGGCTCGGCGAATTCCGGCGTCATCATCCCGACGTGAAAGTCCATCTGCAGGTGCACAATTCGCGTCAGGTGTTCGACCGATTGGCGGCGGGCGAATGCGACCTCGGCTTCGTCGAGAGCCCCGCGGTCCCGGACCGGCTGCACAGCGTCACCGTCGCGGCTGACCGCCTGGTCGCGGTGGTGAATCCGGCGCATCCGTGGGCGCGTCGCCGCCGTCCGCTCACCGTCGCCGAACTGGCCGCCACCCCGCTGGTGACCCGCGAGCCCGGCTCCGGGACCCGCAGCACCCTCGACATCGCTCTCGCCGAATACCCTCGCGCCGAACCTCTGCTCGAACTCGGCAGCGCCGCGGCCATCCGCACCAGCGTCTTGGGCGGCGTCGGCCCCGCCGTCGTCAGCACCCTCGCCGTCGAGGACCAACTGGCCCGCGGCGACCTGCGCGCTATCCCCGTCGATGGCCTCGAGCTGGATCGCACGCTGCGCGCGGTCTGGCGTCCGCCGCGCAAATTAGCCGGCCCAGCAGGCGAATTGGTCGCCGAGATCGTGCACGCTCGGCGCGCGTCCGTGTCGCAGGGCCGGGTTTGACGGGCGCGAGCGCACGGATACGTCGCGGTTGCGCGCCGGTAGTCGGACACAACCGACAGCGCGGCACCAGCGGCCGCCGCAGTTCGATGAACCGTTCGCTCGGATGGTGAACACTCACGTCGACCGAACGCGGGAGCGGCCCTCGAACCCGCACGTTCGAGGCCCGCTCCCGCCTGCCAGTTGGCAGACCGACCTCCATATCAGGTGTGCGGGCACGGACCGACTGCGTGAGGCATCGCTGATAGACCGCCGAATACGGTGCGGCGCTCGGAACCTGACCTGTGAGTGACTGTCCTCGGTTTCGACCACTGGCACCACGGGATCGACGCGCAACCCCATCCCGCGCCCGGGTCGGCCACCCACGAGCTAGCGGCATGCCAGCCAATCGAGCTCGATGGCAAGGCTTTTCGCCAATGCACGCACTCGCCGGTGGACAGGCCGCAGCACATACGGAAGCACCAGGCAGATGGTGAGGGGCGCGACCCCGCGCAGTCGACCGATGGATGTTCGTGGAACCGCGGTCCATTCGTCGATGATCTGCGACGACCGCAGAGCAGGACAAGGACCATGGTGTCACGCCGCGACCGCAGATGAGGAGCGAAGTCATCGATCGACTTCAGCGATAGAGGGCCTCGATGCTGTCGCCGAGTTTCTCGATGACTATTTTGCGGCGCAGTTTCATACTCGGGGTGAGATCACCGGCCTCGACGGATAATTCGTGGTCGATGATGTGGAAATTCTTGATTTGTTCCCAGCGATCGAGTTGGTCGTTCAGGTCGGCGACGTAGGCCTCGATCACGTCGTGGGTCTTCTCGTCCCGCGCGATTTCGGAGAACGGTTTACCCGCCAGACCGTGCTTGCCGGCCCATTCGGTGATGCTCTGGCCGTCGAGGCCGACCAATGCGACGCAATAGGGTCGTTTCTCTCCATAGACGATGAATTCCGCTGCGTACGGACACATTCCCTTGAACGTGGCGGCGATCGCGGAGGGTGCGACGTACTTGCCCTGCGAGGTCTTGAACAAGTCCTTCTTGCGGTCGGTGATGTGCAGGAATCCGTCTGCGTCGATCTCGCCGATGTCGCCGGTGTGGAACCAGCCGTCGGCGTCCAAGGCCTCGGCGGTGGCCTCGGGTCGGTCGTGATAGCCGCTCATCATACCGGGACTTCTGAGCAGGATCTCGCCGTCCTCGGCGATCTCGACCTCGGTGCCGGGGAACGGTTTGCCCACGGTCCCGAATCGATATGCCTCCGGGCGGTTGATGAACGAGGCGGCGGCGGTCTCGGTCAGGCCATAGCCTTCGAGCACGATGATGCCGACCGCGTCGAACCACTGCGCGACATCGCGGTCCAAGGGGGCAGCTGCCGAAACGAAGTATCGCAGCCGGCCACCGAAGCGTTCACGGACTTTGGAAAGCACCAGCCTGTCGGCGACTTTGTGCTGCAAGGAAACCAGCAACGACGGATCCTTACCGGCCTGCCTGGCGCGCGAGACCTTCAGGCCGACCCCGACCGCCCAGTCGAAAAGCTTCTTCTTGATCCCCCCTTCTTCGGCCATGATGCCCTCGATGCGGGCATGCGCCTTTTCGAAGATGCGCGGGGCGCCCGCCACGATGGTGGGGTGCAGCGTCGTGAGGTTGTCCACGATTTTGTCAACCCGGCCGTCGATCGCCGTGGGGAAGCCGACCAGGGGTGACAGCGCCAACATCACCTTGCCGAACGTGTGGGATAGCGGCAGCCACAGAAAGTTCAGGTCGTCGGGGCTGAGAACGTGCAGGGCGTCGATTGCTGCCGCGCTATAGGTCCATGCCGAATGCGGCAGTCGAACACCCTTCGGGGTGCCGGTGGTCCCCGAGGTGTACATGATGCTGCCCAGATGCTCGGGTCGGATGCCGCGGACGCGGTCGGCGACCGCGTCGGGGGATTCGGCGAGCAGTGCGCGTCCACGCTGTTCGAGGTCGTCGAGAGTGATCACCCAGTCTCCGTCGCCCTCGCCGTCGAAGATCACCACCTTTTGCACGTCGGGCAACTCGGCGCGATGCTCGATCAGCTTGTCGACCTGTGCCTGATCCTCGGCAACCACGAGACGGCTGCCCGAATTGGCGATGATGAACGCGACTCCGGGAGCATTGGTGGTGGGGTACACGGTGGTGGTGGCCGCGCCGGCGCACATCACGGCGAAGTCGGCGAGCACCCATTCGTAGCGTGTGGACGAGACAAGCGCGACCCGATCTTCGGCCTGGATGCCCAGTGCGATCAGCCCGGCGGCGAGTATGTCGACGCGGTCACCGAACTGCTTCCAGGACACGCGGGTCCAGCGCTCGCCGTCAGGGAATCGGAACGCCTCCGCGTCTGGAGTCGCGGCGATGCGGTCGACCAGCATCTGGGCAACCGATGACGCCCGGTGCTCGATCTTGCTGAGATCGGGAAGTTCCTCGGCTTGCTGGAGGAACGTCATTGCTCCATTCTACGGACTACCCGCCGATTGATGAGCCGCTCTGACGAGAAAAGGCGTGTACGGGGAGAGACAGGCATGATTCCCGCAACAGTTCCGCATGCGGAGAGCCGGCGTTGCCTTCCCCGTCGGCTTTTTCTTCCGATCTGCGGCCTTTTTTTCGTCGAATGGCGTTATCGATGTGGGTGTGCGTTTCTCTTGTGCCTCAGTGGGTTTGGCGGACCAGGCTGGTTCGGCCCGCTGGCGGTGGCCGCCTCTGACGTCAGAGTACGCGTGTCGGTCGAAATCGAGTGGGTATGCGCCCAGTGTGGCCGAGTGTCCCACTCGAGCCGGAGCGGCGAGGAGGTTGTCGTGACAAATGGCATGCAGCACGCCGACCGTCCGGTCAACGCGACGTTGGCCGGACGGCACGGACATCCGTCGCGCCCAATTCTGATCACCGTGCCGATCGGTGACTCGGACGGAGCCATCCGGATGCCGGCCCACAAGGGCGGTAGCTCCGCAAACGCTGAAATAAGTCCATGTGCAATATGTCCCACCCCACTCATCGGGGTGTCATCGCTCGAGCGACCGACCCGGAGCCGTATCGGTGCAGCGGTAGTCGAGCAAGCAAGGAGTAAGCCATGAAAGGTGGCACAAGAATTGCGATAGGGGTGGGCGTCGGCTACTTACTGGGCCGCACGCGCAAGATGCGTTTCGCGTTGTCGCTGGCAGGTGCGGCGATGTCGAGTCGGTCTACGGGAATGCCCGCCGAGCTGTTGAAGCGCGGGACTTCATTGGTCAAATCATCACCGGAGCTGACGCAGCTCACCGACACCGTCCGCGGCGAGTTGCTGGGTGCGGTCCGGTCGGCCGCGGTGACCGCCGCGAGCAACCGCATCGACGCGTTCAACGAGCTGCTGCAGCAGGGCTCGACGCTGGTCGTGGAGGACCGCGACCGATCGCGCGAAACGGGTCCGGACGAGGACCAAACCCGCCGATACGCCGGGGAGGACGAGGATCTCGGAGACGAAGACGACACCGCCGGAACACACAGCAACGAAGACGACGCAGCGGATCGGGAGCGGCCCACCCCACGGGCGCGATCAAGCAGCCCGAGAACCACCCACGCGAGGAAAACCGGCTCACGGACCTCGGTCAGCAGGTCCGGATCTGCGGATCGCCAGCCTGTCTCGGCCACACGACGCCGCAGTCGCGCCGATGCCGACGAAGCGCCCGTGCGCCGCACGAGGAGGTGAGATCGATGTCGAAGACGTTGCGCGACAAGACCACCGACGGAGTCGGCAAGATCGCCGCCAATTCCATCGGCCGCGTCGCTGATACCGCGAGCCGTGCGGGGGCGACTGCGGGGAAGACCGTCACAGCATCTGCCCCGACGGGTGTGCTGCAGCAATCGGTGCAGAATCTCGCCGGGACGATGGCCGAACGTGCGGTAG
>NZ_WMBB01000027.1 GCF_009708175.1 Nocardia aurantiaca
CCGTGGAACCCGGCAGCCACCCGCTGACCGGGCCATCCCGCGTTGCCCACCGGTCGCCGATCGACGACCGGAAACCAATCCGAAACCGATCACGCCGGGCCGAAGGCCCGGCGAAAGATCGAGGCTAGCTCCTCTTACCTGGGGCTTTGGCCAGGCCCCTCATCGCCAAGCCATTCGGCTTGGCGACCGGCTTTTCGACGGTAGTGTGGGCCGGTGTCGCCGCCGAAGCAGCGGATTCCTCGGTTGGGGCGGGATTCGACGGGGCACTCGGCTTTGCGCCCGGTTTCTTTGCGACGCCCTTCATGGCCAGGCCTTTGGCGGGAGCCGCGGCTCTGCGGGCGTCCACGGTCGGGTCAGCTTTCGTGCTGGGGGGCTTTGCGGTGCCCTTCATGCGGAGGTCGCCGACGGGTTTGAGAGCGGCCGCCGGGATACGAGATTCGGTGACCGCTTCGGTAGTTGCAGTGACCGCCTCGGTGTCGGACGCGGCCTTCTCGATCGCCGACGCCTCGGTGGTCTGAACGACCTTCAAGTTCTCCGACAGGATCGCGGGTTCGACGCGGGCGACCGCGTCGAGCATCAACTGGGCGATGTCGACCACCTCGGCCCTGTCATTGACATCGAGTCCGTCCTGGCGGGCGGTGACGCCGTCGGAGAGCATGACACGACAGAACGGGCAGCCGGTCGCGATCTTGCCCGGTGTCGATCCGTTGACGCCGGAGAGCGTAGCGAGGCCCTCGTCGACGCGGTCGATATTGATGCGTTTGCCGAGCTGCTCCTCCATCCACATGCGCGCGCCGCCCGCGCCGCAGCACATGGAACGTTCGCCGTGACGCGGCATTTCGACCAGCGCGGAACCCGCGGCGGCCATCAGCTCGCGCGGAGCGTTATAGATCTTGTTGTGCCTACCGAGGTAGCACGGGTCGTGATAGGTGACGCTCCGCGTCACCGACGCGACCGGAATCAGCTTCCGCTGCCGCACAAGGCGATTCAGCAACTGCGTGTGGTGGACGACCTCGTAGACACCGTCATGCCGGTCCGCGGTGTTCGCCGCCTTCATGCCGACTTGCCGGTACTCGTTGTCTTGTTACCGATCAGTAACTTACATCCAATGCCCCCATCATTACATTGACAACGTCGTCGAGTCCAGCATCATGACGCTGTCCGAGTTCCGCCCGCCCGACTCGAATCCACCTGCCGCGGAAGGCAACTGGCGAAGGTCGAGCTCGCCGCACGCGCTTTCCCGGATACTCGCCACGCCCTCCCCCGGAAGCAACCTCCACCGCCGCAGCGTCCTCGGCCGCCCAACCGCACGAACGCACACTGCCACTGCGGCCCGTCGAAAAACGGGCCCGGGAATCCACGAGACCATCGGTGCGCGCGCTTCGACCAGATGTCCACCACGCCCAGAGCGAGCCCCACAACATCACACCGCCGCAACCATCTTCGTCTCGACCTCGACCGCGGAGAATGCGGTATCCGATCCCCCACATGCGGTCCGGCCGACCGTGAGGGCGACGCATCCGTCGCTCGTGGACCGCGGCGCGCAACTCTCGCACGCTGGGCACGACTCGGATAGTGAGCTCGCCGACCGGCCGGACGGCCGTAAACAACACACTCGTCAACGCGCAGAACTTGCATGAAGGCGATCTGCGGTAGGCCGTTCTTCATACCCACGGGTTCTGCGCCTTCTCGCATAACGTGCGGCTGACCGCGAGGTCACGCCACCGCTCAGCCGCGACCCGGAAACGCTCATTACGCAGGTCGAGCCGGAAGATGAGTTGCTCGGCCACCGGGGCATGCTCGCCGAAGCGCATCCATGTCCAAGATTTTGGTCGCGCAGGGTCCAATCGTTTGACGTGTCCGCTGCGAATCATAATGGACAGTCGTTTTCCGAATAGGGGCGTTCTGTATGGCCACAGTCGATACGGCAGGGGGTGCAGGCGGTGGTGTGCGGGGCTGTGCTGGCGGAGGGGCCGCCAGGGATTGCTTTGTGTTCGGTACGGCGGCGACTGCGATGGGATGCGGTCGGCTCTGCCAGCAGTGGCGTACTGGACGGTTCGTCGACGAGTTGGGTGACGAGACCGAGGTCGAGGATGGCACCACGGTGCACCGGTCCGTGGTCGAGCGGCGGTCGCGGCCGACGGCCGGGAAGTGGGCCTCGTGGCCGGTCACGGATCGGTCGGCGCTGGCCGCGGTAACGGGGACAAGCGCGTACTCGACGTATTCAGCGTCGACGTATTCAGCACTGTGCCGGTATCGGAGACCGTGCACGCCCTGGCCTCGTCCGTAGCCCCCGGACCGGCGCGCGAAAGCGGATCGACAATCGATGTTCGGGCTAATTGCGTTCCTGAAATGAACGATATCAGCGGAGGTTCGAAATGGGCCAATCGAAGAGTGGTATCGATAGCAATCCGGACCGGTCCACATCGGTGCAAACCGGCACATTCCGCTCTTCCGGAAGCCCGCATTCGGGTAACGGTTCCGACGCGCGCAGCAGTAAGGTATCGTCGGTCGACATTTTCCCATTGACGGCGGCGCAGCGGGGAATCTGGTTTGCCCAGCATCTCGCGGGATCCTCGCCGATTTCTGTCGCCCAGTACGTGGAAATCGTAGGCGAGCTGGATGCGGAATTGCTTGCCGAGGCATGCAGGACCGCCGGCCGGGAGTTCGGGTCCGGACATTTGCGCCTGATCGAGGTCGACGGGGAGCCATGCCAGTTCGTCGACGAGGAACATGGGTCTCAGGCGTCCGTCATGGACTTGCGCCGGCACATCGATCCGGTTGCGACCGCGCACGAAATTATGGTTCAGGATTATTCCGCTCCACTGGATTTACTGAACGACAACCTCATGACGAGCATCGTGTTCCAGGTCGGCGAGGACCATTTCCTGTGGTATCAGCGTGCACACCATATCGCCTTGGACGGATTTGCCGCGGTGACAATGGTTCACCGGGTTACCGAGTTGTACAACGCTTGGGTGAAGTCCGAGGAGGCGGCGCCATGCGCGGCGCAGGACCTGCGGGAGGTCGTCGAGCAGGATCTGGAGTACCGGAGTTCGGCGCGATTCGACAACGACCGCAGATACTGGCTGGAGCACCTGGCAGGCGCGCCTCCCGTCGTCAGCCTGGCCGACCGCGTGGGCAAGCCCACCATTCATCCGGCCCTGGTCAGCACAGAATTGCCGGACGCCACCGCGCATCTACTGGAAAGCGTCGCGCTCGAGCATGGCTCCAGCGTGACCCCGATCATCGTCGCGGCCTTCGCCGCTTATCTCGCGCGGATGACCGGAAGCGATGAAGTACTGCTGAGCCTGCCCGTTTCGGGTCGGCACTCTGCCATGCTGCGCCGCTCCGGGGGGATGGTGGCCAATGTGGTCCCGTTGCGCATACAGGTCGCCGGCCGCGGCGTCGGTGAACTGATCGCCGCGGTGAAAAGCGAGCTGACCAGCGCTCTTCGGCGACAGCGCTACCGCCAAGAAGACATATTCCACGATATGGGGATTGCGCGCGACGAGACGGCATCCTTCGGCCCGGCCGTGAACCTCATGATGATCGAGAACGAGGTTGTCCTGGGCAACACGACAGGCCGCCTGAACGTCCTCACCTCAGGGCCCACCTCCGACCTTTTCGTCAACATCTACCCGGGCGCGGGCAGAGACAGCACACATATCGATTTCCAGGGGAACCCGAATGCCTACAGCCATGAGGAGCTCGCTGGTCACCATCGGCGATTCCGCATGTTTCTGCACGAGTTCCTCGCCGGCGGACCGGAATGTTCGGTCAGCAGACTGCCGCTGCTCGAAGGACAGGAACGGTCCGCGCTGCTTCCTGTGCGGGGGCCCGGCGGGGTCGAAACACGGCTGCTCCCGGAGATTCTGACCGAGAGCGCACGTCGCAACAGTAGTGGGTGCGCGATCGTCTCGGCAGACCGGACGATGACGTATGGCGAGCTGGACACCAGATCCTCCCGGCTGGCCCGGCATCTGATAGCTCTCGGGTGTGGTCCGGACACAGCGGTGGCGATCATGCTGCCCCGCTCGGTCGAATCGGTCGTGGCGACGTGGGCGGTCGCGAAAAGCGGGGCCGCGTTTGTCCAGTTGGCCCCCGAGTACCCGTCGAAGCGGATCGAACATATGGTTGCCGACAGCGGCGCGGCTGTGGCGATCACGAACGGCGCCCTGCGCGGGCGGCTCCCGCTGGCGATGCACCCGGTGGTTCTCGACGACCCCGCCACCCTGGACGAATACGACGCTGCCGGCGAGCCGATTTCCGACGATGACCGTATCCACCCGCTACGGCCGTCCAACGTCGCCTATATCACCTACACCTCGGGATCCACCGGAACGCCCAAAGGCGTCCAGGTCACGCACACCGGCCTCGCGAATCTCGTTGCCGACCGCGCCGCCACGTACGGCATCGACACGACATCCCGCGTGTCCTATGCCCTCTCCCCCAGTTTCGACGCCTCCCTGGAACAGTTTCTGACCTGCTTCGCGTACGGATCCACGTTGGTGATCGTGCCGCCCGAGGTGACCGGCGGTGAGTCGCTCACACAACTGCTGGCCGATGAGCATGTGACACACCTGACGCTGACGCCCACGATGCTGGCAACGGTGGACCCCCGTCCGCTGACCGACTTGCAGGTGGTCGTAGTCGGTGGTGATGTATGTCCACCGCACCTCGTCGAGCGGTGGACACCGTCGGTGTCGATGTACAACGAGTACGGTCCCACCGAATCCACCGTGACCGCCGTCGGCGCCATCCTGAGACCCGGCCACACCCACACCGTCGGTGACCCCATCCGTGGCGTCTCGGCCATGGTGCTGGACCGAACACTGCAGCCGGTGCCCAAGGGCACCGCGGGCGAGTTGTATCTCGCCGGGCCGGGATTGGCCCGTGGGTACAGCCATCTGTTCGTCGAAACCGCGGCGCGGTTCGTCGCCGATCCGTACGGCGACACCGGGACGCGAATGTACCGCACCGGCGACGTCGCGCGCTGGACCGGCGACGACTCCGAGACGACGCTGGAGTTGCTGGGCCGCAGCGACTTCCAGGTCAAGATCCGCGGATACCGGATCGAACCCGGTGAAATCGACTCCGTGCTCACCACACACCAGGACGTGGATCTCTGCGTCACGGTGCCGGTGCAGAACAATGTCGGCACGACCGTGTTGGCGTCCTATGTCGTCCCGGTGAGCGGCCGTCGGGTCGATCCGGTCGAAGTCCAGCGCTTCGCTCGCGATTCGCTGCCGCCGCATATGGTCCCGGCGGTGATCCTCCCGTTGGACAGCCTCCCGGTGAATGCCTTCGGCAAGCTCGATCGCAGCGCTTTGCCGAAGCCGGAATTCGGGACCGCGCCGGTGGGGCGGGCGCCGGCCACAGCCCGGGAGAAGGTGGTCGCACGACTGTTCACCGAGGTGCTCGGCGTGCCTCGGGTCGGGGCGGAGGACAGCTTTTTCGCCCTCGGCGGCGATAGCATTCTGTCGATCCGGCTGGTGGCGCGGGCCAAGGCCGAAGGCCTGAGTTTCTCCACACAGGATGTGTTCGTGCACAAGACCGTCGCGGGCCTGGCTGCCACGGCGACGGAAGCCGGCGATACCCCGGGGTTGGCCGAGTTGCCCGGTGGCGGCATAGGGCCGATGCCCTTGTCGCCGATCATGCACGCAATGCTCGATCGGGGTCATTACAACCGATTCGCGCAGGCCGCGCTCGTGCAACTGCCAGAGGGGGCCGATCGAGCGGGTCTCGTCCGCGTGCTGCGATCCCTGCTCGACCGCCACGATATGCTGCGCGCGGCACTGCGTGCCGGCGATTCGGTTGATCGGTACGTCGAGGTACTCGATCGGGAAGCGGTCGACCCGGAGGCCGTGCTCGTCGATGTTCGGATCGATCGACGTGATGCCGCCGAAGTCGACCGGCACCTGCACGAAGCCGCGGATCGACTGGACCCGGACAACGGCGTGCTCGTTCAGGCCGTCTGGATTCGGGATCGCAACGCCTCGGGACCCGACCTGATGTGGCTGGTGATCCACCATCTCGCCGTCGACGCGGTGTCGTGGCGCATCATCCTCACCGATCTCGCGCAGGCCTGGTCGCAGGTTTGCGATGGCGGTGAGCCGCATCTCGGCCCGGTCACCACCTCGTTTCGGCGGTGGGTGCACGGTTTGGTCGAGCAGACGCCGGGCAGGCGGTCGGCGGAACTCGACCTGTGGAAAGACGTACTCGCGCGAGGCGATCAGCTCCTCGGATCGCGCCGTCTGGTCCCGGCTCGTGACATCGGAGCCACGGCGGGCCGGGTACATCAGCGCATCCCGGCAGCGGTTGCCGAGGCGGTTCTGACCACCATCCCGGACCGCTTCCACTGCGGTGCCAACGATCCGCTGCTGGCGGCCCTGGTGCTCGCACTCGGTGAGTGGCGGCGCCGGCGCGGTACGGCGGTGACCGCCGGAGAGTTGATCTCGTTGGAGGGGCACGGCCGCGAGGAGCGGGCCGTACCGGGCGCCGATCTCAGCACCACCGTGGGCTGGTTCACCACACGCTTCCCGGTTCGGATCGAATGGGAGACCATCGACCTCGATGATGCGCTGGCCGGCGGCAAAAGTGCGGGACTGGCGATAAAGCAGGTGAAGGAGCAACTGCGCGCGGTGCCCGGCAACGGCATCGGCTATCAGATGCTGCGTCATCTCGATCCCCAGGGCAGCGCCGAGCTCGCGGACCTGCCCGAACCTCAGATCAGTTTCAACTACCTCGGACGGGTGGGTTTCGGTGAACGCTCGGGGCCCTGGGCACCGACCACCGAATTCACCGCGCTGACCGCGACGAGCGATCCGGAGATGGTCCTGCCCGCCGTGCTCGATATCAATGCGATCGCCGAGGAAGGTCGCGACGGGCTCGAGCTCGACGCGACCTGGGAGTTCGCCTCGCAGGTGTTGTCAGGTGAGGAGGTCGACGAGCTCGCCGCGCTGTGGGCTCGAGCCCTGGGGGCGCTCGCCGATCACGTCCGATCCGAAACCGCATACAGCTTCACACCCTCCGACTTCCCCCTCACCGCGGTATCGCAGGACGACATCGACCACTGGCTGCGGGAATACCCGTCGATGACCGATGTGTGGCCGCTCACCGCCTTGCAGTCCGGGCTGCTGTTCCACACGATCTACGACCGGGACGGCGATGACGGCTACATCGTGCAAGCGGCGCTGACGTTTGCCGGGCAGGTGGACGGGGAGCGGATGCGGAGGGCCGCGCAGGTGCTCATCGACCGGCACGACAGCCTGCGGACCGCGTTCGTCGAGAGTGACGATGGGCCACGTCAGATCGTATTGCGCGACACCAGGGTCGATTGGGACGAGTCGAGTGTCACCGATATCACCGATGCCGGGCTGCGGACAGAAGCGCTTCGGCGACTCGCGACGGCGGCTGCGGCCCCGTTCGACCCGGCCCGCCCGCCGCTGGTGCGTTTCCACCTCGTGCGCACCGGCGTCGATATGTACCAGTTGCTGGTCACCAACCATCACCTCGTGCTGGACGGCTGGTCCATGCCCGTGCTGATCCACGAGTTGCTCTCGTTGTACGTATCCGATTGCGATACCGCCGAAATCGCGCCCCCTGGTTCGTATCGTGAGTATCTGCAGTGGCTACGGGCTCAGGATCGCGGCGCCGCGATTGCCGCGTGGCGGGAGATGCTCGCCGGAATCGACAGTCCGACGCGAGTTACGAGCGGGCCGGGTCGGACCGTCACCGCGCACGCCGACGAGGTCGGGCTGCATCTGGACGCCGCGACCACCGCTGCGATTCTCGATCTCGGCCGCTCGCATGGCGTCACTGCCAACACGGCCCTGCACGTGGCGTGGGCACTGCTGGTGGCGGTCCTGACCGGACGATCGGACGTGGTGTTCGGAAATACGGTGTCCAACCGCCCACCGCAGATTCCGGATGTCGAGCGCATGGTCGGGCTGCTCGTCAACACGCTGCCCGTCCGAGTCCGGCTCGAACCCGACGAAACCGTCGGCGACCTCCTTGTCCGGGTGCAATCCGAGCAGGCCGCAATGCTGGATCACCAGCACATCGGCTTGGCGGAGCTGCAACGGGCCGCCGGTATCACCGATATGTTCGACACCGCGACAGTGCTCGAGTCCTACCCGCTCGACCGGGAACTGCTGGCACGCGATCTCTCCGACGCTGGATTGCGGTTCGTCGAGATCGACGCACACGATGCCACGCCGTATCCGCTGAGTTTGCAGGTGACCCCGCCGCGGTCGAGTCGTGATGGACGGGACACCGACGAGCCCGGCACCTACACGGTGACGCTGAAGTTCGCCACCGACCGATTCGATTCGGACGATGCCCGCACGCTGCTCGAGCGATTCGAGTTGCTGATCACGCAGATCGTCAGCGATCCCACCCGGAAGGTCGCCGCGATCTCCTCCTGCTGGGATTCCGAACGCGCGGAACTACTTTCGGTCGGCGGCGAGCAGCCGGCCGCGGAGCTCATGCTGCGCGACATCCTGTCGGGGACCGCGCGAAGGTATCCGGATGCCGTGGCTGTCCGGTGCGGTGACACCACGTTGACCTATCGTGAGCTGGAGCGTCGCGCCGATAGGTTCGCTCGACTGCTGGTCGGCCATGGTGCTCGCGCCGAGTCGATCGTCGCGTTGGCCCTTCCCCGCTCGGCCGAACTTGTCATGGCGATCTGGGCGGTGGCGAAAACAGGCGCCGCCTTCCTGCCGTTGGATCCCGGCAATCCCGCCGCGCGGATCGGTGAGTTGTTGTCCGATTCGCGGACCAGTCTGGGCGTGACGACCAACGCTGTGGCGCCGCAGCTTCCGGACACTGTCGACTGGTTGATTCTGGACGATTCGGCGTCGGACGCTCATGAGGGTCTGCCTGGCCCGTCCGGCAGGCCGTCCGAGGCCGACGGGCTGTCGGCCGACAATGCGGCATACGTGATCTACACGTCCGGATCGACCGGCAAGCCGAAAGCGGTCCACGTCAGCCATCGAGGTCTGGCCGACCTTGTCACGGCGCACGTCGACGCCTTCGGGCTGGGCACGGATTCGGTGGTGTTGCAGGTCGCGTCGCCGGGATTCGACGCCTGCTTGTCGGAGTTGCTGTTGGCGCACGGCAGCGGCGCCTGTCTGGTGGTGGCGCCACCGGAGGTATACGGCGGGATCGATCTCGAGGAATTGCTTCGGTCGCAGCAGGTTTCGCACGCGATCATCACCCCGTCCGTGCTGAACACCATGGATCCGTCCCGGATCCCGTCGTTGACATCGCTCGCGGTCGTCGGCGAAGCCGTCGGGCCGGACACCGTGAACCGGTGGGCCCCCGGGCGACGGCTGATGAATCACTACGGACCGACCGAGTGCACGATCTGGGCAACGGGGTCGGATGCCCTCGCACCCGGCGAGCCGGTGACGATGGGTCGCCCGATCCGAGGCGCGTCCGCGATGGTTCTCGACACGTGGCTGCGACCGGTTCCGGTCGGCGTCGCGGGCGAACTCTATATCGGCGGGCCCGGACTCGCCCGCGGATACATCGATCGACCGGGGGTGACCGCGTCGCGTTTCGTCGCGGATCCGCGATCCACCCGCGGCGAGCGGATCTACCGCACCGGTGATTCCGTGCGCTGGGTGCGCGGACGCTCCGGGCTGGCACTCGAATACCTGGGCCGCTGCGATCAACAGGTCAAGATTCACGGCCTGCGCATCGAGCCGGGGGAAATCGATGCCCACGTGGCCCAGCACCCGGACGTGGCGAGCGTCGCCACCGTTGCGGTGGAAGGCCCTGCCGGCGAACCGGTTCTGGTGTCCTATGTCGTGTCCGCGCCGGGCGCTGCGGTAGACGTGGCGGCAATCGAACGCGATCTCGAGGGCACGCTACCTCGCTATATGAATCCGGCGGCGATCGTGCGGATCGACGAGATGCCGCGCACGCCTACGGGAAAGATCGATCGGAAAGCACTCCAGCAGCGGGTCTTCGATGCCGACGCCGCAGGCGGCAGACCGCCGTCGACGCATACGGAGCAGGTCGTGGCGAGACTCTTCGCCGACGTGCTCCATCTCGACACCGTATCCGCCGACAGCAACTTCTTCATGCTCGGCGGGGACAGCATCGTCTCGATGCGGCTGGTGGCCCTGGCGAGATCGGCTGGGCTCACCTTCACACCGCGAGATGTATTCGAGGGCAAGACAGTTGCCGCCCTCGCCGCAATGGCGGGCAGCGACGCGGCTCCGGTGACAATCGAGGAACCCCCTCGACTCCCGAAAGCCGATCGCGCGTATCGCGCCTCGGACTTTCCGCTCGTCGCGCTCACCCAACAGGACATCGAGCAGATCGAGCGGCAGTACCGCGGCCTGTCCGACATATGGCCGTTGTCGCCCATGCAGTCCGGTGTGCACTTCCACTCGACGTTCGACCCGGATGCCGTGGACAACTACACCGTCCAGACGATGGTCGAGTTTTCCGGCGCGGTCGACGGTGAGCGCCTGCGACGTGCCGCTCAGGCCGTGGTCGACCGGCACGATATCCTGCGGGCCGCGTTTGTGGAGACGTCGGCCGGGCCGTGCCAGATCGTGCTGGAGCACGCCGAAATCGATTTCCGGGAGATCGATCTGGCCGGTGGCGGCGATGCGGAATCCACAATCGACCCGGAGTCGATTGCCGCGGCGGACGCGGCGGCGGGATTCGACCTGTCGGCTCCTCCGCTGTTGCGCTTGACGCTGATCCGTCTGGGTGCGGGGTCGTTCCGGCTGCTCGTCACGAATCACCATGTGATCCTGGATGGCTGGTCGATGCCGTTGCTGATGCGAGAACTGCTCGACTACTACGGATCTCCCGCGCATATCGACTCCGCCGGACCCGCGCCCTCCTACCGCGACTATCTGGCCTGGCTGGGTCGGCAGGACAGCACCGCATCCAAAGCGGCATGGGCGCAAGCCTTTTCGGATGTCGACGCGCCGACCCGAGTGTCCCGCGACGCCGACGCGGCGGGCTCGGTATCCGCCGCCGAGGTCGGGGCCGAGCTGACGGCCGATCGTTTCGGAGAACTCCGTCGAGTGGCGGCGGAAGCGGCCGTCACCATCAATACGGCCGTCGCCGCGGCCTGGGCCCTGAACCTGCGCGTACTCACCGGCGAGACCGATGTGATCTTCGGCTCCTCGGTGTCGGGCCGGCCCCCGGAGTTGCCGCTGGTCGATCAGACGCTGGGCATGTTTCTGAATACGATTCCGGTGCGCGTCCCGCTCGAGCCCACAATGACGCTTCGCGAATTGCTGATCGACGTTCAGGCGCGGCACGCCCGCATGCTGGAGCATCACCATATCGGCCTGCCCGAGATTCACCGCAGCGTCGGACTGCCCGAACTCTTCGACACCGCCATCACCTTCCAGTCGTTCCCCGTCGACCGGGCGGCACTGCAGCAACTCGTCGATTCTGCGGGCCTGCGGGTGAACGAACTCAGCGGTGTGGACGCGACGCCGTATCCCTTGAGCCTGATCGTGGAACCGAGGCAGTCCGAGCGCGGCGAGGCACAGGGACTGCGGATCACCCTCCGATTCCATGAGCGTGAATTCGACACCGTGTCGGCGCGCCGCATCCTCGACCGCTTCGTCGAACTGCTGTGCCGGATCGGCGCGAACGCCGATATGCGGCTGGTCGAGCTGCCGCTCGACGAGCAACCGGGGCCGTCGTGGCCGGTTTCGACTGCGGACCCGACGATCCCTGACACGTTGGACCGGATACTCGCCGCTTCCGCTGCCACCGGACCCGACGCGATCGCCGTGCGGTGTGGCACGGCCGCCATGACCTACCGGCAGCTCGACGAGCGATCCGCGCGTCTGGCCCGGGTCCTGCTGCGGCACGGCGCCCGGCGGGATCAGGTCGTCGCCTCCGTGCTTCCGCGTTCCCTGGCGGCGACGGTCGCCCTGTGGGCCGTGGCGAAGACCGGTGCCGCGTTCCTGCCTATCGATCCGACGTTGCCATCGGAGCGGATCGAATTTCTGCTGTCGGACTCGGGAACCCTGCTCGGGCTGACCGACACGTCCGCCAGGAAGCAGCTACCCGACGCGGTCGACTGGCTGATCCTCGACGAGGAGCAGACGCTCGACGCCGTGGAATCGGCTCCTGCCATTCCGATCACCGATGCCGAACGTGGCGGACCGATTCGGCGGGATCAGGTCGCGTACGTGAGCTACACCTCCGGGTCCACCGGAACGCCCAAGGGCGTTCTCGTCAGCCATCGCGGCCTGGCCGACATAATCGCGGCGCAACGGCGAATATTCGGCGTCGACCCGATGTCGGTGGTTCTGCAGGTCGCCTCGCCCAGCTTCGACGCCTCGGTGTTCGAGTTGTTGATGGCGCACGGTTCGGGCGGCCGGCTGGTGGTGTCGCCCGCCGAGGTCTACGCCGGCCCTGAGCTGGCGGATCTGATAGCGCGTGAACACATTTCGCATGCCGTAGTGACCCCCTCGGCGCTGGCGACAGTACCGTGCGACGGTCTCGACGGGCTGCGTGTGCTGGCGACAGCCGGTGAGCCGGTCGGGCTCGAACTGGTCGATCGGTGGGCTCCGCAGCGCACGATGGTCAATCTGTACGGGCCGAGCGAAAGCACGATCTGGGCTACCGCCAGCGATGCGCTGGTGCCAGGTGCCGCGATCACGATCGGCAGGCCGGTCGGTCCCGTCGCCGCCGTGGTTCTGGATACCTGGTTGCGGCCGGTGCCCCACGGTGTCGCGGGCGAGCTGTACCTGTTCGGCGCCGGTCTGGCCGATGGGTACGTCGCCAGGATGGGGTTGACCGCGGCGCGGTTCGTCGCATGTCCGTTCGGGGAGCCGGGTCAGCGCATGTACCGCACCGGTGACGTGGTGCGCCGCAGCGCCGATGGCGAGATGGAGTTCTTGGGGCGCAACGATTTTCAGGTGAAGGTGCGCGGCACCAGGATCGAGTTGGGTGAGATCGACGCGGTGCTGGGTGCGCGTGCGAATGTGGCATACGCGGTCACCGTGCCGCGCAGCGATGACGGACGGCCGGTGTTGCTGGTGTCCTATGTCGTGCCCGCGGCCGGGGCGGAGGTGTCGGGCGCGGAGTTGCGTGCGGCGCTGGCGGAGGCGTTGCCCCGGATCATGGTGCCGGCCGCGGTGATCGTGCTGGATGAGGTGCCGCTGACCGCCAATGGGAAGCTCGATCGCGAGCGGTTGCCCGAGCCGGTCGCCGTCGCGCGAGAATACCGAGCGCCGGCCCCGGGGGTGGAAGAGCTGGTCGCGCGAGCATTCGAACAGGTGCTCGAGGTGGACCGGGTGGGCGTCGATGACGACTTCTTCGCGCTGGGCGGCGATTCGCTGAGCGCCTCGCTGGTGGTGGGGCGCATAGGTGCGGCCCTGAATGTGCGAGTGCCGGTCCGGTCGGTATTCGAGGCGCCGACCGTCGGCGAATTGGCCGCGCGCGCCGGGTCACTCAGCGGTGGGGACCGGCTGCCCCTGCTGCCCGGAGTGCACCCCGACCCGGTGCCGCTGTCGTTGGCACAGCAGCGGATGTGGTTCCTGAACCGGTTCGAGCCGGATTCCGCGGCCTACAACATTCCGGTGATGCTGAGGTTGTCAGGACAGCTGGACACCGAAGCGCTGGCGGCCGCGCTCGCAGACGTGGTCGCGCGTCACGAAGTGTTGCGGACGATCTATCCGGAGATCTCCGGTGAGCCGCGGCAGGTCGTTCTCGACGAGCCCGCGGTACCGGTGGAGCCGCTGCGAGTACCGGCGGATTCGGTCCCGGACGTGGTGGGCGAGTTCGTGCGGCGCGGATTCGATGTGACTGCCCAAGTGCCGATGCGAGTGGGATTGTTCGAGCTCGGCGTCGAGCGCGACAGTGGCACAGGAGAATTCCTGCTGGTGCTGGTGGTCCATCACATCGCCGGTGATGGTCAATCGATGGGGCCACTGGCCCGTGACGTGATGGTGGCGTATGCCGCGCGACTGGCCGGGCACGCGCCGGAGTGGGAACCGCTCGCCGTGCAGTACGCGGATTTCGCGTGGTGGCAACGGCAGATGCTGGGGGCCGCGGACGATCCGGCATCGGTGATGTCCGCCCAGCTGGAGTTCTGGCGCTCGACGCTCGCGGGCGCACCGGACCGGCTGGAACTACCGACGGACCGACCGCGCCCGGCCGTCGCATCGCTGTCGGGAGGCCGGGTACCGGTGGAGATCGGTGCGAAACTGCATGAGCGGCTGCTCACACTGGCACGGTCGCGGGGGTCGTCGCTGTTCATGGTGATGCATGCGGCGCTGGCAACGGTACTGGGGCGGCTCAGCGGCTCCGATGACGTCGTGATCGGCACCCCGGTCGCCGGGCGGAGCGAGCCTGGTCTGGACGATCTGGTGGGAATGTTCGTGAACACGCTGGCATTGCGGACCCGGGTGGACACGGGCGAGCCGTTCGCCGAGTTGCTGATGCGCACCCGGGAGACGGACCTGCTGGCGTTCGAGCACGCGGACGTGCCGTTCGAACGGGTTGTGGAGGAATTGAATCCGGAGCGATCGGTGGCGCGGCATCCGTTGTTCCAGGTGGCCCTGGCGTTCCAGAACCTGTCGACGGTCGATGTGGCGCTGCCTGACGTCCGGGTGGCACGGGCGGATGTGGATACCGGGGCGAGCCAGTTCGACCTGCAAATGGTGCTGTCCGAATCGACCGGCAATGCCGGTGTGGCGCAAGGCATCTCGGGAATGATGAGCTATGCGCGCGATCTGTTCGACGAGGCGACCGCGGCGGGAATTGTCCGACGGCTGGTACGGGTGCTGGAAGCCGTCGCCGACGATCCGGCCGTAGTGGTCGGGGATATCGACTGGCTCGACCCCGACGAGCGCTCGGCGCTGACGTCGCGGGTAGGTGCACGCACCTCGGCGGCGCCGGAGCCGTCCGGATTGCTGCCGGAGGTGTTCGCCTCGGCCGTCCGGGACAACGGCGATGGCATCGCCGTCATCTCGGGGGATGCCACGTTGTCGTATGCGCAGCTGGACGAACGATCGAGCCGCCTGGCGAGGTTACTGATCCGCTATGGCGCCGGACCGGAGACTCCGGTGCTGGTGGCGGCGGCGCGGTCGATGGAGTTCGTCGTCGCGTGGTGGGCAGTGGTGAAGTCGGGTGCGGCATTCGTGCCGGTGGACCCCGGCTATCCCGAAGGCCGGATCGCGCAGATGGTATCGGATTCGCATGCGACGCTGGGCGTTACGGTGTCGTCGGTGTGTGCCGAGATGCCCGATTCGGTGGACTGGATCGTGCTCGACGACGCGGCCGTCGCCGCGCGGATCGACGAATTGGCGAGCGGCCCGGTCGGCGATGACGAACGGCTCCGACCGCTGCGGGCCACGAACGTTGCCTACGTGGTCTTCACCTCGGGATCAACCGGTGTGCCGAAGGGCGTCGCCATCACGCATACCGGCATCGCCGACTTCGTCTCATCGCTACGCGCCGGCCTCGACCTCCGGCAAACGTCCAGGGTGCTGCATTTCGCGTCGCCGTCGTTCGACGCCGCCGTGATGGAGAACCTGATGGCGGTCAGCCGTGCCGGCGCCCTGGTCGTGGCGCCGACGGAGATCTACGGCGGCGCCGAGTTGGCCGAGTTGCTGCGCGTGCAGCGAGTTACCCACGCCTTCATGACCCCCGCCGCGCTCGCGTCGGTGGAACCGGCCGGACTGGACCATTTGCAGATGGTGATGTCCGGCGGTGACGAGGTCTCGGCGGATCTGGTGAATCGGTGGGCGGGCACCGACATCGCCGGCGCCCGGAAGTTCCGGGAACTGTACGGGCCCACCGAGGCCACGATGCTCGCCACGGCGACGGGTGAGCTGCGACCGGGTGACCGGCCGACGATCGGCGTCCCACTGCAGGGCGTACAGGCGCTGGTCTTGGATGCCCGCCTGCAGCCGGTGCCGGTGGGGGTCGCCGGAGAGTTGTATCTGGCAGGCCCGGCGCTGGCGCGCGGATACCTCGACAAGGCCGCTGCGAGTGCGGCGCGGTTCGTGGCGCACCCATTCGGAGAGCCGGGACGCCGTATGTACCGCACGGGTGATTTGGTGCGCTGGAATGCCGACGGTGACCTGGAATTCCTGGGGCGCAACGATTTCCAGGTGAAGATCCGTGGTTTCCGGGTCGAGCTCGGCGAGATCGACGCGGTGCTGAGCGCGCGGGCGGAGGTGGCATACGCGGTCACGATGCCGTGGCGCACGGGCACGGGTCCGGCGCAGTTGGTGTCCTATGCGGTACCCGAAACCGGGGTGAGCCTCTCGGGCGAGGAGTTGCGGGCAGCGTTGGCCGAGGTGCTGCCGTCGTATCTGGTGCCGACCGCGGTGATGATCCTCGACGCGATCCCCCTGTCGCCGAATGGGAAGCTCGACCGCTCGGCCCTGCCCGCGCCCGTCGTCCAGGCCAGGCGATTCCGGGCCCCGGCCTCACCGGTGGAGGAAATAGTGGCCGGCGTATTCGCCGACGTCCTCGATATCGACGGTCCGGTCGGCGCCGACGACGACTTCTTCGAACTGGGCGGCAACAGCCTGGTGGCCACCCGCGTTGCCGCGCGGATCGGTGCCGCGCTCGACGCGACCGTCCCGGTGTCGATGATTTTCGAGGCGCCGACGGTCGCGAGGTTGGCCGCGCGCGCCGAATCGCAGGCCGACACCGGTCGGGTGGCACTGACCGCACAGCCACGGCCGCAGCGAATTCCTCTGTCGTACGCACAGCAACGGATGTGGTTCCTGAACCGGCTCGAGCCCGGCTCGGCCGCCTACAGCATTCCGATCGTGCTACGGCTGTCCGGGCAGCTGAATCTCGACGCGCTGCGCGCGGCCATCGCGGATGTGCTGAACCGGCATGAGGTACTGAGGACCGTATATCCGTACGCCGAGGGCGAGCCGTCGCAGGTTATCCTTCCCGCGGCCGAGGCGATCGCGCCGATAACCATCACCTCGGTCACGGAAACGGAACTGGCCGAGTCGTTGTCGGCGTTCATCTCGACGGCGTTCGATGTGACGGTCGAGGCGCCGGTGCGCGTACGGTTGTTCGAGCTCGGGCAGCATGAGTGGGTCCTGGCCGTGGTGGCGCACCACATTTCCTGCGACGGGTCGTCGCTGGTCCCGCTGGCACGGGACATGATGACCGCGTATGCGGCACACCTGCAAGGGGAGATACCGAGCTTGCCGCTGCTGCCGGTGCAATATGCCGACTACGCGATCTGGGAGCGGACGGTGCTGGGGACCGAAGACGATCCCGAATCGCTGCTACGCGCCCAGATCGATTACTGGACACTCGAATTGGCGGAGCTGCCGGTCTTGCTGGAGCTACCGACCGACCGACCGCGTCCGCCCATGCAGACCTATGCGGGCGCGAGTGTGCCGATCACTGTCGATGCTGATCTGCACGCGGGATTGCAGCAGGTCGCGCGAGCGCACAACACAACGCTGTTCATGGTCTTCCACGCCGCGCTGGCGGCCACACTGGCTCGGCTGGCCGGTATGGACGATATCGCGATCGGCACTCCGTATGCGGGACGCGGAGAGCCCGAACTCGACGACCTGGTCGGGATGTTCGTCAACACCTTGGTGCTGCGGACCCGGTTGACCCCGCAGATGACGTTCAACCAGCTGCTCGAGCACGTGCGCGGGACCGATCTGGCCGCGTTCGGGCACGCCGATGTTCCGTTCGAGCGGCTGGTGGAGGAGCTGAACCCGGTGCGGTCGCACGCCCACCATCCCCTGTTCCAGGTGATGCTGGCGTTCCAGAACGTCGCCAAGGCCCAGTTCGAACTTCCGGGGCTGTCGGTGTCGGCCGTCGCGGCCGACACCGACACCGCGCTGTTCGATCTGCTGATCACGGTGTCGGACTCCTACGACTCGACGGGCGCCCCGGCCGGCATCAGCGGCGCGGTGACGTACGCGAGCGACCTCTTCGACGCCACGACGGTGACCACGATCGTCGATCGCCTGCTGCGGTTGCTCGGCGCACTGGTGACCGATTCGGCGCAGCTGGTGTACGAGGTGGATCTGCTCGGCGCCGATGAACGCGAAGCCGTTCTGACACAGTGGAATTCGACCGATCGCCGTCTACCTCCGGGCGAGACGCTCGCCTCGGTCTTCGCCCACTCGGTGCGGGTGCATGCGGACCGGCCCGCGGTGACATTCGGCGAACAGTCGCTGAGCTATGCGGAATTTGCCTCTCGCGTGAACCGGTTGGCGCGGTGGTTGATCTGCCAGGGAGTGGGTCCGGAGTCGTTGGTGGCGCTGCGTATGCGACGTTCGCTGGACCAGGTCACCGCCATGTACGCGGTGCACGCCGCCGGCGGCGGGTACGTGCCGGTCGATCCGGACCTTCCGGCCGACCGCATCGCGTACATGCTGTCGATCGCCGCGCCGGTCTTGGAGCTGTCGTCCCTCGATGGGCTGGAGCTGTCCGAATTCGATGACGCGCCGGTCACCGACGCCGATCGGCTGGCACCGCTGCGACCGCACAACCTCGCATACGTGCTGTTCACTTCGGGGTCGACCGGTCGACCGAAAGGTGTTGCGGTATCACACTGTTCGGTGGTGAACCAGCTGCGGTGGCACAGCGAGACCTACGCCTTGACGTCGAATGACGTGGTGCTGCTGAAGTCCCCCGCCACGTTCGACATGTCGGTGTGGGAGCTGTTTACGACCCTGGCGATGGGGGCGCGGCTGGTGATCGCGCGCGCCGATGGGCATACCGACCTGGCCTACCTCGCCGAAACCATTGCCACCCAACGGGTCACGATCACCGCACTCGTGCCCTCCATGCTGGCGGTGTTCGCGGACACGGTGCCCGCGGAATCGCTGGAGTCGGTGCGGACGCTCCTGGTGGGCGGTGAGGCATTCGGCCCCGAGGTCGCGGCCGAGGTGCGGCGAACCATGCCCGAGGTCGAGTTGCACAATATGTACGGGCCGACCGAGTTCACCGTGTGCGCGACCGCGCATCAGGTGACCGAAGCCGACACCGGGAGCATGCCGATCGGCTCACCGGTATGGAACGCGCGGGCATACGTACTCGACAACCGGTTACATCCGACGCCGCCCGGTGTCGCTGGGGAGCTGTACTTGGCGGGCGCCCAGCTCGCGCGCGGCTATCAGTCACGTCCGGGCCTCACCGCGGAACGGTTCGTGCCCGACCCGTACGGTGACGGCCGGCGCCTGTACCGCACCGGTGACTTGGTGCGCTGGCGCCACACCGGCGAATTGGAATACCTGGGCCGCACCGATTTCCAGGTGAAGCTGCGCGGCCTGCGTATCGAACTCGGTGAAATCGAGGCAGTGCTCGCGGAGTACCCGAGCGTCGCCCGGGCGATCGCCGTGGTGCGCACCACCGGCGCGGTGGACCACCTCGTCGGCTATCTGGTGCCCGCCGCGGGCGCCACGGTCGACACCGCGGCGGTCTTGGAGCATGCGGCGACCAGACTGCCCGACTACATGGTGCCCACTACGGTGATGGTGCTCGACGCGGTGCCCCTGACCGCGTCGGGCAAGTTGGACCGCACGCGGCTACCGGAGCCGGTGCTCACGGTGGGCGAGTTCAGGGAGCCCTCGTCGTGGCTGGAAGAGGAGGTTGCACGGACCTTCGAAGCGGTACTCGGCGTGGATCGGGTGGGCGCCGATGACGACTTCTACGCGTTGGGTGGCAACTCGCTGAAGTCGGTGCGAGTGGTGAGCGAGTTGCGTAAGGAACTCGACTACGAGGTTCCTATCAGCTGGATGTTGTCGGATCCGTGCCCGGCCGACCTGGCAAAGCGAATCGAATCCGGAATGCGCTCCGGTGCCACCGTCGACCGGACCGATGTCGGCTTCGACGTGCTGCTGCCGATCCGGACCAGCGGTGAGCGACCACCGCTGTTCTGTATTCACCCGGCCTTGGGCCTGTCGTGGTGTTACCGCACATTCGACAGGTACCTCTGCGACGACCGACCGATCTACGGCATTCAGGCGCCGCAAATCGGCGGCGAGGTCCCCGGCCCCACGTCGATCGAAGAAATGGCCGAACGCTACTTCGACGAGATTCGCGCGGTTCAGCCACACGGCCCGTATCACCTCCTCGGCTGGTCGCTGGGCGGTGTGATCGCCCATGCCGTTGCCGTCGAGATGCGCGCCGCTGGTGAACAGGTTGAGCTACTGGCACTGTTGGATGCCGAGGTGGGCGGTGTCGACGCGTCGACGCTCTCGGCCGTCACGGCCGGAGAACTGATCAGCAATCTCGGCCCGGTCATGGGCGTCGATTTCGTGAACCCCGACGCGACCGCCGAGGAGGCCGCCGACCTGATCGAACAGCACCTGGGGGGCGGCCTCGGCATCGACGCCGCAAGGATCGAGCGCCTGACCGACGCCTACAACCTGGCGATCCGGGCAGCCGGTGCATGGCGGCCCCCGGTCTTGGACAGCGACATGCTCTATTTCACCGCGACACGTGAACGGCGCTCCGACGCTCTGGGTCACGAGGGATGGGCGCAGGTGGTCCGTGGGCAGATTTCGACTTTCGACATCGATGCGACCCACCTCGCGATGACCGAACCGAGTGCTGTTGCCCAGATCGCCCGGATTCTCAACGCGCGATTGGATCAATGACAGCAGCGTTCGTCACAGCGAGGTGGTGGCCGCGTCGGATCAATCGGTTTCGTCGTCGGTTTGCCGGACCGTCTGATCGTCTGTTTGCTGGACCGTCTGATCGTCTGTTTGCTGGACCGTCTGATCGTCCGTTTGCGGAACGGTTTGGTCGTCCGTTCGCTGGGCGGTTTGGCCGTCCGCTGGCGGGACGGTCTGGTCGTCTGTCGGCGGGAGGGGCGCGGTGAGGCCCACTATCGCCCCGATCGATGCCCCGAGCGCGCCACCGAGCAGGGCAGCTGGTCCGGCGACGACGCCGGCGCCGACGGCCGCGCCAACGAGCGGGCCGACAACCAAACCCGTCGGCACGAATGGGGCACCCGCGACAAGCCCGATGATGGCGCCGAATATCCCGACGCCTACCGCGAACGGCACGGTCGCTGCCGCGGCTATGCCTGCACCGACTGTCGCACCGACACCCGCGTCGAGGACGGTGACGGTGCATCGCCGGGGATCAACCGGGATGTTCTCGCAGAACGCCTGGATCGGCTTCTGATCCACGACCGGCGGCGAGTCCGGCGAGTCAGCCGCGTCCACCCTCTCGACTCCGGTCCAACCGTCGTCGGCGAGCGGATTCGCTGGGCCGGCGGCTCGATCGCCGCGGCGCGTGTCGACCGGCGGCGCGATACCGACAGGCGTCCCGCCGAGTAGAGCGAGTTCGATCGGCAGACGGAAATGAGCTTGCCCGTGCTTGTATTGCCTCAGCGATAGCCAGTCCGCTGTCTTCGGTGGCGCGGCAGGCGCCGGCGCGGTGTCATCCGGAGACGCGTCGGCCACTCCGGTTCCGAGCATGACAGCAACAGGCAACATGCTCGCAATCAATACTGAACGTGATCGGCGCCAACGACCGGCTTCCGACATTCCACACCTCCTGGACTCAGCGCTTCCCTACCTCGAGTACCTCTCGCACGGCGCAGATAGCTTAAGCGGCGAGCACGGCAGCGGCAGGGAGAACTCGCCGAGCTCTATGCGCACCTGGCAAATCCCCCGCCTCGCCGGGCGCTGCCAGATATGCCTCACCATCCGAAGGCGTCGGGCCGGCATCCCGCTATGCTTGCCAGTAATTAGCTGTCGCTGAAAAGGCCGCGCCACAGGCAGGTCATGCCCGAGGGCGCGGCGTCATCGTTTGTCGAGGGAGATCAGTGCCCGGCAGACAGGCTGGAGGAACCGCTGGGCAGGGTGATCTTCGGCAGTCGCAGATTCGCGTCGGGCACGCCGGTGCCGTTCGGGTCGAGCAGGCCGCCCTGCTGGGCGTACGCGCTTTCGCCCGGTGCCGCCTGCACCGTGCTCAGGTAGTTCCACAGCCCGCCCGCGAGCGTGCCGCCCCCGGCCAGCAGGGTGCCGGCCAGGCCACCCGCGCCGGCGAAGGCCGCCAGCGCGGCCGGTGCGGTCGCCAGGC
>NZ_WMBB01000028.1 GCF_009708175.1 Nocardia aurantiaca
CGAATCGGCCCGGGAACAAGAGCTGGAGGACACCGTGCGCCGGCTCGTCGCGGACTGGGACGGCCGGGTGGAGCTCGATTTGCTCGGACCGATGGCGGCCTACGACTTCGTCACCAAGCCAGCCCCCACAGGGTGACGCCGTCCGAAAATTACCTCGACCCCTCCCCGTCCGATCGGGTGCGCCAGGCCGGGCCCGATGAGCTCGATCTCGGGGGTGCAGACTCCGGGAATCGGCTCGGACGGCTCGGCCGAGAATGATGAACGGGGAACCTTGTTGGATTTTCGGCGATTACTACTTCTGCCGCCAATTGCATCGGATGCGAACTCGCGACGGTATGTACACGGGCGGTTCGAGGGCCGCAAATCCAGCCGCTGCCAGTGGGATTCGGCTGTGTCCGCACCGACGAGGGTAGACGGCTGAAGGTCCCAAAGCGGTCTGTCTGACGCAACTGCCTGCGGGTTTCACCACCACCGCTACGCGACCTGGCACCTGTTGCCCCAGCTCCGAGCCAAAGCCGAGCGCAAACCGATCACCCCATCAAGCCGGCGCCACGCCCACGACCAGGTCACGCAGGCAACCCGGTTCCTGGAATGGCTTGCAGTCCAAGGAATTACGCTCTCCACCTGCCGCCAGTCCGATATCGATTCCTGGCACGTCGGCAACGGTCCTCACCGCCGGGCATGCCTTCGCACGTTCTTGTTGTGGTGCATCGAAACCAAACTCGTCCAACGCTTCTACCTGCCCACCCGGCAGTCGAACCGAGCATCACCGATGCCGCCCGAAGACCGCCTCGAGCTGATCGGGCAGGCGCTTACCGACGAGGACCGGCCACTACGTTCGCGCGCGGCGGCCATGATCGTCCTGCTCTATGCCCAGCCGCTCAGCCGCGTCACCCGACTCTCTATCGACGACGTCATCCGCGACGGCGACCACGTGCTCCTGCGGCTCGGCGACCCACCGTCCCCGGTCCCGGAACCGGTCGCCGACATCCTGGTGGCTTGGATCGAGAACCGCACCAATATGAACACCGCGACGAACCGCAACTCGCGCTGGCTGTTCCCTGGCAGACGCGCCGGACAACCGATGCACCCCGACACGCTCGGCGGTCTGGTCAAGGCACTCGGCGTCTCCAATGTTCTCGCTCGGACCTCCGCCATGCGTCAGCACGTCCAGCAGACGCCTGCCCCGGTCGTCGCCGATGCCCTCGGCTATCACCCTGTCACCACTACCAAACTCGCCTCAGAAGCGGCGACCACCTGGAGCCGCTACGTCACCGCGCCCAGATTCCGGTCACCTGCCGGTTGGAAACCGTCGACAACCCGCGACAGTTGAATACGCGACCTCACCAGTCCGGGACCCCTACGAACACCGATCAACCGGGGTACCGGCTGCGTTTGACGCGCCGCTTCTTCGCGACATCGAGCATCGAGACCTGTCGCCGACCCTGGTCCATTTCGTGGACCGTGGGCGGCCGACCGGGCCGGTAGTGCCCGTCGAGATCGACCAGTTGAGTGCGGTGGAGCGGTTGGACGCGATCGTGATGCAGGAGGAAATCTGCGCGTCCGCTACCTACTCCGGCGAGTGGAGGTCCGGTCAGGCCGCATGCACCAACTGGTAGCCGGTGATTGTGCGCAGTTCGGCGATCATGCGGCCGATCAGCGGCTCGGGGGCGCGATCGGTCCACACGACGGCCAGCTCGAAGGTCCCGCCGTCGGTGACGGGGATCCAGCGCAACTTGGCGATAGGCGCGAGAGAGCTGATCGGCTCTGGGGCCATCCAAATGCCTTTGCCCCTGGCTACCTGAAGCAGGCAATCCTCCAGACTGCTCGAACGCGCGCCGCGGGGCGCCGCGGCGCCATCGGGTCGGGGGTCCACAAGCCAATAGTCTTCAGCCTCAGCGCAAGTGAGCACCTCCGGACGCAGCACCGGATCATTTGCCAGTTCGGCGAGGGTGACCGTTTGTCGCTGTGCGAGTGGATGGCGGTCCGGCACTGCGACGGCTCGCGCATCCGTACGGATCACCGCGTGGTTCAGCCCGATATCTCCGATGGGCAGCCACATGAACGCGGCGTCCGCCTGCCCGCTTGTCAACAGCTCCAGTTCATCCGCCGGTGTGGAAACACTGGTCAGCTCGACATCGAGTCCGGGAAAGCGGGCTTCCATCGCCTCGGCCACATCGACGGCGAACAGGTTGGTGGCATAAGGGCAACACGCCAGCCGGACAGCTCCGGTCTGCGTTTGCGCAGCCCTGCGTACCCGCACCACCAACGTGCTCCAGTCGGCTACCACCTTGGCGCCGCCAGCGGCCAACTCTTCGCCTGCCGCCGTCAGTAGCACGCCTCTGGAGGTACGGACGAGAAGAGTCACCCCGAGGGATCGTTCCAGCTGCTGGAGCTGCGCCGATACAGCCTGTTGGGTCAGATGCAGCCGGCGGGCAGCCCGAGTGATGTTCAATTCTTCCGAAACAACCAGGAACGACTCCACATGCCGTACATCGAGGTCGACCACCCGAGCATGGTAGCCGACCTTTAGCGACCGGACGGTCCATCGAACGGCCTGTGGCATTCACCGTTCGGCGATGGTGACGTCGCCTGCTGCCCAATGTGTCGCCGGAACCTCACGCACGATGACTCGTACTGCGGCGGGTGAATCGTCGAGCACTCGTACGGCCGCGGCGTGCAATTCGTGTATGAGCAGGCGCAACGTCTCCTGGGTGCGCCCCTCCACGACGGATACATCGATCAAAGGCATGTCATGCTCCCACCATGAAGTCGATGGAACCGAGCGTCGCGAACGCAACGTGAACGTGGTTGCCCGGTACAACGCGGGCCGCGTCCACCAGCCCACCGGTCAAAACGATCCAGCCTGCCTCGATGGCGTAGCCACGTTCGGACAGGGCATTGGCTGCCAGCGCGAGCGCCTCG
Organism: Nocardia aurantiaca; assembly: GCF_009708175.1. Classification (GTDB taxonomy): domain Bacteria; phylum Actinomycetota; class Actinomycetes; order Mycobacteriales; family Mycobacteriaceae; genus Nocardia; species Nocardia aurantiaca. The sequence continues at coordinate 2,926 of NZ_WMBB01000028.1, forward strand.
GCGGGATTGCCTAGTACCGCTGCTCCCGTGGCGGTTCCCACCGTCGTTCCGTCGACCCGCATCCGACACGATTCGGCGACAACGTCGATATTTGTGGCCGCCAATGCCTCGATGCCCAGGTAATAGCCCGCCGCCGAGGCGTTGTCTGCGATGACATCCGCAAGGGTGAAACGAAAGTCGCGGAATCGGCTGTCGATTACCTCGACGCCTGCCCGTACCTCTGCGACGGCCGCTAATGCCGATTCGGCCGTCACGCCAGGACCGGCCAGCCGCCGCGCCATCACGAACACGATCTCCGGCTCGACGCGCGGATGAATGAATCGATTCACCGGCAACGGTTGCTCGGCAGACAGTGCCATCGTGTCGGTCAACCAGCCGGTCAGCGGCGTGGACACACCCATAGCTCGCTGCTTGGCCCGGGATGTCAGTCCGAGTTTGATACCGGTGATGCGCTGTCCGCGCGCGAGCCGCTGCTGCACGCCTGCGGTCTGAATGCCATACGCGGCGGCCACGTCCAAGTCGGGCCAGGTGACAGTCAGTGGATCGCCGTCGTGGCGTAGCCGTTCGCGCTCCACCAGTAGCCGGACCGCGTCGGGATGGCTCATCGTTGCGCCTCGGCGAGAAATGTGGTGACCAGCTCGGCGAGCTCGGCCGGACGCTCTTCGGGCAACAGGTGCCCACAACCGGGAAGTACGATCCCCTCGGCGTCGGGAGCCAGGTGCCGGACGAAGTCCACCATGTTGTGGCCCAGCGACCGCTCACCCGCGACCGCAAGTACCGGAATTGTCAACGGACTCGCCGCGGCCCGGCGTATCTGTTCGGCGCTGATCCAGGTGTTCGCGTAGTAGGCGCAACTCGTGCGTACAGCGTCGTCGTCACCGTAAGCACGAACGTACACGGCGATATCCTCGGGTGTCAGCGCATCCGGCGTCGAGCGGGCCATCTGCTCCACGATCCAGTGGAAGAACACCTCCTGCTTGCCGCTGAGAAGCTGCTCCGGCAACCCCGGCGTGGCGAGAAACGGAAAGAACCACAGCGGATTCCAGGCGTGCGAGAAGTTCAGCAGGTTTTCACCGCCCGCACCGGGGATGCTTGCCTCCAGAGCGATGAAGGAACGAACTAGATGACGTTCGGTGGCAGACAGGTGGTAGCCGATCGGCGTGCCCCAATCGTGGCCGATCACGTGCACAACCTCGGCACCGACGTCAGCCAGCAGTCGAGCGATATCGGCGGCGGCCGTGGCAACATCGAAGCCCGACGCCGGCCGCTCCGTCTCTCCCCAGCCGCGTAGATCCGGCGCTATGACGTAATACTTTTCGGCCAATACCGGGATCAGATGCCGCCATTCGTACCAGGTCTGCGGCCACCCGTGCAGCAGCACCACCGGATCGCCCGCACCGGCGGTGACCCAATGCATCCGAAGGTCACCGACCGACCCGTATTCGTGCTTGAGTGCGGACACGATTTCAGCTCCGGTCCGCGTGCTCGGCGTAACGGCTCAGGTCGACGAGTTCGGCCAGCCGTGGGGTGAAGACGTTGTAAACCGGTGTAACGGTTACCTCGAACGTCGGCGCATCGCCCACTTCCCGGATTATCGGGAACAGGGTGTCCTCCAGGAACAGTTCGAATTCTTCCTTGTCGTCCCAGATCTCGATCACCCGGATACCCTCGGACGTCGCGGTCGCGATGTGCAGATAGATACTCCCGAGCGGACGCGCTTCCACACCCATTCGGTCGATGACAGCGTCGTATGCCTTCGTGGTGAAGCCTTCGACATCGAGTATGCCGAGCACCGCCATGTGGTGTCCTTCCTGATCCGTACTGGTTGCTGTACTCACATCCTGCTCGCATCAGAGTTGCTGCAGAAACAAAGGATTTCGGTGGCAGCGACAACAACCGCTGGTCGGGCATGCAACACGCTGCCGTCGAAGAACATCCTGGACCGAGATCCCGCTGCAGCCTGCGGAATTGCGGATCGCGATCTTCGCCTGAATCGAACGCATCCCCCGACCGGCCGGTCGGTCCGCGTTACTGAGACTGGAACCCGAACAGTAGGGTTGCGCGCAATGCGCGTCGAGGGCGTGTTCGGCACGCAGCGCCTCGTCCCACCCCGACGAGATCCTGGCACTGGCCAAGGAAACGGGTTTCGCTGCCGCCCAACATGTTTCACCAGGCACCTTGATCGAGCGCTACTTCACCGGCCGCACCGACGGGCTTCGCGGGGTTCCAGACTGGTGAGGTCGCGTATTCAACCGTCGACAATCCGCGACAGTTGAATACGCGACCTCACCAGTCCGGAACCCCCTTTCGTGTTCGTCTCCGATGGTCATCCCGGCGTCCGCGTCGTTGACGCCTGCGGACGCTCACGGCCACGAGCATGACCATCGGCCGCAGCCGTAGCCGAGGGTGATGAGCAGCTGGAGCTCAGCTGGCGACCAGGCCGATCCCGCGGCCGATGTCGGCGAGGGTGGAGTCGAAGAGAACGTCGGGGTGGCTGACGGGGATGGGGTAGTTGCCGAAGACTTCGAGGGTTACGTGGCCGTAGAGGCGGGCCCAGAATTGGATCATGACGTAGCTGACGCCCAGGTCGAGCTTTTCCGCGGGGAACTTCTGGCCCGAATCGGCGAGGACGCGCAGCAGGTCCGTTTGGAACTTGACGAGGTCGTCGCGCAGCTCCGGGGGGATGAGTTCGGTGGGCGGGGTGACCACGTCGTAGTCGGTGAGGAGGCGGCCGGCGGCGCTGAGGAAGATGCGGCCGACCGGTTCGCCGAATTGCTGCATGGCGCTGGTGATTCCAGCGCCCACCGGAGAGGCGAAGACCAGGGTGAATTCGCGGGAGTGGGTGAGGGCCCAGCGGCGGAAGCCACGGCAGATGGCGAAGAAGCGCACGCCCGCGTCGTCGGGCAGGCCCTCGATGGCGGCCTCCAAATCCCTTGCCAGATCGGCGCATACGTCGGTGCGCACGGCGGTGACGAGGTCGTCACGGGATTCGTAGTACCGATAGAGGGCGGGAGCGGTGATGCCCAGCTCCCGCGCGATGGCCCGCAGCGTCATCGCGTCGGGCCCTTGCTCGACCAGCAGTGACCGCGCGACGCGGCGGATGTCGGCGTCGCTGACCGCCGGCACCCGGCCACGTCGGCGAGGTTCTGTCATGCTGACTCCAATTTTCGAACGAGCGGGGCCCCTACGTGGTTGCGCAAGCCGCCGCCTCCGGGGGCCTGACCGCTCATTCGTACGCGACTTCCCAGCTCTTGATGCCGTTGAGCCAGCCCGAGCGCAGCCGCACCGGCTCGGAGACCTGGCGCAGGTTCGGCATGACGTCAGCGATGGCGTTGAAGATCAGATCCAGCTGCAGGCGAGCCAGATTCGCGCCCACGCAGTAGTGGGTGCCGGTGCCGCCGAAGCCGACGTGCGGGTTGGGGTTGCGCAGCACGTTGAACTTGTAGGGGTCTTCGAAGTAGTTCTCGTCGAAGTTGGCGGCGCTGTAGAACATGCCGACGCGCTGGCCCTTCTGGATGAGCTGGCCGCTGACCTCGACGTCCTCCATGGCGGTGCGCTGGAAGGCGATGACCGGCGTGGCCCAGCGGACGATCTCGTCGGGAGCCGTGCGCGGACGCTGCTCCTTGTAGAGTTCCCACTGGTCCGGATTGTCCACGAACGCTTTCATACCATGCGTGGTGGCGTTTCGGGTGGTCTCGTTGCCGGCGACCGACAGCAGGATCACGAACCAGGCGAATTCGTCGGAAGCCAGGGACTCGCCGTCGATGTCGGCCTGCAGCAGGGTGGAGGCGATGTCGTCCATGGGGCAGGCGCGGCGCTGCTCGGCCAGGTTCCAGGAGTAGCCCATGACCTCGGCGGTGGCGACCTTGTGGTCACCGTTGAACTCCGGGTCGTCGTAGCCGATCATCTGGTTGGACCAGTCGAAGATCTTGCCGCGGTCTTCTTGCGGGATGCCGATGAGTTCGGCGATGGCCTGCAGCGGCAGTTCGCAGGCGACCTGCTCGACGAAGTTGCCGCTGCCGTTCTTCTTGGCCTCGTGCACGATTCGCTCGGCGCGCTCGCGCAGCGCGTTGCGCAGCGACTCGATGGCGCGCGGCGTGAAGCCCTTGGAGATGATCCGGCGCAGCTTGGTGTGCCGCGGCGGGTCCATGTTCAGCAGCAGGTAGCGCTGCACCTCGATCTCTTCGCGGGTGATGTCGCCGTAGAAGCGGATGACCGCGGTGTTCTCCTCGTTGGAGAAGGTCTCCGGGCTCGTCGAGATCGCCTTGATGTCATCCATCTTGGAGACGGCCCAGTAGCCGCCGTCGTCGAAGCCGGTCAGACCATTGGCCTGCGGCACCCAGAAGGGCTTGGCCTGCTTGCGGAGAGCTGCGAATTCCTCGACGGGCAGGCGCTGGGCCAGCAGGTCGGGATCGGTGAAGTCGAAACCGGTGGGGATGGACGGCGCGGACACGGAACCTCCTCTGGAACACGTTCGGGGTTGAGTGAACCACACCACACAGGGGTTTGTGAACACCTATTACTAAATAGCGTTCATTTGATGTGTCACGGCTGCCCCGACCTCGAACCGAACCGCCTCGTCGGCAATCTCGGCGAGCGGTTCGGGGTCGAAGCGAGCAACGGTGTCCAGTGCCGAGTACCACCGGCCGAAGCCTCGGCCAGCGGTCGACCGATCTCGCGACGTGCGGCACCTTGCTCAGCGGCGGGTACATCCGCGAGCGCCCCGACGAGGGCGTCCGCGATCCGAGAGAGCAGCCCAGGACGAATATCTCTTCGCCACCCGCACGTAGCAGATCGCGAGTCTTGAACGCGGTCAGTGCCACCCGCGCTGCTGCTACTTCCAATACCCCCGTCGCACATCAACATTCAAGGGGCACTGGTCAGGATGGGCCGTTGAATTTCCCGTCGATCACGTGGGCGGTGAAGGCGTCCCACTGTCCGGGTGTGAACATCAGGGCGGGGCCGGTCGGGTTCTTGGAGTCGCGGATTCCGACGCTACCTTCCGAAAGCCAGGCGACCTCGACACAATCGCTTTGGCTGCCGCTGTGACTGCTCTTGAACCATTCGGCCCCGGACAGGTCAATGCTGGCCATACTCGAACTCCTTCGTGACCCGGCGCACCAGATCCCGGGTTGGCTTGTCCTCCAGCGCAGCGCTCCTGATCGCCGAGGCGTACTCACTATAGAGCCGCACATCATCGGGCTTCTCCAGGTAGACATCCTGGGTTGGGCCGCCCTCGATGAACACGACCGGCGGCTCGACCGACCCTTCCCCGGCGATAAGGTCGAACTCGAGAATCGTGAACGACCCGTGTGGCATGCCCCAGGCCAATCCTGCCGAATAGGGGTGCGCGCGCACCGTAACGTTCGACAGTTTCGATACCTCGGCAAGATGCCGTAGCTGAGCAGCCATAACGCGTGGGTTGCCGACGACCCGGTGTAGGGCGGATTCGTGCAAGAGAACTTCCAGCGCAACGGGATTGGTCTTGCGGTGGACGATCGCTTGCCGCTTCATGCGATGCTCGACCCGACGGTCTATGTCGGCCGCGCTGGTGAAGCCAGGGTAGGCACTGATGACCGCTCGGGCGTAGTCCACGGTCTGCAATAGACCGGGAATGTGCTCATGGTAGGTGACCAGTCGTCGCGCGGCGGCCTCGAGCCCCACGTACATATTGAACGCATCCGAGTACAACCCGCCGTACGCGTGATACCAGCCTTGCGCCCTGGCAACAGTTGCCAGGTCGATTGTGGCGGCGGTATCGGCAGCGCCGATGCCGTAGACCTCGCAGAGTGCGCGTACGTCCTGCTTGCGAACCTTCTGAGTCTGGCCGGCCCGATGCGCTGAAGAGCGGAGGCGGAGAGGTCGGCCAGTTTTGCGGCAATGGCGAGCGTGAATCCGTTGGCTTCCCGTGATTCTCGGAGAAACCGGCCGAGTTGCCGTCGCGGGAGAGTAGAGCTCGGGATGAGCTCAGAGTCGTCGTCGTGTGGACTGGTCATGTCATCGTCCCATCACTGGGAAATCGGATCGATTGGATCGTGAAATCGGTTGAGGAGCAATGCGACTTCGGATTGGTTCCTGGACCTACAGATGACTTGCGAGCGGGAAACCGATTTCACTGTAACCGCTTCATCGCCGGTGGTGTGCTGGAACCACAGCGACGGCAGGGAGGAACACGATGTCCAGCAACAGCCAGTGGTCGGTGCAAGCGATCATCGCCAGCATCGAACGTGAGAAGCGGCGGACCGAGGAGGCCGAGCTGGTCACGGAGGAGATTCCCGTGGTCGGGTATTCGGTGCGCGGATTGTGGGCGTGCTACTCCGATCCCGGCGAACTTACTGCCGCACAGGCGCATACGGCGATGCAGCTGCACCTGGAATGCGGTGTGGATACCTGCTGGGTGCGTTGGCGTGCTCGGGCCGCCTTGGTCGCGGCCCGGCGGATGATCCTCGATCCACGCGCCGACCGGACGCCCTCCAGAGCGAGCCGATCGCTGTTCACGCTGTGGCGGGCCGTGGTGCTCGCTTGCGGTGCGGTGCTTGTCGGTGGCCGCCATGCCCTCCGATGACCCCGACGCGATCGAGATTCAGGTCATTCAGGATGTGCTCGACACCGTCGAGGCTCGGCTGCGCGAGCAGGAGCGCTGTGGGTTGCGGTTGACCGTGCCGCGGTCACGGATTTTCGCCGTCGTGTTGCACGCGGTCATCAGCAGCGCGCGCGAATCCTACGGCTGCCGCGCCACACTCGACCGGGCCGGCATTCTGGACGCGATCTTCGACGGCGTCGAGCCCACGAACGCGGCGAACGCCACGCATCCGGTTGACCACGCCATTCGACACCACAGCGTGAATACGAACTGAAGCCGCTGCCCTCGTCAGGGCGCACACCGCGGATGCGGTGCGCACCCCGACCGGAGTTCTCACGTCGGCAGGCGCCCCCGCCGCGGGTGACCGCGCCGATCGTCTTGGCGATCGGCAGGAGATCCACGACCATCGACCAGTTCTCGACGGTGAACAGATCGAGGCGGGTGGCGTCCTCGGCGGTTCGTCGGTCCGTGTTCTCCGATGTGGCGATGGGCCGTGCTTGCGGCTAGTGCAGCCGGCCGGGGCGGCGCAGGACGGTGGCCACGGTGCGCACGCGGACCCTTTCGGCCGCCGCGCGGGCCAGCCGCAAGTCGCCGCCGAACACCGCGCCGCGGCCGACGTGTTGCGGGTACTCCGCGCCCAGCCGGTGGTGGAAACGCAGCATCTCGGTGAGCGTGCTGACCGTCGGGGTCTGGCCGCACGGGCTGAAACTCGAATCGCGCCAGGCGGCCAGGACTTCCGGCATCCCGTAGAAGGCGCCGAACGCGCAGACGCGGGCGATGAGGTCCGCGCCCATGGGGAAGATCAGGTCGCCGCGGAAGCCGCCGACCCGGTCGAAGTCCTGGCGGCGGAAGATCGCGGCCGCGGTCGGACCGACGTCGGCGGGACCGCGTCGCACGACGGTGCGCATGAGGGCGCGGGCGGTGCGGCGGCCCAACAGGTTCGGCAGTCCGAGGTCGGTCTCCTCGACCTCGCCCTGCTCGTCGATCACCTGGAACTTGGACGAGCAGATGGCGATTCCGTTGTCGCCCATGATCTCCAGCTGCTTGTCCAGAGCGCCGGGCAGCAGGAGGTCGCCGGCGCGGACCACTTTCACGAAGCGGCCCGAGGTCAGCGAGACGGCCTTGTTCCAGTTCTCGCCGATGGGCAGGGTCTCCTCATTGCGGTGAACCCGCACGCGAGGGTCGTCGACCGATCGCGCGATGGCGCCGGTGTCGTCGCTGCTGGCATTGTCCAGGATGATCACCTCGATATCGGTGTCCTGGTCCAGAATCGAGCGCAGCGTCCTCTCCAGGGCGCGGCCGGAATTGTAGGTCGGGACGCACACCGACAGGAGGTTCCTCATCCTTCCCCCTGAACTGGTTCGGCTGATCCACCGGGCAGGCCCGCACCTCCCGCCAGGAGCCCGTACACCCGATCCAGACCCGCGCGGTTAGCGTCGATCTGCTCAGCTGCCCTCTGCTGCAGCGCATCCCGCAGTTCCGGCGCGGATTCCCACAACTGGCGAATCGCGCGTGACAGTTCGCCGTCAAGGTTGTCCACGTCCAGATGCACGATGCGTAGTCCCTCACCGGCCGCGTCGGCGCCGAACATGTCGGCCAACCCATAGAATTTGTCGTCGTAGTACTGCGAGGCCGTGACAGCTACGGCCGGAATACCCTGGGAGAGAGCGAAAACCGCGAGGTGGTAGGCGCTGGTGACCAGCACCCGGCAGCGGGAGACCTGGCGTGCCACCTCCTGGGCCGTTCCCGCGCGCCCGATGGCGGGCCTGGTGCGGACGGCTCCGGCCAGCAGCGGCAAGGTATGTCGACGGTCCTCGTCGTCGTATTCGGAGATGATGAGCGGGGCCAGCGAGGTATTCAGCTCGGCGGCCTCGCGGCGGACCACCGCGCCGAGGGTGTCGCGGGCCGAGTCGCTCACCTTGAAATCGTCCGAAATGCGCAGGCACAGACCGAGATCGGTGCCGATGCAGGGACGTCGCAGGCGGTACGCGAATTCCACCGCGTCGTCCCCGGTGACCAGGATCCTGTCCGCGGCGACGCCGAGCTCGGCCAGCAGTCGAGGGCCGCGCCGGCCCTCGCGCAGGGCGATGAGGTCGGCGCCGGGCAGCACCTCGGCGGCGCGGCGCAGCAGCTCGCGATCGCGCATGGGACCCATGCCCTGACCGATCATGACGTTCGGAATGCCCCGGCGCTGGGCTGCTTCCAGTAGGTTGAGGGTGCGGTGGGCCTGATAGAGGTCGACATCGGTCATGTAGCCGCCCCCCTGGGCGATGACCAGGTCGGCGTCGGCGAGCGCTCCGGGGACCGGCGGCAGGTCGGGCATGCCGGCGGGTTCGGGTTTCCGCTCCCCGGTGCTGAGGACATGCACCTCCTTGCGCACCCAGTCCTTCGCGCCGCGCAGATAGTGCTTGGGCACCTCGGTGGCCGACCGCCAGCGCATGGCCGCGGGGCCGAGCACGTGCAACCCGGCCGTCTCCTCCAACCAGCCCGCCAGACCGCTGCGGCCCCAGTCCCCGCCGGAGTTCGCCACCACGGGTTCGGCCTGCGGCAGCACGCCGCGCAGAATGTGGGGTTCGTCGGTGAGCATGCCGATGCGGGCGTGCGGCCAGCGTTCCCGCAGACGTTCGACGGTCATCACCATCATGGCGATATCGCCGCGGTCACGTAACCAGTACTCGCCGTTGTCGACGAGGATTTTGATCTTCCCGGCACCATCCCCCGCGCCAGAGTTCCCCACGCTCGATTCCTTCCGACGCTCGGCCCGAGCACGAATCCGGAGCGAATCTATCGCACGACAGTCCTTCACGCTATACGGAGACCGGACTCGGGACATGCGAAATCGGTTCGCTCACAAGATCATCGAAACAGGTCGAACCGAACCGGTCAGCTGGGAAACAGGGGGCTGACCAAGTTGCCGCACAGCCACTTGCCGTCCACGTAGTCCATGGAAATGGTGATCTTCGAATGGTTGCTGGTGTCGGCCGCGCCCTTGGTGGAGTTGATCTGGGTGACGTCGACCGCGAATTCGTAGTGGCCGGCGCCGCCCGAGGTGACGGTGCAAGTGGCATCGGCGGCGCGAGTGTGTTCGGAATCCGACTCCAGCAGAATGCGAATGGTGGGCAACAGGGTTTCCGCCTGGGACTTCCAGGTGCCGGTCGCGCCCGCGATCACCTCGGTCTGCCAGTTGTCGCCATTGCCGTATTCGTAGGTCGTCACGAGCTTGGCGTAGTCGCAGGCGGCCTGGGTGGCCGCGGTCGAGTCGGCGGCGGCCGGAGGCTGTGCCGTCGTATGGCCGCCGCCGCTGAGGGCGGAACGAAATGCGCCCGTGCCGAATCCCGCACCGAGACCGCCGGCCAGCACCACAGCGACGGCGACGCCCGCGATGAGCCACCCGCGGCCGCGGTGACGTGGCGGGGCGGCGGGCGCGGGGTTCGGCGCCGCGAGCTGCGGCGGAGCGGCGTCGATGGGATGCGATCCGCTGCCGGCCGGGCCGCCGTAGGACGGCGGCGCGACGGTGAACGCGTTCGGCTGGACATTGATCTGGGCCACCGTGGGCATGCTGGGTTCGGTGGTCGCACCGGTGAACTTGCTCGGGTCGAAGCCCATCCGCGACTGCGGCGCAGGGATATTCACCGACCCGAGACCGGGGCCGTCCTGGCGGACCCAGCGTCCCGGGGATCCGGTCGCGGTGAGCGCCCGCTGGGCCGCCGCGGCCAGTTCGCCGCAGCTGCCGAATCGCTGATCCCGATTCTTGGCGAGCGCCCGTTCGATCACCACGTCGAAGGTGGCCGGGACGGCAGGGTGGACCAGGCTCGGCCGGGGAATCTCTGCCCCGAGGTGGGCCGCCACCAGCTGCGCGGTGGTCTCGCCCGGGTATGGCAGCTGTCCCGTGAGCATGTGGAACAGCGTGCAGCCCAGCGCATACACGTCCGCCCGGTGGTCGGTGTCGCCGCGCAGCTCGAACTGTTCGGGTGCGGCGTACTGGAAGCTGGCGTACATCTCCCCCGTGCGGGTCAGCGTGCTGGTCTGGTCGACCGCCTTCGCGATCCCGAAGTCCGCCAGATAAACCCGTTGATCCGGCCCCCAGGCCAGAAGAATATTGGCCGGTTTCACATCCCGGTGCAGGACTCCGGCCCGATGCGCGTGGTCCAGCGCCCGCGCGGTCTCCCCGATGACGCGCACCGCGTGGTCGGGACGGATCGGCCCTTCCCGCAGCACCGCCGACACATCGGTCCCCTCGATGTACTGCATGGCCATCCAGAGCCGATGGTCGTCATCGCCCCGGGCGTACACCGCAACGATATTCGGATGCGACAGCCGGGCCGCGGTATCGGCCTCCCGCAGGAACCGGGCCCGCACCTCGGGATCGTCGGCCTTGCCCGAGGCCAATAGTTTCAGCGCGACCGAGCGCGGCAGATCTCGATCCCTGGCGAGATAGACCTCTCCCATCCCGCCCACCCCGAGCAGCCGTTCAACGGTGTACCCCGCGAATATCTGCCCCTGCGCGAGTGTCCGCCCCACAGCCTGCTTACCTCCGACCACATCGTGCCCGCCGATCACCGTAAACCAGATCCGGCACCGCGGCCCGGGCGTTAATCGCCGCGCAGCAGCGGACGCGACCAGGATGCTCACCCGAATCGCGGACATTGTGTCGCGCAATTCTTGCCGACCGACTATTCATTGAATCCGAGGGATTCGAGGACAGCGGAACAGGGTGAGGCAGTGGGTGGTGTCGGAGCGGGGTCCGGCGCTCTGGTGACCGGTGGGGCGGGGGATATCGGTCGCGCGGTGGCGCGGCGGTTGGTGAATGCCGGGCGGCCGGTGTGGGTCGCGGATGTCGATGCCGAGGCGGCGCGGGAGTGCGCGGCGCGGCTGGGACCGGCAGCGGCTGCGCTGGAACTGGATCTGGCGCGGGCCGACAGCATCGAGGCCGCCGCGGGGGAGGTCGCCGGGCGGATCTCCGCGCTCGTGCACTGCGCGGGCGTGGCCATCGTGGATCCGTTCCTGGACAGCGAGATCAGCGACTGGGACCTCATGTTCCAGGTGAACCTGCGCGGGCCCATGCAGCTCACCCAGCGGTTGCTGCCCGCACTCCAGGAGGCCGACGCCGCGCGCCTGGTCTTCGTCGCCTCCGACGGGGCCCGCGCGGGAGCCTCCGGTGAAACCGCCTACGCCGCCTCCAAGTCCGGCCTCTTCGGTTTCGCCAAGTCGCTGGCCCGCGAGGTGGCCCGGCACCGGGTCACCGTCAACGTGGTCTGCCCCGGCCCGATCGACGGTCACATGGTCGCCCACACCATGGCCCGCCACCCCGAAACCCTCACCGCGCTCGCAAAAGCCATCCCCCTCAAACGCTTGGGTCACCCGGACGAAGTAGCCTCCCTCATCGCATGGCTGGCGAGCCCGGAAGCCAGCTACATCACCGGCCAGCTGATCAGTGTCAGCGGCGGCATCACCATGCAGTAGGAGTTCCCCTCATGCCCTCTATGCCCATCGTCGACGCCCACATGCACCTGTGGGACACCAGTGCGCACGCCTGGTATCCGGGTCTGGCGAGATTCGTCGATGCAGGAAGACCCGAGATCGCGCAGAACTTTCTGCTCGCGGACTTCGACCGGGGCATCGGCGACCTGGAGGTGGCCGGGCTGATCCACGTCTCGGCCACGACCGCGCCGCGGGCCTATCTGGACGAAATCCGTTGGGTGGATGGGATTGCCGCGGCGGACGCCCGGCCGTTCGCGATCGTCGGAGCCGTCGATCCGACCCTGGACAGGGCCGATCTGATCGACCATCTCGACCAGCAGGCGCGCACCGCGCGCTTCCGCGGGGTGCGGGTGTTCGAGGGACTGTCACCGAATACGCCTGCGGCCGACGCCATCGCGAGCTGGCTGCAGGACCACGACGGAGTCTTCGACCTGGTGACCAAGCCCGGGGAGATTCTCGACTGGATCGACTTCCTCGCGGGCTACCCGGACCTGCGGGTTGTCCTCGAACACCTGGGCTTCCCCCAGGGCCACTCCTCCGACGCGCGCAACGCTTGGCACAATGCGATCTCGCTGGCCGCCAAGGAGACCCAGTGGCTGTGCAAGCTCTCCGGCTTCGGGCTCATCTGCCGTGATCTGGCCTGGCCCACCCTCGAGTATTGGCTGGAATCCAGTGTGTCCCTGTGGGGATGGCGGCGATTGATGTTCGCCTCCAACATGCCCGTGGACTCGATGGCCGGGACGTACACCGAGCTGGTTTCGGCCATCGACCACATCGTCACCACCGACGCCACCGATCAGGAGGCCGAGTTCTTCTATCGGACCAACGCGCTCGACACCTACCGATTGGGATAGCTGATGACGCGGGCCGACGGACGGGTTGTCGGCTCCGACGAATTTCGCCACGATCACGTCCTCCACGGCCGACCGTGGACATGGGGGTGGGCTTCGAGAGGGCGGGCGACCAGCTCGTAGCCGGCCGCCCGCCCTCGCATTCGAACGGCGGATCGAGACGTTGCCTACACCCGTTACGTCCTGTACCGGAACAGGATTCGACCTCGGGTGAGGTCGTAGGGGCTCAGTTCCACGAGTACCCGGTCTTCCGGGAGGATCTTGATGTAGTTCTTTCGGATCTTGCCGCTGATGTGAGCGAGTACCTGATGGCCGTTGGAAAGCTCCACTGTGAAGGTGGCATTGCGGAGGCACTCGATGACGGTGCCCTCGATTTCGATTCCCTTCCCATTCTTCGTCATCGCAGCACCAGTTCCAGATTGCTGCTCACGCGCTGGGCACCGATGCCCTCGAACAGGGCCGTGGCCGCCGCATTGGATTCGTTCACCTCGGTCGAGGCGGTGTCGATTCCGCGGTCGTGCAGGTCCGCCAGGGTGTGGGCCAGCATGGCGCGGGCTATACCGCGGCGGTGTTGATCGGCCTGGACGGCGATCAGACCGATCCGCGGCAGTCGGGTCACCCGCACCACGCGGAGCAGGCCCACGTATCGATCGGATTGCGCTGCCGCCACGTATTTCGACGTATCCCCCACGGTATCTCGATCAGGGCCGCGCAGAATCTCGGCCGGCATCTCCTGCCAGCCGATGCTCGCTTCGACCTCGTCACGAATCACACGGTCGACGACACGCAGCGGTTCTTCCTTCGCGAGACCGGCGGGCACGATCGTGATGTCCGGTGGTGGGAGCACCGCGCGCAGCCCGGTGATGCGGGGGTCGGTGGGCACACGGTACTCCCACTCCCGGCGCCGGGACGTGAACCCCGCCCGCTCCCAACGGGACAACAGGCCGGTGTCGCTCTCGTCGACCACGGTGTGCAGTGGTCTGTGGAGCTCGGCCAGCATCGCGGTCGCGAGGTGGTCGAAGACCGGGTCATGCCAGGCGTCGATGCTGACGAACAGCCGGCCGTCGGGTCGTCTGGATAGATCGCCGTGGCCGACCACCAGGTCGTTCTCCACGGCTTGCCACCGGGTCGATGCTACCCGGGTGATTCGCACGGCGGGTTCGCCCGCGCGCGAGGTGATGTCTACAGAATTCATGGTCGTCGCCTTTCGGGATTGCCTTGTCAGACAGGCGCTCCCGGCGACAACTACAGCGTTCGCCCATCCGTGACGACGAGAGGGAGCCCCCACATCGGTACAGTGTTCATGGGTCTCACCTCCTCGCGTAATGTCACGGTAGGCAGCAGGTTAACAGACCGAACATCCCTTCGCCCAATCATTTTCGCGGCGGTCGGTTCAGCGACGGGATCGCCTGGTGAGGACGCCCACGATCCAGCCGATCGCGAACGTCACCAGCAGCACGAGCCACATCGGCGAGCGGATGGTCAGCAGCAGGAATTCGATCTCGACGCGGTGCCGGTTCTCGGCGATGAAGATCACGGCCAGCACGGTGAGGACGATCGCGATCCACTGCTTCATCGAGATCTTCGACAGCGGTGAGGGTTTGGACGGTTCGGTCACCGGGTCCTCCTATCAGTGGGCACCGCGGGCGAAGCGGTACACCGTCGTGTTGTCCGACGGACCACCGTCATGGCGTCGCCGATGGGCGCGGCCGGTACGGCGAGTGCCCTGCCCGCCGGAGCGCGCGCCGCGGAGCCCAATTCGACCAGCCCAGCAGACGAGGATGCCGACATGACATTCGACGCTAGCCGTCTCCATTCGAGGTTTGCCGTAGCTTTGCCGCGTTTCGTCCGTTTTGTTATCTACCGTGGAAATCGTCAGCGCAGACGCGTGTCGTCGGGGATCCCGCCGAGATGGCCGCATGCCGCGAAGGGAAGCCGACCCAGGCCGATCTCGACGATGTTCGCGACTCCGCGCTGCTCGGGCTTCGGGCGCAGCGCGAGGAGCAGCGAGGTTCGGGACGATGACGGATCGGGCCCGATCTCGGTCATTTCGCCGCGATCACCGACCACCATGTCACCGTCATCCACCCTCCCCACCGAGCCCACCCGCCCGACCTCGATGCACCCCGGCTCGCTTGCCATGAGACCGAACATCCTGCGGCCCAGTGATTTTCGTGACAGCCGGTGGGTCGGTAGCGGTTACCGGAAATCGACTTGACGAATTGTGAAGCGGGGTGCCATTATTGAAATGGGAAGACACCGGAATAGAGGTGTCAATTTTCTTGCGCCCCTCGACAGATGTTGACTTCGGGTGTAATTTGAGACTTCGCGCCTGGGCGGGCGCTGCCCGACACTCGAAATGTGAAATGACCGTGGAAGGTCGCACTATCTGCATGCGATTTCGTCCACCCGTTGTTGTCGAGTCATGTCCTGGGCAGCCTGCGTCGGTACGCGTGAATTACGGCCACAGGACAAGCAGATACCGCGACCGACCGCATACGCGGGCGGCGCGAGGTGCTGGAAGGACGCATCTTGGCAGTCTCGAATCAGATCAAGCGGGTCTCGTTCGCCAAATTCAATGAGCCCCTTAATGTTCCGGATCTCTTGCAGGTGCAGATGGACTCGTTCGGCTGGCTGATCGGCGCGCCGGACTGGCGGGAACGGGCAGGTGCGCGCGGTGCGGTGCGCACCAGCGGGCTCGACGAGGTGCTCGCGGAGATCAGCCCGATCGAGGATTTCGCCGGAACCATGTCACTGACCCTGTCCGAACCCCGCTTCGAGGATATCAAGACCTCGATCGAGGAGTGCAAGGACAAGGATCTCACCTACGCGGCACCGCTTTTCGTGACCGCGGAGTTCATCAACCACAACACCGGGGAGATCAAATCCCAGACGGTCTTCATGGGCGATTTCCCGATGATGACCGGCACCGGCACGTTCGTCATCAATGGCACCGAGCGCGTGGTCATCTCGCAGCTGATCCGGTCCCCCGGCGTCTATTTCGACCAGAGCGTCGACAAATCGACAGAGAAGACATTGTATTCCGCGCGCGTCATCCCATCGCGCGGCGCGTGGCTGGAGTTCGACGTGGACAAGCGCGACACCGTCGGCGTCCGTATCGACCGCAAGCGTCGCCAGCCGGTGACGGTCCTGCTCAAGGCGCTCGGCTGGACCGCCGAGCAGATTACCGAGCGGTTCGGATTCTCCGGGATCATGATGACCTCCCTGGAGAAGGACAACACGCCCGGCACCGACGAGGCGCTGCTGGACATCCACCGCAAGCTGCGTCCGGGTGAGCCGCCCACCAAGGAATCCGCGCAGGCGCTGCTGGAGAACCTGTTCTTCAAGGAGAAGCGCTACGATCTGGCCCGCGTCGGCCGCTACAAGGTCAACAAGAAACTCGGCATCCACACGGCCGAGTCCGTCGGCTCCCCCGTGCTCGCCGAGGAGGATATCGCCGCCATCATCGACTACCTGCTGCGCCTGCACGCGGGCGACAAGGTGATGACCGCGCCCGGCGGCATCGAGGTCCCGGTCGAGGTCGACGATATCGACCACTTCGGCAACCGCCGGGTGCGCACCGTCGGCGAGCTCATCCAGAATCAGTTCCGGATCGGCCTGTCGCGCATGGAACGCGTGGTGCGCGAACGCATGACGACCCAGGACATCGAGGCCGTCACCCCGCAGTCGCTGATGAACATCCGGCCCGTGGTGGCGGGCCTGCGGGAGTTCTTCGGCACCTCGCAGTTCTCGCAGTTCTTGGATCATCGGAACCCGCTGTCGAGCCTCACCCACAAGCGGCGGCTGTCCGCGCTCGGGCCCGGCGGCCTCAACCGGGAGCGAGCCAGCCTCGAGGTCCGGGATGTGCACTACAGCCACTACGGCCGCATGTGCCCGATCGAGACGCCCGAGGGGCCCAATATCGGTTTGATGGGGTATCTGTCGGTGTACGCGCGGGTCAATCCGTTCGGGTTCATCGAGACCCCGTACCGGCGGGTAGTCGACGGCCGGGTGACCGACGAGATCGACTATCTGTCCGCGGACGAGGAAGACCTGCACGTGGTGGCGCAGGCCAACGAGCCGTTCGACACCGAGGGCCGTTTCGTGTCGGATCGGATCGCGGTGCGGCGCAAGAACTCCGAGGTCGAGCTGGTGCACGCCGCCGCCATCGACTACATGGATGTGTCGCCGCGCCAGATGGTGTCGGTCGCGACCGCCATGATTCCGTTCCTCGAGCACGACGACGCCAACCGTGCCCTCATGGGCGCGAACATGCAGAAGCAGGCGGTGCCGCTCATCCGCTCGGAAGCGCCGCTGGTCGGCACCGGCATGGAGCTGCGCGCGGCGATCGATTCCGGCGACGTGGTCGTGAACCAGAAACCCGGTGTGGTGGAAGAGGTTTCGGCCGACTTCATCACCGTTATGCATCATGACGGCACCCGTCGCAGCTACCGGCTGCGTAAGTTCGAGCGTTCGAACCAGGGCACCTGCGCCAACCAGCGTCCGATCGTGGACGAGGGCATGCGCGTGGAGGCCGGGCATGTGCTCGCCGACGG
>NZ_WMBB01000029.1 GCF_009708175.1 Nocardia aurantiaca
TCCCGCAGGAGGACATGCCGTTCCTGCCCGACGGCACTCCGGTCGACATCATCCTCAACACCCACGGTGTGCCGCGTCGTATGAACATCGGCCAGGTGCTGGAAACCCACCTCGGGTGGATCGCCAACACCGGCTGGCAGGTCGAGGGCACTCCCGACTGGGCCAAGAACCTGCCGGAGGAGATGATCGGTCAGCCCGCTGACACGAACATCGCCACCCCGGTGTTCGACGGCGCCCGCGAGGAGGAGCTGACCGGCCTGCTCGGCTCGACCCTGCCGAACCGCGACGGTGAGCGCATGGTGGACGAGAACGGCAAGGCCATCCTGTTCGACGGCCGCTCCGGCGAGCCGTTCCCGTACCCGGTGGCCGTCGGCTACATGTACATCCTGAAGCTGCACCACCTGGTCGACGACAAGATCCACGCGCGTTCGACCGGTCCGTACTCGATGATCACGCAGCAGCCGCTGGGTGGTAAGGCGCAGTTCGGTGGTCAGCGCTTCGGTGAAATGGAATGTTGGGCCATGCAGGCCTACGGCGCGGCCTACACCCTGCAGGAGCTGCTCACCATCAAGTCGGACGACGTGGTCGGCCGCGTGAAGGTGTACGAGGCGATCGTCAAGGGCGAGAACATTCCGGAGCCGGGTATCCCGGAGTCGTTCAAGGTTCTGCTCAAGGAGCTCCAGTCGCTGTGCCTGAACGTGGAGGTGCTGTCCTCGGACGGCGCCGCCATCGAGATGCGCGACGGTGACGACGAGGACCTGGAGCGCGCCGCGGCGAACCTGGGTATCAACCTGTCCCGCAACGAGGCTGCGACGGTCGACGACCTGGCGCAGTAGAGCGATCGGTCCCGCAGCGCCGAGAGGCGCTGCGGGGCAAGCGTTTTCAAAAGCGCGAATTTTGAACTTTTGCTCATTCTCAACCCGAACAGGGGAAAGGAAGTTACGTGCTAGACGTCAACTTCTTCGATGAACTCCGGATCGGCCTGGCGACCGCCGAAGACATTCGCAACTGGTCGTTCGGCGAGGTCAAGAAGCCGGAGACCATCAACTACCGCACGCTGAAGCCGGAGAAGGACGGCCTCTTCTGCGAGAAGATCTTCGGTCCCACCCGGGACTGGGAGTGCTACTGCGGTAAGTACAAGCGCGTCCGCTTCAAGGGCATCATCTGTGAGCGCTGCGGTGTCGAGGTGACTCGCGCCAAGGTGCGTCGTGAGCGCATGGGCCACATCGAGCTGGCCGCCCCGGTCACCCACATCTGGTACTTCAAGGGTGTCCCGTCGCGTTTGGGCTACCTGCTCGACCTCGCGCCGAAGGATCTCGAGAAGATCATCTACTTCGCCGCGTACGTCATCACCGCCGTCGACGACGAGCTCCGTCACAACGAGCTGTCCACGCTCGAGGCGGAGATGGAGGTCGAGAAGAAGTCGGTCGCCGACCAGCGCGACGCCGACCTCGAGGCCCGCGCCCAGAAGCTCGAGGCCGATCTGGCCGAGCTGGAGGCCGAGGGCGCCAAGTCCGATGTCCGCCGCAAGGTCAAGGACGGCGGCGAGCGCGAGATGCGTCAGCTGCGCGACCGCGCTCAGCGTGAGCTGGACCGGCTCGACGAGATCTGGACCACCTTCACCAAACTGGCCCCCAAGCAGTTGATCGTGGACGAGGTCCTCTACCGCGAGCTGCAGGACCGCTACGGCGAGTACTTCACCGGTGCCATGGGTGCCGAGGCGATCCAGAAGCTGATGGAGACCTTCGACATCGATGCCGAGGCGGAGAACCTGCGTGAGGTCATCCGAACCGGCAAGGGCCAGAAGAAGCTTCGCGCGCTGAAGCGCCTGAAGGTCGTGGCCGCGTTCCAGTCCAACGGCAACTCGCCGATGGGCATGGTCCTCGACGCCGTTCCGGTGATCCCGCCGGAGCTGCGCCCGATGGTGCAGCTCGACGGTGGCCGTTTCGCGACCTCCGACCTGAACGACCTGTACCGCCGTGTCATCAACCGCAACAACCGACTGAAGCGACTGATCGATCTGGGCGCGCCCGAGATCATCGTCAACAACGAGAAGCGCATGCTTCAGGAGTCGGTGGACGCGCTGTTCGACAACGGCCGTCGCGGTCGTCCGGTCACCGGTCCGGGTAACCGTCCGCTGAAGTCGCTGAGCGATCTGCTCAAGGGCAAGCAGGGTCGTTTCCGTCAGAACCTGCTCGGTAAGCGTGTCGACTACTCCGGCCGTTCGGTCATCGTGGTCGGTCCGCAGCTGAAGCTGCACCAGTGTGGTCTGCCCAAGCTGATGGCGCTCGAGCTGTTCAAGCCGTTCGTCATGAAGCGTCTGGTCGATCTGAACCACGCGCAGAACATCAAGTCCGCCAAGCGGATGGTCGAGCGTCAGCGTCCCCAGGTGTGGGATGTCCTCGAAGAGGTCATCGCCGAGCACCCGGTGCTGCTGAACCGTGCGCCCACCCTGCACCGCCTGGGTATCCAGGCCTTCGAGCCGCTGCTGGTCGAAGGCAAGGCCATCCAGCTGCACCCGCTCGTGTGTGAGGCGTTCAACGCCGACTTCGACGGTGACCAGATGGCCGTGCACCTGCCGCTGTCGGCGGAGGCGCAGGCCGAGGCCCGCATCCTGATGCTGTCCTCGAACAACATCCTGTCGCCGGCGTCGGGTCGTCCGCTCGCCATGCCGCGTCTGGACATGGTGACCGGTCTGTATTACCTGACCCGCCTGGAAGAGGGCGCGAAGGGCGAGTACCGCGAGGCCACCAAGGACGAGCCGGAATTCGGCGTCTACTCCTCGCCCGCCGAGGCGCAGATGGCCGTCGACCGCGGCGAGCTGACCGTGCGTTCGCTGATCAAGGTCCGCCTGACCGATCAGCGCCCGCCGAAGGACGTCGAGGCCGAGCTGTTCCCGAACGGCTGGCAGCGTGGCGACGCGTGGATCACCAAGACCACGCTGGGCCGCGTGCTCTTCAACGATCTGCTCCCGGCGGACTACGCGTTCATCGACGAGCCGATGCCGAAGAAGCGTCAGGCGGCGATCATCAACGATCTCGCCGAGCGCTACCCGATGATCGTCGTGGCGCAGACCGTCGACAAGCTGAAGGACGCCGGCTTCTATTGGGCCACCCGCTCCGGTGTCACCGTCTCCATGTCGGACGTGCTCGTTCCGCCGGAGAAGGCGGAGATCATGGAGCGCTACGAGGCGCAGTCGGATCAGATCGAGAAGAAGTACCAGCGTGGTGCGCTCGATCACCAGGAACGCAACAACGCCCTGGTCAAGATCTGGCAGGAAGCGACCGAAGAGGTCGGTAAGGCGCTGCGCGCGCACTACCCGGCCGACAACCCGATCATCACGATCGTCGACTCGGGCGCGACCGGTAACTTCACCCAGACTCGTACCCTCGCCGGTATGAAGGGTCTGGTCACCAACCCGAAGGGTGAGTTCATCCCGCGGCCGATCAAGTCCTCCTTCCGTGAGGGCCTGACGGTTCTGGAGTACTTCATCAACACCCACGGTGCGCGAAAGGGTCTGGCCGACACCGCGCTTCGTACCGCCGACTCGGGTTACCTGACCCGTCGTCTGGTGGACGTGTCGCAAGACGTCATCGTGCGCGAGACCGACTGTGGCACCGAGCGTGGCATCGTCGTGCCGATCGCGGAGAAGCAGGCCGACGGCTCGCTCATCCGTGACGCCCACGTCGAGACCAGCACCTACGCTCGTACGCTGGCCACCGACGCGATCGACGCCGATGGCAACGTCGTCGTCGAGAAGGGCCACGACCTGGGCGATCCGGCCCTGGAGGCGCTGCTCGACGCGGGCATCACCGAGGTGAAGGTCCGCTCCGTGCTGACCTGCACCACCGGCACCGGCGTGTGCGCCACCTGCTACGGCCGCTCCATGGCGACCGGCAAGCTGGTGGACATCGGCGAGGCCGTGGGTATCGTCGCCGCGCAGTCGATCGGTGAGCCGGGTACCCAGCTGACCATGCGCACCTTCCACCAGGGTGGTGTCGCCGGTGACGACATCACCGGTGGTCTGCCCCGCGTGCAGGAGCTTTTCGAGGCTCGTGTGCCCAAGGGCAAGGCACCCATCGCCGAGGTGTCGGGTCGCGTGCGGCTCGAGGACGACGACCGCTTCTACAAGATCACCATCATTCCGGACGACGGTTCGGACGAGGTGCTCTACGACAAGCTGTCGAAGCGTCAGCGTCTGCGGGTGTTCAAGCACGAGGACGGCTCCGAGCGTCTGCTCGCCGACGGTGACCACGTGGAGGTCGGTCAGCAGCTGCTCGAGGGCTCGGCCGATCCGCATGAGGTGCTGCGCGTGATGGGCCCGCGTCAGGTGCAGGTCCACCTGGTCCATGAGGTCCAGGAGGTGTACCGCTCGCAGGGTGTGTCCATCCACGACAAGCACATCGAGGTGATCGTCCGCCAGATGCTGCGCCGCGTCACCATCATCGATTCGGGTGCGACCGAGTTCCTCCCGGGTTCGCTGGTGGAGCGCGCCGAGTTCGAGTCCGCCAACCGCCGCGTGGTCGCGGAGGGCGGCGAGCCCGCCTCGGGTCGTCCGGTGCTGATGGGTATCACCAAGGCGTCGCTCGCGACCGATTCGTGGCTGTCGGCGGCCTCCTTCCAGGAGACCACCCGCGTGCTCACGGACGCCGCGATCAACTGCCGCTCCGACAAGCTGATCGGCCTGAAGGAGAACGTGATCATCGGTAAGCTGATCCCGGCCGGTACCGGTATCAACCGCTACCGCAACATCCAGGTTCAGCCCACCGAAGAGGCCCGTCAGGCCGCGTACGCAGTGCCGTCCTATGACGAGAGCTACTACAGCCCGGAGGGCTTCGGCACCTCCACCGGTGCCGCGGTTCCGCTGGACGACTACGGCTTCAGCGACTACCGCTGACCCTCGTAGGTAGCCAATAGAATTCGGCCCCCGCTCCCTGACGGAGCGGGGGCCGTTTCGCTGGCGCTGAGCAAGGGGTTGATCTCGGTGGCAGCGTGCCTGTGCCGGATGTGCTTGCGGTGTCACGTGAAGCCGTTCGCTCCAGCAGTTTCGTCTTCGATCCGAAGGATGTGTTCCTCGCAGTAGAGGTTATGTCCCCAGGCACGAAAACGAAGGGCCGGGAGTTCCGCCCCGCGCAGTATGCCGAGGCCGGGATCAGGTGCTTCTGGCGGGTAGAGAACGAGGACGACGCCATCGTTGTCTACACCTTTGAACTGCTGCCAGAAGATGGCTATGCGCCTACCGGCGTCCACCGAGGCCGTCTCGAGGTCGATCGCCCCTTCCCGATCGACATCGAATTGACCGAGGTGACTTGGTAGTTCGTCAATCGACGACTCGGCCCGTGCCCTGACGAGGAGCGCGGGCCGAATTGCGTTGCGGGTGGGGTCAGTTCGCCGGTTGGGGGGTGGGGAGGGCGGCGAAGATGGGGCGGACGATATTGGAGGTGCCGGGGACGAGGCTATCCACGTAGGCGAGGGCGGTGTCGGATGCCTGTTGGCCGCCCGACATCTGGAGTCCGATGGCGCCGCCGACCACGCCGCCCACGACGGCGAGCAGGGGTGCGGTGATGAAGTCGAGGATGAAAAGGCCCGCGGGGAAGCCGGCGATGAAGCCGATGGTGGCGCCGATGGCCGCACCGGTGGCGACGGCGGGGAGGTTGGCCTGGACCACGTCGAAGAATTGCTGCTGAGCGTCGACCTGGCGCAGCGGCGCGTCGGATTCACCGATGGGCGTGAGGGTGAGGCGGCGGTTGTCCTGGTCGATGGTCGGGGTGAATTCGGCTGTCTTGCCGTCGATGTCGTACTTCAGCGGGATGGTGGAGACCAGGACGCCGCTGTCGTCGGTGACGATGACGGAGTCGCCGTCCCAGGTGGCGAGGAAGCGGCCGGCCTGCAGGGTGCTGACGGCGGCGCGGTGGTCGGCGGTGAGGGCCACGTCATAGCCGATGTTGTGATCGGTGCCCTTGATCTGCAGGGCGGGCTGTGCGGGGGCCTGCGCCGGTTCGGCGGTTGCGGTGCCCGCGACGGTGGTCGCGGTCAGGCAAAGCAGCGCGGGCGCAATGTATTTGGTTATACCCATCGTGGTTTTCCTCGAGTTGCGGACTGGTTCCCCCGATATTTGCGCCAAACTACCGTTATCAACTCGAGATGTGAAGGGTTATGGCGCACAAGCGCAATCGATAGATGCGAAGCGGCTGGTCAGCCTCGGTGTCAAGGGTGCGGGGTGTCGCTCGCGAGAGGGTCGTCGGCGGGCTCGCCGAGACGGACGACCACCACGCCGATGAGAACCAATGCGCCGCCGAGCAATTGGATCGGTGCGGGCGTCTGTCTCAGCAGTGCCCACGAGAAGACGACGGCGGCAAGCACCTCGCCGAGCGCGGCGAAGGAGGCCAGCCGGGAACCGAGCAGCCGGGTGGCGGCGATGCCGGTTACGTAGGAGATGGCGGCCGTGATCACGCCGAGCGCGAGCAGCGGCACCCACCAGTTCACGGTGAAGCCCCCGAACGCGACCGCCGCCGTGGTGGCGTGCAGCGGCACGATGCCGATCAGCCCCGCCGCCAGAATGCCGAGCCCGCCGACCAGCAGCCCGCTGGTGGCCAGTACGGTGCCCGGTACCTCGTCCCCGGCGCGCGCGGACAGGATGAAATACGCTGCCGCGCCGATCATCGCGCCCAGAGCCCAGGTGGTGCCGACCCAGCTGGTGGCGGTGCCCGGGCGCAGGTTCAGCACCAGCGCCAGTCCGGTCACACCGATGACTGCGCCGAGAACTGTTGCACGTCCGGGCTTCTGGCTGTGTCGCAGCCACAGCCATACCACCACCGCGATGGGCGCGGTGTATTCGATGAGCAGGGCGACCGCGACGTCCATGTGCGCGACGGCATTGAAGTAGGCCAGTTGCGCGGTCGCTACCGCGAGCAGTCCGTATCCCCCGAGCAGACCGGCGTTGCGGCGCAGCGGTTCCCAGTCGCCGCGCAGCCGCGTCACGGCCACGGGCAGCAGCACGAGCGCGCCGAGCAGTACGCGCACGATGACCACGGCGGCCGGACTCCAGCCCGCGTCGATGAGCCCGCGGGCCAGCGGCCCGGAGAGCCCGAACGCCGCCGCCGACAGCGCGGCGCAGAGCAGCCCGGAACGCAGCCGGCTCGACACCAGCGCCCTGGCATGAGTCAAAGTCGCCATGACAAATGACGCTATGTCGCTCGGTGTAATCTGTCAAAGTGATTTTCGCTGATGACACGGTAGCGGCTATGGCGGCGGCGGTGGAGCTGGTGAACTCGGCCGAACCCCCGGACACCCTGACCGAGATCGCCCAGCTGGACGAGTTTTTCGTCAAGCACGGCTACACGGGCGTCCACGCCCGCACCCGCGCCGAGCTGGCGGCCGTCCGCGCCCAGCGCGCCCCTCTGCGCCGCCTGCTCACCGCCGACCGCGATGACGCGGTCGGCCTGGTGAACGCTATCCTGGCCGAGCATCGCGCGGCCCCGCGGCTGGTCCGCCACGACGACCTCGACTACCACATCCACGCCGTGCCGCCCGAAGCGCCGCTGGACGTCCGCATGGCCGTCGAGACCGCCATGGCCATGATCGATCTGATCCGCGCCGACGAGCTGTCGCGGCTGGCCATCTGCGCCGACGAGAGCTGCGCGGGTATAGTCCTGGACCTGTCCCGCAACCGCTCTCGCCGCTACTGCTCGACCGCGTGCACCAACCGCAACGCGGTCGCGGCCTACCGCGCCCGCAGAATGATCAGCTGACCACGTCGGCGAGCCGGTCCACCTGATCGGCGTCGCGACCGTAGCAGTACAGCATCACCTCGTCGGCGCCGAGATCGCCGAATTGCCGGATGGCGTCACGGATTTCGCCGGGCGTGGTGAGCATGCCGGCCAGCATGAAGTCGGCGCGGCCGGAGAATTCGTAGTACGCCCCCATGGACGTGCGGGCGTCGTCGAGCACAACGTCCGAGCCGAGTGCGACATTCACCTGGGCCACGATCCGGGGCGCGCCCGCGCGGCCGTGGTCGCGCCAGGAACGGCGAACCGTGTCGAACTGCGCACTCGCCCAGGAGGGCGCGGCAGCCGAGAGGAAACCGCCGCCCCAGCGGCCGACCCGCTCCAGCGCGGCCGGGTGGAAGCCTCCGAAGAGCAGTTCCGGTCCGAGGAACGAGCGCGGCGCGGGGCCGATGGGCCCGCAGCTCGGGCTGAACGGTTTGCCCGACCAGAGTCCGCGCATGAGGCCGATCTGCTGATCGATGCGGCGGCCGCGGGTGCGCAGCTCGGTGCCGGAGGCCTCATGGTCATCGGCGCGCCCGCCGACGCCGAGGCCGAGCACGAAACGGCCGCCGGAGAGCACGTCCAGGGTGGCTGCCTGTTTGGCGAGCAGTGCCGGATCGCGCAGGGGTGCGATGAGCACCTCGGTCTGCAGCTTCACCCGGCTGGTCGCACCGGCGAGCACGCCGAGGGTGACCAGCGGTTCGGGATTGTCGTAGACCAGCCGATCGAGCAGGCCGAGGGTGGAGAAGGGGCCGGCGTCGGCGCGGCGCGCCCAGTCGAGCAAGGCGAGTGGATCGGAAATGGGGAGCCCGAGACCGATGTGCATGGGATGACCTCCATGGAGATGAGTGGGCACAACTGCTTTGCCGCCCACTCCGCACCTCTTTCGGAGGCGGATGCTCTCATTCTGCGGCACAACGTCTGGAGGGCATCTCTTGGATTGTGGCCAAGATACGACGATTTCACGCGATATCGCAACCGGGCCGATAGCTCCGGGTGCGCCGGGACGGGTTTGGCGTTAGGGTGGCCGCGCCACCCGGGCGGGCCGGTGGATGGTGCTAGCGTGCCCGTACGCGGTACGAGTCAATCGGGGTTTTCCAGGTAAATGACGATGAGAACACAGCTGCCCCTGCGGCCCTACGATGTCGTGCTGATCGGCGGCGGAATTATGAGCGCGACGCTCGCGATGCTGATCAAGCATCTGGAACCCAGCTGGAGCATCGCGGTGTACGAGCGATTGCCCGAGGTGGGGGCCGAGGCATCGGCGGCCTGGAACAATTCGGGCACCGGCCACGCGGGACTGTGCGAACTCGATTACACCACCGAGAATCCCGACGGCTCGATCGATATCGAGCCCGCTCTCGAGCTCAATGAGCAATTTCAGCTCACGCGGCAGCTGTGGGCGTCACTGGTGCAGTCCGGGGTACTGCGCAAGCCGGAGACCTTCATCAATCCGGTCCCGCACATGACGCTGGCGCGCGGGCGGCAGGAGGTGGATTTCCTGCGCCGCCGCCACGAAACCATGTCCGCGCACCATCTTTTCGCGAATATGCGTTTCAGTGACGATCCCGAGGTGATCGCCGAATGGGCGCCGCTGCTCACTACCGGCCGCGGCGACTCCGAGCCGATCGCCGCCACCCGCGATATCACGGGCAGCGATGTGGATTTCGGTGAGCTCACCGGCCAGCTGTTCCATTGGCTGCGCTGGCAGGATGTCGAGATTCACCGCAGTTGCGAGGTGCGCGGTCTGCGCCGCAACAATGACGGCACCTGGCAGTTGCGGGTGGACTGGCGCACCGATAACGACCGGCTCACCCGAAAGGTGGACGCCCGCTTCGTTTTCGCGGGCGCCGGTGGCTGGGCGCTGAAAATCCTGCAGAAGGCCGGGATTCCGGAAGCGCAGGGCTACGGTTTGCTGCCGGTCAGCGGACGATTCCTGCGCTGCGACAATCCCGAGGTGGTGGCCCGGCACGAGGCCAAGGTCTACGGCCGGGCCCCCGCGGGTGCGCCGTCGATTTCCATGCCGCACTTGGACACTCGCATCGTGAACGGCGATCGCGCGCTGCTGTTCGGCCCGTATGCGGGCGCGAATCCCCGTTTGCTGAAACGCGGTTCGCTCTTCGACGCCCCGGCGTCACTGCGGCCGGGGAATGCCGGTGCGATCGCCGGGATGCTGAAGTCGAATTCGGATCTGATGCGGCTGCTGGTCACGCAGGTCGCCTCGACCCGCAAGAAGCAGCTCGCCGCCCTGCGGGATTTCGTCCCCGAGGCGCGCGCCGAGGACTGGACCCTGATCACCGCGGGTCAGCGCGCCCAGATCGTGAAGCCGGATGCCGAGCGTGGCGGCGTGCTGGAGTTCGGCACGGAAGTCGTCGCCGCGCAGGACGGTTCGATTGCCGCGGTGCTGGGCGCCACTCCGGGCGCGTCGACAGCGCCGGTGATCCTGCTCGAGGTGCTGGAGCGCTGCTTCCCGCGCTATACCCGGCTGTGGGAGCCGCGCCTGCGTGAGCTCATGCCGAGCCTGGGGCAGAGTCTGGCCAAGGATCCGCGGCTGGCGCGGCAGACCCAGGCCCGGACCGCGGAGGCGCTGGGACTGGCCGGCCGGGTGGTGGGGTGATCCGGCTGGAAGCGGCCGTGGACAAGGCACGTCCGGCCCGGTATGAAATTGGAACAGGTTTCAATTTCTGAGTCGGCAGGAGATGCGATGGACAGCGCCACCATGGGCGACATGGTGATGGCGGGCTTCCAGAAGCTCGGCTTCATCCAGTTCACCGGTATCGAGGGCGTCGATTACGCCCCGGGCCGCAATGTGGTCCGCATGGCCGCGCGCCCCGAGCACTTCAACCACAATGGCGACATCCACGCCGCCCTGCTGTTCGGCCTGGCCGAGACGGCCGCCATGGGCGCGTCCATCTCCGGCATCGTGGACCTGCTCGGCGACACCTTCATCGTCGCCCGCGACGGCCGCATCGAATATCTGGCCCGCGCCAAGGGCGAGGCGGGTCCGTTCAGCGCCACCGCCGAGCTCTCGCCGGAGACCATCACGCAGACCCGCGCGAATATCGAGTCCCGCACCGAGATCGAGCTCGAGGTGCCGGTGACGATCGCCGACGTCACCGGCAAGCCCGTGGCCCGTGCCGCCTTCACCGCGGTGATCCGGCCGCGCCGGAAGTAGCGCGGGTCAGCGCTCACTGTCGAGCATGGCCATCTGCGCCGGAGCGTAGCGGCCGCCCGCCACCTGATCGGCGGGCACGGCCGCCTCGATGATGGCCAGCTCGGCCTCGGAGAGCTGAATGTCCGCCGCCGCAACGGCTTCCGCCCAGCGCTCCGGCTTCCGCGCGCCGACCAGCGGCACGATGTCCGTGCCCCGGGACAGCACCCAGGCGATCGCCAGCTGGGCCACGCTCACCTGGTGCTCGGCCGCGATCTTCGCGAGCGCGTCGACCAGGCACAGGTTCGCGTCGAGGTTCTCGCCCTGGAAGCGCGGGCTGTGGGCGCGGAAGTCGCTCGGCGCGAACTGCTGTCCGGGCCGCACCGAATCGCTCAGCAGGCCGCGGGAGAGCACTCCGTAGGCGGTGACGCCGATGCCGAGTTCCCTTGCCACGGGCAGGATTTCGGCTTCGATGCCGCGCGAGACCAGCGAATACTCGATCTGCAGATCCACGATCGGGTGCACCGCCGCGGCGCGGCGCAGCGTCTGGGCGCCCACCTCGGACAGGCCGATGTGGCGGATGTAGCCGGCCTGCACCAGGTCCGCGAGGCCGCCGATGGTCTCCTCGATCGGAATGGCCGGATCCAGCCGGGCGGGCCGGTAGATGTCGATGTAGTCGGTGCCCAGTCGCTGCAGCGAATAGGCGAGGAAGTTCTTGGTGGCGGCCGGTCGCGTGTCGACGCCGCCGAAGCTGTTGTCGGGTCCGCGCAGCGCGCCGTACTTCACGCTGAGCAGGATGTCCTCGCGCCTGCGGCCGGCCAGCGCCTGCCGGATGAGCAGTTCGTTGTGGCCCATGCCGTAGAAGTCGCCGGTGTCGATGAGGTTCGCGCCGGAGTCGAGGGCGGCGTGCACGGTGGCGATGGAGACGGCGTCGTCGGCCGTGCCGTACATGCCGGACATTCCCATGGCCCCGAGGGCGAGGCGGGAGACGGCGGGCCCGGTCGTGCCGAGTCGGACGGTGCTGAGGTTCGTGGTCATGTCGACAACAGTGCGCCCCTGCGGCGGGGGCCGGGAGAGGACTGTTCATCCAGGGATCGCCGGTCCCTGATTACCGGTTGTGAACGGCCGGGCATGGATTCGCCCGAGGCTCGGACTTCCGATACCTGGCTACCGGACCGGGAACGGGGGACAGTGGTGGAGTGGATCGAACCGAGCTGGCAGACTTCCTGCGCCGCCGCCGTGAGCAGCTGCAACCCGGCACCGTCGGGTTGTCGCCGGGCGCGCGCCGACGCACCCCGGGCCTGCGCCGTGACGAGGTCGCGATGCTCGCGGGCATGTCGACCGACTACTACACCCGGCTGGAACAGGCCCGCGGACCGCGGCCGTCGGCGCAGGTGCTGGCGTCGCTGGCGCGGGCACTGCGCTTGACCGACACCGAGCGAGATCATCTCTACCACCTGTCCGGGCATCAGGCCCCGGCGCGCGGCGGCGACAGCCATGTGGGGCCCGGCATCCTGCACGTGCTGTCGAAACTGGACGACACTCCGGCCGTGGTCATCTCGGACCTGGGCGAGGTGCTGGTGCAGAACCGCATGCACACCCTGCTGACCGGGGATTACTCGCGGCGCCGGGGTCTGGATCGTTGCGTTCCGTGGCGTTGGTTCACCGAACCGGACTCGCGCGCCGTCTTCCCCGAGGCGGACTGGGACGCCATGAGCCACAAGCACGTCGCCGATCTGCGAGCCACCGCCGCACGCCGGGCCGGGGACGCCGACGTGACCGAGCTGGTTGCCCGACTGCGGGCCCGCAGCCCGGAGTTCGAACGATTGTGGACCGAGCACGAGGTGGGCACCGGCCGCGGGCACACCAAACGCATGATCCATCCGGAAGTCGGTGTGCTGGACCTGATCTGCGAACCGCTGCTCACGCCCAGCGCCACCCGGCACGTGCTGATCTACTATCCCGCGCCGAACACCGATACGCAGGAGAAGCTGGATCTGTTGCGCGTCATCGGAACTCAGTCGATGACCAGCCACTGAATATCGTTCAGGAACGTGTTCGGCCCCGAGCCTTTGCGGCTTCGGGGTCGAACACCTTGTCGGACCGGATGATTCAGTCGTGCGGAACTCCGCACCGGCGCTTGCGCGGCTTCAGATGCAAGCCCGGCAGGGGCGGCGCGGGAATCCGCTGTTCCGGTGTGTGCCCGGCGATATCGGCGAAACGCTCGACATCGTGCTTCTCCCAATCATTGCGGGCCTGCTCGATCTCCTCATGACTGCGCGCCACGAAGTTCCACCACATCACCAGGTCTTCGCCGAACGGCTCGCCACCGAGTAGCAGCAGGTGCGCTCCCGCGGTGTCGTGGAGCCGGATACTGTCCCGGTCGCTGCCCAGATAGAACAGGCTCCCCGGTTCGACCGGGGTGTCGTCGATGCGGAGTGCGCCCTCGATCACCAGGACCGCGTGCTCGAATTCCCGATTCAACGGGAGTTCGGTATCCGCCTCGGCCCGGACGCGCAGGTCCGCGCCGACGATAGGCGTGTACGCGGTGGCCGGTGAGGTGACACCGCCCAGCGATCCGATCAGCACGATGCCATCGACGGACGGCATCCTGAATTCCGGCAGTTCGCGATGCTGCTCGAAATGCGGTGCGATATTCCGGGATTCGTCCGGCAAAGCGACCCACAACTGCAACCCGTGCCCTGAGACATGGCCCGGCACCCGGTATTCCGAATGCGCGATGCCGTGCCCCGAGGTCATGATGTTCAGCTGCCCGGGCTCGATCTCCACATCCGAGCCGGCGCTGTCGCGGTGCCGGATGCGCCCGTCCAAAGGCCAGGTGACCGTTTGCAATCCGATGTGCGGATGCGGGTCGATGTCGTGCCCTTCGGGATTGGCCGCCGAACCGGAGCCGAAATGATCCAGGAAGCACCACGCGCCGACGGTCGGCAGATCGCGTTGCGGCAGCGTCCGGAAGACCGTCACGCCGCGCACGCCACCGAGCGGCACCTCCCGCGCCGGGAAGAATTCCGCGCGCGGTCCGGGCCGTCCCGAGGATTCGCACAACGATTCCTCCGGCCGCGGTTCCAGATCACTCATTCCGCTCCTCCCTGATCACCTCTTGATGCCCTTGCCGACGACGTGCTCGTCGTATTCCGGGTGCTTGTCCAACCAGCTCTTGATGAACGGGCAGCGTGCCACGATCGTGCGGCCGCGGGCGATCACATCCTTGACCGCCTCCTGCGCGAGCAGATTCGCCAGGCCCTTTCCACTGAATTCCTGATCCACCTCGGTATGAATGAAGGTGGTGTCGTTGTCGTCGCGCTCGCGGTACTCGCTGAACCCGGCGAGCGAATTCCCGTACCACACCTCGTACCGGTGTTGCGCGTCGTTGCGAACGACGGCGGCCGCCACGGCCTGTTCGCTCATTGTTCAGTTCTCCTTCCGCACCCGCACCGGATGTCTGCTCATAATCGACACACGATTGAACGCGCCGATAGTGGTCGCAGCCCAGATGAGAACGGACATCTGGTCATCCGACAAATGTTGCCGCGCAGCAGCATACTCACGCCGCATGCTCTCCTCATCCGGCAATGAAGTGACCGTCTCGGCCACCGAGAGCGCGGCCTGCTGCAGTTCCGTGAACAGGTACGGACTGCGCCGCCAGGCGGTCAGCACATCCAATTGCTGCTGGGTGACACCGGCGTCGCGGGCGGCCCGGGAATGCAGGTCCAGGCAGAACGGGCAACCGGTCAGCTGCGAGACCCGCACATTCACCAATTCCATGACGGCACGGTCCAGATCGGCAGCCGCCGCGGCGGTCCGCACCGCGGAGGCGACGCTGTTGAGCGCGTGGAAGACCTCGGGCGACTGCTTGTCGATCCACACCCGGTCGTGAGTTACAGGCGACTGCATAGTGGCTGCATCGTAAGCCGAGAATGTGAACCGTGCCCTCCGGTATGAATATTGGCGTTGCGGCCCGAGGACATCCAGGTGAATTCAGCGCGTGGCGGCGGCACTCGGCGCAGCGGAGGACGCCTGCTGTCCGGTGAAGAAGTCGAGCACAGCGGCGTGCCAGGCCTCGGGCCGTTCGACCATGACGACATGGCCACCCGGCAGTTCGAGGTATTCGGCGCCCGGAATTCCGGCGGCCTGCTCACGCGCGTTCGCGGGATCGCAGAGCAGGTCGCCGGCGAGACCGATGACCAGTGTGGGCACCGCGACCCGCGGTAGATCCGCCCGCACATCAGCGGTCTCGATCAGCGCCGCCTGGGCCGCGGTGCCGCCCGGGATGTTCGCGGCGGTCCGTGCCAGCACGTCCGAAAGCTCCTCTTCCGGAATGGCATTCACGAAGTCCGCGCTGAAACCGGCCAACAGGACGTACCGCGCGAAGGATTCGCGGTCGCCGGCCGCCAGAGCACGCTGCCAGAGTTCGATATTCAGCCGCGCCCGATTGTCGGGCCTGGCGAAGCCGCCGGTGAGCACGAGCCCGCGCACCCGCTCCGGATGCCGCACGGCCGCGCGGATGGCCACCGCGGTGCCGAGGGAGAACGCCACGATCGAAAAGGTCTCGGCCCCATGGGCGATCGCTTCGACGACCAGGGCGTCGGCCAGCGAGTCCAGCGTCAGCGGGGTGTCGTCGGCGGGAAAATCGGAGCCGATGACCAGATGGTCGGCGGCCAGCAACGGAATCAGGCCGCCGAAGTTGGCATCGATGCCGCCACCACCGCCGTGGGCCAGCACGATGGCGGGGCCGGAACCGGAGACCTGGGTCGTCAGCACTGGGCTTTCGGGGGAAATCTTCGTCATGGCGGCGACGTTAGGGATTCACATGGATGTGAAGGTCAACGCGATGTGCGGGAGGTCACAGTGCTGATCGGCGAACTGTCCCGGGCCACCGGTGTGCCGGCCCGGCTGCTGCGCTACTACGAGGAGCAGGGACTGCTTGTGCCGCACCGCGATTCGAACGGCTACCGCACCTACCCGGATACCGCCCCCGACCAGGTCGCGCGGATTCGCGAACTCCTGGCGGCGGGCCTGCCCACTCGCGATATCCGCGAACTGCTGCCCTGCGCAACCGGATCCGGGTTTCAACACTGCGATCACTCCCGGAAGGTGGTGAGCGACGGTCTCGATCGCCTCGACGGCCAGATCGCCGAACTCACCCGCCGCCGCATGCTGCTGGCCCGCCAGCGCGACGCCGTGCTCGCCGCGCCCTTCGACCCGAATCCCGCTCTGCCCGAAGCGCCTGCGGCTACTCCGGTGATTCCCGCAATCGGCGGTTGACCTCACCGAATCCCGCGGCCACCGCGGCAAGCTGGTCCGGGGTGAAGGCATCGATGAAGAACTCACGCACGGTGTCGACGTGCCCCGGTGCGGCCTGTTCGAGGCGTTCTCGCCCGGCGTCGGTGAGACGGGCGTAGACCGCGCGCAAGTCCTGGCGGCAGGTGCGGCGGGTCACCAGACCGGCCTTCTCCAGCTGATCGACCTGATAGGTGAGCTTGCTCTTGGAGTTGAGCAGGGTGGCGGCCAGCTCGGTCATGCGCAGTTCGCCGTCGGAGGCGTCCGCGAGGCGGACCAGGATCTCGTACTGCAGATGCGAGAGGCCGGAGTCCCGCTCGAGCTGCCTGCCGACCCGCCGTTCCAGAAGGCTGGCGGCGGTCAGGAAGGCCAGCCAGGCGTCCTGTTCTGCCTCGGTCAGCCAGCGTGGAGTCATCAGCCCAGGTTACCGCTGGTTGTTCGAGTTGGAATAACCTGGCGATCGCTGTCGTTCAAATTTGAACACTGTGCTTCAGTCAAAGAGGCTTCAGTCAAAGAAACGGTCCCTGGCCTCAGGAGCGATCATGAGCAGCGCCTTCGTCGGCACGAGCGTCCGCACCCGCGTGCGGATTCCGCTGACCTTCGCCGACGGGTACTCGACCACCGCGCAAGCGGTCACCTTCGACGGCCTGGCCGATGGCCGCGAGCACGTCGCCCTCGTCCTCGGTGAACCCGGCCTCGGTCCGGACGCGCTGGGCACGCCGCTGGTGCGGCTGCACTCGGAATGCCTCACCGGTGACGTCTTCGGCTCCGCACGCTGCGATTGCGGACCACAGTTGCGCGAGGCCGTCGAACGCATCACCGCCACCGGCGGCATCCTGCTCTACCTGCGCCAGGAGGGCCGCGGCATCGGGCTCTACAACAAGCTCGACGCCTACGCACTGCAGGATTCGGGCCTGGACACCTACCAGGCCAATACCGAACTCGGCTTCGACGAGGACGCCCGCGACTACACCGTGGCCGCCCAGATGCTGGCCGCCCTCGGCGTGGGCGAACTCGACCTGCTCACCAACAATCCCGACAAGGTGCGCCAGCTGACCGCCCTCGGTGTGACGGTGCGGGACACCGTCCCCACGCGCGTCCACGCCACCCCCGACAACCTGCGCTACCTGCGCGCCAAAGCCGAGCGCACCGGCCACACCATCCGGCTCGTCGGCTGACCAGAAAGGAAAACCCATGTCCCAGGCCGTGACTCCCGAGCGGACGGACCGCATGCCGGTGCTCTACCTGAGCCACGGCGCGCCGCCACTCGCCGACGACCCGATCTGGCCCGGCCAGCTGGCCTCCTGGTCGGCCGAATTGCCCAGGCCCACGGCCATTCTCGTGGTCTCCGCGCACTGGGAGGACGCGCCCGTCACGGTCGGCGCGACCACCACGGTGCCGCTGCTCTACGACTTCTGGGGCTTCCCCGAGCACTACTACCGGGTCCGCTACACCGCCCCCGGCGCACCCGAGCTGGCCGTGAAAGTCCGTGCGCTGCTGGGACGTCCGGGACAGCCGGTGCACGATGCCCCGACCCGTGGTCTGGACCACGGCGCGTATGTCCCCCTCGTCGAGATGTACCCCGAGGCGGACGTCCCGGTCCTGCAACTCTCGCTGCCGACGCTGGACCCCGTCGCCCTCTACGACCTGGGCCGCCGTCTGGCCCCGCTGCGCGACGAGGGTGTGCTCATCCTCGGCAGCGGCTTCTTCACCCACAACCTGCGCGAGGCGAACTTCTCCAGGCCGGCGGATTTCGCGCCCGAGTGGTCCCGCGAATTCGACCACTGGGGTGACGAGGCGCTGGCCGCCGGTGACATCGACGCCCTGCTGGACTTCGAGCACGCCGCACCGGATGCCCGCCGGGCGCACCCGCGCACCGAGCACTTCGCCCCGCTCTTCGTGACCCTCGGCGCGGGCGCGGACGAGCTGTCCACGCAGCACGCCGCCATCGACGGCTTCTGGTACGGAATGGCCAAGCGCTCCATCCAGATCGGCTGATCCGGACCGAGCCGGCGCTCAGTCGCCCTGGCGGGCACCGCCGTTCGACCGGACCGGCGGATCGCAGACCGGACCGCCCTCGTAAAGGGTGATCTTGCGGTCCAGGACCGCCAGGGTGGACTGGAGTTCCTCGATCTGGGTGAGCACCTCGGCGCGAGTGCGACGGAACATCTCGAGTCGCTCCGGATAGGTGCGCTCGCCCTCGCGCACCAGCTCGGCGTACTTCACCATGTCGGCCACCGACATTCCGGTGCGCCGCAGTTTGCTGATGAACGCCAGCCATTCCAGGTCGCGGTCACTGAAGCGGCGCTGACCCGTGTGGTCGCGGCCGACGTAGTCCATCAGGCCGATGCGTTCGTACCAGCGCAGCGTGTCGCGGGTCAGGCCGCAGCGGTCGGAGACCTCGCCGATCGAATAGCGGGGCCGTTCGTGCTCCACGGTGTTTCGGGGTGTGGCTGTGCGCTGCCGTACCGGTGGTGCGCTCATCGTTCGCCCTCCTCGTCCGAGCCACCTACGACGGTAGTGGGTTGGAGTGCACTCCAAGCAAGCCTGAGGGGTGCGAAGTTTCGAGGCGCGGCCGAATCGGCCGATGCCGCGCCTACCCTGGGGACATGGCTGGAAAAGACGTGGATCGGATCAGGGCGCGTTCGGCCCTGGAGACGGCCAAGGAACAACCGGTGATCACGGCCATCGCCGCGCTGCCGGTGGTGGCGGTGTTCGGCGTGGTGTGGTGGCTGGTCGGCTTCTGGCCGGCGCTGCTGCTTCTGCTGATCTTCGCCGGTGTCGTGGTGTGGAAGGGCAAGCTACTAGGCTGAGCCCGGCCCTACCGAGGCACGTGGAATCGCACCAGGTCACCCGTGCCCGGGTCGGCAGCTGCCCACGGCCGGTCGAATTCGAGGACGGCCAGCGCCGAGGTGGGGAATTTCGCGCTCATCTCCACGGCCGGACCGGAATCGCGGTTGGCCGCCAGTTCCCATGCGGTCCAGGGCATTCCGGGGGAGTGGCCGATGAGCAGCAGGGTCTCGACGGCGGCGTCGGTGAGCTGCACCAGTTCGATGAGGGTGTGCGGGGACGCCTCGTAGATCGACTGCTCGAAGGCCACCGGCGCGGTGATGCCGGTGGCCGCCAAGGTCTCCCGAGTACGGGTCGAAGTGGAACAGAGCACCGCGTCGATTTCCGGCTGGGTGGCCCGCAGCCAGTCGCCCGCCAGGGCGGCCTCGCGTCGTCCGCGCGCGACCAGGGGGCGCTCATGGTCCGGCACGCCGTCGGGGTGTCCGGATTTGCCGTGCCGCATCAGGATGAGAGTCCGCACCATAGGCATTACGGTAGGTGTCCTCGAGTGGCCCCCCGAGACCGGTCTCACAGCGGTGCACTCCGGTGCCGACGCGAGACTGTTCTCACACTCGAGGCACACTGAAGGTGGCGTCACATCGCAGTGCCGACACCCGATGGAATGCCGCCTATATTAGAACGTGTTCTACCGACCCTGCTCGAACCCGAGCGGAGTAGCACCACGCGACAGTTTCGAGGATCTGCGAGATATGGCCTATGTGATCACGCAGCGTTGTTGCAACGACGCCAGCTGCGTACCCGAGTGTCCGGTCGATTGCATTCGTCCCACGCCTGAGCAACGCGAGTTCGCCACGACCGAGCAGCTCTACATCGACCCGGACACCTGCATCGATTGCGGAGCGTGTGTCGATGCCTGCCCGGTCGACGCGATCTTCTCCGAGGACGATCTGACCGCCTCGCTGGCTCGGTTCCGCGACATCAATGCCGCCTATTTCCAGCGGCATCCGCTGGAATCGAATTTCGAGCCGCTGGTCGCGCCGACACGCGCGCCCAAGGAACTGGGCACGTTGCGTGTGGCCATCGTCGGCGCGGGCCCGGCCGCCTGCTACGCCGCCGAGGAGCTGCTGCGCCGCGCCGATGTCGAGGTGGAGCTGTTCGACCGGCTGCCCACCCCCTACGGGCTGGTACGCGCCGGCGTCG